>NZ_FQWQ01000002.1 GCF_900129725.1 Chryseolinea serpens | reverse complement strand
AACACGTTCTTTGAATGGATGATAATTGATAGCGGACCCACGAAAACTACAGCCGCGAGGTTGGGGTTTTTGTGATTGATTCTTAAGAAAGAAAAAATAAATGAGAGTCTAGGAATTCAGACAATTATTGTAGTCTGGCGAGTATTTGACCTGGAGAAATCTGGGTGAAGAAAGCTGAGACGTATACTGGACCAAGCAATTGGGAAAGTATGAAAGTTTATTACAATGGAGAGTTTGATCCTGGCTCAGGATGAACGCTAGCGGCAGGCCTAATACATGCAAGTCGAACGGTAAATATTTAGCAATAGATATGAGAGTGACGTACGGGTGCGTAACACGTATGCAACCTACCCTTTACAGGCGGATAGCTCGGGGAAACTCGAATTAACCCGCCGTAATATAATTGGATGGCATCATTTGATTATTAAATCTACGGAGGTAAAGGATGGGCATGCGTCTGATTAGTTAGTTGGCGGGGTAACGGCCCACCAAGACGATGATCAGTAGGGGAACTGAGAGGTTGATCCCCCACACTGGCACTGAGATACGGGCCAGACTCCTACGGGAGGCAGCAGTAGGGAATATTGGTCAATGGATGGAAGTCTGAACCAGCCATGCCGCGTGCAGGAAGAAGGCCTTCTGGGTTGTAAACTGCTTTTGCCAGGGGATAAAATGACCTTGCGAGGTTAATTGAAGGTACCTGGTGAATAAGCCACGGCTAACTACGTGCCAGCAGCCGCGGTAATACGTAGGTGGCAAGCGTTGTCCGGATTTATTGGGTTTAAAGGGTGCGTAGGCGGCTTATTAAGTCAGTGGTGAAATACTCTAGCTCAACTAGAGGGGTGCCATTGATACTGATGAGCTTGAGTACAGATGAGGTAGGCGGAATTGACGGTGTAGCGGTGAAATGCTTAGATATCGTCAAGAACACCTATAGCGAAGGCAGCTTACTAGGCTGTAACTGACGCTGAGGCACGAAAGTGTGGGGATCAAACAGGATTAGATACCCTGGTAGTCCACACTGTAAACGTTGATTACTCGCTGTGTGCGATATACAGTACGCGGCCAAGCGAAAGCGATAAGTAATCCACCTGGGGAGTACGCCGGCAACGGTGAAACTCAAAGGAATTGACGGGGGTCCGCACAAGCGGTGGAGCATGTGGTTTAATTCGATGATACGCGAGGAACCTTACCTGGACTAGAATGCCCTTGACCGATCCAGAGATGGATTTTTCCGCAAGGACAAGGAGCAAGGTGCTGCATGGCCGTCGTCAGCTCGTGCCGTGAGGTGTTGGGTTAAGTCCCGCAACGAGCGCAACCCCTATTTTTAGTTGCCAACAGGTTAAGCTGGGGACTCTAAAAAGACTGCCCGCGCAAGCGGAGAGGAAGGAGGGGACGACGTCAGGTCATCATGGCCCTTACGTCCAGGGCTACACACGTGCTACAATGGCGTATACAGAGTGTTGCAAACCAGCGATGGTAAGCCAATCACAAAAAGTACGTCTCAGTTCGGATTGCAGGCTGCAACTCGCCTGCATGAAGTTGGAATCGCTAGTAATCGCGCATCAGCAATGGCGCGGTGAATACGTTCCCGGACCTTGTACACACCGCCCGTCAAGCCATGAGAGTCGGGAGGACCTGAAGGCAGTTGCTGTAAGGCGCTGTTTAGGGTTAAACCGATGATTAGGGCTAAGTCGTAACAAGGTAGCCGTACCGGAAGGTGCGGCTGGAACACCTCCTTTCTGGAGTTGTGTTAGTCTTGAACAACCTTTAAAGGCTGTTCGCCAAAGGACGCACAACGAAACGAAAACCGACGACTCTTATTAGGGTTCGCTATCAATTACATTTATTCGAGTTTATTAGGAAAGAGGACAAAATCCGGGCTTGTAGCTCAGGTGGTTAGAGCGCTACACTGATAATGTAGAGGTCCGTGGTTCGAGTCCACGCAGGCCCACGGTAAAAATGGGTTTGGTGGAAGGGCCCAGGACTTTGTAATGAATCAGGGGGATTAGCTCAGCTGGCTAGAGCGCCTGCTTTGCAAGCAGGAGGTCATCGGTTCGACTCCGATATTCTCCACTTGAAGAAGTAAAGAAAGACTGGTTAACGAGATGCGTTACCAGGACAATTGAAAAGTTAGAAAAGGTAAACCAGATCTGAGAGGACTGAAAAAAGTTACCACGTTATCAATCCCAATCGGCGGGCTGTATGAGATAAGCCATCTCGATGCCACCTGGTTGGAAAAAGATTGATGAAGGAGTTCATTGACATGCTGATGAAAGAGTAGTAAAAGAGTGTGTATGGGAGACGAAGTGATTCGTCAAACAATACATATAACTAAACGAGCACATAGGTGAGTCTTACCAAGTAATTGGATAAGACGTCGTTGAAAGAAGTAAATAAGGGCGTATGGGGAATGCCTAGGCTCTCAGAGGCGAAGAAGGACGTGATAAGCTGCGAAAAGCTACGGGGAAGCGCAAATAGCTATTGATCCGTAGATGTCCGAATGGGGCAACCCAGTGTGTTGAAGACACATTACCACCCGTAAGGGATGGAGCAAACCCAGGGAACTGAAACATCTAAGTACCTGGAGGAGAAGAAAACAATCGAGTGATTGCGCAAGTAGTGGCGAGCGAACGCGTAAGAGCCCAAACCGATTCAGTTACGGCTGGATCGGGGTTATAGGACCACATAATCTGACTAACAAGAAGTTGAACCGGGTGGGAAACCGGGCCATAGCGGGTGATAGCCCCGTAAATGTAAAATGTTAGAAGGAGGTGGTATCCTGAGTAGGGCGGGGTCGGAGACGCCCCGTTTGAATTTGCCAGCACCATCTGGTAAGGCTAAATACTCCTGAGAGACCGATAGTGAACCAGTACTGTGAAGGAAAGGTGAAAAGTACTCCGAATAGGAGGGTGAAATAGAACCTGAAACCATACGCTTACAAGCGGTCGGAGCTGAGAGATTCAGTGACGGCGTGCCTTTTGCATAATGAGCCTACGAGTTATTGTCACTGGCGAGGTTAAGGGCTTTAAGGTCCGCAGCCGAAGCGAAAGCGAGTCTGAATAGGGCGCTTAGTCAGTGGGAATAGACGCGAAACTTTGTGATCTACCCTTGGTCAGGATGAAGTTCCGGTAACACGGGATGGAGGTCCGAACTAGTAAACGTTGAAAAGTTTTTGGATGAACTGAGGGTAGGGGTGAAAGGCTAATCAAACTGAGAAATAGCTCGTACTCCCCGAAATGTTTTTAGGAACAGTGTGGAGGTTGAGTTTGTTACAGGTAGAGCTACCAATAGGACTAGGGGGAGTCACATCCTACCAAATCCTGATGAACTCCGAATGGTAACAAATATACTCTGCAATGAGGGCATGGGTGCTAAGGTCCGTGTCCGAGAGGGAAAGAACCCAGACCTGCAGCTAAGGTCCCAAAATCTACACTAAGTTGAACTAAGGCGGTTCAGTTGCTTAGACAGCCAGGATGTTTGCTTGGAAGCAGCAATTCATTTAAAGAGTGCGTAACAGCTCACTGGTCGAGCGACAGAGCATCGATAATAATCGGGCATCAAGTGTAGTACCGAAGCTCAGGATTTAGCAGCAATGCTAAGTGGTAGGGGAGCATTCTGACAGCGGCGAAGTCGTCTGGTAATGGACGGTGGAGCAGTCAGAAAAGCAAATGTAGGCATAAGTAACGATAAGGCAGGCGAGAAACCTGCCCACCGATAGACTAAGGGTTCCGCGGCAATGCTAATCATCCGCGGGTAAGTCGGGACCTAAGGAATAGCCGAAAGGCGAATCTGATGGCCAATGGGTTAATATTCCCATACTACCGTATTGAGCGATGGAGAGAAGGAGGAGTGACAATTCCGCGCCCTGACGAAATAGGGCGTTAAAAGATGTAGGTATATTTTCTGTAGGCAAATCCGCAGAGAATGCTGAAGTCCAACAGTACCAGGAGGCTCCGGCCGAATGGATAGAGAATGTAAGCAGACTTCCGAGAAAATCTTCTAAGCATATTGATACGGTACCCGTACCGCAAACCGACACAGGTAGTCAAGGAGAGAATCCTGAGGTGCTCGAGTGAGTCATGGCTAAGGAACTAGGCAAATTAAACCTGTAACTTCGGGAAAAGGGTTGCCTCTCTTTAGCAATAAAGAAGGTCGCAGAGAAATGGCCCAGGCGACTGTTTAACAAAAACACATGGCTATGCGAAATCGTAAGATGAAGTATATGGCCTGACACCTGCCCGGTGCTGGAAGGTTAAGGGGGGACGTTAGTCGCAAGGCGAAGCGTTGAACTGAAGCCCCAGTAAACGGCGGCCGTAACTATAACGGTCCTAAGGTAGCGAAATTCCTTGTCGGGTAAGTTCCGACCTGCACGAATGGTGTAACGATCTGGGCACTGTCTCAGCCATGAGCTCGGTGAAATTGTAGTCACGGTGAAGATGCCGTGTACCCGTCACGGGACGGAAAGACCCCATGCACCTTTACTATAGCTTCGCATTGACATTGGGTAGATGATGTGTAGGATAGGTGGGAGGCATTGATCCTGTGCCGCTAGGTATAGGGGAGTCAACGGTGAAATACCACCCTTTATTTATCTGATGTCTAATCCGCAAGACCTGCGGAGACAGTGCGTGGTGGGTAGTTTGACTGGGGTGGTCGCCTCCGAAAGTGTATCGGAGGCTTTCAAAGGTATGCTCAATACGCTTGGTAACCGTATGTGGAGTGCAATAGCATAAGCATGCTTGACTGTGAGACTGACAAGTCGAGCAGGGTCGAAAGACGGATATAGTGATCCGGTGGTTCTGTATGGAAGGGCCATCGCTCAAAGGATAAAAGGTACGCTGGGGATAACAGGCTGATCTCCCCCAAGAGCTCACATCGACGGGGAGGTTTGGCACCTCGATGTCGGCTCGTCACATCCTGGGGCTGGAGAAGGTCCCAAGGGTTAGGCTGTTCGCCTATTAAAGTGGCACGCGAGCTGGGTTCAGAACGTCGTGAGACAGTTCGGTCCCTATCTGTGATGGGCGTAGGAAGTTTGAGAGGATCTGACCTTAGTACGAGAGGACCGGGTTGGACCAACCGCTGGTGTACCGGTTGTGGCGTCAGCTGCATCGCCGGGTAGCTACGTTGGGACGAGATAAGCGCTGAAAGCATCTAAGCGCGAAACTCACCTCAAGATGAGACTTCCATTAAGGGACGTCAGAGACTATGACGTTGATAGGCTGCAGGTGTAAAGGCAGAAATGTCAAAGCTGAGCAGTACTAATTACCCGAACGCTTCAAGAAAGATAAAATACAATTTTATTCAGACGCACACTGTGTGCTCGTTTAACTCTTCTACACTGCTCTTTCATCAGACAACATGTCAACGATATTAAGTTTGAGCGTTGTTCGCATAAAACGAACGACAATCAGCTATGAACATTAAGACCCCTTGTGTAAAAACACAAAGGGCAAATCTTAAGGTGATCCCGATAGCTATCGGGACGGCGGGGATAAGCCCCCACCAACACCAAAGATCTTAAGGTGACTATAGCGGCGGGGATCACCTCTTCCCATTCCGAACAGAGCAGTTAAGCCCGCCAGCGCTGATGGTACTTGGATAACACCCGGGAGAGTAAGTCGTTGCCTATCTTTTATTTAAAAAGCCTTGTTGAGAAATCGACAAGGCTTTTTTGCTTTACATACGTTTTGCAAAATCAATTAGAAACATTTTGAATAGAATAATTCATTTAACGATTGTAATCTTCCTGATGGGATGTACAGGTCGAACGTTAACAATGGAGTTTAAAGTCGGCGGTACCGAAGGGGCCGTATACAACTTATTCGACGACTCTTCTTATTCTGTACTGGTCGAAGATAGTGTTACCGAAACAGGTAATGTAAGCGTGAATGGTGATACATTATTTCTATTAAAAGATGTTAAGTATAATATAACCAATAACCCCGAAGTTTTATTTCTAGTTGAAGACGATTCAATCTGCAGATTAGAATTGAAAGAAAAGCCAGGTCCTCATGGGGTTAGAGATCTGCCAGGTGATTTTGAGGTGCAGGATATTTATGAATATTTTAAGAAAGATTGTGAGGTTTTAAAGGTCTCCCGATAGCTATCGGGACCGCCAGGGCACTTGGATAACACCCGGGAGAGCCCGCCTTCGCTAAGGTTTCGGCGGGTAAATAAGTCGCGCGTCCGACCACTGGCGGATTGCCTATCTTTTATCTTGAAAAAGCCTAGCCAGAGCCAATCAGCAAGGCTTTTTTTTATACCCCTCGCTAAAAACGCCATCACCACCCAACCTCACCGCCGAAGGTGCCTTTGCGCTAACTTTGCCTGCCCGCCATAGCTTTAGCGAAGGAGGGCCCCGCGTCCTTGCCGATTGATTTTTTGACGCCTATATTCAACTTTTGAAACGCATGATCTGCCCGTGAAAAGACTCCCATTACTCATCACCATCGGTTTAACCCTGGTATTGGCCGGCGGCTACTTTTTATACGACACCTTCCTGCGAAAACCCGTTGCCAGCGTATGGGACCTCGTCCCCACCGAAACCATCCTCGTCTACGAAGGAAGCCCCTGCGAAACCTGCGTCGATCAACTCAAACACTCCCCCATCCTCAGCATCATCAACAAAGCCGTTCTCCCTGCCGAAGCCGACTCCCTCCGGAAAATGACCGACTTCGTCACCAGCCACATGATACCCGGCGCCCTCGTCTCGCTCCACGTTACCAAAAAGGACGACTTTGATTTCGTATTCTACATCCCGGCCACCCCCACCGTGGAACAGGAATTTAACATCGCGCTCGAATCCATAAAAAAAGGAAAAGCCGCCATCGATCTCTCTGAACACGAATACGGAGGCGTTCGCATCTACGAATTGTCCATGAAAAACAGAACGTTCTCGTGGATCAAGCTGAACCATGTCTGGGTGAGCAGCTTCGCGCCCATGCTCATCGAAGATGTTATTCGGACCTATAACGCCGACAAAAATTTCAGGACCTCCCTCGGCACCGTGTATCAACTTCCCAAAGTGAAAAGCGACGGGGGAAACATCTACCTGAACCTAAAAAACTTCACCCAGTGGTTTTCCCTCTTCACCAACGAAACACCGTCGGCCCTGGTGCAGCAATTCGGTCACTCCGCCATGCTGGATGTGAAGATCAGCGACAACAACGACTTCGTGTTGAACGGCTTTAGCATCGATAGCGCGAGCCGCCCGAACTACATCTTGTCATCGTTCAGCAGTCAAACGCCGGTGCCGTTCACCCTAAAGCAATATGTATCCAATCGTGCCCTCATGTTTGCCAGCTATGGCATCAGCGACGGCGCAAGTTTCACGCGCGACCTGGAAGCCTTCACAAAAAAGAATACCTACATCCGCGACACGCTTCAACAGATCGCCCGGTCGTTGAAAGTGGACGCCAACAAACTCCGGAGCAACCTCTCCGGCGAATTGGGTGTTTGCTGGATGGAATCGAAGGGGCAGACCACCTCCAAGATACTCATCATCAACACCCAGAAAGGATCCGACGAATGGATCGGCGCCTTCAACTCCCTGTCGCAACAGCTCAGCATCGACACCGTCTTCTACGAAAAATATTCTGACTACGAAATTCGCGAGCTTCCGCTCTACCGGTTCCCCGAAAAGATCTTCTGGCCACTCGTCTCCGGATTTAACACCAGCTACTACACGAAGCTGGGCAATGCCATTTTTGTCGGCGAGGACCTGGAAGAGCTCAAGCGTTTTCTCGAGGACATCGACCACGAAGACACCTGGGGAAAATCGGTCGCGCAGAATAAATTCCTGGAGACCACCCTGCTGGAATCCAACGTGAGTTTGTATGTCAACACGCCCCGTGTCTGGAGCGTTTTGGAGACCTCGTTGCAGCCGCGCTGGAAGAAATTTATCCAGGAGAACCGGCCGCTGTTAAACTCCCTGCAGATGGGCGCGATCCAATTCAGCCATTTGAATGACAGTTACTATACCAATGTATCGTGGTCCTACAAAAAAGCTGCAGGAAGTAAACCCGATAAAACAGAAGGACCGGTCGCTGCCGAAACCGACGCCTCATCCAAGTCCATCACCAACTTCAATCAGGCCGTATCAAAATTCTTTGTGGTAAAAAGCCATGCCAGCCGCGAAAGCGAAGTGCTGGTACAGGATTCTTCGCGCAACATAAGTCTCGTTACGCCTGCAGGTAAAGTGCTTTGGAGTCTGGCTGTTGATGGCCCGATCATGGGAGATGTGCTACAGATCGACTATTTCAACAATGGCAAATTGCAATACTTCTTCGCCACTCCCGGCGAGTTGCACGTCGTGGACCGTCTTGGAAAATACGTGCAGCCCTACCCGGTAAAGATCAAGGAGCGCGACATTGAATTTGTGAGCATCGTCGACTATGATCACAGCAAAAAGTATCGCTTCCTGGTGACCGGCAAGTCGGGCAATCTCCGGATGTTCGACAAGGAAGGAAAGAACCTGGAGGGATGGCAGCCGAAGAACCTGGGCGGCTCACTTTCCTCTGCGGCAAATCATCACCGTATCCGCGGAAAGGACTACATCGTCGCCGTTCAGGAAGATGGAGATGTTTACCTCATGAACCGTCGCGGGGAAGTGTTAAAAGGCTTCCCGCTCAATCTCAACGCGCGTCCAGCCGGTGACTATTATCTCGAGTCGGGCAACAGTCGCGAGAATACCTATTTTGTAGTGATCTCCCGCGATGGTTTCCGCATCAAGTTCACCATGGATGGCAAGGTTCACAGCCGGGAAACTTTGCTGAAAAATGTAGTGGATGCCCAATTCAGATTGGTACGCGAAGAAAGCTTCAAAGGCTACCTCGTCGTGCGCCAGGAGAGCAAGCAACTCACGGTCTTCGACGAGAACCTGAAAGAGATCGTGGTCAGCGATTTCATTGCCAACAACCCAACCGAAATTCAATACCTCGACTTTGGTGCCGGTAAATCTTTCATCGCCATCACCGACAAAGGACAGGAATTATCGTTTGTCTACGATGGCCAGGGTAAACTGCTCTCTCCCCTCCCCATAGAAAGCAGCCACGTAGCGGTGAGACCAATGGATTTGGATAAGATCCTGATCTTCTCGGCACTCGGGAAAGCCCTCACCATAACGCCCATGTAATACGGCATGGCTATACGCCGACGGACTCTAAGAATGCCCCAATAGCGTCATAAATCAGGTGTAACTCTTTCGCGGTGATAACATAGGGAGGCAATACGTAGATCGTGTTGCCCAGTGGCCGCAGCAAAATGTTCCTTTCCAAAAAGTAAGGGTAGATGGTCTTGCGCAATGCGTTGGCGTAGGAGCTTCCTTCTGCCGTATTCAATTCAATGGAGAGGATCGTGCCCAGCGATCGCGCAGCCTTCACGTTTTTATGCCCCTTCACTTTGTCCCGGAACGACGCATGCTCGCGAGTGATCATATCGATCTGCTCTCGGCACGATTCCCGCGTCAATAGCCGGAAACTGGCGTTCGCGGCCGCGCAGGCAATCGGGTTGGCCGTGTAGGAATGTCCGTGAAAAAATGTTTTGTCAAATGCACTGGAGGTAAAGGCAGCGACAATTTTTTGGGAACAACTCGTCACGCCCAGTGCCAACGTGCCACCGGTAATGCCTTTCGAGATGGCGAGAATGTCGGGTTGTTGCTGGAGATGATGAGAAGCAAATAATTTTCCGGTTCGTCCAAAGCCGGTAAATACTTCATCGGCGATGCAGATAACATCGTGCGCTTGTGCTTCGCGGATGAGGACATCCAAAAACTCCGGCGCGTACATGCGCATGCCACCTGCGCCCTGCACCAACGGTTCAAAAATGAAAGCCCCTACCTCATTTGTAGCCAGCAGATTTTTAAACTGTGCAAGAACGGCTTGCTGATTGTCGGCCGTGGGGAAATCAATAAATGAAACGTCAAACAAGTACGGGGCAAAGGGATCGGTGAACATTCCTCTTTCACCCACCGACATCGATCCGAACGTGTCGCCGTGATAGGCTCCATCGAGGGCAATCACTTTTCTCTTTTTGATGTCCTGGTTATGCCAGTATTGGAACGCCATTTTCAAACCTACTTCCACAGCGGTGCTCCCGTTATCCGAAAAGAAGATCTTGGCTTGATTCGAAGGCAGGATCGTCATCAGATTTTTGGCCAGGGTAATGGCGGGCTCGTGCGTAAACCCGGCAAAGATCACGTGCTCCAGCGTCGAGGCCTGTTGTGCAAGGGCTTGAGCAATTTCCTTATTCGAGTGTCCGTGAATATTCACCCACCAGGAAGACACCGCGTCCATGATCTTGCGGCCATCGTGCGTATGCAAATAGATCCCTTCCGCAGAAGTGATCAACAGCGGATCGGTCGCTCCTAACAACGGTGTGAAAGGATGCCAGATAATATTTTTGTCGGTTAGCAGTAATTCGTTCATAGCAGCGTGGATCTGAGTTGATCGCTATACTTTGAAAGCGTTGTCGGGTCGATTCGGTTTTCTTTGGCGATCCGCAGCAAGCACCGCAGACCGGAGTGTTGAAGAATGATGCGTTCGCTTTCAGGATTTGATTCACCATTAAAAATAATGCCTTTCACGGGGAGCTTGCGCGCGGCCAGCGCCTCACACGTCAGCAAGGTGTGATTGATGCTCCCCAGGTACAGATCGGCCACCAGGATGATTTCCGACCGAAAGCGCGCCGCCAGGTCAATCACAAAATCACGATCATTCAAGGGCACCAGGCAGCCCCCTGCACCTTCGATCACCAGGCGGTTGTCGGTGGCGGGCAGCGTGAAATGTTCCAGGGTGATATTAACCCCATCGATGCGGGCTGCGGCGTGCGGCGACGCAGGAGTATGCAACAAATAAGCTTCGGGATGAATGACGGTTTTTTTGTTGGAGAGAAGACTTTTCACCGTATCACTGTCCTTGGGCAAACCGGCTTGAACAGGCTTCCAGTAATCGGCTTCCAGGGCTTCGCAAAGAAGGGCGGACACGAGCGTCTTTCCGCTGTCGGTGTCAATGCCCGTAACGAAATAGTTCATGCGGCAAGTTAACCGTTATTCGTCATTCCGGAGACGATAATTTTTTCAGTTCCTCCGTCAACCCCAGGATCTGTTCGCCGGTATTGTAGGTGTGAAGACAAATCCTCAACCGCTCCAAGCCCGCCGGCACCGTGGGCGATAAAATGGGCCGAACGTCATACCCTTTGCCTTGCAGCTGTCCGGCCACGCGCCGGATGTTGTCGTTCCCCGGGACGATCAGCGTTTGAATGGCGCTGTGACTGATCGTGCGCTCTGCAAGACCCTCCACCGCCTTCACGTATAGTGAGATCTTTTCTCGAAGTACTTGCTGCAGCTGAATGTTTTCTTTCAAATAATCAAAAGCACAGTCAATGGCCGCGACCTGTTGCAAAGGCATGGCCGTAGTGTAAATGAACGGCCGGCTAAAATTCACGATATAATGCATCAAGGTTTTCGATCCCGCCACACACGCGCCGTGCAAACCCATCGCCTTTCCAAAGGTGTAGACACGAACACCGATCCTGTCTTCCAAACCCAGCGATACCGCCAGGCCACTCCCATCCAAACCCACCACGCCGGTGCTATGCGCTTCATCCAGTACAACAATTGCGTGATGTTTTTCAGCCAGGTCGACCAATTCGGCCAGGGGGCATTGATCGCCGTCCATCGAATAGATCGATTCCACGACAATGAACACCTGGCCCTGCGCATGCTTCAGCTTCGAGGCCAGATCATGAAGGTCATTGTGTTTGAAATTTAGTCGCTTGGCCAAACTCAACCGCGCACCGTCCTTCAGGGAAGCGTGCGACAGTTCATCATACAAAATAGTATCCCCCCGCTGGGGAAGCGCGGAAAGCACCGCGAGATTGGCATTGTAACCGGAACCAAACAAAAGAGCCGATTCGCTTTTGAAAAGATGGGCCAGTTTTTTTTCCACGGCCTCGTGCTGCGGCGAGTTCCCCGACAACAAGCGCGAACCCGTGGCGCCATTGGGTTGGGATGGTCCAACGTGTTCATGAATCCGTTCCGCGAGCGTTGTTGAGCGGGCCAGGCCAAGATAGTCGTTGGAGGTAAAATCGATCAGGTGGGGATCGTTATGGCGTAGCGTCCTCAGCAACCCCATCTCCGTCCGGTCGTCCAAACGTTTTTTTAGCAGGGCTTCCAGCGTGTTCATCACCCTCTTTTTATTTGCCCCTGCTTTTCTCCAACATATCCCACATGGCATCGGGGATCAATTCGAGGTGACTGAACTCGCCGCCATTGCGCAGCCATTCGCCACCGTCGATGGTGATGACCTCGCCGTTGATATAGGCAGAGTAGTCGGACATCAGGTAGGCCGCCAGGTTGGCCAGCTCCTGGTGTTCGCCGACGCGTTTGAGGGGGATGCGATCGGCGGGGTCGAATTTCTTTACCAGGTCGCCCGGCAGCAAACGGCTCCACGCACCTTCGGTAGGGAAGGGGCCGGGAGCGATGGCGTTGCTTCGGATCTTATACTTGGCCCATTCCACGGCCAGCGACCGGGTGAGCGCCAGCACGCCTGCTTTGCTGCAAGCCGAAGGCACAACATAGCCGGAGCCGGTCCATGCATACGTAGTCACGATGTTCAAAAACGTGCCGGGTTGTTTCTTGGCAATCCAGTGTTTGCCTGCCGCCAGCGTTGTGTAGTAAGTGCCTTTCAAAACGATGTCCACCACAATGTCGAAGGCGCGGTGTGAGAGCCTTTCCGTGGGGCTGATAAAATTTCCCGCGGCGTTGTTCAGGATGCCGTGAATCTGCCCGAAGGCAGCTTCGGTTTGCTGGAGCATGTTCTCGATCTCTTCATATTTCCGGACATCACAGGAAACGGCCAGCACTTTTCCTCCCGTTTGTTTCATCAGTTCGTCGGCGGTCTTTTGAAGGACTTCCAGCTTGCGGCTGGTAATGACCAGGTTGGCACCCAGTTCGAGAAAATACTTGCCCATCGATTTGCCGAGGCCGGTGCCACCGCCGGTAACAATGATTGTTTTGCCTTTTAAAGAATCGGGTTTTAACATGCCTTCCATGCGGTATCCATTTAAGGTAGAAGAGCAAGTTCAGTTTTTTTGAAACGGTATGCAAATGGTTTAGGCTGCCCGTTAAATGCTAGCCACCGCCGCAGGGATAGAACAACGTGAAGATGTCCGGGAACATCGCCCGGACGCGATGCAGCAAGGGCTCGCGGAACGTGTTGGCCAGGGATTGAATCAAGATCCCTGTCAAGCGCTATACAGATGTCCGTGCTAGTATTCCATCAATTCGATCTTCCGGAAATCGATGGGATGGCTGTTGGATTGCAGCGAGATATATCCATCCTTCACCTTATCGTCGGTCCCCTGGATCAGGGTTTTGGCGATCTCGTTGGTGGGGTCGTAACGGGGGTTCGCGAATTGAAGGATCTCTTCACCATTCACAAAATGTTTGATCTTGCCGTCGCGTATATCGATTTCCAGGGTAACCCATACGTCGCCGTGGAAGGTGCGTTTCACGATCGGTTCCGTGCAAAAAGACGCGTTGCGTTTGCCGTCAATCTCCACATAGGTGCCATTGGCACATAGCTCACCCGTTGGACGTTCGTCTTTGCCGTTTCCGCCGTGCAGGTTGTACTCGAGGCAAATGGGGAACGGTTGGGTCAGGCCCAGGGTGGCCGGTGCCTGGCAGTGATATTGCACACCGCTGTCGCGGAAACCCCACGAAGGTGCGCCGGGTGCGGTCTCGCCTACAAACCGGTATTCTACTTTGAGACGATAGTTGGTGAGCTTCTTGTTGTAATACAGCGCGCCGAAGGTGTTGTCAAAACTTTTGTATTGATCGTAGCGGATGCTGAGTATGCCATTTTCCACCCGGAACGTGTTGCCGAAATTTTCCCCAAGCGGATGCCCCACGATCTTCATCTTCCACCCGTCCAGATTTTTGCCGTTGAAAAGGCTCACCCATTTCCCTTCTTTTCTGGCCGGGCGGTCGGCGTCGGGACGAAAGGCAAACAAGAGAAAGGGAACAACAAGCAGGAGAAGTTTCTTTTTTGACATGCCGGGTCGGTTTTTTGGTGAAGATGTAATTTAACAAGAAAGGGTCATACCGCCAGCTGATTTAGGTTGGACTATTGTTTTGACCAGGGCGCTCCAAACAAGCGAGAGTGGCTCCTTGGAAATCAAAATAAAGCAATTCATTATCAATGATTTACAAAGGGGGTGATGGCCTCTGGACAAACTGCAATCCCATTGCAGTGGCTCAACCTATACTAGCGGCGATTTTCCGAACACATTCCGGTTAGTCGTCTCAACATGAAGAGCCTCTGTCCCGGCTACGCGCCCTCCGCTTATTTTTTCCGTCGGTTATGGATCCTCGTGCTCGCGGTCTCTATGTATCAGAAAGCTGCTGGCGTGCCCATCACCAATGCTAACTTCTTCAACGTTCTCCCCACCACCTTTTGCCCCGACGACCGGTGGTTTGTTGCTAAGATTCTCGCGCCCTCCGATGTCGTAGGGCCGTCGACCATCAACGGGGAGAAATATGAAATGCTGACCAATTTTTCTCCGTCGATGAAAGACCCCGCGGGAGCGTATGTCAACTTTTATGAGGACAACGGACTCCAGGTGAAAGTTGCCGAAATACTGATCAATCCGTACCTCCTGAGTCAGCGTGCTGGATTCGGGCAGTATACGCTCTCTCTAACGTACAAGCGGACGGTCATCCGGTATGACCCCGCGGCACCGGGCAATATCTCAGAAGGCGCAGTCACGGTGGTGAACTTGTCTTTTACATTCGGGATCGTGACGAGCCCGGTCACCTTCAATTTCCGAACCCTTAACAATGTGGATGGCGGCACGATCTGTAACAATACATCCGTCATCGAATTAAATGCCACGCCCGCGGGAGGCGACTACAAAGTGAATGGCAGTTTGTCTGGGTTGAGTTTTGTCGGCAACAAAGTTCTGCTCGATCCCAAGATCCTGGACTACACCACCAGCGTCACCTATCAATATGGAAGCGGCACGTGCTCTATGCTGGAGACGCAACTGACCATTCTCCCGGTTCCTGATATCAGCTTTAGTATCGCCGAAGGTTGTCTGGGAGAAGAGATCCCGTTCGCTATCTCGGTGCAGGCACCGCCGCCACCACCCAATACCTACGGTTGGCAATTCGAAAACTATTTTTGGGAGTTTGGCGACAGTCCGGCGCAGCCATCCCAGGTGTGGCCACAAAGTGTTCCGGATCATCATGCCTTTCAGCATACCGGATATTATAATGTCAAACTGAATTTTAAAACCGTTTTCACGCTGGGCCCCGATCACCCCTTTGGTTGCCCCGGCGTTTTTGAAAAGGGAGTCGTCATAAAAGAAGCGCCCGTCATCGACTTCACGTGGGAAAATGTTTGCGTCGATCAAGCCACGGTGTTCAAGGGGGCCTTGCAAGGTCTCAGCACCACCAACGTAAAAGATATTCTGTGGGATTTGGATGGCACCGGCTATCAATCCGGAACATTGAATACGAATTTCACGTACGCTACTCCCGGCATTCACGAAGCAAAATTCAAGGTAACGACGAGTAACAACTGCTTCCAGGAAAAAGTAAAGGAAGTATACAAGATGCCCGTAGTAGACGCTTCTCAACTTCCCTATATTCAGAACTTCGACACCGGCAATGGCGATTGGCTGCAGGGCGTAAACGAAAACCTTCTGGCTTCCTCGTGGACCTGGGATGCTCCCACCGGCTTTGTGCTCCAGGGCGACGCCTCCGGTTCGGGGAAGGCTTGGTTCACGCAATCTTCCGCCGTACCAAACCTGCACTATGGACTAAACGAAAAATCGTGGGTGCACAGTCCTTGTCTCGACCTAAGTCAAATGAAAAGTCCCGTGCTCAGCCTGAATCTTCGGAGCCTGCTGCAGGAACAGATCGACGGCGTGGTCATTCAGGTGGACTCCAGTGGCAAAGCGTTCGACGATGCGGAGTGGATCACCGTCGGCGATATGGATGAGATGCATGGCTGGTACGACCATCGCGGCATTCCCGGCAATCCGGGGAACCAGAAGCTCAACCAATATGGATGGTCCGGTAAAAAAGATGAAGTGGGTTGGCGATACGCAGCGGTACCGTTGGATGGTTATTTGCCGGCCCTTCCCGCCAACCGGAAGCGAATGCGTTTTCGCGTGGCCTTGGGAAGTCAGGATACCAACCTGATGGCACCGCTGGATGGTTTTGCGTTTGACAATTTCGCCATCACCGAACGCGATCGCATCATTCTGGCAGAGTGGTTCACCCACGTTTCCCTCACCGCGTCAAACGATTTGTTCAACGCCTTTTCGCTGATCAAGGGAACTGACGAGGTGAAGCCCGGTATGGTGCGGATGGAATATCATTTGAACGCGTTGAAAGCCCCGGAGGAAGATCCCCTCCATGCGCAAAATCCACCGGTGCACAATGCGCGCGCAGCTTACTATGGTGTGACCAACAATTTGCCATTGCTGGTTTTGGATGGGACGCCCATCGCCAACCCGTTTCCAACCGAGGCGCAAACAACCTTTGACAACGACGCGCTCGAAGTGTCGAAAGTGCGTTTCGATGCGGTTACTGCGCAACAAAACGTGGGTGGTGTGGTTGATATTGATGTGCGCTATTCCGTTCTCCAGTCCGTTGCACCCGACTCCCGGATCCGCGTGGCCGTTGTCGAAAAAGTTGTCGGGAGCAATTCCACGGAAAGTCACTATGTAGTGCGCGCCTTGTTGCCCGATGTGACGGGGACACGGGTTGGTGATCAGGCTCAAATACCCACTACAAAAACGCTCCACATCACCTGGGAGCCCGACGCATCCCAGTTCAACAATGCGGCATCCCTCGCCCTCGTCGCCTTTGCACAAGACGATGACACCCGGCAGGTCTTTCAATCCCTGTTGATGGATAATCTCTCCATAACCCCGGTTCCCATAACGGCCACGGAACGGGAGGTGAAAATGAAATTCAATGTCTATCCCAATCCAGCCGATGCGTTCATTCAAGTCGACAGCAAAACGACGGACATAAACTTATACAATGCCCTGGGCGAGGAAGTGTCGGCACCTATCACACTCCATGACGACGGTCAGCATATGGACGTAGGGCGTTTGCCGGAAGGCGTATATATCCTTCGCATCAATGATTGTGAGAATGTCACTTTGCATAAAGTACTTGTTGTTCACCGCCAGCGGTGATCGGCGCTAAGGCTGTGGAACAAGTTTGACGACCAGCGTACTTTTTTGATTGGCTTTCAATTCCGTTTCAAACCCCACGATAGAAATTCCAGGATTTGGAGCGTCATAGGCATGCTGGGATTGCGAGGGCCAGGTTTTCAATTCAACACGTTTGGGTGATTCGATGACAAGGAGTGCTTTTTTTCCGTCAAGCGATAGTTCAATGGTATTTGCATTCAGGAATTTTGGCGTTGCCGCCGTCACCAATGTCCAGCGGATGCGGGCCGGTTGATTGGCGGTTTCAACTTCATCCCTCACCTGCAGAAACTTCTCTTTTACGATAGCGATCTCCCGGCTGGATCTTTTCAGATCGTCTTTGAAGATCTCCGTCAGATCGATGACGGCTCCCAATTTGTCAGCGCTGGTAAATGTTTTGACGAGAGGCGCGAAACCCTCAACGCGGTGGAGCTTGCCGTTTACGGTGAGCGTGTTGTGCGCAAAATTGTTGTACCGGAAAACTTCCCAGCGCTGCCCGGTCTGGCTTCTGTTCCAGAGATCGACGTTTTCTTTTTCGAGCGAGTAATATTCCTGCATGCCCAGATCCATAGCCCAGCGCACGCCCGCCGCTTCAAACACAAACGACCCGGCATCCATGTGGGCGTGATTGGTGGAAGCGCTGCCGCCCTTGGCGCCCAGGTATAGTCCTTCGTTTTCATGCCATTTCGTGCGCACCAGCACCACAGGCGTTTTTCCATGACCCACCCAGATCTTGGATTGGGGTGGAGCAATGCCGTTGGGTTTCAGCCCCGATCCGAAAATGATCATGCAGGGAAGCAGGCGGTCTTCCGCAAAATCCAACGCCGGTTTTTTCAAGTATTCTTGCTCTACCCACAGCAAGGACGGGTCATTCGTTTTTTTTGCAAACCAGTACATCATGGCATCGGCCTCGCCTTTTTCGCGTGCGTCGGAGAAATTGAAGCTGGCGCCGGTGGGACCGGTCATGTACTCCATGAACCGGGCCGAAGCCAGGAAGCCGGGAAGTTGCGACAGACCTTTATCCGTGCCAAGGGCGGATTCCAAACCGGCGTTTAGCATCACCTGGAAACCTGTGCCATAACCCCAATAGTTATAACCCTCCGGGTAGGCGCCGTCGGGGTCGTAGGCTTTCATGGAAAGACCGATGGTTTGCATGCAGCGTTCCAGCATTTCGGTGGCCAGCACGGTGTCGGTTTCGTAAAGCGCGAGTGCGCCATAGGCCATACCTGCATTGCACACCTGGTTCCAGTTGTGGTCGGCTTTGAGAAACCAGTTGTACTGCTCGTCTTTCGAGGGCGTGAACCCCTTCTCGATGATCGCTTTGCGGATGGTTTCTCTTGAACTGGGTTGGAGCACATCGAACAGCCAGTCGTAGCCGAGGGCCAGGGCCATGGTCATTTCGCCCACGTCGAGAAAGTGCGACGGGTTCCAGTCGGCAAAGGCGCTGGCGGCAAGCATTTCCTGTTCGGCCCGCTGACTGTAGCGTTTTTCGCCGGTCAAGCGGTAGGCGTAGGCGAGGTAAAAGATACGTTTCAGGGCGGTGCGGGAAACGCCGAGAAGCCGTTTGCCTTCCAGTTTTCGTTCCACTGTGGGCGCGATCATAAATTGCTCACACGCATCCAGGATGTAGCGGTGCACCCGGAGCATCGGCTCGTTCGTCTCCAGGTTTTTGCGGACCTCTTCCGCTTCTCCTTTTTTTAAGAGTAGCCTCGGATGGGGAGCCATGCGGGAATAATCGAAAGATTGAGCGCAAGTCAGCCCGATTGTGCACGCCAGAAAAAAGGAGAGAAGTGGTTTCATAGGTATGGAGACGATTTCCTAAAGTGCCATTTGACACCCGTTCTCTAAAATAACATTTATATGACATCTTATCCCTCCCATGCGTGATCAGGTTCGGTGCTTATTATTTCTGTGGAGATTTCTCAACAGGTCATCTCGAAATCAGGATTCTTGTATCTACAGGAATGGGCGACAGAGAGGAGTTGAGTTGGGATGAGGACGCCGGGATCGTGCCCGCGCAGGTAAGGTTTTGCCTGGAAAGTGGCTGCTTTTCAAGGCAACGTTCCATCGCGACGATGTTTTTTGGTTTGGGATGGGCAGTTAACGGGGATGATAGGCAAAAGGAAGCCTCTGGCGGTGAAAATCCAATCAGGCCTACGCAAGTAGGGAAATGTGATGATTGTAATGGTGCACGAGGGGGTTCATACCTCATCTTTGAGTCGTCATTAAGAATAGTTTAAATCGAAAGAACATCAGCCCGTCGGCCGTCTTGAGCACCGGCAGTCAGGCTCGATGTAAAGTAGAGATGAACGTTTAAAGACGGGCTTCAAACCAAAACCTTAAACCAAACCAAAAAATTTACCCCCCATGAGAAAATTTTCCTCGTTGCTTTCTACTGTACTCGTTGTGTCGTCGATTTCGGTTGTAACATCCTGTAAGGATGACGATAATCAAAAAAGCAGAACAGATTTGTTGACCGGTACCAGTTGGATGGTCGACAAGGCTCAGGTTGAGGTTAGCGGTCAGTTGATCGATGTTCCGACAGATTTGTCTCCTTGTGGGCTGGATGATGTCTACACCTTCACGAAGGCCGGCGTTTTCTCTTCAACCGTTGGTCTTGACGACTGCGGCGATGGCTCCGACAAGGTGTTGAACGGAACCTGGGTGTGGAAAGAAAATGAAACCATCCTGTCCGTCACCGCTGATGATGGCGACCCGGACACCGATAACACAGATGACTTGAAGATTGTGGTTTTAACCGAAACGCAATTCAAATTTGAAAATGGAACTCTTCCCTACGACGTCAACGGCGATGGCCAGGACGACATGGAAGTAAAATCCTACCTCATTTATAAAAGCAAGTAAGACTATTTTTTAAGCGCAACATTTCCTCAAAAGGAAAATACTAATGCAATAACGGCCGTGTAATCCAAGAACATTACATTTTTAGCGGTACTTATCAAAGAGGGGTCAAGGGGACCTCTCTTTTGATTTTATAGGGAACCGAAGGTTTCGGGAAGATTTTAAATTTTAATAGATTTAGCCTTCCAACCCTCGCGACCATGCTGGAATCCTTTATTGTCTACATCTTTCTCATCCTGGCCATTTTGCTGCTGGTGATGCTGGCGCAAAAGTTAAAGATCGCCTATCCCATTGTGCTGGTTTTGGGTGGTCTGTTGCTGAGTGTCATCCCGGGCATTCCCCTCATCAGCATCAACCCCGAACTGATCTTTGTTATTTTTCTGCCCCCGCTCCTGTATGAAGCGGCGTGGGCCACCTCGTGGAAAGAGCTTTGGCGTTGGCGGCGCGTGGTGTCCAGCTTTGCTTTTTTGATCGTCATTGTCACTTCCTTTGTGGTGGCAATCGTGTCGAGCGCGGTGCTGCCCGGATTCACGTTGGCCCTTGGATTTTTGTTGGGTGGTATCGTGTCACCCCCGGACGCGGTGTCGGCCACGTCGGTGTTAAAGTATGTGAAGGTCCCTCAAAGAGTGACGTCCATCGTGGAAGGAGAGAGCTTGTTGAACGATGCGTCCAGCTTGATCGTGTTTCGCTTTGCCTTGATCGCGGTGGACACGGGCCATTTCATTTTTTCTGATGCGGCCATGAGCTTTGTCATCGTCATTGCGATGGGAATCGTGGTCGGCATTGGCATCGCGCTGATCTACTATGCCATTCACCGTTGGTTGCCCACCACGGTGAACATCGACATTGTGCTGACCCTCACGGCGCCCTACATGATGTATGTCACCGCGGAATCCTTTCATTTCTCCGGCGTGCTGGCGGTGGTGAGCGGTGGATTGTTTTTGTCTATGCGAAGTCATCGGTTCCTGAGCTACCGAAGTCGTTTGCGGGGAAGTAATGTCTGGTCCACGTTGGGCTTTGTGCTAAACGGGCTGGTCTTTATGCTCATCGGCCTCGAACTGCCAACCATTGTTAACGAATTGGGTTCCACGAGTATCGTCGCCGCCATCGGCTATGGTGTGCTCATTTCGGTGGTGCTCATCGTGACCCGATTGCTGAGCACCATGTTCGCGTCGGTATTCACGGTGTTCATCAGCCGCTACATTACTACGGCCGACAACCGGCCGGGCTGGCGTGGACCGTTCATTTTGGGCTGGGCCGGCATGCGGGGGGTGGTGTCGCTGGCGGCTGCCCTGTCCATCCCAATCCACCTGACCGATGGATCCGCATTCCCGCAGCGCAACCTGATCCTGTTCATCACCTTCACGGTTATTTTACTCACCCTGGTCATCCAGGGACTGACATTGCCGCTGGTGATCCGTTGGGTAAACATGGAAGACCCCGACCATCATTTGCCGGTGGAATTGCAGGAGCAAACCCTGCGTGAAAAGCTGGCAGAGAAAAGTCTGCTCATCCTGGATACCGACCATGCCGAAAAATTAAAAACAAACCGGCACCTGCAGCATCTGAAGACCCGCTTTGAAAGTGACAAATTCCATACGGACACCGCAGAGCAGGAAGACTATCGCCAGATCTATCTCAACCTGCTGGAAAAACAAAGAACCTTGCTGGATGAATTGAACAAGGGCAACGATACCGACGAAAGCGTCGTCAGGAGACATCAGAACCTGTTGGATCTCGAAGAAGAAAAACTGCGCTCCCGTTTTGACGGTGAAGAAGAATCATAAAATAGGAAGAGGTGTTAAAATGACCGGACAAAAAACCATCGACCTGTTAAGCGGCTTGCAGGAAGTACGAACGTTGCTGACGACGATCGAACTTATGGAGATGAAGCATCACGCGCAATCGGGCGACCCGGCGGATGCTTTCCATAAAATGATTGTGCTGAGCTACAACGTTTTGAAATTAAAATTATTCATCGATAAAAAATTGCCCAAACAGGAAGGACATTCACCGGCGTTGTACCTGCAAGTGACCTTCGAAATAAACGAGGATAAATTGGAGCACAGCGGTCTGTACTGTGAGGAGCGCGACCGAGAGCCCGAAATCGCTCAGTTCATCCGGCAGTCCAAATCACCGGTTGGATTTTTATGGAGCACTAAAAAGCGCGACGTTTTCTATAGTGACAGCGTCATTCAATACCTCAGCCTGGCCGATTCGATTGCTATGCAAGCGCAACACTGTGGTTTGGGTGACGATTATCAGCCAGGCTATTATAGTGAGATCGTTTTAGAAGATGCGCGCATTCACCTCAAACAAATCAATCATTGGAATGCCCGTTCCATAGACCACCGCGACGACTACTTCCTGCGCGATTTGGAGTTCGAAATTCCCCTGCAACCGGTCGCGGCACGGTCGTCGTTTCTCAACGATGCCATTGGCGATATGCAGATCTATTTTTCCGATCGATCATCCGACAAGAATAAAGGTTGTGGTCGTAACATTCAGGAGCAAATCCAGATTGCCAAAGCGAAATTTGCCGAACGCTCATCCTGAACCGGAGATACAAACGATCGACAAAAAGCCCGTCACCATTTTTTAAACTTTTTTTAAGGCCGGTGTCGTGGGCTCGTATAAATAGGGCAACCGTTATGCAGCTCTTTCTTGCATTCACATGCTGAAATCGTCGCTCATTTTAAATTCGAACCGGAATTCGAAGTTTACCCGTATTTTTAAGTCGGGATCATGCGTACGCTGATCTCATTCTCCCATCATGGCAAAGCTTCAAATTTTAAAACCGTTTCAGAGCCGCAACTACCGGTTATATTTTTCGGGACAATCCGTTTCGTTGATCGGCACCTGGATGCAGCGAACGGCGGTTTATTGGTTGGTGTACGAGAAAACGGGTTCTTCCTTTATGCTGGGAGCCGCAGTCTTTGCCGCACAATTTCCTTCGTTCCTGTTGTCGGTTTTAGGTGGCGTGGTGTCGGATCGGTATAACCGCTATCGGGTGCTGCTGTTGACACAGGTTGCCTCTTTAGTGCAGGCGCTGTTGCTCACGGGTCTTGTTATCACGGGTCAGTATGCCGTTTGGCAGATCCTTACGCTGAGTGTGGTACTGGGCATCATCAACGCATTCGATGTGCCCGCGCGGCAGGCGATGGTCTACGATATGGTCGATCACAAAGACTATGTCCCCAATGCGATCGCCCTCAATTCCTCGATGGTGCACTTGGCGCGGCTCATCGGCCCGGCACTTTCGGGTATTGTGTTGGAGAAATTTGGGGCGCCGGTTTGTTTTCTCATCAATGCGTTTAGCTTCCTGGCGGTGATTACTTCGTTGCTGTTCATGAAGCTGCCACCCCACAAACGATCGGAGCGCGTGAACACGGCCCTTGCCGACATGAAGAATGGATTTGTCTATCTGCGCGACACGCCGGCCATCGGCAAGGTCATGATCATGCTTGCGCTCATCAGTTTGCTGTCGTTGCCCTATGTCACGTTGTTGCCGGTATATGCGCGTGAGATATTCCATGGCAGTGCATCTACCTTTGGCTACCTGAATAGTTTTGTGGGGTTGGGTGCGATTGGGGGTGCCGTTTTCCTGGCCTCGCTAAAAGCCGGCACCGATCTGAAGAAGATCTTGTTTGTAAACACGATCCTGTTTGGTGTGGGGCTCTTTGCCTTTTCGCATATGACCTATTTGCCTGTGGCGCTGTTCTTCCTGGTCATCGCCGGGTTTGGGATGATGTCGCAGACCACCATCAGCAACACGCTCATCCAACTTGCGGTGACCCCGGCCATGCGGGGGCGGGTGATCAGCTACTATGCCATGGCATTTTTTGGCATGCAGCCGATTGGAAGTTTGTTGTTGGGTGCACTGTCGCATTATATCGGCGCGGCCAACGCCATGCTCGTTCAGGGTGTTGTGACGATCCTGATCGCGCTGCTTTTTATGCCCTTTCTGCGAAAACGCGAATTGAAATCCAAAGACAAGATGAAGATCGAACAATTGAAGGAACGTTCCGTGGAGACCACGGGCTAACGCATCATTGGCGGAGTGCTCAACGTAAAGGGCATAATCCGTGCCTGAGCAGCCACCATCTGTAAACAGAAAAGTGACATGTCAACAGTTGGTAATGAAGTGTTTGAGAGATCGTGAGTGTTACCTTTTTAGTGATACACCCGCGGTTCTTTCGTAAATTCGGGGAGACGCAAATTAAGTGTCAAAACCCAGGCAACCTTTTGCGGAATCGTCCCGTCTTGGCAACAAAATAAGAAACCCTTGGAAGATCCTTCACAGCTAACCACCATCATCGATGGTTGCATGCGTGGCAACCGGGAAGCTCAGAAGATGCTTTATCAGCATTACTATGGCTATGCGATGAGTGTGTGCTTGCGCTATTCGAAGACGAGAGAGGAATCGAGGGAAATTTTGAATGACGGATTTATGAAAGTGTTCACCCGGCTTGGGCTCCGCGACGAGAAGAGTTCTTTCAAATCATGGTTGCGAAAGATCATGATCAACTCCGCCATAGACCACTATCGTAAAAACAGTAAGCACTATAAATTGGAAGACGGCGACCAGGCCATCGCCTGGATGCCGTCGCACGAAAGCGATGCGATCGGTGACCTTTCACACGAAGAGCTCATTGGCATGGTCCAGCAATTGGCACCGGCTTACCGGGCGGTCTTCAACCTGTTTGTCATCGATGGCTATTCACACGAGGAAATTGCCAGCCGTCTCGATATTTCCGTGGGCACATCCAAGTCCAACTTGTTCAAGGCACGGGAGCATCTGAAGGCAGCTTTTAAAAAAAATAATATCAAGCGGTATGCGTAAGGTCACAGATAACGAGCTCGATAAAATCTTCCGGGAAGCCGCCGACCGGAATGAGCCGGAGTTTGATCCGAAGGACTGGGAGGATATGGCCAAGCGACTGGACCAGGACGATAAGGCTGCGCTGGCGCGAAGCAAGACGCTGTATACCGTAGTAGCCTTGTTGGTCATCTCCACGTTGTGGCCTCAGTTCGATGGAAAGGATAAAACGCAAACAGCATCGGTGATGAAACCACCGGCAGCGACAGAATTGAAGGATGAAAACCTGAAAGAAGGGAATCCGGCATCGACAGGAGATCCGTCTACCAAAGATGCGGCGTCCGCTTCGAAAAATGAGGAAACTATGACGGAAGGGGCTCCTGCTTCAGAGAAAGATCTGACGATCAAGAGAGAAACTGCTGCTTCAGAAAAGAGTCAATTGGTTAAGGAAGAAGTCTTGGCGTCAGGAAAGGGTCAGACAGCGAAGAAGGAAGTTTCTGCGGGGGGAGTAGATCAAACGGTTGAGCAGAGAATTCCCGTGACGAAAGAAAGTCGGCCACTACCGTCGACCAAGAGAAATGCGACCGCAACGAATGCGTTGACATCTCCCACTCCCGCGCAGGAAAATTTGTCGTCCAGTAAAGCGAAGGCTGGATTGGGTCGGGGCAACGCAGGGCTGATCAAAGCGGAATCGAATCATGCGCCATCGGCTGTCGCGGGAGCGATCGTTTCCGGGCAGGCAAGTAAAAACATTACGAGTGCGACACCTGTTGATCAGGAACAAAACCAGGCTTCACCTGCCGTGGTGAAGGAATCTTCAGGTCTTTCAATGGAACCGTCGAATGTAGAGAGGGATGCGGCCACAAAAAAGGATGGAACAACAGCGATTTCAAAACCGGCGCAAGGCATCGTAATGGAGAACAATGTGGCGAACGACAAAGAGATTTCGGACAAAACACTTCGTAAAGAACAAAGCATTATGGGAGAGGCTGCGGCAGCAGGTAATGATCGGTTGCCGTCATCCGCAAATGGGGAGATAATTTTGATGAATGACGGACAATCGCAGTTGCAGGTTCAACCGCAGTCGCCTCCCATTATTTTATTAGAAGGAATTCCAGAGACGAAGAAAGATGGCTCCCCGGGCATTGCGGCACCGAGCGAAAGCAAAGCGAGCGGCAATGAAGAAACTTCAGCAACGGCGAACCTGACAGCGCAACCGGCAGAACATGCCGGGGCTTCTGCTAAGGACTCGACGCAACAAGCTGAAAAGAACATCGCGCCGGTTCAAACGGCTGCCGATTCGGGCACGGTTCAAAAGGATTGGAAAGATGAAAAACAGGCGGTTTCGCATTCATGGTTTGTTAAGTTGCCTGTGTCGCCCGACTTCAGTTCGATCAACTATACCACGCCAGGCAAACCGGGGATTAATATAGGATTGTTGGGAGAGTATAGCTTATCGCGGCATTTTTCCGTGAGCACCGGCGCGATTTATTCCAAGAAACTATATGACTCGAAGAACCCCGACAAGTCCTACAGCTCCGGGGGCTGGACCGCGAAGGCCAAATCGCTCAACGGCGATTGCAGGGTGTTGGACATTCCGATCAACGTGACCTACTATATCTTCCCGGAATCGAAGACCAGTCTCTTTGTGACGTTGGGCTCTTCATCCTACATCATGTTGAAGGAAAAATATGTCTACACCGTGTGGGCAAATCAACGAGACTACCAATACGAAGAGAATTTTTCTCATAAGAACAATGAATGGTTCAGCATGTTAAACATCTCCATCGGCGTACAGCGCCGCATCGGTGAACATTTTTTTGTGCAGGCCGAACCCTTCCTGAAAGCACCGATGTCTGGCGTAGGCGAAGGCAAAGTGAACCTGGTGAGCACCGGTGTGTTTTTCTCATTAAAGTATAAGCTTGGTAAATAATCTGCGTTTTATGATTTTAAGAAAGGACCCTCATCCTTATTTGCTATTCCTATTGCTGGCGTTTGCCGGATGTACCTATCGCACGGACGCGGACCTGGTGAATTGCGAGATCAATCACCCGGTGATTGCGATCGACGCCAAGACGGACCCCACGGGTTGCAACACCCTGGATGGCGACATCACCGTCTCGGCCACGGGAGGAGCGCCGCCGTATCAATTCAAGATCAACGACGGCGAACTGCAAACTTCCGGCACGTTCACGCAATTGAATGGCGGCTCGTTTACGCTTAGCGTCAGCGATGTCAATGGCTGTGGAAGCTCGTCAACCGTGGTGTTGACAGTGGCTTCCAGTGATCTGGCCGCAACCTACACCAGCCAGGAAGACAACGAATGCCTGAGCGGCAACGGTACCCTGACGGTGACCGCCACAGGTTCGAATGGGCCGTTTCAGTTTAAGTTGGGAACAGGAAGTTTTGGCGACACCAATGTGTTTACCGGATTGGAACACGGTTTGTATACGGTTGTCGTTAAAGATTCGCAGGACTGTTCCCTTTCGCTTAGCGCCAGTGTGGGCCGTGGGCAAACCGGCGTGAGTTGGAGTGCCGACATCAAGCCGATACTGTCAACAAACTGTGCGATATCGGGTTGTCATGTAAGCGGTTCACAAAGCCCCGACTTGTCGGACCTGGGCAGCGTGATGAACAATGCGAGTTTGATCAAGGCACGCACCGGTAGCCGGGCGATGCCCCCCGACGGGAGATCGATCACCCAGGAACAGATCGACAAGATCGCTTGCTGGGTAGACGACGGCGTGAAGAATAATTAATCACCATCAAGAGGCGGAAGTAAAAAAGCATCTCAAAAAAGAGGTGCATGGGAATCTTATGTTTGAAAATAACCCCTGTAACCATGTATAAAAGTTTCATCATCATTTTGCTCGCCGTGTATGGGATGCCGGTGCGGGCACAAAAATTCACCACGGAAAAAACTTCGGTCGTATTCTATTCGCACGCCTCCATCGAAGACATCAAGGCTACCAACCTGAAGACCTCAGGGCTGTTCGACGCGGGTAACGGCGACATCGCCTTTGTGGTGCCCGTGAATGAATTTCAATTTGCGAAGTCACTGATGCAGGAGCACTTCAATGAAAAATACATGGAGACGGAAAAATACCCACGTTCCACATTTCAGGGAAAGATCACCGGCTACGATCCGGCAGCCAGTGGAGAGCAAAAAGTAGTTGCCAAAGGTAAACTGACGATACACGGTGTGACACAGTCGGTGGAAGTGCCGGGCACCATTGTCAAGCAGGGCGAGGGCCTGCTCATGACTTCCGTCTTTATCGTGAAGCTGGAAGATTACAAAGTGCAGATACCAAAGTTGCTCTGGCAAAACATCGCCGAACAGGTAGAAGTGACGCTGAATTTTTCATTCAAACCCACCAATAAATCATAATCGTTTCTCATGAAGAAAAGCCACACCCTTGCGTTGACCCTTTTTCTATTGCCCCTTTTTGCTTCTGCGCAGGACGACCTGCTGGGCGAATTGGAGAAAAACACTTCGGCACCTACCTACATCGCTCAAACCTTTAAGGGCAGCCGCCTGGTGAATGGCCACACCGTGGAGACCACCGGCGCGGGAACCCTCGAGTTCATTTTTGCTCACCGTTTCGGGCGTCTCAACGGAGGTGCCTATGAGCTGTTTGGCCTCGACGATGCTTTTGTGAGGATTGGGCTGGAGTATGGCATCACCGACAACCTCAGCGTTGGTGTTGGCCGCAACTCGGTCGATAAAACCATCGACAGTTATTTAAAATACAGGGTACTTCGTCAAAGCAAGAGCGGTGTGCCGGTCACGATCACGGCGTTTGGAAGTGCCGCTTACCAAACCTCACCGCGGAAAGAAGATGCCCCGGATGGGTTTCAGAACTCCGACCGCCTGGCCTACACCGGCCAGTTGCTCATCGCCCGCAAATTCACTTCGAGCTTTTCCCTGCAACTCATGCCCACCATCGTTCACAAAAATTACGTGGCCGACAACACCGGAGCCAACGATCAGGTGGCCATTGGTGTCGGGGGAAGGATCAAGGTTTCGCGGAGTGTTTCACTGAATGCGGAATACTACTACCGCGTCAATCCGGATGCGTCCACGCCTTACAAGGATGCGCTGGGGTTTGCCATCGACATTGAAACGGGCGGCCACGTATTTCAAATCGTGCTCACCAACACTCGCGGCATGATCGAGCGCGCCTTCATCACCGAGACCGACGGCGATTTCTTCGACGGCGACATTCATCTCGGCTTCAACGTGACGCGCGCATTCCAACTGAAGAAAAGAAAGTAATCCAAAAAAATCCTGTTCTATAGTTCAGCAGTCTTTTAATCTATGTTTCACATTAAATAAAACAATCCATGAAATCAACATCAGAAGTAACCAAGACCCTGTTTAGCCCGTTGGCGCGGCTAGGCATGCTGTGCCTCATCTTTGCTGCGGCAAGTTGTAGCAAGAGCGACGACGCTCAGCCCTCGTCTGCCATAAAGATCAAACTCTCATCGAGTGCGACACTTGGCAACTACCTGACCGATGGCGACGGAAACGCACTATACTTTTTTTCTACCGACGTAGCCGGCCAGAATACGTGTACGGGTGGATGCGCCACGGTTTGGCCCATCTATTTCCAGGACGGTCTCACAGCAGAAATGTTGGGCACCGGTTTGACCCTTAGCGATTTCGCCACCATCACGGCCGCCGCAGGAAAACAGCTCACCTACAAAGGTTGGCCACTGTATTACTACGCCCCGAACGGAACGCGCGAACCCGCCAACCAAACTACGGGTGAAGCGGTGGGTGGCGTGTGGTTTGTTGCCAAGCCCGACTACACCATCATGATCGCCAAGACCCAACTGAAGGGGCTCGACGGAAACAATTACAAAGGCGACTACACCTTGGGCGATGGCGCCGTGGCATTCTTCAGCGATGCAGAAGGCAGAACGATCTATACGTTCACCGTCGACAAGAAGAACAAAAATAACTTCACCAATGGCGACGGAGCCCACGATGCAAACTGGCCCATTTATGCCGAGACGTTGGCAAGCATTCCCTCGGTCCTCGATAAAACCAAGTTCGGTACCATCGATGTATCGGGCGTCAAACAAATGACGTACAAAGGCTGGCCACTCTACTACTTCGGCCACGATGCGGTGCGCGGCGATACCAAGGGGGTGAGTGTGCCGAGCCCTGGCATTTGGCCTGTAGCCATTAAGGATGCGGAAGACGCTCCGGAGAACTAGCCGGCAAGCAACCCCGTCAAATTTTTAAATTGCGATAAACGCTCTTGGGGAGAAAGGTCTTCTCCTCAAGAGCGTTTTGCTTTGCAGCATTTTGTTTTAATGAACGACCAGGGGACAGATCACAGGGTCAGCGTCACGGCTGCACCTCTTCGCAAGGTGTTGTGGATCTCGGCAATGGAATCGACGAAGCGGACAAGGTCGCTTATTTCCTGCGGGGAATGCGCAGGTGCCTGCACATTTACGTGATAGGTGATGTCGGTGGCAGGTTCGTGCTCGCGCGTAAACACTCCGGAGACCGTGACATCGACGGATTGGATCACCATGTTTTTGCGGGCCCCTTCGCGATAGATATCATTGCAAAAGCAGGTAGCCAGCGCCAGGACCAACAGCTCGCCTCCATTTATGGAGGATCCCAAACCTCCGACCTTGCTGGGAATGTTTAGCGTCTTGGTGTTACCGTCCGTTTGAACAACGATGTCGTTGGCGTCGCGGCGATTGTGAATCGTGGCTGAAAGGGTCATGATCGCATAAGGTTTAGCGTGGCAAATCTTTGTCAACATACAAAATCTGCCGGAAGACCGGGAGCCCATCCTAAATCAAAGTGACGTGCAACGATGGGCGCGGAAAAAGCGACCTCGACCTGCGATGGTTTATTTTACAGCATTCGGATGGATGCAGGCCAACCAGTACTCCATGATGCAATTCAAGGTGGCTTGCATGCCCTGCATGGAGAATTGTTTGATAAAGAAGCCCTGGACGGTGAGTGTGTACGCTTCATTCACTTGCTCTGGGATGGCCGATGTGCTCAGGAAAACAAACGGGATGCTTTTTTGGCGCAGGTGCTCGCTTTCGTTGATCTCCCTCCTGAATTCCAGGCCATTCATGCGGGGAAGGTTGATATCGCAAAGAATAACGAATGGCTTTTCAGAGGTTTTCTTTAGGAACTCAAGAGCATCGGGACAGTTGTCGAAGAGCCGCACTTCGTGGATCCCTAATTGTTGCAGCACCTCCACCAATATGGCCTGGTCGTCTTTGTCATCGTCAATCAAAACTACCGGCCCGGGGAGGTTCATGGGAAATGGGGTTTACTTAAACTTACAAAATTACCGGGGTGACCAAAGCATCCAGGCGCAAAAATTTTGACCTCCTCCCAACCCAGTGGACAAACCCTGGGATCCCAGTCTTAAGTCCTTACTCTCAAGCCTGTGAAGACTTGGCTTTTTTTGTGGATATCAATAGACTTTTTTGTTCCTTAGGCCCTATGGTACTTAAAGTTTTAACCCTTGCACCCGTTCTTGTTGTCGGTATTTGTTTTCAGGTCGGTGCACAAGGTAAGGACCAGCGGAAGTTGCAGGATGAATTCGTGGAGGCATACTGCAAATGTGTGGAGGAACATCCGGCGCCCCACGCCCTACAGTTGATGAGTGATTCCCAAGAGCAGTGTCTAAGGGCGTTCTTCACGCAGCACCAGGATGATTACGCGCACATCCTTCAGAAAGACCACGGGCGATTTGACAACTATAAAACCGATGCCGAAAAAAGAGCTGCCCTGGAGCGCGAAATCGTGCGTAACGCTATCGACGATTTGGTTGAAGAATGTTCCGCCTATCGCAAATCGATCGTAACCTACAAGAACTATTTGTTTTCTCAATTCATGCGGGAGCAAACCGAGAAATCATTGACGCGTAAGGACGAGTTGGAAAGCATCGAGCGGGTGAAGCAAACGGTTTCATCAATAAAAGAACCCAATAAACTAGCCAATGCGTATGCCATGATTGGAGTAATGTACGAATATGTTGACGAGAAAGAACAGGCCAGGAAATACTATGAAAAATCGATCGACTTGTATCCAACCACGGCGGCAAAAGCTTTGGCTGCACTTTTGAAAACTGAAAGAGACTGATCTGCCGGTATGCTGACCATGGATTGCTAAAACTAGTCGTTTTGCAACACTATCTCTATGCGTCGCCGGAGCTCTTCCCAATCCACCAGCCCTCCGCGCGTGCTCGCCGCCTGGGCATCCCAGCGACGAAGTAAAACATACTGTTGGAAAAGAGGGTCCTGTTCAAAGGCCCTGGCTTCTCCCCGCGACATCGGGCCGCCCTGACATTCCAACGTATTCCTGCCGGCTTCACTTAAATTACTGTAATACTCACAACAAGAAAAGCTGAGGTAGCGGTTTGCCTGGACATGTCCTTCCACGAGGCGGGCAAGCCGTTCGCCGAAACCACGACGGCGAAGAAAATCGGCGCCGATCTTTTCATAGTTCTTCCGGCCATAGCCACACAGTTCGTTTGGCTGGCGTCGCATCACGCAAAGCTGACCGATGTCATGAAAAAAAGCCGCGAGTACCATTTCGTTGCAGGCCCCGTCTGCGATCGCGAGTTGTGCAGTGTGCGACATGTGTTCCAGGAGTGATATGGGATCGCCAGAGCAGGCTGGGCCGCTGGTGCGATAAAGGTCGAGCACTTCTTCGACAACGGGATCGAGCGCTGTTTCCATGGGGGTAAGGATTCACTCGAAAATAAAGACATTTATATTACGGACAGGTTATCTTTTCAGACCGTCTTTTTTAAGCGACCTTTTATATGGAAAGGCCATCGTGCCGTGTTGACTTTGTTTAGTATAAGTAAAACATAAAGAAATCTTCATGTTCATTTTTATTCCCCCGGATTTTGAGGCCTTACTTTGCCGGATAATTTAAAAACTATGACCATCGACCTTGTCGTATTCGATCTTGCAGGAACCACCGTAAAGGATAACAAAGACGTTCACCGCGTACTGCAGCAAGCGCTGGCGGTCCACGATGTCACGATCTCCCTGGAAGATGCAAATGCGGTGATGGGTATACCTAAACCGGTGGCTATCCGCCAACTGTTGGAAAAGAACTATCCCGGACCCCTGCAGATCACCGACGATTGGATCGATCAGATCCACCAGGCGTTTGTGAAGACGATGATCGAGTTTTACAAGAACGATCCCTCGGTGGGAGAGAAACCCGGCGTAAGCGAGACCTTCCGGAAACTGAAGGCGAACAACGTGAAAGTCGTGGTAGACACCGGATTTGATCGCGCCATCACCGAGCCGTTGCTGAATAGATTGGGATGGGAGGAACGGGGCCTTATCGACGGCAGTGTCACCAGCGATGAAGTGCCGCGCGGCCGGCCTTACCCGGACCTGATCTTCCGGGCCATGCAACTGGCCCACGTTACCGACGCCGCCCGCGTAGCCAAGGTTGGCGACACCGCTTCCGACCTTCAGGAAGGCAATGCTGCCGGATGTGGGATGGTCATTGGAGTGACGACCGGCGCCTTCAGCCGGGAAGCCTTGCAAGAGGAGCTTCATACCCACCTGATCGAAAATATTCCCGAAGTGCTGAATATTCTGCCGGCGCGCGGTTGATGTTGTGTTAAGAAAACATTAACTTCAGGTTACCCCAAGGTAACGTGAAGTGAAAAAGTTATTCTTCCTCTTATTAGTGTTGACTACACAAATCACCGCCCGCGAGCTCGAGTGGCACGATGGTTCGGTGGTGCTCGCTTCACGCAAAGTGCTGACGGGAAAAATCACCATAGAATCCGCCTTTGATCTCGTGTTGTTGCGAGCGGGCGACAGCTGCCTGGTCTTGCCCGCACATAAGGTCTTGTCCCTCTATTTCTATGATGCAGACGAAAACATCAATCGCAAATTTGTATCGCTAAAGGAAAACGAAGACACGCGTGCCCCTCAGCACTTTTATGAGGTGGTGCTCTACGGCAAGGTGAATGTGGTTCGTCGCCTGCCGCTCACCCGTCCACGCCGCAGGGGGGCGGATGCGCAGGACTATGTATACTTTGTTCAATGGGAGAATGCATTGACAAAGTTGGATCATTTCAAAAAAGACATTTACCCAACCCTGCTTTCCTCTTCCGGAAAAATGTTGGGCGAATTTGTTTCCGCAAACCGGTTGGATCCCGCCGATGCCGCGCAAGCCATCCGCATTATAGAATATTATGATCACACGATCGTGGCCGGAGCCCTGGCCAGACACTAAACGCTTTGAAGCTTCCAGCGCCGGTGTTTCCGGTGAAAGTAAAGCATCGAACCACCGATGAGTAAACAACCTGCCGCCGAGATAATATAGGCACACGAAATAAAGAAGTCGAGCCAGCCCACGGTGGCGTAGCCGAATTCCTTGAAGAACAATACACTCACACTGCCGAGGTATCCAAACGAATCGGCTACATACATAATGAATCCCACCGTGCCCACATACTGAAAAGTGGCCAGCATGCGATCGAAGAAGATGCTGTTGAACGGAACGTAGCCCAGATACAGCCCCAGTCCAATCAGGATCATCCACACAGTAGGAGAAACCAACTGTTGTTGGAAGAGTAGCGTAGCGACACCGATGAGCGCCATGCCCAGGAGGATAATGATATGATTGACCATCAGCGCAAGCTTGTTGCTCTTGATGATCATGATGCTGCCCATCACGACAAGTACAATGATGGAGATGGGAATTTCTGTAGCGGTAAATATTTCGGGTGAATTGCCCTGGCCGAGGGCGCGCCACACTTCCGCGGAGAAATTGTCGCGAAAGTCGCGGAAGGCCGTGAGCAGCATATAGCTTAGGGTGAACAATACGATGCCGGGCCAGAAGGTGAAGATAAACTGTGAGCGCTCGGCGGCATTCATCGGTTGCCGGCGTGTGCGCAACTGTTCATCTTCGGCGGAAGGCGGGGGTAGTTTGTCCAGTAAATACAAGAAAATCAACAGCGGCACCAGGAAGAGACAACTGGTGACAAAGGGCATCCACATTTCGGAAACGCCCCAGTCGCGGATGATAAAACCGCCGATCGACTTGGCAAAGCCGGCCGAAAAAATGAAACTCACCGAAAGACCGGCGCCCAGCACTTCCGTGAACCGCCGTCCTTCGAGATAACCGAAGACCATGCCCCAGACCAACCCGAGCGGGAAGCCATTGGTAAAAAGAAAAATGATATTATAAGGAGCGGGCACCCAGGCGAACAGCAACCACGACACACCCGCGATGGCTACCATGAGCAAGATGCCCGATGCCCGCGACGCCGACTTCAGTTCCGAGATGATCTTTATCCCGGCAAATTTAGAACAAGCATACCCGATCACCTGGAAGGTGACCAACCAAACCTTGTAGCTGATGCCGGCAAACACCAACCCATCGAATGTGGCGACGGAAAATGTTTTACGGAAAGCATACACACACGTATAGCAACAAAAAGCCATGAGCGTCGCATAGAGCGCAAATGAAAATCCGTTGACACGTTTCAACCAACGTGTAATGGGCGACTCGGAAGATAAGGACATGAGGGTGAGGGAAAGGTTTTCGGCTATGGCACAAAGAACGGGCGCGGCTGTTGTGGGCTTGTTGACCTAGTGTTAAGAAATTAATAATAAGGTAAACGATGCTTTCGCCAGTGACAGGGTTTTCACAATATCTTGCGACACCAATGATTCATTGCGTTCAAAAAAAATCATATCTCACGGATGGAAAAGAAAGCAGACATCGCCATTGTTGGCGCAGGCATAGCAGGATTGGCGCACGCCTACATGGCCTTGCGCAAAGGTTATACGGTGGTGTTGTTTGAGCGCGATCAGTTTGCCGTGGGAGCGTCGGTTCGAAATTTTGGATTGTCGTGGCCGATCGGTCAGGAGCCGGCTGTTGGGTTGGAGTATGCCTTGCGGGCACGCCATCATTGGCGCGAAGTGGCGCAGGAGGCGGGGTTTTGGATGAAGCCCAACGGGTCGCTTCATGTGGTGTACCATGATGATGAGTGGGAGGTACTGCAGGAATTCATGCGTCTTTATCGCGATGCGCCGTATGATTGCACCCTGCTTTCACCGGAACAGGTAAAAGAGAAATCGGGCGTGGTCATACAAAAAGGGTTGCGTGGCGGATTGTGGAGCAGCACCGAGGGCACGGTGAATCCGCGTGAAGCCATTCGCAAAATTCCCGTGTGGTTGAAGGAGAAATATGGATTGGTGTTGCGCTACGGTCACGTGGTCAATGAAATTGCAATGCCCCACATTCATACGGCACGCGAAACCTGGGAGGTATCGAAGGTATTTGTATGCAGTGGCGCCGATTTTGAAACGTTGTATCCCGAGGTGTTCGACAATCACCCGGTGTCGAAATGCAAGCTGCAAATGATGAAGGCTGTGCCGGAGAAACCCTTTGAGCTTGGGCCGACGTTGTGTGCGGGTCTTACCCTGCGGCACTACGCCGCTTTTGGCAAATGCCCGTCGCTTCCCGAGGTTGACGCGCGCTACGATGCCGAATCGGAAGCCTACAAAGACAACGGTGTGCACGTGCTCCTCGCACAAAACCAGGCGGGCGAATTGATCATCGGCGACTCGCACCACTACAGCCGCACGGTAGAGCCGTTTGATGACGAGGAGGTCAATGACCTGATCCTGGACTATCTGAAATCATTTGCTGATCTGGGTTCGATAAAGATCACCGAGCGTTGGCACGGCGTCTATCCTAAACTGATGGGCGACATTCATTTGATCGTAAGACCCCAACCCAACGTGACGGTCGTGACCGGCCTGGGCGGTGCGGGCATGACCCTTAGTTTTGGCATCGCCGAAAAACTAATCGACGCGCTCTGACCGGGGCGAATCGGAATCGGTACCGCAAGCTTTTTTGTTATTCGTTTATGACACCGATTGCATCGGTCATCTCGGCTATGGGAAAAACGGGCCTCATGGTGCAAATGGGCGCCTTATCACGTGTATACAAGGAATAAACAATGTATATATATAGTGAACGTGGAAAATGCGCCAACGGAGGCCTCCGGAAAAGAAGTTACAACGCGTTAAATTAATATGATGACCCTATCTCCTTGCACGACAAGCGATAGCGTTATTCTATCCCGACGCTTGGACAAAACCTTCATTGAATTTTCATTTTCTGTTTCATTTTTTAATAGAGAGGTAACGCACCTCTAAACATAGGGTGACGCCGAATGGTAACCTTTGCCCAGCGTTGAGAATCTGTAGTGATGTTTTGATTATCTGTAGCGTGTTGACCGTCATGTGGGGGAGCAGATTTGAGGAAGAGATTTTCAACGTTGGTTAAAGAAGTTAACTAACCCCCCGAATATATGAACAGGACTCTACAAAGAATTAAACACTCTTTGGCCTATCCGGCATTTCGTGCCGCGCTCGCAGCCGTACTGCTGCTCCTTGTTTCCGTTACTGCGATGGCGCAGGTAACGGTGTCTGGCAAGGTCACCTCTGGCGAAGATGCCTCGCCGATTCCCGGTGTGAACATTGTGGTGAAAGGTTCCACGCTGGGTACCATCTCCGACGCCGACGGTGCCTACACCATCAACGTTCCCTCCGCAGAAGCTACACTGATCTTTACGTTTGTGGGTTACCTCCCCCAAGAAGCGTCGCTCGCGGGCCGAACGACGGTGGACATTGCCTTGGCCACTGACACCAAACAACTCTCGGAAGTGGTGGTCACCGCCTTGGGTATCCAGAAAGAAAAGAAAAGTCTGGGCTATGCCGTGCAAAGCGTGAGCGGTGAAAACCTCACCACAGCGCGCGAGACAAACGTGTCGAATCAGCTGGCAGGAAAAATTGCCGGTGTTACGGTGGTGGGCAGCAATTCCGGAATCGGTGGATCCGCCCGCGTGACCATTCGTGGCGAGCGTTCCATAGACCTCAATAAGAACCAGCCGCTCTATGTGGTGGATGGCGTTCCCATCAGCAACGGCTTCACCGGCGCTTCGGGCAGAAACAACCTGGAAGTAGATTTTGGCAATGGTGCAGGCTTTGTCAATTCCGACGACATCGAGTCGATGACCGTGCTTAAAGGCGGCGCGGCCACGGCGTTGTATGGCTCCCGTGCGGCCAACGGTGTGATTGTGATCAAGACCAAATCCGGCAAAGGCACGAAGGGCATCGGCGTGGAGGTGAATTCCAACACCACGTTCGAATCGGTTCTTCGTTTGCCGAAATATCAAAATGTGTATGGACAAGGCAATGGTAACGGCGGCGACTTCGCATTTGTGAACGGCGGTGGCGCCGGCCTCACGGACGGCACCGACGAAAGCTGGGGCCCCGCATTTAATGGCCAGCAATATCCGCAATTCAACTCACCCCGGACCCTCAATGGCCAGCCCATTCCATATCGCGGTGGCGACATGAATGCACCCGCGGGCAGTGTCATCACGCCAACCACCTGGCTGAACGACAAGGATGGCGTGAAGAACTTTTTTCAAACGGGAAGAACCCTCACCAACAACGTGGCCCTGGTCGGCAGCAATGCCCACGGCGACTTTCGTCTTTCGTACACCGGCCTGAACGAAACGGGCACCGTGCCCAACACCGACCTGAAGCGCAATACCGTATCGTTTGGCGGTGGTTATAATTTGACGTCGAAATTTTCGGCCCGTGCGTTCGTGAGCTATATCAAAAGTGAGAGCGGCAACCGCCCTTCCATCAGCTATGGCACGGAGAACATCATGTATCTCTTCAACTGCTGGTTGCCTCGCTCCGTCGACGTAGGCGCGTTGAAAGACTATTGGATGGATGGCCAGGAAGGCCGTCGCCAATTTAACTGGAACTACAACTATCACGACAATCCCTACTTCACGATGTATGAGAACACCAACGGCCAGTCGGTGGATCGCATCATCGGGAACCTGAGTTTGAAATACGACTTCGCACCCTGGCTCAGCCTGCAAGTGCGTACCGCCACCGACTATGCTAACGACCGCCGCCAGTTCCGTCGCGCCTTCAGCACACAACGTTTTCCGTTTGGACAATACCGCGAAAACAATATTGTCACGGAAGAGCGGAATTCGGATTTCTTGTTGACGTTCAACAAGGAGATCATTTCTTCTGTGTTCACCCTCACCGCATCGGTGGGCGGGAACCAATTGCGTCAGAAGTCGGACTTTCTCGAAGTCAATGCGCCTCAGCTGAACATTCCCGGCATTTACAACCTCACCAACTCGCGCGCCCCGCTGCAGACCACGCAGACCGACACCAAGAAACGCGTGAACAGTTTGTATACTTCCGTGCAATTGGGCTACAAGAATATGTTGTTCCTCGATCTTTCTGCGCGGAACGACTGGTCCAGTGCGCTGACGTTGCCCCAGGAACTGAAGAACCTGGGCATCGGCACAGAAGACAACAGTTATTTTTACTCGTCTGCCGCCCTCAGTGCAGTGGTGACGGATATGGTGCAACTGCCGGAAGCCATATCGTTTGCTAAAGTGCGGGCCAGCATTGCCCAGGTGGGTAACGATACCGATCCGTTCACGTTCACACAATCGTATAACCCCAGCGATCCGTATGGCTCCGCGCAAGTATACGGTGAGAACGACCGCCTGGCAAACTTCAGCCTGAAGCCGGAGATCAGCACCGCCTATGAAGGTGGACTTGACCTGCGTTTCTTTGGCAATAGACTTGGGGTGGACGTTACGATGTACGAATCCCGTACGCGCAACCAGATCCTCAACATACCGCTTTCCATCACCACGGGCTACAACAGCCGGTCCATCAACGCCGGTGAGATCAAGAATCATGGGATCGAGGTCATGTTGACCACCGTACCGATCCAAACGACGTGGGGATTGCGCTGGAACTTTGATGTCAATTTCTCCAAGAACAGGAGTGAAGTATTATCCTTGTCCGATGGTCTCAATAATTTCGTGATGGCCAGCCGCCGCGTAAGCATCGAGGCACGTGTGGGTGAGCGCATGGGTGAGATGTATGGTATCGGTTTTGCCCGCGTGCAGAACACGGACCCAACGAAGCCTTACTATGACGCATCGGGTCAATACACCGGACAAATGGTATACGATGGCCAAGGCCGTCCGATCGCCACGACCGATCGCATCAATCTCGGAAATTACAATCCTGACTGGATGGCCGGTATCAACAACACCCTGACTTTCAAAGGCGTGAAGCTCGGCTTCCTGTTCGACGTCCGTCATGGTGGTAAGGTATATTCCGAAACACAAACGGTGGGACGTGAAGGCGGTATCATCATGGAAACTTTGCAGGGCCGCGAGAACGGCTACTATCCGCAAGCCTCTGTACAAAACGATCCTCAGCTTTTGAACGCGCCGGCAGGCACCTATGTGGTGGGCGAAGGCGTCAACCAAAATGCTGACGGCTCGTTCCGTGTCAACGATCATCGCGTGTTGCCGCGCCAGTGGCACTCGGCTTGGACCGGTGGCAGAAGCATTGCCGAAGGGGTGATGTATGATGCGTCCTTCGTGAAGCTCCGCGAGGTGCAGATCGGCTACACTTTCCCGGACAAGTTTTTTGGTAAGGTTCCTTTCCGCAGCGTGAGCGTTGCCCTGGTGGGAAGAAATCTCGCGTTGTGGACCGATGTGCCGCACATCGATCCGGAGGTGATGTCGTATTCGGGTGGTACGGCGCTGCCCGGTATCGAATACATGTCCATCCCGTCGTCCAGAAGCTACGGTTTTAACGTGAGTCTCAAATTCTAATTTGCCGAACAACCTTAATGATCATCACTATGAAAAATATAAGAAAGATCACTTTGCTTTTTGCCGCGGTGCTGGTGGCAGGAGCCTGCGATAAAGACTTTGAAGATGTCAACACCAATCCCAACGTACCCACCGTGGTAACCCCCGATCTGTTGTTGTCGGGTGTGATCAAGAATACCTTGAATGACCAGGTGAACGAGGCGTGGAGCATCGGCAATATTGTGGTGCAACACACGGCCAAGATCCAGTTTGTAAACGAGGACCGCTACCTGTGGGGTGAGCGTACCAGCGTTTGGAACAGCGTCTTTGGGAACATGCGCAATGTGAAGAACATCATCGACATCGCGGAGAATACCGAGCCGGTTCAAAACAATTACCTTGGCGTGGCGCTGGTCATGAAATCGTGGATGTTCTCCCTGGCCACGGACGCGCATGGAGACATTCCCTATTCGCAGGCCATACAGGCAAAATCCGATGGCGTGTATCTCACCGACTATGACACGCAAGAATCGATCTATGCCGGCATCCTGGCGGATTTGAAAAAAGCGAACGAGATCCTGGGTACCAGCAACGAAGCGGTGGGCGGCGATCTGTTGTTTGGAGGTTCACTCGCCAAATGGAAAAAGCTGGCCAATTCGCTCCGCCTGCGTTACCTCATGCGCATCTCCGATAAAAAAGATGTGAAGGCCGAAATGCAGGCCATCCTCGACAACCCGTCAACCTTCCCCATCTTTGAAAGCAACGACGACAATGCCGCGCTGGTCTACCTGGCGAGCTCGCCCAATCAATGGCCGTTGTACACGTCACGGGTTGGGTCGTTCGATGAATTCAGGCTGAGCAAAACCCTCGGCGATGTACTGACCAACCTAAACGATCCACGGTTGAAAGTATTTGCACGCCCCACGGAAAAGTCGGTCGCTGCCGGTACGCCGACGATCGAAGGGATCCCCAACGGACTGGAAGACACACAGGCGCTGAGTTATAATGGCGGTCCACTGGCGGTTTCGCGGGTGGGTCTTGTCTTCGCCTGCCTGGTGTGCAACGATGCAGGCAAACCGGCCCCCGTTGCCAATGCCTCTCGTGGATTGTTGATGACCTATGCTGAATTGCAATTTATCTTAGCAGAAGCCCGCGAGAAAAACCTCATCTCCACCGGCGATGCCGAAACATTTTATACGAAGGGCATTGAAGCCAACATGGATTACTACAAGCGGATCACCCCGGCTGAATATGGAATAGACCTCACCTTACCCGCAGACTATTTCACCCAGGATGGTGTTGCCTACACCGGATCGCAAGCCGAAAAACTCGCGAAGATCGGCACGCAAAAATGGATCGCCCTTGTATTCAATGGACTCGAAGCATGGTTCGATTGGCGAAGAACAAATCTTCCCATGTTGGTTCCCGGGGCGAGCAACCTGAACAACAATAAGATTCCGGTCCGTTATATCTATCCGTTGGCGGAGCAGTCGCTAAACGCTGCCAGTCGCGAGATCGCGGTGACACGCCAAGGACCCGACAACCTGAACACCCGTGTGTGGTGGGATGCAAACTGATGTGTAATTAGTTAGAGCAAGGGAGATCGCGAACATCCGTGTCGCTTTCTCCCTTTTTTTCTTTATACGAACCGTAACTTTATCCTATGACCAAACTTTTGAGATACCCTATCGTCATACTGCTTTTGTTGCCCGCTATGATCAGCACGGCACAGAAAAAAATGAAAACGGAAAATGTTTTTATCATCACGTTCGATGGCTATCGCTGGCAGGAATTATTTCAGGGCGCGGACAAAGCGTTGATGGGCGAAAAAAAATATGTGGAGGACACCGCGGCATTGCGGAAAAATTTCTGGGCAGAAACGGTGGTGGAGCGCCGCCAGCGATTAATGCCTTTTTTCTGGTCGGTGATTGCGAAAAAGGGGCAGTTGTATGGCAACCGGGAATACGGCAACCAGGTGAACTGTTCCAATGGCATGTGGTTTTCTTACCCGGGATATAACGAGATCCTCTGCGGCTTTTCAGATGACGCCCGTATTCACAGCAACGACAAACTGGAAAATCCCAACGTCACGGTACTGGAGTTTTTGAACAAGCAGCCGGCGTTCAAAGGGAAAGTAGCGGCCTTTGGCTCGTGGGATGTGTTTCCTTTTATCATCCATGAAAAGCGAAGCGGCATTCCGGTGAATGCGGGTTATGCGCCGGCTACCGGGACAAATCTTTCTGAGCGCGAGAAATTTTTGAACGTGTTGCAAACGGAATTACCGCGGCCCTGGAGTGAGGTTAGGATGGACGGCTTCACGCATCACTACGCCCTGGAATATATCGCCAAACAGAAACCGCGCGTCGTGTTCATCTCGTTTGGCGAAACCGATGACTTTGCCCATGGCGGCAAATATGATGCTTACCTCACGTCGGCTCATCAAACCGATAAATTTATAGAGGAGCTTTGGAACGAACTTCAATCGCAACCCGCGTACAAGGACAAGACCACCCTGATCATCACCACCGATCATGGACGCGGCACGGAGCCCTTGGACAATTGGCGCAGTCATGGAACAAAAGTGGGCGGATCGGATCAGATATGGTTCGCCGTGTTGGGCCCCGACACGCCCGCGAAAGGGGAAATGAAAGAGGCAGGACAATACTATCAAAACCAGGTCGCCAAAACCGCCGCAACGCTTTTGGGTGTGGTCTATGAAAATGAAAAGAAACCCGGCGAGGCCATAACGCCTGCGCTTCCCGCCAAATGAGAAGACTGATTTTTCTTTCGGCCGTAGTGATGATGGCGTGCGGTGGACACGAGAATGTTACAGCAACCTATAAACCATACCATACGCTGTTCGCACCCGACGACGATGTGAGACGACAGCAGCTTGTCGCGGCGTTTGAGAAATTGGATGCTCCGTCATTGCCGGCAACCGCCACATTCGACAGCGGATGGGTCTACCTGCAGGGCGAACCAAAGGAAGGCTTGCAAACCGATTGCAAAAAAGTGGACGGTGTTGGTGTCAATCTTCCGCACCGTCTGACGTTGCCCAACACGCCGATGTGGTACGCGAAGGCGATCGATCTGAGCGCACCCGGTGTCCTCACCATTCGCGCAGACGACGGGGCGCAACTCTATATTAATGGGAAGCTCATACCGCGGCTGCACAACAACGATTTTCCAGTCGACACCGTGGGCCATCTGGCCATTACCATCCGCGTGTTGAACAACGCCATGGCCGGCGGGTTGCGCCACGTATCGTTTTCCACAAGCGAACAATACAAACTATTCAATGAACAGTCTGCGCTGCACATTCGCCGGAAGCGTTTGATGGAAAAAGTGCGGCTGCTGGCCGAGCCGGTGGAGGGCGTGTCTGAAAAAATGGAAACAGCTATCCTCCAAAATGACGATGCCTCATGGGCCGCGGCCGAAGCGATCTTAAAACCGTATCCTTATTTCACCGGCCCCTGGCTGCAATGGAACGACGCGAAGCGTATGACCGTATCGTTGGAATTGGACGGTGATTTGCCGGTGGAGTTGCGCCTGCAATTGAAAGGCGATCGTTGGCAGGGGCCCATGATTCAAAAAGGAAAGAAAGTATCCTTTGTCCTTGAGAACCTGTTGCCCGACACGGCCTATTCCTACACCTTGACATCCGGCAAGACGCAATCCCCTCTTTTTACTTTCCGTACACCATCTGCTGATCGCCCGTTCAGCTTTAATGTTTGGGCCGATAGCCAATCGGGTATCGAAAATTTTCAACAAAATGTGAGCAATCTCTCCGGCTACGGCGATGCCTTTGGGGTTGGGGTGGGCGACCTTGTGAGCAACGGGGCGACGTCGGAAGAGTGGCGGATGTTTTTCAACGTGCTCGGCGCGTCGTCAGCCGAAAGGCCTTATTTCCTGGTGCCCGGCAATCACGACTATGATGGCTACTACGACGACCTGCAACCCGAACAATACAAACATTATCTTCCCCACACACCACAAAATTATTTCAGTTGGCGCTATGGCCCGTGTGCCTTTATTGCGCTGGATCCAAACGAGCGATTCCCGATAGACGTGCCGGCTTCGTCCCGGCAATACCAGTGGTTTCGTGAACAACTGGAATCCGATATGTGGAAGACCGCCACATGGCATTTTGTTTTTCTTCATCAACCACCCTACTCGCAGGGTTGGGCTGGATACGAGGGCGATGAAACGATCCGGCAGTTACTCGAACCGTTCATCGAATCTTCGGCCATTGATTTTGTCGTCGCCGGTCACACACACGACTACGAGCGTCTCACAAAAATGTATGGTCGTCAGCAAACTACGTTTTTGATTGTGGGAGGCGCGGGTGGTTCGCTGGAGCCTGCAGAGTCTTCCGCCACGCCGCAGATGGATACGGTGCTGAAGGTGCACCATATGGGAAGGTTTTATATTGCGGGAAGCTCGTTGCGTTTTGAGGCGATCGATATTTCGAAAAAAGTGGTGGATAGCTTTCAGCGAACCAAGTAGAGGCTGCAGAGCACCATGACGAAGACAATTTTACCTTCCTGTATATACCGGATACACAACCGTTCCTGCAACGGCGGGTGCTACCCGGTGTGCCGGCGAGAAGTCAACACCAAGAATGTTGGCCATGGTTTGCGCCAGTTGCTTTTGGTAGTGGCGTGTTTCGGTCCTGATCTCTCCCAGTGGCGGCGTGTCCGGCCCCATCAGTGCGAACCATGTCTGTCCGGAACCTGGAGTAAAGGTGCCATGTCTGACCCAGGATGAACGTGAACTTCTTCCACGACCGTGGTCGGTGGTGATGAGCAACGATGTTTTCTCCCGGTAATCTTCCTGCGACCGGGTCCAGGTCCAGAGGGCAGCGATCATGCGGTCTATGCGGTGCGCCGCCTGTAGGTATTGATCATAGTGTCCGCCATGGGCAAACGCGTCCGTTGCGTCGAAGCTGATGTAGAGCACTTTGGGATGGTCACGTTTCAGATAGTCGAAGGCCTGGGCGAACGTGATGCTGTCGCGTGTGAACGCCGTGGTGTGGGAATGATCGTGGGGTGGATTTGTGGTGATGTGGTTTCGCTTTGCGCGCAAAATATACGGCACCGCATCCCACGTTGAAAAAACGCCCACCCGATCACGAAAGTCCGGCCGGGCCTGTACGGCTTCCAGAATGTTGCCGTTCGGGTTTTCTTTTTTCTTGTTAGACATCAGCGACTTGTCCACAAAGCCGGTGAACAGTTCGCTGTAGCCGGGATAGGAAGCCCAGTAGGGATTGGCGCAAATCACACGATTGTGGAACGCGCGGTTGCCATAAAGCTGGCCTTGGTTGGCCAGTACCTCCCAGAGGAAAGGCATTAATTTCTCCCGCCGTTCTTCAGGGGAATCGTCCCAGAATGTCGTCGTATTGAAATCAGGGTTGCTATATCGGGTGTTGAAAAGCAAGGCGGAATCGGCGCCGGCAAATACTTCCTGCCACCGGAAACCATCGAGGGTGATCACGATCAGATTTTCGGTTTTGCGCTGCTGGGCGGCGGCGACGAAGGCGATCTGGCAAAGAATAAAAGTAACAAGTATTCGCATGTGCAAAGATCGGGTGATGAAATATTCTTATCGTTACGGGTGTGTTATGGTTTTGTGTCAGGGATGGTGGTGAAGTATTTAACGGATAAGTTTGCCCGGTTGTTGACGCGATCGATGGCGCGTCCGACATGTCCGGCTACCTTCCGGATATGAAATTTTGAATTTTGTAAAACTTCATCTACGGTTGACAATCCGTAGGGCGTGGATGATTACTTTTAAGGGAACATATTCTTAACATGAAAAACGTATACATAAAGCCGATCACCCTGTTGGTCGCGGCGATGCTCGTGATCTTTTCCCTGCCGGCCCAAACCGGCAAGGCAACCACCAGCCAAGTCCAGGTAAACCCGCAGGCGCTCAATTTTATTCTGATGGGCGACTGGGGGCGCGTGGGGGCCGATCACCAGAAAGAAGTGGCCACACAAATGGGCAAGACCGCCGAAACCGCCGATGTGGATTTTGTCATTACCACGGGTGACAATTTTTATCCGGAAGGTGTCGCCAGCGAATTTGACCCGTTGTGGAGGTATTCCTTTGAGGAAATTTATACAGCCTTTTCGCTGCAACGCGATTGGCATCCCGTGTTGGGCAACCACGACTATGGTTCCAACCCGGACGCACAGGTGGCCTATTCAAAGATCAGCCGCCGGTGGCGCATGCCCGCGCGCTATTACACCGAGGTGTTCAATCTTGGCGGCGACACCACGCAGCAAGCGCTTTTTGTTTTTATTGACACCACGCCGTTGATCAAAGGCTACTATAAGGGTGATGGCCACAAGGTGCACGACCAGGACAGCACGGCGCAGGTGAAGTGGATCGAGCAAACGCTGGCCAAGGCATCGCCGAATGTGAAATGGAAGTTTGTGGTGGGACATCATCCCATGTACACCGGCGGCAGTCGCACCGAGGGCAACGACACCCGCGCCATCCGCCGGATGCTGGAACCTGTTTTTTCAAAATATAAAGTAGACGCCTACCTGGCAGGGCACGAGCATAGCCTGCAACACATGGTGGCAACCAACGGACTGAACCATTTTGTTTCGGGCGCCGCCTCGGAACATACACCGGCGCGCATGCTGCCCATCAGCAAGTTCTCTAAATCGGAATATGGCTTTATGCTGGTTTCGCTCACCCGCGAGAAATTCCTGGTGCAGGTGATCGACTACAAAGGAACTCTTCTATACACAACTCAATTGGTAAAATGACAACAAGAAAATTACTGAGCATCTGCGCGATAAGTTTTGCTGCCGTGAGCGCATCGGCACAAGAATTTAATTCATCATCCATTTTTTCACACAACGACTACAAGAACCCTGTTCCTTTTTTTGCGGCCTATGACCGCCAGGTAGGATTTATAGAGGCCGATGTGTTTCTGAACAACGGCAAACTACTCGTGGCGCACGAAGCTGCGGAGCAAGACACCAGCAAGACCCTGCAAACGCTCTACCTGCGTCCCTTGCAGGATAAAATAGCTCGTAATAAAGGCAATGCCTATGCCGACGCAGGGAAACCGTTAACGTTGATGATCGATCTGAAGACGGAAGGTGCAGCCACCTTGGATGCCTTGGTCAATAGTCTGAAAAAATATCCTTCCCTGACGGCTTGCCCCACGTTGCGCATCACCGTGAGTGGCGATATGCCCGCACCGCAGTTGTGGTCGCGCTATCCCGAATTTATTCACTTCGATGGCCGACCCGGCGTCGCCTACACCGACGAACAACTGCGTCGTGTAGCGTTGGTGAGCGCGAGTTTTGGATCGTATAGTAAATGGAACGGAAAAGGAGTGATCGTACAACCGGAGCGCGACCAACTGAATGTGGTGATCAAGGACGCGCACAGCAAAGGAAAACCCATGCGCTTTTGGGGCACACCCGATTTTGTGAACGCCTGGATCAAATTTATGGACTTGAAGATCGATGTCATCAATACGGACCATGCCCAGGAAGTTTCGGATTTCCTGATCCGTTTCCCGAAGAATTCTTTTCGCAACGCCGAAGTGCACACGGTGTATACGCCTCAATATAACGTGAAGCGTTGGAAGAAAACACCGAAGAATGTCATCCTCATCATTGGCGACGGCACGGGTCTGGCCCAATGGTACAGCGGCTATACGGGCAATCATGGGCAGCTCAACATTTTTCAGCTCACCGACATCGGCTTCTCCGTGACCACGTCGGCGGACAACTACATCACTGATTCTGCTGCCGGGGCTACGGCAATGGCTACCGGCACCAAGACCAACAACCGCTACATCGGCGTGGATCCCAAAGGCGCGAGCCTGACCACCCTTGCTGAAAAATGTAAGCGCAACAATTTCAACGTGGCCATCATCTCCGATGGCGACATCACCGATGCCACGCCCGCTTCTTTCTATGCCCATCAAGACGAACGCAGCAAAAGCGAAGCCATCGCGCAAGATTTTACATCGAGTAATGTTGATATTCTCGTGGGAGGCGGGGAAAAAGCATTCCAAAGCCGCAAGGACAATCAAAACCTGTTGACCACGCTGGCGTCGAAAAACTATGTGGTGAGCACGTCGTTTTCGTCGATCGATACGGTGAAATCAAATCGCTTTGTCATCCTGGAAGATGCTGCGGTGGTGTCGAAGATCAAGGGGCGTAAGGATTTTGTTTCGCGGTCGCTGACGAAGAGCCTGGCGCACCTTTCGGGGCAGCGGCAGCCTTTTTTTATGATGAGCGAAGGGGCCCAGATCGATTGGGGTGGTCATGATAATAATATGGAGTATGTGGTCAGGGAAGTGCTCGACCTGGACCAGGCGGTGGGTGAGGCAATGAAGTTTGTGGATCAGAATAATGAGACCTTGCTCATCATCACGGCCGATCACGAGACGGGCGGGCTGTCATTGTTGGATGGTAATATTTCGGAGGGGGCCGTGCTGGGGAATTTTAGCACGAATGATCACACAGGGATCGCCGTGCCGGTGTTTTCTTATGGACCGGGTGCGGAGATGTTCCGGGGAGTTTATCAGAATACGGAGATCAGTAAAAAGATCGAGAAGTTGTTGTCGTTGCGATAGCGGCTTGCGCGATTTTTCTTGAACCGTCTCACCTTCGCTAAAATTTCGGCGAGCGCGTGAGACTCAAAGGAGACGCAAAGTTCTTGTAGAGAGCTTTGCGTCTTTTTTTATTTCGGGCTCTTTGAGGCCCATTCCGTGTTTTTGAATCGTTTGCGGAAGGGGGTGCTCAAATTTTTTTTGGGATATTTTGGTTTTCAATATTATTTAATATTTCTTTGTCTATAGAATAAGTAGACAATTCAACGCCCACCAACATTGATTTGTCCGTAATCAATTCCCACCAGATTGATTTTATAGAAGCGAAGGGAGAGAACAGGAGCTCGACGATCTTCCGGCAATGTCCCCACCAAGAACATGCCATGACATCCTGAGGTAACATTTTTTTTTACGGGACTATAAGATCACTGCGATGAAAACACGTAGGGCGTTTCCATGCTTTCCATCACTCCATACCGGAACCAGCGGCAGCTGTTGTTGTTGCTGTTGATTTTCTCTGAGGTATAACGCCTATACCGCGCGTGCCATCCGTTTTCGGATGGGCGACACTTAATCATCATACATACCTGGCTTCGGATGCACCCGTCTTAACGAGAGACTTGGTGGTATTTCATTACGCGTGGGTGCATTCCGTCGCCGCCAATTTCACAAATCATTAAAAACACTCCACCAATGAAATCTTTTATTTCTGTACTCATTCTCTATTTCGTATTGCTGGGCGCCAGCAGTCTTTTTGCACAAGAGGCTTCCTCCAGGAAGATCGTGATCACGGGTGTGCGCTTTGCCTATCCGTTGGTTGAAAAATGGATCGAGGCCTACAAAGTGGCGAACCCCGATGCGGACATCAAGATCGAACCCCGCACCGTGACCGACCCAACTCAATACGATCTGCTGATCGAAGCCTATGAGCCCGACGATAAAATAAAGGAAAGCCGCGACTTCGTTTACCTGGCGCGTTATTCCCTGCTGCCCGTGGCCAACGCAAAATCGAGCTTTGCCAAAACCTACGCCGACAAAGGCCTCACCAAGGACAAGATCATCCAAACCTATTTCAACGATGTGACCGCCAGCCGCAAGGACGACAAACTGGATCCGGCGTCATACACCTTGTATACACGTCTCCAAAAAGCCGGCGCGCCCATCACCTTTGCGCACTATTTCGGCTATCAGCAAGCCAACATCAAGGGACGCGCCATTGCCGGCGCCGACGAGCACCTGATCAAGTCATTGCTAAAGGATTCTACGGGAGTGTCCTATGGCGTGCCCGGATTGCTGTACGACGTGAAAACACGTAAACCGCTCGAAGGCCTTGTCATCTTGCCGGTTGACGCCGACAACAACGGCCGTGTTTCAGACAATGAGAAATTCTACGATAACCTGGACGTGGTGTTGCAAAAAGTGGAAGACGAAGCGCCCAAGAATATCCCGGTAGAATACCTGCATTTGTCTATCGCGAAAAACGGGGCCAATCCTGAAGCCTTGAAGTTTCTCAAGTGGGTGCTCGACAATAGCCAGGATACCCTGCACGATTTTGGTTTCCTGAAACCGGAGCCCAAGCGCTTTTTGCCCAGCAAAGAGAAGTTCGACGGTGTCGCCATCAATTAATGTAATCAAACAACCATCCCCAATAATCCATTTTTATGAAGAGAATTTTACTGGCGACATCGTTCGTGTTGCTATCGCTTGGGTCGGCCCTGGCCCAGGAAGTCATTAAAGGAAGTGTGAAAGATGAAGATGGTGGTCCGCTGCCAGGTTCGTCGGTCTATATCAAAGGCACCACCAATTCGGTTCTGGCCGATGCCAACGGCGAGTTTTCGTTGAAGGCCGGCAAACAATTTCCCTTTACGCTCACCGTGAATCTTGTCGGCTACAAAGCGCAAGATGTCGACATCTATGAATTGCCCGAAGAACCATTGGACGTGACGCTGAAGATCGACAACGTGCTGGACGAAGTGGTGGTGGTCGGCTACGGTGAGTTGAGACGCAAGGACATTACCGGCTCGGTCGCTTCTGTTCCCGTGGAATTGAAAGCACAGCCGGTGAGTTCGCCTGAGCGTTTACTGCAGGGCGCCACTGCCGGGGTCACCGTAACCCAAACCACCGGTCAGCCTGGCGGGGGTGTTAGCGTGCAGGTGCGTGGCAACAACTCCATCACCGCGGCATCCGATCCTTTGTATGTCATCGATGGTTTCCCCATTAACAACGATTACAGTGTCACCGACGCCGGTGTGGTGGACGGACCCAAACTGAACCCGCTGTCTTTTTTAACCCCCAATGATATTGCCGACATCGAAGTGTTGAAGGATGCTTCGGCCACGGCCATCTATGGTTCGCGCGGCGCCAACGGTGTGATCATGGTCACGACCAAAAAAGGAAGCAAGACCGATCGCTCGTCCATCGTGTATGATGGGTATTACGGTGTGCAGGATGTGATCCGCACGGTGCCGGTGTTGAATGCCCGTCAATGGTGGGAGTTGCGCAAGGAGGCGTATGTCAATACACCCAACGGAAAAGCCCCTACGCTTCCGGCCGCGGGAGCATTCAAATACGACACGATTGGTGAAGGAACCGACTGGCAGAAGGCAGCCTTCACGCAAGCCGCCGTGCAAAGTCACAGCCTTTCCATCTACACCGGTTCCGAGCGCACGGCACTGGCCATTTCCGGCAACTACTTCAACCAGGATGGCGTGTTGAAAAACACGGGATTCAAACGCTACGCTATGCGGTTTAGCATCGATCATGAGGTTAACGAAAAATTCAGGATCACGTCCTATGTCACCGCGGCGCAAACGCTGGGGAAGATTGCCCCCAACGCCATCGTGCCCAACCTGCTCCTGACCTCACCGGCCATCCCGGTTTATGATACGCTGGGCAACTTCGTGAAGAATACTTCCACGGATTCGCCGCTGCAGAATCCGATCAACTCGCTGCTGAACCAGGTCAACGAGTCGCGTACGTCGCGTTTGCTGGCCAACGTGGCGGGGGAATACAAACTCATCGATGGCCTGGCGCTGAAAGTGTTGTTGGGAACGGATATTGTGTACAACCGTCAGAACCGGTACTTGCCCAACAGCACCTATGAAGGCAATCCCTCGGGGGGGGTGGGTACGGGGGGTATCGCTACCATCGGGTCGCAATTCACCACCAGTTGGTTGAATGAGAACACGCTCACCTATAGCAAAGTGTTCAACGACAAACACAACCTGAACGTCGTGGCCGGGTTTACGGCACAAGCCTCGAAGACGCAAGGGGAAATTGCCTCTGCCGCCGTCTTTGCTTTCGATGATCTCACGTACAACGCCCTTCAAAACGGAACCGGTGCCCGGACACCAAGCTCCTCGTCGGTGAATTGGCAGCTGGCCTCCTTCCTGGGACGTGTGAATTATGTGTACAATGAAAAATATTTGCTCACGGCTACCTTGCGTGCCGACGGCTCTTCGCGTTTCGGTTCTGGAAACAAATGGGGATACTTCCCTTCGGCAGCTTTGGGATGGAATGTGAATGAAGAGGAGTTCCTGAAAGACATCCGCCAGATCAGCTTCCTGAAACTTCGCGTCAGCGTGGGTACTACGGGTAACCAAGGCATTCCGCCGTATTCTTCCCTGGGACAGATCGCACCCAACCGCTACAATTTCTCCAATACGACCGTGCAAGGCTATGCACCGCTATCGGTAAACAACCCTTCCCTGGGTTGGGAAAAAACCTTCCAGACCAACGTTGGTTTTGATTTGGGTTTGTTCAATAACCGCGTGAACCTGATCGTCGATGCCTACAACAAGAAGACTACCGACCTGTTGCTGAATGCTGCTGTTCCGGGCACATCGGGTTTGTCCTACTACGATCCCAACACCAACCCAAGCCAGCAATCGACGGTTTACCAGAACATCGGCGAGGTGTCAAACAAAGGGATTGAAGTTGCCCTGAATACGCAAAATGTAGTGACCAATAATTTTCATTGGAACAGCATCTTCGTTTTCTCCAAAAACGTCAACAAAATTGTAAGCCTTGGTCCGGGTGTGGATCGGATCATTCCTACCATCAGCCAACCCTCGGTCTTGCAGGTAGGCGCTCCGGTAGGGTCCTTCTATGTATACCAGACGGATGGCATCATTCAAGCTGAAGAAGCCGGCGCTTCCGCGCTCACGCCCCAGGCCAATAAAAGCGCCGGTGGTCAGAAGTACAAGGACATCAGCGGTCCTAACGGTGTACCCGATGGTGTGATCACGCAAGCGTACGACCGCGTGCTCATCAAAAATCAACCCGGCACCAACTTCGGTTTTACAAACACGGCGAGCTATAAGACTTCCTTTGGCGATTTCGACCTCACCGTATTTTTTCAATCGAACGTGGGCGGCAAGTTGTACAACAACAACCGCGCGACGCTGGAATTGGGCACGGGCTATTACAATGGATCGACCGAAATGCTGAACCGGTATACACCCTCCAATACCAACACCGACGTGAAGGAAGCCTACCAGGATCCTGCCGTGACGATCTCCGATCGCTTTATTGAAGACGCTTCCTATTTGCGGTTGAAGAATTTGACGATCGGCTATACGTTGCCGACAACCTGGACATCGCGCATCCATATCCAGCGGTTGCGGATCTACGGCTCGGCGCAGAACATTGCCACCTGGACGAACTATACCGGTTACGATCCGGAGGCGAGCTTTTCGGGCCAGTCGCTCGTAAACCGCGGCATCGACAACGGCGTGTACCCCAACTCTAAAACGATACTGGGCGGCATCAGCCTGACTTTCTAAAATCATTACAGACTTTCTACAGATAACGATATGAAATCTCTTAAATATATTTTTGCCCTCAGTGGATTGGTTGCGCTGCTCGCTTCCTGCGGCAAATTCCTGGAAGAAGATCCGAAAGGATTTGTGACCACCGATAATTTTTACAAAACGGAAGCCGATGCTGTAAATGCGGTCACGGCAGTATACTACCTCCTGAACCAGGGCGGTAACTCGGTGCAAACGCCGTATAACACCTTGTTCAACACCGGCCTCAACTTCGAGTGCGACGATGAATTCCCTGGCCCCGGCGCCACGAACCCCGACGTGCGTTCCATGGCTAACCTGCTGCACACCTCCACGAACCTCCGTGTCTATGAGTTATGGCAGCAGCATTATGCGGCCATCAAAAAGGCCAACCTGGCGCTCGACAACATCCCTGCCATGACCACCGTGGGTACGGCATTGAAAAGCCGCCTCCTCGGTGAAGCCAAATTTCTAAGGGCGCTGTGGTACTTCAACCTGGTTCGCCTATATGGTGATGTGCCGCTCATTACGCATGTACAGAGCGGGATAACAGCCACGGACTATGCGATCGAACGCACCCCCTCGGCACAAGTATATGACCAGATCGAACAGGATCTGAAGGAAGCCGCCGACGCGCTACCCAATTCTTACTCCGCACCCGACGTGGGACGTGCTACAAAAGGTGCCGCCATTGCCTTGCTGGCTAAAGTTTATCTGACCAAAGCTTCGCTGCCCCTAAACCTCACGGCACACTACCAGGACGCCGTCACCACGGCAGAGAAAGCACTCTCGCCCGCAGAAGGTGGCACAGGCACGTTCGGTTACGCCTTGCAGACCGACTACTCGAAAGTTTTTCTGCCGGCGTTCAAGAACAATTCTGAGCATATCTTCTCTGCACAATTCAAGTCGGGTTCCAGCTCCAGCTTCCTCACACAAGGCAACAACCAAAATCCCAGGTCTATACGCACGCAGGTTCCCGGTCTCGCCGGTTCCTATGCCGATCAAACCTGGTTCTATACCGTAGACGATGCTACCAAGCCCGGTGGTAAAGACAAGTTTTTCAGTGTGTTCAAATTGTACACCTCCAAAGACAAACGCAGGGACGTAACCTTCGTGACCAACTTCAAAAGTCCAACCAATGGCAAGAAGTATGGTGCATTGAACGACCCGGCCATCTCCGGTCACAAGGTCGACTCCATTCCTTACTTCAATAAAACATGGGATCCCGCTACAACGGCCTTCACCAGTGAGTCGGCTGCGAACGTGGCCATCATCCGCTATGCCGAATTGTTGTTGATCCACGCGGAAGCCGAGAACGAATTAAACGGCCCCACAGCGAAGGCCTATGCGTCGCTTAATAAAGTGCGCAACCGGGCTGGGTTGGACGACCTCACCGCGGGCCTGTCGCGCGATCAATTCCGCGACTCACTGTACCTGGATCGTCGTTTGGAATTGGTGTTCGAATACCAACGGTGGTTTGACCTGGTTCGCCAGAAAGACGCAGGGGGCAACTCCATCTTTGTGAAGACGCTGCAGGCCGCCGGCAAGCCGAATGCCCAGGACAAACATCGCCTGCATCCGCTGCCGCAACAAGAGATCGAATTGAATCCCAAGCTGGAAGGCCATCAGAATCCTGGATATTGATCGATGACTATTGAGAAAGAAATTGAAGATAAAGATTAAGACGTCGTGAAAACGACATCCTGCTCCTCCGTTGGTGGCGGAGTGAGCAGGAGCTTAATCTTGCCACATCAAAACAAAAAAAGTATGACTGCTTCCGATGTAACCCTTTTAGCCCGGAAGATCCTTGTGGGGATCGTTGTAACGCTTGTTCCTTTCCTGATCCTGTTTGGTGGACTTTGGTTGACGAAGAGCGTGCTGAACAAGAGTCGCGAGGGAAATTCGGTTCAAACGACAAAATAAAACGCATCGCCTATGAAAATGGAATCACACATTGCCAACCGGATCGTCAGAAATGTCCTGTTGAGCGTTTTCATCTACGCATTGCCTGTATTGCTCATGTTGCTCACGTTCTACTTCACCGGCCAGAGGCCGTGGGAGAAGAAGCCGGTTCCCGCTGCTCAAGGTTCAAAGTAACGCTATCAACCTAAATCAACCCTATGATCAAATTCATCGAAGCCATTTTTCAAAACCTCAGCACGTGGGGACTGCCCGTGTTGATGCTCATCCTGGGTATAGTCGAATTCTCGTTCGGTCTGTACAAAAAGCATTGGAACACCAATGAAAAGATCCTGGACCTCGTGTGCTACACCATACCGCGTATTGTCGTGCGGCCGTTGGTAACGTATTTCGCTTTGAAGTTCCTGCCCTATGCGTTGCCGGGGTTGAAGGATACTTTCAGCTGGGTGCCTTTCTGGTGGGGCTTTGCCATTCTTTGCGTGGCCGATGACCTGACACAATACTGGTATCACCGCCTGCACCACGAAGTACCCTTCCTGTGGCGGTTTCATCGCACGCATCATTCGGCGCCCTACATGGGGATGGCCATGGCCAGCCGTCAGAATGTGATCTACACGATGTTCTTTTCGCAAACCTATCTCACCACGGCATTGGTTTACCTGGGACTGGGATATCCCGCGTTATTTGTGAAAGGGATCAAGTCCATCATCACTACGCTCGCCCACTCCAGCATTCCCTGGGATAAACCTTTTTATGAGAAGAAATGGCTTCACCCTGTGGCTTGGGTATTGGAGCGCACCATCTCGACACCGGCGACGCATCACGCGCATCACGCCGACAGCAACGACGATGGCATCGGGCATTACAAAGGAAATTTTGGCAACATGTTTTTCTTGTGGGATGTGATCTTTGGCACGGGACTCATCACGCGTCAGTATCCCAAAGCGTATGGCATCAAACATTATCAGCAGGAGGAATGGTATGCCCAGTTTCTCTGGCCGATCCTGAAATCCAAAAAAGAAGGCAGCGAACTGGCGGCCAACGGCCCGATGGTAAAAGAAGACGATGCCGCTGTTCCCGCGACGGCGGAGGAAGCCCCCGCTAAAATTGCAGTGTCTTCCGAATTGAAATTGACTTAATACAACCTTATCACCCCAAACCCCAATGAAAACCCCATTTCGTTCCGGGTATAGAAACCTGAAGTTTTTATCCCTGGCTTTGGTAGCGGCGCCATTCTTTTTGTCGCCTGCCTTAGGACAACAAAATCCGGATGCTGCCTGGAAAGGAAAGATCAGCAAATCGGCAAAAGACTCGCAGCCGTATAAAGTCGAATACGTGAAGAAGGCGGCCGCCAATTCGCCTAACATCGTGTGGATCATTTTGGATGATGTGGGCTATGGTGCGACCAGCGCGTTCGGGGGATTGATCCAGACCCCTCATCTCGATTCACTGGCCAACCAAGGCCTGCGCTACACCAATTTCCATACCGCCGGCATCTGCTCGCCCACGCGCTCGGCCTTGCTCACGGGCCGCAACCACCATTCGGTAGGCATGGGGTTGTTCCCCCATTTTTATCTCTCCGCCGATTACCCCGGCTACAACGGCCACATCCTTCCACAGAAAGGCACCATCGCCGAAGTGCTTCACGAAAATGGTTACAGCACCTATCAACTGGGCAAGTGGCACCTTACACCCGATGATGAATCGACCGACCTGGGTCCGTTCCTGCGCTGGCCTTCCGGTAAGGGCTTCGATCACAACTATGGTTTCCTGGGAGGAGCCACTGACCAGTACAAGCCAGACCTGGTGGAAGACAACCAACACATCAAATCCGACGGCCGCCACCTGAATGAGCTGTTGGCCGACAAGGCGATCAGCTACGTTAAACGCCAAAAAGAACTAGCGCCGGAAAAACCTTTCTTCATCTACTATGCTACCGGCGCCGGTCATGCCCCGCACCAGGTAGACAAAGTCTGGTCCGACAAGTACAAAGGCAAGTTCGATGAAGGATGGGATGTCTATCGCGAGAAAGTGATCGCCAACCAAAAGAAACTCGGTGTGATCCCCGCCAATGCACAGTTGCCACCGCGCGATCCGTATCTGAAGGCATGGAAAGACCTGCCTGCGGAAGAGAAACATTTGTATGCGCGTTTCATGGAAGTGTATGCCGGCTTCCTCGAAGAAACCGACCACGAGATCGGACGCTTCATCAATTATTTGAAAACCTCCGGCCAACTCGAAAACACGGCGGTGTTTGTGATGATCGGCGACAATGGTGGTAGTAAGGAAGGACTTGAGTACGGTGTGACCACCAAGTCCATTCGCTTTGGTGCTGACGCGATCACGCGCGACGAATACAAGAAGTTTATCCTGGGCGAATACGATAAGATCGGAACCAAAGAAGTGGCCAGCGTAGCCAACTATCCCCTGGGCTGGGCGCAGGCCACGAACACGCCTTTCCGTTTGTGGAAGAGCGATGCCAACGCCGAAGGAGGCACGCACAACCCGCTCATTGTCTACTATCCGAAAGTAGTGAAAGAAAAAGGCGGTATCCGAGAACAATACTCCCACCTGATCGATCTGTTCCCGACAACGCTGGAGCTGACGGGCGTGAAACAACCGGAAGCCATACAAGGCATCCAGCAGGATCCGTTGCACGGCACCAGCCTCGCCTTCTCGCTCAACGACAAGACAGCGGCCACGCGCCATACGCAACAGTACTATTGCATTTTTGGCAACCGGGCCATTTACAAAGATGGCTGGAAGGCTGCAGCAGCACACCATCCTACTTCATTGGAGTTGTTCACCTACAAAGGCGAAGCCAAGCCGGCCATTGAAAACAATCCTGAAAAAGAAGTTTGGGAACTCTACAACCTGAACGAGGACTTTAATGAGTTGAAAGATCTCGCAAAAAAATATCCTGAAAAATTGAAAGAACTGAAAGACCTGTTTGATGCGGAAGCGGCGAAGTATAATATCTACCCGCTCATCGATATCGAACATGCCGCGGAGCGATACAAACTTCAGCCGCCGCCAAAAGCGCCGGTAAAGACCACCGCGTCGAAGTAACAATGTGCCCGATGGGCGGAGGTAATTGCCATTCCTTCGCCCATGGTGGATTTCATGCCGATGGCCTCGCGTGAGTGAGACCCATTCGGACCTGAATCAAATACAATCTTAATTTTTTCTAACAAGAACATAGTCATGAAAAATATACTTGCCACCGCGCTGATGGTCACCACCAGCGCCACGCTGCTGATCGCGCAATCGGACCCGCAGCAACCCTACCAGGGAAAGATCGGAAAGACCCTCGCAGAGACGCAACAGTGGTGGCCCGAAAAGAAAAAAGCCCCCGAAGGAGCACCCAACATTGTATGGATCCTGCTGGACGACATCGGCTACGGCGCCATCAGCACATTCGGCGGACTCGTCCAAACCCCGACCCTCGATTCATTGGCCAACCAAGGCCTGCGCTATACAAACTTTCACACCACGGCCATTTGCGCGCCTACACGCGCAGCCCTGCTCACGGGACGCAACTCGCACTCCGTGCACATGGGTCTCTTCCCGGAGAACGCCGTAGGGACACCGGGTTACGATGCACGCATGCCGTTTGAGAAAGCTACTGTCGCTGAACTCCTGAAGGAGAATGGGTACAATACCTATGCCCTTGGTAAATGGCACATCACGCCACTCGCCGATCTCACCGCCGCCGGACCTTTCAACCGCTGGCCTACCGGCCGCGGCTTCGAACATTTTTATGGCTTTCCCTATCGCGGAAGCCAGGATCAATTTCACCCGCAGCTTTGGGAGGATACCCGTCGTCAATATGAAGACACCAAAGGCAAGCATCTTAACACGCTCTTAGCCGATAAGGCCATTCAATATCTTACGGAACAAGAATCGTCGGCACCGGATAAGCCGTTCTTCTTATATGTAGCACCGGGCGCAGGTCACGCGCCCCACCAGGTCGCCAAGGAATGGTCTGATCGTTACAAAGGAAAATTTGATGCGGGTTGGGACAAGTACCGCGAGGTGGTTTTGGCAAACCAGATCAAGTTAGGCGTTGTGCCGAAGAACACTGTACTTCCACCGCGTAATCCCGGCATCAAAGACTGGAACACGCTTGGCGCGGACGAGAAGAAATTATATGCACGCTTCATGGAAGTGTACGCAGGGTTCCTCACGCAAACGGACTATGAGATCGGAAGGATCATTAAATACCTGAAGAAGACCGGTCAGCTCGACAACACACTCATCTTTGTTTCCGTGGGCGACAATGGCGCCAGCAAGGAAGGAACGTTTGTGGGCGTGGTGAACAACACCGACCCATCACTGACGCAAGAGCAAGTGTTGCAAAAAAATATTCAGAACATTGACCTGATCGGTACGGAGTTCTCCAAAGTGAATTATCCACTGGGTTGGGCGATGGCGGCCAACACGCCTTTCCGGTATTGGAAACAAGATGCCAACACCGAGGGAGGTACGCGCAACCCGCTCATCGTTTTCTATCCGAAAGGCATTAAAGAAAAGGGTGGCGTTCGTCATCAATATGGTCACGTCATCGATGTGTTGCCGACCACGCTCGAGTTGATCCATGCGCAAGTGCCCGCGTCGATCAACGGCTATAAACAAGAACCGATCGAAGGCACCAGCCTGGCGTATAGCATCAACAACGCGGCGGCTCCTTCGCAGCACGCCGTCCAGCACTATGAAGTGAAGGGATCGCGCTCTATTTATAAAGACGGCTGGAAGGCCGGCGCCCTGCACAAAGACGGCGAGGACTTCAACCAGGACAAATGGGAATTGTATAACCTCAATGAGGACTTCAACGAACGGACCGACCTGGCGGCAAAGTTCCCGGAGAAGTTGAAAGAACTGCAAGAACTCTTTGACAAGGAAGCCTACAAATACAATGTATATCCTTTGAAAGATCTGGCCACCCCCATTGTTGGTCCTACGATCTTCGATGGACGGAATGTCATCGTGTTCTATCCCGGATCGTCCACCATTGTGGAACTGGCGGCTCCTGACCTGAGAAATAAATCGTTTAGCCTTACGGCGGATGTGGAAATCCCTGCGAAGGGCGCGGACGGTGTGTTGTTCTCCACCGGTGGTCGCGACAACGGCACGAGCTTCTTTGTGCAGGATCAGAAGCTGAACTTTACCTATAACTTGGGATGGACGAAATTCAACGTCACCTCGTCGGCCAAGGCGATCACGCCCGGTAAAGCCTTGTTGAAATTTGATTTCAAGTACGACGGCGGTCCGAGGAACTCCGGTGGCACGGGCACATTGTATGTGAACGGCACAAAAGTAGGGGAGGCGCGTATTGATAAAACCTCCAATAGCATCTTCGGACATGAAGGCTTGAATGTGGGCTTTGATGATCTCACGCCCGTGTCGGATACTTACAAAGTTCCGTTTGCTTTCAGTGGCACCTTGAATAAAGTCACCGTCGAATTAAGACAACCTGAAACGGCTACTGTAACCGGAGGGAAATAAGAATGAGGAGGAATATGTTATTTGCGGCTGTATTGTTCGGCTGCGTTGCACTCACAGCCTTTAAGCTGACGGAAGGAAACGAACGCGGATCGCACGAGATCGACGCGAAGGTGAAGGCCGAGGTGTACAAGGTGCTGGACGATTACATGAACACTTTCAACGCGAAAAACTTGAAAGCGTGGGAAGCCACGTACCAATTTCCCCACCACCGGCTGGCCAGTGGCAAGATGAATGTGTTGGAGAACGCGGGACTTCGCGATTCAGCCAGCGTATTTGTGCCCTTGCAAAAAGGCGGCTGGGATCACAGTGCATGGGATCACCGGAACATCGTTCAGGCATCCGACACCAAGGTGCATGTGGACACACGGTTCAGTCGTTATAAAGCGGACGGTTCCAAGCTAGGTGTTTACGAGTCGCTGTACATCCTCACGAAAGAAAACGGACGCTGGGGCGTGAAGATGCGCTCCAGCTATGCCGAATGATGCTTTGTTAAAAAAGAGAAACGACTCATGAGAATACGTTTTGCTACGGCCGTTGCCGTTTTATGCGCTGTCCTTCTCGCGCCGGTCATGGCACAGTCACCGCCAAAGACCAAGGGTAAAGGACCAGCCAAGCCCAACTTTGTTTTGATCCTCGTGGATGACATGGGCTTCTCCGACATTGGTGCGTACGGTTCGGAAATTCCTACGCCCAACCTGGACCGACTCGCCGCCGGAGGATTGCGGTTCACCCAATTCTATAACACCTCTCGTTGCTGCCCGACACGTGCGGCGTTGCAGACAGGTGTGTACCCGCATCAGGCGGGGGTGGGTTTCATGAACGGCAACCTGGGCAAGCCTACCTACCAGGGCTACCTGAATAGAAATGTGATCACCATTGCGGAAGGATTGAAGACGGCCGGTTACACCACGCTCATGTCGGGTAAGTGGCACGTAGGCAACACGCCGGAGCAATGGCCCGGCGCACGTGGCTATGATAAATACTTTGCATTGATCGGCGGCACGAGTCATCAATTTTATCCCCATCCCTTTCAATTGGGGGATATGGACTTCTTTGTGAAGAACGTACAGAAGTTGGAAAACTTTACGACTGAAAAAAAGCCGGAAGGATTTTATCTGACCGACGAATTTACCGATCATGCACTTGGCTTCCTGGAAGAAACGCGCACGGAAGGCAAACCTTTCTTTTTGTTCACGGCCTACAACGCGCCCCATTTTCCGGTTCAGGCCCGAAAGGAAGATATCGCCAAGTACCGGGGCAAATACCTGCAGGGTTGGGATGTCGTGCGCAGTGCTCGCTATCAAAAATTATTGGCCTCCGGCATGCTGCGGCCGGAATGGAAATTGTCGCCACGCGACTCGCTCATTCCCGGATGGGATCAACTCCGTCAATCCGAAAAGGAGGCTTGGGATCTGAAGATGGCGGTGTATGCCGCCATGGTTGACCGGATCGACTACAACGTGGGACGCATTCTGCAAAAACTAAAAGACCTGGGCGTGGAAGACAACACCTATGTGATCTTCCTCTCCGACAATGGCGCCAGTCATGAGTATGCGTTTCCCGGAAAAAAACAGACAAAAGAGGTGGCTGACTATGTGAAGCCGCTAACGGCCGACAATCCGGAGTCGTATGTTTCGTATGAATACAATTGGGCGAACGTGAGCAATACGCCCTTCCGCGCCTTCAAACATTGGGAGCATGAAGGTGGGATCAGCACGCCGTTCATTGTTTATGCGCCGGGCAAGATCCAACCGAATACCCTGCAACATACGCCAGCCCATGTCATCGATATTCAACCGACACTGCTTGCCTTGGCGGGCGTGAAGTACCCGGTAGAATACAAAGGCGCCAGGCTGATACCGCAAGAGGGCCTGTCATTAAAGGATGCCTTCGAAGGAAAACCGTACGCCGGCCACGACGCCATTTACTGGGAACACCAGGGCAACCGCGCCGTGCGCAAAGGCGACTGGAAGATCGTGTCGTTCTATCCTGAAAATAAATGGGAGCTCTACAACCTGAAAGACGACCGCACCGAGCTGAAAAACCTGGCGGCATCGAATCCTGATAAGCTTCGCGAACTGGTTGCCTTGTACCAAGCCTGGGCAACCCGGGCGGGCGTGGTGGAGTGGGCATCCTTGCAAACACCATGAACCCCGATTACGTTTAAGAAGAAACAGCGGAGCGCCGCGGGCGATCCGTAACCCAAAACCTATTTGCATACTTTCTTATGACCGCTACCCAATCGCCACCGCGCTGGAAAAAAATACTCCGCATTTTTCTTGCCATCGCCGTTCCCTTGGCGGTCGTGTTTTCCATCGTGCTCAGACCGTATGCGTCGCATGACTGGGATATTGTTTTTGACGAAAAAGGCATCGAACAAAAAAAACAATTTTTATCCGCACCGGTAGTTCGCGATACGGCCGAACGTCCACCCAACATCATCATTTTGGTGGCCGACGACCTGGGGAAAACGGACATACCGCTCTACGGACCTACTCCCGTGAAGACACCTTACCTCGACAGCCTGGCGGCAACGGGAGTGAAGTTCACCGAGGGTTATGTGACCGCTTCCATTTGCAGTCCGTCGCGCGCTGGACTCTTAACGGGGCGCTACCAGCAGCGCTTTGGTCATGAGACGCAGCCTGTGAACCGGTACATACACAACTACCTGGAGCGCTCACTGGCCAACACATTCATTGACCGGCAGCAACTCGAGTTTGCGGATCTGACAAAGACACCGACAGCCGAAAGCATCGCGAAACAAGGGTTGCCATTGCAAGAGATCACGCTGGCCGATTTGTTGAAACACAATGGCTATGCCACGGGCATCATTGGAAAGTGGCACCTGGGCGCGGCCGAAAGTTTCCAGCCGCTGAACCGGGGCTTCGATTATCATTATGGATTTTATGAAGCATTTTCCTGGTATGCCGATACGACGGATCACGATTTTGTGAACGTGCGCAACCGCGGCATTATGGACTCGCATGTGTGGGAATTCGGACGGGAGGGAGATGCATTGATCCGGCGCAACAATGAGATCCTGGACGAGAAGGAATACCTGACCTACAAGATCGCTGGTGAAGCCATAAACTTCATCGATCAAAAAAAAGACAAACCGTTTTTCCTCTACGTTCCCTTCAACGCCCCGCACACACCGTTTCAGGCACCAAAAAATGATGTAGCCAAACTGGAAGCGCAAGGGATCGATCGTCGGAAAGCCGTGTATTATGCCATGATCGAAGACCTGGACAATGCGATCGGTGCGATCCTGAAGAAAGTGAAAGCCTCGGGGCTGGAAGAAAATACATTGATATATTTCATCAGTGATAATGGTGGAGCAACCTATACCGGCGCCACGGACAATGCACCCTTGAAAGGCGGAAAGATGTCGCTCTACGAAGGCGGCATCAACGTTCCTTTCATCGTGCGGTGGAAGGGTCACTTGCCCGCGGGCAAGGTGTACGACAAGCCGGTTTCGTCGCTGGATATATTCACTACGTCCGCCGCCGCAGCACATGCTGAACTTCCGCCCGGCCGCGAGTACGACGGCGTGAATCTTGTTCCTTACCTCACGCAAACCGATTCAGTCGTTCCGCACGAAACGTTGTTCTGGCGGGCCGGAGCTAACAAGGCCGTGCGCAAAGGCGATTGGAAACTCGTGATCAACCGTTACGACAACATCACGGCGCTATATAACCTGGCCACCGACAAATCCGAACGTAACAATGTGGCCGGGGCGAATCCCGCAAAGGTAAAGGAACTCGAGAGCGCCCTGGCCGATTGGGAAAAGAAACTCGTGCATCCCCTTTGGCCCAGCAATGGATTTTTTGTGAATGAATTTGATGGCCAGGAAGACCGTTTTACTTTGTAGCTTTGATAAACCACCGAAAGAAATGAAAACCCGCTCCCAAAAAATAATCATGGTTGCTTTGCTGCTGGCGTCATTGGTCCATGCCATCGGCACGAGCGCTCAATCAAAATCAAAAAAAACAAACTTCGTCTTCATCCTCTGCGACGACATGGGCTACAACGACGTCGGACCATATGGTGCCACCGACATTCGCACACCCAACATCGACAAGCTGGCTTCGGGTGGGCTCAAGTTCACTTCGTTCTACACGCCGTCGCCGGTATGCAGTCCTACGCGTGCCGGTTTGCTGACCGGCCGGTATCCAAAGCGATTGGGCATCGATCATGTTTTCTTCCCCGAGAGTTTTACAGGCCTTTCGCCGGATGAGGTCACCCTTGCGGAAGCGTTGAAGACACAGGGTTATGCCACCGGCGCCATCGGCAAGTGGCACCTGGGGCATCACCGCGAATACCTGCCGCTGCAACAAGGCTTCGATGAATACTTCGGTATCCCCTACAGCAACGACATGCAGGGTGTGGTGTATCTGCGCGGCAATACAGTGGAGAATTTTTCGGTCGACCAGCACTATACCACCAAAACCTATACGGAGGAGTCGGTCAAGTTTATCAACAAACATAAGAACGGCCCTTTCTTTCTCTACCTGGCCCACTCGATGCCACACGTGCCCCTCTATGCTTCGCCCGCATTTGAAGGCAAGTCGAAGCGCGGGTTGTATGGCGACGTGATCGAAGAGATCGACTGGAGCGTAGGAGAGGTCGTGAAAGCTTTGAACGCGGCCGGCGTGGCGGACAACACGCTCGTGGTTTTCACCAGCGACAACGGGCCTTGGTTGATCTTCGATGTGGAGGGCGGCTCGGCCAAACCTTTGCGCAATGGAAAGGGCACCACCTTTGAAGGCGGTCAGCGTGTGCCGGCTATTTTCTATTGGCCGGGAACGATCCAGCCCGGAACGGAGAACAACGACCTGGCCCTCATGTTCGATATCTTCCCCACGTTCGTGAGACTTTCGGGAGCTACGGATTACAAATTTAAAAATCCAATCGATGGTGAAGATATCTCCACCGTGCTCACGGGCAAGACCAAACGCAAGGGCGACGAGTTCATCTACTATTACAACGGCAAGATCGAAGCATTCCGCAAAGGCGACTGGAAAATCATTTTCCCCGCAACGGCCCCCCCAAACCAACCCGTCACCGCCGACAATGCGCACGATACGCTGCTCTTCAATCTGCGGACCGACGTGGGTGAGCAACAAAACGTTTTAAAGGAAAAACACGACGTCGTGCCCGGTTTGCTGAAGGCGCTGGACGCTGCCACAAACAAGCTTGGCAAAACACCGCCGCCACTGGTGCAGCGTATGCCGTCTGATGACAGTCACATTGCAAAACGAAAGCAACGCCAGGGAAGTAAGTGAGGGAATAAAATGATATAGTGATAAAACCGCCTTTCTTTTCTTCTTGCGATGAATAGAAAGGCGGTTCTGTTTGCAGGTTGCACGGCTTATTAATTGCTGGCCGCAAAGGCGCCCGCGAATTCCTTGGCGAATTGCTCCAATTTGGTCGGCGCAAAAGCAGGGAGATGTTTCAATAGATCCTCCTGCATCTTTCCCGTCCGGAGCGCGTTGCCCATCTCTACAAATGGAACCGCGTGGCTGGAAGGAACACCGGCTTGCAAAAGACCCTTCAATTGATCTTCGTCAGAAAAGACAACCCATGGAAACTTCTTGCCCACGGCTTCACCCAACACTTGAGCGATCTCGTTGCCCGTCCGTAGATCGCTCACGATATAACGCACGGAGTGGCCGGTGAAGTTGAGTTGGATCAATTCTTCCAACGCGATGCCGGCAATATCATTCGTATGGACCAGGGGGATCTTTTGCTCGCCGTAGTTATTTCCCATGATGCCCGCTGCTTTGATCATGCCGATCTGGTTTAGCAGGTTATAGTAGAACGATGCAGGCCGTAAATGTTTTACATGCAAGCCGTCGATGCGGTTCAGCGATTCTTCGAACGCGTGCAAGGCATTGACCGGGCCGCATCCTTCGCTGAGATGTGCACCGATGCTGCTAAGCGTCACCACGAAGGGAACCCGGTTCGCTTTGATGGCTTCGACATACGCGTCGCCCACTTCGTCTTGCGCGCGCCGCCAGTTGTCGGCTTGCCAGATGGGAGGGATCATGGCGTAGACGACTTCGGCGCCGCGAAAGGCGGCGGTGACAAACGCCGGGTCGGCCACAGAGCCCACCAGCGCTTTCGCCCCTAATGCTTCGATTTCTTTGACCTTACCCGCATCGCGGGTGATGACGGTTACGTCTTTCTTTGCCTGGATCAATCCCGCTACAAGCGGTTTGTTGATGTGGCCCAGGGATCCGGTGATGACATATTTTTTCATGACAGAATTTTTTTTGGGTTAAAATTGTAAGGCAAGAGTACCGCTTCGGTCTTGAAAATGTAAGTAGGCATCAAAAACGGATGTAGTCAGTTTTTTCTTACCCACACTGAAAATGAAGGCATTATGAAAATGAGTTTAGACAATGTTGAACACTGCCCGGTCGTATCGACCATGGCGGTGATTGGGGGAAAATGGAAAATCTTCATCATCCACCTCATCAACAACGACATCAACCGCTTCGGTAAGCTGGGCATGCTCCTGAAACACATCAGCCGCCAAATGCTGACGACCCAGCTTCGCGAGCTGGAGCGGGATGGTATTCTCGAGCGCGTGGTCTATGCCGAAATTCCGCCACACGTAGAATACTTCCTCACCCCCAAAGGCAAGGCCCTGATCCCGGTGCTGACCGCGTTGAAAGACTGGGGCTTCGAATATGCCTCGACAGAAACGATTGCAGTACCCCAAAAGACGAAGCCCGCCATCCCAGCCTAGTGCCAAAAAAATAAATCCTTTTCCGGGCTATTGCTTATGGGCAATTCATTGCTATTTTTGTCTATAGGATTAGTAGAGATCAATGCCACCAGATTGACCTCCGCCTGTCCCGGAAGCGATTTCCGGGCAGATTGCCTGTAACCCAATATTCCTTCACATGGTGGAAATCATCACGCGTATAGCTTATATCGCCGCGGCAAATCTTTCCGCAGCACCACGACCTGCTCCTGCTATGGGATGTTGTTGTTGACGCTTTCCCCTGCGCCAAACGCTCATCCTTATTTATCTCCACCACATTTGAAATCGCCTCGATGAAATTGTATCTGTATTTTCTGTTGATCGTTGCCCTGGCAACAACCGGCATCACCAGCCAAGCCCAACCCGGTGGGGCTACACGCCGACCGAACGTTGTGCTTATCCTGGCCGATGACCTGGGATACGGTGATTTGTCATCCTTTGGCTCCCCGGGATGGCAAACACCCAACATCGACAAACTGGCTGCCGAGGGCGCCAAGCTCACACATTTCTACACGCCCACACCCTATTGTGCCCCCACGCGGGCGTCGCTGCTCACGGGCCGGTATCCCTTGCGCCATGGCCTCATTCTCAACCCCAATCCGGAGAAAGTAAACAGCAGCTTTCAAACCTTCCGTGGCGGCGACGACATCGGGATCGGGGATGATCAATTGTTGTTGAGCGAAGTGTTCAAGACGTCTGGCTATGCCACGAAGATCATCGGCAAGTGGCACCTCGGTCACAAGCCCCAGTTCTTTCCTACGCGTCACGGCTTCGATGAATATTTTGGTATTCCCTACTCCAATGATATGAGGCCGGTATTGCTGATGGAAAACGAAAAGGTTGTGGAGTACCCCGTTGTTCAGACTACGCTCACCAAACGCTACACGCAAGCCGCCGTGTCGTTCATCGATCAACACAAAGACAAACCCTTCGTCCTGTATCTCCCCCAGGCGATGCCACACAAACCGCTGAGTCCTTCGGAAGAATTTTATACCCCGCAAACGAAAGACGACCTGTATGCCGACGCGATGCGTGAGTTGGATTGGTCGGTAGGAGAGGTCCTGAAAAAGCTCGCGGAAGCGCACCTGGAAGAAAACACGATCGTCATTTTCCTCTCCGACAACGGTCCCTGGTTTGGTGGCTCCACAGGGGGACTGCGGGGCATGAAATCGCAGAACTGGGAGGGAGGCATACGCGTGCCGCTGTTGGTGAAATGGAAAGGACACATCGCGCCCGGGCACGTGAGCGCTGAGGCCGCGGGGGTGATCGACTTGTTTCCTACCCTCGTCAAAGCAGCGGGACTCGCGCTTCCGAAAGATCACCTGTTGGATGGCCGCGACATTTTCAGCCTGTTCACCTCACCTGCGAAATCGCCACACGAAGCGCTGTTCTCATTTTACAACGACAAACTGCAAACCGTGCGCAGCGGCAAATGGAAACTCCACCTGTTGTCGCCGGAGTCGGCGCAGTTGCCCTCCGACGAAAGTTGGATCGACCCGCGGCTTCCCGATGGCGTGACCCTGCTCGCGCCCTTTGAGCAACCTAAAGCAACCCGCTTCCCGGGCGTGAAGACGGGCACACCCGCTTTAGCGGGACTGCTGTTCGACCTGGAGACCGACCCCGCAGAACAACGCGACGTAGCCGCCGAGCATCCCGACATCGTGCAGCAACTGAAAGCAAAGGCCGCGGCCTATCGCTTCAAATAACAGGAGTGAACCACGGAGGATAGAAATGAAATGTTAAAAAATATAACCCTAATCAAACAAATATGAAAAAGTACGGAATCCTGCTCTTGCTCCTCGTGAGCGTTTCGTTTGCCTTCGGGCAGCAAAAAGAAAGCGGTGTCGTGAAAATTCGCGGTACGCGCCTGGCCTATCCGTTGATCAATAAATGGATAGAAGAATTTAAAAAGGTATATCCCAACATCCAGGTCTCCATAGCTCCGTCTGCCCCGGCCGATAGCATCGACTTTTCGATTGCTGCCTATGCATTGACCGATAAAGAATTGACCGAGACCCGCGGTGGCGTGGCCTTTACGCGCTACGTACAACTGCCGGTGGCCAACAGCAAACGTCCCGATCTCGCACAGTTGCAGGCACGCGGTTTCAGTGAAGCCGATTTTAGAAAATTGTACTTCACCCCGGAAACGCCAACGTTCTTTGCGTCGTCACAAAATCCTTCGCCCATCACGTTGTACACCCGCGAAAAACCCGCATGTGCTGCAAAGACCTTTGCTGCTCATTTCGATCACGACCCCAAAGCCATTCAAGGCGTGGGTGTGAAAGGCGACGACCAGGATCTGGCGAAGGCGGTGAAGTCGGATGTGAATGGGATCTCGTTCAACAACCTTGGCTTCATCTATGATGTCAACACCCGCAAGGTGGTGGAAGGCCTGGCGGTCATTCCCCTGGATTTGAATGAGAACGGCAAAGTGGATAAAGAGGAGCAACTGTATGGTTCACTGGACGAGGTGATCACCTACGTCGAGAAAACGAACATCAGCAAGTTCGTGACCGAAAATGTAAACTTCCTGTTCAACAAAAATTCATCGAATGTAGCCGCCGGCATTTTCCTGCATTGGGCACTCACCCAAGGTCAGCAATTCAGCCACGCGCTGGGCTTCCTGGCATTCGATGACCAAACGCTGCAAGCCCAACGCACGCTTGCCTCCGCTACCTTCAAGACCCTTTCGGTCTCCTCGTGCGAAGGTGCCGACGACCTGATGAAAACGCGTCGCTCGACCAAGACGGCCCGCAATAATCCTTAAGAAATTGATTACCTTAGTCAGACACCCATGAAACTTTCATTCAAAAAGAATACGCTGGCGGTGACCCTTCTGCCGTTGGCGATCCTGGCAGGCTCGGTTCTTTTCTTCGCCTTTACACGGCTTGAAACAAGAGACATGGCGCTGGTAAAAGGGGGAGTGCTTTACACGACCGACCCGGTAACCAAAGCCAACAAGGAAGTGAAGATCAAATCGTTCTTGCTGGATAAAAACCTGGTGACCGTAGCGCAGTTCGACGAATTTGTGAACGCCACCCACTACGTCACCGAAGCGCAGCGATTTGGCAACGGCGGTGTGTTCGACAACGATACCCACGGCTGGACGTTGATTGACGGTGCCGACTATCACTACCCGTTTGGAAGAGACAAACCCAAAGCACAACCCACACACCCCGTGACACAGGTCTCCTGGAACGACGCCGTAGCCTATGCGAAGTGGAAAGGCAAAAGGCTACCCACGCAATGGGAGTGGGAACACGCCGCGAAGAACGGCGAGAACTCGCGACAACAATACACCTGGGGACAAGACCTGGTCGTAGCCGGCAAATACAAAGCCAACACCTGGCAAGGCAGCTTCCCTTCCTACAACACGGTGGAAGACGGCTATGCCGCAACGTCACCGGTAGGCGCCTTTGGTGCAAACAAACTCGGCCTCACCGACATGGGCGGCAACGTATGGCAATGGTGCTCCGACGACATCCAACCCCAGGGTCGCGACGCCGAAATGGATCCTGCGATGCGCAAGGTCACACGGGGAGGTTCTTTTCTGTGCGATCCCATGGTTTGTCATGGCTTCCAGGTAACGGGCCGGTCATCGTCAACGCCCGAATCGTCTATGGTGCACATCGGCTTTCGATGCGCGAAGGATATCTGATCATTTAATTTTTCTTTCTGCAACCCTGCTATGAACAAACGCTTTGCCACCGCCCTTCTCATCTTGTTGTCCTGCGCTTTTGCACACGCACAGAAAACCCCACCGCCCAACCTGATCCTGATCATGGTGGACGACATGGGCTATTCCGATCTCGGCGCCTACGGATCGGAGATCCAAACACCCACGCTGGACAAGCTGGCCGCGGAAGGCATTCGCTTTCGTGAATTTTATAACAATTCCATTTGCGCACCCACGCGGGCTTCTCTGCTGACGGGCCAATATCCACACCGTGCCGGTATGGGCTTCTTCGATGTGAACCTCGGCTTGCCGGCCTATCAGGGTTTCCTCAACAAAGAATCGCTCACGCTTGCCGAAGTACTAAAAGCCAACGGCTACAGCACCTTGATGTCGGGCAAATCGCACCTGGGCAAGGACAGCCTGGCGTGGCCGAACCAGCGCGGCTTCGATCAGTTCTACGGATTCATCCCCGGCGCCAGCGACTATTTTGATATTGGCAATTATGGAAAGGCCGACCCGGTGATCCTGGTTAAGAACAACAAGAAAGAAAAGTTGAAGCCCGGCGAATACCTCACCAACACGATCACGGACAACGCGCTGGAATTTTTGACCGAACAAAACAAACAGAACAAACCATTCTTTTTATACCTCGCTTTCAACGCGCCACACTGGCCGTTGCAGGCGTTGCCCGAGGACATCGCGAAGTACAAGGGGCGTTATGACATCGGATGGGATTCCTTGCGACAGCAACGCATCGCCCGCCAAAAAGAGCTGGGCATTTTGCAGGCGGGCCAACGCGTGGCCGACCGCGATCCCGACGTGCCGGTGTGGGACAATCTTACCTACGATCAGAAACAACTTTGGGAAGCCAAAATGGAAGTGTACGCTGCCATGCTCGACCGCGTAGACCAAAACATAGCACGGGTGTTGAACAAATTGAAGGAGCTGAAAAAAGACGACAATACCCTCATCGTTTTTATTTCCGACAACGGTGCGCAAGGCGGTTATTCCGGCAATGCCCGCAAGCCAACGCGCAACTCAGGCCCGATCGGCACGGCCGGTTCATACGATTACCAGGAACAACCCTGGGCCAACGTGAGCAACACACCGTTTCGTCAGTATAAGAACAACATGCACGAAGGTGGCATCAGTTCGCCGTTCATCGCCTGGTATCCCAAAAAGATCAAAGCCGGCACACTCGTGAAAGGCACAGGGCACCTCATCGACATCGCGCCGACATTTTATGAATTGGCAAAAGCAACCTATCCGGCTAATTATCACAATGTAAAATCCAATCCACTGGTTGGCAAAAGCCTTGCGCCGGTGCTATTTGGACAAGCCACGGAAGTGAATCGTGGTGAGCCACTCTTCTGGGAGCGCGCCGGTAATCGTGCCGTTCATAAAGGAAAATGGAAACTGGTATCTACCTTTCCAAGCTACACCTGGGAACTCTACGACCTGGAAACAGACCGCGGCGAGACCACCGATGTGGCCGCGAAATTTCCCGCGGTGGTCAACGAACTATCGGTGGAATATTTTCAATGGGCGGAACGGACCGGTGTGGTGGACTATGATAAGATCAAGCCCGCACAGCCAATGAACATCCCAGGCCAAAGCGCACCGGCGAGGACACGAGGAAATTAGAGAAACAGCCTTCAGGGTGACATCCCATCGCGGCGTTTTCTGGGCGCCGCCGAATCGGTATTTTCATTATATTTCCATACCGATAACCCTCAACGTATGCGCCAGGTTTTCTTTGGAACATTCTGCTGTATCTTCCTGGCAGGCTTGGCCCAGGCCCAGACGAGTGGCATCCGGGGGGAGGTGATCGACGAGGAGACGAAGGAACCCCTTCCATTTTCCAGTGTATACATCAACCAGACCACCATGGGCACCTACACGGATGCCAGCGGAGACTTCGTGCTGCCGTTGGCGCCTGGCGACCATGAGGTGGTCGTGTCGTTTGTAGGCTACAAGCCCCATCAAACTTTCGTGCATGTAACAGAAGGTCCGCTTCAATACATGCGGTTCTCGCTAACCGCCACGACGTTGAAAGAGGTTGAGGTGAACACAACAAAAGACACGGAATGGCCAAAGCAATTGGCCAAGTTCACAAAACTATTTCTCGGCACCGGACGACAGGTATCCCAAACCAAAATATTGAATCCTTGGCGCCTGGAGTTTTCCGAAGGGAAGAACGGTATGCTCAACGCCTCTTGCCCGGTACCCCTTCAGATCGAGAATCTGAACCTCGGCTATATGCTCACCTACGATCTCCGGAATTTTGCCGTGAGTCCCAAACAGTATGTCATCGCCGGCTATGTGCGTTACACCGAGATTGAAACGACGGACTCGGTATTGATAAAGCGCTGGCAGAAAAATCGCGACGCGGTCTACAAAGGATCGGTCCGTCATCTCCTGGCGTCGCTGGTGGCCGGAACTGCAAAGGACGAAGACTTCAACCTGTTCCGGGATAACGCCAAGGCAACCGATGCACGCAATGCAACCTTCATGGGCAACGTGGATTGGCTGGTCAACATCTTTAAGACCGACAGCATTGTCAAGCCCGCCAAGACACCCGGATGGTATACCGTAAAGCTGCCGCCACGCCTCGAGATCCACTACGCTCACAAAGCCACCGTCGCCAAAGTGTACAAAGACATTCCCTATCCCGTGAGTTGGATTGAGGTGAAGGGTGGATCGCTGGAAGTCAATGCCGACGGCATTGTATCGAATCCGGCAAGACTGACGGTGTTGGGCGAGATGGCCGATGCCCGGGTGGCCCAAACACTGCCCGCCGACTACAGGCCCCAGAAGACCACACCGCATCATAAAAAGATCTTGCCCAACATCGCAGGCCGCCTCGCCGTGCTCGCCGAGATGCCCTACTTGCATACCGACCGCTCTTATTATTATCCGGGCGAAACGATGTGGTTCAGTGCGCACATGCATTATTATTCGCCGCCCATGCGCGATTCGCTGAGCCGCGTTTTGTACACCGACATCGTCGAACCTTCCGGCAAGACCGTCATGACCCGGATATTTCCACTTTCGCGTGATGGAGGTGTCGGGCAAATCGAACTTCCCCGCACATTGAAGAAAGGAAACTATCAGCTTCGAGCCTACACGCGGTGGATGTTGAACTTCGATAAGCAATTTGTTTTTGTAAAACCGATCCGCATCCTCGACGAGCAGGAATGGGTGCACTATCCGAAAACGGAATGGGAGGCAGATACCACCAATGTGATCGTACAAACCGACCAGGACGAATATCGTGCGCGCGATAAAATCACCGTCACGCTAAGGGTCACGCCTTCCGAATTACACTTAGCAACGGGGTTGTCAGTGTCCGTTACCGACCTGGACCAGGCAGTGCCCGCCACCAATGAGACCACCATTCTTTCGGCCCAAATGCCGGAGGTGGTCATGCCCGATACCCTCGAACGGAAGACCATGTATCCCATTCAATATGGCATCGATATCAAAGGACGCTTCACGACCAATCGTGGCAAAGCGGAAGCGGGTTTGCTCATCTTCACTCAAAAAGCATCCAAAGACGTGTTCACGGTCGACACCGACGAAGTTGGAAATTTTTATGTGCCGGATTTGTTGCTCTACGACACGGCGAAAATTTCCGTCCATCCTAAAACAGCCGGCGGAGGCCGTGGTGGAAAAGTGATCGTAGACACTTTGGTGGTGTCGGCGCCGCCAACGCCGTCCGATACACTCGGCATCGATGTGTATCGCGAGACGACCACGCGCTTGCGCGACCACGCCATGAACAAGCAAACCCGGGTGTTGAAAGAAGTGGTGGTGACCAGCACGCGCATCGCCGACACTGCGCCGACGCGGTTGGGGTTTGCCGATGTTTCGGTGGACGGAGAATTTTTCAGATCATCCGGGTTTATTGATATGCTCTCGGCCTTGCAGAGCAGGGTACCCGGGTTGCACATCATCGCTTTTCTTGGGGCCGACTCCTATCCCAAGAAGTATATTGTCTTTAGTGGGTCTTCGACTTTGCAGGGATCGCCCGAAGCGAAAGAACCCGTGGTGCTCATCGACGGTCTGGTCGTCAACGCCGGCGATGGGGGTACGGCCGATCGCATATCCCAACTCAACCCCAACGAGATCGACCGCATCGAAGTCACCAAGTTTGGCAACGGCGCAGCCTACGGCGCCCGCGGTGGCAATGGGGTGATTGCCATCTACACGCGCAACACGTATAAGGTAAAAGGCAAAACGCGCGCGCCGCTTTACAAAGAGGAGAAATTGGTAACGCTGAACATACACGGCTATGCCGCGCCGCGAAATTTTACAGCCCCCGATCATTCCGTTGGCGGCGATGTTCAGGGCGTGCCGGACTATAGGGCCACACTCTACTGGAAACCGCTGGTGGTGATGGATGAACATAACCAGGCCACCCTAACCTTCTTTGCCGCCGACCTGCCCACCCGCTATCGCATCGTGGCGGAAGGATTTACAGCCGAGGGTTTGCCGGTGCGCGGGGAAAAGATCATCACCGTCAGGGACCGGTAGCAGGGCAACGCCTCCCCCGGTCTCAGCCTAAACCAACGCCAAAAGCATGATTTTGGCATAGCCGCCTCCCGAGGATGGGGGGTATGACGAGGGGGGTCTGCCGCACACGCCGAAAACACGCTCAACGCGCCTGGTAGACGCTTTGAATCTTTCCCGTTTTCCAGTACTTTTATTAACTATTGGCCGGACCCGCGTGAAAAGACTCTTCTCGATATTGTTCTCCATCCTCATCCTCATTCATGTGATCGGGTACTATGGCCTGTTTTGGGGGCTTACCTACCAGAACGAGCAGGCGATGATCGAAAAGCTGGATGCCGGCGAATACACGCCATCCGAAACCATCCTCATTAAAATTCCCATTGCCATTCCCTACATGGCCGACGCCAGCCGCTTCGAACGCGTGGACGGGACGTTTGAACGCGAAGGTGAATTTTACCGCCTGGTGAAACAGCGCTATTCGCGCGATACGCTGTTCATGGTGTGCGTGAAAGATCAACAGCGCAAATCCATAGAGGAAACCCTGGCCAGCTTTGTAAAAACCTTCACAGGAAAACCAGCGAATGCGCACGGCGGGGCCAAAGTACTGCCCACACTCATCAAAGATTATGTAGCACAAACGTTCGCCATTCATTCCGTATCCCCGGGCTGGGCGCACAATGTTGTAAAAGCGACGCCGGTTATTTTGCCGACGTCCGATCATTATCCCTCCATCATCCATCCGCCTGAGCGCGGCTGATCCTCTCAAATTCTCTTTGTAGAATTTACGAACTGTCCGTTCTAAAAAAAGGAAGGGCATGCCCGTGTGTTGCGTTTTGTTCAAAACAACATGGCACGTTAGCATGCAGGCTTCTGTTGATCGGATAAAAACCATCCGTCTTTTTTAGTTTCTCGTCACGCTTGGCTTCACCACGCAAGGCCTACCCTGCAGCGTTTGTTTGGGGTGACGCGAACCTGATAAGCCGGGTGATCCTATGATCCTCTACCCTCGCGTACCCGGAACTAACCAAACTATGAAACGAAATTTACCTGTCTTATTACTCTCCCTGGTGACGGCCATGAATATGTTGTCGTGCGCAAAGAAAGATGCGTGCCACGATGAGATGGTTGCCATCCTGGATCGCGTACACAAAGCCTCTTATCGCCCGGCCAACCAGTTTTACCCGGAGGCGGGCTTGCCCTATATGGATTCCCTGCTGGGCCTCCCGCACAGCACCCCCAGCCAGGTCCGCTACTGTCAATATTTAAAGGCTAACATTTACCTGGAGTTGGGCCAGGAAGAAAAAGCCGTCGAACTCCTGGAAGGCGTCGTGAGAGATGACCCTGAATTTCAGGTGGAGCTGGCCTGGAAGGATTTGGCCGTGGCCTATTTGCGTCAAGGCGAAAGAGCCAATTGCATTTCCAACCACGCTTCCGAATCGTGCATCATGCCCGTGAAAGGTATGGGCATACACGACGATCCCCTGGGATCGCGGAAGGCCATTGAAATTTATCAGCGTCTGCTGGAGAAACATCCCAACGACATCGAGTCGCGATGGTTATTGAACCTGGCCTACATGACGCTGGGAAAATACCCGGCCGGTGTGCCCGAAAAATTCCTGATCCCCGGCATGGAAGGCGACACCACCGTGAAAGTGAAACCCTTCGACGACATCGCTGCCGACCTGAAGCTCGACGTGAACAACATGGCCGGAGGAAGCATCGTGGAAGATTTTGACAACGACGGCTACCTCGACTTGCTCACCTCCGGCATGGGCACCGAAGAAGCGATGCACTATTTCAAGAACAATGCCGATGGAACGTTCACCGACCTCTCCGACAAGGTGGGCCTCAAGGGCATCAGCGGCGGCTTGAACATGGTGCAGGCCGACTACAACAACGACGGCTTCAAAGATGTGCTCGTGCTGCGCGGCGCGTGGAAAAAACAATTCGGTGAAGAACCCAACTCCCTGCTGCGCAACAATGGCAACGGCACCTTCACGGACGTCACCACGCAAGCCGGTCTGCTATCGTTTCACCCCACACAAGCGGCCACCTGGAACGACTTCAACAACGATGGTTGGATTGACTTGTTCATTGGCAACGAAACAGCCGTCGCGCAATTTGAAAAAGGTCACCCGTGCGAACTCTACATCAACAACCAGGACGGCACCTTCCGCGAAGTTGCCAGAGACGCCATGTGTGACATCGAGTTGTATGTAAAGGGAGTGACCTCGGGCGACTATGACCACGACGGATGGAAAGATCTTTTTCTCTCCACCATGAACGGCCAGCGCGTCCTGCTAAAGAACATGGGCGTGCAACAAGGCAAAGAGATCGCCTTTGCAGATGCCACACACGTTGCCGGGCTGGATCATGAACGCGGCAACACGTTCCCGACCTGGTTCTTCGACTACGACAACGACGGCTGGCTCGACATCTTTGCCTGCGACTACACCTTCCGCCACACGCTGGCCTTCTATGCCGCCGCAGAAAAACTGGGCATCCCCGAAGGCAACCCGCAAAAAATGTTGCTGTACCACAACAATCACAACGGCACCTTCACCAACATGGCCGACAGTCTCGGACTCGACAAGGTAACCTTTGCCATGGGATCGAACTTCGGCGACATCGACAACGACGGCTGGCTCGACATGTACCTGGGCACGGGCAACCCGGATTACAAATCGCTTGTCCCAAACAAAATGTTTAAAAACCTGGGTGGAAAAAAATTCGCCGACGTCACCAGCTCCGCGCGCGTAGGGCATCTTCAAAAAGGTCACGGCGTTTCTTTTGCCGATATGGATAACGATGGCGATCAGGACATCTACATTGAAATGGGTGGCGCCTTCCCTGGCGATGCATACCAGAACGCTTTCTTTCTGAATCCGGGTCAGAGCAACAACCATTGGATCTCGTTGCAACTGGAAGGCACCAAAGCCAACCGCGCGGCCATCGGCACCAGCGTGAAGGTCACCTTCACAGAGAATGGCCAACAACGAAGCGTCTACCGTGATGTAAACTCCGGCGGCAGCTTCGGTTGTTCACCGCTGCGGCGCGAGATTGGGGTGGGCCAGGCCGCCACCATCGATGAGATCGAAATTCGCTGGCATGGCAGCAACACTGTGCAGGTTTTCAAAAACGTAGGGGTCAACCAGTTCTTCAAGATCACCGAGGGCGACGACCAATTGAAAAAGGTCGACCTCAAGATGTTGATCTGGTCCCTGCCCGACAAGTTGTGTTTGCCCTTGGCATACAACAAGCCATAATCCGTTGGCTCAACACCGATAAGGAGGTGGCACGCTTGATGACTTGGGCGTGCCCCTCCTACGTCGGGTCGGGTCGGCTCGTATCGAACATGTAACTAGCCCTCTATTGCGTATACCCCTCCCGAATGTTCGGGTCGGGCTGTCCGCTATAGTCCTCGCTCCACCGCACCGGCCCACGCTGCTCCGGGCTGCCGCTACCATCCCTCACGCGTGCGGGGTCATAAATATGTCTCACGTTACTTTAAGTTTTCACGTATCTATTCATTTTATGGAGAGCGCTGGATCCTGATTGATCAATCCGCGCTTGATCAAAATGCGAATCCGATTGCGGTAATGCAGCAACTCAAAAATTAGATTGTCGACCCCTTGTTTCAACGTCCAGTTCGTCGCGGGATATATCGCATTAGTCGCAAATCCGCTTGTGGCCATCATTTTCCGGGGTGACCACACGTTCCATTGCCAGATCTAAGCAAATATATCTCCCCTTATGAAATCGCTGAAAAGAAATCTGAACCCAAACGTAGTGTTAGCTGGAGCCATCCTTATCCTGGCAAGTGTGTTTACTATTTCGGCTTGCAACGACGCAGATGAACCCGTCGCGACCCCTTCGATAACAAGTTTTACACCGACGAGCGGCCCTATCGGAACGACCGTCACCATAACGGGCACGAACTTCAACAGCACGATTGCCAATAATACCGTGACGTTCAACGGCACACAGGCAACGATAACGGCGGCCATTTCCACGCAACTCACCGTAACGGTTCCAACGGGCGCGACCACGGGAAAGATTGCCGTTACCGTTAGCGGAACGACGGTGACTTCAAGTGCCGACTTCACCGTAACAACTTCGACGACGACGAGTGACTGCAGTTCGGCCACAACACAAATTGAAAAGCTGGTGTGCCTGGCCAACACCTTCCTGTCCACGTTGACCAGTACGCAGCAGTCCGCTGTGGTGATAACGTTAAATCTAACGAATGCGAAAAGATGGTCAAATCTGCCTTGTGCTTTGTCGTGCCGGAATGGATTACTTTTCAGTAGTTTGACAACAGCCCAGCAAACAGCAGCCTTGGCGGTGATCGAGGCCGCATCAGGAACCGTCAGCAATGAGGGCTATGAAGAATTTCAAACGATTCGCGCAGCCGATGACTACCTGGGCACGATGCAGTCCGGATACAGTTCGGGGAATTATGTGATTGCATTTTTGGGGACACCGAGCACGACGGGTAAATGGATGCTCCAGTTTGGCGGGCATCACTACGCTCAGAACATAACTTACGACAATGGACAAGTCACCAGCATAACGCCATTGCATGAGGCGGTCGAACCAAACGGCTCCTTCACCGTGAATGGCACGACCTACAGCAGTCCGATGACCACGGAACTTGCCGCAGTTCGCGATATGCTTGCAGCATTCACCACGAGTGAGCTTGCTTCAGCCAAGATCTCGACAACTTTCTCGGATTGTCTAATGGTTCCCGGCTCGACCACCAACACATTCCCGTCTACAAAACAGGGTATACAGGTAGGTAACCTGAATTCAATCGCCCAGGCAAAAGTATTAGTGACCATTGCCGCCTGGGTCAATGATGTAGATCCGACGAGTGCTGCGACGTATCTCACTACTTATCAAAATGAGCTGGCGAATACATATGTTACGTATTCCACCAACACAAGTGGTGCCTCGGGGAATGCGAGTTCATTTTTTACCTCCAATACAGACTACGTGCGAATTGATGGACCAAGCGTATGGATTGAATTCATCTGTCAAAATGGGGTCGTCATTTCAAATCAAGTGCACTATCACACCGTAATGCGCGACCACAACCGTGACTATATCGGACTATAAGAATAAGCAACGTTCATTCGAGTTTATGGAAGCCCATTCATATTTCAGCGATCGCCAGCGTAAAAACTGGCGATTGCTCTTTTGGATAACGATCTTTGCGATGAGCGTTCTTTCCCCGCTAAGCGTCCACGCCCATCCATCGCCGAATTCAATATTACTCCTCGATGTAAGCTCACGCCAGGTCGTGTTGGAGGCACACATTCCCTTGCCCGAATTGGCACTCGTGTTGGGTGATGAAATACAAAAGACGCCCGAAGTGCTAACCGAGCGCTTCTCGTCACCGCTGCGCGCCTATCTGACGGAACACATTCATGCGTATGTTGACAAAAATCACCCGTGGCAGGTGTCCATTAAGCAAATGAGAATGGACAAAGGCAAATACGTCGACAGCAACATTCCGTATTGGGAGGTCGCCGTACAATTTGTACTGCTCCCAAATCCCGGCGAAGGCACCCGATCCTTTACATTGCAATACGATGCGGTCATGCACCAGGTGATGAATCACGTCGCGTTTATTTCAATCAGAAGCGACTGGGAGGCTGGTATCATCCATGCCGATACCACAAAAGATGTCAGTGTGATCGGTTGGAACCTAAGCGACAATTCGATTCCCCCGCTGGACGTGAACCTTGATGCGGGCAGTTGGTGGAAGGGGATCGCCAGCATGATCATGCTCGGCATGCAACACATAAAAGAAGGCACCGACCATTTGCTTTTTCTGCTGACCCTTCTTCTGTCGGCACCATTGACAGTTAAATACCACAGGTGGAGCAATTATGGTGGTCTCCGGTACAGCGTGTTTAACCTGCTAAAGGTTGTCACAGCATTTACGATAGGCCATTCGCTCACCTTATTAGTTGGAGCTTTGGGTTGGACACGCATCCCCAGTCAGCCGGTCGAAGTGCTGATTGCATTTTCAATACTGATCTCGGCAGTCCACGCATTCCGTCCGATCTTTGCCGGTAAGGAAATCTATATCGCCGCCGGCTTTGGGTTGATTCACGGACTTGCTTTTGCCAGCATCCTCACGGATTTAAACCTTGACACGGAACAAATGGCATGGAGCATTCTTGGATTCAATATGGGTATTGAGCTTATGCAGATTTTTGTGATTGCGATGACCATGCCATGGCTTATCGTGCTGAGCCGTTCGGCGCATTACGGCATCGTGAGAAGGGGTGGAGCAGGCTTTGCGATCGTCGCTTCCCTGGCATGGATTTTTGAACGCGTCTCCGGAACGTCAACGTTCATTTCAGTCATTATTGAAAAATTTGCCGGTCACGCGATGTACGGCATTGGTTTGCTTGCTGTTATTTCACTTGTCGTTCATTTTCTAAGCCGGCCCAAGGTTAACGTTGTGTAGGATGGGTGCACGTTAAGGGTACCGATCACGGGCCACTGCCACCGTGCATCGACACCGTGACGTTTGGACATGTTTTTGTATTTTGCATCATGAAAAAGAAAGAAATCCGTTTCCGCTGCTGGATCGAGATCGATGGTGTAAAATTCTTCGGCCCGGGCCCTGCCGAATTGTTGGAGCACATCGAACAGGAAGGCTCCATCGCAAAAGCAGCAAAACAAATGGGCATGTCCTACAAAAAAGCCTGGGACATGGTCGACGATCTGAACGCCCGTGGCAAAAGCCCTTACGTAGAATCCCGCAAAGGCGGCGAAAAAGGGGGCGGGGCTTCCTTGACCAAGGCCGGCAAAACCGTGGTGGCCCATTACCGTCGCCTGGCCGCCAAACTCAATAAGATCGTTGAAAAAGATGTGGCCATTCTGAAACACATCTGACGTTTTTCGTCAGGTGAACCCCGCCGTTCGCAGGCGCCGCCGGCAGTTTGGTCCGGTATTGTATTCTTCTCCCATAATCTGATCGCCCCACCGGCATCGAACATAGCAAAATGCGTATCTTTCGATATATATGATCGTATATATCGAAAAATCAATGCTATGAAAAGACTGTTACTCCCCATTGCCTTCTTCACATCATTTACTGTTTTTGCGCAGGCCCCCGACAGCCTCGCCCAGCGCGACCGTGTGTTCACGTTGGGAGAAGTGCTGGTGCTAGGTTCACCCCTCGACACCGCCAACGCGCTGTCGTTCAAGAAAATTGAAAAATTCAACCGGACCGACGTTTCCAATGCCCTGAACATATTGTCCGGCGTAACGTTGGCCAACGTAGGGCCGCGCAACGAATCGGTGGTCTACGTACGCGGCTTCGACCTGCGGCAGGTGCCGGTGTTCATCGACGGCGTGCCGGTGTATGTTCCCTACGATGGCTATGTCGACATGGGACGATTCACCTCTGTGGATTTATCGCAGGTGAATGTGTCAAAAGGATTTTCCTCTATTCTATACGGGGCCAACACCATGGGCGGCGCTATCAACCTGGTGTCGCGAAAGCCACAGCAAAAGTTTGAGCTGGGCGCACGGGCAGGCGTTTTCAGCGGCGAAGGATTCCGGTGGAATGTGAATGCCGGCTCGAACCTGGGGAAGTATTATTTTCAACTGGGCTTGTCGCAATTGAAACAGAACTATTTCCCCATGTCGAAAGACTTCACCGCCATGCCCAACGAAGACGGTGGTGAGCGCGAGAACTCTTATCGCGACGATATCAAGTTCAGCGTAAAGGCGGGCTTCACCCCGAATGCTACCGACGAATATGTCGTGAGCTTTAGTACGCAGCACGGTGAAAAGGGAACACCACCCTATACCGGCACGGACCCGAAAATACAAACGCGTTTCTGGCAGTGGCCCAAGTGGGATAAACAAAGCCTCTACTTCGTTACCAACACCGCCCTCGGCACAAAAAACAAACTAAAGACCCGCTGGTACTACGACACGTTTGTGAACGAACTCTTCAGCTATGATGACGCCACCTACTCGAAAATGACCAAAGGCTATGCGTTTCAAAGTTACTACGACGACTATACGGTGGGGGGAAGTGCGGAATTGGAATCGCATGTGATCAGCAAGAACACATTGAAATTGGGTGCTCAGTATAAGCGGGATATCCACCGCGAAAACAACCTTGGGGAGCCACAGCGGACGTTCATCGACAACACGCTTTCCATCGGGCTGGAAAATACGTACCAAATTATGCCCACTGTGGCCGTCGTGCCGGGCATCAGCTACAACGCCCGCAACAGCTCCAAGGCGCAGGACTACAACGCGGGCACGAAAGAAGTTTCTGATTTTCCATCCAATAACAACAACGCAGTGAACGCCCAGTTGGGGATCTTTTGGGACGTCAACCCAAGCCATACGCTGAAGGGCACGATCTCGCGCAAGACGCGTTTTGCCACCATCAAAGACCGCTATTCCTATCGCATGGGGCAAGCCATTCCCAACCCGGATCTGTCGGCTGAAGTGGCCGTTAACTACGATCTCACCTACACCGGGAAGTTTTTCAACAAGCTGGTGGTAACCGCCAGCGCTTTCCGCAGCGACATCTCCAACATCATCCAACAAGTGGACAACGTGCAGCCGGGCCGTTTCCAATTGCAGAACGCGGGCGACGCTTTGTTTTATGGCTATGAGGCCAACGCCGACTACCATCTCATGAAAGGCCTGAACCTGGGGGTCAACTACACCTACATGCGCCGGAAAAATGAGACCAATCCGTCCTTATATTTCACCAACGTCCCCGATCACAAAATTTTCGGATTCGTGGACTATAGCTTCCTGTCGCGCGTAAATATCCTGGCAAGTGCAGAACGCAACAGTAAGCGCTACAGCACCAGCTATGGAACATCGGCCGGTGGCTATACGGTGGTGAACACAAAGGCTTCGGTGAAGATCATCAAGAACCTCCAGCTGGAAGGCGGTGTAAATAATATATTCGACACCAACTATGCGTTGGTAGAAGGATTTCCGGAAGCCGGCCGTAATTATTTTGTCAGTTTGAGCTTCCGTAATTTTTAAAAGAGAAGGGAAAAAATGAAGAAACGAAAGCGGCCCTCGGTATGGATGCTCGCAACTGCGGCGACGACGCTGACGGTCTTGCTTTCGTTTCAAACACCCGGTCCCTCATCCCAACCCTACACCCTCAACTACCCAGCCTATTTCGGCGGCAGGTTCACCATCCCCGAAAACAACCCGATGACCCAAGAAGGGGTGGCGTTGGGAAGGATGCTGTTTTATGAGCCCAGGCTGTCGGGCAACAACCGGGTCACGTGCGCCACCTGTCACCAACAAAAATTGGCGTTCACCGACGGCAAAGCCTTTAGCGCGGGCGTTGACGGAACGTTGACCAAACGCAGTTCCATGTCGCTTTCCAATCTCTTGTGGGTGCGGAACTTATTCTGGGATGGACGGGTGAGTGGCCTGGAAGCCCAGGCCGTGGTGCCGCTAACGGACCCGCACGAGATGGGGCAGTCGCTCGAAGCGTCGGTGATGAAGTTGAAAGCCGACGGTTCATACCGCGAAAAATTTGCCCAGGCGTTTGGCTCCGGCGACATCACCGGAGAAAACCTGCTAAAGGCCCTCGCGCAATTTGAACGTACGCTGATCTCTGGCGATTCGCGTTACGATAAATATCTGCGCGGGCAATATCAACCCACAGCGCAAGAGCTGCGCGGCATAGAACTCTTCATGACCCCGCCTTCGCCGCAGCGGAATATTCGCGGTGCCAACTGCGGCCACTGCCACGGAACACCCAAAACTTTTGTCGAGCTCTTTCACAACAACGGACTCGACACGCTGCCCAAAGACGCAGGTCGCGAAGCCATCACCGGCCAGGCCATCGACCGGGGACGTTTCCGCGTGCCCACGCTACGGAACATTAGTCTCACAGCGCCCTACATGCACGACGGCCGGTTCGCGACATTGACGGAAGTCCTGAATCACTACAACGAACACGTGCAGCCCAGCACCACCCTGAGTCCATTCATCGCCGAAGCCACCAACGCGGTGGACGGTAAAAGTCTTATGCTGACGGAAACCGAGAAAGGCGACCTGTTGGTTTTCTTGCAGATGCTTACCGACTCGGCCTTTGTCAACAACCCTGATTTTTCGAACCCTCATTTTTTAAGAAGCACAAAACCGTAACTTTACCCTATGAGCAAGAAATTTTGCAATCCCTTTTTGCTGGCAGCCCTGCTGCTGATCTCCATCGCGGGTCACGCTCAACCTAAACCATCGTTCCGCGTGGAAGGCGAAGTGCTGAAACCGCGCACGCTCACGCAAGACGACCTCCTGAAGTGGAAGACCACCGAAGTGAAGGGCAAAGACCGCGACGGCAAGGAACACGTGTTCAAAGGCGTGCGCCTGGTCGATGTGCTGGATTCGGCTGGTGTAACCCTCGGCGGGAAACTGAGGGGAGAGAACCTGGCCAAATACGTCCTCGTGAAAGCCGCCGACGGCTATGAGGTGATCTTCTCCCTTCCGGAAATCGACCCAGAGTTTACCAGTCAAACCGTGTTGCTGGCCTACGAAGTGGACGGCCATCCGCTGGCGAAAGGGGAAGGTCCGTTTCGCATGGTTGTACCATCGGATAAAAAACAGGCGCGTTGGATTCGGGAGCTCACCACGATCAAGGTGGTGTTTTCAAAAGAATGACGGCGTCTGCGTAAGCAGCGTACAAATATTATTTTTGGTGATATGAACAGGATAAGACTCAGTATCGTATGCATTGTCATGATGATCGCCGGGCAGGGGCATGCACAACCCAAGATCCTGATCGCGGCGGCATCCGATTTGAAATTTGCCCTGGACTCCGTGGCCGCTACGTTTAAGAAAACTCACCCCGGAACGGTGGACATCACTTATGGTTCGTCCGGAAAATTATTCGAACAGATCTCCAACAGCGCGCCCTTCGATATTTTCTTCTCAGCCGATATCACGTATCCCCAACAGCTTAAGCAAAAAAAATTGACCCTTTCCGAGATCTATATATATGGAAAGGGACGCATTGTGTTATGGAGTAAAAAGATCGATCCGGAAAAAGAAGGCATGAACACCTTGTTGTCGCCGTCCATTTTGAAAATTGCGATCGCTAACCCACAGCATGCACCCTATGGAAAACGCGCGGAGGAGGCATTGGCTTATTATAAATTGACGGAGCGTGTGAAATCGAAATTGGTGTTTGGTGAGAATATTTCGCAGACCGCCCAGTTTGTGACTACGGGTGCGGCCGATGCGGGCATCGTCGCGTTGTCGCTGGCCCTTTCGCCAAATATGAAAAAAGAGAACGGGACCTATTTTCTCATTCCCGAAGAAAGCCATAAACCACTCGAGCAAGGAGCGGTCATCACAAAACACGCGCTGGGCAACGCCTACGCCAAAGCCTTCCTGGACTATATGAACGGCGCCACGGCCAATGCCATTTTGCTCCACTTTGGGTTCACCAAACCCTAGCCTATGCTCGACCTTTCCCCCTTCTACCTGACGCTGAAATTAGCCACCGTGACGACGGCGATCCTGTTTGTGATCAGCGTGCCGGTGGCCTATGGATTGGCGTTTGCCCGCTGGCGTGGCAAAGTGATCGTCGAGTCGATCGTGGGCCTGCCGTTGGTATTGCCACCTTCTGTTTTGGGATTTTATTTACTGCTGGCGCTCAGTCCGCTAAATGCATTCGGTCATTTCCTGGAAAAATATTTCGATCTGCGACTCGTGTTCACCTTCCCGGGACTCGTGGTGGCATCTGTAATTTATAGCTTGCCGTTCATGATCCAGCCGATCCAAAATGGCTTTCGGTCCGTGCCCGTGGCCCTCAAGGAGGCGGCGTACACATTAGGCAAGAGCCGGTTCACTACCCTCACCAAAGTTTTGCTCCCCAACATGAAAGGTGCACTCCTCACGGGTTGCATGCTCACCTTCGCGCATACGATTGGTGAATTTGGAGTGGTGTTGATGGTGGGAGGAAATATACCGCACGAGACGCGCGTGATTTCCGTGACGATCTACGATGAAGTGGAGGCCATGAACTATCACCAGGCGAATGTGTATGCCTCGATCCTGCTCGTATTTTCTTTCCTGGTATTGATCAGTGTTTACCTCGTAAACAATCGTGCATTTAAAGTTGACCCGTATCATGATTGAGCTCGCCATCACTCGAAAGCTACACGGCGCCGGTGGCGCGATCAACCTAAACCTGGATGTCAGGATCGGGACGGGTGATTTTGTGACGGTCTACGGTCCCTCGGGCGCGGGCAAAACCAGCGTACTCCGCATGCTCGCCGGCTTGCTCACGCCGAATGACGGACGCATTGTCTGCGATCGCCAGATCTGGTTCGACAAAAGTAAGGACATCAACCTAAGGCCACAGTTCCGGAACCTCGGCATGGTCTTCCAGGAATATTCGCTCTTCCCCAACATGACGGTGCAAGGCAACCTGGAGTTTGCCCTGCAAAAAGACCAGCCGAAATCAAGGATCGACGAGTTACTGCAATTGATCGAGTTGGAACAGCTCCGCGATAAAAAACCAGCGTTGCTTTCCGGCGGACAAAAACAACGTGTGGCGTTGGCCCGCGCCCTGGTGCGCCAACCCAACCTATTGCTCCTGGACGAGCCCCTGTCGGCGCTGGATACGGCGATGCAAATAAAACTTCAGGATTATATTTTACGCGTACACCGTCAATACAACCTCACCACCCTCATGGTGAGCCACGATCTCAATGAAGTAATCAAAATGTCGAAACGCGTTTTGATTTTGGAAGACGGCATCATCAAAAAAGATGGGCCGCCACTCGAGGTGTTGCCGTTGGATAATTTGAAGCCGTTTATAACCGGCGGTCTTTCGCGTTGAATGGCAAGCGGGGTCGGCCCGTCACGAGCGATCCCCAATGACGCGTTAAGATTTTAACAATTCAAATGAAAATACGCTTCCCTTCCCGATGTGACTCTCCACTTTTATCTTACCACCCTGGGCCTCGATAAATTCCTTGGAAATGGCAAGTCCCAGGCCCGTGCCCGATGGTGTGCCCGGTACCTGGAAGAATTTTTCGAATATCCTGTTCAGGTATTTTTCCTCTATGCCGGGGCCGTGGTCTTCGACCGAAAAAATGATGGCGCCGCTCTCCGATTTGCACCGCACCGTCACCGTTTCATTTTCCGGACTATAGCGGATGGCGTTGGTGAGGAAATTCACCAATACCCATGTCGTCTTGTCCAGGTCGGCCTGCAGGGATGGGATGTCGTGAAACGGCGCCACGGTTATGGCCACATGTTTTCGCTCGGCTTGAAATTTCACGGCTTCGGCGGCCAGGTGGATAATGTCGCCGGCGTCGGCCTTGCGGATGTTGAGCTTGATGTTGCCGGTCTCCACCTGGGAAAGATCCAGCAGCTCGTTGGTGATCTTCGAAAGGCGGGTGACTTCATCGTCGAGTGTGTGGATGATGTTGAGTTGCTCCTCGTTTAGCTCGCCGACCCGTTTGTCCTGCAGAAGGCGCGTGCACATTTGCAGCGAGGCAATGGGTGTTTTTAGTTCGTGTGAGATGGTGGCAATAAAGTTTGTCTTGGCCAGATCGAGTTCTTTGTAGGAGGTGATGTTCTTTAATAAAATCACCTGACCGATCTTCATCGCATCCGTTTCCCCTGTGGGCGTATGGTGGATGGTGATGGATTCTTTTGAAAAATAATTTTCTTTCCCGCCGATCACGGCTTTGACGAGCGCGCTTTCGGCTGGTGGGCTCTGCCGGATCAGACTTCTGAACAAGTCGTTATTCACGGCGATGTCGGGCGCATAGCGATCCATCACATCGTTGCTGGAAAGATTTAGCAGGTTCAGCGCAGGCTCGTTGGCGAAGATCACTTTGTCATGTTCGTCAAGCCCGATCACGGGGTCGGTCATGCGGTTGATGATGGTCTCGATGCGCTTCTTCTCAAACAGTATTTTGGCCAGATTGCTGTGTTCGTATTCGTCGAGCTTTTCTGCCATTTGGTTAAACGCTTCAGCCAGTTCTTCAAACTCGTCCTTGCGGTCGAAGTGCAGCCGCTCTTCGTAATTTTTGCGGGCGATTGACTTGATACTGCTGGTGAGCTGCACAATGGGGTTGGCGATGTAGCCGGGGAAGTTGATGATAAATGTAAACGCTGCCAGTGTACAAATGCTGCCGATGATGATCAGGTAGGTGGAAGCTTTGGTGGCCGTCTTTTGCGTCACTTCATTCTTCCGGATGATAGCTTTCATGTTCATATCCTGAATAGCAAGACAAATGCTTCGGATACGCACGATGTTACTGTCACCAAGCGTGGTGTTTTTTAGTCGCTCGAAGGCCACGCGAAGCGCAAGGGTGAGTTCGCGTTCACCCTTCTCCGTTACGTTGGCCTCCTGCAGTTTGAGGTTGGCCGCCATAGCGTTCATGGCCTTGACGGAGTCGATCTTCAGGCTGTCGCAATTTTCGACAATGCTTTTGGTGTACTCCAGCGTTTCATAGTTGTCGGTCAATATGTTCTCCGAATCGTTGGAGAGCGTTTCGAGATAATACAATCCCAACCCGCCGATGGTAACGATCACCAGGAAGAGAAAGATTACACCCCATGCCACTTTGATCTTGATGCTCATGATAGTATCACTAAGTCGATATCTGAATCTGAAAGTCTGTTAAGCAACTGGTTGAAGACGTTGGTCTTCAGGATCACTTGCCACAGCCGCAAGTGAGGCTTGCCGATGCACACGGTGGTGATCTTTTTTTCTTCCGCCACCGTGGCGATCACATCGGGTACGCGATTGCTTTTCACCTGGATCACTTCGGCACCCAGCTCGGTGGCCAATTTGAAATTGTTGATCAGGTGACGTTGTACGGAAAGCTTTATCCGGTTGGAATCTTCCTGCGGCGTCTGAACATAGAGCACATGCCATTTTGAATTGTAATACCCCGCCAGGCGGGCGGTCTTGCGAATGATCATTCGGGCGGTATCGTGGTTGGTGCTGATGCACGCCAGGAATCGCTCGTGTCGTATCCTTTTGTCTACCGTAACCTCGCTATCTACTTTGCGCTCGACCTGTGAGGCCACTTCCTTCAATGCCAGTTCGCGCAGTTGCAGGATCTTCTCCGCCTGGAAGAAATTTCGCAAAGCGGTCTCGATCTTGGAGGGATGATAGATCTTTCCTTCACGCAGGCGCACGATAAGCTCGTCGGCCGTCAGGTCGATGTTCACTACTTCGTCGGCGAGTTGCAGCACGCGGTCGGGTACGCGTTCGCGCACTTCGATGCCGGTGATCTGCTGGACTTCTTCGTTCAGGCTTTCGATGTGCTGGATGTTCATGGCGCTGATCACGTTGATGCCTGCGTCCAATATTTCCAACACATCTTGCCAGCGTTTTTCATTTTTGCTGCCTTCAATATTGGTATGGGCCAGCTCGTCGACGATGACCACCTCCGGGTGGATGTTGAGAATAGCCTGCAGGTCCATTTCCTCGAGTTCTTTGCCCTTGTAGAAGACGGTTTTCCTTGCGATCATCGGTAGGCCTGCGATGAGGTCATGGGTCTCTTTCCGGTTGTGCGTTTCAATGAAGCCTACCTTCACATCCACGTCATTCTTTAACAAACTGTGGGCTTCCTGCAACATGCGATACGTCTTCCCCACACCGGCGCTCATGCCGATGTAGACCTTGAATTTCCCACGCCTGGATTTCTTGATCAGGTTCAGGAAGTGTTCGACCGATTTCTCTTTTTCTTCCATGTCAAAGTTATGAAAGGCGTTCACCTGCGCATCTTGCGGGAAAGGGCGGATATAAGCCCGGTAAATATCCACACAGATTATGAAAGCCCACAGTTTTCTATTTAATATTTAAAGAAAGAAGCCGTGCCTAGGCACAGCTCTTCTCGTTGTTTCAAAAGGCCGGGCGCGAACCCATCAATCAAATCCCTGGACGGCATGATGAACTTTAAAGTGCAGACGTGCCGCCATGAGTACGGCATGAGGTTAAAAGCTTATGGCCAAGGCCGTGGAAACAAATGTGTCGTTTTTCGTGGCGCGCTGTTCTTTTGTGAAGACTTCATCCTTGCTATTTAAATGACGCACCTCGATCCGCCACAGTGCATTCGGAGCGATCTGGTAGTCAAGGTTGGCCGAAGCGCCGGCCGTCTTGAAACCGTGTGGTGTGCCCGTGGCAATGATCACGCCGTTGCCGTCGCTATAGTACTCACCGCGCGCGGCCACCGTAACTTTCTTGCTTAACGCGAGTCTTGCAATCACAACAGGCGAATACCATGCATTGGTAGAACTGCTTTCAGGACTTTTCTCTTCCACACCGTAGTCAAAGCCTACGATCAAACCAAAGGCCTCAGTCACCTGGAAGGTGCCATAGAAGTTATGGAAGTAACGCATCTGCCGGGCACTGTCGGGTTTGTCTGTGCCGATAAACGAACTGCTATTGAGGGTCATGGTGGATGAAGGTTTAAAGGTGATCTGCGTTCCGAAAGAGGGGAGGGAGTTGCCACTGACGCGCTGAATGCGTTGCCAGCCGTTCAGCACAAGCCCGGAGAAAAACCATTTGCCGTTGTCGGTGGTGTAAGAGATTTTGGCACCCGCTTCATAGTATGGTGTGTTGTCGGCCAATATACTCCGCGTGAGGCTCCAGCAATCTTTGCCGACGGCACTCTCAAAACCGATGTGCGAAGCAAAGATGCCCGCGTCAACCCACAGGTTCTTGCGGGCCGAAAGTTTTACACCGGCGTTGGCTTCATAGATATTCTTCAACACGCCCGGTTCGGAGGCGAGGTTGGCGTTGGCGTAGGTGCCGGTCATCAACGCCAGGTTGGCCCGCACGTTGTCGGTGTTATAGGACCCTTTGATGAAGCCGAGGTTGAGGTTCACTTCATTGTGTCGATTATAGGAATAGACAAAACTGGGTCGCGTGTTGTCTGCGGGCTTATTGAAGTCATAGACATAATAGGTTTCCAAATAACCGCTCACCGTGAAGGGGGAGGGTTTTTCTTCCTCCTGGGAAAAGCAAAGCATAGAAAATGAAGTCAATAGAAATATCAGGATGATAGTTTTCATAGTATAGTGCTAAAAGATAAAGGAGATGTGTGCGGCGGGAAGACAACGTGCGTTGCTTCCTGCCGGGCACACAAAAGTGATGACATTATTTTAATTCATCCAAAGCCATGTTCAGTTTTAAGACGTGTACTTTCGAGGGACCGAACATGCCCAGGAAGGGACCTTCGATGTGCGCGTTCACCAGGGCTTCGAGCTTATCGGCGCCCAGGTTCCGGACGCGCGCAATCCGCGCGATCTGAATTCGGGCGGCCTCCGGTGAGATGTCCGGATCCAATCCACTACCCGACGCCGTCACCAGGTCGGCAGGGATTTGTTCTTTGGCGATGCCGGGATTGTGCACGAGGAAGGTATCGATACGGGCCTGCACCGTAGCGAGATAGTCCGGGTTGCTGGGGCCTTTGTTGCTACCGGCCGAACCCGCGGCGTTGTACTCCACGGCGGAGGGCCTTCCCCAGAAATACTTGTCTTCCGTAAACTTTTGTCCCACGCGTTCATAGCCTACTACTTTGCCATGGACCGAAAGGGTTTCACCTTTTCCACCACCCGGTGCGGCCTTGCCAGCGCCCGCAATCAGCAGCGGATATAATCCCGCGGTGATGATCAACAACACCAGGGTAAGTTTGAGCGATATAATGATATTCGTTTTCATTTGTATTGCAATTTTAAATTCAGATGACAAAACCCAGTAAGGCGTCGATGAGCTTGATGCCGATGAAGGGTGCTATGATCCCTCCTAAACCATAGATAAAGAGGTTCCTTCTCAGCAGGGCCGACGCCCCGATCGGCTTATACGCCACGCCACGCAAGGCCAGCGGAATGAGCATCGGAATGATCAGCGCATTGAAGATGATCGCCGATAGAATGGCCGACTCCGGGCTGTTCAGGTTCATGATGTTGAGACTTTGCAGGGCTGGGATGGACGTTATGAACAGCGCCGGCACAATGGCAAAATATTTCGCCACGTCGTTGGCAATGGAAAACGTGGTGATCGTTCCGCGCGTGATCAGCAACTGCTTTCCGATCTCCACCACTTCAATCAACTTCGTCGGGTCGCTGTCCAGGTCCACCATGTTGGCGGCTTCCTTGGCGGCTTGTGTGCCGCTGTTCATGGCCACGCCCACGTCGGCCTGCGCCAGGGCGGGAGCGTCGTTGGTGCCGTCGCCCATCATGGCCACCAGTTTGCCGTTGGCTTGCTCTGCCTTGATGTAGTTCATTTTGTCTTCGGGCTTGGCTTCGGCAATGAAGTCGTCGACGCCGGCCTTTTCGGCAATGTATTTTGCGGTGAGCGGATTGTCGCCCGTCACCATCACGGTCTTCACGCCCATCTTGCGCAAGCGCTCAAATCGTTCGGCAATGCCGGGCTTGATGATGTCCTGCAATTCGATGGCACCCAACGCTACGTGATTCTCGGCCACGACCAGGGGCGTTCCTCCATTGGAAGAGATCTTGTCGACCGTGGCTTTTATTTCCTCAGGGAAACGGTTGCCGTTTTTCTCCACCAGTTTCCGGATGGCATCATAGGCGCCTTTGCGGATCATCCGGCCATCCAAATCAATTCCCGACGTGCGGGTATCGGCAGAGAATTTTATCACCTTCGAATTGGGCAAGCCATAGGAAAGATCTTCGGGACTTCCCATCGAAGCCGGATGCCGGTAGCCTTTTGTGGCCGCAAGCTCCACAATAGATTTTCCTTCCGGCGTTTCATCCGACAAGGAAGCCAGCGTGGCGCTTTCAATAAGACTATCCACGTTGACGCCTTTGCCTGGATGAAAGTGGGTGGCCTTGCGATTGCCGATGGTGATCGTTCCTGTTTTATCCAGCAACAGCACATCCACGTCGCCGGCCGTTTCTACGGACTTGCCACTCTTGGCAATCACGTTCGCGCCAAGCGCACGATCCATACCGGCAATGCCAATGGCCGACAGCAACCCGCCGATGGTGGTAGGAATAAGACACACGAAGAGTGAAATAAAGGCCGCAATGGTAATGGGCGTGTTTGCATAATCAGCAAACGGCTTCAGGGTAACACACACAATGGTGAAGATCATCGTGAAGGCCGCCAGCAAAATAGTGAGCGCGATTTCATTCGGTGTCTTTTGACGTGTGGCACCTTCTACGAGGGAGATCATTTTATCTAAAAACGTTTCGCCTTGCGAAGTGGTCACGCGCACTTTGATGCTGTCGGAAAGAACTTTCGTCCCACCGGTCACCGACGATTTATCACCACCCGCTTCCCGAATGACGGGAGCCGATTCTCCCGTAATAGCCGATTCGTCCACCGTGGCGATGCCTTCGATGATCTCGCCGTCCATAGGAATAGTATCACCGGCTTCACAAAGGAAGACGTCACCTTTCTTCAGCTGTGAGGAAGGCACCATTTTGATGTGATTGGAATTTTCGGCAAGCACTTTGGCTTGCGTTGTTTCCCGGGTTTTGCGCAGACTTTCGGCCTGCGCTTTTCCGCGGGCCTCGGCAAGCCCTTCTGCAAAATTGGCGAAGAGCAAGGTGACGAAGAGAATGATGAACACGACCACGTTGTACCACAGCGCACCTTGCGAAGCATCACCCGTGAGGAGCTGGTTGGCGATGACAAACAACATCACCAGTGTACCCAACTCCACCGTGAACATCACCGGGTTCTTGATCATCAGCCGGGGAGAAAGTTTTACGAACGACTGCTTGAAAGCGGAGCTCACCAAAGCAGGCTCGAATAATTTTATTTTGCGTTTTCTAGTCATGACTCAATTATTTTAAAGAGAAGTATTCGGCCAAGGGGCCCAGGGCGAGCGGAGGGAAGTATGACAGGGCGGTGACAATAATGATCACGGCAAAAGTCATCATACCAAATGTGAAAGAATCCGTTCTCAACGTGCCACCACTTTCCGGAATGAATTTTTTATTCGCGAGCAAGCCGGCAATGGCCACGGGACCGATGATCGGAATGAACCGACCCAGGATCAGCGCAAAACCGCTGGTCACGTTCCAGAAAATATTATTGTCGCCAAGTCCCTCAAACCCACTGCCGTTGTTGGCATTGGCCGAAGTGTATTCGTATAGCATTTCGGAAAAGCCGTGGTAGCTGGGATTGTTCAGCCAGCCCGAGGGTTTAACCGCCCACGCCACGTCGGGATGATGGGCCACCATGTACGCGGCCAGCGCCGTAAAGCCTTTCGTGATCAACGCAGTGAACAGCGTCACGATCATGGCGATCTTTACTTCGCGCGCTTCGACTTTGTGACCCATAAACTCGGGTGTGCGCCCTACCATCAGGCCGGAAATAAACACGGCGATGATGATGTAGATATAATAGTTCAGGATACCCACACCGCAGCCACCGTAAAATCCGTTCACCATCATGCCCAACAATTGCATCATGCCCGAGAGCGGCATGGAACTGTCGTGCATCGAGTTCACCGAGCCGGTCGAGATGATCGTTGTCACGATGCTCCAATACGCAGACGCAGCCGGGCCGAATCGAACCTCCTTTCCTTCCATCGCCCCAGTGTTTTGTGTAACACCCATTTGTGCGATGGCCGGGTTGCCGTGCAACTCGGTGATCACCGTTGGGATCAGCAAGAACAGCATGCCCACGGTCATGACGAGGAAGATCACGTAAGCAAATTTTTTCTTGCGGATGTAAAAGCCTAATGCGAAGATCATCGCCACGGGAATGATCACCTGCGCTACCATCTCCAGGATGTTGGTGAAGTAGTTGGGATTCTCCAGGGGATGCGCCGAATTGGCGCCAAACCATCCGCCACCGTTAGTGCCCAGGTGCTTGATGGCGATCATGCCAGCTGCCGGTCCACGCGAAACCTGCACAGCGTCGCCTTGCAGTGTGGTGATGGCATCCTTGCCGTCAAAGCTCGTGGGGCTACCGTTGAAGGCGAGCAATATGGCCATGACGATACAAAGCGGGAGCAAGATCCGTGTATTGGTCTTGATGAAGATGCTCCAGAAGTTTCCAAGGTTGTTCGTGGTCTTTTCTTTCAGCCCGTTGAACAGGGCCACCAGGCAGGCGATGCCGGTAGCGGCGCTCACAAACTGGAGAAAGGTGATCACCAGCAGCTGCGTCAGGTAGGTGAGGCCCGATTCACCCGAGTAGTGCTGGAGGTTGCAATTCACCACAAAGCTGATGGCGGTATTGAAAGCCAGGTCAGGGGTTTGCCCGGCGTTGCCATCGGGATTGAGTGGCAATTTGTCCTGGTACATCAACATGAAGAAGGCATAAAACAACCACACCATGTTGATGGTCAACATGGCCTTGAGAAACTGTTTCCAATCCATACTCTCGTTTGGATCGATGCCGCAAATGCGATAGATAAAGCGCTCCACCGGATTCAAAAAATCGGTGAAGGTGCGCTCGCCGCCAAAAACTTTGGCGATATATTTTCCCAAGGGGGAGGCCAGGGCCACCGTGATCAGGAAGGTGAAGATGATGCCTGTGATTTCTGTGTTCATACGATTCGGCATTAAAATTTTTCCGGTTTTACCAATACATAGAGTAGGTAGCAAAACACGGCTATGGATAAGATGAAGAGTGCAATGATCATGGCAGCGCGTTTATATTTTTTCGAAATAGTCGACAGATTTGAAGAAGAGCAGGAAGCTCAGCAGGAACGACAAGAGAAAGATGATGGTTAGCATACGACTTAGATTTTGGTATAGTGAAATTTAGAATGTTGTGATGGGGAGTTGAGAAGCCTTAAGCACGTTGTCTCAAAGACTCGAAGCGTGATGCAACTGGGCATAAGCAATCCGAAGCTCACCCGGCATAAACGGCTCAATCCACTTCCGCGCATTGGGTCGTTGGTCGAGTGAGTGGGCGAGCGTGTACAGGTAGATGTCCACGACGCCGTTTTTCACGGTCTCGTTTCCTTCCTTGAAAAGACGAAAGGCGACTTTCAAAAACTGTTCGAGTTTTTTGAATTTACCTTCGTCGCACAGCTTCAACGAAGCGTTGGCAAAAGCCTGGATCGATTTGTAAAACTGCCGTGTATAATGGGGGTCGTCTTTCCTTTCGGGAACTTCGCCATCCAGCATGACCAGGGCTATTCGTTCGGTTATCATATAGTGTTGTGAATGATTTACACCGCTCAGGGCAACAGGAATGCCGGAACCGTTAAGGGGTTCAATAACAGTCATTTAGGAAGATGCACCCCGGAGCCTACCCTACGGAATCCGTAGGGTGTTTCCGGAAATCATAGGGCACCCCAGGCCAGACCTTGCAAACAGGGCAGCGTGGCCAGATGGTATGGATGTTGCTAAGGACACGCACAAACAACCGGATCACACCGATATGGACGAAGACAGTAGTCATCATCATTTTAACATCCAACAAGCAACCACCGAACACCTCCACCTGGCGCCACGCATCGCTGCAACGATGGAGGAAAGTGCAAAAGCGAGGGGCACAGGCATCGGCAAGCGCTCACCCGAAACCATCGCCCACTACATACGCGAAGGGAAAGCCTTGATGGCCTTTCACCATGACGGCCGCTGGGCCGGATTTTGTTACATGAACGAATTCGACAACGGCGCCATGGTGTCCAACTCAGGGCTGATCGTTGCCCCGGAATTTCGTGAACACGGATTGGCCACCCTCCTTAAAAAAGCATTGTTTGACTTGTGCCGCGAAAAATATCCGGAAGCAAGCGTAATAGGCATCACTACCAGCCCTGCCGTTATGAAGATCAATACAGCACTAGGTTTTTATCCAACCGCATTTTCCGAAATGCCGCGTGACGAAAAATTCTGGAAAGGTTGTGAGCTGTGCGTGAACCACGACATCCTGAAACGCACCGGTCGCAAGTTTTGCCTCTGCACGGCCATGCGATTCGACCCGAAGGCAAAAACTGTCAGCGCGGTCAATGGAAATTAAGTCCAGGATTCAGAGGCTGTACTCTTTTATTTTTTGATACAACGTGGTTAAGGCAATGCCCAAAAGTTTTGCTGCCTGCGTTTTATTGCCCTGTGTATGGCGGAGCACTTTTAAAATGTGGTGTTTTTCGGCCACGGCAAGCTCAAAGGAGTCGCGACTTTCGTCGATAGCAAAGTCAGAAGGGAGCACCGACTCGGTGAGCTCGTCGTCGGCAAGGATCACGCTGCGTTCGATGACATTTTTCAGTTCGCGTATATTTCCTTTCCAGGGATGCTGCTCCAACGCTTTCAGGAACGCAGCGCTCATGGCGGGTTCGCGCTTGTTGGTTTTGATGGAAAACTGCGTGATAAAAAACCGGGCCAGGATCCCGATGTCGTCCTTCCGGTCGCGAAGTGAAGGAAGGGCGATGGTGAATACCGAGAGCCGGTAATACAGATCCTTGCGAAAATGCCCTTCATCCGATTCCTTCTCCAGGTTTCGGTTGGTCGCGGCAATGAAACGGGTGTTGACTTTCCGGGGCTTGCTGTCGCCCACGCGATAGTATTCGCCGGTCTCGATCACGCGCAAAAGTTTGGCTTGCAGGTCGATGTTCATCTCGCCGATCTCATCCAAAAACAAGGTGCCTTCGTGCGCTTCCTCGACATAGCCTTTTTTCGATTTGGTGGCGCCCGTGAACGCGCCCTCGGCATGACCGAACAATTCGCTTTCCAACAAGTCTTTCGGGAACGCGCTGCAATTCAACGCCACGAACGATCGCGATTTGCGCGGACTTTCATAGTGGATGGCCTGCGCAAACACTTCTTTCCCCGTTCCCGTTTCGCCCAGCAACAAAACGCTGGTATCGGTGGCAGCGACTTTTTCAGCAAGCGCAATACAATCTGTCAGACGTTTGTTCTCGCCGAGAATATTGTTGAACCCAAATTTCTTTTGGAGCAGTGATTCCAGCGCCACCACTTTTTGTTGCAGCATGGCTTTCTCGGCGGCCTTGCTTAGCAGGGGAATGATGCGCTCCTGGTGGTCGCCTTTTGTGAGATAATCGAACGCGCCGTTCTTGATCGCTTTCACGCCATCCGCGATGGTGCCATAGGCCGTGAGCACGATCACTTCCACGCCGGGATATTCTTTTTTGATCCGGGCCGTCAGATCGATGCCGTTGCCGTCGGGAAGTTTTACGTCCGAGATGACCACCTGGAACAGGTCGTGTTGCAGCGCCTTGATGGCCTCCTTCACCGACGCCGCCTGCGTAACCGTATAGCCTTCCAACTCCACCACGCGGGAGAGCAACTTCCGAAGATTCTCTTCGTCGTCGACGACGAGTACCGATGCTTTCATGAGATCTTAAAAATAACGCGTCTAAAGGTAAGCATTGCGGGCGTTCGCGCTACAGGCCACCCCAAAAAGCGTTGGGGAATAGTGTTGAGCGGTTGGCGTGGATTTTCCACATTTTGTTCGATTCAGTAGGGTTGGGATGCTGTGTAGGGCTGGCACAATTTTGTTGGGTTAATCCGTTGTTGAACCGCCTCACCTGTTCGGCGAGCAAAGAAAGACGCAAGGAAACGCAGTGCTTTGCTTTAACTTTGCTTGCCCGCCGAAGCTTCAGCGAAGGAGGGTGGTTTAACGCATTTCTTACGCCAAAGAATATGAGCTTAACAACCTACAAAAAGAAAAGGGCCTTTAGCGAAACCCCAGAACCCACCGGCGGAAAGTCTGCCGGTGCTGCGCATACATTTGTCGTTCAAAAACACGCGGCGTCCCACCTTCACTACGACTTTCGCCTGGAGATGGACGGCGTGCTCAAAAGTTGGGCCGTCCCGAAAGGCCCATCGATGGACCCTTCCGTGAAGCGTCTCGCCATGATGGTGGAAGATCATCCCTATGACTACCGGACCTTTGAAGGAACCATCCCAGAAGGCAACTACGGCGCCGGCACGGTCATGGTTTGGGATGCGGGGGCGTATGCCGCAGCCGATGGACCCTTTGCTTCGAAGAAAGAGGAAGACAAAGCGTTGCTTCACCAGCTGCATGCCGGCAAGCTAAAGTTTGTTATGCTTGGCGAAAAATTAAAGGGAGAATTTGCCCTCGTAAAAACCAGCGCCCGGGGCGAAAACGCGTGGCTGCTTATGAAGACCAAAGATGAATATGCCACCACCGGTGACATTCTTTTAAAGGACCGCTCAGCCAAGTCCGGGAAGACCTTGGACCAAATTCAAAAGAAACGTGCGCCAAAAAAAACGGCGGCCAAGAAGACCGCCACCAGGAAGACGGTAGCAAGAAAAACAACGGCCCGGAAAAAGAACTAGTCATGTGAAGCTAGCTCCATCCCAGGCCAATTCTTTAAGTCAAGCTCACAATTTGGTTTCCCAGCCCGACTCCTTCAGGGCTTCATCATTTTCTTTTTTCAAGAAATCTTTTTCCGAGAACGACTCGGTTTCCCATTCCATCAAGGCGTTGTCGGGCACGATCTCCACGGGAATTTTCCACGCCGAAGAAGGCTCGTTATACGCTAGGTTGGATTCGGCTGAGTAGCAGGAGATCACCGACCACCGCGAATTGTCCGACAGGTTGGCTTCGGAACGATGCAGCAGGTTGCTGTGAAAGAAAAGCGCGTCGCCGGGATGCAACTCGCAATAGACCAGCTCCATGGTTTTCAAGGCATTGTTGACCATCACCATGTCTGCACCCACCTGTTCTCCCGCAAAGCCATGATTGACGCGGCCAAGTTTATGCGAGCCCTTGATCACCTGCAGACAGCCGTTGCCTTTATTCGCCGTCGTCAGCGCGACCATCACGCTCATCAGTTGGTCGGGATACATAAATTGATTCTTATACCAATAACCATAATCCTGGTGCCACTCCCAGGCACCGCCCACCCGAGGTTCCTTTTGCATGAGCTTCGAATGATAGTGACAGATACGACCATTTCCCTCCATCAACTGCGCCACGCGGTTCACCATGCGCTCGCTTCGCGTGAGATAGCCATAGGGATTGTTGCCGGGCGTATACCAAAGCGAAAGCTTTGTCTTTTTACCCGACTGGTCATCAAGGTCCCAGGCATTGGAGCGGATGTTCTTATCCTCGTAGGCGATGGTCATGAGCCGGTCGATCTCCTGCGGATAGCAGAAGTTTTCGACAACAATGTATCCGTCGGTGTTGTATTGGGCCACTTGTTCCGGAGTGAATAGCGTTTTCATGGTTCGGTTGTTTTGAATAACGAAATTACGGCCCATTCCATCAGGAAGGCTACATCGGGGATGGTTAAAACTGGTACTTTTCTAACATGCTGAAAAAGTAGCCAGTAGTTAGTAGCCAGTAGGGGTGTGGGAGTGAGGGGGTGGGTGTTTGGGTGGACTTTAGATGATTTCCTTTAGGGCGGAGATAAAAGTATCGATCTCGGGTTTTGTGTTGAAGTAGTGGGGTGAGGCGCGGAGAGCCCAGGCGGCTTTTTTCTCGTCGAAGTCGATGACGGCAAAATTCCGGAAGCTGGGGACGACATTGATCTTTCGTTTTAGGAATTCGTTCACCAGGTATTTTGGGTCGGAACCGGCGACGGTAAAGGTGACCAGTCCGCAGGTTTCAGGACCGCGGTCGAGCATCCGAATCCCGCCCAACGGGGAAAGTTCCTGCCGCAGGTAGGTGGAGAGAAGTTTGACCTGTTGCCAGATGCGGTCCTCGCCGAGGTGCAGGCAATATTCAATGGCCATCCGAGTCCCCAACACGAGGGCATAGGCAAACTCCCAGTCTTCGAAGCGCATGGCGTCTTCGCGGGGTTTGTAGCGATCTTTCTCGATCCATTCCGCGCCGCGCATGTCGATGAACAGCGGCTCCAGTCCTTGTTGTAAGGCTTTGTCGGAAATGTAGAGAAATCCTGCGCCGCGGGGGCCGCGAAGAAATTTGCGGCTGGTCACGCTGAGGAAGTCGCATTTTAAAACTGCTACATCCAGCTTCATTTGCCCAACCGATTGGCAGGCATCCAGCAGATACCAGGTTTTGTCGCCGTGTTGTTGCGCATAGCGCCCATAAATTTCGCCGATGGCTTTCACCGGTTGAACGAGACCCGAGTTGGTGGGAACATGTGTGATGGCGAGCACGCGAGGCTGTAACGTATGGAGTTTGTGATCGAGATCGTCGAGGTCGACGCCACCACCGGGAGCATTTCGAATGTGCTCGATGCGGATGCCAAATCTTTTTTGACAGGACAGGAATTGGATCTGGTTGGAGATAAAGTCATCGGTGTCGGTCAGAATGATATCGCCTTCGCGAAACGGGATGGAGGATAGGGCGCGCGTATACGAGTCGGTCGCACTTGCCGTGAAGGCAATCTGGGAAGGCTTGCAGTTGAACAGCTTCGCCGCCACATCGTAGAATTGGCGGATGGCATCGTGTCGCAGCGCAGAAGCCTCATAGCCGCCGATCGCCGACTCCAGCTTGATGTGATCCAGAATGCTTTGCGTCACGCCCCGCGGCATCAGGCTGGCACCGGCGTTGTTGAGGTGGATGACCTGCCCGCAGCCTTCCGTGTCGTTTCGCAAGGCGGCGATCTCGTCGGAGGAGAAAGGACTCTCGTTTGTACTTTTCATAGTCGAAAAAAGTTTGATATGCCCTGCAAAATTGCCAAGGCCTGCCCGCACAATTTCTGCAAAGAACAGGGAATAGCAGTTTTTTCCGGTAATTTTAAATCCCAAAACGCATAAAACATGCAACCCCTGGACGAGTTCGACAAAAAGCTGTTAAGACTGTTACAGCGCAACAACAAGACCACCGCCGATGAACTCGGTGAAGCGGTAGGCCTGAGCCCGTCGGCCGTGCAGCGGAGGTTGAAACGGCTTCGCGATGAAAAAGTGATCGAGGCCGATGTGTCTATCATCTCACCCCAGGTAGCAGGCATCGGCATCACCTGCGTCGTCGACATTGTTTTACAGGATGGCAATTCGCGTGCGCTGGAGAAATTCAAGACCACCATGCGCAAATGCCCCGAGGTCATGCAATGTTATTTCGTGACCGGCACGTATGACTTTGTGATCCTGGTCAACGCAAAAGACATGCAGCACTACGAAGCGTTTTCAAAAAAATGGCTCATGGACAATAACAATGTAAAACACTTTTACACACATGTGGTCATGGACAAGGTGAAGGTGGGATATAGCGTGGACGTTTAAGATCGTTAGCAGACAGCCAGGGACCGTCAGATTACATCGTTCTTTCCGTAGAATCACACGAATTTTACCCGTAACATAACCGCTTGGAAGCCCGGCATCAATCCCCGGGCCAGAAAAATAATTCCATTTCTATAGCAAAAGTGAAAATAATCTATTTATTTCACATTCGTTAAGTAAATCAACCGCTATGAAAACTCCTTCGCTCGGAGAATTTGAAGAACTGGTTTTATTGATGGTGGGCGCCCTCCACGACGAAGCCTATGGCGTGGCCGTGCTCGAAAACCTGGAAAGTCATCTCAAAAAGAAACTTAACATCAGCGCCGTGCACGTCGCCCTCAAGCGCATGGAAGACAAAGGGCTGGTGCGATCGCGCTTCGGGGGCATCACCGAAGACCGGGGAGGACGCAGAAAAAAATACTACGTCATGACCGCCTTGGGCAAGCGCGCATTAGATCAACAATACGCCCTGCGCAACAGCATCTATAACCTGATACCGGATATATCCTTTAGCAAATGAAACCTCCAAAGCGAGCCTTACAATTCCTGCGGTGGTTTTGCCGTGAAGATTATCTCGAAGAGATCGAGGGCGACCTCATCGAAGTGTTCGAAAAACAATCCCTCCTCTCGCCTCGGCGGGCGCGGTGGGGTTTTATATGGAGTGTATGTAAATATTTGCGCCCGCAGTTCATACGGGCCTTTAAAATCAATGTTCACCAAAATGCCCGCGCCATGTTCCGTCATAATTTCACCATCACCTACCGGAGTTTCTTAAAATACAAGAGCTCCTTCTTTATTAACCTGATCGGATTGTCGTCTGGGTTGGCGTGTACCATACTGATCTACCTGTGGGTGAGCGACGAGTTGAAAGTCAACAACCTGCACGCAGCGGGCGATCGCCTGGTGGAGGTGATGGAGCGCCAGCTGGATAACGGACAGATCACGGTACAGAGCGGCACACCTGGCATACTGGCCGAGACCATGGCGCAAGAACTTCCCGAAGTAGCGTCTGCCACCACCGTATCCTGGACCGACAAATACGTGCTCTCCGTCGACGACCGGAACATGCAGGGGACAGGCGTCTATGCGGGCAGAGATTATTTCAAGATCTTTTCGTTCCCTCTCCTGCAAGGCGATCCGGGCAAAGTACTGATTGATAAAAAATCCATCGTGCTCTCTGACGAAATGGCCGTGCGTTTGTTTGGCACCACAGAAAATGTGCTGGGCAAAACCGTGACCTGGCAACACGAAAAGCTCTTCAATGTATCGGGCGTGTTCAAGAAAATGCCCGCGCAGTCCACACAACAATATGACTTCCTGCTCACGACGGATGAAATGAAAGAAGCACACCCCTGGACCTTGCAGTGGACGAACAATGCGCCGTCCACTTTTGTTGTGCTGCGCGAAGGAGCATCCCTGGAGGCCTTCTCGGCCAAGATCGTCAACTTTGTGGAAGATCATGGTGGAGAGAAAGGAACAACCGTGTTTGCCACTCCCTATTCTCGTCTTTACCTGCACGGCCGGTTTGTGAACGGTGTGGAGGCCGGCGGACGCATCGAGTATGTGCGCATGTTTTCGATCATCGCATTTTTTATTTTGCTCATTGCGTGTATCAACTTCATGAATTTGTCTACGGCCCGGGCGTCGCGTCGCATAAAAGAGATCGGGACCAAAAAGGCGATGGGGGCAAGCCGGCGTGCACTGATCATCCAATACCTGGGCGAATCCATGCTCATGGCGCTGCTCTCGATGGGATGTGCGTTTCTGTTGGTTATCCTCCTGTTGCCACAGTTCAATCTCATCACAGGAAAAACATTGACCGTGCCTACCGATTATCCGACACTCTTGTCGCTTGCGGGCCTTGCTATTTTTGCAGGATGGATAGCCGGCAGCTATCCCGCCCTGTATCTTTCGGGTTTCAACCCGGTGGCGATCCTGAAAGGACAGCTTCATGGATCGTGGAGCGAACTGTGGGTGCGCCGCGGGTTGGTAGTATTTCAATTTGTGTGTTCCGTGGTACTCATCGTATCGGTGTGGGTGGTGTATGAACAGATGCAGTATACACAAACCAAGAACCTGGGCTACAACAAAGATCACCTGCTATATTTCGAAGGACAGGGCAAGGTCACCCAAAACCTGGAGACGGTAATCGCCACGGTCAGAAATTTTCCGGGTGTGACCAACGCCTCCAGCATCGGCCATAGCCTGATGGAATTTGGCGCCGGCAGCAGCACCAGCTCCATGCAATGGGAAGGCAAAGACCCCGACCTGGTGGTGGAGATGGAGAACGTTAGAGTGAACTATGGCATGATCGAAATGCTGGAAGTGCAATTGGTGGCGGGACGTTACTACGCACAACAGTTTGGCGCCGAAGACTCCAACATCATTTTCAACGAGGCCGCCATCGCTGCCATGGGCATGGAGGATCCTATTGGCAAGACGGTAACCCTCTGGGGCAAACCCCGCACCATTGTGGGGGTGGTGAAAGATTTTCATTTCCGGTCGTTCCACGAAAAAGTGAAGCCGCTCTTCTTCAACCTCGCCCCCGATGGCACGTGGATGGTGATGATGAAGGTGGAGCCCGGCAAGGAGGCCGATGTCATTGCGCGTCTTGAGAAATTTCATAAGGACTACAATCCCGGTTTTCTTCTCAGCTATCGTTTTCTCGATCAGGATTATCAGGCACAATACGTTGCTGAACAACGCGTGGCCACACTTTCAAAATATTTCGCGGGCTTGGCCATTCTCATCTCCAGCTTGGGATTGTTGGGCCTCGCAGCGTTCACGGCCGAGCGCAGGCTAAAGGAAATTGGTATCCGCAAGATTCATGGAGCAACCAATGTCGGCGTTGTGTTTTTGCTGATGAAAGATTTCACACGGATGGTGCTGGTGGCCATTGTGATTTCTTTTCCGATCAGCTACGTTATAAGCCGGCAGTGGCTGGATGGGTTTGCTTATAAGATCAATTTACAATGGTGGTTCTTCGCGACGGCTGGTCTGTCGGCTCTTTTCGTGGCGTGGTTCACGGTGGCGCTGCAGACATGGCGTGCGGCACGAGTCAATCCGGCAAAGACGCTTCGCAGTGAATGATGGCTCCTTGGACGGTGAGAATATTTCGCCGCATGAGCTCCTGATAACGCACAACCCTGTTTCAATACCGGTCAGCCATAATCTTTTGCTGTCGTTTCAAATTGCTGGTCATTAGGCTTTTACCCGTTGGCACTCGCTTTGAAAGGATGAGGTCTGACCGAAATTTCAACGCTATGCTGAGAAACCATTTCAAGATCGCCCTGCGCAACATCTTGCGCAGCAAAGGGTTCTCCTTTATAAATATTACGGGACTTGCCGTTGGTATGGCAAGCGCAACGCTCATCCTGCTTTGGATCTATAATGAAGTGAGCTATGACCGCTTTCATAAAAATAAGGATTCTCTATACGAGGTGTGGAACAGGGGAACATTCGATGGCAAAATTCAATGTTGGAATTTTACTCCAAAAATTCTCGGTCCAACTTTAAAACAAGAGTATCGCGACATCGACGCAACCGCCCGAACCTTCTCCCGTTGGTTCGTGACCATTGCCGGCGAAAAAAAGATCTCCACAAAAGCGCTCGTTGCCGACCCCGCATTCCTCACCATGTTCACCTTTCCCTTTCAACATGGCGACCCGGGGACGGCCTTGAACAATGTTACCTCCATTGTGATCACGAGCAAAATGGCAAAGAAAATGTTCGACACCGAAGATGCCTTAAACAAGGTCATTACGATCGATCGCGATAATTTTACAGTCACCGGCATACTAAAAGATCTCCCCATCAACAGCACCTTCGATTTCGAATATATCCTTCCCTATTCGTATTTCGTGAAACGGGGAGAAGATGACACCAACTGGGCCTTCGATTTCATGAATACCTACGTTCAGCTTGCACCAGGAGCCAACGCGTTGGATGTGGAGGCAAAGATCAGGAACATTACAAAAGATCACACCAACGGGCAGGAGCAAAAAGAAGTATTCCTTCATCCCTTAACGAAGTGGCATCTGTACTCCAAATTTGAGAACGGAAAGCTTGCCGGAGGACGCATCGAAACGGTCATGCTGTTTGGATTCATAGCGATGTTCATTTTGTTGATAGCCTGCATCAATTTCATGAACCTGAGCACGGCCAGAAGCGAGAAGCGGGCCAAGGAAGTCGGCGTGCGTAAGACTGCCGGTGCCAACAGGGGTTTGCTCATCGTCCAGTTCCTGGGCGAGTCTATGCTACTGGTCTTTCTATCGGCCATCCTGGCGATGGTTCTGGTGCAAGTGTCACTGCCTTCCTTTGCTGTGCTGGTGAACAAAGAACTTTTCATTCCTTTCGATAACGTGTATTTCTGGTTGACCGCCCTCACTTTTATCGTGCTCACCGGGTTGGTCGCCGGCAGTTATCCGGCATTCTTTCTATCGTCTTTCAAACCTATTGCCGTGCTGAAGGGCACTTTTAAAAAATTGAATGCTTCTGTAAACCCGCGCAAGGTGTTGGTTGTGCTGCAATTCAGCTTTGCTATTGTGCTCATCATTTGCACATTGGTTGTCGTGCAGCAGATTCGTTACACGCAGCAGCGCGACACGGGGTATGACAAGAATCCGCTCGTCTATCATTGGATGACGGGTGATCTCTACAAAAATTATTCACCCCTCCGCAACGAGCTGCTCGCCTCCGGTGTAGCCGCCGAGGTCACCAAGACCAACTCCACGCTCACCGAGGGCTTTGGCACCACCTATGCGCTTCAATGGCAAGGCAAAGATCCAAACGATAAAACCGCTTTCGATGTCTTAAGTCAAGATCAAAACCTGGTGCGCACGGCGGGCCTGAAGCTGGCACAAGGACGCGACATCGATCTCGCGAACTATCCGGCCGATTCAAGCGCCATCCTCTTGAACGAATCAGCCGTCAAAGCCATCGGCTTCCAGGATCCTATTGGGCAACGCATCACCAACGACATGGTCGAATACCAGGTGGTTGGAGTCATCAAAGATTTCGTTTTCGGATCGCCGTCAGAGCAAGTCAAACCAATGGTCATTTTCGGCAGCAAGGCCGACGGGTTTAACGTCATCAACATCAAGCTAAAGGATAACGAGGCGACCGCGGGGAATTTGAAAACCATTCAGCAACTTTTTGAAAAGTATAACCCCGAACTCCCTTTCGAATTTCATTTTGTGGACGCAGACTATGCCAGAAAATTTGACGACATTCAGCGCATCGGTCAGATGACCGCACTCTTCACCGGCCTCACCGTGCTCATTGCCTGCCTCGGCTTGTTCGGTCTCGCCACCTACATGGCTGAAACAAGAATTAAAGAGATCGGCGTTAGAAAAGTGCTGGGGGCTTCCGCTTTCCGGATCACCGTTCTGTTGTCGAAAGATTTCCTGCGTCTGGTGATGGTCGCTATCCTTATCGGCTCGCCTATCGCCTGGTACATCATGCAGCAATGGTTGCAGGGCTACTCCTACAACATCGGTTTACACGCGTGGGTATTTGTTATGGCTGCCGTCGGCGTGCTCCTATTGTCCCTCTTCACCATAAGCTACCAGGCACTTAAGGCTGCAATAGCAAACCCTGTGGAGAGCTTGAAAACGGAATAGAATTCTGTATGGATTAGTTGATCTTAATTTTACAGTTTAACTTGTTGTATCCGGTCTCTGCCTCCCAAATTTCATGGTTGGCCAGCCTGATCGAATACTCAGCACGCTTTGCCAATGCGTTATGCGAGTCGGGAAAATTCAGCAGAAGCTCGTATGTACCGGAGGGTATTGCATTTGCCGGAAAACTTCCCTCCAACGCTACAATACCGCTGTACCATTTTCGAATATCGCTATCGAACTTTAATGTATGGATGGATTTATCGTCCACATTTCTAAGGATCAGTTCCACAGGCCGGGCGTTGACGGGCGAGGTGTAGCCGACATTCTCCAACATCAGTTTCACTTTCAAGGAATCCGATGTCGATATGATAGAAGGATAAATGCCTTTCTTTAATACGATTCGATAGCCGAGATTTCTCTTAATGCTTTCCATACATCCTCCTGTCACCCAATCGTTGTTCACGTCGTTGTTGTAGCTGGTGTTCAAGTAAGTATAGTGCATATCTTTCATCTCTTGTTCGGCATGTCCTGCGGGGCCACAGTCATTTTCGGGACTGTAGTCGTCGCTGCAAGTCTCGCCACCGACCACTACAAACCGGCTATCGGCAGCAAAATATTTTCGGAGAGTAGCGGTTTCGGATTTGCGAGGCGTGGCGGAGTTGCCGTAGTCATCGAATGTTCCGTAATCGTCTGGGCTGGAGATGAAGCAGTCGTTGTGGAAACCGATGCGGGCTTTGTCGGTTCCGCTGAAGGCTTCACTTTCGGTGATCGGCTCCACGGTGACCGGTGCTTGTATTCCATAGACTTGCCGTTGTTTGATTTGGGGTGTTCGAACCTGCACCATGATCTCTTGTGGAACAGCGTCAAGTAGTGCTTTCAATACTTCGATGCGGTCCTGCCAGTTTGCGTCGAGTAATTTCTTTTGGTGGTTGTTGTTGGAGGCGTCGCCAAAATGATCGGTGTAATAATTTTCACCCCAGATCCCGATAAATCCCATTTGAACAAACGCTGTCACGTCGGCATTTTCCTGAAGTATGGGTTTGAGTTGGGCAATGTGACCCAGTACGACATGCTTTGGTGCGTCGCCATAGGGCGGGCAAATGGAAGCATCCGGGCAGTTGCCTTTTTTGGTTTTGACAGTGTACGTAAAGCGAGGGATCAGCTTTACGCCGGCAACGCGGGCGGTGGTAAAATCTGTTTTCACTTGGGTGAGGAACTCTTCGCTCAAGGGTTGATCGGTGAATTTGTCCAGTACAAAATCTCTATAGACCAACGTGCTCACCACATCGTATTCGGCTTTGCCCTTACGGGTTGGCGACCGGTATCCTTTCAAAACATTTTCGGACAGCGGCTCGAAGTTACTCGCAAGGGCGTTGGTAGGATGATAAAATCCCCGTTCCGGGTTGAGAAAATCTTCGGCAGACTCCTGGTAGGTAACCTCCTGTGGAGCGGATTGGCAACCGATGATAATCAGCAAGGTGAAGTAGAGTATGCGGGGCATAGGGCGTTGGCTATTGGATCACAGGAAAGATGATATTTTTTTACGGACAAAAACACGTTGGATTTTACAGACGGTCATTCTGCGGGAGCAACCCCCGTACTTCAGCGGTGTCGCAGACACATCGCGCCGGGTGAGTGATGAAGTTCTTTTTTAAAACAGCGCTATCAAATTTTTCAAAAAGCATTAGTTCCATTATCTTGATCACCAAACAAGGTTATATTCTATTTCCGTTGCACTATGAAAATCTATCGTCTGGCCAAAGGATGGACCATTTTTGTATACATCTTTATGGTCCTGGTGATCGCTGGTTTAGGCTGGGGCATCTTCAACATCTTATCCAAAGGAAATCCCAATGAAACGGTGTATTGGCTTGGGCCAACGCTCATGATGATGGGCATTGGGCTGTCGATCTATCTCATCTTTGAGGTCAAGAAAGACACGTTCGTGATCGCCAAAGACAGGATCTATACTACCGGAACATTTTATAAACGCTCTTTGAACCTGGATGAGATCCGCGGATTTTCAGTGAATGAAAAATACATTTTTATCGAACCCACTACGAAGGGCAAAAAGCGGGTAAGGGTGAGCACCTATTTTGGACGCACCGACGATATTCTCGCCTGGCTTGGCGAACGATATCCGGACCTGGATGAACTGAATGCTCAGCAAGAGCACGAGGAAATACTTTCTAACCCTGAGTTTGGATGGACGGAGGAACAACGCGAACACCGGCTCACGCAGGCGCGTCGCCAGGCACGGGTCGTCAATGTTTTCGGCACGATCGCGGCGGCCTGGGCGTTCTTTTGGCCGCATCCCTATTTCTGGTCCATGATAGCTCCCATGGCAATGTTCATGGTTGGCCTGGTCGTGACCAAACTTTCGAATGGCCTCATCCGGATTGAAGAGAAAAAAAATTCTGCCTACCCGTCGGTTTTGTATGGGGTTATTTTTACAGGCATGTGCGTTATGGTCAGGGCGTTGTTGGATTTTAATATACTGGATTTCAAAAAAGCCTGGATGCTGACCGGCGTCATCACCACGCTGCTCATTATCCTGGTGGGATTCAAAAACTCGGAATTGAAATTCAAAACGGGCACCGAAATTTTCACATCGATCTTCATCGCGGTTGTGTTGATGGCCTACAGCTTTGGTACGGCGGTCACGTTGAATGGTTTGCTCGATACTTCGGCACCCGAAGTGTTCACCGTCAAAATTGTGAGCAAACATGTGAGCGGTGGGAAGGTGACCACCTATCACCTCATGCTCGAACCCTGGGGTGATCAAAAGGAATCGGAAGATGCTACAGTGTCGTCAGATTTCTATCACAGCATCGACGCCGGCGAATCGGTGGAAGTATACCGCATGAAAGGAGAACTCGGCATTCCCTGGTTTTTTGTTGCAGAGGATATGATCCTGGATGCCAAAGCCAACCCCAATCCATAAGACGAAAGCATCTCCACTAGCCCCTTCAATTTCCTGTCAGCGTAACCGTCAAATTTTCAAACAAACGGTTTTGGTCGCCCTCAACACGAATTTTTAAAAGGGCTGAATTCACAAACGTCATGGCGCGGGCAGTCTTGAATGACAGGGAGTCGAAGGTCAATGACGTTCCTTCGTGATTGGTGAAACCGTAGGTTTGGATGGTGGTGGAGATGGCGCTGATATGGCTGATCTTTGTATCCTCGCATGCCATTTCGGCGCCGTTCGAAAAATCAATCTGAACCGTGCCATAGAGGCCTGTCAGTTTTAAGGTATTGAAATTGACATCCCGCTTCAGGAACAGCTTGGCCATTTGGAGTGTGGCGTTTGTCGTGATCGTGTTGATGAAGCATTCCTCGAACGTGAGGTCATGGATCTTGCAGTTAATGGATACCGTCTGCGCATTGGTCATGCCGCCAATGTTGAGGGTTGTAATGACCGGGGAATCATCCGTGGTAAAGGAATTGAAATTGGTCTGCGAGCCCGCAAGCGTAACGGTGGCGATGCGGGTGTTGCCTTCGATGGCGATGGAATTTAAAGGACACTCATTAAACAGGAGCGACACAAGTTTACAGTCCTTGATGGTAAACGGATTGGGAAAGGTCGTAAACATCGTGTTTACCGGCTCGCTGACTTTTTTGTTTTCAATGATGCCACCGGCGATCATCAGATTTCTAAATTCATCGGCTGAAATTTGGGTCATATTTTTGGGGGATTAAAATGTTGCCTGAAACGGAAAATGCATCCACTGCCCGAAAGGGGACGACCTGGGATAGCTTTTGTCTAAGATAACGCTGGTCGCTGTTTATTCCTATCCTCCAAGGTGAAAATGTTTCTGTTGGGTGGCTCACCATAAACAGGTATGCAGCCGAATAAAACTGACCTTTGTTATTATCTTCGCTATCACGAAACATTGAAATGCCAATGACGGGTCTGAAAAATCTCCCCAGCGACTTCTCCGTAAAAGAAACCCTCGACCGGCTCGCAGCCTTGGTGTCGTCCCATGGCCTCACCGTTTTTATTCGCATCGATCATCGCGCCAATGCTGATCAGGTTGATTTGCCGCTTCGGCCCACGGAAGTAATATTTTTCGGCAATCCAAAAGCGGGCACGGTGTTGATGCAGGACAAACAAACCGCGGGCCTCGATCTTCCTATGAAAGCTTTGGCGTGGGAAGACGAAAATGGAAAAGTCTGGCTGACCTACAATGAAGTCGAGTGGATCTCACAGCGGCATGAGTTGACCGATAAAAGCGCCTCCATGGTCAAGGCCATCGAAGATGGAATGACCATGGTCTGCAACAGCGCAACAAAAAAATAAGGAGAGCTGTGACCGGCACAGCTCCATGATCCATCTTAAGGTGTCCGGATCGTCAGGTTTGCGAAGTCGCCTTCCAGCGCATCGTTCCACAATCCTATTTTCCCACTCTTTCGGGTGTTGAGCTTTTTCACCTTCAGCGAAGGCGTTGCCGCATTATTTACATAAACCCTGATCTCGTCTTCCGTCACTTCGATCTTGGCATGAAACCAGTCGGTTGCTTTCGGTGCGGGGTCGATGGCTTTTTCATAAACGCCATTGTGTTCTTCTCTTAGTTTATCCCACGGGAAATCGGGCATGGCCATATATTGAACGGCGTGAATTTTCCGAATAGGGTCCGGGTTCTGAAAATTGAACGGCCGGAAATAGACGATATCGTATGTATTGCTATCGACAGCATGGAATGCGATCCCCAAAAAACTTCTTTGAAGCACATCAAGACCGCGGAGGTCGACGTCAATCGTTCCTGTGGAGAAGTCGACGCCATTCAGCCAGGCAACCCCGGCCAGCGTGATGCCCTTTTTGGCGCCGTCGGTGATGGGGTAGGGCCTGGCGGGAATGAGGGTGAGCTGTTTCTCTTTGAGAAGTTTTTGGAGATCATAGGTCTTCACTGCCTGGGCATGGCCGGTGAACGACAGCGAGATCAGCAACAGAAGAATCGTGAGTTTTGCATTCATAGTTTTTGTGTCTTATGGCTTTATAAACGCAAAGGTTCAGCAACCTGGGAAAAGATCCGTGTCCATTTCTCGCTCGTTTTCCGTTCAATTCCCATTTTTTAAGGCTTACCCAGTATTTTGTATCTTGAATGCTAAATGACCTGAACGCAAAATGCTTTACGACCCTCAAAACAAGACCGTACAACGCTGTGCCCAAGGCATGACCCTGGAAGGGGAGGGTCAGGGTGAGGTTTTCCGGCAGGCCTGGGATGAGGCCACCACCGACCTTGAAAAATTCATCGCCGCCCATTACGTGGCCCGCCACCAACCCGGAGCATCCGCCAAACTCCAGTGGGACAAAACCGCACTCGACCACGCGCAACTTGTGCCCGACACCCAAGTGAAAGGAGCCTACTCCTCGCTCTACCTCAACATCGCCAAGGACTACGAAGACCTCCACGAATTCATCCAAGCCCGCGCGCACTATGAAACAGCCCTCTCTTACACGCCGTTTCTAAGTGACGATGGCTATGGCAAAATGATACGCGCAGGAATAACAGCCGGCATCGAAAGAATAAAGAATCGATGAACAACAAACTTGGCGAACCCCCACTTGCCCACCGAAGCTTTACGAAGGAAGGCGTCTTTCTTTGCTCGCCGAAGCTTTAGCGAAGGTGAGGCGGTAAAAACTGACGACCCATGCCCAAATTCAAAGCGCCCATCTACAAAACCGGCATCAACACCTGCGCCGACGTACCCGATGCGATCACCCGAAAAATGAAACCCACCAAAGGAAAAATTCACGTAAAGGGCACCGTCAACGGCTTTCCATTCGTCAAAACATTAGTACCCGTAAAAGGCAGACCCTACCGTCTTTTTGTCAACGCTCCCACCTTGAAAGGAGCAAATACCGCCATCGGTGAAGTTGCCGTCTTTGTGATCACACAGGACCTGCACAAAATAAAAAAGCAATACACCATGTCACCAGCTTTCCGCCGGCAGCTGCAGGTGCACAAAGTGCTGAAAGACTTCAACGCCCTCACCCCAGCCCGGCAGCAGGATATCTTAAAATACCTGAGTTTTGTAACAAAGGAAGAAACGCTGTTGAAGCATGTCGGAAAGATCGTTCAGAAGCTAAAGGCTGGTGAGAAAAACATTCGAATACCCTGAGAAGTAAGGTGCAAGCGTGAGCCTGCCTGTGTTAGCATGGCCGTTTTAACACGGCTTTTTAAAATTTTGATTTGACATAAATAATATAACTTTCGCAATCCTTATAAGAATGAGATCCCTATTCGCTCCATCCCTGATCCTGTTTGTATTGCTGGCCGCATGCGGCCGGACCGTTGAGGTCCAGACGGATTATGCAAGAGACCCGGACGGCAAGGAATATAAAGTTCGCGAATATGAGTATGTTCTCGCAAGTGACAGCAGCCAAAATGAAATTAAGCTACGGCACGGCTTTATGCGGCTTTATTATCCCAACGGGCAAATTCTGAAAGAAGAGCATTATGAACTGGGTGTCCAGGAGGGTGAGAGTAAGGTGTATGGCGATCCCGGGATTTTGTTTGACGTTGAAAACTGGTCAGATGGCGCCCTCGATGGCAAAGCGACTTCATACAATCGGGAGGGAGGGATTGTTATGGAAACGAATTATAAGAGAGGCAAGCGCGATGGCGAGGAGCGGATCTACCACGAGAACGGAAAAGTCAAGACCGTATTAATTAATAAAGACGACAGGCTGTGGCAGAGTGTTGCAAATTACGACAGCAGCGGAAGGAAGCTGGACGAGCTTGCCGTGGTGGAAGGCAATGGTGTTTTGAACGTCTGGAACTCCAGTAACACGCTTTTGGCAAGCACGGAGATGAGGAATGGTTTGCCTCATGGCAAAGCGAGGCGGTACTACGCAAATGGCAGACTTCAAGTGGAATATGACAACCGGGAGGGCCTGAAACAAGGTTTGTTAAAAGCCTATCATCACAACGGGGTGCTTGCCCGCGAATCAAACTACGAGGATGATTATCTGACAGGTGTCAATAGATTGTATGATTCAACCGGAGTGTTGCGGGAAGAGCTTTCCTACAAAACCCATCTGACGCCACTAGACATTAGCCGTCTTAACCACGGCATAACGAAGGTACTAAACGAAGCCATGGACCGTTACCAATTCGATAGAGGAGTATTATCTGGCGCCCACAAGATTTATCACGAAAATGGAAAGCTTCAATCTGAGGAATACCTTTTTGACAATCTACCCGATAGTATTGCCAGGGAGTATTATGACAATGGCCAATTAAAGTCGGAAATTTTTTACGATAGCGATTTCGAACAGGCCAGACGATATGAAAAGACCTTTGCTCGAAATGGAAAATTGGTTAAATCCATTAACCACGCCAAGCGGAAGCCCGGTGCTCTGGAATCAGAACCCGATACGGTTTCTTCTTTTTTGGAGGATGCCCTGGCACCTGATAAACCGTAGGCACATCACGCCATCAAATCCCGTTCTTTCAAAAAATCAAAGATCAAAATATCTACGGGAGCAACTTTATCCTTATCCCCAAACCGCAGCCACCGCATTTCCTCGATTTCCGCAGCCGGTGCCAATGTGCCGGAATAGGCTGCGCGATAGCACGTCATCCGCACCAGAGTGCCCTCCGGCTTCCCATGGGCCTGCGCTTCGAATACGCCCACAAAATCGATACTGGCTTCATCCAGTTGCACGGAAAGTTCTTCCCGGATTTCCCTGCATAAAGCGTCCACATCAGACTCGCCTTCTTCCCGTTTCCCACCGGGAATATAGTACTTGTCTTTACCAAAAGACCTGGTGGATAATATCTGTTTGTCTTTTAATTCAATCCAGGCAAGTTTGTCGATCACTTTCATCGAAATGGGATTCAGGTGCGATTAATGGATGAAAGTTAAAATATAAATAATAGGACAAGCAAGACTTTACTCATCTTTCAACACATCCACCGGATTGGTCAACGCAGCTTTCACGGCATGATACCCCGTAATGGCCATCGCCAACAAAAGCGTGCTGGCGCCTGTCACGATAAAGATCCAAACCGACGGTTTGATCGCGTAAGCAAAATCCTCCAGCCAAAGCCCCATCATCCAATACGACACCGGCGCCCCGATCGCGAAAGCGACAAGGATCAGTTTCGTATAGCCCGACGATATCAACACCAAAATATTATAAACCGAAGCGCCCACCACTTTGCGGATGCCGATCTCCTTGGTGCGTTGCTCTAACGAATACACGATCATTCCCAGCAACCCAAGACTGGCGATGAGAATGGCCAGGGTGGCCATCACGCGCAGCACTTTTCCAAATTGTTCGTGGGTGGCAAAGGTTTCCGCAAAGTTTGCGTCGACAAACGAATATTGAAAAGGAGTGTCGCCGGCGTGTTGTTTCCAAACTTTTTGGAGACTAGTCAGCGTGTTTTGCCAGGCCTCGCTGCTTTGTGGTGCTATTTTCAGGACCATGAAGTCGTTGCCGTCGTCTTCGATCATTTTGTTTTTCATGTTGAAGATGCCGAGGGGTTCGATGGGGCCGTCCAGGCTCCAGTAGTTGAAGTCGGCCACCACACCCACGACCTCAAAGGTCGCGTCGACGCCGCTGTTGGGATAGGCGAGTTTCTTTCCGATAACGGATTCATCCAGCGTCCAGCCGATGCGGCGTACAGCGCTTTCGTTGATGATCACGCGGTTGGAGTCGGCTGGTATCGCCGCATCAAAATTCCGTCCGAACTTTATTTTGATGCCCAGTGTGGGGATGTAGTTTTCGTCGCCACCGGTGTAGTTGAGCGGAAATTTCAAGTCACTTTGGCCTTCCGCTGAAAACGAGTCGCCGCCATAGATATAGGGTGGCGCCGATGCGCACCAGGTAGTGCTGATGGCGCCGGGCACGCTTTCGGCATCATGCGCCAGGTTCACGCGGTTGTTCGCGTGTTCTACATGGTGCAACACCAACAGGTTTTCCCGGTCAAAGCCAATATCTTTCTCGGCAACATATTTCAGTTGTTGAAACACAACGGCCGTGCAGATGATCAGAATGATGGAGACGCTGAATTGAAACACCACCAACACATTGCGAAATGATTTTCCTTCGCGGCCCACCTTCGATCTTCCCTTGATGGCCTCTACGGGGTTGAAGGTGGTGAGGAACAACGCCGGGTAGCTGGAGGAGATCAGGGCCATGAAGAGCGCGAGCCCCAGCAATCCACCGGCCACCCAAGGGTCGCGAAAAAGCGAAAGCGTGAGGTGTTTGCCGGTGATGAAATTGAACGCCGGGAGTAGAAGTTGCGATAGCGCAACGGCCGCCACCAAGGCCAGCAGGCAAAAGATGAGGGCTTCAAAGAAATAGCTGAGACCCAATTCCTTTTTATTCAACCCCAATATTTTCCGGATGCTGGCTTCCTTGATGCGCCGTGTGAATTGCGCGGTGGAGAGATTCATGAAGTTGACGCACGACAGCAGCACAATAAAGATGGCGGCGCCGATAAAGGAATAGATCACCGTGAGGTTCCCCGTGTCGGGAAACGATCCGACAACCGGAGATTCCGGTAAGTGAAGGGTGTTGATCGGTTGCAGGAACAGTTCCCACTTTTTCCCCGAAGCGATGTATTCGTCGTAGGTCATGCCCATCGCCGCCTTGATCGATTCTTCGGCGCGTTTGCGCGGAATGGTCTGTAATTTTTGGCGCACGGCTGCGATGTCGGCATCGGGTCGCAGACGAACAAAGGTTTCCAGTTGTGTCCATACCCAACTCCAGGCCCTTTGTTCGAGCTGAAATCCTTTTGACGATAGCAACACCGTAAACTGGAGTGTAGAATTTTCCGGAACATCCTCCATCACCCCGGTCACTTCATAAGTCTGTTGCGAGTCGGTATTCGGAGCCCCCAGACGCACCATTTTTCCGACGGGATTTTCGTTGCCGAAATATTTCACGGCCGTCGATCGTGTCATCACCAACGTGTTGGCTTGGCGGAAAGCCGATGCAGGGTCGCCCTGAAGCAGCGGGAAGTTGAGAACTTTGAAAAAATTGGTGTCGGCCGACAGTACTTTGTTCTCTTCAAAGACCACCACTTCATTGTTCGGCTTCACATAAGAAATAATGAAATCACCCGGCGTATGCAGGCTCGTCGTCATTTCCACTTCGGGAAGTTCTTCGAGCAGGGCATGGGCCACACCCGGACCGGTTCGTGAAAACTGGCTGTTCCGATTGTCGGCCCAGATGAAGGTTTGATTGACGCGATAGAGGCGTTCGCTATGCGGATGAAAATTGTCAAAACTAAATTCCTGGCGCACATACAGATAGATGAGCAGCGTACTGGCCATGCTCACCGTCAGCCCCAATAAGTTAATGGAGGAGAATAATTTCTGGCGTTTCAGGTTCCGCAGAAAAAGCAGGGCGTAATTTTTAAACATAAGTATTAGGTCTTGGGCGAAAACAGACAAAGGTCATACCACCCTCTGAAATCGGAATTTAAGGCTATTTTCAATATCGTCATGTTCACTTATGATAGCGGGTGTCCGTTTCTGACCGTCGCAGCGCCGGGTTCTTTTCGGTCCCTCCATGTTAACACACATAACATTCCGGTAAATCTGGCAAAACATTGCCCTTCTATTTTTGCGACATCCATTCCCACCATACCGTGAAACGCAAACTACGCTGCACCCTCATCGCCTTGTCGACCATCCTAACCCTGCATGTTTACGCCCAGGATTCGGCCACCAAAATCGTCGACGCGGCGTATCACCGCGCCGAAGCGATGCTCTTCACCCGGCCCGATTCCGCCTTTGTCATGACACAGGAAGCCCTTCGCCGGGCGCAAGATCAAGGCTACACCGAGGGTACGGCCTACGGACACTCCCTGGTGGGTGAAATTTTTTATCGCCAGGGTTTTTATGAAGAGGCTCTTAACCACCTGCTCAAAGCAGAAACGTTATACGAATCGTCGCGCAATACGGAAGCGTTGGCCCGGAACCTGAATCAGCTTGGGTTGGTCTATTACACCATCCGCCAACCTGAACTGGCGCTCGAAAAACACAACCGCGCTTTAAAACTCTACGAGGCTTCCAAAAATCTGAAAGGCATGGCCGACACGTATGGCAGTCTCGGCCGGCTCAGCGAAAAAAAACAACAGTATCCCGAGGCCCTGGACTTCCAACACAAAGCGCTGTCGTATTATGAACACGCCAACGACGTGCGGGGAACTTCCATCATCCTCGAAAACATCGGCAGCATCTATGAAGACCTCAATCAAAACGACACGGCCCGTTATTATTTCCTTCGTTCACTGAGCCTGAATGAGCTCACACGCGACAGCCTCTCCATGATCGTGAACCTGAACAACCTCGCCGATGTGCACCGGAAGAAGGGAGAGAACGAGCCGGCGATACGCTTTTCCACTAAAGCGCTCAACCTGGCCCTGCGCCTCAACGATAAGTATCAAGTCACCAGCGCGTATAAAGACCTGGGCAAAGTCTATAATCAAGCCGGTCTGTATAAAGAGGCCTACGCAAACCTGGAGAAAGGACGCATTTTGTATGAAGAGATCTATGGCGAAGAGACCCGTCGCCAGTTGGGACTGTTGCAAACATTTTTTGAGTTGGAGCGAAAGAATGGCGAGATCAGCGCTTTGGAGAGCGACCGGCAGCTGAACTCGGTGATCAAGATCTCGCTGGTGTCGGGCATTGTGCTGGTGTTGTTGCTGGCCGCGGCGATCATCAGCCGGCAGCGGTTAAAGATCCGGCAGGACAAGGAGCTGATCGAGTTGAAGGAATCACAGCTGGAATTAAAAGAATCGCAGCAAAAGCTCATGCATGTGGAATTGGAGAACGCCCACCTGCACGAACACCAGCTTCAGCATGCGCTGGAGAGCCGATCCAAATCGCTGGCGGCCCACACCCTGCACATCATCAGCAAGAATAAAATGATGGACGACATCAAGGCCAAGCTCCAGGAGGCCTTGCAGGAAGACTTCAAAGACCAGCGCAAAAAGATCACCAACCTGATCAAACTTATCGACCACAATTTTGTGCAGGACAAGGATTGGGATGACTTCCGCCACATTTTCGGGCAAGTGCACCAGAATTTCTTCGACCAACTCCAGAAACTGTCATCCGAGATCACGGCGGCCGACACGCGGCTGGCGGCCTTGATCCGGTTGAACCTGCCCTCCAAAGATATCTCCACCATTTTGGGCATTTCGCCCGACAGCCTGCGGATCTCCCGCTATCGCTTGCGCAAAAAACTCCGGCTAAATCAAGGTGACAGCCTCTCCAATTTCATCCTCAGCCTTTGAAAAATAGCGAAAGTTTCTCGGTGCGTCGGCGTGCAAAAGGATTGGCGTTGTTGCTGCCCTTTGTCTGAATTTTCAATGTATAACGGGCCGGTTTCCCACATCACTTGATGAAGAAGTTTCTAGTCTTTGGCTTGAAATGGCAGACTGAGTAGCATTCGATCACGTCGCCGGGGCCTACTCCTGGCTCCAGGAGATTTTTGTAAAAGAAAAGAGGCTGACTCAAAAGCGAGCCAACCTCTTTTTTTATCCGGATACTTCTCTGAGTAAGTTGGTGTTTATACGCTTACAAGAGATAATTTACTTGGGTCCAAATGCTCCAAAATAACTTGACGGCTTCGGGGAGGCGTATGTCTTTCCGCCGGCAGTCAGGGAAGCTGCATGATAGGGGCTGAAATTTGTGTTGCCTCCGGTCAATGCCGGTGAACCTGCCTGAAGATGAAAATCAAATGCGGCGGGGAAACCTTCATTCGCGGGTTCTTCCGCTGCAACCGCCGCCGCCACGTCAAATGTGGTTACGGCAAATTTTACAAACAACGGATCGTGACCGGCTGCTGTTGTTGCAACTTTATCAAATACGTTATTGGTGTACACGGGAGCAGGAACATCATGTGCTGTTTCAAAAGTAGAATCTACGCTGGCAGGACCGGTTTTGCCATTGCCATAGATGGTAAACCCATCTGTAGGATAAAATTCAGGGGTAAAATTATCGGTACCAACAGGGCTGGTGATACTGAGATAATGGAAGTTAAATCCGTTTGACAAATGCGCCACATCAGCCAGTTTTCCGTTAGAGAAACGAACACCGCGCGTGGAGTTTACGATCAGGTTGTTATACACCACGCCTTTGCCTCCTTGTTCAACATTGAACGAACCGCCGTGATCGGAGTGCGACGTTTGTCTCCATCCACATTCAACCGCTGTATTATTGTAAACGTGCAGTTCAGAGGATCCACCCTTGGCGTTAAACTTCACGCCGTTTGTCGCTACTTTATAGAACAAATTGTAGGCAATATCGCCAAACGTGCCCACCTTGAGATCAATGGCTTCACCGCCGGCCTTTCCATTTAAGATGAACGCGTTGTTGCTGACCAATACTTTTCCCTGATCTATTTGTACAGCAACATCCGCTGAATAAGCGAACGTGGAATTCTGAATCACACAAACACCATTGGGGTTGTTGAAGAATAAGGCGTATTCGGGCGTATTCGTATCGGCCACTTCGCCCAGCTTTACAATATCCTGCCAGGCCTGGCCGAGCATACCGGCGTATTCAACGCGCGTGTATTGCACCACCATTTCATCGGCGGCAAAAGTATTGGTGCCATCGGTGTTGGAAGACATAATACCTCCCCACAAGCCCGCAAAAATATTGGCTTTGGTCCGTTGCTGCGCCGGCACTGTAAACACCACGGAATCCGTTGCTGTGCCGTAGCTGTAGAAGTTTCCTCTCACGGTGAACGAATACTGGCCATCCACAATCACGGTTGTTCCTTCCAATAGCGTAAGGGATCCGGTTGGCTCAACAAAGACGTTGCCCGTTACGTGATAGGTGAGGTGAGGCCCCCAGGTGGTTGCCTGCGTGATATGGAACTCCTTTGTATCGGTTGATCCTACTGCGCCCGAAATTTCAACGGGAGGATGATCGGTAACATTAACGGAAACCGCAGTGGTGGACGATTGTTGGGCATTGTCCGTTACGGTAATCGTAATGTTGGCTGTTCCCAAAGTATACGTCGAGGTCATCTTGATATTTGCAGTGCCTACTGTTTTGCCGACGAGATCCGCTTTGTTGGTGATCTCCGCTGTTAAGATGGTGGCGTTATCGATCGTAACGGTAATGTCCTTAATGCCTGCTGCAGCAGACACATCCGCAGTAAAGACTCCCGTAGTGTCCTGTATAAGCGTCAGGGCAGATGACGTTGTGGTGACCACCGGTTTTGGCTTGCTGTCATCGTCTTTGCTGCAGCTTGCCAGAAGGGCGACAGTGCCCAAAAAGGCGATGACTGCCAATCTGCTTGTTCGTTTTTTCATGGTGTTTTGTTTTTTCATTTGAAGTTTATTCATTGATTTTGATTCTTGCTGAAATTGACCCGAACGCCTACTCGGAACGACTGATAGTATTCATCTCTGCGCGTGAGCGTTTTGTTCTGTGGATCCTTCTGGTAGGGATATTCATTGTCCTTTTGATACACCGGGTTCTTGATATACATTTGATAAGCCGAGTTCAGCAGGTTGGTTGCCTTGAGGAACACATCGACGGTTTTGGATACTCTTTTCTCTAAAGAGAAATCCAGAATAGCGATCGGTTTGCCATACAGGTCGTTGTTTAAATACGGCGAAATGGCTTCCAGTTTTTCACCGGTATACACCAGTGAAAGCTGCGACTCCCAGCCTTTGTCGAGGTTTTTGTACAGCAACGACACGTTACCAATGTGGCTTGCCTGGCCTTGCATGGGGCGCGTTTGGTTTACATAATAGGTGGTATAGCCTTTCGATAAATCGTTCGGATCAACCGGGCCAGGCAGCTGTTTTGTCGTGGTGATCGTCGAGTGGGTGAACGTGTAGTTGGCGCGTATGCCGAACTTGTTGAAGTAGTGTATGAAATCAATTTCGGCGCCCATGTTCCGCGCATTGCCAAAATTGTTGGGCTGCAGGGAATTTTCGTTGGCAATGCCGAATTTTGTTATCGTATATTCAATGGGGTCGGTAATGGATTTATAAAATACACCGACTAAAATCTGATCGGTAACATTGGGGAACACTTCCAATCGCAGATCAACGTTTTGTGCCCGTACGCGTTGAAGCTTCGGATTTCCGCGTTCAGGATAGCCGTCTTCCGGATAGAGGTAAGGAACAATTTCAAAAAAGCTGGGGCGCGAAATGCTTTTGTAATAGCTAAACCGCAGGTTCATTCCTGGTTTGATCTTATATTTCGCCATCAGGCTCGGGAGCACGTCGGTGTAATGCTCACTGGTGTCACGGATCACACCCGGCACAGGATTTTTTAATGTAAATCCCTGGTTGGTCTGTTCTGCCCGCACGCCGGCATTCACCTCCCATCGTTCAACATCCAGTTTCCCCAGCACATAAGCCGCATGGATATATTCGTGTGCCTTATAATTCTGGGCATCACTTGTGGCGCCCAGTGGGTTGGTCAATGACCAGGTAACATCGCTGACGGTGTTCCAGTTAGTGCCCTGAAATTGCTGCGTGGGCTTCGGCATAAAATTGTAGATGTCGTAATTGCCGTCGCGGTCTTTATGCCGTGCCATGGCTCCGGCCTTCAGCAGGCTTCTGCCCCACGATTCGGGCTGCACGGTCAAGTTCAGATAACCTGTCAGATCGTTATCCTTGTTGTTCAGCCATTGGCGTGAAAGCCCTTCCGCTCCCTGTGGTGTTTCCTTAAAATCCTGCATCGTGCTGCTGCGCGTAAACTTGGCATTGTCAGGCTCATTGTTGGATGCTGTCGAATAGACAGCCGACCATGCGAGCGCCAACGGCCCAAACAATTTGTGGTTGCCTTGCAGCGACGAGGTCAAAATACCTTGATTGGTGGTTTTTGTGCGCGTGGTGTAACCCAAAGAGGCATCTCCCTGAAGTGAATTGTAACCGAGCTTCAGGGAAGTTGACCTGATCTGGCGGGTTTCGTTATTGTCTAACGCGTAGTACCCGGCATAGAATTTAATTTCATTTCTATCATTGAATTTATAATCCAGTCGTGCGTGGCCCGCGCTGCGCATTTGATGAATCGAGTAATGCCGCTCTTGCAGCGAACCCAGCTGGGGAAGATCTGAACCATAGGGGTCAACATCATAATCAAACCAAAGGCTCTTGGTAGCACGGTATGAATTTTGAAAACTGCCGCCCACCAGCACGCCCAGCCTGTTATTGAAAAAACGGTTGCCAATGGAAAGCGAACCGATCAGGTCGGGCATCGGCTTGTTGTTTTTCACTTCCAGGTTCTTCTGCGTGAATTCATCAGGCTGAGCCGCGTAACCCGTGCCATACAGCTGGCGCGGCGAGTGTTTCTCAATCCCTGAAGCATTGTAATGATCAAATCCGTACAGCGTGTTGATGTAATTATATCCCGTTTGGAAATCGGCCTTCACTTCGAAATGATCGGGCGCGCTCTTCATGACCAAGTTCACGGCGCCGCCAATGGCGTCGCCTTCCATGTCGGCCGTCAGACTTTTATATACTTCCAGTCTTTCCAATAACGTTGCAGGAAAAATATCGAGCGGCAGATAGCGGTTTTTATTGTCCGGGCTTGGTATTTTAAAACCGTTTACCAGCGTGTAGCTGTAGCGTTTGTCCATGCCGCGCACAATGACATATTGCGGATCGCCATTGCTGTTGCGCTGTACCGTCAGGCCTGACATGCGCTGCACCAGATTGGCAACGGAAAGATCGGGTAAAATAGAAATTGCTTTTGCCGACATCACGTTTACGACCTGAGAAGCATTTCTCTCCGTGAGGCGTGCTTCTGCATCTGAACCCGCTTCGGCTTTTCCGGATACGACCACTTCATTCAGGACCTTTGAATCCTGCGCCAATTGAAAATCAATCGTTGCGGCATCCGATTCGCCAGTCATCGTAATTGTTTTTTCCTGTGTCAAATAGCCAATGAACGAAACGGTGATGGTGTGCGTACCTACAGGAACATTTTTGATGATGTACGTTCCGTCCAGTCCGGCAAGGGCATAAAGACCCTTACCGGCATCCAATAGAATAATCGCGCCTGTCAGCGGCTCTTTATTTTCATCCAGCAATTTTCCTTTGACCGTTGCTGCCTTTGCATGGCAGCACATCAGCAGAAAAGCGGCAACAAGTGCAATTTGTTTCATCCCGTTATTTTTTTACCGATCGGATTCCGTTCCGCGCAATCGCGAGGTCTTTTCCTGCCAAATCCTCCCAGCGATAGAGCTGAAAAGTCTTGTCCGTAGACATCCCCACAAACAATCCTGACTTGAATTTTCCAGGAAAAGAAACGCTCGTCACCTCAGAGCCATCGCTTTCCAAGGTTGATGTCGGAATGATCTTAATAAGCGGATGATCATGAGGTCCTTTTGCCGAGCCTTCACGCGGATAAACATTGAAATGATTTGCGCCCTGATCGGAAACCAGGATGTAACCTGTTCCATCATTAATTTTGTAAATCGAAATGCCCTCGTGATCGGCTGCAAAATGGGTTGTGGCAAACAGCGCTAGTTCCTCATCTCCCCTGGCCGGATCAGCATAATATTTGTGAACACCAACGCCTTCGTCCGAATAATAGACATATCCCAGCTCATCATCCACCGCAATCGATTCGATTTCCTTTTTGCCGCTGTACTTTCCAAACTTGCGCACAAGCGTTGCCTTCACCTGGCCGCGGCCGTTGTCTTCCAACTGGTATTGCCAGAGATAACCTCCTTCGTGCGGGCCATTTTTTCGTCCCACAATGGCGTAGATTTTCCCGTCGGCCTGATTTTTATAAAGCGCGATTCCCATCAACTCGCGGAAGCCCTCGCCCGTTTCGCCTTCAAACACTTCAATCCCGCCATGGTCAACAGGTTTCACGTCGGGCAAGCTGAAGATGCGTAGCTTATACGTCAACCGCTCGGTAACCACGGCGATGTCTGTCTGCTGGTTCTTCAGCGACAATCCATATTCAATGTCCACGTTGTTAGGGCGTTTCAGTGGGACCGTTTTTTCGGAAAGGATTTTTCCGGCAAGATCAAACACATACAAGCTGCCATTATCATCCTTGTTCGTACCGACGATCAGGCTTCTAGCCGTGTCGGCACTATTGATCCAAATAGCAGGATCGTCCGTATCAAACTGCACGGGCTCGGTAACCACCACGGGTTTTACAATCGCCACAGCTGTGGAGTCCTTGGTTGTGTTGACAATTTCTGCCGATCTGGTCTGCGAACATTGCGCGCTCACAAAAGCGAGCACTGCAAGTGGGAATATATTTTTTATCATTGGGTCAGAAAAAATTTCGATGCAAAGATCACCTGACCGGACGTGTGAAATCAATGGATTTGCGTTATCAAAAAGGCAACAACCGCCCGGAAGGGTGTTATCAAAAGGGCAACAAAATACCAAAAACGGTAGCTAAGGATTTGTTGCTTCAAGTTTTCTGGATCAACACAAACTTTATCGGGGATGAAGATCGGACAGGACTACTCTCCATCCCGGATCTTACCCCATACCCACACCGCTACTGGCTACTGACTACTGACTACTGGCTACTGACTTCTTAATACAACGTTAACACCCCTCACCCCCCTCATCCCAACCCGAATCCTTAAATTGAATTTTTAACCATCCCTATCTCTATTTTTTATATGAGAGCTTTTCTCTACGGGCTTCGCATCCGCATCAAGCTGCTGGCCGCCTTTGGATCGATCTTGTTGCTTTCCGTGGTTTTGATCGTCCTCTCCGGGAGTGCCATTGAGAACATTATCTATTTTAAGAGTGTCAACGAAGAAGTAGACATGCTGAAGCTGCGCTTGCAGACGATGGATCTGGTCACGAAGGAGTTTGTCTACGAAGGCTTCAAATCGCCATCGTTTCTCGAAAAGCAGGAAGCAGCGGCCATCACCACCTTTAACGAGAATCAGGCGGCTGCAAAAAGTCTCCTCGGAACGCTTCGGGATGTTCAGTCGGACAAGGACCAGGGCGCTCAGCAAACCGTGTCCCTCGACTTGACCCTCGACAGTCTGCAGACCAATTTCGAAAAACTGGTGGACCTCCTGAAACAACGCGGCTTCAAAGACTACGGGCTTGAAGGCTCTTTACGCACGGCCATTCATGCGGTAGAGAATTCAGGTTTTGAGTTCGATAAAGTGTCGATGCTGATGCTGCGCCGGCATGAGAAAGATTTTTTCTTGCGAAAGGATTTAAAATATCAGCAGGAGTTCAATGCCCGCTTCGAAACGTTCAAGAGCCAACTGGAGGCCACGGCAAATAAAGAGCTGATCACCTTCCTGGATAATTACCGGAACGAATTCAACCGCGTGGTGGAAATTGAAAAACAGATTGGGTTGACCGAAAGCGAAGGCATTCGCGGCCGGATAAAAAATCTCTTTATAAAAATGCGCCCGCAAATCGAAACGATCCATGCGTCGATGAAAGAGCAAAATGAAACCCAGATCAGCCGCACGCAATGGTTGCTGTGGACCGTCTTCATCATTCAGACCATTGCCGGATTTGTGATGGCCATCGTCTATGCAGGCTTGCTCACGAAGGCGATCAAGGAGATCCGTGATGGTGTGCAAAATTTAGCCGCCGGAATTTTCCCCGACAAATTAGTGGTGAAGACCACGGAAGAGATCGGGCAAACCAAGATGGCCTTCAACCAATTTATCGACCGTCTCCGGGCAGCCACACAATTTGCCGAACACCTTGGCGCGGGCAATGGCAACCTGAAGTACGACGAACAATACAACGACGACGTCCTCGCCAAGTCGCTGATCAGCGCCCACGATAAACTGCAAACCGCCGAAAGCATTCAGCAGCGGGCCAACTGGATCAATGAAGGAGCAGCCCAATTCAACGAAATCCTCAAAAATGATGCGGAGGACGTCAGGATCATGGGCGAACGGATCATTCACATTCTCGTTACGTACCTGAAAGCCAATCAGGGCGCGCTATACGTGGTAAATGGTACCGATGGCTCGCTATACCTCGAGCGCATCGCCACCTATGCCTATGGCAAAAGGAAATTTGTCGATGAGCGTATCGACGGCGATGCGGGCCTGCTGGGCCAATGCGTGTTGGAGGGCCAGACCATTTACCTGAAAGATATTCCCAAAGACTTTGTAAAGATCACCTCTGGTTTGGGCGAAGCCACACCCCGCAATGTGGTCGTTGTTCCCTTGAAAACACGCGAGAAAGTGATGGGTGTGGTGGAGCTGGCATCGTTCGGGATGCTGGAAGCGTATCACATCGAGTTCATCGAACGCGTAGCCGAAAGCATCGCGTCCATTCTGTACAATAAACAATCATCAACCGAAACCAAGCGACTCCTTGAAGAATCCCAGCAACGCGCGCATTCGCTTGCCCAACAGGAAGAAGAGATGCGTCAAAACTCGGAGGAGTTGCAGGCCACCCAGGAAGAAATGGAACGGCAAAGGCTGCACTTGCAACAGGAGATAAAGGCACTGAAGCAAAAGCTCAAAGAAACCGTACTGGAGACTTTATAAGGAAGCGGTGAAGGATCTCCTTCACCGCATTATGGCCACTCAATACTCGCCTCCGATTTTCCGCTTGTCGAGCCGCGCGTCGTTGAAAGCCGGCAAGGTTGTCGGGACATTGGCGAGTGCCGAGTTGTCGTTCAGGCTTTCCAGGAAGGCGATGATTTGCGCCTGTTCCTGTTTCGTCAGCAAAAGTTTATCGGGAGGTAACGTTTGGTTGGGAAGATCAATGCCGATGCCCGCGCCACCACCGCGATTATAGAAGTCGATCACCTCCTCCAGTGTTTTGAACACGCCGTTGTGCATGTAGGGCGCCGTGAGCGCTGCATTGCGCACGGTGGATGTTTTGAAAGCGTATGTATGCAGGGATCTGTTGTAGGCAACGAGTTTCCCTTTGTCGCTGTCGACTTTTGCATGAATGGTGTCGGGGTGCGCGGGTACCCCCAGCACTTCCGACTCGGTTTCGCGATACAGCGGAGGGACTGTACCGTTGAACAGCGGCGCAAAATGGCAGGTGCCACACTTGGCCTTACCCATAAACAAATTAAAACCATCCACTTCATTTTGCGTGAGGCTCGATTTGTTGCCCCGCATGTAGTGATCAAACCGCGAATTCAAACCGGTGAGCGAACGAATATAACTGGCCAGCGCCGTCTGCATATTCCGTTTGGTGATGGTGTCCTGGCCAAACGCATTTTTGAACATTGCGCGATACGCAGCGCTCTTCATGAGTTTCAATGCCGAGGCTTCCATGTGGCCATGCATTTCGATCGGGTTCGCGATCACGTTGTTCACCTGGTCTTCGATGAAACTCACGCGCTGATCCCAAAACTGGGATTGCTGAAAGCCGGCGTTGATCAACGTGGGCGCATTTCGCGCAACAGCGCCCTGAAAGTCAAACGCAACGCTCTTCACCTTGCCATCGGTAAATGCCTTGGAGGGCACATGACACGAAGCGCAGGCCCGGTGATTGTTACCCGACAAAACCGGGTCGAAGAAAAGTACCTTTCCCAGTTCGGCTACTGCCGGTTTCAATCCACGGTTGAACGTAGGCGCAAAGTGATCCACATTGAATACACCGGGTTCGAAGAACGTAGACTTCTCCAGGTTCACCGCCGTCAGGAAGGTGTTGTTGGGGACATGTGCAGCTTGTTGATACTGATACAACAATTTTGACAACGGATTGAGATGATCTGCAATGAATGTTGCACGGTCGAAAGCATTGAAGTCAACGGGCTTGTCCAGGTAGGCATACGCAGATTGGAGTTGGTTGTGCCAGGCCGTCTTTATACTCTCGTCCGCTAACCGGCTGGCATAGAAATCGGTCAGCGCGGCTACACCCTCAAGGGAAGCCTTCGCTTCGTCGATTGACTGAAAGGCGATGGGCGAATCAAAACCCGATATGCCCATGGCCATGACGGTGAGCAACTCGAGACGCGCGCCTTCAAAGACGTTGGCATCCGTGAGCGTGTTGGAGTGGATGGTATTTTGCAGGTTTCGGATGATGATCTGAAGTACTTTCGTTTCGTGCTGCACGGTGGCATAATCCAGGGAATCACTGAACACTTTTTCTTCCAACACCTGGAAACCCGTGGGGACAATGATCTTGTCGTCGTATTCTTCCATGCGGAGCAATGCCGGGCCGTTGATGCGCGCATACTCTTCCGGAAAATAAAACTGCGTCAACGACTCAATGTGTTTGAAATAGCGTCGCGCGCGCGCAAAATAATCCTGCAGGACGGCAGCCTCTTCGTGGCGTCCTGTCTTTTGAGACAGACTATCCAGCGAGCTTTGTATGGAATCGGTTTGGCCGAGCCAATAAGCGTTGACATCCGCCAACGGGCCGGAGGTTGTCTCTTTCGACTGGGTTGTACAGGCAGCAAGCAACAACATCATGGACAACCCCGTGAAAATTGATCTGGTTTGCATCTTCATAGAAATAAAGAAAAATGAAAACTGCCCGGAACACGCCCGGGCAGTTGAAAGAATCTTGATGATGGGAGAGGGAACTAGCGCGGCAAGCCGTGAATGACAACGATCTGGCTGCCTTCTTCAAAGTTTGTGGCCAGCGTTCCACCGTCAGCATTTTTAAACTGCGGCGACTTCCAGCTATGCACCTGAATGTTCAGTGTGAACGTGTTAGGGATGCCCACGATGTCGGAGATGTCGACCATGGCACCGTATTCCCAGCCACCGATGGCGGCAACCCCGTAGATGGCTTCGGCCTCTGTGTTGCCACGGAAGTGGTCGAGTTCGAATACCTTTCTCAGCGAGCCGGTGGTGAGGTTGTACTGGTACAGGTAAGCATCGTGATCGAAGTCGGCATAACCGTTGGGATCTTCGGTGATGTAAGCGTAGTTCTCGGTTACCATGATGTTGTCAGGGCTTTCATACGTACCGGCTTTGCCGTCGCGGTTGTCGCCGTCGAGTACCAGCTTGAGTTTGCCTTTCAGCGGATCGGTGGCATCGAGGACAAGTTTGTAGGTGCGGCCGTATTTCGTGCGGTCGGCATTGCCGGGTTGGCCCGTTACATTGAAATAAACTTCACGACCCACGCCATCTTTGCGATAGTCGATGTCTTCCACGCGGCCAAAAGCCAATGCTTTCAAGGCAGTAGCTGCCTGGTTGGTAGCTTCGCCGGTGAGGTCTTTTTGGTTGTCGATCTTCACGAATTCAACACTCACTTCAGTGTCTACCACCAGGTCCATTTCGCGGGGGTTCTGATCGACCGTGCGCATCACGTAGACGCTGCCGTTCTCCAGGTCGCCTACCGTCGACGATACATACATCGCTACTTGTCCGCCATACGTGCCCGAGTCGTCGTCGCCAATGATGATCACCGTTTTGCCGGTGTAGGCTGTTTTGGGGAGGGGCACCGCGTTTTCTGCGTACCAGCGTCCGAGGGCGGGAAGGAATTTGGGCGTGGTCTTCACCTGGTCGGTCACTACCACCAGGGGATCCAGTCCGTGGATCTGTGCGCTGGCGTTTTCACTGCACGTGAGGAAGACCGGGCCAAAGCCGTGTTCTTCGGGAGTGGCCAGCGTGGCCGAGCAAAGACGTGCCATACCACCGTCGGAGTTGAGAATGTATTCGCCTTTCACAGGACGGAAGGTCTTGTCGAGCGTGATCCGCGATACGGCAATATTGTCTTCGTTGTTAACAACCATCACAAAGCCATCAGCGGTTTTCAACACGCCGGTTCCGTCGGCTGCACCACCAAATACATAGGCGGGCGATTCGGGTAAATAGTCGGCGCTGCCAATCAGCGAGAATGCTTCAACGCTTTCGTAGCCAGGGAATTTTTTCAGGAAGGTGGTGGTGGTCGAGTGGTTTGCCAGGACAACCTCGTTGGCGTTTTCACCGTCGTCACCGGTGTCGCCTTTGTCACCCTTGTCGCCTTTGGTGCCGTTCGTGCCGGCGGGGCCCACGTCTCCTTCGGGACCCTTGCAGGCCGTCAGGGTGAAGGATGCTACTACCAGCATGCAGAGGATTTTGGTAATGAGTTTGGTCATGTGAAAATAAGGGGGTTAGATTAGACTTTGTACCAAAATTATCCCGCGGGTTTTCAATGGGCGTCAAATCCGTATTACCAGTCCGTTACGGTTTGCTGAAGTTTGTTATTGTGATGTTAATTGGTAATGTTGCAGCGGGGAGAAATCGACCCTTGGCATGTAGAAAATTGCAACTCACGATGGCGTGCATCGTCTATTTTCGGAACGTATGAATGGGGATACTTATGATAAACATGGATTCACTTTTAGAACGTGGCATGGTCATGAGTATTTGGTAAACCCAAATGAATACAGCTTGAAGGAGATGCGGGATCTGGACATAAGAAATGTCGAGTTAAGTTTTAATACCCAGCGCACGACCCGTCGCGACATAACGTTTTTAAAGTCTCATTACGATTTCATAGAGGGAATCTCGATAACCGGAAATCTGGACATCACGGCCCTGGGTAAATTTGTGAACCTCAGGCGGCTTTTGGTTCAAACGGCGCCAGCGCAGGTCATTGATTTCGATAATTTCCCCTTGCTGCAGGAATGCAGAATTGAATGGAGCAAGAAGGTCAAAAATATCGACCGCCTGAAGTCACTGGAGATCTTGCACGTATGGAAATACAAGATGGACGATCTGCAGGGCATTGGTGGATTGCGATCGCTTCGGGAGCTTTCCGTTATTCGCTCCAGTATTACATCTCTTGAGGGGATCGGATCGCTCGATGCCCTGGAGCGATTGGAGCTCGGGTATTTGCGTAAACTGAATTCGCTGCACGGCGTGGAGCGCGTGTCGAACTTGCGCAGACTTGATATTGATTGCTGCCCGCATATAGAGGACTTGTCGCCTGTTCAGGAATTAAAAAATCTGGAACAGCTCGGCACTTATCGCTGCCGGAAAATAAATTCCTTAAAGCCATTGAAGTATCTGACGAAGCTCGATATCGTGTATATCCTGGGAGGGACGGATATTGTAGATGGCGACATGACCCCACTGATCGGTAGAAAAGACGCGACCATCGCTACGCGGAAACACTACACCCATAGCAGCGGGGAGATCGACAAATTGAATGGCACCGTCAGGCCTAAACAGGAATGGGATTGGTGAGCGCGGCAGGGCCGAACCACCCATCCTAAACCAGCCCGAAGTGGCATGATAATTTCTGTGCTCTTGCCGAACGCTTTCAGGCGGGCCATGGAATTGGAGTGTCGATGCCCTCCAGGGGTCCGGTTTTACTCAATTAAGGTGAAAATGTGGTAATTTTTCAACACTTTGTGTAATCCTATCCCCAAAACCGAGCCTGTGGATATAATATTGGAAGCTGGAATCGTTTAAAAAAACTAAAACCAAACAAATGAATGCTATTCGAAATTCGTCACGACTGATCATGATCCTAATGGTGGTCATGAGCTGCGCCATGAGTTGTAAAAGTAAAAAGAAGGCTATGGAAGCGCAGGCTGCCGCTGAAAAGGCTAAAATGGAACAACAGGAAGCCGCCCTGCGCAAACAGCAGGAAGAAGAACAACGACGGAAAGAGGCCGAAGCCCAGGCCAAGCTCGATGCCGAAGCCCGCGAGCGCGAACGCCAGGCCAACGCCGCCGCCAGCGCACCTGCCGCCCGGTTGTCAAAATATTTTGACGCCATCTCCAACGCCGGCAGTCCTACCTCGGCCAACGCCAGCATCAGCGAAGCGCTGAGCTTGTTCTCCTCGCCCGACACGCCGCTCCTCATTGTGATCAGCGAAGAGAACGGGCAAAAGGACTACGATCGTCCCACCACCATTCAGAAATATCTTAACTATCTGAAAGACCAGAAAAAGAAAGCAGACAAAATCAGCAACCTGCAGTTCGACGGCTCCGGTAAGATCACCGAAGTGGAGTTAAGAAAAAATTGATCAACCCTTAAATACAACAATCATGGCTACTTACCGCTATACATATTGCACACTCTTGCTCCTTTGTCTTTCCCTCACGGCCCCGCTATGGGCCCAAACCGGCGAGATCAGCAAAGAAAGAAAACAAGCTATCGACTCGCTGGCCCTGGAAAAAGTGCGCGATCTCAGCAAATACATCAGCATCATCGGAAACAAAAAAACGGCCTTCTCGGAAGCGAACCGGGTGATGGACCGCGCCGAAGAACTTTTTGCACCCGGCAGCGAAATGGGCGTGTCGGCCCTCAACCGCAAGGAGGTGAACTATTACAAAGTGCGTAAATATTTTGAACGCCTCATGGCCCTCAACTACGACCGGGTGACCATCCAATGGTATGACATTCACTACATCAGCGACCTCGAACGCCAGCCCGACGGCCGCTATGTGGGTGTGGTGACCGTGTATCAACGCTTCGAAGGCACGTCCGACGACGGCTTGAAATACAAGGACACAACCAAGAAAGATATCACCATCTACGTGGAACGGAAAAAGACACAGATCGCAGGCCGGACCGTCGAGTTCTGGGATGTGATGCTGGGCGATATTCGCGTGACTGAAACGAGTGCATGAAGCTAAGCCGTCTTTTATTTTTTATACTGCTCCTCGCATCCTCCCGGTCGCTCCATGCCCAAATGGTGGACCTGGAGGATGAGAGCAAGCTCTACGCCTCTTCCAAACAGGTGAACCAATTCTTCCGCCGCTTCAATGGCGAGGAGGACGAGAAGGGAAACCGCTACTACGAGGGCGACAAACAATACAGAAGCACCAAGCTCCGGAAAAAATACCTCGGCATCCTCTTCGACGCCAGCAACAAGGGCATGACGGATGCGGTCAAAACCGACTTTGCAAAAAATGTATTGGATAAATCACTGCTGCTGGATTTCCACGGCGGCAACTGGTTTTCGGAAGTGCACACCACCTTCACCCAGAATGGCAAAGACCAACCCATTACATTGTTCATGGCGTTGGAAAAAGACCACCTCGGTTACAAATGGGTGATCCAACGGGTTTACGCCGATATGTTTGCGCCCTACTTTGCACGCGACACGATGAAGGTTGGTAAGTTCCTGCACCCGCTGAGTCATGAGCTGGATTTTATGAACCTGCGCAAGGCGTTCATCAACAGCGACAGCGTCAGCCAATTTGCGGCGAAAAGTTTCAAGCCCGATCACCTCTCGCTTTTTTTGTATGAGATCAAAAAAGGCACCTTGAAATTCAAGACGGTGAACGAAGTGAAATTTCATTTCTTCCAGATCGACGGCTGGTATTTCGAGCTGGCCCAATTTAACCGTCCCGGCTACAACACGGGTTGGCTCATCTCCAGCCTGACCAAGTTGAATACCCTTGCCGATATGGACGCCTTACGAAAGTACCTGTATTATGAAACGAAGTAGATCGCGCTGGCCCATTCTTTTTTTGCTATGCCTGCTGGCGGTAGGCGCGTTTGCGCAGCAATCGAAAACAAAAAAGCCCGCAAAGAAAACGACTACTCAAAAGCAAGCCCCTAAAAAACAGGCTCCCCAAAAACAAACCCCGAAGCCTGTAGCGCAAAAAACGACCACCCCAACCCAACCTGTGGAAACCGCCGCGGCCCCGACGAGTGCGGCCGATGACGAAAAGAAAGTGCGCGACATGGTGGCCTTCCTCGAATACATGCTGAACACCCTGGGCAGCAGTGGCACCTCCGCCCGCGACAAAGAAGTTCTTGTGCGCGAAAGCTACTCGAAGGTCTTCCGCGACGGCAAAGTGCAGGTGGAAGACGACCTCGACACGGAACGCAAAACCATCACCAACAAAGATGTGGTGGCCTACCTGAAAGACGTGGACTTTTTCTTCACCGACGTCCATTTTGAGTTTGTCATCGAAAGCATCAAAAGCGGAACGATGGCCGATGGGAAAACTTTTTATAAGGTCTCGCTCCGGCGCAACCTGAAAGGGACCAACTCGGAAGGCCTGCCGGTGAACAACACGGTGCCCCGGTTCCTGGAGATCAACTATGATCCACAAGACCGCGACCTCCGCATCGTCAGCATCTACACCAACCTGATCGACGAGAAAGGGGCCATCGAACAATGGTGGACCGACTTGTCGTATGAGTGGCAGGAGATTCTTTTGCGCGCGGGCAATGTGTCCGACAGTGCCACGTATCCGGTCATCAAAAAGATCATGGCCATCGAACGCCTCGACCTGAGCAACAACACCTACATCCAAAACCTGGAGCCGCTCACCGAGTTTACGAACCTCAAGAAATTGAACCTGTCGCATACGGCGATCAACGATCTGAACCCCATTCGCTCCCTCACCGACTTGCAGGAATTGGACGCTTCCTTCACCGCCGTTCACGACCTGACACCGCTAAAATATTCCAATCGTTTGGTGAAACTGAATGCCAGCCACACGTTCATTGACGACATCAGTGTATTGGAAAGAATGCCCCTGTTGCAGCAGCTGGATTTGAGCTATACGCCGGTGACCGATTTTACCTTCCTGCAAAACAACACGGAATTGATCACGCTGAATGTCGAGACCACAAAGATCGCCGACCTCACCGCCTTGCAGCCGCTGACCAAGCTCACAACGCTTGATCTTTCGCGCACAGCCGTGAAAGACCTGTCCCCACTAAAAGACATGAAGACGTTGGTGAATTTGGATGTCGACAGCACGGCGTTGCAAAACATCGCACCGTTGAGTGGACTCGAAGGCCTGGTGGTGCTTTCGCTGAATGCCACGCAGGTGACCGATCTCCAGCCGCTGCAGAAACTGACGCACCTCCAAAAGATCTACGCCGACCATGCCGCCGTTCGCCGCGAAACAGCCGATGCATTTATTGCCGCCCACCCGCGCGTGCTGGTCATATTCGACTCACACGACCTCAAGACCTGGTGGGATGCACTGCCCGACGCCTGGAAAGAAGTGGTGAGCAAAACGATGAAGTTCGGCGCAACCCCGGCCAAGGAAGAACTTGCCAAGTTGGACGTTGTGGACTCTATAAATTTCCGTGGCAACCTCGAGATCCGCGACCTGGAGCCGCTTCGGAAAATGAGAAGGTTGAAGGTTGTCATTGCAGCCCACACCAGCATAAGAGACCTTACTCCGTTGCAAGACCACAAGGAGGTCCGCTACCTCGACATCAGCGAAACCGAAGTGACGGATCTTTCGCCTATCGGCAACTTCTCGAAGCTGAAAGTATTGATGGCCGATAAAAGCAAGATCGAAAAGATCGATCCGCTTTTTGGGTTGACCAACCTGGAAAAATTATACACCGACAACACGATGGTGCACGACATCATTGCGCAGGAATTTTTTGAAAAGAATCCGCGCTGCCTCATGGTGTACAAGACCATCCACCTGAACCGCTGGTGGAGAGGGCTTACACCCGAATGGAAAACGGTGTTCCGGGGCCTGATGGGAACCGACACCACCACGACGCGCGAAAACCTTCACGTGTTGGTGGAACGCGAAAAAATGCACATCAAGGATGCACCCGTCAGCGACCTGACGGCCTTGAGTGAATTTGTGCGTCCGAAAGAATTGCATTTTTCCGGCACCGGCATCAGCGACGTGGCGCCGTTGGCAAACTTTAAAATGCTGACGTCCCTGCGCATCACGAACGGTCCCCTGCAGCAGATCGAGACGCTGAGCCAGTTGACAAGCCTGGAAGACCTCGACATTTCAAACACGCCCATCGCCGAGATCAAGCCCCTGGAGATGTTGGCAAACCTGAAGACATTCAACGCCGCAGGCACACAGATCAAACGCCTTGACCCGCTAAAGAATTTGTTGAACCTGACCGAGCTGGATTGCAGTAACACGAATGTGGGCAAACTCGATCCGGTGGACAATCTTCCTTTAAAAACGCTGAAGTGCTACAACACGAAAGTGTCCAGTCGCGCGATCGAGAATTTCAAACAAGCTCACCCCGATTGTAATGTGGTCTATTACCGGTGAGCAACCCAGCCTTGCACTGTCGTTTTAGCTTGGGTTTTAAGAAGGACAGTGCTAAGGCAAGGGTTGGCTTATTTCTTTTTCTCTGATAATCCGGCGAGCGCAAAGAAGAATCCGGCAAAAGCAAACGACTCACACAATCCCATGCGATCACTGGGGTCGTTCATGTTGGCGAAGAAACGGGGAACGTGCAACAGCAGGAACCAGCCAAAAACCATGATGCCCGATAGCAGCGCAGCCAATCTCCGCGTACCCGGAATGAGTATCCCAATTCCACCCGCAAAAAGACAGATGGCGCAGAAGTAGGTGAAGAATGCGTGAAAGGGAATATAGGCCGGAATGAAGCCGATCACGAATTCGGCATACAAAAAATGCGAATAGCCACCGGCAATAAAGAATGAAGCCAGGAAAACACAGCCGATATAAATCAGCACGTCCCAGTTTTTTTCATTCAACGTTTTGAGCGCACGCTGTTCACCGGTATACGTGGCGGCGATGACGATCGTGCCACCTACCATGAAAAACGACTTCAATCCATTAAGCCATTGACTTGCAAAGCTGGGTACCTGGCGAAACAGGGCGGAGATCAGGATCAACAGCCCGATCACGAGCGCGCCATACGCAGCGTATTTATGATTAACAAGGATCGCGAGTGCCGAAAGTGCAACAACGCCCGCCCCCACATAACCCAACATGGAGGCCATGCCGGCGAGTTCGGCAGGCAAGGCCGGCGGACGACCGAAGATAAAATCCTGGGCAAGAATGCAAATGAACGAAAGGCCGAGCATGCCAATGGCAAACATCAGGCGGCCAGCAGAAATAAGTTTGGGCATAGGGAATGTGATTCTGCATTTAAATTATAAAAAACTTATCGATGCCAGAATCGCCTTTAACCCAAGCGGGGTGAACGTCTTTTAGTTTTTTACAGAATTTTTTTTGTGAATCGAAAATTCTTCAGCAAACGACATGCGATCCGTCAGATAAATAAGAACAACGCCGCGGTGCGCAACGTCATTTTGTGACCCAACGATATTGTTTTCAAAGTGTCGAACTTCAACAGATTGGATATGGCGGGGGTTGATGGCCTTCAATAGATCGGCGGTGATGACCTCCGAGCCATGGATATTGCGAGGCTCTACGACGATATAGAGAGGCTCCGTCTTTTTTGGAAGCTCAAACGGCAACGGCTTGTTGGAAGCCAGGCTACCAGCTTTAGCGGTAGATGACCTATAGCCTTTCAGATAGATCAGAATGACTCCGGCCTGTGTTCCGTCATGGTGCCCAACGACATCACTGGCATAGCGCCAGACCGCGACGGATTGGATCTGCGCAGGGTTGATAGCCTTAAACTGCTCAGGGGTGATGACAGCCGAGTCGTTGACAATGTAGAGCGGCTCCATTGGTTTTGGAAGCTCAAACGCAAGCGGCTTTTCAGAAGCCACGCCACTTTCTTTGGAGGAAGGGTCCTGTGCGTAAACGAAGGTCGATACACAAACCGAAAGGAGGAGGGCCGGTAGTTTTTTCATGGGTCTTATTTTTTATAATAACGATACCCATGAAGTTAATAAAGAACGCCTTGATCTCCTATGGAAAGGATCGGTATTCGAGGCGGCAGGGTTACTGTGCGTGTGTTTTGTTTTTCATGACTTCTCCCGCTTTTGCGGGGAGGCCCAGGTCTCCCCTCTGATTCACCAAGTGCAAGACCAGTTTTGTCACGCGCCACCGGCCGTTTTGCTGAGCCACCTCGGCATCGTAATTACCTTCCACCGTCCAGGTGGCAGCGCCGATGAAATGATCGGCCTTTCCGGAAAACCGGACCTTTGCCACCGACCCTCCCAGGTCAACTTCAAATTGGGAAAGCTGGTGATGAGTTTTGTCAAATCCGGGGAGGAATGCAGCCCAGGCGTTGGCAATTTGTTGGCCGGTCAACAATGCTGGTTGTCCGCCGGCGAGGGAAGTATAGTCCAGCCAGACCTGGTCGGCCAGTGCGTTTTGCACGGCGGCCCAATCGTGTTGGTCGGCGCCGTGGAAGATGGTGGTGATGGTTTGAATGACGAGATCTTTTTCCATGATCGATTAGCGGTTTTGATGGGGTACTGTATTGCGATCCGCCCAATATCCCAGCGCTACAAAAAGCCACTGAAATTGTGCAGACCAGGCCAGTGCGGTCACATTTTCCGGTGGAGGACCGACAAGGCCAGACACCTGCACCGACAGCAGCAAAACAATGAGTACCCAAAAAACGATCCGCGCCGTTTTATTTTTAGCGATGGTAGAGCGTAGATAAAGATAAATGCCAGCCCCAAAAAGCAGACCCTCCACAACGTTGGTGATCTCCACCGACCCCCACAATCCAAAACCTACCTTGGCCGATGCCCAGGGAAACAGCGGCAGGTCATGGAAATGAACAACCAAATCCAGCACCCAGTGACTCAAAACCCCCACCCCCAGGATGACCGCATTGCGGCGGTCTTTTTTGATCAGCCAATACACGCCGCCAAAAAGTATAGACCACCCGATGGCCATCAGCAGGCTGTGCGTGATCGGGTAGTCGCTAAACTCCAACGTGCGGGTGCTGCCCAGTTCCGGGTGAATGACCACATGTTCCACGTTCAGCAACAGGAGGGTGGGCCACACCAGGTCGAGAAATTGTACGGCCATGAGGGAAGTTCCCAAGGAAACGTTAGGAGCGATTTTTTTGGTGGCAAGGCCTAATCCGAAGTGTCCGATGAACATGGTGCAAGGTTTTAAAAGTGGTACGATGACTTTTGCATCGCGCAACAAAGATGCTGATCGCCAATGGAAATCCAGCTTGACAAAAATCAAGAAGACGCAAAGTTTTTTAAATCACGAAAGTGATGTCTGCTTCTTGCGGATGCGGCTCAAGGTTTCGGGCGTCATGCCCATCATCGAGGCCAGGTATTGCAATGGCACCTGGTTGAAGAGCTCCGGGTTTAGGTTGAACAGCCAATGGTAACGCTCTTCCGCCTTCATGGAAAGAAGCGAAAAAATACGCTGCTCCATAAACAAAAAGCAGCGGGCAATAAATAGTTTTTCGAGATGATGCCATTGGGGCAGACGCTCGCCAAGCCGCACATAGTCCTGTTGCTGGATCGTATAGAAATCGCTGTCGGTCAACGCCTGAATGTTGCACCGCGAAGGCTGGTTGAAGATCAGCCCGGAAAGCTCCGTCACAAAGCCGTCCTTCCCGGAGATCCATTGCGTCACTTCCTGGTCGCCGTCGTCGATATAAAACCGCACCAAGCCGGTCCGTTGAAAACTGAGTGTGCGACACACTTCTCCCGGCTTTAGAAAAAAATCTCCCTTCTTCAGCTTCGTCTGTGAAAAGTACGAAGCAATCTCCTGCATATCCGACCCCGTCAATCCAAAATAGGTGGAGATATAGCGCTCAAGTTCATTCATGGCAGGAAAGTTAATCGCAGCGTTGCTGAGACGCAAAGAAAATTTCGTGCATTCCGTTTGCGCGACCTTCTGCCGGTTCAAACATCTATACGCACACACGAAAAGCACACACAAAGAAATCTGCAATTCACCCGTCACCGATACCGCTTAAATTTTTTTCACATCCGCTATGGATTCATGAAGTCCGCTCTTTCTACCTTCCTTAATATTTTCATCTCCTTCATCATGAAATTAAAGATCTCCCTGCTAATCACCGCCGTGGCCTTGCTGGCCTTCAAATTTATCCGCGAACCGATGGTGGCCAACTTCAAAGACTCGGCCTCCTATCGCTGGTTGAACAAAACCGTTCTCAACAGCCGCGTGCTGGACGACATGGAGGACCTCCAACACTGGCACTCCTTCACCACCGCTGGTGGCGAAGTGGTGGATGCCCGCAAAGTGATCAAGATCGTAGACGCCAGCGCGTCGGCGGCAACGATCCAGCTCAGCAAAGAACGCACCCACCATGGAAACCAATCGCTGCTCATGACCACCCCTACACGCCTGGATGGGCCCGCCCCCACCAGCGGCCGCGGTTGGGGCAGGTCTGGGGTGAGACGCCACTTCCCCGACGAAGACTGGTCATCGTTCAACCGCATCTCCATCTGGATCTATCCCAATCTGCCCGGCTTCTACACCACCGCGCTTGACTTCCGCCTCTATAACGACGGCGTCGAGAAATTGCCGGCGCTCTTTGGCCAGGAAGGGGAGACCTCGCTCATCCTGCGCAACCATGAATGGAACCACATCGTGTGGGAAATTGGCAACGTGGCGCGCGACAAGGTCACGAGTTTCGAAATGTCCTATGGCCTGTCGGGCAACACCCCCGACGAGGCCGACACCATCCAATTCTACTTCGACCAACTGGAACTCGAACGCGTAGACGCCGACAAGATCGAAGGCTGGGACGTTTGGCCCGGAAGAATTTCGTATAGCCACACCGGTTACCAGACCGGCGCACAAAAAACGGCCGTAGCTAACAACATCAAGGCGACCGAATTTAAATTGATCGACGAAACCACGGGCGAGACCGTGTTGTCGAAACCGATCGCGAACGTGAGCTCACACATTGGCAGCTTCCAGGTGATGGACTTCTCGGAAGTGCGCAGACCGGGAAGCTATATTCTTCAAGCCGGCGACGTCACCTCACAACCCTTTCGCATCGACGCCGACGTCTATGAACGGACCCTCTGGAAAGCACTCAACTTTTTCTACGCCGAACGCTGCGGCGCAGAGATCCCCGGCGTACACGGCGTTTGCCACCGCGACTGGACGTGTGTGCATGGCGATAAACGCATGGTCATCAACGGTGGCTGGCACGATGCGGGCGACCTCACCCAAGGCATTGAGAATACGGGTGAGATCACCTACGGTCTGTTCAGCCTCGCCGAGCAATTAAAATCGCGAGGCGACCATCCCGATCTATATGAACGCGTGCTGGAAGAAGCCCAATGGGGGCTGGACTGGGTGACGAAAACAAGTTTCGGCGATGGCTATCGCAACGGTGGTTCTATCAGCAGCCGTCGCACCAACAACATCATGGGCGACTTCGACGACATTGCCGCCACCGCCCGCAACAGTCCCATGACAAATTTCCAGGCCGCCGCCGTGGAGGCCATTGCGGCCCGCGTGGTCAAAGACGGCGATGAACGCCTGTCGAAGTTTGCCCTGAAGATGGCCGAGGCCGACTGGAACTTTGCCGTGGCCGGCATGGCCAACGTGAAGCCCTCGAAGGAAATATGGAGAGGATCGTTCGACTCCGACAATGTCCAGCATGAACTGGCATCCCAAGCCATCATCGCTTCCATCGATCTGTGGAAAGCAACCGGCAACAAGAAATATGCAGACAAGGCCATCGAATTGTCGGCGGTGATCACCGATTCGCAGCAGCGGAAACACACCGATTGGGATACGCCCATGACCGGTTTCTTCTACACCACTACCGCGAAGGAACGCATTCTCCACTATTGCCATCGCGGCCGCGAGCAAGGCCCGACGCTTGCACTCACCGCCTTGTGCGATGCCTTTCCCGATCACGCCGATTGGATGAAGTGGTATTCCAGCGTGACCCTCTACTCCGAATATTTGAAAACCATCAGCAACTACACAGCGCCCTATGGCGTGCTTCCCGCCTCGGTCTATACCGACGACGAATACATCAACGTGCCCGAAAGCCGCAAAGAATCTTTCCGCAAACAAGTGCTCAACGGCGTGCCGCTCGGCAAAGGACACTACCTCCGGTTGTTCCCGGTGTGGATGGACTATCGTGGGCATTTCGGCACCATCCTGCCCCAAGCCCAGGCCCTCGCCAGCGCGGCGCATTTGCGTGGCGACCTTCCGTCTGCGCAGCTATCACAACACCAACTGGAATGGATCATAGGCCGGAATCCTTTTTCGCAAAGCACGATGTGGGGTGAAGGCTACGATTTTGCACCCATCTACACGCCGTCATCGGGCGACATGGTAGGCGGGCTTCCCGTGGGCATTCAAAGCAGGGGAGAGGCGGATGCACCGTATTGGCCCGTTCAAAATACCTGGACGTACAAAGAGATCTGGGTACACCCCGTCGCCCGTTGGGTTTGGCTGCTCAAAGACCTCGCCGGCCCCTCGCTGGTGGAGGGCCAGGCCGACGGCCCCGTCAGCTTCAAAGAGGCGACCACCGGCCAGGTCATTCCCGTGTCGCCCGACAGGGCAACCGGTCACTTCCGGGTCTTTTTGCCCGAGGGCAAGTACACCATCTCAGGCAGCGGCCCGGAGCAAACACAAACCTTTTTGCCAGGCGGTTCCTATCAATTGGATCTGCGTACGGCCCATGCGTTGAGTCTCGAGCTTTCTGCCAAGACCTCCAAGGGTGAAGTGATCCTGACGCTAAAAGCCCGTGGCAATGGCTCACACAAGTTCAGCGTCCGGGTGGACAACCTTACCTTGTCGGGGCCCGCGAAAGAGGTCAACCTGAAGCCGGGCGCCACGGGATCGTTGGAATGGCGTGGACGAATCACCTCGGCCGACACCCCGTGGGTGGCCGTGATCGTTCCGGACAACGACATGTCGCTGCGAAAAGAAATTCGTGGCGCTGCGTGGGAAACGGTAACGCCCCGCTAGGATCAATCCTTCTTGATGACCAACAAATTTTTGGTGCGCGCTTCCAGGCCGGCAATGGCGGGAAGCGCGTTTGCCGGTTTGTCGAGATAGAAATAGGCCGTGGCCGATACATCGTCTTCGCGATAGTAGTTGGTCCAGCCCTGTGGGAAGCCATCACTCATCAGATCGGGAACCGGATTCATCTCCAGGATCTTGTGAAATTTGTCAGCGGCGACGCTCACCGGTTTCAGCACGGCCCCTTTCTTCTTCAACCGCCGCACAAAATCGGTGGACTCACCGCCGATCTGTTGGAGCGTCACTTTGCATTGGGTTTGAAAATAAATGGGATCGGGAACATGGTAGCGGTAAAAACTCCACTGCCTGTTCTTCGCATCCGCCAGCGGGCAGCCCTGGTAACGGTGGGCATACTGGCCTTGACCCCACGCGGTGCCGATGTAATCTTCCGTGCCGGTTCCCGTTAGCGTGGGGAACTGTGAGTCGCCGTCGAGGAAGACCTTTACTTCGCCTTCACCCCACCAACTGGTTTCATAGATGCTGTCGGCAATCACGCCAACGTTCATCCCCAGGAATCTTCCCTTGCCCGCTACCGGTGGAAGCACAACAAAGTCGCGCTCCAGCTTTGTCTTGTTCTCGCGGTTCCAATAGGCATGAAAATAGAACACAGGCTTGTCGTGTTTCTCCACCGTCGTAAAATCGACGTCGTAAAAAAGCATGACGGGAATGGTCGAGTCGTTGATGATCACAATTTTTGCGGAGGTACCAAAGGGCATGGGAATGTTGCAATTGAAGGACCGGCCTTCCGGATCGGAGAAGAACTCACTTTCAAACGGCGTCCTCCGGCCTAAACCAATGCCAAAGAAATCGCCCAGCGGTGCCGACACCGCCGGTGTTTTGGAGTTGTCCCAATACATTTCCAGGCGCAACGAGCGCAGCATTACGGGCGAGCGCTCATTCACCGTGAGCCAGATGCGGCGAACGATCCCCGCGCCTTTGTAATCGAGCATGGTTTTGGAGCCTTTCGGATCGATCATGTCAAAGGCATGCCCCTTAGCGGTTTTGTTCTCACGGCCCCCCATTCCTTTTTCGGCCGCGGGATTTTCAAAACTGCTCCACCGCGTTTTGGTATTATCAGGTATTTCATACAACGCCTGGGATAGGGCATGTTGAAGGGAGCAAACAAAAAGGAAAAGGAGCAAAGACCGATGCGGTTTCATACGATGCATTTGAGTAGGGTTAAAAAGAAGCTGCAGGCAACAGGAAGCATCCCGGCCTGAATGAATTTAGCAAGTGTGATGATCTTTTCCTACTCGGAATATTCCAGCGCGTGTTTGAGGCTCTCGGCCGACAAAGGTTTTGTCAGGTAATGACTGGCGCCCATGACCCGGGCCTTGTCGATGTCTTGCTGATTGTCGGAGGACGTGACGACGATGATGTTCACGTGTTCTTTTTCTTTGGCCGGCAGGCCCATGATCTTGAAGGCTTCCAGAAAATCAAAGCCGTTCATGATGGGCATATTGAGGTCTAACAAGATCACGTCGGGCACTGATGACGTTTCCCGGTAGCTTTCGTTCAGGTAGTCGATCGCCTGCTTGCCGTTCAGGGCCGTATGGATCTCGCTGGCCATACCGGTCTGCTTCAGCATCTGGGTGTTGATGAAATTGAAGATCTTGTCGTCGTCTACCAACAGTACATTTTTCATGGCGAGAAACTGGTTGCGGTGGCCGAATAAAAAAAAGCCTAGTGCACTCCTCCCGGGGAATGTAGCAGGCTTAGGAATGTTTAAGTTATACCTTTTTCCAGCGACAAGCAAACGCGTGTGACCTCAATTGGCCATCAGGACCGTCTCGCTGCTCTCAAATAGGTCTTTACTACGGTAAATAATTTTTAACGGAATGTCTTTCGGCAACTCCTCCAGATATTGGGCCCTCGTGATGACAACGACCTTGTTGTGGCCTTTTGCCAGCGAGTCCAGCGCGGCAGGGGTATGATAGACCTCGACAACCTTTTTTAAATTAAAAGCATAGGCGGGGTTAAATAAATGAAAGGAAACGATCTGGCGGTCAGCGTACGTACCCACCAGTGCCGGCATCGAGCGCGACACGGGGTTCTTGCCGTCGATGGCGGGGTAGGCGACATAAAAGAACAACACCACGACCAGCATCCAGCCGGCGGCCCAGCTATAAATGAACGCCCCGATCTTGCCCTGGCGGTAGAAATACCACCCCAAGAGGGCCCCGATGGACAAGGGTAAAAAAATCCACACCACGGGGAGCAGGTCTTTTAGTTCTTTTTCTTGTTGAAGGGCAATAATGCCGCCGATCAGGAGCGCTATGGCGATGAACAGGTGTACGGAGAGGCTTGCCGTCAGACCGGTCTTTGAGAAGTTATGAGACTGTGTCAGGGTATATAAAAAATATCCCAGAACAATCGCGAGAAAAGGAATGGCTGGCGCCGGATAGCTCGGGAGAACAGTTCTGGAGAATGAAAAGAAAATACCAAATGCCAGACCCACAACGAGGCAGAAAAGCAGGAAGGGTTTCTCCGTTCGCTCACGCCAGGCCAGCCTCACGGCCTGCACGATAAATACAGAGAACGGCAGCAAGGCGGCGAACAGGATGACAAAGGGAGCCAGGGGAAAGGCGCCATGGCCCTCCATCGTGGAGGTGTATCGCTCCAGGTTGTGGCCGATAAAAAAGCCGCGCAACCATTCACCGTGGGTTGCATTTCCAACGGCTACATACCACGGTAAGGCTATAGCACAAAACAACAGCACGCCAGGCAACAGCTTCAGTCGTTTTAAAGACGCGAGCGTGAGTTGCTTTGTGATGATGAGATAGGTGACAACAATCAACCCGGTCATTACGATGGCGATCGGTCCTTTCGTGAGAAAGCCCAGCGCGGCAGCCACATACATCCACCAAAGTTGTCCGGGCTGATCGTGAAATCCCCGGAAGAAAGAAAGCAGGCACCAGCTGATGCAAAGAATGAGATAAGGATCTGGCACCGCCAGGTGAAATTGAATCGTAAGCTGGATCGAGCTGAGCATGACTAATGCTGAGTAGAATCCCACGCGTTCGTTCACAATGCGGCCAACCTGGACATAGATCAACGCGATCAGCAACAGCCCCGCGATCGCAGAGAAAAACCGTGCACCCCAGGCCGACACCCCGAAAACGTTATAGGACATCATCATGAAGTAATAGTGAAGCGGCGGCTTGTCCGTGCGCAGTTCGCCATTGAAGGTGGGCACCACGAGGTTGCCACGGTCCATCATCTCACGGGCGCAGCCGGCATTTTTGGCTTCGTCGAGAATGTAGATGGAAGGCCCGCCCAGGTTGGCGAAATAGAGAAATGCGCCGAGCAGGAGGAGAAAAATAAGAGGTCGCTTCGAAACAATTTGCATGCCGAAAACTAAAACCAATCCTTTATAGTTTGGTTATGGTAGTATGAATTTATTCAATTTAAAGTAACGTTGAATTAATTGAAAAACGGACGGGATCAAGTTCCTTTGTATGGATTATGGAATTATCAGTAGTAGTCACACTGTACAATGAGGAGGAGAATATTCAGCCCCTGCTGAAAGCCATCAACAGCGCCCTCGTCAAATACAAATATGAGGTCATCCTGGTCGACGACGGCTCAACGGATCGCACCGTGGCCGAAGTGAAACAGCATGCCGACCATCGTGTAAAGCTCGTTATACTGAACAATAACTATGGTCAAACCGCCGCCATGGCGTCGGGCATTGCCACGGCAACCGGCGATTACATCGTGACCATGGACGGCGATCTGCAAAACGATCCCACGGATATCCCGTTCATGCTGGAAAAGTTGAAAGCCGAGCATTGGGACATCGTTGCCGGCAACCGCAAGAACCGGAAGGATGGTGCACTGTTGCGCAAAATTCCCAGCAAGATTGCCAACCGGCTCATCCGGAACCTGACCGGCGTGACCATCCGTGACTACGGCTGCACACTGAAAGTTTTCCGGAAGGAAACCGCCAAGCACCTCGGCCTGTATGGCGAACTGCATCGTTTTATCCCCATCCTGGCCGTCATGGAAGGAGGCCGGATCGTCGATGTGGATGTGAAGCATCACGCCCGCCAGTTCGGCACATCCAAGTATGGATTAGGCCGGACGTTTAAGGTCATGAGCGATCTGCTGCTCATGGTGTTCTTTAAAAAATACTTCCGTCGGCCGATCCACTTTTTCGGCCCGCTGGGCATCGTGTGTTTCATGCTGGGTTCGGCAATAAGCCTGTACCTGCTTGTTCTTAAAATTCTGGGGAACGACATTTGGGGAAGGCCCATCCTGATCCTGGGCATCACCCTCATCTTGGCGGGCATCCAGTTCCTGACGTTTGGATTGATCGCCGAGCTGATCATGCGTGTCTATTATGAATCGCAGCACAAAACAACCTATACCATCCGCGAAATTTTCACCAAATCCGAAGCGTTTGAACTGGAAACTGCTCATTAAGGTCCTGCTCACAGGCCTGGCAGTCTACCTGGTTTCCACACGCATTGATTTCCCGGCCCTGGGGGTGTGGATCGCGGCTGTACCGGTGCCGCTCATTCTCGTTTCTTTTCTGTTGTTCAATCTTTCCAAGATTGTCGGCGCGCTGCGATTGAACTTGTTTTTTCGCGCCGAAAACATGCGGCTCACCACGCTGCAGAACTTGTTGCTCTACTATAAGGGCATGTTCTACAATCTTTTTCTGCCCGGCGGCATTGGTGGCGATGGCTACAAGATCTACCTCATCAGCAACACGCTGGGCAATTCCTGGCGCTATGTGTTCAAGGCCGTGATGTGGGATCGCGTGAGCGGGGCCGTGGCCATTCTTTTTCTGTCGGCTGTATTGATGTTGCTCGTGCCGGTGACGTATGCCTACAGCTTTGTGTTGTGGCCCACGGTGGCTACCGCGATATTGGTGTTCCCGGTATTCTACCTCATCACGCGGTGGATCTCGCCGTCGTATGGGGCGATCACGATTTCCGGCAATCTATTGGCCATCCTTATTCAACTGCTGCAAGCTGCGGTGGCGCTCATCATTTTTCGCGGGCTGGAAATCGCCCCTGCCCAAATGGGCGAATATATGGTGGTGTTTTTTATTTCTTCCCTGGCCTCGATCTTGCCCATCACGGTAGGCGGTGTCGGCATACGGGAACTGGTCTTTTTGACGGCCGCCCGGTATACGGCCATTGAGCCCAACAAGGCCGTGGCTTTTTCCCTCATTTTCTTTGCCTTGAATGCCATCAGTGCATTGGCCGGTGCTTTTATTACCGTGAACCTGCAAAAGCCCCAACCCAAATCGGAGGTGGTGTCGTGAAATTTCCGGAATTGTACGAAGACACGTTGACGAAGAACAAGCAGAAGCTAGTGCTTGAACATTTTTTCGTTGAACGTATGATGATGACCCGTGCGGACGCGGATGTGTAAATTCTTGTCCATCCAGGGAGCATACTTGCGATGAGCAAATACGGAATAGATCAGAAGGGCCGTTACCGTTCCCAGGATCGCGCCTACCGTGACATCGACCAGGAAATGCTGGAGCAAGTACATCCGCGAATACCCGACGAGTAACCCAATGATCAGCAACAATACCGACACATTTTTGCGGCCGCTCAACAACGAAAAGAAGACAACAACGCCAAAGATGGTGGCCGTGTGCCCCGAAGGAAAAGAGTGATGCGAATGAACCTCAACGCCAGGCACGAAGTAAAGCAAGGAATTATCGATGTGCGTGATCGGCCTGCCGGCGTCGGCATAGATCAGTCGCTTTAAAACGGAAGTGATAATGGCCAGCAAGACGGCCAGTGACGTCGCCGCCAAGGCATCGTAGAACCGGACAAAAAGCAGGATGATGATGATCGGCACAAAAACTGCGCCATCGCCTAAATAGGTAATGACCCGGAAGAGGTTGTCCTGGAATTCGGTGTGGGTGCTATTGACCAGCAGGATGTCTTGTGTCTTCGGGATCAGTATGGAGAACAGCACCAGGGTGCCGATAACCACACCGTACAGGTACGATAGAAATTGAATATGTTTCTGATGGGGTAGGGGCAATCCCATGTCAATTCGTTTTTATAACACAAAGTTATTTCGCGACGAAGAAATGCGTTCAAACTTAAGGTCATGCTATTATTAAGAATTTCATCGCCGTGTTATGATTTTGATAACGAAATCCGAATGTTCCTTGTTCACGTCTTGCCCTCTTTTTTAGAGGAGACGTTGTAAAATTTCTATAGTGAAGCCTGTGACAGATTGGCAAAGAACCAGCGAAAACTGTAGACGGCTTCGTCTAATCGTCCGACCCAGCCTTGCCGCTTTGAGAAGAGCGAACATCGTTAAAATGCATGTCCATAATATCTTCTTAATGCGTCGATAATCTTCAATCGATTTCGAACTTTTTAACAAATACACAACGATTACCCTACTAGCCGGACAACAAAGCGGAGGACTGTTCCAGGCTTCTGATCTTCATTTAAACCGGCCGATGTCAAAATGGCGTATAGCCCGGGTGATGAGCGGTAATGCAGGAATAACAAAAAGATTCCCTGGGGAAAGCTTCCGGCCTCCTGTATAAAGTTTACAGTGTGGCCCTATCGTATTTTCCACATTCGTGGACCAACCCATATCCACCCGTGTTCCGACCATCCCAAACCGACCTTTTTTCGACCGACCTCATCCAAACCAGAAACAAACGCATCCGGAAAAAGATCAGAACGTGGGGCTATGTCGTATGCGTGGTGGTCTCTTCCTGCATGGGCGGCGACGAGCGCATCCCCTCGGATGGGGCAAAGACCAAGCTTCCTATTTCGCAAGGAGCGGAAGGCGCATGGGAAATGTTGGGCTACCACCCCGGCGACACGGTGCCCGACATCACGTTGTATTCCGGGGAAGGGCAACCTTTTCACCTCTATGCCGAACTCCAAAAGGGAAAGCCGGTCATGATCATCAACGGTAGCTATACGTGCGACATCAGCCGGGGAAATCTTCCTTCCATCAACGCGCTCAGTGAACGCATTGGTAAGAATATGGAAGTGGTCATGGTCTACACGATCGACGCCCATCCCAATGATATGATGAGTCCCTACTCGCCGGACAGCGACATCTGGATACCCCCCAACAACATTCGCGACAGCGTCTCGGCGCAGCAGCCAAAGACGTACGGAGAGCGCGTTGAACTATCGAAAACCTGGATAAAGGAAAATCAGATCCACGTGCCGGTCGTGATCGACAAACCCGACAATGAATACTGGATGGAATTTGGTCAGGCTCCCAACATGTGCTACATCATCGATGCCGATGGCGTAGTGGAATACCGGCAGACGTGGTACGATGAAAAAAAGCTGGAAGAAAAGATCCGGCACATCACCGAGTAGAGACTACATCCGCTTTTTTTCCACCGCAGGAACAACGCCCATATTGTACCAGGCAAACGTGTATTGATCGGCAACCGTCTCAATGGCTTTCGAGAGATTGGAGGCGCCGTGTCCTGATTTGGTGTTCACGCGGATCAACACGGGATTGGATCCGGCCTGCGAGGCCTGGAGGGTAGCGGCAAACTTGAACGAATGCGCGGGCACTACGCGGTCATCGTGGTCGGCCGTTGTCACCAGTGTTGCCGGGTATGCGGTGCCCGTCTTCAGGGCGTGGACCGGCGAATAGCGTTTCAGGTATTCGAACATCTCTTTCGAGTCCTGCGCTGTGCCATAGTCATAGGCCCATCCGGCGCCAGCCGTAAACACATGGTAACGCAGCATATCCATCACGCCCACATCGGGAAGGGCAACCTTGGCCAGGTCGGGTCGCTGTGTCATGGTGGCGCCCACGAGCAAGCCGCCGTTCGATCCGCCGGAAAGCGCGAGATAGTTACTGGAGGTATAATTTTGTTGGAAGAGGTATTCGGCGGCTGCAATGAAGTCGTCAAATACATTTTGTTTTTTTTGCTTGGTGCCGGCGAGGTGCCATTTCTCTCCATATTCGCCGCCACCCCTTAGATTGGGTTGGGCGAACACACCGCCATTCTCCAGCCAGACGATACGCGACGTATTGAAGTTTGGCGTAAGGCTCACGTCGAACCCGCCGTATCCATACAAAAGGGTGGGATTCTTGCCGTTCAATACCAATCCTTTCTTGTGTACAATAAACATGGGCACTTTCGTCCCGTCTTTGCTGGTGTAAAAGATCTGCTTGGTTTCATACCCGTCCGGGTCAAATTCTACTTTGGGTCTTTCGTATACCGTCGACGTACCGGAAGCGATATTGAATTTGAAGATCGTGGGCGGGTAGGTAAAGGATGTGAACGTATAATACACATCGCTGTCTTTTATTTTTCCATCGAAGCCGCTGGCCGTGCCGATGCCCGGCAGTACAACGTCGCGCCCGGGTTTGCCGTGGTAGTCGAATTGCCGGATGAGTGTGCTGGCATCTTTCAGATAATTGACAAAAAGTTTTTTGCCGGCGATGCTGACGCCCTGTATAACATTTTCAGTTTCCGGAATGATGTCCTTCCAATGGGCTGACGTAGGATGGGCAAAGTCCACTTCCACTACGCGGTTGTTGGGTGCCTTCAAATTGGTGCGGAGGATGAGGCGCGCGCCGTCGTTGTCCACCACGGTGTGATTATTGTCGAAGTTGTCGGCCAGGGCCACCAGTTTGCCGTGGGGATCGTGCAGGTCCTGCACATATAATTCGTTGCCCGTGGTGCTGTTGGCCGCGTTCACGACGAGGAAGCGTTCGTCTTCCGTGAGACCCGCGAAAATATATCGGCGCGGTGTTTTCTCGCCGCCAAAGATCAGCACATCCTCGCTTTGTGGCGTGCCGAGCTTGTGATAGAATAATTTATGGTGCTGCGTCTTCGATGACATTTCACTGCCCACCGGTTTGTCATAGCTGCTATAGTAGAAACCTTCATTTCCTTTCCAGGAGATGCCGGTAAACTTCAGATCCACCAAAGTATCTTCCACCACCGATTTGTCTTTCGTGCGGATCACGATCGCCTTGCGCCAGTCCGAACCACCTTCCGACAACAGGTAGGCCGCCAGGCTTCCATCTTTCGTGAACGACAATCCCGCAAGCGAGGTGGTGCCATCGTGCGAAAACGTGTTCGGGTCCAGAAATACCTCGGGTGTCCCATGCTCTTCGGCCTTCCGGTAGAGCACGCTTTGATTTTGAAGGCCCGCGTTCTTGTAGAAATAATAATAATCCCCCTCCCGCGAAGGGGCGCCGAGGCGTTCGTAATTATAAAGTTCTTTCAGACGTTCCTTGATGGTCTCACGATAGGGGATTTTTTCAAGGTATCCAAACGTGATTTCATTTTGATCCTTTACCCAATCGGCGGTCGCTTGCGCCGTGTCGTCTTCCAGCCAGCGATAGGGATCGCTCACGGATTCGCCAAAGTAGTTATCGACGGTGTCCGTCTTTTTTGTTTCGGGATAAGTCATGTGGATCGCAGCTTCTTTCTTTTGCGAACATGCCATAACAAATCCTGTGATGCAAGCGATAAGATAAAGTTTCTGAAGTTTCATAAGGGCCAGGTGTTTCCCGAAATTTAAAAGCAAACAACAAAGACGCCAATAGGAGATATAATTTTACCTGACTCCTGCATTCTGACTCTTGGATTCTGACTCCTGCATTCTGGCTCCTGGATTCTGGCTCCTGACTCCCGCTATTTCTCCACTTTCTCCTCCAACACCTGAATCTCTGTCCGTTCCCGCTTGAGATCCATGCGGATCAATCCGAAGAGACTCATATAGATGTTCGCCACCCAAACCAACGAGAATCCGGCCAACAAATACCCACGCCAGTCCTGGAGCAGCAGCGTGTAGTCGGTGAGAAACAGAAAAGCGACGGTGACGTAATGACTGAAACAGTATTCGCAGGTGAACAGGTAAAAGAATTTTCTTTCCCCGAGCGAGCGCCCCTCCTGGCTTCTCCGGAGGCAATATTCCCGGGGTTCACGGAACACTTCTTCGTGGGTAACGGTCCATGCCACGCAGGCAATGGGGATGGCCAGCACAAAGAGCCAAACGATTTGGAGTTGGATAGTCATAGACCCTCTAACAACAAACTCGCCGATTGGTTAGGGACTTTTCGCGGCTTCCCCGCAATAAGTGTCCCCGCTAAACCGAGTAGTAAAAAAGAAACATGAGGATGACCTACCGTTTTGGAAGGGCCTTCTGCTGGGTGAGCCGGTAGAGGAGGACGGCCGTGCGCTTGCTTTGCATGGCCACGGTGCGGGGGTCGGCGATCTCGTGGATGGTGTGTCCGCCGGCACTGCCCAACCCAAGCCCATCGATCGCCATGTCGACATAGCCCGAAGTGAACGAGATGTCGGCTGCTCCGGCATCGCGGGGTTTGTTGGCGGTGACGGGCCCATAGCCCAGGTCTTTGCTCACCTGGTCGAAATATTTTAGCAGTTCATAATTGCCGGGTGAAGGGGCGAGGGGCGGATAGCCTTCGTCGAAGGTGATCTCGGCTTGTGTTTGGGGAAGGTGATGTGCAACGATGCCCTTCATAATTTCCTGCGCCTTGCTGAGTTGTTCCGGGGAGATGGCGCGGATGTCGCCCGTGACGATGACGTCCTTGGCAACGATGTTTTCCTTGCCAAAAGCGGAACCACCGTTCTTGTCGCCGTTGTGTTCCACGGTCGAGCCGCCCAGGATCACGCCGGGGTTGAACGTGAGGTCGGGTTCTTTGGAGAGGTCGTTATAAAAACTGTTGAGGATGCGGCTGGCCTCATAAATGGCGCCGGCGCCGATTTTGTCTGTGAAGATCTGCGAAGAATGCGAAGGAACGCCCGTCACCTTCAGGATCCAGCCCGAAGCGCTGCGGCGCGAAATGTTGGCGGTCTCCGTAAGGCCGTCGCCATCTTCGAAGCCGATGGCGATGTCGGCTTCCTTGGCGGCCTCGATGAGATCGTACTTGGATTTCGACAGCGGGTCGCCGCTCATCTCTTCGTCGCCGGTCATCACCACCAGGATGTTCATGTCTTTCAAAAGCCCCGCATCGTTCAGGGCTTGCAGGGTTTGGATGATCACCACATCGCCGCCCTTCATATCGCCTACGCCGGGGCCATGCACCACCGAATCATTCTCTACGGTATATTTTTGAAACGGGCTCGACAATTCAAATACCGTATCGAGGTGGCCAATGAGCAGGATAGTTTTTCCTTTACCGGAGTGGCGGGCCACCAGGTGGCCGGCGCGATTGAAGGGGGTGCCGTCAACCCATTGGGTTTTGAATCCGAGGGCGTCCAGCTTGGTGCGAAAGACCTGCCCCACTTTGCGCACGCCGTCAAAATTCATGGTGCCGCTGTTGATGTTCACCACCTCTTCCAGGAGCTTCAACGCTTCGCCCTGGTGTGCATCCACGTAGGCGGCGAGTTTCTTTTCGGTTTTGGAGAGCTGGGCTTGCGCGGTCACGACCACACCAAGAAAGAAAATGAAAAATCCGGCTGTGCGGAGAAGAACAAACGATAACGAAGTTGATTTGGGGTGAGCGATGGTCGGCATGGCGGTTAGGGGTAGTATGATCAATGGTGTCCAAATTAAGCATCTCCAGACGATTTACAAATACAATGGCGGCGCAGCGGATGCTGCGGCCGACCGGCTTTTCCTTTTGACATCATCAAAAAAATAAAAAAAGCGTTGCGCGTAAAATGGCTGAAAAGTATATTTATGTAGTCAACTACCTAATTTGAATATCCCGAAAGAACATATGCCATCCTCACCCGAATTTCTCCTCCGTCCCGCCACCCAGGCCGACGTGCAAAGCATGCTGGACATTTTCAATGACGCCATCATCAACACCACCGCCGTGTACTACTACGAGCCCAACACGCTCGACATGCGCCAGGCCTGGTACGACGACAAAGTGAAAAATGACATCCCCGTGCTCATTGCCGAAGTGAACGGCCGGGTGGCGGGCTTCGCTTCCTATGGCGAATTCAGAACGCGGCCCGCTTATAAATACACCGTAGAACATTCCGTTTACGTCCATCCCGATTTCAGAAAACGCGGCATCGCGCGCCAATTGCTGGAAGCGCTCATCGCCATCGCCAAACAAAAAGAGATCCACTTGCTGGTGGCCGGCATCGATGGAGAGAACGCCGTCAGCATTCACCTGCACGAACAGCTCGGCTTCGAACCTGCGGGCCACATCCGCCAGGTAGCCTATAAATTTGGACGGTGGCTGGACCTTGTGTTCATGCAGTTGACCCTGGAGGGCCCGCCACATCCCAACGAACTGACGCCATGAGCAACCTCATCAACGAACTCGGCGAACTCGCCTTGTCCACGCGCCTGATGCGCCTCAGCGAAGGTATGCGCAAAGACGTGACCCGCATCTACAACGAGCACGGCATCGACTTTGAATCCAAGTGGTTCCCCGTATTGTATGTCCTGTCGAAACGATCGCCCCTCAGCGTACTGGAACTGGCCAATGAGATTGGCTATACCCACCCCTCCGTGATCGCACTGGTCAAAGAGATGGAAAAAAAGAAGCTTGTCAAATCCGTGCCGGGCAAAGACGATGGGAGAAAGCGCATGCTTCACCTCACACAAAAAGCCCTGGACATGGTAGAGGAGTTGGAGCCGCTTTGGCATGTTATGCGCTTGGCATCAAAACAAGTCTATAATAATGGAAGCAGCCTGCTGAAAGCGGTGGAGGATGCGGAGGCGGCGTTGGAAGAGGAGGGGTATTATGAGCGGTATAAGAAGGCTGAGTTAGGAGCCAGAAGCCAGGAGCCGGGAGCCGGAATTCAGAAAATGGGGGGCAGGGGTCGGGCATCAGGGGGGAAACCCAAAGGGGGGGTAAAAAAGAAAAAATAATTTTTTTGTATCCTTTTTAAAGGGGATTGGTATTTAAGGTGTTCTGAATCTGTTTTCCTTTTTTGGAAAGCATTTTTTTGGATGATTTTATACTAAAATGTAGAACAAATTGAAAAAATGGCTATATTTCCTCTACAATCTAGTAACATAAAAGATGATAGAGACACGATTGGGAGAATTTGAAGAGGTTATCCTGCTGTTGGTAGGCATTCTGGGAGAGGAGGCCTATGCGTTCAACATTGCCGAGGAATTTGAGTCACAAGCCGGGCGACCGGTGTCGATCGGTGCTGTGCATTCGACGCTGACGCGCTTGGAGGAGAAAGGATTCCTGACCTCGCAGATGGGAGAATCCACGGCGGAAAGAGGCGGGCGGCGAAAACGCATCTACACGATCACCGCCTACGGACGCAAGACGCTTAGCGCAGCACGCGATTTCCGGATAGCGTTGTGGAAACAGTTTCCCGGGTTTGCAACAAGCAAGCTCTCATGATGGTCTTTCGCATACATGGAGAATAAAAAACATACACCGCCCCGCCTCGCCCGGCGTTTCCTTTTGACTTTTCTTCGTCACGACCTGGCGGAAGAAGTGCAGGGGGACCTTGACGAGAAATTCCTGTCCATGCTTCGGAAGACGACGCCTGCGCGTGCGAAGCTGCAATATTGGTACCAGGTGCTACAGTATCTACGGCCGTTTGCCATCCGTAAATCGACATCATCATCAAATCACTACGCTATGTTTAGAAATTATTTCAAGATCGGATGGCGCAATCTCGCCAAACAAAAGATGTACTCCTTTGTGAAGATCGGTGGTTTTGCACTTGGTATTGCAGCGTGTTTGCTCATCGCCTTGTTCATCCGCGACGAGTTGAGCTACGATCAGTTCTATGCCGACGGCAATCGGATCTACCGGGTCGTGGAAGTGTATACGGATCATGGTGAGACCGAGCGAGGTGTTTGGATGGAAGCGCCTTTTGCCGCTGCGGTCAAGACTGACTATCCGGAGATCGAGAAGGCCGGCCGGTATAATCCCGTAGAACTTTTCGGCGCAGGGAGCAACCAAATCCGACCCGACAACGGGATGGACAATACCTATGAGGAGGGATTTGTGTTTGCCGATCAGGAATTCCTGGAAATCCTGAAAGTGCCTATGGTGTACGGCAATCTCGCGCACTGTCTAGACCAACCCAACAGCATGGTCATCACCAAAAGCAAAGCCGACAAATATTTTCCGGGAGAAAATCCGGTGGGCCAGTTAATGGTGGTAAACGACGATGCAAAACAACCTTATAAGATCGGTGGTGTCATCGAGGATTTTCCGGCCAATTCGCAATTTGATTTTCATTTTATCATCACCATGAAAGAACGCGAGTTTTGGCAAGGTGAATCAAATTATTGGGGTGCCAGCAACTATCCCACGTACTTGTTGTTGCGCCCCGGCACGGACGTGAAACAACTGGAAAAGAAACTCCTCCGGGTCACCGAGAAATATTTGCTACCCCTATGGATAGAACAAGGTCGCTCCAACGCAAAACAAATGGCCAAAGATATGCAGTATGAATTGCAACCCATCGCCAACGTCCATCTGCGCAATGCAGGGATTGAAGATCCCGTGCCATCGCATGGCGACATACGTTTCGTGTGGTTGTTCGGCGTGGTCGCCGCTTTCATCTTGATCATTGCCTGCATCAATTTTATCAACCTGTCCACCGCCAAGTCGGCCAACCGCGCCAAAGAGGTAGGGCTTCGCAAAACCGTAGGGTCTTTCCGCAGCAACATCATTAACCAGTTTCTGATCGAATCGCTGCTGTTCAGTTTTCTTTCGTTCACATTGGGATTGCTCCTGGCGTGGTTGTTCCTGCCTTATTTTAATGTGCTGGCGTCTAAGTCGCTCTCCTTTCCGTGGAACGAGTGGTGGTTGGCGCCGGTCATGCTCGGTTCGTGCGTGTTGATCGGTCTGCTGGCAGGATTGTATCCATCCTTCTATCTGTCGTCGTTCAAACCTATCCAGGTGTTGAAGGGCAATGTCAGCCGGGGCAGCAAGAATGCCACGACACGCAGTGTGTTGGTCGTCTTTCAATTTACGACGTCCATCATCCTCATCATTTCTACGTTTGTTATTTACCGGCAAGTGCATTACATACTGACGAAGGATGCCGGCTTCGATAAGGAACAAGTGTTGCTCCTCCAGGGCACCAACACGTTGGGCGATAAATTGAAAACCTTAAAGGATGAACTCTTGCAATTAGCGGATGTGAAAAGTGTCAGCGTTAGCGATTACCTTCCTATCAACGGTACAAAGCGGAACGGCAACGGATTTTGGCTGGAAGGCAGAAACACGATCGACAAATCGATCGGTGGCCAGTTCTGGCAAGTGGATCACGACTATGTGAAGACCATGGGCTTAAGACTGGCCGCCGGCCGTGACTTTTCCCGCGACATGGCCTCGGATTCTTCGGCGGTCATCATCAATCAAAAAATGGCCAAGGAACTTGGCCTGACCGACCCGGTCGGAAAGCGCATGATGAATTGGCAAGTCTATACCATCATCGGCGTGGTGGAGGATTTCAATTTCGACAGCTTCCGTTCGGATATAAGTCCGCTGGTGTTAAAGTTGGGAACCAGCCCCAAGATCGTCTCCGTGAAGCTGAATGCAAAAGACGTGACCACAACCCTTGCCTCTATCGAAACGATTTGGAAGCGCGTCGTCCCCCATCAAGCCATCCGCTATTCATTTCTCGACGAAAGGTTCAATCGCATGTATGATGATGTACAACGCATGGGCCACATCTTCACTACATTTGCCGTGCTGGCCATCATCGTCGCTTGCCTGGGATTGTTTGCGCTCTCGGCGTTTATGATCGAGCAGCGCGGAAAGGAGATCAGCATCCGGTTGGTCTTGGGGGCTTCGATGGAAAATATATTCCGGTTGCTCACCTTCAATTTCGTTAAGCTGGTCCTCATCTCGATCGTCATCGCGGCGCCGGTGGCGTGGTATATGATGGACAAATGGCTGCAGGACTTTTCTTATAAAACGGAGTTGAGCTGGGATGTCTTTGCATTGGGCGGGGTGATGGCGGTAGTGATCGCGTTGATCACCATCAGCTACCAGGCCATCCGCGCCGGCCTGGCCAACCCCGCGGCGAGCTTGCGGTCGGAATAGGTTGGACCATGATCGTTTTCGCACAGCGCTTGATTATATGCGAACACGATCCCCGCCACGCAATCGTTTTTAAGGTATATCAGGCTGCATTTCAGGCATGGCATAGGATTGGTATGCCGGGTAGGGTACGTCGTGTTTTAAAACGTAAACTGTAAATGCCATGATCAGAAATTACCTCGCCGTTGCCCTGCGCAACCTCCGGAAGAACAAAGGATATTCCGCCATCAACATCGGGGGCCTGGCCGCGGGGATGACGGTGGCGATGCTCATCGGGCTGTGGGTGTTCGACGAGTTGTCGTTCAATACCTATCACGACAACTACCCCCGCATCGTACAGATCATGAAAGGCGGCGTCTATGAGGGCAAAAGCTACGGAGGCCAACGCCATCTTCCACACCCGCTGATCGAACAGCTAAAGACCCACTACAGCAGTAATTTCAAACACATCGTCCCTTTCTGGGGCGGCGACTATGTTTTGTCTTTTGGAGAAAAGATCATCTCGCAAAGTGGCGCCTATACCGGGGAGGGGATGCCCGACATGCTGACGTTGCACATGCTGGCGGGCACGCGCTCGGGACTCCAGGATCCGCATTCGATTTTATTATCAGCCTCCACGGCAAAAGCCTTGTTTGGAGAAACCGATAACGCCTTGAACAAGATCATCCAGGTCAACAGTAAGATCGATGTGAAAGTCACGGGGGTTTATGAGGACCTTCCGTACAACACGCAATTTAATTTTCTGAAAGTGGTGATGCCCTGGGCGCTCAACGAGATCAACAACCCGTGGATGAAGGAGCAGAGCTGGGCAAACCATTTTCTGTTCATCTATGCGGAGATCGCTCCGAACACGACGCTGGCCCAGGTAAATGAGAGTATTCGTGAAGCCGAGATCACCGCCATCCGCAACATTCCGGCCATGCAACCCGAATTGGCGTACAGCCCAGCGATCATGATCCATCCTATGTCTGACTGGCATTTGTACTCCAGCTTCAAGCAGGGTATACTCGAGAACGGGCCCATCCAGTCGGTGCGCATCATCGGCATGATCGGGGGCTTTGTGCTGCTGTTGGCCTGCATCAATTTTATGAACCTGAGCACGGCGCGCTCCGAAAAACGAGCCAAAGAAGTGGGCATACGAAAATCCATTGGGTCCATCCGGAGCCAACTGATCTGGCAGTTCTATTGCGAGTCGTTCCTGGTGGTGGGCCTCGCTTTCCTGCTGAGTCTCGTGGCGATCGCGGTGGCACTGCCAGGGTTCAACGACCTCACGTCAAAAGAAATGCAAATGCCCTGGACAAACCTTTGGTTTTGGGTGAGCTGTATTTGCTTTTGCGTCGTCACGGGCGTGTTGGCCGGAAGTTATCCAGCCCTTTATCTTTCGTCTTTCAATGCCATCCGTGCGCTGAAGGGCACTTTCCGGATGGGCAAACTGGCCTCATTGCCCCGCAAAGTATTGGTGGTAATGCAGTTTGCGGTCTCGGTGTCGCTCATCATTGGAACGATCATTATTTATCAACAGGTGATGTATGCTAAAGACCGCCCGACCGGCTACGACCGTGAGGGATTGGTGATGGTGCAACGCAAAACCGATGAATTCTTCAGCCAGGCCCAGGCGCTTCGAAACGAGTTGTTGAAAACTGGCGTGGTGAAAGAATTCGCCGAGTCCGGTGGACAGCTAACGGAATCATGGTCGGGCAACGGCGGTTTCGACTGGCAAGGCAAGGACCCGGCTCTTGATGCAAACTTCGCCACACTCTCCGTCTCGCATACTTTCGGCCGTGCCGTAGGATGGCAATTCGTCGACGGCCGCGATTTTTCCGAGGAGTACGCATCCGACTCCAGCGGATTTGTGCTGAACGAGGCGGCGGTCAAATACATGAATATAAAAAATCCGGTAAACCAGATCATGCACTGGAAAAATGATGCGTATAGTGTGGACCGCGACTACAGAATATTGGGTGTGATCAAAGACATGGTCATGGAATCACCTTTCGAACCGGTGCGACCCACCATTTATTTTGTGCAGGGCTGGCACGGCTGGTTCGTGATGAAGATCGATCCGAATGTCAGCATCAGCCAGGCCATGCCCAAGATCGAAGCCGTGTTCAAAAAAATAATCCCGTCCGTGCCGTTCGATTATAAATTCACGGATCAACAATTTGCCTTGAAGTTTGCCTCGGAAGAACGCGTGGGGAAGCTGGCGTCCGTATTTTCCGTGCTCGCCATTTTCATCAGCTGTCTCGGCCTTTTTGGGTTGGCTTCTTTCGTGGCGGAACAACGCACCAAAGAAATTGGGATCCGCAAGGTCGTTGGCGCATCCGTATTCAACCTCTGGCAAATGCTGTCGAAAGATTTTGTGGTGCTCACCGTGGTGGCCTGTGCGGTGGCCATTCCCATCGCTTATTATGCGCTGGATGGCTGGTTGCAAAACTATGCCTACAGGATCAGTATTTCCGGTTGGGTGTTCCTCTACGTGGGGTTGGGTGCCGTGTTGCTCACGCTGATCACGGTGAGTTTCCAATCGGTGAAAGCGGCGTTGATGAACCCGGTAAACAGCTTGCGGTCGGAGTAGCAGCGTGTTGCTGCTTCTGGCCAACCCACGCTTGCGCCGAAGCTTCAGCGTAGGCTAGCGCTTGATATCGTTCAGCACAAAAGGAATGTGGATCTCCACCGGATTTCCCGACGTGCCCACCCACGGGCCCATGATACTCATGGCTTCCTGGATCTTTCCCCTGAGGTATTTCAGATTCAATACCGTGTGGTCTATCCGTTGCAGTTTCCCCGAGGGATTGGTCGACACGATGTAGGGCAGGGATGGCGTCTGGGGATGGTATTCCATTTTATCCACAAAAAGCACATCGATCGCCTTCACGGCATTGGCCTCGACAGCAACGCTCACCTGGAAATTGTAGTTGGTGTAGGTGTCCATCATCACTGCAGGGATGGTCATGTATTCCACAAAATAATCGTTGGCCAGCAAAAAGCCACCCAGCGGTTGCACGTCGGCGCGCGGTGTACGGTCGGGGTAGTAGAGGATGACGAACTCTTCGCTTTGATCGTCGTGGAGCATGGTGTTGTTCTTGTAATAGGGAGCTAGCGTTTCGGGCGCCATGGATTTCTGATCAAAGTTGTACTCCATCAACACCTTCTTGCCGAACTTGTCATAGATGGTCCAAACGCCCACGGGCGTTCCGTTTTTATAGCTCCCGGTCTTGATCACTTTGGTTTTTGCATTGAAGTATTGCCAGCTTCCTTCCGGGTTTCCGTTCACAAAGCGCGCCACCAGTTTGGGCGTTCCATCGGAGTGAAAGAGTTCGTAGGCGCCATTCAATTTTCCATCGGTGTATTCGATCTGGCCGATGATGACACCCCGCTTGCTTTTGCTGATCCACGCGCCGTCCTTCAAGCCGTTCTTGAAATGACCTGATTCAATCACCACCTCGTTGCAAATCCACTCATAGGGGCCGTCCGGTCTTTTGGGCTCGGTGGTGGAGTAGGTGATCTTTTCCTCACAATTGCAATGCGGATATTTCAGGACCGTCTGCGCTTGAGAAAGCGCGACGATCAGCATATTGAACAAAGTAACGAAGACGATTTTTTTCATAGGTCCGTGTAAAAATCAATACGGGATGTTGGCGCAAAATACGAGTTTATCGACAAATGAGCGATGTTTTTTACCCGGGATGTGACCTCGCCGGAGTGCTCGCACGCACCAGCAGGCATCGTTTCCGGCCATATTTCAAAATAAATAATGTGGAATTATTTCAATTCAGTATTTTACCTTTCGATATAGCCCCACCCCCAGATGCTCAAACATTATTGGAATACCGCCCTCCGGAATCTTATCCGCCACAAGCGTTTCACGATCATCAATATGATCGGCCTGTCCATCAGTATGGCCGTGTTCCTGGCGTTGACGAACTATGTGGGCTATCAACTGAGCTACGATAAATTTTATCCGGGTGGCGATCGTATTTACCGCGTCGACTATTTCGAGTACCAGCAAGGGCAACCCGTATTGCAAAGCGCCCGCACGCACGACCGCACGGCCCTGCTGATGCATGCCTACGCACCCCAGGTGGAGGCCGTAACGCGGGTGTACAATGAGAAGGCCTATATCTTCACGGAAGACGTGCGCATCGTGGATCAGAACATGCTATACGTCGACAGCTCGTTCCTGAAAGTGTTCCCGCTAAAGCTCATCAGCGGCTCGGTGGATCAATCGCTGACGCCGCCCAGTTCGGTGATGATCTCTAAATCGCAAGCCCACGTCTACTTCGGCGACGCCGACCCGATGGGAAAGATCCTGTACTTCAACGAGCGCCTGCCCTTCACGGTGACCGGCGTGTTTGAAGATATCCCTGCCAACACCTCCCTGGAATTTGACTTTCTCCTCTCGTGGTCGACCATGCCCTACTACGGATGGATCTCGCGCGACGGCGACTTCAATGCACCGTGGACCTTTACCTATGTGAAGCTGAAAGACCACGTGACCGACATCGCTGCCATTGACCGCGAGTTGACAGACATGGCCAACAAACACATCACGACATTGGAGAAACGGGGGCATACGGCGCGGTATGCTCTGAGTCCCTATGAGGACCTGCACACCTCGGCCGGTGCGTTGTCGGGCGAGGCCAAACCGGCCATCAGCAAAACGATTTTGTTTGCGTTGATCTCGCTGGCGATCTTCATTGTGGTGGCGGCGTGGATAAACTATGTGAATCTGTCGCTGGCCCGCTCGCTGGAGCGCGCAGACGAGATCGGCGTGCGCAAAGTGTTCGGGGCGTCGCGGTCGGCGATCAGCGGGCAATTCCTGTTGGAGGCAGTCGTGCTTTCCAGTGTCACCTTTGGTTTGGGGGCGGGGCTCTACCTTCTGTTTACGGGGCCGTTTGCCAACCTGCTCTTTACCAACATTGCCTTCCGCCCAACCCAACCCGCCACGTGGGCGCTATACTTTGCGGGTTTTGTGACCGGCACGACGCTCATCGCGTTTTATCCGGCCCTTTTCATTTCGCGCTACAAGCCGGCCCTCATCCTCAAGAACAAGCTCAGCATCGGCCGGGGCAAAGCCGGCGTGTTGCAGCATAGTCTTATGGTGTTCCAGCTTTTCCTGGCGGTGGCCATCATTGGCATCACACTGATTGCGGGACGGCAGCTCACCTTTATGCGTAACTTTGACTCGGGCTTCAACACCAGCCACACCATCACCCTGCGCGCACCGGCCTCCACCAACTCTGACTCGCTGCGGCGTTCGCGCTACCGCTCGTTCCGTAATGACGTGATGCAGCATTCCGCTTTCCGGTCGGGCACGGCATCCATGAACATCCCCGGACAGGAGATCCGGTTTCACGATGAGGACATTCACGCCGTGGGATCTTCCAATATTAAAAAGCAATCGTACTGGGTCATGTGGATCGACGAAGGTTACCAGGAAACTTTCGGCCTCACCTTGCTTGGAGGGCGCAACTTTCTCGAACGGGAACCGGGCCTCACGTGCATGATCAACGAGACGGCCGCACGCGCACTGGGCTACGAGAACCCGACCGATGCAGTGAACACCACGATCATGAACGCTGCCCACGACAAGGCAACCGTTGTCGGTGTCTGGAAAGACTATCATCACGAATCGGTGCACAAACCCGTCGATCCCATTGTGTTCTATCATCGCCACCCGAACGAGTATGGCTATTACACATTCTATGTCCAGTCGCGTCAAGGCGATTATCTCCAGAATCTGCAGACGTTGTGGCATAAACATTATCCGAACGACCCGTTCATTTATTATTTCATGGATCGTTTTTTTGGAGAGCAATTCCAGGCCGACGAGCTTTTCGCGCGCTTGTTAAATCTTTTTAGTATTATCTCTATCGCTGTGGCGAGCCTGGGGCTGTTCGGCATGGCGTCGCTGGCGATGGTGAAACGGACAAAGGAGATCGGCGTGCGCAAAGTGTTGGGCGCCTCGGTGTGGAATATCCTGGTCATGCTTTCGAAGACCTATGTCAGGCTGATCATCATCAGTTGTGTGTTGGCCTTTCCGTTGGCGTATTATTTGACGCGCCAATGGCTGCAAACTTTTGCCTATAAGATCGATGTCCAGGTTTGGATGATCGTGTTGCCGGGAGTGATCGTGCTGGTAGCGACCCTGGCCACCATTGCCGGGCAATCGATTCAGGCCGCGATGGCCAATCCCGCGAAGAGTCTGAAAGATCAATAAATAAAAAAGAACCGGCAAGGGATGCCGGTTCTGATGTCGTGTTGATAATTGATTAGCGGAAAATTATTTCGACGCCGCCATCATCGTTTCTCTCCGGCGATAGAAGTAATAGGAAGTAAATCCGAGGGCGACAAAGATGAACATGAACGCCGCGCCTGCTTCGCCAATCGCGAATGCCGAATAGGTTGCACCGATCAGGTCGAACATCAGTCCGGCATAGGCCCATTCCTTCAGTCGTGGAAAGCGGGGAATGAGGATGGTGATGGCGCCCACAAATTTCGCTACCCCAAGAAAGGGAATGATATAGGTGGGATACCCCAATTTTGTTTTTATCAATTCCACAGCATCGGGCGCAGTGACGATATTGGAGAAAGATGAAAAGATCATCAGGGCGGCGAAGAACCCGGTGAAGATCCAATACAGGATGTTAATTTTTTTCATGACGTTTTAAGGTTTTGGATGTAGTTGTTAAGAAAGTTAAGCATTAGATTTTTTTTCAAAATAAAGGAGCCAGTGGTTGCCGAATTTGTCGGTGAGATCACCAAACACGGCGCCCCAAAACGTGTCTTCCAGGGGATGCGTTGGCACGCCATCGGTCGCGAGACGTGAATAATAGGTGCGGGCCTGTTCTTCGCTGTTGCAGCGGAGCATCATGGAAATGGAATTTCCATGCGAAAGCCCCGTCTCCGGAACCATGTCGGAGCCCATCAGCACCAGGGTGTCGTTGGTGAGCGTGGAGTTGAGCACATAGTGTTTCATATGCGACGGCATGAATGCGGCCAGGGGTGATTCCCCTACCGTCTGTAACACCAACTCACCCCCCAGGCACTCCTTGTAGAAGGTCATCGCCTCGAGGCAATTGCCGGAAAATGTGAGATAGGAACTGATGCTGGCCATATTTTTCGATGTTTGGATCAGGTCTGGTTTGATGACACAAAGTTGGGGCGTCACAGGGGGAATGAAAAGGGGGGATTCCGTCAATTGAAAGGTTGATTCCGACACGATTGATTTAGGGACGAACATTGTTTTATATTTACTATCATGAAACACATATCCATTCTCGTACCGCGCGGCCATACCAGCCTGGTGAACATTGAAGGGAGTCACCAGATCTTCTCGGAGCTGAATGTTTTTCTGAACGAGCTCGGCAGAGCGCCCATGTTCACCGTGCAGTTGGTCGGCATTGAAAAAGGAACCAGCCAGCGCAACGGTCTTTTCACGATCGCGCCCCATGTACTGATCCGCGATGTAAAAAAGACCGACCTCATCGTCATCCCCTCCGTGCACGGCGACCAGAAGCAAGCCATGGAGATGAACGCCGAATTTATTCCCTGGATAAAATCGCAATACGCACAAGGCGCATCCGTGGCAAGCTTATGCCTGGGCGCATTCTTTCTGGCTTCCACAGGCCTACTCGACGACAAGCCTTGCGCCACCCATTGGAAGATGGCCTCCGCATTCCGACAAATGTTCCCGCAGGTGAACCTGATGGACAATAAGATCATCACCGAAAAAGATCGCATCTACACCAGCGGTGGAGCCTATTCATACCTCAACCTGATCCTGTACCTCGTGGAAAGAATGGCCGGCCGCGACATCGCTGTGCTCGCCTCGAAATCCTACGCGATCGACATCGACCGTCAAAGCCAATCGCCGTTCATCATTTTTGAAGGACAGAAGTCACACCAGGACGAGCCCATCAAACAAGTGCAGGCCTTTATTGAAGGCAACTACCAGGATCGCATCACGGTCGATAAACTTTCTCACCAATTTGCCTTGGGCAGAAGAAGCTTCGAGCGCCGGTTCAAAAAAGCCACGGGCAATACCGTGATGGAATATATCCAACGCATCAAGATCGAAGCGGCAAAACGTGATTTTGAAACGAGTGGCAAAAACATCAACGAAGTGATCTACGATGTCGGCTACACCGACACAAAAGCGTTCCGTACCATTTTCAAAAAAATTACGGGGCTAACCCCGGTTGAGTACAGGAATAAATACAATAAGCTGGAGGTCACAGTGTGATCTCGTTTAGATCTGTGTTACCATCATCCTTAAGCAAAGGCTATGAACATCATTCCTTCAATGCGATGCCGGGACGTGGCGCGATCAGTGGCCTTCTATACAACCGTGCTCGACTTCAAGCACCATGGAACGTGGCCCGAAACCGGATCGCCGTCCTTTGGTATTGTCAGCCGGGAGGGTGCCGAGTTGCACCTGTCCAGTCATTCCGGCGACGGTACCTTTGGCAATGTGGCCTCCGTCCTGGTTCACGACATCGATCATCTTTTTCAGCAGTATGTAGCGCGCGGGTTGAACACGACCTCAAAGATGGATTCACCGGTTCATCAGGGTCCGACGGATCAAACCTGGGGAACGCGCGAATTCTATGTGGATGATCCCGATGGGAACACGCTACGGTTTGTCCAACGCCCCGCTTAGCTTTCCGGGATCGTCACCACAAACACCGTTCCTTTGGCCAACGCGCTGGTGACGGTGATCTCCCCTCCCAACAGTTGCGTCAGCTCTTTGGCGATCGATAGTCCCAGCCCGGTCGAGCCTTCGCCACCGGTGGGTTTATTGGAGAGCTTTTGGAATTTTCCGAAGAGATAGGGAAGGTCTTCTTCCGGGATGCCCGGTCCTTCGTCCGTGACGGTGAAGCGAAAGCCATCGCTATTTTTTTCGACATGCAATTGTACGACCCGGTGGCGCGGCGAAAATTTGATAGCATTGGAGAGAAGATTTTCCAATATGCGCGACAACGCGTCGGCGTCGGTATAGAGCAGACCCGGCATGATCACCGCCTTGAAATCGATGTGCTTCAGCCGGGCCTGGTGCGAAAATTCATTCTCCAGTTTGGCCATGAGCTTGCCCACCTCCACCGGCTGTTTCGCGATGGGCGTGGCCCCGCGTTCGATGCGGTTGATGTCGAGCAGGTTCAGGATGAGGCGCAGCATGTCGTGACAGGCGTCCTCCATGTAGTTGAGGTATTCCCGGTCTTTTTCCACGCGACCGGACTCTTCCAGTTTCATCAACTCGATGAGCCGGAGGATGCCCGACAAGGGTGCCTTCAGGTCATGCGACGCAATGCCGAGGAAATGATCTTTCGCCGCATTGGCTTCCACGAGTTGCTTGGTGCGCTCCTGCACTTTTTCTTCCAGGGCCTCGTTGGCGCGATTTAAAGTCTCGACGAGATTCTTGATGTTCCGTTGCCGTTCGATCAACGCGACCAGGGCCACCAGCGATGTGAGACCGATGAGGGAGAAAGCAAAGAAGCGTACGCTGTCCTCCATGCTCATGTTCTTTTCCAGCGTCTCGTTTTGGCGGGCCAGCAGCAGACGCTCCCGGCGTACGAGGTCCTCCACCAAAACACGCAACGAGTCCATGTGGGTCTGTCCGGTCTTGATGTTCAGGCGATGTGCGGCGCTGTCTTTGCCGTGGGCATTAAAGATGCGGATGCCACTGTCCAGGTCTTGCGAGCGCCGCTGGATCCCCTGCAGGATTTCTCCCTCCAGAAAACGGGTTTGCTCCTCGTTGTCGTTGATCAGTTTTTTTAAGGTGTTGGTTTCGGTTGAGATCCCATCCTGGGCCTGTCGATAGGGCGTTAAGAAAATACTGTCACCGGAAAGAATATAGCCCCGTTGCGCCGACTCCATGTCGTGAATAAGCGACAGCAGCTTCGTGGCCGACTCGATGGAACGGTAGCGCCGGATCACGGTCTGTGTCGACTCCTCTTTTTCAACCGTGTTATAGTGCGTGATGTAAGCACTCACGATCACCAACAAAATGGAGAGCACGAGTAAGACATAGATGCCGGTGGCCTGTAACCGGTTGGGTTTTATCTTCATGCGAGGGGTTCCCGATTTGGCGTCTAAAATAGGGAAAATATACGCCGGAAACGGCAAGCCGGGCGCTCTGCCCTATAAACGGTCAATATGAAAATTTGCTGGTGCTGTGACTTTGTCCCCGGTGAGTCATCTAAAGGGAAACAAGTCGCCGGACCAAATCCATACGGCCCGGAAAATGGTAGACAGGTTTTGCAGGATTAGGTAGGGTAGAGCCACTCAGGGATGAGTGGCTTTTTTTTTGAGGATGATCTATTTCCTGAAAAAAGCCGCGATGGAATTGAAAAGCCCCTGGTCTTCGCTGATGGTGACAAAGAAGGACGCGGGCACGTTATAGAGGGCAACATCTTTCAACATCCCGATGAACCACTGCGAGCGATCTCTTCGCGTGGTGGGGATTTCTGAATGCTGGAAGGATGGCAGCACGGCCAGCGGTTGACCGGCCGCGATATATTCCTTGATCACATCGTTGGGAAAAATGAGGGAGGGCAGGACCAGGATGTGCGGTAGATCCCGGTTCACGAAATCACGAAACGTGGGCAGGAATTCGCCCTTTAAAAAATTCCGTTCCGATCGCACAGGTTTAAGCCGGAGCTGGAGCAGTTGGAAATTCTTTACGTAAAAGCCTTGCGCATCGGCCAGCGAATGATAGACCTCCTCCAGCGATTCCCCCGTAGATTCCGTCACGGTGGTGAACAGCGACAAACGACCCTTTAGCCGGCGCGCCAGTTCGGCCGACCAGGCATAGCCCATGCGAAAATCATGATCGATCCGGAAAGGATAGAGAATGGTCTTGGTCATACTGCCATTTTTCTTTAGAGCGCGAAAAGCGGGAAAGTCACATTATGCCAACATGGCCAACGCTTCCGCTAGGCCAACGCTAAGGGCGACCACATAGACGTTGTTCAATTTTTCCTTGGAACGTTTCAGACGCATTTTGATGGCGCTGGTGGAAAGCTGCAATTTTTCCTGGAGCGATTCGATGGACTCGCCTTCGCGGTATTTCAGGAAGAGCAGTTCTTTGTCGGCTTCGGGCAACTGGTTGATGAGGCTGAACATGATGGTTTCTGATTCGATGCGACGCTCCACTTCGTCGGAATTTTCGGCAAGACGGTCGGCTTCCTCATCCAACGCTTCGGTGGATTGCACGCCGTTTTTATTCTTCTTCCGCAGCGCCAACAGGCAATGGCGGTGCGCGATGATATACAGCCAGGTGGAAAAGGAGGAATCCTTCCGGAAATTCTTCAGATGATCGAAAGCCTTCAACAGGGCCTCCTGCGCCAGGTCAAACGCCTCGTCCGGATCTTTCACCAGCGAGAGGCATTTTTGGAAAACTTTTTTGTAATAGCGGTTATATAATTCACCAAGCGCATCGGTGTCGTTTGCCAGGATGGAGGTGATCAGTTCTTCGTCGGATTTGCGGACTTCGGTTTTCATACGCTGGGGGTTTTGAAATGATGCCTAAAGGTGGCTCATCCCAAACCAGCGGGGTAGAGTATAAAAGCGTATTTTAAAAAACCGGTAAAACCCTTAGCGCCCTACGCAATTCTCGTAGCCGCTGCGCATTTCTCGTAATCCACGCGTGAAATTGACCTAAATAAGGGCTTTTTCGATGGCGTATTTGACAAGCCCCGCCGTATTCTTTACCTGTAATTTTTCCAGGATGTTTCTGCGGTGTGTGTCCACCGTGCGAATGCTGATGAAAAGCTTTTCGGCGATCTCCCCATTGGAGTGTTCCTGAGCGATGAGCTTGAGCACTTCGATCTCGCGATCGGAAAGGGGCGAACCCGAAGCTTGTTTGGCAGCCGAAGCGGGCTTGCTTTTCAGATCGGTAATGGCCTTCAGCAATGTGGCCGACACGGTATGACTAAAATAACTATTCCCCTGCACAACGGTGCGGATAGCAGACAGCAGCTCATCGCGCCCCACATTCTTTAACAAATAGCCGCTCGCACCCGCCTCCAACATATAAATGATGTGTTCTGCTTCTTCATGCATGGTCAACGCCAGCACCCTGACATCCGGAAACATCGCCCGTACCTTCCGCGTGGTTTCCGTTCCATTGCTCCGCCCCATGTCGATATCCATCAACACCACATCCGTCACGGTCTTTTGAAGCATATCCAACACCTCCGTCCCGCTCTCAGCCTCCCCCACAACCTCCATGTCGTCCTCGCGCTCCAGTATCCCCCGCAACCCAATCCGAATGATCTTATGGTCATCGGCCAACAATACCTTGATCTTGCTCATAATCCTATTTTACAAAAAATAAACGGCAACTACCGTAATTTAATTTTACCATTCAAAAAGAAAAGGCATTCGGGCGATCCAAAGGCTAGGAGCCAGAAGCCAGAATCTAGGAGTTGGTGTTCAGTAGCCAGTATTTGGTAGCCAGGCATTCGGGCTCCGGATCATTCCCTTACGACAAAACTCTCACAATGCTCAACGCCTTCCTCAAACTCCAGCAATATCCCTTCATCCTCCGGATAGTACTTCGCCTTGTTATAGTCCTCTCCTGCAAATTTTTTGATTGCCTCAATATTGGTCCATTCGGTTACTGTCCAGAAATGACAACAATCGGGGTCCATCTTTTGCCATACTTTGACCGATAGGTTTCCGGGTGTTTGCAGGTATTCGCGTGTGCCTTCGTGGAGGAGAAATTGGAGATAGGATGCTGCGTGTTTCGGAGCGGTTCTCCCATGCCAGATTCGGGTGATCATTTGTCAGAGGGTTTTGCGGGTGAAAGTCTGTAAATAGTTCATGCGATCAAACTGAAATGTATTTTAGAAATCCGATTTTTCGACGACCGGCAAGGATCCTGTAGGCAAAAATCCCCAGAGATTCGGAAAACTACCCCATACACGTGAGGAGGCACCCCCGGAGAGCCGGTTTTGAAGGATCAACGGTGGCATGAAATTGTAGTTGCTATCCATGACTGCTGTTCACAACGCACTATGAAAAAGGTACCAAAAAATCCAAACGATCACGACCGCAAAACCCCCTCGACGAAGGGAAGCAACGACGACCGGAAGTTCACCTCCTACGACACCCGTCGCCCGGAAACGTCGACGCCCCAAAAAGTGAGGGAGGGCAACGAGTCCCCGGCCGAACAAGCCCGCCTGAAAAAGGCGAGAGCAAAATCCTCCTAAGGACCTGCTTTATCGATTGCAGTCTTAAACCTGAAGGCAACAATTGTTGTAGCTACAGGACTGGGATGGTTTATTTATTCGGGTATAGATTTCCTTTCGCGAAAACATTATTTTTGCCGGGAGGAGAACACCTGTCTATAGCCCCGTTCTCTGGTGTTTAAAATATGGAGAAAAAGATCTGTGTGTTGTATGCGGATGATGATGCAGACGACGTCGAATTGTTTCAAGAGATTTTGCGCGAGATCGATCGCTCCATCCTATTCCTGTATGCGGCCGACGGCCTTCAGGCGCTGAAGGTACTACGGGAAGCGATCGTCCTCCCCGATATTGTCTTCCTCGACATCAACATGCCCCTCATCAACGGCAAAGAGTGCCTAATGGAGATTCGTCGTGACAAATACTTGAAGAAACTCCCGGTGGTGATGTACTCGACTTCCAGCACCGAGAACGAAGTGGTGCGATGCCTGGAACTGGGCGCGTCCGATTATCTCTGCAAAGCCACAAATTATGCTAAACTGCGCCAGGACCTCGAATCTATTTTGAAGAACCTGAAATCTTCGCAGGTCTATAAAATCAATTAGCCCGGGCGAATACCGTTTCCCTTACGCTCACCCCAGGCCCGCCCGAAACAAAAAAAATAGGGACGAAGCTTTTCAGTGCCCAATTTCCTACATTTCATATTCATAACCCGTATGCAGATGAAACCTCTCTTGCCCGCTTTTGTCTTCGTCTTCTTTTGCGTTACCCTGCACGTTACGGCACAGCCTGACCGGATCAAATCGATCTTCCCCGAAGGCACGGTCATGCACCAAAACATAGCCTATGCCAACGATACGCTAAAAAAACATTTACTGGATATTTACCTCCCCGCCAAAGCCACCGCCAGCACGCCGCTAGTGATCTGGGTGCATGGAGGCGCGTGGATGTTGAATGATAAGTATGCGGACATGGGCTATATGAAGAACACCATCCGCACGATCCTGGAAAAAGGATATGCGCTGGCTTCCATCGACTATCGTCACAGCACCACCGCGGTATTCCCGGCTCAGATCCAGGACTGTAACCAGGCGGTCGAATTCCTGTACAACCATGCAGCAACCTACAAGCTCGATAAGAATAAATTTGTGCTGATGGGTTTCTCTGCCGGTGGACACCTGGCGTCGCTGTTGGCCCTGTCGAACAACCAAAACCAACCGGGTTTTTATGCGGGGAATAAGAAGCCCTCATTTTCCATCAAAGCCGTGTTGGATTTTTATGGACCCAGCAACTTTCTGCTTTTCTACGGCAATGCAGATCCCAACGCAGCAGACGACACACCGGTCACCAAATTGCTCGGCGCGTCTCCATTGAAACGCCCCGACCTCAGCAACACGGCGAGCCCGGTGACCTACGTCGATAAAAATGACCCACCCTTTTTTATTGTTCACGGCGAAAAGGACCAGGACGTTCCGCAAGTGCAATCGTATCTGCTCAAAGCCTATCTGGACGTAGCCCACGTAAAGAACGAGCTGACCGTCGTGAAAGGCGCTCCGCACTATGGCGAAATGTTCGACACGGAGGAAGTGCGCACAAAATTGTTTGCCTTCCTGGATAGCATCATGAAATAAAAAAGGCATCCGCCACGGCGGATGCCCTCTCCAAATTTATTCTTCAGAATCTTAATGATGCGATGGCGCGCGCACGGAATGCGAGTGGCCACCGGTTCCGTGAGGTGTTGAGGCATGTGTCCTGCCACCGGTTCCTCCGTGAACCACCGTGGTGCGCGACCGGCCGCTGGTGCCGTGAACCGTTGTGGATCGTGTCCGGCCATTGGTTCCCTGGTACGTGCTGGTCCGGGTTCGTCCGTTGGTCCCCTGGTAGGTGGCGGTCCTGGTTCGGCCATTGGTTCCCTGGTAGGTCGTGGGTCGTGTGCGACCGTGGGTGCCATAGTCGGCGGTGGTTCGCGTCCGGTTCACGTAGTGGCTACTGGACGGGTGGTAAACCGATCGAGTATAACGATAGTGTGTGACCGCCGGTGCTGTACGGGTCCGCACGATGACCGAGGTCGATCGCATGGGCGAGTACATGCGGTGCGCGTACGCCACCCGGTGATAATTCACCACGCGATAATAGGGACGGTATGGCGAGCAATAGGTGTAGAATCTATGCCAGCCCCACGGACGCCAGGGATGCCACCACAGGGGCCATCCACCCCAAACCCACGGCGACGCCCAGACCACATACGAAGGGCCGTAGACATATTGCACGGCAGGCCAACCCCAAACATTGACGACTACCGGCGGCGTTACAGCCGCGGCGGGTGCGGGCTGGCTGGCTGGGGTGGATTGGGTGGCTTGCGGCTCCACGATCAATTGCTCACCGTAAATATCTTCGTCACCCACGATTTGGAGCACCACGTTTTGATTTCCTTTCCGCTCCACTTCCACTACGGCGATGTCCTGGTTCTCGGTTTCGGATACGGCATCCTGGAGAACGAAGGCGTGATTGTCGCCGTCGCGTTTGTCGATCACCCGGATGTAGTCGATGTCACCGTCGCCGTTCAGATCCAGGTTGTTCACGCCGTTGTTTTCGGTGTTGATCATGCGCTCGAATTCCTCCGGCGAACCCGCTTTTTTGAACATTTCCAGGGCGCCTTCCAGGCTGAAGTTATCGCCCGGCAGACCGGTGGAATCTTGCGCCACGCTGTTTTGCGCCGGGAGCACCCCGGCGACGAGCGTATAGGCTATGATGAATATGATCTTCGTTGTTTTCATGTCTGCATTGTTTATGTCTGCACTTCAGGACTGCACGCCTTTTGGGTTAGACTAGGTTGAGGGGGCGGGGTTTAAGCAGGTATGATCAAGGATTCTGCCAATTTTCCGGTTGTCTTCCGAAATCCGGAGAAAATTATTCCGGACCATTATATTTACGCATTCGATATCCTTTTTTGATGACCGTCACGCGCTATTTTTTAACTCCGCTATGTTTGCCCAGGTTGAGCAACCCGACCATTTAGATCCGCAAGCGCTGGATGCCTACCTGGCGCGAGGCTGGTTTAGGATGGGTCAAACCATCTTCACCACAAACTTCCTGCATTTTTCGGACCAAATGTATAGCGCCATTTGGCTGCGTGTAGCGCTCGGGAGTTTTGGTAATGACAGCGTCCAGGCAAAATTGTTCCGGCAGAACAAAAATTTCCGAACCCGCATTCAGCCGGCGGTGCTCACTTCCGAACACGAAGCGCTCTATCACCGTTACCGGCAGCCGCTGGCGTTCGAGCCATCGGCCTCGCTGGGTCAATTGTTGTATGGCAAGCGCGCCGTGAACACCATCTACAACACCTACGAGATAACGGTACACGATGGCGAAAAGCTTATCGCCGTGGGATTTTTTGACCTGGGACTAAACAGCGCCATGGGCATTACCTCGGTGTACGACCCGGAATACAAAAAATACAGCCTGGGGAAATACCTGATCTACCGGAAAATGGACTTCTGTAAAATGCAGGGGCTCCAGTATTTTTATCCGGGATATTTTGTCCCCGGCTACTCCTATTTCGACTACAAGCTCACCATTGGCCGCGCGGCCCTTCAATTTCTAAAACTCACCACCCAGCAGTGGGTGCCCATCGCCCAATTCACCGACGACGACGTGCCTTACCAGGTGATGCGCAACAAACTTGAAAGTCTGAATGCACTTTTGCCGGCTGGCCAGATCTTGAAATACGAATATTTTGATGCGAACCTCGTGCCCGACCTGAAGGACTTCGAGTTGTTCGATTTTCCTCTGCTTTTGCAATATTCGGACCCCTCGGAGAATGGCATCCTTCAAACCGTCATTTTTGATGTACGCGACGGAGAATTTCACATGCTGCTCTGTTCGCCGGCCTTCACGCCAAAAGAACCCACGACCGATCCGGACTTTTACTCGCGCCATCTCCTCCTGGTGGAACAAGAAATTTTTTCAACGCCGTCGCCACACGACATGGCAGAAGTGATCCTGAAATTTGTCAGGCCCTTATCGTAATATTTTTGAATGATATAAAAGGTGAACAGCCCGATTAGTCGGGCAGGGGTTTCACCAGGATGTCTTTGTAGTATACTTTGCTTTTCGGATCATGTCCCTGCAAGGCGAACGTGCCGCTGGAGAGTTTGCCGTTCTCACCTTCGGTGTATTCGTTGATCACTTTATCGTTGATCTTCACCGTGATCTTTTTGCCTTGCACGGTGATGCTTTGCGTGAACCATTCATTGTCTTTTGCAGGAGCTTCTTTCACATCCTGGATGGCATAGATGCTGCCGGTCTTGCGCCAGTCGGTATGCGTATTGTTCACCTGGATCTCATACCCTTTGGATGGCCATCCATCTTCCTGGTAGACGGTGTGAATAAAGATGCCGGAGTTCGATCCCGGTGTGGTCATGACCTTGACTTTGAACTCAAAATTTTTGAACGTGTGGTTCATCACAGGCCCCTCGTAGAACAGGTGCGCACGATCGCCATTCACGACGATCGCTCCATCGGCAATGGTAAACGTGCCTGGGTGTTCCGCAGCCTTCCAGCCATCGAACGTCTTGCCATCCCACAGGCTGATCCATTCGCTGGTTTTGTGTTCGGGCGATCGATGCGACGACAGGGTGAGCAACAAGAGGAGGGGCAGGCAGAGTGTGACGATGGTTTTCATGGCTGAGTTTTTTGTGAAGAATAAAGATACCGAAATCTTCCTAAAGCGAACCGGTTCCACAAACGGAATACACAAGAGGCAAGGCGGAATGGATGTGCGGTAGCTCCGGGAATAAATGCTTCGCCGAATAAATGCATCGGGTCATCTGGATTGCTTCGATTTTTGCATCTTTGTTAACGGAGACCATCTCCAGCTTCCTCAAAAAAACATGTCCATGGATAAACGATCATTTCTAAAAGCATCAACCGCTTTGGTGGCCGGCACGGCTTTATCGCGACTGGTGGCTTGTTCGCCCGATAAAAAACCATTGTCAAACTGGTCGGGCAACCTGGAATACGGCACCGGCAATGTGTTCTATCCCAAAACTGTGGAAGAGGTGCAGGCCGCGGTACGTCAATGCGACAAGGTGCGTGCCCTCGGCTCACGCCATTCCTTCAACCGCATTGCCGACAGCACGGTAAACCAGATCTCGACACGGGACCTGAACAAGATCGTTTCCCTCGACAAAACCGCCGGTACCGTCACCGTGGAGGCGGGCGTGAAATATGGCGAGGTATGTCAGTACTTGCACGAGAACGGTTTTGCGTTACATAACCTCGCATCGTTACCCCACATCTCCATCGCCGGTTCCATCGCTACAGCCACACACGGGTCGGGGGTTAAAAATGGGAACCTGGCCACACAGGTTATCGCGCTCGAATTTGTGAGTGGCAATGGCGAGGTCATAAACTTGTCGGCCGAAAAAGATGGCGATGTGTTCTATGGCGCCGTGGTTGGTTTAGGAGGACTTGGGGTGGTCACGAAGGTGACGCTGCAACTTGAGCCCACCTTCAACGTGCAACAAGTGGTGTATCGCAATCTGCCCATGCAGGCGTTGGAGAATAATTTCCTCGACATCATGTCCAGCGGCTATAGCGTGAGTCTCTTTACGGATTGGAAGAACAAAAATGTAAATGAGGTCTGGATTAAAAGTCGTGCAGAGGCGGGTGTGACTCCCACCATCGCACCGGAGTTTTACGGGGCAAAACTTGCTGCGCAAAACATGCACCCCATCGAAGACCAGCCGGCAGGAAATTGCACGGAACAAATGGGCGTTCCCGGTCCGTGGTTTGAGCGGCTGCCTCACTTTAAGATGGGATTCACTCCCAGCGCCGGCAAAGAACTGCAATCCGAATACTTTGTGCCGCTCGAACATGGCTATGAAGCCATGATGGCCATGGAAAAGCTTCACGATAAGATTGCCCCGCACATCTTCATCTCGGAGATCCGCACCATTGCTGCCGACAACCTTTGGTTAAGTCCCTGCTATAAACGCGATGCCGTGGCATTGCACACCACCTGGAAGCAGAACTGGGATGGTGTGATGGCGGTGCTGCCGCTCATCGAAGAACAACTCGCACCCTTCGGAGCACGCCCCCACTGGGGCAAGCTGTTCACCCTGGCGCCATCGGTGCTGCAGTCGCGCATCGAAAAACTGGACGACGCCCGGAAAATTTTTAGCCAGTATGATCCCCAGGGTAAATTCAGAAACGAATTCCTGGAGGTCAATCTTTACCCGGCAAGTTAGGTATGCAGACCCGTATCGTGCGTATTCGTTTTCGTTGTACTTTTAGACGTTTGTCCAGCCCAAGCTGAACCCCTTGCACCCTATGAAGGACGACCGCCCTCAACTGAGAACCGTAAACGTAACCCGCTACGTCACGCCCCTGCGTGAAGGCGGATCGCTGCCGGCCATTGCCGAAGCCGACGACCAGTTTCTATATGTGCTGAAGTTCCGCGGCGCAGGCCAGGGCACCAAGGCCCTCATCGCCGAATTGGTCGGTGGCGAGATCGCGCGCACCCTGGGCCTGCAGGTCCCCGAAATAGTTTTCGCCAACCTCGACAGCGCCTTCGGAAGAATTGAAGGCGACGAAGAAATACAAGACCTGCTAAAAGCCAGCGTGGGCCTGAACCTCGCGCTCCACTATCTGTCAGGTTCCATCACGTTCGATTCCCTGGTGATCCCGATAGACACGCGCCTGGCCTCCCGGATCGTGTGGCTCGATAGTTTGCTCATGAACGTGGATCGCACAGCGCGCAACACCAACATGTTGTGGTGGCATAAAGAGTTGTGGTTGATCGATCATGGCGCGTCATTGTATTTTCATCATTCCTGGAACGGTTGGGAGGAACCTGAAAAGCCATTCCCATTGGTCAAGAATCACGTGCTGCTGCGCCAGGCCAAAGAACTGGATGCCGTGAACGCCGAATACAAAGCGCTGCTCACCGAAGCCCGCATCCGCGACATCGTGGCCCTGATCCCCGACGAGTGGCTCGTGGAGGGCACGCCCTTTGAAACACCTGAGAAACACCGCGAGGCCTATACGCAATTTCTGACCACGCGCATTGCCCATTCCGATTTTTTTGTAAAAGAAGCCCAGTATGCAAGAGAGTCACTTGTTTGAGTACGCCGTCATCCGCGTGGTGCCCCGTGTCGAGCGAGAGGAGTTCGTCAACGTGGGCGTGATCCTGTATTGCTCACATCAAAAATTTCTGGACACCCGCTTCATCCTAAACCCGGATCGGATCAAGGCCTTGTGTGGCGACCTCGACCTGGTGGAGTTGAACAATCACATTGAATCTTTCGAGCGCATTTGTCACGGAGGGTCCACCGCCGGCCCCATCGGCGCGCTCTCCATCGCCGAGCGTTTCCGCTGGCTCACGGCCACGCGCAGCACGATCCTCCAGACATCCAAAGTGCACCCAGGATTGTGTGACGACGCACACAAAACCTTGTTACGACTGTATCATGAGTTGGTGCTCTAAGTAAAAAGTATTTCCTTTGAAATAGCAGGGCGTGAAACATCACGTGCCCAATCGTCCCTGATCCACGGGAGCTTTCATGTCTATTTTACTTCCTCGCCCCTCTCGAGCGAAAAAGTGTCGCAAACCACCCCTCTAATTGCCGCGTTCAGGCACCCTCTGCTGTAGCTACCGCCAATATATTTGTATCGTTATCACGCATAACATTTCTGCTCCTGGAGCGGTTTAGAAATACAGAGGGCGTGTGACACCAACCGTGATCCATCAACCTAAAAAATTAAATAAAATGGTAACCTTAAATCCTTATCTGAACTTCCAGGGCAACACGGAAGCAGCGTTCAACTTTTACAAGTCTGTATTTGGTGGGGAATTTGTGTTCATACAACGCTTCAACGAGACACCGGCCGGTGCTGGCATGTCGCCCAAAGAAGCGAATGGCCTGATGCACGTATCCCTGCCGATAGGGGGCAACATGCTCATGGGAACCGATGCCGTGGAATCGATGGGACAAAAGGTGATGCCGGGCAACAACATTCACTTGTGCCTGAGTCCCGACTCCAAAGCGGAGGCCGACAGACTGTTCAAGGCCCTTTCGGCAGGAGGCACACCCGTGATGCCGATGGCGGACCAAGCCTGGGGCGCATACTTTGGAATGGCCACCGACAAGTTTGGGATCTCCTGGATGATCAACCAGGATACGAATAAATAACAAATGGTAGAAGGTGGCGGGCTGCCGGTGGACATCTATCGGCGGCCCGCTTTTACTTTAGTTCAAGTTTTTTGAGACCACCTGTAACGCTTACATCATGATGATCGAAGTTTTTAAAACCAACGTCCGGCATCGTGCCATCGCTAACATGCTGATCGACCGCATCCATGAAACCTGCCCGCACTACAAAGCTACTTTCGACCTGGATGATTGCGACCGGATCCTCCGCGTGAAATCGTCTACAGATGAACTGGAGCCGCAGGTGCTGATCGATATTTTGGAGGAATTCGGATTTCATGCCGAGGTCCTGCCTATGGAAGATCAGCCTGCCGATCCGTTGTTCCGGTTGTCGCCCTAGGATTTTTTTTGCCCAGGGCGTCACTTCACCCAAGGGAACCCAAACTTTTTGTTGGGCGCCCGCGTTTCTACGACATTGCATTTCGCATGAAGGTAGAAAAATACATTCCCACCCCCGCGCTGAGGTCTTACATCAAGGCGTTCATGATCGTGGCAAGCGATGGGGGTATGGAAAACCGGATTTTGCCCAGCACATCCATGGTGATGGCTTTCCGGCTTGCCGGCGACATCGCGATCACGGAACAGGACAACACGGCACCGTTGCCCACCTCCATCATCACCGGCTTGCGAAAAACACCCCGGCTTGTCCGTTACGAAAAAGGAGCAGCCACCCTGCTGGTCATTTTTGAAGAGGGCGGAGCGTCGGCATGGTTTCGGGAATCCCTGCACGAATGGTTTGGGTCGAGCGTTGGCCTGGAGGACATTGTTCGCCGCGATCGGCTCCGGGCGTTGGAAGAGCAGTTGATGGAAGCCACGAACAACCGCCAGCGTATTGCTTTAGTAGAACAATTTCTTTTGTCCACAAAAAGACAAGCCCCGCACGATCCCCTGGTGCTCCACGCCGTGCAAACTATACAGCAAGCAAAAGGCGACATTCGTATCGCCACGCTCATGGACACGTTACCCATCAGTCGCGATCCATTCGAGAAACGTTTCCGCAAGATTGTAGGCACTTCACCCAAACATTTTTCATCGCTCGTGCGGCTGCGAGCATTGATCGACAATTATTCCACCCATAAAAGCCTGACCTATGCCGGCCATGCGGCAGGCTATTTCGATCAGGCACATTTCATAAAAGATTTCAAAACATTCACCGGTCTCACGCCACACGACTTCTTCAAAATTCCACCGCATTGGTAAGTAAAGGGCACTTGCATTTCTTTGCGTTGACTTTTGCTGCCTGCCCGCCGAAGCTTCAGCGAAGGAGGGCGTCTTTCTTTGCTCGTCGAAGCGTTAGCGAAGGCGAGGCGGTTCAATGTGTTTTTTAAAAATGACGAGCCTCATTTCGATCGGGCGATCATTCGAAGAAGAACGACTACGAAATATTTGTCGACTACATTAGCTTTGGATTTTAAACCATAAAAGATGAGTAAACCAAAAGTAGGATGGATTGGGCTGGGCAATATGGGCACACCCATCGTAAAGAATTTGTTGAAGGCCGGCTACAGTGTCCAGGTCTTCAATCGCACAAAAGAAAAAGAAACGGAAGCCGTAAGGACCGGAGCAACTTCGGCCACAAGCCCTGCCGCGATCATGGAATCATGCGACATCATCTTCACGATGGTTTCGGATGATGCGGCGGTGAAGGTGGTGTTCGATGGAAAAGACGGCTTGTTGCAAAAAGAATACCCCGGCAAGCTGGTGATCGACATGAGCACGGTAGCGCCCGGAACGTCACGTTACCTGGCCGACCGTTGCAATGAGAAAGGCATCGCGTTCCTGGAAGCACCGGTATCTGGCAGTGTGAAGCCGGCTCAGGATGGCACGCTCGTTATCCTGGCGGGTGGTGAGGCAGAGGCCTATGCCCGGGCGAAACCACTTTTTGATGTTATTGGCAAAATCTCGCTCCATCTGGGTGGCCAGGGAGCGGGCAGCTCGGCCAAGCTCGCGATGAACTACTTCGTGGCGCTGACACTACAGGGCCTTGCCGAGATGGTGGTCTTTGCCGAAGAGCACGGCGTGAAAAAAGAAGACATGCTCACCATTTTGAATGAGGGTTCGTTTGCCAGCCCGGCCTTGAAACTGAAATCGTCATCCATTGTGGCCAACGCGTTTCCGCCTGCGTTTGCCTTGAAGCTCATGGCCAAGGACCTCCGCCTGATGAAAGACGCGGGATTGGACACGCCGATGTTCCCGGCCGTTCACGACAGCTATCAGCAAGCAACCCAAACCACTTTCGCGGAAGAAGATGTGATGGCCATTTTCAAATACCTGGAGAAAAAATAGCAGGGGATGCAACAGCGGAAACACCGGGGTGGCAAAGGAAAAAACGTTACGCAAGAAACGAAGATCAAAACCTATGACACCCGGTCTTTTCGCGACCGGTTCATGCAGCAGGAACAAGCGCTGGACGAGATCCTGAAATCGGATTTCGGGAAATTCTTTATCGTGCGTGTAGAGGACATGTTGCGGCTGATCAAACTACCTGTGCCGCCGGCGCGATCGACCGCCCACACGTTGATCTACCTGACGTCAGGCGAAGCAAACATGACCATCGGCAGCGAATCGCATACGATCTACAAGGATGAATGCCTGGTCGTGCCGGCCACGCAGGTTTTCTCATTCCGACACCGCGACGTGAACAAAGGCTACCTGTGTCATTTTCGCGATGACGGCCTGCTGGGAAAGTTCAGCAAGAACGCATTGCTCCGGGACTTTGAGTTTCTTCAACCATGGAATGCACCACGCATCACCCTGGACCGCGAAACGTCACAACACGTGGAGCACCTCTTCAAAAGATTGCTCAACGAATATTCCAAAAATGGACTGGAGCACATCGACGTTATCCAGTCGAACTTTATCGCGTTGTTATGTGAAATAAATCAAGCGCGCGCAAACGTATCGGTCGATAAGCCATCGCAAGCCGGGCACCTCACCAATCGGTTCAAGGCGTTGCTCTTCACGCATAGCAAATCGCATCATCGCGTTGGCGACTATGCGGCGTTGCTGAACATCAGTGCCAATCACCTCAATAAGTCTGTGAAAGCCGTTACCGGCAAGTCGCCAACCAAATGGATCGATGAGGCGCTGGTGTTGGAAGCGAAGGTGCTGCTGCATCAGAGCAGTTTGTCGGTCAGCGAAGTCGCGGCGGAGGTCGGTTTTTTTGATCCATCCTATTTCAGCCGTCTGTTCAAGAAACAGGAAGGGGTCACACCCCTGCAATTCCGGAAAAGGATTGAAAAATCCTGAAAGTGTCCGCATTCATCCTAATCCAGCAACGGGTTTCCAACTTCTTTTGTGAGGAAACAAATCGATGCGTCCCATGTATGCCTTTGTCCTGTGGTTTCATTCTCTCTTTCGGTGGGCGGTGTTGACCGGCCTGTTGTATGCCCTTTATCGCGCCTACCGCGGCTACCGGCTGCAACTGGATTTCACAAACCACGATGAGTCCGTACGTCACTGGACCGCGACGTTGGCACATATTCAATTGACGGCAGGTTTCTACCTGTACCTGATCAGCCCTTTTGTGAAGGCTTACTTTTCTGCCAACCCATCGGCAGACTCTACGGAAGGGACATTCTTCGGATGGATCCACATCACGTGTATGCTGGTGGCCGTGGTCATGATCACGGTAGGATCGGCGTGGACAAAACGAAAAGTTTCCAGCCGCGATAAATTCCGGACCATGCTGGGTTGGTTTGGCGTGGGACTGCTCGTTATATTGCTGGCCGTTCCGTGGCCCTTTTTGCCGTGGGCCCATCGTCCGTATATCCGACCATTTTAAAAATATGAAACAGTATCTCTATTCACCGCTCGGCCGGTTGCGCCTGGTGGCATTTCTCGAAGGTTTGTCGTTGATCGTCCTGGTATTTGTCGGCATGCCGTTCAAATATTGGATGGGCAATCCCATGCTGGTGAAGACCATCGGCCCCGTGCACGGCGTGTTGTTCGTGGTGTACGTCATCATCACCCTGGGCGTGGCGGTGGAACAGCGCTGGAAATTTATGACCACCACCTGGAAAGTATTGCTGGCCAGCTTTATTCCGTTTGGAACATTTTATATCGACAAGACCATCCTGCGCAAAGCGACAGCCGCGGAGTAGCAAGCGGTACACTTCAAAGCATAAGGGGACAACGATCGTCGTTACGGAAGCGGAATATACTCCTCCGACTCGACATATTCGTCAGGCTCAGGAGGGCGCGGTTCTCCAGGTTTTACCCGGGCGTCGATGCGGGCGATGAGCCCCAGCATGGCCATAAAGAGAATGGAGAGCACCTGGGAAATGAAGAACACTTCCTGGGGATAAAGCCCGACGATCATCATGAAGAAAACCGTGAGCGCAATGACGACCACGGATCGCCACACCGGGTCGCGTGTTTTGAAATAGATGGAAACACCGTACCCGAACATGATCGCAGAGATGGTACACCACAGGAGCAACCCGACCCAACCGGTCTCGATGGCAATCTTCACGTACTCCGAGTCGGGCGGGAATGAACCGATGAAGGTGTTGGGGGAATACTTCATCCCCAGATACCCCGTGCTACCCAACCCAAAGCCTATGGGATTGGCACGGATGTAGGCCCGGATGGTAGCCTGGTTTCTCAAACGCACTGCCATAGACGGATCGTCGGTGACGGAGAACGCCGTGCTCATCACATACAATGCTCCGGAAGAAGGACCGACCACTACCGCAGCGCCGATAAGAATAAAAACGCCCACGGCCATGAGCACTTTGCGATGCAACGTGATGGCGGCAAAGATCACCATACCCACCGGCAACATGATCATGGCCGTACGCGAACCCGTGTAGAGCATCGACCAAAAACAAACCAAACACGTGACCACCGAGAGAAGGCGCAACCTCAATTTCGTTTCATAAAAGAAAACAACGAACGCAGCGACACCCGTGATGGCCATCACCATCCCAAACTCGGAAGGGGAGAAGAAGAACGAGAATTTGCGCAGACGGCCCCAGGTGAACAAGGCACCATACAAGTTTTCATCGCTGCTGGCCCAGGCATAGTCGAAGGAAGGTAAGCCGGCAAATTCCTGGAACAGTCCGTAGAGCCCGCAAAGCAGCCCCAACGAAAACCAGCCGATATAGAAAGCGTGAATGTCCTTTTTGCTATCGATCGAACCGTAAACAATAAAGAACGCCGAGATCAGCGGGATGTATCCACGCAAGGCCAGCGCGCCGGCCACGCGCGAGGTGGCGGCAGGATTGAGCAATTGGAGAAACAGGTAAAAGACCCAGAGGGAAAGCAAAATGCCCGGCAAAGTTTTCAGACCGCCGATCCGCCCGTTGAGGGCAAGGGTGAGCAAAATGACAAAACAAAGTCCCTGGATGGCCTCGCCCACCGGTATGCCGAACAGCCCGAAGGCCTTGATGAAAAACGGTATCAGAAAACTGCTGGCCAGCAGGAAGAATATATTATAGCGGGGAAACCGGTAAGAGATATAAAAAACAGAAACGAACCCGATGATGCCGATGACCACCACATTGATGACAATGCCAAAAAGATTCGTGAGCAACAGGATGCCGACGTTGAGCGCAATGAGCAGGATGCCCATGATCCACGAATTCCGGATGGAAAAGAGACGATCAGGCATTATCCAAAAAGTATTTTATAGAAAAAGAATAAGGACGTGACCGCGCCGAGCACGATCAGGCCAACCTTGTGAATTTTCTCGAAGCCGATTTTATTTTCATTATCGTCGTCCATGCGCTAAAGTATTTTTAGGCGTTCGGATCAAAGATAGCGAATTTGACGCTTTCCCACGATTGCCCGGAACATGGTTTCGGATGGCCATTCCGCCGCCGGCATGGGTTGGACACCTCGGATCGCGGATCCCTACAGGGTGCTGCGGGTCTTGGAGGAAAGCAGGTTGAGCACCGCCTTGGGCCAATCCTTGTTCATGAACGGCTTCTCGAAGAGCAGGTAGGCGATCACGCTCACGACAAACACCAGGGGCAGGAAAATAAGGGCCTGCACAAACAAGTTTACCTCGTAATAGTTTGTGATCTGCAAATTGCGCGTCAGGATCATCAGGAACTCGGCCAGCGGCAAGTGAACGAGATAGATCGTGTAGCACATTCCACCGATAGACATGATCCAACGGTTGGTGACAAACCGGTTCGCATAGTTGCCGCGGAAAACGGAATAAAAGAAAACAAAGAAGAGCACGGCTTCCGCCAGGCGATCGGGGAAATTGAATTCCCAGTCCCAGATCAGGATGACCAATACCAGCGATGCCAGCGCCAGGAAATCGAAAATCGTGTTGCGCCGGGGACGCACCTTCCAATCCACCAGGTAAATGTCGGTCAGGATAAAGCCGATCAGGAAATAGTGAAGGTATCCCAACACCGTGAGGTAGTAGGGCAGCCGGAAGAATTCAAAGTACTGCTGCACCACCATAAAAAGAAAAATGAACGCGGTTACACAAATGCGTCGCGTCACCTTGTTGCGTATGGAGAAAAATCCCCAGGCGAGGAAGGGCGCCAGCACATAAAACTGGACTTCGACCTCCAGCGTCCACGTGGCGGGGTTGATGAGCGACCAACCCTGGTAAATAAGGCCGTGGGTGTAGGTGATGTTGGCAAAATAATGCGGCAGGTATTCAGCAAAACTTTGGTGTTTGAAAATAACAAACGCCACAAACATGATGGACATCCAAATGATGTAGGGCGGTTCCAGGCGGGTGAGCCGGCGGATATAATAGTTCTTCAGCTTCATTTCCGTTTGCCCCGCCAGACGTTTGGCCGCAAACGGTAGCGCCAGGATAAAACCACTGATGATAAAAAATACATACACGCCGATAAATCCCCGTGTGGCCACAAAGGCCAGGACATTGTCCTCCACCGGGCTGGAAAACTCGATGATCGTATTGCGTACAAAACGTTCGTGCAGGTGCTGGATGAGAACCGTAAAAATGGCAATGAAACGAAGGCCGTCGATTTCCCGGATAAGCTCAGCACCGGTGGTGATCCGTTTGAGCCGATCGGGCAATCTGTTCAAAATTTCAAACATTGACGCAAGGGTAGTTTTATCAGCTTAAAAATAAACGTTCATTCTTGATTTCTCCCTATTGACCAACCTATTTCTAGCGAAAATGTGGAATTCAGGTAAGGCCCTGGCCGAAACAGGACAATCACTGTGTCTTGTCTGGTGGAGGAGTCGAAGGTTGAGGGCTCGTGCTTCAGAGCGTGTTTCGGTAGTGTGCCGGGAAGTTTAAGTTTATTTTAAAAATCAAGAGCATCATCGTAACGAAGCGGATGTCGGATTTTTATGGTCCAGGTTGGTTGGTAAATAAAAGGCTTGGATCAGCGGGCATCATCCTCCAGCACCAATTCCGCCGACTCCACGACGATGCGGACAAATGACGTGTCCGTGAACGTGTCTACCAGCCGTCGCTGATACGCCAATTCCTGTCCTGGTTTTACCGGCTCGACAATGGTAAAGCGCGTGACGCGTGTAGCGTCGGCAGATTTTCCATAGGTGACCAGCAACACAACATTCTTGTACGTGGTCAGCGATGCCGTGTTCCGGATCCGTCCGTTGATGATGGTTTGACGGATCGGATTTTTCTTCCACGTGTGCTGATGATGAAGAAACGCCTTGATGTTCCGCGCCTCTTCTTCATAGATGGGATTGTTCCTTTTGCGCCAAGATGCAAAGCCCACATCGGTGACTTCGCCTTTGGTTACGGTTTTCTGTCGCGTGTGAAAGGTGGCGTGTTCGTGGGTGGTGACCAACACTTCACTTTCCGGCTCTCCGGTTGCGGCAAATTTTACTTTTCCTTCGGTCACGGAAAGTGTAGTGAGCGTATCCTCAGCCTTCACGTTGAACGACGTGCCCAACACGCGCGTGGTGGTGGCGCCGGTGATCACTTCGAACGGGCGGTTCGCATCGGGAGTCACTTTAAAGTAGCCCTCGCCTTGCAACGTCACCCGCCGGAATTCGCCGTGAAAGGCTTTGGTGTAGGAAAGCCGGCTATGAGTATTCAACCAAACCCTGCTGCTGTCCGGCAGATAAAAACTGGCGACCTGGTCCCCGGTTGTCCGTTCGAATTCAACGGCAGGATTCAAATGGATGTAACCGTACACCGAAAGCATGACGACAAGGATGCAGGCCGCAACTCTCCAGAGCAACCTCCGGCCGGGAAAAGCATGGCTATTTTTTGAGTGGGCTGCTTCTTCTTTTTTAATGCGCTCCAGGAGACGTACGAGTTCGGTCTCGGTGTCGGGATGATGGAGGACAAGTTTTTTGCCCGAGTTTTTCCAAAGGGCCTTTGCTTCCTGGAAGATGCGGCGATGCTCTTCCGATTCCGCCAACCAGAATTCCAGCGCCAACCGCCCGCCCTCATCCAGCTCGTTGGACAAATAAGCGATGATGGCGGCTTCCTGGGAATGATGGTCGTTCATACTTGTACTTTCTACACGTCTTCTCTCATAGCACGCCACATGGCAGGAACCCCCAAGCGGCTCCCGGAAATAATCACAGTGACAATAAATAATAGCATACCCAACCGACCAGGGCCAATGCTGCAAACGATTTCAGGGTAATAAAAGGCTTCAATGCCACGCGAAGCTTTTCCAGGGCAATGCCCATTTGGTTCTCTACGGTTTTAGGCGAAAGGCGCAGCACGTCGGCGATCTCCTGGTATTTCATGCCCTCCTGGCGGTTGAGCATGTAGATCGTTTTGCATTGGGGCGGAAGATTGTCGATGGCCTGCCGGACGTGGTGTTCCAATTCCGTGAATTCCACGCGGTCTGTCCCGGGGTGGGCGTGGAGGGTGTCGTCGGTTACGTGGTCGTGCAGGCGAAGGATCTTTTTCTGGAACCGCAAGTGATTATAGGCCGTGTGGGCGGTGGCTTTAAAGAGATAGTGTTTGATGGGGCCATCCAGGTCGAGGTGGTCGCGGCCGGCCCACAGTTTTGCAAAAACTTCCTGCACGATGTCTTTGGCGGCGTCCGGGTCGTTCACCAGGTTATAGGCCATGTTGCATAGTTCCCGATGATGCTGCCGGAACAGGTCCTGAAAATTCTTTTCGGAGAGGTCTTGCATGAGGGTTCGGGCTGAGCGTTTAAGGCCGGCAGGTTTTCCCAATCCTGGATAAGATTAGTTCTATTTTGGGAAAATCAGTTTTCTTTTGGTCTGGGTTGGGGGTTGAATAAAGCTGGCGTGCTATACCACTGAACCCAATAACCTAGACCATGAACGACCCTTAACTCAATCACCGGTACCCGGTACAATTTTTGAACCTGTTTGTAACGACAGGTGAAGACGACACCCGATTTTGATTAGAAGCCCAACCCTACTACGGCCGCTAATTAAAAGAAACCCAAATGGAACAACTCATTCGTAAAAGAGACTTGATAACACTGCTGGACGGCCGGGAGGCCAAGGTGCTTGAGCTGATCACGCAAACGCCGGCCAAAGTGTTTAAAGTGGAGATCACCGCCGACAAGCATGTCGAGTATTTGGATGAATCGAAACTCAAGTTGAAAAAACAACACGTGATCAACAAGTGGAAAGACATGATCCGTTAGCCCTTAGCAGTATGTTGCACTCCGATCCTTAACCCGGACGAATGTAACATCGTGGTAGCCCCGCACGGTTTTCCGTGGCGGGGCTTTTTTGTGGATCAGAAAAAAAGGCGCAAAGAAATCGGTAACGCAAAAAGCTTCTTGCGCTCACTGGCTTCTCAGTGCCTTTGCCATAAAATATACGAAGAGCGGATAGCCCGAAGGGATCACTTCTGCAAGATCAACCAGCTCAACGCGTCAGTATACGAGTTAAAAGATTTTACGATACCGGAGGAAGGCATCGCCTTCTTGGCCGATAGTTCAGAAAAGATGTTGGGAGAAAAGATCCACGCAAAGTGGTTGAGACCATGCTCGATCATTTGCGGGAACCACACCGTAGCCGTCCACTCGGCTGCTTCTTGCCAAGGCCCGGTCACTTGTGAATTGTCGTTCAATACCTTGCTCACTTTCTTTTGCTTCAGCAAGTCAAGGATAATGAGACCGGACTTCATGATTGACTCCTTGTTCTGGAATCCAAGCCAGTTACAGTAGAGATACTTGTGTTCGGGGTCGTAACTGATTTCGAGATTCTTCTGTTTGGATAATGACTGCATAATTTTGGGTTTGGGTTGCGGCTAATAACATAATGGCCAATTGACGAATGAAAGTAATGAAGATAGCCGATGTAACACAAACATCAAAAGCATGCCTGAAAAAATTGATCTTGGATTGGGATGGTCGAGTGCGAGGAAGCTCCGGAGGTGAGGTCAAAACTCCACAACTTCCATCTGAACGCGCGACGCATTTTCAGGAACGGCTATGTTACAACTGTAGTCTCTGATAGAATAAGGACACCACACCCCGGTATAAACGGAAGTCATACCCGTAATAATACCGACTGCATCCAGCACCTGCACGTTCGTCAACGGAACTTGCAACCCGAGCCCATGCATCTTAAGCAAGCTTTCTTTCTTTGTCCACAAGGAAAAGAAAGATTCGATCGTGTTGGGAGCTTTCATAAGGAAGGACCACTCGCTCTCGGTGAAGCTTGATTGATATTCCTCCAGCGGAACATCGCGGATCTTTTCAACATCAACGCCCACAGGACCCTCATCCGAAACCAGACAGATCACCAAGTCGAACGAATGCGTGATAGAAAAATCCAACGGCAACGAGAGACGGGGTTTACCCTGATGATCGGAAGTGAGGTGTAACTTTTGAAGCGAAACTTGTTTTTTTTGCAGGAGACACTGCAGCAGCCATCGTCCGATCAGACTGTTAAGTAACTCACCTTCAAACACGTATTTCGTAGTGGGCAACAACACGGGCGCGATTTTCTTTTTAAGCGTTTGAAGGCCTGGCATTTCTGAAAAGTCTCTTTTGTCATAACATGCGCCGGTGATCATATCGCGTAGTGAGTGGTGTTCTGCAATGGTTTGGGATGGTCATTGATGCACCCCTGATTCCGGGGAGTACACAGAAAAAAATACTTGGATTGCGCGCAATTTTCGAAAAAGGTTTTTGGGTAATGTTTCAAGGGTTGTTCAAAAGTATGCAGGAATACTTCATGGTACATTCGATTATTATTTCACGATAGCAAGATTTTTTATGAAGACATCTCATCACAACCAACCATCCTCTGTTATGAAAGAACCCATCGCCATCGTCGGCATGTCGTGCCGTTTCCCCCACGCCGAGACCCTGCAAGCTTTTTGGAAACTGCTCAGCGAAGGTAGGGATACCATCACAGAAATACCAAAGTCGCGGTGGAACAACGATGACTACTACGACTCCGATCCACTCGCCCAGGGCAAGTCACACCAACGCCATGCGTCCATGCTGGAAAACATCCATGACTTCGACCCGCTGTTCTTCAACATCTCGCCAGCGGAGGCCGCGGAGATGAACCCTTCCCAAAAGCTAATGCTGGAGTTGGTTTGGGAAGCCGTCGAGAACTCGACCATCCCCGTCCAATCCGTGCAGGGAAAGAAGGTCGGTGTGTATGTCGGCAACATCTGGAACGACTTCGAACATTTGCGTAAACACAAGAATGCCCCGGTCACCTCACATTCGGCCGTGGGCCAATCGTCGAATATTATTGCCAACCGCGTCTCGTTTGCCTTCGGCTTCACGGGTCCCAGCCTGGTGATGGACACGGGTTGCTCTTCGTCGCTGGTAGCACTCCACCTGGCCTGTCAAAGTTTGTGGGACGGCAGCACGGAGATGTCGTTTGCCGCCGGCATCAACCATATCCTCGACCCCGACCAAAACGTTTTGCTCGCCAAGTTCGGAGGGCTCTCCAAAAAAGGAAAGTGCAGCACCTTCGATGAAGCCGCCGATGGCTTTGTGCGCGGCGAAGGTGCCGGCGTGCTGTTTCTGAAACGACTCTCAGACGCCGAGCGCGACGGCGATACCATCTATGCCGTCATCAAAGGTTCGGCCATGAACAACAACGGCTACAACGTAAACCTGCCCGCCACCAGCATTGAAGGCCAGAAGCAAGTGTTGCGCGAAGCCTATGCGGGCTCGGGCATTGCACCCGAAGACGTACATTATGTAGAAGCCCACGGCACGGGAACCAAATTGGGTGATCCCACAGAGACGCGCGCCTTGGGAGAATTTTTCGGCCAGCGTCGCACGACCAAACTTCGCGTAGGTTCTGTGAAAACAAACATCGGTCACCTGGAAGCCGCCGCCGGCATGGCAGGCCTGATCAAAGTGGTGCTCGCGATCCGGCATAAAATGCTCCCCCCAAGTCTGAACTTTAAGAATCCCAACCCGGCCATCGCATTTGAAGAATTGAAAATTCAAGTGCAAAACGAACTGGGTCAATGGCCGACCAGCAACGGTGAAAAACTGAGAGCCGGCATCAACTCCTTCGGCTGGGGTGGCACAAACGCGCACACGGTCATCGAAGAATACAGGCCCATCGTGGTGCAGTCCGTGCCCACGCATCGGGTCACCAACCGTTATGCGCTGCCGCTGTCGGCCCGCTCGCAAAAAGCATTGAAGTTATACGCAAAAGAATATGCCGATCGCATCCAGGCGGGCAACGAAGAGGCGTTCGCCAATCTTTCCGTGGCTACGGCGTTGCTGAAGCCGGGCTTCGACTTCCGCGTCCTGCACACGGGCACCAGCAAAGAAGCGGTGTTGAGCAGCCTGGAAGAATTTTTGAAAGATGACCAGGAGTTGACTCCCGCGGCACCGCTGTCGGCGCGCGAGAAGGTGGTCTTTGTATTTCCGGGTCAGGGTTCACAATGGCTTGGCATGGGCAGGGAACTGATGCAAAAGGAAACGGTGTTCCGCCAGGCGATCGAAGCCTGCGACAAGGCCTATCGTCCTTACACCGACTGGTCGTTGCTGGAGCAACTTCAATCGACAGACAACAACGGTCGCTGGAATGAGATCAACGTGATCCAACCCGCCATCTGCGCGATTCAAATTGCCCTGGCCAAATTGTGGATGGCTTGGGGTGTTCGCCCGCAGGCTGTGGTTGGTCACAGCATGGGGGAAGTGGCGGCCGCGCACATCGCGGGGACCATCAGCCTGGAAGATGCCGCCAACATCATTTGCACCCGCAGTAAATTAATGAAGCGCGTCAGCGGCCAGGGCGGTGCCATGGCGGTGACCGAACTGGATCAAAACGCTGCCACGGAAATGATCCAGCGCTACCCGGGTCTGTCGGTCGCCGTATCGAACAGCCCCAAGTCCACCGTGGTGGCTGGAGATAAACAAGCCATCGATCAACTCTTGCAGGAATTGGAAAGCAAAGGTCTCTTCGGTCGGTTGGTAAAGGTTGATGTGGCCTCCCATAGTCAGCAAATGGATCCGTTGAAGGAAGAGCTTCGCGTGGCACTACAAGGCATCACGCCACGCGAAGGCGGGATCGCCCTGTACTCTACCGTGCAGGCACGACAAATGGAAGGAAGAGAGATGAATGCGGAATATTGGGTGAGCAATCTCCGGAACACCGTGCAGTTCTCTACGATCATGCAACAATTGATGGACCGCCAGCACGTCGTGTTCATCGAAGTGAGTCCGCACCCGGTGCTGACCAACGCCGTCAACGAATGTGCAGAAGCTGGAAAAATGAAGGTCATCACAGTGCCCTCGCTTTTCCGCGAAAAACCGGAACAGGAATCGCTTCTTAAAAATCTGGGTGATCTTTATGCCAAAGGGTTCGATGTGTGCTGGAAAGATTTTTACGGTATCGCCAAGGCGCCCATCGTTTCCCTTCCGGCATACCCGTTTCAACGGGAGACCTATGCGCTGGAAGATCGCTCAGCCGAGCAACGCGACAAAAACACCGGCCTGCGTTTCCCGTTGTTGGGCCAATCGATCACACTCGCCGGGCTGGACGAAGTGCGGTATTGGGAATCGCAGATCGGTCTCGGTAAATATCCCTATCTCGCCGATCACCAGGTAAACGCTACGCCTGTATTTCCAGGCGCCGGCTACGTGGAGATCATCCTCGAAGCCGCCCTTGAAATTCACGGGGCTGGCGTGCCGATCATCCGGAAGCTCAATTTCATTCAATCCATCAACCTGGTGGAGGGTGAACTCAAGCGCGTCCAGTTGCGCATGGTGGAAAACGAGAACGGTCGCAATGACTTTAAATTCTTCGCCCGCGGCAGTGCGGACGATAAGTCGGGATGGACATTGCTGGCGGAAGGTGTGCTCACCATGTACACCGGCTCACTCATCCATACGGATCGTTTTATCAACACGACCTCAACGACGGTTTCTTCCGTCGATACAAAAGAATACTATCGGTCGCTGCAAGGTCTTGGCTTGCAGTATGGAAAACATTTTCAGGGACTTCAAACCTTGTCGATGGAACGCCGGGGTGCCAATACCTACGTGTCGTTTGAAGTACAGCCCGAAGAAAGCATTCGTCAGAATGCGAGCCGCTATGCGCTGCACCCGGCCTTGCTCGACGCCTGTTTCCAGCCGCTGTTCCTCACCATCGCACAACAACCCGATGCCTCTTCCGACCGGACCACGTTCCTCACCTCGGTAGACGAAGTGCAACTCCTTGGACAAATAGATTACTCCCAACCCGTTCGCGGAGAAGCCCGGCTCTACCCGGCGCGCACCGACAGCGAACGCGGCACGATCACGGTGAAAGCCGATCTCATCATCTTCGGCAGCCACGACAACGTGGTGTTGAAAGTTTCAGGCTTACAAGGCAAGATCCTGGACGCCGACCTCATCCGCCGCGAAAGCGAAAAGATCAAGAGCTGGTTGTATGACGTCGAGTGGAGCGAGCGCGCTGTGGAAAAGAAAAACACCAAACCGGAAATGCAGACGTGGCTTTTGTTCGGCGATGTCTACGGACTGAGTTGCATTCTCCTGGAGAAAATGGAAGCCGCCGGCATCCGGTTTATCCACGTCACCCCCGACCGCGAATTTGGCAGGGTGGAAGATGGATCGGGCTTGCTGCAATATAAACTCGACTATGCGGATAAAGACGGTTATGCGCGATTGGCCAAAGACCTGGCGCACCATGTGCCGGTTTTGGATGGCGTGTTGCACATGGGCGGAATCTACTACCCTTCCAGCGAGCGGGAGCTGACTTCGGATGAAATGGAGGCAGAGCAAGTATTCGGCAGCATCAGCGTGTTGTACGCCCTTCAAGAAGTGATGGCGCATCAAACGTCGGCGCCGAAACTCGCCGTAGTCACCAACGGTATGCAGGTGGTGGGCTCCGACAAACATCAACCCCAGGTCGTCCACGCGGCGTTGTCGGGCCTGCTGCGGGTGGTCAGCAATGAGTTGCCCCAGTATGAAGCCAAACGCTACGACCTCAGCTTCAACCCGATGATGGAAGAGCTGGATCAGGTTGTTCAATTGATCAAGGAATCCGACAGCAACGACCGCGAGATCACTTTGCGTGGCCGGGTGCAGTTCGCGCCGCGGTTGAAGGCATTGTCCAACACGGCCACCGCCGCCAAGGCGTTGCAAGCCCGCTATTCGGATCAGGGCACTTACCTCGTCACTGGTTTCAGAGGCTTGGGTTTTGTTTTCATCGAATGGATGATCCGTCGTGGCGCCCGGAACTTTGCGCTCCTGAGCCGCACCGGTAAAGCACCCGATAGCGTTCTCACGAAGATCTTGGCCTACCAGTCGCAAGGATGCCGCTTCACCACATTCCAAGCCGACGCGAGCCATGCCGACCAATTGCAAAATGTGCTGGAAGAAATCCAAAAATCCATGCCACCCCTGAAAGGTGTTATTCATGCTGCCGGTGTCATCGAAGCAAAGTCCATCGACAAGATCTCGGAGATTGAATTCATGGAAACGCTGGCGCCGAAACTGAAGGGAGCCTGGAATCTCCACCTGCTGACCCAACACCTGAGCCTGGATTGTTTCGTCCTGTTTTCATCGGCATCATCGCTGATCGGATTGAGCGGACAAGCCAGCTATGTAGCCGCCAACAGTTTCCTGGATGTGCTGGCGCATCGCCGCAAGCAAAAAGGCCTTACGGCACAAAGCATCAACTGGGGCGTGATCAAAGACGTGGGCATGGTTGCCAATGAAAGTGAGCTGGAGAAATATGCACGCGCCGAAGGGTTCGAACCCATCGTGATGAAAGAAGCGATGGAAGTATACGATACCATTGCCGCACAGGACTTCACGCAGATCGGCATTATGAAAATTGACGCGGTGCAAATGGGTTCGTATTACTCGACGATGGCCCGTACGAACTACTTCAAGGGTTTGCTGGCAACCGATAAATCGGCCGATGCAGAAAAAGAAGTCAGCTTCCTGGAAACCTTCGGACGCATGACAGACGCTGGCGAACGCAAAGAAGCGTTGGAACAACTCATCACACGCCATGTCAGTAAGATCATCAAGATGCCGGCGGCGCGCATCAACGCTTCCATGACTTTCAAAGGATTGGGTGTGGATTCGCTCATGGCCATTCAGTTGAGAAACCTGTTGGAGAAGAGTGTGGACCTGAAGCTTTCGGTAGCCATGTTCTGGTCGCATCCCAGCATTCGCGAATATGCGCTCTATCTTTTTGATAACCTTCGCCCACAAACGGCGGAACAGCGACTAATCATTGCCCTGGAACAACAGGACGCCGCCGCCGAGGCCACGGTGGACAATCGTTGGTTCGTCACCACCCGCGTGAACGATAAGGCTATACGCCGACTCTTCTGTTTTCACGACGCCGGCGGAAATGCTTCGCTCTATCACGATTGGGAAAACCGACTGGGCGATGGCGTGGAGGTGGTATTGATAGAGCTTCCCGGCCGCGGCATGCGTTGGGCCGAGCAACCGTATCGAAAACTGGAAGATCTGCTGAAAGACATGATGCCCGTGCTGCTTACCAAAATGGACAAACCGTTCTCGTTCTTTGGTCACAGCATGGGAGGCCTCATCGCCTTCGAAGTGATCCGTTCCCTGCGCCGCCTGAACAAGGCCTTGCCGGACAAGCTGTTCGTGTCGTCCACCCCAAGCCTGTTCTCCTATGACAAAGGGCAAGTGGATCACCAACTTTCCGACGCAGACCTGGCCGCGATGTTCCCTCACGTATCCATCGAAAACAGCAAGGACGCCGAACTTCAACAGATCCTCATGCGCATCTTGCGCGCCGACCTGGAATTATTGAATAATTATCAATATACCGCAGAAGAGCCCCTCCCGGTTTCTATTGTCGGGTTCCATGGCGAAGACGACGCACGCGTCACCCGTCACCAGGTGGAGCAGTGGCAGAACGAGACCACAAAATCTTTCCAATTGGTTTCACGCCCCGGCGGGCACCGCTACATCGAACATGAGGCGGTGTTTGTGACGGCCACGATCCTGGATTCCATTGGCGATGAAGAAGCTGTGTTGTCTGTTAACCAACCTTCTTAATGCCATGAAAGAATCTGTAAAAGATAAGGTAGTGGGTACCTGGAAACTGGTGTCGTGGACCTATGTGAATGAAAAGAACGAGTTGATCGATTACTTCGGGAAAGAGGCCACGGGCATTTTAATGTACGACATCGCGGGCAACATGAACGCCCAATTGATGAAAGCCGGCCGTGTGCCCTTTGCCTCTGACTCCATTAATAGTGGCACGGCGGAGGAATCGAAGCATGCATTTCACAGTTACCTGGCGTACTTTGGAAAGTATTACGAACGCGCCCCGGGCGAAATCATTCACTTTGTGGAAGGAAGTCTATTTCCGAATTGGATAGGGATGGAGCAACTGCGCTATGCGGTGCTCACGGGCAACGTGTTGCAGGTGAGCACACCGCCCGTCCCAACCCAAACCGGCGAAACGGTGTTTACGGTAACCTGGGAGCGAGTCGTTTAAGATCAGGCGGTGGACGTTCCGTTCAACGCGATCATGAATTCGGTTCCCTTTCCAGGTTCGCTGCTCACACGGATGTCGGCCTGGTGCAGTTGAAGAATTTGTTTGGTGATGGCCAACCCGATGCCGGAGCCATGCTTCCGCGTGGTGTAAAAAGGAATAAATATTTTTTCCAGCGTGGCTTCGTCCATGCCTTCACCGTTGTCGAGAACGTGGATGATGGTGCTTCCATTGGGATGACGCGACGTGTTGATCTGAATGACCGGATCGGTCGTGGAGGCCAGGGCATCGACCGCATTGAGGATGAGGTTGATCAGCACATGCTCCATCATTTCCGGGTCTGCGAAAATGGATAAGTCGATGGCGGCGGTTTGCAGGACGATGTTGTGTTCCAGTAGTTTCGTTTGTAACAGTAAGTGCACGCGTTCAACGATGTCTTTCAGGTTGGTTCTTCGGGGGGCGTGTTTGGGGATGCCCGTTAGTTTGCGATAGGTCTGTGTGAAATTATAAAGCCCTTCGCTTCGTATTTTGATGGCTTCCAGTCCTTTGTCGAGGGAACTGTAGAGCGATGCGTGCTCGTCGCCAAATGCCGGTTGGTTTGTGGTCACCATGCCGTGGAGGGTAGCGCTCAGGGAAGTGATGGGAGATACGGAGTTCATGATTTCGTGGCCCAGCACCCGGATCAGCTTCTGCCACGCTTCCACTTCGCGCGCATCGAGTTCGCTGCGGATATCTTGCATGGAGATAAGTTTATAGTAGCGGCCCTGCAGCTTGAACTCCGACGCATGAATAGACAAATGCAGCACGTCGTTTTGCACCCGGAGTTTCTCCAGGCGCGTTTCTCCTGAGCGTATCTCCCGCAAGGTCTTGACAAAAGGTTCACCGAATACCTCCAGCGCTTTCAGGTTGGGGAGGATGCTTTTCTGAAGCAGATTTTTTAACGACGGGTTCGCGAGGTGGATTTTTCCCTCTGCGTCGATGCTGAGAATGCTCACGCGGATGTGTTCCACCAGCATTTCCAGGTAGCGATATTGTGTTTCTTTTTCCGTGCTGATTTTTTTAAACGCCTCGGAGATCGCGTTCAGTATGCCATAGAGCTCATCCAAACGTCTGCCTTTTCCCGTCGACTGGAAATGCGTGGTGAAGTCCTTCTGCAGAAGACTCACCATAAACACTTTCATATCCCGGTTGAAACGGTCGACATACCAAATGAATTCGCCCACCACCATGCAAACACCGGCAGCGAGGTATACGCTCCGAAGGTATCGTTCGTGCACCAGGCACCAGGCCAGCAACCCAATGCTCACCACCAGTAAGAGCACTCTGAAAATGACATTGATGCGGAAGTTTTTAAATACCATACGTTTCCATTCTCCGGTATAAAGCCCCGCGCGAAAGACCCAATTCTTCCGCAGCATGACTGACGTTGCCCTGATGTTTGGCGATGACCTTGCGAATGGCCCACGCTTCCAGTTGCTCCAGGTTGAGGCGATCGAATCGAAACTCACCGGATAAAGTTTGTTGCACCGACCCAAAATCGCCGGGCATCAGCGCTTCACCCTCGCACATGATGACCGCCCGCTCCACCGCATGCTGCAGTTCGCGAATGTTCCCCGGCCACCGGTAGCCACCCAGTTGCGACTGGGCTTCCGATGAGATCTTCAGATAAGGCTTTTGATATTTCACGGCAAATTTTTTCAGAAAGTGTTGCGCCAGCAGGGGAATATCTTCGGGCCGGTCGTAGAGTGTCGGCACGGTGAGTTCTACGGTGTTGATGCGATATAAAAGATCCTCCCGGAATTTTCCCGATTCCACCATGGCATGCAGGTTGCAATTGGTGGCGCAGATGATGCGGACATCCAGGTCGATGGGCTCGTGCGTTCCCAGGCGTGTCACTTTTTTGCTTTGCAGTACCGTGAGCAGCTTGGCCTGGAGTGATAAAGGGAGGTTTCCGATCTCATCCAGTAACAACGTGCCGCCAGCCGCGGCTTCGAATCTGCCGACGCGATCTTCCTTGGCGTCGGTGAACGCACCCTTGCGATGACCAAACATTTCGCTTTCAAAAAGATTTTCACTCAAGGCCCCAACGTCCACCGTCATGAAGATGCCCTCGGCGCGTCGTGACTTTTCGTGGATCTCGCGGGCGATCACTTCTTTCCCGGTACCGTTCTGGCCTAGGATGAGTACTTCGGCCTCGGTGGGTGCTATTTTCTCGATCGTCTTGCGAATGGCTGTGATGCCGGGTGACGTACCGACCAACGGTTCATTCTTCTGGCTCAACGCCGACACCAGCGAGCGTTGTTGAGAGCGCAATTGTTTTACTTTATTTTTTTCCTGGCTCACCAGGTTCGCGGTTTTCACGGTGGTCAGCAGTTTTTCGTTCTGCCAGGGCTTGACGATAAAATCCAGCGCGCCTTCCTTGATCGAATCGACGGCAAGTTGAATGTCACCGTAAGCCGTCAGGAGGATCACTTGGGTATCGGGATGCTGGCTGAGGATTTTTTTGAGCCAGAAACGTCCCTGGTTGCCTGTGGTGTCGCCGCTCCGGAAATTCATGTCGAGCACCACAACATCAAACCCCTCCTGGTCAATTAATGCGGGGATTCGTTCGGGGTTATTCAAGGTCTTTACGACGGCGAAATGCGGCTCCAGCAACATTTTCACGGAGAGCAGTACAAACTCATCATCATCCACCAACAAAATACGGCCGAGGGGTTTACTCATTTTCCAATGCTACATTTAGAAGAAGATTTAAAGCTATCCATCAGCCGTCGAAAAACCATAAAAAGTGCCCAATATTGGACAGTGCCTTTTCTATGGATGGGCAGTTTTGGATTGGAAATCTGAAAAAGGCGGCTTTTCAACCCTAAAAACGGCCTTTGGCAATGTGGCACATGCCATGCCCTGCGACAGAGCGAGCAACCTAATTTAACCAGCACCAAGCGTCATGATCCTACACCACTTACTCCTCGTCTTTCGGAATTTTAAACGGTTCAAGAGCACATTTTTGATCAATCTCATCGGATTGTCGACCGGGTTGACTTGCGCGGTGTTGATCTTTCTTTGGGTGAACGATGAGCTGACCGTCGATACATTTCACAAAAACGATGCGCGTCTCTTTTCGGTGATGACCTATAAAAAATTGACCGAGGGCATCGACACTTCCCCCTCCACACCGGCCATCCTGCGCGAGGCATTGATCGCAGAGGTTCCGGAATTTGAAAATGTGGCCACCTCGGTCGCCTTCAATGAGCCCTATGAGTTTTCGGTTTCGGCGGACGCCAAGCACGTGAGCGCCGTGGGGCAGTTGATCAGCGAAGATTATTTCAAAGTATTCTCTTATACTTTTCTGCAGGGCGATCCTGCCAACGTTTTGACCGACAAAGGTTCGATCGTCATTTCAGAAACGCTGGCAAAGAAATTTTTCAACACGACCGACCATGTTGTAGGTAAGGTGGTGGATTGGGAGGTGTTGAACATCAAGAAACAATTTGTGATCACCGGTGTCTATAAAGAGCTGCCCACCACCGCTTCCGACCGGTTCGATTTCGCTTTGTCGTTCGAAGTGTATAAGGAGATCGTGGGCAAGGAGGCCTTGACGTATGGAAATTTTGGCACGAACACCTATGCGGTATTGAAGGAGGGCGTGCGCCCAGCCGATGTTGACGCGAAGATCGCGGATTTTATAAAACGAAAAGACCCGACTTCGCACGTGACCTTATTTTTGCAGCGCTACTCCGAGCGATACCTGTATGGGCACTACGAGAACGGCGTGCAGGCGGGCGGCAGAATCGAGTACGTCCGGTTGTTTTCTCTTATTGCAATTTTCATTCTCATCATAGCCTGCATCAACTTTATGAACCTGTCGACTGCAAAGGCCACGACACGCATGAAGGAAGTGGGTATCAAAAAAGCGATCGGCGCGGGAAGACGGACATTGATGGCACAACACCTCGTGGAGTCACTGTTGATGGCCTTCTTATCCCTGGCCGTCGCCGTGTTGGTGGTCGACCTTTTGCTTCCCTTGTTCAATGACGTAACCGGCAAGCAATTGACGCTGAACTTTACCGGTCGTTTCGTGCTGGCTTTGGTTGGGATCGCCACGGCTACAGGCCTGCTGGCGGGCAGCTATCCAGCCTTCTATCTTTCAGGATTCAACCCGGCACTGGTATTGAAGGGCCAGTTCGTTAACTCCGCCAATGAATTCTGGGCGCGGAAGGGATTGGTGGTGTTTCAATTTGCGCTGTCCATCGTCTTCATTGTTTCGGTGATGGTCATCTACAAGCAGATCGAGTACGTTCAAACTAAAAACATCGGGTTCGATAAAGACAACATCATCTACTTTAAACCCAGTGGAAAAGTTGGCGAAAGCCTTGAAACTTTCCTGACCGAAGTGAGACAGATGCCTGGCGTGGTCAACGCATCCAGCAGCGCCCACGCGATGGTGAGGGCTGAAAACAGCACGACCGGGATGGAATGGGATGGAAAGAATCCTGCAGACATTATACCCTTTGAAAACGTCGGCGTCAACTATCAAATGGTGGAGACCTTGGGTGTGGAGATGCTTGCCGGACGCACGTTCTCCAGCCAATTTGGCGATGAGCGATCGAAGATCATTTTCAACGAGGCGGCCATCGACGTGATGGGACTGAAAGACCCCGTGGGAAAAGAGATCACAATGTGGGGCAAAAAAATGCAGATCATCGGTGTGGTCAAGAACTTTCACTTTCAGTCATTACACGAAAATGTGAAACCGCTCTTCTTTCGGTACGTTCCCGACGAAACCCTGCATGTTATGGTGAAGATCGAGGGCGGCAAAACAAAAGAAACCTTGGAACGCCTCGGCCGGTTCTACACGACCTTCAATCCCGGCTTCACGTTCGATTATAAATTCCTCGACCAGGATTACCAGGCCCAATACGTAGCGGAAAAACGCGTGGCGATCTTGTCGCGCTATTTCGCGGCGCTGGCCATCATCATATCGTGCCTGGGTCTGTTTGGACTGGCAGCATTCACCGCCGAGCGACGCTTGAAAGAGATGGGCATCCGGAAGGTGCTGGGCTCCAGTGAAGCCGGCATCGTTTACCTGCTGACAAAAGATTTCACCCGGATCGTGCTGGTGTCGATCGTGATCGGATTGCCGGCAAGCTATTTTGTGGTGCGCTACTGGCTCGACACGTTTGTATTCAAGATCGATCTTTCCGGTTGGTATTTTGTCAGTGCCGGTGGGGTTTCACTCTTGATTGCGTGGCTGACGGTAAGCACGCAAGCCTTTAAGGCGGCGCGGATCAATCCTTCGAAATGTTTGAAAGAACAGTGACCAGTGATCCCGAATTCAGTAAGCATACATGGTCAAGTAGTTGCTAACAAATTCAATCAGACCCATTCGTCATGATAAAACACAATATCCTTTTGCTCTTCCGCAATTTTCGCCGGTTCAAAACGACTTTTTTCATCAACCTGGTCGGGCTTTCTGCGGGCCTGGCGTGCTCGCTGCTCATTTATTTTTGGGTGAATGACGAATTGCAGATCGACCAGTTTCATGAGAAAAAGGACCGGCTGTATCAAGTACTGGAAAATCGGGTACGGTCCAGCGGCATTTGGACATCCTACGTCACCTCGGGTCTTTTGGGTGAAACGCTGTCGGGCGAAATGCCCGAGGTGGAATATGCCATAAGCACATCGTCCGACCAAGCCGCTACGCTCACCCTTGGCGACAAGAACATGAAAGCGCAAGGCCGTTTTGTGGGAAAGGATTTTTTTAAGATGTTTTCTTTTTCCATCCTGCAGGGCGATGTCAACAAAGTGCTGCTCGATAAGAATGCGCTGGTCATCAGCGACGAACTAGCCTTAAGACTTTTTAATACAACCGATAATGTGGTGGGTCGGACCGTTGAATACGATCACCATGATGCCTATGTGATCTCGGGGGTGTTTAAAAAAATGCCGCAACAATCCACGATCCAAGTCGATTTCTTAGGAACGCTCGAAAAATATAAAGATGGAAAGCAGTGGTTTCAGGATTGGGGCAATACGGCAACCCTGGCGTATGTGTTACTCAAACCGAATGCGGACGTCGCGGCCTTCAACGCCAAGTTTGCCAGTTACATCAAGACCAAAACAAATGGAGAAGACGCTCACCGCATGCCGTTCCTGAAACTTTTTGCGAGGGATTATCTCCACGGCCACTATGAGAACGGCGTTGAAACCGGAGGAAGAATCACCTACGTGAAACTGTTTTCCATCATCGCCGCTTTTATTCTCGTCATTGCCGCGATCAACTTCATGAACTTGTCGACGGCCAAAGCTTCGCGACGTATGAAGGAGGTGGGCATTAAAAAGGCTGTTGGCGCGGGACGCAAAACACTCATGGTTCAATACCTTGGCGAATCTTTATTTATGAGTTTGCTCGCCCTGGTGCTGGCCATCCTCGCAGCGGATTTGATACTGCCAAAGTTCAACGAGATCACCGGCAAGCATATTGCGCTTCATCTCGATGCGATCGCCGCGCTGCAGTTGCTTGGCATCACGGCCGTTACGGGTTTGCTGGCGGGGAGTTACCCCGCGGTGTATCTATCAGGTTTCGACCCGGCCACGGTGCTGAAGGGCCAATTCAGCACGTCGTTGGGCGAGCAATGGGCGCGGAAGGGGCTGGTGATCTTCCAGTTTACGATCTCCATCATTTTTATTGTCTCGGTTGTGGTCGTATATAAACAAATCGAATTCGTGCAATCACGCGATCTCGGCTACCATAAGGAGAATGTCATTTTCGTACCTCGCGAAGGGAACATTTGGACCGATGCTTCATTGGAAACCTTTCTGACGGAGATAAAGGCGATTCCCGGCGTCGTGAACGCATCAAGCTTGGGGCACGGCCTCACTGGCCGCAACAGCGGTACCACCGGCGTAGAATGGCCCGGAAAAAATCCAAGCGATAAAACAGCATTCGAGGTCATGACCGTTAACGGCGGGCTGATGGAAACGCTGGGTTTCGAAATGAAAGCGGGTCGCGCGTTCTCAAAAGATTTGACCGACACCGCACGAATCATTTTCAACGAGGCGGCTATCCGTTTTATGGGAATAGAGGATCCGGTTGGAAAAGTGGTGAAGGTGTGGGGCAGTAATATGGAGATCATTGGCGTAGCAAAAGATTTTAACTTTGAATCGTTGCATGAAACCGTCAAGCCGTTGTTTTTGCGGATGTATCCCGGCAATACATGGCACATCGTGATCAAGTTGGCCCAGGAACATCAACACGAAACGATACAGCGCATTGAAGAGACTTTTCGCAAAGTAAATCCCGGTTTTATTTTTGAATACAGTTTTTTGGATCAGAATCAACAATCGCTCTATGCGGCCGAGCAGCGCGTTGCTGTTTTGTCGCGCTATTTTGCCGGTTTGGCGATCCTCATCTCGTGTCTGGGTCTTTTCGGTTTGGTGTCGTTCACGGCCGAGCGCCGGCTGAAGGAGATCGGTATCCGGAAAGTCTTGGGATCAGGCGTGTTTCGTATTGTGCTCCTGTTGTCGGGCGATTTCACGAAAACGGTGGTGATCGCTATTCTCCTGGCCTTGCCGTTGAGCTATTTCTTGTCGCACCGCTGGCTGGAAGGCTTTGCGTACAAGACACCTTTGGAGTGGTGGTACTTCGTCGCCGCAGGCCTCATCGCTTTGTGTATTGCCTGGCTCACGGTAAGCCTGCAAGCCTTTAAAGCGGCGCGGATCAATCCCGTCAAATGTTTAAAGGAGCAATAATGCCCGGGGTCCCGGGATTCAATGAGCATCCAGAAACAGAACATTCATTAAAAAATTCGAGCAAACGAATCTCATCATGATAAAACATAGCATCCTTTTACTCTTCCGCAATTTTCTTCGTTTCAAAACGACTTTTTTTATCAACCTGGCCGGACTTTCTGCTGGCCTGGCGTGCTCGTTGCTCATCTATTTTTGGGTAAACGATGAATGGCAGGTCGACCAGTTTCATGAAAAAAGAGACCGGTTGTACCAGGTGGTCGAAAACCGCGTAAGATCAAGCGGCATTTGGACAGCCTACACGACGTCCGGTCTTTTGGGTGAAACACTGTCGGGAGAAATGCCGGAAGTGGAATACGCCATGAACGTGTCTTCAGAGCAGGACGCTACATTTACCATCGGCGACAAAAACATGAAAGCGGAGGGCCGCTTTGTGGGAAAGGATTTTTTTAAGATGTTCTCCTTCTCCTTGCTGCAGGGCGACATCAACCAGGTCCTGCTCGACAAGAGCTCCCTGGTGATCAGCGACGAATTGGCCCTAAAGCTTTTCAACACCACCGATAATGTAGTGGGTCGGACCGTTGAATACGATCATCATGATTCGTATGTGATTTCGGGTGTGTTTAAGAAAGTGCCACAGCAATCGTCGATGCAATTGGATTTTTTAGGCACCTTCGAAAAGTTCAAAGACGGAAAAGAGTGGCTCCTGAATTGGGGTAACACCGGAACCTATGCCTTTGTGTTGCTCAAGCCGGGTGCGGACGTGGAGGCCTTCAATGCAAAGTTTGCCAGTTATATCAAGGTCAAAACAAAAGACGAGGATGGCTATCGCACGCCGTTCCTGAAACTCTTTTCGAGAAACTACCTCCATGGCAATTATGAGAATGGTGTTGAAGTGGGTGGCCGGATCACGTATGTGAAATTGTTCTCCATCATTGCCGCCTTTATCCTTGTTATTGCCGCTATCAATTTTATGAATTTATCCACCGCCAAAGCTTCGCGGCGCATGAAAGAAGTGGGTATCAAAAAAGCGGTTGGCGCGGGACGTAAGACACTTATTCTTCAATACCTCGGTGAATCGTTATTCATGAGCTTGCTCTCGTTGGTGCTGGCTGTGCTCATCGCGGATTTGTTGTTGCCAAAATTCAACGAGATCACGGGCAAACACATTGCGCTTCACCTCGATGGCGTCGCGGCGCTGCAGTTGATTGGCATCACCGTCTTCACGGGTTTGCTGGCGGGGAGCTATCCTGCCGTGTACCTTTCGGGGTTCAATCCGGCCACGGTGCTGAAAGGTCAGTTCACGGCTTCGTGGGGTGAACAATGGGCGCGGAAAGGACTGGTGATCTTCCAGTTTGTGATCTCCATCATCTTTATTGTTTCGGTGGTGGTGGTATACAAACAAATCGAGTTCGTGCAATCACGCGATCTTGGCTACAACAAGGAGAATGTCATCTTCGTGCGCCGCGAAGGGAACATTTGGACCGATGCTTCACTGGAAACTTTTCTGACGGAAATAAAAGCGATACCCGGTGTGGCAAATGCATCGAGCTTGGGGCACAATCTCATGGGACACAACAGTGGCACTTCCGGTGTAGAGTGGCCTGGAAAAGATTTGAACGACAGAACAGAATTCGAGAACATGACCGTTAACCACGACTTGATGGAAACGATGGGCATTGAGATGAAAGAAGGCCGGACCTTTTCGAAGGATTACACCGACACCGCGCGGATCATTTTCAACGAAGCGGCCATTCGGTTTATGGGCTTGGAGGATCCGGTTGGAAAGGTGGTAAAATTATGGGGGGATAACATGGAGATCATTGGCGTGGTAAAAGATTTTAATTTCGAGTCGCTGCACCAAAAGGTGAAGCCTTTGTTTTTGAGAATGTATCCGGGCAACACCTGGCACATCGTGATCAAGCTGGCGCAGGGGCCCCAGCAGGAAACGATAAAGCACATTGAAAACACATTTCACAAGGTCAATCCAGGTTTTATTTTCGAGTACAGTTTTCTGGATCAGAATCAACAAGCCCTCTATGCGGCCGAGCAACGGGTGGCTGTTTTGTCGCGCTACTTTGCCGGGTTGGCGGTGCTCATTTCGTGCCTCGGGCTTTTCGGTTTGGTGTCGTTCACGGCCGAACGCCGGTTGAAAGAGATTGGCATTCGCAAGGTTTTAGGCTCAAGTGTGTTTCGGATCGTGTTCCTGTTGTCGGGTGACTTTACCAAAACAGTGCTGATCGCCATCCTGGTGGCGTTGCCGCTGAGTTATTTCCTGTCACACTATTGGCTGGAAGCGTTTGCGTACAAAACGCCATTGGAGTGGTGGTACTTTGTGGTGGCGGGTCTCATCGCCTTGTGTATCGCCTGGCTTACCGTGAGTGTGCAGGCCTTCAAAGCGGCCCGGGTCAATCCTATCCGGTGTCTGAAGGAACAATAGATACTGACCATCCTAAATCAATTGACGTTCGATAAAACACAAAGACATGATGACCAAGCACGCGTTTCTTTTACTCTACCGGAACTTCAAGCGTTTCAAGAGCACTTTTTTCATTAACCTCATCGGGTTGTCGGCAGGCTTGTCGTGCTCATTGCTGATCTACCTTTGGGTGAACGACGAGTTGCATGTGGACAAGTTCAATGAACACGATGAGCACCTTTACCAGGTATTGCAGAATTTCTATAACGAGGGCGACATCGGAACCGGCAGCGGCACGCAAGGACTGCTCGCCCGTGCCTTAGCCGATGAAATGCCGGAAGTCGAGTATGCCGCGTCAGTTGTTCCCGCCGATTGGTTTTCGGCAAAAGGCATCGTTTCCTTTGAAAACAACAGCGTGAAGGCGGGCAGTCAATTTGTGAGCAAAGACTACTTCAAGATGTTCACAGTCCCTTTTAAAGAGGGTGATCAGAATCTTTTGTTTGCTGATAAATATGGTATCGCGATCTCCGAGCAATTGGCGATGCAGTTGTTCCAATCACCAGCGAATGCCGTGGGCAAGATCGTGAGCTGGAACGGCGACCAGTTCAAAGAGCCCTGTCACATCATTGGCGTTTTTGAGAACCGTCCCGCCAACGCGACCGATCCGTTTGATATTTTGTTGAACTATGAACTGTTTTTCTCGAGCCGCGAGGGATTGCAACATTGGAGCAACAGCGATCCCAGCACATTCGTGTTGCTGAAGAAGGGTACTGATCCCAAGGCGTTCAACGAAAAGATTGCCGGGTTTTTAAAAACAAAGAATAAAGAGACGAAAAACACATTACTGCTGCAACACTATTCCGATCGCTATTTGCATGGGCGCTACGAAAACGGTGTGCCGGTGGGAGGACGTATAGAATATGTCCGGTTGTTTACGGCCATCGCCGTTTTTATCCTGGTGATTGCCTGTATCAATTTCATGAACCTTTCCACCGCCAAGGCTTCACGGCGCATTAAAGAGATCGGCATCAAGAAAGCCGTGGGCGCAAGTCGCTACACGCTGGTGACGCAATACCTGAGTGAATCGATGTTCATGACTTTTTTGTCGCTGGCGGTGTCGGTGCTCGTGGTCGACATCGGACTGCCGCAGTTCAATGCGATCACCGGCAAACACCTTACCCTGCAATTAACACCCAGCCTTATACTGACGGTATTGGGCATCACCTTCATCACCGGGCTGATCGCCGGCAGCTACCCGGCCTTATACCTTTCAGGATTCAAGCCCGCCGTTGTGTTGAAGGGAAAGTTGAACAGCTCGGTGGGCGAGCGCTGGGCGCGCCAGGGGCTTGTGGTGTTTCAATTCACCGCGTCCGTCATTCTCATCGTGGCAGTACTGGTGGTGTATAAGCAGATCGACTATGTGCAGTCCACAAATTTGGGCTATGACCGCGATAACGTTATCCACTTTGAGATCGAAGTAAAGAACAACGGCGACTCTACCTTCTTTGAGATCGGGGGAGGACTGGACCAGGCGGTGGCCTCATTCCTGAATCGCGTACGGAGTCTCCCCACCGTGGTCAATGCAGCGAACTTTGATCACGATGTCGTTGGCCATCATGGCGGACTTGGCGGCGTGGACTGGAAGCCAGGCGATGAGGATAGTAAAAAAGGCTTTTCCAATCTCGAGGTTGGATTTGATTTTATTGAAACCCTGGGCATTCAAATGAAAGAAGGCCGGTCGTACTCGAAGGAACTTAGCGGCGAAAAGAAAAAGATCGTCCTCAACGAAGCGGCCATCGACATGATGGAGCTGAAAGATCCCATCGGAAAGACCATCCGGGTGTGGGGAGAGGAGAAGCAAATTATCGGTGTAACCCGGAATTTTCATTTCGAATCGCTGTTCGAAGAAATGAAACCTTGCCTGATCCAACTGGAGCCCAGGGTTCCCCGGATCATGGTAAAAATAAAAAAAGGAGCCGAAGCGGAAGCACTTCCCCAGATCCAAAAGCTCTACCAGGATCAAAACCCTGGCCTGGCGTTCGATTATAAATTTCTCAACGACGACTATCAGGCACTTTACGCTTCCGAGCAACGTGTTTCGGTGCTGTCCCGCTATTTCGCGCTGTTGGCTGTTCTCATTTCTTGCCTGGGTCTCTTCGGCCTCGCCGCCTTCACAGCCGAACGCCGTTTGAAAGAGATCGGCATCCGGAAGATTTTGGGTTCGAGCGAGATGGGCATCATCTATTTGCTCTCTGGCGATTTCACAAAGATCGTGCTGGCCGCCGTGGCAGTCGCGGTGCCTGTCAGTTATTTTATGGTCACTTTGTGGTTGCAAAGTTTTGCCTATAAGATTGATTTGAATGTGTGGTACTTTTTGATTCCGGCCCTCGCTGCGTTGGTCATTACGTGGTTGACCGTGGGAAGTCAGGCGATCCGCGCCTCCCGCGTAAGTCCAACCCAATCCTTAAAAGAAGAGTGACCTGGGTTAGTGATCTTGCCGCACTTTGATCTTGAAGCGTTTGAAGGGATCGGCTGGCCGCTCCAGATGGAGTTGAGAGGTGGTGAAGTACATTTACCTTCGGCAGCCGGCGAAAAGGAGTCGGGCCATTTGAGGTCGCCGCGTTTTTTTAACCAGCCGCTTTCATCCCATGATGAAATCGTTTTTTGTAAACGCTACTTGTTCTTCAGCGATTCCTGTGTTTGTTGTGCCATCAATAAGTGGTGCTCCAACACAGGCACCTTTCCCTGGGCCCAGGATTGCAAATCTTTGTCGTTTCCTTTTTTTGCTTCTTTTTTGAATTCGTCGATGTCTTCCTGATGGTCTTTCACCATGAAATCAGTGTAGGCTTCGTCGAACGCTTTGCCCCTCCTTTTCTGAAGATCGTCATAATATTCTTGATTTTTTTCACTTAGCGTCTGCGGGAGTGTGATATTTTTTTGCGAAGCCAGTGCGGCCAGTTCTTTGTTGGCCCCACTGTGGTCGTCGATCATGCTTTGGCCGAATTTCTTCACCTCGGCCGACGATGCGTTGGTAAGGGCCAGGTTCCCCAATTGAATTTCCAGCAGACCACCATCGGCAGCGGCAATGGCAAACTGCACATCATCCTCCACGCTCGTGGTGTCGAACGTTGCTTTGTTTTGCGCTTCGGCCACCTCCTTACTATCCGGCGGGGATTTTTTTGAATGGCAGGAGTCGATGCTGGTGATGATCACCAAAGCAAGGAGCATGAGGAACATCATGTTGATTTTCATGGCGGTTGGCGTTGGCGTGATGATTGAAAAAGATATCCTACGGGTAGTGTCGGGAGTACTAGTCGTCCGTCCGGTGAAAGAGCACCTTCAACTCTTCCTTGGCTTTTTCGAGTTTTTCTTTTTTTGCCGGGGTTAGATTTTTTCCTGCCCGGTTGATGTAGAAGTTCAACATCGACATCGCGGATTGATAGGGCGTGCCCTTCCTGCGGTTGCTTTGCTGTGCCGAACGTTTGACGGAGCGGGCGATCTTTTTAGGATCCGACAAACGGAAAACGTTTTTCCGGAGATCCATGGCATCGCTGGTCTGGGTTACTCGCGCTGACCACTTCCGGGTTTTGCGCGTGTCACGGTGAGCGGAAGATGAGGTGGTTTTTCTTTTGGTAAGCATAGTCTTCGACATGTGTTGTTTCCTTTGACGACGCGAAAAAAATGCCAGTTCACGACCATGCTATTCGAGCGCGTAGGGCATTTTTATACCGGGCAAATGGAACCACCTGGCGAAGCTTGAGTATCCGGAATCAGCAAAGAGGGAAAGAAATTCCACAGTTTTCGGGGGCGATGGCGCTACAGATGCTTTATTTATTTGGTGGGAGCCGGATTTGATTTTTTCGGATCAAAGCCAACGCTTGCACCGGACTGAGGCGCTTCAACGATTGATAGGTCTTGCCACGTGCGGCATTATAGGCAGCAAAAAATTGTTCGAGCTGATTGAGAAATGTTTTGCTGACATCACGCAATGATTGGATATTCTCATACGACCGGCTCGCCACGGGCACGGCCAGCACGCGATCGTTGCGCACCCATTTAGTTTTATCCCGCTGTCTGGCAGTCACCGCCCCAATCACGCGGCACTCCATCAGGCACCCACTAACGGCTGGTGTTTCGCTCATGACCAACACATCCAGCGGATCACCATCGCCGGCCAGTGTCTGGGGAATGAAACCGAAGTTGATGGGAAAGATGAATCCTTCCGGAAGTTCGTGACGGACCACCATGAGATCAAGATTTTCATCGTAGGCATATTTAAAGCGACTGCCTTTCGGCGTTTCGATCACCACATGAATATGCTGATTTACAAAGGTGGCAATACTGGATAGTTTCATAGAATCGAAGAAGTCAACATAGGATGGTCGCTGATTATTGGCACTGGCCTAGCGCCACCCAGATCACGATAAAAACCAGGACTGTGCCCAGGCATCCGCCGCCAAGTTTTTTTGCGCCATAGCCGGCAATAAGTCCTCTAAATAAGTTATTCATGTTGTATCTGAGTTAGGTAAATAAAGATATACAAATCCTTACGGCTTTCAATTCCGTGCCAAGTTCTACTGGTATTTTCTCAATCCCGATAGGTGTGGAATTAATGGTGTGACGGGGAAAAAGAATCCCCATAACTTTTAAGTAGAGGGCAAAAAGGGATTGAATTCTTTGTCTTCTGTTCTGGTACGAATGTTACGGATGGTTAGACATTCGTATGTTAAATGAGATTTTTATGATAGACTACAGCATTATATTGAACATCCTGCGGAGCAACCTTCGCGACAGTTCAGCGCAGCGCTACACCAAAGAACGTTGCGCCTGGATCGACGACGCAAACTTTATTGTTGTGCGGCCCGGCACCAGCGAATATCCAACCAAAATCAACTCTCTCAACGCGGTGCAATACATCGAGCGTATCAAGCTGTTGTATTCGTCCATCAGCAATGAACAATGAGGAGTAGGGGGCAGGGTCAATTTTATCCGGGTATGACTTTGAGTCGTGCGATCGATGCGGCAGTTCGTCGATCCGGCGCTAGACGTTGTTGCCGGAGGCTTCTTTCTCGCTCTTTTCCTTCCTTTGTTCTTTTTTCTTTTTCTTCTTTTCCTTCCTTTCCTTCTTTCTTTCGGCTTTATCTTTTTTTCTATCCGGCTCGTCTTTCTTGCCGAAGACTTTTTGAAGGACGTTCTTCTTTTCTTCCTTTTTCGTGTCTACGGAAGCAATGTTGATCTCGTGATCGATCGTGGGCTGAAGGGCTTGAATAAAAGCGTTTTCCAAGACGTTATAGATCGCGCTCCAAACATTGGTGTCAGGATTCTTGAGGCTTCCTTTAAATTCCACCTTGGTTGCTACCTGGTCTTTTGACTGATTTTGAAAGACCTCGCCCACGGTTCCCACAAATCCTTCCCACATTTTTTGAAAGATATTGTCTTTGCGGTCTTCTTTACCCAAAACATCGAGGTCTTGGATGAGCGGCTTCACATAGCCGGCAAAGTTCCCTTTTTTGGCAGCCACTTCGGTATATAGACCGAACTTTCCTTTGTTCACATCCACCTTAGCATAGGCCTGGAAGAACTCGTTCAATTTTACCAGGTTGGTATGCTTCAGGTCGGCATTCATGTCGAAGGTGGGATCGTCGGCCAGGGGATTCATTTTTGCATTCAGGGAAAGCTTGCCCTCATAGAGATCCGCTCGCATCGTGAAAGAGGCTGGTAACAGGGCGGCGGAGTCGTAACTATTCCGAAGGTTGAGCGCCAGGGCATACGTGTGGGTCAGCGCCAGGTCTACTTTGGGTTTTGAGAATTCGTCCTTGTACTGAATCTCGCCATCGTTGATCTCGACGCGGTTCACGTTTAAGGGCATGAAATCGTCCAGAAGTTTTTTAAATCCTGTCGAATCGTTGCGCACTTGTTTAGGTTCAACCTTGTCTTTTGTGAAGCGGATCATCGGGCGCTCGAAAACCAATTCGCCGACAATGGACCCGTGAAAGAGCGCTTTCCACTCTACGGAAAGGTCTACGTTGTAAGCGGCAAAGAACGGTGTCTCTTTGTCTTTCGCCGTATCCAGTTTGTGAAGATAAATACTGTCGATTTTATAGGCGCCACGGATCAGCGCAATGTCCACGTCTTCAATATGGCCACGATAGCCTTTCATGTTGGCTAGTGTTTTATTGAGATAATTTAAAACGACGTATGGCAATATGAGCCGGCCAACCACCAACAGCGCCACAAAACTGATGGCGACAATAAGGCCCATTCTTTTTTTATGTTTGTTTTTTGCAGCGGTCATAAAATTCTGTTCAGATGTTGCTGACACGCGAATGTCAGGCAGGCGATCAACTCGGCGGAACGGGATTGATTTTTGATAAGGTCGCAGAAAATTCATGCCAAAGGGTGCGCCCTGAAGAAATGCGGAGTTTTGTCTACACACGGCGTGGCAAAGCCTCTTAGCTACCTCCTGAGGTAAAGGCCTGCTGGCAATAAATCGGGCCTTCATTGTTCGGAATTTTCTCTCTAGATTTGAACAGCACCCTCGTGAACTCGCCTCGACCCGTTCCTCAAGAACACGCCTGCCAGTCAATCGACGATGCCTGTAGGAAGGCTCATCGATGGACTATCTAAAAACAAAATGTATGGAACAAAAAGAGATGCACTGCCTTGTGCTCGACGCAGTACAAGGTCACTCGCTGTCGATCATGGAGATCTTGTCAATGCTGAAGAAAACGATCCTGGGAACGAACGAAGATCAACTGGTGAATGCTTTGATCGGCTCACTCAGTTTTCTACTCACGGCGAATTACGTCCGGATCTTCGAAGGCAATAATTTCGCGGGCGAAGAAACGGCCCTGGACAATTTTGAGGTCAACGTTGAATTGATCATGGGGTATGTAGACGATTGGAAGAAGCTGGACTATACGGGAGTGATCTACAAAATCGCGATTACGGAGGAAGGTATCGGTTTCTTTGCGAGGAGTTGCAGATCCCAATGAGGGGTTCAAAAAGAAGAAAAAAAGCAAAGCGGACGGAAAATACTGAAATGGTCACCATTTTTTACTGAAGCTGTCACCATTCTGAGGCGGTCGGAATAGGACAATTTTGTAGCACAATAAAATTGAATCACTTATGGAATCTAAAAACAAGATCGCCCTGATCACCGGCGGCAGCCGCGGATTGGGAAAGAACATGGCTTTGAAACTAGCCGAAACGGGAAACGACGTGCTCATCACCTACAACAGCAATAAACAGGAAGCCGAAAGCGTGGTGGCCGAAGTCAGAGCCCGCGGAAGAAAAAGTGCGGAGCTCCAATTGAATGTGAGCGACAGCAAGACCTTCGATGATTTTTTTAAACGCGTGTCCGCTCAACTCGAGGAAAGCTTTGGCGCCGAGAAGTTTGACTTTCTCATCAACAATGCCGGCATCGGCATTCACGCCTCGATCGCGGCAACGGAAGAAGAAATGTTTGACGAACTGATGAACATCCACCTCAAGGGCGTTTTTTTTCTCACACAAAAGGCCTTGCCTCACCTCAACGACAACGGTCGTATCATAAACCTTTCCACCGGCTTGGCGCGTTTCACCACACCGGGTTATGCTGCCTATGCTTCCATGAAGGGTGGGGTGGAAGTGTTTACCCGTTACCTGGCAAAAGAAGTAGGATCGCGGGGCATCACCGCCAATGTTGTTGCGCCGGGCATCATTCAAACGGATTTCACGAAAGCCACCTTTGAACATGCACCCCAGGTCATAAAGCACATCGAAGGCAACACGGCCCTGGGAAGAACCGGCGTGCCCGACGACATTGGTGGCGTGGTAGCGTTCCTTTGTACGGAAGAAGCGCGCTGGATCAACGCCCAACGGATCGAAGCTTCGGGAGGGATGTTCTTATAAACTCTTTTGTTCACTGCGGCGGGGAATCTCGTCGCATAGCCCTTCGAAGTGAACAAAGATGTTGATCCACAACACACGTGATAACCGGAAAGTGATGGGCAGGAATCCGAGCACCACGGCCAACAAGGTGACAACCATGAGGGTGGTGGTGATCTCGCTCACCAAAACCGAAAGCGCTACCCACACGGCAACAAAAAGGGCGGTGTTGATGGCATAGCTCACGAACATGGCGCCGTAGTAATATCCAGGCTCGGGCTCAAACGACTGCCCGCAGCAAGCACACGTCTTGTTCATGATGGTGAATTTGGTGGGATGATAGAGGGTTTCGCTGGGAAACATCTTGCCCTGGTGGCAACGCGGGCATCGGATGGCCAGTATGCTGTAGGAAGTGGAACGGCTGAGGTCCATGGCGTTTTTTGTTTAGCTATTCAAATAAACGCATCCGGAACCCCGGTGGTACAGGACGGTTTAGCTATTCTATAGCACGGATCATGGATTCTTTAAACTGTTCGGGCGTCAGACCCGTCTGTTTTTTGAAGAACCGTATGAAATAGGACGTTTCCGTGAAATTCAGGGCATGCGCCACCTCGTTGATGGTGAGATCGGAATAAGCAAAATACCGTTTTGCTTCCAGGACCACGCGTTCGTGGATAAGGTCGCTCAGGGTCTTGTTTAGGTTTTTTTTGCAGATGTTATTGAGATAAGATGCGGAGAGGTGCATGCGTTCGGCATATTCGGAGGGTTGCTTTAGGGTGGCGTAATGCTGGTCGATCAACTCCTCCAGCTTTCGAAGCTTGAAGGTCGTGCCTTGTGCAGCCTGCCCAGCTACACCGGTGGCGTAGTGGCGGGCCACTTTCAGGAGCACAATGTCCAGGTAGCTTCGCAGGAGGCGCAAGTCCGGCGGGGAAGGCCGGTGAAATTCGGCCTGCATTTCCTGAAGCACCCGGTCCAACATGGGTTCCGCATTCGGCGGCAGTGGGATCAATGGATTAGGATGGAGTGAATGGAAGAAGGGGAAATCCAGCAGGCTGTTTTCCGTCAACCCCATCCGGTAAAATTCAGGAACAAAGAAAACGATGTAGCCATCGGTTCCGGGTGCCAGGTTCCAGGCATGCACCTGGCCGGGCGTCATCACAAAAAAAGATCCCGGGCCGAGGTCATACGAAACAAAGTCGATGTCGTGTTTGCCCGAACCTTGGATGACGTATAAAAGCAGGTAAAAGTCATGGCGGTGGGGCTTGCTGATGAATTCGTGTTGCTTCAGGTGGGTCTGAAGCTTTTCGATGTAGAAGAGACTGTCGTCCGCCTTTTTGCTAAAGGTGTCGAGGCAATACACGGGGGTGTGATCGGAGGGAGATGGAGAACGCGTTGCCATCGGTGCCATAGGCTAGGTTAGGAGGATGCCTGCGGCGAAGCGCCCGGCGTCCCCTTTGCGGGCCGAGAAGAAATGCGCGTTGTTTTTTACGGAGCAAAGGTTGGAGATCTCGATGGCTTCGTCGCGTACACCGAATTCCAGCAGTTGGATTTGGTTGGCCTTCCACAGATCGAGCTTTGCCTTGTCATCCGCTTGCGGGATCATCAGCCCGCTTTCCTTCCCAAAGGCATGATGCACCGACTGCACGACTTCTTCACCTACCTCGTATGCATCCTGGCTCACCGAGGGCCCGATGCCTGCGACAATATCTTTTCCTTCGGTGCCATAAGCGTCGCGCATGGCTTGCAACGTTTTCTCGAGAATGCGGGCCACGGTTCCGCGCCATCCCGAATGCACGGCGGCCACCGCCTGGTGTGTTTTATCATAGAGCAAAATCGGAACGCAATCCGCCGACATCACAGCGATGCACAATCCTTTTTGATTGGTCATCAATGCATCGGTTTCCATCAGCTCCTCCAAAGGTGTTTGTGACGTGACCTGCACGATCCGGGTCTTATGCACCTGCGAGGGGAAGAACAAACGCGCATAATCTACACCCATGGCCTTTGCCAACAGCTGCCGGTTGCGCCGGACCAATTCCTTATCGGGTGTGCTGGAGAAGCTCAAGGTGAACTCATCACCGGCCTCGTGTGTGCTGCGGTCGGTAACGAAATGTTTTATGCCAGGCGTTTCAGCAAGGTCATCAAACTGCCATAGATGAAGATCGGCGATCTGTATTCTTTTCATGCTTGTTCAATAAACAGCGTATCCAAAGTCTGGTTTCAAATATATCCATAAAAATGGAAACGATTGCGTTCGTACGAGTGAGCGTTCGGAAGCACACGCACATTTTTGATCTTGTTTTGGCTTTGGCAACGATGGAAATACAGAGGGGAAATCGGTGCTTGTCGAGGCGATTTTGGCCTCTGAATTTCTTGCATTTTGGAAATCTTATGTTGGCCTTCAAACGTTTATAGTGTGGGTGCTAACGCAAGGTCTATTGAACGAATGTACCCGACCGATGGACGCTTTAGCATCATCCGATTTTTATTTTGCCTGGAGCGGTTTTCGCAGCAGGTTATGAACTTCATTCCGTGATATATGAAAGAAAATAGCAAGCATGTTGTAGTGGTCGGCGGCGGTTTTGCCGGCATCAACCTGGCCCAGCAACTCTACAACAATCCCCACTTTCGCGTAACCGTCGTCGATCAGAACAACTACAATTTTTTTCCTCCTTTGCTCTACCAGGTGGCCACGGGTTTCCTGGAAACATCGAACATCAGCTTCCCCTTCCGAAAGCTTTTTCAAGGCAAAAGCAACACCAGCTTCAGATTGGGCGAACTGCAGAAAATTGTCCCCGAAGAGAAAAAGATCGTCCTCTCCAGCGGCGACTTGAGCTATGACTACCTCGTATTGGCCACGGGCACGGAGACGAATTTTTTTGGCCTCGAGAACGTGAAGAAACATGCCTTACCGATGAAGACGGTGAACGATGCCATTGAAATGCGTAATTATCTTTTGCAAGCAGCAGAGAAAGCCACGGTGATTTCCGATCCCGGTGAACGAAGGAAATTCGGATCTATCGTCATTGCCGGCGGCGGCCCCACTGGCGTGGAGATCTCGGGTATGTTGGCCGAAATGAAAGAGTATGTTTTCGCCAAGGACTACCCTGAGCTTAACATCGCTCAAATAAAAATTTTCCTCGTAGATGCGTCACCTACGCTGCTCTCGCCGATGAGCCAGAAGTCACAGCGCTATACTTACGACACCCTGACAGAAAGCGGCGTGACCGTAAAACTGGATGTGTCGGTGAAAGACTACGTAGACGACACCGTGATCTTGAGCAACGGCGAAAAGATCGAAACCAAAATTCTCATTTGGGCTGCTGGTGTAACGTCGAAGGTCTTTGAGGGAATGCCCAAGGAAAGCTACGGACGCGGCCGCCGCTTGTTGGTGGACGAGCACAATAAAGTGAAAGGTTTGGATGCTATCTATGCCATTGGTGACACGAGCTTCCAGACGACTGACAAAAATTACCCGGAAGGTCACCCGCAGTTAGCGCAGGTGGCCATCCAGCAAGGCAAGCTGTTGGCGAAAAACCTGGTGGCGCAGTTGAAACAAAAACCGATGAAACCCTTTGCCTATAATGATAAAGGATCTATGGCCATCATTCGCCGGAACAAAGCTGTCGCCGACCTTCCGAAGGGCCTCTTCTTCCGCGGTTTCATTGCCTGGGCGATGTGGCTTTTCATCCACTTGTTGTCGCTCATCAACTACCGGAACCGGCTCAAGACCCTCTATAACTGGACCGCTGCCTACTTCACCCGCGACCAGTCCCTGCGGATGATCATACGGCCCAGCCGTAGGGAATAGGGGTCGACCCTGCATTCAATGAACGACAGCGTTTAGAATCCCCAGACACGCACGCGGATGAACAATCGCGGGTGAAGGTTGTTCTACAAATGTTTGTATCTTCGGCTACGGTTTTCGGGGATCGCCAACCTCTATTAAGTTCCCATGAGCTGCATCAGACACCTGCTTACGATTCACCAAACGGAATGGTCGATCTACTCCGCACTGACCACGGTGGAAGGCTTGTCACATTGGTGGACGCCCCGTGTCAGCGGCGACCCCGGGGAAGGCGGTACGCTCCGGTTCTACTTCGGCGACTATTATAAGGAAATGGAGGTGGTGAAAAATGAGCCACCAAAAATGTTAGTTTGGCGCTGCACAGAAGCGGTGCCCGAGTGGATCGATACGGTAATCACGTTCGAGATCATCAAACGCGCGGAGGATGGTTGCCAGTTGTTGTTCAACCATGATAAATGGCCACCCCTTACCCGCCTGTTCTACCAATGCAACTACGACTGGGCGATGTTCCTGAGAAGCTTAAAAAAATACGTGGAGACCGGCATGGGCCATCCCTATCCAAACCAGCACGCCTGGGATGCTTCCGTGAATACGGAGGGCGCCTATTAACTCAGACTATGCTAAAACCTCGATGGCCGCAAGCTTCAGTTGCTTGCGATATTGCGACGGGCTGATGCCAGCATACGTCTTGAACCACTTTGTAAAATTGGAAGGATCGTAAGTGAGCCGGCGGGCCACTTCGTTGATGCTGTTGTCTGGATTTTGCAAAAGTTCTTTGGCAATATCCAGGATCTTGTGTTCGTAGAAAAAACAAGGATGTTTTCCGGTGAGGTCTTTGATCACATTGCTTAGGTGCGTAGGATGGATGAAAAGACGCGACGCGATCTCGCGGAGTTCGAACATTTCCTCGACATCACCGGCCAGTACATCCTCGAGATGCCGGTCCAGAAGGCGTAAATAATCTTTGAAGATCTCTTCGCTGCGTTGCATACCGTTTTTTGGGTTTAATGTCTTATCGTTGAAAATTCCAACACCGTTTGCAGCCCTTTCGTTTTCTATGCCCAAAGAAATCGAGGCAGAAACGCGCCGTCTGCTTTCGGGGAGGCCTTTCCCGAAAAGCCGGGTTCAGTGTCCATCCTAAGTCAAAGACGCAACCGTCCGGGTTTTATTTTTCGCTGGTAAGCTTGGTGATCGGTGTCAGCTCCACTTTGCGAAACTCCACCTCGGAGCCTTCCGCCTGCAGGGCGATCTGCCCTTTGCTGGCCGTGCAGTTGGTGCCATAGTTGACCAGGTCTCCGTTCACCCACACTTTAATAGCGCTTCCCAGGCACTCGACCACCATGGTGTTCCATTGACCCAATGGCTTTTCAGAGTTGTCGGTGAGATTCTTGATGCGGCGTTCCTTCCCTTCTGTTATGCCCCAGTCATTTTTGGGACCACGGCGCTTTTCCATATCCGGCACGGTAATGTCTTCGACGATACACCAGAAGTCGCCCGCGTTTTCATGCATCATCTGGGCCTCGATGGATTTCGGAAACATTTTGTAAAGCGATCGGGGAGTGGAAGCATGCAAGAGCACGCCGCAATTGCCGGGTTTGCCGGGAAAGCGATACTCCACCTGCAGGCGATAGTTCTGGTAGACCGCATCCGTAATGATATGTCCTTCGGGCGTGGCCAAACTCACCAACATGCCCTGGCGAATAATGAAAGGCGAGGGCACCGAAGCGCTACTGTCCATGGCAGGAACGTCGATGTGCCAGCCGGTAAAATCTTTTCCATTAAAAAGTGAGCGCGTTTGGGCGTTGGCGGAAAATGTCAAACATAAAAAGGCAAGCAGGGCAATGGACTGTAATTTCATAGGGGTTCTGATTCAGGTTGTATAGGGTAGAATAGGATTTTGCATGATCAGGCTGGTGAAGATAACATTTTGTGCATAAATCACCGGCAGGGGTATGCCGGTGAACATTACCGGTGAAGGGCGGAAACCGGTGCGTTTGATTTTTTTAAGTCGCCGCTATTGAACAATTTTAAGACATGATACGGAAACCACCCACCCTGGACCCCTATCCAAAAATATACCTGTATCGCCGCCTCGTGCAGGCCAAGCTTTTCATCGACGATCATTACGCCGAAGCAATCGACATCGACAACATGGCCGACGAAGCCACGTTCTCCAAATTTCATTTTATCCGGTTATTCAAAACCACCTACGGCAAATCGCCACACCAATACCTGACCAGCGTACGCATCGAAAACGCAAAGCAACTCTTGCAAACCGACATCACCGTGACCGAAACCTGCGAACGCGTAGGCTTCAATAGCATCACCTCCTTCATCGGATTATTTAAACGATTCACAGGCCTCACGCCATCGGCCTATCAACAGCAACAACACGACCGCCACGCTGCCCTCATCCAAAACCCGCTCCACTTCATTCCCAATTGTTTTGCCGAAAAGAAAGGCTGGACCCCGCCCCATCCCAAACCATAACGCTAGCCGACGTCAACGTCCGAAAATAGCAATTTTCAAGAGGGCCTCTTTCCCCACTTAGGCCCACCTTTACAGCACAACAAACGCAAAAAGATATGATCACAAAAATGAACCACGTCAGCATCTTCGTCCTGAACCAGGACAGTGCTTATGATTTCTATGTAAACAAACTCGGCTTCAAGGTCCACACCGATGCCCCCATGGGCCCGGGCGCACGCTGGCTCACGGTCTGCCCACCCGAACAACCCGACCTGGAAATTTCCCTGATGGCCATAGAAGAAGGCATGATGTTCAAAAACGGCACCGCCAAACACATGCGCGACCTCGTCAAACAAGGTACCTTCGGCTTCGGCGTCTTTGAATGCAAAAATCTCTTAGCGACCTACGAGGAATTGAAGGCCCGCGGCGTGGAATTCACGAAAGCCCCAACGAAAGAATTTTATGCTTTCGAAGCGTTGTTTAAGGATGATTCGGGAAACTGGTTTTCATTGGGGGAGAGAAATTAGGAGTCAGAATACGGGAGCCAGGAGCCAGAATCCAGGAGCCAGAATTTAGTAGTCAGTAGTTAGTAGCCAGTAGGGGTGTGGGAGCGTAGTGCGAGTTGTGAGTTTTAAATTTTAGGTGTAATACCACTACTTGATCTGACAGCACATGATTTTTTGTAAGATAAGTCTTGATCTATTTCAATTTATTTTAATCTCTGAATTCCTCTTTGTTCCGTTTTTATTCACACTCAACTCCAAGATCACTGGCTACTAACCACTGAATTTTGACCACTACTGGCTACTGACTACTGAATGCCGAGAACAAGCTTCTGGCTCCTGGCTCCTGGCTTCTGGCTCCTGAACACCGCTCCCCAACTACATCGACTCCCTCAAAATCTCCACCGCTCTATCCTGCTCCTTCAGTTGCAACGAAGCAAACCCCAACCGAAGTGCGTTGTAATTTTTCGTGTGCGTATTATACAACGATCCGTCACCAATAAGCAACCCCTTCTTCGCGGCGTGTGCCGACATCTTTTTGAGATCCACATCGTGAAAGGTTCCCCAGATCGACATGCCGCCGTCGGGTACCTTGAAGGTGATGCGGTCGTGGAGCTGGTCTTTCAGCAGCGCGGCAAAATGATCGCGGCGTTCGTGATAGAGCTTTACTACTTTTTTGATGTGGCGTCCCATGACGCCGTTGTGATAGAGGGCCGCGATGGCGGCTTCCATCATGCTGTCGCCTTGCCAATCCATGGAGCGGCGCAGGTGGGCTACGGCGTCGATAAAATTTTCGGGGGCGATGATGAATCCCACGCGCACAGAAGGCGCCAGGGTTTTGCTGAGCGTGCCGATGTAGATCACGTTTCCGTGTTGGTCCAGGCTGGCCATGGGCAGGATGGGGTTGCTCGCGTAGTGAAAATCATAGTCGTAGTCGTCTTCGATGATGGCAAACCGGTAGCGTGCAGCCAAATCCAAGAGGCGGATGCGCCGCTCGGGGGTTAAGGTTACCGTGGTGGGATGATGGTGGTGGGGGATGACGTAGATGAGTTTGACCTTTTTCTTTTTACACAAGGTTTCGATCGCGTCGACGTCGATGCCCTGGTCGTCCACCGGCACGCGCAGGATCGTGGCGCCGGCCTGGCGGAAGGTGAGGGTGGCGGCGAAGTAGCTGGGCTCTCCCACGATGACGGCGTCGCCGGGTTTGATGAGGAGTTGGGTGGTGAGGTAGATGCCCATTTGCGCACCCTTGGTGATCATGACATTGCTGGCGGTGATGGGCAATCCGCGCGTGTCGCTCAGGAATGGGGCGAGTGTTTCGCGCAGGTATTCGGGTCCTTTCGGCGTGCCGTACTGATAATATTTTTTGAAACCCCTCGACCGGGCCACGGTCCGGAATTCGCGCAGGAATAATTCCGTGGGCGCCAGACGCGTGTCGGGGAAACCATCGTTGATGGCGAGCAGGTTCGGATCGCGGAATTGTCCGACGGGAAAGGGGATCACTTTTTTCTCGTCGATATGAAAAAATGTTTTCCCGGGATATTGCCCGATCTCTTCTCCGGGCTTGATCTTTTTCGGTTTGATGTCCGGCAGGTCGCGCACCACGAAGGTTCCCTTGCGGGGGATCATTTCGATCCACCCCTGGGCCATCAATTCATCATAGGCCGCCAACATGGTTTTTCGATGGATCCCGAGGTGCTCCGCCATTTCGCGCGACCCGGGTAACTTCAGTCCCCGACGCAACGTGCCCCGACGGATGTGGTGAATGATGGCATTGGTGATCTGCAGATAGACCGGCGCGTCTGCCTTCCGGTCGAGCTGAATAAGGTCCTTTAAAACATGCATGACTGGACTACCTTGGTTCTTATTTCTGGACTAGTAGAATAGTCCAATAAAGATAGACCTTTGATCGGTAATCGTAAACGTCATGAAAAAATATCAAGACCTGGCCATCCTGCTGTTGCGGGTGGCCACTGCCGCAAATTTTTTGTCACCTGTGGCCAGCCGGTTGGGATTTTGGGGAGAGCAGGGGAGTGGGTGGGCTGCTTTTGTGGTGTATACCGGCGAAGTGAATTCGTTCGCCCCACCCCACATCGTCCCATGGTTGGCCGTCATGGCCACGGTGCTGGAAACAGCTTTGGCGCTGATGCTCCTCGCCGGTTGGATGACGCGCTGGGCCGCACTTGGCGCCGCGGGACTAACCTTTATTTTCGCGCTCACGATGACCTACTCCTTTGGCGTAAAAAGTCCCCTGGACTATGCGGTGTTCGTGGATTGCACTTCGGCTTTTTTATTGGCCACAATGCCCACCTATCGGTGGAGTATCGATCAGCTGTTGGACCGCCAATGATACAAAGAATCCTGTTGGAGATTATTGCCGGAATAAACGAAATAGATGATGACGCTCAATGATAACACCATGAAGTCAAATGAAGATCTGACCGTTCAGCTTGCTGCGCTGGAAAAGATTGCCCTCCAACTGGAGCCTTCTGCTTCCCAGCGGCAGGCCATCGCCCAACAAGCTTTCGACTATATCGATGAATTTATCACCGCCTTGCCGGATGCTCCGGGCTACAAAGAAAAATCCTGCGATGCGCTGAAAGCCTTGACGATCGACGATCACGGCAAACCGTTTGATGAACTGCTCCATATATTGCGCGATGAGGTGGATCAATCCGGCATTAACTCCGCAGCCGGAACCCACATGGGCTATATCCCCGCCGGAGGACTGTGGACCAGCGCCGTGGGCGATATGCTGGCGGCAGCGGCGAACCGGTATGTCGGCATTTTTTATTCCAGTCCCGGCGCCGTGCGCATCGAGAACCAGATGATCCAGTGGCTTTGCACGATCACGGGCTATCCTGCCACGGCCCACGGCAACCTAAGCTCGGGCGGTTCCATGGCCAGTCTCATCGCCATTCAGACCGCACGCGAAGCGCATCAAATCGATTCTACGAACGTACGGCAAGCGGTGGTCTATTTCACCGCGCAGGCGCATCACTGTCTGCACAAGGCGTTGCACATAACCGGTTTGCACGAAGCGCAGCAGCGCATCATTCCTATGAATGCGCGCTATCAAATGGATACTCGTGCACTCGCCGACGCGTTGCGTCAGGACAAAGACAACGGCTTGATGCCCTTCCTCGTCATCGGCACCGCGGGCACCACCGATACCGGGGCGATCGACCCGTTGGATGCCATCGCCGACCTCTGCGAACAATACAACGCGTGGTTTCATGTGGATGCGGCCTATGGCGGATTCTTTACGTTGCTCGGGGACATCGCTGTGAAATTCAAAGGCATCGAACGATCAGATTCGCTCGTGATGGATCCACACAAAGGCATGTTCCTGCCCTATGGCACTGGCGTGGTGCTGGTGAAGGATGCTCATACGTTGCTGCGCACCTACTCCCACCAGGCCTCCTATATGCAAGATGCCTATGGCTTCGACGAGATCAGTCCTTCTGATTGCAGCCTCGAGCTGTCGCGACATTTTCGCGGCCTGCGCATGTGGCTTCCTTTGCACTTGCATGGTGTGAATGCATTCAAAGCCAACCTGGAGGAGAAGCTTCTCCTCTGTCGCTATTTTCACGAAGCTGTAAAAGAATTGGGCTTCGAAACTGGTCCGGACCCGGATCTGTCGATCACACTTTTTCGATATCCGTCGAAGGACAGCAATGCCTTCAATCAACAATTGTTAAAAGCCCTGCACGCCGACGGCCGCTGTTTTTTCTCCTCAACCCAGATCAACGGCCAGGTGTGGATCCGTTGTGCGGTGTTGAGCTTTCGGACGCATTTAAAGGAAATTCAGCTGGCGTTGAGGATGGTGGAGGAAAATTTGGAGCGGATAAAAGAGGAGGTAAGTTGAGATAAGAGCGATAATAATACGCCTTCATTTTCGCTCTCAGAGCCGCCATTTGTTCGTTGATACGACATTAGTGATGAATTTACTCAAGAATTACTCCAAAAAACCGTGTAAACATACACCACGGTAAGGCTAGGTATTGATCCTTTCTTTTGCGCCGGGCCATAAAATAATCTCATGGCCATTTTTTGTCCGTCTGATCGATTTTTTTTGCCATCAGTTTAAAATAGGGATGTATGATTATCGTGATATTGTTTTACATCCTGATGTGTAAAATGATCTTCAAGGCATCAATTTTTCTTATAAAGAAACAGCTATCGCCAGGAAAATTAAGAGAGAGTGAGATTTTGTGTGAATTGTAAATCACTCGTCCAAACTTTAAAAGTATAAATCATGGAAGATCAAAGAAACACCGATTGCTTAGACCTAGTTGAAGTCGCAAAAGCCTTTGAAGTGGAAGAGCTGGAGGAGAGGCTTGAATTTGGATCGTGGACGTTGTACGCCGAAGGAAATTCGAACGGGTCAATGACGGCCGGCGCGAAGCTTCAACTCTAGAAAAAAAACAGGCAGAAAGCGATTTTGCTTTCTGCCTCCTCTTAAATTATGAAAAGTTTTTTATTTCTCTTTTTTTTAAACTTAGGCTCCCCTTGTTTGTGGGGCCAGGTTGAAATAGGGGGCACCGTAGTCGACCAGGTCACGAATAGTCCAATTCCATTCGCGAGTATTTTGGCAGACGATGGCCAACACGGCACAGTGAGCAACGAAAAGGGAGAGTTTACCCTGAGCGTTGCCGGGATGCCCGTGGAATTGTTATTGTCGCACATTTCCTACAAGACATCTAAGTTTAGAATTGATTCGATTCAAACAGGGTTCGTTGTAGTGATGGAGCAAGCACCTGTTTTTTTGCCCGAAGTATCGGTTGATGGGAATGCGGCATATAAAATGGTGGAGAAAACCTTTGACAGGGCATTGGCCGAAAAAACTGTGTTTCACTACGGAAGGGCCTTTTACCGCCAAACTTCATTCATGAATCAAACCCCCACTGAGATCTTAGAGGGATTTTTCGATACAAAGTTCAATAACAACGGTGTGGAAGCTTCAAAAATTACGGAGGGAAGATTTGCAAAAAGGGAAATAAAAGGGAGTTTGAATTTTCTGAACTTCTCGATTTTTGCCATTGGTGCCGGTGTTTATCAGGAGCGCCCGAAGCCTATATTATTACCCCTAAGCCACGAAGGTCTCCATGCCTACGATTTTGAGATCCTCAACATTCTCATGGAGGGCGATCAGGAAATTGTCGAAATATCTTGTCAGCCCCATGTCGGTCTTCGGAAGCCGGCATTCGAAGGAAAGATATTTGTCGATCGAAACCGGGAACAAATTATGAAGTTAAGTGGCATCGTACGGTTGGGCAGCCAGGGATTTGACCTAACCCGGGATCGAAAGCCGATTCCTTATCACGATGCGATTTTGAGTCTTGAAGTCGTCTTTACAAATCCTTCGGCGGACCGATACCAACTATCCCACATCAAAGCAGATCTTCAATTGCTATACAATATTGGATCAGAACCATATACGGCAAAAATAACTTCACTATACACACTTTTTAACTATGCGACTGCTCTGAATGATGTTCACTTCAAGAAGATTCGAATAAAGACGAACGACTTAAAAACTATACAATCGGCACCCTACAACCCCGAATTTTGGAAGGATAACCCCATCGTTAAGAGAACTCCCTTGGAGGACGATATTGTTCGTTCGTTTGAATCGGACGGGGCATTTGGAAATTATATTGATCATTGACCCCTTTTCCGAAATTCACCCCGTATTTCTAAAGGATGGAATAAAAGCCCGAAGTTTAGTAGCTTTAAATGACAGGCCTGCCCTGCAATAGGACGGCCATACCCTACGTTACTAAACCGCAAGACCGTGTTCCCATGAATGAGGATGATGCGTCGCCGGAATTGAAATGGTATTCTATCGGGAAACTGTGGCCCCTTTTGGTGAGCCTCGGCAGCGCCATGGTCATGTTGCTGGCATTTTTTATACCATCGGTCCAGGATCAATGGGATCGGTATCAATCGCGTGAAGTCATTCAACAATACGAGCACCTCGGCGATCAATTCTTTGAAGAAGAACGGTTCGACATGGCCGAAAAGGCTTATGAGAAGGCCTTCGAAATGTCGGAAGAAAAGCGCCTCGATATTGAAGTGAAACGGCTCAACGCCAAAGTCAACCGGGTGAGCCTCGAACCCCAGTGGGGCGCCAAGCCGCCGGAGGATATCCAGGACATCGATTTTCAATTTCTTCTCCATCTCCAAAAAGACAAAGCCGATCCGAAGCAGCGTGTCTTCATACTCAACAGCTATGGCATCTATCTCTCCGGCGTGGGTCGCACGGCCGACGCACGTGCTGCCCTGGAAGAAGCGTTGCAACTGGACCCCAACGATGTGTTGGCCTATGTCAACCTGGGGAATCTGTTCGATCAAATGAAAGAGAAAGCGGAGGCAGAAAAATATTACAAGAAGGCATTGGCCCTGCAACCCACCAACATCCAGGCCCACTATAACGCCGGACTTCTCTATGCCGAGCAGAATCGATGGCCGGAAGCTGTAAAAGAATTTGAAAGCGCACAAGAACAAGAACCCGAGGATGCCGACATCGCCCGTGAACTTGCCCATGCGCGACAGCATAACGAAACAACACCCTCCCCCGCGCAACCTCCCGGCCATAAATAAGCAACTCACTTTAACGCCAGTCCAACATGTCAGGCACGACACACGCTAGCAAAAAGCAGGTATGGAAGAACATCTTCCGCATCATCATCCCGCATCGTAAAAGATTTCTCATCGTAGTGGTCATCGGCTTGCTTAGCACCGGCGCCAACCTCATCGAACCGCTTGTCTACCGCGAGGCCATCAACGACGTGGCGGGTTTGTTTGTGCAGCGCGCCAAAGACGAGACACTCAAAACGTTTTCCACCGACAGTCTCAACACAGACGACGACGATCCGGTGAGCAAGCTCATCGAGAAGGCCACCACGCCGGCAGTAAAAGAATCGCACGGTAAAAATCATGTGGCCGCGCGCACGCCTCAACAAGCGCTGGAAACACTGTTGTGGGCCGTGGCCATCATCTTTGCCGTGAACCTGCTGGGGCATGTTCTTTGGCTGATCGGCGACAATATGAATGTGAGGCTGTCGTGCAAGATCGAGCAAGGATTTATTCAAAATACATTCGCGCATGTGCTGAAGCTTCCGTTGTCTTTCTTTAGCAAGCGATCCAGTGCTGCGCTCAGCAAGCAGATCAATCAGTCGGAAGAAGTGTCGGCGATTGTGAATGGATTTTCGCAGGAGATTTTGCCGGAGGTGATCAGTTTGGTTGGGATCCTGATCATTATGTTTTGGCAAAACGTAACGCTTACGCTGATTGCCTTGTCGATCATACCATTTTACCTGCTCATCGCCTGGCGCTCGGCCAACCGCTTGGAAACGGGCTTGTCAAACTACTATGAACGCTGGGAAGAGGTTTCTTCACGCATGCAGGATGCTTTAGGCGGCATCAAGACCGTGAAACTTTCAGGCGCAGAAGACCGGGAAGTGAAGGCTTTCCATTCCATTTCGGACAAAGCCTACCGGGACTATGTAACGCGCAGCAAGCTGGCCAACAAGTATGTGTTTTGGGAGAACATCCTCACCAAATTTGCCAGCGCCCTGGTGCTCGGCTATGGCGGCTACCTCACCCTGGAAAATCAGTTGACTCCCGGCGACGTCGTGATGTTCGTAGCCTACCTCGACCGGCTCTACGATCCCATCGACACGTTGTCTAGCCTGTGGGTGAACCTGCAACAGAACGTGGCCTCCATTGCCCGCGCGTTCAATTTATTGGACAACGGCCAAGGCGAGAAAAAAGGAAAGCCTTTAACGATGGAACACGGCCGGGTAGAATTTCGCGATGTCCATTTTGGCTATACACCGGAAAAAGAAGTGTTGAAGGGAATCTCTTTTACACTAGAACCCGGAAAGATGACGGCCTTGGTTGGAACATCGGGTGCGGGGAAAACCACTACGGTAGATTTGCTCATGAAACTCTACGAACCGCAGGGCGGTACGATCCTGATCGACGGTCACCCGCTGGCAGACCTGGATCCGTCATCCGTACGCCGCAACATTGGCATGGTCGCCGCCGATGGCGCCATATTCCGCGGCACCCTGGCGGACAACATCCGCTACAAACGCCACGATGCCACGCTTGACGAAGTGAAGGCCGCAGCGGTTGCTGCCGGCATGCAAAGCACCTTGCAGCGCCTCCCCGATGGATTGAAAACCAAGGTTGGTGAAAGCGGCTTTGGCTTGTCGGTGGGAGAGCGGCAGCGCGTGCAAATTGCCCGCGTATTGGTGGCGAAGCCTCGCATCCTGGTTTTGGATGAGGCCACGGCAAACCTCGACTACGCCACCGAAGCCGAAGTGAAACGGACCATCAACGAGATCCGAAAAGAAAACACCGTCATCGCCATCGCGCACCGCTACTCCATGATCCGCGATGCCGACCACGTGCTCGTGCTCTCCGACGGCCAGGTGATCGAAGCCGGCACCCCCGAGGAACTGATTGCCCAAAACGGATGGTTCGCCCGCTTTGCACAAGCCCAAAATGACCCCGAGCCTGAAGAAGCTACCGACAACGAAGAAGTGGAAGACGAAGAGGAGGCAGAAGACGAAGAAACGGGAACCGATGCGTCATAAAAAAACCTGGCGAGGGCCGCCAGGCTTTTTTCACAAAACAAAAACAAAGATCAGTATCAGGTAGCAGCCCAGGCTCTATCACCTTTCTTGTAGGGATAAGCGCCATCGTATCTTCCGGGTACGGGCAAAAAGCGAAGCGCCTTGGTCGATCCAACTTCAGAAGTGAAGTAGCCCCACAATGTGAGTTGCTTCATCAGGGTGAAGTAGTGTTGAGGGTCCTCTTCTTTTTTGCTCGCCAGGTAATCCTTGGCTTCCTTGTCCACCTCCACCAACAAGTCATGTTTCTCCGTAGCGGAGAGGGACATGAAATCTTTGGAGAATTTTTTATTCGACGCTTCGTTCAGTTTGCCGATGCCATCCATAAAGATCTTCTGATCTTTTTCTTCATAGCAATCGGAAACGATGGTCTTCATGAACTCGCCAATCTTGGACTCCTTTGCGCCGGGCGACGCGGCCGATGTGGGAAGAATGGTCTCACCCACTTCGTCGAGGAAGGAAACGGTCTCGGGCGTGAAGGTGCTCCCTGTTGCCGCCACTTCCGATTTTTTTGCACATCCGCTCAGGAAAGCCTGGGAGCCTACAACGGTTCCTCCCAGGATCAGGCCTACGCGTGCTATAGCATCTCTTCTATTCATAATGCTTTCAAAAATTAGATGTTCATTTTCTTTAATTCTTTCACAGCGTGGTCTGCGGCGCGTGCCGTAAAGGCCATATAGGTGAGCGAAGGATTCTGACAGGCAGCCGAGGTCATAAACGATCCGTCTGTGATGAACACGTTCTGAGCATCCCAAACCTGGTTGAAATTGTTCAGTACCGACGTTTTAGGATCCTTGCCCATGCGGGCCGTTCCCATTTCGTGGATACCGCGGCCGGGTGTGCCGTCGCCGATTTTGCCCGTCACGTTCTTCACGCCGGCGGCTTCGAGCATTTCTAGCCCGTCGTTGAGCATATCCTGGCGCATTTTGTTCTCGTTCTCTTTCAGCTCGCAGTCGATCGACAGAACGTTCAGCCCCCACTTGTCTTTCTTGGTTTTGTCGAGTGTGGCTTTGTTGTCGTGGTAGGGAAGGATCTCGCCGAAGCCGCCGATGCCCATGGTCCAGGGTCCGGGTTCGCTCAGCGCTTCTTTGTATTCCACGCCGATGCTGTACTCGGCCACATTGCGGCCCCATCCTTCGCGGCTGGCACCACCCTGGTAGCCGAAGCCACGGATGTAGTCGCGTTTCTCGCCGTACATGTTGCGGTAGCGGGGGATGTAGATACCATTGGGACGGTTGCCATAAACATATTTGTCTTCGTAGCCGTCCACGTGTCCGTGTGAGTAGACGCCGAGGTGGTGATCCATCAGGTTGTGACCCAGTTCGCCGCTGCTGCTGCCCAAGCCTTCGGGCCAAACATCGGTAGCAGAGTTCATGAGGATCCACGCGGTGTTGAGGGTGGAGGCATTCAGGAAGATGATCTTGGCTTTGTATTCATAGGTTTGGTTGGTCTGTGCATCCAACACTTCCACGCCGGTGGCCTTCTTCTTGTCTTTGTCATACAGCACCTTGGTCACGATGCTCCAGGGACGCAGGGTCAGGTTGCCCGTTTTCGTTGCGGCGGGCAAAGTCGATGACTGCGTGCTAAAGTATCCTCCAAATGGGCACCCCAAACCACACTTGTTGCGGTATTGGCATTGTGTACGACCGGCGAGCGGGCCCGTCACGTGAGCGGCGCGGCCGATGATCATATGGCGTTTGCCTTTATAATGTTCTTTGATGCGGGCGGCCACGTCCTTTTCTACGACGGTCATGTCCATCGGAGGGAGGAACTGTCCGTCAGGAAGGTGGTCGATACCGTCTTTGTTACCGCTGATGCCGGCGAATTTCTCCACGTAGTCATACCACGGTGCAATTTCTTTGTAGCGAACCGGCCAGTCTATGGCGATGCCTTCTTTGGCGTTGGCCTCGAAGTCGAGATCGCTGAGGCGATAGCTTTGCTTGCCCCACATGAGGGAACGGCCGCCCACGTGATAGCCGCGGAACCAGTCGAAACGCTTCACTTCCGTGTAGGGACAATCTTTGTCGCTGGCCCACCAGTCCGTATTGATTTCATTCAGCGGATAATCACGCTTTAGCACCGGATATTCCTGAACCAGTTTCAACGGTGCTTTGCCGCGATGCGGAAATTCCCACGGTGCCTTGTTGGTCTGGGTGTAGTCCTTCACGTGTTCTATATTCTGGCCACGTTCCAGCATAATTACCTTCAGCCCTTTTTCACAAAGCTCCTTTGCTGCCCAGCCTCCGCTAATTCCCGAGCCGACAACAATGGCATCATAAACATTCTCACTCATAGATTAGACATTTAATGAGGCATATTACGAATAGTTTGCCATTGTTGCATCCTGACGGCCTGGTAAATGCGTATGATTTACACTTAAGGTATTCTTGAAGGAAGAAATCGACCGGTAAATAATAAGCGTTCTAAATAAGTGCAGAGGGCACAACGTATGGCGTGCTAAAATATTCTGATCGCAAACCGAAATTGTTTGGACTGGGTTGGATATTACGCCAGGGGGACCCTACACCGTAATTTCCCGGAGCACGATCTCGTTGTTCACCACCGAATAGAAAGACGTGGGGATTTCCTGACGCGCTTTGAAATAGCTGCTGTATTCCGGTGAGAACGTAATGCGGTTTTCCAGGGCCTCATTGTAGTTCCCGGTCAGGGCCATGAACAGCTCGCATACTTCGCGTACCCCAAATTGGGAGCCGTCGTGGGCCGTGGCGTAATCGGCCAGTTTATTTTCTACCACATAATTCCGGAACATGGGGTTTGCCTTGCGGCTAATGAGCATCCGAACCCCGCAGATGCGGGCCAGGGACAGGTCCAGCACGTCATCGAAAACAAACAGGATGTTCTCGTTCTTCAGCCCAAAGGTTTCCTCGAAATGTTTCAGGGCGATGGTCTTGTCTTTCACCTGGTAATAGACCCGGTGAAAATGCTCGCGCGCCCCATACCGAAACGAGATCCGGTTCTCTTCCCCGGACAGCACGGCGCAATAGGGCATCTTCCCGGTGGCCATCCAGCTGCTCAGCCGCAACAGGTTGGTGCCCATGGCGTCGGTTTCGCTGAAGGTGCTGCTACCGTGTTCATTCTTTGATCCATCGTTGAACACCCCATCCCAATCGAACACAAAGGCACGGATGTGTTTTAATTTCTCCGCCAGGGTCTCGATCGGTGTAACAAACTGGCCTCCGGGGGTGGTGAAAATTTTTTCGATGTTCTTCATGATGGGGATGGATCAGACAAATAAAATAAAAAGGGCCTGTACCGAAAAGCATGGGATGCTCATTTGATACAGGCCCGGGATAAAATCGCAAAAAATTATTTGCTGGCGTTTGCGCGCATATCTTGGATATCGAGCATGCCCACGGGCTTACCGTTGTCGGTCACCAACAAAGTGTCTACGTTGAATTTCTTGAACAGCGCGTTGGCATCGTTCAACAACGCATCGCCTTCGATGGACACAGGCTTGCCGTATTCGAAGTCCTTCAGGTTCTTCTTCAATACGTCGCGTCCTTCTTGCTGGATCTTTCTGCGGAGGTCGCCGTCGGTGAATACACCCACCAGCGTGCCATCCTTCTTCACTACGGTCACAGCACCAAAGCCGAATTCGGTCATCTTCACGATGGCGTCCACCAGCGGGGTGTCGTCGGTCACAGTTGGGTTCACGGTATCTACCACGTTCTTCACCTTCACGGTCATGAGACGGGTGTGTTCCACGAATTGTTCTGTTCCGACGGTGGTGAAGTTGTTCTCGGTAAGCGCCTTCATGATCTTCCAGGGTGCGGTGATGGTGTGCACGCCCAGGTTCAGGGCATTGCGCACGTGTTCGGCCGTGCGCACAGACGAGAACATTACTTTCGTATCATATCCATAGTGATCCACGGCAAACACGCATTGCTCCACCAGCGACAAGGCATCGTGACCTTGATCTTGCAGACGGCCCACAAGCGGGCAAACATAGGATGCTCCGGCTTGCATGGCCATGTAAGCTTGTTGCAGCGTGTACACCAGGTGAACGTTCACCAGCAACCCTTCGCGGCGCAGCATGTTACAGGCGCGAACTCCTTCCAGGGAAACGGGAATTTTGAACACCGTTTTCTTCGGGTCGAGGCCAAGGTCGAGCTGGCGCTTTGCTTCGGCCAGAACTTCTTCAGCGGTATCGCCGAGGGCTTCGATCTGAAGCACGGGAACGATCTTGGAGAGCTTTACGATCAATGAATCGACGTCTTTCACACCACCGCGGTGCATGAACGTGGGAGTGGTGGTAAGTCCGGTGAGAAAGCCGAGCTTGAACGCTTCTTCAATCTCTACGATGTCCGCTGAATCGAGGTATAATTCCATACTTGTATGTTGTTAAAGATAGATGGTTTAATGGTTAAGCGAGTACAACCTCGCGACTGCGATATTTAACTTCCACGGCGTGCATCTCCAGGATGGGTTTCATGAACTCTTCCAGGTCGTATACGCACAGCTGGCTGGCGGCATCGCACAAAGCCTTTTCCGGCTCGGGGTGCGTTTCGATAAAGACACCGTCAACACCCGAGGCCACACCGGCACGGGAGAGTACAGGCAGGAATTCGCGCGCACCACCTTTGGCGTCGGCGCTGGGAATACCATACTTGCGGATGGAGTGCGTCACATCGAACACCACCGGATAACCGATCTTGTTCATATGATAGAAGCTGCGGGGATCAACGATAAGATCGTTGTAACCGAAAGTATAACCACGCTCGGTCAAAATGATGTTGTCGTTGCCGGCTTCCAGGCACTTGCCTACAGGGTGCTTCATGTTGTCGGGCGACAAGAACTGGCCGTGTTTGATGTTGATGGTTTTGCCCGTCTTCGCCGCGGCTACCATCAAGGTAGTTTGCATACACAGGTAGGCAGGGATCTGCAACACATCCACCACATCACCGGCGGCTTTGGCCTGGTCTGGGTAGTGAATGTCGGTGAGGATGGGGAATCCGAATTGCTCGCGCACCTTGGCCAGCAGCTTCACGCCCTTGTCCAGTCCGGGACCATCATAATATTTCACGCTGCTACGGTTGTCTTTTTGAAAAGACGACTTGTAGATAATCTTAATATTCAACCGCTCGGAAACTTCTTTCAGCTTCTCGGCAGTTTTCATCATGATCGATTCGTCTTCAATTACGCAGGGGCCGGAGATGAGAAACAACTCATCCGCGCCACACTCGATGTTTCCTACTTTAACTATTTTCTTACTCATGGTCTGCGAGCTTTATGGTTATAAGATTATAAACGTTTGAATAATTCTTTGATCGTATCCAGGGTGATCTTGTCTTTCCAATCCAACCCGATGGCGTGATTCCACATGTGCGGAAGGTTGTATGACACTTCGGCCATTTTCGTGATCGTCTCGTCCGACCACTCCTTCGCCAGCCCTTGTGGCAACGTGATGTTATGCTTCTTCAGCATCTTCTTGAAGTCGGCAACACCTTGCGGATAATAATCGTGAAGGTGATTGAAGGCAAGACAGTTGGCGTAGCAGTGGCGCGTTCCCAGGATCTTCGAAAGTCCATAGGAGAGGGCGTGACATACGCCGACTTCGGAGTAGGTGAGGCTCAGACCGCCCATCAGCGACGCGACCATCAGTTTCTCGTCGTTCTCGGGAGTTTGTCCGCTGCCTTCGTTCAGGTAAACATCTTCACAAAGTTTCATGGATTGTTCCGCGAACGCGTGGCTATACACATTGTTGTAGATACCGTTCTCGGATTCCACGCAATGGATGTAGGTATCCATACCGGTGTAGAACCACCAATCGCGCGGCACACTGGCAATGAGATCGGGATCCAACACGACTTGATTGAAGACGGTCCACTCGCATTTCAACCCCAGCTTTTTCACAGGGCCGGTCAACACGGCCGTCATCGAAACTTCGGCGCCGGTTCCCGAGATGGTGGGAACACCTACGTGATAGATGCCGGGTTTCTTTATCAAATTCAATCCTTGATACAAGGTGGAGGAACCTTCGTTGGTAAACATCAATGACGCTGCCTTCGCAATGTCCATGATGCTTCCTCCGCCGATGCCCACGATGCCAGCGGGCAAGCCATTCTTGGCCAGGATGTCGTCACGCATGGCGTCTATCTGTTCCGTGGTGGGTTCGTGTTTGTCCACATCGATGAACATCACCACGTCGCCAGGCTTCTGCGGGATCTGGGAGGCCAGGGGTTTGCCTTTAAAATATTGATCCACCACGAAGACCATGAACTTGTCGTTGTCACCGCGTCGTTCGTTGAGAATGTCGCCGAGTTGTGCAAAGGCACCCCGGCCGAAAACCGTTTTTTCTATTCCTTTGAAATTCTTATGCATGCACAGTAGATAAAGCTTGTGTTACACTTTTTGAAATGCCATCGGCCAGGGCGCTCAATTGTTCCGGCGTCCAGGTGACGCGGATGCCGAACGAGATGAGACGGCCCACTACATTTTGAGATACGGGCAACTTCAGATTCTTGTAATCTTGAGGCGCACCCAACACGTTGATGGGAAGATTAGCGGCCACGCGAAGATCTTTCAAATGATCCCACTGATTGATGAAGTGATACATGTTGGTGAACCAGTAGTTGAAACCACCGATGCCGTTTGCGTTCAGGGCGTCAACGGTACGCTTGGCGGTTTCTGTGTCGGGCAACAACAGGTTGAGGAAGGTTGCGGAGTCGCCTTCGGGATCGGCCAATGTGGCGAACCCGATGCCGGGTGTTTTGCGCAGCGCTTCGGTAAGGAATTTTTTATGCTTGCGATTGGTCTCGCGGATCGACGGCACACGGCGGGTTTGGGCTGCTCCCACGGCGGCGTGCAATTCGCTGATGCGGAAGTTGAAGCCGATGATGGGGTGATTTTCCATGCCGCGGTTCGAACCGATGTGGTCGTGGCCGTGGTCGGAATACGTCTCGGCGTGATGGTACGCTTGCTCGTCGTTTGTGACCAGCACACCACCTTCACCGGCAGTGGCGATCTTGAAGAAGTCGAACGAATAGCAACCGGTCTTTCCAAACAGTCCCACGCTTGTTCCTTTGTAGGAAGCGGCAAAAGCCTGACCGGCGTCTTCCACCAGGGTGAGTTTATGGTCCTTGCAAACTTTCAGGATCTCGTCCATCCGGGCCATGCCGCCGCACATGTGCACGAGCAGGACGGCTTTCGTTTTTGGCGTGATGGCTTTGCTGATGCCCTCCGCGCTCAGGCAAAGGGTTTCATCGATTTCGGCAAACACGGGAAGGGCGCCGCAAAAAAGCACGGCTTCCACCGAAGCGATGAAGGTAAAGGGCGGTACGATCACTTCGTCGCCCGCACCGACACCGGCTGCTGCCAGCGCGCAGGCCACGGCCGTGGAGCCGCTGGATACCGCATGGGCAAACTTGGCGCCGGTGATCTTTTTCACTTCGGCCTCGAAATCGCGCGCCTTCCAGATGTTATTCCGGACGTTTTCGTGATTGTAGCGAAACAAAATGCCGGTTTCCAGCACGTCATTGATCTCTTTTTTCTCTTCGTAACCGAATAATTCAGTTCCTGGCATATGGTTGATTAATAAGGTTTTACTATGAAATCAGACAAGTATTTAGAACGAATGGCCAGAAGCCTCCAGGGCTTCACTTTAGACGAGAAGGAGGCCCCTTACCAAGGCCTCCAAATTTTCCACAATAATATTAAACTTTCAGGTCACCCTTGTCATAAAAGGCCAAATTTTGAGGTCTGGGGCACGAAAGGGCTGGTGGCGGAAGGCGTGGATCACCATGCGTGAAAGTCGGGGCTAAAAGCCCCTTGAGGTGGTGAGTTTTTTTAGTCTGTCCTGAAGACTTCGGGGGAGTTGTGAATGCGGGTTTATGATGGAATGTTCCCTTGCTACTGGTCAGGGCTAAAGCCCTTTGAACCCGTTACGGCCTAACCCCAGCCTAAAGGCTGGGGTTACTAGGAAATGCAAGGTTTCGTTTGAGAAAAGAAATAGCGATGCTATGAAGGTTTCATCCCTTGATTAAAGCGCACGGGGCGCATTTTTTTGTATTCTTTAAAACCCTGGGTACCTCCGATTACATCGAAGCACCCGGGTCTATGATTGGTAATCCGTTCGGGATTGAAGATCCTTATTCAAGAAGATGTGTGCGCAGACTAGGCCTTTAGGCTATGCAGTGGGCTTTAGCCCTGACCTTGATCGTGAAGGACTGCGATCAGTGTACGGCACTCATCAGCTTCGAGTCCTCCGCGGTGATCTTTACAATGGCATAGCGCTCGACGCCAGTGATGACGATTTCATCCATAATGTCGATGACGTTCTGGTAACGCGATTTGGACGAAGGCTTCACAAACACATACAGCCCTTTCACCGACGCATTTTTTTCTTGCAAGAGCTTGCGTACGCCTTGCGCGGAGTAATCGGTCACCGCCGTGGCAGCAGCACGGGGTTGGCCCATGTAGGTGTAGATTTTATTGTGCTCACCTAAAACCAACGTCAACGCTTTCTCGTCGGGTATGACCGGCGCCACGGTGTGGAGGTCCGCCTTCTCGGGCATGGCAACCTCTTGCACATAGGGTTTGTAGAAGGATGTGGTGAGCATGAAAAAAGTGAGCAGCAGAAACGCCAGGTCCACCATGGGCGTCATGTCAATGTGGGTGGAGGCTCGGACACGGCGCACTTTTCCTTGTGCCCCTTCGGACGTGTTGATCATTGCCATAGTCGTAAGTGTTTGGTGAGATTTAGAACTATAATTCGAGGCACACCGAATAGTCACAGAAAAAAACGCGACAAATTTTTGGTAAAATTTTTATCGCAACAGAATGATTATCTTCCGGCAAAAATGTAAGGTTCAAATGTCCACGCAACGCCCCATCACCGCTGCCTTACTGGGCAGCGAACTCCAGTTCACCATGTCCCGCAGCAGCGGCCCCGGCGGACAAAACGTGAACAAGGTGAACACGAAGGTGACCTTGAAGCTGGACATAGCCCAATCGTTTGTGCTCACCCCCGAAGAAAAGGAGATCATCCTCCGCAAGCTCGCATCCAAGATCACCACGGAGGGTATATTGGTCATCACCGCGCAAGACAAGCGCTCCCAACTTCAGAACAAAGAAGCCGCGCTGGCAAAATTGGAACAATGGATGACCAAAGCCTTCGCAAAAAAGAAAGCGCGCAAAGCCACCAAACCCAGCAAGGGGGCCATCCAAAACCGCATCGATAAAAAGAAAAAAGCTTCGGAAAAGAAGCAATGGCGCCGCAAGATCGAATGAGGAACGGTCCGTTTTTGATGCAGACTAAATGCAATAGTGTTGCAATTGTGCAATCACCTGCCTATTTTTGTCCGGAACATTTTTTCATTGTTCCCATTTCTAAAATGAAACATCGCGCCAACGATAAGGGTAACAACACGGGGATAAAGACCTGGGCTGTGCTTTGCTTGTTGGTATTGTATGCGCTCGGTTCGCTGCCCATGGAGGCCGTCCACCGCATGTTGCATGCCCACGCGCCGGCGGTGGTGCATACCGTCAAGGCTGAAAAAGATCCGTGTCACCGCAGCCTTTACCATCGCGACAAGGCATGCGATCATAAGACACACGTGTCCAGCCTGAAGAAATGTCCGTTATGTCAATTTTCTTTTCATGCTGATCAATGGATGAGCGTTGCTTCGCCTTCGGAGCATCATCTTTTGATGGCGTCATTCCAAACCCGCCTGGTCCAACTTTATGTTCATCCGTGCGCACTTCCCGGATCCTCGCGCGCACCTCCTGTGGGTTGATACGCATTGCGGCGCGTTCCTGAAAAAATGAAACTCCAGTTTGCGGAAAGGATTTCCTGTCAATTTTTTCATACGTCAAAGAAATGTGCGTAGTCTTTGGCTGTCCGCGACAACGCGTCGTCTCATTCCATTCTTCTTCTTATTAACCTGAAAAACCATCATGAAATTTCATTTCTTTTCTTTTTCCTTTTATGCCATTGTCCTCTTGATGATCGTCAGCGGATGCCATAGCGACGATCCTCAAAAGGAAGATACGCCGGAGTTGATCACGAAAGCGACACTGACGTTCACGCCAACGGATGGCACGGCAGCGGTCGTGGTCACAGCCACCGATCCCGACGGGGAGGGCTCCAAAGACATTACCATGGACGGCCCGATCAACCTAACTCTGAACAAGGGCTACGTGCTCACCATCCAACTGATCAATGAACTGGCCCAGCCGACAGATGCGGAATATAACATCACCGACGAAGTGCGTCGCGAAGGCATCGAGCACCAGTTCTTTTTTTCATGGACGAACAATGTATTTTCCAACCCGGAAGGAAACGGTAACATCGACAATCGCACCGACCCGCTCAACTATGCCGGCGGCACAGATTCCCACGATGCCAACAACCGCCCACTCGGTCTGACCACGCAGTGGACCGCGGGAGCTGCAACGGCCAGCGGAAATTTTCGCGTGTTGCTAAAACATCAACCCGACCTGAAGTCGGATACGTCCGATTCCAACACCGGGGAAACCGACCTGGATGTTACGTTCACGATCAATGTGAAGTAAGTGCGGTCACGCATCAGGTCATCCGGAGCAATCGTTTCAGCCGGTGTTTAAAACGCTGGATGTGATACTCCGATTTCAATTCTTTCATGCAGTCGGCGCACAGGCAATCGGCGAACCGTTCCTGCAGATAGCGCCGTTCGTCGTCGTTCAGTTTCACGGTGCTGCACTGGCATAAAGTGATAGAGCCGACCTTGCATTCGAAAGGCGTGCGGCAGCGGGGGCATTGTTTTTCTTCGTGCTTCGTCATCATTTAAAATAAGCAGGCCGGTACAACCCGGCCTGCTTTTTATTTTACGTTATACACTCAATTCTTTCACGCCGGCTCTCAACTCGCGGGCGGCTTCCACCATTTCCACCAGGGCTTTGCGTGTTTCGTCCCAATGACGGGTCTTCAACCCGCAATCAGGATTCACCCAAAGCTGGGCGGCAGGCACCACGGCGCTGGCCTTGCGCATGAGCGACACCATTTCCTCGCGCGAGGGCACACGTGGGGAGTGAATGTCGTAAACACCGGGCCCGATCTCGTTGGGGTAGTTGAAGTCCGCGAAAGCGTCCAACAGCTCCATCTGCGATCGCGAGCACTCGATGGTGATCACATCCGCATCCATGTCGGCGATGTTCTGGATGATGTCGTTGAATTCGGAATAGCACATGTGGGTATGGATCTGCGTTTCGTCGCGGACGCCACTGGCCGAGATGCGGAACGCCTTCACGGCCCATTGCAGATAAGTCTGCCAATCGATTTTGCGCAGCGGCAACCCTTCGCGGATGGCGGGCTCGTCGATCTGGATCACCTGGATACCGGCCTTCTCGAGGTCCACCACTTCCTCGCGGATGGCTAACGCGATTTGAAACGCGGTCTCGGACCGGGGCTGATCATCGCGGACAAACGACCATTGCAAAATGGTGACGGGGCCGGTGAGCATGCCTTTCACGGGTTTGTTGCTCAGCGATTGTGCGTATTGGGCCCACGCCACGGTCATGGGTTGGGGCCGCGACACGTCGCCAAAGATGATGGGCGGTTTCACACAACGCGAGCCATAGCTTTGCACCCAGCCGTTTTTCGAAAACACATAGCCGGCCAGTTGCTCGCCGAAATATTCCACCATGTCGTTACGCTCGAATTCGCCGTGCACCAGCACATCGAGGCCGATCTCATTTTGCCAGCGGATGGCGTCCTGTGTGGCTGTGCGCAGCAGGGCATCGTATTCGTCTTGGGTCAACTCGCCTTTTTTCCATTGTGCACGCCAATTTCGTACCTCGGTGGTTTGAGGGAACGAGCCAATGGTGGTGGTGGGAAAGAGGGGCAAGTTCAAGGCGGCTTGTTGTTTCTTTTTGCGGGTGGCAAAAGGATGGGCACGTTGCGCGTCAGCGTCCGTGATAGCAGCCACCTTGGCTTTTACCGAGGGGTTGTGAATGAGCGTGGACGTTTTCCGGTTGTCAATTTTGCGCTGATTGTCGGCAAAGGTCTGGGAGGAGCCCTTGCCGAGGGTTGCCAGTTGCTTTAGGATGGATACTTCGTGCAGTTTTTGCCGGGCGAAGGCCATCCAGCTTTTGATCTCCGGCAGCAACACCTTGTCGTTGGTTTCCAGCACCAGGTCGCAGGGAGAATGCAGCAATGAACTCGAGGGCGCGATCATGATCCGGTCAGGGGATAGCCGGGACGTTGCTTTTTCGATGAGCGCGAGCGATTTGGCAAAGTCGTTGATCCAGATGTTGCGGCCGTCCACAACGCCCAACGAAAGGGTCATCTTGTCGGGAACGTGATTCAACACGGCGTCCAGTTGTTCTGGGGCGCGCACCAGGTCAAGGTGCAAGGCACAAACGGGAAGGGATGTGGCGAGGGTCACATTGTCGCGCAGCCCTTCGAAATATGTGGCCACGATGGTTTTCAAGGCAGGGAACTCTTTCCGGATCTCGCCATAAGCATAGACAAACGCTTTTTTCTCCTTTTCGGTCAGGTCCAGCGAAAGGAAGGGCTCGTCGAATTGGACCCACTGCACGTCGAGCTTGTCCAGTCGCTTGAGCAACTCGATGTATACGGGCAGCAGGTTTCGGATGAGGTCGATCCGGTCGAAGCCGGCTTCCTTTTCTTTGCCCAGGAGCAAGTAGGAAACGGGGCCGATCAACACGGGCTTGGTGAGGATGCCCAGTTGGCGCGCTTCATAAAACTCGTCGATCACTTTCGTGGAGAAGAGTTTGAAGGGTTGGTCCTTATGGAATTCCGGAACGATGTAGTGATAGTTGGTATCGAACCACTTGGTCATTTCCATCGCGGTGATGTCGAGGCCATCTTTTTGGAATCCGCGTGCCATGGCGAAGTAGAGGTCCAGCTCCGCGTTGTTTTTGTTGAGGATCACTTCATGGTAGCGTTCAGGGATGGCGCTCACCGTAAGCGACATGTCGAGCACCTGGTCGTAGAACGAAAAATCGTTGGAAGGAATGATGTCGATGCCGGCGTCTCGTTGCAGTTGCCAGTTTTCCTGCCGTAGGTTGCGGCCCACCTGGTAGAGGTTTTTCAATGTGGTCTTGCCGGCCCAGTAGAGCTCGCAAGCCTTCTTCAGTTCGCGCTGGCTACCAATGCGCGGGTAGCCAAGATTGTTGGTAAGCATGAGTTTGCTTTTTTAAGGTTGAACAAATAGTTAAACCAGCAAGCCCTTCGGCAGCTAAACGGATGCTTGTGCGAAATGAAAGATCTACAGGAATAAATACAGACACAACCGCCTTCACGAAAGGGGCTGAGGAGGATTCAATGCCTGACAAAATGCTTCAGTGCGCGAAAGCAAAGTCAATGCGTTACAGGCAAGTCTCCTGGCTTTCCCGACCCTTGTTCGCCTTCTCGTCCACCGATGGCGGACAATGGCATACTTGAACAAGCGCTGACCTTCACGTTCACGAAGGCGGGATTACAGTTGCGCGACAGCTCGTGATTTACACACGATTCCTTATTAATTCCCGTGTAGGGGAAACCAGCAACGGCGATGATGTTTAAAATGCAAAGAACAGACTGATGCAGTAAAGGTAGTGCAAAAGATCGGGGATTGAAAAAAAGGACGTCGAAGGTGTAAAGGTTGGATCTCTTGAGGGCGTTTGATCGCCAGAAACGACGGCGATATACGCCGGCAATGCGGGGTTAGGATGGTCAATAGAGGTTGGAAGGCGTTTGTTTTTTATAAATCCCCGAAAACACTTAACTTATCGTAGTCGATTGCGGTTAGAGATATAATAATAGAACCTAGATAGCTGATATACCCGATTTAAGTTATGGTACTGTCTCAGAACGTGAAGAGATGGTCGCACTATTTTTCAGGAACATGCCTTCTATTGGCCCTGTTGGTGTTGGTGGGATGGCAATTTGACGTTGAAATTTTTAAGCGACCAATGGCCGGACTGGCTGCCATGAACCCCATGACAGCCCTCTGCTTTTTATGCGCCAATACAGCCCTGTGGCTTGTTCAGTCGGCCCGGAAATCCGACCGGGTGGTGGCCTATGGCTTGGCCGCATTTTGTTTTTTGGTCGGGGGTTGGCGCTTGTTGTCTAACCTGTCGACCAGTATCATACCGGTGGATACACTCCTATTTTCAAGCCAGCTTCAAAGCGAGTTTTCAGCCAAAGGTTCCGAGCGCATGGCCCTGGCATCGGGTTTCAATTTTATGGCGTTGGGCATCCTGCTGATGCCGTTCCGGATCATACGGAATCCCTATGTGACCCAGGCGGCGGCGAGTTGGATTGGGCTGGCGGCGTGGTTCTCCGTATTGGGCTATGTTTTTAGCGTGCCCGAATTTTATGGTGACCTTCCCTTCCACCCCATGGCCATTCACACGGCCGCAGGCTTCTTGTTGACCTCGCTCGCGTGGCTCATGCTTCGCCCGGATGAAGGTTTCATGAAGGAAGTAAACCGCAGAGGACCCGGTGGCGTGCTGGCCCGAACGCTTCTGCCCACCATCTTCCTGCTGCCCATGTTGATAGGCTACATTCGCCTGTGGGCACAAGCGCGTTACCATTTCTCTACGGAGTTCGGCGTGGCCATCCTGGTGTCCAGCATCACTTTCTTTTTAACGTGCGTCACCTGGCTGTGTGTGAAGATGATCAACACGCGCGACGAACAACGCTTTGCTGCGGAAGGGGAGCTCCGCGAATTGAACCTGGATCTGAAAGAAAAGAACAACGAGATCGGCACACTCAACGAGGAGTTGAGTGCTTCCAATGAAGAACTCTCCGCCACCCTGGAGGAGGTGACCGCTGCAAACGAAGAACTTACGTCGCTGAATGACCAACTGAGCCTGGCCTCCGAAACCATTCGCGAACAAGCAGAGATCATCCTGCAGCAAAAAGATGAGCAACTGAATCGCACACTCGACGCCATGGATGTGATGGTGTGGTCCATCGACCTCACGGATAAGCGAAAGCACTTCATGAGCCGTACCATCGAGCAGATCCTGGGCGTGAAGGGAGATGAACTGCTGAATAACAATGGAAGGAGTTTTACCCAATGGGTACTCCCGGAAGACCGGCCCCTTCGTGAAGCGTCGATAAAGGAATTAGAGACCCAGCCCACCTCGGAGGTTTCCTACCGCATCCGCGACAAGGAGGGCAACATCCGCTGGCTCGACGTGCGAAACCGCCTGTTGCGCGATGAGTATGGAAAGGCCCTGCGCCGCGAAGGGGTGGCCATGGATGCAACACTCAAAAAACAACAGGAGCAAGCCATCCGGCAATACAAGGAAAACCTACAAATTATTTTTAGCAACACCCTGGAGGAGATCTTGTTGCTGGATTATGAGGGACGGATCGTGATGTTCAACGAAGCACTCGAAAAGTTTATCGCCTATAGCACGGGCAGAAAACCGGAGGTAGGGATGTACGTTTGGGACATGACGGTGGCCGAACGCCGCGATATTGCAAAAGAACTTTTCTTCCGCGTGCGCGGAGGGGAGGATGTCACCGTCGAGGCGCCCATCCACCTGCCCACCGAAAACCTGGTGCACGAGCTGCGCTATAGCGCTGTCGTGATCGAGGGCCAGGTGAAATACGTCACCATCATTTCCATCGACATCACTGAAAAGAAAAAGCAGGAGCAAACCGTGCTCCGGTCCGAAGCCAACCTCCAGGCGATCTTCAACCATACCAACGATATTTTCACGTTGCTCGACGAGCAGTACAACATCGTCATGTTCAACCAGGCGAATAAAACTGCCTTCACCGAATATTTCCAGGTGGGCGCGAACATCATCGACCTTCTGCCCGAAGAGCACCGCGGCGTGTTCCTGCTTTCGTTGCAGCGCACGGCAGAGGGCGAGTTCATTGAATATGAAATGGAATACGGCACGGCGCCCGACATCACCTGGTATCATGTGACGATGGAAACGATCTACACCGACAATCGCCTGACGGGCTATTGCATCACGGCCCACGACTACACGGAAGTTAAACGCGCGGCTATCACCCTGCGCGAGAGCGAAGAGCGTTTCCGCGCGTTGATCGAGAACAGCGAAGATGTGGTGGGCATGATGGAGCCGGCAGGTCGTATGATCTATGTGAACCCCGGCGTCGAACGTGTGACCGGCTATTCGCCGGAAGACTTCCTGGTCATGAACCTGGAGACCATCATCAACCCGGAAAACAAAAGGGAATACCAGCGTTTCTTCAACGACGTTCGCCACAATCCGCACAAGCTCATCAGCACCAGCTTCCGGTCGCGGCATAAGAACGGACACTGGCAGTGGATGGAGGGCACGGCCATCAACCTGCTCGACGTGGAAGGCATTCAAAGCATCGTCACCAATTTTCGCGACGTCACCAGCCGCCGCAAGTCGGAAGAGGAACGCAGCCTGCTGTTGTCGCAACTCATCGAGCGCAACAACGATCTTCTCCAGTTCTCCTTCATTGCCTCCCACAACCTGCGCGGCCCGGTGGCCTCCATGCTGGGCTTGATCAACCTGATGGGCATGGAAGAAATGCCGGAGGATACCCGCAGCATGTTGAGCATGGTGCGCCATTCCGCCAACCGCCTCGACGAAGTGATCAAAGACCTCTCCGCCATCCTGGAAATGCGAAGCCACGAAGTGCACGCCAAAGAAGACGTACCCATCCACGAGATCGTCGACAGTATCTGTCAGGCGCTCCAAACCCAGATCGACGAAAGCAACGCCCGCATTGCCATGGATGTGAAAGACATCCAGGTCTTCTACACGATCCGCAGCTACTTCTACAGCATCCTCTACAACCTGATCTCCAACGCCATAAAATATCGGTCACCACGGCGCAACCCCGCCATCGAGATCAGCACGTTTAGAACCCGCACCACCTGCGGCATCCGGGTGAGAGACAACGGCATGGGTATCGACCTCGACAAGTTTGGCGACAAGATCTTTATGCTGTACCAACGCTTCCACCTGGAAGTGGAAGGCAAGGGTATGGGTCTTCACATGGTAAAAACCCAGGTCAACTCCCTCAACGGCTCCATCGATATAAAAAGCACACCGGGTATTGGTACGACGTTCACGATCCATTTCCCCCTCTAGAACTTAGGTTTGTTCTTCTGTGATCTGCCCGAGAGCGCATGATCGACAGAAAATTTTCCAGCCCCGCCCAGGGCCACGATCGAAGCCAGCGCCACAACCAGCAGGTGGTATTCAAATCCCTCACCCCCCTGACTTCCCGACCAATTCAGGAAGAATCCAAATTTCCCATGCTCTGCCGCAATAGCACCTGCCATAATCAAGACGACACCGGCCGACAGCACTCTGCTAAACAAACCCGTCACCAGCGCAATCATTCCGAAACTTTCTACCCCGATGATCAACAAGGCAAGTAAATAGGGGAGACCAATGGTTCGCGTGAAATAGTCGATTGTCCCGGCAAAGCCGTAGCCCCCAAACCAACCCAGTAACTTTTGCGCACCATGGGCCATGACCACAACACCCACCACGACCCGCGCGATCAGTAAGGAAACATCAGGAGAAACGATTCTTGTTTTCATAAGGCTTTGTTTTAGATGATCAATTTCCGTAGAAGAAATGCTCCTTGGCGATAAGCCCATCCTTCCAGTGCTGCACCGAAACTTGGAGGTAGTTACGCACACCCCATTCTTTGTGCGTGTAATCATAGCGCCATACGACAAAGGAAATATTTTCGTCTGTCGCGACCCCATGCACAGAGGCGCCCCTGAACTCGGTTATGTTTCCCAGGAACTCCAGTTCGCGCAGACGGTTGGCTTCCTTGCCGACCGTGGGGGCGTTTGCATTTTCCTGCATCTGCACATCGTTGTGATAATACTTTTCGAAAGCTTCCATGAGTTTCCCGGAGAGCACGAGTTGATTGAGGTCGTCCAATTTTTCTTTGATGGTGTTCATAAAATTTTTGTTTTGTGTTTGAAATTGTTGACACAAAATTGTGCGAGGCCCAGGACCTGTGCATTGATTTGACGCAAGAAAGAAGATTGATCTAGATCAAGTAATTCCGCGGAGAACGGAATGGATCAAGGGTGAACCTATTTTTTAGCCTGTTGCTTTCGGATACGGCTCAAGGTTTCGGGGGTGAGCCCCAGGTAGGAGGCGACCTGGTTCTGTGGAAGACGTTGTTCCAGGGTTGGGTACTTGGTGATGAAAGAATGGTATTGTTCTTCAGCCGTTTGGCTGATCGAGCCGATGATCCTTTGTTGTTGTGCCACAAAGGCATTCTGCAACAGGATCCGGAACATCCGGTTGAATTCAGGGACCTGTTGATAAAGTTTCTCCAGGTCTTTTTTCTCGATGGAGAATACTTCCGTGTCCTCCAGCGCGTCGATATTTTGTGTAGCGGGTGTGCCAGTCAGGAAGCTGTACAGGTCGGAGACCCACCATCCCTCCACAGCAAACATCACGATGTGCTCCGTGCCGTCGTTGTCTACAGTATAGGCCCGGAGACATCCCTTTACTACAAAATTTTCGTAGAGGCTCACGTCGCCCGCTTGCAACAGGTACTGGCGCTTTCGCAATTTCCGGTGACGAAGCACACTCTTGAAAAATTGGATGTCCTGCTCCGACAACACGATGTGTCGCGAAATGTGTTGAAGGATAAATTCGTGCGGATCGCTCAAAGCGTGGAGAGATGTTTTGTCTTCAAATTAAAAAAGGATGGCGGCATCCGCAAGAATAGTGTCGCCCTAGACCAAAGCCTTGAGCCCCTTGCGTCAACCGGCGCGATGACACCTATTCCTCCGGGCCGTTTTCCTTTTGCTTGAGTAACAAAAGTAATTTCTTGTTGAAGTCGTGCGTCTTTTCACCCAGGGGACCAAAAAAGGTCGCGTCGAATTTTTCCACGGTGCGCACGGCTTGCTTGATCACTTTCTTTCCGCTCTCCGTGAGTCCCACGGTTTTGGCGCGGGTGTCGGTGGCATGTTCCTGGCGGAAGAGGAAGCCCTTGGCCTGGAGCGTGCGGAGCACGGTGGAGGTGGTCATGGGGTCGATCTTGGTGTGGGCCGACAATACGATCTGCGTCACCTGCTCGTGGTGCAGCGCTAGCCAGTGAATGCTGGCCATCAACACGTATTGTGCGTGGGTGAGGTCGTGTTTTTCGAGGGCTTTTTTTAGCTCCCGCTGCCAGAGGAGGGTGACTTGCCACAGCAAAAAGCCGGGGCTGTCTTCCGCCTTGTCAAAACTGAATGTGTTGTCGGCTGTTTTCATTTGGGAAGCAGGGTTGATCGGATCCGGGTAAAGTCTTCTTCTTTGATCTCAAAGAAACCAAATCGGAAAGGAAATCCCCAGGACTTTTTGTTGGTAATAAATTCCAGGTCGTCCACCAACGGTACGATGGGGGCATCCTGGCAGGGATAGAAGTGCACGTTCCGCCGGAAAGGATGAAAATGGCTGGTCATGCTCACGGCATAGACCTGGTCGTCCACCGCCTGGCCGATCGCGGTGAAGGCCTGGAGTTTGGTGTCGCCTGCGAAGGTCTCTTTGGGCGAGTAGATAATGACCCAATCCTGAGGGCGGATGCGCTTCAGGGGACCTGCTTTCCCATGATTCGCCTGGATGAAACCACCTTGCACGCCGCGGCTGGCGTGATCTTTCGAGGCCACGACGACCCAATATTTTTCTGTTGTCATACGGGTGTTGTTTTTAATATGTACAAATATAATATGTTAACATATTAAATGCAACACAAAAGAAGAAGCCCGGGGTTTCCCCCGGGCGACTCTAGATTAAAGCGCACACAACAAGATTTTTTACCGGCCACCGCGTGCCACGATGGGCCGGCAGGTTTGTTTGTTTGTTAGTATTGTCTGTTCTCCTCCACCACGGTCGAGGGAATGAAGTGCATCATGCCGAACATGCCCACCACCATGATCGATACCAAACCGATGGCGAATACTGCGGGATTGCTTTCCACAAGTTCAGGAGAGAACACGTAGATGCCGGCAAATACCACGGTGGCAGCGATGATGATAAAGAAGAAGATGAGGGAAATGGGTTTCATACTGTTGGGTTGTTTGTGTTGGTTTGTGATGGGGTAATTCCAATTCACATGCCACCGGCCCGACCGTTGAAAGGAGCCTGAAAACGCACTTTTATTTTCGCCGGCTTCCCAAAAGGGGATGGAAAAATCTCGAAACGGTAGGATGAGGGTGATTACTGAGTGCAGGCTTGGGTTGGGGACGTGCCGGCGGGATGGCCTCCCCGTTTCAGGGGATGTGGTGCCCGGAGATGCCGGTATCAGCCACAAAGTCGACAGGTTTTTGCCTATTTAGACCCCAATTAAATTAGACAATGGCACCGCTTTGGTGTCTCCGGGTTCCGAAAAATCGACTTACTTTGACTTTCCATTTTTTTTATTGCCATGTCCAGTAAACGCCCCGCCCTGGGATTCATTTTTGCCACACTGCTGATCGATATTATCGGTCTGGGGATCATCATCCCGGTGATGCCCCAATTGATCGATGAACTTACAGGGGGTACGAACAGCGAGGCCGCCGCCTATAGCGGTTGGCTCTATCTCGCCTACGCCTCCATGCAATTTCTGTGTGCCCCGATCGTCGGGGGATTGAGCGACCGGTATGGTCGCAGACCCGTGTTGCTGGCCTCCTTGTTCGGGTTTGGAGTGGACTACACCTTTCTCGCGCTAGCACCTACGATCGGCTGGCTCTTTCTCGGAAGAATTGTGGCAGGCATGATGGGGGCAAGTTTCACGACGGCGGGGGCCTATATTGCTGATGTGAGTCCACCGGAAAAACGCGCCCAGAATTTTGGCATTATTGGAGCAGCTTTTGGATTGGGATTTATCATTGGTCCCATGCTCGGCGGCGCGCTCGCCGTATTTGGTTCGCGGATGCCCTTCATGGTTGCTGCGGGTCTGTCGCTGGCCAACTGGTTGTACGGCTTTTTCATTTTGCCCGAGTCTTTGAAACCCGAAAACCGGAGAAAGTTCGAATGGTCGCGCGCCAACCCGGTCAGTTCGCTGCTGAATTTGAGACGTTACCCCGTCATCCTGGGCTTAGTGGCTTCGCTGGTCCTGGTCTATATTTCTTCACACGCCGTGCAAAGCAACTGGTCATTTTATGCCATCGAAAAATTTAAATGGGGCCCCGGAATGATCGGCATCTCATTGGCCGTTGTCGGACTGGTGTTTGCCATTGTGCAGGGCGGACTCATACGCATTATCATCCCCAAGCTCGGCCAAGCCCGCAGTGTTTATGTCGGTCTCGGATTCAATGCGCTTGGCTTTATCCTCTTTGCCCTCGCCACACAAAGTTGGATGATGTTCGCCTTCACGGTCGTGTATTGTATGGGAGGCATTGCCGGTCCGGCGCTGCAAGGCATTATCTCCACGCAAGTCCCCGCCAATGAACAAGGCGAACTGCAAGGCGCCTTAACAAGTCTTATGAGCGCCACCGCCTGCATCGGTCCGGTATTGATGTCAAACACATTCGCCTATTTCACCAACAGTCACGCGCCAATCTATTTGCCCGGTGCCCCCATGCTACTCGGAGCCGTCCTAACCATCACCGCCACCCTCATGGCCCGCGCCTCCCTCAAAAAAAACATGCCCCACCAACCCCCAACACCCAAACCCGACCCCACCACACACCCCCTAACCGACGACTCCTCAATCCTAACCCCCGGCTCTTAAAAAAAAACTTCTGGCTACTGAATACTGACTACTGAATGCCGAGAACAAACTTCTGGCTACTGAATACTGACTACTGTCTACTGAATGCCGAGAACAAGCTCCTGGCTACTGGCTCCTGGATTCTGGCTCCTAACTTCAAAGCCCCAAAACCGCCTTCAACTTCACATACCCCGTCTTACTCAACGGAATCTTCGCCCCATTCTTCAACAACGCCAAGTGCGTATCCTTTTCTAACGGCTCAATTCGCGTGATCTGCGATACCGCCACGATATACGACCGGTGTACCCGCACAAACTGATCGGTATCCAAACTCTGTTCATAAAAACTCATCGTCTTCTTCTTTAACAGCATCTCCTTCGCCGTAAAGATCTTCACATAATCATCATACGCCTCCAGGTACACGATCTCGTGCACAGGAATGATGCGGATGTTGCTGCCTTCTTTCACCACGATGCGATTGCGTTCTTCAGGCTGGCGCACTTCCTCGTGAATGAGCGCATTGGTGGCCGACTTGGCGCCTGACGTTTGATGATGCGCCAGCCACTTTTGAACGGCTTTCGCAAAGCGGTCTTTGCTAAACGGTTTCAACAAATAATCGATGGCGTGGGCCTCGAAGGCTTTGATGGCATATTCGTCAAAGGCCGTGGTGAAGATCACGGCCGGGGGTTGTTCGATCAGTTCCAGCATTTCGAAGCCGTTGATCTTGGGCATCTGGATATCGAGAAAGATGAGGTCGGGCTTGTGCTGGGCGATGGCTTTCACACCCTCGAAGCCGTCGTTGCATTCCTGCACTACGGTGAGGTCGGCAAAATCGCGTAGGTATTCGGCCACGATGCTGCGGGCGAGTGGTTCGTCGTCGATCAGTATAACGTTCATCATGCGGGTTGGGGAATTTTGATTTCGGTTTTGAATAGGGGGCCTGTCATTTTTGTCGACAAAAGATCCTGGCGCGCATAGAGCAGGTAGAGCCTCCGTTGCACAGAATTGAGTCCGAAGCCCGTGCCTTGTCGTGGTCGCGAGGTCTCGGGGTCGAAGGGGTTTTCTACCGTGATCACCAGTTGTTTGTCGGTCGTCCTGGCATCGATGCGGATGGTGATCTCGCCCACGGTGTCGTACAAACCGAATTTAATGGCGTTTTCCACCACGGGTTGCAACAGCAACGAGGGCAGAGTGAGGCCGGCGGTTTCTTCGTCGCGGACGATCTCGGTTTTGAGGCGGTGACCGAAGCGCACTTTTTCGATCTCCAGGTATAATTGTAAATGGTTGAGTTCTTCGTCGAGGGTGACAAACTGCTGGTCGTCTTTTTTGATGGTGCCGCGCAGAAAGTCACTCAGTTGTTGGATCATCAGGCGGGCTTGTTCGGGTTTGGAGCCGGCCAGGGCGCTGATGGAATTGAGACTGTTGAATAAAAAGTGGGGTTGAAGCTGTTGCCGTAAGGAGGCCAACTCTGCTTCACGCGAAAATTTCAGGGTTTCCTGTTCGCGTTTTTCGTTGGCGCTTTGTTCCTGCATATAAAACCAGATCCAGCTCTGCATGCCGATGAGGGCGATCATGAGCCAGGCAAACAATCCGCGGATCACGTGCGAGCCGGCGAGGTATTCCTGGTAAGGAACGTTGTCTTGAAAAAAAGATGACATCAGGTAGCGATGCAAAACGGCGCAGAGACTGGCCAAAGCAATGCTCCAGATGAGGAGATAGATGGCCGTTTTTGGGCCAGCCTGGTAAAATTTCAGCGAGTTGAACATGATGTAGCCCGCTGTGGCTACCAATAAGTTGAAGTTCACTGCATCTGCCAGGGCCACGTTCCATGCAAACCCGAAGGTCGTGATCAGCGCGTAGGTCTCGAACAAGGCCAGCATGCTCCACCAGGTGGACACGACCATGAATATTTTTTTTACAGATACAGTAAGATGCATACGTACAGAACTTTAGAATAAAGGCATCGCGTTCAAACGGAGCGCGATGGCCTTTTGGTGGATAAAGTTAATGTACGGAGCGCCTTCTTCCATCTCGTGGATGCGTGAATATACTTCCGTGCCATCTTCGAGGTTCTTCAGGGAGATGACTTCCGACACGTTGATGAATTCCCACTTCACTTTTTTCATGTTGTCGTTGTAGAAGGTGTCTTCCTCGTGCAGGCCGATCATGCGGGCTTTCAGGAAGGCTTCTTCTTTGGTTTCGGCGGCTACCAGCCGGAGTTGTTCGTCGAACTGTGCTTTCGAGCTCTGTTCGGCTGAAATGTTGAAGACGATTTTTGTGATGTACCAGTTCATAAGGATTACTTGTAGGGTGATTAAAATGATTTGCATAGGAATAACGATCGAGAGAGTTGGAATTGGACAGGAATCCGGTTAAAAACTCCTGATCTCAATGCCACCGAACACACACGTGCCTTCCAGGACCAGGACCTTGGTTTCGTCATAGACCATGCCGGGCTGGATATGACGCTTATCTTCGATGGAGCCGAACACGGTCACCAGTTCGTCGGCCTGGATCTTCCAATGGGGGGGGACCACCAGTTTGGTACCGCCAAAAACTTGCACGACTTCCAGGTTCACCCGGCCGTTGATGTCGGCCTGACTCATGTTCAGTTCCAGGCCGCCGAACATGCACACGCTTTCGCCGCCTTTAAAGTCCTTGCTGATCACGTTTTTTTTTGTTCCGCCGAAGATGGAGACTGAATCGATGGTGTCGCCTTCTACGGGCTTGCCTTCGTGGTAGTAGTTATATTGACGCTCCCACTTTCTTTTCCAGCGCTCCTCATTCCACCGATGGTGGCGGAAGCGACGGCGGGGTTTGAACATGATGCCGATACCGATGAGGATGATCACTGCGGGCCAGAAATATCTCCAGACATCAAGGTCGATGTGTTCTTTGCTCAGGAGGAATGCACCGATAGCGATCGGAATGAGCCAGCCAAAGCTTTTGAACGAATGACGGGCGCCTACGTATAAGCCCAGGACGATCAGGAGCGAAGGCCAGGTAAAGATCCATTCAGGAATATCGACACCGACCTGGCGGGCCAGTAACAAACCGCCGACAACCATCACCACGAGGCCGCCGAAAATCCGGCCCGAACGATGGCCTCCCCATTCGGGGCGGTTGTCAGTAACTTCTTTTTTATCTTCTGTTTCCATTTTGTTTTCCATTTGTGTTTGATTTCTGATTCAAATAACGGCACGATTTAGCCCTGCGGCCATCGTTAAAAGGCCGGTTCCGGGCGGCGGTAGGTGAATGACGGATGGGCGGCGGTGAAAATTCCCGGCAAATTCCGCGGGGCAGGGATGGGGCGGCGAACCCGGCGGTGAACTTGCCAGATTGACCCGAAATGCGTTACCTTAATCAAAATTTCAGACGGCGTATGACCCAAGAGGAACGTTTTGCAAAAGTTATCGCCATGTTCGATGACTATAATCAGAAGGACCCTCACCTCGAATCCTGGCAAGGGCAGCAGGTTCCGAAGGAACTGTTGTATGCCCAACGGATGAGCGAGCGGCTGAAAAGCTATATGCCCGATGCCCCCGAATACCTGGTGCTGGCCGCCCGTTGCCAACACATCGGGCGATGGGAGATCCCACGGAACACCTACCCGATGGATCGCAAGGGCTACCTGCAATGGCGCAACCAACTCAAAGTGCACCACTGCAACATCGCCGACCGCATCATGCGCAGCTATGGCTACGACGATGAGACCATCCAAAAGGTGAAGTCCCTGCTGGCGAAAGAACAGCTCTTCCACCATCGTCCCGACACCCAGGCCCTGGAAGACGTGATCTGCCTGGTCTTTATCGAATTTTATCTCGAAGATTTTGCCACCAAACACGACGACGCGAAACTGGTGGAGATCCTGCGAAAGACCCTGCACAAAATGTCGGCAAAAGCCATCGAATCCGCCGGGAAGATCGCGGTCTCTGAACGGGTAGCCGGCCTCATCGGGCAGGCGGTTACCAAGAGTCTCTAAGCCTGCAGTTTTTTCTCCAGGTGGGTCAACAGGTTTTCGGTGGAGCGGTCCAGGATATCGAATACTTCCTGGAAGTTCCGCTCGGTCCCGTAATAAGGGTCCGGCACATCCTCGCCCGGAGCAGTAGGGTCAAAGTTGCGCATCATCGCCACCTTGTCGCGGTCGGCCGGGTTCTGCACGAGGCGCAGCACATTTTGATAGTTGCTGCGGTCCATCACGAAGATGTGATCAAAATCCAAAAAGTCCTGAGACGTGAACTGGCGGCCCAGGTGGTCGATGGCGATGCCATTCTTTTTGGCGTTGGCAATGGTGCGGGGATCGGGTGTATCGCCGATGTGATAGTTGGCTGTACCACACGACTCCACCAGGAAGTGCTGGTCCAGGTTCCTGCGGTGGACCTTATCCTTAAAAATGGCTTCCGCCAGGGGGGAGCGGCAAATATTGCCCAGGCAAACAAAAAGTACTTTCACTTTATTCATAGTCAAAAACAGCGCAAAAACCGGTTATTTCGGTAAATCATCCCAAAATAAACACCCGGGTGGTTACGAAAGAAACCGATGGGCTATTAATCGATGCATTAGTATACTTTTTAAGTAACCTTTTGATTTGAAAAGCCCCTCTCGCTCAGGAGGTGGCTTTTCTATTTTTAGGGCCTGGATTCTTTTTAGCTTTGTCTGAAACACAACCCGCTATGGAATTCATCATCGTCACTGAGCAATACGCTCCCGCTGTCGCCCTCATCCAACTCAACCGTCCCAAAGAACTCAACGCCCTCAACCGCCAGCTCATGGAGGAAGTGCGCGATGCGTTGAAGGGGTTGGATGCCAACGCAAACGTGAGGGCCATCATCATCACCGGCAATGAACAAGCCTTCGCCGCCGGGGCCGACATCAAACAAATGGCCGATATGTCGGCCATCGATATGTTGCTGATCGACCAGTTTAGCACGTGGGACCAGATCCGGAAAACGAAGAAGCCGGTCATCGCCGCGGTGTCGGGTTTTGCCCTCGGGGGTGGATGTGAATTTGCCATGACCTGCGACATGATCGTCGCTTCCGAAACGGCCACCTTCGGCCAGCCCGAGATCAAGATCGGCACGCTGCCGGGAGCGGGTGGCACACAACGTCTCACGCGCGCGGTGGGCAAAGCCAAAGCCATGGAGTTGATTTTGACCGGGCGCTTTATGCCGGCAGAAGAAGCCCTGACCCACGGGTTGATCAACAAGATCGTCCCGGTCGAAATGTATTTAAAAGAAGCCGTGGCGCTGGCCCAGGAAATTGCGCGCATGTCACCCGTGGCCGTGCAGTTGGCGAAAGAGGCCGTGAACCGTTCGTTCGAAACGTTGCTGGACGAGGGCCTGGCCTTCGAGCGCAAGAATTTCTACTTGTCGTTTGCCTCTGCCGATCAAAAAGAAGGCATGAAGGCGTTCATCGAAAAAAGGAAACCGAACTACACGGGCAAATAAAACCCTACCTAACCGTGACGCCTAGGCCTACCGAAACCGTGCTAAACTTTTGCAGGGTGTAGTCGCCTGAGAGGTAGATGGGGCCAAGATTCAAACGCATACCGGCGGTGACGCGGAAGCTGTTGTTCTTGAAACTCATCGCCACCGGATCGTTGATGGCCGGGGTGACCGGAGTAACAGGGAGGAATGCATAAGAGCCCTTCACATCGGCTGTGGTCTTCACGGCGTTGTAGCCCAATCCGCCATAAAAAGTAACCATGGCGAGTTTCTTCGAGATCAAGGCTTGCATCAGCCAGGCGTTCATGTTGTAGTGCAATTCTTGTGGCTTGGTAGCATCGCCCGAAGCCACATAGCCGGCAATGTTGGTGGAGCCTTTCAGGTTGGTGTAGCCCACCAACACGGAAAGATCGAAGGGAAGATGTTTGATCCCGGGGATGTGTTGTTTGATGTCGTGCAGAACACCGAAGCCAAGGTATTTCACTTTGGTGTCTCCGGCAGTCACTTCCGGCATCCACCGGATCTTCAGGTCGGTGCTCTTCACGATGCCGATACCCAATTGAACGGTGGGCGCCAGCGCGCCGCTGATCTTGAAATTATCTTTGAAGTCCAAGCCTTTCGGACCACTGAAGGTGACGCTTTGCCCTCCATAGGTCGAGGCATAGGTGGTGGACTCGCTTGGGCCAACCAGGGTCGGGGCATTGCCGCTGGTGGGAGAGACCAGCGTCGTGGTTTTTAGTCCCAACTCGGCAGGGCGGAAGTAGTTATTGGAAGAGGGAATGAAAACGCCGTTCACCGTAACACCCAAATCAAAACCCAGGGTTTTATGCGCTTTGGCCGTGGTAAACCAGCCGCCGTTGAAGCCATAGGATGCGGCCGTGATCATGGGCGAGAGATAGGCACTCATGAGCTTTCCGGCATCTTCGGGCCCGGCTTTCAGATAGTCGCCGATGTCGGTTTCGCTTTGGGCATAGCTGGAAACAGAGAAGGCTATGAACAGTAAGAAGAGAGAGCTCTTGCGTACAATTAGCATCATAAGGTGGTTTTTAAATTTAAAAATAAAGATTTTATAGATAGTGAGGGCCTTATGGGTTGAAATTTAAGTGTCTTCTTTGCCATGTCGTTGTCTGGGGTTCACCCCAAGTTGCCTATTTTTGACGCTGCATGATCATACTGTATAATCTCGTCCTTTTTGTGATGCGCGCCGGCTACAGCATAGCCGCCCTTTTTCATAACAAAGCCCGGGCATTTGTAACCGGAAGAAAAGACGTCTTTGTGAAACTAAGCGACAACTTTCGTCAAAACCACGCCAAGGTGGTTTGGGTGCACTGTGCATCGCTGGGTGAATTCGAGCAGGGCCGCCCCCTCATCGAGTCGTTAAAAAAAGAATATTCGCAAACAAAAATATTGCTCACCTTCTTCTCACCGTCGGGCTACGAGGTGCGCAAGCATTATGACCAGGCCGACTTCGTGTGTTACCTGCCGTGGGATTCTGCGGCGAACGCGGAGCGATTCATTTCCATCGTGAAACCGACGCTGGCCGTATTTGTGAAATATGAATTCTGGCATCACTATGCCAAAGCGTTGAAGCGACACCAGGTTCCATTGCTATCCATCTCGTCTATCTTTCGCGAGGAACAAATGTTCTTTAAGCCTTACGGCGGATTTTATCGCGGCATCTTAAAGAACTTCTCGTACTTCTTTGTGCAAAACGAAACATCGCTGCGCCTGTTGAAATCCATCGGTATCACCGCCTGCGCTGTAGCCGGCGACACGCGGTTCGATCGGGTCTATGCCATTGTGAAACAGGGCGGCGAAATTCCAGTTGCCAAACAGTTCAAAAGCGATCAGAAGACCTTCGTGGTGGGAAGTTGCTGGCCGGAAGATTTCGAAGTGCTGGCACCCCTCATCAACGAGAACCGTGTCAAGTTCATCATCGCCCCGCACGAGATCACGGAGACCTTTATGACGGCGATGGAAAATTCCCTGCAAGTAAAGTCCATCCGGTTTTCGCAGGCGGCCGGCAAGTCCCTGGAGGACTACCAGGTGCTCATCATCGACAACATCGGCATGCTTTCGCGGTTGTATCGCTATGGTGAATTTGCCTTTATCGGCGGTGCCTATGGCAAGGGGCTGCACAACATCCTGGAGGCCGCATGCTATGGCGTGCCCATCTTCTTTGGCAACAAAGATTATGAGAAATACCAGGAGGCGGTGGACCTCATCAACCGCGGCGGTGCGTTCGAAGTGCGCGACTATACCGACCTGAAAGCCAAATACGAGATGCTGAACTCGCCCGAGACCTTTTTGTTGGCCTGCGATGTGACGCGTCTCTACGTTGAAGAAAACCTGGGCGCTACCGAAAAGATCATGCACTATTGCCGAACTTTACTGGTATGATAGAAGGCCTGGTCCTGCGCTCTACCGGTTCATTCTACGAGGTGCTTGGCCCCGATGGAAAAATACACACCTGCCGGGTGCGGGGAAAGATCCGGCTGGAAGGCATCAAAGAAACCAACCCGGTGGCTGTGGGCGACCGTGTGTCGGTGGACCTGGAACACAACATCGGCTCCATCACGGCCATCCTCGAACGCAAGAATCACATCCTTCGACAGTCCGTCAAGAAAACGGGACACTCGCATGTGCTGGCGGCCAACGTGGATCAGGCGTTGCTGGTCGTGACGTTGACCTTCCCCCGAACATCGCTCGGATTTATCGATCGCTTCCTGGTGAGCGCCGAATCGTTTCGCATCCCGCAGGTCATTTTGTTCAATAAGAAAGACATGCTGGATGAGGAGGGGAAACAAAACGTGCAGGAGCTTATGGAGTTGTATACCGGCATTGGCGTAGCCTGTTTTTCGATCTCGGCGTTGCATGAAGACCAGGACGTACTTTGGGATATCCTTCGTGATAAGGTGACGTTGATCGCCGGCCATTCCGGTGTTGGAAAATCAACCTTGCTGAACAAGATCGCCCCGCACATCAAACAAACCGTTGGCGACGTGTCGGACTTCTCCTCCAAAGGAACTCACACCACCACCTTTGCTGAAATGTTCGCGCTCGATGAGAAGACCTATGTCATCGACACTCCCGGCATAAAGGAGTGGGGTTTGGTGGACATGAATGCCCAGGAGATCTCGGACTATTTTCCGGAGATGCGCGAGGTTCGGCTGGAGTGTAAATTCGGCGCACGCTGCATCCATGTGAACGAACCGCAATGCGCCGTCGTCGACGCCATACGGGCAGGGGAGATCGCGCTGAGCCGCTATGAAAATTATCTGAGCATGGTATTGGGACAAGATAACCGGAGATAAGCTGCGATGTTTTTCCAAAAACAGCAGGCCAAATGAAATACACCGTAAACGACACAGAACTTTCGTATGAAGTCACCGGCCCACGCGCCTGGGGCGACGAACGGGTCTTGTTGAATGATGCGGTCGACCTCACGGCAGCAACACCCTGGAGCGCTACAGGTTTTTCGATCGAACAACTTTTTGATGCGGCAACCTACTCCACGTTCATGTACAACACGCGCAGGTTGCTGCTGAAAAGCTGGCACGAAGGCGGGCTTTCCGTGGACGATGATTTTGATTTGGAACAATATCATACACAGGTCCGCGATTTCGAAGAACACCTGAAAGCCATTGAAAGAACCAAGCTGCTTTCCACAAAAGATTTCCCCGTGCCGGTGCGCATGGTGGAGGATCGCATCTCGGAGCTGTGCCAAGTTGCGTTGGTAGCGAAGAATCCATTCGACGGCCAATCCATTTTTCACTTTCGTGTGATCCGTCCCCGGCAAGCCGACAACAATCCCTTGCACCGCGATGTTTGGCTCGACGACTATGATGACTGCATCAATCTCTATATCCCAGTCGCCGGCAGCAACGCGCAGTCGTCGCTCATCCTGATCCCGGGAAGCCACCGGTGGCCGGAGTCCCGCATTGAAAAGACAGTGGAGGGAGCGGTGATCAACGGCGTGCGGTTCAATGTGCCTGGCGTGACCGACATCCGCGGTCCTTACCAGGTCACGCGGCCCGACCCGGGCGTCAATGAAGTGCTCATGTTTTCGCCCTATCTCATTCACGGCGGGGCCATCAACCTAAACCAGGATCAAACCCGAATTTCCATCGAAATGCGTTTGTGGAAACGCTAGTAGCGCCACCGTTGATAGAATAGGCGCAATTTCGCGAGGGGTAGTTTTGATTTCATCAGTCCCAGCAGAAGCCGATCTGATTTTGATGGCGATTCCAAAGTCGTCAACAGGTTGTAGAAAAGTTTTGCCTCTTTATGGTTCTCCGAAAACACGGATTGCCGCAACTCGTAACGCACCCGTTTCAACAAAGCCTGTTTGTCACCCGCATCACGGTTTAAGTGTTGCGCTTTCTCGCAGACGAGGTAGGTCGAGTGCAGTTGAGGATCGCCTCGTTTGTACCATCCCGAAGAGAGTGACTGGTGTTTGCGCCGGACGTTGGTTAACCGGTCGGGGAAGAACGCGTATTTGTATTGTCGCGCAGAACGTACCCAAAAATCAAAATCTTCATACGCCAGCGTTTCGTCATAACCCTGCAGTTCGTCAAACACTTTTTTACGAACCAACATGGTGGGGGAGGCGATGAAATAGGTGCTCAGTACATCGCGGTAGACATCGCCTTGGGGAATGTCCGCCAGCAATTTTTTGGCAAAGAGATAATCGTAATGTTGGCGAAACACCTGGCCCTGGGTGTCGATATAATTGGCATCGGTGAAGACCACGCCATAGGTGGAGTCGAGTTGTGAAAAAAGCTGGAGTTGTTTTTCGATGCGTTCGGGAAGCATTACGTCGTCGGTGGCGAAGTCGACCACGTATTCGCCGGTGGCCAGGCGCAGGCCTTGGTTGAAGGCTTTGCAGTTGCCCAGGTTTTGAGGCAGGGCCAACAGTTGAATGTTGGGATGTTGCGCGAGGATGCGACGGATCACCTCGATGCTGTTGTCGGTACTGGCGTCGTCCACGACGATGACCTGGAGGTTTGGGTAAGTTTGATCGAAGACCGACTTCAGGGCTTCTTCCACGAAGGCGGCGTGGTTGTAGCAGAGGCAGATAATGGTAACCAATGGCCTTTCCATCACGAGAAAGTTTTCTCGAACGTGAGCTTCGGCGTGGGAATGCCGCCCAAACGCATTTTAAAATCCAGCAGGCCGAAGTTCGGTCTGCCTTCCACGGCCGATGTCCCCAGATCCAATAGCGTGAGGTTGTATAGCGTACAATACGAATACAAGCCTTCGATGAGGAATACTACCGGGCTGAGATGGTCATAAGCGCTGTCGTGAGCCGAATAGAAATTATACAACACGCGATCATTGACCACGATGGAAATTCCGGCTGCCACGAGTTGATCGTCCTGGTAAACGCCAAACAAAAGATAGCGTTCGGGAAATCTTTCGGCCACGCGTCGGATTTCTTCCAGGGTCATGGAAAGTGAATAGCCTTTTTGGTTTCGGCTGGCCAGTATGAAGTGGTAGATCGTGTCCAGGTTGTCGAGTGTCAGTTGGCGGCATTCCAGGGCGGAGGCCAGGGCTTGTTTGAGTTTCCGTTTTTCCCATGGGTCGAGGTGTTCTTCAAATTTCCCGATCACCGGAATGGTCGCACCCGTCTCCGCGTGGGTCGCGCGATAACCAAGGTTTAGGAGGAATGTTTGAAGCAGGGCTTCGCGGCGGGGAGCATAGGAAGCAGGCGAATGTTTGATCACCACCTTGCGAACACCTGCCTTCCTGATCTCGCCTTCGACAAACAAAAGAAATTCAAATAAAACCTGGGAGGACAGATCGTCTGCACAGTCCACTGAACCAAAAGGCGCACGCCACGGGCTTTGTGCAACATTTTCTTCCACATAAAAATGAATGCCTGCCACGGCCTTTTTTTCTTTTACTTGGATCACAAAAAAAGAATGCCAGCCCGACGGCGATTGCAGCAGCCGGTAGGGTGCGGTGTTGAATAGCGATTCATCAAAATCGAGGCTGATGTCTGCGGGTAGCGGGCCGTTGTGAAAAATGAAATCTCCCAATTAATACGGTATTCCTAGGCGTTTATAAATAAAATGCATGAGCCACGCCGGTCCGATGAGCAGGAATTGTATGTCTTTCAAAAAGGAGGGCTTTTTGCCTTCCACTTTGTGGCCGTAGAACTGACCAACCCAGGCCACAAAGAAAATGACCAGGCTCACCATCCACAGCGGCGCAAAGTCGGCGCGCACAATTAACTGGATCACGAACAGGCACAACAACCCAAACAGGGCCATGCCAATGCTCAAAGGTATGGAAAGCGTCACATAATACAGAAGCACCAGTACCAGGACCACCCCAGCCCAATTCGCATACGGGTTGCCCCACCCCAACACCGACTGCACGGCCTGCGAGGGGATGGAGGCGATGAGCCCCACGACGCTCAAAAAGATCAGGGGTACACAGATCCAGTGAATGGTCTTGTTGGTGACGTCCTGGTGGCTTTCGCCGTACTCGTTCAAAAGCAAGTCGATCTTGCGCATAACTTTTGGGGTTTGTCACACCAATTTACGCCAATGCTGGGTTTTTTCAAACGATTGCGGACTAGGCAACGACCTTCGTTTTCACGCTCGCCCACTTCTTGATTTGCCAGTGGATCCGGCCCGTGGTGAGGTGTTTTCCCTCCACGTCGTGAATTTTCACTTCGCAGGTAACGACAACGGCCTCTTGTTCGTTGAGAGGGGCGGTGATGTGCTGGGCGATCCACTCGGGTGTTAAAGCAAACTCGGCCACGGCGTCCATCTTGCCCTGGTAGTGATATTCCATTTCCAGGCGCTGCATGATGACGCGATAGGTGTCGAAGCCCAGCCGCGAGATGAGCAGAAAACCGGTGGCATATTCCGACAGCGTGGCCAGCGCGCAGGCGTGAAGCCCGCGGATGTGATTAAAATTTTTCCGCTTGTAGGGGATGCTGATCCGGACGCGGTAATCTTCAATGAGCGTGACCGTGAACGCATGGGGCTTGTTGAAAGGGATCATGCGGAGCAGGCCTTGGTTGAGGACCCACAGGTGAAAAGACGAACGTTTTGCGCGCTCCAGGTATTTGCTGATGTTCATATGCGAAAAAATTGACCTCGGAAGTTAGCTGAAAAATATATTCCTTTAATAACCCTTTCTGTCATGAAGAAGCCCTTTCTGTTGTTCCTGCTGTTGGCCCTCGCCATGCCGCTCTGTGCGCAAGTGGAGGCATTGGAACAGCAGCTAAAGGACATGCCCCGCGACACGCAACGGGTGAATTTGCTGAACCGCCTGGCCCGGTTGCACTACAACACGGCCCCGGAGCGCACCCGCTATTTCTCAGGACGGGCCCTAACCTTAGCCGACTCAATTCACTACACAAGGGGTTTGGCGGAGGCCTATAAAAACGAAAGCCTGCTGTTTCGCTTGAAGGGGGAAAATGCACGCGAGCTGGAGACCTTGCTGCGCGCGTTGCAATTGTTCCAATCGCTCAACGATTCGCTCAGCATCGCACAAACCTACACCGACATGGGCGCGGCCCATCACCAGGAAGGCGACTTCAAAGCCGCCCGCGATCAATACATGAAGGCCCTCGACATGCAACGGGCCTTCCACAACAAGGAAGGCATCGCGCTGACGCTTCGCAAAATCGGCGTCCTGGAAATGGACATGGAAAATTATGCCCAGGGCCTGGAGGCGTTCGACCTGGCCCTGAAGCTGGAACGCGAAAACCACAACCCCGAGGGCATCGCCAACTTGCTCAATAATTTGGGCGTGGCCTATTATGAAAAGGGCGATTACGCCAAGGCATTGCAATATTATGACTCCTCGCTGACGCTGTTTCGCGAAACGAACAACATGAACCGGCTGCCGGCAGCCTATCACAACCAGGCCCGCGTGTATCTGGCGCAAGGCAATGTGGAGCGGTCCCTGCAACTGGCCAGCCTGGGCCTGCCCATTGCCGAGCAAACCGACAACCGCATGGCGTTGCTGGAGTCGTACCAACTACACACCGACATTTATGCGGCCCGCCAGGACTACAAAAAAGCATTCGACTACCTGCAACGCAGCGAAGTGTTGAAAGACTCCCTCGTCGGCGCCCGAAGCCGGATCCGCTATGCGCAATTGAAAACCCTGATCGAAACCGAGCGCAAAGAGCAGGAGATCGACTTCCTGAAACAAGAGCGCGCCTGGACCCTGTTCCGGCAAAAGATCACTTACGCTGGCCTGGCGTTGGCGTTATTTGTGGGGGGCATCGTCATCTACTATCAACGCAACACGATCCGCACCAAGAAAGAGCTGCTTAAGAAAAACGACCAGGTGCATGCTGCGCGGCAAGCGTTGCTCACGCTGGAGCTGGAGAATAAGAAGCTGCAGGAAGGCCAACTGCAACGCGACCTGGAGTTTCGCCACAAAGAGCTGCTCACCTACACGCTCAATCTCGTGCAGAAAAATACCATCATGGAAAACCTTCGCGAAGGGATCCACGAACTGTTGAGCACCAGCGACAAGAATTCCAAAGCCAAGATCTCCAAACTCATCAAGGTGATCGACTACAGCCTGGAGATGGAGAAGGATTGGGATGAATTCAAGATGTATTTCGAGAAGGTGCACTCTTCTTTTTTCGAGCGCCTCAAACAGCAATACCCCGACCTAAGCCAGAGCGACCTGAAGCTTTGCTCGCTCATCAGCCTCAACCTGAGCATGAAGGAGATGGCGGAGTTGATGGGCATTTCGCCCGAGAGCGTGAAGATGGCCCGGCACCGGTTGCGCAAAAAGCTGAATATTCCCACCGAAGAGAACCTGGCTGATTTTGTGGCTTCCTTTAAAAATAGCTGAACATCAATTACTTGTAAATTCTGTAAACCAATTGTATACGACCTTTTCTCAGGGCAACGCCAACTTTCTTTGCGGTCATCCAGTAGAAGGATGCAGAAACTAAATCCCTTTCAACCAATCTTATTTCTGTTATGACCGAAAGACAAATTCTTCTCGTAAAGAACTCGTGGAGTTATGTGGTGATCAACTCACAGGAAGCCGGCGAACTCTTCTACAGCCGCCTCTTTGAAGTGGCGCCCGCGGTGAGGTCCATGTTTAAACACGATCAAAAAGACCAGGCCCGTAAGCTCATGAACATGGTGACCCTCGTGGTGACCAAACTTCAAAAGCTGGACGACATCATGAACGAAGTGAAGCTGCTGGCCCAGCGTCACGGAAAATATGGAGCGCAACCCGAGCACTATAAGGTGGTGGGCGAATGCCTGCTATGGACGCTCGAGCAAGGCCTGGGTGACAAATGGAACCCGGAACTGCAAGAAGCCTGGACGACGGTGTACGTCACCCTGTCGTCGGCCATGATCAAAGGACAGTTGGCTGCGGCCTGACCTGGGTTCATTGCGGCCCACCCCGTCAGAAAAAAAGAATCTCTCGAAAAAAAACCTCTCTAAATAACCCTCCTAAGCCTGCACGGGAATTTTCCTGTACAGGCTTTTTATTGCTATGAAAAAGAAATTTAACTTCCTCGACCTCGTATTGATGCTTCCTGCCTTAATCGCATTAATTTACGGCATCATTTCAATTCACTAAGGCATGAAAAAAGTAATTGTACTCGGTGCCGGCCTCGTTGGAAAGGCCATGGCCATTGACCTTTCTAAAAACTTTGACGTTACCTCGGCCGACATCAATGAAGAGGCACTCGGCTTCGTGGCGCAACACGGCATCAAGACCCAAAAGGTGGACTTCACCAACCTAACCCAACTGGCTGCAGCCTTGCAGCCGTTCGATCTGGTGGTGGGTGCCGTGCCGGGATTTATGGGGCTGCAAACCGTGCGCACCGTGATCGAAGCCGGCAAAAACATCGCCGACATTTCCTTCTTCCCGGAAGATCCCTTTCAACTGGATGAACTGGCAAAAAAGAAAAACGTGACGGTGATAACGGACTGTGGTGTGGCACCCGGCATGGGAAACATCATCCTGGGCTATCACTATCACCGGATGAAGATCACCGACTATGAATGCCTGGTGGGAGGTCTGCCCGTGGTGCGGGAATGGCCCTATGAATACAAAGCCGTTTTTTCACCCATCGATGTCATCGAAGAATATATCCGCCCGGCCCGCTATGTGCAACAAGGTGCCGTGATCGTGAAGGAAGCCTTGTCGGATCCCGAACTGATCCATTTTGACGGCGTGGGCACGCTGGAGTCGTGGAACTCGGATGGACTCCGGTCGCTCATCAAGACCATGCCCGGCATCCCCAACATGATCGAGAAGACGCTGCGCTACCCCGGTTGCATCGAATACCTGCGCGTGTTGCGCGAATCCGGCTTTTTCTCCTATGAACCCGTCGACATCAAGGGCGTGAAAGTTCGCCCGATCGACGTGACGGCCAAATTACTTTTCCCCAAATGGAAATTGAAACCCGGCGAGGAGGAGTTCACCGTGATGCGTATCCGCATCGTGGGCGAGGAGAACGGAAAGCCGAAAACCTATCAATATAATTTACTCGACCGCACCGACAAGGCCACAAACACCTTGTCGATGGCGCGCACCACCGGCTACACCTGCACTGCGGCGTTGAACCTGATTGCTAACGGCACGTTCGACCGCAAGGGCATCTGTCCTCCGGAATATGTTGGCGAGAAAGAAGAGAATTTCCAGTTTGTCGTAAACTACCTGAAAGACCGTGGCGTGCACTACGGCATTCAGCAGCAGTAAGCCCCAAGTGAAAAGACTTGTCTGTGCACACGTCTTTTTGAACGGAAGAGCTGATGAATAACCGCGGACTTTGGGCCTAGTCTATGCACACATTTATCTATGGGAAAGGCGAGGTTGTGGTTGCATGGTCACTGTTATTCAGCTCCTCATAAGGTACCATTGGCTTAGCTCCACACGAACTGGCAGAAAAAAAATGCACTCAAGCCCGTAGGGCTTCCCCATCATAACGCCCGGTGCAACCGGGCGAAAGGCGACTAGATATAAACAACCCCAGCGGGGTTACCCTTCGGGTGGGTTCTCCTTAAAGATCCGATTCACACCATTACGGTTCAGAATCTCCATCTAGTCGTCCTCAGCATACCACACCCCGAACGTTCGATGAACCCCACACAATTTGCCGCCCTAGAACACTCATACTAATATAGATTTGCGACTACGAATTGGATTCCCCCACTAAAGGTAACCCTTACAGGGTTGAGATATGTGGATTCGCTTCGCCCGGTTGCACCGGGCGTTATGATGGGGAAGCCCTACGGGCTTATTTAGTTCAACGTCTTGAATTCGCCCTTTTCCAAAGAAAGTTAAATCACGATAATGTGTGTATAGACTAGGACTTTAGGCCAGGGCTAAGGCAATACTTCATTTCAGTTCGCTAGTCGGCGGACTGACCACGCCGATAGAAGATCGGCAGGCGACTACACATACAGAGGGAAAAGTCAGGGCTAAAGCCCGGCAATATATTCATTGGACATTCCCCGGACTAAAGTCCGGGGTTATTCAACATCTTACTCACACTTAGATTTCCAAACGTAGGGGGGCTCGCTCATCTATACCCTTTCACTTCAAAAGATGTGTGCATAGACCAGGACTTTAGTCGGGGGTTATTCTTTCACCGCGTCCTTCTCTTCAAAGATGTGGTATGGATAAAAAAGATCAGGCCTTCGCTTTATTCGCCAGCTTACTCTTCCAATAGCCGTAGCTGAAATAGATCGCCAATCCAAAGGCCATCCACCCGAAGAAAACTTTCCAGCTGAAGACGGGGATCTCGATCATGAGATAGCAGCAGCACAGCAACCCCAGCACGGGGATGAGGGAAAGCTTGCGCAAAAACGAAAAGACGGTGATCACGGCGGTGATCAGAAGGAAAATGAGGAATAAGATCTCCTGGTGCGCCTCATGGGTTAAGTTGGTCACCGAGCCCATCACGCGTTCGCGAAAGCTATAAAGAAAAATAATAAAGAGTACGGGCACTACCCATTGACCGTTGATGTAGGGGAGGTTGAAGCGTCCATTTGTTTTTTCACGCCGGGGCAACATCAAAACACCGCCACACACAATGGCAAAGGCGAATAAGGTGCCAATGCTGGTGAGGTCGGTCATCAACGCGCTGCCTACGAACAGGGAAGGAATCGCTACTATAACACCGGTCATGACCGTGGAGAACCCGGGGGTCTGAAATTTAGGATGGATCTTGCCAAAGCGTTTTGGCATCAATCCGTCTCGGCTCATGCTCATCCAGATGCGGGGTTGGCCGATTTGGAAAACCAGGAGCACGCTGGTGGCCGCTACTACGGCGCTCGCCGAAATGAAGAAGCCGATCTTGCCTTGGTTGATGCGTTCGAATACGTATGCCAACGGGTCGGCTACCCCATCGAATTCCGAGTAGTTCACCATACCGGTAATGACCAGGGTCACCACGACGTAGATGATCGTACAAATGATGAGCGAATAGATCATGCCCCGCGGCAAATCGCGTTGGGGGTTGGCACATTCTTCGGCCGTGGTGGACACGGCATCAAAACCGATATAGGCAAAGAACACGGCCGATACGCCTTTCAATACGCCCGTAAATCCATTGGGAAGGAACGGTGTCCAATTATCGGTGTCGATATAAAAAATGCCGATGCCGACAATGAAGGCCAGCACCACCAATTTTAGACCCACCATGAAGTTGGCGCTGCTGCGGCTTTCGCGGATGCCAATAAAGGCGAGGATGGTGATCAGGATGATGATGACAAAGGCGGGGATGTTGCAGATGATCCGGTAGCCGGCGAACAACGGTGCCGTGGTCCACGCCAATCCATCGGTGGGGCTACCGGCTTTCACAGCCGCCTTGTACACATCTTCTGCTGTGTACGGATCGGTGGCCAGCCAGGTGGGCAAGTGCATGCCCACGCCTTCCAACAGGTTCACAAAATAGCTGCTCCAGGAAATGGATACCACCACGTTGCCAATGCCATATTCCAAGATCAAGGCCCAGCCAATAACCCAGGCGGTGATCTCACCGAACGTCACATACGAATAGGTGTAGGCGCTGCCGGCCACGGGCACGCGCGAGGCGAACTCGGCATAACAAAGGGCCGTGAACCCACAGGTGACGGCCGTGATGAGGAAGAGGAAGATCACCCCAGGCCCGCCGTCGAAGGCCGCCTGGCCGATGGTGGAGAAGATGCCCGCGCCAATGACCGCCGCAATGCCCATAGAAGTGAGGTCTCGCACCCCCAGGATCTTCTTCAATTCCGGAGAACTATGGCCGTCAACGGGTTCGGATGGATCGTTTAGGATGGTGGTGAGAGATTTTTTTCTAAAAAGGGAATTCGACATTCAATTTGAGTTAGGCGGCCTCAAAATAGTTGATTTTTTTGACTTAACTTAGGGCACCCATGGAGGGTATTTTTTTGGCACCGGTTTTATCACGATTTTTTGATGCATTTACCGAAAGAAGAGCACCCGGACGTATCGGGTCACCAGGGACCCAAGGTCACCATCACATCGGAGGAGGTTAACCAGCTTCCCTTGCGCGCTTTTGAGGGGAAAGTAAGCGTCATCACCGAGCCCTCAAAGCTGGCAGCCATGCAGAAGGAGATCGAGAAGCACGACGTGCTGGGCTTCGACACCGAAACACGCCCCAGCTTCAAGCGCGGCCAAACCTACAAGGTAGCCCTGCTTCAACTGGCCATCCCAGGCAAGGTCTTTCTTATCCGCCTCCACCAGACCGGCTTGCCCGACGAGATCGTGTCCATTTTTGAGAACACCAACATCATCAAAGCCGGCGTGGCCATTCACGACGACATCAAGGCCCTGCAAAAGCTGAATCGCTTTCAACCCATATCCTTCATAGAATTGTCGACCATGGCCAAGGCTTCGGGCCTGCAAGTGGAGAGCGTAAAAAAACTGGCGGGCTTGCTCTTGGGATTTCGGATCTCCAAAAGCGCACAAACCTCCAACTGGGAAGCCCCGACGCTCACCGAAAAGCAGATCGACTACGCCGCCACCGACGCCTGGGTATGCCTGGAAATATATCATCACCTCCTGCGCAACTACTTTCACGTGAAAGCGTAAACAAGAGCTTAACCGCTTTTGCATGATCGCCAAAATCCTCGAAAAACAGACCCTCTCCGCCAACTGGTACAAGCTTTACAAGTACACGTTCTCCTTTACAGACAAACACGGCAACGAGCTCGTCCAAAGCCGGGAGGCCTACGATCGCGGCAACGGCGCCACCATCCTCCTTTATAATAAAGCACAACACACCGTAGTGCTAACACGCCAATTCCGCCTGCCCACCTTCGTCAACGGCAACGACGACGGCATGCTCATCGAAGCCTGCGCCGGTCTCTTAGACCTCGACAACCCCGAAGACTGCATCCGCCGCGAAACCGAAGAAGAAACCGGCTACCGCGTGGCCCACGTCCGCAAGATCTTCGACGTCTACATGTCGCCCGGCTCCGTGACCGAGATCCTTTACTTTTTTGTAGGAGAATACACAGCCGATCAAAAAGTAGCCGAAGGCGGCGGCGTAGACGAAGACGAAAACATCGAAGTACTGGAACTGGACTTCAACAAAGCCTACAACATGATCGCCACCGGCGAAATCAAAGACGCCAAAACCATCATGCTACTTCAATACGCCAAGCTGAACAACCTCGTCTAGTTCGATTCAACATCACCGCAACAAATAGTTTTTGCGTCCATGGCCCTTTGTACTTAATACTGGCTACTGACTACTAACTACTGGCTACTGACCCGTCAACAGGAGAGTACAGGTTAGGTCGATTCGCGAATATTATTATCTTGGTTCGCATATAACCTGCAACCATCATGCGAAGTATCTCCTTACTCATTCTGCTGGCCGCAACGCTAAGCCTGCAGGCCCAGACCCTCACGATTCGCGACCTCACGTGCGAACATCAAAATAATCCGCTCGGCCTTGACGTGACCGTCCCCAGATTTGGATGGAAGCTTGTCTCGGGGCAACGCGGCACGATGCAAAAGTCCTATGAGCTGCGCGTCGGCACGGACGATAAGGCACTTGTGAAAGGACAAAAAATACTCTGGCAAAGCGGGCCCGTCGCTTCCGATCAATCGGTACTCGTGCCTTATGCCGGTCCCGCGGTCACCTCACGCCAACGTTACTACTGGCAAGTGAAAGTTGCCGACAACAAAGGGAACTCCTCCGCGTGGAGTGAAGTGAAGTATTGGGAAATGGGTTTGCTAAAAGCTTCCGATTGGACCGCGCGCTGGATCGAATCCGATCTTCCCGGCGACAGCGTGAACAGCCCCGCGCCGATGTTGCGAAATAATTTCACACTCAAGAAGATGGTGAAGTCGGCAAGATTGTATGTTACCTCGCACGGTCTTTATGAATGCTACATCAATGGCCAACGCGTAGGCGATCAATTCCTCACCCCAGGCTGGACCAGTTATAACAAGCGCCTCCAATACCAGGTCTATGATGTTACAAGCCTGGTCACGAACGGTGCGAATGCTGCCGGGGTCATCCTCAGCGATGGATGGTACAGAGGCAATCTGGCCTGGGAAAACAATCGCAATATCTATGGCAAAACACTAGGCCTCCTGTTTCAATTGGAAGCGACCTATGCCGACGGCAGCAAAGAGATCATCACCTCCAACGAACAATGGAAAAGTTCAACGGGTCCGGTGACCCGCGCAGGGATTTACTACGGCGAAGCTTATGATGCACGGCTAGAGAAAAAAGACTGGTCGATGTCGAGCTATACGGCCGGCGATTGGCATGGCGTGCGCGCGGTCAATGTATCGAACGACAACCTGATAGCATCTTATGCACCCCCGGTAAAAAAACACGAAACCTTCAAACCAAAATCATTGAAGGTGACGCCGCAAGGGGAATTGATTGTGGACTTCGGACAAAACCTCGTAGGCTGGGTGCGCTTCAAAGCGAACGGAAAGGCTGGCGACAAGATCGTCGTCCATCATGCCGAGGTGCTGGACAAGAAAGGAAATTTCTACACCGACAATTATCGCGCAGCCCAAGCTGAGATCGTATACACCTTGAAAGGTGGAGGCGAAGAAGTCTTCGAACCCCATTTTAGTTTCTTTGGCTTTCGCTATGTGAAGATCACGTCCCCCAACAAACTCACGGCCGACCAGATCACAGCAGTGGCCGTGTATTCAGACATGGCGCCCACAGGCAACTTCACCTCCTCCAACCCACTGATCAACCAACTTCAACACAACATCCAGTGGGGACAAAAAGGAAACTTCGTAGACGTCCCCACCGATTGCCCCCAACGCGACGAGCGCCTGGGATGGACGGGCGACGCACAAGCTTTCTCGCGCACGGCGACCTACAACATGAACGTGGCCACCTTCTTCAGCAAGTGGCTGAAAGACCTTGCCGCCGACCAAGTGAAGAACGGACGCGTGCCCTTCGTGATCCCCAACGTGCTGGGCGATAGCGCCTCGGCCTCCACGGGTTGGGCCGATGCAGCGACGATCATTCCCTGGAATGTTTACTATGCCTATGACGACAAGCGCATTCTCGAGCAACAATATGAAAGCATGAAGGCCTGGGTAGGCTACATGGAAGCACGGAGCCGGAACGATTTATGGAACCGAGGCTTCCACTTTGGCGACTGGCTTTTCTACCGTCCCAATGATGACACCGATGGCCGCTCCGCAGTGACCGATAAATATTTGATCGCGCAATGTTTCTGGGCAAACTCCACACAGATCATGCTCAACACCGCGAAAGTGTTGGGCAAAGAAGATGACGTGAAGCACTACACCGAATGGCTGAAACGCATCAAAGACGCCTTCCTCAAAGAATACATGGCCCCCAGCGGACGCCTCGTAGCCGGCACACAAACGGCCTACGTGCTGGCCCTGAACTTCGACATGCTCCCCGAAACCCTGCGCGCCCAAGCCGCCGAACGCCTGGCACAAAACGTGAAGGACTACGACAACCACCTAACCACCGGTTTCCTGGGAACGCCCTACCTCTGCGAAGTGCTGACACGCTTTGGCTACACCGACGTGGCGTATAGCCTCTTGCTCCAGGAGACCTACCCTTCGTGGTTGTACCCGGTGAAGATGGGTGCCACCACCATCTGGGAGCGCTGGGATGGCATCAAGACCGACAGCACGTTTCAAACGCCGGGCATGAACTCCTTCAATCACTATGCCTATGGCGCCATCGGCGATTGGATGTACCGCCGCGTGGCCGGCCTGCGCGAAACAGCGCCAGGCTACAAAGAGCTGATCATCGCGCCCCAACCGGGCGGCAACCTGAAAAACGCCACCGCCGAACTCGAGACCCTCTATGGCCCCGCTAAGTCGGCCTGGAAGCTCGAGAACGGAGTGTTCACCCTCACCGCCGTGATCCCCGCCAACACCACCGCCCAAATCGTCCTACCCGATGCAGCAGATGCTTCGGTGACCGAGGGTGGAGTGGACGTCGGCAAAGTGAAATCCGTCACGGCCATGACGAAGGAGGGCACGAGTGTGCGATTAACGCTGGGGTCGGGAACGTATACGTTCACCTATGGAATGAAGCAGTAACCCTGACCATGTCAGGGATAGGTGGTGATGGTGGATGAAGATATGTGTCCGTTGCGTTAAGATTACTGCGAGCATACTCTCGCAGGGGTATTCATCGTAACCCGGGCCTTAGCCTAGTCTATGCAGATTCAATCCCGAAGGGATTACCTATCATAGACCCGGGTGCTCCGATGTAATCGGAGTACCCGGGGTTCAAAGAATACAAAAAAAATGCGCCACGTGCGCGCTTTAATCAAGTGGTGAACCTTCATGGCGCATCGCTCCGATGCGCCTGGATACAACGTACCGGTTGCGTGCCAGATCGCTCGAAGCACGGTCTATATCTTTCCTGTGGCACGCCTTTCTTAATTACCTCACGACCCCGGGTACTCCGATTACATCGGAGCACCCGGGTCTATGGTAGGCAATCCGCTTCAGCGGATTGTTCTAGCCCAAAAGATATGTGCGTAGACTAGGGCTAAGCCTGGGGTTATCCACAATCACCACAACTTGTGATCATAGCCTGGGGACTAAAGGCCAAGGTTATTCGTTGGCGGCTAAATTGGGTTATCGCCTTTTTTTGCTTTTTTTGAATAAAAGTCACTCAAATGAAATTTCTTCGGGGAGTATGTTGTCTTCTGGTCATTCTGTTCGTCTCAACGCGTTGTTCGGATAATGATCAACCGTCGGCCAATGATCCCAACGGTAAACTGATCGAATCCATTAGTGCCGGCACCACACCTGCGGCGACACTTAAACTTCTGGTGACCATTTCCGGCTACAAGATCGACCCTTCCATTCTGAAACACGACGTTGAAATATTCAAAGTCAAGTACCACACCCAGTTTCAAGGTGAAGACATCACCGCTTCCGGCCTCATCATTTTGCCGCAAACCAACGAGTCGGTCAGCATGCTGAGTTTTCAACACGGAACCACTACGTTGGCAAGCGATGCGCCCTCCGTGCAATCGACGGGTAGTTTCGATGTGGAGTTGTACAGCGCCATAGCCTCGGCTGGTTTTGTGGCGGTTGTCCCCGACATGATCGGCTTTGGCAGCAGCAGCACTACGTTTCATCCTTACTACGTGGAAGAGCCCACAGCCCGCGCCGTTTCAGACATGATCGTTGCCGCCCGCGAATTGGCCGACCAAAAGAAACTTGCCTTTGACGGAAAACTGTTCCTGGCCGGCTATTCCCAGGGAGGCTATGCCACCATGGCCGCCCACAAGGCCATTGAATCCGAACCCCTCGCGGGCATGACCCTTGTTGCCTCCTTTCCGGCCGCGGGAGGATTCGATCTGAAGGCGATCCAGGAATACCTCTTTTCGCAAACCGAATACGCCGACCCCTACTACCTGGCCTACCTGGTGAACAGTTACCAACAGTACTACAAAGAGAACAACCTGCTGAAAGATTTTTTTAACGAACCGTATGCCTCCGCTATCCCCGGCCTTTTCGATGGACAACACGCGCCAAGTAGCATTGATGCGCAGCTTACAACGTCAATGAAGGATCTTGTTTCAGATGATCTCCGCGAAGGGATAGACACACAACCGCGGTTTAATTATATCGTTGCTTTGCTTAATGAAAATTCGCTGGTAAATCAATGGTATCCTAAGACCGTGATGTATGTGTATCACGGGGTTGACGACACAACGGTGCCTTACAGCAATTCTGAATCCACTTATCAAAAGCTGATCGCTAATGGGGCTTCTGCTGAACAACTGCACTTTATCTCGCTTGAGGGGGATCATGGTTCAGCAGTAAAGCCGTATGTCGAGGATCTTGTGCCGAGGTTGATGGCGTTGAAATGAGGAGGCCGCTACGCAATTGCTGTCAATGTCAGCGTTGGCGCAAATTTTCTGGGTAGGCGCATGCATATCAAAATCTGCTATCTTCGTAGTATGACCATTCTCCGACTCAAACATTGGCAAGTGTTCCTGCTGGCTTGGGGACCTCACGCCATTTCAATGCTTCAGCTAATGCTTGCTCCCGAAACTGTAGGGGCCACCCTTCCGCTATGGCTTCTCGTGGTCACAATTGGGACAACAAATTGTTTTATTTGGGCTTGGAAGATTATGGCGGGAATGAACCAAATTTACCCGGCGGCAAACATTCTTGCATTCAAGATAGCTTTTTGGATCCCATGTATCAGTACATTGACCTTTGTCGCCAACCTGGTGTACGATCTCTTTTTTCATAAACGGGAACCAACGGGTATAAACAGCTTAGCGTTTTGGATTGGCACAGGCATCTTATCCTCGGTTTGTATTTTGTTTGGCTTAATGCTCATTGGAAGAATGGTGAGAGCTGTCGAGCTAAAAAGAACGCCATTGATTGGAGAACACCTTTTTGAATCTCTTATAATGTTGATTCCACCGGTGGGAGTTTGGATTGTTCAGCCGAGACTGAACCGGATATTGGCTAGTCAGGAAGCTTCCAAAACTTAAACCCCAAAGAGTCCTCCTCGTAGCACCGGGTGCAACCCGGTGCCCACTCATCGCTGTTCGTAATGGGAATTGACAGCCTCCTGACCTGTATAGTTAGGGCCAGCCTGATCATCCGCACCGAGGTATCTGAATGGAATATTTAAGAAACGGTGTCCCTTTGCAGTGAGTAGGTGTCGTTTATTGTTATAAGCTAAATCATTGTCGTGAAGCCAAGCTGATATGTCTTTATGAAAATTTCTCTGCGATGGATTTTTGAAATTGTTGAGATCCAGATTGGCTATAAATGTTCCCTCGGGTGTTAGTAAACTACAGGCCTTTTGAATGGCACTTAGCTTATCACCAATATAGTGTAGGCCATGAACACAGGTTATTAGGTCAAATTTAAAATCCGTATTAACGTTAAAAAAAGACCCTGTAAAAAGTGTAATTGATTTACAGTCAGCAGGAATCGGGTCATAGGTATCTACCAGGTCGATACCGGCCAAGTGAAAATGATGATCAGGAAATCGAGTTTCAAGATGCTGCGCGGATTGAATGAGCGCCCTGGCCCTGCCGCAACAGATGTCCATCCATCCCACGGAACTCAGTTTTTTGGAGCGTTCAGTCAGAAATTCGATGGGAGATAGCCAGATATCGCGTTCGTAGCTATTTACCCCCACGGCATTGCGCTCTCTGTTCATTCGGTTATTGGCCACAATAGGCGAGGATTCCAGACGATCATGGGGCAGGAGGCTCATTATAGCTTAGTGTTCACCTAATTGTTATTAAATCTATTGAACGACCTCCAATACTTGTCCTTGTAAATGTCGTAGTTGATATTAATAGTCGGGTAGTCCTTAGTCAACTGGTGTAAAACTTTGGAAGGCTTTCTGAAATCCTTACAGGCAAAATAGACTTCTCTTAAGCTGTCGGCGGTCTGTCGCCCGATGTTCAAATAACCGTCGGAATCTTTCAACTGCTCGAGTATCCTTTCCTCAATTTCATTTAGTAGCTGATATGTTTTTTCGTCTGGCATACCATTGTTGAATTGCCCATCATAGGGTATTTCCAATGTCGCGATCCAAGGATGCGATGCCTTCTTGTTCCAATGGAGTATGTCTGTGTTAATGGTGGCAATAAGTTTGTTGCCGCTCTCCAATTCAGCCTCTAGAATTGCGAATTCAGCCGTGTCGGTGTTTTGTAACGTACCTTCATATTTTTCAATGAACTCCTTTTGCCGCCAGAGCAAAAAGTCCTTTAGTTTTTCGATGGGTATAAGGTCCTTTTCTGCCTGTTTCCTTCCAATTACTTTCACATTATCAATTGTGGTGACTGAATTCAATTCGCCAATGAAATTGTCCAGAAAGATATAGGTCCCATTGGTAATGGAGGATTTGTCGTCCTCATGGTAGTCTTTATGAACGATTGTAATGTCTATCTCATCCGGATGGTCTTTCACATCATTGGGATAAAAGGATAAAGTATTACTGTCATACGTGTAACCTGCCATGTCAATTCGGACATTCGTTATGTCCATTGGAGGTTTTAAGGATGTAAAGGTCCACCCAGGAATAGCTGGTGCAGCATGTACTAACTCCTCAACAAAAACAATATTCTTAATATTCCCATCCGGTGTCAGGATTAATTCAACCGTATTTTCGTCTAACATCCCAGTCAGATAAAAGAAACCGTCTTGCAGTTCGTTGAGTTTTGGCGATAACTTATCAAAAAATTCTTTCTCGATATTCTTTTGATTTTTTACTGCTTTGAAAAATCCTCTTTCATTTTCTTGAAACCACTTCCAAAAGTCTTGGTAGGTTCTTATGGGCTCTTGCTTTGTCCCGAATAGTCGTTTTAGTATACTCATCGATTAATCTTATTTTGGCATGGCCAGTTCAACTTTGTCAGTGTGATTTTATAGGCATTGTTGGTAGGTGTGACTAATGCCGATCTTCAACAGTGCCATAAACAATTCCCGCTTTTTTGAAAAATTCCTGCAACGCCTTATACTCGTGCGGATAAAGCGTGGAGACCGTTATGCGGGTTGGTTCAGCCTTATATTGTAAGCATTCAAAGCATATTTCGATATATCCGATGACACGCTCGCCATTGTCAAAAAAGACGATTCCGTTTCGGGGCTCATAACATAATGCGATTTCATTTGTGTCCTGATCGTCATAATTCATCAATAGATGCAGAAGCTCCTCCTCCGCTTCATTGTCCAGCGTTTTCACTTCAAACATTTTGGACAGGTCAATCTGTCCATTTGTTTTAGGTATCTCAGGTTCGTAAGGAGCGCTTTCTAACTTGATTGTATCAAACCCGGGGTAGTCATATTTGAACGAAACCAATTTAATTGTCTTCGTCTTATTGTAGGGAAACGATTTTTTTATTTCGGAAATCGTCATCTGTTTAGACGTTTTCTTATGAACCCGTTCTTGTCCAAAACAACAAGCTGTTGAAAGTAGAATCAATATGACGGTTAAGCTCTTCACGCTATTGTAAATGCCTGCCAACGGTTTAGATATAGGGCGTGGCGGCAGACCAAATTAAAAAATAATCGTCAATCGTGCAGGCATTGGTTATATGCCTGTTGTAAGTCGTTTTTTACTTAGTCACCACTTCCAATGTCCCACCGCGACGATTGTTCTCACCTGTCAGAATGCCTCCGGGGCGATATGCAATTGTAAGGCTCAGATCGGTTGACCGGAAAGCAGCTGATCGGGAGTAAAGAAGTCCGCGAGAGGACGCTACGTTCGAATCCGGACAGCTCCGGTGCGTCACAAACTTGTTCAACTGGTTATTATACAACAATTTAGGGCAATGGCACATCAGTTGATATGATGCAGATTAAACCTCGCATCATGTTCACGAATTTCTTTAAAACCACTTTCAGAAACCTGCGGAATAATAAAGTCTATTCCTTCATCAATATCGCTGGCCTCACGCTGGGCATGGCTTGCGCGATGCTGATTCTACTGTATGTAAACGACGAGGTAAGCTATGATGCGTTTCAAAAAAACACATCGGTATTGTACCGCATAAACCGGCAAATCACAAGACCCAATGGCGACATCGACAAGAGTGGTTACACTGGCTACCTGCAAGGTCCAAGGTTTGCGGCCAATATTCCCGAGGTAAAAGCATTTGTGCGTTACCAGCAAGGCGAAATGAATATTCAAAAAGGTGTCGACATTCGCGCACAACAGGTTTTTTTAGCCGATACCAATTTCTTTTCCGTTTTCAGTTTCCCGCTGATAGCCGGTAATGTACACACGGCCTTGCAGCAACCCAATTCCGTTGTGATCACGGAAGATCTGGCGAAGAAAGAATTTGGCACAACCGATGCCATCGGCAAATTGATCATGTTTAAGGATGGCGATAATTTCAACCCTTACGAGGTTACTGCCGTTGCCAAAAATTGCCCGCAAAATTCATCCATCCAATTCGACGTCGTCATGCCGTTGAAAGTTTCAAAAGAGGATGCGGGCAATAATGAAAACTGGTTCAACTCATTCCTGAACACGTTTGTCGTGTTAACGCCGCAGGCCGATGCAAAGATGACGGGCGATAAGATGCAGCGCTTTTTTTTAACCGATGCCGCAGAGACCATAAAGGCTATTCAGCAACAATATAATGTCAAAGACATTGGCTTATCGTTTTATCTGCAGCCTTTCAGCGCTATTCATTTAAGTCAGGATGCAGCGGCGGAAACGCCATTGGTCAATGCCAGCAATCCTGTTTATTCCTACATACTTTCGGGGATTGCCGTTCTTATTTTACTGATCGCCTGCATCAACTTCATCAACCTGACCGTGGCGCGTTCTGTAAAGCGGGCAAAAGAAATCGGTATACGCAAAGTAGTCGGCAGCAGCAGACGGCAACTGATGGTGCAGTTTCTTGGAGAATCTTTCGTGTTCTGTCTTGCTGCTTTTAGTTTATCCATCGTTGTTGTGGAGGTTGTGTTGCCGGTGTTCAACCAGCTATGCCATAAATCACTTTCGCTGGCTTACCTGCTGGATGTGAAACTTGTAGCCGGCTATGTGCTGCTGCTCATGGTCACAAGTTTGTTGGCGGGGTTGCATTCGGCCATGGTGTTGTCCAGCTATCAGCCCGCGCAAACTTTGTATGCGCGTTTCAATTTATCCGGAAAAGGTTACCTCCAAAAAAGCCTGGTTGTTTTTCAGTTTGCGCTCGCTTCATTTTTGATCATTGCAACATTCGGCATCTTTCTGCAGTTCGATTATCTCACTACCCAGCCCTTGGGTTATGACGATGAAAATATTATAACCGTCGAGAAAGCGGGCTTAACCCAAAAGGAAGCGGCACTCTTCAGACAGAGCCTGCTGCGCCATGCTGATATTATTGATGCTGCACCGAAAAATAGCGGCTATGCGGGCAATACGCTTAAAGTGAACGGCGATAGCCCGATCAATATAATTTTACAGGCGGTTGATACATCGTACCTGTCCCTCTTAAAGATCCCGATCGTACAGGGAAGAAATTTTTCTTCACAGTTTCCGTCCGATTCAACAAAGAGCGTGTTGGTAAATGAAAGTTTTGTAAAGCAAGCCGGCTGGGAAAACCCGATCGGCGAGCAGATCTCAAATTACGACAACAACGAAAAATTGACGGTTATCGGTGTTGTAAAAAATTATCATTTCAAGCCGCTCACACATGCCGTTGAGCCGGAATTGTTTACGATGAGCCCGCAAAATAATTATGGGATGATGTATATAAAAATTCGCCCGGGCAGCGAGACGCAAAGCCTCGCGTTTATACAACAAACATTCAGGCAATTGTTCCCGCTCGACGCTTATGCTTATAATTTTCTCGACCGCAAAAACGCCGCCGCTTATGAAGCAGAAGCCCGGTGGAAGCAAATTATTTTATTGAGTGCCATGCTCACCATTTTTATTTCCTGTATCGGTTTGTTTGGGCTATCGGTTTTATCGGCCGAGAAAAGAACAAAAGAAATCGGCATACGCAAAGTGTTGGGCGCGTCCGTGAGCAGTATTGTTTCTATTCTTTCAACAGATTTTTTAAAGCTGATTGTTATTTCGCTGGTCATCTCCATACCGCTGGCATGGTTGGCGACCGACAGCTGGCTGCAGCATTACCCTTATCGCATCACGCTCAGCTGGTGGCTGTTTGCCTCCGTAGCTTTTTTGGTGATGTTGATTGGGTTGTTTACCGTCAGCTTTCAATCCATCAAGGCAGCGGTGGCCAACCCGGTGCAGAGTTTGAAAACGGAATAAAACCAATCACTTGTAGATCTCATTCAAAATGCCGGCCAAACGAATACCGGCCATCATCAACCTTTCGCGCACGAGGGGCATGTTGACATAGGCGTATTTATAGCCCAGCTTCCCGTTCCCATAGGCATATACTTGCGGGCGATAGGAGATGCTTTCTTTTGCCCAATCGCGTACCGATGCTTTTTGTAGTGCGGCCACCCGGGTGGCGTCGGGTTTGTCGAGCGACTCGGCCAGTTCGGTATAGCTCAATTTTGTGCCGTCGATCATGTCGCTGTCCCAAACCCGGTGCAGGTTGCTGTCTTCCCGGAACCAGCTTACTTTCACCTGGTTGCCACCCTGGTCCTTGATGCCAACGTGTAGGGGCTGGTGGATGTCGCCGATGAGGTGGATGAGCATTTTCACGTGCTCTTGTTCGTCTTTGGGGCTTAGCTTTTTTGTTTTCAATTCTTTGATGAGGCGCTCCAGGGTTTGGATGACGTCTCCATGCGGGTTTTTGTCGCTTTGCTCATAGGTCTGGCCGTTCAGGATGGTGACCCAGTGCCAGTCGTTGGCATAATCATAGGTGGAGTCCGAACGGATGTCGTCCATCCAGGTGCTGGCCATAGCAATGGACTGACCGTTGAGGATGCGTTGTAGTTCTTTGCGTGCTTTTTTGGTGAGATGCTTTTCGGCAACAAGACCAGTGGCGCGATGGCCCGTGGCGCCCCAGGCCCAGGCGCTGAGACAGACTGCCAGGGAGAGCAACGTAAGGATGACTTTTTTCATTATTCAGGTTAAAGGCCGGTAATTTCTCACATTTCCAACAAACGGAAATGAACTGGCCATGAATTTAAATTTATATCTTTAGTGAAAGGCTGATCTATGCCCCAAACGGTTAAACTCTGTGCATTCCTGGTAGCCAATCAATTTGATATCAAAGGGATAAAAACTTTCCTCGATATCAAGCCCCTGGCCGATAGCTCGTCAGAACTTTTCTATTTTTTCGACGGACAGAAATTTCAATACTATTTCAACTTCGGCGTAGTGGTTTTTTCGGGCTATTCCGAAGACGAGATGAAATGGGCCATCAAGACCGTGCAGGCCTTCCAACGCAACCAGGTGGTGACCCCGTTGCGCGACGACCACGTGATCAGCGCCAACCCCGGCAACGAGCTGCGCTTCGGTTTCGACGAACTCATCCTCGACAAGATCGACGACAAAGTGATCCGCATCACCATGTTCAACCTAGCCCAATCGGTGGCCCTGGACCACTATCACGAAGTGACCGAGAATTTATTGACCGAGGTAAAAATCTTCACCAACCAGTTGGAGACCACGGGCAAGCTGAAAGTGAGCCGCAACAACATGATGCGCTTCATGGGCCGCGCCCTCAACACCCAAAACGACATCGCCGAAAATATTTACATCTTCGATGCCCCGGACCTGGTTTGGGATGATGCCTACCTGGACAAGTTGCACCAAGGCCTTATCAAACATTTCGACCTGCGGGTGCGTTTCAGTGAAATAGAGTATACGTTGCGTATCATTGAAGACAATCTTGGCGTTTTCAGAGAGGTCATCAACCAAAGGGAGAGCAGTTTGTTGGAATGGATCATAATCATTCTTATTCTCGTGGAAGTTTTCGATCTGCTGATCACAAAACTCCTCAAACTTACATGACATGAAGCAGGCCCTCGCCCAAAAAAAGAGGGCAGACCCGATATGAAAAAAGAACTTGTACTCGGTTTCGATATCCTGGCTCAACCCGACGATGTTACCTGCGGACCCACCTGTCTGCATGCCCTCTACAACTATTATGGCGACGAGCTTCCCCTCAAGGAAGTGATCAAGGAGGTGAAGCAGCTCAAATTCGGCGGCACCCTGGCCGTGCTCCTGGGTCACCACGCGTTGAAGCGCGGCTACAACACCCACATCTATACCTACAATCTCAATGTGTTTGACCCCACGTGGTTCAAGACCTCGTCGAAAAAGATGATCCAGCAGTTGAAAGCCCAGATGGAGTTCAAGGTGAAGCGTAGAAAATTGCAGGTGGCCTCCCGGGCTTACATCAATTTCTTGCAAGCCGGCGGTGAGCTGCGCAACACAGAGTTGGACGAGAATCTTATCAAAGACTATCTGAATCGCTCCATTCCGTTGTTGGCGGGGCTTAGTGCGACCCATCTCTACGGCACCGCCCGCGAGATCCCACAGTTCGACATCTACGACAGCATCAAGGGCGAACCCTCCGGACACTTTGTGGTGATCACGGGCTACGACGAAGCCAAGAACTGCGCCTACATCGCCGACCCGATGGAACCCAACCCGCTGGGAAAAGGACAAGTATACAGCGTAAGTTTTCCGCGTCTCATAAACAGTATCATGCTCGGCATCGTTACCTATGATGCCAATTTGATGGTCATTGAACCGAAAGAAAAAAAGACCCATGCCAAAACTCATCATCGTTGAAAATCCCAGCCACTGGCGGTTCAATCTCGAAGACGTGGAAGTCATTTCGCCTTCGCGGTATATCGAGGGCGAAGATTACCCGGCCCGTGGACTGAAGGTGATCAACCTTTGCAAAAGCTACCAATACCAAAGCCTCGGCTATTACGTGTCGCTGCTGGCCGAAGCCCGGAAACACAAGGTGCTGCCCGGCGTATCGACCATCCAGGACCTGCGTTTTCCCTCGATCCTGCGGGAAGATTCACAGGACTTCGACGACCTGATCCAGGCGTCGTTCAAGGGCGTGACCACCGACAAAGTGGAGTTCAATATTTACTTTGGCAGCAGCAATGAAGAGGATCTGAACCCGCTGGCGAAACAACTTTTTCAATACATTCAGGCGCCGAGTTTGCGGGCCACGTTCACGAAGCGAAGCAAGTGGGTGCTGCAAAGCATCAAGCCGTTGAGTTTGGGTGAAGTACCGGAAGAGGACCAGTCGTTGCTGCGTTCGTCGGCAGAGCGTTACCTGCTGCGCAAACGCGAAGTGCGGCCCGACAAAAAGAAATATGACATGGCGATCCTCGTTGACCCGAAGGACGCCAATCCTCCGTCCGACGAAAAAGCCATCCAGAAATTCATCAAGGCCGGCGACCAGGCCGGCTTCAACGTGGAGTTGATCACCCGCGACGATTTCGATGAGCTTATTCAATACGACGCCCTCTTCATCCGCGAGACCACCTACGTGAACCACTACACCTTCCGTTTCGCCAAGAAGGCCCAGTCGCTGGGGCTGACGGTGATCGACGATCCGGAGTCCATCCTCAAATGCACCAACAAAGTTTACCTCAACGAATTGCTGACGGCCAACAAGATCCTCACGCCCAAGTCGTATGTGGTGAGCAAAGAAAACTATAAGGCCCTTTCGGAGAAGCTTCCTTATCCCTTCATCCTGAAGCAACCCGATGGTGCGTTCAGCAAAGGCGTTTTCAAGATCAAGGATCCGGAAGAGTATAAAAAAGTGTGCACCGAGATGTTTGTGAAATCGGAGTTGCTCATTGCCCAGGAATTTTTACCGACGACGTTTGACTGGCGTGTCGGCATCATTGACGGCAAGCCGCTGTATGTTTGCAAATATTTTATGGCCACCGAACATTGGCAGATCGTGAACTGGAATTCGGAAAAGCAAAATCGCGAGGGTGATGTAGAGGCAGTGGCCGTAGACAACGCACCGGCCGGACTGATCCGGACCGCCCTGAAGGCCACGGCCCTCATCGGCCGCAGCCTCTATGGGGTGGATATGAAGGAGGTGGACGGAAAGTTCTACGTGATCGAGATCAACGACAACCCCAACATCGACTCCGGGATGGAGGATAAGATATTGAAGGACAAATTATACGCCACCATCATGGATGTTTTTCTAAACAAGATCAAAGCCGAAAAATGATGCACCAACCCTCACGCATTCACCTTTTCCAGGGCTACGGCGTAGAACTGGAATACATGCTCGTCGACCGCAGCACACTACAGATCAAACCCATCACCGACGATCTGCTGAAGCACGAGCTGGGGCACTACGGCAGCGATGTTGACAAAGGGATGGTCACCTGGTCGAACGAGTTGGTGATGCACGTGGTCGAGTTGAAGTCCACCAAACCGGAGTCCGACTTCGCCACATTGGAAAAAGAGTTTGCCGCCAATGTGAAGAACATCAACGCCATTCTCTCACAATGGAACGCCATGCTGCTGCCCACAGCGGCTCACCCCTTCATGGATCCCATGACGGAAACCAAGCTGTGGCCGCACGAGAACAACGAGGTCTATACCATCTACAATAAAATATTCGATTGCAAAGGCCACGGCTGGTCCAACCTGCAAAGCACCCACCTAAACCTGCCCTTCTACGACGACGAAGAGTTTGCCCGCTTGCACGCGGCCGTCCGGCTGGTGCTCCCCTTGTTGCCCGCCCTCTGCGCCAGCTCGCCGATGCTGGATGGAAAATTGACGGGCCTGATGGATACCCGGTTGAAATATTATAAGACCAATCAATCCAAGATCCCCTGCATCACCGGGAAGGTGATCCCGGAAGCCGTGTTCTCGCGACGCAATTACCTGAACACGATCTACGAAAAGATCAAGGCCGAGATCGCCCCCTATGACCCCGAAGGCGAACTGAACGCCATCTGGGTAAATTCGCGCGGCGCCATTCCCCGTTTCGACCGCGGCTCTATCGAGATCCGGATCATGGACATCCAGGAATGCCCCGCTGCCGACCTGGCCGTCGTGTCGTTTGTGATCGGCCTCATCAAAGCGTTGGTGAATGGAAAGATCGCCGACCACGAAGCGCAGATGAAATGGAAAACAGAAACGCTGGCGCACATCCTCGATCAAACCACCGAAAAGGCACAGGAAGCTGTGATCACGCAAAGCGAGTACCTCGCCCTTTTTGGGATGCAACAAACTACAGCCACCGCGGGCGAAGTGTTGCAACATCTCGCCGTGAAAATGGCCACGTATGACCCGCAGCCGGAGCGATGGAAAAAACCGGTTGATCTTATTTTGAAAGAAGGGACATTGTCACAACGGATCGTCGGCGCCATGGGAAAAGATCCCTCCCATGAAACGATCGTGGCAACCTTCAAGATGCTCGCCACCTGCCTCGCCGACAATAAAATGTTCAGCCTGTAGGCCGTGTATTTGCGCCTTTACGGGATGCCCCGCAAAGACGCCCTACACAACAGTCCAGGTTAATGAATGGACGACACCGCCGTAGACGGCTCGCCTTCGCGAACGGTCAACGTCAGCGTAGCGCCTTTTGTCTTGTGTTCCAAAGTGCCATTGAGAATGATCATGTAACTTCCGGGCTTTGCCGTTTTGGCCACCGCGATCTTGGCGATACCCTCGGTGGTTACATCGGTTGCCGGTTCAAAGGAGACGGTGATGCCCTCCGGCAAGCCGGATGACAATCCCAACACACCTTTTGATTTTGAATAGCTCTTGGACCGGTTCAAATGCACCGTCACGTCACGCGACTCGCCGGTTTTGATCTCGAGAGAGGAGGTGGAAAGCTCAATAGCAAATTCCGAACGCGGAGCGGGTTTTTCCTGGGCCGCAGCACTGACAACACACAAGGCCCAGACAAAGAGGAGGAGGAAAGTTTTTTTCATGCGCGTAATTGTTTGTTGAGGCTAACGCGAAGAAAAAGGATTCGGCCCGGCCGGCGATCACAATGAAGCGAACGGCGCCGATCTTGTGGCAGGCTGTGCAGGGTTGGGGTGAGCCGACGGTGGTGTGGGGTGAATGGCCATCAGGCCATCTCCATCGCATTGCGCAAATGATGGATCTTTTCGATCACTTCCTTGCCCTTGGTGCGCGACACTGGAATGGAAATGTCGGTGTCCAGGATTTGAAGCTTATAACCGTTCGCATTCCCGCTGATGTTGGCGATGGCGTTCACGTTCACCAGGTAAGACCGGTGGCAACGGATGGCAAAGTCGTTGTTGATCTGGCTTTCCATGCTCTTGAGGTTGGCCCGCAACAGCTTCTTGTGCATGCCCTTGGCGTCTTTCCACACCACGGTAGAATAGTTGTCGTCGGCCTCGATAAAGAGGAGGTCGGGGAGGTGAAAACTCAGGGTTTCACTGGTCTCTGAATGCAGGGTTAGGTGGTGGTTTTGGCCGTTGCTGGCTGGGGTTTCCCGTTTCAAGCTTTTGATCTCCTTCAATTCCCGGTTGGCCTGGGTGGCGCTGCGCAGGTGTTGCTTCAGGACATTATTTCTCAGGAACAGCGTCATGATCGTGATGGTGATCACCCCCGTTTGGGCCACCTGCCGGTTAGCCCCAATCACGAGCTCCCAAAAGGGCATGTCTGGAAAAAGAAACAGTTTTTCAATCAGCGAACTGGCCGCCCCGATGACCACACAATGCCACAAGGTGAGCAGGATATATTTTTTGATGGTCCACTGCGAAGAGTCAAACGTTTGCGGAAACAATCGGGGCAATACGAGTATATTGAAGAAGAGAACCAGGAACGTGACCCCGCCAAACAAAAATTTGTGCCCCAGGGTGAGCACATGCTGCTGGTGGTGCGACGTCTGGTAGACCTGCAGAAAGAAGACCACAAAAAGACTGACAAACAGAATGAAGATGACGTTTTTACGCTCGTCATTCAGATAGAACGGAAAGGGAGAATCGAGTTTTTCAGCTAAACGCATCTTCTCATTTCGTTTATGGTAAAGCTAGGGGCCAGGAGCCAGAATTTAGTAGCCAGTAGTTAGTAGTCGGTATTCAGTGCGAATTTATTTTGTTTCTCTACGGGCTCGGACGTCAAGCATGTCACCCCCCAACCTGACTACTGACTACTGGCTACTGAATACTGACTACTAAACTCCTGGCTCCTGGCTTCTGGCTCCTGCTTTCTGAACTACCCCCAGCCTCCAGGGTTTCCGATTGTACGCAGGATGTGGTAAAAAGATAAGGATTGGGGTGAAAAGTTATGAGCGGTAGCCCATTTTTAAACAAAACGGATGGCCATGCTGTATTGTGTAAATTATAATTTGACACTATCGTGAACATCATTTTCACATGCGAACACGCCGGAAATACAGTGCCGCCCGCCTTTGGGCATTTTTTTAAAGGGCAGGAGGACGTTTTGCAGTCCCACCGCGGGTGGGATCCGGGTGCGGTGGAGGTTGCACGCTATTTGTCCGACCAATTGGCGGCTCCCTTATGGGTATGCGAGACCACCCGGTTGTTGGTAGAACCTAACCGGTCATTGCACAATGATGCCCTGTTTTCGGAATATGTGAAGGCCCTGACGGATGCGGAAAGGGAACATATTTTGGAACATTACTACCACCCACACCGCGGCGCCGTGGAGGACCTCATTGAACGGGCATCCCAACCCACCCTCCATCTCGCCATCCACTCCTTCACCCCCGTCCTCAATGGCGTCACCCGCACAGTCGACGTGGGATTGCTGTTCGATCCCTCGCGGCAAAATGAAACCGAATTTTGCCGGCGCTATGCCGAAGCCCTGAAACAATATCTGCCGGCAATGTCCATCCAGTTTAACGCCCCCTACAAAGGCATCGACGACGGATTTCCGACCTACCTGCGCACGGTCTTTCCCGATGAGTGCTATATCGGCATCGAGGTGGAGATCAATCAAAAATATATCGGAACAAAAGAATGGGAGCCGATCATGCATGCGCTGAAAAACGGGATTACCAAAGTCCTGGACGAGCTGCCCTACCTGTGATGTGACTATAACATTCGCACAGGCTTCACCACATAGCCAGCTTTGCGCAGCAAGGCCACCAGCCCCTTCTCGCCCGCCAAATGCAGGGCCCCCACGGCGATAAACGTCGGCTGTTCCTTCATCAAACCGGGGAGTTGTTTCATCCAGTTACGGTTGCGATCGTTGACCAGCACGTCTGTTTCTTTTTCGGAGAATACTTGCCGGGTCATCATCGATTCCAGTTCGGTGAGGTTGCCCTCTCGGTAATAGCGGTTCATGTTCACAACGTCGCTTTTCGCGCGGTCTTTTTCCAGCACGAGGTCCATGAGCATATCTGCTTGCCGCTTGTAGCTGAATTGATGGTAGAGCGCGTTGATTTGTTCATCGAACGACTCGAGACCGACCATCTTTTTGCCTTCGGTCTTTGCGCGCTGTTGGAAATAGAGATCCATGGGGCGGTCGTTGGCCGGGGCAGGGAAATATTTTTGTTGAAGGGTGCTCGTGATCAGGATCTCCACCATCATGGGATTCATCTTGTTGAACATCTTCAGGTCGTAGCCCGACAGCTCCTTTAGCCAGGAGGCCGTTTGTTGAAAGTGTTCGCGGCTCAGCAACATGTCGAGCGTGGTGTCTTTCATGATGGAGGCGGTCATCATCTTCATGGTCATGGTGCTGTCGAAGAGCAACTCGCCCACTACGGTGCCGCTGCTTTTGAATTTATCCATCACCTGCGTAAGGCTGTCCACATACGTGGAGCCTTTCAAGTGAAAGGTCCCAAAAAGATAGGACGGCTTGGAAAGACCGTTGGCACTGATCTCCCAAAACACGGCATTCTCCACCGCCGGCGATTGGGACAAGGCTGGAGAGGAGAGGCCGCACAACGTGAGCCAGAAAAATAATCGCGTGTAAGATCTCATGGAGTTGCCGTTGGGGGTGGGGTGAATATTGATTGCAGGAAAAAACAGAAAATTTATTGCTCCAGGTCTTTCAACAACCCCTTCAGTTTGTCGAGGTGATTGCCGTATAATTTTTTCAGATACCAGTTGGTGAACGACGTACAGAGGAAGAACACCACCGCGGCCATAAACAACAGGTAAGCAATGGTTTTTGGTTTCGACAAATGTTCCAGAAACTGCGTGGTGCCCCGCTCGATTGCGCCCAGCAACAACACCAATCCAAAATAGAGCGGGTAGAGGATGGAATAGCTTCGCCTGTAAAACTTCAGATAACCCGTCAGGCTATTGATGAGTGCCACCAGGTTCGCGTGAATATTCTCGTTGTGTGGGTTGAAGCGATTCAGGAGCATCAGCTTTTTGACATAATAGAATGTATAGGCCAGGCAGATCACCAAGATGGAAATGAAAGACCACTTCAGCATGCCCGAGGTCAGCGCCAGGGCATAGATCAGCAGCGCCACGCTCACGACCAGGGTGAGCACCAGTTCGAACCAAACGTTGCGCTTCAGCTTCTCGATGATGGAGCGGCTTCGTCCTGTTAACATGGAAGCGATCTCCGTTTCATTCTTGGGCTGAAACGCAGGTTCGCTGCTCTTCCATATGCTTTTCAAGTCTTCGAGTTCCATGGTTAGGGACACATAAGTTTTTTGAGTTTTTCACGAATGCGGTTCATTCTGACCCGCACATTATTTTGGGTGATACCAATCGTCTCGGCAATCTCTTCATACGGCACTTCTTCCAGGGCCATCATGATCATGGCGCGCTCGATTTCCGAAAGCTGGCGTATGGCCCAATGGAGACGTTGCACTTCTTCCTCCCGGTCGTCGGCCCAACCGTCGGAAATGTTGAGGTGCAGCTCTTTCAGGTCTTCGGTTTTCACGTTGCGGGTTTGCTTGCGAAAACCGGAGATGGCCGTGTTCAGCGCGATACGATACATCCACGTGGTGATCTTGGCCTCACCCCGGAACGTAGCAAATGACTTCCACAATTGGAACACGATCTCCTGGAACAGATCGTTGCGCACATCCGGGTCGTTCTCATACATGATACAGACCTTATGGATGAGCCCCTGGTGCTCATTGATCAGGTTAATGAATCGCTTTTCTTCCGCTATCGCCAAGGGGTGCCTTTCGTTGATGAATACGTCGAAGGTAAAAAAAGAAAATTACAGGCAAAGCATATGAAATACGGATAGGGTCATACAGCAACGGTCGTTCGAAGAGGTCTTTTGTTCTTTTCATAAATAATCGGGGATCGGAAGGCATAGAAACTACAGTGCCCCGGCCACCGTTTTCTCGGGCAGGCCAGGGCACGGAAGGCGCTAGTGAGGGTTATATGCTCTTTAAATACAGGTGAAGCGCTTTCAACTCCAGATCCGAAAATTCTTTCGTCATCGTCCAGGGCATTTCTTCCGGCTTCAAGGTTTTCCCTTCGGGAGTCAAGCCTGTGCGCAGGGTTTGGATGAACTGTTCGTCGGTCCATTGACCCGGATGTCCCGTGCTGCTGATGTCGGCCACCTCCGGATATCCCGGGGCCACCGGATCGCCACCTTTTAAATTCTCCCGGTGACAACCTGAGCAGGAGGTAGCCAGGTATTTGCCATACTCCTCGGAAACCTCTGCCTTCACCTGTTTCGCCAGTTTGCGATCATGGTCGATCATCTCGGCGGGAAGCAACGGCAACTTGTCCAGGTCGGCCAGCACGCGGGCCAGCGGGCCGATGTTGGATTTTGGAAACTCGCGGTCAACCGGCTCCAGGTTGGCGCAATAGGAAATGATGGCTGTCAGGTCTTCTTCACTCATGAGGGTGAACTCATGGGAGGGCATGAACAGGAGAGGCGTGCGATCGCGGCGCAGTCCGTGGCGCAAGGCCAGCGACCAGTCTTCGGCGTTGAAGTCGAGGGGCCGGCCACCCTTTCCCTTCGTCAGGTTGGGGGCGATCAGGAGACCCAGGGCGGCATCGTCCACAAACACTTTGCCTCCCAGATCCTTGCCATGACACTCATTGCAAGCTTTAATGCGGATCAGGTGCTCGCCGCGTGCCAACACGGCCGAATCGTTCAGGATGGGCAGTACCTGCGGGGTTATGGCATACTGCTTCTGCATGCGCCGGTTGGTACTGATGTGTGCCTTGGTATAATAGCCGGCGATGAGGACAACCAAAACGCCGAGGACAAGGCCGGTAACTTTCAGGATCTTCTTAATCATAAAGGGGTTCAAATCATTTTTCCATCTTTTACGGTCCAACCAAACCCCGAAGCGTACGTTAAACGGAGCATTCCATCCGCGAAAAGGATTTTATGAATCGAACTAACTGTATTACGGTAGACTACAGCCAGATTTTGCCCCCCGCATGGTCTGCAACCCCCGTCGCTGAAATAGAATTCGTCGCCCATAGTCCCATTCATGCCGATTGGGGCCACCTGTCGCTCCAGGACTTGATGCTGCCCGAGATCCACCTCGTGAAATTCGATGGCCAGCTAAGCCAGAACCTCCATTTGCAACAGTGCGGGTCATGGGAGTCCACTACGGTGGACACTTGCATATTTCTGGAAGGGGCCATCGAGTCTGATTTCGCCGGCCTGCAAAAACGCATGCGCATGGACAAAGGCCAGCACAACTTCGTGTACAAACCCGAAGTGAACGAGCACCACTACATGAACGCCCAAAGCCTGAGCATCCTCCACCTTTCCATAGATCGTCTTTATTACAGCCAACTGTTGTGCGACCAGGAAAAATGGCAAGCAAACCTCAAGGAAAAGTTGTTGAACAAACAACCCGTGAGCGGCAGCCTCGACGACATGCAGATGACACCCAAGATGTTTGGCGTGGTTCATGACATCCTCAACTGCTCGCTCAGCGGCAACCTGCGCAAGATCGTGATCGAAGCCAAAGTGCTCGAGCTCGTCGCCTTGCAACTGGACCAACTCGTAAAGCGTGATCAAGCCTCCACGCATCAAAAAATAAACGCTAAAGATCAAGACGCCTTCTACGCCCTCCGCGATTTCCTTCACCAAAGTTTCGCCGACGACCATTCGCTGCGCACCCTCAGTAAAACCTTCGGCCTGAACGAATTCAAACTCAAAAAAGGCTTCAAAGAAATTTTCGGCACCACTGTATTCGACTACCTGCATGATCTGAAAATGGAACACGCCCGCCGCCTCCTCCAGGACGCTGGCGCCTACGTCAACGAAGTGAGTGGCCTGGTGGGCTACAAAAATCCCAACCACTTCTCAACAGCCTTCAAGCGAAAGTTCGGCATCAACCCTGCGCAGTACAGGAATTAAGAATTGTTTTTTCCAATGGCCACTGGGTTGCATGAAAAAATAAATTTCTTTCAGTGCGCTGTAAGTTTTCCAAACGCTGATTGCATTTAATCCGCCTAGGCGGATTTCCAAGCATAGCCCCAGTGAAACTGGGGGTAAGCGTAATATAATTAGAACAACCCCAACGGGGTTACCCTTCGATGTCGCCGCCCACTGCGGAAATTGGAAAGTTAGTTTGATAATAGAACCTGTCAAGGCCGCTGTATTTTTTCCCCGAAGGGGTAACCCCTCCGGGGTTGAAAGACAAACACATCCTTTCCCCGGGTTTCACCCGGGGCTATGGTAGGGAAGCCCTACGGGCTTCGGGGCGCTTGGTTTGTTAGGAGAGATTAGGTGGTGACAAAGTTCCGCCAAGGCCTTCAATATAATCTGGTAAAATCACCTCTTATCCTTTGTTAGATTAAAGCGTAGCAGGATTAGTCGAAGGCCTCGGTTTGCAGGAATCCGATGTTCAAAAGAATTTCATCGGGGGCAGCAACACGCCGTTCACGGTGAATACATCGCAAAGCCAATACACCAATCTCGCGGCGCATGTTTATGGCTTTCACGTGCGCGCTTCGGTCATCAACGGTACCGATAACCTGAACTATGGCCCTTCTCCCGGCAAATACGACTATATCACCACCAATGCGGATCGTTGTTGAGATCGGCGATGTCGGCGCCCATGCTGGAGACGGAGCAATAGTCGACGTGGTCGATCAGTTCTTCGCGGAATTTGCCGTGGCCCTGGTTGGTGTAGAGATAGTCAGGGCTCCCAAAAATCATTGCATAGTGCAAACCTATTTTATGACGGCACATCCTGTTTTGAGTTTACAATTCACGGTAAACCTATTTCATGACTAGACACTTTGATTTGCCACGATAAGTCCCTATTTCATGACTAGACAATTTGATTTGCCACGATAAGCCCGTAGGGCTTCCCCATCATAACCCCCAGTGCAACTGGGGGTAGAAGCAATTATCCGAACAACCCCAGCGGGGTTACCCGATTTGGTCAACAGGCAAGTCGGAATCTGAAAGTCTAACGAACGGGAACCACATCAACGCCGCTGTATTTGATGCCCGAAGAAAGGGCAACCCCTACGGGGTTAAAAGACAACGCTCCCTTACACCGGGTTTCACCCGGTGTTATGATGGAGAAGCCCTACGGGCTTAGGTGTGGAGATGTTTAAAGATTGATTAAGACCTGCAATCCGAGACTCCATTTTGACTCAGGACATCTCGACGAATTCCATGTTTTGACTTAGGACATCTTGACGAATTCCATCAAAATATTAATACAGCAGCCTTAAAATACTAGATTCATTGAGTTGACGACCCTTTTTCGTCAAGCAAACGCGTTTGACTAGGTGTGGAGATGTCTAGAGATTGATTAACCTGCCATCCGAGACTCCGTTTTGATACAGGATATCTTGACGAATTCCATCAAATATGAATACAGCACCCTTAAGCAAATACTAGATTCATTGAGTTTACGATCGCCTTTCGTCAAGCGAAGGCGTTTGACAAAGACACAGAGAGGCTATGCCCAATTCAAAAAAAAATCTTGTTGAAAAATTATTTCGACTTCTCCGGATGGCCTTCCAAATTGAAAAGCTCATTCAAAACTTCAGACAACGTCTCTGCATCGCCGCGGCGGCATGCGGCCTTTAATTGCAATACGGGGTACTTCAATATTTTTTGCATCAGCGATTTGCTCATCTCTTCCAAACGCTCGGCTTCTTCGGGCTTTGTGTTTTTCAGGAAGCGGGCCAACTCTTCCTTGCGGATTTGCTCCAGCGTATTTTTCAGTTTCTGGATGGTCGGCGTCACGATCATTTCTTTCGACCAGTCTTCAAAGTCGTTGATCACTTCTTTGATGATGGCCTTTACGTGGGGGATCGAGGCTTTGCGTTTTTCTACGGCTTCGTTGGTCTTCTCGCGGATGTCGTCGAGGTTGTAGACGATGGTGCCGGGGAGTTCTTCGATGGTGCTCTCTACGCTGCGGGGCATGGAGAGGTCGATGAAATATTTGTGGGAAAGAATTTTTACGTTGCTCAACAGCTCACGGGTAATGAGCGGGGTGTTGCCCGACACGGAACTGATCACGATGTCGGCGGCGGCGATCTCGTCGGCCAGGGCGTCGATGCTGCCGAAGGTGAAGCCGCATTTCTGGGCCAGCTTTTCAGCTTTTTCAACGGTCCGGTTCAGGATTTTCACCTGGTTGAGGCGCGAGTGCACCAGGTTCAGACAAACGTCCTGTCCAATCTCGCCAACCCCTACTACCAGCACTTTGGGCGAAGCCAGGCCGGCGGTGAGGTCTTCGGCCATTTCTTTGGCGGCATAAGAGATCGAGGCGGCGCCGTCGCGGAAGGAGGTTTCCTGCACGACGCGTTTGTTGACAAAAAATATGGTGTGCATCAACCGGTGGAGGAAGGGGCCGGCCATATTCTCGTCGGCGCTCCACTGGTAAGCATTTTTTACTTGTCCGGAGATTTGAAGGTCGCCGATCACCTGGGCGTCCAGGCCAATGGCCACGTCAAAAAGGTGCTGTACGGCCTCGGGTCCCTGAAAAAAGGTGAAATGTTCTTCAAAACCGGCGTCGATTTGTTTCAGCAGGGCAAGGCCTTTGAAAATTTCGGTAGAAAAGTCCTTTTCGGCCAAATAGTATACTTCGGTGCGGTTGCAGGTGGAAACCACCAGCACGTCGGTCGCGGTGGTATAGTCACGAATAAAATTTAATAGCTTTTTAGAAGCCTCCTCGGTCAAAGAAACCTGCTCCCGGATCGCAACCGGGGCGGTTTTGTAGGTGAGCACTAATGCTTTAAAATTCTGTGTCATGGCGCGTTACAAAAGTATAACCTGGACGAAATCGAAGGGTGACAAAAGTCAATTAATAAGTAATTTAGAATCGGTATAAATAACCACAATCGGCTCCGTCTCACCCTATTACGGAGAGAGGTGAATTTTAGTTCTTTTATTTCAATCGATTTATTTGTCCACGATGTCGGATTCCATGGGGGTGAGGATCGTCAGCAGGTCATTTTTCTCGCGTTCGGCCACTTCACAGAAGTCCAGGGCTGCCGCAAGGTCAGCCATCAGGGCGCTGAATTCGGCGGCGGAGATTTTCATGCCGGTATGGGCCTCGAGCATGGTCTGTCCCTTGTACTGGCAGGGGCCTCCGGTGCCGGCGCAAATCTGGTCGATCAGGTTGTTGCGGAGCACTTGCAGCCGGTAGTGATTGCCCACGGTGGCTTCGAACCGGGTATTGATCATGTCGTCGGCCACCACATTGGTGAGAAATTTATCGGTCACCTTGGAGATGACGTCGATGCCGCCCAATCGGGTGTAGAGCGTGGGCTCGCCATTGCCTTTGTTGTCGTCGGTACAACGCGTCGTAAAAGCCATCGCGATGGCCATCAGACAGGCAAAAAGTATTCTATTCGGTTTCATTTTCAGGAGGGTCAATTTTTTTTGAAGGATCAGTTTCGAAGATCGAGCACGGAAATAAAAGCATGGAACGGCGCTGTCATCCCGTGCATCGGGCAGCCGCCTGAAGTTTGAAGTGCTTTTTGAGCAACCCGCCATTGACCTTTGTTGGAAAGCTGGCGGGCCAGTTGGGCTTCATCGATTTCCTTCCGGTGAAAGAGCACGGAAGCGACACGACCTTCTTTATTGACGGAGCAAGCAGTGACACCCGGCAGCGCACTCATTTTTTGTTCCAGTGCCAGCCGTTCGGCAGGTGTCATCGGGCCTTTCAACCGGTAGGAAGCAAGGTCAACGGTTGGCAATTTTTCGGCGACGGACAATGGCCTCAGATTGGCATACGTAAACAATCCGGCCAGCACCACCACGAGCGATAGTGAGAGGATCTTTATTTTTTTCATGGGATGTGCAAAAATTTTGGTACGTGAGAATACACTTCTTTAACAGTTCAGCGCTTTATCTGTTTTAATAATATAGTTCACCGACATTCGAAAGATTCATCCCTTGGATGCTGAAAAAAATTTGCCATTTTAGGTAAACCGTTAGCTGCTATCCATGATGAATCAAATACAACGTTGGGTCAGAGACTACTTTGGATTTTCCCGCTCGCAGGTAAATGCTTTTCTCATTTTACTTCCGTTGATGATGCTGATCGTTTTCGCACCGGCGGCGTGGAAAAATTATGTGTTACCACGTCCATACGACGACGCGGAAGATCGCGCTATGCTCGACAGCCTTGTCGCGGTGTGGGAAGCAGGGTTGGAGAAGGATAAAGTTGATGAGAAAGACCCGGTGGCGCCGTCCGTTTTCAGGTTCGATCCCAATACGGCCACCGTTGAACAATGGCGTGCATTGGGATTATCGGCAGCCTCGGCGACGCGTATTGCACATTACCGGGAGAAAGGCGGAAAGTTTAGGGTAAAGGCCGACCTCCTTAAAATTTATGGCATCGACTCGGCGTTCTATCGACGCGTGTTTGCCTACATCGCCTTGCCGGAGAACAAAACGGCGACCGACGGAAAGCAGAATTTTTGGGATAAGCACCCCAACGAAAGCAAAGAAAGCCCGTTCAAAAAGAACATCGCCCGCTTCGACATCAACGCGGCCGACACCGCGCAACTGAAGAGCGTGTACGGCATTGGCGAAAAGCTGTCGCAACGCATCTTGAAATACCGTGACGCCCTCGGAGGATTTGTGACGCTGGAACAACTGACGGAGATCTACGGATTGGACACAGCCGTAGTGGCCCGGCTCAAGACAAAATGTGTCGTGTTGCCGGATTTCCGGCCGGATCGGATCAATATTAACCAGGCAGACGAAAAAAGGCTGGCCGCCCATCCCTATTTAAAGAGCGGTGCGGCCCGCATCATCGTCGCCTACCGATTTCAACATGGAGAATTCACGTCCCTGGACGATCTTCGAAAGATACAAGGCCTCGATCCTAAGATCATTGACAAAATCGCACCATATTTAACCCTGTAAGACCAACCGATTAAGGTCCTTGCTGTTCTTCAGGAGAAGAAATTTTACATATAAGCTCATGTCGCATCCTGTTAAAAATATATTGCCATCCTACCTGCGGAGGCTCACCAACCTTTCGGGCAACAACCGCTCGTTGCTGTTGCTGCGTTTGCATGCCGAACAATTGATCGATGTGCATACCCTCAGTTTTCTCAACGGCGAACCTTCGTTCGAATTGATCAAGGCCCTCATCGCCAACAAAAGCAAAAAGGTGTGCCAGGTGCTCGACAGCCGCCTGGAAGCCAACAACGAAAGCAGCCGGAGGCTAAAAAAACTTCAACGCATCGATCATTTTATTTTTGAAGAACGCGGGTCCAACGATCTGCATGTAGGCTGGCCGTTTGTGCGTGGAAAATTTTCAGACGGATCGATCGTGCGTTGTCCACTTTTGTATTTCCCGGTCAGCATTGTGCAGGAGGGGCAACATTGGGCGTTGCAGCCGCGGAAAGATGCGGGCATCACGTTCAACAAGTCGTTCTTGCTGGCCTTTGCTTTTTATAACCAGGTGAAGCTCGAAGAAGAACTGTTGGATACCAGCTTCGAAGATTTCGATATTGACAGCACGGTGTTCCGCACGCAATTGTATGAGTTGCTGCGCGACCGGTTGGAGATCAACTTCAACCCCGACAATTTCCTCGACACGCTCACGCCATTTGAAACGTTCAAAAAGGAAGCGCTGGAAGAAAACCTTCGCAACGGCGAGCTCAAATTGTACCCCGAAGCCGTGCTCGGAATTTTTCCCCAGGCCGGGTCACAATTGGTGCCGGACTATTTGCAGCTCATTGAAAATGATACCGTCACCGACCTGGAAGAATTCTTCGTGGAAAAAAATACGGGAAGCGACGGTCTCACCGCCCAGGGTGCCCTCATGAACAATGCCATCAGCGAAGAGAAGATCTTTGCACCGTTTGTGATGGATGCTTACCAGGAAAATGCCATCAAGGCCATCAAGCACGGCCACTCCATCGTGGTGCAGGGCCCGCCCGGCACAGGCAAGTCGCAGCTCATCTGCAATCTGCTGGCCGACGCCATTGCCTCCGGGAAAAAAGCGTTGCTGGTGTGTCAGAAACGCGCCGCCCTCGACGTGGTGTACGACCGCTTGAAAGACATCGAACTCGGCGACTTCCTGGGACTGGTCCATGATTTTCGAAACGACCGGAAAGAAATTTATGCCAAGATCGCCCGGCAGGTCGAGCGCGTGGAGGAATTCAAGACGCGCAACCGCGGCATCGATGTGATCCAGACCGAACGCAAATTTTTCCAACTCTGCCGTCGCATCGATCAGGTGACGGAGGAACTGGAAGAATTCAAACACGCCTTGTTCGACGACAAAGAATCGGGACTTTCTGTGAAGGAGCTCTACCTCACGTCGGAACTGAATGGACCGTCGATCAACATAAAACAAGAGTATCCCTTTTTCAACTTCGGCGAGCTGCATGATTTTCTGCGCAAGCTGAAGACCTACGCCCAATACGCCGCGCGCCTGGAGAACGATCATTATGTGTGGCGCGAGCGGCGCTCGTTTGCCGGCTTCAAACCATCGGATGAAAAAAAGATCGCGCAAATCGTTGCCGACATTCCGAGCTATCAAAACAAGGTGGCCGGTGCCATCGAAAAACTCATCGGCATCCGCCCGCACCTTGAAGACTGTGAAACCCTGGCCGCCAAGGAAGACGACATCCTGGGCATGATCAGCGTCATCAAAGACGACGACACCCACTTCTATTTCCAGTCCATGATCAACGAAAGCGAGGACGAGACCAGCCTCCTGTGGCTCCTGAACATGGAGCGGGTGATCATGAACTGCTACGACGACGAGATGCCCGAAACCACCTTGCCCTCGAACGAGTTGGGCAAGTTCCAGGAGGCGCTGCAACACTCACAGGCTGCCCGGACCAACCTGATCCGCCTCATCCGCTGGCATTTGTTCTCGAAAGAAAAATTTTACCTCCGCCGCGTGTTGGTGGCCAATCAACTCAACTATAGCAAAGAGGGTCTGCGCATCATGGAGCGCCGCATCGACAGCCGTCTCAACCTCGAGCACCATCTCACGGCATTGAAGAACAAACCCTGGTTGGTCGAATTGCCTTCGAACTACGACAAGGATACGTTGCAACGGTGGTTCGATCGTCAAAAATTGGCCGTCCGTGCCAAGCTCATCTTCAACACCCTTCGCGAAGTGAAGGATGCCATTAGCGTTCACAAATATTCGCGTCGTGAGTTTGGGAATTTATTCAAGGATATCCTGTCGGCCATCTCCGGTGTGCGGGAAAAGAAAGCGGGTTGGTTGGTGTGGCTTGCGCCCTACCAGGTAACGCAGCTGACATTAGAACCCGGGCGGGAGGAAGAGTACCTGAAAACATTGCACCGCGACTTTGATACCCTCTGCGAATACGACACGCTAAAAGAATCACTCAAATTCTTTGAACGCGACGTCACCCTGAAGCTCTACGACCACCTCGGCACGTGGGACAGCGATGCCATGGAAGGGTTGTTCCAAAACAGCTTGCGCCTGGCCTGGATCGACCACATTGAAACGAAGTATCCCATCCTGCGCGCCGTGTCGTCGATGAAGATCGACACGCTGCAAGACGAGCTGAGATCGTCGCTAAAGGAAAAGAAAAAGCTGAGCAAGGAAATTTTATGGGTGCGTGCCCGCGAGCGGGTGTATGAGAACCTGGAGTACAACCGCCTGAACAACCTGGTGACCTATCGCGACCTGTTGCACCAGGTCACGAAGAAGAAAAAGATCTGGCCCCTGCGCAAACTCATCGAGTCGTCGCCCTACGAGCTGTTCCAGTTGGTTCCCTGCTGGCTGGCGTCGCCCGAGTCGGTGTCGGCCATTTTTCCCATGACCACGGGGTTGTTTGATATCGTCATCTTCGACGAGGCCTCCCAATGTTTTGCCGAGCGCGGCATTCCGGCCATGTATCGCGGCAAGCAACTGGTGGTGGCCGGCGACGACAAGCAGTTGCGGCCCAGCGAGCTGTACCAGGCACGATGGAGCGAGGGAGAGGAGGAGAACCCCGACCTGGAAGTGGACTCACTGCTGGAGCTGTCGGCGCGCTACCTGGCCACCGTCCACCTGCAAGGTCACTACCGCAGCAAGTCACTGGCCCTGATCGATTTTTCGAACACCCACTTCTATGGAGGAAGGCTGCAGTTGCTGCCCGACCGCGAAGTGATCAACACCGACGACCCGCCGATCCAATATCACAAGGTGGATGGTGTCTGGGAAAACCAGACCAACGCCGTCGAAGCCCAGGCCGTGGCCCGGTGTGTGCTCGACATTTTGCGCGAGCAGCCCGAGAAAGAAATTGGTGTGGTCACCTTCAACGCGCCCCAGCAGATGATGGTGCTCGATGCCCTGGAAGCCGAGGCCCTGCTGGCCGGGCAGACGTTGCCCGAGTCGTTGTTTGTGAAGAACATCGAGAACGTGCAGGGTGACGAAAAAGATATCATCATCTTCTCCATCGGCTATGCGCCCGACAAAAAGGGAAGGCTCATGATGCAGTTTGGAAGCCTGAACATGGCCGGTGGCGAGAACCGCCTCAACGTGGCCGTGACCCGTGCCCGCGAGAAGATCATCCTCTTCACCAGCATCACTCCCGAACAGCTCAAGGTAGACGACATTCGGAACGAAGGTCCCCGGTTGTTGAGGGACTACCTGGCCTTTGCCCGCGAGGTGAGCGCCGGCCGCTACCGGCCCCAGTCGCCCATCCAAACCCAGCACACGAAGGCCTGGTTCCTCAGCCGCCGTCTGCAGGAGTGGAGTGCGAGCCGCATGCCCGAGTTCACCTTCGACACGGAGGCTCTGCCTTTCACTGACATCAACGTGTTAAAAGACGACCAATACTTGGGCGTGATCCTCACCGACGACGTGCGCTATTTCTCCGCGCTGTCCGCCAAGGACGTACACGCCTATACCCCTGCGCTGTTGACGCAAAAGAAATGGAAACACCTCATGGTGTTCAGCCGGAATTTCTGGAAAGACAGGGAAAAAGTGGAAACAGAATTAATGCTCTTTGTCGGCTCTCAAGCCGTTCAGAACGGGTAGGAGATCTTTGGCGAGCGCACTTTGATCTGCTGGGCCTCGCCGTTGATCCGGCCGTGTTGCGGGCAGTAGCAATTCAGGATCGAGTCCATCTGCTCCTCGCCGGCCGACACGCGCCTGGCCTTGGCCACCGTGTTGAGATCCAGGATGTGGAGCAGGGGTTGCTCTACGTCTTGGAGACGGGCAAAAGCTTCCAGCAATTTTTCATCCCAGATGTGATAGAAACGCACCAGGTCGTCGGGGTAGATGATGACGCGGTCTGTGCCTTCTTCGGGCACCACTTCAAAGGGCTCCTCCAAGTTCAAGTAGCCATAGTCATCGGTGAGTTGCTCGCCGGGATAGATGTCGCGGATGGCGATCTCGAACTCGTAGGCGGTGGTGATGCAGTTGGAGTTGGAGCTGTGGTTCACAAACCGGGCGTTGTCCCAGCAGAGAATGTGATTGCCTTCCGGGTTTCGGTAGGTGTATGTGTCCAGGACTTGCTGGTAGAGCGGGTCCATGGCCCGGACTTGTGCCGGTGTGAAAATTCTGTCGAGTTTGTCGAGCGCCCAGGTGATGGTGCCTTTGGGGATGAACTTGGTGGCGACAACTCCGTAACCTATTTTGTCGCTGATGAACCTGAGTTCGGTATGAGGATGGATCATGATTGCTGGACGTTAGCGTAACATAAACTCAAAGTAAAAAGAAGTTTATGTTACTATCAAGTTATTCGCCAACATATAAAAAAAAGAAGCCGGACATTTCTGCCCGACTTCAAACTACAACCAGACGCCCTGAAAATTTTAAGTATTAGTGTCCGTTCACCGTGGCGTATTCGGGAACCGTTTTGACTGTCTTGATGATGCGCGCCGCCACCTTGTAGGGATCGGCCGCGGAGTTGGGACGGCGGTCTTCCAACCAACCCTTCCAGTTGTTCTCCACCGTGGCGATCGGGATTCGGATGGACGCTCCGCGATCGGAAACCCCGTAGGAGAATCTGTCGATCGACTGGGTCTCGTGTTTCCCGGTGAGACGCAGGTGGTTATCAGCACCGTACACGGCGATGTGTTCCTTCACGTAAGGAGCAAAAGCCTGGCATGCGGTGTCGTATACATCCTTGGAGCCGGCGGTTCTCAGCAGCTCGTTGGAGAAGTTGGCGTGCATGCCCGAGCCGTTCCAGTCGGTGGCGCCCAGCGGCTTGCAGTGCCAGTTGATGGCGATGCCATATTTCTCGGCCGTTCTTTCCAGCAAGTAACGAGCCACCCAAACCTGGTCGCCGGCAGCTTTCGCGCCCTTGGCAAAGATCTGGAACTCCCACTGGCCGGTGGCCACTTCCGAGTTGATACCCTCCACGTTGATGCCCGCGTCGAGGCAAAGGTCAAGATGTTCTTCCACGATCTCGCGGCCGAAAGCATTCTTGGCGCCCACCGAGCAATAGTACGGTCCCTGGGGGCCGGGGTAGCCACTGGCGGGGAAGCCGAGGGGCTTGTCGGTCTCGGGATTCCACAGGAAATATTCCTGCTCGAAGCCAAACCAGAAGTCGTTGTCGTCGTCTTCGATGGTGGCGCGTCCGTTGGAAGAGTGCGGCGTACCATCGGGGCTCAGCACTTCACACATCACGAGGAAGGCATTCTTACGCGCGGGATCGGGAAACAAGGCTACCGGTTGGAGGAGACAGTCGGACGAGTGTCCGTCGGCTTGCTCCGTAGAGCTGCCGTCGAAGGACCATCCGGGACAGCCGTCCAGGGTGCCGTCGAAGTTTCTCACGATCTTGGTTTTGCTACGCAGGCTCTGAGTAGGCTTGTATCCATCGAGCCAGATGTATTCAAGTTTAGTTTTTGACATAAGGTTGCAATTTTTTTGGTTAAGGAATTAGAATTTATAAACTGCTGCGAAGGTGGCGGAGACCATAGAGTCTTTCGCATCGCCATCGCTGTTGACAAAGCTGTTTTCAGATGTCTTGTCGAAGCGGAGTTCAGGGATCAACGTCAGCGGTCCAACCTTGGCGTTTCCGGAAAGGGTGAACTCGATCACGTTGCCTTTGTTGTCGCCGTCCAGCCCGATGGGAGAGGCGAGCGGGTGAGCGCGGTAGCTGGCGAAGTTGCCAACGGTACCACCTTTCACACCGAAGTACTCAGCACGCAAGGCCAGCGCGAAATTGTCTGACACGGTAACTTTCGGATACAAGGCCACACCATAGAAGGAGGTGGATTTGCGCGTGCCGTCGATGACATCGCCAGCGGCGTTATACTCCTGACCTTTTGCAATGGTTTGGTAAGTAGCGTTAGCGCCAAGGAAAAAAGCGTCGCTCAACGTCCATCCGGTCGTGAGGTCGACTTGGAACAGATCGCCGTAAGATGCAGCGGGCTCTCCGGCGAAGTCGGCCTTCTTGAGCTTTCCGTCCTGGTCACCATACAACACGTTGAACCAGATGCCGCCTGCGTCGGTGGTCTTACCGATCTGACCTCCCAGCGTATACGTGTTCACTTTGTTGAATTCCAAAATGTCCGTCGGGTTCATCACAGCCAGTTTGGCTACCAATCCGCCTTCGGTGGCAAAGTCTACGCGCAAGCCTGTGTGATTGAAGGGACCGTTGGAGAACATGTAAGAAGTGGAGTAGTTGGCGTTCAGGGTGGGAGAGATCACTTCATATCCCACGAAAGTGTTGAACTGACCAAGGTTCACCGTTACGACATCCGACAATTTGATGTAGGTATACAATTGGTTCACGATTTGACCGCTACCGGCGGCGGCCACGTTGCGATATCCACCCGAGTTGAATACGGCATCCGAACCACGGGGACCGAATACGAGGTCTGCAACAAACCCTACTTTCTGACCTTGATAGGATGCGATCAGGTTGGCCATGCCGAGTGAAAATCCTTTCAGGTTACCGAAAGAAGTGGTCGGTGCGGCGGTTCCAAACGCGGTGTTCTTCATGCCGAGTGCGGTGTGTGCATAGACGTCGATGGAACCCGATAAGGTGAAGGTTCGCGTCGAATCCTGGCTCATCGCCGAGAAGGCCAATCCTATAAAAGCTAGAGAAAGTAAAAGTCTTCGTCTTTGAAATTTCATAATTTTGTTGTGTGTTTTAGTAAACAATAAGCTAGAGTAATCCCGGGGGAGTATCTCACACTCCCTGGGATGCTTTAGTGAATGACGAGGAGATCAATAGGCTAATAACAATCTCTTCGTTCATCGGCTGCTTTGCATTTCCCAGACAAAGCACTCCTGAAAAATTACAGCCAGTGTTGTTTAGAAATGGTGTGGGTGAGGACTTGTAGACTTCGTCATGGATCGTGGGGGTTTGGGGTTAAGGGAAAAAATTTAGGTTTAGGTTTAGGTTAGGGTAAAGGTTCGGTCAGTATATTTTTTAAGAAGTCCCGGCGCTGGTACTGCCGGGACTTCTTTTTGTATTAGGCCATTTCTTCTTTCAGTGAGCTGAAGTCGGCAGGGTAAAGATTCTCGCCGTGCTGGCTGAAATCGGAACCCAGTTTCTTTTCTTCGGCCGATACTTTCAGCGGAGAGATGAGGTCGGTCAGTTTCAACAGGATCAACGAACCGAGGAAGGTGTAAGCGATCACAATCACCAGGGCGATCATGTGCACTTGGAAGAGGTGGAACTCGCCAAAGAACAGACCGTTGCCGGTGGTGTTCAGGCCGTTCACGGCAGTGTTGGCCAGCAAGCCGGTCATCACCATGCCTACTGCTCCACCCACACCGTGGCAAGGGAACACGTCGAGTGTATCTTCCAGGGAAGTTTTTGCTTTCCAATGTACTACGATGTTACTGATGATGGCAGCGAACGTACCGATGAACAAGCTCGAAGGGATCGTTACGAAACCAGCGGCAGGTGTGATGGCCACCAGACCAACCACGGCACCGATACAGAAGCCAAGGGCAGAAGGTTTTTTGCCGCGGGCAGCATCAAACAAGATCCAGGCAAGACCAGCAGCAGCCGAAGCGGTGTTGGTAGTAGCAAAAGCAGAAGCGGCAAGTGCACCGGCGGTCAATGCGCTACCGGCGTTGAAACCAAACCAGCCGAACCACAGCAAGCCTGTGCCCAACAATACAAAAGGAATGTTGGCAGGAGCGATCGATTTTTTCTCTTCACCCTTTGTTCTCAGGTAAATCGAAGCAGCCAAAGCAGCGAAACCGGCCGACATGTGTACTACGGTTCCACCGGCAAAGTCAAGGACACCCATTTTAAAGAGGAAGCCGTCAGCATGCCATGTCCAGTGCGCCAGGGGAGCATAGATCAACAAGGAGAACAACACCAGGAAGAGGATGTAAGACTTGAAACGGATACGTTCAGCAAAAGTACCGGTAATAAGAGCGGGTGTGATGATGGCAAACTTCAATTGGAAGAAGGCAAACAACACCAGCGGAATGGTACCCCACAGCGGAGCATCCAATACGTTGCCGAACATGAAGTACGTAGACGGGTTGCCTACAAATCCCCCAATATCTTCGCCAAAGGCGAGGCTAAATCCTACAACGATCCACAATACCGAGATCACGCCCATGGCGATGAAGCTCTGGAGCATGGTGGTGATAATGTTTTTGGTGTCAATCATCCCGCCATAGAAATACGCCAGGCCGGGAGTCATGAGCAATACTAAAGCGGAAGCCGCCAGCATCCAGGCCACATCACCCGAATTCATGCCCTCGGTGTTGATGGTCGTAGGAACGGCCGGCATAATGACTGCTAGAATGCTTATCGCAATCAGCAGCACGAGAAAGACGATTGATTTTTTCATTTGTTTGTAGTTTTAGGATATAGGGGTAAAATTTTACTGGTTGTTATTAATAACTGGACGAATATTTTAACAATAGGGTAATAAATGAACCACTTTTGAAAAAAAATTCACGGAAACGTTGTAGGTAGGGTCTGTTTCTAACCGAAAACGGGTAAAAATTATAAAATTTTTAATAGACAGGGTCCGCCAAAACCTTATTGGGAAATGGAGTGAATTTCATCGATTTTATTCTGAGAAAAGGTCTCGGAAGAGTTGAATTAAATGGTCAGTAAGCTCTTGTAAGAGAGGATTTTAGACCCCCGGACCCAGGGATAGCCCGGTCGTTGAGAAAATGTGAACCCACGCGCATGGGCGGCCGGGACCTGCCCGCTAAACCCTCTTTTTGCGCTTTTTGCCCGCAAACACCTTGCGTTCCAGGCCAATTGAAGCCTTACCGGTGCCCTTTAGGATGACCTGTATGTTTTTTCGGGTAATCACCAGTTGCTGCGGGATCAAATCCAGCCGGTCCACAAAAACATTGATCTTTTCGCCCGACTTCCCCTTCTCGATGCCGTTTTCAATGAGATCCGGCACCTGGTCAATCAGCGGTTGAACATCGATTGTGAGCTTTTCCTGGACAAAGCCCAGGGCATTGTCGTGCAGCATCCAGTCGGCCGTAGTGATCAAGGCGTTTTCCGAATCCACATCAAACCGGAAGTCCTTTACCGAGAACACGGCTTTTGTCGTGTCATAATAAGGAGTACCCCGCAGATAGATATTGCCCACCACGTCGCCCTTCACCTGTATTTTCAAGGCCAGGCCTTCGTCGGTGCCATAGGCTGATATATTTTTCACCGTCGCGGAGTAACCTTCGGCGGCAATGGTCTTTCCTTTTAGTTCTTTTTCCAGGATGGCGTTGACCTTTTCAAAGGGCAACGTGGCCAGCACGAAGATCTTCAGACTGTCGGCGGCCGATGTCTTGGGTTTGTAGGCGGGGAGTGTGGTGTTGGAAGGGGGAATGTCTTCGTCTTCCAGGATGGTTTGTATCGTAGCCTCCAGTTCCACTTCCAGCACCATGAACGGACCGCTCTGGGAGAGTTTTGCTTTCAGGTCGTGGGCATAGGGCTTGAGCCACACCGGCATGCTCTTCTTATTGATGCGAATGGGTTTTTGCAGATCGTTCCAGATTTTGACAATGACCTTTCGTGTGTTCAGCTTATCGCGTAACGCGTCGTCCATCTTGCCGACGAGATCCTCCTGGTGGAGGGCGATGGCCTCTTCCACTTTTTTGCGCAGGTTCACTTTCACCATGGCCACCTTCAGCATCGGATCTTTCACCCAGCGAATGTGTTTCAGCTTCGAGTCCAGTGTCAGGTTCCAGTCTTTGCCAATGCTCACCTGCGTGACCAGGTTCAGGACAACCTCCATTTCCACGGGTTCTGAATTTCTGATAGTGATCGCGCCCAGGTGTTTGATGAACTTGCCCGAGACCAGTAAGGGGAACGAGCAGGTAAGTGCATGCTTCTCCCACGCAATGTCGATCCGCCCGGTGCGGGTCATCTCCAGGTAGAGGCTGTCGCCCTTTTCATTCAACACCATCCATTTCTTCAAAAAGGTGCCCTTCACTTTATTATTGATGGTGGCTTCCAGGCTGTCGACGTGATAGTATACCGGTATCACTACCGTGGACATTGGCGGTGTCAGTTCCGTTTCCAGGAGGGTGGGTTTGGGAGGCTCGGGTTTCACGCGCCCGCATTGAAAAAGGAGCGCTGCGGCCGCAAGACTACAAAATGTGACGATAGCTCCTAACTTCATTTTCATTTCCCTTATACTTGTGTAGATTCACTATCAACACTTAAGATATGAAGAAGTTATTACCCGCCCTGCTCATTCTCGTCACGTTTTCCATCTCTGCACAGGATAAAGTCGAAAAGGCACCGCTCGTAAAAGAAGGCGATGGGCCTTACCCTCAACTCATTATCCGTGGTGTGATGCTCATCGATGGCACCGGTGCGCCGCCCATTGGGCCCACCGATATTGTGGTGAAACAAAATAAGATCGTCTCTATCCAGACCGTGGGCTATCCCGGCGTGGCCTTCACCAGCGATCGCCGGCCCAAGTTGGAACCGGGAGGGAAGGAGCTGAACGCCGAGGGCATGTACCTCATGCCCGGTTTCATCGACATGCACGGTCATATCGGTGGCTCACAAGCCCCCAGCGCTGAATATGTTTTCAAACTGTGGATGGGGCATGGCATTACGACCATACGCGAACCTTCGGCGGGCAACGGGCTGGATTGGGTGTTGGAAGAAAAACGACTGAGTGCCGAGAACCGCATCACCGCGCCGCGCATCTGGGCGTATACGGTTTTTGGTCAGGGCAGCAAAGATCCCATCAGCACACCGCAGCAAGCCATCGACTGGGTGATCTTAAATAAGAGCAAGGGCGCCGACGGCATCAAATTTTTTGGTGCCCGTCCCGAGATCATGGATGCTGCCCTTCGAAAGAACAAAGAGCTGGGGCTGCGCTCGGCATGTCACCACGCCCAGGTGGACGTGGCCCGCTGGAACGTGGTGAACTCCGCGAAAGCGGGATTGACGTCGATGGAACATTGGTACGGTTTGCCCGAAGCGCTCTTCACCACGCGCACCATCCAGGACTATCCCCTGGACTACAACTATCAAAATGAACAACACCGTTTCGCCGAAGCCGGCAAACTCTGGAAACAAGCTGCACCACCCTACAGCGAGCATTGGAACGAAGTGATGAACGAATTGCTCTCGCTTGACTTCACCCTCGACCCCACCTTCAACATCTATGAAGCCAGCCGCGACCTGCACCGCGCCCGTCGCGCCGAATGGCACGAGGAGTACACGCTGCCGTCGCTGTGGGCATTTTATCAACCCAGCAAAATTTCGCACGGCTCCTACTGGCACGAATGGGGCACCGAACAAGAAGTGAACTGGCGCGAAAACTATCAGCTCTGGATGACGTTCGTGAACGAATATAAAAACCGCGGAGGACGTGTGACCACCGGATCCGATTCAGGTTTCATTTTTCAACTCTATGGTTTTGCCTACATCCGCGAACTGGAGTTGCTGCGCGAAGCAGGATTCCACCCGCTAGAGATCATTCGCTCCGCTACACTTTATGGAGCCCAAGCCCTTGGAAAAGACAAGGAGGTTGGCTCGGTCGAAGTAGGCAAACTGGCAGACTTTGTTATCGTAGAAGAAAACCCCTTGAAGAATCTGCAAGTGCTCTATGGCACGGGAGCCATAAAGCTCACCGACGATAATAAAGTTGTCCGCGTAGGAGGTGTCAAATACACCATCAAGGACGGTATTATCTACGACGCCAAAAAACTCCTGGCCGATGTACGCAAGATGGTCGCCGACGAAAAGCAGAAGAGCGGGTTTGTCTTGAAACAGCCGGGCACCAACTAGTATTTTCCTTTGCGTTGCCTTTGCGGGCTTGCTTGCCCGCTTTGCCCGCCGAAGCTTTAGCGAAGGAGGGCCCAAGCTTTAGCGAAGGAGGGCCGAAGCTTTAGCGAAGTTTCAAAGTGATTTAAAGCTCACTTACATTTGGTGAGCGCCACTTTGCTATCCGTGAATGTCACTTTCTTCTTGTCGGCATAGAGCGACGTATCGTTCCGCTCAATGTGTTCGCCAATGCCCTCGACCAAAGAATTGTCAACCCATTGAAAGATGACTTCACGCACACTGGTCTTTCCTTCTGACGAGAACGTATAGTAGGCGTCCACCGTATTTCCCTTCACGGTACCCTTGATGGTGCCGGTGTTCTTGTCTTTTTCTGCCAGCGAATAGAGCAGACTGCCGGACACAGCATCGCCCGTCACCTCCAGTTGAAGTTCAATGCTCGACCCCCCTTCATGAAACGCGTAGCACCCCGGTTGCGGCCCGCCTTCGGAGCTGGTTTCGGATGATTGTTCTTTGCCGCCGTGACAGGCTGCGAGCAGAGCGACTACAACGACAAACGATAATTTTGATTTCATGATCCGGGGGTTTGATAGTACTAACAATGCGAACGACCTAAGGTTTAACCCTCATTCATGCGCCAACCTCAATCAACTTATTTTTTTTGGAGCCGATCCCAAACGGCTTAAGATATCCTGGTAATATGCCTCGCCGTCTTTGTTGATCTTTTCAACGTTCACGCCCGTGGCTTCGAGGAGATCCAGCTTATGTTTGGAACCGGCCACGAATTTCTGAGGCGTGTAGTATGTGATCGTGTTGGGCACAAGTTTGGGTTTCTTGATCTTGATGCGGGCGCGGTAGGTCAACAGCCACCAGAGGTCAGTTTCCACAAACCCGAGCGTGAGCCCGATGATGTGGATGTCGGTCGTAAAAAAAAGATCCAGCCACGAGCTGCCATCGAGGAAGCCGGTCTCCAGGCGTTTGATGAGGGGGAGTTGATATTTTTTGGAGGCATACTTTGTTCCCGTAGCCACGTAGTTACGGATGTTCTGCAACTGGCCGCTATAATGTTCAAAACCCAGGTTCACGGAATTGGGATGAAGCCGGTCGCCATGCACGTGCCACACGCGCTTGTTGCCGGCGCGATAGTGCCGGAAAACGCTGTAGAGCATCTCTTTGACAATGCCCTCGTTTTTTTTGGGCTCGAATCCCTCGACAGAGAAATCGTAGTTGGTGGTGATGATGTCGTCCGTTGGCAGGGCGCGGAGAACATCGTAGAGTGGGTGCTTTTTGATTTGCGACACGTTGTCGCAGATCGATTTTTTGAGTTGGGTTTCGGAAACCCCTTTTCGCTTTAGGTTGGCACCGGTGAGAAAGATCTCTTCATACAAGAGTGGGAATTGTTTTTTCTTTTCTTCGTCGATCGTAAACCCGATGTCGGCGGCGAGTCGCTGCAGGAGGTTGTCCCAGCTGTTGTCGGCATCGAGGTTATTGATGCCGTTGCCGAGCAGGATGGAAAATTTTTTCATGGAGAGGGTGCTTTGTTATTTCAAAATTTAGTTAAAACGGTAGCGTGAAGTTAGTGGATTGAACGAAGATCTTATGGGTTGGGGTTTCGCCGGCCGTAAAATGAAAAACGCCAGTTGCGGCACTGGCGTTTTTAAAACCCTGTAAATGTGATTATTGTACTTTCCTGGAAAAATATACCTGAACGCCGAAACTCAGGGCGACGGCGGGGAGTTTGGAATGGACCACCGCGGGATCAACTTCGTGTTCATAGTCAAAAGAATTCCTAACCGATTGATAGTAGACTTTGCCCTCCAGTCCAACGCTTTTGTTGAGAAAATAAACACCACCAACACCGCCATGGAAAATGCGCGTCGTTTCGGTAGTAGAGTAGTAATGGGTTGTGGGAGGGGTATACGGAAAGTCGGTGAAGTCCACATAAGGACCACGACTCCACGTCCATCCATAGCTATAGCTTGCTTCCGGGAAAATGGCCCAGCGACTTCCCAATAGAAAATAATACCGTACAACGGGTCCGATGGAATAGGAATTTGAGTGCTCGTTCGTATCGCCTCGTTTCGTCCGGGTGTAGCTATAGGGTGTGATCAATCCAACGGCCAAACGATCGGCCACGAAGTAGGAGACGTTTGGATCGATGCTGATACTGATTTGCTTGTATTCGTAAGTAGAGGTGGAGTAGGTCGTAGTGGTGGCGCTCGACGTCTTGTTCTTTGTTTTAGAACTGGAAAATTTCAGTGTGCTGCCCAGGAGGAGCGTGCCTTTTTCGGTTTGTCCGTAACTGGCAGTGACCAGGAAACAGAGAAACACGCCGGTCAGAAAAGTATGAGAAGTTTTCATAATGCAAGAGGGTTGTGTAAACGCTATTCGGATCGTGTGAATAAGGAAGAGATTTACTGCGCGCTTCTACCGAGGTAAATCTGTACGCCGGCACTGAAGTTAAGAGACGTGATGTCCGTGCTGCCATTTTCGAGGAAAGATACCTGGCGGGCGCTATAGTCGCTGTGCGAAGCATCGTAGTAGAATTTTCCTTCCAGGCCAATGCTTTTGTTGAGAAAATACACCCCTCCGATGCCGCCCTGGAACTCGTGCGTGTTGCCGTTGGATTTGAAAGTCTGGTTGTTCGAGTCGGTCAGCAGGAGGGGGTTCTTCATCCATCCATACGTGTAGCTGGCCTCCGGGAAAATAGCCCAATGGTTCCCCAATAGAAAATAATACCGTGCGATGGGGCCAACGGCATAGGTGTGACCGGTTGCGTGCTGGTCGTTCGCAGTGATGCGTGTATACGTGTAGGGTGTGATCACGCCAACGGCCAGCCGCTTGATGACAAAATATGAGATGCTGGGACTGAGCCGGATGTTCACTTGTTTTGAATCCGTGGGAAAGGTGGTTCCTCCATTCGCAAAAGTGGTTGTGTTGTCGCTATGCGAAAAGGTCAACGAACCGCCTAGCAGCACGGTGCCTTTTTCGGTTTGTCCATAGCCGGACAGTGCAGCAACGCAAAGCGCTGACACCAGGATAGATTTGAGTTTCATGGTCGAGGGATGGATAGACAATTAATGTTTACAATAGCTGACAGGGGGTAACGAAAAATACGAAATGAAACGACAGCTAGTATAACCGTTAATAAAAAAATGACTGGAAGGCCAACGGTGGTGAGAGTCATAAGGAGGCACAACGGGTAAGTGCCTCCTTATGGCACACTTTACTTTTTATTCCTGGCAAAGTATATCTGTACGCCCAGGCCAAAATTAAAAGAAGGTTCGTCGATACTCTTTATGCCGTAGGAAGCCTCTACGTACCGGGTATGTTGCGCTTGATAGAACGCCCTTCCTTCCACGCCGACACTTTTGGTAAGGAAATAGACCAACCCCACACCACCCTGGAAACTGCTCATCTTTTCCGTCGTTTTGGTATAGACCACCGAATAAGGATTCTGCGAAATGATGTTCGGATACTTGTTCCAGGTCCACCCATAGCTGTAGCTTACTTCCGGGAAAATGGCCCATTGACTTCCCAACGGAAAATAGTAACGCACCGTTGGGCCAACGGAATAGGTTTTGCCGGTCGAGATCATCTCGGTGTTCAAGTCGGATGTGGAATTTGATCTTGTATAGCTGTAGGGCGTGATCAGCCCAACGGCCAGCCGATCGATGATAAAATACGAAATGCTGGGCTGCGCGGCGATCGAGAACCACTTGCTTTCTGAAATGATGTTGGAATTGCTTGTGCCGTAAGTAGTGTTGGCATTGCGGGTGAACCCGATGGAGCCACCCAGCAAGAAGCTCCCTTTGTCGGTTTGGCCATAGCCTGCGATGGCGATGAAACAAAAATATAACAGGAGTTGAAACGTAACGTTGATTTTCATAATGCGAAAAATAAGAATGGCGATTGGAGTGTTGACTATTGTGTATTTCTGGAGAGGTATACTTGCAACCCTATCGTGAAATCAAAGGCGTTGTTATCAGAGTGGTCCAGCCCGACGTCGGTGCGATTGTAGGTATCACGCATGGATTGATAGCGGAATTTTCCTTCCACGCCAATGTTGGGGTTAAGAAAATAGACCAATCCCAGGCCACCTTGCAAATTTCGTGTGTTGCCGCGATACGTAACGGGGACCCTGTCGCCACCACTGAGATAGGAGTAGCCCCTGGTCACTGTCCAGCCGTAGCTATAACTTGCTTCCGGGAAAATGGCCCACTGGCTTCCCAGGGGAAAATAATACCGGATCAGTGGCCCGACAGAATAGGAGGTGTACGTTGTTTTTTGATCGGCGCCATCTAGTTTAGACCACATATACGTCAATGGGGTCACCAGGCCAACGCTCAGGTGGTCGATCACAAAATAGGAAACGTTGGGATCGATGCCGATCGTTGATTGCTTTTCCTTGCGGGAAGTGGCGGAGTAATTATAGGCTGTGTTCGTGTGTCCGCTGGAAAATCCCAGGGCTCCGCCTAATAGAAAAGTGCCTTTTGAAGTTTGAGCGAAACTCGAAGAAACGGCCAGGCAAAGCCATAGCGCCGCCAGGGAAGTAAATAGGTTTTTCATGGTAAAGGAAACTGCTGTTGAATGATGGTTACTTATAACTGTTTGAGAGAGACCGTAAAAATAGGAATCTACATGAGGATTTTCAATACAACGTTGTCGCTGGATAATATTATATCCGCCCGAATAAATTTTTGCTCTACACCTTTCGCGCAAAGTACATTTGTACCCCGACTGTGAAGTTAAGTGACGATTTGCCCTCGCGACTCACGATGGGATCGGTCAGATCGTCGCGCCTAAAGGAATCGTTGTTGGATCATGTTCGGGGGAATAGGTATCTGATAACGGTGAGATGTGGCGATCTGGTGTGAGGGAATAATAATTTATAAATGCCTGGTGATCGACGGATAAGAAGTGGTAAGGAGGCCGGGGAGGTTCCTCCTTACCGCTTCGGTTATTTTGCGTTTCGGGCAAAGTAGATCTGCAAGCCTACGTTAAAATTGAAGGACGTTAGGTCGTTGCCGGTCTGAATGGTGCCCGTGCGTTTGCCACGGTCATAAGAATCCGTTGAGCTCTGATAGTAAACTTTTCCCTCTATGCCAATGCTCGGGTTCAGGAAGTACACCAACCCGACGCCGCCTTGAAAAATGTGGGTGGTCCCGTTTACCTGGAGATTTTCGATACTGCCCGAGGTGGGAATAAAATAGGGACTCTTGGTCCAATTCCATCCGTAGGTGTAGGCCACTTCCGGGAAAACGGCCCACTGATCCCCTAACGGAAAATAGTAGCGTACCACGGGACCGATGGAGTAGGTAGTGCTGGTCGATTGCTGGTCTTCTACTTTTATTTTGGTGTAGCTCAGGGGCGTGATCACGCCAACGGACAGATGGTCGATCACGAAATAAGAAATGCTGGGGCGGAATGAAAACGTGGTGCTTTTGCTTTCATAGTTAAAGGCGCTGCTGGAATAGCTGACCTTGTCCTTGTCGCTGGAGAATCCTAGGGAGCCTCCCAGCAGGAAGCTTCCTTTTGTGGTTTGGGCATGGACTGCAGGGCCGAGAAGACATAGGCATAACGCGGCCAGGGAAATAAATCTGACTTTCATGATTTGAGGGGTTAAGATAAATTACGATTACTGTTGCGATAACCAGTTAGGTAGGACCTTACGAAAATAACGAAAGCGATCGACAATTCCACTCCGTCGAACGGTCGGAACGGGCAGAATAAAAATGTCCACGACCGGTCTAGCGCGCTTTGCGGTAGGTTTAGGATGGTGTTCGACATTTCGTATCTTTATCCCATCAAGAAGTGCTAAGAACCATCCGCCTGTCCAATCCGCTGCGTTTACCGTAGGCTTGGACATGATCACAGCATCCAGGATCACAGGATGCTGAAATTCATTTATCTATTTTATTCTCATCACATGAAGTCAAAACATGTTCTTGCCGTGGGGCTATGCGCATTCGCTTGCCGGGCCACATGTGCACAAACCACAAACGATCACACCATGGAAACTCCTATGTCAAATAAAGAACTCGTACTCGATTTTTGGAAACGCGCCATTGGCCAGGGTAACCTGGAAGTAGCGGAACAACGCATCGCCGAAAACTACATCCAACACAGTGCTTCGGGCAAGCCGGGAAAGGCAGCACTACTGGAGGCCTTGACGATGCTCAAACAAGTGCCAAAACCTGAAAACCCACCGAAGCCGTTCATGCGCGTCATCGCCGATGGCGACTACGTTGTGCTTCACATGCTGATTTCCTTCGGCGGCCAGACCATGATCGTGCTCGACATGGTACGCTTGCAGCAGGCTCAGTTTGTCGAACATTGGGATGCGATCCAGCCCATGACCGAGGCCACAGCCAAAACCGCCATCGAAGGCCCAACCCAGATCGATGATCCCGGGCAAACCGCATCCAACAAGCAGCGGATAGCGGACTTTGCTCAAGTGGTATTGAAGGAAGGGCGATGGGAGCGCGCGGCAGATTTTGTGTCTCCGGCGATCATCGCTCATGACCCTGAGTCCCGGCCCGGGGTGTCCGGCTGGAGAGAGATGCTTCAACGCTACACCCTGGAGAAGACCTATCGCATCGTTGGAGAAGGAAACTTTGTCATGACACAATCCCGTGTCCTTCAAAACGAAACGCCTTACGTCTGCTATGATTTCTATCGCCTGGACAACGCCAGGATTGTCGAGCATTGGCGCGTAAAGCAACCGATACCGGCAACACTTCCTCATAACAATGGTATGTTCTGATCCTTGCCAAATGTTTTTTTTTCGTGGCGACGGGCCGGGACAATGCAGGGTAAATTATTTTATCTTCGTCCCGGTCCAAAGCCCGAAAGATCCCATGAAACAAAACCTGGTTCAGCTCGCCCTGGTGGTTGCCGACTACGATGAGGCCATTGCCTTTTATGTCGATAAACTAAAATTCACCCTGTTAGAAGATACCACGCTTAGCGAAACAAAACGCTGGGTTAGGGTGGCGCCGCCGGGTTCGGAGGGATGTTGCCTGTTGTTGGCCAAGGCGGCCAGCGATGAACAAAAAAGCCGCGTGGGCAATCAAACCGGTGGCAGGGTTTTCTTATTCCTGCATACCGACAACATCCGGAGAGATCACGAAAACCTCAAAGCACAAGGCGTCACCATTGTCAGACCGCCACAGACTGAGTCCTATGGCACGGTGCTGGTGTTTGCCGACTTGTATGGAAACCTGTGGGATCTCATTGAACCGCCGACCGTATAAATACGAAGCACTTTCGTCGTCGCACAAGGGTTATTGTTTTTTCTTTGGCTCCGGAAGCCAGCCGAGGTGTGTGTGCTTGAAATGATCCGGATATTTCAATCCATAACCGAGGATCCTGTCGAGGGCGCTGTGTCCGAACAAAAGCAATCCCGTAAAGGCCACCCAAGGCATTTGAAAATAAACGCCAGCCACGTATAACGCGATGGCTAGTCCCTTGTGATGCGCCAGGTTGTAGCAAGCTGCGCCAATCCGTGTGTTGACCAGATATCCGAGCATGCTCAGGTCGGGCGCAAGAAAAAGAACGGCGTATAGCCATCCCGCCTGGGGAAGGGATTGCAAGAGAAAAATAGCGAGAAAGAATTCCAATGCTTCTTCTAACCGGAGCAGATTTTTCATAGGGATATGGGATGTTCGGGAATGTTTTATCTTTCCTGTAAAGATAATGTTTTGAGCGAGCGAACAACGCCCATACCCGCCTACTGCTCCAACGCCACCCGAATGGCCGAGATGACCGCCGTGGTGCTCACGGGTCTTGGTAAATTCTTGTTGGTAGATTGGCTCCATTTGAAATTCTGGTATGTCACGATAGCATGCCTGTTGTGGATCGCCTACATTTTTTATCGCATCAAAACCAATCCGGGTGCTCCGGCGTATTGGGGTTTCGGGAAGGAAGGCTTCCGAAGCAGCTTGCGCTGGATTGGGCCGGTGTCGCTCACCGCGCTCGGGAGTTCGATCGCCTTTGGCATCGTGCGGGGAACGCTGGTTTTCAATTGGCATATTCTTCCCATCATGATCCTTTACCCATTGTGGGGAACGATCCAGCAATTTCTCATCATCGGGTTGATCGCGCGGAATATGGAGGACTGGGAGGGACGCCGAGCGGGAAAAGCTCTTATCGTTGTGGTTAGTTCATTGGTGTTTTCAATCGTTCATTTCCCATCGATACCTTTGGTGGTGGCCACCGCCCTGTTGGCGATCGGTTATACGATCCTTTACCTGCAGTATAGAAATCTTTGGATACTGGGACTCTTCCATGGATGGCTGGGATGTTTCTTTTATTTCTTTGTTTTGGGAAGAGACCCGTGGCTGGAATTTGTGAGCGCGGTGAAATGACGGGATATTATGACTTCTTTACCGTCATATATTTTCGCCACCACCATTGAAACACGATCAGTCCCCAAATCCGCGCATGCACATCGCCGGGGTTGGATGAAAAAAGTTGACGTTTCAGCGCAGCGATCGCGGCATAATCAAAGATCCCTTGTTCCGACACAAATTTCTCCGACAACAACTCCTCTTCAATGAGCGACCGCATCTCTCCCCTAAACCATTTTAGCAACGGCACTTCAAAGCCTTTCTTTGGCCGGTTATAAAGCTCCTCCGGGAGAACATCGCGAAAGGCATCCTGTACGATGCGTTTCCGCATGCCGGGGTTGATCTTATATTCCACGGGTAGGCTGAACGCAAAATTCACCACCTCATAATCCAGGAAAGGCACGCGTACTTCAAGACCATTCGCCATGCTCATCAGGTCGACCTTCGTGAGCATGTCATCCGGAAGCACGAGGTGCATGTCGGTGAGCAAAATGTCGTTGATGTTTTCTTTTTCGGGAAGATCACGGAGAATGTTCTGTTGGCGCGACGCGAAGTTATCGAGTTCTACGTTGGCGCGTACTTCAGGTTGCAGCATGTTCAGGGCCTCGTCTTTGCCCGCATAACCGGCCCACTGCCAGTAGCGGTCGCGCGACGAGAGCTTCATGCCTTCGCTGAACCGTGCGAGCTGGCGTATTTTATTCGTAAGCGCACCGCTGCGGGATTTGGGCAGGACTTTCCAAAGCGAACCGAGCGCGCCCACCAGATTTTCCTTCCAGCCTTTGTCGGTGATCTGCCGGAACGCAGCGTGCTTATTGTAACCGGCAAACATTTCATCCGCTCCATCGCCGGAGAGCGCTACCGTGGCGTGTTTCCGCGTTTCCTTGCTGAGGATATATACCGCAATGGCCGACGAGTCGGCAAAGGGCTCGTCGATATAGTTTAGGATGGATTGCACATGGGTATACAGGTCATTGTTCGTGAGCGAAAAAACCGTGTGTTCCGTTTTGATCTGCTTGGCGACCAGCCGCGCATAATGGGTTTCGTCAAAGAACTTTTCATCGCGATACCCGATCGAGAAGGTGTGCAGATCGGGTTTGTGTTTGCTGGCCAACGCCGCAACAATAGACGAGTCGATGCCACCACTGAGAAAAGACCCCAACGGCACATCGGCTACTAACCGGCGTTGCACGGAAGCCTCCAGCAAGCGCTTGAATTCTTCTTTGGCGGCATCGTAGGATAGTGGACTGTTTTCGGCTTTCTCGCGATCGTAGGGGATCTCGTAATAACGTGCCATTTCTATTTTCTGGCGGCTGATCTTCAGGTAATGTCCGGGCAACAATTTTTTCACATTGCTGAAGATCGTGTCGGGGGCGGGAATATAGTTGAGCTGCAGGTAGGTGTACAGCGAGGTGTGATCCAGGTTGCGTTCGATGCCAAACTGCAGCACGGATTTCATTTCGGATGCGAAAATGAACTTGTCTTCATCAAAAAGATAAAGCAGGGGCTTGATGCCAAAACGGTCGCGGGCCACAAAAAAGGTTTGGGCCTGTCGGTCGTAGATGCAAAAGGAAAAAAAGCCGTTTAGTTTGGGAAGACAGTTTTCTTTTTGCTGGATGTAGAGCTTGAGCAACACCTCCGTGTCGGATTGCGTGAAGAAGGTCACTCCTTTGGCTTCGAGTTCTGCGCGCAGTTCGCGGTAGTTGAAGATCTCGCCGTTGAACACGATGCAGTAGCGTTTTTCGTCGTCCCACATCGGTTGGTTGGCGACGTCGCGGGTGTCGATGATGGAGAGGCGGCGGTGACCCAAGCCAACCCATTCATCGATGTAGATGTCCTGGAAATCGGGGCCGCGTTTTTCCAGGGCCATGGTGGCATTGGTAATGTGGATCTTGTTGAATTTGCCGACAAGGTTGAAGGCGAAAATACCGGTGATGCCGCACATGCTGGTAGAGCGATTGAATTTGGGGGAAAGTTAGAAAAGTTTGGGGATTGCTTGTGTGGGTTGAGGGTGATCCCCCATAAGGTTTTTAACCGCCCGCCTTCGCTAAAGCTCCGGCGGGCAAGCAAAGAAGTGGCAAAGGGGGGTTAAAACAAATCGGCGTTTTGGGCATTATACAGATAACCGAAAAGACATGAGCCCGATTGATCACATCCGCGTCCAAAGGAAAATGAAGGCACGACAAAAAAAGCGACTTGAATTTAAACAGAACGCCGAGGCGCTTACCCTTGGGGTGGAGCTTGAATTGCAGGTTTTGGATGGGGAAAGCCTCCTGTTGACGCCGCGCGCGGCGGATGTGCTGGAGCGTGGCGAGGACGAGAAGTTGAAGCCCGAATTTTTCCAGAGCACGCTGGAAGTGATCACCGACGTTTGTCATACCCTTCACGCAGTGGAATCCGACCTGAAGCATTCGCTGCAGTTGGTGTCGGCCAAAGCGCACACGCTGAATTTAAAGATCGCCTCCACGGGCACACATCCGTTGGCGGACTATCGCGAGCGGCTCATCACGCCCTCTAAACGCTATGAAGAACTGATCGACCGGAACCAATGGATCATCCGCCGCATGGCGGTGTATGGCATGCATGTGCACATTGGGATGCCTTCCGGCGATGCCTGCATCCGCTACAATTATTTCTTTATGCATTTTCTCCCGCACATCCTGGCGCTGTCGGGCAGTTCACCGTTCTGGCAGGGAAAATATACTGGGTTGTCGTCCTGCCGCCCCACGACTTACGAAGCGTTGCCCACTGCCGGCATGCCCTACCTGGTGCGGAACTGGGATGAGTTTCAGAAGTTGTATCGTTTCCTCATCCGAACCCAAGCTATCGAAAGCATGAAAGACCTTTGGTGGGATTTGCGCCCGAGTCCGCACTATGGCACGCTCGAGTTGCGCTTCTGCGACGAACCGGCCACCCTGTATGAGATCATGGCCATCGTCACGTTCATCCAACTCCTGGCCCACTGGTTTCGCGACCACGAAGAAGAATGGACAAAATCATTTACCTACCTGCATCGCTGGATCTTCCGCGAAAACAAATGGCGCGCCATTCGCCACGGCCTCGACGCCGACGTAGTGCCCACACGCCGCGGAAGCCCCAAACATATGCGCGACGACATCCAAGAATGGATCCTGAAACTGGAACCCTATGCTCGCGCGCTAAACTGCACGGAATATCTGGCCCGCGTCACCGAGATCGCCACCAAAGGCAACAGCTCCCAACGCCAAACCCGCGTCTTCCAAGCCACCAACGACCTCGACGCCGTCATCCGCCACAACGTCGCCGAATTCGACAAGGGCATGCCGATCTGGTGAGTGTTTCTTAGTATTCAATCTTATTTCGGCGGTGCCACCATCATATCCTCCAAGATCTTCTTCATCTCCGCCGTGCTTTTCTTTGCAATCAAATAATGCCGGTTCCCCTTAGAAACCACCCAACTATTCTTCCCATCCTCTGCGATCTGGGGAAATCCTGTCCCCAGCGTCCAATAGTCACGCACCCCTCTCACGGCATACAGCACCGCCGTCTGATCCCAACTATGGCGGTTCTTTTTCGCGTCCACCTGCGGATTGGTCTCAAACGCAAGACGCACCGGACTGTTTTCAGGTGTCTCGGTAATTAATCGCTCCCCCGTCATAATGGCTTTGCCGATCTCAAACCCGGAATACACCACCGGCGTTGGCCAATGCTCTTCCACATACTGCGCCGCATCCGGACAAATGCGAATGTTCCACTCATTGCCCTTCGGATATTCCGTTCCCATCGACACCAATTGCACCACCTTTTTCTTCACCAGCGCGGTGCCGTCCAGGGGGCTGAGCGAATCTCCTTTAGATTGGAGTAGGTCGGCTAATAATCGCTGGGGGCCCACCACCACGATGGTCACGCTGCGATCGGGTTGGGTGGAAAGTATTTTGCGATACAATGCCACAGCGTCCGGTGCATTCTTGCCCGATTGCAAATCGTTGGGCAACGCCGCCAGCTTGCTATTATAGAAATCGTTGTGCTTGCCTTTGTATTCATAGGTGCCTTTATAGGTGCCCACCGGAATGTTGGGCTTCCCGTAGTAGGTATTTTCGGCATCGATGGCCGCAGCGCCCAGGTCGTCGTTCATGGGATAGACCGTGGCCAGAATTTCGGCCTCACCGTTGTAGGCCAGTTGGTGAAGGATCGCCAACGCGGCCGCGTCGTCACAGTCGTTGCCAAAGTCGGTGTCGAGAATGATCTTGACCGTCTTTGTTCTTTGTGCCATGGAGGAGACGCTGATCAGGAGAAGAAAAAGGAAGGTGAGTCTCATAAAAGTTGTGGATTAGCGTGAATGATGAATGCGCGAAATAGATACGAAAAGCCTAAGCCGTTTTGGAGTAAACCAACAATCCAAGTCCAAAGAAAAAGCAGACGAACATCACAAACAGGAGGGTGTTCACGCCTTTGGGTGCGGTCTTGAATTCTTTCCAGATAAAAACACCCCACACGGCTGCCACCAGCACGGCGCCCTGACCCAGTCCATACGAAATGGCCGGTCCCGCCTTGTCGGACGCCAGGATGCTGAACGACATGCCGATGCACCAGATCACACCACCCAAAACACCGGTGATGTGACTTTTGAAATTACCCTTGAAATAATCTTCATAGCTCACGGGCGCACCTTCCACCGGCATACGCATCAACACGGTGTTGAACAAAATGTTGCTGACAAAAATACCCGCCGCAAAAACGACGATCGCCGTATACGGCGTGAGCTTACCCGCCTCGGGGTGCACAAAGTCGTGGGCCATTCCCGATACGACGAAACCATAGAACTGTGCCATCAGCACGCCCGCGATCACAGAAATGATCAACCCTTTTGAAGAGACCTTCTGCGCACTGCCGGATGATTTTTTATACGCGACAGCGTTCACCACAATTCCCACGGCAATAAGCGCTACACCCGTAAAAATTATGACTGGGTTACCAGCAGGCACTTTCAAATAATTATCCAGCACACCCCAGATCAACGCAATGCCGATGCCCACCGGAAATGCCACCGACATGCCGGCAATGGAAATGGCTGCGATGAGCAGGATGTTTGCCAGGTTGAATACAACGCCGCCAATAAACGCCGAACGAAGACTCGCCACGTCCGACTGTGCAAAGTCGGCCCGGAAACTGCGTCCGTCCTCACCCATGCTGCCGAGGGTCGACGCGAAGAGGAGCGACAGCAGGAAGATGCCCAATACATAGTCCCAATAAAACAATTCAAAGCGCCACGATTTTTCCGCCAGCTTCTGCGTGTTGGCCCACGAGCCCCAGCAAAGCATGGTAATAAAACAGAAGAGCACGGCGACGGTATAGCTTTCGAGAATGAACATAGGCCGGGAGTTTGGTTATGGATGAGTGGTGTTCGCAGGCTTGTTGTCGTACACAATGAATTCGCTCAGGTTGACCGGGCTTTTTTCATCGGGGTTCAGAATTTTCAGGCGCACGGTATGCTTTTGACGAGGCAGCTGATATTTCCAGAACAATTCATAACGCCGCGTAGTGAAGCTGCCCGGAAGTTCCACGTTCTCCACGAGCTTGTTGTCGATGTAGAGTTCGGTCTTGGCCACATAAGCAGACGTCGCCTGCCAGCGTGCCGATTCGCCACGCACCACAAAGCCAATGCCTTCAAATTCGAATGTGTATTCGTCCGTGAGCGTTTTGCGGATCTCTATTTTGTCTACGGGGTGATGACCTTCGAAGCTTTGCTCCAGGCGCACAGGTTTAGGTTGCTGTACCTTGATGTACACGGACTGATCATCAGCCGTACCACCGTTGCGGGCGATCATTTTCAGGGCGTGGTTGTAACCGATGGTATACACGTCGTTTAGCGACATGGTGGTGTACTTGAAGTCGAGCGGCTCCGACTCCTGGAGTCCCATCTTCCAATAGGGCGGAATATTTTTGTAACCCAGCACCGTGCCGAGTATGCCTCCAGCCGAAGAGGGATTGCAATCCGAATCCTGACCCGCCCGCGTGGTGATCTCCATCGTCTTTGTGAAGTCACCTTTTCCGTACAACAAGCCCAGCACAACATAGGCCGAGTTCACCGTGGCGTCGATGTTGAAAGGAACAAAAACACCTTCGGGGCAGCCGATGTCTTCCGTGTATTTCTTTTGGATCTCGAACCAGGTGGCTTTCCAGTCGTTGGGATATTGTTGGTGCCATTGAATCACATCCTGGATCACGTGGTGGAAACGGCTTTCGGCGGGAATGGTCTTCAGCGCTTCCTTCACAATAAAAGGAATGTCAGACGAGGTGAAGGCCAGCGTATACATCGCTCCCATATACACACCACCGTACCAGCCGTCGCCATAGTTCATGATGTGACCGATCTTGTCGCTGATCTCCGACGCGGTGTTGGGCATGCCCGGCGACATGAGCCCGGCAAAGTCCGACTCAATTTGATAGTCGATGCAGTCGGCGTGCGGGTTGTTGAGCCAGTGGCCGGATTGGGGTGCGGCAATGCCGTGTAAAATGTTGTAGCGTCCGGCCTGGTTGGCGTGCCATAGTGCGTAGCCTGCATTGGCATAGGCGTTGGCAAATTCGCTCAGGGGTGCATCCAAACCCTTGCGTTCGAACACATCCACGAAGGTGAGGTCCATGTAGATGTCGTCGTACAGCCCGGGGTTGTTCACCATGGTGTTTTTCAAATAGCCGTCATACCATTTGATGGGTTGATAGTCCTGGATGATCGTGCCGCAAAACCTGAACTCGGTCGGGCCACCAAAGGTGACGCCCACGGTCTGGCCGGCCCATCCGCCCATGATCTTGTCTTTCAACACTTCTTTGGAAAGTTTATACGTCCCGTTAGAAGGCGCTGTGATTTTTTTCTCCTGGCACCACGCCGTGGCCGGGAGCAGCAACAATAAACATAGGGTTGATCGTCTTATCATAGTAAGGTTGTTAATTCATGTCGATAGGGCGCCGAAGATTGTGCGCCCATGCGGGTGACGGATAGGGCAGCTGCGCGATTGGCAAACTGAACCGCTTCATCCAGCGATGAACCTTCGGCAAGTGCGACAGCAAGTGCACCATTAAAAACATCTCCTGCCGCTGTTGTGTCCACCGCCTGCACGCGCGGTGCCGCGATGTAGCGGCCGCCGCGTTCGTCGTGGACATAAGCGCCTTCGCTGCCCAGCGTGATCACTACCTTTTGAACACCCTTGTCCCTGAACCACTTTGATACAGCACTGATGGCCGAGGCATCGCGGACGGACAAACCGGTGAGCGTTTCAGCTTCCGACCGGTTTGGGGTGATGAGGTAAAGATCTTTGAAGATCGTCTCCGGCAATGTCGTGGCCGGAGCGGGATTGAGGATGACTTTCTTTCCCGCTTTCGCGGCAAGTTCTGCGGCGCGAACAACGGTGGGGATGGGGATCTCCAGTTGTAAGAGAACTGTGTCGGTGCGCTCAAATTCTTTTTCAGCCTGCGTCAGATCTTCGGCCGTCAGCGTGCCATTGGATCCCTGGGCCACCACGATGGTGTTCTCGCCTTTTGCATCTACCGTGATCAATGCCACGCCGGAAGGATGCTGGGGATCGGTCAATATAAAATCTGTGTGGATGCCTTCTTTCTGGAATTGCTGCAGGGCCTGTTGCCCGAAAATGTCGTTGCCCAATTTGGCGATGAACGTGACGTCGCCACCCAGTCGCGCGGCCGCCACCGCCTGGTTAGCGCCTTTGCCACCGGGGAACATAAAGAATGTGCCACCCAGAAGGGTCTCGCCGGGGTCTGGAAATTTGGCAGACTTGATCACCATATCGGTGTTGGAGCTGCCGACGACGAGAATGGATTTTGCGGGCATGGTCAGGTAGGATAGAAAACGTTTCCGATACTAACCCTTTTTCGGGACACCATCATCCCGGAACGGCGGATTTTACACGAAAAAAATTACTTGAAACTAAAATTGTTAGTTATAGTATACTAATATAATTAGTTTTGTTACCTTTGGATCATCAAACGCAAATCCGCTATGAAAACAGTAAGAACCACCTCCGGAACACGTAAAATCGAAGATTGGAACGCCAACCTCATCCCGCTCCAGCTTCGCGAGATCCTCCAGGACCAGCGCAAGACCCTGATCGACCGCCTCCTGAACGAGAACGGGCTGCAAGTATACGTAGACCACAAAATGGGTTTGAAAATGACCTCCGCCCAAAACGGCAAAGTCCGCGGCGGACTGGGCCGGCTCATGAACGCCGGCATCGACATCGACAACTACCTGCCCATCCTTGAAATGGTCCTGCAAAACGAAAACACCTATATCGACTCCGGCTTCTTTTATAAGGAGATCGACAGCTGCATCCGCCGCTGCATGCAAGAGTCGCAGCTCACCCTTCCCCACATGGAAATGTCGTCCTTCGATGGGATGGGGATGAACCTCATGGATGTATTGAACAGAAGAAACTAGGACTCACAAATGTCCGGGGCCGGGCCAGGAAGGCAAGCTGTGCAACCCCTTTAGACCCGGCCTTTCCAATAAGAAGTGTGTTGTGCGTAACGGATGGTGCAAGTGTAAGGTGCTTGCACCATTATCAAGTCTGGCAAAGTCTGGCGCAAGTGTATAGACTTGTGGCTATTATGTCAGTCTTCAGATTGACGAAATCTCTAAAATATCTTCCCCGGATTCAATATCCCCCTGGGATCAAACACCCGCTTGATCCCCCGCATCACCTCCAAATTCGCCTCCTGCATCGCCAGGTGCATATATGGCCGCTTAGCGATCCCAATACCATGCTCCCCCGAAAGTGTCCCCCCCAGGCTGACCGTTAACTTAAAGATCTCCCCGATACCATCCACGACCTTCGTATTCCAATCTTCTTCGTTGATCGATTCTTTCAAAACATTAATGTGCAGATTGCCGTCACCCAGGTGACCGTAGCAAACCGAGTTGAATCCATATTCCTTTCCGATCTCCTTAATACCCACGATCAGCTTAGGCAAATTAGCCCGCGGAACCACCACATCCTCAGCGCGTGTAAGCGTGTAGGCATTCACAGCAGGAGAGAGGTTCTTGCGGATCTTCCACAGCTCTTCTTTTTGTGCAGCCGTATCAGCAAACAAGATCTCCCCCACCTGGAAATTCTCCACAACCCCCATCACCCGCTCGGCGTCGCGCATGAGCACCTCGTCGTCGTTGCCGTCGAGTTCGCAGAGGAGGTAGGCGTTCATGTTTTCGGGGAAGGGTGTGGTCACTTTGGCGGCGTAGATCTTTTCGCAGTAGTCGATGGTGAGCATAGCCCCTTCGCGTTCAAAGAACTCCATGCCGCTGGGGGTTACGCCCGCGCGGAATATTTCGGCGATGCCTTTGCAGGCTTCCTCGTTTGTGGCAAATGGAATGAGCAGCAACACGTCTTTCTGCGGAAGGCCGCGCAGCTTGAACACGATCTTGGTGATGATCCCCAAAGTGCCTTCGCTGCCGCACATCAATTGGGTGAGGTTATAGCCGGTAGAATTTTTCAATACGTTAGCCCCCGTCCAAATGATCTCGCCCGTGGGCAACACGACCTGGAGGTTCAGCACATAGTCGCGCGTCACGCCGTACTTCACGGCCTTGGGCCCGCCGCTGTTCTCCGACACGTTGCCGCCGATAAAGCAGGTGCCCCGGCTGGCGGGGTCGGGGGGATAGAAAAGACCTTTGGCTTTCACGGCATTCTGGAACACCTCTGTGATCACCCCCGGCTCGACCGTGGCCTGGAGGTTGAGTTCGTCTATACCAAGAATACGATTGAAACGTTCCATAGAAATGACGACGCCTTTTTGTACGGGAAGCGCCCCGCCGCTAAGACCGGTACCGCCCCCGCGCGGGGTGACGGGGATGACATGTTCGTGACAAAGTTTCATGATCTGGCTGATCTCCTCGGGTGTGCCCGGTTTCAGGACCACGTCGGGAAGGAAGGAGTAGTCCTCCGTCTCATCGTGCGAGTAGTTGTAGCGCTGCGCAGGATCTATAACGATGTTCGACTCGCCAACAATGGCGGCAAACTGCCCGATGATGTCGCTGGAAACTTCTGCAAATGCCATGAATCAAGTATATTTGGAGTAATTATTTTTTAACCTTTTGCTGATGCGATTTTTTCAACTCAAAATTAGTCAAAAGCTTGTTCTTCACGGGGTAATCGGAGCAACACTTTTTTTGTGCTCTTGTGCCGCCCACAAAGTGAGACAAGCCGACGCTCGCGAGATCAAGGTCGACAAGGTGATCTCCACAGCACGCACCTTCATCGGTACACCGTACAAGTATGGAGGAACTACCCGGGCCGGCATGGACTGCTCGGGGTTGCTCATCAATTCGTTTCAGGCCGTGAATGTAGCCTTGCCGCGAAGCAGTGAGGCCCAAAGCAAAATAGGCGAAGAGGTGACGATGAAAGAACTGGAGCCGGGCGACCTGGTATTCTTCGCCACGGGCAGGAGAAAAAGAGAAGTAACACACGTGGGACTGGTCACGGACGTGAGGGGCAAGGAAGATGTGAAATTTATCCATTCGTCCAGCTCGCTGGGTGTGGTGGAGACCAACCTCTATGCCGAGTACTATCAGAAACGTTTCCGCGGCGCACGCCGGGTAATCATACCATAAACGCTAGTCCTTTTCACACCATGAAAAAAACACGCAGGGATTTCTTAAAACTATCGGCCTTGGGCGCTGGCATGTTGCCCGTGGCACAAAGTCTGGCCGAAACACCAGAGGCCACCAAACCCATCGTACTCTCCACCTGGAACTTCGGCCTGGCCGCCAATGAAGCTGCCTGGAAAATACTGGCTGCCAACGGCCGCGCCCTCGACGCGGTAGAAGCCGGCGCCCGTGTTCCCGAAGGCGACCCGAAAGAAACCTCCGTTGGTTTAGGAGGGCTGCCCGACCGCGACGGCCGCGTCACTCTCGACGCCTGCATCATGGACGAGCACGGCGGCTGTGGCTCGGTGGCATTCCTCGAACACATCGTCCATCCCATTTCCGTGGCGCGTCTGGTCATGGAGAAAACCCCGCACGTGATGCTGGTCGGCGAAGGCGCATTGCAGTTCGCGTTGGCCAACGGTTTCAAAAAAGAAAAACTGTTGACAAAGGAATCGGAGCAGGCCTGGAAAGAATGGACCAAGAAATCGGAATACAAACCCGTAGCCAACATCGAGAACCATGACACCATCGGCATCATTGCACTGGATGCGAATGGTAATTTATCCGGCGCCTGCACCACCAGTGGGATGGCCTACAAAATGCACGGTCGTGTGGGTGACTCTCCGATCATCGGAGCAGGATTATATGTCGACAATGAAATTGGTGCCGCCACTTCCACGGGTGTGGGCGAAGAAGTGATCCGCATCGTGGGCTGCCACCTCGTGGTGGAATTGATGCGCCAAGGTCACTCGCCGCAAGAAGCTTGTCAACTTGCTGTTGAACGCATCCTAAAGAAAAATCCTGCGAAAGCGAAAGAAGTACAAGTGGGTTTCCTGGCCCTGAACAAGAACGGCGAATATGGAGCCTACTGTTTACAAAAAGGATTTACCTACGCCAAGTACGACCCCACCGGAAACAAACTCTTTGATTCTAAAAGCAACTTCTAAATGACTGTAGAGATCGTAGTATACAACATCGCCTCCGCCCTGAAAGCGCAGGAAGGCGGAGCCGACCGTGTAGAGTTATGCGACAACCCCGGAGAAGGAGGGACCACCCCATCGTTTGGAACGGTGGAAGTAGTGCGCGCCAACCTGGGCATCGATGTCTATGTCATGATCCGTCCCCGCGGCGGCGACTTCTGTTATTCGAGCTATGAATTCCACGCCATGAAACGCGACATCTACCAAGCCCAGAAGCTGAGTGTGGACGGCATCGTGCTCGGCATCCTCAACCCCGATGGCACTATCGACAAAAAACGCTGCAAGGAATTGATCGACAAAGCCCGTCCCTTGAAGGTGACATGCCACCGCGCGTTCGACATGACGCGCGATCCTTTTCAAGCATTAGAAGATTGTATCGAAGTGGGCTTTGACCGCATCCTCACCTCCGGTGGACAGATGCAGGCTGTGCAAGGAGCAGCGCTGATCGGCGAATTGATCAAGCGTGCCAATGGCCGCATTGCCATCATGCCCGGGTCGGGTGTGAATGAAAACACGGTTGAAGAGATCGTAGCCAAAACGGGCACGACCGAAATACATTTCTCCGCCGCCGCCACCACCGACAGCCTCATGCAATATCGCAACCCCGCCATCGCCGGCATGGGCTCTGACGAAGGTTCCGAATTCAAATTAAAAACCGTGGACCCTGAGCGCATCAAAGCGATTCGCGCGCTCGCAGAAAAGAAACTTGAGGAGACCAAGAGGTAGGGCGAAAGCCTCACTAAAGAAAGTAAGACTCCCCTAAACGAAAACGCCCCGGCCTCTTGCGAGACCGGGACGCTTCTTCTATGAACTACCTACTAGTTCTTATTGCGCTTTCGTGGCATTGAGCGGGAAGGTTCCGAATTGACCTACCGTGATGTTGCCGGTCATCTTCGTGTCTTCGACGATGGATTTCACCTGCATGGTCATCGCGCCGTTTGGCGTGTTGAAGTCGTAGTGGAAGGTGAGCTCGTTGCCATTCACTTTCACCTCCGACAATTGGCTGGTGCCACGACGGCTTGTGATGGTGCCGGTGTATTTGTCGCCATCTTTCAGGATCACGATGGTTCCTTCGCCACCTTGGGGTGATTCAACTTTATAATTCCATGTACCGGTAGCGTCAACAGTTTTCGTGGCATCGGCCGGAGGCAATGCAGGAGCTTTTGTTGCCGCTGCGCCCGCTGCTGCACCAGCGCCAGGAGTGAATCCGCCGCTGCGTTGTCCGCCACCGCGTTGTCCACCGCCACCGCCTTGTGCGCCACCGGCGTCTTGTCCACCACCGTTGTCACCACCTTCTTTCAGGTCGTCGTTGTTGATGGACCTTCTGCGTTTGGGTGCATCCACCGACATCTTGCCGATGCGATAGCTGAACGTGATGCGGAAGCTCATCGTGTGCATGATGTTCAGACTCCTCTGATCGATGGTAGGTGATTGGATGGTGTTGTGGATCCGGAAATTCGGAGTGAAGAAGTTCTCTGCACCAAAACCGATGCTTCCTTTCTTCTCGTTGAAATCTTTCTTGAGACCGAGACTGTAGATACCAAAGCCACCTTGCGAACCTTGCAGCTGCACCTGGCGACCGCGATAGAAGCTGAAGAACTGGAAGCCCCAGCCTTTGGTGAGGTTGTAGCTACCGAACAAGCGGCCACTGGCCACCCAACCTTCATTGCGTGTATCGACGTGGTTGTCTAACACAGCATAGTAGATGTCCGAACCACCGTTCAACGACAACTTGCCGACATTTACGTTCGCAAAGATGCTGAGGCCGTAGGCGTCTTCAGAACCGATGTTTTGATAGGTGGTAAGAATCTGCCCAGGTACGTCTGCATTACCCGTCGGTACACGCACAGCCTGAATTGAACCTGTGGTATTCCGCATGAACGACGTAAAGTTGAGTGACGTTCCACCGATATAGGTATTGTATCCCAATTCATAGTTGTTGGTATATTCAGGATTCAACGTTGGGTTACCAGCTGTGATGCTCAGCGGGTTTCCGCCTTGAATGTTGGGATTGAGGTATTGGATGGAGGGTCGCTGAATACGACGGTTGTAGGCAATCTTTACCATGCCTCCATTTTTTAATTTCTTTGAAAGGTTCACGCTCGGCACCAATACACCATAAGAAGGAATGGTGATGTTGTTTTCCTTTGTATGCGCGGTGATGGTAGTGTATTCATAACGCGATCCGGCTTTTAAGCTGTAACCACTCTTGGCGGTATAAGTATAAGAAAGATAGCCCGACGCAATGTTCTGATCGTAGTTGAGGTTGTTGTTCTTCAGAGGATTGGTATCCAACTCGTAGTTGTAGTCGCCGTCAGGATCGTTATAGTAGGTGTAGTTGCTATATACCTTGCGCATAATGTCCTTGGCTCCGGCTTCCAACATCTGTGTGGTACCGATGGGTGTTTGATAGTCACCTTGGAAAGTTACTTCCTGGTTGTAGCTGTCGTTCAAATTGCGCGTGCCACTGGGAGCAGGGAGATCTTTGATATCGTCAATCCGGCGGTCAAAGTTGTTGGTCCGGTTGTTCTTGCTGTACAGGGCCAGGAAACTGAGTTCGCGTTGCGGCTTGTCGAAAAGGTGCGTATAGGTCAGGTTCATGTCGATGGTGTTCGAATGGTCCTGTGTGTAGACCTGGCTCAGCGAACTGGAGTCGGCCTTGTTGGGAACTTGCGAGAGCGTGAGCAAATTGTCCTGGTAGCTGTTGTTGTTGCGGGCACCGAAACGGAGGGATGCGGCGAGTGAATTTTTCTTGTCGATGTCATAATCCCAGCCCAACGTGTAGTTGCCGAACAGACCATGCGAACGCGTATCGGCAGTTTGCTGGTTTGTTGAAATGATGTTGCCTTCTGCGTCTTTGGTGTATTGGGTATTGTCGAAACTTCCCGTCACATTATACATCGCGCGTCCAAAGCCTCCCAGGTTGAATCCCATCTTTCCTTTGCGATAGCTGCCGTTCAATCCCAGGTTCGATCCGCGAAGACCAACGCCGGTATCAACGTTCAGTGTAGCACCTTGCAACGTATTTTTCTTCAACACGATGTTGATGATCCCACCGCTACCCTCTGCATCATATTTAGCCGAAGGCGACGTGATCACTTCCACGGTCTTGATCTGATCGGCTGGAATTTGTTTCAACGCATCGGAGATGCTGCTGGCCATGATCGTGGACGGCTTATTATTGATAAGCACCTTGATGTTGGAGCTTCCGCGCAAGGTCACGTTTCCATCCATGTCCACGGAAAGCATCGGCACGCGCTTCAACACGTCGGTGGCATCACCGCCGCGCGTGGTGGCGTCGTTCTCGGCGTTGTAGATGGTGCGGTCAACACGTTCTTCCACCATTTGCTTCTGGCCTTCTACCACAACTTCGTTCAACACCTTGGCACCCGTGCTCAATTTGATGATGCCCAGGTTGACGTCCGACTTCTTGTCTATTTTAATATTGTTGATGGTCTGTGTTTCGTAACCGATAAAAGACACGGCCACGTTGTACGTTCCTTCTGCTACTTTGTTTATGGAGAATGCACCTTTGTCATCACACACGCTGCCGTCAACTGGCTTGCCGGTGGCGGGGTCGAGCAGCGCCACGTTGGCGAACTCCACGGGGGTGTTGTCGTCGGCATCCATGACCGTGCCGCTGATCTTGGCATTACCGTGGGGCGTTGTCGGGGCCGCGCCGCCAGGGGTTTGGGCCCAGACGCCGGCAGAAAAAATGAGAGATGCAAAAAGAAGTACTGTTTTTTTCATTTTTAAGATATACATATAAGATTCAACTACACAGGTCAGTGACGGGGGAAAGTGCCATGGTATTGTAACTGCAAAAGAAATTCTTTTGTTGGCATGGGACGCAGGAATTATACCATCGGTTTCATTCTCTCGACCGATAGGGCGTTTTATCGACCGGACCCGCAAGGTAGGCGTTTTAGGGGCCAGCCATCGATCAAATTGTGCAAACGGTAGAAAATCCATGAGAATGCCGGTTCGTTTCTTTTGGAAGGACTACATTTAGTCCCGTAAAATTACCGCTCATCATGTCATCGTTTATCAATAGAAATAGGGTGTTGCTGTTGCACTTGTCGTTCTGGTGTGTATACCTGTCGTTCAATGTATACCAGATCAACTTTTTCCAACACGAGCGCGGCCTGGACTGGGGTGAGCTGATCTCGTCACTGCTGGTGCAGTTGGTGTTTACCTTATTCATCGCCTATTTCAACTATTTCATCACCTGGCCCCGGTTCCTGAAAACCAAAAATATCTGGCGCTACCTGCTGGAGTTCCTCATCCCCTTTGCCCTGGTCATCGCGGCGCGGGTGTACCTCCAGCGTTATCTCGTGGAGCATTTTTTTCAAGGGCATGTTGATTTTTTCCATTCCGATTTCTTTATCGTTCAAATCACCGCCGTCACCTTGCTCATCGTCTTCTTCGTAGGATTGCTCCGCTTCGCGGTGGACTGGTTTGAGTTCGAAGCCAAGAAGAAAGCGATCGAAAACGAAAAGCTCACGGCCGAGTTGAACTTCCTCAAGGCCCAGATCAATCCCCACTTTTTGTTCAACACGCTGAACAACTTGTACTACCTGGCCTACACCAAATCGGAGAACACCACCGAAGTGATCGCCAAGCTCTCGCAGATGATGCGCTACATGATCTACGAGTCCAACCACGCGAAAGTGTTGCTCAGCAAAGAGATCGAATACATGCAGAGCTACATCAGCCTGGAGCGGCTGCGGCTGAACAACCAGATCCCCATCAACTTCAACATCGAAGGCAACCCGGAAAACATCTGGATTGCTCCCCTAATTTTCGTTACTTTTCTGGAGAATGCATTCAAACACGGCGTGAACAACAGCGATCCCAAAGCGTGGGTGAACCTGACGATCGACATCGCCGGAAAGGAATGCATCTACACCGTAGAGAACAGCAAACCCAGCATGCCTCAAGGCAATGAGAAGTCGGGCATCGGGTTGCAGAATGTGCAGCGGCGATTAGAGTTGAGCTATCCCGGACAATATTCGCTGGACGTTACGGAAAATGCAGAACACTATCGGGTACAATTAAAACTTACACTGGCGTGAAATACAACTGTGTGATCGTCGAAGATGAGCCCCTGGCCCGCAACCTGATGACGGAATACGTACGCAAAGTGCCCACCCTCCTCCACCTGGTGGAAGCCTGCTCCAGTCCGCTGGCCGCCCTGGAAGTGCTGCGCAGCAACAACGTTGACATCCTCTTCCTGGACGTACAAATGCCCGAGATCACCGGCATCTCTCTATTAAAGGTGCTCCAGAAAAAGCCCCTTGTCGTCCTCACCACCGCCTACTCCGAATACGCCCTCGAAGGCTACGAACTCGACGTGGCCGACTACCTCCTGAAACCCATCACCTTTGAACGGTTCCTCCGGACCGTCGACAAACTCGTCCAACGGCTCGAGTCCAAAACGGCACCCGCGCCGGCACCGGAGCGCGCTCCATCCGAACCCAGCCCCGCCTTCGTCTTCGTCAAAGACGGCACCAAACTCGTCAAGGTCCGCCTCGACGACATCCTCTATGTCGAAGGCCTGAAAGACTACGTCACCATCCACACCCGCACCCAAAAAGTGATCAGCCTCCAACGCCTCAAAGCCCTCGAAGAACAACTCCCCGCCGACAAATTCATCCGCATCCACAACTCCTACATCGTAGCGCTCGACGCCATCGAAATCATCCACAAAGGCGACGTCCAAATCGGTCAAGCCGTGTTACCTATAGGAGAGACCTACAAAAAAGCCTTCAAAGAATTCATCGACAAAAACCAGATGCAGTAAAGGAGCGAAGTTCCTTTGCTTGCCCGCCGAAGCTTTAGCGAAGGAGGGCGGTTCAATATGAAATCCCGCCACGCGCAATCCACCGCCCCACCTTTCTACGTAAATTAAGGCACATTATAAAAGCAAACTCATGGCACTAACACCCGGCCAAAAAGCCCCCGATTTCACCCTCGCCTCCACCACCGGAAAAACCTTCTCCCTCAACACCGACCTAAACCGAAAACCCTGCATCCTCTATTTCTATCCCAAGGATTTCTCCACCGGCTGCACCAACGAAGCCTGCGGCTTCCGCGACACCTTCGACCTCTTCGAAGGCCTCAACATCACCATCCTCGGCATCAGCCGCGACGACATCCCCACGCACCTCCGCTTTAAAGAGGCCCTCAAACTCCCCTTCGATCTCCTCTCAGACCCCGACGGAAAAATCTCCAAACTCTACGACACCACACCCCCCTTCATGGACTTCTTCACCAAACGCACCACCTACCTGCTGGACACCGACCACGTGATACAGGCCGCATATGAAAACGTTTTCTCTGCGCGTAAACATATTAAGGAAATGGCGGCGAAGGCTTCGGGCAGTGCGGTAGTGAAATAGGACTGGTGCCCGAAGAAATGAAGGGAAGATTTAATGGGTGACGCCAGAAATTTGTTGGTGAAGAACACCAACAAAGGCGCGTGGCGATTGCGCGCAAAAAAAATATCAAATATGATTTTGTGGGCAACGCCCGAAAAGATCTAAAACATAACCCCGTAGGGGTTTCCCCATCATAACCCCCAGTGAAACTGGGGGCAGGCAACAAAAGTTGCTTCTCTAGCGCCACAGGAAAGAAAACATCGAACTTCCAACGTTCTGGCGCACATTAGCGCCTTTGATTCTGGTGATGCAACGACACACGTTCAGCGGCGTGCTAATTCATTCGCAAACGTTGTCTCTAAAGATTTGTGATCCTCCAAAACCATCTCCAAAATAAAAAAGCCGGACCAAAAAGTCCGGCTTACATATTTAGTGGAGAATATCGGAGTCGAACCGATGACCTTGACACTGCCAGCGTCACGCTCTAGCCAGCTGAGCTAATCCCCCTAAATAGGACGGCAAAGATAATTGAGTTCTCTTAATTGTCAACATAAATTTAACACAGCTTTCTATCGAAGAAAATAGCCTCCGCCCCATATTATTGCGCCCCCGCCCCCCAAAGCCTCCCGTTTGCGGTGCCGACAGGTTATCTGGTTAAATTAGCGTACCTTTGCCCCTTAATTAATCTTTAATGAAATCTTTTGAATCCTTGGGCCTGTCCAAGGGATTGGTAGAGTCGGTGCTGCAAATCGGCTTTGAAACCCCCACTCCCATACAGGAAAAAGCTATCCCTGTCTTATTAAATGGAAACCGTGATTTTGTAGGTCTCGCACAAACCGGAACCGGCAAGACTGCCGCGTTTGGTCTGCCCCTGCTTGATTTAGTGGACGACGCCCGTCGCGATACACAGGCTTTAGTACTGGCACCCACCCGTGAGTTGGGCTTGCAGATTGCTAACGACCTCGAAAATTTCTCCGAAAAGTTCAAGGCCTTTAATATCGTAGCCGTATACGGTGGCTCCAGCATCAGTGAGCAAATACGCAAAGTGAAAAAAGGAGCCCAGATCATCGTGGCCACCCCCGGCCGCCTCATCGACCTCATCGACCGCAAGGCCATCAACCTCAGCACCATTCAATATGTAGTGCTGGACGAAGCCGACGAAATGCTGAACATGGGCTTTAAGGAAGACCTCGACAAGATCCTTTCCTTCACCCCCGACACCAAGAACACCTGGTTGTTCTCCGCCACCATGCCCCGCGAAGTGAAGTCGATCATGAAGAACTACATGAGCGATCCTTTCGAGCTGACCGTAGGCGAGCAAAACACCGGCAACGTAAACATCGAGCACAACTATGTGATGGTGCAGGAGCGCGACAAATACCCCGCCCTGAAACGCATCCTCGACGACAACCCCGACATTTTCGGCCTCATCTTCTGCCGCACCCGCATCGACACCCAGCGCATCGCCGAAATGTTGATGAAGGACAGCTACAACGCCGACGCCCTGCACGGTGACCTCACCCAACAGCAGCGCGACCGCGTGATGATGAAGTTCCGCTCGCGCACCCTCCAGATCCTGGTGGCCACCGACGTAGCCGCCCGCGGCATCGACGTGGAAGACATCACACACGTGATCCACATGAACATCCCCGATGAAATGGAATTCTATACCCACCGCAGCGGTCGCACAGCCCGCGCCGGCAAGAAGGGTATCAGCATCGCCATGATCACGCGCCGCGAGTTGGGCAAAGTGAAGCAGATCGAAAAAACATTGAAATCACCCTTCAAGCGCATGATGGTGCCCACGGGCGCCAACGTATGCCAGAAACAATTGCTGGCCCTTATGCACAAAGTGCGCGAGGTAAAAGTCAACGAAGAAGAGATCGCCGAATTTTTGCCCGCCGTATACGAAGAGCTGAAAGACCTGACCAAACCCGAGTTGATCAAGCGCTTTGCTTCCATCGAATTTAACCGCTTCCTCGACTACTACCGCAACGCCCCCGACCTGAACCAGGACGACCGTGGCCGCAGCAGCAGCGATGGCGAAGGCGAACGCTACATCACCGGCAGCCGCTTCTTCATCAACCTCGGCAAAATGGACGGCATGGAAAAAGGCGACATGCTCGCCCTGATCGACGAAACCAGCGGCGTGACCAAACAACACATCGGCCGCATTGAATTGAAAGGCGCTTATTCTTTCTTTGAAGTAGAGAAAGAAAAAGTGAACGACATCGTCAATGGCTTCCAAGGCATTGAATATAAAGGACGCCAGGTACGTGTGGAGGTAACGGAACGCAAAGACGGTGGCGGCCGCGAAGGCGGTAGCCGCGATTATAAACGCGGGAAGCCTTCGACGGGGGGTTATGCAAAGAAGAGCAATAATAAATACGCTGACCAAAAGCGGAAGCGATATTGAGTGATGTGAAGCCGAAAAAGTGTTGTTGGCGGAACGCCAACAACAGGGTTGACGTTCTTGGAATATCACTGGAAATAAAAAAAGCCACCTGTTTAACGGGTGGCTTTTTTATTTTTATGCACATCGTGCCTGTTGGCTCACCAACTTGTTAGCGCACGCCAATTCAATGACACACGCCCCGAAATGTTGTTGGTGAAGAACACCAACAACGGCGGTGGCCGCCTGTTTAACGGGTGGCTTTTTATTTTTATGGATATCGTGCCTGTTGGCCCACCAACTTGTTAACGCACGTCAATTCAATGCCACACGCCCGAAATGTTGTTGGTGAAGAACACCAACAACGGCGGTGGGGGATTTGTTGTTGTTTTATTAATACCAATCACCCAATCGCCCTTGTTGGTGTTCTTCACCAACAAGTCAGCTGCCAGACATTGCAATTATTGTAGCGAATTATAATACTGCACCAACTGCAGCATCTCCTTCTCTTTCTTCGGCGAGATCTTCTCCTTCTTCGCAAAAGCCGCTATCTCTTCTTGTTTGTCAGGCAAGCCCGAAACGAACGATTTGATAGTGCCCACTTCCTGCAATTGACCCTCGCCGATCTTAACAAAGAATTCATCCGGTGAAGGTTTGTATTCGGGGGCTTGGTCGCTGCCGTCCAGTGCGCCGCCCTTTCTGCCGGGAAGAAGCGTGATCTTCTTCTTGACATACAACGACATCTTGCCGCTGTCTAACAGCATAAAGTAGCCGAGTTTCTTGTCGAATGCTTGGGGAACGAAGACGGTACTGCCGAGCTGTACTTTTTTGATCGTGAGTTTGGGATCCAGTACCAGCGCTTTTCCATTTTGCTGATACTCGATCAGGTCCTGAAAAGCATTATAGCGAACCGGAACGGTCAAACTCTTATCGCCATAATAAACCACTCCATCCTGGTAAGCTTCATGCAGGTAGGGGGTACCTTTAACGGTAACAGCCGTCGTCGCCTGACCGGTTGCCATCATGACACTGAAGAGGCCGACAACGCTCAAAAGAAATTTGAATTTGCTCATCATACTTTTTTATTTGTGTTAAGTGGATAGTTTGCTTCAAGTGCATAGATTACTCACGTCCCATGAAATGGTTACATGAGCAAAATGTTAATAATCGAACAAAGCGATAGCGTTCAGGTAGGCGAAAGGGCACTAGCGAAAATGCTGCCAATCGATGTAAAGATGTAGAAAGCATAAAGAAGGTTGCAAAAAAGCGCAAAAGAAGTTTTAGAAGGGCACTGTTCGAAATTGTACTGTCCGGAATTCGTGAACACCTGATCAAATTCGTTCAGTCACGTACACCATCATCAATCAAAAAAAGTTTTTTTTACTCACCCACCCTGTAACCTTTTCACATTGCCAAGGTATTGTTCTGTTAACCTCACCCACACCGTTGTATAAAATTATGTAATGACATACCACTATTCGCCCGTCTCGCCCGCCTTGTTGGTGTTCCGCTCGCCCTTGTTGGTGTTCTTCACCAACAAGTTTTTGACCCGACACTCAACGCAACCAAATCCAAAATGCGCCCAATCATTTCACCACCCCACGTCCAATTTTTGCGCCACAAAAAAATGAACCGGCATCCCCATCCCAACCCAAATTCAAACACCCCCAAACATTCCATCACCCCAAAATCAATTTTGAACTCCACACCCTTTTGTTGCTGTCCCACCACCAAAAATTTTGAACCCACCCTCCACCAAACCAAAAGTCAACCAGCACCCCACAATTCCATCCCCCCACATTTTCAACCCACCCCCCATACAAAAACCCACCCCAACCCTTGCCCACCTCCAACTTCCCCACTATATTTTCTACACCAAATCTTCTCCACCCATGACCTCCAAACCTCAGAACCTCCTCCTGGCCCTCATCACCCTTTTCATCACCTTCCAAACCCAAGCCCAAAAAAAATTCACCGTCACCCTCAAACCCGAACCTCTCGCGCTTCCCAACCGCCTGTTCTACATCGACAGCGTGGTAGACGCCCGGGCGGTGAAAGACAATATCGGCATGGCGCAAGTGGGCATGAACAATCGCCAGGTAGATGCCTCCTTCGACAAACCTTTCGACGTCGCCTTGCTCACCTACTTCAAGCAAATGACGCCCAAGCAAACCAGCCAACAACGGATCATCGCCGTGATGAACGAACTCCGCATCGGCGAGCGCACCTACAAAATGAAAGAACGCGGCACCGCCGACGTGGAGATCACCTTCTGCCGCCTCGACAGCGGCAGACTCCGCGCCGTGGGCACCTACAGCGACATGCAGGAATCTGGCGGCATGGACGTGACCGCTGCACACGACAGACGGCTGGCCACAGCATTGAACACCTGCATCACAAAATTCAACGCGTCCGACTGGCCCAACAACCCCGGTACCCTCTACGAAGCCGCTGCCGAATGGAACAGCACCGACAACGCCCACAACATCGTGCGCAGCATGGTACGCAACGCGGGCATCTATGAGAAGTTCACACAGTTGCGCTCCAACAGTCCGGTGAGTCAAAACGCGATACCGATCATTCAGCGGCTGGAAGGCGATTTGTTCCTGATACGCGACAAGGCCACGGAAAAGAAACTGCGTGAGCCCTTTGGCGTGAGTGACGGCACGTCTGTCTTCATTAACACCTTTTTCTATAATGTCAATTCGGGTAAAGGTGTCTTTGCCCGCGTCACGGAGGAAGGCCGGTATATGGCTTGGTTTGATCACTACATGACCGCCACCGAAAAAGGTCTGTGGGCCGGAGGGTTTGGTGCCATTGGAACGGCCGCGGCTTCGGAGGACCTCGATCTTATTGTTTTGGATCTGAAAACAGGAGTGATCCGCCCGGTAAAGTTGTATACGGTGGATGAGTTGTTTAAGGACGATCCCGAGTTGCTGGCGAAATTTCAACAGGACCGGAATAAGCGCGATCCGGCGGTGATGTTGTCGTATGTGAAGATGTATAACGCGAGCCACCCGTTTTGAATGGAGTGTGACGCGTGGAAGTGCTTCAACGCGTTCAACAACGCACGTCATTCCGCAGGCACGCCCTTCCTCTGGCTTCGCCCGAGTTCAAGGAATCCCGTGGATAGCTCGCTTCATCTGTGTGATGTTGTATTTTAAGATCGGGCGACGCCGTCCATCGGGTTCTGCCGGTTTTCGTTTTATCCAGTGCGAAGCCTATCTGATTTCAGTGCTCTCGGAATTCGGGATGTCTTGAACTACTGGCGCATTCTTTTAAAAAACTGGTGCCTGCGACATGACGAAGTACTTCCGCGTCTTCAACAACGCACGTCATTCCGCAGGTACGCCCTTCCTCTGGCTTCGCCCGAGTTCAAGGGACCCCGTGGACAGCTCGCTTCATCTGTGTGATGTTGCATTTAAGATCGGGCGACTCGTCCATCGGGTTTTGCCGGGTTTCGTTTTATTCAGTGCGAAGCCTATCCGATTTCAGTGCTCTCGAAACTCGGGATGTCTTGAACCACGTGCGCATCCTTTAAGAAAACTTGTGCCTGCGACATGACGAAGTACTGCGACGTGAGTCTACTCATCCCGCAAACTCTTCACCGGATTCATCGTAGCCACGCTAAAGACTTTGTAACCAATAGTACCGATAGAGATCACAAACAACAACCCCACCGAAATAACAAACGTCCACACATTCACGCCCTGGTAGTATTTCCAGATCGTGCTCATGATCGTATTGCACCAATTGAAGCCTGCCCACGATCCCACAACGGAAGCCAGCGTCAGAATGATGATAAACTCCCGGTTCACCGTCCGCATAATGCTCGACACCGACGCCCCGACAATTTTGCGGATGCCAATCTCCTTCATGCGCCGGATCATGTTCAGCGACACCAACGTATACAACCCCGTTGCCGAAAACAACATCGCGATCGCGCCCAGGAACGCATAGCCATAAACGATGCTCATGTTCAAGGCAATCGTCTGTTCCAATTCAGCCGACAACATGTAGCCGTTATACAACCGGTTCGGAAAAACCTTACCCCACTGCTCCCGCATATAGGCATTGACCGACGACACCTTCTCCGCCTTCGTGCTCACCACCACCTGGTTGTATTGCGCCGGCAACACATAGCGGATCATCATCGGCTCCATCTCTCGCCACAGCCCCTGCGTATAAACATCCTTCACCACGCCCACGACATACAACTTCAGCGTGTCCTTCCAGATAATTTCCTTTCCCAAAGGCTTATCCCACTTGAAGAGGTTGGCCATCCTTTGGGTGATGATGATGGACTCGCGCTGGTCGGTCTCGGAGTCTTTCATAAAGTCGCGGCCCTCCAGAAGTTTCAGGCCGAGGGTGTTCAGGTAGTTGTCGCCTACTTCGATGATGTCGACTTCAGCTTGCAGCGATTGGTATTTTACCGGTTCGTGTGCGCGATTCGAGAAGATGCCGCTGCGTGCGCCGGCAAGGGAAAGTATTTCAGGATTTTTTTGCAACGCGTCGCGATACGTATCGAACTCGCTTTGATCGTTCACCGTGGCGATCACCGAACCGTGCACGTCAAAACCCAGATCATATTTTTGCTGATAGCGCGCATTTTGCAGAACCCCGAACGCACTCACGATGGTGATGAGCGAAATAGCAAACTGTAACCCCAGCAACGTGCGTGTAAAATAGTTGGTGCCCCCAAACTTGAGCTTGCCTTTCAAAATGGTCACCGGCTTGAAGCGGCTGATATAAAGCGAGGGATAGCTTCCGGCCAGCAGGCCCGTGAAGAACAACACGCCAAAAAGAAAAGCCAGGAAACCGGGGCTACTGAAATAATGCGGTTCAAGATGAATGTGGTTTGCCGTCATGAGGTTCCACCCCGCGATGAGCAAGTCGGCAAAACCCAGACCCACCACCAGCGCCAGGAGACAAATGAACGTGGTCTCGCCGAGAAACTGGAAGACCAGTTGCGCCCGCATCGACCCCATCACTTTCCGGATGCCGATCTCTTTCAGTCTCCTGGAGGAAATGGCAATCGCCGTATTCGTAAGATTAAAGCACGCAATGAGCAAGATCAACACGCTCATGATCATAGAGCCCACAATGGCAGCTTGTGGAGGAGCGGCCCACGTATAGGCCCGCACGTTTTCAGCGCGGTCGCGATGCGCCATCGTGGCGAAAGGATCAAGTGCAAATTCTTTCACCTGGAAATCTTCCCGCACTTTATTATTGTTCGCGATGTAGGCCTGCAGTTGTTGGTGCACCGTGCTCACCCGCGAAGGATTGTTGACCCGCACAAACAACGTGCTCTCACGCCGCCAATCGTCCTCGCGAATCGTGGGAAATTCATCTTTATAGTTGTCGGCATGCATGAAGGCCGAACCTTCGTTTTTGTAGAAGCTCGAGTTCATGGGCTGCTCGCGGAACACGCCGGCAATTTTTACTTCTTTTTCCTCGCGGCCATACACCTGCGTCATGGTCTTGCCCAGCGCATCTTCCGGCGTCCGGAACAAACGGACGGCCATGGTCTCGCTGATAAAGACACTGCTTTTGTCAGACAGATCTGAAGCCTTGCCCGCAATAAAATCGAAGGAGAACATCTGAAAGAAGTCGGGGTCCACGTAGCTGAGGTTGGACGCAAACAGATCATCCCCCCGTTTAAAATTCGACGTCGAAAAAAGATAGCACGACGACTGCTCCACGTCAGGGAAAGTTTTATCGACCACATTCCCCAACGGCAACGCAGCATACCCAAACCGGGTGAGCGAACCTTCAAACTCGCGCACCGCGCTAACCCGGTAGAGGGTCTCCCGGTTCTGATGCACCGCATCAAAGGTCGCATCATAGTCGTAAGCAAAATAACCCACAACACAGCACGCAATAGCCACGCCCATACCAAAGATGTTGATGGCGACGAAGAGACTGTTCTTCATCATGCTGCGGAACGTAATGAGAAAGTAGTTTTTAATCATGCCGTGCCCATTCCAATAAGTATGCCAGGCAACAAACAGCGAAATAAGATGATTTGCAAGCGTTATCCCGGGTTCTTCGCCCGCGGGTGAACGAGGCCGGTCGCAAGCGAACAAAGATAGCACATAAGGAAGTACTTCTGAGCGTTCATCAACGCACGTCATTCCGCAGGCACGCCCTTCCTCTGGCTCCACCCGAGTTCAAGGAATCCCGTGGAGAGCTCACTGAATCCGTGTGATGTTGCATTTAGATGGAGCGACGGGTCTATCGGGTTCTGCTAGGTTTCGTTTTATCAGATGCGAAGCATCGCCGGTCCTCGTGCTCTCGAAATTCGGGATGTCTTGAACTACTGGCGCAGGTTTTTATAACACTTGTGCCTGCGACATGACGAAGTACTGCCCGCGACATGACAAAGGAGCCCGGCCCACGCGAAGTGCTATCAAACAAACCTGCGCAGCCTGCGGCTCCTTGATCGATGTCAAAATCCAAAAGCCTTTGGCAAGACCCACGCCAAACCAAATCCTCACTTTCACTAGCATCAAGCCATGCTCACATGGAAAATCCAACGATATTTCGTTGGCGCGACGATATTTCGTTGGTGAAATGGATTCGTGCCAAAAGTCTTTTTGATCTGTTTACCGGCTCGGTTAAAAGCGGTTGCTGAAGTTGATTTACCTGAGATGTTGTTGCCGTCTTGGCGGTTGCGAATGGCGACAGTGATCTGCAGGTTGGAGACTAAGGGTTGTGCTTGTTGTCTCCAGGGAGCGATCGGGATGAACCGGATTCAAGACTGAATAATTTAATATATTTCGCCTATGAAACGATTAAGTGCTACCAACACGATCAATGGCCTTGTGCCTCCGATCTTGCTGTTATTGGGATTGACTTTTTATGTTGTTAAAGTAGATCATCCGACAACGATCTCCCATTTCGGAGTGGTCTTCTCGGTTTATGTTGTTCTACTGGCGTGGGTTTATAGCGTGTCGAAAAGGGTTTTTGACCTCTACTATGATGCGCAGTTTCTTTATTTAAAAGGGGTTCTGAGAAGCTTTAAAGTGCCTCTGAAAATTGTCAGGAAAATTCAGTTCACCAATACAATGGTCCCCGCATTTGGAATACCGCGGGGATATAGAATAGAATTTGACCCGTCAGCCAATATCGACGACCAGGGCATTTGGCTAATGGCGGGCAGTAAAAAAGTTGAGGAGTTTGCAGAAACGGTGAGGAAAGTGAATGAAAGGGTCGTTGTCAGGCACTCTTCATTATTTGAGCATATTTCATAGTGCCGGTAAGTTACGTCGGCTGCTGCAGAAACTTGAGTGGCCATTTTTCTGGAATGATCGCTCGTGTGCCATAAAAATTAACGAATAACCCCAGGCTTTAGCCTGGGGTTCAATGATCACAACGCGCCCTCGCGCCACGCTCGGGCTATCTGCAAACTGCAAACATACCCAGCGCGAAACTGCTCTAAGCGAATTCCCGAAGGGCACACCCTCAGGGAACGCTCTCTGAGAATCATCACCGGGCCTCACTACTTCCCCTTCACCATCATCAAATAAAAATTATAATCCGTCATCGGCGCATCTGTAAAGCCGAGTTGCCGGCCGATGGTCACCACCTGACCTCTGTGATACGTGCTGTGATTAAGAACCTGATGAATAAACTCGAACCGGGCTTGTGTTCCCTTTACCCAAGGCGAGTCGAAGCTCACGGGTTCTTGCAGCCCGGCATCATCGAGCGTTTGGATAAATGTGGTAAGCGCTTTAGAGTTTTCCATCAGGCCTTCGAACGCTTCTTCGGCTGTGCCTTGAAAAGGTTCGAAGCGGAACGATGTGGGAGGGGTGGTTTTTTGGATCACGCAGAGCCAGAAACGTTGTGTGTCCCAGATGTGCTCTATGGTTGCTTTGAGACCGGGGAAGCTGGAGGCCACTTCCTTGTAGAGGAGTTCCTCTGGCTTTTGACGCAGAAAGTCCACCAGGGTTTGGTTGGCCCATTGGTTGTAGACAGCCATGTCGTGTACGAGTGTTGACAAGATGGTGGTGCTCATTTGGGTGGGGGTTTCGATTTCGATTGTCATATGCGTAAGGGTTAGATTTCGATGTTGTTTTCTTGTTGGTAATACAAAGAAACTAACACCCACTGACAACCCTATGGCAGTGGATTTTGTGATGAATAAAATAATTTACTTTTTTTCATTTTCCCCCGGAAAAAGGGAGGAAACATGTTGTTTTTGGAGTCGTTTTTTGCCCTTCAGTACTGCTTTGCGAACGCAGTCTTTTCAAATGTCTTGAACGGCTTTTATCCTTTTTTTTTCGGCTGTGTTTGTAGTGGCTTCTACGCTCGTTTTTCTCTGGCTTTTGTGTGAGACTTGTGGTGCATCGCGACCTGTTTTGTAGGGACCTGTTTTATAGGAAGGAAAGTATTTGCGGGTGGGAATAACTTGAATGATTGGTGCTTGCTAACGAGGAAAAGCGTAAAGGACTTTACGCTTTTGAGGGACCGTATATGGTCCGGCTGTGATGGATGGGCTACTTCACGAAAATATTTTTATTTGGCGATTTCTATGTGGTGACCCGACTCGGATTCAGCGTAAGGTGAGGGAGACTGCTTTTGGTATGTGAATTCTTCAACTTTTGCTCCTTTGATGATCTTGATGGTGTATACGCCGGGTTTTTCGAAATAAAAGTCGATCAAGGTTTTGCGATGGGCTACCTGGTTGGTGAAGATCAGCGTGTCGGCCGAGTATACTTCGATGGTGGCGCCGGTGAGATCTTCGGGGGTTTTGAAATAGAAGATGTCGCGCTTTATGGAGAGGACCTCGATGCAGGAACACGTTTTATCTTTGGCTTGAACGAGTTGCGAACCGGCGATCAGGGCTACAAGAACAACAAGAGTTTTAAGCGTTTTCATTTGATTTTTGTTACTGGTTTCTGTGTTGCAGTATTGCCAAACCAATGCCAATGGCCAAAATGCCGTATTTAAGCTGTTTTTACAGTTCCATGTTGAGCCAATTTCTTGTTTTGGGAAAAGTGATTGTTGTAACATGTACAGGATATAGTCACTAAGACTCTTATAAAGTTTTGCGCGGGCCCGCAAATGCCGCTGAAAATTGGGATCGGGTTGTTCGGACATCAAAAAACACGCGTTTCTGATGACTCAAATGGTTCCCTCTCAAATCAGGACGGTTGTTATTCTGGATGATCGGCGCATCGATATTATGAATGGATGAATGAGGGAAATGTGTCGACGAATATTTGGGATGGGGGTGGGAATAAAAAAATTCTTGGCTTGTCAGGTCGGAAGGATTGAGTTTGTGAATGGAGATTGTTCAGTATGCTTTGCCAGGCAAGCGGCTTGGGGGATTGGCTTGAAAGTCGGGCCTGCCCGACGAGGGGGGTGTTGCCTTAAAAGATTGTGTGTATCAAAAAAAAGCCCGCCGCATTCCGAAGAGGAACTACGGCGGGCGAAGTCGGGGCGAGAAGATTCGAACTTCCGACCCCCACGTCCCTAACGTGGTGCGCTAACCGGGCTGCGCTACGCCCCGAATTTTCCTGATCCTTAAATCAGGGCTGCAATAATAGGGAATAAGATTTTAACTGCCAAAAAGGTGGGGCAACAGAAAAATTTCGGTCGTGTCATTTTGTATCTTGGTCTACACATCCGTTCCCCTCATCTATTCCTTTTCGTCAGTTACCCTGAAACCCCCAAGTTCGTGATTCAATCTGTATTATGCGGTGGCGAATTTATATTTTCTGTCTCGGTTTGCTGGTCTTTTGCCTGGGGTGCGACCACGATCCGGGTGTGCTCGGCCTGGGTAGTAATTTTAGCAGCGATTATGGATCGATGGTGGTAGACACCACCACGGTGCAGGTGTCGACCGTGTTGTTGGACTCCATTCCCACCTCCTCCACGGGCTCGCTGCTCATGGGCGGCTACTCCGATCCGATGCTGGGCAAGCTCACCGCCAAAGCATACATCCAGGTATCGAACCCCACCTGGACACCCGCCACGATAGCCTTCTTTGACTCCCTGGTCTTGAGGATTGCCCATTCCGGCTACTACTATGGAGACACCACACAGGCGCAGACCATCGAGGTGCACCGCGTGACGAAAGATTTCAAAACCTTTGCATTGCCGTTCTACTGGTACAACGAGGGACAATATTCTGTTTTTTATAAGGCCAACAGTCTGTACAACACCACGAAGACCCCGGTGGAGTCTACCCCCATAGGAAGCCGCCAGGTGATTTTCCGGCCCAATGCAAAAGACACGCTCACCATTCGCCTCAACGATGCCTTGGGCAAAGAATGGCTCGCTGGCGCCCAAGCGCAGGCCCCGGATCTCGTGGAGCCCGGCCGGTTCCTCACCTACTTCAAGGGCGTCTCCATCGAGAACGCGTCGGCTCAGCCCTCGTGCGTCGTGGGACTGAATACCGATGGGATGAAAATCCGCTTGTACTATAAAGAATATGTGGAGGACAAACTCACGCAGAAATACCAGGACTTTGCCTTTGGCTCAACGCTCTTCAACTATTCGAACATAGACGCCGACCGATCGGCCACGGACCTGAAAGACATTGCCACGACAGGTGAAGTGCTTTCGACCGCTTCCGATGATAAAGTATACATACAGGCCGGCACCGGTCTGGTGACGAAGATCCGTTTCCCCCATGTGCACAAAACCATCGACGGCACACAAACCTTGTTGGTGACCCAAGCCCAGCTCCTGATCCAGCCGATCAAAGATTCGTTTGATAAAAACCATCCCTATCCGAAAACGCTGACCATCTATAAAACCGATCGCAGCAACCTGCCGCTGTCGCAACTCTCGGCCGACTACAATCCGAGCGTGGCACAGTCGGCGTCCTACTCCGAAGACAAAGAATACCAGACGTCCAGTGGCTACACGTTCAACATGACACAATACGTGCAAACCCTGGTCGGCACCGAGGGCAATAACGACAACGGGTTGTTGCTCATGCCTCCTGGAACAGAGCTCAACACCAAAGTGAACAAGATCTATCTTGGCGTGAAGAACAGTGGGACGACCTACCGGGTCAAGCTCAAGATCTGGTACATCCGAAAGAGTATACAACAATAACCAAATCCAAATTTTTATATCATGAATCGTAAACGTGTAGAATTTCCAAGAGTGCTGAAGACGGGGGCTACGTTGCTCGTGGTCCTGCGCATCTGTATGTCCCTGACGGGGTGCAGCGGCTCCGGCTCATCCGATACCACTTACCTGGGGGAGTGGTACAAAAAATCTTCCTATGAAGGAGTGGCACGGAGTGGCGCCGTGTCGTTCGTGATCGATGGCAAAGCGTATGTGGGCACAGGCTATGATGGCGACAAATGGTTGAAAGACTTTTATATGTACGATGCCGACAAGAACAACTGGTTCAAGCGCGCTGACTTCCCCGGCGTGGCGCGAAATGCGGCCGTGGCCTTCGCCGCGAATGGCAAGGGCTATGTGGGCACCGGCTCCGATGGCACGACCTTTTTGAAGGATTTTTATGAGTACGATCCCATTGCCGACAGCTGGACACAGATCGCCGATTTCCCCGGATTGCCGCGTTATGAAGCCGCCGCGTTCGCGATCGACAACATGGGCTATGTCACCTCCGGCTATGGCGGTGCCGATGCCGGCACCAGTGGAAACTATTTGAAAGATATGTATGCCTACAATGCCGTTACAGGCGAATGGTCACAGAAGGCCAGCTACAGCGGCGACAAACTGGTGAACGCCTTTGCGTTTGCCATCGACGGCAAGGGCTATGTGGGCGGCGGTATGAACAATGGTGTGTTGAACCAGCAATTCTGGGAATACGATCCCATCAACGACATCTGGAATGTGAAGAACGACTTGCAGGACGACGCGGTTGACACCGATACCAACGACTCGGGCTACACCATCGCCCGCCAGTTGGGGGTCACCTTCGTCATCAACGGTAAGGGCTATGTGCTGCTGGGCACACGCGCTACGCTGGATGCCGGCGTGTGGGAATACAACCCGTCGACCGACACCTGGACGCAAAAGAATTCATTTGAAGGCTCCGTGCGCGACTCGGCCGTAGGATTTGCCTTGGGCAACGATGGCTACGTCGCCACCGGCCGCAGCTCCAGTCTCCGTTTCGACGATCTGTGGATGTTCGATCCCACGGCCGTCGATGTGGACTGAGCAAGCCGCTAAAAAGTAGTATTTTGTGCGAAATGGCAACATGGCAAACGTGAAAAATCAAGTGCTCAATCGCTTGCTCATCATCTCGCTTCACATCGTGGGATGGGTCACGTTTGTTCTGTTGCCGTTTCTTTTTACGGGCGCGCCGCGCGGTAATCGCCTGCGGCATCCGGAACGCATCAGGCTCCATACGCCGGGCAGCGGGGGACCCCTGCCGGGCGAGTTCGATATGCACAGCATGCGGGTGCACACGCTGGTGTTCAACGTGTTTTTGGTGGCCTTCTTCTACCTCAACATGTATGTGCTCATCCCCCGCGTGCTCACGCGCAAGAGTTGGGTGCACTACATGATCTCGATCGTGTTGTGTTTTTTTGCCGTGGTGATGGCCAGCGAATTGGTGAACGACCTGGTCTTGGGCAATGCCTTTCGACCCGGGCGTCCTTTTTATTTTACGTTGTTGAATTTCCTGCTGGTGTTCGGCCTGAGCACCGCCTTGCGGCTGACCAGCGACCGGGTGCAGTTTGAGCGTGAGCGCAAAGAACGCGAGAATGAAACGCTGAAGTCGGAATTGAGCTTGTTGCGTTCGCAGGTGAGCCCGCATTTTATGTTCAATGTGTTGAACAACCTGGCTTCGCTGGCGCGGAAGAAATCGGACCAATTGGAGTCGGTGATCATACAGCTTTCGCATTTGATGCGTTACATGCTCTACGAAAGCAGTGAAAAGCGCGTGACACTCGACAAAGAGATCGAATACCTGGAAAGCTATATCGATTTGCAACGCTTGCGCTTCGGGAAGGATTTTCCCGTGAGCTTCGAGGTGAAGACCACACGCGGCGACCTGCCCGTGGAACCCATGTTGCTGATCCCGTTCGTGGAGAACGCGTTCAAGCACGGCATCGGCATGATGAAAGACCCGATGATCCTGATCACGCTAACCACCGAGGGCGAAACCTTGTTGTTTAGCGTGCGAAATAAATTCAATGGCACGGTGTCGGAAACCAAAGACGCCAGTTCGGGCATCGGCATACAGAACGTGCGCCGCCGGCTGGACCTTTTGTATAAGGATTTGCACGAACTGCACATCTTTGAATCCGATCCCTGGTATGTGGTGGAGTTGAAACTGATCTTACAATGATGCGCTGTATTGCCGTAGATGATGAGCCCCTGGCGCTCGACCTTTTGGAAGACAACATTTCAAAAGTGCCCTTCCTCACCCTGGTGAAGCGTTGCAAAAACGCTTTCGAGGCCCACGAAGTGCTGATGAAGGAAACGGTAGACCTCATTTTCCTGGACGTGCAAATGCCGGGCATCAGCGGCATCCAGTTTTTGCAGACGGTGAAGTCGCCACCCATGGTCATCTTCATCACGGCCTACGAGCATTTTGCGCTGGAAGGCTTCAATCTGGACGTCGTGGACTACCTGCTGAAGCCCGTCTCGTTCGAACGCTTTCTGAAGGCCGCCAACAAGGCGCACGAGCTCTTCACCCTCAAGAATCAACCTCCCGCCGCCGCGGCAGCAGCCGAATACCTGTTTGTGAACGCAGAATACAACCTGGTGAAAATAAACATCCGCGATATCGTCTACATCGAGGGCCTGAAAGACTACATCAAGATCTTTCTCGTCAATGTGTCGCGCCCGATCATCACCCGCATGAGCCTGAAGGCCATCGATGAAAAGCTGCCCGCGGATAAATTCATTCGTGTGCATAAGTCCTTCATCGTGTCGGTCGATAAAATGGTGTCGATCCGGAAGGGAAAGATCAGCATTGGCAGCGTGCAGGTGCCCATCAGTGAGCACTACAAAGAAAATCTTCATCGCTTCATCGATCCCAAAAATCTGATCTGATCGATTTTGGCTGTTTGGGGCGTCCATTCATCTTTTTTGGTCCCGGTTTCATCTCGCAATCTTCCGGCTTTGTCTAACTTTTTTTTAAAACCAGCTTCGAGTACCTACTTTTGGGTCATGGGAGCGGTAACTCCCTATATTTTAAGTTTTGGTATTTGGTTTAACGGACACCGCCGGGCCTGTTTTTCTTTTTTCGGTTACCGCCATCACAACTGAAAGAAGCTAGAACACCCGGTAGTGCTCCGACCATTGCGTTTAAAAAAAATAATGAAGGCAAAAAAAATTCAACAGAAGACGGGCAGATTACGGAATGTGGGGTTGCTCGCCGGTATGATGATAGCATCGCTATCGTTTGTCAAAGCCCAGGCGCAAGGCGCCATAATCGGGCAAATCAGTGATTTTCAATCGGGAAAGCCCGTAAAGGCCTATGTGCTGCTGTACAACGACTCCACGTTGCTGGGCGGCGTGGCCAGCGACAGCGCGGGGCATTTCAAGCTTGACCATGTGCCACAGGGCATGTATTCGGTCCATGTGAAGCTGATTGGCTATCAAACCGAGGTCACACCGATGTTTCAGGTGCACGCCGCGTCGACCAGCCTGGGGCAGCTTAATCTCAACAAGATACCCCGCCGCCTGTTTGGCGCAGCACTCTGGCGCAAGCGCAAAGTGGCCAGCATGTATCTCTGAGACTTATTTCTTTTTCTTCTTCTTATCCTTATTCAGGGAACTGAAGAATTTAGCCCAGTTGAAGGGGTTCAGGAAGGGATTTGAAACGGGTTGAAAGCGGTTGTTGGCCGATCCGGCCCATTGGTCCAGGTAGTAGCGCTGGTTCTGGTAGCCATCCATGGGGGTGGTTTTTAGCATGAGCGCCATCAATTCCTGGTTAAAATTCCTTTTGTCGATGTCGTTGTTGTCCAGCGGCATGTTCATGGCCAGCACGGCTTGTTTGAAGACTTCTTCGGTGGGGAAGGGCATAAAGACCACTTCTGGCAAATACGTCGTGTCCAGGGTCATCGTGATCACGAGGGTCTGATACTCGGGAGAGCCTTCCGGCACGGTGAAGGTGTGTTTTTCAAAACCCACGATACTCACCACGATCTCGTCCTTCTCCAGCACGGGCATCGAGAAAAAGCCCATGTTGTTGGTGGTGGTACCGCGACCGGCTTTGGGCACGTAGACGTGCACACCCGCGAGGGGACGGCTATTGTTAGCGGCTGAGTCTTCTTCCAAAACAACGCCCGAAAGCTGTATCACGCGCCTCTTCTGCGCCTGGGCAAAAGCGGTGTCCAGGGCCCCGAATACGCATGCGATGACAAGGGCAATTCCGGCGGCGTTCTTAATTGTCAACTTCACTAATAATAGATTTAATAGTCACTTTCAAATATAAAGATAAGGCATTTACCAGCCTAATTTCCATACCTTTGGGGCCGACACAAATCGTGCCCGATGCGGCTGAAAAACTTTAATCTAACGCTGGGATCGCAGATTTTCAAGGCTTGCGCCGACGAATCTCGACTGCGCATCCTGAGCCTGATTGTGATGAATGGCGAAATGTGTATCTCCGACCTGGAGAAAATACTGGATTTCACCCAAGCCAAAACCTCGCGCCACCTGATCTACCTGAAAAACTCAGGCATTCTCAACACGCGCCGCTATAATCACTGGGTGTTCTACCAGATCAAAGACGGCGTGGAAGACATCATCAAACAAGTCTTTCAATTCCTCCGCAAGGATCCGCAGTTGCTAACCGACCAGCAAACCTACCAAACGCTGTTCACCAACCGCGAGCTGGCCGTAAACAAATTGCAAATCCAGGAATGGCAAAAAGAAAGACTTAGCGATCCTAAAAGACATTGATGCGATGACGCCGGAAAAAGTTTTACCGAACAAAAAATACAAAGTTATTTTTTTCGACCTCGACCACACGCTGTGGGATTATGAGACCAACAGCAGCGAAACGTTGAAAGAACTCTACACACAATACGACCTCCAGGCCAAGGGTGTGATCAGCCACGAGCATTTCCTGAAAGAATTTCGCGAAGTCAATGCCGCCCTTTGGGTGCTCTACGACCAGGGGCTGATCGACAGCGAAGTCATTCGCAAAGAGCGTTTCAAGAAAGTGCTCACGCCGTTTGGCGCCTACGACGAAAAACTTTGTTACGAGATCTCGCACGAATACCTGAACACCTGTCCGAAAAAAGGAAACCTGATGCCAAACGCCTACGAGGTATTGGCCTATTTGAAAGAACACTATGCCCTCAGCGTGATCACCAACGGTTTTGAAGAGATCCAACACCTGAAACTCGCTTCCGGCAACCTGCAAGGTTTTTTCGATCACATCGTCACCTCGCAAAAGGCGGGACATAAAAAGCCCGCCCGCGAAATATTTCACTATGCACTGGGCCTGAACGGCATCGGCAGCCACGAAGCCATCATGATCGGCGACAACCTGGTGACCGACATCGGCGGGGCACGCAATGCGGCTATCGACGCCGTTTATTATAATCCCGAGCGCATCCGGCACGACCAGACCCTGGACTTCGAGATCGGGGGATTGCACGAATTGTATGATATTCTCTAAACAAAATCCCTTGAAAGAAGCGACGCCGAACCGTTATCTTTGCTTTTTAGTTTAAACCTGGAAACTCATTAACCAACAGCGATATGTCAAATGGATTTTTCGACGTTCCCCACCCGCGCAACGAGCCTGTACTGAGCTATGCCCCTGGCAGTAAAGAGCGCGCTGTCCTGAAGCGTGCCCTCGAAGACGCCCGGAGCAAAGTACTGGATATCCCCATGTACATCGGCGGCGACGAAGTGCGGACCGGCAACACCCGTCCCCTGACACCCCCACACGATCATAAACACCTGCTCGCCAATTTCCACGAAGGCGATGCCACACACGTGGAGCAGGCCATCAACGCCGCCATGGGAGCCAAGGCCCTCTGGTCGGAGTTAGCATGGGAACACCGCGCGAGCATCTTCCTGAAAGCCGCCGACCTGTTGGCCGGACCGTATCGCCCCGTGATCAACGCGGCCACCATGTTGGGTCAATCCAAAAATGCCTACCAGGCCGAGATCGATTCGGCTTGCGAACTGATCGATTTCCTGCGGTTCAATGTCTACTTCATGACGGAGATCTACCGCGAACAACCCGCGTCTTCCCCCGGCGTTTGGAACCGGATGGAGTATCGCGCGCTGGAAGGCTTCACCTTTGCGCTGACGCCGTTCAACTTCACCGCCATTGCCGGCAACCTGCCTACGTGTATGGCCATGATGGGTAACACCGTGGTGTGGAAGCCCGCCTACACGCAGATCTATGCCGCCAACGTGATCATGCAAGTATTGAAAGAAGCCGGCCTCCCCGACGGCGTCATCAACCTGATCTATGCCGATGGCCCCACCGTGGGCAACATCATCTTCAACCACCGCGATTTCGGCGGACTGCATTTCACCGGAAGCACGGCCGTGTTCCAGGGCATGTGGAAAACGATTGGACAGAACATACAGAAATACAGATCGTATCCCCGGATCGTTGGAGAAACCGGCGGCAAAGACTTTATCATGGTCCACAAAAGCGCCAAGGCCAAAGAAGTGTCGACCGCCATTTCACGCGGGGCGTTTGAATTCCAAGGACAGAAATGTTCTGCGGCATCGCGCTGCTATATACCCTCCAATTTGTGGGAGGACGTGAAGAAATATTTGCTTGACGATCTGAAGACCTTCAAAATGGGAGGCACCGAAGATTTCGGCAACTTCATCAATGCCGTGATCGATGAAAAAGCATTCAACTCCATCAGTGGCTACATCGAAAAGGCGCGTCAGAATCCGTTGAACGAGATCATCGCAGGGGGCAAATACGATAAGTCGAAAGGCTACTTTATCGAGCCGACCGTGATCGTTTCAAAAGACCCGCTGTCCATCACCATGTGTGAAGAAATTTTCGGACCGGTGATCACGATCTATGTTTATCACGAAGAGAACTTTGAACAAACCCTGGAGCTGGTAGACAGCACATCGCCCTACGCGCTCACCGGTTCTATTTTCTCCAAAGACCGCTACGCTATCGAACTCGCTACGAAGAAGCTGACGAACTCCGCCGGCAACTTCTACATCAACGACAAACCGACAGGAGCCGTTGTAGGCCAGCAACCCTTTGGTGGCGCCCGCGGCTCCGGAACCAACGACAAGGCCGGTGCAAAAGTGAACCTCCTCCGCTGGACGTCCCTGCGCACCATCAAAGAAACCTTTGTCACTCCGACAGATTATCGCTACCCCTTCCTCGACAAAGAATAGTATTTTCTTTGCCTCAGCGCCTTTAGCGCCTTTGCGGTTTAAAATTTCACCGCAAAGGCGCAGAGACGCAAAGTACTACTCCACTGACTTCTTGTACCAATTCACGTTGCGCGAGAAATACATCAACACACCCACGATACAGAAGAGCCCCAGGCTACCCAACAGCAACGAGAAATCCTGTTGCAAAATGATCACAAAAATAAACGTATAGAAAATCGCCAACACCAGCGCCAGCAACACGCTCAGCTTCCGGCTCTGCAGGAAGGAAGTCGAATAGAGTGTGATCAACACAACCGTGAGCACAGAGGATACCCCATAGGCCATGTTGTACCCAATGTGCTCCGAGAAACTTAACAACAACGTGTAATAGATGATGAGCGCCGACCCGATCAAAATATATTGAAACGGATGGATGCGGATTTTTTGCGTGATCTCCACCAGGAACAAGGCTACGAACGTGAGCAGGATAATGAGTATGCTATATTTCGAAGTGCGCATACTCTTTTGATATTGGTCCACCGGAATCAGCAACTTCACTCCGAAGCTACCACCTGTTAATTGCTGGTCGGAGCCCTTCCATTGTTGGGCGAAGGCGCGGTTGAAGTGTAAGATTTTCCAGTTCGCGGTAAAACCATCTTTCGTGACGGTGCTCGGTTCCGGTAAAAATTCGCCTTCAAAGCTGGGATCTTTCCAGGTACTGCTCAGTTTGACATCGGTAGTTTTTCCAACGGGGAGAAAATCGAGGTGTGAGCTTCCTTTCAGATGAAGCTTGATATCGACATCGCCATTGAACGAATCGGCGGATGTCCAATTCAGCTTTGCGGTGACACCCAAGGTCTTGGAGCCATCATCTTCGTTGTCGGGCACGTAGCGCTCTGTGTCTGCGGATTTGCGTGTGGCGTGATGGTAAACGCCGATGTTGTCTGAGGGCTCGGCGGCCACAGAAACGCCGCCTACTGAAAATACAGGATTGTCGCTGATGCCGCGCAAGTCAGACAGACCGAAAACCAGGTAAGCCTGATCCCACAATACCATGTCGTCGGCAATGGCCAGGCTTTTGAAATCAGGTTTGGCAAAGGTGGAGTTGATCGTCATGTCGGACTTGTAGACGCTCACGTCGAATATGCCGCGGCCCCGGACCTCGGGCGATACGTTGCCGTCGATCTTTAGTTGCTCGGGTAGGAAAAAAGCTTTGTCGACATGCTCCACGATCTCTTTGGCCTCTTTGCCGTCTTTGCCGACATCGATCGTTTCGACCCAGCGATAGGGGATGACCAGCAGCGGCCCGTAGACGGTTTGTGGCCCCGACCATTTGTCCGACACTTCGTCGATCACCTTGTCGGCGCGCTGTTCGCGTTCATAGATCATTTCCTCGATCAAATGCGAGGGGAGGAGCAGGACCAGGATGAGAAAACCAATCGAGAAGAGCTTCACCATGATGGATTCCTGGATCCACCGGTTAATGCGTTCGAAAATGTTAAGGGTCACGGTTGTGGGTAATGTGTCCATGGTATTGTGATTTTTGTTTATGGGATAAGAGGACCTGTTATTTTATTTGACGGAAAGGATTTCAGCAGGGAGGGCTAAGGATGTGGTAACCTCCTTAGTGACGCCCTGCGTTGAGGGGGTTGCTTTCAATTTTTTTTGTATGGCTTCTGGCTCCTGGCTCCTGGATTCTGGCTCCTCGATTCTGGCTTCTGGCTCCTGGCTTATGGCTCCTGAATTTTTCACCTTCGATAAGATGGACTCCAGCAGCGGCAACATGGTGCCCAGGTTTTTTGATTTGATGACAAAATTCCAGAGCGGCTCAAATTTTTTCCAACCCCCGCTATACAAGAAATGTTTCAGCGTGTGCTTGGCCGAGTCGTGTGTCAGGCTGGCCCGCGTAATGTTGGACCAGGTATAGAATTCTTTGTAAGCCCAATGATATCCTTCTTCCAATTCGCCAGCGGATAATTTTTTTGTTTTGTAAACGACATGGCGTGTGTCATACAAATCCCAGTTGCTGGTGGTGATGCGATCTTCCCGTTTCATGTTGGCATAGAGCGCGGTGCCCGGGTAAGGTGTGAGTACGTGATACGTAGAAGTGGTAATTCCATTTTCAACACCCCAGTCCACCGTCCGTTTGAAAACGTCGCGGTCATCGTCGTCGAGCCCAAAAACAAATGAGCCGTTGATCATGATGCCCAACGCATGAAGCCGGTCCACCGCCTTGCGATAATCTTTTTGAAGATTCTGTTTCTTATTGCTTTGCCTCAGATTTTGAGGCGAGAAGGTTTCAAACCCAACAAACAGACTGCGCAACCCAGCATCGGCCGCTTGTTCAATGAGGTCGCCGCGCAAAATGGAATCGACCGTGGCTGCCGATTGAAAGACGCGGTTCATGCCTTTCATTCCCTCGAACAAGGCGGAGGCAAACTTGGCGTTTCCCAGCAAATGATCGTCGAGAAAATACAAGTGACGTCCCGGCAAACGGTCGATCTCTGCCAAGGCATCGTCCACCACTTGTGTGTAGAACGTTTTGCCTCCTTCGAAGAAAGCATCCTTATAACAAAAGTCGCAGTGATGCGGACAACCGCGCGTGACCACGATGGAGTTGGGCACCAGGTAGAGATGGCGCTTGATGAGATCCCTGCGGATCGGTGGAATGTTTACCAGCGACCGGACGGCAGACGCGTATTGTTTCTTTGGCCGCCGTGCTTTGAAGTCTTTGAGGAACTCGGGAAAAGTTTCTTCTCCAGGCCCCAGGAAAATGGTGTCAGCATGCGGTGCGGCTTCTTCGGGTAAGGAAGTAACGTGTAGCCCGCCGAGAACAACATAGATCCCCCGGGCCCGGTAGTGATCGGCAAACGCATAGGCGCGATAGGCGTTGGTGATGTACACTTGGATCACCACCAGGTCGGGCGTGTCGTTGAGATTGACCTTCTCGACGTGTTGATCCTGTAGATCGATCTCGTCGTCGGGCGAGAGATAGGCCGCCAGTGTGGCCAGCCCCAGGGGAGGAAAAAGGGAATATTTTATCGGGCGCCAAAAAGGACTTTCGGCTTCGGTGAGTGCGGGCAAGATCATTTTTACTTTCATCGGGATAGTGATTAAGGATGACGTTTTATTTCAGGACAATCATGCCGAGGATGATTTTAGAATAGGCAATCAGAAAAGGAATGAACGCATTCAGCGTACCGGAAACACTAAAACCATTCACCTGCCGCGCATAGCCGACATAGGCATACAGGAAAGGCGAACAGGTGACGAACAGAGAAAGGATGTAGCCCTGTGTAATTCTTCTCATCCTCAAGAGCACAATTGAGAACACACCGTGCACGGCCGACAAAACGATCACGACCCACTGAAAAATGATCCACCACGAGGAAGAATGTGTCGAATGAACGCTGGCCGGAACGACCAGGGTGCCAAAGTAGATCCAAGCCAGCGCAAGCAACGGAACGGCGTTGATGAGTACCAGATACAAAAAGTATCGGGAGAGGAAGCTTTTAAAAAAATCACGGAGAGAAATGCGCTTGAGTCGCGCAAGAAGCCGGGGGAAGATGGATGACAGATAGGTCTTCAATCCCCGCAGTATGCCGGTGAATTTTATCCACACCAACAGCGCTCTTATCGCGACGACGCTGGCGCTGGGGAGTTTGCTTTTTATCCTGAACAGAAACCGGGTGAAGATAGATGACAGGTAGGTCTTCAATCCCCGCAGCATGCCGGTGAATTTCATCCACATCAGCAGCGCTTTTATCGCGACGACGCTGGCACTGGGGAGTTTACTTTTTATCCTGCCGATAAACCGGGAAGCGATCGCAGCGCCATGATCTTTCAGCTTCTCCAGTTGATCCGTAAACTTTATCCACAGCAACAAGAAGTGTATGGCCAGGAGCCGGATGCTCCAAAACAGCAAAGCCTTCAGGGCATTCAGACGGGTGTTAAATTTCTTTGTCATTTTAAAAGTACTTTCAAATTCAAAGTAACTACCTAAAAAAATTTATTTCTGTTGTTTCACCACGGCCTCCAGGGCATCGAGGTGTTTTTTGAAAGCGGTTCGCCCTCGTTCGGTGATCTTATATTTTGTGTTGGGCTTTTTTTCGACAAAGGATTTGGACACGGTCAGATATTTTTCGCGCTCCAAGGCCTTGATGTGCGATGCCAGGTTGCCGTCGGTGATGTTGAGCACTTCTTTCAGGGCATTGAATTCAAAGCCGTCGTGCGTGACCAGCACCGACATGATCTGCAGGCGGACGCGGTGTTCTAAAGCCTTATCCAGATTTTCGAAAGGGTTCTTCACTTGTCGTACTTGTTATGCATGATGGCGCCATACACGATGTGCAGCACCCCGAAGCCCAGCGACCAGAAAATTAATCCATATCCCGGGAGCATCGCCGAAACGAGGCCGAGGATGATCTGGGAATAGCCCAGGTAACGGATCTCATCGAAGGTGTTGGCGCTGCCCTGGATGAGGGCCAGGCCATAGAAGATGAGGCTGGCCGGGGCGGCCAATCCGAAGTGGTCGGTGGCCAGCATGATGAGTATAAAAATGCCGCCCGAAACGAGCGGGACCGACACATTGATCAACATCCGCTGGCTGGCGGCCGACCAGAGCTTGACACCTTGTTTTTTTGCTTTTTTAGCGCTCAGGAAAAGACCGGTGGTCAGGGAGGCGATGATCACCAGGGTCGCAATGAGGATCAGCCTCAGCAGGGTGTCGGGCTCGCGGACGGAGTAGATGCGGAATTTGAGGGGCGAAATCGGGTAATGTACGGTGAAATAGGCCGCTGTGGCCCCCGCCAGCGCATATAGACCGGCTAAAACACCGGAAAGGCCGGTGAGGGAGATGAATTTGGCCGATCGTTCCATCATGTCGCGGATGGAGGCGATGTCTTTTTCGTATTCCTGAATCTCTTTCATCTAAAAGTACTTTGAGTTACAAAGTTAATGAACGGAACCACTTCTGCAAGGTTTCGCACGCTCCTGAACAAGTATTTCTGCTTTGCGTGAAACCCTGGCAAAATATTTTCACACCGGGGTTGGAAGTTTCCCACACAAGTCCTTAATATTGCACTCCTTTTTAAGCATTCCTCCTTAGCTCAGCTGGTTAGAGCATCTGACTGTTAATCAGAGGGTCCTTGGTTCAAGTCCAAGAGGAGGAGCAAAAGGTCAGCCACCCGCGCAAACAGCAGGTGGCTTTTTTTATGGACTTCCGATTCTTGCAACGGTATGCCTATTGATCGTTTAACGAGCCCCCTTTCTCCCTTCTTTCTCCGCTGAAATCTTCAAGCCTCCATCCGCGTCTCTCCCGGCGCTTTCATTTCCGCCTTTTAAGCACGCATTAAGGATAATTTATGTCATTATGACTTGTTTTTTAGGTCAAAATGCACCTAAAATAGACATAATGACATTAAAAATCGTGAAAAATCGCTCCGGCACACTTTTCCCTAATACCCACTCAGTGATTCAAAAAAGAATGTCAAACAAAAAAATAACAATCCTATGAGTATCGTACGCTATAGCACCGCTAATGATTACACCCCGACATCATTCAGCAATTTGATCGACCGTTTCTTCGGCGATTCTGTGGCCCGCAGTGGTGGCTCTTCTTATTCTTTCGTGCCGAAAGTAGACATCGTGGAAAACGATAAGACCTACGAGGTACAGGTAGCCGTTCCCGGTCTTGCCAAGGAAGACTTCAAGATCGACTTGAACGAGAATTATTTGACCATCAGCGGAGAGCGCAAATTTTCCAAGGAGAGAAAAGAAGCAAACGTTCACGTGGTAGAAACCCAGTATGGTAATTTCCGCCGCTCGTTCGCTTTGCCTGAAAACATCGACGCGGCAAAGATCGAAGCAAAATATAACAACGGCATCCTCGAGATCTCTATCCCCAAGGATGAGAAAAAAGCCGTAAAGACAACCATCAAGGTTAACTAAGGGTAAAGGGTTTAGGTTAGGTGGTTAGGCGCTCCGCAAGGAGCGCCTTTTTTTATTTCCGGACAGTTGTACCCGTTCTTGCAGGGGCGCACACGTACCGCCGGTAACCTGGGTTGAGTGATTAACAGGGGAAAAATTCAGCTCAAAGAAAATCTTTGGGTAAGGATGGACGTTCACGTCGTTTTTGAAAAAGAAACGTTAACTTTCTTACACTCTCCACAGCAGATTTCAGAGACAGAAAAAAGGGCCCGGTATGAAGCGATCTATTCTCATCCTAATCGTCATGTTGACGGCGTGTATCGGGGGCGTCCTCGGCTCCATCTTCACGCTAAAATTTTTCAACCTTGCCGGACCGGCCTATCCGTCCATCGCCGACCGCCAACAATCGGTGCTGGCCGCCTATGCGCCGGACACGTCCTACAAAGTTCCGGAAGGAATGGATTTTCTCAGCACCGCCAAACAAGTTACGTCCGGCGTCGTGCACATCCGGACCTCGTATGGTCCCGGCGATTTCAGTGTCAATCCTTTGGAATTTTATATGGATGCTCCCGCGCGGTCGTCGGGTTCGGGCGTGATCATTTCGGACGACGGCTATATCGTGACCAACAATCACGTGGTGGAAGATGCCAATAACATCGAGGTGGTGATGAACAACAATCAACGCTTCTATGCAAAGCTTGTGGGCACCGATCCCACGACAGACCTGGCGTTGCTGAAGATCCATGCCAGTCATTTGCCCTTTTTGAAATATGGCGACTCCGACCGCATCACCCCCGGCGAGTGGGTGTTGGCGGTGGGCAATCCGTTTGATCTCAACTCTACCGTGACGGCCGGCATTGTGAGTGCGAAGGCCCGCAACATCGGCATCCTGAGAGACCGCAACAATTTGCAAGTCGAAGCTTTTATCCAGACCGACGCTGCTGTCAATCCCGGCAACAGTGGTGGTGCATTGGTGAATTTGCAGGGCGAGCTCATCGGCATCAACTCGGCCATTGCCACATCGTCTGGAAGTTACCAGGGATATTCGTTTGCCATCCCCGTGAGCCTTGTGAAAAAAGTAATGGACGATCTGCTGGAATTCGGACAAGTGCAGCGTGGGTTGCTGGGCATTCAGATCACCGACGTGAACGCCTCCATTGCTGAAGACCTTCATCTGAAAGTGAACCAGGGCGTACTGATCAACCGCGTGAACGTGGGCAGCGCCGCCGAGCAATCCGGTTTGTCTAACGGGGATGTTATTGTGGGCATCGACGACCACTCGGTGAACTCAGTCTCTGAATTGCAGGAATGGGTTGCCCGCAACCGTCCGGGTAAGGAGATCAAGGTAGCTTTTTTGCGCGAGGGCGACCGCCGCGAAGTGAAGGCCCGCCTGCGCAACAACGAGGGCAACGAAACGGTGAAGAAAAAAGAAGTGAAGTTCGACCTCAGCGGTGTTCAGATCGAGGACGTTCCCTATAAAGAATTGGCAGCCCTGCAGTTGGAGGGTGGCGTACGCGTTATCTCCGTCGCCACCGATAAATGGAAAGATACGGGCATCAAAAAAGGTTTTGTCATCGCCTACATCGACAAAATACCTGTCGACAACGTGGAGGACCTCAACCGCATCCTCGATTTCAAACGGGGCGGTATTCTCATCGAGGGCTTCTACCCGGGAGGCCAAAAGGGCACCTACGGCGTAGACTGGTGAGCAGCGCTATAACGTCCTAACATTTTCTTAGCTTTACGCACTTTTGGACTTTGGGCCCTTTCGCAGGGCCTTTAAACGATCTCTTTCGCATGAAAAACTTTGGTATAAAAGAAGCGTTGGCCGAGTTGGGCCTCAAGAAAAGCAATCCCGGTGTTTCCACAGGCTCGAAATGGTACCGCTCCACCGGCGGCCTCATCGATTCTTACTCGCCGGCGGATGGGAAGCTGATCGGCTCGGTTCATGGCGGAGACGAGAAGACTTTTGACAAAGTAGTTAAGCAATCGGAGGAAGCCTTCCAGGTCTGGCGTACGTGGCCCGCGCCAAAGCGCGGCGAGGTGGTGCGCCAGGTGGGTGTGGCTTTGCGAAAATATAAAGAGCCGTTGGGCAAGCTGGTTTCCTACGAGATGGGCAAGTCCCTTCAGGAAGGGCTCGGCGAGGTCCAGGAGATGATCGACATTTGTGATTTTGCCGTGGGTCTTTCCCGCCAGTTGCATGGCCTCACCATGCATTCGGAGCGTCCCAACCACCGCATGTACGAGCAGTGGCACCCCATCGGCACGGTCGGTATTATTTCAGCCTTCAATTTTCCGGTAGCGGTGTGGTCATGGAATTCCATGCTGGCCTGGGTATGCGGGGATGTTTGCGTGTGGAAGCCGTCTGAAAAGACGCCTTTGTGCAGCATTGCCTGTCAATTGATCACGGCGCGAGTTTTTGAGAAGAACGGCGTTCCGGAAGGCGTATCCTGCCTGGTGAACGGCGATGCGACGATCGGTCAGTTGATGGCCCAGGATGAGCGCATACCGCTGGTGTCGGCCACGGGATCCACGCGCATGGGCAAGGCCGTGGCGCGGACGGTGAGCGAGCGGTTGGGGCGCGCGTTGCTGGAGTTGGGGGGCAACAATGCCATCATCATCACCGAGCACGCCAACCTGGACATGGCCATTCGCGGCGCGCTGTTTGGCGCCGTGGGCACGGCAGGCCAGCGTTGTACGACCACCCGAAGGCTCATCATTCACGACAGCATTTTTGACGAAGTGAAGGACCGGTTGAAAAATGCCTACGCGCACCTGAACATCGGCAACCCGTTGGATACCGGAAATCATGTAGGGCCGCTCATCGACAAGACGGCGGTGAAGCTGTACCAGGATGCCCTGCGGAAAGTGAAACAAGCCGGCGGTGAATTTGTTGTAAAGGGTGGCGTGTTGCAAGGGAAAGGGTATGAATCGGAGTGCTATGTGAAACCGGCCGTGGCCGTGGTGGAGAATGAATACGAGATTGTTCAGCACGAGACGTTTGCGCCCATCCTGTACCTGATCCGCTATAACAGCCTGGCCGAAGCGATACAAAAACAAAACGGTGTGAAGCAGGGCCTTTCATCATCGATCATGACCACTAACATGCAAGAGATGGAGCGTTTCTTGTCGGCGGCCGGATCGGACTGCGGCATTGCGAATGTGAACATCGGCACGTCGGGTGCGGAGATTGGCGGTGCGTTTGGCGGCGAGAAGGAGACGGGAGGTGGACGCGAGTCGGGTTCGGATGCTTGGAAGGCATATATGCGGCGCCAGACAAACACCATCAACTTCGGCGACAACCTGCCGTTGGCGCAAGGGATAAAATTTGATATTTAGAGATTTGCAAATAAGGATCAAAGGCTTATTTTTATACAGCATTCATACCAAAATTTAACTATGGCCGCAAGAAAGTACAGAACTGTCATGCTCATTGACGACAATGAAATTGACAACCTTATCAACCAGAAGATGATCGAAGCGGCTGCCGTTACCGACAACATCTACACGCACACCGGCGCAAAAAGCGCGATCGAATTTTTGAAGAACATGGAGAAGCTGGATGTGGCTGATCAGGTATTGCCGGATGTGATCTTCCTCGACATCGACATGCCGTTGATGGATGGCTTTCAATTCCTGGACGAATTCGAAAAGCTCACCAACATCGCCAAGAAAAAATGCAAGATCGTGATGCTCACGTCTTCCATCAATCCCCAGGATTTCAACCGCTCGAAGAAATACGAGAACGTGAGACTTTACCTCAACAAACCGCTTTCGCACGAAAGCATTGTGAAGCTGGAAGTCTGATCCGACAATCGAAACGTGATCTCGTGATTTGAAACTCCTGATCTGTTCTTTCAGATCAGGACGCTGCTAAAAGTCTGTTAGCAGATCGACAAATTTCTCATCCAGTTTAATGAGCATGGTAGGGGCAAAGTACTCCATTTTCATGCCGGACAGGCGTGGGATAACGCTCTGGATCTTTTTAGCCTTTTCTTTCTTGGCTTCGCTGGTAGCGATCTTCAGGATCTTCAGGAAGAGCTGGATGTTCTCGCAGTTGTCTTTCCCCGACAGGCGGATCTGCCGTTGGATGCTATTGGAAAGTTGGTTGAACAATTCGAAGTCGCGCAGCAGCGTGTATTGCAGGGCCAGCAATGATTTTATTTCCAACTGGGCATAGGGATACTTTTTCAGGCTCACGTCGTTCAGCAGGCCGTTGATGAGCTTGGCAGCCTCTTCAAATTTCCCACTGTAGTAGCAGGAGATGGCGCGATAGATAATATACACGATGTGCTTGGGCACGTCCATCATGTCGACTTCATAGTCCAAAAAGATGCTTTCGTTTTCGGCATACAATTCGGCTTCCGTGCCGTTGCGCAGGTGGCGTTCGATCTTGGAGATGAGGAACTGCGTGGGGAAGGTGAAGGTGGAGTAGTTCACCAGCAAATTTGCGCAGGCGTCGTTCACTTCCTCGAAATATTTTTCGGCCTGGCGGTATACTTTGTAATGGTTGTAGTACTCCAGCTTCAGGAACTCGAACACCAGGTTCATGTGATAGTAGATCGAGTCGAGGTGATAGCTTTCGAAGATCTTTTGCACCTTGTCGAAGATGTCTTCGATCGACTCGCCGTCTTGCTGCATGTTGTCGTCCACTTCCACGAACAGACGGTGAAAGATGTACATACAGCTTTGGTATACGTAGAGGCGGTGTGATTCATAGAGTTTGGCAACATTCAGCATCTCCTTCATGAGCAGGCCGAGACCGAGTTTCTCCACTTCGCCGCCGTTGAGGAGGTAGTCGCCGTATTTTTTGAAATAGTCGGCCAGCAGGTCCTCGGCCTTGTCCACGGCCAGCATGTAGGCCACGTGGCGGTTGTAGAGTTGCGAATATTGGAAATAGTCCGGGGAGTTGATATTGAGCTTCTTGAGCGATTTGTAGATGATGGTCAGCTCGTTGGCCAGGTCGTAGTCCAGCAGCTCCTTCTCCAGCTTCTTGAGGGTGGCCACGGAAATTGCTTTCTTTTTGGTAAAAAGTACCTCATTGATGTTGGCCACTTTGCGCAGTACATCGGTGCGGGGGCTCTCCAATTGACCCATCAGGTACTCCTCGATCTTGAGGTTGAGGCGCGACCGGAGGGTGTAGTAAGCGTTGGCGTTGACGTCCAGTTCGGTCATGATCTTATTGTCCGAAAGCTGGCGTTCCCGCAGGGAACGGAGCAGATAAGCGGATTTCTCGGCGTTGCTCTCGATCAGCGAGTCGTAGATAGCCTTGAAATCTTTTTCCGAAAGTTGCTTTATAATGTTCTTAAGCTTTGCCATGTGTACGCTGTTAACAATCTGAAAATTTACAAAATTTATTACATCATCCAACAGGCTTAGCCATAGTTAAGGCTAAATCTTATTGTGAAGTTTGTAGTTTTACATCCACCCAAAGGTAATGCGGTCGATCTACAAATTTTTACCATGCGTCACAGCGCTTCTCATCACCGCCGGGGTTGTGGCACAGGGCGTGGACCAGGCGAAGAGCAATCTCCGAAAGCAAAAGTGGGATAAAGCTTACGGACAGCTGCGGAAGGCGATGACCAAAGACAGTCTCAACACGACCGCAGCCTACGTGATGGCGGAGTACTTTTTCACCCCGGCCAACCCCGCCCACCAACTCGACTCGGCCTACCGGTATGTCCAGCACTCACTCGTTGATTTTCAGAAGACTACCGCCAAGCAACGGGAACGATTGAAACGTTTTCCCCTGGACAGCCTTGTCCTCATCCGGCTGCGACAGCAGATCGACAGCGCCGCCTTCGCGCGGGCCAGGACCGTCCATACCGAACAGGCCTATGTGGAATTCATTGCTCATTTCACCACGGCCCAGCAGCGCGAAGAAGCCTCCGGCCTTCGCGATGAAGTGGCCTACCAGGATGCACTTTTGCAGAATACGCACCCGGCATTTGCCGCCTATCTCGACCGGTATCCCCAGTCGGCCCGGGCTCGCGAGGCCCGCACCCGGTATGACCGGTTGTTCTTCGAAAGTGCCACGCGAGACCAACGGCTGGCCAGCTATGAAATCTTTCTGAAAGATCATCCCGACACGCCCCATCGGAGGGAGGCCGAACAAAATATTTTTCAATTGAGTACGGCCGCCGGATCGATCGAAAGCTATGAAAACTTTCTCCGTAGTTACCCCCAAAGCGCTTATGCCGGAAGGGCCCGGAACATACTTTTTCATCTGTTGCCCGAGGAACAACGCGAGGGAAAATTCAAAGGCGACTCCCTCCGGGCCGTGATCGACCTGGAGCATAACTACCTGGTGCCGTTTTTGCATGCCGGTCAGTTCGGATTCATGGACAAGGATGGCCACGAGATCATCCCGGCAGGAATGGACGAGCTGGCCAACGACTACCGTTGTGGCAACGTGACCGACGACGTGCTGGTGCTTCCGCACAACGTGGTGGCGCTGAATGGCGCGATCATCGCCAACGAACCCGCGCTTTCTGTAGACGACATCGGTGCGGGCTTTTTGTTGATGGAAAAGGAAGGTTGCGCCACGGTGATCCATAAAACCGGTTTTGCCGTGGGCGACGGCTGCATGGACGATGCGAAAATTCTCAATGGAAAGTTACTGGCCCTGAAGAAAGACAACGGGTGGTCAACGTGGACGTTGACAGGTCGGCAGCTGATGCCCAATGCATGGGATGAGATCCACGCCCTGAAAGATGTGATCGTCCTGAAGAAACAATCGGCCTTTACGCTGGTGACGATAGACCACATCGCCGCCTGTGCTGAGCAGCAGCAGCCGGTTAACGGAAGCGAATACCAGGAGGTGAAACCCTGGCCCGGCGACAAGATTGCCGTCGTCACCACGGAGGGGCCGGGGGTCGTGGACCAATCGCTCCATAATTATATACGACCTGCCAGACAGACCTTGACACCGGCCTACTTTGGCGCCACCATCACAAACGAATCCGGTACCCGTACCGTTAACGCTACCGGCGAGACCTCGCCCACCTTTCGCCGGGTGATCGTGCAGGACCCCTGGACGGCCGTACACGACGGGATGGCTTGGCGGTTGTTTGCCCCTGCTACAATGACCCACCAAAGCCCGGCATTTGACTCGGTGACCTTCGCCGGACCCTTTGCCCTGGGCATGAAAAAAGACAGTCTTCGAATTTATTTTTCGCCCCGCCGTTACATCACATTGCCCCAACCCTTGCGCACCGAGTTTGTTCCGGGACAGGACTCTTCCAGCTTTTTGATGGTAGAGCAGGGCGATAAAAAAACGATCTATAACCGTGCAGGTCAAAAGCTTTTCACCACGCCGCTCGAAAAAATCCAATATGCCGGTGAAGGTTTTTTTGTGGTGCACAAACGGGAGAAAAAAGGATTGTTGAGCAGCGATGGCAAGCCCGTGTTGCCGACGGAGTATGATGCCATTGGCTCGGTGAGCCATGGGGTGGTGTCGCTGCTCAAAGCCACGAAGTTTGGGTTGTTCGATTGTCGGCGCAAGAAGCTGATCGCCCCCGGTTACAGCAAAAACCTGGTGCCGTATAACGACAAAGTGGTGGTGGCCTATAAAAACGGAGCCTACGGATTTGTGGCCTGGGATGGCAAACCCCTCGATGCCATCGAGTTTTCGGAAGTGCGCTACTGGAACGACACGGCAGCTTTTGTGAAGAAGGGCGGGCAATGGATGGTCTATGAGATCGCGGGCAAGCAGGTGCTGCTGGACAAGGTCAGTACCTATAAATTGATCCAGGATCGCCCCGGCGAAAAGCTCGCCATCGTGCAGCGCGACCGCCACTATGGGGTGATCAACAGCCGGAAGGGCACCGTGATCCCGATGACGTTCAGTGATATCATCAATGTGGGATCTCCCGGGGAGCCCCTTTATTTTACGGAAAAACACGTAGAAGAGGCCTCTATTTTTGTGGTGATCTATTACACCGCCATGGGTAAAATGCTCCGGAAAGAGGTCTATGAGCAGGACGACTACGACCGGATCTATTGTCCAGATAATTAACATACCGTTCAGCAAGAATTCATTTTCAATTCACCCTAATCCGTAACTTGCGGCCAAACACAGGATTATGCAAGTGCGTCACATCTCCGGAATATTGCTCATCTTCTTTGCCACCCTGCTATCGGCGACGGTAAGCGCGCAATCTGCGGCACCCGACCGGCCTAAACTGGTGGTGGGTATCGTGGTGGACCAGATGCGGCAAGAGTATCTTTACCGATTTTATTCCAAGTTCGGCGACGGAGGATTCAAGCGCCTGATGAACGACGGCTTTATGCTGCGCAATGCGCACTACAATTATGCGCCAACGGTTACAGGCCCCGGACACGCTTCTGTCTATACCGGCTCTACGCCCGCGATACACGGTATCATTGGAAATGACTTTTATGATAAGCAGGCCAAACAGTATGTGAACTGCGTATTGGATCCACGCCAAAAACCGGTTGGCAATGATGCCGGTAACGGCGATGTTTCCCCTTGGCGGTTGCTGTCTTCCACGGTGACGGACGAGTTGAAATTGTTCACGCAAAAACGATCCAAGGTGATCGGTATATCTTTCAAAGATCGTGGTGCCGCGTTGCCTGCGGGACACATGGCCGATGCCGCCTACTGGTATGATGCGCTCTCTGGAAAATTTATAACCAGCACCTACTACATGACCAAGCTCCCGGACTGGTTGGTCAAGTTCAATGCGCAAAATCTTCCCAATCAATACCTGAACCAGGAATGGAAAACGCTTCTTCCGATAGAACAATATACCGAAAGCGGTCCGGACAACAGTCCGTATGAACGCAAGCTTGCCGGTAAGGATCGTCCGGTGTTTCCCTATGCGCTCAGTCAACTGCGCGGCAAGAACAACAACTTTGAATTGCTGCCGGCCACGCCATTTGCCAATGACTATCTCACGGAGATGGCCAAGGCCACGCTCACCAATGAACAGATGGGCAAGCACGACGACACGGATTTCCTCTGCATTTCTTTCTCCACCCCCGACGTGATCGGTCACATGATGGGCCCCAATGCCGTGGAACTCGAAGACATTTATCTCCGCCTGGATCGCGACCTGGAAGATTTGCTGAAACATCTCGATCAGCAAGCCGGTGCCGGAAACTACACGGTGTTTCTCACGGCCGATCATGCGGTGGCCGATGTGCCGCAGTATATGAAAGACAGCAAAATGCCCGCGGGTTATTTTAACGAAGAGTATCTGAAAGCAAAGCTCAACGAATTTTTGGGCACCTACTATCCCGGTCGCGAGTTCATCGAGAACATCAGCAACCAACAAATTTTTCTCAACCAGCAGGCGTTTCAACGCGATCCGAAAACGTCGGGCATCGACATGTTGATCGTTACCGAGTTGATCGGAAAATATTTGATGACGGTCGACGGCGTGGCCAACTACTACACGGAATCCATACTGCGTCAGGCCGCCTATGATGAAGGTGGTCTCCGGGGATTGTACATCCGGGGTTTTCATCCGAAGCGCTCCGGTGATATTCTTATTTCGCTGGAACCCGCCTGGCTGGAGTCCGCCGCGGTGGTGGGAACAACGCACGGGTCACCTTACAAGTATGATACGCATGTTCCGGTTTTGTTTTATGGCTATGGCATCAAAAAAGGATCGTCGATGCGCTATCATCCCATAACCGATATTGCGCCGACGATTTCGGCCTTGTTGAAAATAAAATTCCCCAGCGGTGCCACGGGTCAACCGGTGGTGGAAATCTTCGAGTAAGCCCCCCGGAACCGGGTGTATTGGATTAGGATGGATGCTGAATGCATGCATTCACCGCTTACCCTTGAAAAAACCATTCTAAAAAAATCTTTTGAGCGGCAATCCGGTGTTCAATTCTACATCGTATATTTAATTTTACGGAGCCCATCCCATGAAGTGCTGAGGAATTCCTGACCATCGCACTTCGTCTTAAATTAAGTCAGGTAAGGATACACGATTTTGTAGTGTATTCCGAAATAATAGCTGAATGTCGTTAGGCATCGGTGAATGGTTATAACCATCTGGAAGTGCATGAGAGTATATTTCGAAAGGAGAATACTAGTCGGTTTTATCGTTGCGTTTGCCATCCTGGCCCTGTTGGGAGTGTATACCTATCGTTATGACAGAGAGTCGCGGGTTACCACGATGCTGGTTGCCCACACTAATGAAGTGTTGTACCACATTGAACAACTTAACTCTACGGCGCTGCGGCTCGAAAAAGAGCTGCACGAATTCGCCCTCACCGGCGACACGGCCTTTCATTCCATCTATAGAAACGAATTGCTAACGGCTGCCCACCACGCCAGCATGCTAGCAAAAATGATAGGCGACAACCCGGCACAGCTTTCGGGTCTGGACAGTATACGGCTGTTGGGGCGCCAGAAAGTGGGGATCATCAAAAAAGTGATTGCCGCGGGAACGGTCTCGCCGGCGGCGTTGCGCACGCTACTCCCCTCCGAAGAGAATACCCGTCTGAGTGATCTCCTGGCCGGCGTGATCGCCCGGATGAAAGACCGCGAAAAAATATTACTCCAGCATCGCGCGGAAGCCAGCCGGGAAAGTGAATCCAAAACCATGAACACGTTCATGTTGTTACAATTCGCGTCCGCCATCCTCCTGATCCTGGGTTTCTTTGCCATCAACTTTTCGTTTCGCAAGCGGATGTTGGCTGAGCAGTCATTGCAGGAAGCTTCGGCCGAAGTTCGCGATCTGTACAACAATGCGCCCTGTGGGTATCATTCGCTGGACCACCAGGGCATGATCACGGAAATGAACCACACGGGATTGCAATGGCTGGGGTACACGCGCGACGAGATCGTGAACGTGAAGCATTTTACCGAATTGCTTACGCCGCAAAGCCAGGGGGTGTTTCAAAATACATTTCCGTTATTCAAAGAACAGGGATATGTCAACAACGTGGAGTTTGATATGATCCGGAAAAACGGCGAAACATTTCCCGTTATCGTGAACGCCGCGGCCATGAAAAACGAGAACGGCGAGTTCATCCGGAGCCGAACCACGGTGTTTGATATTACCGAAAGAAAAAAAGCAGAAGAAAAAGTGAAGCTTCTCAACAACGAGATGGAGGCCTTCACGTATTCGGTGTCGCACGATCTGCGGGCGCCGTTGCGTTCGATCGATGGTTATGCCCGCATCCTGAAAGAAGATTTTGGTCCGGGCATGGACAAAGAGGCCAACCGTTTGATGGACGTGGTCATGCGCAATGCGCGCCGCATGGGGAAACTGATCGACGATATGCTGGACTTCTCCCGCGTCGGCCGCAAGGATTTATCGAGCAACCGCATCGACGTGGACGCCATGGTCGACAGCATCCGGCGGGAGTTAGTGGAGCACGAAAAAGGTCGCGACATCCGTTTTGATATCCGCCCCCTGGCCAGTGTGGAGGCCGACAACAATTTGATGCGGCAGGTATGGACGAACCTGATCTCGAACGCTTTAAAATATACCAGCAAAAACCTTTTGACGGAGATCACCATCGATAGCCGCCAGGAAAATGGCCATGTCGTCTACTCCATCCGTGACAATGGTGTAGGGTTTGATATGAAGTATGCCAGCAAACTTTTTGGCGTGTTCCAGCGCCTTCACAAGATCGAGGAGTTTGACGGAACGGGAGTAGGGCTGGCGTTGGTGCATCGTATCATTTCCCGCCACGGTGGCAAGGTTTGGGCGGAATCGGAACTGAATAAAGGGGCAACCTTTTCTTTTTATATACCTTCAGAAACAAATAATGTACGTCATGACAAACAAATCGGCGGTTGAAATCCTTTTAGTAGAAGATAATCCGGATGACGCGGAATTGACCATTCGGGTGTTGAAAAAACACAACCTGGCCAACAACCTCGTTCACCTTCACGATGGGGAAGAGGCCTTGAAGTTCTTGTTTGAAAATGACATGAACATCCCCAAGATCATCTTGCTGGACCTCAAGATGCCGAAAGTGGATGGCATCGAGGTGTTGCGGAAGATCAAGATGGACGAGGCGCGGAAGATCATCCCTGTCATTGTGCTCACGTCGTCAAAGGAAGATCGTGACATTATCGAGTCGTATAAATTGGGTGTGAATGCCTATGTGGTGAAGCCCGTGGAATTTGACAAATTCATGGAAGCCGTGGCACAGCTCGGATTGTTTTGGCTGTTGCTGAACCAGTCGCCAAAGTGAGCCTGACGCGAGCCCGGAAATGGCGAAGTGAGAACCCTAAACTGATGTGAGTATGGACATGAAACCGTTGAGAATCCTTGTGCTGGAGGACGTTGAAGATGACGTGGGATTGATAGCCCGTGTACTGCAAAAGGAAGGCATTTTGTTTGAAACGAATCGCGTCGACACCCGGCAGGAATTTGTCGAGGCGCTGCGAACGTATGAAGCCGATGTGATCCTTTCCGATCACCGCCTGCCGCAGTTCAACTCCTTCGACGCCCTCAAACTTTGCCGGCGCGCCGGGGTGCAGATCCCGTTTATCCTGGTGACCGGCTCGGTCTCCGAAGAATTCGCCGTGAGCTGTCTCAAACAAGGCGCCGATGATTACGTGTTGAAGTCCAATCTCATCCGCCTGCCCACCGCCATCATCAACGCGCTAAAACAAAAAGCGCTGGAACGGGAACGTAAAAAATCCGACAGCGAATTGCGAAAACAAAATGAAGAGCTGGTCAAGATCAACAAAGAACTCGACAGCTTTGTCTACAGCGTGTCGCACAACCTGAGGGCCCCACTCATGTCGGTACTCGGCTTGTTGAACCTGGCGAAGATGAACGACCAGGATAACGAAAATGTGCTGGATCGTTACTTCACCATGATGGAGCACAGCATCCAAAAACTTGACGAAACGCTGAAAGAGATCCTGGACTATTCGCGCAACGCCCGCAACAACCTCAACATAAAACGCGTCAGCCTCCACGAGATCGTCAACGACAGCATCGAACGCTTGCGCTATATGGAGGGATCTGACCAGATCGTCAAAGAGATCCAGATCACCGAGACGGTGCCTTTGTATTCCGATGGCTACAGGCTGTCCGTTATCTTCAACAACCTGCTTTCCAACGCCATCAAATACCGCGACCTGCAGAAGGACGAATCTTTTGTGCGCTTTGCCATCACCGTCGACGAGCGCAAGGCTTCCTTTTATTTTCGCGACAACGGCATCGGCATCGCCGAACATCTTCTTCCCCGGGTATTCGATATGTTCTTCCGGGCCACCGAGCGAAGCGAGGGCGCGGGGTTGGGATTGTATATTGTGAAAGAAACCGTGGAGAAATTAAGAGGCTCCATTGCCGTGGAGTCCACCTTTGGCCAGGGCACTTCCTTCAAATTTGAAATCCCCAACATCCATTTACCGGACGAGTTAGACTAACGCAATTGCGCATAGCCGGCGTCGTGTTGTCTGACCCGAATGGGAGTTTTCGGGGCTTTTTTGAGCCTTTGACGGGCACCTCTTTTCCCGGAATTTTCCATATCTTGAAAACTTATTCGTAATGGAATCGCTGAATGAGTGAGACAAAGTTCAAGCCCGTGCTGGGCTTATGGGACGGCACCATGCTGGTGGCGGGTTCAATGATCGGTTCAGGAATTTTTATCGTAAGCTCCGACATTCTTCGCAATGTGGGAGGGTCGGGATGGCTGGTGGCAGTCTGGCTGATCACCGGATTTATGACCATCACGGCGGCAGTCAGCTATGGTGAGCTGAGCGGCATGTTCCCCAAGGCCGGCGGCCAATACGTTTACTTGAAAGAAGCCTACAATCCCCTTGTCGCTTTTCTATACGGATGGAGTTTTTTTGCCGTCATTCAAACCGGGACGATCGCCGCGGTGGGTGTGGCCTTTTCAAAGTTCATGGCCTACAAAGTTCCGGCCGTAAGCGAAGACATCGTTTTACTGGACCTGGGCTTCCTTCGCATTTCACCCGCGCAACTGGTTTCCATTTTCATCATCGTGCTGCTGACCTACATCAACAGCCGTGGTGTGAAAGGTGGCAAGGCCATCCAGACTACGTTCACCGTGACGAAGTTGCTCAGCCTTTTCGGGCTTATCGTTTTTGGATTTTTCATGATGAATGGCTCGGTGTGGGAAGCCAATTGGAGCGCCGACGCCTGGGACCTGCACAAGCTCAACGCCGATAACAGCATTGAGGCCTACACGACCATCGCCGCCATCGGCGCGATTGCCGCCGCAATGGTGGGCTCGATCTTCAGTAGTGATGCCTGGAACAACGTAACCTTTATCGCCGGCGAAATGAAAAATCCCCAGCGCAACATCGGGCTCAGCTTGTTTCTCGGAACGCTCATTGTCACCATCATTTATGTGAGTGCCAACCTGATGTATACAGCCGTATTGCCGCTGCACGACATCGCGTTTGCGGAAAAGGATAGGGTTGGGGTGGCCGCCTCGCACGCCATCTTTGGCGCCGAGGGCACGACCATCATCGCCCTCATGATCATGGTGTCGACGTTTGGTTGTAACAATGGGTTGATCCTGGCCGGAGCTCGCGTATACTACACGATGGCCAAAGATGGAGTTTTCTTCAAGCAAGCTGGCGAGCTGAATCGCTTTGCCGTTCCTCAACGCGCGTTGTGGGTGCAATGCATTCTCGCCTCGCTGTGGTGTCTCAGTGGAAAGTATGGCGACTTGCTCGATATGGTCTCGTTCGTGGTGGTCTTGTTTTATATGCTCACCATCATCGGCATTTTCATTCTGCGAAAGAAACAACCCGACGCGCCAAGACCCTACAAAGCTTTTGGTTATCCCGTGCTACCCCTCATCTACATCCTGATGGGCACAACCTTTTGCACGCTGCTGATCTATTACAAACCGCTTTACACCTGGCCTGGGCTGATCATTGCCTTGACCGGCGTGCCGCTTTATTATTTCGCCCTGAAGCGGAAAAAAGTATAAGCCTATCTTTTTAACTGACCCGCCACCACGGCCAATCCTTCCTGGAAGGAGTGGGGCTCGTAGCCCAAAATCGTGCGCGCTTTGTCGATGATGAAGCCGGTGCGCTGCGGGCGGCGAGCGGGCTGTGTAAATTGACTCGCATTGGTCTCTTTGATCAGCGAAGCATCCAATTGAAAGAAGTCGACGGTGTGCAGGGCCATCTCGTAGGGTGTGAGACCGTCTTTGCCGGACACATGAAAAATACCCGTAGCTTTCTTTAAGGCAGCGAGATAACAGCCCTGTGCCAGATCTTCTGCCAGCGTGGGGGTGCGCCATTGGTCGTTCACCACCTGGAGAGTTTTGCCCTCCTCCAGATTTTTCTTTACCCAAACGATGATGTTGGAGCGGCTCATGTCGGGCGTGATACCGTAGACGAGCACGGTGCGGATGATGGTCCAGGGCACATTGCTTTCCTGCACCAGTCGCTCGGCGGCTAACTTACTTTCGCCGTAAAAATTCACCGGGTTGGGTTGAGCGGTTTCGTCCAACGGGCCGTGACTGCCATCGAAAATAAAATCGGTGGAGAGGTGGATGAAATGGATGTTGTATTTTTCACAGGCCACCAACAGGTAGCCCACGGCATCCACATTGGCCTTCCAGCATCCATCCTTATCCTGCTCACATTGATCAACCTGGGTCATCGCAGCCGTGTGAATGATCACGTCCGGCCGCACGGCAGCTACCATTTGTAAGACCGCGCTGGCGTCGGTCAACTCAGCCAGGAAGAACCGGTCTGCGGGCAAAGGAACGATCGACGCCCGCCGGGCCGTCGCATATAATTCTATTGACGTATCGCGTTGGAGCAACGACATCAGCTTACTGCCCAGCAACCCATTCGCCCCGGTAACCAGAATTTTCATGAGAGGATCAGAAGTTTTATAAACATGGTCTCGAGACTTGCTACTTATTTTTTCTCTGGATAATGATATCCATACAATTTCTCAATCTTCTTTACTGACAATTCTTCCACGGTCACCGTCATCCGGATATCTTCCGTCGGCCGCTCCTGTTCTGTTGTCACGGCAGCGATCTTGTCCAGCACATCCAGTCCCTGGATGACTTTGCCAAACACGGTGTACCCTCCATCTAATGCCGGCGTGCCGCCCACCGTAGTGTAGACCTTCAAGCGTTCCGGCGAGATTTCTTTGCTCAGATTTACATTCAACTCCTTCTCCACACGGGGTCTCAATGCTACCATCCGCGCCTGCAGCAATTTCACGTCCTGCGCTTGGAACGCCTCGGCCAGCGAGTCGTAGGCACCCTGGTTGGCAGGATTCTGAAAGAATTGTCCTAACACATTATTCAGCTTTTCGAAATCGGTCCTCAATTCACCTTCCGTCATTTTCGTGCCTTGCACCACATAGAACTGGCTGCCGCTGGAAGCCTTGGTCGGATTCTGAGCGTCGGCAAGCCGTGCCGCCGACAATGCACCCCGTTCGTGAAAGAACTTTGGGTTGAACTCTGCATTGACCGTATATCCTGGCCCACCCTGACCCAGCCGCTGCCCGGGTGTAGCTTTTTTCGAATCCGGATCGCCTCCCTGGATCATGAACCCTTGAATGACCCGGTGAAACATCGTGCTGTCATAATAATGTTCTTTTGCCAGCTTGATGAAGTTGGCCTTGTGGAGCGGCGTTTCATCATACAGGATGGCGACCATATTTCCGTAGCGCGTCTTGATGGTGACCACATAATCTTTCTTTTGGGCACAACCGGAAACAATCACTAAAAGAATAAGCGTAACAAGAATGGGAATTCTTTTCATAACTCGTTAAAAAAAGTAAATGGAAAATGATAACTGCTAGACAACAAGATTCTTTATCTCACTCAGCAGCGTGGCGCCACCGTTGATGAGCACCTCGTTGGCCACACGTTCGCCCAGGGCTTTCACGTCCACAGGAGAGGCAGAGTGTTTTGCTTTGATGATGCGTTGCCCGTCCAGGGAGATGATGCCTCCTTTCAACGTGATCATGCCCCCTTCGTGGTGGGCGTAGCCAAACGCCGGGATGCTGCAGCCGCCTTGCAAAGTTTTCAGGAACGAGCGCTCTGCGCGAATGCAATCTTCCGTCTCCGGGTGGTTCACCCAGCGTTCGATGATATCTTTTTTGTCGAAGGGCAATTTCTTGTGACACTCCACGGCAATGCTTCCCTGCCCGACGGCGGGAACAAAATAGCTGGTCTCGATCTTCTCCACGATCAAATGATCAAAGCCCATGCGGTGAACGCCGGCATAGGCGAGCAACAACGCGTCGTAGTCGCCGGCTTCCAGTTTAGCAAAACGCGTCTGCAGGTTGCCACGGATGGTCAACGCTTCCTGGTGGGGATAAAAATGTTTGAGGAACGCTACCCGCCGCGTGGCCGAGGTGCCGATCCGCAGTTTGTCTGATGCGAGGTTGATGTTCTTTTTGTGGCTCACGATCACATCGTTGGCCAGCTCCCGCTCGGTGAAGGCCACCAGCTCCAACTCGTCCGGAATTTCGGAGGCGAGGTCTTTGGCGCTGTGTACGGCAATATCGATGGAGCCGTCCAGGAGTTTGGCTTCGATCTCTTCCGTGAACACGCCCTTGCTGCCGATCTTGGCGATGGACACGTTCAGGATCTTGTCACCCCGGGTTTCGATGGGCACGATCTCGGTTTGATAACCCGACGGTTTGATCAGGCTGGCAACATGTTCGGCCTGCCACAAGGCAAGTTTGCTTCCGCGGGTACCAATGCGAATGACTTTATTCATAGGTTACGGGTTGATGATCTTTGCCAGTTTTAAAGAAAGGTCCAGGAAAATCATCTTGGCGCTTCCATTGCGCTCCAGGTGATAACTGGCGTCGTTGATCAAGGTAAACGATTTTTCTATTTTCTCCACCGTCATCTGCTTGCTGAAACGGCCAATAAATTCAAGTTCCTCGCCCCGCGACCGGTTCATCGCCGTGGCGCCGGAGATGAAAAGGAGGGCTTCGCGCATCACGAGCATGCTGTAGGCCAGTAAATTCTTTTGACTCAATTTGTCCTTGGCGTGAAATTGCTCGGCCGTGGCCACCAATAGACCATATCTTTTTTGCCAGCACTGGCCCATCCAATCCCGGAACTGCTTCGTGTTGTCGTCTTCTTCGTTTTCGGTAAGCTTCAGCGCATAGTTCAGATCACCCTCGGCCAGCGGGGTGATCTTCTTCGCACGGGCAGCTTCCACGTTATGTGTGGTGAGATACGATTCGACCTCGTCATCTTGCAGCAACGGGACAGTGACGATCTGCGTGCGCGAAATGATGGTGGGCAACAATTTGTCGGCGGCATTAGTCACCAGGATAAAGAAGGTATGTGGCGCGGGCTCTTCCAAGATCTTCAAAATGCCGTTCGCTGCCGAAGGGTGCATCAACTCGGGTTGCCAGATGATCATCACTTTGTTGGCACTTTCAAAAGGCTTTAGCGAAAGGGTTTTTATGATCTCGCGGCTTTCCTCGCGCGAGATGAGGGCCTGCTTGTCTTCGCCCCCGTAGTAGTTGGTCCAGTCGTTCAGGTTTCCGTAAGGCTGCTCCAGCAGGAAGGCGCGCCACGATTTCATGATGTCGGCCTTGAAGCGCTCTTCGTCTTTGTCGCCCTTCACGTTGCTGAGGGGGAAAACGAAATGCGTGTCGGGGTGGATGAACTTGCTGTTCTTGGAGCAGGCTGGGCACACGCCGCAGGAGTCGTCGCCGCGGTTTTCGCAGTGCAGGTAGGCGGCGTAGGCCAAGGCCATGGGCAGGTTCAGTGCGCCGGCGCCACCCACAAAAAGCTGGGCGTGGGCAATGTGATTGCTCTTCGCCGCTGCGGTGAGCATCGTTTTTACGTCGTGCAGGCCTGGGATGGATGAAAACTGCATATCATTTTTTTTCCCACGTGCGGCTATGCGCCGTGGCGTTGTACACATGAAGAAGAATCTCTTTGTCGATGTCGCTCAGCGCCTGGTCACGGCGTCCCACCACGCGCGCGGCCGTCTCCAGGGCTTTGTCGACCTGGTAGGTGGTGAGTCCCGCGGCGCCACCCCAGGAAAAGGATGGAACGTAATTGGGGGGAAAGCCTTCGCCAAACACGCTGGCGCTCACATCGACCACGGTGGCCGTGTTGAACATGGTGTTGATGGAACACTTGCTGTGGTCGCCCATCATCAACCCGCAGAAATATAGTTCGGTCTGCACATAGTCTTGTTCTTTATGCCGCCACAGTTTGATGAGATCGTAGTTGTTCTTGAGGTTCGACGTGTTGGAGTCCGCCCCAATGTTGCACCACTCGCCGACCACGGAATTGCCGAGGAACCCGTCGTGGGCCTTGTTGCTGTAGGCGATGATCACCGAGTTGCTGATCTCGCCGCCCACTTTGGAAAAGGGACCCACCGTTACGTCGCCCCGCACCTTGGCGCCCATGTTGATCTGGGAACCCTCGCACAGCGCAAAGGCCCCGCGAATGAGCGCGCCTTCGTGGAGTTGGGTGTTCTTGCCCAGGTAGATGGGGCCGTTTTCGGCATTCAGGGTTGCCGCACGAATGGACACGCCTTCTTCTACAAAAATATTCTCTGCACCATACACGATCGTGTGCCGGTCGGAGATGCCTGCCGACGTTCTGCCGGCTGTGATCTTTTTAAAGTCCGCCCGGATCTGGGCCCCATTCTCGCGAAAGATTTTCCAGGGCTTGTCGATGATCGTGAGGGCTTCGCGGTATTCGATGGTATTCTGCTGGTTCATTTCCTGCACGGGATTCCGCGCGGCCAGCAGCAGGGGGCCTTTCACGAGGAAATAGCCCTCCGGAAGCGATTTTACGGTGGCTGCCAGAAGATCGTCCGGACAAAGGGCGCCGTTCACCAGCAAGTTGTCGGGCGTCGAAATGGTGGGGTATTTTTTTTGGAGGTAGGGTTCGGTCTTGAAAGAAGCGGTGGTCCCCAGGTATTTCTCCCATTTTTCAGCGATGGTCAGGATGCCCACGCGCAGGGCGCCGATGGGGCGTGTGAAGGTGAAGGGGAGGAGTTCTATGCGGATGGAGGGGTCATCGAAGAGGATCAAATTCATGTTCCAAAAATAGTGGCAGATGGCTAATGATAAAGGGTATTGGGTTATTTATGATGCCCGTTCCCAAAAAAAGACAATAAAAAAAGCCTTTGTCTCCAAAGGCTTTTCTCTCCCATTTGAAAAAAAAGAAGTATTAAGCTTTCTTTTGATACTTGTTCTTGAATTTTTCCACGCGGCCTGCGGTGTCGACAAACAGCTTTTTGCCGGTGAAAAATGGATGAGAAGCCGAGCTCACTTCGACCTTGATCACAGGATATTCCTTACCATTTTCCATTTTGATGGTTTCTTTGGTATTGGAAGTCGAGCGGCTTATGAATTTGGTGTCGCTGGAAGTGTCCCAGAAAACAACTTCTCTGTACTCCGGATGAATGCCTTTTTTCATATCAATTATGCGTTTTTTCCTCTAAAAAGGACTGCAAATATACGGGGATAGAACGGATAAGCAAACTTGGGAGGACAAAATTTGGCATAGAAACGAGAACCTGGCCAGGATTTATGTCAGGCAAACAAGGCTAAGGGCGCCTTAAAAAAGCCCCGCAAACGCGTTTGCCCCAAATCCTGTATTTTTACCCCCTTAACTTCCCCAAAGCATGAAAATAAGGCTCCTGGCTCTATTTCTCACCGGTTTACAGTTCTCGGCTTTTGCCCAAAGCAGCTATGCCCCCCTCAACGAAGACTATTATCACAGCATCGACCGCTATGAAGTGAAGGCCGGCAAAATCCTTCCCAGCATTTTCACGGCCGTGAAACCCTACAAGCGGTCCGACATTGTGGCTTTTATCGACACCCTCCATGCGCAGGGCCAGTTTGTTTCCAAAGCCGATGCGTTCAATTACGAATATCTTCAAAACGACAGCTGGGAGTTTTCCCGGGCCGAAAGCAGCAACAGCCGCAAGCCCGTTTTGAAGGGTCTCTACAAGAAGAAGTCGGATTTGTTTTACGTGGACGAGGAGGCGTTCGACCTGCACGTGAACCCCGTGTTATACCTGGGCGCAGGCAGCGATTCACGTCGCGACGAGCGGTTGTTCATCAACACCCGGGGTGCCGAGGTGCGGGGGATGGTGGATAAAAAGGTGGGTTTCTATGCCTATCTCACCGACAACCAAATGGTGCTTCCTTCTTATGTGTGGGACCAGATGTCGCAAAACCCGGTTATTCCCCACGAAGGCTTTTGGAAGGACTATAAGAATGGCAAGGGCGTGGATTTTCTCCAGGCGCGGGGCTATATCACGTTTGAAGCCACCAAGCACATCAACATTGAATTTGGTCACGACCGCATTTTTATCGGCAACGGCTATCGCTCCCTCATTTATTCGGACTTTTCGCCGCCCACCTGGTTCCTCAAAGGCACGGTGAAGGTGTGGAAACTGAATTACATGTTTTTGCTAAACCAAATGACGGCCGATGTGGACGGGTCGCTCAGCGGGCTCAAATCCGCGAAGGGTGGCTATCCCAACAAATTCAATGCGATGCACCACCTGAGCCTGAACATTGGCAAGAAGCTGAACATCGGCGTTTTTGAGTCGGTCATGTTTAGTGTCGACGATTCGCTGGGCACGGCTAATTTCCGACTCGACTATCTCAACCCCATCATCTTCTATCGCGCCATCGAGCAACAAAACGGCAGCAGCGACAACGTGTTGCTGGGGTTCGATTTCAAGTGGAATGCGGTTCGGAAGCTGTCGTTCTATGGCCAGTTTGTGCTGGATGAGTTTGTGCTGGACCACATCAAGTCCGGCGACGGCTGGTGGGCCAACAAGTTTGCCATCCAGGGTGGCGCAAAATATATTGACGCGTTTGGCGTCCCTAACCTTGACCTGCAGGGGGAAGTGAACATTGTGCGGCCCTATACCTATTCGCACAACACCAACTATGCCAACTACACCAGCTACCGGCAGCCCATTGCACACCCGCTGGGGGCGAACTTTAACGAGGTGGTGGGCATCCTGCGCTACCAGCCGCTGCGCCGGTTGAACCTGGTGGGCAAGCTCATCGTGTCGAAGATCGGCCGCGACACCACGGGGGTGAACTGGGGTAGCGATTTGTTGAAGAACAACTCCACGCGCCAGCAGGAATATGGCAACAAGATCGGGCAAGGCATCGCCAACGATCTGGTTTATGGCACCTTCACGGCGACGTGGATGCTGCGGCACAATATATTTATCGATGCCTCGGTGGTGGTGCGCAGAAGTAAGTCGGATGTTGCGTTCTACAATAACAATACGAACGTAACTTCCTTAGCTTTGCGATGGAACATACCGAAACGACTTTACGAGTTTTAACCAGTTAAATGAAAATTTATTTCCGCATACTTCATTATGCGCCGCACCTGGTGCGGCGACTGATTGAATTTTTTCTTTACTCCATACCCGGAAGCATCTTGAACCTGGTGAGTGTGGCGCTGATGGCTCCGCTGTTGAATGCCCTCTTTGGCACAACAGAGAAAGTCACAGCGGCGGCTATGCCTGAATTCTCGCTCACCATCGACTATGCTACGGGTGTGTTCAATTATTATTTTCTGCACATTGTTCATGATGAGGGGCCCACACGGGCACTTCTGTTTGTTTGCGTTGCCATCGTGACGACTCGGTTTCTTGGGAACCTTTTCGTTTATATGGAACGCATGGCCGCGTCGCGCATTAAGGTGGACGTGGTGCGGAACATGCGGATGCACATTTTCAGAAACGCTACGCTGCTGCACATCGGTTACTTCAATGACCAGCGCAAAGGCGATCTGATATCACGTTTTACAAACGACGTGGCAGAGGTGGAGAATTCGGTGGTGAACAGTCTCAAATTCGTTTTGAAAGAACCCATCACGATTATTCTGTCATTCGTTGCCCTTTTTGCCATATCGCCACAGTTAACACTCTTTTCATTGCTGCTGCTGCCCGTCATGGGCGGACTGCTGGCAGAGATTGTAAAGCGCTTAAAACGCAAAGCTGTCCAAAGCCAGGAGTCGCTGGGCAGGATTGTCAATATTTTGGATGAAACGCTGGGGGGAATGCGCGTGGTGCTGGCTTTTAATGCGCGCAATTTTATCTTACGAAAGATCGATAAAGAAACGGCACATCACCGCAAGGTGAACCTCTCTATATCGCGGAAGAATGAATTGGCTTCACCCGTATCGGAGATCCTGGGCGTGTTGATCGTTGCGGCCATTCTTTATTTTGGGGGTTCCCTGGTGTTGTCGGGTGAGTATAATCTTAAGGCTGGTAGTTTTTTAGTGTTCATTGGCATTTTTGCCAACATCATTCAGCCCGCGAAGAATTTTTCCAACGGTATTACGTCGCTGCAAAAAGGAACAGTATCTGCCCAAAGAATTTTTGCCTTGATCGATGAAGAGCCCGCGGTGAAGAACAAGCCCGGCGCGCAAATGCTCTCGTCTTTTGAGCGTGACATCGTGTTCCGCGATGTGACGTTTGCCTATGATCGCGAACCCGTATTAAAAAATATAAACCTCACCATCGCCAAAGGAAAGACCATCGCGTTGGTCGGTTCATCGGGAGGGGGGAAATCGACGCTGGCTGACCTGGTGCCACGCTTTTATGACCCTACCAGTGGGGATATTTTGTTGGATGGGATCTCACTAAGCGACTACGAATTGGAATCGCTTCGTAAACAGATCGGGGTGGTTACGCAGGAGTCCATTCTTTTCAACGACACCATCTTCAACAACATCGCGTTTGGCATGGACGACGCGCGGGAAGAAGATGTGATCAATGCCGCCAAGGTGGCCAACGCCCACGAGTTCATTTCGCAAACGGAGCACGGCTATCAAACCGTGATCGGCGAACGCGGCTCCAAACTTTCCGGCGGACAGCGGCAGCGCCTGAGCATTGCCCGCGCCGTGCTCAAAAATCCGCCCATCCTGATCCTGGACGAAGCCACGTCGGCGCTCGACTCGGAGTCGGAACGCCTGGTGCAGGATGCACTCACCAACCTGATGAAGAACCGTACCTCCATCGTCATCGCCCACCGCCTCAGCACCATCCAGCATGCCGACGAGATTGTGGTGATACAACAGGGACAGATCCTGGAGCGGGGACCGCACGACGTGCTCATCCAGGGTAACGGACTTTACAAGAAACTTATCGAGATACAGAAAGTGAACTAGTGCTCACATCCCGGATTGAACCGTTGAGATATTGCGTTTTATGGAATAACCATGCATGGATTGTCCATTTTAAATTTTTTCATTTACCTTTAATTAACGAACCCGTTTAGCGGCTCGTTTTAACCTGACCCCGCATGAATAAGAAGAGGATTATTTTTTATTTGGTTTTTGGCGCGTTTCATATCGGCGCTTTCATTTTCACCCTCCTTATTCAGGATTTTAGCTTTCTGACCAAGATATTCAGTTATATTGGTTTGTTTAAGTACATTACTTTTTTTGGCATCGTGCTCATTGCAGCCGACGTTATTTGGTCATGGATCCTCAGCCGGGAAAATCAAAAGGAAAAAGACGCGCTCACCCACGAGCTGAACATGTTGAAGGCAAAGCTTTTTGATCTCCAGGAAACCGCCAAAGATTCGAACGCGGCAAAGACCACTCCCAAGAACTAGACAAGCGTTTAGAAGTCGTTAACCCGTTACCTGTATGGTCGCTAAAACATTTGGCGGTGCCGTACACGGTGTGGATGCCCGCACGATCATGATTGAAGTGAACGTGGGTCAGGGTACAAAATTTTTCATGAGCGGCTTGCCCGACAATGCCGTGAAAGAAAGCCAACACCGTGTCGAATCGGCGTTGAAGCACGCGCGCTTCTTCATGCCCCGCAACAAAACCGTTGTAAACCTCGCCCCGGCCGACCTCCGCAAGGAAGGCGCCGCCTATGATCTGTCCATCGCCCTCTGCGTGATGAAGGCATCGGGCCAATTGACCACCGACAAACTGGACCAGTACGTGATCATGGGCGAACTCGCCCTGGACGGAACGTTGCGCCCCATCCGGGGTGTACTGCCCATTGCTATCCAGGCCCGCAAGGAAGGGTTCAAAGGATTCATCCTGCCCACCGACAATGCCGGCGAAGCGGCCATCGTGAACAACCTCGAAGTGTATCCCGTTGCCAACCTGCGCGAGGCGGTCGACTTCCTGGAAGAAAAAATACAGATCCCCTCTGTCCACATCGACGCCCGCGAAGCGTTTGCCGCACAGTTGGATCGGTACGATACCGACTTCCGTGACGTGCAAGGACAGGAGAATATCAAACGCGCCCTGGAAATTGCCGCAGCCGGCGGGCACAACGTGATCATGATCGGTCCACCCGGCGCAGGAAAAACGATGCTGGCCAAACGCCTCCCCACCATTCTTCCACCGCTCACGCTACACGAAGCCCTCGAGACCACCAAGATCCATTCCGTAGCCGGGAGGTTGACCCGGCAAGCCTCGCTGCTGACCACGCGCCCGTTTCGCGCACCGCACCATACCATCTCCGACATCGCGCTGGTTGGTGGAGGTGGCATTCCCCAGCCCGGCGAAATATCGCTGGCGAACAACGGCGTTTTGTTCCTGGATGAATTGCCCGAGTTCAAACGCTCGGTGCTGGAAGTGATGCGCCAACCCATGGAGGAGCGTCGCGTCACGATCTCGCGCGCAAAAGTTTCGATGGAGTATCCCGCGAACTTTATGCTCATTGCGAGTATGAATCCTTGTCCTTGTGGATATTTCAATCACCCGGAAAAAGAATGTGTGTGTGGCCCGGGCGTTGTGCAACGCTACCTCAGCAAGATCAGCGGCCCCCTGCTGGACCGTATCGACCTACACGTGGAAGTGGTGCCCGTGAGCTTTGACGAGATGACGGCCAACCGCCGTTCCGAGACCAGCGAAACCATCCGCGAACGCGTGGTGAAAGCCCGCGAGCGCCAGGCCCTGCGTTTCACCGACCACCCATCGATATATTGTAACGCCATGATGCCCTCCAACATGGTGAAACGGATCTGTGCTATCGACGACGCTGGCAAGACCTTGCTCAAATCGGCCATGGAGCGGATCGGTCTCTCGGCCCGCGCCTACGACCGGATCCTCAAAGTGTCGCGCACCATCGCCGACCTCGCGGCTTCCGACACCATAAAAACAGAACACCTCGCTGAAGCCATTCAATACAGGAGCCTTGACCGTGAGGGGTGGACCGGGTGAATGGCCAAGTACCCTCGAGTTTCCTTTGCGCCTTAGCGCCTTAGCGGTTAGATTTGACCGTGCGTAAAACCATCCTCCTCTATGCCCTGCTCCTTGCGCTCCTGATCTTCCTGCTAAAAGTGCTGGAGTACAAATTCTTTGTCCGCGACCTTTCCCTGGAATTTTACATCGGTGTCGTTGCCCTGCTTTTTACAGGCCTGGGCATTTGGGTTGGATTAAAGCTCACCCGGAAAAAGAATCCCATTCCACCATCACCGGGTGGAAAATTCGTCCCCAATGAATCTGCCTTGCAACAAGCCGGCATCAGTCCCCGCGAGTATGAAGTGCTCGAAGGCATGGCCCAGGGCTTCTCCAACCAGGAGATTGCCGATAAACTTTTCCTGTCCATCAACACGGTAAAGACCCACACCTCCAATCTTTTCATCAAGCTCGACGCCCGCCGCCGCACCCAGGCGATCCAAAAAGCCAAGGCGCTTGGGCTAATTCCCTAGCGAGGGCGGGCAAATACCCTGAGCTGACCATTCTTCGTACTTCTTTCGGGTGATTTTCCTATTTTTCATGAGAATCATACTTTTGGGTGAAGGCATTTTGCCGTTGCAGACCGTCATTTCGAAAAAAATCAAAACACTATGCAAAGAATCATCCTCATCTACGGTCTCATCGCCGGCGCCATTGTTTCGGGCATGCTGGTGATCTCCCAGCCCATGCTGAGCCAGGGTATTATCAATTACGACAACGCCATGATTGTCGGGTACACGTCCATGGTCATTGCCTTGTCGGTTGTATTCTTTGGTATAAAGACCTTTCGCGACCAGGAGGGCAAGGGAAAAATATCATTTGGAACGGCTTTTAAAATTGGTATCCTCATTACGCTGATTGCTTCGCTGATGTATGCGATCAGTTGGGAGATCTATTATAATACGATGGGCACCGATTTTATGGAGCAGTACACCAGTTATCATATCAAGAAACTGCAAGAGGCTGGAGCAACAGTGGAAAAGATCGAGGCTACGCGAAAAGAAATGGCCACTTTTAGCGAGCAATACAGGAATCCCGTGATCCGATTTGGCATGACGCTCCTGGAGATCTTCCCGGTGGGCCTCCTCATCACGTTGATCTGTGCCGCGCTGCTGCGCAGGAAAGAAATCCTTCCCCAAAACGCCTGACGCCGCCGGCTGATTTTCATTCTCCGCACGGAACCAAATTATTTTTTGTCACCTATAAAAAAAGATCGAAATGAAACGAGTCACCGGTATTGGCGGCGTGTTCTTCAAATCTGAAGATCCGAAGCAACTGAAAGCATGGTATCAAAAGCACCTGGAAGTGGGCGAAGTGTTCCAATGGACCGACCTAAACCAGCCCGATGCTAAAGCACCAGCCCAAACCATTTGGAGTCCCTTTAAAAAGGATACTACCTATTTTGCGCCCAGCGAAAAACCGTTCATGCTCAACTACCGCGTGCACGACCTGCGCGCGTTGCTGGCGGTCCTTCGCGAGGAGGGCGTGACCATCGTGGGCGAGGTGGAGGAGCATCCCTATGGAAAGTTCGGGTGGATACTCGACCCCGAAGGAAACAAGATCGAACTCTGGGAACCCATCGACTGAGGGCTGCAATGCCCAGGGGACGTCCGCAACTTTCATCGTGTAGTCCCCTGGAAAAAATTTCTCAACGGTCGCAGGAAGAATGTGCTTTACCATTCATAACCTCCGGAGAAAAATTGCGATGCACAAAATGTTTTTGCGAGCCTGTTAAAACAATCGGGCGTATAGGTTACCGTTGTTTTCACGCCAATGAGGTCAAGCGGTGTGAATATGTTTTTGATGGAGCAAAGAGAAAGCCGAACAGATGTTACGAGGCATTGAAGCGGGTGTCCCAGGAGATGGGCCAACACACGTTAGCACATCACGGTGTGACGCCATTCGTGTAAAAGGATTTAATAAACATGATGTTTGAACTCATTTTTATACCCGGAAATGCTGAACAGACGGTTCTTTGTTTCCGATCCTTGGGGTTCAGCCAGCTTTTTAACTCATAGGTTTAGGTTAAGGTTTCGGTTGAACCCTTTTTTATGCCCTTTCGGGCCGTTAGCAAAATCGATTGATTTTTAGTCCTGGGAACTACCAAACAGAACGGTGAATGCCGTGCCCTCGCCCACCTTGCTTTCCGCATAGATGGATCCACCCAATGCTTCGATCTGGGTTTTGATCAAGAATAACCCCACACCCCGCGCATCTTTGTGATCGTGAAAAGTTTTGTGAAGACCGAATAGTTTATCGCCGAATTTATCCATTTCAATACCCAGTCCGTTATCGCGCACGATCAATTCCACAGAATGGTCGCGCATGCGGGTGAGTACTTTTATTTCCGGCGCCCGATCGGGCGAGCGGTATTTGACGGCGTTGCTGAGCAGGTTTTGAAAAATACTTTCCAGGTAGGTGCGCGAATAATGAATGACGGGCGCGGCTTCAAAGTCATAGGAGATGGAGGCACCGGTCTGGATGAGTTCACCTTGCAACGACTGCACCACTTTGTCGAAGATCTCGTGAAAGCGGATATCCACCCGTTCGATGTCGGTTTCTTTTTTGGCCTTCAGGGTCTCCATCAACTCGTTCATGGTCTCCCCCAGGTTGTGGGCTACGTTCTTCAGCTTTTCGAAGATCTGCTGATACTCCGACACACTGCTGGTGGGGCTCAACAACCCGATGAGGGCTTTGATGTTGCCGATGGGCGAGCGCAGGTTGTGGGAGATGATGTGGGCAAATTCGTCGAGCTGCCGGTTCTGCTCCTGCAATTTGATGGCAAACGACTCCATGCTTTGCTTGGAGCGCAGCAATTCGTCTTCGGATTTTTTTCGTTCGCTGATGTCCACCGCGCTGGCATAGATCAACTGGTTCTTCACATCGCTGGCCGACGTCCACAACAGCCAGCGGTAGGTTCCGTCTTTGTGGCGGTAGCGGTTTTCGAAAGTTGAAATGTGGCGACCGACTTGCAGGTGTCCCACGGCATTTTTGGTGGCGGCAATGTCGTCGGGGTGGACGAATTCGAGAAAGCGATGGTTCATCAACTCCTCTTCCGTCCAGCCTAACAGTTGGGTCCAGTAGGGATTCAGTTTCAGGAAATACCCATCGAAGCTGGCGATGGCAATCAGGTTGAGGGCATTGGCGAAGATGCGATGATTTTCTTCGGCGATCTTTTCGAGTGCTTCTTCCGCCTGTTTTTGGAACGTGATGTCGCTGATGAACCCTTCGATCATGGCGGGTTCGCCCGGTTGCAGGATCACGCTGCCGATTTCTTCCACCCATCGCCACTCGGTGTTCCGGTGTTGCAGGCGATAGCGCAAATGAAATTTTTCGTGTGTTTGCAGGGCCTTTTCCACCACCGCGAAGATGCGTTCGCGGTCTTCGGCATGATAGAGGTCGGTCATGCTCACTTTACCCGAAATAAAATCGGCCGGCTCGTAACCGACGATCTCTTTCACCTGGGGGTTGATGTAGAGCATCTCGTGGCGCGCATCTTTTTTGCAGAGGTAAACGGCCCCGGGGATATTTTCCGTGAGGGCCCTGAATTTTTGTTCGCTCTGCGCCAGCAACAACTCCGCTTTTTTCTTGGCGGTGATGTCGCGCACGAGGATGAGCACCTTGTTGTCGTTGATATATGAGATCTTGCACGAGCTCCATCGCTTTTGATGGGGCACGGGATATTCCAGCGACTCGGAATTTTGCGTGCGCAGCACTTTTTCGATGCCGTCCTGGTATTGTTTGAGCAATTCGCCGCTCAGCACGTCCGTTAATTTTTTGCCCACGTATTGTTCGCGCGGGCTAACGAACAGCATATAATCTTTTCGTGTCCAGATGTTGGTGTACTCACCATCGCGGCTGATCTCGAAAGCGACATCGTCGATGGAGTTGAGGAGGGCCTGCAGGTGAGCTTCGGAGTCGCGGAGCTTTTTTTCGGCCAGCTTGCTTTCGGTGATGTCGGTGGCGATGCTGGCAAAACCGGTGAGGTTGCCCTTATCGTCCCAAAGTCCCGTGAAGGAAACCAGTACGGGGAAGCGGGTGCCGTCTTTGCGGATATAGGTCCATTCTTTGCGGTCGGCGATTTTTCTCAACCGCGTTTTGGCCGAAAGCACTTCGAAATTGGGTTCGATCTCCTGGTGGAGTTCGTTCGATAGTTCGTCGGCGCGTTCAATGAGCTGGATGTTGTCGTGCAAAACCACGGGTGTGGCCTTGCCGATCATTTCGTCGGCCGAGTAGCCGGAAAGTGTTTCGGCGGCTTTGTTAAAGCTGGTGATCAGGCCTTCCGGGGTGGTGGAAATGACGGCCAGTTCGGTGGTGCTGATAATAGACTCCTGGAGCCGATAAGCATCGGCTAACGCGTTTAGGAAGGTGTCGTCGGACGCAGGTTTCTTTTTCAATGGAATTTTTTCCATTTGCACTCTTAGGCTCTGCGGCTAAGTTACGGATTTGCCTTTAGGTTAGGTTGGACGTTTGTAAAAAAATGTGTTCCTCACCGCCGGAAACCACGCTGCCGCACCGCTTCGAACACCACAACTGCCGCCGCCGTAGAAACGTTCATGGAATCAATGGCCCCCTGCATGGGAATAATAATGTTTTGGTCGGCTTGCTTCACCCAAAGGTCTGATAACCCTGTAGATTCTGTGCCCATAACGATGGCAGAGGGTTTCCGAAAATCCACTTCGTAATAGGGGCTGGATGCCTGAAGATAGGTAGCCAGAATGGCGATGTTATTTTTTTTGAGCCATGCGATCGTGTCGGCAGAAGTGGCCGACGCCACGGGGGTGGTAAACACACAGCCTACGCTGGAGCGGATAACATTGGCGTTATAGAAATCGGTTTGCGGATCGCAAATGATCACTGCATCCACCCCGGCGGCGTCCGCCGTTCGCAACACCGCTCCGAGGTTACCCGGTTTTTCAACGCCTTCCAGGATCAGCACCAACGGCGTTGGACGAAGCTGGAGATCGCCCAGAAAATGGGTCTTTTGCCGGGCAATGGCCAATACGCCCCCAGTGCTCTCGCGGTAGGCAATTTTTTCGAATACCGCTTTTTGAACGGGAATGAGAAGGTGCTCGTCGCCGACCAATGACAGGATCTTTTCCGCGTCAATAATGTCCGGACAAAAGAACACGCTGTTGAATACGTACCCACCCGTGATGGCCAGGGAAAGTTCCTTCAACCCCTCAATAATGAAAACATTCTGCTCCCGCCGTTCACGGGCCTTCTCCAGGGCCAGGACGTTTTTTATTTTCGGATTCTGTGGACTTGTGATGAGGGGATGCATGGGGAAAAGAAAGCGTAATGTTAAAGCTTTCCACCGGGAAAGAAAAGATGGGATCAGGAGCCGGAATCCAGGAGCCAGAATCCAGTAGCCAGTAGGGTGTGGGAGTGGGAGTGTGGTGTGGTGAGTGTGGGTTTTGAGTTTGTACGCGATACTTCTGCTTTCTGAAAAATGACAACCAACGATCAGCTGCCATGCCTCTTGAACACTGGCTGCTCACACTCCTCCAATTACTGGCTCCTGGATTCTGGCTTCTGGCTCCTGAATTCTGGCCTCTAAACGATCACCGATAATTTTTAATAGTTTTGGGCCTGCATTAGGCTGCACGACACATAAAAAAGCTCCATGAAACTGCTTCATCCCGCCTCCTGGCACGACTATGAACTCCTCGATTCCGGTAACTTCGAAAAGCTGGAGCGTTTTGGGAAGTATGTGCTCATCCGTCCCGAGCCCCAGGCCCTTTGGAGCCGGTCGTTGTCGGACGAGGTGTGGAAGAAGACAGCCCATGCCAAATTTGTGCGCGAGCAAACCGACAAGTTCAGGTTTACGGACGACGTGAAAGGAGGGTGGTCCAAGGATCCTTCCATGCCGGAAAGTTGGAATGTGCAATACAATTACAACGGCCTGCGCCTCACGCTGCGCCTGGCGTTGACGGGCTTTGGCCACGTGGGCGTTTTCCCGGAACAGGGCAGCAATTGGAATTTTATTTACGATACCCTCACGCAGTGGCAATTGCAGCGGCCCCGCGTGTTGAATTTGTTTGCCTATACCGGTGCCGCTTCGGTGGTGGCGCGTTCGGCCGGTGCCGATGTCACCCACTGCGATGCGTCGCGGCCGGGTTTGAATTGGGCCAGCCAGAACATGCAGATGAATGGCCTCCAGGACATCCGTTGGGTGTATGAAGATGCTTTTAAATTTGTGAAGCGGGAGGTGAAACGAGGCAACAAGTACAATGGTGTGATCATGGACCCGCCACCGTATGGCCGTGGGCCCGAAGGAGAGAAGTGGACGTTGCAAGAGCAACTGGACGAGCTGCTGTCGCTTAGCAGTGCGCTGCTGGAAAAGAAAAATCATTTCCACATTCTGAGTATGTACGCTGCCGGGCTTTCACCGATCGTGGGATTGAATGTGGCGAAATCGCATTTTCCCGAGATGAGAGAGCCCGAATACGGAGAATTTTTTCTGAAATCCGCACAGGGAAAAGATTTGCCGATGGGCACGTTTTTGAGATTCAGATCCTGATCGTTATTCCTGGATTTTCGTTGTATATTTAAGTATGCGATCTATAAGAATACCTTCGCTCACCAAGATGGAGGAGTTTAAAGCGCTCCCGGAAGGTACGTTGGCTGAACTTATCCATGGAAATCTTTTTATGACACCAGGTCCATCCTTTACGCATCAACAACTCTCGCGCAATGTCTTTGCCGCTCTTTTAAAATTTGTTGGGATTAACGAAAACAAAGGAGAGTTGATTTATGCACCCTGCGACATTTACCTGGATGAAGTGGACAACGTTGTGCAGCCGGACATTCTCTATATTTCGCCCGAGAACGGTGGAATCCAGAAACACGATGGCTTTCATGGTGTGCCCGACTTGTTGATCGAAATCCTGTCGCCATCGAATTCAAAACACGATCTCATCTTAAAAAAAGAACTCTACGAACAATTCGGAGTTCGCGAGTATTGGATCGTTTCTCAAAAGAACGGCGAATGCAACGGCTGCAGGCTCCAGGATGGCAAGTATGGAGAACCATTGCGGATGAAGAATAAGCTCAGAATAGCCGTTTTGGACGACCAGGTTTTCGAATTCTGATGCGGTCCTAGAATAATATACCCCGTCCAAAGCCAAAGAAATCATACGTTTTTTCTCAAAGGATGATCGATATATAAAGATCAACGGACGAATTGACAAACTTCATTCTGTTGGTCCGACATCACACGTTTGAATTCACAAAGATTCATCCCCACCACAGAAACCTTTACAATGGGATAACCAATACCCGGCGAAATGTCGTATCTTTGCGGCTCAATTCAGAAAAAAACAGAGGATTTTGAGGATTTATGGAGGTTAACAAGATCAGGAACATCGCTATCATTGCCCACGTCGATCACGGTAAAACTACCCTGGTGGACAAATTACTCATGGCCGGTAAGCTTTTCAAGGACCACGAGACCCCTGGTGAGCTCATCATGGACAGCAATGACCTGGAACGCGAGCGCGGCATCACCATTTTGGCAAAGAACGTATCGGTACGATACAAAGACTATAAGATCAACGTCATCGACACCCCGGGTCACAGCGACTTTGGAGGTGAGGTAGAGCGCGTTTTGAACATGGCCGACGGCTGTTTGCTGCTGGTGGATGCCTTTGAAGGCCCCATGCCCCAAACCCGCTTCGTGCTTCAAAAAGCCCTGCAACTGGGTCTGAAGCCTATCGTGGTGATCAATAAAGTTGACAAAAAGAACTGTACCCCCGACGAAGTACACGAACAGGTCTTCGACCTCATGTTCCAACTCGACGGTACCGAAGAACAATTGGACTTCCCCACCTTCTATGGCTCTGCCAAACAAGGCTGGATGAGCACCGACTGGAAAACGCCCACCGACAGCATCACCCCGCTGCTGGACGGCATCATCCAATACATCCCCGCCCCCGCGGTAGAAGAAGGATCGACCCAAATGCTGATCACCTCCCTGGAATACTCAGCCTACATCGGTCGCGTGGCCATTGGCCGTGTACACAGAGGCTCGATCAAGACGGGTCAACCCATTGCATTGGTGAAACGCGAGTCGCGCGCCATTGTGAAGTCCCGCATCAAAGACCTGTACGTATTCGAAGGTTTCGATAAATTAAAAGTTGAAGAAGTTAAGGCCGGCGAGATCTGCGCGTTGGTAGGTTTGGAAGGCTTCGACATTGGCGACACGGTTGCCGATCAGGAAAAGCCCGAAGGCATGAAGGCGATCTCCATCGACGAGCCGACCATGAGCATGCTCTTCACCATCAACAACTCACCGTTCTATGGTAAGGAAGGCAAGTTTGTGACCTCGCGCCACATCAAAGATCGTTTGGAAAAAGAACTTGAAAAGAACCTTGCCCTGCGCCTGGGAGAAACCGGCTCCGCCGATAGCTTCATGGTGTTTGGCCGTGGTGTACTCCACTTGTCGGTGCTCATCGAGACCATGCGCCGCGAAGGCTATGAACTCCAGATCGGACAACCCCAGGTGATCTTCAAGGAGATCGACGGTGTGAAATCCGAGCCTATGGAAGAGCTCACGATCGACCTTCCGGAAACAGACGCCGGCAAAGCCATCGAGACCGTATCGCAACGCAAAGGTGAAATGTTGAACATGGAGCCGAAAGGCGATCGCATGATCCTGAAGTTCATGATCCCTTCACGCGGTATCATCGGTTTGAGAAATTACCTGTTGAACGTAACGGCCGGTGAAGCCATCGTGACCCACCGCTTCAAAGAATATCAAGCGTTCCGCGGCGAGATCCCCGGACGTATCAACGGTTCGTTGATCGTGATGGAACAAGGCGAGGCCATTGCCTACAGCTTGCATAACCTGCAGGATCGCGGCAAGTTCTTTATCAACGAAGGCGAGGCCGTATACGAAGGACAAGTAATCGGCGAACACAGCCGCAGCGGCGACCTTGTGATCAACGTCACCAAAACCAAAAAGCTCACCAACATGCGGGCTTCCGGTTCCGACGAAAAAATGAGGATTGCACCCCCCATCATCTTCTCGTTGGAAGAAGCATTGGAATACATTCAGTCCGACGAATACGTAGAGGTTACCCCCAAGTCTATCCGCTTGCGGAAGATCTACCTCAACGAAACCGACCGGAAGAGAAACAGCAAATAATCGCGGCGCGATGCCAAAGCATTTTCGCGGATATTCTATAGGGCTCATCGTCATTTTGGCGATGAGTTCTTTTTTTGCTCCAGCCCAACCCAAGGCAGACAAAGGTCCATTGCTCAAGGCGCAGGCCGACACGCTGATGGCCCATGAAGACTATGCCGGGGCCCTGGCGTTGTACGACAAGATCATTGAAACCACAAAATTCAAAGCGCCCGAAGACTACGCGGTGTTCTACAACCGGGCCTACTGCCGGTACGGACTGTCGCAATATGCGGAGGCATTGAAGGACGTGAATCAATACCTCGAAAAAATCCCCGACGAACAGGCGCGGCTCTTGCGGCTTTATATCAACCAGGAACTGGGCGATACCGCTGCCCAGTTGGAAGACCTCAACACCTTCATGGCCGCCAACCCGGCCAGTACCCAATTGTTGCGGTGGCGCGCATCTGTTTTGATGCAAGCCGATCGCTACGCAGACGCCAAGAAAGACATCCGCCAATTGCTGATCTATGAACCCGGTCCGGAAGTGAAATCCTATTTGGGCCTGTGTTATTTTTATGAGGATGACCTCGACAGCGCGTTGGTGATCTTCGACGAGGTGATCGCGTCCGACCCCTCCTTTATACAAACCTATTTGTATGCCGGCTCGCTGTGTTTGGATGAAGACCAATACGATGCCGCCCTATTCTACATCGACAAAGGTTTGAAACAAGACCCCACCAACAAGACCTTGATTTTTTACAAAGGCATCGCCTTCGTGGAAAAAGACAACACCACCGAAGGCTGCCGCTGGCTCACCAAAGCGTTTGAGGCCGGGGAAGACGATGCGGCCGCCTACCTGAAGCAATATTGCTACGGCGACGACTGACCCGAAAACGCCGTCTTTTCCCTATTTTTTGCATAGGTTCCTTTTTTGTATTTGCCGGGGATGACTTAACTTCGGAGTAGGAAGTTCACAGAAGTCAGCAACACATGCGTCGCAGCAAAAAAGGATCCGTGTATGCAAAAAATTCTTGTGCCTTGCGATTTTTCCGATCAAACCGACCAGGCATTGAGCCTGGCACTTGATATTGCTCACCGCTCCGGCGGCAGGGTACATCTCTTGCACGTGGTGGAACCACCCGTGATGCACGACAACCTGATTGCCTCCTCGCTAACTTTCGAGACTACGCTGCTGAGCGACCTGGGCGAACAATCCCGGGAACGCTTTGCTAAATTGACCGCCCGACACGGCGACGACAAACTCATCACGCAAACCGATTTTGGTCCACGGGTGGGAGTGATGATGAACTACATCCCGACGAACGACATCGACCTGGTGGTCGCCGGTACAAAGGGAGCGAGTGGTTTGAAAGAGTTTTTTATCGGATCGAATGCCGAGAAGATCGTGCGCAATGCTTCGTGTCCCGTCATCGCCGTAAAGAAAAAGGAAACCCTGGCGTCGCTTCGCGATATTGTTTTTCCCAACGCCATGGAAGATGGCCAGGAAGATCTGGTCATGCACGTGAAAGCGCTCCAACATTTTCTCGACGCCACGCTACATGTGGTCTGGATCAACACCCCGGAACGTTTCATCAGCGACGATGTGACGCAGGCCCAGCTACAGGATTTTGCCCGTCACCATATGCTAAAGAATTGCTCGCTTCATATCTACAACGACAAGGACGAAGCTTCCGGCGTGATCAATTTTACCCATGGCATTAAGGCAGGCATGATCGCCATGGGCACACACGGACGACACGGACTCCAACACATGCTGAGCGGCAGCATCGCGGAGGACGTCGTAAATCATGTGGACTGCCCTGTTTGGACGTATATCATTAGACGGAAGTAGTCAAATCCAGTAGCCAGTAGTCAGTAGCCAGTAGTTAGTAGTCAGTAGTTAGTAGTTAGTAGTTAGTCCTTAGCCATTAGTAAATACTGGCTACTAACTACTAACTACTAACTACTAACTACTAACTACTGACTACTGGCTACTACTACCTACATATTTCTTCTGTATTGGCCTCCTACTTCGAAGAGCGCTTTGGTGATTTGGCCGAGGGAGCAGGTTTTGCCGGCTTCCATGAGGGCTTCGAAGATGTTTTTGTTTTGGACGGCGGCGTCTTGTACGGTTTGCAAGGCCTGGGATCCTTCTTTTTGCAGGGCGTGCAGGCTGCGGAGCATGTTGATCTGGTATTCTTTTTCTTCCGGGGTGGCGCGGATCACCTCGCGGGGGATGATGGTGGGCGATCCCTTTGAGCTCAGGAACGTGTTTACGCCGATGATGGGATATTCTCCGGTGTGCTTCAGCGTTTCGTAGTATAAACTTTCTTCCTGGATCTTGCCGCGTTGGTACATGGTTTCCATGGCGCCGAGCACGCCGCCGCGTTCGGTGATGCGATCGAATTCGGTGAGCACGGCTTCCTCCACTAAATCTGTAAGTTCTTCGATGACGAAAGATCCCTGGATCGGGTTCTCGTTTTTGGCGAGTCCCAGTTCTTTGTTGATGATCAATTGGATGGCCATGGCACGACGAACCGACTCTTCGGTCGGGGTGGTGATGGCCTCATCGTAGGCATTCGTGTGAAGGGAATTGCAGTTGTCGTAGATCGCATACAGCGCCTGCAGCGTGGTGCGGATATCGTTGAAGTCGATCTCCTGGGCGTGCAGGGAGCGGCCCGAGGTTTGGATGTGGTACTTCAGCATTTGCGCGCGGGCATTGGCGCCGTACTTGTTCTTCATGGCCTTGGCCCAGATGCGCCGGGCCACGCGACCGATGACAGCATATTCCGGGTCGATGCCGTTGCTGAAAAAGAAGGAGAGGTTGGGCGCAAACTCGTTGATGTCCATGCCGCGGCTCAGGTAATATTCCACGTAAGTGAAGCCGTTGGCCAGCGTGAACGCAAGTTGCGTAATGGGATTCGCCCCGGCTTCCGCGATGTGGTATCCGGAAATAGACACCGAATAAAAATTACGCACTTGGTGGTCGATAAAATATTGTTGAACGTCGCCCATCAGGCGCAACGCAAATTCGGTGGAGAAGATGCAAGTGTTTTGGGCCTGATCTTCTTTCAGAATATCGGCTTGCACCGTGCCGCGCACCTGGTTGAGTGTGTAGTCTTTTATTTTTTGATAGACGTCTGCAGGGAGCACCTGGTCGCCGGTGACGCCCAAGAGCATCAATCCTAAACCATCGTTTCCTTTTGGCAGCGGTCCCTGGTAGGCCGGCCGTTGCGACTCGCGCCCTTTGTAGAGGGCGGCGATCTTTTGTGTGACTTCTTCTTCCAGGTTGTTTTTGTGGATATAGAGTTCACATTGCTGGTCGATGGCGGCATTCATGAAATAGGCCAGCAACATCGGGGCAGGACCGTTGATGGTCATGGAGACCGATGTTTTGGGATCGGCGAGGTTGAAGCCGCTGTATAATTTCTTGGCGTCATCCAGGCAACAAATGCTCACGCCCGAGTTGCCGATCTTGCCATAAATGTCCGGGCGATAGTCGGGGTCGTTGCCATAGAGGGTCACCGAATCAAACGCGGTCGACAAGCGTTTGGCGGGCATGGTTTGGCTCACATAGTGGAAGCGGCGGTTGGTGCGCTCCGGTCCGCCTTCGCCGGCGAACATGCGCGTGGGGTCTTCGCCTTCGCGTTTGAAGGGATAGATACCGGCGGTATAGGGAAATTCTCCGGGAACATTTTCCTGCAGGTTCCAGCGCAGCAAATCACCCCAACCCGTGTAGCGCGGCAGCGAAACTTTGGGAACTTGAGTGTGCGAGAGCGATTCGGTGTGTGTTTGAATGGCGATCTCTTTGTCGCGTACCTGGAACTTGAAAAGTGGCGCTTTGTATTGTTGCACTTTTTCCGTCCACGTCTCCAACACTTTCCAGTTGCGCGGATCGAGGTTCAGTTTGATGTGGTCGAATTCGGCAAGTAATATTTTTTTTATGTCATCGTGTTCTTTGCCCAGCGTGTCACGCGTTTTTTGAAGGGCATAAAGTTTTTCGGCGACGTCGGCTTGCTGGGTCACCCAGGCATCATAGGCGCGATTGCTCTCGGAGATCTCGCTCAGATAGCGCGTGCGGTGTGGGGGAATGACAAATATTTTTTCCGACATCTCCGGTGTGATGTGGAAGGAAGATTTGAGGTGGGCGCCTGTTTTTTCGGTGATGGTGTCCATCACTTTCTTGTAGAGCTGGTTCGTGCCGGGGTCGTTGAACTGGGAGGCGATGGTGCCGAACACCGGCATGTCGTCGGCTTTCTTGTCCCAAAGCTGGTGGTTGCGTTGGTATTGTTTCTTCACATCGCGCAGGGCGTCCAATGCACCGCGCTTGTCGAATTTGTTGAGCGCGATGATGTCGGCAAAGTCCAGCATGTCGATCTTTTCGAGCTGTGTGGCGGCGCCGTATTCGGGTGTCATCACGTAGAGCGACACGTTGCTGTGATCCAGGATCTCCGTATCGCTTTGGCCGATGCCGGAGGTTTCCAGGATGATGAGGTCATAGTTTGCGGCCTTCAGAATTTGAATGGCCTCCTTCACATAAACGGAAAGGGCCAGGTTGCTTTGCCGGGTGGCGAGCGAGCGCATGAACACGCGCGGGTTGTTGATGGCATTCATGCGAATGCGGTCGCCCAGCAACGCACCACCGGTTTTGCGCTTTGAGGGATCCACGGAAATGAGGCCGATGGTCTTGTCCTTGAAATCGATGAGGAAGCGACGCACAATTTCATCCACCATGGACGACTTACCCGCGCCGCCGGTGCCGGTGATGCCGAGCACGGGCGCCTGCGATTTCTCGGCCATCTTTTTTATCGTATCCAATACATCTTTATGGCGGTCGTGGAAATTCTCCGCGGCTGAAATAAGCCTGGCGATGGCGACTGGATTTTTTGAATTCAATTGACCGGCCTCATCGGTGAGGGTTTCGCCGGTGGGGAAATCACTTTGTTCCACCAGGTCGTTGATCATGCCTTGCAGGCCCATGGCCCGGCCGTCGTCGGGAGAATAAATGCGGGTGATGCCGTGGTCCATCAGCTCCTTGATCTCTTCGGGGAGAATAACGCCGCCGCCGCCGCCAAAGATCTTGATGTGGCTCGCGCCTTTTTGTTGCAGCAGGTCGTACATGAACTTGAAATATTCCGTATGTCCGCCCTGGTAGCTGGTGAGGGCAATGGCTTGGGCATCTTCCTGTATAGCGGTGTTCACCACTTCTTCTACGCTGCGATCGTGGCCCAGGTGGATCACCTCCACACCCGTGGCTTGAATGATGCGGCGCATGATGTTGATGGCTGCGTCGTGACCGTCGAAAAGACTGGCAGCGGTGACGATCCTCACTTTGTTTTTTGGCTTATAGGGGGGTGGAGCCTGGTGTCCGGCCAAGGTCTGTTTTTTATCCGAGGGAGCTGCCTGCATCGTTTCCGTGCTCATGAATTCATTCGTTTTAAGGCCCAAAAATACGGAGAAGGGCAGGATTTAGCTAACACTTATTAGGATTCGGCCTGGGGTGTCCATTTATTGATAGCCGGTATCGCTTTCGGACACCTGGCCCCTTATCTTGCGCCCCTATGCGACTTAAAAAAGTCTTCCGTTTTGTTGTTGTCTCCCTTCTTGTTTTTTTCGGGGTGATCGTTGTGTTTCTGGCCATCAGCATTGCCCCTGTAGATCGCACCATCGACCGTCATTCACTCTATGAAGCCATGGTCGCCCGCATCGATACCTTGCGCGCTACCGGCAATGAAGATACCCTTACCTTTTTTGTAGGTTACGGCAAAGCGAACATCACGCCGCGACATCGCACAGCCACGGCGGGCTATGGCACGCGGCGCGGAAAGCTGTTCGAATCGGTGCACGACTCGATCTACGTGCGCACCCTCGTGGTGAGCAACGGCAAACGGCGTGTAGCCATTGTGAGCGCCGACCTGTTGATCATGCCGCCCACGGTTACCGGCCTGCTGGAAAAAGAACTTCCGCAAATCGGGTTCACCTTGAACAACACCTACCTGGGTGCCATCCATTCGCACAACAGCATCGGCAACTGGGCCAAGGGCGCCACGGCACTGTTATACGGACCCTACAACGACTCGATCGTGCACTTCCTGGCCGACAAGATCAAAGCCAGCATTCAGGAAGCATCCGAGAACATGCTTCCCGCCAAAATAAAAGCCGGCTTCATTCCCGTGCCGGCTGTAGCCAACCGGTTGATCGACAACGGCCCGGTGGATTCCCTGCTTCGCGTTCTGGAGGTGCAACGCAGCGACAGCAGCAAACTGGTATTGTTGAGCTATACGGCGCATGCCACGTGTCTGCCCGATGAAGACCTTCACTTGTCGCGCGACTACCCGGGACAATTGGTCGATGCCCTGGAAAAAAATAAATACACGTTTGCCATGTTCATGGCCGGCGCCGTCGGAAGCCATTCGGGCAACTCGCCGGAGTCGGGCCAGGGTTGCGTGAACTGGATGGCGGACAAGATCGCGCAAAATTTTTCCGATCATTCGGCGTTGCTTACCCCACTTCGGGGCGGGGCGTTGGTCATGTATCGTGTGCCGCTGTTGTTGAGCGATCCGCAGGTAAAAGTTTTGAAGAACTGGTGTCTCCGGCCCCGGGTGTTCGAGTCGGCCTTCGGAGAGTATCCCGAGTACCTCACCGCCCTCCGCATCGGCGACATGGTGATGCTGGGAACGCCCTGCGATTTTTCAGGACAGTTCGATGCCACGCTGGACTCGGTTGCGCATCACCAGGGCCTGCGCACGATGGTGACCAGCTTCAATGGCGGCTATATCGGTTATGTAACACCGGGAAAATACTACGACACCGATCACTATGAAACCCAGTTGATGAACTGGTATGGAAAAGGCAACGGCGAATACATGACGCAATGTATGGAGCAGTTGATCCTCAAGCTCAGTAAGTAGCGGGATCGTTAACCATAGGCATTTCTTTGCTTGCCCGCCGAAGCTTTAGCGAAGGTGAGGTGGTTAAACCTTCGCTCTCCGCTGCCCGATATAAAGGGCCGTCATCACCAGCACCGTCCCTCCCAACGTATAGAGCGTAAGCGGCTCTCCCAAGAAAACAGACGAATATAAAAAGCCAAAGATCGGGCAAAGGTACAGCCACAGCGAGGCCCGCACCGCATCGGTCTTGAGCAACCTCAACCACAAATTAACCGCCACCACCGACACCGGGATGATCAACCAGGCGAGCGACAGCCAGAACGTGAGATTAAAAGAGTTTTCCGCTTTGTGCATGAACAAGGCCAGGGGCAGGACGAGCAACCCACCGATGAAGACCTGCCAGGCATTGATGGTGATGCGCGACAATTCCCAGCGGACCGCCGCATAGTAGACCGCCCCGAAAGAATAGGTGAGCATGCTCAACGCCAACAACGCCAAGCCGCCGGGTGTGGCGTAGCTCGTTTGCAACAGGGGATAGGCCGCCACAAAAACACCCATAATGCCCAACCCAATGCTGATCCATTCGTTCGCCGGGATCCTGCGCTTCATCCACACGGCGGTCATCACGCTGATGAAAAGTGGATTGAGGGCAATGGCCAGTGTGGTGATGCCCGGCGTGATGTATTGCAGGGCGATGATGAACAAACCCAGGTAAAGGGCCGTGTTGAAGGTGCCGAAGATGGTAATCTGTTTCCACTCCCGCGCACGGGGCAAAGGATTTTTCTGGACACCATAGACATAGGCCAACAGCAGCACACCGGCCAGCAGGAAGCGGACCGTGAACAATACCAGCGGCTCCGCCACACGCAAGCCGAATTTCCCGGCTACCGAAGCCGATGACCAAAGCATGGAGAAGAGCAATCCTATAAAAATGTCGCGGGCTGAGAATTTATGCATACAGAGATGATCGATCCGGAAGGTTTCTGAACACGTTTAACGGGCGTAAATTAAAGAAGGTGTCGTAAACAAAACTTATTTCGCACATCTTTTAGTTTTGAGGGCATGCAATCGACTTCGGAGCTGCATTTCTTTGTCGCTTCTGATTTTGTACCTAGGTTCCTTCTTTCAGGGTCAGAGAGAAGATCAAGCTGACAAGACCTTCTTCCGTTCCCTCCGCTGCCGACGCTTTTTCAAAGATCATCGATGCTGTGACAGCACCTTACATGATGCGCCAAGACAAAATTCGCGAGCCACTTGTTTTGCATTTTTGATCGAACAGTGGCGTGACAAAAAAACAATCGTCGCAAAAATCTTACAGCTGAAAATCATTTGCAGTGTGTGCCGATAGGTTTGCGCCAACAAACCGAAGACGCATTACATGTATTTAAAATTCAAGATCAACGGATGCTTCATCCTAATCCTACTCGCGAGCATCCTCCCCATGAACGACACGCTGGCCCAACAGCGAAGCCTCAGTGACCTGCAGGCGGCGATATTATTAAATGCCATCAAATACATTGATTGGCCGGACAGCCCGGGCAATGAACCCTTTGTCATGACCATCTCCGGCGACGACAATTTGTTCACCGCGCTCGAACAAGCTGTTCAAAGCAAACAAAAAGACGGAAAGAAAATAATCGTCAGCAAAGTCGACGTCCAAAAGCCGGATGCTACCACTTGTGATCTATTCTTCCTGGGCAATGACGCGTTGAAGTCGTTTGAAAAAGCCCGCGACGTGTTCAAGGCGAAGCCCACCTTGTTCGTGACCAGCAAGGAATCTTACGGCAAGAAAGGATCGGCATTGAATTTTGTGATCGTCAATGGCAAGATGGTCATCGAGATCAACGAGCCGGTCATTAAAGAGGGTGGATTCAAAGTGTCGGGCGCATTACTCTCCATGGCCACCATCATCAAGTGAAACCAAACAGAAAAATGAAGACCATATTTTTAATTGTTGCGATCAGCAGTGCCATGCTCCTGCCTTGCTTTCGATCGGATGCCCAGGAGCAAACCCCTGAAAAGGTTATCGACGCGAATAGCGATAGTTTGTACACAATGTCGTTGGAGGAATTGATGAACGTCAAAATTGTCAGCGCATCGAAATTCAGTCAAACGATCAGCGAGGCTCCCAGCACGATCTCGGTCATCACCCGCAAGCAGATCCAGCACTACGGTTGGGTGAGTGCCCAGGATGTTCTTAATCGGCAACCGGGTTTTGCGCCGTCGCAAGACTACGATCGCCCGACGGTGAGTTCCCGCGGTGTATTTGAATCCTGGAACAGCAACCACATGCTGACGTTGATCGATGGTGTGCCCATGAACGTGACGTTCACCGGATCAGCCATGACCTATGAAGCGACGCCGCTGGCTTTTACCAAATCGCTTGAGATCATCCGCGGACCGGGCTCGGCACTGTATGGTTCCAACGCCACGAACGGCGTGATCAGCTTCAACTCTGCTTCTGCCAAAGATCTCGCATCACCCGTGGAAATACGATACCGGAGGGCTAGCTGGAACACGAACATTGCCGATATCACGACCGGGTGGTCGGGTAAAGATGTTTCAGTGGTGTCGTCGGTCAGCCTGTACAACACCAAGGGGTTCACCTACAAGGGCCTCGATGGAAGCAACACGCAGCCTTTCGACATCAAGCAAGGGCAGAACAACTTCTATCTCTTCAACAAGATCGAAGGCCAGGGAAAATTCGCAGGATGGTCGTTGCAGTATCATGAACAACAATGGAGTTTCGACACGGGACACGGTTGGTATATCAATGTTCCCGACAAGCCCGAAAGCATGAACGAACGGAGACGCATCTTCGTGTTGAAGTATAAAACGCCCGACGCGGGAAAACGATTCAACCAGGAGTATGTGCTGAAGTACCAAAATCATGCTGAAGATTATAACATCCGTTTCGTCCGGAACAACGATGCGGCATATCCTTATGGCCTGACCGAGATCTTGAAAACGAGTTTTACCGACTATTTCGGTCGCGCGCAATACAGCTACAACCTGCAGGGCAATTCGAACCTGCTGGGTGGCGTGGAGGTGTCGCGCTTTCATTATAACGGAGACGACAGCCATCTTTCCAATGTCAATTTGCATACGGACTTTACGCCGACCAACAACGAGCTGGTGGATGTCGGCACGTCGCTGCCCTGGCTTCATGGCAATGGATTTGGTTCCGTGGGTGTGTATACGCAGTATAATACACCCACCGTCAACGGATTTACCGCGACGTTGGGAGGGCGTCTCGATCATACGGCATACCAATACAACGACCTCACGGCCGAAGGAACGCCGGTGGTCGGAAAGCATTTCACCAAATTCAATCCCAGGATAAGCCTCGTGTATGCGCTTAACGACCGGGTTACATTCAAGCTTATGGGTGGAACCGCTTTCCGGGCGCCGTCGGCCGTTGAACTGTTCATGGGCAGCACCTACGTGGCGGTCGCGAATCCCGTGCAGTTGCAACCGGAGACCATCCGAACGTACGAGTTTGCCAGCGATGCAAAGCTGCATAAGAACGTAACCTGGCGCTCGAACGTCTTTTATACCGATTTCAGAAACGCGACCGCCTACAATAGTTCAACGGTATTGATCAACCTTTTCTCTGTACAAACAGCGGGTGTCGAGAATGAGGTCCTGCTTTCATTTTCGAAACTCGATGGCTTTGCCAATTATTCCTTCACCAAGCGGATGGGTGAGGAAAGTACTGACGTCGCCATCAGCGTGAGTAAAAAAGAGATGGTCTGGTATCCGCAACATATTGCCAACGCCGGCCTGCGGTTCACCGCTACGGACAAGCTGAAGTTTTCTGCGCAAGCGCACTACCAAGGGATGGTGAAGCGGAGAGAATCCGACCACACCGCGGAGTTCGATCAATTGCGTGGCGCGAATGTTAAAGCCTGGACCACGGCCGACCTGAAAATTTCTTATGCCCTGTCGAGCCATATGGACATTGGGTTGCAAGGGAACAACCTTTTTGGTGCCACCGGAGCGTTGTTCAAGACGTATGCATCGCCCTATGACTACCGCATCAACGGCAGACGCCTCATGGTTGACCTCACCTTCAAACTCTAGGCGCTGAAAAGCAATAAAGTCCGGAAGCATTTAAACTTCCGGACTTTTGTGCTTTCTTTGGATCACCATACCCACAGAAAGAACGGTGTAGGGTGATCTATCATGACAACCGCTTCGCTCAGCGACATAAAAAAAGAACTGGCCCACCTGGAACCCAAGGAGCTGCACGATATTTGTCTCCGCCTGGCGAAATATAAGAAGGAGAACAAAGAGCTGCTTTCCTATCTCTTGTTTGAAGCGCACGATGAAGCGGCCTATGTGTCGCAGGCGAAGACCGAGATGGACGACCAGTTCGAGTCGTTGCCGAAAACCAATCTTTACTTAGCCAAGAAGGTGCTGCGCAAGATCCTGCGCATCGCTAACAAACACATCAAATATTCCGGGATCGCGCAAACGGAGTTGGAGTTGCGCATTTATTTTTGTGCCAGCGTAAAACAGTCTGGCATTAAATTGCAAAACAGCCAGGTGCTGGTGAACCTGTTTGTGGGGCAATTAAAGAAGATCGATGCCGCCCTCAGCAAGCTACCGGAAGACCTGCAATACGACTACGAACACGAGATCGAACCCTTACGGCAATATGGCGGAAGCGCAAAAAAATAATCCCCTTCACGGCAAAACCCTGGAGATGATCCTGAACGAACTGGTGGCGCACTATGGATGGCAGACCTTGGGTGAGGTCATTCCCGTGAACTGCTTCCTGAACAATCCCAGCATCAAGTCGAGTCTCACCTTCTTGCGCAAGACACCGTGGGCCAGGCAAAAGGTGGAAACGTTCTACGTCGAGACCTTCCACGGCTGACACTTTTTTGGGGCGGGCGATGGTAGCCATTATTGATATGGCCGATAAATTGTTATTTTAGGATCGCTTATTTTTTTAACGCTCACAAAAAAAACCTCGCCCATGAATGAAGAAGCGCACTGGAACACGATCGCCAGCAAGTACAACGATGAGATCTTCGATGTGTTTAAAAGTGACAAAGACCAGAAACTCCCCCGCTATTTTGAGAAACACGCCAACCTAAGCCACCGCGCTATCGACTTTGGTTGTGGCACCGGCAAGGCTTTCCCGTATTTGTCACCCGTTTTTAAAGACGTGTTGGCCATGGATATTTCAGGCGAGTGCCTGGCCACCGCGCGGCAGCGACCCTACACCAACATCGCGTTCAAGCGAGCCGACCTCTCCCAGCGCAGCGTAAAATTCCCTGAAGTGGATTTCGTCTTTTGTTGCAATGTGATCATGCTGCCCGAGCGGGAGAAGAATGTGAAGATGTTCCAGAACATCGAGCGGGCATTGAAGCCTGGGGGCACAGCGCTCATCGTGGTGCCCTCTTTGGACTCGGCACTGTTTTCGTCTTTGCGGTTGATCGACTGGTACAAGACCGAAGGCGTCGACGTGGAGGACATCCCGGCTTCCGACATCGACTATTTCAAAAATAACAAACGCGAATTCATTCAAGGCATCGTGTATATCGACAAGGTTCCCACAAAACACTACACCGCACCCGAACTGGAGATGATCTTCCAGCAAACCCGTCTCGACATCACTGCGTTGGAGAAGTTGGAGTATGCATGGGACACGGAATTTACATCGCCTCCCTCGTGGATGAAGGCGCCTTATCCCTGGGACTGGCTTATTGAATTACGGAAAAGATGAGACCCAGACCCGCGCGGCCCGAGCTATTCAACGTGGGTGACATGAGCCAGTTCTTGATGTACTCGCTGAAAAGAAGAAGTGACTTTGGATAGAGCACGGCCAGGAACACAAGGCCAAACAGCGCACCGTATAAGTGAGCATCATGGTTGATGTTATCGTTGGCTTTGCGGCCTTGATAATAAGAGAACGCCAGGTAGAGCGTGCCCAGAATAAAACCGTGAAGGCAAAGTACCGCGTACAGGCAAATGTCGGACAGGGGTCGCAAAAGAATCGAAGCAAAGATCACCGAAGCCACGCCGCCGGAAGCACCCAGGGCATGATAGGAGGGGTTGTTCTTTTGTTTAAAATAAGTAGGAAGATCAGACACGATGATGCCCATCAGGTATAACAAAATAAAATAAAGACTCCCGCGACTGCCAAAAATGATCTTGAACATGATCTCCACGCTCCCGCCAAAAAAATAGAACGAGAACATGTTCAACAACAGGTGGGAGGTACCGTTGTGAATGAAGCCGGAAGAGACGAACCGGAAATATTGTTGGCGCTGCCGGATGAGATAGGGTGTCATCATCAGGTCGGCCATCACTTGGGGCCGGTTGAATGCATAGAAGCTGAGGAGACAGGTAAAGCCGATGATGGCGTAGGTGATGTAGGGCTCGATGGACGTCATAAAGATTTTTAACGATACATGCGCGGCGCTTTTATACCTTTGTGAGGTGCCAGCACCCGAACAAAACACAAGTATACAGGAAATTTTATCTGCCCGCAGAAAATGAAAGACTATAAAAAGTATTATACCCTCACCGCCGCGCCCGAGGAAGTATACCTGGCTCTGACCACGCCCTCGACGATCCACCTGTGGTCGGGTGAGCCGGCGGAAATGTCGGAGGAAGTGGGCAGCGAATTTTCGTTGTGGGATGGCAGTATTGTGGGCAAGAACCTGGAATTTGAGCCCGGGAAGAAGATCGTGCAGCAATGGTATTTTGGCGAACAGGAGGAGCCCTCGATCGTCACCCTAAAGTTGCACCCCCATGCGCAAGGCACCTCGGTGGAGCTGCGGCACACCCACATTCCCGACAACGATTACGAAGACATCGTAGACGGTTGGGATAATGTATATTTTGCTGCCCTGGAGGATTTCTATTCGTAAAGCGCCTACCGCACGAAAATATTTTTTTCCGTTTGTTGAATAATCCGGGTCCCTCCCAAACCGCGACGTTTGCCCCGAAAACCGGCCTTCCGGGTTGAATTAGGGTGGTCTGGGGTCAGGCTCATCCCAGACCAACGACCCAAACGGCATATTCCCTGTTGAAATACTTCCGGAAGTAACCGAACTTTGTGATGGTGAACTCATGCTATGACAGCATTCCGAATCCATCCTGCCCCGATTAACCGGTCGAAGACCATCAGCAAACCTGCCCCGGCGATTGCCCGGCCCAAGGTCGACCCGGAGGTGATGTTGTCGATCGCGCCGGAAACGCTCAACGACTCCTGTGTCTATGTTCATTGCTATTTCCAAAACCAGTGGAGTGATGCGTTGGTCAGGATCTGGAAGACTACCTTCCTGGTAGATCATTCGACCGGTGCCAAAGCCGGGTTACTTCACGTCGAAAATATTTCCATCGCGCCCCTGTGGACGGCCATCCCCGATAATCACATCCATACCTTCCTGTTGATCTTCGCTGGCTTACCCAAATCGTGTACGCTATTCGATCTGATCGAAGAAATTCCCCAGCCCGGTGGATTTCATGTGCAAGACATTCCGCGCAACCAACAGGACGTTTATCATATCGATCTATAAACTGAAATTTTTCTGCCACGCCGCCAACATCGGAGGGTTATGATCCGGTGATGCAGAATGCGTATTTTGCGCCCATGTCGTATCCCGTAGAGGAAATTGTCCCACAACTCAAAGAAGCTTTGCTGAAGCACCCGGTGGTGATCTTGCAAGCACCTCCCGGTGCGGGAAAAAGTACAGTCCTGCCGTTGATGCTATTGGATGAGCCGTGGTTGCAGGGCAGTAAAATGATCATGCTGGAGCCGCGAAGATTGGCGGCCCGTTCGGTAGCCCAGCGCATGGCTTTCTTGCGCGACGAAGAGCCGGGCAACACCATCGGGTATCGCGTGCGTTTTGAAGCGGTGGTGAGCAACCGCACGCGGTGTGAGGTGGTGACCGAAGGAATTCTCACGCGCATGCTGCAAAACGACAATGCACTCGAAGGCGTGAACCTTGTCATCTTCGATGAGTTTCACGAGCGCAGTCTTCATGCGGACCTGGCGTTGGCGTTATGTCTCCAGGCACAACAGGTGCTGCGGGAAGACCTGCGCATTCTCATTATGTCGGCTACCCTGGATGGCGAAAAGATCTCGGGACTGCTGAACAATGCTCCCATCATAACCAGCCTGGGCCGTCAGTATCCGGTGTCGTTGAATTACGCTGCACCGGATAAAGATCTGTACCTGGCGCCGTCTACCGCGCGCGTCATTCGCAAAGCGCTGGTAGAACAACAGGGAGATATACTCACCTTTCTGCCGGGTACGGCGGATATTCATCGCGTCGCCGAATTGTTGGAGACCGATTATATGGAGGCCAGCATTCATCCATTGTATGGTGAGCTTCCTTTCAAGAAACAGCAAGAAGCTATCCTTCCACATCCCCACGGGAAAAGAAAAGTGGTGTTGGCTACGTCCATCGCCGAGACCTCGCTGACCATCGAGGGCATCACGACCGTCGTAGACAGCGGGTATGCACGTGTTCCGAAATTTGATCCACGGAGTGGGCTCACCCGGTTGGAGACCATTCGTGTCACACGCGATGCTGCCGACCAGCGTTCGGGGCGTGCAGGCAGGCTTGGGCCGGGCGTTGCCTATCGCATGTGGGCGGAGAATGTGCATCACCAATTGCAGCCCCATCGTCAACCGGAGATCCTGGAAGCCGACCTGGCGCCATTGCTGCTGGAGTTGATGCACTGGGGTGTTCAAAATATTTATGACCTCACCTGGATCACCCCACCGCCGGTGGGGGCGATCAACCAGGCAAAAGAATTATTAGAACAGTTGGGCGCGATCGAAGGGAATGCGATCACGGCACGGGGAAAAGAAATGCTCCGGTTGCCAACGCATCCCCGCATTGCCCACATGTTGCTGGAGGGAAGAAATTTAACAGCATTGGCCACAGACATCGCGGCGTTGCTGGAAGAACGCGATCCTTTGGCAAAGACCGCGGGCGCCGATCTTTCCCTGCGGGTGGAGGTGTTGCGCAAGTGGAGGGCAGGAGAGAGAGTGAACGCCGAGCGGTCTGCGTTGGAGCGCATTGAGCGTGTGGCCTCCTCGTGGCGGAAGATCTTTAAGATTGGGGTGGACAATGCAGGGCCGATCGACTCGGATGTGGGCAAGCTTTTGGCAGAAGCCTACCCGGAGCGGATTGCACGTCAAATGGAAAAACACAGTGTGCGCTTCAAACTGGCCAACGGCCGTGTGGTGCGACTGCCGGATCACGATCCCCTGATGCGCGAAACCTGGCTCGCCGTGGCGCAACTCGACAGCGGCAGCGGTGAAGGCAAAATATTTCTCGCCGCCCCGTTGGACGAAGAAGATCTCGTGCACCGTGCTGAAGAAAAAGAAGTGGTGACCTGGAACCGCGAAAAAGGAATGATCACCGCCGCGCTGGAAAAACGCGTGGGCAACGTGATGCTGTCCAGCAAGCCCCTGACCAAAGTGCCCGACGACCTGCGCATTGAAATTCTCTGCGACGCCGTGCAGCAGGAAGGCATAAAGATGTTGCCCTGGACCGACGTGCACGACGCCTGGCAAGCCCGCGTGATGAGTTTGCGCACCTGGCGTCCCGATGAAGAATGGCCCGACGTGAGCGAGGCGCATTTGCTGCAGACCACGCACGAATGGCTCGCACCCTATCTGACCGCGGTGACGCGTCAGCAAGACTTTAACAAACTCGACCTCGAGGCTATCCTCGCGGGACTTATTCCCTGGAATCTAAGCAGTCGTCTCGATGTTCTCGCGCCCCCAAAACTTTTGGTGCCTAGCGGGTCGATGATCAAGTTACATTATGGTGCGGATGGAAGACCGCCCTACATCGAAGTGCGTCTCCAGGAAGTATTTGGCCTGACGGAGACACCGGCCGTGAATGAAGGAAGAAACAAAATTATTCTTCACTTGCTCTCACCGGGTTATAAGCCGGTGCAAGTGACGCAAGACCTCAAAAGTTTTTGGCAGACTACCTATCACGAAGTGCGCAAGGAAATGCGCATGCGCTACCCACGTCATCATTGGCCAGAAGATCCCTGGACCGCGGAGGCTGTGAGAGGGGCGAAGCGGAGACAATCCGGGAGCTGAGTACAGAAATGAGTTATTTTTTAGCGGCTTAAGGCCTGCAGGTATTTTTCTACATACTCGTTTACGAGCTTGCGTTTATACTGCATAATAAAACGCGGATGGGCCAAGGGTATGATCTCTTTGAAGATCTTAAGCTCATCGTTCAAGCGGCTTATGTATTTGAAATTCTCACCTTCTCCCAGACAGAACGCTATCCGGGTATTGATCCCGAATGTAAGTTGCTTCTTGAGCGAAGCGATGATGTAGTCGCGCAGGCTGTCCTGAAGTTCGCGGATGTCGTAGTAGTTCAGGTTCTTTCCGTCTTTGACAAATCCCAAGGGGCTTACGGCGCTGAAGAAAAACTTTTTATAAAAGGCAGCGGGACCACCGTAGGCCTGGATCATGGTGTAGATAAAATCCGCCGACAGTTCTGCTTTTTTTGGAAAGGCGTTGGGAATGCCGCAGAGCGTTTCCAACTTGATCGGGTCGGTGAACGGAATGCCCGTGAGCCCTGCACCATTCCGCCCGGGGTTGATGCCGATGATGACGGTCCTTTCTTTTTCGTCGCCGTAATATTTGTGATAGAAGAGGTGGCACAGCGCCATGGTCTCTTTGTTGCGATAGGGATCCAGGATCTCGACGCCTTCGGGTAAGGTGCTTTTGATTTTTAAGGTAGCGTAGAAGCGGAGGATGTTGTCGGCGAACGTCATGAGGATAAAAGAAAAGCGCCCGCGAGTCACGGGCGCTTTTCGTGGTTTATTTTTTGGGCTGACGAAGAGACTTGAATTCGGATGAGGCTTTCCATTGTGGCCAGGCATCTTCAAAGGAAAGACGCTTTCCAACCTGGAACAGGAGTTGTGCATTTTCAACCGCGCCGCTCAAATCCCAGTTGGGATTGAATTCGTCGGTGGGTTGGTGATAGCGGTCCTTGGTATACTCGGCTTCCTGGGCTTTGCCAAATTCTTTTCCTTTCTCGATGTGATCCACGCCATTGCCGACAAACAACGCCGGGATGCCCACCTTGGCAAAGTTGAAGTGATCGGACCGGAAATACATGCCGGCCACCGGATTTGGGTCGGGCGCTAAATACCGGCCTTGTTTGGTGGCTTCGGTCCTGAGGTAGTCGTCGAGTTCCGATTGGCCTAAGCCGATCACGGTCACATCTTTCATTCTTCCGATCACATTGGTGAAGTCGATGTTGATGTTGGCTACCGTCTTGTCGGCGGGATAAATGGGATTGCGCGCATAATAAGCCGAACCCCAAAGACCTTGTTCTTCGGCCGTGACCGCCAGGAAGAGGATGGAGCGCTTGGGGGGGTGCTTCAGGCTCTTAAAACCTTTGGCGATCTCCAGCATGGTGGCCACGCCGCCGGCGTTGTCCACCGCGCCGTTGTAGATGGAGTCACCGGCGGCGTTGGGTTTGGCAATGCCGAAGTGATCCCAATGCGCAGAATAGATGATGAACTCATCCGGCTTCTCACTGCCCGTGATCTTCGCCACGGCGTTGTAGGATTTGTTGTAGGTGGATTTGAATTTGATCCTGGTGCTGATCTTCGACTTCAGACTAAAACCCTTGAAGCCGCGTTGACGGGCTTTGGTTTGCCATTCATTAAAGTCGAATCCAGAGGCCTCGAAAAGTTTCTCCGTGGCTGGCATAGACGTCCAGCCAACCCCTTCGCAGAAATAATCATTTTTGCCACGCGGGTCGAGATACAGGTGTGGTGCATTCCAACTGTTCTGCACCACCCAAAACCCGTACCCGGCGGGCACCGTGTTGTGAATGACGAGACAACCCTTGGCACCCTGTCGCGCAGCCTCTTCAAATTTGTAGGTCCAACGGCCGTAGTAGGTCATCGTGTTGCCTTTGAAGAACGTGGTGTCGTTACCGCCCTTCACATCCAGGTCTTTGTAGTCGTTCCACTGATATTCAGGAGCCACCACCCCAAACCCGGCAAACACAAGCTCCTCATCTTTCCAGTTCAATAAAGTATCCGTACGCTGCGACCACAACACATAATCCTTGAACCCCGAAAGCTTCATATTTTTCTTCGCGCCTTTCACGGTCATCACCGTGTCGGCATCCGGCACGATCTCCACCATAGGCACTTCCTGCAGGTAGCTGGTGCCCATTCCGGGCTCCAAACCAAGCGCCTTGAATTGTCCCTCCAGATAGTCCAGGGTTTTCTTTTCCCCGCTGGTAAACGGTCGCCGCCCCTCCAGTTCATCCGAAGCCAGCGACTTGATGTATTGCGAAATGCCTTCCGCCGTGATGGTGGCTACACCATCATCACCGTTATTTTTACAAGCGCCGACCACCAACAAGGCCAGCAGCGCCATCCATCGAAATGTATTCTTCATGCAAATAGATTTGAACGTTAAAATAATATTTTCCCTGTCGTCCATCCAAACTCCATCAAATTTGCGCCGCGCGGAGCGACTTGCCACGAGAGCAGTCAGGGCTAAAGCCCGATGAGTGGAGGTGGCTTTGTCCCTGGCCTAAGGCCAGGGTTATTCAGCCCAGACCGTCTCGAAAACGCACATCTTGACTTGGCTCCTGGATTCTGACTTCTGACGGCTAAGCTCCTGGCTCCTGGATTCTGGCTCCTGACTCCTGAATTTCTCACCCCATGATCTCGAACGCACTCTTATAAAATCCCCCCTCCTGAACATACTCAATCAAATCCAAATAAAACGGATGCGATCCCAACGTTGCACTATCGCCAATCATGATCAGTTTCTTCCGTGCGCGCGTCATCGCCACATTCGTGCGACGGATGTCTCCCAGAAATCCCACTTCACTTTTGTCGTTGCTGCGTACGAAGCTGATGGCAATGATGTCGCGCTCCTGTCCCTGGAAGGCATCCACGGTGTTGATCGTGATGAGACGGTGCAACGGTTCCAGGATCGCAGAGCTTTCGGCCAGTTTGTGCAGGTAGTCAACTTGCGCGCGATACGGTGTGATAATTCCCAAGGTTAGGCCGCGCTCCATCCATTCATCCTGCCCGATCCCTTCGACCAGCGCCTCCACCTGGGTCATCATCAACCGTCCTTCTTCTTCGTTGAAGCGGCTCAGGGTTTCTTTGTCTTGTTCTTCGGTGAAGCCACAACCGGCGGTGTCGATGAAATCGATGGGGAGCTCGTTGGGCCGCAGCAATTCGTGCTTCACGCTTTCGTCGGCGATCAGTTCGTCCTGGTAGAAATAGGTTGACGAGAATTTCATGATGGCTTCGTGCATGCGGTACTGCACGGTGAGCATGGTGGAGGTTTGTGGCTGGCGGCCCATGCCTTTTTCAAAAAGCGTTTTGGCCAGGCCTTGCTTAGCCGCCTCGTTGGATTTGATGGTGGGCGGAAGCTGTTGATGGTCGCCCGCAAAGATCACGCGACGACTTCGCAGGATGGGGATCCAGCAGGCGGGCTCCAATGCCTGGGCCGCTTCGTCGATGAACACGGTCTTGAACTTCTTGCCGCGCAGCACGGGGTGCGACGAGCCCACCAGCGTGCAGCAGATCACTTGCGTGTTTTGCAGCAGATCGTTCACAATATAGAATTCCAATAAGTCGGCGTCGGCTTTGAGGGCTTTGGATTCCTGGAGCAGCATCTTCCGTTGCTGGCGTTCCTGGTAGCCGAAGTCGCGTTTGTATTTTAAGGCGGAGCTTCGGATCTGTTCCATTTTTTTTCGCAGGGCGCGAAGCTCCTGGTAGTGGGCATGCTCGGAGATGCGCACGTCGAGCGTTTTGCTCAGCGTTTGTTCGGTCACACGGGCAGGGTGGCCGATGCGGAGTACGCTCAGTTGCTGATCGCTCAATTTATCGGTGAGCAAATCGACCGCAGCGTTGCTGGGTGCACAGACCAGCACCTGTTGTTCTTCTTTGACCGTGCGCGCGATGGCCTGCACCAGGGTCGTTGTTTTGCCGGTGCCGGGTGGTCCATGAATGAAGCCAACATCCATGCCGTCGATGCGGTCGAGGGCCGCTTGCTGGCTGGCGTTGAGCCCGGGAACAGGAGTTGGTTTTTCGGGACGTCCTGGTTCGCGTTGCGCCATGGTGGTCCCCAGGAGGATCTCGCGCAATTCGGCTACGCGATCTTCTTCGGCCCTCATCACTTCTTTCAAGGCGAACTCCATTTCGCGATAGGTCATTTCCTCGAACATCACGTCCACGCCCAGCAGCGTGTCACCGATCCAATCGGGCAAGTCCTCGGCGTTGAGGGTGATGACCATGTTGTCGTCGCGCACGTAGTTGATGACGCCGCTGACATGATCGCGGTCCGGTTTGCCGGAGCCGTTGGAGAAAACATTCACCGACTTGCCGCTTTGGAAGGCGTGGGGTTGTTCGCGGTGGCTGGTGCGTTCCACTTCGATGATGAGGCGTTCGCCCGTGCCGATATAGTCACGCTTCAAACGCAGGGGATACCAGGTGGTGCCGTCCTGGGTGCGTTGGTGAAGGGACCGGAGCAACACTTTCTGCCGGTAATATTCCAGGTCGGCCTGGCGTTCGAGCTTGATGAGCTCCAGGGTTTTCTGCAGTTGTTCGCGCGATGACGTCATGAGCGGGCAAAGATAGAGTCATTTATGTTGGCATAACTGCCGGTCATCCCTTATTTTCAATGCGTCTAAAAACCTAAACGTCATGCGATCGTTCTTCCTGTTTCTTTCTGCTTTTGTTCTCTCCGTTGCCCCGCTGGCGGCGCAAACGTATGATCTGCTGCTCACGGGCGGCAAGATCATCGACGGTTCCGGCAACTCCTGGTTCTATGGCGACGTGGCCATTCGCGATGGGAAGATCGTGGCCGTGGGCAAGCTCAGCGCAGGCGAGGCCCGCAAGGTATTGGACGTGAAAGGGCTGGTCGTAGCACCTGGCTTCATCGATGTGCATACCCACATCGAAGGCAACGACCTCACCGTACCCACCGCGGGCAACTTCATCTATGACGGCGTTACTTCGGTGGTGACCGGCAACTGTGGCTCATCCAACACCGAACTGGCCCGCTACTTCGGGCAGCTCGATAGCGTGAAGACGTCTGTGAATGTAGCCACGCTCATCGGCCACAACAGCGTGCGTCGCGCCGTGATGGGTGATACCCAGCGCGACCCTTCACCGGAAGAACAAAAGAAAATGGAGGCGCTGGTGGAGCAGGCGATGAAAGATGGCGCGGTAGGTTTTTCCACGGGGCTCATCTATGTGCCCGGCACCTACTCCAAAACACCCGAAGTGATCGGCCTGGCGAAGGCCGCGTCGTTATACAACGGAGTATATGCGTCGCACATCCGCGATGAAGGCGATCATGTGACACAGGCCATCGAAGAGGCGATCAACATCGGGCGGCAGGCGCACATGCCCGTAGAGATCTCGCACTTCAAAGTTACTTACAAACCTAACTGGGGGCGTTCGGCCAGCACGCTGGCACAAGTAGAGCAAGCACGGCGCGAAGGGGTTGATGTTACAGTGGATCAATATCCGTACGTTGCCAGCAGCACCTCGTTGAACACCGTTTTGCCAACCTGGGCTTTTTCCGGGGGCACCGACTCGCTGCACTATCGATTGAACAATGCTGCCATCCATCAGAAAATAAAAACAGAAATGCTGGCCATCTTAAAAGGCAAACAACTGAAAAGCTATAGCTATGCCGTGGTGGCGCGGTACAGCGCCGACACCTTGATGAATGGCAAAAATATTTCGGAAGTAAACCTCGCGAAAGGGCGCAGGGCCAAGGCTGCAGAAGAAGCGGAGACCATCCTGGAGATGGTGGACAAAGGCGGCGCACAAATGGTGTTCTTCAGCATGAATGAAGACGATTTGAAGAACATTATGAAATACCCCTTCAACATGTTTGCATCCGATGCCGGCATTATCCGTTTTGGTTCCGGTGTGCCTCACCCCCGTGGGTATGGCACCAATGCACGGGTGTTGGGACGTTATGTCCGCGACCAAAAAGTGATCCCGCTGGAAGAAGCCGTCCGCCGCATGACCTCGCTGCCCGCCCAGAAATTTCAACTCCGCGACCGCGGTCTGGTGCGCGAAGGTATGGCTGCCGATCTCGTGGTGTTTGATGAAAAGACCGTGGGCGATGAAAGCACATTCGCGAAGCCTCACGTGTATTCGAACGGCTTTCGTTATGTGATCGTGAACGGTCAATTGGTGGTGGAGGAAGGAAAACATACCGGGACACGAAGCGGTGTGGTGCTGCACGGGCCAGGCTTTGTGGTGGCGCGATAAACAGCGATTTACATTTCACAAATGATAAAAACGTACCGATCAAAAGTTGGATTGATCCTGTCTGCGGCGATCGTCCTCCCCATTCTCCTGCCTTTGGTGATAACGCCGTTCGACCCGAACGGGCTGATCGTGGGATTGATTATCGCCCCGGTCATTGCGATTCCGTTTCTTTTGGGCACGCATTATAGAATTCAAGGTCACGTTCTTGAAATACGATGCGCGTTTATTATTCGGATCGACGTCGACATTTTAAGAATCACCAGCGTGAGCAAAACACGGAATCCGATAAGCGCTCCCGCGTTATCTTTGGACCGGATCGAGATCGTCTATGGGAATGGATTGCGTTACGTCATCGTCTCTCCGAAGGATAAGGTGGGATTTGTCCAATCACTGAAAGCGATCAACCACCAGATCACGGTTTCCGGTGTAAGCAATGAAGCTTCCAGCATCCTCTGAACCACGAATTCGTAGAAGTGAAGTGAGCGTCTCCGTATTTCTTACACCGTCGTGTAAACTCTGGCGGAGCGCGCCGTTGAAACTGCTATATTGCAAAACTCCATGGTAAAGAATTATCTGAAAATAGTGATCCGCTTCATGCTGCGGCATAAAGGATTTTCCCTGATCAACATCGCGGGCCTTACCATCGGGATCACCAGCACACTGCTCATCATCCTTTACATTCGCGACGAACTGCGCTACGACACATTCCATCCCGATGCGGCCGGCATCTACCGGCTGGGATTCTCGGGCGCGTTGGAAGGTCGCTCGTTCAGCTCAACCCAAACCGGCAGTCCGGTGGCGGACGTTTTGCGCAAAGAGATCCCGGGTGTGGACGGCACTTTGCGCATGGCGTGTTGGGCTACCTTTCCGGTCCGCTACAAAGACCGGGCGTTCACCGAACCCAAGCTGCTGCTGGTGGACGAGAATTTTTTCCGGTTCTTTCATTTTAATTTGATCGAAGGCAACCCCGACTCGGTGTTAAGGGGCGAGCGAAAGATCGTCATCACCGAATCGGCGGCCCGTCGTTATTTTGACTACAAGGGCCGAGGCGATAAAACACCAATCGGGAAAATCCTCGCGTTGGCCCAGGGCTACAATGCACACGTGAGCGGTATTGCCGAAGACCCGCCGCTCAATTCGCATTTCCACTTCACGATGCTGCTCTCCCTGTCGTCGTGGGACGAAGCCAACTCCCGCGACTGGCTGACCCGCCGGCTCGTGACCTATTTCAAACTCAAACCCGGCGCCCCGGCCGACGAGGCCATGAGCCGCCTGAACGGTTTGACGGAAAAGAAAGTGGGCCACGAACTGGGCCACCAGAATCATTCGGATTGGGTTGCGTTCTCATCGCGGGGCAACCGCCTGCATTTCTTTGCCCAGCCCCTGCTGGACATTCACCTCCATTCGCAACTCGGCGACGAGATCGAACCCAACAGCGACATTCAATACATCTACATCTTCGGTTCCGTGGCCCTGCTGGTGACGGTGTTGGCCTGCATCAATTTTATGAACCTGTCCACCGCCCGTTCGGCCACGCGTGCCCGCGAGGTGGGGGTGCGCAAGGTGATCGGGGCGCCCTACCGGAACCTGGTCGGTCAGTTCCTGGTGGAATCCTTTAGCTATGTGATCGTGGCGGTGTTCATTTCCCTTTTTATGGTGATGGTCTCCCTGCCGGTGTTCAACTATTTTACCAACAAGGGGCTGACCTTGGATAGCCTTTTTACGCCGGTTTTCCTGGGAGGGCTCCTCATTTTCGTGGCGATGGTGGGCCTGCTGGCGGGGAGCTACCCGGCCTATTACCTGGCGCGATTCAACCCGGTGGAAGTGCTCACGGGGAAAATGCGATCGCCGCGCAAGCCTTTCAGCCTGCGCAACCTCCTGGTGATCTTCCAGTTTTTTATTTCGACCGTGCTCATCGTTTCCACCATCGTGGTCTACCAGCAACTGCGTTTTATTCAGGGCGCCAACATCGGGTTCGACAAGGCCAATGTCATCAATCTCCTACACACCAAGAACCTTCGCGACAACGGGGTGGCTTTTAAACGGGCGCTGATGGAATATCCCGAGATCAGTTCGGCCAGCTATGCCAACCGCCTGCCACCGCAGGTGGACTGGCAATCGGTATTCAAACCGGTGGATTCCGACAACGAATACCTGCTGGCCCTCTACGAAATGGACGCCGACCACCTGGAAACCATGCGCTACACCATGGTCAAGGGCCGATTCTTTTCCGCGCAGATCCCCGGCGACAGCAATGCGATCATCCTAAACCAGACGGCAGCAAAAAAACTGGGGTGGGAAGAATTTAAAGGCAAAAAGCTCGTTACCAACTACGATCACGACGGGCGGCAGCGCGAAGTGATCGGGATCATACAGGATTTTAATTTTCAGTCGCTCAAGGAGCCGCTGCAGCCCCTGGCCGTGGTGCTGGGACCGGAGCCGAACTGGGAAATGGCCATCCGCATCACCAAGGGAAATGCGGAAGAAAAGCTGGCCCTGATCCAGTCGTTCTGGAAAAAATATGCGCCGGATGCCCCGTTTGAGTACGAGTTCCTGGACTGGAACTTCGAAGCCAAGCAACAGGCCGAGAAACGCCTCGGCATGATCTTCACGGTGTTCACCTCGCTGGCGATTTTTATCGCCTGTCTGGGCCTGCTGGGGTTGGCCACCTTCAAAGCCGAGCAGGCCACCAAGGAAATCGGCATCCGCAAAGTGATGGGCGCCACGGTGGGCGACATGGTGTTGATGATCAACAAGGACTTTTTAAAACTGGTCGTCACCGCCAACTTGCTGGCCTGGCCGGTGGCCGGGTGGGCCATGCACCGGTGGCTGGACCAGTTTGCTTTCCGGATCGCCTTTCCCTGGTCGGCCTTCCTCATTGCCGGGGGCATCACATTGGTCATTGCCTTTGTGTCGGTGAGCTTCCAGGCCGTGAAGGCCGCGTCCGGGAATCCGGTAAAATCCTTGAGAAATGAATAGGTTGGTGCAACCTTTCTTTTTCTTTTTTAGTCTACATAGTATCCAGGCCGGCCGGAAAAAAAATCCGGATGGGCAATAGGGGTAAACCAAAGGTGGGGTGTCTAACAGCAAACCCCTTTAAAAAACTGAAACGCATTAATACAAGTTTTATGAAATTTCCGAAAAACCTCCTCTCCCTCGCGTTGTTCGCTGCCGCCGTGCAGGTGGCCTGCGCCCAAGAATCAAAAGAAATTACCAAAGACCTGAAGCCCTTCCGCAAAGTGATCGTCTCCCCCCGCGTGAACCTCATCCTGGAACAAGGCGACCATGAAGGCATCCGCCTGGTCTACAACAACGTGACTGCCGACAAAATCAATATCAAAGTGTCACACCACACCCTCCGCGTCTACCTGGACGACGCCAAGGTGACCGAGCGGAACGAATATGTAAACTCGCACAGCAGACACGGCATCTACCACAATGTGAGCATCACAGCTTATGTGACCTATAAAGAATTGGAACACCTCGAAATCCGCGGCAACCAGGAATTGACCTGCACCAGCCCGCTGCGCGCCGAAAAATTTGTTTTGAAGGCCTATGGCGAGAACGAGATCACCCTCGCCTCGGTGAAAGCCGAATATATGAAGACCAGCCTGTATGGCGAGAACAAGCTCCGGATCAAAGGGGGTAAAGCCGAATACCAGAAATATAAACTCTTTGGAGAGAACAAGATCGATACGCAGGAATTGAAGAGCTACTCCACCACGGCCAACATTTTTGGCGAAAGCAACCTCAAACTGAACACCCGAGACCAACTGAAGGTGAATGCCTTTGGCGAGTCGCAGGTTTCCTATCAAGGCGATGCCAGTGTAAACAGAGGCCTGATCTTTGGCCACGCCGAAATCAACAAGCTGAATAATTAACGACTATATCGTGAGGAGAGTAGCCTTTGTTGCGAATGCAGCAAGGGCTATTTTTTTTGAGATGTATTAGAATCCGAAACCCAACTGCTTGTCGTCGATTTTGCGCACGGCCTTTGGTTTGCCGCGGGGCACGGAGATGGCTTCGCCTTTTCTGATGTAAAGCAAATATCCGGTGATGTCGGTGAAATTCATCTGCCGGAGGATCTCCATGTATTCCGAAACTTGTTGCTGATCGGCCTTGGCCGGCTCGCCCGTTTTGAAATCGATGACCACGGCTTTTTTGTCTTTGATGAGCAACCGGTCGATCCGGTTCTCGGCGCCGCCGGGCATGAGGATGGGGATTTCCGTGCGCACATCCCACGCTTCGCTAAACCACGAGGCGATCTGATCGTTGCGCATCAATTCTTGCAACTGCTCATAGAGCACTTCTTTTTGTTCGAGGGTGATCAGTCCTTCGAGCACAATGCGGTCGAGTGTGTCGGGAATGTCTTGCGCATACGCGATACGGGAAAGGACGGTGTGGAGATAAATGCCGTACGAGATCTTCTCCTGTTGTTCCGTGGGGGTGTCTTCAAAAAACGTTTTTGCCGACTGACGCATCACCAATTTATCGCGCCAGCGAAACGACGTGTAGACCGGGAGACCCAGGGCCGTGTCGTCGTGTTTGGCAGGGGTGGCGGAGGCTGTCCAGGTGCCGGTGTTAAATTCCTGGCGCGCTTCGTTCCATTGCTTTTCGTCTTCTTTGGGAAGGCTGTTGTATAAAAGCTGCGCCACATTTTTCTTGCGCACGTCGGGGTGCGGGGCCATGACGATGAGGCCTGCCTCTGCACGGGTGAGCGCCACATACAAAAGGTTGAGGTTGTCGAGGTAGCTGCGGGTGCGCTCGGTTTCGTAGTAGCCGGCGAAATAAGTTTGTTGCAGGGTGCTCGAATATTTTACGGGCATAAAACCGGCGTCGGCAAAAGGCTGTTCGGGAGCCGTCACCCAGAGGTGCGGCGCGCGCATGCTATCGTGGTCGAGATTCCAGGCACAAAACGGGATGATCACGTACTTGAACTGCAATCCCTTCGACTTGTGGACGGTGAGGATCTGCGCCGCGTCCACATCACCCGAAACCTGCACGGATTTTTTTTGTTTGTTGGCCTCCCACCACTCCAGGAAAGCGCCGAGGTCGTTTTTTTCGCGGGTATAAAATTCCAATACTAAATTCTGGAACGCCAGCAGGTAGGCGATCTCACCGCTGATGTTGCCGATCTGAAAAATGTCCACCAGCGTTTCTGTCAATTCAAAGAGCGGCAGTTTTTTCAACGCCGCCTTTTCTTTCTTGAACGCGTCGGGAAGATTGCCTTCAAAGAACACCTGGTTGGTCACGGCAAACACTTCCGTGAGCGAGCGATCCGGCTCATGCAATTTTGCAAATTCATAACCGAGTTGCGCGCGCGCAATGGCATCGTCGGGGTTGAGCAGGTAGCGCATGGCCCCCAACAACAAGTTCACCGATGCGGCACCATCCAGGCGCAACGACTCGTTCGACACCACGTCATAGGAACATCCCGGCTTGGCGTGGCCGGAGTTTTTGTATTGCAGCAAGTGTGACACGATCTCCTGGCCTTCTTCGTTTTTGCGTACCAGGAAGGCAATGTCTTTTAACGGCACGCCCATTTCCTGGAGCTTCTCCAGGTAGCGCGGCACCTCCTCCAAAGCCTGCTCTTTCCAATTCACGTCGGCGTCTTCCTGCAAGAATTTTACCTGCACAAACCCTTCTTCCGTGCGTGATATTTTTTGGGTGATGTCGTGATAGGCTTCCTTCGGAATGGACTGCCCGGTTTCCAGCGCCACGATAGCCGAGGCTTTTTCAAACACTTTGTTGTTGAAGTCCACCACCACCAGCGCGCTCCTGAAATTGCTGCTCAACTCCTTCACCGACACGCGTGCCGGACCAATGTGTTGTTCGATCTCCTGTTGCAGCAACTTGAGATCGCCCCCACGCCACCGGTAGATCGCTTGCTTCACATCGCCCACGACGAGGCTGGTGTAGCCCTGGTCGAGGCTGTTGACCAGGAGGGGAAGGAAATTTTTCCATTGCATGGCCGACGTGTCCTGGAATTCGTCGATGAGATAGTTCCGGTAGAACGAGCCAACCTTCTCATAAATAAAAGGGGTGTCGCTGTCCTGGATAACGCCGTTGAGAAATTTGGGGGCGTCGGCCAGCAGCATCAGGTTGTTCTCGTCTTTGTATTCGCGCAGTTTGCGTGAAATGTCGGAGAGGAGGCCAAAGACATATAGATTTTGCAATGCCACTTCGGCGCTGAGACTTTTTTTGTAGTGCAGCTCATAGTCTTCCATGAGCTGGCGCAGGATCGGGATGAGCTTTTGGTCGGCCACCGCGATCAGTCCCCGCCGGTCACGACATTTTTTGCTGGGCCAGTTTTCGGCGGTTAAGTACGTGGGCAGGCGGCCGCCGGGAGGGTTGATCTCTTTTAATTTTTTCTCCGAAGCAAATTGCTCCAGGAAGCCGTAGATGCCGGAGCCTTTTCCATAGTGAATGTCAGACGGATCCCATTCGGAGAGAATGGCCACCGCCTCCCGTGCCGGGCCCGTCACTTTGCTGGTGAAGAAGTTTCGCTGTTGCCACAAGGTGGCCCGCAAGGTGTTGAAGAACTTTCGGTCGCCGGTGGTTTTGATCACCTGGTCTTCGATGTCTTTGAACTCCTCGCGAAAGATCTCGTTGCTGAATTCCAGGAGACTTTGCCGCACATCCCAGGCCCGCTCGTTTTCCAGGTTCTCCTTGGCAAACTCGACCACCCAATCCGTGAGTTCTTTGTTGGCACCCAATTCGTCGATGAGGTTGTCGATCACTTCTTCGAGCACGGCATCCTGCTCGATCTCCAGGCGGTAGTCGCCGACCAACCCAGCCTCGCGGGTGAAGGAGCGGATCACTTTCTGAAAAAAGGCGTCGATGGTGCTGATGGAAAACTGGGCGTATTTGTGAAGGATGGCGGCCTGAGCTTCCTGGGCGTATTGCTGAAACGTGTTGTCGTCGAGTTCGAGTTCTTTTTTCAGCTCTTCGGCCAGTTCGTTGGCACGGCCGTTGGCAAAGTCGTCGAGGTAGGCCAGGATACGGTCCTTCATTTCCTGCGTGGCCTTGTTGGTGAAGGTCACCGCCAGGATGTGCTTGAAGTAGTCGGCCCGGTAGCGCAAGGCCAGCAGCAGATACGCTTTGGCTAGCGTACGCGTTTTGCCGGAGCCGGCCGAGGAACGATATATCGAGAAAAGCTTATCCAGAAAATGCGAAATGTTAAGGTGATGACAGGCAAAAAAATGAACCGGAAACTTACGGAACAATCCGCGACAAACGCAACGAACGGGGATGGATATTCCGCGAAAGCAAGCTTTTTATCATCGCAACGCCGCCAACCGGGAGCGTATTACCTCGAGATGCGATACCGTATTAAATGATAGCAAAATTCCATACCTTGAAGCGGTCTATGAGAAAACTGTACTTTTTAGTTCCAAGGCTTGTTTACTCTTTTCCGGCACAGTTGCTCTTGAACAACATCAAACGCAACCACGTGCTGATCCTGTGTTGGATCATCCTGTTTGCCATGGTCACGGGCAGCTTTGGCAAATACCTCGGCATCCCCTACCTTTTCCTGGACCCCGAATACCTCAACCAAGTAAACTTCCGCAGCTTTTTTATCATCGGCATGGTGTCGGCGGGCTTCACCACAGCCTTTCACATCACGTGTTATATCACCGACGGTCATCGCTTTTCGTTTGTGGGCGCATTGAGCCGGCCCTTTTCAAAGTTCGTCCTGAACAACAGCATCATTCCCACCGCCTTCCTCATTGTCTATGTGACGGAGATCATCCAGTTTCAAATCAACAATGAATACAGCCGCGCCGGCGACCTGGCGTGGAACCTGGGTGGACTCATTGCAGGCTACCTGGTGATGTCGGCCATCTTCTTTGTTTATTTCTGGCTGACGAACAAAGACATCTTCCGCTATGTGGTTTGCCGCATCGACGAGAAGATCAAACAAAATGTGAAAGTCACGCGCGCCAGTGCCATGAAGAAGCTGGACATCGCCCGCAAGAAACAGATCCGCGTCGACAACTATTTGGATTTCGATTTGAAAGTGAGGCCCGTGGAGGATTCCGGCTTCTACGACAAGGCCACCATTTTGCAAGTGTTCGACCAAAACCATTTCAACCTCGTCGTCATCGAACTGTTCATCTTTGGCTTCGTGCTGTTGCTGGGCCTGTTCAAGGACTACCCTGCGTTCCAGCTCCCAGCCGCGGCCAGCTTCATCATCTTCCTCACCATTTTCGTGATGATGGCCGGCGCCTTTTCGTATTGGTTTGGCGGATGGTCCGCCACGACAGCCCTCATTCTTTTCCTGGTGCTGAATCACCTGGTAGGAGAGGAGTATCTCACCCGGCGCTATGAAGCGTTTGGGTTGGATTATTTCAGACCCGCCTCCGAATATTCCGTCAACTCGCTCCGCGCGCTCAACGACACCACGCACCTGCAACGCGACTGGCACACAAACTTTCCGATGCTGGAAAACTGGCGCAAGAAATTTCCGGACGACAAGAAACCCAAAATGGTATTCCTCTGCGCCAGTGGCGGCGGCAAGCGCGCAGCACTCTGGACGCTCACGGCCCTGCAAACGGCCGACAGCCTTACCCACGGCGCGCTCATGGAACAAAGCATCCTCATCACCGGTGCATCCGGCGGCCTCATTGGCGCTAGTTATTTCCGCGAGCTCAAACTCCGCGAGAAGCAAGGCCAGAACCCACACCCCTATTCCGAAGTCCACCGCCAACGCATCTCGACCGATAACCTGAACCCACTCATCTTTAGCCTCATGGCCAACGACCTGTTTGTGGGCTTCACCAAGTTCGAATACAACGGCAACTATTACTATCGCGACCGCGGCTACACCTTCGAAGAGCAACTGAACCAGATCACCGAGCGCATGATGGACAAACCCATCAAAGCCTACGACAGCGTGGAACTGCAGGCCATCGTCCCCATGGTGATCCTCGCGCCCACCATCGTGAACGACGGCCGCAAACTCTACATCGCCGCCCGCCCCGTGTCGTTCATGAACTACGACATCATGAGCTTCCCCGACTATGACCTCTCCAAATATGCGGGCATCGATTTTTTCACCTTGTTCAAGGAGCAAAATGCGGGCGACCTCCGTTTCCTTTCCGCGTTGCGCATGAGCGCTACTTTCCCGTACATAACGCCCAACACAACCCTGCCCACGGAACCCGCCATCAAGATCATGGATGCGGGCATTTCCGATAACTTTGGATTGACGGATGCGGTGCGTTTTGTTTATGCCTATAAAGATTGGATTGCTGAAAACACATCGGGTATCGTCTTCGTATCCATACGCGATTCACCGAAGCTCGGTGCTATTGCCCCCAAGGTTGGACAGACCATCATTGACGATATGACGCAACCTATCAGCAGCGTTTATAATAACTTTGAGAATTTTCAGGATATCAACAGCGATATGTTTATCAACCAGGCAAAGTATTGGTTTCATAATAAGATCGATCGCGTTGACATACAGTACCAGTCTGAATCCTATACACCGATTCTTCAGAAGATGGACAGCATCCGTCAAAACAACTCACGCGCCTCGCTGAGCTGGCGGTTGACTACGCGGGAGAAGTATGGGATTATTTCTTCGATTAACTCGGAGGATAATAAGGCGGAGTTGAAGCGGTTGGAGGGGTTGCTGAAGTAGGTGATTAAGAGGTATAAAGTGAAAGAATTCAAACTTTGGTTGGAATTTGAGGCCGTTGATCCAGGAAACGGGGACGTTGAAAATGACTTCGCAAATGTTCTAGTTGAATTGCCTGATGGGCGACGGTATGGAATAAATGTCTGGACCTACAAATTTCTGGAAACCGCTGTAAAGAACGATGAAGCTTCCGGCGCTAATTTGAATGGATTATACCTCGTGCCACCTGATCTTTTTGTGAAAGAGTTAACACGTCCTTGTATTGAGAGCGCTATTGAGAACTTATTGAAAAAGGGTAATATCGAAGATTGCCTGAATCCCAGCGTTATTGCAAAATTAAATGAGTAAGGAGAAAATTAAAGCTTGGGATGGCGAGGAATTCGTACTTGTCATCAGCGAAGACGGCTATTGTTTTTGTCCCGTTTGTGGCGAAAAGTCGAAAGACAAGGATTGGAGACCTTATGATGAAGATGGCAATCCTTCCTATGACATCTGTTCCTGCGGATTTGAATTTGGGTTCGATGACGGAGGCTGCCCACCATACACTAAAAGCTGGGAATCGTATCGAAAAAAATGGCTTAACGGAGAGGTGGAAATTATTTTTGGCAGACGTCTGAGTTTAGCCGAAAAGATCGAACAATTGAAGAATTTGGGGTGATCCTCGTTCTCCGCCCTTGTTAGTGAAGAACACCATTGAGAACTATCTGCTTTGCAACCTACTCACCGTTTGAAAGATCTCCTCAAAGGAGGACTCTACACATGTTATTAATAAACAGGTCAATGGGTCCGTGCAGGTCCACATATCTCCATCACTTCTCATCTCTCCGCTGGTTTCCTTTTTCCATAAAATGTTGGATTTTTTCTTGGAGTACAACGTGGTAGTCAATCGCATAGTGATTTGGTCGCCTTTGTGTACGGAATGAATGTTATCGTACTTCACGACATAGTCTGCTTTAAATTGACCGGAAACCTGGCCGAGATCTTCAGAATGCAGTTCGCGCCGTCTCACTACCTGGAAAATTGAATGGGGCGGATATTCATTAAAGTATAATTGAAGCACTTCGGCCGAGTAGGTTGGGATGAGCTCATAGTATTTAGACTTTTTGATCTCCGGTTCCATGGCCTTGGCAGCTTTCAACTGCTCGACGAGACGTTTCTTGCGTTCCTCGGTATCTTTGTCCCTCTCGTCAGGAGAGTTATAATAATCCAATAGCTTCTCCATTTGTGTTATCGAATGATAATATCTTCGAATGTATGCCGTCTGAACAGTGTCTACGTAATATTCCAATTCATTATGTATTACTGCCGTATCTGGGACGATAATCACCATTTTAAACGGTCGATACGGACTTTTTTGCCCATAGGTGACAGCGCAATTGAGAAGAAAAAATATAAATGGTAATATTTTCATTTGCTGGCGAAAGTGACGGATGTTGCGATCTGGGTGCGCTTTAGGAGTGGCTTCGGGTGGCATGCCGGCAAATATAATTCATCTAAGTCAATGGCCACACAACATGATCCCACCGCCCTCCCGCCCTTGTTGGTGTTCTTCGCCAACAAGAATTTAGGGGACAAATCATTGACGCCCAGAATACATGATCCAAGGGAATACCCATCGCTCTAAATGCTGGTCGCATCAAGCGCGTGTAACTTGAATGACTATTGTTCGATGCTTGTTGGTGAAGAACGCCAACAAGGGCGTGCGCGGAGGGTGACGGCGTGTGGCGATCGGGTGACTACTCTGTCCGTAATGCATCCGCAGGATTGCTAAACGCCGCCTTCAACGCCTGAAAGCTAATCGTCAGCAAAGCAATCATCACCGAAGCAGCGCCCGCCAACGCGAAGATGCCCACGCCAATTTGAATGCTGTATTGAAAATCCTTCAACCATTGTGTCATCACAAAATAGGCCACGCCACTGGCAAGCACAAACGCCACCAGGATCAGCATGATGAACTCGGATGAGAGCTTATAGAATATCGTGGCATTGCTGGCCCCCAGTACTTTTCGGATTCCGATTTCTTTCTTGCGTTGTTCCGCCGTAAAGGCCGACAACGCGAACAATCCCAACCCAGCAATCACCAACGCCAAAACCGTGAAGTGCGTAAACATGTTGGCAAAAGCCTGCTCATTGCGATAGAGGTTTGCGAATTGTTCATCCAGGAAAGCGTACTCGTAAGTCGTGCCCGGATTCACTTTTTTCCAAGTAGCTTCCACATAAGCCAGTGTATTCTGAATGTCGCCGGCTTTGATTTTGATCGACAAAGCGTTGTTGTCTTTGTTGTAGAGCATAAACATAGGCTCCAGCTTATGCCGGATCGTAGCAAAATGAAAATCCTTTACGACACCAACGACGGTGTATTGTGTTTGGTCGGCCACTGTGGCCCCCGATTGCAACCCGATCTTCTTACCCAGGGCATCGTTCCACTTCAAAAGCCGGAGCATTTCCTCATTCACGATGATCGACAGCGAGTCGGCGAACTCGACGGAGAAATTCCGGCCGGCGGCCATTTTCATGTCCATGGTGGGAATGAAGTTTTCGTCGGCCACCATGACGCTGGTGATGATGTTGGTTTCGCTGGTGGAGCCTTCGGGGAAAATGTTGGTGCGCCCCAGTTGTTGTCCGAGACGCGCGGAGGAGGTGCCGGCGGAAACAATGTTTTCGTTGCGCATCAATTCCGTTTTCAGGGCGGTGGCGCGGGTCACGGCGTCGCCGTTTTGTTGGATGGTGATCACCTGGTCGCGGCTATAGCCCAGGTCGGCGCTGTAGATGAAGCGCATTTGCTGGTAGACAATGCCGGTGCCCACCATGAGCGCGATGGAGATGGTGAACTGCAGTACCACCAGGGCCTTGCGCAGCTGAATGCCGCGTGTAGAATTTTTGAACGATCCTTTCAGCACCAGGATCGGTTTGAAAGCCGACAACACAAATGCCGGATAAATTCCGGCCAATACGCCCACCACCAGCACCAAACCACCCAGCATGAGGAGGCTTGAAGGCTGCAACAGGATCATGACGTCGGCAAACCGTTGATACGTGCTGTTCAGCACGGGTACCGCGGCAAATACGATCACCACAGCCAATATGGCGGCCACGGTGGTTACGACAATAGATTCGATCAGGTGTTGTCCGATGAGTTGATATTTCACGGCGCCGATCACTTTGCGCATGCCCACTTCCTTGGCCCGTCCGGCCGATTTTGCCGTGACGAGGTTCATGAAATTCACGGCCGCCAAAATCAGGATGAGGGCGGCGATGGTGGAGAGTACATACACATTGAGGATATCCGATTTGTTTGCGTTGGTTTCGAACAAGATCTCCTTCGACTTCAAATGAACATCGCGTAGCGGCTGCACATCGGGTGTGAAAAATTGGTAGGCGTTATTCTTTTTGGTGATGGCCTGGAGTTTTGCATTGAGGTCGGGGATATTGGCGGGTTTGTCCAGGAGCAGATAAGAGAAAGTGAAAATCCCTTGCCACGTTTCCAATGCCTGGCGCAGCCCGTCGTCATTTTGGCCGGGCACCAGCGAGTGGAGCAGGTCGAATTGCAGGTGCGACGTTTTGGGAAGGTCGGCGATGACGGCCGTCACAAACAAGTCGGTGGTTTGGTTGAGCTTCACGGTCTTGCCCACCGGTTCTTCATTGCCGAATATTTTCTTTGCCAGGGTCTTGGTGATCACGATCGAGCCCGGTTTGTCGAGTGCGCCTTTTTTCTCGCCATCCAGGATGGGAAAATCGAATACGTCGAACACAGAAGGGTCTACGCGAAAGGCGGCTTCGCATTTCAGGATGTTGTCGCCATAGCGTAGGTCGTAGCGGCCGCCACCGGTGAAGCGCACGCTTTCCGTCACTTCGGGCAATTCGGCCTCGGCGGTGGGCGCTAGCATGGGTTGGGTCACGCCCACGTGCTTGCTGCTCACCCCTTCGGCGCTATCGATGGTGAGGAGGCGCACGATGCGGTCGTAGTTGTGGTGGAACGTGTCGTAACTCAGGTCTTCTTCGATGTAGAGATAGATCATCATGCTGGCGGCGAGTCCGAAGGCGAGTCCGATGATCTTGATGAAGGAGTAGGCTTTCTGTTTCGTCAGATTGCGCAGACCGGTGATGAAGTAGCTTTTGAACATAGGGAGCGGATTAGTCGATCACGCCAAGTCAATTCCAATGCCACGCACAAAACGTCGAATGGAAGTGATTTGACGGGTTGGCGCTAAATCAGGTTGGACGAACACGTGCAAAATCGTCCGCCACCGGGCGACAAGGGGTTGAAGGGATCGCTAAAATTCAGTGCCGAAGCCGTTACTTTTCGGTGCGTTATACGTAAATTTAGATAGACACCAGACCGCGTTAGCCGGTAATAAAAAACACATATTTTCCTGCCGTGTTGTTCATCGTCGGCGAACCATGATGAGGAGTGTTTGTATTGCTTTGAATACTGACCAACTCAGAATATGAAAGGTTTAGCTTTTATGGCCATGATCATCATAGTGATGGGCGTGACCTCGTGCGACAAACCCACCGCTGCTCCCCAAAAAGACGAAACGGTTAATGCGACAGAAGTGGGTGAACGGAACAAAGCCATCGTGAATCAATACATCCAGGCCAGCCTGGTCGGCGACGTCGCCACCATGGAAATGTTTATGGCCCCCAATTTCAAAGATCACGGCCCTGTGAAGGGCGATACCACCAGACGTGCCAGCTACCTGGAAAGGACACGCAAGAACTGGGAAACCGTCTACGGTTCCATGAAATACGACCGCATCACTGCGCTGTCACACACCGAAGCGGAGGGCCCGCTCAAAGGTGACTGGGTGCTGGAGTGGGGCTCACTCGGTGTTACGTATAAAAATGGACGTCCACCGGTGTCGATCAAGATCCACGTGGTGTACAAAGTCATCGATGGAAAGATCACTTACGCATCATCGTATTACAATGAAGCCGATGCCCTGAAGCAGCAAGGTTATACGTTTGTGCCGGTGGAAGACAAAGTGAAAGAGCGGGTGATTAATTGAGCACGGTCGCCTCGCCCTTGTTGGTGTTCTTCACCAACAAGCATCGGGTGACAATCAATAGGCCAAAAGCACCTGATGTGAACGGCCTTTAAAAACAATGGGCATTCCCTTGCATTATGTATTCCGATACGTCAATGATTTAGTGCCCTAATTCTTGTTGGTGAAGAAATCAACAAGGGCGGGGTAATTTGAGGAATTCGTGGCAATAGGTGGTGGAATATAAACCTGTTCCAGCCCAACTTTTTGGCGGAGAAAAACATCAACAAGGACGGGCGAAAAACACCAAGCCTGCGCGTGGAAGTTGCGTCTTTGCGCCTTTGCGGTTAAACTTACACCATGAAAAACTTCTTCCTCATCTTCCTTCTCCTCGCATCATTAAGTACCCAAGCCCAATACCAAGCCGAAGAATTCCTAACCGCCAAGCTTAAAGCCCGTTATGGTGTGATGGTGGTCTACAATGGTCACACCAATTCCTTTACTTTTCGCATCGAAGCCGACTCGGTGAAAAACACCGAGGACCCCAACTTCCTCTGGGTCGACGGCAAACTTTTCCAGGCCACGATCATCCCCTTCCTTCAAAATCCAAAGGCCCCCGACGCAGCCGAACAAAAGCGCCTCCTCGAAGCCTACCGGAAGTATGAACAAGCTTATATCGAAAAAGAATTGAACGCAGGGCCCTTGAAAGGCAAAGCCGAATACCTGAACATCAACAACAAACCCATGCTGCTCTGGACGCTGACCATGCCCAAGGACAATCCATCGATCAGCAAGCAATTCTACATTTTCGCCATCTGTTTCGACCAGATGCTCACGTTCAACGCTCCCTTGGAAAAAGGAAAGGATGAAGCGGACATAAAAAAGATGATCGTGCGCTGCGCCGAAACCGTGGAGATCTTTCCCGGTCAACTACAGGACCTGAATAAATTGTATTACGAAGTGAAATAGGAGCGGAGTGTTTCACCTCACCATCGCTGCGCTTATTCGTTTCGCAGCGACTTCACAGGATTGGCCACCGCAGCCTTGACGGCCTGAAAACTTACCGTGGCAACCGCCAGTACAAACGCCAGACCACCGGCACTCGCCACAATCCACCATGGAATGGATATACGGTAGTCATATTCCTGTAGCCATTGGTTCATGGCCCACCAAGCCAACGGCGCCGCCAGCACAAAGGCCAGAATGATCAGCCGGGTAAATTCTTTCGACAGCAAAACGACCACGCTCGACACGGTAGCCCCCAACACTTTCCGAATGCCGATTTCTTTCGTGCGTTGTTCGGCCGTGAAGGCGGCAAGTCCAAAAAGCCCGAGACAAGAAATGAGAATGGCCAGGCCGGCAAAGAGATTGGCCAGGCGGCCGACGCGTTGAATGTTGGTGAATTTGCGGTTGAACTCGTCTTCCGTGAAACGGAAGGTGAACGGATACGAGGGGTTGTATTTCTTGAAGATCGCTTCCACCCCGGCCAATGCCTCCTGTGTATTTTTATTTTCCGGCAGCCGGAGCGTCACGTCGCTCATCCAGTTGGGATCAAAGACGAGTACGGTGGGATCGATCTGCCGCTGTGGCGAATTCATGATCACATTTTCGGTTACGCCGATGACGGTAAACTTGTGGTCGTCTATGGTCAGGGTTTCGCCGATGGGATTTTTGAGACCGATATATTCCACGGCTGTCTGGTTTAGGATGATCGAGGAGGAATCGTTGTAGGCATCCGAATAGTCGCGGCCCTGGAGCATTTTCACACCGAGGGTTTTCGTATAATCATAGTCCGTTCCGATGATGGCAAACGACGATCGTTGATCTTCGCGTTTGCCGGCCCAGCCCACTTCCTTGAAACCATAGATGGCCGTGATGGGACTCGACGATCGCATGACGTTTTCGGCCAGGCCGGAAGCCAGCAGCTCTTGTTTGATGGTGTTATAGTTCTTGGGAATGTCGCCTACAGAACCAATGGTGACCAGGCGTGCGCCGTCGTAGCCGGTGGGACGGTTTCTCAGGTGGTTGAGTTGTTTGTAGATTACCATCGTGGAAAAGATCAGCACGATGGAAAAGAAAAACTGGAGGGTCACCATCATCCGGCGGGGCGTGGTGCCGCTCTTGCCCATCTGCATTTTTCCTTTCAGCACCGCGGCGGGTTGAAACGAGGAAAGGTAGAGCGCGGGATAGCTGCCGGAAATAAAACCGGTCATCGCGATCACGCCAACCGAAACCAGCCACAGCAAAGGGTTTGTGAAGTCGATAAACAGCTTTTTGTCCACCAGGTCGTTGTAGAGCGGCAACAGGCTTTCTACCAATCCCACTGCGAGAATGAACGCGAGGATCGTTATAAAAAAAGTTTCTCCCAGGAATTGCACCACAAGGTCTTTGCGTTTGGAGCCGATGCTCTTGCGGATCCCTACTTCACGGGCGCGTCGTTCGGAGCGGGCCGTGGCCAGGTTCATAAAGTTGATGCAGGCGATCACCAGGATGAAGAGGGCGATGATAGTGAACATACGCACATACACGATGGTGCCCGTAGTGCTCTTGCCGTTTTCAAATTCGCCAAAAAGACGCCAGCGCTCCATGGGCAGGAACGTTACTTCCTGGGTGGAATTCTCCCGGTGTTTTTTGATGATATCTTTTGAACGGCTTTCAATGGCTTGTGCCTCGGCGCCTTTTGCAAATTCTACATAGAGATTGAAGGAGTTGTTGGACCACTGCGTCATCGCTTCTTTTGTCCAGGGTTCGCGGATAGCGTAGGTGCTGAAGGGCAACAGGCATTGGAACTGGAACGTGGAGTTGGTGGGGACATCTTTGGTTACGCCCGTCACGGTGAGTTCTCCCCGGTCGTCTACGCGGATCATTTTTCCGATCGGGTCTTCGTCGCCAAACAACGCTTTCGCCGTGCTTTCGGTGATGACCATGGTGGACGGATCCTTCAATTGGTTTTCGGCTGATCCTTGCACCACAGGGAATGAAAACATCTTCAGGAAGTCGTCGCCGGCATAATAACCGGTCCGGTACAATCGCTTTTCGCCATAGGTCAGCAAAAACTCGCGACCCCAGTCGGTGGGCGCCACGTGCACGATGTCGCGATCATGCTTGAGTTCTTCCCACAGCGGCAAGTTCACCGCCATCTGTGTTTGCACACCGCGGTCGCCAAGCCAGTTGATGTAGACGCGGTTCAGCTCGCTTTTCTTTTCATGAAAATTATCCCACGACCGCTCGTCGGCCACCCACAGAAAAATAAACATGCTGCATGCCAACCCAATGGAAAGGCCCGCGATGTTGATGAAGGAATACACCCTGCTTTTCTGCAGGCTTCTCCAGGCGATGACAAGATAGTTACGCAGCATATCGGTAGGTTTAGGGGTGAACTCAGTCGGGGTTATTCGTTTCGTAGGGCGTTGACCGGGTTGGCGATGGCCGCTCTGATCGACTCAAAACTCACCGTCGTCAACGCGATGACCAGGGCCGCCAGGCCGCTATACACAAAGATGAGTACGTCGATGGTGGTCTTGTATTCAAACCCTTCCAGCCATCGCGACATGGCATACCACGCCAGCGGCACGGCAATGACAAAGGCGATGAGCACCAACTTCACAAACTCCTTCGACATCAGGGCCACGATCTGGCGCACATCGGCACCCAACACTTTGCGCACACCGATCTCTTTGAAGCGGCGCTCGGCCATGAAGGTGGACAAGCCATACAATCCCAAACACGAAATCAGCATCGCCAGTAGCGTGAACGTGGTAATGATGGCCGACACTTTGCGGTCTTGCTCATAGTTCTTGCGGATGTTCTCGTCCAGGAACGTGTATTCAAAAGGGGTGTCGTCGATCATCTGCTTCCAGACTTTTTCCACGTCGGCGATCGTTTCTTTGAAATACCGGGTATCGGTTTTCAGCAGTACATAGTCGGGGCTCCGGGTCTCAAACAGTTGAAACAGCATCGGCCTGATTTTTTCTTTCAGCGTGCTCTGGTGGTAATCTTCGATCACTCCAATAACCTGGAACGTGTATTTAACTCCCTGCCACTCGGTGAACAACTCCTGGCCTACTGCCTTTTCGGGTTCGAAGCCCAGGGTTTTGGCGCCGGTGCGGTTGATCACCAGGTTGCCTTCTTTTTCCTGTGCCGTATCTTCCGAGAAGGTGCGGCCGGCGAGAATTTTCAGGTCGAGGATCTCCGTGAAGCCCGGACCCACGTGAATGTTCAGGTGATCGACCGCGTTGTCCATGTTGCCGCCCTGGGCATACAGCGAGAAATCGCTCCAGACTTGTGAGCCCGGCACATAGGCGGCCGAAGAAACTTGTTTCACATGCGCCACGCGCTGCAATTCAAGTTGCAGGGCCTTGGCATTTTTCAGCGCGTCGCCACTGCGCATCGGCAGCACGATGAGCGCGTCGGAATTGAAACCGAGATTTTTGTTTTCAATATACCGCAGCTGACTTCCGATAATGAGCATGCCACAAACCAACGCAATGGCGATCATGAACTGGAACACGACCAGCGATTGGCGCAAGAGCCCGGAGCCTCCACTCACGATAGCTTTTCCCTTCAACACCTGTGCCGGTTGGAACGAGGAGAGGTAGAACGCGGGATAACTGCCGGCCAACAGACCGGTGACGACCGTAAGCGCGCCCAACGCGCCGATCACATAGGCTGCGTTGCCGGAGTTGAACGAGATGTCTTTTCCCGTCAGGACATTGAAGAACGGAAGGGAAAGCTGCACCATCACCAGGCTGATCAAAATGGAGATGAGCACGATGATCATGGCCTCGCCCAGGATCTGCCCGATCAGCGAACTGCGAACCGCACCCATCGCTTTGCGCAACCCGATCTCGCCCGCGCGCTTGGTAGCTTTGGCGGTGGAGAGATTCATGAAATTGATACAGGCGATCAACAGGATGAACACCGCGATCGAGGCGATGATATAGATGTAGACGATGCGCGGGCTTTGGTGTACCTCCGAATACAAGTAAATGTCCTTCACCAGCTCGAGCGAAAGCGTCTTTGGGATACCCAGTGCTTTCATGTCTTCGGCGCCGTGACGCTGCAGCATTTCATTCAATTTCTTTTCGACGGTCTTCAAATTGTGACCGGGGGCGAGTTTGAGATAGGAAGGCACAAAATTCTGCCCCGCCCATTCGCCTTGCGCCTGATCCGAGCGCATGTATTCGGCCCAACCGGTGCTGGTCATGGAGGTGAAGAAGTGCGGCATCACGTGACTTTTGTGGTTGTCCATGAAGACGCCGGTGACCCTGAAATCGACGGCCGGACCTCCCTGGCTAATACTAATGATCTTGTTCAGGGCTTCGCTGTTCCCAAATAATTTTTTCGCGATCGTTTGGGAGATCACCACGCTGTTGGCGTCCACCAACGCTTTTTTCGGATTGCCTTCCGTGAGCGTGTAGGTCAGCACGTCGAACAGCGTCGAGTCGGCCAGGTAGCCTCCGGCTTCGTAGAAGATATTGTCTTCGTATTTGATCAGGCTTTCGCCCACACCGGGAGGACTGACCAATCGCGCGGCCGACACCACCTCCGGAATTTCGTCGTTCGCCGTCATGGCGATGGGGGGCGAAGCCGTGCCGCTTTCGTCGATGACCATCTCGCTATCGAAATGGGTGACAATGCGATAGAGGTTGTCGCTGTCGGCCAGGTGCTTGTCGACACTGAATTCGTCCTGGATATAGAACGCCAGCAATAAACAACAAGCCACACCCAGCGACAACCCGAAAATGTTGATGGCCGAGTAAGCTTTATTCCGGCTGATGTTGCGCAGCGCGATCGTGATATAATTTTTGAGCATAGCGATGAGATAGATTGGAAACGTTGTACCCAATATCAATGCCAGTCGGCAAGAGTGGCTTTTAGGGCCTTAAAATGCGATTTTGATTAAATATCCGGCCATAACCGAACGAAGGTGTCCGCAATCGGATAATTCTTATTCCGTCTTGCAAAGCCACCATTGATTGCCGAAAGGGTCCTTGAAACCAGCGCTGCGACCATAGTCGCGATCGCCCGGTTCCTGCGAAGACGCGCCGCCATGAGCCAGGCCTTTGGCATAAACTCGTCGACATCGGATGTCACCAGGAACATACCCCCTGGAAAAGCCTTGTATTCTTTTTTTGAATCCGTGAACATGATCACAGCCTTCCCAATACTGAACTCAGCATGCATCACGCTCCCGTCGTCGTGTTTGTGGAGATATTTCTCCTGGGCATCGAAAACTTTCTTGATGTATTCGATGAATGCCATAGCGTTGTCGATGACGAGGTAGGGCATGATCGGAAGATAATAGTCGGGAGTTTTCATGGCATGAGAGGGTTATGGTGATGAAGATCGAAGTAAAAACCCTGGAAAGCAAAAGAGCGCCCTCCTTCGCTAAAGCTACGGCGGGCAAGCAAAGCCTTTGCGTTGACTTTGCTTGCCCGCCGTAGCTTTAGCGAAGGAGGGCGCCTTAGCGGTTTAATATTTCTATACGTCTGTCCGCTCCCGCTTGATCTTCACCTTCGCCATCGGCCCCACCTGGATCGGAACCTTCTCCACCTCTAAGTTAGCCGCCTCAATACCATAAAGCTCTTCTGTCGAAAGACTATGCTCCTTCAACAAACGGTACCCCTGGATGATCACGCGGTCAAAGCTCGAGATCTCACTATCCGACGACGCCCACGAATGCAAGATGATAAACTTAAAGTCCGACATCATGCTATACTTATGCAGCGACGGATACGGACTGGTGAGATCGATCTCCCCAGAGTCGGCCATCTCGTGAATGATCTTGTTGAACAAAAGATTTACCCGGTGGTCGGTCTTGAATCCCAGTTTGATGCGTACAAAGAAACACTTCTTTGGAATGATGGTATCCACCACATATTTGCTGCTGAACGGACTGTCGACGGTCTCCACGTGCAGGAACCAAAATACATCCGCTCGCTTGGGGCGTTTCTTGAAGATGGAGTAAATAATATTCGAGTCGATGTAGCGCTTGCTGTCGGCCATGGCGAGGTACACCAGGTTGGTCGATTCCTTGGGCACCGAAACATCGGCTTGCAGGTCCTGGATCATGCCCACATAGTGTTTCAAATCCACAAACTCCGTATGCCGGTCGCGCAGGCCGCGGGCGTGAAGGAGAATGTACATCATGATAAAGAACAGGAACGCAATGGAGAACGTGAACCAGCCGCCGTGCTGGAATTTGTTGAGGTTGGAGATGAGGAACATGCCCTCCACCGAGAAGAACAGAAACGCCAGCGCGCCCGAACGGAACGTCGATTTTTTGGCGGTCATGAAATAGAACACGAGTAGCGACGTGGTCATCAACATGTTGACGGTGATGGCCAAGCCATAGGCGCCTTCCATGGCCGACGACTCCTGGAAGATGAGCACCACGGCAATGCAACCTGCCAGCAGGATCCAGTTGATGGCCGGCACATAAATTTGTCCCTTCAGTTTGCTAGGGTAGCGCACGCGCGTGCTGGGCCACAGTTTCAGTTTCATGGCTTCGTTCACCAGTGTGAACGTGCCGGAGATCAACGCCTGGCTGGCGATGATGGCCGCCATGGTGGCGATGATGATCCCAAAGATGAGGAAGGGTTCGGGAATGATGGCGTAGAAAGGGATCTGGTCACCCAGCGGGAGGCCTTGGTGTTCCAATAACCACGCGCCCTGTCCGAAATAATTGCAAAGCAGCGACACTTTGATAAAGCCCCATCCAAAGCGGATGTTCTCTTTGCCGCAGTGGCCCAGGTCGGAGTACAACGCTTCTGCCCCCGTGGTGCACAGGAACACTGCGCCCAGCAACCAGAAGCCACCCGGATATTTGGTGATGAGGTTGAAGGCGTAGACCGGGTTTAACGCCTTGAAGATATAGGGATGATCGTAGAATTCACGAATGCCCACGGCGGCGATGACCACGAACCACACCAACATGATCGGTCCAAAGGTTTTGCCCACCACGCTGGTGCCGAACTGCTGAAAGATGAACAACGCCACCATGATGGTGATCACGATGGTGACGGTGGGAATAGATGGATTCAAAATGCGCAACCCTTCGATGGCCGACGACACGCTGATGGCCGGTGTGATAAACCCGTCGGCGATGAGCGTGCAGCAGCCGATCACGGCGGGAAAGATCACCCACTGTGCTTTGTAGCGGCGCACCAACGCATAGAGTGCGAAAATTCCACCTTCACCTTTGTTATCGGCGTTGAGGGCGAGGTAAACGTATTTGAGGGTGGTGATGAGGGTCAGCGTCCACACCACGCAGGAGAGGCCGCCGAGGATCAGTTCCTCGTTGATCACCTGTGTGCCGACGATGGCTTTGAAAACGTACAGCGGCGAGGTGCCGATGTCACCGTAAATGATTCCCAGCGAAACGAGGACACCCCCGAACGACAGTGGGGTCTGATATTTTTCGTTTGATATGGCCATGCTTTTATACCCCGCCTTCCGAGGGGGTTGTCATGTAGAAAGAGTTGCGTTGCTTAAAATGGAAAGCGGAGCTTAATCGCTTTTCGAATTGTGTTGAAGAAGCGTAAGGTATGGGGAGCAGCACGAGAAGGGTTCGGACCAGAAACACGATGAGCGAAAAGCCGGGTGCCAGCGCCAGGCTTAAGGAACTTTCCCCGGTAAGGATATGGGGTTTGCCCGGGTCAGCAATACGCATACGCGTGGTTATTTAGTGGGGGCATGAAATGGCTCTAAGTATCGTTCTTAACGTCGCAAATTTAACTTCCTTTAAATAATACCAAAAGTAAAACAAGATAATGTTGGCCTTGTTCTCGCTCGCCGGGGTGGGTTAACGGCTCAATCCGCACCTTAACCGTTAAAAAAAATAATTTGCCAGACCGCCTCTTTTAGCATCGAAATCAATGGTATTTTTGTTCAATAACCCCAAAACCAATCCTTTATGACTAGAAAGCTTGCTTTTATTATACCTGTAGCTGCCCTTCTTGCTGGCTGTGGAGCCAAAGAAAAGGAACAACTGCAATCGCAGGTAGATTCCCTGAAAATTGAACTGGAAACCAGTCAAAAGATGGCGCAAACGTTGACCGAAGTCGGCGCCATGATGGATTCTATCGACGCCAGCCGTCAACTGCTGAGGGTGAACATGGTCGAAGGAACAACCTACGATGACTACAAGACCCGCATGAAGGACATCAATGGTTATGTGCGCGATACCCAAAAGAAGATCGACGACCTCGAAAAATCGTTGAAGACCTCCAAGTCTAACGCCAACGCCTTCTCCAAGACCATCAAGAAACTGAAAGCCGACCTGGAAGCCAAAACACAGGAAATCGCGGGCTTGCAAGAGCAGGTGGATAAATATCGCAACGAGAACGCGAACCTCATCACCACGGTAGGGATGCAGGAAGCCGAGCTCACCGACAAACAGACCCAGATCGAAACCAAAACACAAGAGCTTGCCCTCATCGAAGCCCGCGTGCAAGAGATCATGATCCAAAGCAAAATGACGGAAGCCGACGCCTACTACGCCCGTGGACAGGCCGTGGAAGAAGCTGCCGCCCGCACCAAACTGGCTCCCCGCAAGAAAAAAGATACGTACAGAGAAGCGATTGAGCTTTATAAGAAAGCCTTGTCGCTTGGTAAAGCCGAAGCCCAGGAGAAGATCACTACCCTGGAGGCGAAACTATAATGACACCCAGAAAATAGAAAAGACCCCTGCGGGTATCCGCAGGGGTCTTTCTATTTTCTGGCCCCTTTATAAAAAATATCGCAATACAACCCTCAGTTTCTTACTACCTTTGCAATTCTCAATCCCTGTATGGCCTTTGATGTTATTGTAACCTTACTCCTCGTTTTACTGAATGGTTTCTTCGTGGCGGCCGAATTCGCCATCGTGAAGGTGCGCTCCTCGCAGATCGCGCTGGAGAAAGGAAACTTGTCCAAGCGGGCCGCACAAAACATCATCAACAACCTCGATGGCTACCTGGCGGCTACGCAGTTGGGTATCACCCTGGCCAGTCTTGGCTTAGGCTGGGTGGGAGAGGATGTGATGTCGCGCATCATTTTGGATACGATGTCATGGTTGGGATTGACGTTCAGCGAAGCGTTGGCCCACCGCATTGCATTGCCCATCGCGTTTGCTATGCTCACGATCCTGCACATCGTGTTCGGGGAGCTGGCACCCAAGTCGCTGGCCATTCGTTACTCCACCTCCACCACGCTGCGGGTATCGGTCCCCCTGCGCATTTTCTATTATGTGTTCCGCCCTTTCATTTGGTTGTTGAACGGCATGGCCAACATCATCCTGAAAGTGTTTGGCGTAAAGCCGATCACGGAACAGGAGATCCACTCCGAAGATGAACTGAAATTGATCATCGCCGAAAGCGAAGAAGGCGGCGCCATCGAACCCAACGAACGCGAACTGATCCAGAATGTGTTCGACTTCGACGACCGTGTGGTGCGTCAGGTGATGGTGCCCCGCGTGAAGATCACCGGCCTGCACGCCAGCCTGACCATTCAGGAGGCGATGGACCACGTGTTGAAAGAAGGCTATTCGCGTTATCCCGTCTACGAAAACTCGCTGGACGAGATCATCGGCATCGTGCACGCGAAAGATATCATTGCCGTGTATGTGCAAAAAGGCAGCAAAGGGCTGAAAGATGTGATGCGTCCTGCTCATTTCATTCCGGAAGCCAAACCCATCGATGTGCTGCTGCGCGAATTCCAACGGCGCAAAACACAGATGGCCATTGTGGTGAGCGAGTTTGGCGGCACCATTGGCATTGTCACGTTGGAGGATATCATTGAAGAATTAGTGGGCGAGATCCAGGACGAACACGACCACGAAGCACAGATCGTGATCCCGCAAGACAAGGGCGTTTATCAGATTGTGGCCCAGTCGTCGCTTCATGATATCAATAAATTTGTGGATGAGCCGTTCCCCGAATCCGAAGAATACGAGACCCTGTCGGGCTTGTTAACCTTTCACAAGCCGTCGCTGAAAGAAGGCGACACGTTTGTGCTGCTGGGCTATAAATTCAAGATCCTCAAACTGAACAAGACCCTGCCCGAGTTGGTGGAAGCCACCTGGGAAGGCGAAAGCCCCGTGGATTAGAACCATTTCTTTTTGCGGAAGTAGATCATCATGGAAATGAAGATCAGCCCCATGATGCCCCACACCACATAGTAGCCATACTTCCAGTCCAGCTCCGGCATAAACTTAAAGTTCATCCCATACACGCCCACGATGAAGGTCAAGGGCATGAAGATGGTGGAGATCACCGTGAGCACTTTCATGACCTCGTTCATCTTGGTGTTCATCGCGTTGATGTGAATATCCATGAGGCTCGAGGTAAGGTCCTTGAAGGTGTCCATGGAATCGATGATGTGGGACACGTGGTCATACACGTCGCTGAAATAGCGGATGTTCTCTTCTTTCACGTATTCCGATTCGCCTTTCACGATCTTGCTCAACGCGTCGCGCAACGGGTAGAGTGCTTTGCGGAGGTAGATCAATTCCTTTTTGAGGGATTGGATCTTGTAGAAGGTTTCGTTGCTGGGATTTTCGTAGACGGTCTCTTCGATCTCGTCGATGATGTCGCCCACGCGGTCGAGCACGTTGTAGTAGTTGTCGACGATGATGTCGATGAGGCGGTAGAGCAGGTAGTCTGCGTGTTTCTTTCTCACCTTGCCCAGGTCCAGCCGGATCCGTTCGCGGAAGCCTTCGAAAAGGTCGCCTTCTTTTTCCTGGAAGGACACGAGGAAGTTGCTGCCCAGCACAAAGCTGATCTGCTCGTAGTCAATGGAGGTGCCTTCGATCTTGTAGAGCATCTTCAGGGTAAAGAACAGGTAGTCGTCGTATTCCTCGGCCTTGGGGCGCTGGTCGGCCAGCACGTCGTCCACCAAAAGGGGGTGGAGGCAGAAGTAGGCCTGGAGCTTTTCGATGATTTCGATGTTGCTCAGACCGTCCAGGTTGACCCAGTTCACCTGGTCGGGTTGGAGGTGGGTGAGCAGCTCATCAGGATCGGCGCTATCGATCTTGTTGTATTTTTCGCGGTTGTAGGAGATCAGTTCGAGGATCACTCCGGGCTTTATTGCGGGAGACATGTCGGTTGCTTTGGTCAGCATGGGTCTTAATCTTTAAAACAGGTATTTATGGGGGTTGTTCTACGGGGGCTGGGGGGTAAAGTTCTTCTAAAATAGTAAATATAGGCACGGGGTGGTATCCTTTGTCTTCTTGTTTCTTTTGGGCTCCCCCAGGCTTAGGTTGGGCGATACTTAATACACTAAAATACTTCAACGCTTTGAAATCAATGCGTATTATTGCGGCGATGCCTTTACGCCTGGATGATATTAAGATTCCCATCGCCCGTGAGATGGAAGAATTCGAACAAAAATTCCGGGCCTCCATGAAAACCCGTGTCCTGTTGCTGGACAAGATCATGGGCTATATCGTAAAGCGCAAGGGCAAGCAGATGCGCCCCATGTTCGTGTTCCTCAGCGCCGGCGTGAGCGGCACCATCAACGACTCCACCTACCGCGGCGCCTCCCTGATCGAACTCCTCCACACGGCCACCCTGGTGCACGACGACGTGGTGGACGAGGCCAACTACCGCCGCGGTTTCTTTTCCGTGAATGCCCTTTGGAAAAACAAGATCGCCGTTTTGGTTGGCGATTTCCTGCTCTCCCGTGGCATGATCCTTTCCCTGGAGAACAAAGATTTCAACCTCCTGAGCATCGTCACGGAAGCCGTTCGCGAGATGAGCGAAGGCGAGCTCCTCCAAATGGAAAAGTCGCGTCGCCTCGACATCAACGAAGCCGTCTACTATGACATCATCCGCCAAAAAACCGCCTCCCTCATTGCCTCCTGCTGTGCCGTGGGCGCCAGCTCCAGCGGCGCCTCCGAAGAGGTGGTGAAAAAGATGCACCGCTTTGGCGAAAACATCGGCATGGCCTTCCAGATCAAAGACGATTTGTTTGACTATGGCGAAGACGAAATCGGCAAACCCCTGGGCATCGACATCAAAGAAAAGAAGATGACCCTGCCCCTCATCCACGCCCTGAGCAAGGCCGACTGGCTCACCAAACGCCGCATCATCGGCATCGTAAAAAACGACGGCGACAAACCTAAAAAAGTTAAAGAGGTCATCGCCTTTGTAAAAAAATCCGGCGGCATCGACTACGCCCAGCAGGTCATGGACCGCTATCACCACGATGCCCTCGCCCTCCTGAAAGACTTCCCCGAATCCCCCTACAAAACGTCCCTCATCCAACTGGTCCAATTCACCATCGACCGAAGCAACTGACCCGCGCCCCACGCCGTTGTTGGTGTTCTTCACCAACAACATTCGGATACAAAACCCCCCAATAGTAGTTGCCCAATTGGGCCAGCCACCAATTCATATACAGCACGCCCAATAGCACTACCCACCCCTTTGTTGGTGTCCCACCAACAAAGATCCGGACACAACCACCCCATAAACAAAACCCCGTGTATCTCGAAAATTTTCGAACACAACGCCCCCCACAACCATCACCACGCCCACCTCGGATATTTCGAATATCTCAATAACTTTACCCCCACCGCAGACCCTCGAACCCATGCCGGAAATCATCAGCCAAAAACAAGTCTTCTCCCTCCTGGAAGTTGCCCAAAGCATCCAGAAGACCTTGGCCGAGCGCTACAAAAGCACCTTCTGGGTGAAGGCCGAAATGAACAAGCTCAACCATTACTCACACTCCGGCCACTGCTACCCGGAGCTCGTGGAAAAGAAAGACGGCAAAGTGATCGCCCAAATGAAATCCATCTTGTGGCGAACGGACTACCTGCGCGTGAATGCCGCTTTTTTAGAGACGCTGAAAGAACCCATCAAAGACGGCATCAAGATCTTGTTTTGTGCCTCCATCATCTTTGATCCTTCGCATGGACTGAGTCTGAACATCCTCGACATCGACCCCGTGTTCTCGCTGGGTGAGTTGGAACGCGAGAAACAAGAGACCATCGAAAAGCTGACCCGCGAAGGCATCTTCCACCAAAACAAGCGGCTCGATTTTCCGCGTCTTCCACAACGCATTGCCGTGATCTCGGTGGAAACCAGCAAGGGGTATTCTGATTATCTCAAGATCATCGATCACAACCCGTGGGGCTATGCGTTTTTCAATCTTCTCTTTCCTTCGTTGTTGCAGGGCGACAAATCGGTGTCGTCCATCATCTATCAATTGAGGAGGATAAAGAAAGTGCTCCATCATTTCGACGTGGTGGCCATCATTCGCGGGGGTGGGGGTGACGTGGGGTTGTCGTCGTTTAACAATTACATGCTGGCTCGTGAGATCGCTTTGTTTCCCATTCCCGTGATCACGGGCATCGGCCATTCCACCAACGAGACGGTGACGGAGATGGTGTCGCACCGGAATGCGATTACCCCGACGGAGCTTGCCGATTTTTTGATCCAGGCCTTTCACAATTTTTCGGTGCCGGTGCGCGAAGCGGAGAAGCTCATCAGCGAGCGTGCCATCCGGATCGTGAAGGATGAAAACCAGCGGTTGCATCACGCCGTGCGCTATTTTCAGTCGGTGACGCACAACCGGTTGCTGCGCAGCCGCCATGACATTGAAGGGCAGACGAAGTCGGTGGTGCAGCAATCGCGATTTCTCATGAAACAAGAAGCCCGCACGCTCAGCGCCACGGCAGGTAAAATGCAAGGCGACGCCCTGAACACCCTGCGCGAAAGTGAGGAAGCCCTGGAACGGGCCGCCGCTAACCTGGTGCGCCAAACCCAGGCCAGCCTGACTAAAAACAAAGTGTCGCTTCAACATCTCGAAGCGCAAGTGCGCATATTGGACCCGATTCATATCTTGCGTCGCGGCTTCACCATTACTTTGAAAGATGGCAAAGCTTTGAAGAGCGCAGCCGACGTAAAACCTGGAGACGTCATCATTACGCAACTGGCGGAGGGCCAAATCACCAGCACGACCAGTTCAACTCAACCCAACGCAAACCCATGAGCAACAACACCAGCTATACCGATGCCTTTGATGAATTGCAAGTCATCGTTACCGAAATTGAAAGCGGCGAAATCTCTGTCGACGAACTGTCGGACAAGGTGAAGCGGGCCACGGAATTGATCCGCATTTGCAAGGCCAAGCTCACCACCACGGAAGAGAACGTGAACAAGATCTTGAAGGACCTGGAGGGAACGGAAGAATAGAACAGCCGTCCCCTATTAAATTAATGCTTCGTCGGGTTGGCCGTGGCGGCATCGAACACGCGACAGAAGTTGTCGCCGCCAACCTTGCCAATTTCGTCTGCCGTAAAACCAATCTTTAACATCGCCTCTACGATGGCATAGTAGAACCCCGACTTCTGGTCCTGCCAGGCCTGGTTTGTGCGCTCCCCGATTCTTTCGCGATTTTGATTGCCGCCCGGGCCACCACTGCCAGCCGGTCTATAGGTTGGGGTTAACTTGGTGTCGGTGCCGATGCACACATGATCAATGCCAACAACGTCCACCAACGCCCGGATATTCTGGGCATATTCCAGCGGCGTGTCCGACAAGTGTGTCCACACGCCAATCACTCCGCCCGTGTCGGCCACGATCTTCGCTTGCGCTTTGCTGATGAGTCGGGGTCGCATCATGTTGGCCATGGAAGCGTTCTGACCCAATTGTGTATCCAGACCGGTGTGAGAGATGATCACGGGATGACTCGTCAATTTGAGCGCGGCCGAAACCGTGTCGGCGTTGGCGTGGCCCAGGTCAACAAGAATGCCCAGCCGGTTGCATTCCTTGATCACCTCGGCTCCAAACGGCGTGAGTCCACCCCAACGTGGCGGATTGGTGAACACGTCGCCCAGGGGCACGGACGCATCATTGTCGTGAAGCAACGTGAGATGTCGCAGGCCCCGGTCATACGCTTCTGCGAGCCGCTCCAGCTGTCCTTCCAGAAAATGACCTCCTTCCAAGGATTGAATGACGGTCGGCTGGTGGTTCTTATGCGCCGTGCGAAGATCGGCCAGGTTTAAGGCGCGCTTCATGTTGTTATTGACGAGTTGCTTGTCCAGCGAAGCCATCGCGTTCTTGAACCGCTCGTAAGCCTCACCGGGGTTTCGCAGCTCGGGGCGGTCGACGGCAAAGGTCATGCAGATCGCCAGGAGTCCTGAGCGTTTCATCTCACCGGCCAGGTCGATGTTTGGACCGGGCACTTCGGCTGTGGCGAAAGGTATATCGATATGATTATGCGTGTCGATGCCCAGGGTTGACGCAACGATCTTGGCCACTTGTGGGTCGACTTCGTCCGCGGCCCATGATGTCGGTGGGTTCAACATCATCGCAGCACTTGTTCCTGCCAGGGCAGCAAAGAAGTCGCGTCGTGACCAATTGGTTTGAGATTTTATCATGATCTGCAATGCTCGTTTTTGAATGATGACAGGATCAGCGTGCGGATTCCCTTGCTGGAATTCCTTTGCGGCTACCTGATCTTGTCAAGATAACGATTGGTCCGATCCGTTGTTCGAAGCACAGGGAATAATAGACCAATGCCATTGATCTATCGACGCGTGTGAAAAACTATTGTGGTAAATTTGAGCGTGAAGGTGTTCACACCTGATGGAAGCTGTACATCATCCTGCTGATCCATTGAAATAGCCAACAACGAGAATGAAATCCGAAAGACCTGAGCTTAGAGAAGCAAAGATGTACACTTGGTATTCCCTGTTCATTATCATTATATCCTTACCCTTTAGCCTGATGTGCTATGTGCTGGAAGATAGCGCCCCGTCAGCGATAGAGCTGATGCCATACGGAATTGCCGGATTCTTTATTGGGCTCTTATCGCTGTTCATCTGGTACAGGAAATGGAAGAGGCTGATAAAAATTTGAAAGGGTACACCCTTTATAAAGTTATGGCATGATATCGTTGTGTGCGATGTGCTTTCGAATATCAGTGTCCGGCCCCTCTGCCATTTGCCACTCAATCCTTACTTCTAACCATGCAGAACAAAATTGCAATGAAGTTTGCCAACAGCTGCTTATATTTTTCGGATAGATTATATTCGTGATATTAGCTTTCGATGCTTAGACTTTACTTCTTCTTACTCTTGGTGTGCGTGTGCGAAACCGTGCACGCCCAGCTAACCTACCAGGTCATGCCTGTTCGTGAAACGATGACCATGGATGGGAAGTGGGACAAGCCCGTCTGGAAAAAAGTAAAGCCGATCCGGATCGAGAACAGGATGGGAGATGCGCCCCGGTTCCGCCCCGTAACAGAGGCAAAGATGCTCTACGATGCGGCCAATGTTTACGTCATTTTCCGCGTGCACGACAAGTTCGTCAAAAGCACGGTGACGGCGTACAATGGAGACGTATCCGGCGACTCGTGTGTTGAATTTTTCTTTTCACCCAACAGCGCTCAGCCGGGCCACTACTTTAATCTCGAAGTGAATGCGGGAGGAACTCCCCTGATTTTTTTTGTCACCAAGCCCCGGAAGGAATTCAAGGAACTGCCCGACGCGGCGATCGATCAGATCGAGATCGCGCACTCGCTTCCCCGCGTGGTCGATCCCGAAAGGGCAGAAGAGACCACCTGGACGATCGAATACCGCATTCCCCTGAGCATCCTCAAGCAGTTTACCGACGTCACCATCCCAAAACCGGGCGTGACCTGGCGAGCCAACTTCTACAAGACCGCGAGCCATACGAGCAACCCACACTATTACACGTGGTCGCCCGTATCGAACCCGGAACCGGATTTTCATTTGCCGGCCTACTTTGGAACACTCACTTTTAACTGATGACATTTCCCAACCGGTAAGCCCGTCGACGACCTCCATGAACGCGAAACAATCCAATCAACCCTATGAACAGAAGAGATTTAATCAAAGGCATTACCCTGTTCCCCCTCGTGGGCGGATCAACGGTATCGCTCGGCCATGCAACGGCCCTGCCACCACCGGAGCGCGATTTTTTTAAAGAGCTCGGCATCCGGGTATTCATAAACGCAGCGGGCACCTACACCTTTATGACCGCCTCGCTGATGCCGCCGGAAGTGGTCGAAGCCATCCGCGTAAGCGCGAAACAATTCGCCATCCTCGATGAGGTTCAGGACAAGGTGGGAGAACAGATCGCCAAACTCTGCAAAGCAGAAGCGGCCATGGTCACTGCCGGATGCTGGTCGGCCCTGGTGCTTGGCATGGCGGGTATTCTCACGGGTATGGACGACAAGAAAGTGGCCATGCTTCCCTTCCTCGAAGGATCGGGGATGAAATCGGAAGTGATCGTCCAGAAATCGCACGCCAACGGATATCACATGGCCTTAACCCACACGGGCGTGAAGATCGTGACCGTGGAGACGAGCGATGAACTGCGCAAGGCCGTGAATGAAAAAACGGCATGCCTCTGGTTTCTCAACCGCGAAGCACCGGTGGGTGCCATCAAGCATGAGGAGTGGTTAAGCCTGGGTAAAGAATTAGGAATTCCTACCATGATCGACATTGCCGCGGACGTGCCGCCGGTTGAAAATTTGTGGCGATACAATGAAATGGGATTTGATCTCGTGTGCATTTCCGGCGGCAAAGCGCTGCAGGGCCCGCAAAGCGCAGGCGTCTTGATGGGTAAAAAACAGTTGATCGCTGCGGCCCGGTTGAGCGCCCCGCCGCGTTCGGGCATCGCCCGGGGTCATAAAGTGAACAAGGAAGAGATCATTGGCATGTATGCCTCCCTCGACCGCTATGTGAAGCTGGACCACACCAAAGAATGGAAGGAGTGGGAACAAAAGATCGCCGTCATCGACACCGCGGTAAAGAAAGTGAAGGGTGTAAAGACCGAGGTGATCGTGCCCCCGGTCGCCAACCACACACCGGCACTGAAGATCACGTGGGACCCCAATGTCACCACGCTCACCAGCGAAGCGCTGGGCAAGCAGCTCCGCACAGGATCACCCTCTGTAGAGATCGTTTCCTGGGAAGAAAAGGACAGCGTGAAGGTGACCGTGTTTATGTTGAAAACAGGAGAGACTGAAATTGTGGCGAGGAGGCTTAAAGAAGAACTTGAAAAAGCGACTAAGGCTTAACGGGCATTTTTTACAAAATGAAAATCCAGATACTTCCAAACCTATTTATGAAGCGATTCTTTTTTCTAAACAGCCGGCGTATAGCCTATGCCGTTGCCGGCATGACCATCCTGCTCTGCAGCCAGTGTAAACAAAATGATGCAGCAACCACTGTTCCAAAAGGCGATCCTGACAATGGGAAACTCACCATGGCCGACGGCTTCGAAGCGGTGGTCGTGGTGGACAGCCTGGGAAGAGCCAGGCACCTGGCGGTCAACGAAAACGGTGATATCTACGTGAAACTCCGGGGCACGACAGAGCGGGGCGGCGCCGTAGCCCTTCGCGACACCACCGGCGACGGCAAAGCCGATATTATAAAATACTTTGGCAACTACAAGGACCGGGGCTCCTACAGCACCGCGATGCGCATTTACAATGGCTATATCTATTTCAGCACGACCGGTGTGGTCTACCGAAGCAAACTCGTTCCCGGACAACTCTTGCCCGACACGGCCGCCGAGGCCATCGTGATCGATGATGCCTACCGTCAAAATCCCCGCGGCACGGAACATATCACCAAACCCATCACCTTCGACGACAAGGGCCATATCTATGTGCCCTTTGGCGCCCCCGGCGATGTGTGCCAGGTCGAAAACCGAACACCCGGATCTCCCGGCATGCTTCCTTGTCCCCAACTCGATATTCACGGCGGTGTCTGGCAGTTCGATGCCAACAAGCCCGGCCAGATCCAGGCGGACGGGAAGCGCTACGCTACGGGTATCCGCAGCCTGGTGGCGATGGCCTGGAATTTTCAGGACGGAAACCTCTTCGCCGTTCAACACGGACGCGATGACTTTTTCCGTACATGGCCTGACCTCTACACCGCCTACCAAAGTGCGTTGCTGCCCGCGGAAGAATTCTTCCGGATCACCGAAGGCACCAATGGCGGCTGGCCCTACTTCTATTACGACCAACTGCAGAACAAGAAAGTCCTGAACCCGGAATACGGCGGCGATGGCAAAAAGAACGAGGGTGCCGATACGGTGACGATGCCCCTCATCGGTTTCCCTGGACACTTCTCGCCCAACGATCTCCTTTTCTATAAGGGCGATCAATTCCCCGCGCGCTATAAGAACGGGGCATTCATAGCCTTTCACGGATCGACCATACGTGCGCCCTACCCGCAAGCCGGATATTTCGTTGGCTTCGTGCCCTTCAAGGATGGGAAACCCTCTGGCCCTTGGGAAGTGTTTGCCGATGGGTTCGCAGAGCAAGACACCATCGTCAACACCTCCGATGCGAAAGCGCGCCCCATGGGGCTCTCGGAGGGACCGGATGGTTCGTTGTACGTCACGGAAAGTGTGAGGGGAAAGATCTGGAGGATCATGTTCAAGGGCAACAAGACGGAGTTCGGCGAGAAACAGCTTGCCGTAATGGACGAACGGAAGAACCGCACCAACGTGAAGACACCCGACGAAAAGAAGGACAACCTGTTCGAGGGTAAACAATCGACCGGATCGATAGCCTATACCCGCTATTGTGCGTCGTGTCACCTTCCGGGCGGCCAAGGCGATGGAAACCGTTATCCCCCGTTGTTCGGTTCGCCCTATGTGAGTGGGCCAAACAAACAACTGATTGAAATTGTGCTGAAAGGCATGTCGGGCCCGATCACGATCAGAGGCAAATCGTTTGATGGCGTGATGCCCTCGCATGCCTTCCTGAGCGATGAGCAGGTGGCGGAAATCCTCTCCTATGTAAGAGTTAGAATGACCCACGGTGGCGCACCGGTTTCTTCGGAAGAAGTGCGGACGGTACGGTCACAACCCTAATGAATCGTTGCATCTGGTAATGTTTAAGAACTGATCCGTAATTTTTTTCTGCGGTCGGATTGCTGACATACGCTGGGTCACGCTGCAAGATTTTCGAATCTTCAGCGTGACCCAATTTGCGGCAAACTTCTCCAATACAGTCCCGATCAGCATCTTGTCGTCTGTTATTCCCGTTTTAAACTGTACTTTACTTTCGTTCGCGGTGGGATCTGCCCTTCGATCAAATCGCGATCTTGTAAATAAGGGAAGACAGTTTTTAAAGGATTAAAACATACGAACATGAAAGGATATTACATTATCAGCCTGGCGATTGTTGCCTTTATTAGTGCTACCAGTTTTACATTCAACGAGCCAACGGGCAATACGATACCCTACCCGGAGGGTTATCGAAGGTGGACGCATATTAAAACAGGGATCGTCGGCCCGGAACATCCCAATGTGAAATACCGCGGCTTCAATCATGTGTATGCCAACGACAAAGCCTTTCAGGGTTTTGAATCCGGAACATTCCCGGAAGGATCGATCATTGTTTTTGACGTGATCGAAGCCTCCACAAGCAATAACTATACTGCCGAGGGAAAGCGGGATCACATGGATGTCATGGTGAAAGATGCTGTTAAGTTTGCGGCCACCGGGGGCTGGGGGTACGCGCAGTTTGAAGGGAACGGTGACCCCAGGGCACTGACAGACGAGACGGTCACGAAATGCTACCAGTGTCACCTCAAGCAAAGTGATCACGTGTTCAGCGAGTTTAGAAAATAAAAATTGTGCTTTTCGTTTTTTGCGCCGGCAAGGATCAGTGTCTGTGTTATTAGCCAGCCTGCTGTTGGCTTATTTCGATTCCTTATAATAAGCACACACTGTTTTCATCACACAATCAGCGTGTTTCGGATTGGTGGGGCGGCAGGTTTCTCTGCCCAGGAAGGAAATGGCCATCCCCACTTCACCCCAGACTTTGGGATCCAACACGTCCATCATTTGTTTTTCTATTTTCTTCGGATCGGTGCCCGTAGCGATCCCCAGGCGCGGAGCCACTCTCACCACGTGTAGATCGACAATGATGCCCTCGGCTTTCAAACCCGACTCGCGCATGATCACGTTGGCCGACTTTCGTCCAATGCCCGGAAGGGCGGTGAGTTCTTCTAAGGTTTGAGGAATGTTTTTATCCTCTTTGATCTGGGCCGCAATGCCCAACAACCACTTGGTCTTATTTCCGAAGTTGCGCACTTTGCCAATGAGGGGATAGAGCGAGGTGTCGTCGGCTTTGGACAGGGCTTTCATATCGGGGAAGGCCTTGAAAAAATCGGGTGCGATTTTATTGATGTGCGCGTCGGAGTCTTGTGCAGACAGCACAACCATCACCAGGAGCTCATACATGTTGTTATACTCCAGCGGATGTTTTTTTCCTTTGTATTTTTTTAACAGGGGTTGGATTTCTTTTTGCCAATCGACAGCAGCCATGGTCTTTTTTATTTTGGTGAATAAAGATAGGGATTTTAGTAAGCGAGCGAAAGGAATCAGGTGTTTCTACAAAAAAGATACTTTTTGTCGCTAGCCCATACCTGATGTTGGAAAACATTCAACTGTCATCAGCGATAAGTTTTCCTGTGCTATAATTTTCTCTGAATGTAAGCAACCCCTTTGTTCTTTGTCCCGTTAACAAGCGAATGGCCATTTTTTAAATCTAAACCAGGAACAACGCATGATGGAACTGACAGAATTAATAGACACGATCACCGCCGACTTTGAAAAAACGCGTGTTCAGGAAAAGGATGGCGATTATTTTTTCTTTTACGCGGCGGAAGAGAAATTTCCTTTTGCGACAATTGTTACCAGTGACAACGAGTATGACCATGTTTCCAACCTGAATAGGGGAGGGCTCTTTCGTCTGAACATTGGTATTGACAAAAGCACATTTGCCGCGATGTTTGGATCGATAGCGGCGAAGGCCGGTATCGGTGGGTATCTCGATTCAGGGATCGACTTTACAGAAAAGAACAAATTATTTCCTCACCCGGTATATGGAAGTATGTACTGGATCAGCATCATCAATCCGGAAAGGGAGACGTATACACGGTTGAACGCCCTGCTTTCCCTTTCCTATAAAAAGGCTGTGGGCCGCCAGCGGGACGTCTAGACGGAAAATTCCTTTTTAAGGCGCTCCTGTTCTTCAATGGTTAAGTGAACTTTCGCCAGTTCGGCTAGCGTCGTTTGCTGGAGATCGACGTCATGCATCAGGAGTGCCAGGTCCGCTTTTACATGAAGTGCCCTGGCAAAATCAATTGATTTTTCGTCCCGAGCCTTGCGCAGGCCATTGCTTATTACTTTGGATGAGGCCGGGTAGTCGAGTTTTAAATCCCGGAGCCGAATCGCCAGCGCCAGGGATTTCTGCAGGGGAGTCAATTCTTTCCGGTCGGCATTCGTATAAACTTCATGGTCCTCGCCGCCGCGTTTGATAAAGATCACGGCGTTATGGGATGGGTCGACGACCGTAAACCGCGTCTGGCCGGGCTTCATCCGTGAAATGCGCGGGACGCCCGCGGAAGACACTTTGCCATAGAATTGCTTTAGGCGTTTCGTAAACTCGGCGTGTATCGATTCTACACCGGTAACGATCATCAGGCATGTAACACCGGTCGCCGAATCTTTTGCGCCATGGAAGTGAATCTCATAGTCGCCTCGTCTCATGACGCCATACTGGTAGGGACTCTTTTGTGAATAGGTTTTTGTAAACCCAAGATTCTCCCAGAATAGAAAGGTTTGTTCCAGGGGCCCACAATTAAGAACTGGAATGGGTAACCATTCTCTTTGCTTCATTTGCATGATCTTTTTTTGCAAACATAGCTCCGGTGAAAATAAATTTCATTTTACATACTTCTTTGTAGGTAAAGCACGACAACGAGAACTTATGAATACATTTAGGGGGATGGCAGACTTTAAATATCAGGGGCGTATCTATTATACTCCAATAGAGTTAACCATGACGTTTATCGGAGGCACTTGGAAAATGCCCATCATATTATCGTTGCGCAAAGGTGCGCTCCGGTATGGTGAGTTAAAAAAAGCGATTCCGCATATCACGGACAAAATGTTATTCTCTCAATTGAGGGCACTGGAGGAAACGGGAATGATTGACCGGAAAATTTATAAAGAGAAGCCTCCGCGCGTCGCCTACAAACTTACCCCACTGGGGAAGCGATCATTAAAAGTAATCGATTCATTGCATAGGTTTGGTAAACACCTGATAAAGCAGAAGTCTATAGCGGTGCCAAAATAATGAGCGTCGGAAAGTAGCCGCAACGAATGTGCTACACTACTATTTTTAGTTAACCTCCAGGATTTGTCTTCAGCGATCGTCCTGCCATATAAAAAAAGCCGCTCTTGTGGAGCGGCTTCTTTACCTAACCTAAACCTAAAACTACTGTAAAACTATTCTTGACCGGCCGGCTTCGAGCACGGCGTAGTCTTTGAGATCCTGATATGTCTTGGGGTCTAGCGCCACCGTGGCGGGACCGGAATTTTCGGGGTTGAAGTTGCCTTCGTTGGCCCACCATTTTTTGGCGTTCTCGCGGGCCGAGCTTTTGTCTACCTGTTCGAAAAGGTTGATGCAGGAATCGGAGATCATCCAGGGTTTTTCGATGCTGCTATATTTTTCGAAGATCATGTTGCGCATTTGGGTGCCGCTGGACTGGTTCTTGAAGTGCGACACGGTGTACGACATGGTCTCGGGTTCGGTCATTACCATATCCCAGTATTTCTTTGAAGTCACTACCTGGGCCGTTGTGAGCATGAAGCCAAAGCCCTCTTCGATGGGTTCTTTGGTGATGGGACACTTCGCCTTTAGTGTCGTCTTTTTCTTTTTGCCAAGAAGTTTATCCAGGAATGCCATAACTTATATTCGTTTAGTTTCGGTTCACGTTTCTTTCCAATAGATACTCACCGAGGGGTGAATAGTTGCATATTAGACTGTTAATTCTTATAAAATGTTACAAAAGGCGCTTTTTGGGCCAATTTCGGCCCTCACGCTTTCCAAAATCAGGCGCACTGTACGATTCTGTACGCAGCGGTGACCGGTTATGACTTTGTGGTGGGTTTCCCCTTTTCGGCCGGTTTGGTCTTGTGGAATTTCTCGTACTGGGTGAGGAATTCGTCCAGTTTTTCGACCGGGATCTTTTTGCCAATGATCATTTTCTTCTCGTCGATCACATACAACGATGGCGTTGTGATAGCATCGTAAAGGTCGCCGTAAGGCCCCACGTACGTACGCGGCCCATTGACGGTGATCCAGGGCATTTTCATCTCTTTGATGTAGTCGCGCATCTTGGCCATCGAGGTGTCGGCGCTGACGGCGTATACTTCAAGGTTGTATTTTTTCTGGTTATAGAAGGTCACCAGCTTGGGAGTCTCTTCGCGGCAATGGCCACAGTCGGGATCGAAAATGAAGAGGATGGTGTATTTGTTCTTGATGTCATACATCGACTTCGGTTTGAAGTTGGTGTCCTGCATGATGAGGTTGGGGGCTTTGCGACCCACGAGGCTTTTGCGCAGGCGGTCGGCGTGTTCTTTCAAGTCCTTCTTGGTCTTGGGGTTGATCCAGAAATCCATTTCGCCCGTGCCAAAATATTTGTCAAACACGTTCACATACACCTCGTCGAGGCCCATGATCTCGGGTTGCTGGTATTTCATGAGGAGGATGAAGGTGATGTATTTGTAGGTCTCCTTGTTGCTCTTGGCTTTGTCTACCATGGGTCCGATGGCCTTGGTGACGGTGTCAGGGTTGGGGGCGTAGAGCTTTTCGAGATATTCAAACACTTTGTCGCGATACAACGGTCGCGACATGCGAAGCAGGGCACTGTCGGCCAGGTCAAAGTTATCGAAGAAGTGTTGACGGTACCAGCGCAGTTGGAAAGTAGAATCTATGGAGCCGTCGGGCTTCTTGGGCGCGTCGGGCACTTTGAGGATTTGGACGGACTTGAGGGTGGCGGCGGTGATGGTGCGGGGATATTTTTTGATGATGTCCTGTTGATAGGCCGTCACCTGGTCGTTCACTTTGTTGTAGGCTTCCCGCGCGGCGGTTTTTTTGTCGGCGGCCAGCGTGCTGTCCTGGAGGACTTTTATGAAGGGTTCGGCTTCGTGGTGGCGCTCCATGTTGAAGAGCATGTTGTCGAAATACAATTTATTGTCGATGTCGCCCGTCACTTTCATGTTCTTTACATAGTCTTCCGTGCTGGTGACCATGCTGAAGTGCTGGTCGTGGCCGACGACCATTTCCATGACCTTCATCTTGTTGAGCACCAGGAAGTAGGCGCCGCGTTCGAGTTTCTTTTTGCCCTCGAACACGAACTCGCCTTTGCTGTTCACCTTGGCGGTGTCTTTCAGGTAGGTGCTTTCCCCAAAATAGTTGCCGAGGTAGATGGTGGTGTCTTTGAGGCCGGTGACCTGGAATTTTATCTGGTAGCCCCCCTGGCCAAAAGCCATGGTGGTGAGGAAAAGAGCGGTAATGAAAACGGTGAGGCGCATAATCGTGTATTTCGGTGCCAAATTTCAATAATTTATAGATACCATTCAATGCATTCATGCCCCCTGACCACCGCAAGTAATCCCTATTAACAACTTTTTAACGAACAGGGCATCTTAACGAACAGGGCATCCCCAGCAAACGGGCAGGGTATCTCCAGCAACAAATGCCCGGAGGGCATCCCGACCATAGCCCCGGGTGAAACCCGGGATCATCGTTTAACGAACAGGGTATCCCCGGCAACAAAATGCCCGTAGGGCATTCCCATCATAACCCCGGGTGAAACCCGGGGTTACAGCGATCGAATGATCAACCCCGGAGGGGTTTCCCCTTCTGTGGGGATATGTGTTGGTTGACCCTTCCGTCCTTTTAGTGTTTCTTCCTCTAAATGTGCTGGACGCCGTGGGTAACCCGCCCAGGCGGGTTGAAATACACCCTATCCCTGACCCCCAGTTTCACTGGGGGTTATGATGGGAAAGCCCTACGGGCTTAGGAGACCATGTGCACCGCACTGGAGTAGGTTTACACTCATGGCAAACACTTTTTTCAATCATAAACCCGATGAGCCTATCATCAAACACTGAGGGTTTCCTTCTGCACCGGCCAGGGATAGTAGTGGAAAGCCCGAAGTGCGCAGGCCCGCGTGCTGACGGACTTGGAACGGATAGCCCGCCCCGAGGAACGAGGGGGGCCGCCAATCCTGTTTGGCCATCGTTTTTCAATCGCGCCCGATTGCTTTTGACGGTAAAATTCAAAGTTTCGGCCGCGATCGTTCGCGTTTCCGGGCGCAATCCTCTAAACTTGAAGTCGGAACCCAAGGCCTCAGCTTAAACGATCTCCATGTCGCTTGTCATACAAAACCTTACGAAAATTTATGGCGAACAAAAAGCCATCAACAACATCTCGTTCACGGTGCAGACGGGCGAGATCGTGGGTTTCCTGGGACCGAACGGCGCGGGAAAGTCGTCGACCATGAAAATCGCCACCTGCTACCTGCCCCCGACGTCGGGACGCGTGCTGGTGGGAGGATTCGACGTGGTGGAACAGCCCATGTTGGTGAAGCAGATCACCGGCTATTTACCGGAACACAACCCACTCTACCTGGATTTGTATGTGCACGAGTACCTGGCCTTTATCGGGGGACTCTACGGGCTGCGCGGCGCACGACTGAAGGACCGCACCCGGGAGATGATCGAACTTTGCGGCCTCACCAATGAGCAAAATAAAAGAATCGAAACCCTGTCGAAAGGCTATCGTCAACGCGTGGGACTGGCCCAGGCGTTGTTGCACGACCCCAAAGTGCTGATCCTGGATGAGCCCACGTCGGGACTGGACCCCAACCAACTGGTGGAGATCCGCAAGCTGATCAAGGACATTAGCCGCAACAAGACCGTGATCTTCTCCACCCACATCATGCAGGAAGTGCAGGCCCTCTGCGACCGCGTGGTGGTGATCAACAAAGGCGAACTGGTGGCCGACGACACCCTGACCAACCTGCTGCGCCGCGACGGCAAGGGCACCACCCTGCTGGCCGAATTTGAAGGGAACGTGACGGCCCAGCAATTGAGCGCACTCAAAGGCGTGCGCCAGGTGACGGTGATAGAAGGTTTCAAATTCCGGATCACCACCGACGGCGAGACCGATCTGCGCCCGGAAATATTCCGTTTTGCGGCAGACAATAATTTATCGCTCATCGGGTTGAAGCAGGAGGAAAGCTCGCTGGAAAACATTTTCCGGGAGCTGACGGCCCAGGATCCCACTATGCCATAAGGAAATAAAATCTATTTTTGCGCCACGACCCCCGCGGTATGCTCCAGGTACTCTCAAAGGAATTTAACAGCTTTCTCAACTCCCTAATCGCCTACGTGGTGATCGGCGTGTTTTTGCTGAGCATGGGGCTGCTGGTGTGGGTGTTCCCCGAAACGTCGGTGCTCGACTATGGCTATGCCGACATGGAGACGCTGTTTAGCGTCGGCCCCTATGTGTTCGTGTTCCTGGTGCCGGCCATTACCATGCGCAGTTTTGCAGAGGAAAAGAAAGCGGGCACGATGGAACTGCTGTTCACCAAGCCCCTGACCGATTGGGATATTCTGTTGGGAAAATATTTTGCCAGCCTGCTGCTGGTATGGTTTGCGTTGATCCCAACGCTGGTCTATTACTATTCTATCTATCGCCTGGGCAACCCCGTGGGCAATATCGACACGGCGGGTGTGATGGGTTCCTATATCGGGCTGGCCTTGCTGGCAGCCGTGTTTTGTGCGGTGGGCATTTTTGCGTCGTGCATTACGCCTAACCAGATCGTTGCGTTTATCGTGGCGGCGTTTCTCAGCTTCCTCGTGTTTTCGGGTTTTGACTCGTTGTCGACCTTGGAGTTTTGGTCGGCCAATGCTTTGCAGGTGAAGCAACTGGGGTTGCTGTTTCATTATGAGTCCATGAGCCGCGGGTTGATCGACGCGCGCGATGTCGTGTATTTTATCAGCGTGATCTTTCTCATGCTGTCCATCACCAAACTAATCCTGGGCAGCAGACAATGGTGAACTGGAAAAGCAGAAAGCTGGGCGATGTGCTGTGGTTTGCCAACGGCGTGGTGGCATTGGTGCTGATCAACCTGCTGGTGTCGCACTATTTTTTCCGGTTGGACCTGACAGAGGAAAAGCGCTACAGCATAAAGCCACAAACGAAGGAGATCTTGAATACACTGGAGGACGAGGTGTATGTAGAGATTTTTTTGTCAGGGGATTTGAATGCGGGCTTTACGCGTTTTCAAAAAGCCATACAGGAAACATTAGAGGAGTTCCGGATCTATTCGCACAATAAAATAAAATACCGCGTCACCGATCCCGGGGTGGCGTTGAGCGACAAGGCCCGGCAAGAATTTATGGCCGACCTGGCCGCGAAAGGGATACAGCCTACGAACGTTATTGACAACAAGAACGGCCAGCGTCTGGAGAAAATCATTTTTCCCGGCGTGGTGATCTCCTATGGTGGACGTGAGAAGGGCGTGATGTTGTTGAAGGGAAACAAGGCGGCCACGCCGGAGGAGGAAATCAACCAGTCCATTGAGGGAATTGAATACGAAGTGGCCAGCGCCATCCACGAACTCACCAATGAGGACAGAAAGAGAATTGGTTTTGTAATCGGTCATGGCGAGCTTGACTCCGTGCACGTGGCCAGCCTGAAGGCTGCGTTGCGTGAAGCCTATGATGTGGGACGCGTGCGACTCGATCAACCACCGTCCTTGCAAAATGTAGACGTGTTGGTGATCGCAAAACCGACATCAACTTTTTCGACGTTAGATAAATTTGCGTTGGACCAATACATCATGCAGGGCGGCAAGGTGATGTTTCTCATCGACCGGCTGAACGCCAGCATGGACAGCGCTTCGAGTGAAAATTATTTTGCTTTGCCCTATGAGTTGGGCCTGGATGATCAGTTGTTCAAATACGGTGTTCGCATCAATCCCGATCTGGTGCTGGACCGCACGTGCGGGCTCTACCCGATCATTACAGGACAAGTAGGAGGGAAGCCGCAGGTGCAATTGATGGAGTGGCCTTTCTTTCCCTTGTTGAACCGCTATGCAACCCATCCCATGACGCGCAACCTCGATGCGGTGGTGACTAAATTTGTGAGCAGCGTGGACACCGTGAAGGCGGCTGGCATCCGGAAGACCCCGTTGATGACCACCTCGCCGTATTCGCGAAAGTTTGCCGCCCCCGTGAAAGTGAGTGTGAACGAACTGCGAAAGAATGTGAGGCCGGAAGATTTTTCACAGGGTGATGTTGCTGTGGGCTATTTGCTGGAAGGGAAATTCACATCCCTTTACAAAAATCGCTTGTTGCCCGATGGCGCCCCCGAACAAGGATTCAAAGCGGATGGCGTGGCCACGAAACTCGTGGTGATTGGCGACGGCGACCTGGCGCGCAACGACATCAACCCACGCACGCGCCAGATCCAGGCACTGGGATTTGATCCGTTCACAAACCAGACCTTTGCCAACCGCGATTTCCTGGTGAACGCCGTGACCTACCTGGCCGAGGACGATGGCCTGATCCAAGCCCGCAACAAGCGGGTGACGATCCGGCCCCTGGATAAAACGAAGGTGACCGCAGAGCGCACAAAGTGGCAAGTGATAAACCTGGTGGTTCCCATTTTGCTTTTGATCGCCTATGGCGTTTTTCGTGCGTATTGGAGGAAGAAAAAATTTGCCAAGTTCTAGCGATGCAGGAAAAAAGAAATAAACGGCTGTTGATCCTGTTGGTGGTGCTCGTGGTGGCCACCGTCGCCACCGCATGGCTGACCCGCGAAGAGCGCACGTTCGAGGTGGACAAGAATCTTTTCAAAGGCTACGACCTGAAAACCATCGAAGCGGTGACGCTAACGTCCAAAACCGGCAGCGTGCAACTAAAATACAACGGCAGCCGCTGGAAAGTGAACGACCGCTACGACGCCGACCGCAACATGATCGAAGTGCTGCTGGCCACCCTGTTGCAAGCAGAACCCAAACGACCCGTGGCAGCAGCTTTGAAAGATTCGGTGAGTGCTTTGGTGAAAGATCGCGGTGTGAAGATCGTGTTGCAGGCCGGGGGAAAACCGGTGGAAACGTTTTATTCCGGGGGGATCCAGGCAAAAAATCAAACGTATTTCAGCAAAGAAAACGGCGAGCCCTATTTGGTGACCATTCCCGGTTATCGCGTTTATGTGGCGGGAATTTTTGAATTGCCCGAAAGCGGCTGGCGCAACAAACTTGTGTTTGGCTTTAACTGGCGCAATTTCCAACGCTTGGAGACGGAGTTTCCTTCGAAGCCTTCCGATAATTTTGCCGTGGCCTTGCAAGACCGCTTTTTTACCGTCCAGGGCCTTTCGCAGGCCGACACCACGAAACTGAACGACTACCTGGATGCCGTTTCACTTTTGACAGTCGACGAGTTTGTGCCCGCCAGCGGCGTTCTGGACAGTCTTTCGCAAACGCCTGCGGTGATGACCGTGCGGGTGAAGGACATTGGCAAGAAAGAATACGTTTTGAGCCTCTATGCGCCACGTGCAGTGCACGGGCCGTTCCAGGGGTTGATCGATGGAGAACAGTGGGCGTTAATCGCTGAGGATAAGGTGATTCCCATTCTGCGGCCCCGCCATTTCTTTGGAAAATAGGACCGGATCAGAAGCACCTTTTTGACCAAAAAGGGCGGTTTTATTTTTCGGTTTTCTTTCTAACTTTACCCCGCTTTAAAAACCAACCACTCTTTCGAATGAAGTTTATTGTAAACTCTGCTTACCTGCTTAAGCAACTCTCCAATATTAACGGCGTGATCACCACCAACCCCGTAGTGCCGATCCTTGAAAATTTCCTTTTCGAGCTGGAGAAAGGCGGCCTGACGGTGACGGCTTCGGACCTGCAGACGTCTATGATCACCGAACTTCAGGTTGAATCCAAAGAAAAAGGCAGCATCGCCGTGCCCGCCCGCATCTTGCTGGATACCCTCAAAAACCTTCCCGAACAGCCCGTTACGTTCTCGATCGACGAATCTACCTACAGCGTAGAGATCATCTCCGACAACGGCCGCTATAAACTTTCCGGCGAAAACGCTACCGACTTCCCCAAAGTGCCGTCGGTATCGAACGACTTCACCGCCGAGATCAGCACCGAAGTGCTGGCCCGCGCCGTGAACAACACCATCTTTGCTACCAGCAACGACGAGCTTCGCCCCGCCATGACCGGCGTGTATGTGAACCTCGGCGATAAGAATACAACCTTCGTTGCCACCGACGGCCACCGCCTGGTGCGCTACAGAAGATCGGATGTGAAATCCGAGAACGGCAACTCCATCATCATTCCCCGTAAAGCACTGAACTTGTTGAAAGCGACCTTGCCTTCGGAGAACACCGAAGTGAGCCTCAACTTCAACATGTCGAACGCCTACTTCAAGTTTGGCAACATCAAAATGATCTGCCGCCTCATCGACGAGCGTTTCCCGGACTACGACAACGTGATCCCTACGGTGAACAACATCAAGATGACCATCGAGCGCAGCGACCTGTTGGGTGCCCTGAAACGTATTTCCATCTACGCCAACAAGACCACGCACCAGGTGCGTTTGAAAATCACTGGCAGCGAATTGCAGATCTCCGCAGAAGATCTGGATTTCTCCAACGAAGCCAACGAGCGCCTCAGCTGCGAGCATGAAGGCGAAGACATCGAGATCGGTTTCAATGCCAAGTTCCTCATCGAAATGCTCACCAATATGGATTCCGACAAGATCAAACTGACCATGTCGGCCCCCAACAAAGCAGGGGTGATCCTTCCGGCCGAAAAAGACGACGCCGAAGACATCCTCATGCTGGTGATGCCGGTGATGCTGAACCAGTACGTATAAGCGCTTAACCAGCTTGTTATAGTTATGAAACGTTGCCTGGCTTTGATTGTCCTGCTCAGCGTATGGGCTACCGGACATGCCCAGTACCGCGCGCTCGGCGCAGCCGGGAGCACAGCGGTAGTGAGTCCCGTGATCCAAAAAAAGACGATGCGCATTGCCTATGAGGCCAGCAAGCCTCCGGGATTGCGCATGCGTGGTGCGGGTACGATCATGACCATTTGCGGCAGCGGCCTGATCATCGCCGGAGCGATCATCGCTTCCACGGCGGATCCTACCTCGGGTCAGACGCATGTGAACACCAACAACGGCTCAACCTACACCGACGGCGAAATGGATCAAGCCATGGGAGTGCTCGGCGTGGTGGCGGGAGTGGGTCTCACGGTTCCCGGCATCATTCTCTGGACCAAAGGAAACAAGAAATACCAACGCTACCTCGAAACGCAGACTGCGTTTAACTTTACCCAGAATGGGGTGGGATTGACGTATCGATTCTAGTACGTCTTGTTGATCTAAGACATTTGATCTCGCTGTAAACGCTCGTCGGAACGCACGACGCGCGTCTCGCTATGCAACGATAGCCCCACGTTTGCCCAACTCGATCACTTCCATATTCTGAACTTTCCCGGCCGTGATCTCAAACCGCACAATGGTCTTCACCAAATGAAACCCATGTTGGCCCGCAGCCCCCGGGTTGACATAAAGCATGTTGTTGTATTTCGGATCGCGCTTGATGCGCAGGATGTGGGAGTGGCCGCAGATAAAAACATCGGGCGGATCGATATTCAGAAATTTCTTGATGCGTGGATTATAATTTGGCGGTGCACCGCCGATGTGCGTCATCCATATCTTGACGCCCTCGATGGTGGTGCGCACATCCTCGGGATAGTCGGTTTGCAGCACTTTGTCGTCGACGTTGCCGAAAACGGCGCGCACGGGTTTGAAGGCTTCCAGTTGCTCGATCACGGAGCGATCGCCGATGTCGCCGGCATGCCACACCTCGTCACAATCCTTGAAATACGAAAAGACCTTGGGGTCGAGATAATTGTGTGTGTCCGACAGCAGACCGATTTTCATGACGCTAAAATAATATTTGCCGGATAAATGCCGCAGTGACGTGCGTGGCCTTTGATGCCCCGACATGATCTTTTTAACAAAGCAACTTGAGCTGATCAACAAAACAACGGGCCTGGCCCCTCCCATACCTTTGTCTCAACAAAAAAAACAACATCATGACAAAAGTTTGGTTTATCACCGGCAGCTCCCGCGGATTGGGACGCAGCCTGACAACAGCCGTATTGGCCCACGGCGACAAAGTGGCCGCCACCGCCAGGGACCCGAAGCAGTTGAGCGACCTGGTAGAAAAATATCCGGGAAAGATCCTCGCCATAAAGCTGGACGTGACCAGCAACGAAGAGATCCGTAACGCAGTATCCGAAACGATCGCCCGCTTTGGAAGGATCGATGTGCTGGTGAACAATGCCGGCGTGGGCATTGTTGGTGCAGCCGAAGCCTTTACCGACGAGCAGGTGCACAGTCAGCTGGATATAAATTTATATGCACCCATCGAAGTATCGCGCGCCGTGCTGCCCTATATGCGGAAGCAACGTTCCGGAAGGATTTTGCAGATCAGTTCGGTTGGCGGACGCGTGGCCGGTTCGGGTCTGAGCATGTACCAGGCCGCCAAGTTTGGTTTAGGAGGATTCAGCGAGGCGCTGGCAAAAGAAGTGGCGCCGCTCGGCATCCGCGTGACCAGCGTGGAGCCCGGTGGCTTCCGGACGGACTGGGCTGGACCCTCCATGACCTTTGCCCCACCACTGGAAGGCTATGAAGACACCGTCGACCGGGCACGTAGCTTTTTGACCAGCGGCAGCTTTGTACCCATGGGCGACCCCGACAAAGCCGCCCAGGCCATGATCGACCTCGTTGATCATCCCGAGCCTCCGGTGCACCTGGTGCTGGGCAGTGAAGCCGCCGGCATTGTAAAAATGGGAGATGATTTACGTAAGGCCGAATTCGAAAAATGGCTGCCCGTAACCGTTTCCACCGATGCCGACGACGCCGTGAACTTCCTGCAAACAGAAGCTGGTAAGACGTTGATGAACTTAAAGGCTATCGATAAACGTTAGAGACTTTAAACCCGCAGAGGCGCCAAGATCGCAAGGAAAACGCAATGAACGTTGCGTCGACTTTTCGCCCTCAGCGCCTTTGCGGTTCAAAACCGATTGAAGACCCATGGCTCAAAAAAATTCAACATCGCTCCCCCACATCCTCTACTCGTGCTACTCCCACAAAAGCAGTGAAGGCGAACAATTTGTACCCGACCACATTTTCGGCTACACTTTGTCGGGAAGCTCGGATCTGCACCAGGAAGGAAAGACGTATCATTTTAACGAAGGCGACTTCAGGTTCCTGAGACGGAACCAACTGGCCAAATACACGAAACGCCCCCCGACCGGTGGCGAATACCGGTCGATCTCGATCGCCATCGACCAGGAGACCCTGCGCGCCATCAGCATGGAACACAACCTGCACGCCAGCAAACCCTACGAAGGCGAGAACGTGCTGAAGCTGGAACCCAGTCTGCTCCTTAAAAACTTTATCGACTCGCTGACGCCGTATCTGAATGCAACAAGCGATCTGAGCAAGAGCATCACCGAATTGAAAGTGAAGGAAGCTGTCATGCTCCTGCTGCAAACGTACCCGGAGTTGAAAGACGCCCTGTTCGACTTTTCTGCGCCGGGCAAAGTGGACCTCGAGGCCTACATGCACCAGCATTATAAATTCAACGTCGACCTCAGTCGCTTTGCCTATCTCACCGGCCGCAGCCTCGCCACCTTTAAGCGCGACTTCGAACGCATTTTCCACACCTCACCCAACCGCTGGCTGCAACAACAGCGCCTTAAGGACGCCTACTACCTCATCAAGGAAAAAGGACACCGCGTGAGCGACGTCTACCTGGACGTGGGCTTCAAAGATCTCTCACACTTTTCGTTCGCCTTCAAGAAAGCTTTCGGCGTGGCACCGTCAAAGGTGGCCAGCGAGCCGAGCCCGGTGGCCGTTAATGCGGCCCTGGCGAATTGAGTTTTGGTTTAGGATGAGTGTTATCCGCGGGATTACCCCGCGTGATTTGTTTCCATTTTATTTTGCGGCATAGTGCATAACGGTTACGCCACAGGCATACCCCTGGCTGCTGACGAGCCGCAAATCGCGACGCTCGTGAAAGATGGGAAGCCCTTCGCCAAGTGTCACAGGATTTACGAAGAGCAGGAACTCGTCGATGAGATTTGCCTGGATGAGTGCGGAAACAAATGACGCTCCGCCATAGACGATCAGATCTTTTCCGGGTGTGTTTTTCAGTTTGTTCACTTCGGTCGCCAGGTCGCCTTTAGCCAACGTGGTGTTGGGCCATGCTGATTTCTTTATGGTTTTTGTGAACACGACCTTGGCGGCATCCGTGATACTTTTTGCAAAAGGGTATTGTGGATCGTCCGGGTTTGACGATACGGTAGCCCAATGGTTGATGAAACCTTCTTCCGCCATGTTTTTGCTGAGGAGCACCGTGTCGATGGATGTATGCAGATTGTTGAAGCGGGTGCGGAGGGCCTCATCCCAGGTCCACTCCGGTCCCCAACCCCAAACCAGCCAGTGGCCCGTATTTTTTGTGGGGGCGATGTAGCCGTCGATTGAAATCTGTACCTGCAGTGTTAATTTTCGCATAAGATCGCTTGGTTGTTTCAGACAAACGTAGGCGACCTCTCGTACTTTTTTGGGGTGTTATTCCGACTTTATGGAGGGGTGATTGAGTCATTGAAAGACCACGTGACACAATTTGGAGGAGGGGAGGTTATTCGGAGTGGATGTTTGAATCGATAAAATATTCTATGATAAAAATAGATGCCGTGGTGAAGGCGATCAGCATCAGAATGATGTATGTAAGCCGGAGCTCGGGAAAGAACATGGCGCAGATCGATGAGGCGGTGAGCACCAAACCCGAATAGAGGCAACAAATGCCAATAAGTTTATTGACCATTTTCCAATCCTCGTCATGGTGCGGCGTTCGATCGGAGCGGTGGCCAAACCAAAATCCGCGGCGAGGCGTGAAGAAGCGAAGCCAGATGCCGATCGGGATGAGGCAGGAGAATAGGATGATGTAGGGTAGCATGGCCGTTGGGTTTGGTGAGGGGCTATAGTTGAATATAATCCTCCCCACTGCAATGGCTTTGCAGTTTGATGAATGCCTGGGAAACAGGACGGTTTTTATGTGGGGTTTTCTATTTTTTAGTAGGTGTGGGCTTGGCGAAAGAAATAATATCGATCACTCCATGTTATTCAAACGCAGGATCAAATTCCCAGAGGTCTCCTTGCATCGTGCTGCCCAAATAAAGACGGCCGTCGATCACAAAGGGGATAGGCCCGGATGGAGCATGCTTGTTATCGGGAATGATTCGCCAGGCGTCGGTCGTTGGGTTGTATTCGTATATGTTTTCCGAACCCCGGATGTAGCCCTTGTCATTTAGCGTGTAGCCAATGGTGTAGGCCGCGGATATGCTCGTCCCGGTTTTCTCGATCCAGGTGTCGTTTGTAGCGTCGTATTGATAGAGCTTCGTGGGTAGTGCTACATATAACTGATCCTGAATGGTGAACGTCCAGCCCAGTGAGCTTGAAGCGGGCAGCTCTGCTTTCTTTGTCCAGGCATCGGTTTGTGGATCGTACTCCAGGAAGTTGTCGTGCGGGGTAAAGGTGGCCACATAACCTTTGCCTCCGGCCGATGCGCCGGCGGGTAGGGGCTGGGCTCCAGGTACTGCGGGGAGTTGGGGGAAGGTTGCGATCGATGTCCAGCTGTCGGTTTGTGGAGAGTAGGCATAAAAATCTTTGTCGCCACCCAAGCCCACATAACCCAGGTTACCCACTGCAAAACTAACCGGCGCTGTTCGGGGTATGCCAGGAATGGCGGCGATTTGAGTCCATGAATTGTTTGCGGCGTCGAACTCAGAAATTTGTTTTTCATTATTCGGATTGCCGAGACCTTGATAGCCTTTTCCATTCAGGGTGAAGCCTGTTACGCCATAGCGGAGGTCGCTTTCGGCCAGGACGCCGATGAGCAGCCAGGCATCTTTCAGTGTGAACGTCTGTTGACTAAACGCGCTTTGTTCGGCCACCTTCAGTTCGACCTTGAACGATCGGTAGCCGAGTTCGCTGGGAATGCGGAACGACAACGTGGTGCGGGTCGCGCTCACCACCTCGACGTCTCGATAGCTCCCCACCGTCTTTTGGGAGAGGACCCTCACCAGGTCGCCCGTCTTGTCGGGATTGAAATTGTCGCCGGTGATCTCGACGATCGCGCCGGTGTAGTCGCTAACCGTCGACAGCGCGGAAATGATAGGCGCCGTGATGGTAAAACTTTCGTTGAACGCAGACTTCTGCACACCGTTGATTACCGTCAGTTTGTTTTCTTTTGTTCGTACGGTGGTGGGAACGATCACCTTCAATGTGGTGGCGGTGCCCTCCACCACGGTGGCCACCTTATCGCCAAAGGTGACGATGTTTTTCGATGGATCCGTATTGAAATTTCCGCCTTGCAAGGTGATCACATCACCAAACGTTCCCACGGTTGGCGAGAAACTGTCGAGGGCAAGGAACCTTAATTTGAAAGGCGTCGGCGACGTTCCGGTTTTGTCCGTTACCGCCACCGTGATCACTGCTGTGGGGTCGGGAATGTCTTTGGGTACAATGCAGACAACGGTATGCTCGTCGCTGCGCACCACCTGGGCATCGAAACTGCCAAACTTCACACGCACGTATTTGGTGACGGTGGTGAAATAGTTTCCTTTGATCACCACGGTGTCGCCCGGCGTTCCTTCGGAAGGAGAAAAGCTTTCGATGTGCGGTGCGTTGCTTCCCTGGCTGCGGAAAGAGACCACTGTGCCATAGGTGGTGTAGGTCTTTGTGGAGACGTACGCTTTCACGTAGTAGGTGGAATCGGCAAACAGTCCGGCCGCGAGATCGAAGCTGAACGGGCCCGCGCCTTCGGTCGCGCCAAGAGAACCTTTGAAGGACGCGATGGTGTTGAAGTCGCTAAAGGACCAGACAAAACCGTGATCGATGATGGGTTCGTCGTTCACGGCCAGGATCGTTCCTTGCAACGTTGCACCGGATGCCGAAATGTTTGTCACGGCGTTTGTGGCCACGGTGGGATAGGGCGGTTTGGGAAATTCATAGCCGTCGCATTGTGCGAGTAGCGACAGGACCAGAACAATGAGGGTGGTACGGGAAAACGTGTTCATCTTTACTTTGTTCTTAGGCCTAGAATGAGTTGCAGATTGGTGACGCTCGACGTTAGGTCGCCGGGGATCCTGATGTCGCCCTCGACAATACTATTGGCTTTTTCGTACCGAAATTCGACAAAGCCATTCAACCGCGGATGGATCGGAAAGACCATGCCCACGCCTCCCCACACGCCGGTCTGATGACTTCGAAGCTGCAGGGAAACCGGCTCCGACATGAGCACCGTATGCTGATATTGCGAATACAACTCGCTTCTTGACGAGCCACTGGAACTTGTGTTGAATATCGTGGAAACCCCTGCGTCGAGAAAGGGTGTCAGTTTTTTTCCGGTGAAGGTGTAGCGTATCGCGATGGGTACGCGCACTTGTGTGAGCGTGATCGAAATGTAGCTCCGCAGTATGCTGGATCCGGACACTATCTCGCTATAGGAATAGTATGATGATTTAACAAACTGAGCTTCCCCCAAAAAACCAAACCGCTCGTTGAGTCGAGGCGACGAGAACAGCAAGGAGATGCCACCCACCGGCGACGTCGCCTTCTGGTAGGAGCTCGTTAAATACGCGTTCCAATCATAGCCTGAGCTCATCTCCACGGTAGACTGGTTGACGCCTCCAAGAATTCCGACCTCCGTTTTGAACCAGGGCTTTCGTTCCTTGTACACCACCGACGTGCCGCCGCCACACAGGTTATAGCTTTCCACCAGGCGGGCCAGTGACCTTTCGTTCAGTTGAAATTTTTCAAGTTTGGGACGGAGTGCTTCACAGTCGCCGAGCATGACTTTGAGAATCCCGATATGACGGGTCGATCGTCCCATGTAGGTGATCCCGTCGCGCTTTCGCTCAATATCTTTGATCACCATTTTACGCAGCACGCCGTCGTTGTCTTTCTCCAGGAAATAAAAGTAGTCGTATTTATAGAGCGTTACTTTTCCTTTCACCAGCACTTCCAGGAAGGCTTGCTCGTAGACGCTATCGCGCACTTCCGCCAGCTTGGAAGTAAAATAGGCATTGTTCTCAAAGCCATATCCCTTCAGTTGTGTGGGGTCATATTTCACTACGTCCTGGTTTGGCGAGGGTTTGTAGCTACACACTTTATGCGCCCGAAGTCCTTCGCGGTAGCTGACGTATCCTTTGAGGGTATCGTTTTGCGGGGTGATGATAAATCCTTTTCTGAAATCCTGGGAGTAGAGCGCAGTGGAGACAAGGCTCAACAGGAGTAGCGACAACAGTTTCATGATGGGCAAAGGGGTAAGGGCCAGTATTCTAAAGATAGTGATTTCAAAAACATTTCAAAAGATCTTTAAATGACACATACCCCTGCCGTACATCCTGATTGTACAGAGCGTTGATTTGCACTCAACCCCCTCGCAATTTTTCCGTTGCCAGCTTTATTTGATTGGCGCAATAGGCGTATGCGGCTGGATAGTCCTTTTCACCTATTTTTGACTTCAGGAATTCGAAACTGCGTTCAAAAGTTTCCTTTGCCATCTTAAAGTTGCCGGCGTTGAAGTAAGCTTCGCCCATGTTATTCATGGCAATAAAAATGTGTTCATGGTTCGTCTCCAGGGCGATCACTTTCTGATAGAAGACGATTGCTTTTTCATAGGCTTTAGACAAGCTATAGAAATAGCCGATGTCGTTATAGAACATGAGGAACTCCTTGTTCTCCTTTCCGTAGTAATAAAAAAACAGGGCGATGGCGCGCCGGTAGTATTTGATCGCTTCCGCATTTTGATTTACCCGGTGATAGGCCAAGCCCAATGCTTTGTAGTCCAAGGCCCGGAACAGGAACGATCCTTTGTTTTGATGCGTCACTTCTTGCCATATTTCTATGGCTTCCGGGTATCGCTTTAGATGCATTAACGTAGTGGCGACGTTCCGCATTTGATCATATGTGGGTTCGCCCAACCCCTGCACGATCTTTAGCGCCTTTTGGTAGTATGCTAATGCTTCCGAATGGTTGTCGCCAGCGCTCTCAAAGTTCCCAAGATTGTTGTAGAGCATGGCGGTGTAGGATTGATAAGCGGGCGTGTTTGTGTTTGACGTTATTTTCAGACCCTCCTGGTAATGGTGTTCAGCTTCCGCGCCGTGACCCAGGTCGAGGTGGCAGTTGCCGATCGCATTGTATAGGTTGACGATTTCCAGGTCAGCCGTTCCGAATAGATCCTTCGCAAGGTCTAAAGCTTTTTCATATTCCTCCAACGATACTTTTGTGGTGATGTCATAATCTTTCTCTTCCAGTTTTTGGAAGAAAGCCTCGTTGCTCCATTTTCGGGCTTTGCTTTTTTGTAGCAGATAGGCTTTTAGCAGTTCTTCTTTGCCGGCATCGATGAGCGCCGTGATGGCTTGTTTGTTAGTTTCAGCGTCGCGCGAGTCGAGCGATTCGAGTTGGAGGATATCCTTTTTGTCTTCGATGTCGAGATACTTTTCTTTTTTTTCGCGGATGTCGCTCTCCTTCCCAAATTGGTCGAGCAGATTTTTTTTTCCGGCGTATTTCAAGTTCACACCTTCGACGATGTCACGGAACGCGCTGTTGATTTTCTCCCGGTAGGCCACCAGGTTGTCGAGATAAGGGACCAGTTGGTCGTAGCTTTCCAGGCTGATCGTTTTGATACCCAGGTTTTCGAACCTGGTTTTGCCGGGGCTCAAAATGAAGTGCCGTGTGCCGGTGAGAAAGATGCCATGGATGTTTCGGAGTATTTGCTGTATTTCGATGTCGGCAATGCTATAGCCGATAAAAAGTATGGTGGCATTTGCACACATTCCTTTCAGCTCGCCGAGGAAACGATGGTTGTATTTGTACAAGCTATCATAATCTTCCTGAAAAAGGACGCAACCTTCGGGACGCGTTATGGTGCCATGGATTTTGAACAGGTACGGCAAATCTTTTAAGGAGGAGAGACCAAACAGGTTGTCGGCCGGTGTGAAGGTGTCGACTTCCGCTTTCAAGTCGTCGGTCATGGCGCCTTCCAGGGCTTGGTCATAGTTGGTAGTGATAACTTTTTGCGAGAGTCTCCAGATTTTTTCCTGGTTTTGCAGGTTGTGTTTTGACAGATCGATGTCGATGGCGCTCTTTAACATGTCCTTGCAAACATCTTTGTATCCCCACCGCGACAAAGCGTTCAGTATTTTCAAAGGATTGGCATCGGCCTCGCGGGCTTCGGCTTGCAGGGCCGCGAGCGAAGGGTCTTTTTCCAGCAAGTCGTCCACAAATTTTTGAGCCAGTTCGAGCCAGGTCGGCAGCGCTATGTTTTTTGAATAGCCGCTGCCGATAAAAGGAATGAGGGCATTGTGCCGGATGGCTTCCTTAATTTCTGCGGGTATTTGTTGTTCATTCATAAGAGATGGAATGGGAAATGATACCGATTCAATTGCTCTTGATAAACGCCATAAGATCCGCCATCTCCTCCATCGAAACGGCGCTCTCCAGACCCCGGGGCATGGCGGAGGTTTCGATGGCTTCGAGTTTGGCGATGTCGTTGCGCGGAACGGTGGTCTCATGCCCGCTGGCAAACCGCACGGTGAGGGTGGCCGATGTCTCGGAAGATATAATTCCGGTCAGGCTCTCACCGTTTGTGCGCTCGATTTTCCAAAGTTCGTATCCGTCGGCGATGGACCGGTTGGGATCGAGAATGTCGGCCATGATAAATTGTTTGTCGCGGTTTCTGATCGTGGCCAGGTCCGGACCGAAGGCCCGGCCGTTTGCGCCGTTGATCTGGTGACATAGGGAACAAACATTTTTAAAGACGATAGCTCCTTTCACGGCGTCGCCTTTTAGTGAAAGCGCGGGCTCGTATTTTTTAAAAATTTCATTTCGGTCGGCTTGCTCATGGGCCAGCAATGCACGCGCGCGTTTTTTGATGTCTGCATCGTCGTTGTTCATCAACTCGACCATACGCGGCCAGCCGATGGTGGCCGGTTGAATTTGTTTGCTCTGAATAGCATCCAACAAAATGGCCGCACTTTGTGAAGAGGAAAGAAAAGCGTCCATGGCTACGTCGCGAATTCCCGGTGTCAACGTCTTCCAGTTGGCCACCAAATACTTTCCTGCGGCGGTGGCATTAAATTTTGCATAGACCCTGACGGCAATCGTCTGGAGATTTTCAGGAGAAGTGGGGGAGATGATGTTTTGATATAAAAGCGGGTCAGCGCTGGCATCGAGGATGAGCATGCTGAGCGCATCTTCACGAAGCGAAATGTCTTTTGTTTCGTCGGGCGCGATGTTGCGGGCCGCCTGGATGATCTTTGTTTCCAGGGTGTGATCATCAATTCCTTTTCTGCACAGCAGTGCAACCTCGGCCTTTCTGCGTTCGGAGGCTACGGGGTTTTTGAACGATGCCAGCAATGAAGTAGCCAACGCTGTCGTAGGAAAAGCAACTTCTTTCCCTACGTTGCCCAGCCCCTGGAGCATGGCGGCTTGCCACCACGGATCGGCAGCGCCTTGGTTTTTGGTGGCCAGCGAAATAATTTTTGTGATGTTGTCTTGATCGTTGGAAAGTGCCACCACCGACGCACACTGCTGGATGAAGGATCTCCTGCCCGGCGTTTCTTTGTCGCCGAGGTCTTTGATGGCATTCGCGAGCATTTCCCATTCATGTCCACGAGTCGCGCTGAGGGCCGCCACTTGCACCCATTCATCTTCGATGTCGCGACGCAAGATCTCTTGGCGTGCGCTGGCCGCTGGGTTGGTGGCCAGGTATCCGAGCGTGCAGAGGAGTTGGAATCTTACTTTGGCATCCGGATCGTCCTGAAGCGCGAGCAGATCATTTTCAAGCGTGGGAATTTCATTCAAATGCAGCTCTGCAATCCGGATAGCATTTTCACGAACACCGGCAACGGAATGCTTCAATGCTTTTTGCAAATAGCCCGCATCCGTCGCAGCAAGACCATCCAAGGTCCACAAGGCATGAACGACAGCCGGAGCAAACGTGGTGGTGTCTATGAGTTGTTTCAGAAAAGGAACAGCCGACGCGTCGTGCCGATCCATCAATAATCGCTGGGCCGTTCTTCGCCACCAGATGTTGTGATTCGCCAGTTGCTTGACCAGTTCCAGGGACGACGCATCTCCCAATTTAATTTGACCGCACCAATTGAGTGGCGACGTTCCGGTCGGCGTCACGCGATAGATCCTTCCTTTATCAGAACCCTCATATAATTTCCCGGACGCGGCCACTTCCTCGCTCATCCATTCGGGATGCTCGATGATCTGCCGGTAGTAGTCGATGATGTAGAGCGCGCCATCGGGCCCTGTATAAAAATTCACGGGCCGGCACCAGGCATCGGTGGAGGTAAGAAATTCTTTCCTTTCATAAACACGGCTTGCCGTGAAGGTGGCGCCTTTGTCGGCAAGCTTGTCGATGTGCACCAGGTTGTGAACCGGCTCAGCAATGAAGGTTATCTCGTCGAACGGTTTGGGAAATAATCCTCCTTCATACCAGGTTACGCCGCACGACGACGTGATCACACCCACATCGGTGAGCAACTGATGTTCAGGATTCAGCGTCGTGGGAAAAACTTCGCAGGCGTCGCCATGATCGGGAAGCATCTGAAGGGAAGTCGCCGGGCGTAAGTTGGGGTTGCGATTTAGATAACGGGCAGCGATCACCTCGTGAAACAAATGATTGGCATTGGCAGTGCCCAGCAGATGTCCCCAAGGATCAAATGCTTGTCCATATTGCGATTCGCCCGACAGCATTTCGATCTCCTTTGCATCGGGTTTGAACCGGATGCTTCTCCCATTGGCGTTCTGTGGCAGTGTGGGTGCGTCAGGAAATTGTGAGAAATGGATGGGCGTTCCCAGGTCGCCAAATTCTTTTATATACACTTTGGGTGTCACCTCCCCCTGGTGAGCGATGTAGATCCAATTGTCGAGACCAAACACCGGTGTGTTGGCGTTGTGTTGTGGGTTGGACAAGGCGAAGCCCGTGAGGAGAATTTGTTTGTGGTCGGCTTTGCCATCGCCGTCGGTATCTTCCAGGTAGATCACGTCGGGCGAATCCACCACGATGATGCCCTTCTTCCAGCACATCACGCCCATGGGCAGCACGAGGCTGTCGGCATACACGGTGCTTTTGTCGGGGAAGCCGTCGCCGTTGGTGTCGGTCAATAGTTTGATGACGCCCGAGCCGTGGGTGTCGAGCGGGTAGCCGTGCATCTCGGCGACATAGAGGTTGCCGTGTTCGTCAACGTCCATAGCCACGGGGTCCGCGACCATGGGTTCGGAGGCGACCAGTTCGATGGTGAAGCCATCGGCCAGGGTGAAGGTTTTGAGTGCGTCTTGGGGGGAGAGGCCTGAATTGGTTTTATCGTTCTGGCAACTGAAGAGGAGAAAAATGAGTGCAGGCAAAACAGGTTTCATAGGGGCGGTGGGTTGAAACTAAGATACCCATAAAGTTTTGCATTTTTAGCTGTCTCTGTTTTGCGACAAAATTCGGCGCACCATAGCGCCACGGAAAACTCCCCAAAAAGAAATCTTGTCATCCCCGAAATAAAACTACCACTACTTGTAAAAAAAACTCAAGCCGCATGCCAAGCCCGTAGGGCTTCCCTATCATAGCGCCCGGTGCAACCGGGCGAATGCGTGTTTATGCATTTCAACCCTGTAAGGGTTACCCTTTTTTGAGGGCTACCCCGAATCGAAACCACATTATATTTTATGATTGAGCCTCCCTTTTAACCCCCCATGGATGCTTTAAAATACTTCAACTCGAATAGGCCCTCAGTTGTAAAATTAAGCCACGACCTAAAGGGGTAACCTCTTCGAGGTTGAAATCATTTCCACTGCTTCCCCCAGCTTCGCTGGGGGCTATGATAGGGAAGCCCTTCGGGCTTGTGGGGGCGGAAAGGACTAGCTTTGCCAGATGAGCAGGTATTTGTAGACTTTCCAACCATCATCTTGCTTTTCGACAAACACAAAAACGCCTTCCGCAGAAGGGCTTTCATAATGATATTCACAATAAACCACCGCTCGGGTTTTGCTGGCATTGAAGAGAGGCTTGGAAAGACTGATCGAGCCCCACACTGGATTCCATTTTGGGGGCGGTGGATCGATTTGAAGAAAATCAATATGAAAGTCGGCGGCGTGAAGGCCGCAGGGAGTAAATAGGGGATCGAGTTTCCAGGTGGCCGGGAAGGTTTGCCGAAACACGGAGTCTGATAGTAGTGCCAGCAGCAGGTCTTTTTTTTCTTCGTCGGGTATGGCGTGTTCTTTATAATAGAGACCCAGGTCGGGATGGAACGTGATCGCATATTTTGGGGCCATGTTCATTCGCTTCTTTTTAACAGCATCCACCAGTCTGAAGAAAGTTGCTTCAGAAACGGCTCTATTCCGATAGGCGGAATCCATTTTCTTCAGGTTCTTGTCTTCATCGAATACGTAGAGACAGTGATAATGCCGGTCGTAAATGATCTGACCAAGGACGGCGTCGTAGAAGGTGGCGGGCTGTTTCTTTGGTTTTTCGGTCTGGCAAGCAGCGAGACATATTAATGCACAAAGACCGATCAAACAATGAGCGGTGATTAGGTTTGGTTTTATGGACATGCTGGGCAAAGGTGTTCCTTACTGTGGAATGCAACACGATGCCGAAAGTCACAGGAAGATCAGTTTAATGCCCCTCGACGCCAAAGCGCTTGGAGTCCGATGCAGACCCCACGTGCGAAGATGTTTCCCTTTTCGATTTGGCGACATTTGAACCTTTTCTTTTCGCAGCTCTTCGCTGAGTAACAGCCACCAGGATGGCCAAGTAGACACACATTGCCGCGTAGATGACGGGAAACAGGAGTAAATAATTAGCGTTCATTTTTTTCCTTCTTGAATTAATTGGCTTGCGATAGTAAAAAGATAACATGCCGTGCTCGCCGAGGCCGTCGTGACTGAAACCGCCCCCCAGAACGTCATGGGTTTTATCACGTGACCCAATTGCTGGTAGTCAAAGTAAGCTGAGGCCCCGACTGCCAAGGCAAAGGTGGTACAAATGTTACCAAGCGTTAGTAAATAGTCTATTTCTTTCTCTTCCATATAACGGGTATTTGTTAAGGTAATGGTGATCTGATATAACGGCAATGCCGTTGGTTAGCCCGACAACGGCGTGCCTGCATGTTTTCGATCAAAAACTAAAATCCAAAAAGCGAGGGAAACGTGTGCCTTTTGGTATTTAGGCGTGGAGATGAATAAATTTAGTAAATTTTCTATTCGTGCCAGTTTTTGAGGTCATTTTTTTAGCGATGTATGCATTGTGCGCGTGGCTTTGGAAAAATGCCGGGTTGTTTTTTTCTCATCGACGAAATTCGGTGAAATAGCTGTCTCCAGGCCGGCAGATATTTCGGATTCGAGCGAGATATTTTCAATATTTTGCGTAACGAAGTTTAAAATAATCATGTTTAGGATGCAAAATCGAGTGCCGCAATCCGTTTTTAAGAACGGACTTTGTATGTATATATTCATTTTAGTTGCGTCGTGCGCTACGGTGCAGAAACCCCAAGGAGTCGAAAGCGGATCAATTCAGATCCGGTCTGTTTTGGATGAAGAAGTCTGCAACCTCATCATAAATGACTCTGTATATTTTTTAAATCGAAAGATCGTTACCGATAGAAGTTTGGGGATTGACCCGAAAAATTGGATCAATCTTCGATCGGTCAAAAGCCAAATCCGAATAAAAGTAACTTTTGAAGGTGACATCATGCATGCAAATGACCGCGCTGAACCTGCCATAAGGAAGATCGAATTAGACACTCTTTTTGATTTAGCCCATGGGAGGTATTTGATTATCGAGGCCGAATTTGATAAAATAACGTTGGGCTACTCGAAAAAACCGATCCGCCTGAATTAAATTGCGCCATTGTATTTATGACACTAACAACCGAATATCTAACCTTCGCAACAAGGCTTCGAAAGATATTCCTCCCAGGCTTCTTGCTGTGGACGGCAATCATACTAGGTAATCATTTCTTAAGACCACAAGCCAACCTTGGAATGGCGGGCTTGGTCATTACCGGCATTGGTGTGCTGTATGGAATCTATGCGGTGGTGAAGGCACGGACGTTTGTTTATGGCGTGCGTTTTTCCGAGGGCACCTTGATGGTGCAGGGATGTCACTTCAATACCCGGTGGGAGAAGCAATTCGATATCAGCAGATCGACCATCCACATTAAAGCAAAAGGTAATCGATCGGGTAGGGAAGACTGCTTTTTTAGGATACTGTCCGATGGCCAAACGGTCGACATCAATTGCTCCTGGAACTGGGACGATGCGACCTTGCTGATCATCTTCAATGAATTCAAAAGGATCAAAGGGGAAAAGATAATCTACGATGAGAAATATTTTCTTGATGTTATGGCGAAATATCCAAAAATAAGGTCATGCATCAAATCATCCAACGCACAGGTGTGAGGCACGCTCCTACTGGGCGATAGCTTTTTTGTCGACTGGATTTCGAGACCATGTGGCGTTGTATTAAAGGTTAGAAACGAAAATCACTTCCTCTCAAACTGATGAAGCATCACCATCGTGCAATTCGACGTTGACTTAAACCTCAAATCAATAAACGCCTGGTACGCGGGGTCATTATAGAAATTATACACAGCATTCTCCGACGGAAATTCAACTATGGCGTTCATGGTTCTCGGCACTCCCTCTAATGCTTTTGGATTGGTCTCCATAGCCAACAGTTTTGCACCATGTTTTTCGAGCAATGGCCCGACTTGAGGTGGATATTTACTGAACATTTCGAAGTCGTTAATATCGTATGCGTTTACAATGTATACTGCCATTTTTTTTAAGTGTTGAAGTATGGTATTTATATGCTTTTTGATAAAGCCGGTATAAATTCAAAACGGCGGAAATGAATGTTTGTTCTTGGTCAACTTGCCTGTTTGAAGGGCGTGACTCGTTTTACCACGCTTTGCGTTAGGTCAGGATCGAGCACGCAGAGCGCCAGGCCAAGTCTCTACTTACGGGTTGACCGGATCAGGTCTCTTCAATTTGCGCTCCAGGTAGCGGTATCCATAAGCCACGGCGCAAAAAATCATTCCCTTAAGGGTCAGCCCCAGCACAATTGCCGGTATCATATCCGAACCCGCAGAGCTTGCCCACCCGCTAGGCACATAGTCCCTGTGGAAGGACGTCACAATAATCACAAATCGCTCGAACGAAAAGATCAACACGAGCGATATAGCGATCCGCGCGAGGATAGAACGTTTTACGCTGTCGATCCGAACGAGTTGTGTGGCGAATAGCCAGAGGATCGGCTGGATCCACAAGGCCCACCAGTAGCGTGCGTCAGACACTTGTGGCGGCGGTGTGAGATTGACCATGATGAAGAAACTGGCCAGATAGATCAGCCCGCATCCGGCGATGACTTTGTTTGCGGCATCGTCTAATTTGCCGATCCATTGGCTTCGTTTGAAAAAGGGAAACACCAGGAGAGAGTACACCCCATATCCTATGAAAAGGTCCAGAACGATGAACTGGTTTACCAGGCAGATAGCGTCTTCCATTCCCGTAAGTTTAGAATAATAATGGGATGTTAAGCTTTCCTTGAAGGGAAATTATCACGCTATTTAGAAATCCTCCCCGGCCTGTAGCCGCGCCTGATCCTTCCGTCTGATCACCACCGTTCCGGCCATAAAATCATGTATCGCCTTTCTTTTCTTGTTGAGCAGTAAGAAGAGGGATTCAAGAAGCCAGATATTTCCCAAGATCAAAAGTTGAAGAGACAGTTTTGGATAGACTGCGGAAAGTGCCTGGGTTCGTTCGAGGTGAGTGAGGGACACAAAAACATCGTCTGGAATTTGTTGCATGGAGAGCAACTTTACAGTCTCGGACACGAAATAGTGGAAGTATATGACGGACGGCCTCCAGAAGACCGCCGGCCAATCCACATCCTCGCCGTTCTCCATCACGATCTTCAGACCTAGCGCCAGCTTTCCCGGCGTTCCTCCCCATTTCTTCACGCAGTAGATGCTCAAAAAGAGGCCACAGATGATGTTCGGTACAAGCAGTGTGTAGTACATCGTTTTGCTCATGCCGTCCATAAATATCAGGGGAGCGAACAGAGGGGTAACGATCAGGGTATCGATGCAGAAGGCACCGAACCTGATCCAGAAACCGGCATAAATTTCTTTGGACAACAAAGAAGCTTGTTCAGTGGCCATGTGTGCTGAATGGTTTTAACGGTTAAATTTTTGGGGAATATTTTAGCCGTCAACTTACGGCAGAATATTGATGACATCTAAAATCTCGAGCGTAACGAACACCGCACCCATCACCCCAAGGGCAGTGAAAATTCGGGGGAGTATTTCGAGTACAAAAGTAGAGTTGATTTGGACATCGGTTGGATTTTCGGGGTCATAGATCACCTGGAGCTTTGTCCCTTCACGTTTTTTGGGGCTAGTCCCTACGCTAAGCTCTTGCGTGATCCATTCTTGTTTGTCGGTGAGGAAACGGACCACGGGATAGTAGACACCGCCACCATTGTGACTGGCCTCGAAATTATTTGAAAAAACGATGGCCTCGGCCTTCTTTCCATTTTTCAGTAAATGATTTCCCTTTTGCCAGAAGTAGACCCCCAGAATAAGAAAACCGGCCGAGATGAAAAGGATTGTCAGTTCAGGTGGCATAACAAAAATCTTTGCTAATCATAGGGAGATTAAACGATCCACGCAAGGTCCATCGTAAAAATATTGACCCGACGCTGCTCAGACACGAGTAAAACTCGTCAGGCTTCTTTAAAACTAAAATCCGTTCGGCTATTAAATTCTTCTCCGGGACTTAAAGTAATGCTCGGAAAATGCGCATGATTCGGTGTATCCGGAAAATGATGCGTCTCCAGGCACACCCCACCACGATGATGGTATCGCTTCTTATTCTTCCCTTCAAACGTCTCTGCCAAAAAATTCCCCGCATAAAAATGAAATCCCGGCTCCGTTGTGTCAACATCCATGCGCATCCGCGAGCGGGGCTCGATGAGGGTCGCGGCGGGTTTCAATGCTTTGGTGTGTTTCTGTTCCAGCACCAGGAAATGATCGTAGCCGCCGGAAGCCCGAAGCTGACTATGGTCGGCGTCAATTTGCTCATCGATAAACCGGGCCTCTCTAAAGTCGAATGGCGTGCCGCGCACGGGCGCGATCTCGCCAGTTGGAACGAGCTTATTCGTTTCGGGCAGATACCAGTCGGCGTGTGTTTGCAATAAATGGCCGCCGATGTTTCCATGATCGTGGCCGCCGAGGTTAAAGTAGCTGTGTTGTGTCAGGTTCACTAAGGTGGCGCGATCCGTCGTGGCGAAGTACTCAACGCTAAGGCGGTTGCCGGGATGTAGCGTGTATTTCACGCGCGTGGTCAGGTTGCCAGGGAAGCCTTCCTCCAAATGGGCGCTGGTGTACAGCAGGCTTATTCCCACAGTCGTGGTCGTTCCAAACGTTTCGGCATCCCACACTTTCTTGCCAAACCCGATGTGGCCCCCATGGATGTGAAACCCTTCCGCTGTCTCGGCCAGTTGACACGTCCTTCCTTCAATAGAAACTTTCCCTGTCTCGATGCGATTGGCCACGCGGCCCACCACGCAACCTATGTAGGATATGTCGTCGATATATTCTTGCAGTGTGTCGTAGCCCAGCACAACGTCCACGGTGGTGCCGTTGGGTCGGGGCACGAGCAGGGATTGGATGATGGCGCCATAGTTTGTCACCCACACCTGGAAGCCGCCGGCGAGCGAAAGTTTGTAGAGCCAGATGGCTTTGCCGCCTACGTCGCCCCAATAACTTTTTTCGATCGTGTGTCGTTGCGTGGGAATGGCTGCGGTGGCGCTCATGAAAGGGTGAAGAGGTTGTTGCGTTTCAGTTCGTCGGCGATGATCTTTTCGAACACGTCGGTTTTTTCTTCGAGGCGTTTCAACAGGATCAGTTGGTTGCTGGCGCGCACAAAGTTGTGGTCTTCATATTTGGCGCCGTAGTAGGCGTCGTTGTTGCAATAGTCGGCCAGGAAACGGATGGCCTGCATGTAGATGAGGAACCAGCCGCTGTAGAGAATGAGGTCGCGTTCTTCGGGCATCAGTTCGTTGCCCATGCTGCTCACATAGCCGTGCACAATGGCGCGGAAGAAGTCGTCGCGCACTTCAATTTTGCTGAAGTCGGTTTCCTCTTCGTTGGCGGGCGAGAGGTAAGTGCGCATCATGTCGCCCACGTCGCTGATGAAATAGCCGGGCATCACCGTGTCGAGGTCGATGATGCAGAGGCCTTTCCCTTTTTCGTCGAACAACACGTTGCTGATCTTGGTGTCGTGGTGCATCACGCGGCGTTTGATGCGCTTGTTCAGGCGCACGGTCTCGAACTGTTCCACGATGTGCAGGTGTTTACGGGCATCTTCGATGATGGCCTTGGCGCGTTTGATGCGTTTGGCGTTGCCATATTTTGACGAGTCGTCAAATTGGTAGTAGCGCAGCGTCAGGTTGTGGAAGTCGGGGATGGTGTCGTGCAGCTTTTCGGCGTCGAAGTTCGACAGCAGGCGCGCAAACGTTCCGAATTGCAACGCGGCCTCATAGGCTTGGTCTGGGCTGGACACCACGTTGATGGTATGCGACCCTTTGATGTAGGGGAACATGCGGAAGTAGCCGTCGTCTTTGTTGTAGACCATGTCCTCGTTGCTGAGCGTCTTCACGGGCGCCACAAACAAATAGTCGGGATGGTGCTGGGCCAGGTATTCGTCTACGAGGCGAATGTTGGTGGCCACTTCATAGGGCTTCTTGAAAACAAAATGATTGATGCGCTGCAGGATATAATCCTGCCCCGCGCTGGTCACCTTCCAGGTCTTGTTGATGAGTCCGCTCACGAGAGGTTCCACCACACTTTGCTCATCGGCAATGCCATAGGCTTTCAGGATGGAATGGATCATGTTGTTTGCTGCCGAAACTTTAACGTGTTCATGTATGTATAAAAAGCCGGGGTTCTAAAATTATCTTGTTGAACTTCTCATGCTGTTTTGCTGTGCGGGGCGCGTTCAGGATGTCGAGGATCATCTCTGTGGCGCGCTGCCCCTGCCGGTAGGGAAACTGTTCCACCGATGCCAGCGGCGGGTTTTCCATATAGCTCCACACGGGCAGGTTGGCAAAGCTCACAAAGCTAATGTCTTTGTTTATTTTAATATTCATTTTTCTTGCATACTGCATCGCGTCGAGTGCCACATAGTCGTTGAAGGCGATCACGGCGCTGGGGCCGGGCTTGAGTGTGAGCAGGTGTTGCATGGCGCGGTAGGTGGCGTCGGGCGACAGGTCGCTGTGCACCACAAACTGGTTGTTCATGGCCACGTGCAAACTCTTGAGTGCGTTTTCATAGCCGCGCAATCGTTCGCGGGTAGCCAGCAGATCTTTGGGACCGTTGATGAAGGCGATGCGGGTGTGGCCGTTCTTGACCAGGAACTCTACAGCTTCCTGCATGGCCGCTTCCATTTTACAGGTCACCGTGTTGGCTTCCTTGCGGTCGGGCACGCGGTCGAAGAACACGACGGGGATGTCGTATTTTTTCAGGTTATCGAAATGCGTAAAGTCTTTTGTGTTCTTGGCGATGGAGACCAGGATGCCGTCTACGCGGTGGTTCTTCATGGCTTCCACGATCTTTTTTTCGCGTTCGGTGTCGTCGTGGCTCTGGCCCATGAGCACGTTGTAGTTGTGCTCGCTGGCAAAGTCTTCGATGCCGCTGATGGCTTCCGAGAAAAAGGCTTCCGACAAGTGGGGGAGGATCACGCCCAGCGTCAGGGTTTTTCCCGATTTCAGGAAGAGGGCTGTTTGGTTGGGCTCATAGCCGAGCTCGTCGGCTACCTCCTTCACGCGTTTGGTGGTGGCCGGACTAATGTCTTCGCTGTTGTGTAAAGCTCGCGACACCGTCGAGATGGATAAGTTTAACATCCGGGCAATTTCCTTGATGGTGGGGGCCTTCTTCATGGACGCGGTTGAATTACGTTGGGGAGTAAGGAAAGGTGTGTGTCGTGTGTGTTTGGCGGTTCCCCTCGTTCCTCGGTCCGCCAACTGGCGGATATCCCTAACCGAATAGAGACACACAAACACGCGTTCTCATCACCTTCGAAACACGCAATAACTTAAAGTTAATAAATCCCCCGCATGGTCAACGCTGCAAATCCCTAATTGAAGAAAAACTGTGGCCCTGTTAGATCACCAAAATCGACTGCCATTTATGGGACAATGTTACGGCAATGCCGAATTATTTTATCAACAAAAATCTGGCGAAACGTTTGCACGATTTTGATTCACAGGCAAAATGCCAGAAATCGAAACGAAATTGAATCGAAATACACCTATCTTACTCCTATGATGACAGTAGACCGCCGAAGATTTATCAAGCAAACGCTCATGGCCGGCGCCGCCCTCACCCTTAGCGCTGCCGACCTCAAAGCCTACGCCGAAGAGAAGAGAACAAAGGTACGCCTCGGCTTCATCGCCGTGGGCCTCCGCGGCCAAACCCACCTCAGCGAAATGCTCAAACGCAACGACGTAGAGATCATCGCCATGGCCGACCCCGACAAACAAATGATGGCCATGGCCCAAGCCCTGGTCGCCAAATACAACAAGAAAGCGCCGGTGGAATACACCAACGGCCCCAACGACTACAAAAATCTCCTCAAACGCGACGACATCGACGCCGTCTTCGTGGCCTCGCCCTGGGACTGGCACTTGCCCCACGGCGTAGATGCCATGAACGCCGGTAAGATCGTGGCCATGGAAGTGTGCGGCGGCATGAAGCTCCAGGACAGCTGGGACTTTGTGAACGCCTATGAAAAAACCAAGGTGCCCCTCATGGCCCTCGAAAATGTTTGCTACCGCCGCGACATCATGGCGGTGTTCAACATGGTGAAGAAGGGCCTCTTTGGCGAAATGCTCCACGTGCAGGGCGGCTATGAACACGACCTGCGCGAGGTGCTCTTCAACGGCGGCGCACCTCACACAGAAGGCGTTGAGTTTGGCGCGAAAGGATTTAGCGAAGCCAAGTGGCGCACACTGCAACATCAGGCCCGCAACGGCGAATTGTATCCCACTCACGGCCTGGGACCTGTGGCGAACATGATCGACATCAACCGCGGCAACCGGCTCACGCGTTTGTCGTCCATTGCCACCAAGTCGCGGGGGCTGCACCGCTTCATCGTCAACAATCCCAAGGGCGGCCCCAACCATCCCAATGCCAAGGCCACCTTCAAGTTGGGCGACATCGTGACCACCCAAATCCAGACCGCCAACGAAGAAACCATCCTGCTCACCCACGACACCTCGAGCCCGCGTCCCTACAACCTCGGCTTCCGCGTGCAGGGCACCAACGGCATCTGGCAAGACTATAGCTCGGGCGAACCCGAATCAGGCTTCATCCACTTCGAAGACAAGAGTCCCCACCACGAATGGGAGAACCCCAAGAAGTACATGGAAGAATACGACCATCCCCTCTGGAAAAAATACGAAACCAACGCCGCCGACAGCGGCCACGGCGGCATGGACTTCTTTGTCGACAACGCCTTCATCGAATGCATCAAACGCGACATTCCTTTTCCTTTAGACGTGTATGATTTGGCGACGTGGTATGCGATCACGCCGTTGAGTGAGAAGTCCATTGCAGAGAAAGGACAGGTGCAGGACATCCCTGACTTTACGAAGGGTGCCTGGAAGACGCGGAAGCCTGTGTTTGGGTTGGAGAGCGAGTATTGACAAATACATTTCACGCCAGGGAGACGCAGAGGAGATTCAACTTCTTTGCGTTTTTTTTTTGCCTGCCCGCCGAAGCTTTAGCGTAGGCGAAGCGGTTTAGCCTTGAAGTATTCCGATCCTTGCAACGTTTAAACTTCCAATTTTTTACAGCCGCGGATTCATGCGCTAGCATCCCTTTTTTTAGTGATGACCACTTAGGCTATTGATGCTTCGCATACAATTTGGTATTTTAGGATTAATTCCCTCTCGCTTACCTGTTCGGTCATTTGTAGTCTGTCATTTTTTTATTTGCCTTCTTCATAGTGGTAAGTGCGCCGGAGTATTCCTCAAAGCGAAGTTTCAAATTTTCTTTTATCACACTATGAGCGAAGATATAAACCTCAAGCACAATCTTTTTGGATACAATAGGATTGAACAGGAATACGACGAAATCGTCGCCCTCAAAGGAGACCTGGTCATGGAGCTTCACAAAGGCATGACGGTTAAACTTGTCGGCGATTCGAGGGGATATGTTCCCGGAAATTTCAAACCCGGCGAAGAGGTGACCATCGTCGGTTTTACCTTGCCGTATTCGAATGGAGAAACCGATCATATTATAGAGGTAAGTAATGGGTCTCACAAGGGTTGGGTCAAACCTTCGAATATCCAGCGACGAGAGTATAGTTCGGAAATCCGGGTGAAGATGGATGCCGTTCTTTGGAAGATGCAGCAACGGGCCAGTGCAGCGTCTGGCGAGTTGTTTGAAGTTGTCTACAAGAGCTTGTCAGATGACGATCGGTGGAATATTCCTACTCAAGGCCTCCTGGAATATTCAAATTTTATGGTAACGCGCGCATTGAGCAACCTCGATGAATTCGGTTATATTTTAATGCAAACAATTGCAAAGCAATACGAAAGAAGTCCAACCGGAGAACGATTTATATTGGATCCTGTTCGCTTCGATAAAGGGACCACGGCCATACTATACTTAGACAAGGAAGGCGAACTGGTTTCCGTGAGCAATCCCATCACCATTAGAACGACGACAGAGCCGAGCGAGATCGAGCTTGATGGGTATGACTATTACATTGTGCTCACAGGCCCATCGGCGGGTAAGAAGCTATATTCTCACACCGGCGGTTTGACAACTCCAGTGTATAAACCGAAACCAGTGGCCCCCGCTCCCAAACCAAAGAGTTCAGCCGGCATAAAGATATTTATTTCATATGCCCGCAAGGACGAAAAGTTCAAGGACGCGCTCGCGGAGCATTTGAGTGGTTTGCGAAACAATAAGATCATTGAAGACTGGACGGACAAGGAATTGTTGGCCGGCGATGTTTGGAATGACGCCATCTGCCAGGTACTGGAGGAATCCAAAATTATTCTTTTCCTGGTGAGCTCTACGTTCATGAATTCCAACTATATAAATGAAGTGGAGATCAAGCGCGCACTGGAGAGGAACAAAGAAGGCGATGCGATCATCATCCCCATTATTATCCGTCCCTGCGATTTCAAAAGCCTGCCCTTGCAGAAATTTGCAGCGCTTCCAAAAAACTTAAAACCCATATCCGATTGGACATCGCGCGACAAGGCCTGGCTCGACGTAGTTGATGGTTTGAAAAAGGTCATTGCTACGCTTTAGCGAAGGATGGCGACTTTTCGGTTTAACATGATTTCGAGCGACAACAAAGACGCTAGAACCCAGCCCTACCTTTCTTACTTTTTTGACGCACCATACCTTTTTTTCATAATTGTTTATATTTTGCGGGCGAGCCCTAACAGCGTTGTGCGGCATTCCATCAATCTCAACATGAACGAATTTCTTAGAAAAATCGGCCTGCTCGATAGTTTTCAAATCGAGCTGTCCATGAATAAATCCGATTTTGCAAAAATCCTGATCGCCAACCTGGACGACCCAGGCCCCGACTTTTTTGAAGAGTTCTCCGCGAACAACAGGGTCTACAAGGGCACGATGAAAAACGATGAATTCAAAATAAGACGGAAACGAAAATACGACCATAAAACAACGTCGCCATCGATCAGCGGAACACTCCAACAGGCCGGGAACAAACTGATCATTGATGTTGAGTTGAATGGCTTTAGCGGATGGATGATCCCGCCCTACATTATTATGACCGTCGTTTATCTTTCTGCTCTGAGCTTCTTTTTGTTCGGAGACATTGCCGAAGACGCGCGTGGTATTGCATTGCTCGTTATATCGATTCATGCCGTCTTCATGTTCGGAGGCTCCTATCGCCGTATGAAGCGGAGCATGCGCGCAACAAAATATGACCTTGAACGCGATCTGCATTTCATGATGAAAGACCATGTAACCCATGAAGAGAAAGTGTGATCTATGGACATGGATTTAGTAGCGTTTTGGGGAATCATTGCCTTCGTGTTCATCCTGGCCGTGGCCGGTCTAATTTTTTTGTGTTATTGGATCCCGAAAAGAAGGGGTAACAAAAAAGCCGCGATCATCCTTTCCTCAACCCTGTTCGGAGGTCTGATCTTGCTGATCGCGTATGGTTTTTTCCATGACCAATTCTACACCAAATCCGATGTCGAAAAGTTCCTCGCCAACCAAAACATCATGCTGTACGACGATTTCCAAATCGTGAAAACCGATGATGATGGTTTTTGGGGAGCCTATCAAATGTTTGAAATAGAAATATCCCAGGCCGACAAAGCGCGCATCATTGAGTCCATAAAAAATTACTACGACTTCGGCGCGAGAATTCCCGCTCGCCGCGAACCCAACACGATCTCAAAAGCAAACTACGAAGACGCCGGGGCCTACATACGGGAACGTGTTCAAAACTTCGCGCCAGGCCAGAGCCCTGTCATTGAAAGGGTCGTCGTTCACGAAGATTCAAATGAAGTCATTTGCTATAAATATTTACCTTGAGAGATGCCCGTCGCGCGATATGACCTTTTTAGGCCTTCACCAGCTTGAACGCATGCGACCACTCATTCCGCAAGAACCCGGGAATGCACCACAGCACACACAACGGTTCAATTGCCCGCGAGCCTTCAATGGCACCCATGTCCACCGTCTCCCAACCAAACAAGTCCAGGATTTCTTTGGCCTCCTTTTTTGCTTTCTCACTATTCCCCGCAATGAACATGGAAGGCTTGCCACCCGGCAACACAGGATTCACCATCAACGTATTGCCCACGGTGTTGAATGCCTTCACGAAATTTGCTGCAGGGGCAAGTCTTTGCAACCGCTCCATCAGGGACTCATCCAACGTAGTGAAGCACTTCAACACGCCATTCACAGGCGGAGCGTCGGCAATGGGATTGGTAGTATCCAACACAGTTTTGCCGCTCAGCGCCTGCGCCACAGATTTCACCAACGCTTCGGCGGCGGTGCCCTTCACGGCCAGCACGATCAACTCGCCAAACTTGGCAGCGTCTTCAAAACTTCCCACGTGAACAGCGGCATGCTCACGCTTAAAATCCGCCAATTTTTTCGCGTCGCGCGTTCCCAGCGTAACCTGAAAGCCGTGTTTTAAAAATCCCTCGCCAAGAGACTGCGCCACTTCGCCAGAGCCAAGGATGCCGATTTTTTTTAGGGTCATGGAGGTAGTGTTTTGTTAAAAAATGAAACATTAAGGTATGAGAACAAACCGTAAACAGAGCGGATAAGTTTTTAAGAAAAGGTTAAAATTAAACTGAAGCCTTAGATTGCGAAAAGTTCAACAAGCCCGTAGGGCTTCCCCATCATAACCCCCAGCGAAGCTGGGGGCAGGACCAGAAATCAATTCAACCCCAGCGGGGTTACCCTTTAGGGGGGAATCTTATACGCAAGCTTAGTCTCTATTTTAGTGAGAGATGCTCAAAAGATATCTGGGTAAGAGAGTTAATTTTTGGAGATTCGGCATGATGGATAGTGACGGCAATTTCACTCCGAATGGTTGCGCGCAACATAATGCGAGTCGATCGATGGGAGAGGATTCCAAATGGGGTAACCCTTACAGGGTTGTACTCCGGAGGGTTCCGCTCGCCCGGTTGCACCGGGCGTTATGATGGGGAAGCCCTACGGGCTTAGGTGCAGTTGATTTGTCTATTAATGTTCGGGTAAGGAAGACGTTATGCCCAGGTGTTTCGTTGTGCTGTGGAGTTCAGAGCAGATATCGTTCGTCATATTTTATTTCATGCTCCTTTAATAGTCGTTTGTATTCTGCTTCCAGGGTTTCGGTATGGTGATGGATTTTTTGATTTTGGACGTAGCGAACCAGGTTGGGCTTTTCTTTGATGGAGTAGGTGAAGGCCGCGTAGCCTTCTTGCCATCCATCGAAGTGCGGGAACTTGCCACTTTGTTTCAGCCAACTGCTGCTGGCGACTTTTATTTCTTTTATGAGATCAGCGAGGGCGATGCTGGGATGTAAGTCGGAGAGGATGTGAATGTGATCGGCAACTCCGTTGATTTCATAGTAGATCGAGTTTCTTTTTTTTATGACCCCACCGATATAGCGATACAGATCATGGCAATAACGGTCCTCAATGCCGGGCGTTCGGTTTTTTGTAAGAAAAACAATGTGATAGATAATTTGACGATAGCTGTTCATAGGTTGCGCTTTTATTGGCGTTACAATAAACCGGGAGAGTAATGCTCCAGATGGACAAACCAGAAACCTATGACGTCTAAAAGTTACAAAAAGATGTTAAAATATGGAGTTCGAACGTGATCCTTGTGTTTCTGTTTTGAAAGCTTATCAGCCTACACCTTAAAAAATATCTTCTTCCTATACAAAAAGTAACACAACCCCCAATCCAAAGCAAACAACACCGCCGACGTGATGAATCCCATCAGCAGCGCTGGCGTGTTCACAAAGCCCAGGAGTCCGTTGGTGATGGCGCCGATGTAGCCGTTGAACCAGCGGCTGGCGACGATTTCCATGAAGAGGTAGATGAAGAGGGAGTTCATGCCCACGATGGTGAAGAACTGTAAGTGGTTGCGATGGCCTTTGATGTCGATCCACCAATAGAACAACGCCAGCGCTAGCAGGCACCAGCCGCCGGAGGCGAGCACGAAAGAACTGGTGGCGATGCGCTTGATGATGGGGGTGATGGTGAAGTCCATGGCAAATCCCAGCACGAGCGCAACAGCGCCTGCGGTAACAAGCCACTTCAATTTTTGTTCATTCGTTTTTTCCGAAAGCAATAATTTTCCTGCGATGGCGCCCCAGATGGTGTGGGCAGCTGTGGGCAAGCAGTTGATGGCTACCCAGCCGCCATCGTTTATTTTGTTCATCAGCAAGAGGTCGACATAGTTGCCGAAGTTGTGTTGGTCAGTGAACGGTTGGTCGAAATTGGGCACGTGGGTATAGCGATAGAGGATCTCCGTGAGCAACAACAATCCGAAACTGAACACCAGTTGTGCCGACATCGACCATCTAAAAATTAAAAACGCCACTAGTGTAGTGAACGACAGTTGCGTGAGCACATCCCAAAGCTCAAACGCCAATCCGTCTCTGCGTACAGCATAGTCCAGGACACCCCAAAAGAAAAGCCATGCTGACCGTTTCAATGCTTTTTTGAACGATTCGCTCCACGCCATGCCTTGTTGCTGCTGACGGTGCAGCGAATAGGCCAATGCTGTGCCGGCCATGAACATGAAACCGGGTTGTATGAGGTCCCAGAAGCGCAGGCCGTTCCAGGGGTGGTGGAAGAATTGTATGAACACGTGCGACAGTACGGTGCCCTCGGTGGCTTCGAACAAATGTTCATAGAGGCCGATGCTTTCCCCCATAAGGAAAATCATGATCAAACCGCGCATGAAGTCGAGCGAAAGCAAGCGGGAAGGTGTCTGGGGCAAGGTCATTTTACGGGATGTTTAGAGTACGATGGTAAGCAGAAGTATAAGCTTCAACAAATCCTGCGCCTGTTGGCGAAACGTTTGCACTGCATTTTGTGGATAAATAGATCGATTGATTTCGATGTTCGCGCTGATCTTTACCTAACTTCAATTGATCGAAAATAAAAGTTCCTCATTTTGAATCACTCTAACCCTCATTTTAATGAAACATTTTACCCCTCAAAAATGGCTTTGGCTATTTTTTATGGTGGTGGCTACCGGTGTGTATGCACAGGAAAAAACCATCACTGGAAAAGTTACCGATGCTGACACGGGAGATGCTCTACCCGGCGTAAACATTGTGATCAAGGGAAGCTCTGTCGGCACGACTGCTGATGCCGACGGAAAGTATTCGCTTGCAGTACCCGGCAATGATGCCGTGCTCGTCTTCAGCTTCATCGGCTTTCAAACTCTTGAAATGCCGGTCGGAACGCAAACCGTTATCAATCCCGCCCTGGGTTCGGACACAAAAGCGCTGGAAGAAGTGGTTGTGGTTGGTTATGGAACCCAACGCAAAGTTGACCTCACCGGTGCGGTGGGATCGTTACGCGCGTCCGACATTGACATTGGATCGAAACCCATCACCAGCCCCGACCAGCTTTTGGCTGGACGTGTAGCGGGGGTGCAAATCACCAACCGCAGCGGTGACCCGGGTGCCCCGATCGATGTGCGCATCCGCGGCGTCGGCACAGCCGGTGTGAACTCACCCCTTTGGGTGATCGACGGCGTACCCATCGTGCAAACGTCTAACATCACCGTAAACACATCCTCCACAACCGAATCCAACCCGCTGGCCGGGATCAACCCCGCCGACATTGAGTCCATCGACGTGTTGAAGGATGCATCCGCCGCCGCCATCTACGGTGCGCGCGCTGCCAACGGTGTGATCATCGTTACTACAAAACGCGGTAAAGACGGCAAGGCCACATTAACGTATGATGGTTATACCGGTGCGGGCACACCTTGGAAAAAACTCGATGTGCTCAACACGAATCAGTACATCGACATGCAAGCGCAGCTGGACCCCGTCAATCGCGACTTTAGCAAATTCAAAGGACAGCCCGATGTGAACTGGCAAGACCAGGTGTTTCGCACCTCGAAGGTGCAGAGCCACAACATCGGCGTGAGCGGCGGCACACCCAACGCCAACTATTTTGTGGGCGTGGGCTACATGAACCAACAAGGTCTTGAATTGGGCCAGGGCTTCAAACGCTACTCTATTAAAGCCAACACCGATGTGAAGGTGGGCGACCGTATTAAAATAGGGGAGTCCTTATTGTTGAGTTCGGTTGATCGCATGATCCAATCCGAAGACGCGATCTATGCAGCCTTCAACTCGGCCCTGAACCAACCGTTCTTTAAAGTATACGATCCCAACGGACCCGGCGGCTACAATGCCGAAACGGTGGAGAATCGCGGCTCGGCAGGGAACAGCAACAACTACGTGATGCGCACCGATCCCAACTACAGCTACACCACGGTGTTGAGCCGCAAGGTGCTGGCCAACGTATACGGTGAACTCGAGATCATCAAAGGACTGAAATACCGCATCAGCGGTGGTGTGGACTATAACGTGGGCGATGGTAACTTCTTCCAGGGCGATGTGGGCTTCAACGGCTTGCCCAAGTCATCGCTGCTCGTGCAGGAGCGGCCCATCGAAATGACCACCAACTTCAACAACACGCTGACGTATATAAAGAATTTTGGTAAACACGATCTCACCGTGCTGGTGGGTCATGAAGAGACCAACTTCCGTTATGACAAATTGCGTTTGCAAGGCAACGACCTCTTTAACACGGCGATCAAGTTTGCATCGACCGGCGTGCAGGTGGCGGGTGCCAACGAAGCAGACCATTGGGCGTTGCGCGGCTATCTGGGACGGATCAACTATGCCTACGCTGATAAATACTTGTTCACTTTCAACATCCGGAAAGATTTCTCTTCCCGTTTTGCAGAAAACAAGCGTTCACAAGCCTTCCCTTCGTTCTCGGCAGGATGGCGCATCAGCCAGGAAAACTTCTTCCCGAAAGGCGGCATATTCGATGATGTGAAGATCCGTGCCGGTTGGGGACAATCCGGTAACCAATTCACCGGAACCAACTTCCCCTATCTCACCACCCTGCAACCCACGATCTTTTATGTAGTGGGAACAGGAAATCAGACCGTCGTGCGCGGCCCGGCCCCGATCAACCTCGCCAACCCCGATGTGAAATGGGAAACCGGTACACAATTCGATATTGGTACCGACATCGCCTTGCTGAGTGGTAAAATAGACTTCACGTTCGACTACTACAATAAAACATCCAACGGCATCTTGCTGGGATTCCCGCTGCCGTATACCTCCGGTTTCTTCCTCCCCACCGACAACAACATCGGCAAGATGGTGAACCGAGGCATCGAAATGGCATTGACCTACAACGGTCAGGTCGGTCAGGTGAAGTATAGCGTGGGTGGTAACATCACGACGGTGCACAACGAAGTGCTCGACCTGGGAACCATCCCCGAGATCATCAGCGGTGTGGGTGGAGCTTCCACGCACCGCACCAAAGTGGGCGACCCCATCGGTAGCTTCTACGGCTACAAGACCGACGGCATTTTCCAAAACCAGGCCGAGATCGATGCAGCGGTTCCCGACAGAATTTCCTCGGGCCGGAAACCTGGCGACATCCGCTTTAAGGACGTGAATGGCGACGGCCAGATCGACGCCAACGACCGCACCAACCTGGGTAGCTACATACCGAAATTCTATTACGGTATCAACGCCTCGGCGCGCTTCCACAACTTCGACTTCTCGTTGTTGCTGGCCGGCGTATCCGGACAAAAAGTATACAACCAGGCAAGATCCCAGGGCGAAGATTTGCGCAGTGCCACCAACTTCTACGCATCGACGTTGGGTCACTGGACGGGAGAAGGCACCAGCAACTCCATGCCACGCCTGACCATCGACGACGACAACCAGAACAACCGGTACTCCGATCGTTGGATCGAAAGCGGAAGCTTTATGCGCATCCGCAACATCCAGCTCGGCTATGCCATTCCGTCCACGCAACTGAAGAACTGGACGGGCGGTTTGATCACGCGTTTCCGCGTCTACGTTGCCGCGCAGAACTTGTATACTTTCACGAAGTACTCGGGCTTCGATCCTGAAGTGACCCGTGGTCAAAGCTTCCAGAAAGGTGAAACACCGTTGGCTACCGGACAAGACGGTGGTAGCTCACCCCAACCTCGCATCATACAATTCGGATGGCAGGTATCGTTCTAACCTCGTAATGAAAAAATTATGAAACCAATTAAAATACTATACCTGGTGGCCGCTTTCCTGATTTGTAACTCCTGTAACAATCTGGACTTGAAGCCCCTCGACAAATTGACGGCCGATGCCTACTACAAGACGGCGGCCGAGTTTGATGGCGCCATGTTTGCTGCCTACTCTTCGATCCAGGACTTCTGGGGAACGAGTACGGAAACCCTCGGTGAGTCGGGCGAATTCTGGAAGATCACCGACGTGGTGACCGACGACGTGTCGGCCCAACCCGGTGCCGACAACATTTCCAAGGATGCCGATCACCTCAACATCCGCGCCAGCGACAAACCCTTCGCCGCGATCTACACGCAGTTGTACGAAGGCATCTATCGCACCAACACGGTGCTGGAACACATCGATATGGAGAACGAGCTGACCGCCGATGAGAAGAAGCTCTATACCAGCGAAGCAAAATTCCTGCGGGCCTTCTTTCACTTTGAAGCGTTGAAACTTTTCGGCACACCGCCGATTGTGACCAAAACGTTCAAGGACCTCACACAACTTTCGGTACCCAACGCCACCAAGGACCAACTGTTTGCACAGATCCTCGGCGATTTCAACGATGCGTTTGCCAACCTTCCCGAAGTATGGGGCGATGAAAACACCGGCCGTGCCACCAAATGGGCGGCGATGGCCTACATCGGCAAAGTGAACATCTGGAAAGGCGACATGCCCGCCGCCATCACCGCTTTTGAAGATGTGATCAACAACGGCGTAGGCCATGCCGGCAAGTATGGATTGATCGACACCGACAATCCTGCGAAAGACCTGGAGGATGTTTTTGCGTTCGACAACGAGAACAACAAGGAATCGATCTTTGAAGTCCAGTTTGGCGGACCCCACTCCGACGACAACGTGTGGGTGTTTGACGACACGCACTCCGAAAGCTTCAAGGCATCGCAAGGAACCGGACGCTCCATGTATTGGGATGCCAGCAACTTCGAAGCCACGGAAACCGCTCCCGGCGGAAAGAACGGATGGTGGGTGCCCACGCAAGACCTGGTGGACCAATTTGAAGCCAACGATGCGCGACTCAATGCATTCATCTACCAGGCTGGCGACACCTACTACATCTGGAACAGCGGCGTAGAATCGCTGCCCTACGATCCGCTGTGGTCGGAAACCGGTTATGTGGTGAAGAAATATGCCGGCCAACGCAACTCCGTGGGCGGCGATTTCTCAGGCAACAACCAGGGTAACTTCAACAACGAGCGCACGTTCCGCTTCTCCGAATTGAAGCTGCTCTACGCGGAAGCCTTGCTGGCTCAAGGTCGTGCCCCGGAAGCTACCACCCAGATCAACGACATCCGCGATCGCGCGGGCCTTGGACCCCTGCCTGGTGTGGCAACCCTGGCAGACCTGCAACACGAGAAACGTGTGGAGCTTTGCTTCGAAGGACATCGCTGGTATGACCTCGTGCGCTGGGGCCTCGGTCCCACGATCTTCCCGACCGACTGGGACGATAAGTTTAACGTCTATCCGTTCCCGCAAAGCGAAATCGACCGCACCAAGGGAACCGCCGGCGAGATCAAGCAAAATCCCAACTACTAGGATACCCGGTGTCTATAGTGAAATAAAAACAGCGAAGGGCCATCACCCTTCGCTGTTTATTTTCAGGGTTATCCATTACCTTGCTCAAAGGCAAAGCGATCGTGACCAGCACAATCCCACGTGACCTGGCCCTGAAAGTAAAATGCCCGCGGATGATGCAGGCATTCATTTTTTTGTTTGTATAGTTTCTGCGATAAACCGAAAGTTCTCATGAAGCGCTGTGATGCGATAGTTGGAGTTTTAGTTTTCATGATCGTTTGCTCCTGCGGACGCAAAGCCGACGCGGTGTTTGAAAGCATGTCGTCGCGTCATACGGGCATCGATTTCAACAATGTGTTGGAGGAGGACGAGCAGGTGAACGTGAACAACTACATGAACATCTACACCGGCGCAGGCGTGGCGGCAGGAGACATCAACAACGATGGGCTCACCGACTTGTTCTTTAGCGGAAACACAACCAGCAGCCGGTTGTACCTGAACAAGGGCGACCTCGTTTTCGAGGACATTACGGAATCGTCGGGCGTGCTCAACCACCGGTGGGCTACCGGTGCGGTGATGGCCGATGTGAACAACGACGGCTGGCTGGATATTTACCAATGCGTCTCCGGTGGTGGACCCGAAACAGACCGGGGAAACCTGCTGTTCATCAACAACCAAAACAACAGCTTCACCGAATCATCCCAGTCCTACGGGCTGGGCGATAAGCGGCAGGCCATGCACGCTTCTTTTTTTGACTATGACGGCGATGGGGATCTCGATGTCTTTATCATCACCAACCCGGCGTCCTACGAGAACATGGTGAACCACATTCAACCCCGCAAGCTCGACGGCACGGGCGTGAGCACGGATGTGCTGTACCGAAACAACGGCGACCACACGTTCACCGATGTTTCCAAAGAAGCGGGCATCCTGGTGGAAGGCTATAGCCTCGGCCTCGCCATCAGCGACATCAACAACGACGGCTGGCCCGACATTTATGTCTCCAACGACTTCATCGGCAGCGACATCCTCTACATCAACAATCAAAACGGCACCTTCACGGATCGTGCCGCCGAATACCTGAAACACACCAGCTTCGCCGGCATGGGCAACGACGTGGCCGATTTGAACAACGACGGCCTGGTGGACATCGTGGAGCTGGACATGCGCCCGGAAGACAACAAACGGTTAAAGCTCATCATTCCACCCACCGGCTACGACAAATACCAACTGTCGCTCCGCCTGGGATATCTCCCGCAGTTCACACGAAACACGTTGCAGCTCAATCGGGGCAACAACACCTTTAGTGAGATCAGTTTCCTCTCGGGTGTGAGCAGCACCGACTGGAGCTGGAGCCCGCTGTTGGCCGACTATGACAACGACGGCGACAAAGACCTTTTTGCCACCAACGGTTTCCTCCGCGACCTGGGCAACATGGACTACATCACCTACCAAAACATTTACAACACGCCACTAGGGACCGTGCAGGCGAAGACCGATAAAAAGCTGGAGGCCATCAAAGCGTTGAAAGGTGCGGCATTAAAAAATTATATCTACTCCAACAACGGCGACCTCACCTTCACCAACCAAACCCAAGCCTGGGGCTTGCAGGAAGAAGGCTTTTCGCACGGCGCGGCCTACGCCGACCTGGACAACGACGGCGACCTCGACCTGATCGTCAATACGATGAACGAAGAAGCGCGTGTGTATCGCAACCACAGTGATGCGCTCTTTCACCGAAACTATCTCCGGATAAAATTCCGCGGCAGCGAAAAAAATAAAGAAGGCATCGGCGCCAAGGTTTGGGTATTTAGCGAAGGGCAGGAACAATACCTGGAAAACTTCCTGAACCGGGGCTATGAGTCCACGGTGGATGGAACCATGCACGTGGGACTGGATACGGCAGAAGTTGTGGATTCGTTGAAGGTGATCTGGCCCGATGGAAAACAAGAAATTTTAACCCATGTAAAAGCCAATCAATTGCTCACGCTGGACTATGTTTCTGCAAAAACACAAACCATAGAGCAATCCCGGGCAAAGAAAGCAACCTTGTTCAATGAAGTGTCGCATGCGCTGGGAATTGATTTTACACACAAGGAGAATGACTTCATCGATTTCAAAGTGCAACCGCTGTTACCTCACATGCATTCGCGAAACGGCCCGGGCGTTGCTGTGGCAGATGTGAATGGCGATGGGCTGGAAGATTTTTATGTAGGAGGAGCCTCCAATCATGCCGGCGCACTTTTCGTGCAAGGGAAAGGTGGAAAATTCAAACGGGAAATTCCGGCCATTGATAGTTTGGGTGAAGAACTGGGGGTTTTGTTTTTTGATGCCGATGGAGACAACGACAACGATCTATACATCGCCACCGGAGGGTCGGAGAAACCAAAAGATTCTCCGGCCTACAAAGACTATTTGTACGTGAACGATGGCAAAGGAAAATTCAATCTCGCGAAAGATGCCTTGCCCGAGCATCTTCAAAGCGGTTCCAGCGTGATCGCCTCCGACTACGACCGCGATGGCGATCTCGACCTGTTTGTGGGTGGACGGATTGTGCCGGGAGAATATCCCACGCCGGCGGCCAGCTATATTTTCCGGAACGATTCAAAACCGGGTGAATGTCGTTTTGCCGATGTCACACAAGCACTGGCCCCCGGCCTGTTAAAAGCCGGCCTGGTCACCTCCGCGCTATGGACTGACGTGGACAATGATGGCTGGCCCGACCTGCTCATCGCCGGGGAGTTCATGCCCATCACGTGCCTGAAGAATAAAGATGGAAAATCGTTCACACCCTATGCCACCGATGCTTTCCAACACACCAGCGGCTGGTGGAACAGCCTGGTGGCCGCCGACTTCGACCAGGACGGCGACATGGATTACATCGCGGGAAATCTCGGCCTCAACTCGCGCTATCACGGAACCCCGCAAGAGCCGCTTTGCATCTATGCCAATGACTACGATAAAAATGGCTCCATCGACCCAGTGATGACCTACTATCTGCAGGGCACGAAATACATCGTGCACACACGCGATGAACTCATCAGCCAGATCCCCGCCATGCGCCACCGGTTCGTCCACTATGCCGAATATTCGGAGGCCACGTTTGATGATTCCTTCTTGAAATCGGAAACAGACAATGCCTATACGGTGTGTGCCGAAAATTTTCAGACCAGCTACATCGAAAACCAAGGCAACGGAAAATTCACCGTCAAGGCCCTTCCCCTGGATGCACAGTTCGCCCCCACCTATGGCATGACCGTCGCCGACATAGATGGCGACGGGTTTTTGGATGTGCTGATGACCGGCAACATGTTTTCCGCTGAAGTCTCCAGCGGCCGCTATGACGCCTCGGTCGGTGTTTTTCTTCGCGGCGATGGGCATGGAAATTTCAACCCCATGAACGCCCGCGAAAGCGGCTTCTATGCTGATGGTGACGCCAAAGGCGCAGCGCTGATCCAGCAACCTTCGGGCAATGCGTTGATGATCGTGGCCAACAATGCCGCGCCGCTAAAAGCCTTCGCCATAAAACAAAACAAACGCTACCAGCCCCGCGCCGACGACGCCTATGCCATCGTCACGTTGAAAGACGGCCGGAAATACAAACACGAGTTTTACTATGGCTCGACCTACCTCTCGCAGTCGTCGCGTGTCCTCTCATACACCGGGAATGCCGAACATATAGAAGTTTATACATTCCGCGGTGAAAAGCGATGAGGTGGGGTGAGGTTTCGGGCTCTGGAGAGTAAATGGCTTGAAAGACATTCATTTATAAAAAAAATCGGATCATGAGAAAACATCCTGCTACGTGGTGCGCCGCGTTCGCTATCGCCCTGGCCATGACAGCCTGCGAAAAAGAATACTACAGCGTCGATGATTTTGCTTCGGTAAAAAAGATCGACACCCACACCCACCTCAATGCCAACAACACCGCCATCAGCGAGCAAGCCAAAGCCGACAATTTCACGTTGCTGGCCGTGAACGTGGATGTGCCCGACTATCCCACCCTGCAAGAGCAACGCAGCTTTGCGCTGCATCAAATCAAATCCGTGCCCAACACGGTGAGCTTTCTTACGGCCTTCACGTTGCAAGGCTGGGATTCGGCATGGACAAAACGCACCATTCCCTGGCTGAAGGAAGGATTCGACCAGGGCGCGCTCGGCATCAAGATCTGGAAGAACATCGGCATGACCTACAAAGACGCGAGCGGTCGTTTCATCATGGTGGACGATCCCAAATTCGATTCCGTTGTTCAATACATCATCGACCAGGACAAGACCATCATGGGCCACCTGGGCGAACCCAAAAACTGCTGGCTCCCCATCGATCAAATGACGGTCAACAACGACCGTCATTACTTCAAAGAACACCCGGAATACCACATGTTCCTCCATCCGGAATATCCCTCATACGAAGATCAGATCAACGCCCGCGACCACTTCATCGAAAAACACCCCGACATGCGTTTTGTCGGCGCTCACCTGGGGAGCCTGGAATGGAGCGTGGATGAACTTGCAAAACGTCTCGACAAATTTCCCAACATGGCCGTCGACATGGCCGAACGCATTTCGCACCTGCAACACCAGTCGCTCACCGACTATGACAAAGTGCGCAACTTTATCATCAAGTATCAGGACCGCCTCATCTACGCCACGGACTCTGAAATAAAAGACAGCTACGATGCAGAGGCCATACGAAAACACGTGCACGAAACCTGGCTGCACGACTGGAAATATTTTGTGACCGACGAAACGATGACCTCGCCCGAAGTGAACGGCGAGTTCAAGGGAATGAAACTGCCCCGCACCGTCGTGAACAAGATCTTCCACGACAATGCTGTGCGGTGGTTTAAGATGCCGGTATAAAATTATGTGTTGAAACCTTAAAACGGAAACAAGCACAGAATATGTGCGACACGAGGACGTGTTGTGGCCGTGGCGGCGTGGGCGATGATTTCTGGATCCGGCGATTTTTGCCTACATTTGATGCCGTAATTTTACTCTCCCCATGCGAACCGTTTTTGTGATAGCTCTTGTCGCTATTCATTCTCTTGCCAGCGCCCAGTATGAAGATCATGGATTTCCTTTCGGCAAGGTCACACATGCTGACCTGGACATGAAGGTCTATGAAAAAGATACCGCCGCTGCTGCGGTAGTGCTGGACGAATTCGGAGAAGCTTTCATGGACAACGAGAATGCGCATAACCTCGTGTTCCGGTATCATGCCAAAATAAAGATCCTGAAAAAAGAAGGATTGGACTACGCCAATTTTGTTATCTACTTATATAAAAACAGCACGGGCAAGGAGACGATGCGAAGCGCGAAAGCCTCCACCTTCAACGTTGAGAATGGATCGATACGGGAGATCAAGCTTCCGCAACGATCGCAGATTAACGAGGAAATCGACCCGACGCACGATGCCCGGAAATTTGCATTGCTCGATGTGCGCGTCGGCAGCGTGATCGAGGTGGACTACAAGATCGAGTCGCCTTTCAAATTCAACTTCCGGTCGTGGCCTTTCCAATCGGAGATCCCGAAAATCGCCAGCGAGTATTGGGCGCTGATTCCCGCAAACTATAAATACCACACGTCGCTTCGTGGTTTTCTGAAGTTGTCAAAAAATGAAAGTGAACTCAAGCGGAATTGGTATTCCCCGGGAGGCGGCCGCCTGGCAGATTGCATCCTGACAAAATTCGGCATGGCCGATATTCCGGCGTTTATCGAGGAGGAATACATGACCGCCAAATCCAATTATGTTTCCTGTCTCAATTTTGAGTTGGCCGAGCTTTTACAATTCGATGGGCGCAAAGACAAGTTCACCAAGGAATGGAAAGATGTGGACGACGAGCTGCGATTGGACAACGGTTTCGGTGTTCAGATCAAAAGAGGAAAAGGCGTACTCGACCGGGAAGTGGACCAGTGTATTGCCGGTGCGACCGACGATTTGACCAAGGCGCAAAAGATCTATGATTTTATAAAGAACTGGTATCGCTGGAACGAGAAGAATAACTTCACCAGCCAGGACGGGATCAAAAAAGCATTTGAAGCAAAGACGGGTGATGCCGCAGACATCAACCTGTCGCTTGTAGCGGCTTTGCAGTATGCCGGGCTCTCGGCCGATCCCATGATCTTGTCCACACGCGAAAATGGACTGGTCACCTCCGTGTATCCAGTACTTTCGGATTTTAACTACGTGATCGCGAAACTCAACGTGGGCGACAAAGTATACCTACTGGATGCCACCGACGATTTGTTGTCGTTTGGATTGATCCCCGACCGGTGCCTCAACGGCAAGGGCCGGGTAATGACCGGAAAGGAATCGTATTGGTACGACACCAAGCCGGCTGAAAAGGACAGACAGGTGAGCATGATCAGCCTGAAACTTACCCAAGAAGGCAAATGGGTGGGCACGGTGGAGAACACTCATTTTGGCTATAGCGCCTACCGGTATCGGAAAATGCTCGCGCAGTCGGGTGAAGAAAAATTCTATGCCGAAAAGATGGCGAACAATCTGCACAATGCTACCCTCGTCAAACAAAGCTTCACGAATGTAGACGACCTGACCAAGCCCTTGATCATGAAATTCGAACTGGAGCTGGAACGCGTGGACGATCTTACGGCAGGTCAATTTTATTTCAATCCGTTTATAACGCTGTATTGGCAGAACAACCCGTTTCGTTCCGCTGTGCGTCTTTATCCTGTTGATTTTGGCGTGCCGATCGAGCAAGTCATTGTTTTTAATCTCGAATGTCCCGCTACGTATGAGCTCGCTGAAATACCGGAACCGCTTGCCCTTGCGTTGCCCACAGAAGGTGGCCGGTATATTTACGATGTGAAAAGCAGCGGCAACACCGTGATGATGAACAGCAACTTCGTGATCAACCGGCCGGTGTACAGCTCAAAAGAATATTTTTTCCTGAAAGAACTCTTCGACCGGGTAGTAGCCGTGCAAAAGACCGACCTCGTTTTTAAAAAGAAGGCATAACGCTTATATCTAATGTATTCCCCCATGCGAACCGTTTTCCTGATCGTCCTGGTTGCCACATCCTTTCTTGCCACGGCCCAATCCAACTCATTTCCTTTCGGCCAGGTTACGTACCGGGAATTGGACATGAAGACCTACGACAAGGACACCTCCGCCGTTGCCGTGGTGCTGCGAGAGGAGGGCGATGCCCACATTGAAGACAGCGATCCGAATTATCTCATCTATCACTATCACGTTAAAATCAAGGTCTTGAAAAAAGCCGGTCAGGAGCTGGCCGATTTTGTGATCCGGTTGGGCAAGGGAGAGGGAATACGAAAAGAGGCGATGCGTTCGGTGACAGCTTCCTCCTTCAATATTGAGAACGGAACGATGAAGGAAACCAAACTCAATCCCAAAGACCAGTTTACCGAAAATGCAAACAAGTTTGCCGACTACCGGAAATTCGCCGTGCCCAATGTGCGCGTGGGAAGCGTGATTGAAGTGGAATACACCTTGGAGTCGCCCTTCAGATTCACTTTTCGTACATGGGAATTTCAGTCGGACATCCCAAAAATTTCCAGCTTCTACCGGGCGACGATACCGGGAAATTATAAATACAACATTTCCCTGCGTGGCTATCTTAAACTGACGGAAAATAAAAGCAAGATCGAACGCGATTGCTTTCGACCGGGTGGCGAATCGGCCGATTGCCTCGTGATGGATTTTCTCATGAAAGATGTTCCCGCTTTTAAGGAAGAAGAGTACATGACCGCGCGCACCAACTTTCTGTCCGCCGTGTACTTTGAACTTTCGGAGCTTCAACAATTCGATGGGCAAAAGACCAAGTATACAAAAGAATGGAAGGACGTGGAGGAGGATATGCGGAAAGAAGCCGATTTCGGTGTGCAGCTCCGGAGAGGAGAGGATATTGTCGACCAGAACGTGAAGCAAATTATTGCCGGAGAAACCGACGAACTCGCCAAGGCACGAAAGATCTACGATTTTATAAAAGGCTGGTACCGCTGGAACAAGATCTACGGCTTCGTGAGCGACCTGGGCATAAAGAAAGCCTTCGATGCCAAAACGGGGAACGTGGGCGACATCAATTTGTCGCTCGTGGCTGCGTTGAAATATGCAGGTCTCAATGCAGATCCCATCCTGCTCTCCACACGGGGCAACGGACTGGTGAACGAACTCTTTCCTGTCATCAGCGAATTTGACTATGTGGCGGTCTACCTGGCGATAAAGGACAAAGTTTATCTGCTGGACGCTACGGATCCCTACTTGTCTTTTGGTCTGCTCCCCGAGCGTTGTCTCAATGGCAAGGGCCGGGTGTTGGGCGAGAAACAATCGTTCTGGTACGACCTCAAGCCTTCAGATAAGGACCGCAAGGTTTCCATTTTCAATTTGAAGCTCAGCCCGGAAGGACTCCTGACGGGCACCGTGCAGGTCACCCACTTTGGCTACAGCGCCTTTGACGAGCGCAAGAGCCTGGCCGATGAAGGGGATGAGAAAAAATATTTGAGCGGTCAATATCCGACTGTGACCCTGGCCCAACAGCGCATTGAGAACCTGGACGATCTTAAAAAGCCATTGAATATAAAATTCGAGGCGGAAACCGAGCTGTTTGATCAAGCCACGGCCGACAATTTCCTGTTCAACCCCTTCTTCATGGATCAATGGAAGAAAAACCCCTTCAAATCGCTGGAGCGGTCTTACCCGGTAGATTTCGGGGCACCCCTGGAAGAAACCATGGTGGTCATCCTGGAGTACCCCGAAGCTTATGAAATCGCAGAAATCCCGGCCAAGGTTGGACTAGTATTGCCGGACGCCGGCGGCCGCTACATGTATACCGTCCAGAACGTGGGCCATACACTGACCATAAACAGTTCGTTCACCATCAACAAGACCGTGTTCACTTCGCTGGAGTATCATTATTTGAGAGAACTCTACGACCGGGTGGTGGCCGTCCAGAAGACTGATCTCGTGTTTAAGAAAAAGACCTAGAGGGTTTTGCCTTTAATCCCCGCAAACGGGCGTTAACCGAATAATTTTGAGATTAATATAGGAATGGTAGACCTTTCCCAAGGGCTTGCCTTACCTTTGATATATTGTTAACTTACGTATAAACGCTCAGCTATGAAAAAGTCATTGGTGTTGTGGGTATGCTTGCTGGCCTCCTCCATAACCTTCGCACAGCAAGCCGCAGAAGCCGTCCAGGGAAACTATACCCTGAGGGATCGCTTCCAACTGATGAAGACCAAATCGCAGTCCTATAATGACTATAAAGTGATCAAGGAGACGGTTTTGGATGGAGTATGGAAAATTATCAATGACTCCCTGAACGCCAAAAATGCCGCGATCCGGGGAGCCCAAGCCAATATCAATGGTCTGAAAGGCCAACTCGCCAAAACCGAGGAAGCCCTGAAAGCCAAGGAAAAGTCCATGACCGACATTCTGTACGCCAGCACCCACATCACCGTGCTGGGCATCAGCTTCACAAAAGGCGTGTTCCTGACCGTGATGGCCTGTTTGCTGGGCGGACTGATCGCCTTCGTGGCGGTTATCTTTGGTCGCATGCAGCTGCAAAGCAAGTCGCTGAGCGAGCGAAACCTGGCCGTGAGTGCCCTCACCAACGAATTCGAGGAGTATAAACACCGCGCCATGGACAAGCAAACCAAGCTTTCGCGCGAATTGCAGGACGAGCGGAACAAGCTCGCGTCCATGCGCCATTCCTGATCTGCCAATACCCAGTCTGAATGCTAGTCTTGTTCTTGTTCCTGGAGCGGGAGCTGGACAATGAATTTGGCGCCTTTGTTTTCCTCACTTTCCACCACAATGCTGCCGTTTAGCGCGAGCACCATTTCTTTTACAATGGACAAGCCCAGCCCCGACGACGTTTCGCCACCGGTGGGACGGGCGCTGAGCCGTTGAAATTTCCCAAACAGTTTTTGTTTGTCGACCGTCGAAAGGCCGGGACCCTGGTCCAGCACTTCAATGCGGATGTGCGTCTCCGTGCGCACCACGTTGATGGCGACCTCCTTGTGGGCCGGCGAAAATTTGATGGCATTCGAGATCAGGTTCTCCAAAATGCGGTTCAACATTTCCGGGTCGGTATGGAAGTGGAAATCGGGCACGTGGTCTTCCAGGATCAAAGAAATATTTTTCTTCTCCGCGGTTTGCTTGAACACGTGATACTGTTTTTTCAGCAGGCTGTTGATGGCGATGTATTCTTTATTAATGCCGTTTTTGCCCTGCTCGATGCGGGTCACATCCAACAGATTTTGGATCAGCATGTGCATGTTCACGCACGAGCCCTCCATGAGGTTGAGGTATTGCAACTGGTCGGTGGTGAGGTTCGTGTGTTGCAGCTTCATCAGGTTGACCAATCCCAGCACACCGTTGAGCGGACTTTTCAGGTCATGGGTGGCGATGCCCAGGAAGTGATTCTTCTCTTCGTTGAGGTGAACGAGTCGCGCATTGACATCGCGCAGTTGTTGCTCCAGCGCTTTTCGCTCGCTGTTGTCGACGACGATGCTGCGGCTTGACACGAATGTTCCCTGCGCGTCATAGATGGCCGTGGAGTTGAGCAACGCGGGAAAGGTGGTGCCGTCTTTGCGTTTCATTTCAAATTCCAGGTTTTGCAATTGGCCCGTCTTTTTAAACAAGGGAAAGTTCTCCGCGAAAATGCCGACACTTTGCGCGCCAATGATGTCGCCGACTTTCAACTTGCCCACCACTTCCTCGCGCGTGTAGCCCAACCAGCGCAGCTCGGTGGAGTTGATGCGGGTGATGGTGGTGTCGGGGGCAACGGAGTGATAACCACACGGTGCATTGTCGTAGAGGTCGCGGATCTCCAGGAGCGCTTCTTCGGCGCTGTTGCTGGTGGTTTGGAGCACGTCGTAGAAAGACTGTAGCTCTTCAAAATTATCTTGCAGGTCCTGATTCAGTTTCTCGGTCTGTTGAGTTTTTCGTTCCAATTCCAGCGTGCGTTCTTGTACTTTTTGTTCGAGGGTTTGGTTGGCGTCCTGCAGGCTGGTCACCAGTTCGTCGTTTCGTTTACTTTGTTGGAGCAATACATACAATGCATAACCCGACACGAGACAGATCAGGAGGAAGCTTATATAGTGGATCGTATCATTGATCATGTAGATGGTTTGCAACCTGCTGTTGCGTTCTTGCAGCAACGTGTCGTGGTATTGACGGAATTGTTCCAGCAGATGGCGCAAGTTCTCCATGCTCAAACGACCGGCGTCTTTTTTGATAAAGGCGATCGCTGCTACCTGGCCTTGGTCGGTGTAGATCTCGAGCGATTGCTTTAATTCCTCCAATTTTTGATTGACTACAGGAGCGATCCTATCCTTCAGTAATGCGCGTTGAGAGGCATTGTCGGACGCCAGCCGCGTGAGCGCATTCAGTTTTTGGCCGACGACGGCAATGGAATTTTGATACGGATGCAAGTAGGCCGAATCGCTGGTAAGGATAAAACCGCGCTGCCCGGTCTCGGCGTCGAGCATGCTGGTGAGCAAAGAATAGGATTCGCGGATGATGTTCTGCTCGTGGGTCAGCAGGTCGGTCGTCTCTTTTTTCTCCGACACATTATAGTACTTGATCGCGCCACTCACCAGGGTGAGCAGGATCGACACCACCAAATAGTTGGCAACACGATGCGGCGTTTTCATACAATGGGCTCTATTTATTAAGTTAAGAAATTTACAGACCCCATACTACAAAACCGTGCCGTTTCCTGAAGGGCTGGTCTGGGATGGGTGGTTTCCTGGTTTTACCCGATAAACCTACATCCCGCAGGTTACGCCCATGTTCTTGGTATTTCTTCGCGCCAACTTTGCTTTGCCCGCCGAAGCTTTAGCGAAGGAGGGCCCGCCGAAGCTTTAGCATAGGGAGGGCGTCCGTCGGAGATTTAGCGAAAAGCGGCGATTTAAAAACTCTCTCCGGGGCACGTCACGCTCAAAAAAGCAGCCAAAACAACCCTTCCCCACAGAATTTCAGGAAACCTTACCTTTATCCTGTAACCATCTCAAAAACCCGAAGTTTCCCATCTTGAAAACTTTACCTCCGGAATTGGAAGCACTGACCGACAACGCCTTGATGCTCAAGGTCAAGGACAACGACCTCGACAAGCTGGGACTGCTTTTTGAGCGCTATAAGAGACCTTTATACGGTTTTTTTTATGGCATGAACAAAGATGCCGACCTCAGCGAGGACCTCGTGCAGAACGTTTTCCTGCGGATTCTCAAGTACCGTTACCTCTTTCGCGGAGAGGGCGACTTCAGAACGTGGATGTATCACATCGCGCGCAATGTGAATCACGACCACTTCCGCAAAAACAAACTGAAGGCAAAGGATTCCCTGGAACAATGGCAGGAACGGCTGGGCAGCGACGAGAACCGGTCGACCGAGTATCAGAAAGATGAAGAATTGCAACTTCTCTCCATGGCCATGGACAGATTGCCGGACGACAAACGGGAGATCTTGCTGCTCAGCAAGTTTCAGGATAAGAAGTACAAAGAGATCGGCGAGATCCTCGGTTGTTCTGAGGGCGCCGTCAAAGTAAAGGTCTTCAGGGCCCTGCAGGATCTGAAGGCGGTCTATAAAGAACTGGAAAAACACATGTGACTATGAGTACGGAAAAAATACAGGAACTGATCGAAAAATACAACGCCCAACAGGCCGACCCCACCGAGATGAAGCTCATCGAAAAGCTCATCGAAGAAGGACTCATCGACATCGCCGAGTTGCAGGGGTTGCAGGAAATGGAAGATCAGCTGGTGCGCATGGACCCTCCCCAGCCCTCCCTGAAACTGGACGACACCTTCTACCACATGCTGGCAGAAGAAAAAAGAAAGGGCCGTGGTTTTTCGTGGAAGGCTTTCTTCGCCTGGCCGGAATTTGCGCCAAGACTTGCCTTTGCATCAGTGACCTTGCTGCTGGGATTGACCGCCGGATTTTTTCTGCGCGCTCCTCAACCACAAAAGGACCAGGAGATCGGAGTGCTGACAAAAGAAGTGAGCGACCTCAAAGAGATGATGATGTTGTCGCTTCTGGAAAAAGAATCGGCCACCGATCGTCTCAAGGCTGTGAGCCTGAGCGAAGACATGGGTCAGGCCAGCCAGAAAGTGACCAGCGCCTTGCTGCAAACGCTTAACCACGACGACAACGTAAACGTCCGTCTCGCCGCCCTCGATGCCTTGAAGCCCTACAGCAAAGACAGCAAGGTGCGCGAAGAATTGATCCGGTCCATCAGCAAACAGGATTCGCCCCTCGTGCAAATCTCGCTGGCTGAACTGATGGTCGAAATGCAGGCGAAGTCATCCGTGAAAGAATTGGAAAAAATCCTTCACAACGAAAACACACCGACCGATGTGAAGAAGAAGATCCGCGAAAGCATAGCGGTGATCATATAGTAATGGCTTTAAAACGTAAACCAGAAAGAAAATGAAAAAATATTTGACCATCGCCTTCCTGTTCGTCGCAGCACAGCTGGTCGCACAGAGTTTCTCGGAAAAGATCGTAAGAGACTTTACGTTCGAAAAGAAAAGTGCCGACAATGCACTGATGATCGCCAACATCAACGGCAACATCTCCGTGCAAGGCTACGACGGCGACAAGATCATGGTGGAAGTGACCAAAACCATAACCGCAAAAACACCGGCCCGACTGGAGAAGGGAAAGACCGACATCCAGCTTGGCGTGATCGACCTGGCCGATTCACTGATCCTCTATGTGAGCGGCGAGTGTGGAAATTTTACAAAACAAGTTTCCCGCAACGGCCACCACAACCGAAAGTACTGGGGCTATAGCTGGAACAACGGCTGCCAGGATTGTCACCAGGAATACAGCTACAAAATGGATTTCACCGTGAAGATCCCCAACGGCGTGAACCTGACGGTGAGCACGGTGAACGATGGCGATGTTCAGGTGGAGAACGTGAACGGCACAGTCATCGCCAACAACGTGAACGGCAGCATCCGCATGAAGAACCTGGTGCGCGGAACCGAAGCCAGCACCATCAACGGTGACGTGGACATCGAGTACGCCAAAAATCCCCCGCAGGATTGCCGCTTCTATACACTGAACGGCGACATCAACGCCTGGTTTCAAAAAGGTCTCGCCGCCAACCTGAGCTTTGAGAGTTTCAATGGCAGCTTCTACACCAACATCGATAAACTGGAGTCGATGCCCGTGACGGTGGAGAAGAAAGATTCCAACAAAGGCATGAAATACAAAGTGAACGACAATCGCTTCAAAGTAGGCGCAGGCGGTGCCCTGCTGGACTTCGAAACGTTTAACGGCAACGTGTACCTGAAGGAAAAAACAAATTGATTGGATCAACGTGTCTCCGTTCATGCTCGCCTTTCGGCGGATGAAAAGACAGGAAGCACACATCAAAAAATATTTTTAAAACAAAAACATGACCTCGCTTGTCTTTCGCCCTTCGGCGGATCAGAGACAAAGAGGACACTGGTAAAGAAACGACAACATTTTTAAGATAGAACGTACTATGAAAAAGCAATTGATAATCGCGATCACCCTCGTAAGTCTTGGCCTCCTGCTCATCACCACATCGATCACGTCGGCCCAAACCGCAGCATCGAACGAGTTCACGGTGCCGCTGGGCGAGCCGGGTAAAAAAGGAAAGCTGAAAGCCCAGATCAACTTTGGCTCCATCTCGGTGAAGGGCACCGCGCGAAAAGACATCCTGGTGAAATACACCGCCCCCAACAACGAGGAGCAGGACAAGAAGACCTCCACGAAAGACGGCATGCGCCGCATCGGTGGCGGGGGCATGGACCTGGAAGTGTCGGTGAGCGGCAACACCGTGAAAGTAGGCTCCGACTCCTGGAACAACAAACTGAACCTCGAGATCGAAATCCCCTCCAACATGGACCTGGAAGTGAAAACCTACAACGACGGCGACCTCATGGTCACCAACGTGCAGGGCGAATTGGAACTCACCAACTACAACGGCGAGATCACCGCCCTGAACATCTCGGGTTCCGTGGTGGCCACCACCTACAACGGCGACGTTAAAGTGACCTTCGACAAAGTGACGGACGGCACGCCGATGTCATACTCCACCTACAATGGTAACATCGACCTGACGTTCCCCGCCACGCTGAAAGCCACCTTGAAAATGAAAACCGAGCAAGGCGACATCTACTCCAACTTCGAAGTGGATTTCAAAAGCACCGGACCGGTCCAGAAGAGTGACACCAAGTCGGGTGTCTACAAAGTGATCGTCGACGAATGGAAACGCGGCGACGTGAATGGCGGCGGCCCCGAGATCACCATGAAAAACTACAACGGCGACATTTACGTCCGCCGGAAATAAAAAACAGTGCCTCAAGCTTTGCGCCTCTGCGTCTCCGCGGTTCAACATCCACCGCAAGCCGCAGAGGCGCAAAGTCGTTTTAATCCCGGGAGATGCCGAATTCAACGCGACGATTCACCTTTCGGTCGTCATCGTCTTTTTCGTTTACAATGGGTTTGGAGCTGCCATAGCCATGTGCCTCGATCCGCGCAGCTTCTATTTTGAATTGATAGATCAGGTAAGCCTTGATCGCATCGGCGCGGGCCTGCGATAGACGGAGGTTGGCCTCTTCTTTTCCCTGGGAGTCGGTGTGCCCCGAAATATCGAGCTTGAATTTAGGATGGTCGATCATGAAGTTTGCCAGCTTATCAAGATCCTGGTGCATGCCAGGCAGAATATCCGCCTTCCCATTCTCAAACTCCAACGACTTGAAGGCGATCCTGCTCTCGATAGGGTCGGCTTCCCGGTTCATCTCCGTGTCGCCATCCATAAAGAACAATTCCTCGATCCGGAAAAAATCATCGCCCTGGATGATGAGCAAATAATTCCGTTTGTTGATCAGGTTAAAATCAAACGACCCGTCTTCGCGCAAAAACTTCGGCGCCACTTCCACACCCTTGTCCAGGTCGATCACCGACACGATGCCCTTGAAAGGCTTCTTGGTCTCCGAGTTGATGAGCGAACCTTTCAAGTGCGCCGTAGCATTTGGCTGTGCTTCCATGGGCACGGGAAAGGAGTGGAGGTCCAGGTTGTTGATGGCCTCTTCAGACGACCGGGCATAGTAGAGATAGTGCGACTGAGAGTCGATCGTGAAATAATATTCGCTGCCGGGTCCGTTCACCAGCGGCCCGATGTTTTTGGGTTCTTCCCACGCGTGCGGCATCTTGCGGGATTTGTAGATGTCGAAGTCACCGAACGTGAGGGGCTGGCCATTAGAGCTGAAGTAGAGCACATTGAAGGCGTGGTGATAGAAGGGGCTCACTTCAAAGCCGCGCGTGTTGACGATCGGCCCGAGATTTTCGGCCTTTTGCCACACCCCCGTTTTTTTATCTTTTACAGAGAAATAAATGTCCGAATAGCCAAAGCCGCCGATGCGGTCGGAGGCAAAATACAGCGTGTCTCCGCTATGTGAAAGCGACGGTTGCGAATCCCAGGCGTTGCTGTTGATGGCGGCCCCGAGATTTCTCACATTGCCCCACGTGCTGTCGGGCCGGAGCACGGCGACAAACAGATCGCAGCTGCCATAGGAATCAGGCGAATTGCAGCGGGCAAAGTAGAGCAGCTTCCCGTCCTGGCTGAGACAAGCGGACCCCTCATTGTAGGGAGTGTTCACACCCGTAAAGGGTTCGGAAAATCCCCAGGTGCTGTCGGCCTTAATGGTGTAGAACAAGTCTTCGTTGTAAGATTTGTTCATCGGGTCGGCGTTTTTGTTGCGCTTGGACGTGAACAGCAACACGTTGTCTACGTTGCCAATGGTGGGCCCGTAATCTTCCTTGTCGGAATTGATCGCTTCACCCATGTTGAGCAGCACACCCTGTGGTGGTCGCAACGTGTCGATCTCTTTGCGATACGCTACAAGCTCATAATATTCTTTGAGTGGTACGTAAAGATCCGTCTCATTTCGCGTGAGCGTGTCAAATTCCCTTTTCACCTCCTTGCCATCGAGGGTTTGGGGGAGGTGTTTGAGCACCAGTTTGTAGAGCAGTACCGATTCGCCGGCAGGACCCAGTTTCTGGGAGAGACGGGCCAGGTCCCAGATCAATTGGGCGTCGCGGGAAAAATTGTCGGGGCCGAAATTCCGGACAAAGGCCTTTAATTCGGCGTACTCTTCTTCATAGGCGCCCACGGCGGCTAATTGCTTGATGCGCTGTAACTTCTCGTCGTTTTTGTAGTATCTGACGGTATTGAGATTGGGGAATAGGAAGATGTCAGATTGGCTGTAGCTTGTCAGGCTATCCTCCAACTGAACAACCCCGCCCTTTTTGAATTTTTTCTTTGGCTTTTGGGCCATTAGGGGGGCGTGCGCCAACAGCCAAAAGGCTGTGACAAAGATCAAAAAGTAGGTTTTCACGTAACCTCGTTTGGTAAAAAATCACGCCAACCGGATAAAGTTGAGACAATTTTGCTTCTTTTACAACTCTGTTGGCACTACTATTGTCCTTTACCCACGCCTGTCAAACACCCGGCAGCCCCGTGTAAGTTGCGTCAGTTTGACATAAGAAGGAGACCATGTTTAAAAGTTTGCCCATACAACTCGTACAAGAAGAATCGGACGACCTTATTCAAATGATCAATCCGGAACAGGAATCGGACCTGAAACCCGAGGACCTGCCCGAAGAACTTTCCATACTGCCCATCAAAAACACCGTATTATTTCCCGGTGTAGTCATTCCCATCACCGTAGGGCGTCAGAAATCCATCAAGCTGGTGAAAAAGGCCTACCAGGGTAGCCGGATCATCGGTGTGGTGGCCCAAAAGAATTCCCAGGCTGAAGAACCGACCGTGGAAGATCTTTACCGCGCCGGCACCGTAGCCCGCATCATCAAAATGCTGGTTCTTCCCGATGGAAATACCACCATCATCATCCAGGGAAAGAACCGTTTTGCCATCAAAGAGTTCGTACAGGAAGAACCGTACCTGACGGCCCACATTCAGCTTCAATCCGAACCTAAGCTCAACGCCAACGGCAAGGAGACCAAAGCGTTGGTGCAGTCGCTGAAGGATGCGGCCACAAAAATATTAAAACTCAATCCCGAAATTCCCATCGAAGCCCAGGTGGCGCTGGACAACATTTCCAGCATGGCCTTCCTGGTCCACTTCCTGGCATCGAACCTCAACGTGGAGGTGGCCGAGAAGCAAAAGATCCTGGAGACACAAAACCTCGTCGATCGCGGCACACTGCTGTTGCAGTACATGCTGAAAGACATTCAGATGCTGGAGATCAAGCACGAGATCCAAAAGAAAGTACACACCGACATCGACCAACAGCAACGCGACTATTTCCTGCGTCAGCAGATCAAAGTGTTGCAAGACGAGTTAGGCTATGACGGTCCCGATAAAGAAGTAGAAAAACTGCGCAAGCGTGCCGAGAACAAAAGCTGGCCGCAACCCGTGGCCGACCACTTCAGCAAAGAGCTCGACAAACTTTTGCGCATCAACCCGATGGCTGCCGAATATCCCGTGGCCATGAACTATGTAGAGTTCATGCTCGACCTGCCGTGGGGTGAGTATACGTTGGATGATTTTGATTTGAAACGCGCCAAGAAAATTCTGGACCAGGATCATTTCGGTTTGGAAAAAGTGAAGACGCGCATCCTGGAATATTTGGCCGTGCTGAAATTGAAACAAGACATGCGCGGCCCCATCTTGTGTCTCTACGGCCCTCCCGGCGTAGGTAAAACTTCTTTGGGACGTTCCATTGCCAAGGCGCTACAGCGCAAATACGTGCGCATGTCGCTGGGCGGCGTGCACGATGAAGCGGAGATCCGCGGTCATCGCAAAACGTATGTGGGTGCCATGCCGGGTAAAATTCTTCAGAACCTGAAGAAAGCACAATCCTCGAATCCCGTATTCATCCTGGACGAGATCGACAAGGTGAAAGCCGATTTCCGCGGCGATCCCTCTTCGGCCATGCTGGAAGTACTGGACCCTGAACAAAACAACACCTTCGGCGACAACTACCTCGAAGTGGAATACGACCTCTCGAAAGTGTTGTTCATCGCCACCGCCAACGCACTCGACACCATCCATTCCGCCTTGCGCGATCGCATGGAAGTGATTGAGGTGTCGGGCTATACGCTGGAAGAAAAAGTAGAGATCGCGGCCAAGCACCTTGTTCCCAAACAACTTAAAGAGCACGGTCTGAAAACTTCCGACGTAAAAATATCGCGTGCCGCCATCGCGAAGGTGGTGAACAGCTACACGCGCGAGTCGGGCGTACGCAACCTCGAACGCAAGATCGGCACCTTGGTGAGAAGCATCGCCAAATCGGTGGCCATGGAAGAGCCGTTCGACAAAATGGTGACGGAAGAGACCGTAACGAAAGTGCTAGGCGTCGAAATTTTTGACGAAGAATTATATCAAGGCAACGACATCGCCGGTGTTGTGACGGGTCTTGCCTGGACGCAAGTGGGCGGCGAGATCCTGTTCGTGGAATCGAGCCTCAGCAAAGGCAAAGGCGGTCTCACCATCTCCGGACAGTTGGGTGATGTGATGAAAGAATCGGCCATGGCGGCGCTTTCCTATCTCAAGTCCAATGCCGACGCCTTGAACATCGATCACCGTGTCTTTCAACAATACGACCTCCACATTCACGTGCCGGCCGGTGCCGTTCCCAAAGACGGACCTTCGGCAGGCATCACCATGTTCACGTCGCTGGCCTCCATCTACACGCAGCGGAAAGTAAAAGCCAAGCTGGCCATGACGGGTGAAATCACACTCCGCGGAAAAGTGCTGCCAGTGGGCGGCATCAAGGAGAAAATACTGGCGGCCAAACGCAGTGGCATAAAAGAATTGGTGCTGAGCTCCAAGAACCGACGCGACATCGACGAAATCGAAAAGCACTATCTGAAGGGATTGGTGTTCCACTACGTCGATTCCGTGGAAGAAGTGATGAAGATCGCGCTGCTGAAAGACCAGGTGGACAAGCCCATGAAGTTTGTTTTTGCCGAGCAAAAGATTCACGCCTGAAATGCCTATTTTTGAAGGTGATAACCCCTCACTCATCGTAAAATCAAGGCATACCCGTGCGGAGAAAACTTTTGCTTTATTTCCTGATGGCCGTTCCCGCAACGGCCTTCGCGCAGAACGGTGTTCGACAATCCTTTGAATTTCTCAACATGCCCGGCCATGCCCGGTTGGGTGGTTTAGGTGGTGTCAATACATCCCTGGCCGATCGCGATGTCAATTTCTTTTTCAGCAACCCAGCCTTGAACAGCGACTCGCTGGCGGGAATGGCTTCGGCTTCCTACCAGTTTTACGTGGCCAGCATTGGACAGGCCTCGGCAGCCTATTCGCACCAATTCAAAAAATGGGGAACGCTGACGTTTGGTCTGCAGCACCTCAGTTACGGCACCATCAAGGGCTATGACGCCACCGGGCAGCCTACACAGGATTTTAAATCGGGCGAGACGGTGTTGGCCGTGAGCAAAAGTCACCAGGTGTCGCATTTCAGAATTGGTGTGAACCTGAAAATGGCGTTCTCCAACATCGCCGGCTATCGCGCCAGCGCGCTGATGGTCGATATCGGTGGATTGTTTGTTCACCCCACGCAGGATCTGCGCGTGGGCATGGTGGTGAAGAATCTTGGCGCCGTGTTGTCGCAATACACGGAAACCAGCCGCGCGAAACTTCCCTTCGATGTGCAGTTGGGTGTAACGTTCAAACCCGAGCACATGCCGTTGCGTTTTTCCATCACCGGCTACAACCTGGCCCGTACAAACGTTGACTACGCCGCTCCTCCCGATCCTGCACCCGGCGCATTTGATAAGGTCATGCGGCGTCTTACCTTTGGGGCCGAGGTGCTGCTGCACCGGAATGTGAATGTGCTCGTGGGATATAATTATCTCGTCCACCAGGAACTGAAGCTGGCCAATGCCGGCGGAGGCGCGGGGATAACGTTCGGCTTTTCCGCCCGCATAAAGTCGTTTGAATTTGTATTTAGCCGTGGCGGCTATGTGGTGGGCAATGCAGGGTACACGTTTACCCTTTCCAAAAATATCGATACACTGATGAAGCGAAGACAGCTATGATGGATCCGAAGTATTTAACACCGAAACAGATCGTAGAGGAACTTGATAAATATATCATCGGCCAATACGAAGCCAAACGGAACGTGGCCATCGCGCTGCGCAACCGCTGGCGCCGCATGAACGTGAAGAGCGACATCCAGGGTGAAATTGTTCCCAATAACATTCTCATGATCGGCGCCACCGGCGTGGGTAAAACCGAAATTGCCCGCCGCCTGGCCAAGATCGCCGATGCACCGTTTGTGAAAGTGGAGGCCTCGAAATTTACAGAAGTGGGCTACGTGGGCCGCGACGTCGAAAGCATGGTGCGCGACCTGGTGGAGCAGTCCGTGAACCTGGTGAAAGCCAAGAAAAAAGAAGAAGTAAAAGAAAAGGCGGCCAGCGCCGTCGAAGAGATCATACTGGATGCACTGATCCCACCGATGCGTTCAACAACGTCGAAGTCGGCCGGATTTGCCACGGGCAATCACGAGGTGACCGACGGCGAGCCGACCAGCGATGTGGAGTTGAACGAGCGCACGCGTCAGCATTTCCGGGAGAAGATCAGGAACGGTGAGTTGGAAGAACGCAAGATCGACATCAACATCAAGGGCGCTTCCGGTCCCAACATCGGCATGGTGGGTGGCGGCATGGTAGACGAAGTGTCGATGATGAACTTGCAGGAGATGATCAACGGCATGATGCCCAAGAAAAGCAAGAAACGGAAAGTGACCGTGGCCGAAGCCCGCCGCATCCTGCTGGAGGAAGAAGCAGCCAAGCTCATCGACATGGACGAAGTGAAAGAGGAAGCCATTCAACGCGCGGAGGATGCCGGCATCATTTTCATCGACGAGATCGACAAGATCGCTTCCGGCAAAAAAGGTGGCGGCGGCGGACCCGATGTGAGCCGCGAAGGCGTGCAACGCGACCTGCTACCCATCGTGGAAGGCAGCACCGTGAACACCAAACACGGCGTCATCAAAACCGACCACGTGCTGTTCATTGCCGCGGGAGCCTTTCACATTTCAAAACCATCGGACCTCATCCCCGAGTTGCAGGGACGTTTCCCCATCCGCGTGGAATTGAGCAACCTGACCAAGGAAGACTTCGTCCGCATCCTGAAAGAACCCCGCAATGCGCTGACCAAACAATACCAGGCGCTCTTTGCCGCCGAAGAGGTGGACATCACCTTCACCGACGACGCCATCGACGAGATTGCGAGCACTGCGTTTGCCATCAACACGGAAATGGAGAACATCGGCGCCCGAAGACTGCACACCGTGATGAGCAAATTGCTGAACGAATTCCTCTTCGATGTGCCGGACAAAATTTCCACCAATGCACACATCAGCGTCAACGCCGAAATGGTGCGCGCCAAGTTGAACGACCTGGTGAAAAATAAAGACCTGAGCCAATATATTCTCTGATGTCATGATTGCCGCTTGTTCCCTTCTGGATGTTCGCTGCAGGAAGCTTTTTTCTATTCTGAACGAAAGCCTGGCCTGCGGATGAAATTTTGGGTGGGAATATGGTTTTGTTGCCTGGCCTACGGCGCCGCTGCGCAGACCGACGCAGAAGTTTCCGTCGTGCCACCCCAGCGCAAATACGATTCCATCCGGGCGATCAACATCAAACCCTATCCCGACCATTTTTTTGTATGGCCCGTGATCAAGCAACGCCGCCTCGATTTCGAGATGGAAGATCTGCCGGCACGCGACCGGAAAATTGCATACCGCTCCAACCGGCCCTACGGGTTTGGGCTGGGCGTTTATCTTTTTGAAGTGGCGGCCGAACTGACCTTCTCCATCCCGGTAGACGAAAAACAAAAAGATCTTTACGGCGAATCAAAAGCCCGCGACCTGCAACTGAACATGCTGGGCAAACAATGGGGATTGGATGTCTACTCCCAGAAATACCAGGGCTTCTACATCGATGATCCTTCGGCGAAAGTACCCGCCGGCAAGCCTTACCCACAACGTCCCGATATCACTACACACAATCTCGGCTTTACGGGGAACTACGTTTTCAACAACAAGAAATTTTCCTTTCGCTCAGCCTACAACTTTGCCGACCGGCAATTGCGCAGTGCGGGATCGTTCCTGTTGTTCACCTCCATCAGTTCGTTCAAAGCGCAAGGCGACTCGGCCATTCTCGGGAAACACTACCAGTCTGAATTTGGCGGCGACTCCGGTATCGAGCAGATCAAGTCCACCACGTTTGCTATCGCACCGGGCTATACCTACAGCCTTATTCAACGCGGTTTCTTTTTGAATGGAACGCTGGCGGTGGGGCCGGCACACAACTGGCTGTACTACCGCCTGGAAAACGGCGGCACATTGAACGACATCAAGTTCTCGGCTTTCATCGTGGGGCGCATCGCCATGGGCTACAGCGGCGATCGGTTCTTTGGAGGCCTTAGCTTTGTGACACAAAACAGCACCGCGCAGTTCGATCACGTGAAGCTGACGAGCTCTACGGGTACGTTCAAAATTCTTTTTGGCTACCGCTTCAAGGAATTCGGCATTTTAAAGAAGCGCGTGCGCGATCTGCCCCGGGCGCTTGGGCTGGGCAGCTAGGAACTAGTCTTCCTTGCTTTTGGGATAATCAAAGAAAAGCATCTTGCCCTTTCCCCAGGCGGCGTCTTTCCAATGTTCCAGGTTGAGTTCAAAGGCCACCACACCACACGTGGGCACGTTGTCGATGTCCATCTCGCCATCCATGAGGGAGTTCACAAAATCGGTGAGGCCCGGGTTGTGACCAAACAGGATCGCCACATCGTGTTTGTCGTTGATGTCTTGCACGGCCGAGAGCATGCCCACCTCGTCGCCATGGTAAAGCGATTTCTCCTTTTTGATCTTTTCCTTTGGATAGCCCAGCACTTCGGCGATGCGCTTGGCGGTGCCGAAAGCGCGTTTAGCGGGGCTGGAGATCATGACGCTGGGTTGGATGGCTTTTTCTTTGAGGCGTTTACCCATGCGGGGCGCATCGCGTTTGCCGCGCTCGTTCAGCGGGCGGTCCAGGTCGCTCATCGTCGGGTTTTCCCAGCTGGACTTGGCATGACGGATTATGTACAGTGTTTTCACCGGGTAAATTTACTTCCAAAAATCTTAATCTTATCTTAGCGGCTTCATGGCGAATGCTAAAGAAATAAGAAGGAAAATCCGGTACGCCGTTGTTTACCGATTTGTTAAGTTTTTGATTTCCCTCTCCCGGGCCATGCCCCGCACCTGGTGGCTGGCATTCTGCGGCGGCCTGGGGAAACTGGCCCGCGTATTCGCCACCAAAACCCGGAACCAGGTACTGGACCACCTGGCGTTCGCCTACGGCTCCGAGATGACCCCGAAAGAGGTAAAGAAGATGTCGTGGAAGGTTTTTAAGATGCTGGGCACCAATACGGGCGAAATGCTCCGCGCTACCCAGGTGAAAGATCTGGCCGGATTGGAAGAATTCTTAAAAACGGATGGTCTGGAGAACTATGAAAAAGCCATCAAAAAAGGAAAAGGCGTCATCTTTCTCACTCTCCACATGGGTGCTTTCGACCTCCAGGTGAGCAACATGGCCCTGCGCGGCCTCAATCCGAACATCATCGGCACACCGCTCAAAGACGAACGACTCAATGCCCTGTTGTGGGACTATCGCAATAAATACGGCGCCATCGCCATTGAAAGAGGACGGGAAACCTTTCGCCTCATCAAAGTTTTAAAGTCCGGTGGTTCTGTGGCCCTGCTGATCGATCAGGACACAAAAGTGAAAAGCCGCTTTGTGAATTTCTTTGGAAAACCGGCAGCCACCCCGGTAGGCGCCACCGTGCTGGCGCTAAAGACAGGGGCGGCCGTGGTGCCCACCTACGTCTACCTGGGCGACGACAAATTACAACACATGCACATCCTCCCGGAAGTCCCCATGGTCATCACCGGCGACGACGAAGTGGACATGGTCTACAACACCCAGGTGCTCACCAACTTTATCGAGGCCACCATACGCAAACATCCCGACCAGTGGGTGTGGATGCACGAGCGGTGGAAAACAAAACCGGGAGAAGAAATTGCCTGATGGATCGGTTGATGCAACCGGTCACTTCTTGAAAATAAAATACACCGCCAGGATCAGGAACACAAACCCGATGAGGTGATTGAGTCGGAAGGTCTCCGTTTTAAACAACAACAACGAAAAGGCTACAAACACCACCAGCGTGATCACCTCCTGGATGATCTTGAGTTGCAACAACGTGAACGGCCCGCCATATTCCTTGAACCCCAGCCGGTTCGCCGGCACCTGCAGCATGTACTCAAAAAACGCGATGCCCCAGCTGATGAGGATCACCGTGATGATCGGCAGATGCTGACTCCATTTCATCTCCTTAAATTTCAGGTGACCATACCAGGCTAACGTCATAAACGTGTTGGAGAGAACGAGGAGGATAATGGTGTAAACACTTCGCATACGAAATCATATTGAACCGCAAAGACGCAAAGAGCGCAAAGAACCTGTACTTAACTTTGCGCTCTTTGCGACTCTGCGGTGAAAAATTACTTTACCAGCTTCTTATACTTAATCCGGTGCGGCTGCTCATCACCAAGCCGCTTCCGCTTATTCTCTTCATACTCACTGAACCCACCCTCAAACCAGAAGACCTGAGAATCGCCCTCGAACGCCAGGATGTGCGTACAAACGCGATCCAAAAACCACCGGTCGTGAGAAATGATCACCGCACAGCCGCCAAAGTTGTCCAACGCTTCTTCCAATGCACGCAGCGTGTTCACGTCGAGGTCGTTGGTGGGCTCATCCAACAACAGCAGGTTGCCGCCTTGCTTCAACGCAATGGCCAGGTGCACGCGGTTGCGCATACCTCCTGAAAGTTCCTTCACCTTCTTCTGCTGATCCGTGCCGTTGAAGTTGAACTTACCCACGTAGGCGCGGGAGTTCGTTTGTTTGCCGCCAAGTTCCATCAACTCGTTGCCGCCGGTGATGGCCTGCCAAACGGTGTCGTCCGGTTTCAAGTCGTCGTGCTCCTGGTCCACATAGGCGATCTTCACGGTTTCGCCCACCGTGAACGAACCGGCATCCGGTTGTTCCTTGCCGATAATCATCTTGAACAAGGTGGTCTTACCCGCACCGTTGGGGCCGATGATACCCACAATGCCGGCCGGGGGAAGCGAGAAGGTGAGGTTTTCGTAGAGCAACTTGTCGCCATAGCCTTTGGCCACTCCGTTGGCTTCGATCACTTTGTTGCCCAGGCGGGGTCCGGGCGGAATGAAGAGTTCGAGTTTCTCTTCTTTCTCGCGGGTTTCCTGGCTCAATAATTTTTCGTAGGCGCTGAGGCGGGCCTTTCCTTTGGCTTGCCGTCCTTTCGGGTTCATGCGCACCCATTCCAACTCGCGTTCCAACGCTTTTTGGCGTTTAGACTCCGATTTTTCTTCCTGGGCGAGGCGCTTCTGTTTTTGCTCGAGCCACGAGGAGTAATTTCCTTTCCAGGGAATGCCTTCGCCGCGGTCCAGTTCAAGGATCCAGCCGGCCACGTTGTCGAGGAAATAGCGGTCGTGGGTCACGGCGATGACGGTGCCTTTGTATTGTTTCAAGTGTTGTTCCAGCCAGTAGACCGATTCGGCGTCCAGGTGGTTGGTGGGTTCGTCGAGGAGGAGCACGTCGGGTTCCTGCAGCAACAGGCGGCACAGGGCTACGCGGCGTTTTTCACCACCTGAAAGAAATTCCACTTTCGAATCCGGCGGCGGGCAACGGAGAGCGTCCATGGCGCGCTCCAGTTTGTTGTCCAGTTCCCAGGCGTTGGCGGCGTCGAGCTTTTCCTGGATCTCGCCTTGTTTGGTGATGAGCTTGTCCATGGCGTCGGGATCGTCCATGACAGCAGGGTCGGCAAATTTTTCGTTGATGGCTTCGAATTCCTTCAGCAACGCCACCACCTCTTTCACGCCTTCTTCCACGATCTCTTTCACGGTCTTGGTCTTGTCGAGCAGTGGCTCCTGTTCGAGCAGCCCCACGCTAAAGCTGAGGTCGGACACCACTTCGCCCTGGAATTCCTTGTCGATACCCGCGATGATCCGCAGCAACGACGACTTACCGGAGCCGTTCAAGCCCAGCACGCCGATCTTGGCGCCATAGAAAAAAGAGAGGTAAATGTTCTTAAGTACTTGTTTACTGGGCGGATAGATCTTGTTGACCCCCGCCATAGAAAAGATAATTTTTTCGTCGGCCATTGTTATCGGGTTGTTGAAAATGATTGCTGGGAGAGCGCAAGGCAATACGTGCACGGTCTCAAACGTTCAACCAGCATACGCCTTGGTGGGCGCAAATATGGCAAAAAAACATTCTCAGGTGTAACAGACCCGGCAGGAAATCCCGTCTTCGCTTAAAGCTCCCACCTTCGCTAAAGCTCCCACCTTCGCTAAAGCTACGGCGGGCAAGACGGCGGGCAAGGCACCGGGTGACATCTGTGCCTCGTTGAAATTTCGGCGCATACCTGTGGCGGGCTTGCCCGCCGTAGCTTTAGCGAAGGCGGGTTACCTATTAAAGAAGAAATCGATTTAAAATTGAACTTTTGGGGCCTGGATAACGATAAGGGAAATAAAGTTTGTTTTGATCAATTAAATTATATTTTTGCGGGAAATTAACGGAGGACTAAAAACTATGTATTGGACGCTTGAACTTGCCTCTTACTTAGAAGATGCGCCTTGGCCGGCTACAAAAGATGAGTTGATAGATTATTCCATCCGCTCCGGCGCGCCACTGGAAGTTGTCGAAAACCTCCAGGAACTCGAAGATGACGGACAGCCCTACGAAAGCATCGAAGAGATCTGGCCCGACTATCCGACGAAAGAAGACTTTTTCTTTAACGAAGACGAATACTGATCTGCTCCTCTGGAGACAACCATAACAGGAAAGCCGGCGATAGCCGGCTTTTGTCTTTTCTAGCCCCGCCCTTTACGGGACCGCAGCAGGGCCTCGGCCACCACCAGGTCTTCGGGCGTGGTGATCTTGATGTTTTCATAGCTCCCCTCGAACAAGGAAATGGCATGTCCCGCCCGTTCGGCCACACTGGCATCGTCGGTGAGGGTGTCGTCTTCTTTCAGGGAATAGGCTTTTTTGATGAGATCGACCTGGAAGGTCTGTGGCGTCTGGATGAGCCGGAACCGCGACCGGTCCATGGCCTTGGTCGTGTCCTGGTCCGTCATCCGGATCGATTCCTTCAGCCTCACCGCCGCCACCGCCGATTTATGGACGGCCGCCAGCCGGAACGAAGCGCCAATAATGTCTTCGTGGATCAACGGCCTCACGCCATCGTGGATCGCCACCAACCCGTCGCCGTCGATTTTATCCAGTCCATTCTTTACGGATTGAAACCGGGAATCACCCCCGCGCTGGAGAATTAAAGGTTTATGGAACTTGTGACGAGTGCACAGCATCTCCCAGGTGGCAAAGTCGTCGGCGGGGAGCACAAGGATGATGTGGATGTTTTCGCTGTAGCGATAGAACGCCTCGAGCGTGTGCAGCAACACCGGCTTGCCATCCAATTCCAGGAACTGCTTTGGCGTGCTACTTTTTATGCGCGTGCCTTTGCCACCGGCGACGATGAGGGCGTATTCTTTCATGATCTCCTAAAAATAAGAAAACAAAAAAGGATCGTGACTGAGCACGATCCCCGAATTATGAACAAACAAACAAAACCGTAGTTAGATGATCAGCATGGCATCGCCATACGTCAGGAATTTATACTTCTCCTTCTTGGCCACCTTGTAAGCCTCCATCGCCAGGTCATATCCCGCGAAAGCGGAAGCCATCATGAGCAATGTCGACTCGGGCATGTGGAAGTTGGTGATCATGGCGTTGCAGATCTTGAAGTCGTAGGGCGGGAAGATGAACTTGTCCGTCCAGCCTTCGCGGGCCTTCAGGCGGTTCGTGGCCGACACGGCCGATTCCAGTGCCCGCATCGTTGTGGTGCCAATGGCGCACACGTGATTTTTATTGTCGAGCGCCTTGTTCACGATATCAACAGCCTCCTGGCCCACGATAAAATTCTCGGAATCCATCTTGTGTTTGGTGAGATCTTCAACATCCACGGGACGGAAGGTTCCCAAGCCGATGTGCAGCGTCACATAGGTCATGTCCACGCCTTTGATCTGCAGGCGCTTCAGCAACTGGCGTGTAAAGTGCATGCCGGCGGTAGGGGCCGAAACCGCGCCTTTGTGTTTGGCGAAGATGGTTTGGAACCGCTCTTTATCTTCGGGTTTGATCTTGCGTTTGATATATTTAGGCAGCGGGGTTTCGCCCAGGGTCTCCACCACTTTGTCGAACGCGGCAGAGTCGCCGTCGAACAGGAAGCGGATCGTGCGGCCGCGGGAAGTGGTGTTGTCGATCACTTCGGCCACCAGGTCGCCATTGCCAAAATAGAGTTTATTGCCTACACGGATCTTGCGGGCAGGGTCTACCAGCACATCCCACAAATGCATTTCGGCGTTGAGCTCGCGAAGCAGGAACACTTCGATCTTGGCGCCGGTCTTTTCCTTGCGTCCATAGAGGCGTGCGGGGAACACCATGGTGTCGTTGCCGACCATCACATCGCCTTCCTTGAAATACTCCACCACGTCTTTGAAGATCTTGTGCTCGATTTTGCCAGTATCCTTATGCACCACCATCAGGCGCGATTCATCCCTGTTTTCGGCAGGGTCGAGGGCGATAAGATTGTTCGGGAGTTCAAACTTGAATTCTGATAACTTCATATTCGTGAAAGCAAAAGGAGCCCAATAAAGGGTAAATTTTTTTATGAGGGGCAAAAATAAGTCAAGAATTGCCCTTTTCGACAAAAGACCCCTCTTTTTTAAAGAGTGTAACAAAAAAGCGGTTTTTAAGTCTATAGGGCGTAATTCGAGCACAAAATTGCCGACAAACCCAAAGTCTACTAACCGCGTTAAAAGTTCCTGAATGAAGACCTTAGCCCAGATCTACGAGAGTTTTCGCTTCGCCTGGAGGGCGCTCAAATCGAACGTGTTGCGCACGATCCTGTCGTTGCTGGGCGTAACCGTCGGCATCTTTGCCATCATTGCCGTGCTCACCATCGTGGACTCGCTGGAGAAAAACATAAAAGACAGCCTCAATTTCCTCGGTACAGGGGTTATTTATGTCGAAAAATGGCCTTTCATAGCCGACGCCGACGGCGAATACCGATGGTGGGATTTCTGGAACCGGCCCAACGCCTCCTATAACGAATTTAAATTTTTGCAGGCCAACCTCAAGCACGAGAGCAGCATGGCCATTTTCGCCATCAAGGGCAACGTCGTCCTGAAATACGGCAACAACAGCATCAGCCAGATCCGCCTGCTGGGGGGCAGCGAGGGCTATGATGCGGTCCAGGACATAAACATCGACAAGGGTAGATATTTTACCCCCGAAGAGATTGGATCGGGACGCAACGTGGTCATCCTCGGCAATGAAGTTGCCGCAGCCTTATTCGTCAACGGCAAGGAACCGATCGGCGAATTGATCAAGATCAAAGACCTGAAATACACCGTGATCGGTGTTCTTCGCAAGGAGGGCCAGAGCTTCCTGGGCACACCCAGCAAGGACTACATGGCCTTCGTTCCATATCAGTCCTTCCGGAGACTCTACCAAACCGGCACCGGCCTCCCACAAGAAATTACCTCGCGCATCGGCTTGAAAGGCTACGAGTCCGATGTGGGCCTGGTGGAACTGGAGAACGAAGCCCGGGGCATTCTCCGCACACGCCGCGGGTTGAAGCCCGATGAGAAAGACAATTTTGCCATGAACCGCCCCGAAGCAATTGCCAGCGTGATCGGCCAACTCTTCGACATCGTGGGCATCGCCGGCTGGATCATCGGGGGCTTCTCGATTTTGGTGGGCGGTTTTGGCATCGCCAACATCATGTTTGTGTCGGTGAAGGAACGCACCAGCATCATTGGACTGCAAAAATCATTGGGTGCAAAAAATTACTTCATTCTCTTCCAGTTTTTGTTCGAGGCCATCTTCCTGAGCTTGATCGGAGGGCTCGCGGGATTGTTCCTCGTCTTCCTCATCACCTTCATTCCCATGGGAACCCTGGTGGTGACGCTCACGATCAAGAATATCGCGCTGGGCCTCGGCGTCTCCTCCGCCATTGGCTTGATATCCGGCATCATACCGGCCGCCCTGGCTGCACGATTGGATCCTGTGTTGGCCATTCGCGCAAACTAGCGCTGTTAAAAATTTAAAAGCATTTGAATCCCGGAATGACCTTCCGGGATTTCTTTTTTTATTGGCTTGCCGGATGCCTGGGCGAACGATCTCCTTGAATCCTCCCCAACCTTTTCTATCTTCAAGCCAGTAACTCATTAACCCTATCCGAATGAAAATATGGTTTACCCTCCTCGTCCTCCTCGGAGGATGTTTGCCGTTATGGGCACAAGACAAAGACAAAAAATGGGACGTGGCCACACCCCCCGCCGCCGCCCACACCAAAGAGATCAAGCTCACCACCGACGAAGGCACCTGGCTGAACGTTGACGTGAGCCCCGACGGAAAAGAGATCGTCTTCGATTTGCTGGGCGACATCTACACGCTCCCCATCCAGGGCGGCAATGCCAAAGCACTGCGCAGTGGCCTGCCTATGGAAGTACAACCCCGCTTTAGCCCCGACGGAAAATTCATCGCCTTCACCAGCGACGCCGGCGGAGGTGACAACATCTGGGTGATGAAACGCGACGGCAGCGATGCGCACCAGGTGACCAAAGAAGATTTTCGCCTGCTCAACAACGTGAGCTGGACACCCGATGGCAACTACCTCGTGGCCCGCAAGCACTTCACCTCGCAACGCTCCCTGGGCGCCGGCGAAATGTGGATGTATCACATCTCCGGTGGCACAGGCCTCCAATTGACAAAACGCAAGAACGACCAGCAGGACGTGAACGAACCTTCCGTTTCTCCCGACGGCCACTACCTGTATTTCAGCGAAGACATGTATCCCGGGGGATTCTTCCAATACAACAAAGACCCCAACAGCCAGATCTATGTCATCAAGCGCTACGATTTTCAAAAAGGCGAAACGGAAGTGCTAACGGGTGGCCCCGGCGGCGCCGCCCGTCCGCAGGTGTCGCGCGACGGATCGAAGCTGGCCTTCGTGAAGCGTGTGCGCGAGAAGTCGGTGCTCTACATCCACGACCTGAAAACAGGAGAGGAGTGGCCTATCTATGACGACCTCAACAAAGATCAACAGGAAGCCTGGGCCATCTATGGCGTATATCCCGGCTTCAGCTGGACACCCAACGATGCCGCGATTGTGATCTGGTCGAAAGGAAAGATCAAAAGTATCGACGTAGCGTCTCAAAAAGTGACCGACATTCCTTTCCATGTGGAGGCCACGCTGAAGATATCAGAAGCCTTGCATTTCAAGAACGCCGCCTTCGCGGATGAATTTACAAGCAAGGCCATCCGCCATGCCGTGACATCGCCCGACGGAAAAACGTTGCTCTTCAATGCCGTGGGATACCTCTGGCGCAAAGAGCTCCCCAACGGCGCGCCCCAACGCCTCACGGCCTCCAAAGATCTTGAGTTTGAACCCGCCTTCTCAGCAAACGGCAACGACATTGCCTACGTGACCTGGGGCGACGAAACATCGGGCGCCATCTACACGCTGAACCTGAAAACAAAAGGTGCAGCGCCAAAAAAAGTTACCACTGAAAAAGGGATCTACCGCACACCCGCCTTTTCGCCCGATGGCAGCAAGCTTGTTTTTGCCAAAGAAGAAGGCAACGATCACCAGGGCTACACCTACACAAAAAATCCAGGCCTCTATTGGATGCCCGTGGCAGGAGGGGAGATGAAACGGATCGTGTCGCAGGGAGAATATCCCCAGTTCAACGCCAACGGTACGCGCATCTTCTACCAGACCGGCGGCTATCTTTTTGGTGACCTCACTAAAACGCTGAAGAGCGTTCGCCTCGATGGAGGCGACGAGCGCACACTGGTCACGTCCAAATATGCCAACCGCCTCGTGCCTAGCCCCGATGAAAAATGGATCGCCTTCACACAACTCCACAAAGCATTCGTAGCCGCCATGCCGGCCGTTGGTCAAACGATCGACCTTGACTCTAAATCAACCGGCTTTCCCGTCACCCAGCTTTCCCGCGACGCCGGCATTAGCCTGCACTGGTCGCGCGACAGCAAAAAAGTTTTCTGGACGCTCGGCGAAGAATACTTTGGCAACGACCTGAACAAGCGCTTCAAATTCCTGGCCGGTGCACCCGACACCTTGCCACCGGTTGACACCACCGGCATCAAGATCGGTCTCAAAATAAAATCGAACACACCCGACGGTCGCGTGGCCTTCACCGGCGCCCGCCTCATCACCATGGAAGGCGACGCTGTGATCGAAGACGGCACCATCATCATCAACAAAAACAAGATCGAAGCCCTCGGCAAGACCGGCGAAGTCACCATACCCGCCGGGACGAAAGTGATCGACGCCAAAGGCAAGACCATCATGCCCGGCATCATCGACGTGCACGCCCACCTGGGCAACTTCCGCTATGGCCTCAGCCCGCAACAGCAATGGGAGTATTTTGCCAACCTGGCCTATGGTGTGACCACGGCGCACGACCCGTCGTCCAACACGGAAATGATCTTCAGCCAAAGCGAAATGATCAAAGCCGGCAACATGATGGGCCCGCGCGTGTTCTCCACGGGTGTGATCCTCTATGGCGCCGATGGCGACTTCAAAGCCGTAGTGAACAGCCTCGACGACGCCCGCAGTGCCATCCGCAGGACAAAAGCTTTTGGTGCATTCTCGGTGAAAAGCTATAACCAACCCCGCCGCGAACAGCGCCAGCAGATCATCCAGGCGTCGCGCGAGCTGGGCATCGAAGTGGTTCCCGAGGGAGGATCTACTTTCTATCACAACATCAGCATGATCATGGACGGCCACACGGGCATCGAACACAACATCCCCGTGGCACCGCTCTACAACGATGTGATCACGCTTTGGAAAAACAGCCAGACCGGCTACACACCCACGCTCATCGTGAACTATGCCGGCCTCACCGGCGAATATTATTTCTACCAAAACAACAACGTGTGGGAAAACACCAAGCTGCTCACCTTCACGCCGCGCGGCATCATCGATGCACGGTCGCGTCACCGCACCATGGTACCTCCCAAGGAATATGAGAATGGCCACATGCTCACGTCGCGCGCCTGCAAGACCCTGAGCGATGCTGGTGTGAAGATCAATCTCGGCGCACACGGCCAGTTGCAAGGCATGGGTGCACATTGGGAATTGTGGATGCTGGTGCAAGGTGGTATGAAACCCCTGGAGGCATTGCATTCCGCCACCATCAACGGCGCCGCCTACCTGGGCATGGACGACCAGATCGGTTCGCTCAAAGCCGGCAAGCTCGCCGACCTTATCGTGTTGGACAAAAATCCCCTCGACGATATCGCGAACTCAAACACACTGGTGTACACCGTCATCAACGGCCGTGTCTACGATGCCAACACCCTGAACGAAACCGGCAACTACACCACGCCGCGCAAAAAATTCTATTGGGAACAAAACAAATACAGCCAGAATTTCCCCTGGCATGAAGAAACGCACAGCTTCCAGTCGTTGCACTGCAGCTGTCAGACCATGCACTAAAATTTAAAGTCAACAAAAAACCTCCAGGTGTTCCCTGGAGGTTTTTTATTTGGGATAGTGTAATAATTAATCCTTTACTTCCTTCAATTCCTTGCTCTCCAAAACCTTCGCGGCTTCAGGACCTGCAAGTTTCTCTTTGATCCTCTTTTCCAAATCCTCCATCAGTTCTGGATTGTCTTCGATCAATTGCTTCACGGCGTCGCGGCCTTGGCCGAGTTTGTTGCCGCTGTAGGAAAACCATGAACCGGATTTCTGGATCACATTCAATTCAACGCCCAGGTCGACGATCTCGCCCGACTTGGAAATGCCGCGGCCATACATAATGTCGAACTCCACCACTTTGAAGGGGGGAGCAACTTTATTCTTCACCACTTTCACCTTTACACGGTTACCGGTGATATCGTCGGCAGCTTCTTTGATCTGACCAATGCGGCGAATGTCGAGGCGCACTGAAGCATAGAATTTCAGGGCATTACCACCGGTGGTGGTTTCGGGGTTTCCGAACATCACGCCGATTTTTTCGCGCAACTGGTTGATGAAAACGCAGGCACAGCCGGTTTTGCTGATGGTGCCGGTGAGCTTGCGCAGGGCTTGCGACATCAGGCGGGCCTGAAGACCCATTTTGCTTTCGCCCATTTCGCCTTCCAATTCACCTTTGGGTACCAAGGCCGCTACGGAGTCGATCACGATAATGTCGATGGCGCCGGAGCGGATCAGGTGGTCGGCGATCTCTAGGGCTTGCTCGCCGTTGTCGGGCTGGGAGATCAATAAATTTTCGGTATCGATGCCTAGCTTTTCGGCGTAGGCTTTATCGAAAGCGTGCTCGGCGTCGATGAAGGCCGCCAAACCGCCGGCTTTTTGGGCTTCGGCGATACAGTGCAGGGTTAGCGTAGTTTTACCCGACGATTCCGGGCCGTAAATCTCCGTCACTCTTCCGCGGGGAATTCCACCGATACCCAGGGCAATGTCCAGCCCCAGCGAACCGGTGGAAATGGCAGCGACGTCGGCAATCTTGTCGTCGCTCAGTTTCATGACCGTTCCTTTGCCGTAGGTCTTATCCAATTTGTCGAGGGTTAATTGAAGCGCCTTCAATTTTTCTTTTGCGTCAGTCATCTCTATCGTTCGTGTTTATAGTTACAAAAATGATTTGGGGTAGCAGGATAAACGTGGAGTTAAACTCAGATAACTCCCTCAGGGTTACGGCCAACTTGCCAAACGTTTACAGACCGGTGAAATTACGACTCTGGCCCTAATTTAAAAACGCGATGCGCAAGTATATCAACAGAAAAAATGCATTGATGTTTGCTTTGCTTTAAGGCGATGTAGCTAAGCAAATTTGTTTCAAGGAGTTGACGTTTTTCAGGAATGCCAGTAATAATTCTCCAAACCGTTTATATTGCAGGGTTGATCCGATAATGACCTTTGAGTTTAAACCCGTTCTACGTCAAAGATGAAGCGATCTTGGACACAAACTCTCCGAATAGATGCGAAAGCGCGTTGGTAAAATAATCAAGTGGACACTCCTGGGTCTGCTGGCCGTGATCACCGTCCTGGTGATAGCCTTCTGGGACCTGGTGCGCTATGGCGCCGAACAAGGCTATGGCCAATGGCACATCGTGTGGAATGCCCGGCCCGTGGAGGAATTCCTGACCGATCCTCAATTCCCGGACTCGCTCAAAGCACAACTCCACCTCATCGAAGAAGTGCGCAAATACGCGATCGATTCGCTCGGTTTGAAAGACACCAGGAACTACAAAACCCTCTACGACCAAAAAGGCGAGGAGGTGATGTGGGTGGTGCTGGCCTGCGAACCGTTCCAACTCAAACCCAAGGAGTGGACGTTTCCCGTGGTGGGCGCGGTGCCCTACAAGGGATTCTTCGACAAGGCCAAGGCCCTGGCCCTGAAAAAGGAACTGGAGGCGGAAGGCTATGACGTCATCATCCGGAATCCGGGTGGATGGTCAACGCTGGGGTGGTTCACCGATCCCATCCTCAGCAAAATGCTGAACCGGTCCGAGGGCGACCTGGCCAACCTCATCATCCACGAAATGTCGCACGCCACCATTTTTGTGAAAGACAGCATCGAGTTCAACGAAAACCTCGCCACCTTCATCGGCGACCGCGGCACGGAAAAATTCCTCATCGACAAATACGGCCTCCAGGGGAAGGAATACCGCACCTACATGGACGAGGACGAAGATTATCTCAAATTCGTCGACCACATGCTGCGCGGCGCCCTGGCGTTGGATAGTCTTTATAGCACCTTTCAAAAATCCGATTCCCTGGCCTATAAGCGGATGATGAAGGAAAACGAGATCCGCCGCATTGTCTTCAACCTCGACACGCTTTCCCTGGCATTGACGTCCCGGCCCAGTCAACGCTACAAGGACCGGTTGCCCAATAATGCCTATTTCATGAATTTCAGACAATACCAGGCCAAGCAGGACATCTTTGGCGATGAATGGCGCACACGTTTCCATGGCGATTTGAAGGCCTACATCAAATTTCTCTCTGAAAAATACCCGTTCCTCTGAAGCTCGGAGAACCTGGCTACGTTACCGCTCACGGAACTTTAAAACCGAAGAGGAGCGTTTGAATGTTACGGAAAAGAGCGACCGGTTAAGGAATTGTTAAGAAAGATGAGCGCGTTTTTAATGCCCTCTTTTATGGCTAATTTTGTACCAAAGAGTGAAAACTATGGGAAACAAGCAAATGCACAAAGTGCTTGTCGTTGATGATGAAGAGCCGATCTTGGAGCTTCTGAAATACAACCTCGAAAAAAGCGGTTACGAAGTAAAGACGGCTCTTGACGGCACCCGGGCAGTGGACATCGCCCGCAAGTTTGTTCCCGACCTCGTGTTGCTCGACATCATGATGCCCAAAATGGACGGTGTCGAAACCTGCCGCCTGCTGCGCGACATTCCCGAACTTCAGAAAACATTCGTGGTCTTCCTCACGGCCCGCTCCGAAGAATATTCCGAAGTGGCCGCCTTCGACGTGGGAGCCGACGACTATATCAACAAGCCCATCAAACCCCGGGCCCTCATGAGCCGCATCAGCGCCCTTTTCCGCCGCGACTCCAAGAAATCATCGCCCACCAGCACCATCACCATCGGCGATCTCACCATCGACCGCACCAGCTATACCATCAACATCCTCGGCCGCGAGATCAATCTCCCCAAAAAGGAATTCGAGTTGCTGTACTTCCTGGCCCAAAACCCCAACAAGGTGTTCAGCCGCGAAGACCTGCTCCAAAACATCTGGGGCTCCGATGTCTATGTGCTGGCCCGTACCGTGGACGTCCACATCCGGAAGGTGCGCGAAAAGATCGGGGAGGATTATATCACCACCGTGAAAGGGGTGGGATATAAGTTTAGCCTGAACTAAGCACCGCATTTCCACACTACCGCAGGGGTTAAGCCAAGGGAAACTAAAAACTATCGACTACCTTACAGCATGGTTTACAGTTCACGGGGAATGGCCCTTTTGCTGGCACTCTGCATCGCCCTGATCACGTCTTTATTCCTGTCGCTTTTCAAAAGCGTTGACCTGAGCGCCCTCTTCGTCGCGTTTGGCATCAGCTTCTCGGTATCTTATATCCTGATTTTTGTGGTCCTCGAGTTCCTCATTTTCCGCGAGCTTGACAAAGTGTACAAGCTGATGGGAAAACTGAAAAAGAAAGAGCTCTCCCGCATCGACAAACAGAAATCGGCCCCCCTCAATCCGCTGCGGACCATCAACGAGGAGATTTACTCGTTTGCCGAACTCAAGCAAAAGGAAATTGACGAACTGAAAAAACTCGAAGCCTTCCGCCGCGAGTTCATCGCCGACGTCTCGCACGAGTTGAAGACCCCAATCTTTGCGGCCCAGGGCTTTGTGCACACGCTGCTCGACGGCGCCGTGAACGACAAAACGGTGCGCACAAAATTTCTCAAGAAAGCCGCCAAAAGTCTCGACGGTCTGGACATGCTCGTACAGGATCTGCTCACCCTCTCGCACATCGAGACCGGTCAGATCAAAATGCATTTCGAGAACATCGACCTCTATAAACTCACGGAAGAAATTTTTGAACAGTTTGAAGAGAAAGCCGACCGCAAAGAGATCAAGCTGTCCATCGAAGGCTCGCCGCGCAAAGTACTGGTGTATGCCGACTGGCAACGCATCAACCAGGTGATGACCAACCTGGTCTCCAACGCCATCAAACACAGTTTCGATGGGGGTGAGGTAAAGGTCAGCTTCGACATCAGCAAAAAAAATATCGTGACCAACATCTCCGATACGGGCGAAGGCATCGCCCCGGAGCACCAGGCCCGCATCTTCGAGCGTTTCTACCGCGTCGACAAAAGCCGCAGTCGCGAAAAAGGAGGTACGGGGTTAGGCCTCGCCATTGTGAAACACATCCTGGACGGCCACAACTCCAAGGCCGAGGTGGAAAGCACACCTGGCAAGGGTTCGACTTTTAGTTTTAAATTGCCGCGTGTTAAGCCGCTGGAAGGTGGCGAGACCGAAGCAGCAAAGAACTGAAACCGAACTCATTAACCTAACTTATGCATCGTATTCAACGCGTTTTTACCCTTTTCCTGTTTGCCGTTGCCGCGGCGGCGCACGCCCAGGAAAAGACGCCCATTGTGGCCTCCGATCTCATGAAAATTGCCACCGCGAGCCAGCTTTCGGCCTCGCCCGACGGAAAGAGTGTGGTGGCGTCCGTCACCCGCAAAGCCACAAAAACCAACACCACCAACGGCAATACGGAATATTACTACACCCAGCACCTCTACCTGCTGGACCCCACCGGCAAGAAAGACCCCGTGCAACTCACCTTTGGCGACCGTCGCGACGGCCAGCCGGCGTGGTCACCCGACAGCAAATCGCTGGCGTTTGTCCGTGCCGATGGCGATGCAGCCCAGATCTGGATCTTGCCCCTCACCGGCGGTGAGGCCTATTCCATCACGAAAGTGAAATACGGCGCGAGCCGCCCCATCTGGTCGCCCGATGGAAAAAGCATCCTGTTCTCATCCGCGATGCCCTTCAGCGCCGTCGATGGCGAGGTGCCCTGGACCTATGAAAGACCGGGCCGCAAGCAACGCGACGAACCCGCCTGGAAACTGATGAAGGACGACGAGAAAAAGAACACCCGGTCAACCCCGGATGGATCCTTGACGGAAGTGCGCGCCTGGCTGGCCAAGAACGCCAGCGAAAAAAATCCCCGCGTGCTGACCCGCCTCGACTTGCAGGACGAACAAGACCTGGAAGCCGAAGAAAAATATACTCACCTGTTTGTGGTCCCAGCCCAGGCCGGCGCCGAAGCCAAACAGATCACCACAGGCTACCAAATCTTTAACAACGCCGACTGGAGCATCGACGGCAAAACCATTATCTGCAACTCCTGGAAACTTACCACGGCCCCAGATTACACCCGCAACAGCAGCCTGTGGACGCTGGATGCCGATGGCAAGAACCTGAAAGAACTTTTGAAAGTAGACGGCCACCCGATCAGCAATCCCGAATACGCTCCCGATGGAAAATCCATTTCCTTCATCATCGGGACCACCGAAGGATTCATGGGAAGGCAGAATGATATCGGGGTTGTTCCCGCCACCGGCGGCGAATACCTCAACCTGACACAGGGTTTTGATCGCGACATACAATCCCTGTCGTGGTCGGACGATGGAAAAACCATCTATTTCAATGCAGAATCCGATGGCGACGTTCCGTTGTACAGCCTTCCGGCGAAGGCCGGCGCCACCCCGGTGCAGGTTATCGGCGACGACAAAGGTGTGATGAACTTTACGGTGAAGGCCGGAAAGATCGTGTATGCTCAAACCGAAACCGGCAGTCCCTGGGAGGTCTATACCCTCAACCTGAAAGACAAAACCACCACCCAGATCACGAAGTTGAACACGGCTTGGATCGGTGGCAAAAAACTCATCTTCCCGAAAGAATACTGGATCACCCGCCCCGATGGCGTGAAGGTGCAGTATTGGGTGCTCGAACCTGTAGGCCGCAAAGACGGCCAGAAATATCCCACCATCCTGAACATTCACGGTGGCCCCACGGCCATGTGGGGACCTTCGGCGTTCAGCATGTGGCACGAATTCCAACTGGAAGCCGCTTGGGGCTATGGCGTCGTGTTTTGCAACCCGCGAGGCAGCGGTGGTTATGGTGACGCCTTCAAACGCGGAAACTTTAAGAACTGGGGAGCAGGCCCTGCCGGCGATATCCTGGCGGCGCTGGAAGATGCCGGGCAACAACATCCCTGGATCGACAAAGATCAGTTGTTTGTGGAGGGCGGAAGCTATGCCGGCTACATGGTGGCCTGGCTCATCGGCCACGACAATCGTTTCAAAGCCGCCAATGCCCAGCGCGGTGTCTATGACCTGACCACCTTTATGGGAGAAGGCAATGCCTGGCGCCTTGTGCCCGACTATTTCGGGGGATATCCTTGGCAACCGGAAACAAAAAAACTACTTGATGCCGAGTCGCCGTTGACCTATGTGGACAAGATCAACACGCCGTTCCTGATCATCCACGGCGACCAGGATTTGCGCACGGGTGTGGTCCAATCGGAAATGCTCTACAAGAGTCTGAAGATCCAGGGCAAACCGGTGGAATACATCCGCTATCCCAAGGAAGGCCACGAGCTCACCCGCAGCGGCAATCCTGGAAGAATGATGGACCACTTGCTGCGTGTGATCGAGTTTTTTGAGCGCTATGCGCACCACCCCGAACCGCCGGCAGCCTCCAGCACCACGAACTGAGATGAAATCATCGAAAATAAAATTTGAAGAGATCATTCTTTTCGAGGATGACGACTTTGTGGTGGTGAACAAACCACCCTTCCTCTCCACACTGGAAGACCGACACGAGAAGGTGAACCTGTTGGGATTGGCTCGCGAACACGTGGAAACAGCACAAGTGGGCCACCGCCTCGACAAGGACACGTCGGGTGTGCTGGCCATTGCCAAAAACCCGGAAGCCTATCGCCACCTGAGCATCCAATTCGAGAAACGCCGGGTGTCGAAGGTGTACCATGCCTTGGTGGACGGCATCCATAACTTTGACCACCTGTTGGTGGATATTCCCATTTTAAAGCAGGACGATGGTGTGGTAAAGCTCAGCCGTCGCGAAGGCAAGCCCGCGCAGACCTATTTCACGTCGTTAAAGCCCTACAAACAGCATACGCTGGTGGAATGTCAGCCCATTACGGGCCGCATGCACCAGATCCGGGTGCACCTGGCCTCGCTGCACGCTTCCATTAGCGGCGACGAGATGTATGGAGGCAAGCCCTTTTTTCTTTCGCAGGTGAAACGCGGTTTTAACCTGAAAAAGGACACCGACGAGGAGCCTTTTATGAAAAGGATGGCCCTCCACGCGTTTTCGCTGACATTCAACGATTTAGCAGAAAAAGAGCACCGGATCGAAGCGCCCTATCCCAAGGACATGCATGCGTTGATCCGGCAACTGGACCTGAATAACTAGTCGGATATTTCGCAGGATCGTCGAAAAACGAGGGTGGTTCGGGGTTTTGGATTTTAAGGGCGGCCAATATTTTCAGAATTTCGGGGGTCTTTTTAAATTTGTACCCCCGCCACCAAAAACCTTCATAAACAGCCCGTTATTGGGCAGAATCCCTGAAAGGAGATGGTAGGAGAGTTCTCAAAAAACTGGGATCGGCTTGCATTTCAGATAATAGCGATTTACCTTTGTGTCCCTTTTTGAAGGGGGTAGTGTATTTAATTTAGTTTATATCAATAAAAATGGATCATAATAGCTATAAAACAGCCTACGCAACCAAAGCCACAGTAGAAAAAGGCTGGGTCGTGGTTGATGCAAACGGTCAGGTTCTCGGTCGCGTAGCGAGCCAGATTGCCCACATCATTCGTGGAAAGCACAAAGCCAGCTACAGCCCGCACGTAGATTGCGGTGACAATGTTATCGTTATCAACGCCGAGAAAGTAAGAATGACCGGCAAGAAATGGACCGACCGCGTCCTGTTCACGCACTCGGGCTATCCCGGTGGACAACGTGAGCATACGCCCACAATGATCCGTTCCAAGCACCCTGAGCGCCTCATCGAACATGCCGTTCGCGGTATGCTTCCGAAGAACAGACTGGGCAGCGAGCTTTACAGAAGCCTCCACGTTTACGCCGGAGCAGAGCACCCTCACACAGCGCAACAACCAAAAGAAATAAAGTTCTGATACATGCAGATTGTTAACACCATCGGTAGAAGAAAGACCTCCATTGCACGGGTTTATGTAAAGCCAGGCAAAGGAGATATCAAAATAAACGACCGCGAGCTGAAGGAATATTTCCTTTCCGAAATTCACCAGACCCTGGTGAAACAAGCTTTGGCAGCATTGAAACTGGAGGCCAGCTACGATGTTACTGTGAATGTAGAAGGCGGTGGCATAACAGGACAGGCCGAAGCCGTGCGCTTAGGCATTGCGCGGGCGCTGGTAGTGATCAGCCCCGAAAACAAACCTACCCTCCGCAAGGAAGGCTTCATGACCCGCGACTCCCGTATGGTAGAACGCAAGAAGCCGGGTAGAAGAAAAGCAAGAAGGAAATTCCAGTTTAGCAAGCGTTAATCGATTAAAGAGAATGGCTGAAAAATTAACATATCAGGAACTGTTGGATGCAGGTGTACACTTTGGTCACCTTACCCGCAAGTGGAACCCGAAGATGTCGGAATACATCTTCATGGAAAACAACGGCATCCACATCATCGACCTGAACAAAACCCTGGCGCGCCTCGATGAGGCAACGTTCGCCCTGAGAAACATCGTTCGCTCCGGTCGCAAGATCATGTTCGTGGCAACGAAGAAACAGGCGAAAGACATCGTGACGGAAGAAGCAAAACGCCTCAACATGCCGTTCGTGACCGAACGCTGGTTGGGTGGTATGCTCACCAACTTCGCCACGATCCGCAAGTCGCTGAAGAAACTTTCTTCGATCGAGAAACTCATGAAAGACGAAGCGTTTACCAACCTGGCAAAACGCGAACGCCTCATGATCACCCGCGAAAAAGCAAAGCTTGAAAAACTGTTGGGCGGTATCGCCGACCTGAACAGACTGCCTGCAGCGCTTTTTGTGATCGACGTAAAACGCGAACACATCGCTGTGACCGAAGCTCAAAAGTTGAACATCCCCGTGTTTGCACTGGTGGATACCAACTCCGATCCTTCCGGCGTGGATTTCCCGATCCCGGCCAACGACGACGCTTTCAAATCGATCTCGATCCTCACCAAACACGTTGGTAAGGTGATCGAAGAATCGCTGCAGGAGCGCAAGAAAGACAAGGAAGATGCTGCGCACAAGAAAGACGAGGATGAAAAAAGACGCGTTGACGAAGCAGTAGAAGAAGCAAAATAATTTCCATTACGATATTAAGCTTTTGGTCGTCCTGCCGCTTTGCAACACAGAAGCTGGTAGGACGATTTGTTTAAAGCCGATCCCATATTCAACCACTCGTAAATCAAAAAATAATTATGTCAGCAATTTCAGCACAAGATGTAAACAAGCTTCGCCAAATGACCGGCGCCGGCATGATGGATTGTAAAAAAGCCCTCACCGAAGCCGACGGCGATTTTGAAAAAGCTATTGAAATCCTGAGAAAGAAAGGACAGAAAGTTTCTGCTTCCCGTTCTGATAGAGACGCCAAAGAAGGTTCGGTATTCATTAAAGTGAGCAACGACAACAAAGAAGCCGTGCTCATCGCCCTGAATTGCGAAACCGACTTCGTTGGTAAAAACGAAGAGTTCCAATCCCTCGGCAAACTGATCGCCGAAACCGCTTTCGCCAACAAGCCCGCCGATAAGGAAGCTTTGTTGACCCTGAAGGCTGGCGACCTCACCATCAACGACAAGATCGTTGAGCTGGTGGGCAAGATCGGCGAGAAGATCGAAGTGAGCGAGTATGTTCACATGAAAGGCGAAGCCATCGTTCCCTATATCCACGCCGGTTCCAAACTGGGCGTGCTCGTTTCGCTGAAAGGCGTGAACGGCAAGGACGTGACCGAAGCCGGCAAAGACGTGGGCATGCAGATCGCCGCCATGAACCCGGTGGGCATCGACGAGAAGTCGGTAGACACCAGCATCATCGAAAAAGAACTGGAGATCGCCAAGGCACAGATCCTCGCCGAAGGCAAGCCCGCCAACATGGTGGACAAGATCGCACAAGGCAAGCTGCAGAAGTTCTTCAAGGACAACACCCTGCTGCACCAGATCTTTGTGAAAGACAATTCCAAAACGGTAGCCCAATACCTCGACAGCGTGACGAAGGGATTGACGGTAGCCGAATTCAAGCGCATAGCCATCGGATAATTTTCCGCTGTTAATCGATAGAGCAAAAGCCAGGTGATGAACCTGGCTTTTCTTTTTGCTGTTAATCTTTTTGAACGCCCATACGTTATTTCACCATGCTACGATCCATCAACCCATTTGATCAATCTGTCGTTGGAGAATTTCAGCCCATGGATGCCTCCACGGTTCAAAAAAAACTTGACACGGCTGGCAAAGCTTATCAAAGCTGGAAGCGCACCACCTTTATCGAGCGCGCAACGCTCATGCAGAAGGCCGCCGTCCTGCTGCGAGCAAACAAAGAAGAATATGCCCGCACCATCACGCTGGAGATGGGCAAAGTGATCGGTGAGGCCCGCGCCGAAATCGAAAAAAGCGCCGGTGCCTGCGAGTTCTTCGCGAACAACGCCGAGAAATTCCTCGCCGATCAGATCATCGCCACCGACGCCCGCCGAAGCCTGGTGTCGCACCACCCAACGGGTGCCATACTGGCCGTGATGCCCTGGAATTTTCCCTTCTGGCAAGTCATCCGGTTTGCCGCCCCCGCGCTGATGGCAGGGAACGTAGGCTTGCTGAAACATGCGTCGACCGTTTCGAAATGTTCATTGCTGCTGGAGAAGGTGTTTCGCGAAGCGGGTTTTCCCGACGGTGTATTTCAGTCGCTGTTGATCGACAACAAGGTCATCGAAAGCGTCCTGGAGTCCGATGTCGTTCAAGGTGTGGCGTTGACGGGAAGCGAGTTTGCGGGCTCGCAAGTGGCGGCGATTGCCGGAAAACATATTAAGCGAACCGTGCTTGAGCTGGGAGGCAGCGATCCTTTTATTGTATTGGCCGATGCCGACCTGGAGAAGACGGCAAAGATCGCCACGCAGTCGCGGATGCAAAATGCGGGGCAATCGTGTATCAGTGCCAAGCGGTTCATTGTCGTGGAGCAGGTGAAGGAAGAGTTCCTGAGCCGCTTCGCGGAAAACATTAAAGCCTTGCGTCAGGGCGATCCTTTTGATGGCAACATTTCCATGGGACCTGTGGCGCGGGTGGACCTGGCGGAGTCGCTGGAGAAGCAATTGAACGCATCGGTGAAACTGGGCGCCCGGTTGGTGACCGGCGGGCAACGCCAGCAGGCGAACGTCCAGCCTATATTATTGGATAATGTGAAACCCGGCATCCCGGCGTTTGATGAAGAGACCTTTGGGCCACTGGCGGCGGTGATCACGGCGCGCACGGAAGAGGAGGCGGTGCAATTGGCGAATGCCAGCCGGTATGGGTTGGGCGCTTCCATCTGGACGAAGGATATTGAGCGCGGCGAGCGTTTGGCGCGGGAGGTCGAGTCGGGGTCGGTGTTTATTAACGCGTTGATGAAATCCGATCAGCGGTTGCCATTTGGGGGGATTAAGAAGTCCGGTTATGGAAGGGAGCTTTCGGAGGCGGGGATCAAGGAATTTGTGAATGTGAAGACGATTTCCATCGCCTGAAAAAATCATTTTGAACCGCCCTCCTTCGCTAAAGCTCCCGTCTTCGCTAAAGCTACGACGGGCAAGTCGGCGAGTAGGGAAGGCGGTTCTGCATTTTTTTTATTCAGCATAGGGGTAATTCCAAACTTGGTTGTCCTAACGAGGAAACCAAATGAACCCCCTTATGCAGAAGTACATCAAAACGCTCTCGGTCTCACTATGTCTCCTCGTTGCCGCGCTCGCCGGCTGCGACCACACGGAAGATCCCGGCCCTCTGCAGGACTCCACGGAAACCTACTCTCTGGTTGACTTCGACCGCCTGGAAATGGGCAGTGCCTTCAATATTCGCGTGGAGCAAGCCAACACCTTTAGCATCGAAATCCGTGGCGACCGCCGCAACCTGAACGATCTCGACGTTTTTAAAAGCGGCAGCACCCTCATCATCAAATTCGATGACAACGCCAACCGCCGTCACGACACCTACATCACCATCACGATGCCCAAGCTAAAAGAAGTGAACTTCTCCGGCGCCACCGAATCCCGCATCATCGGCTTCGAGAGCGACGAGGATCTGAGCATTTATCTTTCGGGCGCGTCGGTATCGCAACTGGACGCAGGCTATCGCAAAGTTAACCTCGTGCTGTCCGGCGCCTCCAGCCTGCATCTTTTTGGGTTGGGCGATGAGTTGAAAGCGGAGGTGTCGGGCGCATCGATTTTGAGCGCTTTCGACTATCCGGTGGGCAAAGCAGATATTAATGTGTCGGGCGCCAGTAGCGGAAAGGTTACGGTTTCGGATGAGCTCAACGTCGTTGCGGGCGGTGCCAGTTCGATTTTGTATCGTGGAAATCCTTCGGTAAACTCCAATGTATCGGGCGCCAGCAGCGTTCAAAAAGACTGATAAAAAGCAACACAACCCGTAAATGAAAGGGCCGTCTTGGGATGGTCTTTTTCTTTTTTATAGAATTTTGAATCGTGGGCGTCACGGTTCGTGCCCCAAGGGATATGAACTTATCTGAAATTGTTCGGGCGAAATCCCAACCTTTCACCGGTCTTTAACGTAAGCCCTAGCAAGCGCAATCATTACGCCTATGAACAGCCTCGCTTTCTCCATGACGGATATGGTCCGTCCCCTTCTCTAAAAAGCCACATTACCGGGGGCTCTCTTCCTTTTTTATTTTTTTTCTCAATCTATTAAAGTCATTTCATGTCATTTTCTATAAAAGTCAATTCCTTTTTTCGACTTTTTAAACAAGCGATAAGAGGAGATCAACAGGATTATACCGTCTTAAGCATCGACAAGGCCATTCTTCTTTTAGCCATTCCGATGGTGTTGGAGATGGCCATGGAGTCGCTGTTTGCTGTGGTCGATGCTTTCTTTGTCGGTCAGTTGCACGATAACAGTGCCATTGCCACCATCGGCTTAACCGAGTCTTTACTCAGCTTGATTTATTCTCTGGCGATGGGCCTGGGCATCGGCGCCACGGCCATGGTCGCGCGCCGTGTGGGCGAGAAAGATATTGAAGCCGCAAAAGAAGCCGGCGCTCAGGCGGTTTTGCTTGGGATAATCTTGTCGCTCGCGATCAGTGTTGTCGGGATCTTGTTTTCGGAAGACTTACTGCGCCTCATGGGGGGCAGTGAATTGCTTATCGAAAAAAACTCTGGCTATACACGGTGGATGATCACCGGAAACATGTCGATCATGTTGCTATTCCTGATCAATGGTGTTTTTCGCGGCGCAGGCGATGCCTCTATCGCGATGAGATCGCTGATCCTGGCAAACCTGGTGAACATGATCCTCGATCCGATTTTCATCTTTGGGTTGGGGCCCATCCCGGCGTTCGGTGTGGAGGGCGCGGCGATTGCGACGACCACGGGCCGGAGCATCGGCGTGCTCTATCAATTGTATCATTTGGTGCGGGGCAAGGGGATCATCATGCTTCACGCAAAACACCTGGTGGCCCAATGGCATATTGTTTGGCGCCTCATTGTGATATCGTCCGGAAGCACGGGCCAGTTTCTGATCGGGTCGGGCAGTTGGATCTTTTTGAATCGCATCATGTCCAGCTTTGGAGAAGCTGCTTTGGGAGGCTATACATTTGCCATTCGGGTGATCGTGTTCGCGATCCTGCCCGCGTGGGGAATGGCCAATGCGGCGGCAACCCTGGTGGGACAAAATTTGGGTGCGGGTCATCCTGATCGCGCGGAGCAATCGGCATGGAGAGCGGCCTTTTTGAATATGATTTTCCTGGGAATCGTTACCGTCGTGTTCTTTCTGCTGGCCCGGCCGATCATTGGGTTGTTCTCGATAGACCCTGCCGCGATCGAACAGGGTGCGGAGTGTTTGCAAATCGTTTCCCTGGGCTACGTCTTCTATGCGTTTAGCATGGTGATCAACCAGTCGTTCAATGGGGCCGGCGATACGCGCACGCCGACGATGATCAGCTTTGTGGGTTTCTGGCTTTTTCAAATTCCATTGGCCTATTTGCTGGCGGAGACCTTCCAGGTGGGTACGAGAGGCGTGTATGCTGCCATCGCCATTGCCGAATCGCTCATGGCGATTGCCGGCATCATCATTTTCCGACAGGGAAAATGGAAGTTGGCGAAAGTATAGAAGGTATGCGTAATAGATCGTTGCGCCTGTACAGGGCGCAACGATTTTTTTTTTAGGGACGTGATTATTTCGGATCTTCCTTTTTCTTGAAGGCTGCTTTGAAAGCATTGCCCAATTCGTCGCCGGCTTTTTTCAGGCTGGCCTCCACTTCGCGCCAGCGCTCTTTGTTTTCGGCATCGTTGCGGAATTTTTCGGCCGACACTTTCAGCTCTTCGTATTTCAAATGGAATTCTTTTTGCAGTCGGTCTCCCGCTTCATTGAGTTCGACCATAAAATCGTCTATTTTTTTGCCGAAATTATTAAAGGTCTTTTCGTTTTTGCCTTGATCGTTCGTTTCCATTACACCTTGTTTTTTTTACAATTTACTAAAGCGAGCTGTCAAAAACATGGGGTATGCAGGTACAAACATCGATTTTTCCATCCCAGGCCAGCCGCCAGGCAGTGTGCGGAAACACGCCGTTGGGGGCTGGATTTTGGCCGAGTGGTCAAAATAAAGTGTCGGAGAGAAAGGTTTGTGGCATCATTTGCCCTATTTTTGGTCCAAACAAAAGCAACACTGTGAAGAGAATTATTCGTTTTTCCCTCCTGATGGTGCTGGTGCTTCTGGTGGAAGCCTGCTCGTCGTCGCATCATGCCAAAAAGCATAAAAAGCTGAAACCTGGAAAACCGATCCCTTGTCCTCAAAAGGATTGCTGATGAACCTTCGTAAAATCGTCATCGCCATCGACGGATATTCGGCTTGCGGAAAGAGCAGTACGGCAAAAGAGGTCTCCAATATTCTCGGCTATCGCTACATCGACACGGGCGCCATGTATCGCGCCGTCACGCTCTATTTTCTGGATCACCATGTGGCCATGACCAACCCCAAGGAGGTGGCCCGCGCGCTACAGGATATTCATATCACCTTTAAGATCAGTTCAAAAAACAAATCGGAGACCTACCTCAACGGTCTCAACGTTGAGAAGCCCATCCGCACCATGCGCGTATCGGAAATGGTGAGCCCCGTGAGCACCATCAAAGAAGTGCGTCTGGCCATGGTAGAGCAACAACGGCGCTTGGGAAAAGAGCGCGGCGTGGTCATGGACGGTCGCGACATCGGCACCGTGGTGTTTCCCCAGGCCGAGCTGAAGGTTTTCATGACGGCCGATCTGTTGACGCGCGCCTTCCGGAGACAACGTGAACTGCTGGAGAAAAACCAGATGGTGGATCTCGACGATGTGGTGGACAATATTTTGCAACGCGACAAGATCGATACCACCCGCAAGGAAAGCCCGCTCCGGCAAGCCGAAGACGCGCTCGTCCTCGATACCACACACGTCACCCTCGAAGAACAAGTGGACGAAGTGGTGCGCCTGGCGCTGGCCAAGATGATCGTGTTGCACTGACCGGTGGATTTTTGAAGGAGTAGGAGAGTAGTGTAAACGTAACCCCCATGGATAGTACTTTCAGGCGTTTTATTCGTTACTTTTTTAGCGGTACGCTTTTTATCGTACCCCTTGTTGCTACGGCCTATTTCATATACTTCTCGTTTCAAAGTCTGGACAAACTGTTGAATCTTCCGTATCCGGGATTGGGATTCCTTATCATCATTGTTACGATCACAGGCTTCGGATACCTGACCACTAATTTTGCATTCAAGACTTTTGCCGATTGGTTCGATCATGGAATGAACAGAATCCCGTTGGTGAAGCTGATCTACTCGGCCGTAAAAGATTTGTTGGGCGCGTTCGTGGGCGACAAAAAGAAATTCAACAAACCCGTGCTGGTGCGCATCAACAAGGATAATAATTTATACCAGATCGGATTCATCACCCAACCCGACCTGACGGAACTGGGGTTGACCGATATGGTGGTGGTTTACTTTCCGCATTCCTATGCCTTTTCGGGCTTTCACTATTTTGTTTCGAAAGAGAATATCAAGCCCTTGAATATTTCCGGGCCTACGGCGATGAAGTTTATTGTGTCGGGTGGAGTGAGTGGATTCAGAGAATCCTAAATCCATGCGAGGGTGATAAACAACGCACAAACGGGCATGAAGCAGAACTGGAACGTCGAATAATTATAGCGTCGTATCAGGAGTATACCGAACGTAATGCCTAAAAGGAATAGCGGTTTCATCAGGCCGAAGGAATAAAAGGTGTCCGGCAGCGAGAGGGTGATCATTTTTTGACCGTCTTTGTATGAGATGGTCCGGGGTATTTTGAAGACGGTCGTTTCGAGGATGAAGAGCGATTGGGGCTCATCAGCGTTGTAATGATATCCGTAGTAAAGGCTGCAGGGCACCCGGATCGTAAAGTGCATCGTCTTTATCATACAGGCAGTGTACCTGTGTCTGCCGCCACCGCGCTGCTCCGACCACTCGCGGATGGACCACTCCTCGTTCATCCGACCCGGTAAGAAGTAGTCGAGCGTCAGCGTGATGGCAAAGGCCAGGATCACAAAATTTACGACCCGCATGATCCGGAAAATGCCCCTTCGCCAGGCCTCATTGGCGCGATGGGCTTTTTCTTTTTCGAGTTGTTTTTTTTGAATGTATTCTCTCCGGTAAACTTCGGCCGGGTCTTCTTCTTCCACTACATATTCAACCGCAGTCTGTTCAGGTGATGACCCGTAAAGTTGCTGATCGTATTGTGCCCGCAGCACGGGGTCGGAAAGTACGGCATAGGCCGCTTTCAGTTGTGCCATAATTTGGGGCGAGTCTTCGGCGGGTTGAGACAAATGTTCATTGACCCGGCGCGCATATGCCGCGTTAACATCGTCGGCTGTAGCCAAGCCGGAAAGACCAAGGATCTCGTAGTGCGTCAACTGAATTTACCAGGGTCTAAAATAGTACCGGGGGACGGATAATCCAAAATGACAAGATTAACCGTGAGCTGAAAATTGGAACATCAGGATGATAAAGAAAAGCAGTTGTCCGAAATTTAACGCCGTTATCTGAGGTGAGTATTTGCGATGGAGTGCGACCATCGCGGAACATATAAAAAGCGGCCAGACCAGGTACGGATTTTTAGGAGTTCCCACCGGGGAAAATTCCTGCCGCCCATGGCCATCGTCGACCACAACACCTTTGAGCCGATGTAGGAGGGGTGACGTTTTGAACATCATCGGCACCTCCGGATCGCCGTCGTAGTCATAGCGGATGTGCATATGCTCCGGCACTTCAAAGGTAGAGGTTGACGTTCGTAGAAATGTCAAGGTGTCTCCCCCAGTGACGCGTACTTGCCAACCTGCGACCACCATGTGGCGTTCGCTGATGGTTGGCGAATAGCGGTCGAGTAAAAGAAAAAAGCTCAGGGCAAGCAGCGGGAAGCTTAACGTCCGCGCCACCACGAAATGGATATGCCGAAAGTCCTTTTTCTTTTCTTCGCTCCGACGCGCCTCCCATTTCGCCTCTTTTTGTTTTCGTCGCACATATTCACGCCGATAGACCTCACGCGGATCTTCTTCGTAGACGGGTTCGGAAAACGCCTGATAAAACCTATTGTCATATTGGGATCTTTTTATGGGATCGGACAATACCTCATAAGCTTCGTTGAGTTGGGCTGTTATTTCCCTCGCCTGTTCGGAGGGATTTCTGTCGGGATGATATTTTTTAACCAGGGTGCGATACGCCAGTTTGATCTCCCGGTCGGAGGCCCTTGCAGAGACATTCAGGATCTGATAATAATCCAACGGATATACGGATTAGCCCCAAAACAGAAAAAGGGAATGACAAAGTTGAACTATGAGATCACACCCGAACCTACCAACTCCTCACCCTCATACCACGCCGCAAATTGCCCCGGCGTAATGCTCTTCTGAGGCTTCTCGAACGTAATGTAAAGTCCTTCCTCTCTTTTATGCAGCGTGCACCCCATCAACGGCTGACGATAACGGATGCGCGTGAGATAATCTTTTGATTCACCCACCGCTAAAGCAAGGTCTTTACGGACCCAATGCTCGTCGCTGTTGGGGATAAACAATGCCTTGCGATAAAGCCCTGGATGATCTTCGCCCATACCGGTATAGATCACATTCTTTTCAGTGTCCGTACCAATCACAAACAACGGCTTTTCAAATCCGCCGAGGTTAAGTCCTTTGCGCTGGCCGATGGTGTAGTAGTGCGCTCCTTTATGTTCGCCGATCACTTCACCTTGTTCGGGGGCCAATTCATAGTGCGCGGAAAGTGCGCGGAGATCATCGGCGGCATAACCATTTTTGAAAACGGATGCCGCTGCATCGATCTCGATCACTTTGCCCGTTTTGGGTTGGAGGCGTTGTTGCAGAAAATCCGGCAAGTGAACTTTGCCCACAAAGCAAAGTCCTTGTGAATCTTTTTTATCGGCCGTCACCAAATCAATCTTCTTGGCGATGGCGCGCACTTCCGGCTTCAATAATTCACCAATAGGGAAGAGGGCCTTTGACAATTGTTCTTGCGTGAGTTGGCAAAGAAAATAGCTTTGATCTTTGTTGGGATCCTTGCCGCTCAGCAACCGGTACACGGTCTTGCCGTCCTTCTCAAATGAGTCTTTGCGCGCATAGTGACCGGTTGCCACATATTCGGCGCCCAGTTTTAAAGCGGCCTGCAGGAAAATATCAAACTTGATCTCGCGGTTGCACAGCACGTCAGGATTGGGTGTGCGGCCGGCTTGGTATTCGGCGAACATGTAGTCGACGATGCGCTCTTTATATTCCTTGCTGAGATCGATGGCCTGGAAAGGAATGCCTAAATGTTGAGCCACGATCATGGCGTCGTTGCTGTCGTCCAGCCAGGGGCATTCGTTGCTGATGGTCACGGTGTCGTCGTGCCAGTTCTTCATGAACATGCCGATCACCTCGTATCCCTGTTCTTTCAACAGATACGCGGTGACACTGGAGTCCACTCCTCCCGACAAACCAACAACAACCCTTTTCTTCATATCACTATAAAATTACAAAACTATGGCGTAATGCTAGAAGTGGCATCCTCCCGTAAAAGTTCATTTACGGTTTCGTTAAAATGCTGTACGAATTGTTCGTAATAAAGTCCTGTGCCCGGTCCGGAAAACCCGGTGTGGATTTTCTTCACTTTGCCGTCTTTGCCAATGAAGATGGTGGTAGGGAACGCTACCACGGCATTCAACATCGGGAGGGTTTCCGAGGCAAGGGCTTTGTCGTTTGTGCCGCCGATCACAAAGTCGTAGGTCACATCCAGTTTCTCTGCCATTTTCTTCACGCGGCTGCTGGCATATTCAAAATCGGGTTTGCGTTCGTAGGCCATGCCGATGATCTCCACGCCCCGCTTTTGATTTTCTTTATACCATGGTGCCAGGAATTTTGTTTCGTCCATACAATTGGGGCACCACGTTCCAAAAAGCTGGAGGATGACCACTTTGTTTTTGTACTTGTCGTCGGTGAGGCTCACTTTTTTGCCGGTCACGTCCGGGAAGGTGAACGCTACGGTTTCGTAGCCTTCTTTCAGGAAGGTGAGTTTGTCGGCGTCGGGTAGCGCAGCGTTGTCATTTTTCTGGCCCACCCAAAACTCCATCCAGGTCTTGCCGGAATAGTATTCGCCCATCAGTTTGCCATCGGGTGTTTTGATGGCAGTGAAAATATAGGCGTGGTTGCCATCGAACGTGCTCAGTTGCAACATGCCGTTGGCGACGTTGCCCTGCAGGTAACGATAGTCGCCCGTGGGCGTGAGGAATGTGCCGGTTACGCTATCGCCGATTTGTTTGAAGATGCCTACGGCTACCGTGGTGTCGGCTTCATGTACGAAGTTTACGGCATACTTGCCGCTGAAGTCGGGAATGCTGTCCTGTGTCAGACCTTTTTCAAAGCGATAGGTTTGTCCGTATACCGCCAGGAAGGGAAGGTTATAATCTTTCTCGTAGTTCTTGATAAATTCACCCTGGAGTGTATCGCCTTTGATACGCGCTTTGATGTCGGCGTCGAATACGTGGAGGACGATGTCGACCGAGTCGCCGGTCACCGTCACTTCGTCCAGGAGCAGGCGTTCTTCGGCGTTGCGCAGGTAGACGTCATAGCCGTCGGCTTTGTCTTTTTCAATATCGATATTGAAGGGCAGGGGCTGGCCTTGGATCTCGATGGTGGCGCGCCAGGTGCCGGTCTTTAATACTTGCTGCGTTTCTTTTTTTGCGAGGCATCCCGCCAGGCTGACAAGGGTAAGAGCAGCAATAACAATTCGCTTCATTTTCACTGTTTTGTAATGGCCAAAACACAAAAATGCGAGAAATGATTTACAATTTGGGCGGAAGTAAGGATTTTGCCTTTAATCGTCTCTTTCAAACGATATAGATACATGTTTGAGCACCTGAGAATATTGGAATTGGCCACCGTATTGGCGGGCCCCAGCGTAGGCCAGTTTTTTGCCGAGCTTGGCGCTGAAGTGATCAAGGTCGAAAACCCCGCATCGGGTGGCGACGTGACCCGCACCTGGAAGGCCGCCGGCGAACAAACCGACGACCGCTCGGCCTATTTCTGCGCGGTGAACTTTGGCAAAAAGTCCGTGGCCCTAAAGCTCGACACCGACGAAGGTCGCCGGATCGTCCATGCCCTGGTCCGCCAATCCGAGATCGTCATTGCCAGCTACAAACCCGGCGACGCCGCCCGGCTTGGGGTGGACTATGACACGCTCAGAACACTCCAACCCAACCTGATCTACGGCCAGATCACCGGCTATGGCTCACACGACGCCCGCGTGGGCTATGACGCTGTGATCCAGGCAGAGTCGGGTTTTATGTATATGAACGGGGCGCCCGGTGGCGAATCGTTGAAGATGCCCGTGGCGCTGATCGATGTGCTGGCCGGGCATCATTTAAAGGAAGGCATTTTAGTGGCCATGCTGCGGCAGCAAAAGACAGGTGGCAGCCAATTCGTGGAGGTGTCGCTCATCCAGGCGGCCGTGGCTTCCCTGGTAAACCAGGCCACCAACTGGCTGGTTGCCGGCCAGGTGCCGGAGAAAAAGGGGTCGGCGCACCCCAACATTGCGCCGTATGGCGATGTGTTCAAAACGGCCGATAACGTCGAATTCCTGTTGTCGGTGGGCAACGATCGCCAGTTTTCGGACCTCTGCGCGGTGCTGGGGATCCCGGAAACGGCAACCGACCAGCACTTTGTGACCAACCCAGCCCGGGTGGCCAACCGGCCGCAGCTCAACACCGTGCTTCGGGAAAAGATTGGCCAGCAGTCATCGGCCAACCTTGTCCAGGCCCTTCGCGACCGCAAGATCCCGGGCGGGCGCATCAGCACAGTGCAAAATGTATTCGAAACTCCGGAGGCACAAGAAATGATTCTCCGTTCGATCGATCGCCAGGGCGTGAAGACCTATGCGGCACAGCCGATGTCTGAAAAATCCGGTCGCCTTCTCCCACCGCCACATTTGGGAGAACATACGGTTGAGATCCTGGCAAAATTGGGTGTGCATTAAACGTAAATAAAAATCTTCCTGCATGAAGCTCATAAAACGCGTATTGATCGGTTTGGTAATTCTTGTGATCCTTCTCGTGGCCGGAGTTTATCTCTACATGAGAACCACGGCACCCGACTACACAAGCACCCTGAAGGTCGCTGGTCTGAAATCCGAAGTGGAGGTGTTGTTCGATGATTATGGTGTCCCGCACATCTATGCACAAAATGAGGAAGACGCCTACTTCGCATTGGGCTACGTGCACGCACAAGACCGACTCTTCCAAATGGAAATGCTTCGCCGGGCTGCAGCCGGAAGGTTGTCGGAAGTGTTAGGCCCGGAGTTGCTGAAAGTAGACAAGTTGTTCCGTACGCTGAGCCTTAACCAGTTTGCCAAACAACATGCGCAGAAATTCTTATCGTCCGACACCGCTGCGTTTCAACGCGCGGCATTGGCGTATCAAAAAGGAATCAATCACTACATCAAAACGGGGAAGACGCCTCTTGAATTCACCCTCATCGGCATTCCGAAAACGGAGTTCACCCCGGAAGACATTTATCTCGCCGTAGGCTTCATGTCGTTTGGTTTTGCCGAGGGATTGCGTGCCGACCCGGTGCTGCAAAAAATCAGGACCGAACGGGGAGACGAATACCTGAAAGATTTTGCTGTTCAGAATCCAGCCGATGCGGTCTTGATAAAAAATTTCGCAGGTCCGGCCAAAACGCATGGGCGCGATTCGTTGATCTCGTTCCTGAACGAAAGTCTTGAACAAATTCCCGTGGCCATGTGGCAAGGCAGCAATGGGTGGGCCGTGTCTGCTGAAAAATCAAAATCGGGGTTTCCTATTTTAGCCAACGACACCCACATCGGCTTTGGGCAACCGGCCGTGTGGTACGAAGCCCACATCGAATACCCGGGCTTCCGGCTTTATGGTCACCATCTGGCCGGTGTCCCCTTTGGCTTGCTGGGCAACAACGACTTTTGCGCCTGGGGACTCACCATGTTTGAAAACGATGACGCCGACTTTTTCACGGAAACGCTGAATCCACAAAATGCAAACCAGGTGAAATTCAAAGATGCCTGGGAGGACATGGACGTGCGAAAGGAGATCATCAAAGTGAAAGGCCAGCCCGACGAGATATTGGAAGTGAAAACCACGCGGCATGGCCCGGTCTTCAACAGCCAGCTCACCGAAAACAAAACCGATGATCCCGTGGCGTTGTGGTGGCTTTTGCTGCACGAAGACAATGAAGCGCTGCAGGCTGCCTATCAGCTCGATCACGCACAGACCTTCGCGGATGCCCGAAAAGCCGCATCGATGTTTTCGGCACCGGGTCTCAACCTGATGTATGCCGATCGCGACAAGAACATTGCCTGGTGGGCAGTGGCGAAGTTACCCATCCGTGCCAAACATGTGGCGTCGAAATTTTTCCTCGACGGCAGCAGCGGCAACGATGAGTATTTGGGCTTTTATGATTTTTCAAAAAATCCGCAAGCTATAAACCCACCGTGGGGCTATGTGTATTCGGCCAACAATCAACCCGACAGCGTCGAGGGTGTGTTGTACCCGGGGTACTATTATCCAAAAGGAAGATCGGGCAGGGTCAAAGCGTTGCTGGAGCAACAACCCACCTGGGAGCCCGCCGATTTCAAAAAAATAAATCTTGACCATGTGTCGATCATGCACCCTGAAGTGGCCAGAGAAATGGCTGCGGTCCTCAAGCAATCATTGAACCCGGCATTTGAACCCCTCATCAGCGCATTGAACGGATGGGACGGCAGCCATAAAGCCACGGACATAGCGCCCTCGGTCTATTACAACATGCTTTCGCAGATCTATTTTCTGGCCATGAAAGACGAATTAGGTGACACGGCATTGCGATCGATATTGGCTACTTCGGTTACCAAAAATTCGTACTACATCCTGATCTCTCACGATGGGTCGGCCTGGTGGGACAACGTGGATACAAAAGACAAAAAAGAAACACGCCAGGACATTTTTGCCCAGGCGGCACAGAACACCATCGCCTTGTTGACCCAGACCAGTGGATCCGACCCCGCGGGATGGACCTGGGGAAAAATTCATTCCCTCAAACACAACCACCCGCTGGGAAAGGTGAAATTGCTCGATCCCCTTTTCAGCGTGGGGCCGTTTGAAGTGGAGGGTGGCATGGAGGTGATCAACAACCTGCATTTTTATTTGGACACCACCGGCTTTTTTCCCGTCACCGGGGGGCCGGCGCTTCGCAAGATCACCGATCTGTCCGACGTCGGATCGGGCGAAACGGTGTCGCCGACCGGCAATTCGGGCAACGTGATGAGCCCTTTTTATGCCGATCAGGCCGAAATGTTTGCCACCGGCAAATTCCGCCAGATGCTTATGGATCGAAAGGAGATCGAGACCCGATCGAAAGGCAAAATGGTGATGAAGCCTTAAATCCTGAAAAGTCCTCCCACTTTCTCCCACCGCCTCGCCAGGGAGAACATACGGTTGAAATCCCGTCAAAACCGGGCGTGAAGCAGGTTTAATCCAGGATTAACCTTCCCACAACGTCCATTTCACTCCAATTTCGAACGTCTAAAAGTGCCTTTTGTGGGCATTTTATGTCTGATTATGCCAAAAAGTGAAAAAAGGTGGCGTAAAGTGGTTGAAAGTGGTATAAAATTACATATGTTTGCTTAGGAGAAAAAGACAACCACTACGTCTATGACCTTCTTCACCAGTGAATTTGAGAGTAAACTCGATACCAAAGGCAGGCTTGTACTGCCTTCGCGGATCAAGGCTCAGCTCCCCGAAGGGGGTGGCAATGAGCTGGTCGTGCGCCGTGGTTTCGAGCCCTGCCTCATTATTTACCCCATGGTGGAGTTCAAGAAGGTCTTCTCGAAAATCTCAGGCTTGAGTGAGTTCAACGAGGAATACCGAAAACTCCAGCGGAATTTCTTTTCGGGGACCGCTACCGTCGAGTTGGATGCCAACGGCCGGTTTGTGATCCCGAAAAACATGCTCACCTACGCCCAGCTCGACAAGGATGTGATCCTCATCGGGATGGGTAACAAAGTCGAGGTTTGGAATCCTTCCATCTACGAGAAGCATTTGATCCAGGATCCGGGTGAGTTGTCTAAGCTGGCTGAAAAGTATTTGAATGAATAGCGGGTGCATCACCGGTTATCAGGATAAAATACGAGTCGCGTGTGAGAGAAAAGTGTCTGCTGGCTGTAACGGCCCGGGGTCGCTTTGGGAAAGATTATTATGGTGAAAACGAAAGCGTGACAGGATCCTTGAAATGTTGAGAAGGAAGAAAGAAATAGTGATCAATCCCTTATCGCCAAATTAAAGAGACGATGAAAGAGAAGATCACACCCAACGAAGGAAGCTATCACCGCCCCGTGATGCTGAAAGAGTGCATCGAGGCGTTGCAGATAGACCCGGAGGGAATTTATGTGGATGTGACCTTTGGCGGCGGTGGCCACAGCATGAAAATCCTGGAGCAGCTGAAAGGTGGACGATTGATCGCCTTCGACCAGGACGAAGATGCCCGGCAGCAGGCCGACCAGATCAAGAGCCGTTCTTTTACATTTTGTCTAACCAACTTCATGTACATGAAGCGGTATCTGAAACTGAATGGTGTCACGCAAGTGAACGGCATTCTGGCCGACCTGGGCATCTCATCGCACCAGATCGACTCGCCGGCGCGGGGATTTTCCACGCGCTTTGACGGACCGCTCGACATGCGCATGGATCAGACGCAGTCGCAGACGGCCGCCGATGTGCTGAACGACTACAGCGAAGACCAGCTCCACAAGCTCTTCGGCATGTATGGCGAGTTGAAGAATGCCAAGACGGCCGCGCGCATGGTGGCGCAGCAACGGGTGAACAAACCCTTTGCGCGCACGGAAGATTTGAAAGCAGCCCTCCAGTCCATCGCCCCGCGGGGAAAGGAGAATAAATATTTCGCCCAGGTGTTTCAGGCGTTACGCATCGAAGTGAATACGGAGATGAAAGCTCTTGAAGATTTTTTGCACCAATGTGGCGAAGTGATGGCGCCGGGCGGCCGGCTGGTGGTGATGTCGTATCACTCGCTGGAAGACCGGATGGTGAAGAACTATATGATCAAAGGGAAAGTGTTTGGCGAAGTGGAGAAGGATTTTTATGGGAACGAGATCAAGCCTTTTCAAACCGTGGGGCGAAAGCCGGTAGAAGCCACGGAAGAGGAGATTGCCGGGAACAGCCGGGCGCGGAGTGCAAAGTTGAGAATAGCAGAAAAGATTTGAACAATATCACGGTAAAGGTGTATGATAGAAAATAAGTTCAAGATCAGAACGGAACCTTCCAAGCGGAACAGCAGCACACAGCCGTCGGCTACGGCCAGCACCGGCAGCAGCATGTTTTCGGGTCTCGAAAAGCGGTTGAAGCTGGAGAGCTATTTCGAAGAGGGCTTCCCCGTTCAATATCTCCCGAAGATCCTGTTCATTATGGCGTTGGGATTGATCTATATCAGCAATACACACTATGCCGAGAAAACGGTGCGGCACATCAACAGCATACAAGCGGAGGTGGAAGACCTTCGCGCGGACTACACGACCTTGAAGGCCGACCTCATGTTTGCCAGCAAGCAATCGGAAGTCGCCCGCAAAGTGCAGCCCCTGGGATTGAAAGAAAGTTTGACACCACCCTATAAGATCGAAGTAGAAGAAGGTGAATATTAAGAAGTCCATATTATTAAGAGTACGGGTCGCATTCCTGTTTGTGGTGCTGTTTGCCATCGCTGTGGTGGTGAAGACAGGCCACATTCAATTTGTGCAGGGCGAGAAGTGGGCCGCCATGGGCGAACGGATTTCTTTTGACTATAAACGCGTAAAGGCCACCCGTGGCAATATCTATTCCGACAACGGAAGCTTGTTGGCCACGTCGCTGCCCTTCTACAAGATCGCCTTCGACGCCACACTGCCGAAGGATGAAGTGTTTGCCAAAGGATTGGATTCTCTGGCCTATCACCTGGCGCGCTTTTTTGGCGATAAGTCGAAGACCGATTATAAGCGCATGCTGAACGACGCACGCGCCACGGGGAAACAATATGTGATCTTAAGCCGCAAGCACATCGATTACCAGGAAAAGAAGGAGATGATGCGCTGGCCCATTTTCCGCGAAGGACGTTTGAGAGGCGGCGCCATCTTTGAAAAGATCGACGTGCGCTATCGCCCGTTCTCCACCCTCAGCGGCCGTACCATTGGCTACATCAACGAAAACGATAAAGGGGTCGGGTTGGAGTACAGCTTCAACCAGCAATTGGGTGGCCAGGATGGTTATGCTTACTATCAAAAAATTGCCGGGGGCATTTGGAAACCGGTGTTCGATGCCAACAATGTGAAAGCTGTAGATGGTCTCGACCTGCAAACCACGCTGGACGTGAACTTGCAGGACGTAGCCGAGACCGCCTTGCAAAAAGCCATGCGCGAACACAATGCCGACGATGGTCTGGTCGCGGTGATGGAGGTGGAGACGGGCAACATAAAGGCCATCTCCAACCTGAGCAGCGACGGCAATGGAAACTTTTTAGAGCGATTCAATTTTGTGACCGGCCAATTGTTTGAGCCGGGCTCGACGTTTAAACTGGTGACGATGATCGCCTTGCTGGAAGACAGCCCGGTGGAACTTACCGATAGCATCGACACCGGAAATGGTGAAGCCACTTTCTATAATAAGACCGTGCGCGATCACGAAGACAATGGTTTGGGAAAAGTTTCGGTGCAAGTGGCCTTCGAGCATTCTTCCAACGTGGCCATGGCCAAGTTGGTGGATAAACATTTTGGATTGCGTCCACAGAAGTTTGTGGATTATGTAGATAAGCTCAAGTTGTCACAGCCCCTCGGCGTGCAGATCGCCGGCGAGCCCACCCCCAAGATCAAACGCCCCGGACAAAAAGGATGGAGCGGTATCAGTCTTCCCTGGATGGCTTATGGTTATGGTTTTGAGATCACTCCATTGCATACGCTGGCGTTGTATAACGCCGTGGCCAATGGCGGTAAGATGATCAAGCCGGTGTTTGTGAAATCCGTCCGCAGAGCCGACGAGGAGGAAGAGTCTTTCGATACAGAAGTGCTCAACAAAAAGATCTGCTCCGACAAGACGCTGGATAAGTTGCAGACTTTGCTGGAAGGGGTGGTGGAAAGAGGAACCGCATCGAACATAAAAGGAACGCACTATCGCATTGCCGGAAAAACCGGAACCGCTCAGATCCTCGACCATGGCCGCTACACGAAAAAGTATATTACCTCTTTCGTGGGTTACTTCCCCGCACATGCGCCGAAGTATAGCGCTATCGTCCTGATCAAAAATCCGCGGGGCTGGTATCAATACGGAAGCAGCGTGGCGGCGCCGGTGTTTAAGGAAATAGCCGACAACATCTACGCCCGCGATTTGAAACTTCACCAGCCCATGGATGTGAAGAAATTCAAAAAGCAAGACGTGCTCCCCGTGATCCGTGCAGGCAACCAACAGGAGCTCACCATGCTGTGCAATGCCCTGGGTGTGTCGAACCATTCGCTGACAGAAGAGGAATGGGTGCGTTCGTCGCGCGTTGGGAGTGGCGTGGATTGGAAGAAGAATATCGTAGGAAAAAATGTGGTGCCCGACGTGATGGGAATGACCTTCCGCGACGCGATCTACTTGCTGGAGAGCTCGGGGTTGAAAGTTTTTTATGAAGGCAAGGGTCGTGTAAAAGAACAATCCCTGGCGCCGGGAGGACGTGTGAGTCATGGCAGCCGGGTATTTATAAAATTAGGATAACAAAAGTATTGCTATAGAAAAAAGATAACACGTGCGCGAACTGAAAGACATATTGTATAAAGTATCCCTCACCTCCAGCTATGGCAACATGAGCGGCGAGGTGAAGGGTATTTGCTTTGACTCGCGCAAGGTGCAGGCAGGTTTTTTATTTATCGCCGTGAGAGGCACGCAGTCCGACGGTCACGCGTATATCGCGAAGGCCATCGACCTGGGCGCTTCCGCCATTGTTTGCGAACAACTGCCGGATAGCATCAACGAGAAGATCACCTACGTCACCGTGAAGAACAGTGCGCAGGCGTTGGGGATTATTGCCTCGAACTACTATGGCAATCCCAGTGAGAAAGTGAAGCTCACCGGTGTGACGGGCACAAACGGCAAGACCACGGTGGCCACGCTGTTGTACAAACTGTTTACGGCGCTGGGACATCCTTCCGGGTTGCTGTCGACAGTGGAGAATAAGGTTGTGAAGGAGGTGGTGCCGTCCACGCATACAACGCCGGATCCTATCCAGTTGAATGAATTGCTGGAGCGCATGGTGAAGGCCGGGTGCACACACGTGTTCATGGAAGTGAGCTCGCACGCGGTGGACCAGGAGCGCATTGCCGGGTTGAAATTTGCGGGAGCGTTGTTTACGAACATCACGCATGACCACCTCGACTATCACAAGACGTTCGAGAACTATATCAAGGCCAAGAAAAAATATTTCGACGACTTAAGCAGCGATGCTTTTGCGTTGGTAAACGCCGACGACAAGCGTGGCATGGTGATGCTGCAAAACACAAAGGCTTCGAAGTATTCCTTTGGATTGAAGAAGATGACGGACTTTAAAGGAAAGATCATCACCAATTCGATCGAAGGGCTGGAGCTGGAGATCGGCGGCAAGAACGTTTGGTTTAGGCTGATCGGTGACTTCAACGCCTACAACTTGCTGGCCGTGTATGGCGCAGCCGTTTTGCTGGGAGAAGAATCCGACGAGGTATTGACAAAGCTGTCGTCGTTGGAAGGCGCTGTGGGCCGCTTTGAGTTGGTGATGCCGGGATCGAAAGTGACCGCCATCGTAGACTATGCACACACTCCGGATGCATTGAAGAACGTGTTGGAGACCATCGCGCAATTCAGGACCGGCGCCGAACAAGTGATCACCGTAGTGGGTTGTGGCGGGAACCGCGACAAGACGAAACGACCACTGATGGCATCGATCGCCTGCCGCCTCAGCGACAAGGTGGTGCTCACCTCGGACAATCCCCGCGACGAAGACGCCATGGAGATCATTCGCGAGATGCAGGCCGGTGTGATGCCCACGGAGGTGCGCAAAACATTGGTGATGGCCGATCGCGAAGAAGCGATCAAGACAGCGTGTATGATGGCCAAGGAACACGACATCATCCTCATCGCGGGCAAGGGACATGAGACGTACCAGGAAATAAAAGGCATAAAATATCCATTCGACGACCGCGAGGTGGTGGAGCGGATGCTGAAACTTTTTGAGAATTAAGGAATGCTGTACTACTTATTCAACTATCTCGATTCACTAGACGTACCCGGAGCCGGTGTATTCCAATACATCTCGTTCCGTGCGGGTATGGCAGCTTTCCTGTCGTTGCTGATCACGATCACGTTTGGCAAGAACCTGATCCATGCCCTGCGCAAGAAACAGGTGGGCGAAGATATTCGCGACCTCGGCCTGGAAGGACAAATGCAAAAGAAGGGTACCCCCACCATGGGCGGGATCATCATCATTGCGGCGATCCTCATTCCTACGCTGTTGTTTGCCAAGTTGGATAACGTGTATGTGGCGCTGCTGATCATCACCACCTGCTGGTTGGGGCTGATCGGATTTTTGGATGACTATATTAAAGTATTCCGCAAGAATAAAGAAGGACTGGCCGGTCGGTTCAAGATCGTGGGTCAGGTGGGCATTGGATTGATCGTCGGGTTCACGCTTTACTTCAACGACAATGTTGTGGTACGCGAGGTGAGTGCATCAACGCGATCCAGTGTACAGGTACAGGATGCGGACGAATCACTTGAAAGCCCCGCAGGCTATCAGGACGTGAAGTCGACGACAACGACCGTGCCGTTTGTGAAGAACAATGAGATGGACTATAGCAAGATCATTCCCTTCTTGCCGGCCGAATATACGTGGATCATTTACGTGTTGGTGGTTATTCTCATCATCACCGCGGTTTCGAATGCAGCGAACATCACCGACGGCATTGACGGTCTTGCAGCAGGGACCTCGGGTATTATAGGGCTGACGTTGGCGATCCTTGCGTATCTCTCGGGGCGTATTGACTTTGCGAGCTACCTCAACATCATGTATATCCCGAACCTCGCGGAGCTGGTAATTTTTTGTACGGCGTTCGTGGGCGCGTGCCTGGGCTTCCTCTGGTACAATGCTTACCCGGCACAGGTTTTCATGGGTGACACGGGAAGTTTGACCTTGGGTGGGATCATTGCCGTGCTGGCCTTGGCGGTGAGAAAGGAATTGTTGATCCCGGTGTTGTGTGGAATATTCTTTGTTGAAATACTCTCCGTGATGCTGCAGGTGTCGTATTTCAAATACACGAAGAAGAAATATGGTGAAGGACGGAGAATATTTTTGATGTCGCCGTTGCATCACCACTATCAAAAGAAAAACATTCACGAAGCCAAGATCGTTGCGCGGTTTTGGATCGCGGGCATATTACTGGCCATACTGGCCTTGGCAACTTTGAAACTGAGATGAGCGAACGCATTGTCATATTGGGAGGAGGCGAAAGCGGAACGGGAGCAGCACTGCTCGCGAAGGCGCAGGGCTTTGATGTTTTTGTTTCGGACATGGGGCCTATCAAAGATAAATACAAGGCCGAGCTGGAGCAGGAGAACATCGCCTACGAAACGGGCGTGCACACCGAAGCAAAGATCCTCAACGCTGCGTATATCATCAAGAGTCCCGGCATTCCCGACAAAGCGCCGGTGATAAAAGCTGCGAAGGCCGCGGGGATTCCGGTGATCGACGAGATTGAATTTGCTTTTCAGTATACAGACGCTAAGATCATTGCCATCACTGGAACGAACGGTAAAACCACCACAACCCTGCTCACCTATCACCTGATGAAAGAAGCCGGCGTTAACGTGGGTCTTGCTGGCAATGTGGGCAAGAGCATGGCGCGCCAGGTGGCCACCGAGTCGTTTGACTGGTACGTGCTCGAAATGAGCAGCTTCCAATTGGATGGCACAAAAACATTTGACCCGGAGATTGCTGTGTTGCTCAACATCACACCCGATCACCTGGATCGCTATGAGTACACCTTGCAGAATTATATCGATTCCAAATTCCAGATCGTTCGCAAGATGAAAGCTTCACAGCATTTCATTTACTATGCCGACGATGCTGTGATTGCTGCAGAGTTGAAGAAGCGTTCGATCGTTCCCCAGCAAACGCCGGTGTCGTTAAAGCGCGACGCGGCCGTGCCGGTATATGCCGATGGGCCGACGATGCATTTCAAACTTAAGGATGCATTCCAGGTCGCGCAGTCGGACACCACCTTGAAGGGGCCTCATAACCTTATCAATACGATGGCTGCAGTGTCGTCGGTGTACCTGGCGGGTGTTGGTTTAGAGAGTATCCGCAAGGGCCTGAAGACGTTCAAAAATGCACCACATCGTTTGGAGAGCGTGGCTGTTATTCGCGGCGTAGAGTTTGTGAACGATTCCAAAGCGACCAATGTCGACTCCGTGGTCTATGGCCTGGGCAGCTATGAAAAGCCACTCATCTGGATCGCCGGTGGAGTAGACAAAGGCAACGACTATTCCCTGATCGAAGAACAAGTAAAGAAGAAAGTAAAAGTGCTGATCTGCCTGGGGAAAGACAACGAGAAGTTGAAACAATTTTTTGGCAAAACAGTAAAGCGCATAGAAGAAACGCAAAGTGTGACGGAGCTGGTGCATAAAGCACTGGCCATGGCAGAAGCCGGCGATGTCGTATTGTTGTCGCCCGCTTGTGCAAGCTTCGATCTCTTCAAGAACTATGAAGACCGGGGAGATCAGTTCAGACAAGCGGTATTGGATTTGAAGAAAGAAACGGAAGGCATAAGCGCCTAAAATATAGGGGAGCAGAACTATGCAGAAAATAAAAACATGGGCCGATAAAAACCTGCAAGGCGACAAGGTCATCTGGGCAGTGGTGTTTGCGCTTTCGCTGATCAGTATCCTCGTGGTGTACAGCTCCATCGGGACCCTGGCCTACAAACGCACACAAAGCCCTGAGAGCTTTTTGCTGAAACATACGTTCACCGTGATGGTGGGTCTGGCCGCGATGTGGTTTGCACACCGGGTAGACTATCGCTATTACTCCAAGCTTTCCAAGATCGGTTTGTTTGTCAGCATTCCGTTGCTGATCTACACTTTTACCAGCGGTACCAGCATCAACGATGCAGCGCGTTGGATCCAGGTTCCCATCGTGGGATCGTTCCAGCCGTCGGACTTCGCCAGCCTTGCATTGATCGTGAACCTGGCGAGCATGCTTTCCAAACGTCAACAAAACATCGACGATATAAAGGAATCGCTGATCCCCATCCTGTTTTGGTGTGGTATCATTTGCGGGCTGATCGCGTTGACAAACTTGTCAACCGCCATGCTGCTGCTGGTGACGTGTATGCTCATCATGTTCATTGGCCGCGTGCCGACGAAATATTTGGCGATGCTCGTTTTTGTGGGAGCGTTAGCCGGATCGCTGGCCATTGCGTTTGGTGTTCGGGGGGAGACGGCGAAACACCGGATTCAGAGTTTTATCGATGGCTCGGAGCTTCCGTTCCAGGCCAAGCATGCGCGCATCGCTGTGGCGACGGGCGGCGTGTTTGGCAAAGGACCAGGCAACAGCGATCAACGCAATATTCTTCCGCACCCGTATTCCGATTTCGTGTATGCGATCGTGATCGAAGAATATGGCCTCGTCGGTGGCATCGTGGTCTTGGGATTGTACTTGCTTTTGTTACACCGGGGAATGAAAGCCTCCTATAACAGCGACCGCGCTTTTGGGGGACTGCTTTCTGCTGGGCTAAGCTTTGACCTGGTATGCCAGGCCATGGTAAATATGGGAGTCGTGGTGGGGTTGGGCCCCATCACCGGGCAGCCGCTTCCCTTGATCTCTATGGGGGGAACGTCGATGGTGTTTACCGGACTTTCGTTGGGGATCATCCTCAGTGTGAGCCGCGGCGAGCAAGACCAGAAATGGGAGCAAAGCACAACCGAGGAGTCGAAGGAAACGAAAAACATGCCAACGGCAAAAGCAGCGTGAGTTCAAGCACACCATATCGTTTGATCATAAGCGGCGGCGGCACGGGAGGTCACATCTTCCCCGCCGTTGCCATCGCCAACGAGTTCCGCGAACGTCATCCGGATGCCGACATTCTTTTTGTGGGCGCCAAGGATAAAATGGAAATGACCCGTGTGCCGGAAGCCGGCTATAAGATCATCGGCTTGTGGATCACCGGTCTCCAACGGAAGCTGACCTGGTCGAACTTGTTATTTCCGGTGAAAGTGGCCGTGAGCTATTGGCGTGCGCGCAAGATCGTGAGCGAATTCAAACCGCATGCTGTGATCGGTACAGGGGGCTTTGCCAGCGGACCCGTGATGATGGCGGCGACACGCGCCGGTATCCCTTCCGTGATCCAGGAACAGAACTCCTTTGCAGGACTTGCCAACAAACAAGTTGCCGGCAAAGTGAGCAAAGTGTGCGTGGCCTATGAGGGCATGGAGAAATATTTCCCCAGCGAAAAACTGGTGCTCACCGGCAACCCCGTTAGAAAGGACATGCTTTCGATCGGTGTCAAGCGAGAACGCGCGCTGAATCATTTTGGATTTGATGCAGGTACGAAAACACTGCTCATCGTTGGCGGTAGCCTTGGCGCCCGCACGATCAACGAAAGCATTATCCAGGGGATCGAGAAATTAGTCGATGCCAAGGTGCAGGTGATCTGGCAAACGGGCAAGGGATATTATGAAGGATACAAAGCACAGTTGGTGAAGTACGACCTGCGCAAGATCCGTGTCCAGGATTTCGTAAAGGAAATGGACCTGGCCTATGCGGCTGCGGATGTTGTGATCTCGCGCGCCGGAGCGTTGGCTGTGTCGGAGATTTGCATCGCGAAGAAGCCGGTCATCCTGGTGCCTTCGCCGAACGTGGCCGAAGATCACCAGACCAAAAATGCTAAGGCACTCGTGGACAAAGACGCCGCCGTGCTGGTGCTCGACAAAGAGGCCGGGGTTAGGTTGGTCGACGAAGCCTTGAAGCTGCTGTTCGACAAACAGCGCACCGACAAACTTACCGAGAACATCGCTAAGCTGGCCAGACCGGATGCCACGGCATCCATCGTGAATGAAATTGAGAAGCTCATCGTGGCGAAGTCGGCCGACAAGGATCAGCCGGAGCACGGCGAACAACTATATTATAAATCAACAGGGAATAACCAGCCGATTGACACCAGTCGGCTGCAACCCGTAATGGTGAAACGATAAACGAACGTGACGTTAGAAAAGTACGATAACATCTATTTCCTCGGTATTGGCGGGATTGGTATGAGCGCCCTGGCACGGTGGTTCATGAAGGAAGGACTACGTGTTTCCGGCTACGACAAAACGTCTACGACACTGACGGACGAGTTGCAGAATGAAGGCATGCGCATTCACTTTGAGGACAAGCTCGAGCTGATCCCGGAAGAAGTGAAGCAGCAAAAAGACAAGACGTTGGTCATCTTCACACCGGCCATTCCCAAAGATCATGTCGAACACAACTACCTGAAACAAAATGGCTATACCATTTTGAAACGCTCGGAAGTGTTGGGCTTGCTCACCAAAGACTACAAGACCGTAGCAGTTGCTGGCACACACGGCAAGACCACGACGTCTTCGATGGTGGCGCATATCCTGAAAAGTGCAGGCAAGAGCATGGTCGGTTTCCTGGGAGGTATCACCACGAACTACGCATCCAACCTCGTGATGGAAGGAGACGTGAAGAAAGACACCCTGGTAGTGGTGGAAGCCGATGAATTCGATCGTTCGTTCCTTCGGCTTTTCCCACAGATCGCCGTGGTAACATCGGCCGATGCCGATCACTTGGATATTTATGGCGATCACGAGAGCCTGATCGTTTCATTCAAAGAATTTATTTCACAGATCAATCGCGGTGGCGACCTGATCATCCACGAATCGATAGCCGAACTTTTGGCCGACAAAGTGGACCATGTGAAGAAGCATATTTATAGCATGAGCCGGGGACAATTTTTTGCCGGGAACATTACCGCAAGGGGCGGATTTTTTCAGTTCGATCTCCATGGATTTGGAAAGGTCGAACACGTGCAGCTCGGTGTCCCTGGTTTTCATAACATTGAAAACGCCATCGCCGCGTCGGTGGCCGCAAACTTGTGTGGCGTGGGCCTTCCCACGATCGCCAAAGCCCTGGAGTCGTTCAGGGGTGTGAAGCGCAGATTTGAGTATGTTTTAAGAGGAAAGAAGGTGGTGTTTGTAGACGACTATGCGCATCACCCGACGGAGATCGAAGCGTTTCTGCGCTCCATGAAGTCGCTCTACCCGGGCAGAAAGCTGACGGCTATTTTTCAGCCTCACCTGTTTACGAGAACGCGCGATTTTGCGGAAGGATTTTCCAAAAGCCTGAGCCTGGCCGACGAGGTGTTGCTCATGGACATTTACCCGGCGCGCGAACTGCCGATCCCGGGCGTGGATTCGGATATGCTCATGAACGACATTACCAGTGCCGTGAAGATCCGATGCAACAAAAAGGACTTGATGGAGAAGCTGGAGAAGATGGATTTGGATGTGGTGGTCACGGTAGGAGCGGGCGACATCGATACGTTTGTAAAACCCATTGGGGAAATGCTGAAGCGGAAGTATGAAGATTAATTTTAACATAAGGAAGCGTGTTAAGATCATCATCGCGGTGTTGATTGTGTGTGGCATTATTGCGTTTGCCGAACGTCATCAGAGCTCAGCGTCGATCCGGGACATCACCATCAAAATGGTGAACGTGAACGAAAACCACTTCCTGGACGAGTCCGATATCGTGAATCTCATGCAGCTGAATAAGGAGACTTTGAAAGGCGCCACGCTGGACAGAGTCAATCTGAAAGACGTAGAGAAGAAAATCAAAAGTGAGCCGTTTATCAAAGACGCACAACTGTATAGCGACCTGAAAGGGAACCTGGTAGTGAAGACCGAGCTTCGCCGCCCCATTGCGCGCCTGGTTCGCAACGACGGCCCCGATGGCTACATCGCCGAAGATGGAACGGTGATGCCGGTGTCGGATAAATTTACGGCACGCGTTGTACTGATGAGTGGATCGTATGTGAACCAGCTCCTCAAACAAAACAACGTGAACGATACAGAGGATGGCAAGAACCTGATCGCTCTCCTGAACGTCATCCGCGAGGATGATTTTTGGGCCGCCCAGATCGCACAGCTCGACATCGATAGCAAAGCGCGCATCACCTTGTTCCCCCAGGTGGGCGACGAGAAGATCGAATTCGGGAAACCGGAAAACATAGAGGGCAAGCTTAAAAAGCTGATGATCTTCTACAAGGAAATTCTCCCGCGGATGGGATGGAACAAGTACGGAAGGGTCAATCTGGAATATGAAGGACAGATTGTTGCAGAATAAAGACAACGAAGCGTGACAAAATAAAAGCATTACAACAACCACTATAAAAGATCTATCATCATGGAACACGAAAAAATTGTAGTCGGGCTCGACATAGGCACAACAAAGATCTGTGCCATTGTAGGACGCAAGAATGAATTCGGCAAGCTGGAGGTGCTGGGTATGGGCAAGGCCGAGTCAGAAGGCGTGGTCAAAGGCATCGTTTTCAATATCGACAAGACCGTGTACGCCATCGAGAAAGCCATTCGCGAAGCCGGCGACCAGGCGGGCATCGACATCGGCGTGGTGAACGTGGGCATTGCCGGTCAGCATATAAAAAGCTTTATCCAGCACGGTGGCATCACCCGTTCTTCGAAAGAGGACGAGATCACCATCGACGACGTGGAGCGTCTCACGCAGGACATGTATCGCATGGTGGTGCCTCCCGGCAGCCAGATCATTCACGTGATGCCGCAAGACTATATGGTGGATTATGAAGAGGGTATCAAGGAACCTGTCGGCATGTCGGGCGTGCGCCTGGAAGCCGACTTCCATGTCATCACCGCCCAGACCAATGCCATCAACAACATCAACAAGTGCATCCGCAGGGGCAACCTGGAGATCGCCGATCTTATTCTTGAACCCCTCGCGTCCAGCCTGGCCGTGTTGAGCGACGAGGAGAAGGAAGCCGGTGTTTGCCTCATCGACATTGGCGGGGGCACGACAGACATCGCGATCTTCTACGACAACATCATCCGTCACACGGCCGTCATTCCTTTCGGAGGAAACATTGTGACCAACGACATCAAGCAGGGCTTGATGGTGTTGCCGCAGCAGGCCGAACAGCTGAAGACACGTTTTGGCAAGGCCATCGCCGAAGAGGCCAGCCCCAACGAGATCGTGTCCATCCCGGGCATCCGCAACCGTGCGGCGAAGGAGATCTCGGTGAAGAACCTGTCGAACATCATCCAGGCGCGGATGGAGGAAGTGATCGAGATGGCACACGCGGAGATCATCAGCTCCGGTTTCGAGAATCGCCTGGCCGGCGGCATCGTGATCACCGGCGGCGGCGCACAATTGAGCAACCTAAAGCAGCTTGTTGAATACATGACCGGTATGGACACCCGTATCGGTTACCCGAACGAACACCTGGGCAAGAGCAAGATCGAATCGGTGAAAAGCCCGATGTATGCTACTGCCGTTGGCCTGGTGCTATCGGGTTTCCGCTCTCTGGACGAAAGAGAGGACCGTTACAAGGAGGCGCGCGAAGTGGTGAAAGCCATTAAAGTGAAGAAGCAACCGGTAACAGCATCCAAGAATTTCTTCAACGACATCTTGAACAAAACCAAGAGTCTGTTGATCGACGACCTGGATGGAAAGAACGAATATTGAGCATTTCGGAACAGTAAAAGCGGGCGTTCGTGAAGCGTTGGCCATCCTGATCCAAAACCAAAAAAGACAACCACTAAAAAAATTCTAATCATGTTTGAAACAGGATCATACAAATTTGAGATCCCCAAAGCCAACAACAACCGGTCCATCATCAAGGTGATCGGCGTTGGCGGTGGCGGGAGCAATGCGGTGAACCACATGTATAAGCAAGGCATTAAAGATGTCGAGTTCATCGTTTGTAATACCGACAACCAGGCGCTGATGAGCAGCCCTGTGCCGAATAAACTTCAGATCGGCACCAACCTCACCGAAGGTTTGGGATGCGGTGCCAACCCTGAAGTGGGCAAGAACGCGGCGCTCGAAAGCAAAGAGCAGATCCGCGAGATGCTCATGGGCACCAAGATGGTGTTCGTCACGGCCGGTATGGGCGGTGGCACCGGAACCGGTGCAGCGCCCGTGATCGCCAAGATCGCCAAAGACATGGACATCCTCACCGTAGGCATCGTCACCGCGCCTTTCTCTTTCGAAGGAAAGAAGAAGATGGCCGCTGCCGACCTGGGGCTAGATACGCTGCGTGAAAACTGCGACACCGTGCTGGTGATCCTCAACGATAAACTGCGCGAGATTTTCGGAAACCTTTCCATCGGCCAGGCGTTCGCGCAAGCCGATAACGTGTTGACCACGGCGGCCAAAGGCATCGCCGAGATCATCACCTTGGCGGGCTACGTCAACGTCGACTTCCAGGATGTGCGCACCGTCATGCTGAACGCCGGCGCCGCCGTCATGGGCTCAGCCGAAACCCGCGGCGACAAACGCGCACCCAAAGCCGCAGAAGGCGCCCTCGCCTCGCCGCTGCTCGACAGCCGCGACATCATGGGCGCGAAACGGATCCTGTTGTCCATCATCTCCGGCGTAGAAGCCGAACTGCAGATGGACGAGCTGACCGAGATCACCGAATACATCCAGGACCAGGCCGGCGAAGAAGCCGAAATGATCTTTGGCCACGGTGTGGATCCGGACCTGGGCGACCGCATCCGTGTCACCGTGATCGCGACCGGGTTTGCGATGGAAACCAGCCACTTGCCGGCGAAGAAAGAAGAAAAGAAAGTTCACAACCTCGATCGTTCCCAGGGCTGGTTGTTCTCGCCGGATCACTCCGTCACCGAAAACAACGACATGGGCTCGCGTCGCACACCCGAGATAAAAACGAGCGCTTCCGAAGAAGAACCCGTTGAACGCGAACAAGTATTCACCGGTCCCTTCAACCGCGTCGATCCCGTCCAACCCGAAAACACCGACGACGATGGCGAAGAAAGCCTCTTCAAAGACGACGACTTCGACGACGTCACCCCCCGCTACGGCGACCAGGTGATCAACGACGAAGGCATGATGGAACTGCGCTCGACTAAACAACGCCTGCAACAGCAAGCAAAAGAGCGCCAGGAAAAAATGAAGCAGGCCCGCAAGCAAGAGATGACCAAAGAAGAGTTCAACGAAAAATGGTCACTCCCCGCATACTTACGCCGCGGCGTAAAAATGCAGGACGTGCCCCACTCGGCCGAACCCTTCATCTCCAAATACAATTTGAACGACGACAACAATCTGTTGGGCAACAATAAATTTTTGCACGACAACGTAGACTAGACTAACTTAATAGAATACAATAAAACACATAGAAAGACATGCAAGACATGGCATTTCCGGCACGACAGGTGATTTACTCCATTCGTAGTGGTTGTTGGTGGTAAATATTTTTTGCCGGTGCCGGAGTGCCAATTTTTAATCGGTTGATGCGCCATTTTTTATTTGCATTTTTGGTTTAAGCAAAGGGCGCAGGAGTTATGTAAATGCCGGACGTGAGAACGTCCGGCGTTTGTTTTTTATAGGGTGCTGGGTGAGGAGAGGGAACGGTCAGGCTAAAAAGTCCTAACGAAAATGGGATCAATACCCATCCGCCAGCTGGCGGACTGACTATGCCAGTGGATGTTTAAGCCCGGCGGATGGCCGATGAAGCGCTGTGTCCGTTACTCATTAATCGGAAAGTCAGGGCTAAAGCCCACGGATATATTCGTCGGGATTCCCCCGGCCTAAAGGCCGGGGTTATTCAGATCTCTTGTATCCTAGCTTCGAAAGATGTGCGCATAGACTAGGCCTAAAGGCTGGGGTTAATCGAGAAGTTTGTTAGGGATCAGATATAATTCTTTTGAATAACCCTGGCCTTTAGGCCAGGGAACAAACGACCGGTCCGTCACCGGGCTTTAGCCCTGACTGCACTCATTGTTTCTGAAAAGCAGATACAGCCCTTCGATACCTGATCACTCAATTTTCCAATTATTTCTTACCTCGTCGAGTTTCGAGATCAAACATGATTTTGATTCATCGTCTCCTGAAACGAATATTTTTACCAGGTCACCCTGCTTTTTACTGTTCAACAGGGAGTAATCATTGGTGAACGATTCCCCAAGAATACTTTGTCCCCGGGTTGTGTCATACCGGTAATGAACGGTTATTCCTTGACCAATGCCGGAAATGGGTAAGCCCCTGGTATGAGTCATAGAAACAATTTCCGCGTCTCTAACTTCGCCGCGTCGGTAAAGATCGATTTCATTTCTGACTCTCAAATACAAGAATATCAACAGCGCAAGTCCAATGACCAGGAGCGGCGTGAGGATGCGCAAGAAAAAGCCAATCGGAAATTCAAAGCGTTCGAGTCCAGGAATTATTGAACTGTCAGACAAGTACTTCACTTCAATGGTGTCGCCGACGTTCAGCGTTCGGATCTTGTCGGGATCCAGTACTCTGTATTGGGTTTCGATGTCCTTATCCCCGTTCGAGTACTTGTAACTTATAATAGAGGGGTGTTGATCGTTGATCGTGACATTTTGTTGTTCGACAATTTTCGTTATTGTCGCGGGTGTTGACTGGCCATTTTTGTTCACCTGTTCATAGTCAACTTTGGGAACATCAGAATCGATCATGGTAAATACCGACAACAAGATCACCCCAGCTCCAAGGGGCATTAAAGTAAATACCACCCCCAGCGTAAGATGAGTTCGTTTTTGTTTTAGTAAATCGAAAATTGTTTTGAATCCTACGCGCCTTGATTCTCTATTCATTATGGTCAATTTTTGGGATCGTGGTCGCTCAATATCCGCGAATTTTCGAGCATCTCAAAATTTGAATATTCCGCCCCAGGAACCGGAATAGCTTGGCCAGATCTTAAAAATTTGATGTACTGCGCCTTCCCAACGTCACCGCAACAGGCCCCCAAATCCTGGCCTCAAACTTGTAATTCTAACGGTAACACCAATGTTCAAAGTTATGAAACGGTCGTTGCCCCATGTTGCCTTGTTTACCATACTGGCCCTGTTTGGTCTTTCCGGATGTGATGTCTACACCGTAGAACCTCGCTACGACGTGCGCGACAACCTGACCGGAAACTACGAGATGGAGGAATATAGTAACACGTATAATGATCTCTCGTATTACCAGATCTACATCCGGAAGTCGGCGTATGCAGGAGAGATCTATATCGATAACTTTTATGCGTCCGACGTTCTGGTGCATGCCTCGGTTTCCTACGACCGCGTCACCATCCCTTACCAGGAAGTGAACGGCTATGCCATTGAAGGCACGGGCACCGTTTATGGCAGCACGCTTTCGCTGACCTATAGCGTGAAGGACCTCTACAATCACACCCCTGCCGACTTTTGTAAATCTACGGCCAACCGGTATTGAGGCGTTGATTTATTCAACGGGATAGCCGTTCTTTCAGGATTGATTTAGCATGAAGCCATTCCTGTACGAACTTGCGGAAACCCTGTATAAGAACTACCGTCCCTTGGACACGTTGACGGTAGTTTTTCCAAACCGCCGGGCCGTACTCTATTTTCGCAAACACCTGAGCGTGTTCCTGGAACGGCCCACGTTTGCGCCAAGGCTCATCACCATCGAAGATTTTATCGCCGACCTCACCGAACTGAAAGTCCCCGACAAACTCGAGCTCATCCATCGCCTGTTCAAGACGTATTATGAGCTATTAAAAAAATCGCCCGAGACGGCCAGCGAACCCTTCGACAAATTTTATTTCTGGGGCGATATGCTGCTGCGCGATTTCGACGAGGTCGACAAATACCTCGTCAACCCAGGCCAACTGTTTCAGGACCTGAGTAACCAAAAAGAGCTCGACTCCAGCTTCGACTATCTCACCGACGAACAACGCGAATTCCTGAAGACCTTCTGGGGCAGCTTTGAAGAACACCTCACCGGGAACAAGCGAAAATTCCTGACGGTATGGAACCAACTCTTCGCCCTCTATACCCGCTTCGGTCAGGCGTTGTTGGCCGAGGGCCTGGCCTATGAAGGCATGTTACACCGCCACGTAGCCGAAAATTTATCCGAAGGCATGGCGCAACGCGTGAAGGGAAAATCGTTGGTGTTTGCGGGCTTCAACGCCCTCACCAAGGCCGAAGAAAAGATCATGTCCTTTTTTGTGGACCGCGGCACGGCCACGATCCATTGGGACCTGGACGAATATTACGTCAACAACAACACCCAGGAAGCCGGCAAGTTTTTTCGTGAATACCAACAACACCCGGTGTTGGGAAAGACCTTTTCAAAAGACATACCGTCGCATTTCACGGCAGTGTTGCAGTCGGGCAAGCGTGCCGGGCAGCAGAAATCTGTCCGGGTGTTTGGCGCCGCGCAGCCGGTGGGACAAGCCAAAGTAATGGCGCAGGTCTTGCGTGAGCAGTTGGCAACGGGTATCGACCCGGAAGATACACTCATCGTGCTGCCCGACGAAAAGCTTTTGCTGCCCGTGTTGCATGGCCTTTCGGCCGATGTCGAAAAGCTCAACATCACCATGGGTTTTCCTGTGAGCAGCACACCCCTCTATAACCTGGTGGAGCTGTTGATCGAGATGCAGATCGGCGCCCGTCACGATCAATTCAATCACCGTCAGGTGCTCGCCTTGCTGGGACATCCCTATGTGGTCGCAGCCGATGCTGCCGTGGCCAACGCAAAGCGCAAGGAGATCCTGAGCAACAACTGGGTACACGTTCACCGGAACTTCCTGGCGTCGTCCGTGCCGCTTCATCGCCTGATCTTCACCACGGCCGGCGCCAACATCATCGGCTATCTAAAAGACATCGTCATGGAGATCGGGCGCATGAGCACCATCACGACCTTCGACAAGGAATATGCATTTCATTTTGTGAAGCTGCTCAACCGGATGGCAGATGTGATGGGCAACGACCTGGAAGAACAGCATTCCCCTTCGACTCCTGCTGACGAGGCTCCGGCACGAAGCCGGACCAAGTCCGTGGTGCTAAAATCTTTTTTGCGTCTTTTCCGGCAACTCATCCAGGCCTACAAGATCCCCTTCACGGGCGAGCCCTTGAAAGGTCTGCAAGTCATGGGTGTATTGGAGACGCGTAACCTGGACTACAAGAACGTGTTCATCCTCTCGCTCAACGAAGGCGCTTTTCCTTCGTCGGCCGGTAAGGGGTCCTACGTTCCGTTCAACATTCGCAGGGCGTATAGCCTGCCCACGGTAGAGCACCAGGACGCCATGTATGCCTACCTTTTTTATCGCGTACTACAACGCGCTGAAAATGTCTTCCTCTTCTACAACGCCGAAACCGATGTGCTGGGACAAGGCGAAATGAGCCGCTATCTTCAACAATTGGTGTATGAAAGCGGCTTGCATCTCGAAAAGAAGATCCTGCACAACCCCGTACAACCCACGCCCATCACGCCCATCACCGTAGAGAAAAACGAAGACGTGATGCAAACCCTGGCGCGCCTGAGCGAAGGCAACAGCATGTTCCGCGGGTTGTCGCCCTCCGCCCTCAACACCTACATGGAATGTCGCCTGCGCTTCTACTTCCGCCAGGTGGCCCGCATCCGCGAACCCGACGCCGTCGAAGAAGACCTGGATGCCCGCGTCCTCGGTAACTTCCTGCACGACGTCATGGAACATTTCTACAAGCGCCTGCGCGAACAAAAGAAAAGCAAGAACATCGAGGCCGCAGATTTTGATCACGCCGGCCTTCTCATCGATCAGCTCATCGATGAAGTATTCATAAATTCATATGGACTGGAACCTGGCAAGGCGGTCGTCTACGAAGGCCAACGCCTTGTGGTACGCGAAGTGGTGAAACGTTTTGCCCACCGCATCATCGAAATGGACAAGGCCTATGCACCCTTCACCATGGAAGCCGTGGAGCAGGAAGGCATGTTGTATCAGGTGCCCATCAGCAAACCTCCGGGCCATGTCTTGCTCAGCGGAAAGATCGACCGCGTCGATCGCAAAGACGACGTCTTGCGCGTGATCGACTACAAAACCGGCAAAGACAAACTGGACTTCGATAGCGTAGAGTCGCTCTTCATCCGCGATGGAAAACGCAACAAAGCCGCCTTCCAAACGCTGCTCTATGCGTTGCTCTATCGCGCCAATGCAAATCACCGCGGCACCCGCATCGTCCCCGGCCTCATCAACCGCATGAACCTGTTCGACGATGATTTTAAGTTTGGGTTAAAAGTCGGAAGGGAATATGTGACGGATGTCGATCCCTTGCTGCCGGAATTTGAACAGCGATTGAAAATAGTATTGGAAGAGCTTTTTGATATCGAGACGCCGTTTGATCAGACCACCGACCCGGAAATTTGCAGGAATTGTCCTTATCAGGGGATTTGTTATCGGTGAGGCGGTCGCCCATGTTGGTGTTCTTCACCAACATGCATTGGAGGTGGCATTTTAAACAATGCCGGCACGACCCAATATCGGCGTGACATATTACGTGCCATTGACAATCTTGCCAGACGCAAATGTTACAGGCGAGTGACTAACCAAGGGCCAGCACCCCCGCATGTTGGTGTCCCACCAACATGCACCATTCAGCTACAAATCATCACCAAATCAGCAGTCACATCCAGAACACACCGTCCCCTCAACCCTTCGTCTCCAAAAGTTTCTGAATCGCCATATACTCATCACGCAACTTCGCCGCCTCCATAAATTCCAATTCCTTCGCCGCCTTCTCCATCGCCTTGCGCGTGCGGTCAGACATTTTCATAAGCTCCTCCTTGCTGAGGTAAGCCACCACCGGGTCAGCAGCCAACGTAGCTTCTTCATCCTCCACATAATATTTGTGCGTCTTCTTGGAGTCGGCCACTTTGGTTTGGCCCAGGATGTTGCCCTTCGATTTTAGGACGGTGCGTGGCGTAATGCCGTTGGCTGTGTTGTATTCCCGCTGGATCGTGCGGCGGCGATCGGTTTCATCGATGGCCAGTTGCATAGATTCCGTGATGTTGTCGGCATACATGATCACCCGGCCTTGATCGTTGCGGGCGGCGCGGCCAATGGTCTGCACCAGCGAGCGTTGGTTTCGGAGGAAGCCTTCCTTGTCGGCGTCCAGGATGGCGACGAGCGAAACTTCGGGTAGGTCAAGTCCTTCGCGCAGCAGGTTCACGCCCACGAGCACGTCGAAGACGCCCAGGCGCAGTTCGCGTAAGATCTCTACGCGATCCAGCGTCGTCACTTCCGAGTGAATGTAGCGGCATTTAACGCCCACCCGGTCCATGTATTTGGTCAACTCTTCGGCCATGCGTTTGGTGAGGGTGGTCACCAGCACGCGTTCGTGTTTCTTCACGCGCTCGTCGATCTCTTCCAGGAGGTCGTCGATCTGGTTTCGGCTGGGGCGTACATCGATCTCGGGATCGAGCAAGCCGGTGGGCCGGATAATTTGCTCCACCACAACCCCCTCCGATTTGCGCAGCTCGTATTCCGAAGGGGTGGCGCTCACATAAACCGTCTGGTTGAGGAGCGCTTCAAATTCATTGAAGGTGAGGGGCCGGTTGTCCAGCGCCGAGGGCAAGCGAAACCCGTAGTCGACCAGGTTCACTTTGCGCGAACGGTCGCCGCCCCACATGGCGCGCACCTGGGGCACGGTGACGTGACTTTCGTCGATCACCATCAGGAAGTCGTCGGGGAAATAATCGATGAGACAGAACGGACGGTCGCCGGGCCGGCGACGGTCGAAATAGCGGCTGTAGTTTTCGATGCCCGAACAGTATCCCAGTTCGCGCATCATCTCGATATCAAACTCTGTGCGTTCCTTCAAGCGCTTGGCTTCCAGGTGGCGGCGATCGGCTTCGAACATGCTCACTTGCGCTACCATGTCGTCCTGGATCTCGCGGATAGCTTGATGCAGCGATTCCTTGCCCGTCACAAACAAGTTGGCGGGGAAGATGGTGACGATGGATTCGTCGGAGATCTTTTTGCCGCTCACGGGATCGATGCGTTGAATGGATTCGATCTCATCGCCCCAGAAATAAATGCGGATGGCGTAGTCGGCATAGGCCAGAAAAACGTCTACGGTATCGCCCTTCACGCGGAAGGTGCCGCGTTTGAATTCCACTTCGGTGCGGTTGTACAAAATGTCTACCAGGGCAAACAAGAGCTTGTTGCGCACAATGGTCTCGCCGGTTTTTAGCTTGATCACATTCTTGCCAAACTCTTCCGGGTTACCGATACCGTAGATACACGACACCGACGCCACCACGATCACATCGCGCCGGCCCGTCAGTAGCGAAGAGGTTGCGCTGAGGCGGAGTTTCTCGATTTCTTCGTTGATGGAGAGATCTTTTTCGATATACAGGCCGGAAGAAGGAATGAACGCTTCCGGTTGGTAGTAGTCGTAATAGGAGATGAAATACTCGACGGCGTTTTCGGGAAAGAACTGTTTGAATTCGCCGTACAACTGGGCGGCCAGGGTTTTGTTGTGGCTCAGGATCAAGGTTGGGCGATTGGTGCGGGCAATCACGTTGGCCATGGTGAAGGTCTTGCCCGAGCCGGTCACGCCCAGCAGGGTCTGGTGTTGCTCACCGGCCTCTACGCCCTTCGTTAGCTGTTCGATGGCCCGGGGTTGGTCGCCGGTCGGTTCGTATTCACTGGTGAGCTTGAAATTCATAGGCTACAGATATTTCGATGATGGATGTTGGAATAACTTCCTTAACGCATACGTCAAGGTCAAGTTAGTGGTTCCTGTCAAACAATAAAAAAATCGCTTCCGTTGCCAGAAGCGATTTCATTTCTTTGACCCGGGAGGTGTCAGTTATTCCAGATCGTCCACGATTTTTCGGCTTGGATGTGCAGCATTTCCAGGCCGTTCTTCACGGTGGCGCCGCGCATCTCTGCTTTTTGCAAAAACATGGTGCGTGCAGGGTTATAGATCAGGTCGTATACGTAATGGTCGGGACCGATGTGCTCGTTGTCGATCGGCGGCATGGTCTCGGTGTTGGGGCTCATGCCCAGGGGCGTGGTGTTGATGATGAGCAGCGACTCGCTGATGAGCTTGGGGTTGGCTTCCAGGTCGGCATAGGTGTAGTTGCCCTTTTTCGCTTCGCGCGAAACCACCGTGTAGTCGATCTTCATTTTTTTCAACGCCTCTTGAACCGCCTTGGAAGAGCCGCCGGTGCCCAGGATGAGGGCTTTAAATGTTTTTCCTTCGGGAATCCATTTTACAATGGTTTCATAAAATGCATCCGAATCCGTGTTAAAGCCTTTCAGCTTGCCGTCTTTGATCTTGATCACGTTCACAGCGCCGATCTTTTTAGCAAACCCGTCCACTTCGTCGAGGTACTTCAGCACCTGTTCTTTGTAGGGGATGGTCACGTTCAGGCCGGTGAGGCCTTTGGTTTCTTTTAACAATGCTTCAATATCCGTGATGTTGGTGAGTGGGAACAATTCGTAGTGATAGTCGCGGAGTCCTTCGCGGAAGAATTTTTCATCGAAATAAGCCTTTGAAAACGAGTGGCTAACGGTGGCACCGATTAGCCCGAATACTTTTTCCATGTTCAGAGTTTTGTTTTAAGTCTTGCTGAAATCTTTTCTACTAATACCATGATGAAAACGCCGATGGCCATCATCAAAATGGCCTGAAAAACCTGTGGGTCCTTACCGGTAACGGCTACATAATGCCAGGGCAAAATGCTCTTATCCCACACGGGCACTTGCTGGCCTCTGTTGTTGGTCACAAATTCCATGACCTGGCGCCACGGCCACAACTTGTTGAGGGTGCCCAGCATCAACCCGGCCAGCAAAGCTACGGTTGCGCCATGATAGTTGTCCACTACCCACCCCAAAATTCTGGAGAACCCCAGTAGCCCCGCAACGCATCCCAGGCTGAATACCAGCAACATAGGTAAGTCAAAGTTGGTGATGGCGTTGATGATATACCGGTATTTCCCGATAATAAGCAGGATAAACCCCCCGGAAATTCCAGGCAACAGCATGCCGCAAGCGCCCACCATTCCTGCGAAAAAGGCGAGCCAGAGGGCGTCGGGGGTATGAAACGCGGGTAAGATCGAGAGGCCATAGGCGATGGCGGTGCCTGCTGCGAGGGCGAGGACGATGCCGCCGTTCCATTTCTTTATTTCCCTGAGCATCAGGGTGACAGAAATGGCGGTCAGGCCAAAAAAGAAGGCTGAAGTGGCCACGGGATGGCGCGTGGAAAGGTAGATCATGCCCTTGGCAGCCGTAAAGATGCTGGTGATGATGCCCAGAAAGATGGTCAATAAAAAGCTGCCGTTGATTTTCTCCCAAAATCCCGAAAAATCACGGTTTTTAAGCATTTGAAGGGCTTTCCAGTCGATGGCCTGCAACGAAGAGATGAGCTCGTTGTAGATGCCCGTGAGCAAGGCCGTAGTGCCCCCGGAAACGCCGGGTATAACGTCGGTGGCTCCCATACTTATGCCTTTCAAGTAAAGGAGAATATAGTCTTTGGGTCTTCTCAAATCGGTAAGCTTAGTCTACCTCGAAGGGCGGCGCCGTGTTGGTGTTCTTCTTTTCTATACCGAGGAAGTGCAAGAAGGTGTCACCTCGTAGACCTAATCGTATGGTTTCCAGGGGAATAACTTCTTCCGGGGAGATATTGCCCAGGTTCACGTTGGCGCCCAGCAGTTTGATGAACCACACTTGTTGCGCCTTTTGGGGAGCTTCCCAAATGATCTTTTCAAAGGGGATTTTCGTGAGAATTTCTTGCACCAGACCGGAACGCACCTCTCCGGTGGACCGGAACAGGCCTACGTTTCCGCCTTCGCGGGCTTCGCCGATCACCTTCCAGGCGCCGGCGTCTAACTCTTTCTGCATCAGCTCGATCCACATGTAGGGCGGGATGATCTTGTCCGCATCCTTTGACCCCACTTCCGAGAGCACGGTTACCTGGTCGGCCAATTTGGTGATGTAATCGCATTTTTTGTCGTGATCGATGTCCATCGACCCATCCGACACCTCTGCGAACGACATCTCATATTTATCCAATAAACGACGGTAGTCTTCGAACTGGTCACGGATCACAAAGGCTTCGAAGAGCGTGCCCCCGAAATAGACCGGCAGGCCGGCTTCTTTGTATACTTTCAGCTTGTCTTTCAGGTTGGGTGTCACAAAGGAGGTGGCCCATCCCAACTTCACGATATCGATATGATCTGCACAAATACTGACAAAATCCTCCGTTTCGCGTATACTCAAGCCCTTATCCATGGCCATAGTAAAGCCATATTGCCTGGGCTTGGTCGTACGCTCAGGCAGGTTTTTAAGTTCGTAGTTCATTAGCTATTTTCTTTTCTAAACTGCTCGATGATCTTGTACAGCGCCTTTTGCGTCTCGATCTTAGGAAAGAAATCGAACAGGGCGGTATGTCCATCGAAGTCCAAAATTAAAGCATTTTCCAAATAATTAAAGGCTTCTTTAAAGCGACCAGCTTCGATGAGGTATACCGTCATGCGGTAGAAAAATTCGGCATCGTCCGGAATTTCGTCAAATCCCGTCAATAAGGTGGCTATGGCCTTGTCGTGATCGCCTTGTTCGTAGTAGATAAACGACCAATTCAGCCATATTTCCTTGTCGCCGGGTTCCAGTTTCGAGGCTTCTTCATAAGCGTCGATGCTGGATACGGTGTTGCCCACTTTGAATTCGGCATGGGCCACCGACTTCCAATATTCCGGATTTTCAGTGTTGATTTTCAGGGCTTTGTTATAGAAATGGAGGGCCTGATACCATTTTTCCTGTTTTTCCAGGCAGGCGCCCGCCCCAAACCAAGCTTCGTCATAAAGCGAGTCGAGTTTGGTGGCCTTCTGGAAATACTTCAAGCCCAGCTCATATTGCTCCAGGCTTTCATAGGCAGCACCCAGGCAGCAGTACACCTCCGGGCTGGGACCCTCGATCTCCACCGTCTTGCGGAAGGCGTCCAGCGCTTTGGTATACTCGCTCATGTTCATGTAGGTGTTACCCGTGTTGAAATAAGCAGAGGCAAACGACTCGTCGATGGTGATGGCGTAGTCGTAGGCGTTGAGGGCTTCCTGGTATTTCTCCAGCTTGTTGTAGACAATGCCGAGATTATACCACGCCGCCGTGGAATAGGGATCTTCGTCGATGAACTTCTGATAATATTCGATGCTGCCTTCCAGTTGGCCGGTCACATCCAGACAGAACGCCAGCTCGTACAGTGAGCCGTCGTGATTGATGTTGATCTCGATGGATTTCTTGTAGGCCTCGATGGCTTTCTCATAGTCTTCCATGCTCTGGTGCGCCAACCCGATGCTGTAGTATACTTCATCTTTATCGTCGGCCAGCAACAAAGCTTGTTCGTAGTTCTCGATGGCCTCGGCATGGTTGCCTTGCAGGGATAGGATGGACCCTTTTGTCAGGAAAATTTCCGGGTCGTTGGGTTGCAGGGCGTGCGCTTGTTCCAACAGCTCCAGCGCCTGGCCGAATTCTTCCAGGTTGGAGAGAATCTGTGCCTTGACGGTAATCAGTTCTGTGGAAAAGGGATATTGACTAATGGCTTGATTAACGGCTTGAAGGGCCTTGCTATGTTTGCTACGCAACATGTAGTGATCAATGATCTGTTCGTAGGCATCTAAATCAAAAAACTCTGCTTTCTTTTTCCGGAGATGGTCTTCAAATCGTTTAATCAGCTCGTTTCCTTCTTCTCTTTTACGATATTCTTTAGACATGGACTAAAAGGTTTTCCTAAAATAAGTAAAACTGGTGTAAAGCTAAGACCTTTCGAATTAATTTTTAGTGTGGATTTTTCTCCATGTAATATTCGCAACACCATTGAAGGGTTTCATCAATCGGTTGAAATTCAAAATTGAGCGTGTTGCGGATTTTGGTGCTCTCATACAAAAATTCGGTGCCTGCCAAACGCGCCCTTTCGCGGGTAACAAGCGGTTCTACACCCGCAACCTTCGCACGCACTGCCTCCACTGCTGCCATCACCGAAAGCAAGCCCTTAGAGACTCTGATGCCCGGTGATTTTTTGTTGAATTTCCTTGCTATGCTGGAAAAAAAATCCGAATACGAAATTTTACCCGCGCTGGCGATAAACCGCTCGCCTTGTACGGGATGGTTTAGCAATCGGTAACTCAAATCGGCAACGTCGCGCACGTCCACATAGTTCAAAAAGCCATCCATGTAGAAAGGCTTCTCGTCCCACACATACTTAAACAACTGCGCACTGCTGCGCGTCCAGTCTGCCGGCGCCAGGATCAGAGAGGGATTGACCACGACCGAGGACAAGCCTTCTTCCTGGCCACGGAAAACTTCCAGCTCTGCCAGGTACTTGGATTGTGCGTAGACGCTGTTTAGGGGACTGTCTACCCACTTGTTATTTTCAGTGATAAGGTTCTGATCTTTTTGTCTGCCCAGCGCGGCCACGGAGCTGACGTGCACCAATCGCTTCACGCCATTCACCAGCGCAGCATTCACCACGTGACGTGTACCCAGTGCATTTACATTCAGCACTTCTTTCGCACGACGTGGATTGAATGACACGGCGGCCGCGGTGTGGAAGACGTGTGTCACATCATGAAAGGCTTCGTCTATCGCCTGGGCATCGAGCACATCGGCATCGCGCCAGGTGATCTTGTCGGCGATATCGTTGAGCAATGAAGTATCGCTGCCTTGTCGTTTGAGCGCCACAAACACTTCGTTCTTCTCCACTAGTTTTCGCACCAGGAAGCTGCCCAACAAGCCATTGGCTCCGGTAACCGCGATCATGATATGGGCTGTTTATGCATACAGGGGCAAGGTAGTGAAAAACGAAAGGTCAGAGTGAATTATTCAGGAGCGGCAAAGATAATGCTTTTTGAAAATGCTTCTGGCTTTGTGCCACGCCCACCAATTGCACATGTTGCTTTGCATGGCAATCGCTTCCCAGCAAATGCACCCAACCTCTGTCGATCAGCTTGTGGGCGGTGCGTTGCGCCTCTTTGGAGTAGTAGCCCGTGATGGAACTGATATTGACCTGCAGCAACACGCCGCGGTCCATCAGGTCTTTTGCTTTCTCGATGTCGTTTTGCAAATAGAGATAGCGCTCGGGATGGGCCAGCACGGGCCGGTAGCCTTTGGTGTTGGCCTTGAAAATAAACTCTTTCAGGTTAAAGGGCTCGTTCAGGAAGTTGGTCTCGAAAAGCAGAAGCTTCTTCCCGAAGGTGAGCAGGGGCGCATCGTTTTCGAGCATGCGAAAAACGTTCTCATCGAGATAGTATTCGGCGGCGGCGTCCACCTCCATGCTGATGTTGCGTTCTTTGAGATGGGCGCGCAGTTTTTGCAGGGCGTCGCCAATGATTTCCGGCGTGTTCCGGTACGCGTCGCTCATCACGTGGGGTGTGGTGATCAGCTTGCGGTAGCCGAGTTGTTCGAAGCGGGTAATGATCTCTTCAGCGTCCTCATAGGTCTGCACGCCATCGTCCAACCCCGGTAGCAGGTGGGAGTGAATGTCGATGCGCAAGCTTGCCGGGTGGGCAGGGGCCGTCTTTTTTTTGAACCAGGAAAACACTAAGTATTAAAAATTTTCTTTAGCCAAGGTCGGGTCCCGGGCTCTTCGTAATAGCCGTAGCCATAACTCTGTTCGCCCGTGGATGGCAACGCATTGAGCAGTGTGGTGATGTTCGAGAATTTATTGATGTTGATGATGCGTTGCAGGTTGAGAACAAAATCCTTCTTGGAATAGTTGGCGCGGAAAATATAAATCGAAATGTCGGCGCGCTTCATGGCCATAATACCGTCGGTGACCAGTCCAACCGGGGGCGTGTCCAGGATGATATAATCATATTGGGTCTTCAAGTCGTTCAGCAGTTCTTCAAACTCGCCGTTCAGCAACAACTCGGAAGGATTAGGAGGGTGCGGTCCGGAAGGAATGTAGTCGAAGTTGGACAGGGCGGTGGTGGATACGCATTCCTGCCAGGTGTTTTTCCGGATCAGCACCGTGCTGATGCCCTTGGAGGGGTCCTCTACCGTGACCGGCAAATTCTGTTTGGGTTTGCGCATGTCGAGGTCGAGGAGCACCACCTTCTTTTTCGACAGCGCCATCACCGCGCCCAGGTTGAGGGCGATAAAAGATTTGCCTTCGCCCGAAACGGTCGACGACACGGCAATCACTTTGCGTTGACCGTTGATATTGAAAAAGTCCAGGTTGGTGCGCAAGGTCCGGATGGCTTCACTGACCATTGATTTAGGATGGTCGAGCACGTGCAAGCCATTCTTGGTGAATTGCCGCGAGGAGGGCACCACGCCCAGCATGGGCACACTGGTCACCCGTTCAATATCCAGCAGGCTGGTGACCTTGTTGTTCAACACATAGAGCAAGCCCACCAGCAGCAACATCGCCACGAAGCTTCCCACAAACCCGATGCCTGTGATCATCAGTTTGTTGGGCGAGATCGGGGTATACGACAAGTTGGCGGGTGAAAGGATCTTATAATCCGGAACACTGCCGGCCTGGGTGATCTCGAACTCGGACTTCGATTGCATGAGCGACAAATAGAATTGCTCATAAAGTTTATAGAAGCGAAGATTCTTGGAGAACTGTGTGCTCTTGTCGGGAATGTTCACAAATTCGTGTTCGAGCCGCGCCTTTTTTTGATTGATCTGGTCCAGGCGCTTGATCCACTCCGCGCGCTGCTCCTCCAACTGCCGGCTCGCTTTTGCGCGAAGGGTCTCGATGTCTTTTTGACGTTGACGATAGGCGAAGGTCGCTTCATTATAGGAGAGCTTCAGTTTTTCCTGGTCCCGGTAGAGGTCTTCCAGTTGCTCCAGGTTCTTGGCCACCGTGGGCGGCAAGGCGTGAAGTTGAGTCAGCGAAATGGACAAGTCACCGGCCTTCATCCCGTCCATCAGCGTGTTCACTTCCACGATCCTATTGGTGAGTTCATACCGTTGGGAGTCGAGGCGGTTGATGGCCGACACGGTTTTCTTCAAGTCCTCGTCCAGGTTGTTGGTCTTGTTCTGCAGGGTGAAGTTCTCGAAGTAATTTTCGAAGTCCTCCATCTTGTGCTCGATGTTGACGAGTTCGTTCGAGACCCAGTCGATCTTCTGCTTGTTGGCGAGGTTCTTTTGTTCGTAGCTGTAATGCAGGTAAATGGAATCGATCTTGTTGAGGATGGCCGTGGCTTTGGTCGGATTATTGTCTTTGAAGGAAATGCGCAGCGTGTGAGCGTTGTAGTTTAGCGGCTCGGCCGTCAGGCTTCGCAGCAGATATCCCAACAACGCATCGCGGGTGTTCAACACAAAGAAATAGCCGATCTCATCACCTTTCCGGAAGGCTTCATTTTTTTCGATGTAGAGGTCGACGCCGTTCAGGCTTACTTTCGAATTGTAGCGGCCCGTTGTTTTCTGGCCCTCGTCGCCTACCTGGAGCGTGAACTCATCGCTCCCGCTATCGTCGAGGTGAATGGGTACGTTGAAGCTGCTTTCATTTTGTGCTTTGTAGCGGACCAGGAACGGTGCGTTTTGGAACAGCTCGTCGTTCAGCACGCGGCCCACACTAAAGTAGCTCACATTCAGATCGGAGGAGTCCAGCACGCGTCCCAAAAACAATCGCGACTCAATGAGTTCGATCTCGCCCGACAGCAAGTTGAAATTCGGATCTTCCACTGTGGGCTTGATGCCAAACTCCGTCGCTTCATTTTTTATATCCAGCTTCAGTTCCGACGATGACTCGTAGAGATTTTTGGTGTAGCGTACCTTGAGATAGGCCACGCTGTTGATGACGAGAAATAGAATGATCAGCCAAAGCCAATTGCGCTTGAGCGTGGTCTTCAGCTTATTGAGGTCAAGGGCTTCGTTGGCCTGTGATTGCTGGGGCTGTATGTTTTTTGGTGTCTCCAACATTTCTTTTTGTTAAAGGCTCAGGAGAACGACCATCAGCGTAGTGAGGCTGGTGACGACGCTGATGACCGCGCCATAATCGCGAAAGCCTTCCGAGATCGGTCTGCGAACGGGTTCTACATAGACCACATCGCCAGGTTCCATAGCAATATTGTTTTTCAAATATCCATCGAAGGTGGTGAGATCGGCTACGAAAACTTCCTTGCCGCGCAATACCCGGATATTTTGAGCCTTGGCATCGTTGGCCAAGCCTTTGGCCAGGGCCAGCACTTCCACCAGGTGCATGTTCTCATTGGCCAACGGAATGACTTGTCCGCCGGGAGCCCCCAGCACCACCACGCGTTTGTTGGTGTACTTCAGTTTCACAAAAGGCTGCTGATAATAAACGGCGTAGGCTTGCTGTAGTATTTCTTCGGCCTGGCCTATGGTGAGTCCCACCACTTTGGTGTTGCCGACCATGGGAAATTTGCTGACGCCATTCACGTCTACCAGGTAAGTGGGTTCCGTTTCTTTTGCAGCGTTCTGATCCACGCCGTCCTGTGTCAGCTTGCGATCGGGGTCGATGAGCCGCTCGCCGTTGTTGGTGTAAACCTCCAGTTGCAATTGATCATTGATCTGGATGACATAGTTCTTTTCCGCGGCTTCGGTCTGCTGTTTCAATACGGTCCCCTCCGGTACTTTGAACATGATGTTCTGCTTGTACGAGGCACAGGACGAGAGGAGGACGCAAAAAAGAAGGAGCGCGCTGTTAGAGGCCCAAAAAAATAGTTGTTTCACGTACAAGGCGTTGGTTCATTACCGTGAAATTACGGATTTTCCTAACAATTCGTCCATCGTGGGCAATACCCTGTCCTTCTCGGAAATGATAGGATCTTGTACGCGCCAGTCAATGTTCAGTTCAGGATCATTCCAGCGAACGCCGGTCTCGGAGGCTTTATCGTAGAGATTGGAGCATTTGTAGAAGAAGACCGAGTCTTCCAGGGCGGCAAACCCGTGGGCAAATCCCTCGGGCACCATCAGCATATTACGGTGTTCTCCGTCCAATACACAGTAGTAAACTTGTCCGAAGGTTTTCGAGCCGGTGCGCAGGTCCACCACCACATCGAGCACTTTTCCCGACAGCACGGTCACCAATTTGGCCTGGGCGTATGGCGGCCGTTGCATGTGCAATCCGCGGATGACGCCTTTTTTTGAAAAGGAGGTGTTTTCCTGGACGAAGCGATAAGTGATGTTATGCTTGCGGTAGGTATCTTCTTTGTAGAACTCGTAAAACCAGCCTCGATCGTCCTTGTAGAGGGTGGGAATAATTTCCACCAGACCTTCTATCCCGGTTGTTTTGACTTCCATGAAAGGTATCGTTGGGTTAGGATGCTTGCCGAAAATCCGACAAGGCCGCAAGATACTTGTTTATGACAAGAGATTCATCATATTCTGCCTCCATCTTTGCCCGTCCGTTCTTACCAAAGGCCTTCAGTTTTTCGTCGGCCAGGCCGGCCATACGCTTCATTTTTTCAGCCAGGTCGTCGGCATCTTTCAGGCGGCAAAGGAATCCGTTGAAGTCGTCTTTTACCACGTGGTTACATCCGGGTACGTCGGTGGCGATGATGGGTTTGGATGAGCTGGCGGCTTCCAGCAGGGTCCGGGGAGTGCCTTCGCGATAGGAGGGCAACACGACGCAGTCGGCGTTGTTTATAAAACCGCGTACGTCATTGGTGGTGCCCAGGTATTCGATGGTGCCGCTGTCGATCCATTCCTGGATAACATCGAGCTGAATACCACGCTTGTGCAGGGGATCTTTTGCGCCCAGCACCTGGAAATGTGCATCGACGCCTTTACCCCTGAGTTTACGGACCGCATCGATGTACTCGATCACGCCTTTGTCGGTGATCAGGCGCGAGATGAGCAGGAAGGTGAACTTTTCATTTCGTTTGAATGGCGTGGGTTGAAAGCGTTTCAGGTCGATGCCCGAACCGGGCAGGATGTCCACAGCTTTGGACGGCACGAGTTTCTTGTCAAGGAAGAGCTTGAGATCGTCGGGGTTCTGGAAGAACACCTTGTTTGCAAACCGGAAACTGATCTTGTAGAGCAACATGGCGATGGCCGACACGATGTTGTCTTTCAAAAAGACCGTGCCCAGACCGCAAACGTTGTTGATGACAGGAATACCCAACATACTGGCCGCGAGGGTGCCATAAACATTGGGTTTGATGGTGTAGTGCAGGATAATGTCGGGCTTAACCCGGCGATAGATAAAGAAAAGCTCGGCGATCAAAGCCGAATCCTTTATGGGGTTGGCACCGCGGCTGTCCATTTTTACCGGGTGGTGAACGCAACCGGCTTCTGCAATCAGGTGCGTATACTCATCTACCGGGGCTATAGTGTGTACTTCGTGGCCTTGCGCTTGCAGGGCGCGTATGAAGTTCATCCTGAAATTAAAAATATTCCAGGATGTGTTTAATACGATCGCGACTCTCATCCTCTCTGGGCTCTGATTGTGAGAATTTTATCCGATCCTAAATCCGACAAAAGGTCGAAAAATCAGGTTTTCTCTAAATATCTCTGGTTTAGATTCATCAAAGGTATGAAAAGTAACAGCCGCCCTAAAACTTACTTTAAAATTTATCCGTTATGTTTGACGCTAAGTAAAAAACGAATGACAGTTAAGGAAAAAACAGCCGTAATGGTAGCCCTGGGAGGGGCACAGGATCAGGAAGTTACGCAGGAACACCTGGACGAACTGGCCTTCCTGGCCGAGACGGCTGGCGTGAAGACCATTAAACAATTTGTGCAAAATCTTCCACACCCCGATTCCCGGACGTTCGTGGGCAAAGGCAAGCTGGCCGAGATCAAGGAATTTGTGACCGTGAAAAAGGTAAACAATATCATTTTTGACGAGGACCTCACCCCATCCCAACTCCGCAACCTGGAAAAGGAATTCAATACCAGCGACGCCGATGAACCCAAAGTGCGCATCTACGATCGCAGCCTTCTGATCCTTGATATTTTTCTGTTTCGCGCACAAACCGCCCAGGCCCGCACCCAGGTGGAGCTGGCCCGAAACCAATATTTATTGCCCCGCCTAACCCGAATGTGGACCCACTTGGAACGGCAACGCGGGGGAACCGGAACACGGGGTGGTGCCGGGGAACGCGAAATCGAGACCGACCGCCGGAACATCCGGAACCAGATCAGCATTCTGAAAGACAAGCTGGAGAAGATCGAAAAGCAAAAGATCACGCAACGCAAATCGCGCGGCAACGTCGTGCGGGTCGCGCTGGTGGGCTATACCAACGTGGGTAAATCAACCCTCATGAACCTGTTGTCGGGCTCCGGGGTGCTGGCCGAAAACAAATTGTTTGCCACCGTCGATGCCACCGTGCGCAAAGTAACGTTCGGCAATGTGCCGTTCCTGCTCTCCGATACGGTCGGATTTATCCGCAAGCTCCCCCATCACCTGATTGAATCCTTCAAATCCACCCTCGACGAAGTGCGCGAGGCCGATTTGTTGCTCCACGTCGTGGACTTTGCGCATCCGTTTCACGACAACCAGATCGAAGTGGTCTCTAAAACACTACAGGAAATTGGCGCAGCGAACATCACCACCATCCTGGTGTTGAACAAGATCGATCTGTATAAGAAACAACATCCCGATGTAGACCTCGAGGAACGGAAAGGCTACTATCGCGAGATGGGGTATGAACACGTCATTTTTGTGTCGGCCACAAAAAACGAAAACATCACGGCGTTGAAGCGCATGATGTTTGAGGAGATCAAGCAAAAGCACGTACAGATCTTCCCTAACTTTTTCAAGGACGGCTATGAGTTCGCGCCTTGGCCGCAGGAGCAGGTATAGACCTGAGAAATGATCTGTAATTTCTGAGTGAAATTTTCACCGCCTCACCTTCGCTAACGCCTCTGCGCTCGCCGAAGCTTAGCGAAGGCGAGGCGGTTCAACCTTTGAGTTCCGCATCGATAACTTGCCAGATCAATCCAGCCCGATCATCATGAAGGCACCCCAATAGATTGGCTCGGGATATTCCACCCTGATTTCTTTCTTGGCATCAATAAAGCTTTGACGCAGGTTGGCGGAGTTGAACCATTTCTGGTAGAACTTCAGCATCAGCTTTTGGGTGGCGTCGTCGTCTACCTTGAACATGCTCATGATAAGGACTTTGGCGCCGGCTACGAGAAAGGCGCGTTGCAAGCCATACACACCTTCGCCCGCTTCGAGATCGCCCAGGCCTGTTTCGCAGGCGCTCAGCACCACCAGGTCAGTTTTGTCCAGGTTCAGGCTCATCGCTTCATAGGCGGTGAGGATGCCGTTTTCCATGTTGTAGTTGTATTCTGTCTTTTCCATCAAGTCACCGGCTCCGCGCAGGAGCAGGCCGGTGCGCATCAGGGGATTTTGATTTAATGTGGCTTCGCTGCCCTGTAACTCATCCTCCAATGTGGCTTGCGCCGTGGGCCGGTAAAATCCGTGCGTGGCAATGTGAAAGATCTTTGGACTGTTCATCTCCTTCACATTCTCTTCCGATGCCGTTTGTTCGATATACTCGGCGGTGATCCATCCTTTTTGTTTCATGATGAATTGCAGTTGGGTCACTTCCTTTTCGGTGCCCGGCAACGATGAAATGGATGGGTCGCTGGTGGCGGCAGCATAGAAGGTTGGATTGCCAAACAAGGAGGCTGTGTTTTCCGTGGCGCTTTGTTTTGATTTTATCTTCCGGATATAAAGATCTTTTGTGTTGCTGACCAACACGATGTTGGCGTTGTCGATCACGTATTTGCCATCGGGGGTGGGAATGGCTTCGAGGTTGATCTGGTTGTAGATGCCATCGGCAGAAAGATAGATCGTGGCCGACTGACCGACCTCATCCTGGATGGGTTTCCAGAACACGCCATAGGAAACTTCGTCAGGCACTTTGCCGGTGATGGCGTTGCGATAGAATTTGAAATAGCGGGTCTCCAGCTTTTTGCCGTCTTTGATCAGGATGGCCTTCGGCCGGGAGAGGTCGGGTTTCAGGTAAAGCGCGGCGTAAATGACCGAGTCAGTGAAGTCGTGATTGAAATAGCGGTAACGCACCATCTCGATGGCCACTTCATTGGGCTTGAGCGCTTTCTTCACATCATCGTAGGTGATGCGCTTGTTCTCGAAGCTCTGGCCGAACAACTCCGAACGCTGGCTGAGATCTTTCTCGAGCCGTTCCACCTCCTGTTGCAGCGCAGCGGGGTCGATGCCGTTCTCCATCAGTTGTGCGGCGCTCATGGACAACGCCAGGGTGAGGAGTTCTTTCTTTTGTACCCAGGTGCTGTATTGCATCTTCAACTGGTCGTCGGTGCTGTTGAGGATGCGCTCGCGTATTTTGATGGACGAGCTGAGCAGCAACGCCTTCGTAAGCAGCTGATAGTTGTATACTTTGCCCGACAGGTCCTTGAAGTCGTCGAGGTTGCTCAGGGCAAGCGTGTTGTAGAATTCGAAGTCGCCTTTGATGGTGTTCCAGTACTTCGCTTTTTCGCGTTCGCTCAGGGCGGGGAAATATTGTTTGATAAAGCTTTCGTAGTTGGTCAGCGACTCCTCAATGAGGCGCTTCGACCGCTTGTAGTCCTTCTGCATGTAGGCCACCTTGCTCAGCTTCGACAGCACCTTGACATACTCGGGGTGGGTAATGCTGAAAAATTTCTCGTACAAGTTCTTCGATTGATTATAGAATTCTTCGGCCTTCTTATAGTTCTTCAGTTGATAATAAACATCGCCCGTCAACGTATAGATGGCTGCGGCGTTGATGTTGTTCTTGGTGCCGGTCTTGGCGCGCCAAATGCTTTCGGCCACGGTGAGCGAGTTGAAGGCGAGGTCGAATTTCTTTTCGGAGATGTAGAGCACGGCAACGTTCTTCAGGATCTCGGCATACTGCGGGTTGTCCTTGCCCAGTTTTGCCGCCATGATGTCGCGCGACTCCAGCATGAGCTTTTCAACTTCCTTCGGCTTGTCGCCTTTGTAGAACTTGATGAGGGCCAGTTGCGAGAGCGACTTGGCCACTTCCACGTGGTTTCTTCCAAATTGTTTTTCCTGGCTGGTGATGGCTTTGATTACATTCTTCTCGGCCTTGTCGTAATCGCCCAACGTGTAGTAGATATCGCTGAGCAATTTTTGTGTAGGGGCGGTCTTGGTCGAGATCTCGCCATAGGATTTTGTGGCGATCTGATTGGCACGCGAGGCGATGCGTTCGGCTTCGGTGTAGTCGCCTTTCGCCAGGGCGAGACGTCCTTTGTTCACCAGGGGCTCGATGAGTCGCAACGAGGTGTTGCCATAGAGTTGTTCGTATTCGGGGATTTGCGTGTTCAATAAACGATCAGCTTCGGAATAGCGTCCCAGTTGAATGAACAAGGCCGTTAACTCTTCGGCCGTGCTCAACTCGCTGCCGACAGCCACTTTTCCTCTTTCAATGAGCTTTCGCGACCGCTCAAGGTTATCTTCGGCTTCATCGAAAAGGCCTTTGATCCCGAACAACTTGGCTTGCGTTTCGATCACGTGCACATAGTCGCCTATGCGCGCATCATCCTTGCGGTATTCTTCCAGGATGGTCAAAGCTTTTGCTATGTTCCCTTCGGCTTTTTCGTACTGTCCGAGCTTGATCTGCAACCCAGCAATGCGGTCGAGTTCCACGCCATAGTCCGGATCTTTGTCATCGAACTTCGAGCGTGCCACATCCGAAGCTTTGTCGAGCGTGGCGGTGGCTTGCGTGTATTTGTCGGCGTATTCATAGAGCGTGGCCAGGTGATTCAGGATGTTGAGGTTGTCCTTGTGCCAGGGGCCGATCTCCTTCGAGACGATCTTGGTGTAGCTTTCTTCATAGATCTTGGAAGCTTCATCGATCTTGTTGGTGTAGTCCAGGTAGAAACCGGCCAACCGGATCCGGGAGAGGTGATATTCCGGTGAGGTTTCGCCATAAAGCTCTTTCTGAATTTCTGAGATCTGTGTCAGGTAGCCTTCGGCATTGGTATAGCGTTTCTCGCGCAGCGTCACTTCATACAAAAAATTCAGTGTGCGCTCGGTGGTGCGGTAATTTTTGGGAAGCGATTTCGATTTGATGAGGGCGATCGCGTCCGATTCCAGGTCCTTGGTTTTGTCGCGTTGAAACTTTGAATCAAACTCTACGGCTTTCAAATTGATGCGCACGAGACTTGTCTTCGGGAAATACTTGTCGATCATCTTCTCGTATTCCAGCTTCACGTTCAGGTAACGCGCGCGATTTTCCTCTTCCAGCAATTGGTGGAGATAGGCGAGATAGATATCGTGACCCAGGGTGTAGGTGGGGTTGGCGCGACGTTTCAGGTCGTTCAGGAGGTTGTCGAATTCGAGATCATTCTCGCGGTGCTCGTTGCCGTTGTCCACCAGCATGCGGGCGTAGAGGAAGTTGTTTTGCACCAGGTACAGGCTGGTCTCGCCCATAAAGCGTTGGTTTTTGCGGATCCACACTTGAGCGGCTTTAAAGGCGGAGTCGGCCGAGAGCAGGTTTCCCTTTTTGGCGTAGGCATTGGCGGTCAGGGTGAGCAGGTGTGCATAGCTGGTGTAGCGCGACAACAATTCTTCGTCGGGTACACGCACCGTTTTGATGGTCGTGCCCTCCACCTTGGTTTCTTTCTCTACTGCGCGGCCCGCGAAATAGCTCTCTACGCTGCGCAGGGTAGCGACGGCGTCGTTACAGAAGCCCTGGCCGGTCATGGCTTCGGCTTCGGCCAACGCCACGCGTCCTTTCAGTGCATCGGAATACTGATTGGTTTTTGTGAGCGATTCCTTGGCTTTTTCCAGGTATTCGCGGCTCACGCGGAAGTTGCCATAGTCATTGTAGATCTCGGCCACGTCGATGAGGTTTCCGGCATAGGTTGCACTGTTGTCGCCATACATGGTCTGGCTGTTGGCCAGGGCGTCGGTCAGGGATTTGTCAAAGTCGGTGAGCATGCCTGAGGCGAGGTTGATGCGGGCTTCGCGCAGCAGCAAGCCGGGCATGTAGGCATTTTGTTGTCCCATCTTTGCCACGATGGATTTCTTCAGTTTTTCGAGCCCGCTGGCAGCTTTCGCAAAACTTCCGGAGGCATAGCTGGCATCGACCTTTTTAAGGCTTTTGTCAAACTTTTTGTTTTGGGAAAACAAGGGCTCAGCGGCAACGACACATATCACCACTAACAGGAGCAACCTGGCAAGTTTCATGGAGCAAGTATTTGAATTGGACTACTAATGTAATGAATTTTCGACAGTGGGGGAAGGCGCTTTGGCGGCTGACCCAAAAGGGTCATGCTACTCCGGCATGAGGCGCTCCAGGATGTCGCGGGCGGCGGTGGTGATCACGGTCCCCGGTCCAAAAACAAATGAGACGCCCGCCTCGTGGAGGAAGGGATGGTCCTGTGCGGGAATCACACCGCCGGCGATGACCATGATGTCGGGTCGTCCGATTTTTTTTAACGCTGTGATGAGCGCCGGGACCAGCGTTTTGTGGCCACCGGCCAGGCTGGAGGCCCCCACGACATGCACGTCGTTTTCGGCGGCTTGCATGGCCACCTCTTCCGGCGTTTGAAACAGCGGGCCGATGTCTACATCAAAGCCGAGGTCTGCAAAACTGGTGGCGATCACCTTGGCCCCGCGATCGTGACCATCCTGACCCATCTTGGCTACCAGGATGCGGGGCCGGCGGCCGTCGCGTTCGGCAAAGCGGTCGGCGAGTTCGCGCACTTCTTCAAAAATCTTTTGATCCTTCATCTCACCCGAATATACACCTGAAATCGAACGGATGGTGGCTTTGTAGCGACCAAACGATTTTTCCATGGCCGTCGATATTTCTCCCAACGTGGCGCGCAGGCGTGCTGCATCCACGGCCAGTGCCAAGAGATTACCCGTGCCGTTGGCTGCGGCGTCAGACAACGCTTGCAGCGCGGTCTCTACGGCGGCGGTGTTGCGTTCTGCCTTCAACTGGACCAACCGTTCAAGTTGTTCCTGGCGCACGGCGGTGTTATCCACCTCGAGAATATCGAAGTCGGGCTTTTCGTCGGTGGCATATTTGTTTACGCCTACAATGACATCTTTCCCCGAATCGATGCGCGCTTGCTTGGCGGCGGCGGCTTGTTCGATCCGCATTTTCGGAACACCGCTCTCGATCGCTTTTGTCATCCCACCAAGTTTTTCCACTTCTTCCATCAACTGCCAGGCATGGGTGGTCAGTTGTGCGGTGAGATTCTCCACATAATACGATCCGGCCATCGGATCGACGAGGTGGGTGATCCCCGTTTCTTTTTCCAGGTACAATTGTGTGTTGCGTGCAATGCGTGCCGAGAAATCGGTGGGCAACGCGATGGCTTCATCCAACGAATTGGTGTGCAGCGATTGTGTGCCCCCCATCACGGCGGCCATTGCTTCGATGCACGTGCGCGTCACGTTGTTGTAAGGATCTTGTTCGGTAAGGCTCCAGCCCGACGTTTGGCAATGCGTGCGCAAGGCCATCGACTTCGGATTTTTGGGATTGAACTGTTGCACCAGCTTCGACCACAACATCCGGGCGGCGCGCATCTTGGCGACTTCCATAAAGAAGTTCATGCCGATGCCCCAGAAGAAAGAAAGACGCGGTGCAAAATCGTCGATCGCAATGCCGGCCGCTAAACCGGCGCGGATATATTCCAATCCATCGGCCAGCGTATACGCCAACTCCACGTCGGCCGGTGCACCGGCCTCGTGCATGTGATAGCCGCTGATGCTGATGGAATTGAACTTCGGCATGTGTTGCGAAGTATACCGGAAGATGTCGGCCACGATGCGCATGGAGTGGGCCGGTGGATAGATGTAGGTGTTGCGCACCATAAACTCTTTCAGGATATCGTTCTGAATGGTGCCACTCAGTTGGGCCGGCTTCACGCCTTGTTCTTCCGCAGCAACGATGTAGAAGGCCATGATCGGAATGACGGCGCCGTTCATGGTCATGGACACCGACATCTTGTCGAGTGGGATCTGATCGAACAGGATCTTCATGTCCAGCACAGAATCAATGGCCACCCCAGCTTTGCCTACGTCGCCCGATACGCGGGGGTGATCGGAATCGTAGCCGCGGTGTGTGGCCAGATCGAACGCCACCGAGAGACCGCGTTGCCCTGCGGCAATGTTGCGCCGGTAAAATGCGTTGGAATCTTTCGCGGTGGAGAAACCGGCGTATTGACGGATGGTCCAAGGCTTGGTGGTATACATGGTGGCATACGGTCCGCGAAGAAAGGGCGGTATGCCCGCGGAGAAATCCAGGCGTGCCGCACCGTTGAGATCAGCTGACGTGTAGCGTGCGGGGATCGCAATTTTTTCAGGGCTGTTCCATGAACCGGTGCGTGTGTTGTCCGGTGCAGGAGGCAGCACGAAGGCGTTGGCGGGGATGCGGGAGAAATCGGGCTTCATGGCTGTTGCAAATTTTGTTGAAGCAAAGCCCACGCAGCGTGCGCCAGGGCGTGTGTCATTTCCTGCACGGCATAGGTGCCGGCCAACGGATCGGCCACTTTATCGAGGTGCGATTCTTCGCGCAAGATGGAAGAGGCGTTGCGAGCCATGCGTGTCATCGTGCTGTTGGTGGCATCTTCGGCGTGGATGGTCAGTGCGTTGCAGCCCCCCATCACGGCTGCCATAGCGGCCGTGGTGGCTTTCAACAGGTTGCCGTGGGGTTGAAATTTCTCGTTGACCCATGGCGTGGAACGCACATGAAGGTGCAGTGCCATGCTGTCGGTGGGAGGAATGCCAAACGCATGCGCCAATTGAAACCACAACAACCGCAACGCTTTCAGTTTTGCAATCGAACAAAAAAAATCGGTGTCGACCGGTAGGGACAATGCGAGGTTGCGCCAGGCCATTTCTTTTTCAACGCCTTCTTCCGTGAGCGCATCCATCACGCGGGCGGCTTTTGTTAAGACGTTCGCAATTTCCTCTACAGGCGACGCAGCGTCGGCCACGATGCCCCAGCGCCTGAAATGGGTGAGGTGGGAGAGCGATGAAAGCTTGGGAATATTTTTTTCAGGGAGATGATTCCACCATACTGTCCCGGAAAGGGAATGCGGCTCATAATTTTTTTTCTGAACATAGGATGCCAACAAGTTTTCCAGGATAGCATCCGTCACGAAAAAAGAGACGTTGCAAAAGCGCCAGTCCACTTGATCCAATAGACCGGCGATATCAACCGTTTGGCGATTTCGCAGATCGAGGATGATGCCGTCGGCACCGTTATTTAATTGATGCAGGAGTGTTGTATTGTCTTTCTTTTCATCGGTAATGACAAGCTGTGGCAGGTTTTCCCAAAAGCGTGCACCAGCGTGTGCGTGCGGCGAAGGCGGTAGTTCAAAATTTTTGAGATACTGCAGTGATGCGGTGTCGGCGCGGTCGTAATACGGAGAAAAAGTTAGGCCGTCAAGCTTCCAGGCCAATATTTCAGCGGGATCTTTTCCGTCGATCTCCGCAGCAGCAGTCCGCAACCAATCGGCTTTATTCGAAATGGGGAAAGACTGCCGTAACAGGCTGTGGATGGCGGATTCAGACATGCGGGTTCTTTATTATAATCCAATTTTAGTCAAGTTTTCCGAACTGGTGGTGTTTAATTTTCAAATTTTTCCAATCACATTTTTTTCTGAAAAATCAAGGTTAGGTCGGCTTGTTTTGTTAATCCATTTTTTTACATCTTTGTCTCCCTTTCTCAAACGGAGTCTGAAATCACACTGAATTTGGAGATCAACCATGGAAGTTAGCTGCGGTACAGTATGGAACGATTGTCTTGAAGTGATTCGGGAAAATGTAGGAGAGGAGAACTTTAATACCTGGTTCAGGCCGATTGCTCCCTTGCGGGTTGACGGCGATGTGCTGACGATACAAGTTCCTTCCCAATTTTTCTACGAATGGCTGGAGGACAACTATGTGCCCGTGCTGAAACGTGCCATACACACCGTGCTGGGGCCTACCGGCCGGCTGGAGTACTCCGTGGTGGTCGACAGTGGCAATCAACAGGCGCCTGCTGTCTCGGTCAATTATCCCGCCAATGGCGCAGGCAACCGCCGCAGTGCCGTGAATGGTTTTGGTTCCGACGACTATTCGCCGTTCTCCATCAAAGCCTTAAATCCGCACACCGTCAACTCGCGACTCAATGCAGCGTATAGCTTCGACAATTTTGTTGAAGGCGATTGTAACCGTCTGGCGCGTTCGGCCGGGGTCGCTGTGGCGAAGAAGCCGGGCATCACATCATTCAACCCGTTGATGCTGTATGGTGGCGTTGGTGTGGGAAAGACACACTTGGTGCAAGCCATCGGAAATGAGATCAAAAACAACATGCCCAACAAAGTAGTGTTGTATGTCGATCAAAGCGATTTCACCAACCAGTTCCTCAACGCCCTGCAAAATCACAAGCTGCAGGACTTCCAGAACTTCTATCAGCAAGTAGACCTCCTCATTCTCGACGACGTGCAATTCCTTGCCGGCCGTGAGAAGACACAGGAGATGTTTTTCCATATTTTCAACCAGTTGCACCAATCGGGCAAGCAGATCATTATGACCAGCGATTGCCCGCCGCGCGACATGAAAGGCTTCCAGGAACGCCTGCTCTCCCGGTTCAAATGGGGATTGACGGCCGACCTCCAGGAACCCGATTTCGAGACCAAGCTCGCCATCATCAACCGCAAGATGCAGGCCGACGGCATTCAAATTCCTACCGAAGTGTCGGAATACCTCGCCTACAGCGTCGACACCAACTTGCGCGACATGGAAGGGGTGCTGAACTCGCTTATTTTCCACGCCACCCTGCTCAAAAAAGAGATCGACCTGGAATTGGCGAAGGAAGTGTTGAAGAACATCATTAAGGAGATCCAATCCGACGTTAGCGTTGATTTTATACAAAAGACTGTTGCTGAGTCATTTAAAGTGGATCTGGATGCCATGAAAGGCAAGGTAAAGAAGCGCGAGATCGTGATCCCCCGCCAGGTGGCCATGTATTTCTGCAAGCGTTACACCCAACTCACGTTGGCCCTTATCGGCGAAAACTTTGGCGGCCGCGACCACAGCACGGTGATCCACGCCCTGGAATCCGTTGAGGATATGATGAAAACCGATCCCAATTTCAAAGCCACCGTCGACGACCTGGGCAAAAAGCTCAAAATGCGCGTCAATTAAGGCCATTCAGCCGCTTTTCAGGCGTTTCCCTACTTTTTACGGTCAAAAAAAATTTTTAAGAATTCTAAAACATTCTGTAACTTAACACCGTTAAGTAAAATATCAGCAATGCAATGACCATATCAAATCGTAAAGAGCGCCAAAAAGAGGAATTGAAAGCCAAGATCCTGCAGACCGCCAAGGCGTTGTTCATGGAACGCGGCTACGAGGAAACCTCCATCCGCAACATTGCCGAGCGCATTGAATATTCCCCCACGACGATCTATCTCTATTTTAAGGATAAGGATGACATTTTCTATGCCCTCCACCGCGAAGGTTTTGTACTGCTCAATCAATACTTCCGCGCCCTGGGGCATGTGGAAGATCCTTTTGAACGCCTGAAGGCCATCGCCAAGGCCTACGTAACGTTTGCCCTGGAAAACGGGGAATTTTATGATCTGATGTTCATCATCCGGTCGCCCATGAATGCCCTGGAAAAAGAAAAGAAGGAGGAGTTGGATTGGGAGGAGGGAGACCGTGCCTTTGGCTTTTTGGTGAATACGATAGAAGAGTGTATTGCAAAGGGTTATTTCAAGGGTATGAATGCCGAGGTGCTGGCCTTCACAACGTGGTCGATGGTGCATGGCATTTGCTCGCTCGAGATCCGGAACCGCTGTTCCGTCGTCAGTGAGTTGAACCAGCCCAATTTGGCTATGAGAGCATGTGAGATGGTCAACGAGATCCTGAACCGTATGCACACCGTTTCGCCGTCTTAAAAAATTTTGCCATAATAATTAACAGTGTAAACTAAATGTTCAATGAAAACTAATCCACCTCTCCAACTGATCCGATACGGCCTTGTGATCGCGCTGACCACGCTTTCGACGGCCTTAACGGCGCAAACCGTTTTGGACGGCTATGTCTCCGAAGGGTTGAAAGACAACCTGGTGTTGCAGCAAAAAGACATCACGCTGCAGCAGGCACAACAATCCCTGCAGATCGCCCGCAGTTACTTTTTTCCTTCTGTAAATCTCCTGGGCGACTATACATCGGGTGAGGGAGGAAGAAGTATTGCCATCCCGGTAGGCGACTTGTTGAACCCTGTGTATGCCTCGCTGAACCAGCTCACGCAAGGCGACAAGTTTCCGCAGATCGAGAACGTGAACCAGAATTTTTTCCCGCACAATTTCTATGATGCGCGGGTGCGCACGTCGCTGCCGTTGGTGAATACCGATTTGTATGTGAACCGGTCCATCCAAAGCCAGCAGGTTGTGCTGAAGCAATATGAAGTGGAGCTATATAAAAGACAGCTGGTGCTGGACATCAAGTCGGCCTACTTCAGTTACCTGGCCGCCGTGGCCGCGGTGAAGATCTATGAGAGCGGGCTTGGGTTGGTCAATAAGAACGTGGAGGTGAATGAATCCCTGCTGCGCAATGGCAAGAGTTTGCCCGCAAACTACCTGCGCAGCAAGAGTGAAGCCGAACGCGTGAAGGCCGACCTGAACAGTGCCGAGAACCGCGTGGTCAACGCCCGCAAGTATTTTAATTTTTTATTGAACAAGCCGTTGGACCGCGAGATTGAGGTCTCCTATGATCTGGCCGGTGCCACCGCCCTGGATTCGGCATCCACCGACATCACTTCCCGCGAGGAACTGAAAATGATCAAAACGTCGCGCGACATCAACGCCGCCTCCATTCGCCTGAACCGACTGACCCGCGTACCGAAAGTGAATGCTTTCCTGGACCTGGGCTCGCAAGCCGCCGACTGGAAGTTCAACGACAAGTCGAAATATTATCTCGTCGGCGTACAACTGTCGCTCCCTTTGTTTCAGGGTTTCCGGAACAACATCAGCATTCGCCAGAACACCTTGGAGATGCGCAAAACAGAGTTGAACCTGACGCGCACTACAGAACAACTTCAGCTCGCGGCCGACGTGGCCAAGAACGATTGGCAAACCACCGTACAAAACTATGCCGCGTCGCGCGAGCAGTTGAAGTCGGCGCAGAGCTATTTCAATTTGGTGGAAAAGGGTTATCAGCAAGGGATCAATACGCTGATCGAATTTCTGGACGCCCGCAACCAGCTGACCTCTTCACTGCTCCAGCAAAACCTGAGATTGTTTGAAATGCTCACGGCCGAAGCCCGGCTGGAGCGCGAGACCGCTTCTTATACTTTTTAAAAAAATATCAATCCGAATCCCTATGAACACTATCCAAAAGAATTTCCTGTTCGCCGGTGCCATCCTTTTGACGGCCGTCGTGCTGCAAGCTTGCACCGACAGCAAAGGCGAACGCAAAGCTATCCCCAATGCTTCCGAGCCCGTACCGGTGAAAGTGATGTCACTGGAAAAATCGACAAACCTCACCGACATCAAAGCCAGCGGACAACTTACTACCGACGACGAGACTACGCTGAGTTTCAAAAGCGGCGGCGTGATCGGGGCCGTGTTGGTGAAAGAAGGTGAAGCCGTAAAGAAAGGACAACTCCTCGCCACGCTCGACCTCACCGAACTGAATGCCCAAGTGGCCCAAGCCCGCTTCAGCTATGAAAAAGCACAACGCGATCTTCAACGCATCACCAATTTGTATCGCGACAGTGTGGCCACCCTGGAGCAGCTGCAAAATGTGCAAACCGGTCTCGACATCGCCAAGCAACAACTGGAAGCCGTAACGTTCAACCGGACCTTTGCCGAGATCCATGCGCCGGCCAACGGCTTTGTGTTGCGCAAGTTTGTGAACGCCGGCCAGGTGGTGAGCACAGGCAACCCGGTGCTGGTGACCAACGGAGCAGCGAAAGGCGACTGGATCCTCAAGGTTGGGGTGAGCGATAAACAGTGGGCGGAAGTAAAGAACGGTGACAAGACCACCGTGCAGATCGACGCCTTCCCGGAAAAGACATTTAAAGGAACCGTGTTGAGAAGGTCGGAGACCTCCGATCCGCAGACCGGTGCCTTTACGCTGGAACTGAAAGTGGAAAACGATGGCGTGAAGCTGGCGGCCGGTATGTTTGGTTCGGCCGTGATCCACTCCGGCGTGTCGGTCACCTCCTGGAGCGTTCCCTATGAAGCCGTGCTGGACGCCAACGGAAACGAAGGCTTTGTTTTTGTGACCGACGATTCGCGTACGGCCCGCAAACAACCCGTTACCATCGCTTCGTTCGATGGCCGCACCATCCGCATCAGCGCGGGTCTCGAAAATGCCAGCGCGCTGGTCATCGCCGGCAGTGCTTATCTCTCCGATCGTTCGCCCATCCAAATCCTTAAATAAACGGTTATGAAAATTTCTGAATACGCCGTAAAAAATTATCAGTTCACGCTCATCATGTTTTTGATGGCCGCCGCCGTGGGCATCACCACGCTGCTCACCATGCCGCGCAGTGAAGACCCGGATGTGGAGTCGCCTCAGTTTGCCATGATCATTGTGTATCCGGGCACAAGTCCCAAGGATATGGAGGAATTAGTAGTCGATCCGATCGAGGATAAAGTGAATGAATTGGAAGACATCAAACGCATCCGCACCACGATCAGCGATGGCCTGGCGGTATTTCGTGTGGAGTTCAAATATGAGAGCGACCCGGATGAAAAATACCAGGAGCTCATTCGTGAATTGAACAGCCTTCGTTCGGAGTTGCCCAAAGACATTTATTCTATTGACGTGAATAAATTCCAGCCTTCGGATGTGAACATCCTGCAGATCGCCCTGATTTCGGAAAATGCTTCGCGCGCTACGTTAAAGAAAACTGCCGAATCGTTGCAAGATGAGTTGGAGAAAATTCCAATGTTGAAGAATGTGGAAATCCAGGGTTTGCCAGAGCAGATCGTTCGCATTGAATTGCGGTTGGAGAAGATCGCGCAGATGCACATTCCCATGGATGCCATCATCAGCAGTTTGCAGAGCGAAATGGCCAACATCCCTGGGGGCAGCGTGGTGGCCGGTTCCAAATCGTTCAACATCAAAACCAGTGGCAATTATACAAACCTGGAGGAGATCCGGAATACCATTGTCTATACCGCAAACGGTAAAAATATTTTGCTGAGCGACGTGGCCGACGCTTCCATCACCTTTGAAGAAGCTACGCACATCACGCGGCTGAACGGTCACCGCTGCGTGTTTGTCGTTGCGGCTCAAAAATCCGGTCTCAACATCACGCAAACGCAAAAGGTGTACAAGCCGGTGTTGAAGCAGTTTGAAGCGACCCTGCCGTCAAACATCGCAATGGTGAACCACTTCGATCAGGCCGATAACGTGAACGGTCGCCTCGCTGGCTTGGGTAAGGATTTTCTCATCGCGATCCTCCTGGTGTCGATCACGCTTTTGCCCCTGGGTGGACGTGCTGCGACGATCGTGATGATTTCCATTCCCTTGTCGCTGGCCATTGGATTGGTGTTGTTGAATTTGCTCGGGATCAGTTTGAATCAGTTGAGCATCGTGGGATTGGTTGTGGCGCTGGGTCTGCTGGTGGACGATAGCATCGTAGTAGTAGAAAATATCGAGCGATGGATGCGCGATGGCCATTCACGGCTGGACGCCACCATCAAGGCGACGCGTCAGATTGGGTTGGCCGTGGTAGGATGTACGGTGACGTTGATCATTGCCTTCATGCCGCTGGTGTTTTTGCCGGAAGGTGCGGGCGACTTTATTCGCGGGTTACCCCTGGCGGTGATCATGGCCGTGCTAGCCTCCATGCTGGTGTCGTTGACGATCATCCCGTTTTTGTCGAGCCGCATTTTGAAAGACAAAGGCGACGATCATGGCAACATTTTCCTCCGCGGTTTGCAACGGTTGATCCACGGTAGCTATTCGCGCTTGCTGGACAAGGCTTTGCAGAAACCCGTGATCACACTGGTGGCTGCCGGTATCATCTTCTTTGCCTCGCTGCAACTTTTTCCCATCATCGGTTTTGGACTTTTTCCGGCATCGGAAAAACCGCAGTTCATCATCAATACCATCACGCCTTTGCAAACCAATTTGGAAAGAACGGATACGGTTTCCCGTTACGTAGAGCGGGTGGTTTCGGCCATCCCGGAAGTGTCCTTCTTTGCGACCAACGTCGGCAAAGGTAATCCACGGATCTACTACAACGTGTCGCAGGAAAATGAGCACACGGATTTTGCGCAGACCTTTGTGCAGTTGGATGAGCATGCTTCGCCAGAGAAAAAGCTGGAGATCATCAATACATTGCGCGATCAATTCAATCAGTATCCTGGGGCAAAGATCGAAGTGAAGAACTTCGAACAAGGTCCTCCGGTAGCTGCACCGATCGAGATCCGCCTGATTGGCGACAACCTGGATACGCTCCGCGCGCTGGCGGGTCGTGTCGAACATATGCTGAAGCAGACGGAAGGCACGCTCTATGTGAACAACCCGGTCAGCAATTTAAAGAGCGACATGCGCGTGGTCATCAACCAGGACAAAGCCCGGATGACGGGGATCAGCACGGTAGACATCGATCGCACGGTGAGACTTGCCGTGGCCGGTCTGGATATGGGAAGTTTTTCCGATGCAGAAGGGGAGGATTACAACATTCACCTGACCACACCGAAGCAGGAACGCGCTACGTTGGCGTCGCTCGAAAATCTTTTCGTGAACAATCGTCAGGGAGCAGCTGTGCCGTTGGCGCAGATCGCCGGGTTGCAATTGGAGACGTCGCCGTTGCGGATCGATCACTATAATAAAAACCGTATGGTGTCGGTGTCGGCCTTTGTGAAGAAGGGTTATCTCAACGATAAAGTGATCCGTGAAGTCGTGAGCAAAATGGAGTCGACAAAACTCCCCGCAGGCTACAGCTTTATGATGGGTGGAGACGTGGAGGCGGGCAATGAATCGTTTGGTGGATTGGGAACGGTGATCATTGTGACGGTATTCATGTTTGTGGCGGTGTTGGTGCTCATGTTCAAGACGTTTAAGAGTACGTTGATCGTGTTGAGTGTTATTCCGCTGGGTGTTGTGGGCGCGGTGATCGCGTTATTCCTGACGGGTAACTCCTTGTCGTTCGTTGCCATCATTGGGTTGATCGCGCTGGCGGGTGTGGAGGTGAAGAACTCGATCCTGTTGGTGGATTTTACAAATCAATTGCGGGCGCAAGGGAAGTCGATCGAGGAGGCGATACGGGAAGCAGGGGAGGTTCGATTCTTGCCGATCGTGCTCACTTCTTTAACGGCGATTGGTGGATTGATGCCGATTGCATTGTCGGTGAATCCTTTGATCTCTCCGTTGGCGATCGTGTTAATCGGTGGGTTAATCAGTTCTACTTTGCTGTCGCGGATTGTGACGCCCGTTGTGTATAAGCTTATTCCGCCGAAGGTGGTGTAGGTTGCCGGGTTTACACCGCAGAGACGCAAAGGACGCAAAGAAATGCATTGCCTTTGCGTTCTTTGCGTCTCTGCGGTTCAAACCTTGAGCATACGCTACCTTTCAAAATCAAACTTCGCTTCCTCGGTCACACCTTTCCAGGTATCGGTCCGGAACGGACCCGCCGGAAATCCTTCCTTATTATAGAGATTATCATCCCCCGCATCATCCGCCCAACCATAGCGCACAGCGACCGGTGCTCTCACATCATCACTAGACACTACCACATGGTCGCCTTCGATGTATGCCTTCGCATAATGAAACACATGATCTTCCCCGGCTACCTCAAAGCCTTTTACATAGCCATACCGGTCTTTCACCATCAACCCGCTGCCCATCGAATTAAACACCAGCTCGACCTTTCCAGTCCCCAAGAGCACGGTCTTGCACACAGGCCCGGTGTACACGATGTTCTTTCCATAGGTGTCGTGCAGCGCGATGGCGGCTAATCGTTTTCCAACGTCTTGCTTGTTCCGCGGGTGAATATCGTGCGACTCGCCGATGTCGGTGGTCACCGCCATGCCGGTGCGGGGCAGGCTTAGGGTGAGCGTCTGTGCTTCACGCAACTCGGCCCAGCCGCTGCCTTTTTGGCTGTTGCCATGGTCGGCGTCATAGCTGGCGAGCTGAACAAAATAGAACGGGAAGTCGCCTTGTCCCCAATGTTTGCGCCAGTCGGTGATCATGAGTGGGAAAGCTTTTCGATATTGATACGAACGCCCCGCATTCGATTCGCCCTGGTACCAAATGGCGCCGGTGATGGCGTATTGAAGAAGCGGGTGGATCATGGCGTTGTATAGCAGCGTGGGGTAACTGTTCGGCCCAACGCCAGCGCCCTTCATCAGGGATTCTACACGATAGGACCACGGACCCGTCAACGGGAACGCGGCGTTGGAGAGGGAGAGGTGCATATCTTCCGGATTTCCATTCACACCGCCTCCACCGCCGGTGTCTTGTACGCGGATGGCGATCACATTTTTTCCTTCCCTTAAAATATTGGGAGCGATGTTGTACACCCGCTTGGCGCTGTAGGAGTTGGTGCTGCCCACCAGCAAGCCGTTCACGTAGGTCTGGTCGGCGTCATCGATCGCGCCTAATGATAATGTAGCGGCTTTGCCGGCTTGGTCCGCCTTGAGGGTAATGGTTTTGCGAAACCATACGTAGCCATCGACGTCGCCGAGCGGTTGTGTTTCCCACATCGTGGGAAGGTTCATGGTGAGCCAGGAGGCATCGTCGAAGTTGACATCTTTCCAGGTGATGAGCACGGCCGTGGAGACATCGAGATCACCCTGGAGTTTCTCGATGCGCGCCTTCGTGGCGATGGCTTTTGCATTGGCGACGCTGTCCAGGTTCAAGTGGGGCATGGATTGGATCATCGAACGAAATTCGTCGCTGCCTTCGAAGGCGCTGCGGCTGGTCCAGGTTTCGGAGTGTGTGCCGCCCCAGGAGGTGTTGATCAAGCCGATGGGAATGTTCAGTTCTTTGTACAAGTCGCGCGCAAAGAAATAGCCCACGGCGGTGAAGTCGCCTACATGCGCGGGATCGCAGAGGTTCCATTCGCCACCGGTCAGGTCGTCGCTGGGCGTTGTGCCGATGGTGAGCGGCACTTTGAAGTGACGGATCTGTGGGAAGTCGGCTTGTGCGATTTCGGCAGCGGCGTTGTTGGTGTTGCGCACGATCCATTCCATGTTCGATTGGCCGGAGCAAATCCAGACGTCGCCTACGAGCACATTGTTGAGGGTGATGATGCTATTCTTTCCTTTCACGGTAAGGTCATAGGGACCACCGGCGGCCTCATTGGCAAGGATCACCTTCCACTGGCCGTCTTTTCCGGCGGTGACGGTCTTGGTTTGGTGATTGAGCTGAACGGTGACTTTCTCTTTGGTTTCGGCCCAACCCCAGACGGTGATGGCGTGGTTGCGTTGCAGCACCATGTTGTTGCTGAAGATGCGGGGAAGTCTCACGTTAGCGAGGGCCGATCCGGCGAGGAAAACGAGCAGGGCGCAAAATTTCAATGTTCTCATAAAGACGGTTTTGGATGGTCGCAGTATGCCGTTTCGGGCGGCAATGATCAAGTTTAGCATAACCCGTCAATTTATCAAGCCCTTCATGGAAATCGGCGCCGGGTTTGTAACGCCGTGTTTCGGTGGGAAGATTATAAATGTTATTTTAGGTGCATCCTTGTGTGATCCTCCCGGTTTGTGCTGACCCTGTTACGTATGGCTTTTGTTTGATCTTTAAACCTGAAGAACATATGACCAGACCTATTCTCTGCATCGCCCTGCTTTTAATGGTTACCCTGATCCAGGCACAGGAAAGCCATCACGACGATCCGCCGACCTTGGCCATCGGCACGATGGCCCCTGATTTTAACCTGAAAGGCATTGACGGAAAATTCCACGCGTTGCAGGAATACGCGGCCGCGAAAGTGTTGGTCATCGTCTTCAATGCCAACCATTGCCCTACCGCCCAGGCCTACGAAGACCGCATCATGGCCATCACACGGGATTATAAAAGCAAGGGTGTGGATGTGGTGGTGATCTCTTCCAACAATCCGCCGGCACTGAATTTGGCCGAGTTGGGATACACCGAGTTTGGAGACACCTATGATGAAATGATCATCCGTGCAAAAGACAAGTCTTTTAATTTCCCCTACCTCTACGACGGCGACGATCAGAAGGTGGCGCTGGCGTATGGACCCGTGGCCACGCCACATGCCTTTGTCTTTGACAAAGATCGCAAGCTTCAATACACCGGCAGACTCGATCAGCATGAAAAGCCCGGCACAGGTAATGGTGAAGATCTTCGCAATGCCGTCGATGCCGTGCTGGCGGGCCGCAAGCCGGAGCCGGCCACCACCAAAGTATTTGGCTGCAGCATGAAGTGGTCGTGGAAAAATGAATATACTGAAAAGCTCCTGAAGGAATGGGCGGCCATGCCGGTTTCGTTAAACGAGATCGACGTCGCGGGTGTGCAGGATCTTCTGAAGAACAAAGGCGACAAGTTGCGTCTCATCAATATTTGGGCAACCTGGTGCGGGCCTTGCACGCAGGAGTTTCCCGATTTCATTACCATCGACCGCATGTACCGCGGGCGTGATTTTGAATTCATCTCCATCAGCGCCGACAAGTTGGCCAGCAAGGAGAAGGCACTCAAATTTTTGAAGCTGAAGCAAGCTGCCAACACCAACTACATTTTCAACAAGGACAACATCTACGATCTCATCGAGGCGGTAGATCCAAAATGGCAAGGTGCGTTGCCGTATACCGTGCTGGTGGAACCGGGGGGTAAGATCATCTATAGCCAGCAGGGGCCCATCGACCCGTTGAAAATGAAAAAACGGATCGTGGAAAACGCGTTGATCGGGCGGTATTACTGAGGCGCCCATCCCAGGCCTGCATTCGGTGTGGTGATTTTGACGTTTTCCACCCTGAACACGTGTTGGGTTCTTACGCCCAACTCCTTACCTTGTTCCTTTTACGTGAAGATCATGAGAGCACTTCTTACCATCGGGTTCTGCCTGATGCTGTTGGCAGCAGGGGCAGAATCGCGGACGGATAGTTTATTGCACGAGCTCAACGCCACCATTGCCAGACGGGAGGCCTATTTGAAAGAAAAGCAGGAGCGCATCGCCCGCTACACGGCGGCGACCCGTGAGGCGAAGGATGCCGTGTTGTTTGATCTTTATCTGAAAATCTATGAAGAATACAAATCCTTCATTTACGACTCAGCCTTTACCTACGCCCGCAAGCTCCAGGACATCGCCTATCGGACAAAAGACCCCATCCGCATCACCCAGGCCAAATTGAAGTCAGGCTTTGTGCTGGTTTCGTCTGGTCTCTTTCTGGAGGCGTTGGATACTTTGCGAAGTATTCGCTCCAGGGGGTTGCCCGATAGTACCCGCCGGGAATACAATTACCTGATGGCCCGCACGTGTTATGATCTGTCGGATTTTGATCGCGATGATTTTTATAGCCGTCAGTACACCGACCGGGGCAACCGGTTCATGGACTCCGCGCTGTTGTTGACACCCCCTAATTCCGCCCACTACAAATTGTTGCAAGGTTTGAAGAGCACGAGGTTGCGCGACATGCGTCAGGCGCAGCAGGCGTTTGAAGAGATGATCAGCCGCTATAAAGTCTCCGACACCGATTTTGCCGTGGCGGCCAGCACCCTCAGCTTTATTTATTTCTACTCCGACCAGCTCCAGAAGTCCAAAGAAATGCTGATCCGGGCAGCCATTGCCGACATCCGGGCCAGCACCAAGGAAACACTGGCCACCCTAAACCTGGCCGACATGTTATATAAGGAAGGTGACATCGAAGGCGCTTATAAATATGTGAAGGTGGCCATGGAAGATGCCAACTTCTACGGCGCCCGACACCGCAAGGTGCAGATCGCTGCCGTGTACCCGATCATCGAGGGCAAGCAACTCAACATCATCGAGTCCCGGCGACGGATGCTTTTTTTGTATTCTACGGTGATCACCGTGCTCACGCTGATGACCATTGTGTTTGCGGTCATTATCTACAAGCAATTCCAGCGCTTGCAGATAGCCAAGAAAACCATCTCCGAAGCCAACGACGTGCTGACGGAAACCAACCATCAACTGGGCGACGCCAACAAGATCAAGGAGGAATATATTTGGTACTATTTCACTACCACGGCTGAATACATTACCAAGATCGATGTGTTGAAGAAATCCCTTGAAATGAAACTGATGACCAAAAAGCTGGAAGACCTCCGCTTTACGGTGGAGAGCATCAACATAAAAAAAGAACGCGAGGAGTTATACCACAACTTCGACATGGTGTTTTTGAAACTGTTCCCCGACTTTGTGACCATCTTCAATTCCTTTTTTAATGAAGAGGACCGCATTCACTTGAAAGAGGATCAATTGCTGAATACCGAGTTGCGGATCTTTGCTCTCATTCGCATGGGCATCCACGACAACGAAAAAATTGCGAAGATCCTGGACTATTCCGTTACCACCATCTATACCTACAAGACCCGCATCCGCAACAAGTCCGTCCTCCCCAACGAAGAATTTGAGAAGAAGATCATGGCGATCCGGGCCATTTAATGATCTTCAATCGTTTGTTAGCGGTTCGAAAAGCTGAGAAACCGTTGAGATTTTCTGACCACCCCAATCCAGCCAATCCGTTGTCATTCAATTTGTTGACGCTGAAACGGCCTTAAGATTTTCTAGATTTTCACGGGACAAATTGATCGTGCCGCCGGCACCTGCTTTCCTTTGTTATGTCCGCAAACGTTTGAAGGAGCCTTCTTTCGAAAACACTGCGGCGGCAGATTTTAACAGCTCAAACCAACAGCATATGATGAAACTCTATTCAATCGCAAGGGGTATGGCCTTGCTCTGTCTCCTGGCCACCACGGCCTGGGCACAAAGCCGGACCATCACGGGATCGGTGAAGTCGGCAGACGACGGAAACTTTCTTCCCGGTGTAAACATTCTGGAAAAGGGTACCAGCAACGGCACGGTGACCGATGCCCAGGGTAACTATTCCATCCTGGTAAAAGAGAACGCGACGCTCGTTTTTTCTTTTGTGGGTTACGCCTCCACGGAGGTGCAGGTCGGCAACCAGACCACGATCGCGGTGACTTTGTCGCCCGACGTTTCCACGCTGGAAGAAGTTGTGGTCGTGGGCTATGGCACGGTGAAGAAGACCGATGCCAGCGGATCGCTTGCCGTGGTGAGCTCCGAGACCTTTAACAAGGGTGTGGTGAACTCACCCCAGGAATTGATCATGGGGAAAACCGCCGGTGTTTCGGTCACCACCAACAGTGGCGCACCCGGCAATACATCGACCATCCGTATCCGGGGCGGCTCGTCGCTGAGCGCCAGCAACGATCCGCTCATCGTGATCGACGGCGTGCCCGTGAGCAATACCAACCTGGGAGGCTCTCCGAATATACTGGCCACCCTAAACCCGAACGATATTGAGAACTTCACCGTGCTGAAAGATGCTTCCGCTACCGCCATCTATGGCTCGCGGGCTTCCAACGGGGTCATCATCATCACCACCAAGCGCGGGGGTAAGGATTTCAAAGTAAACTATAGTGTGACCGGCACTATGTATACCGCCCCGAAGAAAGTGGATGTCTTCTCAGGGGATGAGTATCGCGCCCTGATGAACGAACAATTTCCGGGCAACAACGCCGTCCTGAAACTTTTGGGTACCGCCAACACCGATTGGCAAAAAGAGATCTTCAGCACGGCCTATGGACAGGATCACAACCTGAATCTCTCCGGCACCGCCAAGAAAACACCGTATCGTGTTTCGGTGGGCTACAACAATACCGATGGTATTCTCAACACCTACAACTTCAAACGTACCACCGCTTCCATCGGCCTCGACCCCACTCTGCTCGACGGCAGTCTCAAGATGAACATCAACGTAAAGAGGATGTACAACCAGAACAACTTTGCCGACCAGGCCGCCATTGGCAATGCCATCGCCTATGATCCGACCCAACCGGTTTACAATGGCAACAAACGCTGGCGTGGGTACACTACCTGGACCACGGGTGGTCCCGAAGGCAACAGCATCAATCTGGCGCCCGGCAACCCCGTGGCCCGGCTGGACATGACCGACAACACGTCGACGGTGAAGCGCAGCATTGGCAACGTGAAGTTCGACTATGCGCTTCCGTTCCTGAAAGACCTGCACGCCAACCTAAACCTGGGCTACGACTACTCCGAAACCAAAGGCCACAACAACGTGCGCGACAGCACGCAGTGGATCTATCTGCCCACGGTTGCCGGAGGACAGATCAATCCCTATACGGCGACCGCCAAAAACCAACTCCTGGATTTTTACCTGAACTACTCCAAAGAACTTCCCAACATCAACAGCAAGATCGATGTGATGGGTGGCTATTCGTGGTCACACTTCTACAGCTCCGGCGCCGACTCCACGATGAATCAGAAGAGCGAAGCCGCCACGCGGGTGAACGTCTATGAAACGGAATACTACCTGCTATCTTTCTTCGGGAGATTGAACTATACCTACAAAGGAAAATACATTCTCACCGGCACGCTGCGCGACGACGCCACGTCGCGTTTTGCACCCGAGAACCGCTGGGGATTGTTCCCCGCCTTTGCCCTGGCGTGGAAGATCAACGAAGAGGGCTTCATGAAAGAAAGCAAAACGCTTTCTGATCTGAAGCTGCGATTGGGCTATGGGATCACCGGGCAGCAGGATATTTACGGCAACGACTATCCGTACATCCCGACCTATACGCGAAGCGACAACGCCGCCCGCTATCCGTTTGGCAGCTCCTTCTACAACACGCTGCGTCCTGACGGATACGATCAGAACATCAAGTGGGAAGAAACGACCACCATCAATGCGGGATTGGATTTTGGATTCTTCCAGAACCGCCTTACGGGTTCATTGGATGTGTATGAAAAAAAATCCGACAACCTGATCGCTTATATTCCTATCCCCGTGGGCACGAACTTTACCAGTTCGCTAACCACCAACGTGGGCAGCATGAAGAACCGGGGGATCGAATTGAATTTGAGCGCCGACATCATTTCCACCGATAACCTGCAGTGGACCGTAGGCTACAACGTGACCTATAATAAAAACGAGATCACCCGGCTGAACCTGAGCAACGATCCCAACTTTATCATCCCGCTCGGAAACGTAGGCGGCACGACTTCGGGAACCATCCAAGTGCAGAAGGTGGGTTACTCGCGTGCTTCGTTCTATGCCTATCAACAGATCTACGATACCAATGGTAAGCCTATCGAAGACGCCTATGTCGATCGCAATAATGATGGTGTGATCAATACCAGTGATCTGTATGTGTATAAGAAACCGGATGCTACTGTCTATATGGGTATCAACTCGCGGTTGAATTATAAAAACTGGGACTTTGCCTTCTCCGGGCGCGCCAGCTTTGGCAACTACGTCTACAACAACGTAGCGGCAAACAGCACGTACCGCACGCTCTACAATTCCATGGAGTACCTCAGCAACGTGAGCAAGCTCGCCAATGACACAAAGTTTACCACGGCCTTGAACACACGCTTCAGCGACTACTACATCGAGAACGCCTCGTTCTTCCGCATGGACAACATCAATTTCGGTTACAGCTTCCGGGAATTGTATAAAGAGAAGCTGAACGTGCGCATCGGCGCCGGTGTGCAGAATGTGTTTGTGATCACGAAGTACAAAGGTCTTGACCCTGAGATCTCTGGTGGCCTGGACAACAACTTCTTCCCACGCACGCGTTCCTTCTTCCTTAGCCTGAATGCTACCTTTTAATCTAACGACAACACGATTATGAATCGCTATACAGTATCAACCTTTGCTGCGCTGCTCATGGGAAGTGTGCTGACCTCTTGCTTCAGCGACCTGGACACAGAGCCCTTGAACAAACGCATCACCACTTCGACGTCGGTGTATAAAGACCCCGCGTCCTTCAAACAATTCCTGGCCAAGCTCTACGGCGCGATGACCCTCACGGGGCAGCGCGGCGAGTATGGTCAACCCGAGATCAACGCACCGGATGAAGGCACCACGTCCTTCTTGCGCACGTATTGGAGTGCACAAGAGATCACCACCGATGAGTGCATCAGCGCTTGGGGTGATCCAGGCCTCACGGAATTTCACGGTCAGAACTGGTCGGAACAGAACGGCTATGTGCAACTGCTCTATCAACGCGTGTTCATCAACATCGCCTATTGCAACGAATTCATCCGCGAAGTGACACCCCGCATCGACGGTCTTTCAGAAAGTGAACAGGGCGACGTGAAGATGTTCGTGGCAGAAGCCCGCTTCCTGCGTGCTTTGTACTATTCTTTCGCGCTTGATCTTTGGGGCAACGTGCCGTTTGTAACGGAAGCCGACGCACCGGGTGCATTCTTGCCAAAACAAATTTCCCGCGCCGACCTTTTTGCCTACATTCAGAAAGAGTTGGAGTCCATCGAACCCGAGTTGGCTGCACCGGGTATGAACGAATATGCCCGCGCCGACCAGGCGGCTGCCTGGATGCTACTGGCCAAACTAAACCTGAACGCAGAAGTATACTTGGGCGCAGGTAATACCCGGTACACCGAGTGTCTTACCTATTGCAACAAGATCATCAGCACCGGCAAGTATTCGCTCACCGGACAATACAAAGATTTGTTCCTGGCCGACAATGACAGGCTGCGCAACGAAGTTATTTTTCCGATCGCGGAAGATGGCAACAACGGTCGTGGCTATGGCGGGGTGACGTTCATTATACACGCGGCTGTAGGAGGCTCGATGGATGCCGACGGCGGCTTCGGTATCGCGTCCGGTGGATGGTCCGGCAATCGCATGACCAATGCGTTTGTCGACAAGTTTGCTGACCCTTCCGGAAACACCGATCACCGCGCTATTTTCTACACCAATGGACAAACGCTGGAGATCGACCATCCCACGGTATTCACCGAAGGCTACTTGTGCGCAAAGTTCAAGAACCTGACCTCGACCGGCGTCAAAGGACAGAACCCCACATTCGTGGACACCGACTTCCCGTTGTTCCGCCTGGCCGATGTCTACCTCATGTATGCAGAGGCCGTGAAACGCGGGGGCAGCGGTGGCGATCTGAACACCGCCGTTGACTATATCAATCAGCTGCGGGCCCGCGCCTATGGAAATGCCAACGGCAACATCGTTGCGGCCGACCTAACCCTGCCCTTTATTTTGGATGAACGCGGACGCGAGTTGTATTGGGAGGCGCAACGCCGCACCGACCTGATCCGCTTTGGCGTATTTAGCGGCGACGCGTACTTGTGGGATTGGAAAGGCAACGTGAAAGAGGGTGCCAGCACGCAAACGCATTATGCCATCTTCCCGATACCGGCATCAGATCGCGCCGTGAACACTAACCTGGTACAAAATCCTGGATACTAATGAAGAACAAGATGAAACCCTTATCCATACTGGCCCTCGCATTTCTCCTGGTGATGGGATGCGAGAAAGATGAAACGAAAGCCGTATTGAATCCGAATGCCACCGCGCCACAGATCACAAAAGTGGAGGACGGCTATGTCGGCGTGATCACAGAAGAAACCACGGCCGACACCCTTGTTTTCGAATGGAACAAGGCCGACTACGGCGTGAGCACGGAAGTGAGCTATGTGCTGGAGTTGGATTCGGCTGGTCGCAATTTTTCCGCACCCGTCGTGCTGGCCACTACGTCGCTTGATTCCGTCGGTTTGATTGTCGGTGATATCAACGCCAAGCTGATCGATCAATTGAAAGTAACGCCCAATGTAGCATCGTCGTTGGAGCTGCGTGTTCGGGCGTCGGTGAACAGCAAGTTTCCGGCGGTGTCACCGGTGGTGAAGATCAAGATCACGCCCTGGAAAGCTACCAAACCCGCCACGTTGTGGCTACCCGGCGGTTATCAGGGATGGAACCCTGGGAACGCCCCGGTGATTGTGGCCGTGAGTGACTTCGTGTTTGAAGGCTATGTGTACGTCGGCAGTGGCACGGCATTCAAGTTCACCTCGTCGCCGGATTGGGATCACATTAACTATGGCGACGCGAAGACCCCTGGTAAACTCACCACTGACGGCCTGGCAGACGGCTTGTCGTTGCCCGTGCCCGGTTATTACAAATTCAAAGTCGACACCGACCAGCTGACCTATCAGATCGATCTCATCAAAACGTGGGGTGTCGTCGGTGATGCCACGCCGGGGGCATGGGCCACTTCTACTGCCATGACGTATAACCAGGCGAAAGATACGTGGAGCGTCACCCTAAACCTGAAGAACGGTGCGTTGAAATTCAGGGCCAATGATGGTTGGGATATAAATTACGGTCCGGCCAACAGCAATGATCTCGCGGGAACGTTGATCCAGACGGATGCAGCCATCAGCATACCGGAAGACGGCAACTACACAGTGACCATCGATCTCAGCAAATCGAAGGCGCCTTACGCGTACACTTACACTGTGAAGAAAAATTAATTTCGGGACGGCGATCGCCGTTGTTGCTGACAACACGATCGCCGCCCTTCCATAAACGAAAAAAGAGAGAAGGCTTGCGGAGGGCGAACGTCTGCAGGAGGGCTCATGTACTTTTTGTTCGTTACAATGACTTTATGAAATGCTTAACTTTATTTCTGCTTTTATCATGATGAAGAAACTGTGCGTTATCGCGCTGATGATGTTTTCGTGCAGCACGGACAAAACCGATCCCGCGCCGGTGACACCCCCTGTTGACGATGCGCCGAAACAATACGGCGTTCCCTTCGCCAACGTACCCAACACGCAAAACATAGTGATGTACGAGGTGAACCCGCGCGCTTACAGCACCGCGGGAAATTTCCAAGGCATCATCGATCGCCTCGACAACATCAAGGCGCTTGGCGTGAACACGATCTGGCTCATGCCGATCTACCCCGTGGGACAAGTGCGGTCTGCCGGTGGGTTGGGATCGCTGTATGCGGTGCAAAATTACCTGGAGGTAAATACAGAATTTGGCAACCTCGACAAACTGCGGGAGCTCGTGCAGAAAGCCCACGACCGCAATATCGCCGTGATCCTGGACTGGGTGGCCAATCACACGGCGTGGGACAATGTGTGGATGAAGAACAAGGCGTGGTATACCCAGGATGCTTCCGGCAACATCATTATCCCCCCCGGAACCAACTGGCAGGATGTGGCCGAGTTGAACTACGACAATCGCGACATGCGTAAGGCAATGATCGCCGCCATGAAATACTGGGTGCTCGAAGCCAACGTGGACGGTTTTCGCTGCGACGCCGTGGATTTTGTGCCCACCGATTTTTGGAAGCAGGCTTTGGATGAGTTGAAAGCCATCCCCGGAAGGAACCTGATCCTGCTCGCCGAGGGGGGCAAGGCCGATAATTTTACGGCGGGTTTCCAGATGAACTATGCCTGGGACTTCTACAACAACCTGAAGCAGGTGTATGAAGAGAACAAATCGGCTTCATCCATTTTTGCAACGCACCTTGCCGAATACAACAGCATTCCAGCCGGTGGGCGCAAGCTGCGTTACACGACCAATCACGATCAGTCTGCCTACGACGGCACGCCCGTGGAATTATTTGGTGGAACGGATGGCGCATTGTCAGCTTCCGTGGTGACGATCTTTACCAGCGCGGTGCCCATGCTCTATGGCAGCCAGGAAGTGGGGCAGGCTGAAAAGTTGCCCTTCTTCACTCGCGACCCGATCAACTGGACGATGAACCCCGACATGTTAGCAACCTATGAAAAGCTTTTGGGGATATATAACAATACGACGGCTTTCGCCTCGGGTTCACTTCAATATTATAATGACGACAATATCGCCGCGTTCAGGCGCACAAAGGGCAACGAAGAATATTTTGTGCTCGCCAACGTCCGGGCTGAATCAAAGGAATATATCCTCGACGCCAGTCTTCAGAACTCATCCTGGACCAATGCCTTGGATAACTCTTCCGTTAGCCTTTCGGACAAGGTTACCCTCGATGGTTATGGCTACCTGATTTTAAAGAAGTAGGGCGCGAGTGTTTTTCACCGCAAAGGCGCAAAGAACGCAAAGGAAATACAGGAACAGCCTTTGCGTCCTTTGCGCCTTTGCGGTTTCAGAAACTGCTATCCCTTCGTGAACACACTAAAATTTATCCCGCCGACTTCCCGGCATAGATTCGCCACCTCAATCCAACGCATTCAACGTCACCCAATATCGATAGGCCACCAAAGCCTTATCCAGCTTCGACAGTCTGGTAATATCCCGCTGGCTATACCGGGGAAGGATAACCTTATTGACGCTGGCGAGGAGTTTGAAAAGAGACTTTTTCATCCTGACGAAATTAGTACAGAATATCCAAATAAACACCAGCTTCCCGGGGTGTCGTCTGTAGTCGGTATTTCTTGATGTTGGAAACGCCAGAAATTCCCGGAGCAACGTTTATCTTTGATTGCGACAAAATAAACCCTCTATGGCCTATAATGAAAAACTTGCCGACAAAGTGCGCGAAGCACTCGCCGATCAAAAAAAGATCGAAGAAAAAGTGATGTTCCGCGGCGTGTGTTTTATGGTAAACGGAAAGATGTGCATTTGCGTCAGCGAAGACGAATTGATGTGCCGGGTTGGGCCGGACGCATACGAAGAAGCCCTCGACCAACCCGGATGCCGCCCCATGGTCCACGGCACCCGAACCATGAAAGGATTCGTATTCGTAGGCGACGAAGGAATCCGCACAAAAAAACAATTCGACTACTGGGTGAACCTGGCACTGGCCTTCAACAAAGAAGCAAAAGCGGCCAAGAAGAAAAAGAAGAAACCGTAATGCCGAGAATCAGGAGCCAGAATCCAGAATCCAGGAGCCAGGAGTTTTATCAGGAAATAATTTCAACTCTGATCTACGGTACTACCTACTGACTACTGCCTACTAACTACTAACTACTAACCGATCACAAATCCCAAGATTCTGGCTCCTGGCTCCTGGATTCTGGCTCCTGATTCCAGTATCTTCACCCCAACAACCCCCATTCCATGAAGCCCTCTGACATCGCTCGCTTGCGCCTTCATCATCAACAGATCTCCCAACATTCTTTTACAAAACCAGAAGACGTTGTGCGCTGGCTGGTTGCTGTTCAGGCCCAGGATTATCTCCATTCGCTGTGGGCCGTGGGGCTGCGGTTGAAGAATGCGCGGGAGGAGGACATCGAACAAGCCCTGGTCGACAAGACCATTGTGCGTACCTGGCCCCTGCGAGGAACGATCCATTACACCGCCCCCGAAGACGTGCGCTGGATGTTGAAGTACCTGGCGCCCCGCGTGATCACGCGCTATGGCACCGTGCACCGCCAGGTTGGGTTGGACGCGAAGACGCTCACCAAAGGGATGAAGGTATTTGCCAAGGCGCTGGAAGGATCGGCGCCGCTTACCCGCCCGGAGTTATACGAAGCGTTGGAGCGTGCCAAGATCGATTTGAGTGAGCAACGCGGTCTTCATCTCCTGGTCTATAGTGCGCTAAAGGGTCTTATTTGTGTGGCGCCCCGCCGCGGGAAGCAACCCACCTTTGCGCTATTGGATGAATGGTTGCCCGCCACGAAAATACCCGATCAAGATGAAGCCTTGGCTTCGCTGGCAAAACGGTATTTTGCCAGCCACGGTCCCGCTACCATACAGGACTTCGCCTGGTGGGCAGGCCTCACGGGCACCGATGCGCGGAAATATTTGGACATGGTAAAAAACGAATTCGAAGAAGCCACCGTGGAGGGACAAACCTATTGGTTTAAACCGGTGGAGGGAAAATTGAAACCGGCAACGGGCGATATATTTCTGTTACCGCCCTATGACGAATATACCGTGGCTTACAAAGATCGCAGTGTTGTGCTGGAGGAGGCTCAGGCCGCGTCGACCGGCAATGGAATCTTTCGCCCCATAGTGATCGCCGGCCAGCGCGTGGTGGGCACTTGGAAGCGTACCGAGAAGAAAAACCTGTTGCATGTTCAAACCGAGATCACTCCGCCGTTTGCCAAGGCAAAACAAGATGTCCTGAAGAAGGTCATCAAACGCTACGCGAGGTTTGTTAGCACGGACCTGGAAAGTTAGGCGTTGCCCGGCAGCGGACATTCCTGGTCGGTAATGCGCGGGGGAGCAAGCAAATTTGTCTGAAAAGGCGTTTTCTTATCTTGGCATACTTTTGTGTCCCGTCCATCCTAAACCTGCATGCTATGCTGAAACATTATTTGCTCATCTCCTGGCGGAACATTGTCCGGAACCGGTTTTACTCCGTCATCCTCATCACCGGCCTGGCGGTGGGCATTGCGGCTTCACTGATGTTGGGCATGTATGCATACGACGAGTTGACCTACGACAATTTTCATGAAAAGAACGACCGGATCTTCCTGGTAGGCGTCGACAGCAAGGAGGGGAACGAGGAGGGGAGGTCAGGATGGACCACGCCTCCAACTGGTCCGGCCCTGAAGGAATTCTTCCCCGAAGTGGAAAAGGTTAGCCGGCTTTGTTTTTGGTTTGACGACGTGGTCGTTACCCGCGGCGACCAGAAGCATGCTGAAGATCACATCCTGGGGGCAGACTCTACCGTGTTCGACGTGTTCACCATCCCATTCCTGCAAGGCAATCCGAAGACCGCGCTGCGGGAACCCAATACGGTGGTCATCACCGAGAAAACAGCGAAGAAATATTTTGGCACCGAAAACCCCGTGGGGCAAACCATCCTGTTCGATCAGTTCTTTCACGAATGCAAGGTGACCGGTGTGGTAAAAGATTACCCGGCCAACAGCCACTTCACGTTTGACTTCCTGCTTTCTCTCAGTTCTTTCAAGAACATCGGCTTCGATTTTACCGATAGCTGGACCAACCACACCTTCAGCACCTATGTGGTGTTGAACGGAAACACCAGCCGGCAGCGTGTTGAAAGCCGTATGCCCCAATTTTTAAAAGCGTATTATGAGCCGTACTTCGTGAAGCGCTTTGGCAAAACCTTGTCCGAAATTTATAAAGGCAACGATCACTACACGCTTTTTCTTATGCCGCTGAAGGATGTTCACCTCAGCACAATGATCTTCGAGAACCAGGAAGGAAAGGAGATGCTCACCTATGCGCTGGTCATCATCGCGTTGATCATCCTGGTGCTGGTAAGCATCAACTACACCAACCTGGCCACAGCGCTTTCGCTCCAGCGTTCCAAGGAAGTGGGCATTCGCAAGGTGACGGGAAGCCGCAGTGGCGCATTGTTCGTCCAGTTCCTTTTGGAGTCTGTGCTGGTGGCGTTCATCGGGTTGCTGCTGGGGATCGCGATGCTGGAAGTGACCTTGCCGTTCTTCAATGTGCTGTCGGGGAAAAGCCTGCACGTGAACTACGCCGATCCTTTCATATTGCTGGCCTTGGTTGGGTTCGCGGTGATGCTGGGGGTGTTGTCGGGTTTCTACCCGGCGCTTTCGTTTGCTTCGTTCAACCCGGTTCGCGCCCTGAAGGGACGCGCCATGATCAAGGGGAATCGCGAATGGCTGCGCAGTGGCCTGGTGATCTCTCAGTTCACCATTTGTATCGTCATGATCGTGTGCACCCTCGTGGCCTACAAACAACTGCAATATATGACCACCCGAAACCTGGGATTTGCAAAAGATCACCTGGTGGTGTTGAAGCGTCCCGGCGGTCTGGGTGATAACCGGTCGGCCTTCAAGAACGAATTGTTGAAACAGCCCGGCGTGTTACAAGTCAGTTACGTCAACACAACGCCCGGCCGACATTTCGACGGACACGGTCAGCATTTTGCAGGCACTCCGAAAGATGAGAGCCCGACGGTGTTCCCCCTCGTGGCCGATGCCGACATCCTGGAAACACTTTCCTTGAAGATGGTCCAGGGAAAAACTTTTGCCGCCGGCGAAAAACCACAGGCCATCCTGAACGAAGCCGCCGTAAAAGCATTGGGCATGAAAGACCCGTTGCAAGAAACAATCGACCGCGGAACACTGGGTGATATGGACGTCAACATTGTGGGTGTGGTGAAGGACTTCCATTTTCAATCGTTCCACCACGCCATCGAACCGATGGTGATCTATTTCCGCAACGGCGATCTTCGCAAGACGGAGAATGACGCCAACTATATTTTGGTGAAGGTCAAAGGTGCCGACATGACCGCGACGTTGAAAGGCATTGAGAAAACCTGGAAGCAATTGTCGAACGGTTATCTTTTTGAATATTCCTTCCTCGACGAAGACTTCAATAAATTGTTTGCCCGCGAGCAAACGACCGCCCATATCTATACCGCCTTCTCGGTGATTGCCATCGTTATTGCGTCCATCGGCTTGCTGGGTTTGGCATCCTTTTTCACGGCGCGACGGACAAAGGAGATCGGTGTCCGCAAGGTGGTAGGCGCTTCCATTCTGAATATCGCTACCCTGCTTTCGCGCGACTTCATCCGTTGGTTGATCGTGGCTACTGTGTTGGGATCGGCCGTGTCATTTTATTTGATTCAACAATGGCTCAGCAATTTTGCCTACCACACGCCACTGCCCTGGTGGGTCTTTGTGTTGGCCGGTGTGTTGGCGTTGTTCGTGATGGTCCTGGCGCTGGGCTGGCATATTTTCCAGGCGGCCAGGCGCAATCCCACGGAGGCGTTGCGAACGGAATAGCGCGATTGATTATATTGAGCGCCTAAAACTCACAAATTCGCTCATGAAAATTCGCTCAGCGGTCGCCGGCCTTTCAGTGCTGATCCTGGTTTGCTTTGCTTGTCAGGTAAAACAAAAAGAAACGTCAACGACTACCGCCGATACGCTCGCTACCGACACGGTGGTTACCGCGGCGGATATCGCCAATCTCGTAGAAAATGATTCCGTGGCAAACGACTGCGTCCGCGGCGAGCCTGAGCCTGTATTAAAGAAAGCCGTTTATCCAAACGAGATCTTCCAACGACAGCCCGACGGCACCGCCATCGAAAGCACCGACCTGGAGCACAACGATCGCCTCCTCATTTATCACAAAGGATGTGAATACTACTGGCTCACGTTCCGCTTTGAGACCTCGCGCTTCCAGGCCGACACGACTGACGTTCCATATTGGATGGACAAGGCTGTGGGCTTTATGCGGGATATTCGCAAAGGGCTGGATGCCCCCATTGACACCGACAATGGCACCGACGCCATCGCGCGTCTGTTAAAGGAAAAGAAAACCGCTGAACTGACGGAAGAAATTGTTTTTGAGGAAGGATCGATCCGGAGTGCCGCCACCCTCGATCGTGTCCAGAAAATAGACGATCGCCGCTACGCGATCGAGATCTCGTTCTTTACGGGCCCCTTATGAGCATCCTAAACCAACAACCATGAAACTAAAGCTATACCAAATCGACGCGTTCACCGACAAAGTCTTCGGCGGCAATCCTGCAGCGGTTTGTCCATTGCAACAGTGGCTCCCGGATAGCCTGATGCAAAAGATCGGTATGGAGAATAACCTCGCGGAGACGGCCTTCATCGTGCCGGAAAACGGCCGGTATGCCATACGTTGGTTTACGCCGACGATAGAGGTGGACCTCTGTGGTCATGCCACCCTGGCGTCGGCTTATGTCTTGTTTCATTATGAGGGACACGCTGGCGATGAGATCCTTTTTCATTCTCCGCGCAGTGGGCCGTTGAAAGCCACCCGGAAAGGCGCGTTGTTAACCCTGGATTTCCCAACCGATGTTTACGAACCGGTGGCTTTAACACCCGAGCTGACGGACGGGCTCAGCATCCGGCCACGCGAAGCCTTCAAAGGCAAAACGGATTTCATGCTGGTGTTCGACTCGGAAGAGCAAGTCAGAAACGTGCAGCCGGATTTTCAAAAGATCGCGACGTTGCCCGGAAGGGGAGTGATCGTTACAGCGAAGGGCGACGCCGTGGACTTTGTGTCGCGGTTCTTTGCGCCTCAATCGGGTGTGAATGAAGATCCCGTTACCGGCTCGGCACACACGACCTTAACGCCTTATTGGGCCGCGCAACTTGGGAAGACCACGTTGACCGCCCGCCAACTCTCCGCACGGCAAGGCGAATTGCAATGCCGACTCGTGGGCAATCGCGTGGAGATCGGTGGTTTTGCCAAGCCTTATTTGGTCGGTGAGATCGACGTAGAAGAAAAATAAGCTATCCACAAAAAAGGGGGCGAATCGTTTGCATAACATTGGCGTAACATAACGGTAGCCTATACGCCGCTTACGAGGTGTACCGTAGGGCACCCGAAACGTACCTTTGATGTAAGAAAAGATTCCAATCACGTCCCCGAAATAAGATCGTTGGTATATATTTTTATCGTAATCGTTTTCTAAAGTGCTTCGCTGAGCTATAATTTATGTCGGTGGCGATGTGTTCTACGTTTAACTCCATAATTTTACAACCGAATATGGAAGCGGAACTGGAGCGGACTATAACCACCTTGAGGCCGGACGGCAAGAAGGGGTTCACGATGAAACAACATTACTACGAATCGTTGTCAGCCTACATCCTGGGCAAAATCAAGACGCACGAAAATTTGACCATGCCCCAATTGCTGGAGTATGCACAACACGATCTGCCGTGTGAGTCACAAGACATGAAAAGCTGGTATGTGTTGCAGGTGAAGCTCGACCTCGAAGCGCGCGACCTGATCCGGACCACCCGACTTCCTTACGACAGCCGTTCCTATTTTATGAAGATCACCCGGAAGGGCAAGAAGCAAACGATGGTTGCACTATAAGGAGTGCTCTAGCGAAGTTGACACGCTTTTGTTTTTTCGAATTTCCGATTCCAGTTGCACATCTCCTGCAGGATGGGAAGCAGGGCCATTCCTTTCTCCGTTAACGAGTACTCCACGCGCGGCGGCACTTCGCCAAACGCCTCCCGAATGACCATACCATCTTCCTCCAGTTCTTTTAGTTGTTCAGTCAAAACCTTGCGCGAGATGAGGTCCATTTTGGCCACGAGCTGACCGAACCGCATCTTTTTCTTGCCGAGCGTATAAACGATGACCGGTTTCCATTTTGTGCCGATGGTGGCCATGGTGCGCGTCATGGGGCAGGCGGTGGAGAGGAAAAGCTCGTTGTTCATGATAGTTACCTTTTCGTTACCACTTTATGTACGGGAATCGGTCGTTATTAGTTACAAAAGAGAACTATTAATAGTTACCTATCGTAACTATTGACGCGAATAAAAACCATCGCAGACTTTATGAAACAGACCATATTCATTACCGGCACCAGTACAGGCTTCGGCAAACTGATGACCGAAACGCTTTCGCGCGAAGGCCACACCGTGGTGGCAGGCATGCGCGGCATACAAGGTAAGAATGCAGCGGTGGCCCAGGCACTGGCCGCCCTCCCGAATGTAGACGTCGTGGAACTGGAAGTGACCAGCGATGATTCCGTAAACCAAGCCGTGGCCTATGCCTTGAAAAAGTACGGCAAGATCGACGTGTTGGTGAACAACGCGGCGGTCGCCGGCTTTGGGTTGGTCGAGGGCTACACCATCGACCAGGTCAAGAACATGCTGGAGGTGAATTTGTATGGTGTGTTGCGCACCTATCACGCAGTGTTACCTTCCATGCGGCAGGCCCGGCAGGGGTTGATCATCAACATCACTTCCGGCGCCAGTGGCTTTTCCGTTCCGTTTATGGTGCCCTACCTGATCTCGAAGTTTGGTGTGGAAACCCTTACGGAAGGGATCCAGGATGAATTGAAACCGTTTGGCATCGAGAACGTGACGATTCAACCCGGTGTGTATCCCACGGAAATGAACAACGGCAGCAAGGCGGGCATCCATGCCGACCGGCCCGAGGTGGTGAACGCCTACGGCGAAGAGGCGGTCCAAAAGTTCAATGTCACGGGCACGGCGCTCTTTGGCAAGATGGCGGAATTCAAGATGGACCCGCAGGTTATTGCCGACGGCGTGTTGGCGCTTGTCAACATGAAGAAGGGCACTCGTCCGCTACGCTACCCGTTGGATGCCATTGCCCAGGGCGCCGATGTCGAGTTTATCCAGGCCCGGCAGGACATTAAATCGCGGTGGGTAAAAAATTATGGCTTCCCGCAGTAAACTGCCAAACTTTTTTAGGACAAAACAGGTTGCCATCACCAGGACCGGCAACCTGTTCTGTTTTCGCCGGGCCGTTAACATTTACTTAACCACCTTTTTACATGACCTCCGAACAAATGATCCTCGAGCTGACGCTCAACGCCTGGAAGGCACAATTGAAACGCGCCGATCAACTTTTTCAAAGCTACACCGACGAACAACTCCTGAGCGAGATCGCTCCCGGCAAAAACTCCGGCTTCTACCTGTTGGGCCACCTCACCGCCAGCCACGACCGCCTCTTCGAATTGCTGGGCCTGAGCACCAGGCTCCATCCCGAACTGGACGCCGCCTTCCTCACCAGCCCCGACAAGTCGGGTCTGCCCGTTCCCACCGTAGCCGAACTGAAGCAATACTGGGCCGACGTGAACACAAAATTGAACGATCACCTCGCCAAACTGCTGCCCTCCGACTGGCTGCAACGCCATACGCAAGTGTCGGCCGAAGATTTTGTGAAAGAGCCGCACCGTAATAAATTGAACGTGATCATCAGCCGCACCAGTCACGTGGCGTATCACCTCGGTCAATTGGTTTGGCTGAAAAAATAAGAATTAAAAGAAACTATGAATTCAGACTTACTCGAGCAAAACAAAGCTATTGTACGGCGCTTCAACACCGAGCTCATCGAGCAACTCAACGCCGAAACGTTTAAGGCCATTATGCACCCGGACTTTATCAACCACACGGCCGCACCGGGCGTCGATAAAGGCTCTGCCGGCATTTGGTATACCTTCGAGAAGGTGTTGCATGCCGGGCTCTCAGACATCAAGGTCACCATTTTTGATCAGATCGCCGAGGGCAACAAAGTGACTACGCGCAAAACGATCAGCGGAAAACACACGGGTATCTTCATGGGGGTGCCGGCCACGCAGAGAGAAGTGACCATCAATGTCATTGATATTGTGCACGTGAAAGACGGACAGTATTTTGAACATTGGGGCATCAACACGCTGGGTGCCGTTGCCGCGATGTTGGCGAGCGAAAAATAATCCAAACAGACCAAATTGAAAGACGCAAGATTGGCGCCCTGAGAAGGCGTTGATCTTGCGTCTTTTTTTTCAGGCGGAAATGAAATTTAAAGACGTTGGACGGTAGTGATACCGTTATGAACCGGTGACTCCATCGGGTTCAACTCGTCGATGTACCTAAACCTGCCATCAATCACTATCCCAAGCTAGCCTCCGCTTGCTGTTCGTCTAGCTACACGGAGTTAGTATCATCCCCTCTACAGGGTATTTTTAAATGTTATTTAGAAATATTCCATTTTATCTCAGTTCCCTCAATCATCTTTGAGCCGTTGTCCCAATTGCGTCAGGTTGGGACGGACAGTAGATTTTCCCATAAGGTTAGACTAGGGGCTCCGTTGGTCGCGGAGTCCCTTCTTTTAGTCGCCCGCTGTGGAAAATTTTGAGAATGAAATCAACAGCGTAATCAATCGATATATGAAATCTATTTATCTCTTTCTCTTTTTAATCGTGTGTCATTTACAGGCATCGGCTCAATCCACAGGCACAGTACGCGGTGTGGTGAAAACATCGGATGGCCAGCCGGCAGAGTTCGTGAACATAGGTATCGAAGGCTCCTCCAAGGGAGTCGTCGCCGATTGGGAAGGGAAGTATGAGCTGGTTCATATTGTGCCTGGAAATTATGTGATCGTCGCTTCGTTTGTCGGCCTTCAAACACAGAAACAATCTGTCGTGGTGAAAGCCGGTGAAACGACGCGTGTTGATTTTGTTTTGGAAGAGGACACTAAGCACTTGGAGGAGATCGTGGTTTCGTCGGGAAGATTGAACCAGGAAAGTATTTATGCGGCGAAGATGCCGTTGAAGAACATGGAGAACCCACAGGTTTACAATGCCGTTTCTTCCGATCTTTTAAAAGTGCAGGCCATTACGAGCTATGACGATGCTTTGCGCAACGTGCCCGGCATTCAGCGGCTCTGGGAGAGCACGGGACGTGGTGGTGGTGACGGAACTTCTTATTTCTCCCTGCGTGGTTTCGAAGCGCAAGCCAACATTGTGAACGGTCTTCCCGGTCTCACGAATGGCAGCCTGGATCCGGCCAACATCGAACGGATCGAAGTCATCAAAGGCCCCTCGGGCACATTGTTTGGAAGCAGCCTGATCTCCTATGGCGGTCTGGTCAACACGGTGACGAAACGGCCTTACAATAATTTTGGTGGTGAGGTCTCCTACATGGCGGGCAGCTTCGGACTCAACCGCGTGACGGCCGACATCAACACCCCGTTGGGGAACGAAGAGAAACAAGTCACCTTGCGGGTGAACACGGCCTATCAAACGGAAAACAGTTTTCAGGACGCCGGTTTTAGAAACTCTTTCTTCGTCGCGCCCACGTTGTCCTATAAAGTGAACGACAAACTTTCGTTCCTGATCCTGACGGAGTTCATGCAAGAAGAAAAAACAAACCCCACCATGTTGTTCCTGGGGCGGAGCACACCCCTTCAATTTGCCGACATGAGGGCGCTGAACTACGACCGGAAACTTTCGCTGACCAGCAATGATCTCTCCATAAAAAATCCGCGCTACAACCTGCAAGGACAGACGACCTACCGGATCTCATCGCAGTGGACTTCACAAACGGTGTTGTCGAGGGGTGTGGCGAAGTCGAATGGCTATTATTCTTATCTCTATGACAACGAGAACGGCAAGGGTGAATTCGGTTTGTGGATGAGCAAACAGCAAGCGCAGACCGTGAGCACCGACATTCAGCAAAATTTCAACGGCGATTTCACGCTTGGAAACCTGCGGAACCGCATGGTGGTGGGCCTGGATTATTTCAACCGGAACATCATCGACAACAGCACGGGATATGCCTGGATCTATAATGTTACGCCGCAAGGCGCCGTCAACTACGTTGATCCCTACACCGGCGTGGAGGCGGCACCCGCTTACCTGACGCGTCCTTCGGTCGACAACCTGATCGCCCCCACCGGGGTGAGCAACAGCAATTCGAAAGACAATACGTATAGCGCTTATGTGTCGGACGTGATCAACCTTACCCCAAAGTTGTTGGCCATGGCAAGTCTCCGGTTTGACTATTTTGATAAGAAGGATGCCGACTTTGATCAAACGGCGCTGTCGCCAAAATTCGGATTGTTGTACCAGCCTATTGCCGACAAGCTTTCCGTGTTTGCCAATTATATGAATGGCTTTAAAAACGTGGCCCCGGTTTCGATCGCCGACGCGGACGGATCGAACCCCAGGCTCAAGAATTTTGAAGCAGAACATGCCAACCAGTGGGAACTTGGGGTGAAGTCGAATCTTCTTTCCGACAAATTGCAGGCCACTGTTAGTTACTATGATATCGAGGTAGCAAACCTGGTGACCGGCGATCCTGCAAACCCCAACAATAGTCTGCAAGGTGGGAAGGCGGAAAGCAAGGGACTGGAAATAGACTTGCGCGCAAATCCGATCCCCGGCTTAAGCCTCATCGCCGGATATGCCCACAACGAAAGCAAGGTGCTGGAAGGTGATGACAAGAACGTGTGGCTGGAAACCGGGAAACGACCCATCTACGCCGGACCGAAAGACCTGGTCAATGCCTGGGCGACCTACACGGTGACAACGGGCGGGCTGGAAGGGCTAGGATTTGGAGTGGGAGGGAACCACGCCAGCGACCTGGCCATCCTGGACAGCGACGTCACCGGGAAATTTGTATTGCCGGGCTACACCGTCGTCAATGCCACGGCGTTCTACAGGACAAACAAATTCAGGGTAGCCTTGAATGTGAACAATATCACCGACAAGGAATATTACACAGGCTACTCTACGGTGAACCCTCAAAAACCGAGAAATGCCGTTCTTAGCTTCTCTTACAAGTTCTGATGTCTAACACCACGGCCGTGTTTTCACAGATGTAATTTTACCTAAGAAAAATTCTGTCGCTTTTTTTCGTTCAGGATGGCCAGGTTCATCGCGACCTCGTCTGCGCGTTCTCTTTTCTCGATCTCATCGATTTGTTGCCATAGTTTTGCATTGTGGCGGGCCACCAGCCCGGGGATGCGGAACAAATCGATGAGATACCAGACGCCCACGCCATAGAGGGTGATCCAAAACAAGATCTGGATCCCCCACTTTCCTAAATAGCCATAGTGTGTTCCAAAAACAAAGAGCGTTAATAAGTAAGCCGTTCCGGTAGATTTGAGCTGACGTTGCAGGTGATATTTTTGCTTGTTCATAGTGATGTGAGTTTTAAAGGTGACATTTTAATTTATGCGCTTTTAAACTCCATCACAACTAGCCGTAGCGTTGTTTGGTGCTTCCGGGCAAAAAGCCGATGTAATGTTACACCGTTTTTGAGTAGTTTTTTATTTGGATCTGGCCAGGAGGCTGTGCGCGTCATACTGCAGGTTTCTTGCAGTATGAAGTTTAAAGTGAAAAGCGACTGGCTTTAGGAGCATCGAACGCAGTTGTTTTATTTTGACACTGCTGTCTTTTCCATCTTCAGTGCATTCAATTTTCCACCCAATAAGGTTGTCGGCAAAGAAAGCACAGCGCCGAGTACGCTGTACCAGAGGGGAGCCAGATCCCGCATGGCGAGTCCTCCAGCCAGCCAGATGACAGCGCCTAATATTGCCAAAGTCCATACCGCTGCGTTCGCACTTTCCCTGGCAACGCGCGCAGCCACGTAGCTTCCGATGACCTGGTACACGGCACGGTAGGTCGTGGCCAACAGCAACAGGCCTGTGTCAAACAGCGGTTGTCCATAGGGTGGCAGGATGCCGGCTGATTCTAAGGCGAAGTCAGTGCCGGTAGAAAGAACAGCCGTTACGATGAAACCGGCAACGATGGAGAGGATGAGGCGTACCATGAGTGTTAGGGGTTAGTGGGTTATTGTTGATCCAAAATTGAAGCCTTTCGGCGAACGTGGAAATACATTACCTGCCAACCTTAGGGGCATTCCGGACGAATGCTGATTCCGTTAACCGCCGCGAAAACACATTTTTTGAAAGGGAGAGAATTTTTTTTCTGAAACCCCATGCAACCATTTCGCCATTTCCGCTATCTTTAGACAAAGGTGAAACAAATATGAAAGGAACATACCTCGGCGAGTTCGAAGAACTGGTCTTGCTGGCGGTGGGCATTTTGTTCGACGATGCCTATGGTCTGGCCATTGTGGACGAGCTGGAACACAAAACCGGACGCCCCATCATGATGAGCGCTGTGCACAAGGTGCTGGTGCGCCTGGAGGACAAGGGTTACCTGAAGTCACGGATGGGCGGTGCCACGCAGGTCCGGGGTGGACGCGACAAGCGTTTGTATACGCTCACGGCCGCGGGCAAGAAAGTGCTCAGTCAATCGCGTGAGCTACGCAACAGTATGTGGCGCGAAGTTCCGAAAATCGTGTGGGAGGCCGGGGCACTATGAAAAACAAGACACCTCAAAGGGAAGGTCCACCGCGATGGGCCGTGCGGTTCTTTCGCTGGTATTGCAACGACCATTTGTCGGAGGCAGCGTTGGGCGACTTTATGGAACTCTACGACCGGCGGCGTGCCGCGATTGGCAAACGCAAAGCCGATCTCTTATTTATAGGAAACGTGGTGGCCTTTCTCCAGCCGTTTGCGCTTCGAAGAAAACGACAGTCATACGCTTTAAATGAACTCGCCATGTTTGAAAATTATTTTAAGATCGCCTGGAGGACCATGGCGCGTCAGAAGATGTACACCAGCATTACGATTGGAGGCCTTGCGTTGGGATTGGCCACTTGCCTGGTGATCTTTCTTTACATCCGCCGTGAATTGAGCTTTGATAAAAACTACGCCAACGGCGCACGACTCTATCGGATGTATAACGACTTCCGAGGACCGGATGCGGCGCGGTGGACCTCGCTGCCGCCGATGGTGGCCCAGATCGTGAAGACAGATTACCCGGAAGTGGAGAAGTCCGGTCGCCTCATACCGCAGAAGTGGCAACAAGCGGGCAGCAACCTGTTCCGGCGCGAAGACCAGGTGGAGAACTTGTATGAAGAAGGATTTGTCTATGCCGACAACGAACTGCTCGACATCCTGGAGATCTCGTTCGTGAGCGGCAGCCGCGAGAATGCACTGATCAAACCCAACAGCATCGTGCTTTCTAAACGCATGGCCGATAAATATTTCCCGGGGGAAGAGGCGATCGGGAAGACCGTGATCTTAAACGAACATAAAGATACACCGTATGTCATCGGTGGCGTGATGGCAGACTTTGCTGCCGACTCGCATCTCCATTATGATTTTTTGCTCACGCTCACCGGGGTTGAATTCTGGCCCGGCGAACAAACCAGCTGGTGTTGCTGGAATTATGACACCTACGTGCGGCTCAAACCTGGTGCCGATGCCGTGGCCCTGCAGAAAAAACTAACCGCCATCCGCGACAACTACCTGATGGGTTATCTCGCACAAACCGGCGATCAATCGGCAGCCGAAATCAAGCTGCACCATTTCCTGGGGTTGCAGCCCGTGAAGAACATCCATCTCAATCCTGAAAAAGTGGAGGACGAACTGCGGCATGGCGATGCGCGCTACGTCTGGCTTTTCGGGGGCATCGCCGTGTTCATCCTGTTGTTAGCCTGTATCAATTTTATCAACCTGTCGACGGCCAAATCGGCCAATCGCGCCAAGGAGGTGGGCTTGCGCAAAGTGGTGGGATCGGTGCGCGGGTATTTGATTCGTCAGTTTCTCACGGAGTCGCTGGTGTATAGCGTGGTATCCTTTGTTTTTGGTGTTTTGCTCGTGACGTTGGTCATGCCGTTTTTTAATTCTTTGGCGGGCACGGAATTGTCGGTGCCGTGGCAGACCGTGTGGTTCATTCCGTTGCTCGCGGCGGCGGCTTTGGTTATCGGCGTGTTTGCGGGCTTGTATCCTGCCTTCTACCTCTCGTCGTTCAAACCGGCCGAGGTGTTGAAGGGCACCGTGAGCAAGGGCAGCAAAAGCTCGGGTCTTCGCAGCGCGCTGGTGGTCTTTCAATTTGCCACATCCATCGTGTTGATCATTGGCACATTCATTATCTACAAGCAAATGAATTTCATCCTGCACACGAAGGTCGGTTTCGACAAAGACCAGGTGGTGATGGTCCAGGGTACGAACACGCTTCGCAAGCAACAGGAAACCTTCAAGGAAGAATTATTGCAACTTTCGGAAGTGGAAAGCGCGACCCTTTCGGACTATCTTCCTGTGGCTGGAACGAACCGCGATCAGAATACTTTTTGGAAGGAAGGAAAGCAACGGGAAGATATTGGTGTCTCCGGCCAAATTTGGTTTGTTGACGCCGACTATATCCATACCCTCGGCATGAAAGTTGTCGAAGGTCGCGACTTCGACAAACGTTTGGCTTCCGACTCCCAAGCCGTGGTCATCAACCAGGCCATGGTAAAAAACCTGGGGCTTAAAAAACATCTGGGTGAGCGGATCACTAACGGTAATGGTGTGTTTACCGTGGTCGGTGTGGTAGAGAATTTTAATTTCGAGTCCATGAAAGGAGCGATCCGGCCGCTTTGTTTGAAATACGCCAATGGAGGTTCTATTGCCGCCGTAAAAGTGAAGTCGCACAATTTGACCAGCACCCTGGCATCGTTGGCAAAGGTGTGGAACAAATTCATGCCGCATCAGCCCTTCCGTTATTCTTTTCTCGACGAGAGCTATGCCCGCATGTATGAAGACGTTTCGCGAACCGGGAAGATCCTCACGTGCTTCGCCACGCTGGCCATTATCGTGGCCTGCCTGGGATTGTTTGCACTCTCTTCGTTCATGGTAGAACAACGCGGCAAAGAGATCAGCATCCGCCTGGTGATGGGCGCGACCACCGGCAGCATATTTCAACTGTTGACAAGGAATTTTGTAAAGCTCGTACTCATCGCCCTCGTCATCGCCGCTCCGCTGGCGTGGTACATGACGCAAAAATGGCTGGAGGACTATGCGTATAAGATTGACGTGACCTGGGATGTGTTTGTTTTGGCGGGCGTAGTTTCGGTGATCATCGCGCTTTTCACCGTAAGCTATCAGTCGATCCGCGCGGCAATGGCAAATCCGGCCAATCGTTTGCGGTCCGAATAAACCTTCGGATTTGTTGACACGGGCATCCCATGTTACATTGAAAATTAATCCCGCCATAAAAAGAGAAAATAAAAGTCAGTAATAATTTTTGATACCGACGTCTTAGACTAAATTCGACCCCATCTGACAAACGTCGACATGACTATGAAAAGCAAATTGTTCGTTGCTGTGTGGGTTGTTCTTGCAACGATTGCGCAGGCGCAACCGGGTAAACAAAAGATCGGCCAGGATCAAATCGATGCATTGGTAAAGACCAAGCGTTTGCTGGTTCAAATGGGTTACCTCGAAAATGCAATTAAATCGAATGTCTGGAACGAAATCCAAGCTTATGGGGAATTCGAACTGCCCAATGATCACATCAAACAAGTTGATGACAGCACGGTTGTGATTCGTTTGGCAAATTCCCACAATCAACCGGAGGCCATGATCGAAGGAATCTTCAAGGAGAATAGCCTTCGCAGTATTCGGGTGTATGGCATCCACAAACCTATCGAATCTAAAGCCCTTGAAAGTAAAAAGACCCAGAGCATCCAGGTCTTCCACGATGATGCGGCCAATAAGAGCAAGATCACTTCGCTGCGTATGAGCGACCACACCTCAAACGAAAGCTTTAGACTTGATTTTATCTATGCAGGGGATACCTTAAAACGGGTTGCCTCCATAGAAGAAGAAAAAAACAGGCTTTGGAGGGAATTCACGATTAAAAACGATCTGGTGATGGAGAGTATGGGTTACGTTCTTAAATGGACAGGCCCTAACCAGCAGAAAATGGCAAAGGCCGTTAAGACAACATTTGAATATGATCAAAAAGGACGGCTCACTTTGGTGTTTCGGGAAGACCTCAGCGATGCCAAAATATATGACATTACGCGAATACGCTACCTGGCCGATGGCAAAATGGAAGGCATTGTATATGCAAAACGAGCAGGCGTCACCAAAGGTATTATGCGTCTGTTTACGTACAATGACAAAAATCTCGTACAGCAGGAGACGCGATACGACTTTCCCTTCGAGTTTATAAAACCCGACTTCACGTTCGATCAATTTAAAGCAGACATTAATCCCACCATTACGACCAATACCTATACGAACAACATCACCACACAGCAAAACAGGAAATACGAAAGCAGATGCCTGGATAAATATTCGGTGATCAATTTTACTTTCGGCGAGCTTGGGTTGTTGCAGCAAGTAACTTCTCAGGACGATAATAGGACCAAATGTACCTACTAGGGCTTTACCACGTGTGAGTTCCAGCCCGATAGGTGGCGTGTTCATTGTAGGATGTGCCGCTCTTGTTGGGATCGGGCCCTCTTCAACGAACATTCGATCTCATCGCGTCCCCTCCAACATTGTATTAATTTTCGCGTACGACCGCGCGCCTCCAGCGAACCCGAATGTTCCGGTCTTCATGATCTCTTCCGACCCATTGATAAAAGAACTGTACGCGGCACGAGCCAACGATGACCCGACGCTTACGCGTTTCACTCCCAGCGCCTGAAGTTCATCCACTGAAAAGCGTGCATCGCTCAATCCCATCACCACGTTCACCGGGCGAGGAGCAACGGCCTGTACCACCGCGCTTATTTCTTCGCGCGTTTTCAAGCCCGGCGCAAAGAGCACGTCGGCTCCCGCTTCGGCATAGGCCACTAATCTTTTCAACGTATCTGCCAGGTCGATGCGACCGTGAAGGAAGTTTTCTGCGCGAGCCGTCAAGGTAAAATGGAAGGGGAGGGACCGCGCCGCTTTCACCGCCGCTTTGATGCGCTGCACCGAGAGATCAAAGGTATAAATGGGATCACCAGCCCGACCGGTAGCATCTTCAATAGAACCACCCACGGCTCCCGCTTTGGCCGCGAGCAAAATAGTTTCCGCGCACGCCTGCGGATCATCACCATAACCATTTTCCAAATCTGCCGACACCGGCAGCGACACCGCCTGCGCAATATCCCCCACATTTTTTATCGTCTCCTGCAGCAGCAGCAACCCTTGCCCATCGGGCTTCCCTAACGAAAACGCCAACCCCGCGCTCGTCGTCGCCAACGCCTCAAACCCCAAACTCGCCAACATCTTCGCCGACCCCGCATCCCAAGGGTTCGGCGCCACAAAAATCCCCTCCCGCTCATGCAACCCCCTAAAAGCAATCGCTCTCAATTCCTGATCTTTTGTATTCATAAGTTTGTAGTTTAAACCTCCTCATCAAAAATACCCATCCCCATCATTCCCACAAAATTAACAGCCCCAAGCCAATGTCCTTCAGCTAATGACTTCTGGCTCCTGAAGACCGACTCCTGAATACTGGCTCCCGAAGACCGCCTCCCAGCTCCTGGCTCCCGGCTCCTGGCTCCTGATTTCTCATAGCCCCTTCTCCACCCCACGCTCATCTACCACCGTCAACCGCGGATTGTTCTGCCGATCACAATAAATTTTTATCCGGATCCGCCCCTTGTCATCGCGAATGAACAGCCCCACTTCGCCCTTGTCGTTCTTGCCGGCAAACATCCGTTCCACTCCCAGCAGTCCTTTCTCGCGCAAAGCCTTGAATTGATTGTTCAGTTCATCTTCTTGTTTCAGCCGTTGTAGTGAATCGATGAGTGCCATTTGTTGGGCCAACGTAAAATCTTCGGAGCGATCCCAGAGTCTGAGACCGTAGTGGCGCCGGATGGAGTCGCCTTGGGTGCGCTGTGCATATTGGAGTTGCATGAGTTGATCGTTCCGGAACTGGTCGACCGAGAACGCCAGGCCGGCCTCTTCGCGGGTGCCGTCATAGACAAGACCACCGCACTCGTCGCCCGATGAATTGAAAAAGATAATACCGGCCTCGCGTTCGCGGGCGGTCATGAGTTTGAAATTAGAGAGCCCGGGATGCTGACGTTTTTTGTTGCTGATCACCATTTTCAGGGTGCCGTCTTTTTCCACGACGTTGACGCGCTCCACATCGAGCTCTTCCAACTGCAGGTGGGTTGATTTAGGCTGGAGGGAGTGATACAGCAAGAAAAGAATGGCCACGGTGGAAACGGCGGCATACCATTTTAACAGGCGAAGGTCCCGGGTTGAATTTTGTTCCATGCGATAAAGTTTAGGTTGATGAAAACAACGATAGCTACATGCATAACGTTGTGAGGCCAAAGTAAAAAAAAATATGGGACCGATTTGGGGGAGGGGCGTGGTAACGTGTGGATGATCCCAAGAAAGTCGCAAAACCCCCGCTAAATGACATGCTCACCCCCGTTCGAAATGCAGCCCTGGCTGTAGTTTTACGTTAAGTAAATCGGGAACACAAAATTTTTATGAGCAGGTCAAAACGCATACGGTTCAGTCAGCTTCTCACCATCCTTACGGCATGGTTGCTGATCGGCGTTGTCATCTCGATCTACGATCACCTGGTGTTGTTGACCCACAGCTCGCAAGGCCTTTCCGCCGACTACACCTTTTTTGCCTCCCTGAAACAAAACCTGATCTCGGCGCTGATCGGTGGTGTGTTGGGGGGAAGCTTTTTGGTATTCTATATTAATGTACGTTTTCAAAACAGGCCCTATGCGCACACCATTTTGGCGGTGATCCTTTCCTTTGGGTTGATCATATTGATCATTATCCTGGTGAAGGGCGTCATGTTCTCCCACCACAATCCCACGCAGTCGCTGGTGTATTTTCTCCGGGACACGACCCGGGTGAAGAATATTTTAGTGTGGTTCATCGTCGTGTCGCTCACCCAATTCCTGCTCCAGGTCAGCAGCAAGGTCGGACAGAAGGGGCTGGGTCATATTTTGCGCGGGAAATACCATACTCCCCAGGAAGAAAACCGGATCTTCATGTTCCTCGACCTGAATGCGTCCACGACGCTGGCCGAAAAACTGGGCGACGAATTATACCACCAATTGTTGCGCGATTTTTTTGCCGACATCACCGATCCCATCCTGAACGCAAAAGGAGAGATCTATCAATATGTGGGCGATGAAGTGGTGGTGGCGTGGGACCACGTGGCGGGCGTTGTGAACAACCGGTGTGTGCGTTGCTATTTTGATATCCTTCAAAACATTCAATCCAACAAAGCGAAATACATCCGTCGCTATGGTGTTGTGCCGGAATTCCGCGCCGGGATGCACAGCGGCAAGGTGGTGGCCGGTGAGGTGGGTATTTTGAAACGCGAGATCACCTATTCGGGCGATGTGCTCAACACCGCGTCGCGGATCCTGAGCAAGGCCAAGGAGATCGGGGCGGGCATCGTTTCCTCTTCGGCGCTGTTGGGGGAATTAAATTTTGACAAACACTATACCGTGCGCAGCATTGGCCCCATGAAGCTCAAGGGAAAAGAACAGGAAGTTTGCCTGACGGAGATCTTGTTGTCTTAAACCCTCTTGGGACGGTACACAAAATAAGATCGTCTACGCCCGGGCAGCGTCCAGCATTTCGCGGATGGAAAGTGAGCCCGGCACGTTTTCCAGGCCCCAATCCTGGAGCTGTTCCATCAACGGAAGCAAGGATAATCCCTTTGGCGACAGTTTGTATTCCACGCGTTGAAGCTTGCTGTCGAACAGCACCCGCGTTAACAATCCATCCCGTTCCATTTCATCCAGGTGCAGGGAAAGCATTTTGCGACTGATATTGGGAATGGCTCTATACAGGGCGTTGTAGCGCAGGGGATGTTCGGAGAGGAAACAAATAATGCAAGGTTTCCATTTTGTAGCAAATACTTTCAGGGCGGCGATCACCGAGCACTGCTCGTTCTCGTATACGCTTTTGGACTGGGAAAGCGGTAACCTTTTTGTTACTTCTTGTTTGGTCATGGCCGATCGTTTAGTATTACACGAAAAATAAACCCGAATGTTTATGGAGTATCACCTGGCGCAAGTCAATATAGCAAAAATGCTCGGACCGATCGACACCCCGGTCATGGCCGATTTTGTGGCTAACCTCGACCGCATCAACGTGCTGGCCGAAAGCAGCCCCGGCTTTGTATGGCGTTTAAAAGACGAGGGCAACAATGCCACATCGTTCAAAGTGTATGACGATGCGCTCATCATCATCAACCTGTCGGTGTGGAAAACCATCGATGATTTGGTGGCGTATGTTTACCGGTCGGATCATGCGGCCATTTTCCGGCGGCGGCAAGAGTGGTTTGAGAAAATGACGCGGCCGCATACGACAATGTGGTACGTGCCCGGAGGAACGGTCCCGTCACCGCAAGAAGCTGTCGAACGGCTGGATCATTTGCAGGCTCATGGCGAAACGCCCTACGCTTTCAGTTTCAAAAGAAAGTTCACGGCAGAGGAAGCGCTCGAATTCCAGTCCAGCCGATAGCCCACTGGATATTTTATTTTCATTGCCGGTTTTTGTACCTTTTGTTCTTTGATCCACCAGGAAACCCGGCTATGATCCAGACCTCCGACAGCAGCGCGCTAAAACTTCTTGTCATCACCGTACAGGAATTGTCATTGGCGCGAAACCTTGAAACCGTGATGAAGATCGTGCGCACGGCCGCGCGCCAACTCACGGGGGCGGACGGCGCGACGTTTATCCTGCGCGAGGGTGACCTCTGCTTTTATGCCGACGAAGATGCCATCAGCCCGTTGTGGAAGGGAAGCCGTTTTCCGATGAGCCGGTGCATCAGCGGTTGGGCTATGCTCAACAAGACCGCGCGGTCATCGAAGACATTTACAAGGACGACCGCATTCCCCACGACGCCTACCGGCCCACGTTCGTTAAAAGCCTGGCTATGGTGCCCATCCGAACCCTGGCGCCGATTGGTGCCATCGGTAATTATTGGGCCACGCCTCACCTGCCTACCCAGGAAGAAATGAGCTTGTTGCAATCGCTCGCCGACATCACGGCCGTGACCATTGAGAATGTGAATGTCTACGCCGAACTCGAACAGCGCGTGGCCGACCGCACGGCGCAATTGGAAGCAGCCAATAAAGAGTTGGAGGCATTTTCCTATTCTGTTTCCCACGATCTGCGCGCGCCCTTGCGCTCCATCCTCGGATATTCCGATATCCTGAAAGAAGACAACTACGATCAACTCAACGAGTCGGGAAAACAGATTCTGAACACCGTGCAGCAAAATGCCCGCAAGATGAACACGCTCATCGAGGATCTTTTGCAATTCTCGAAGCTTGGCAAAAAGCCCCTGGCGAAAACCCAGGTGAACAGTCAGAAACTGGTTCAGCACATCATCGAAGAAATGGACCCGGTGTTGACGGCCAAAGCCAGGATCTCCGTTTCGGAAATGTATCCGGTCGAGGCCGACATCTCGTTGCTCAAACAGGTATGGATCAACCTCATCGGCAACGCCATCAAGTACTCTTCAAAAAAGGAACATCCGGTCATCGAGATCGGCTCCTACAAAAGTGGAAATGAGATCACGTTCGTGGTAAAAGACAACGGCGCGGGTTTTGATACCCGGTATGCCGACAAACTCTTTGGCGCATTTCAACGACTACACAAATATGCGGAGTTCCCCGGCACGGGCGTCGGTCTTGCTTTGGTGCAACGCATCATCAACCGCCATGGCGGCAAAGTGTGGGCCGAGGGAAAAGTAGATCAAGGGGCCGCGTTTTATTTTACCTTGCCCGTACAAGCAACCCTGCATTCGTCGTAAAATTCCGTTGGTTGAACTGAAAAAACATCGACGCTAACCGGTGATCAAGCACCATCGCCGATAAATAATTTTGAGATCATACTCATTTCATACACAACGGATAGTTTAGTGTCAAAACAAACCCATCTCCGTTATGAAAAGAAAAGTTACTGTCTTTCTCCTGGTTGTCTTGTGCATTCTGCAGGCCAACCTCATGGCACAGATCGCGTTGCCAACCCTGAACACGCCGTATCAACAAAACTTTGACGGCCTCGCCTCGAGTGGCACGACGAATCCTGCGGAAACTTTTCCACAGGGCTGGACTTTCGTCGAGACCGGCACGAGCGCCAACACCACCTATGCCGCCGGCACAGGAGCATCGAATGCCGGCAACACCTACAGCTTTGGCGCCACCGCGGCGGATCGTGCGGCGGGCAGCCTGCTTTCGGGTTCCGTCACGTCTACCCTAGGCGCAGGTTTTACGAACAACACGGACGGGACCATAACCGATCTACTCATTTCTTATCGCGGCGAACAATGGCGGCTCGGTGCTACCGGCAGGGCAGACCGCATGGATTTTCAATACAGTGTTGACGCGAGTTCACTTTCGGATGGATCTTGGACCGACGTGGACGCGCTTGACTTTTCATCGCCCGTCACCACCGGCACAACGGGCGCCCTTGACGGGAACGCTTCGTTGAACAGCACGACGCTCACCTTCAAGATCGCAGGTCTGAACCTGGCACCGGGAGCAACTTTTTATATCCGGTGGCTCGATTTCAACGCGGCCGGCGCAGACGACGGTTTGGCGATCGATGACTTCGTGCTGACCCCGGGCGGGATTGCAGCGGGCACACCCATCATTGCGCTGGCACCTTCTCAATTAAATTTTGGTGATGTCAACGTGGGGACTTCGGAAACGCAGACGTATGTGGTCACGGGTTCCAATCTCACGGGTCCCATCGCGGTGAGCAGCAGCAATGTTTTCTACACGCTTTCAACAGACGGCAATGCCTTTACCTCATCTGTATCCCTGGCCAACACCGGCGATACGGTCTATGTGAAATTTGCGCCGACAGCAGGCGGACTGAGCCCTGGTGCTATTCTTCATCAAAGTGGAAATGCGTCAAAAAATCTGACGGTGACCGGCAATGGCTTCGACCAGGTGGCTTCGATTATTCCGATCGCCAGTGCACGGGCTCACGCGCTGGGCGACCAGGTTACGATTGCCGGACGGGTGACGGTTGCCAATGAGTTGGGCAACCCGGCGTATGTACAAGACGCGTCAGGAGGGATCCCGGTGTTTGATTTTAATTTTTCGCACGGCGTGACCATTGGCGATTCCGTTATTGTGACGGGGCCCATGGGTGTATTCAACGATCAAAAACAAATCAGCGGAAGCGGCATATTTTTTACCAAAGTAAATGCCACACCGCGCATCCTAACCCCGCAAACCTTCGCCCTCACCGACCTGGCCGCGCACGAAGGCGAATTGGTGAAAGTGACCCACGTGACCCTCGTGAACAGTGATTTTGTTTTTTATCCGCAAAGCACGGAGACGTTGCAAAGTGATGGGGCACAAGTTGACCTGCGCATCGATGGCGACACGGATATTCCGGGTCTTGAAAAACCCGATGGCGATTTCGAAGTGACTGCAGTGGTCGGGCGTTTCCGCACCAGCATCCAGTTGTTGCCCCGCTTCAGCGCCGACATCCCCGGTCTCCTGGAACCCACACCCACGACCGATAGCATCGCCCCGTCCAAGACCTTTGATGTGGTAGACTGGAATCTTGAATTTTTTGGTGCGCGCAAAGAAGACTATAGCAACCAGGAATTCGGACCCGAAGATGAAGCCCTGCAGTTGCAGAACGTCAAGACCGTGATGCAGTCGCTGAAAGCCGACATCATCGCGGTGCAGGAAGTTTCGAACGACACACTGTTCAAGGAACTCGTGTCACAACTCGGGCGTAGCTATATCTGTTCTGAGCGGTATTCGTATTCTTTCGATGGGCCCAGCAATACCTTTCCCCCGCAGAAAGTGTGTTTCATCTATGATACGGCAACGGTCAAAGTAATTTCCTCGCGTGTATTGTTTGTATCGCGCTACGATTCTGCGCGCTTGATCGACCCTTCGTTGTTGCCCAATTATCCTTCTGGTGATCCGTCGAGCTTTTACTCCAGCGGAAGGCTTCCCTTTGCGCTCACGATAAATGCCACCATCAACGGGGCCACGGAGAAGATCACGCTCATCGACATTCACGCCAAATCGGGCGCTACACCCGATGACCGCAACCGCCGGCTCTACGATGCCACGGTGTTGAAGGACAGTCTCGATGCGCACCACACGGGCGAGAAATTTATTATTCTGGGCGACCTGAACGACGACCTCGATCAGTCCATCGTAGTAGGAGAGGCCACGCCCTATGCCGCCATCGTGAGCGACACCGCCCGCTACGTAGCGGTGACAAAAGCGTTGAGCGATGCCGGTGCACGCTCTACGGTGAGCTTCCAGGATGTGATCGATCACCAGATCCTTTCCAAGCCATTGAAGGACGACTATCTGAAAGCTTCTGCCCAAGTGATCGTGCCATTCCGGCAGATCCCTGGCTACGCCACGACGACCTCCGATCACCTTCCCGTGAAGACGCGTTACCTGTTCAAATTGCCGGAAGTGAATTTCGTGCAGCAAAGCATTTCCGCTTCCGAGAAAACGGCAGCGACCTATACCGTTTCCCTGACGTTGAGTGAACCTTTGCAGGCACCCCAAACCATCACGCTTGCCGTTGGCGGCACGGCCGTTTATGGCAAAGATTTCACTACGCAACCGGCAGCATCGCAAGGAAAGCTCACGGTACAGGTACCTGCGCACACGTTGCAGACAACATTCATAGTGACGGTCATCAACGATCGTGAAGACGAATTGGATGAAACGGCTGTGTTCACCCTATTGAATGCCGGAGGCGTAGAAAGAGGCTCGCGGGGAGTGTTTACGCTCACCGTGCAGGACGATGATATTCCGGTGATCTCCTTCGTGGAGCTGGTGCAAAGCGCGCGCGAGGGATCGGGTGACCAGCAAGTCTTTTTAAAACTTTCTACCGCGCCGGTCACTGACCAAAAGGTCACCCTTTTTGTGCCCGATGCTCTGGGTGCGCAGTATACCCTGGATTACGTGACCAATCCGCAGGTGGTTCAAAACAAAATGGTGATAGCGGTGCCGGCCGGAAGCCAGCGCGTGTCCTTTGCGATCACGCCGTTGGCCGACAACAAACGCGAAGTGCTGGAAGCGGTGCCGTTCTACATTTCGGAAGTCACCCCAGGCCTGCAAAGCGGACCACCCCAACTCAGCATTTTCACCATCCTGGATGCCCATCGCCAGATCCAATTCCAGGTCTATCCCAATCCCTCCTCCGGACCGTTGGCGCTGCGATCCGACGATGTGGGCGACGGCGAAGTGATGCAGGCGGAACTGAGAAGCCCCAGAGCAGACGTTGTGTATAAAGGATCGGGTACGCTTTCGGACCTGAACCAAGCCATGGCAACCCGGATGCAGAACGGGCTGCGGGGTGTTTACATCCTAACCCTGCGGATAGACGACGAAGCTTATCAAGTGCGCATTTTGAGGAACTGACCCGGATAAAGTAATAGGCTGGCGGGCTGCGGGAACCTTCCCGGCGGCCCGCTGGTGTTTTTGGTTACATGGAGATAAAATTATTAATAATATCTTAACCCGCCCGGCACCGTTGCCCCGGAGAGAAAATCTCATTTTTGTCTGCACTTTATCAATTTTTCAGGCAAGCAATGCTGAAATTCTTCGAACTCAATTCCATACGCAGTCGTATGGTTTCGGGCTTTCTTTTTTTAACGTTCCTCATTCTCGTTCTCTCCCTGGTCTCGATCTACATCATGGAAAATACGAGTCGGGTGGCCGGCATTCACAGCAAGATCAGTCAGCTGGAGATCTATACGCTGAACCTCATCAAATCGGACAACGATTTTTTTGACCTCGAGGTGACCAACGAGGATTATTTCAAGACCCGCCAAAGTCATTTCCTGAAAGTTCGCGACAGCCTCAATGCCTTTGTCAAGGTCGAGTTGGCGGGCCTGCTGCATGAAATCCGCCGGAACGACTACAGCATCCAAAGCAACCTGCTTTCTCTGGACAGCACGTTGATGCTCTACAACCGGAAGTTCGACCGGTTAGAGGGGCTTGTTTATCAAAAAGGATTTAAGGACTACGGCTTGGAAGGCGAAATGCGACTTCATGCCCACGCGTTGGAGGAGTTGGATATCGATAACCACAACATCGTGAACATCCTAAACCTGCGGCGACACGAGAAGGATTTCTTTCTCCGGCACGACACCGCCTACATCGGCGCGTTTCAGGAGCGGTATGCCGTCTTGCACACCGCCTTGCAAAACAGTAAGAACAATGCCGAAGGGATCAGCCACCTCGATGAATACCGCCGGATCTTCCTCCAGCTTGCGGCCATCCAAAAAGCTATCGGCCTGAGCTCCCACGACGGCGTGCGCAGCGAACTGAACACGCTCACCTCGTCGCTCAGCAACCAGTATTATCGTCTTTCAAATTACTCCTACGACAAATCCCTGAGCGCACAGGATAACGGGAGGATCTTTTATTTCATCACGTTGATCGGTGCCATATTTTTCTCTTTGTTATCGGGGTATTGGATCTCCAAACGCCTCTCCGAACCCATCGCCCGTTTATCGCGACTGGTCGATGACGCGCTCAATTCCCGCAGCGAGAAGCGAACCGATTTCACCATGCGCAACGCGGCCAACGAGATCAACACGCTCACCAGCTCATTCATCCTGCTGATGGACCAGGCCCGCGACCAGATGAAAGACATCCGTGGCAAATCGAAAGAGCTCAAAACAAAAAACAAACAACTGCGCGCACTGAACCGGGAGCTCGATAATTTTTTATACTCCACCGCCCACGACTTGCGTTCACCCCTCTCGTCGTTGCTCGGGCTCATCAACCTGATGCGCTACGAGAACAAGGACGGAAGCCTGAAGGAATACCTGGCCATGATGGAGAAGAGCATTCATCGCTCCGAGTATTTTATCAGCCAGATCGTGAACTTCTCCAAGAACAAGCGGATGAAGATCGCGCCCGAGCCCATCCAGCTGGACGTGCTGATCGAAGAGATCTTTGAACAAAACAGTTTCGTGGAAGGATTCGATCGCATCGAACGACGGGTGAACATCAATCACAACCACGTTTTCTATTCCGATAAGAACCGGGTCACCATCCTTTTCAACAACCTCATCTCGAACGCCATCCGCTATGCCGACGTCACCAAGGAGAATTCCTTCATCGAGATCAACGCGCGCATTTCCCCCACGGAAATTGCCATCGTCTTTGGCGACAACGGCATTGGGATCCAGCCCGAACACCTCGATAAAATATTTGACATGTTCTACCGCGCCGACTACAACTCGAAGGGTACCGGCCTGGGACTTTTTATTTTCAGAGAGACCATCAAGCGCCTCAACGGCGACGTGCGTGTGGAATCACAGCCGGATGTTGGAACAAACTTTTTCCTGAGACTGCCCAACCTTTACCGGCCGATCACCTCGGACGCTGAGGCGGAGCTGTTGTCGAAAATGCCATTGGAAAGTCATTCGAATTGAAGATCGTTTGATGGAGCATATCCACACGAATGAAAATAGAGTGCTAAAACCAAAACCGCTTGCGTGATAAGCGGTTTTGTTTTTTTTATCAGCCCCACACGCCCGTTGCCGCGGCCTTTTTAACATACGTGGCAAAGTCTGTGGGCTTTCTCCCGAGCGCCCGTTGGACGCCGTCGGTGAGCGATGCATTTCGGCCGTCAAGCACTTCCGTGAAGAGATAGACGACCAGGTCTACCTGGTCTTCGGGAACATGATACGACCGGAGCATCGCCGCATAATCGCCAATGGGGATCTGCTCGTAGTTTATGACGCGGCCGATCGCATTGCCGATCTCCTGTGAAGCTTCCTTGAAGGTTAGCATACGCGGACCGGTCAGTTCATAGCGCTGGCCGTTATGACCTTCTTCCGTGAGGGCGGCCACAGCAACATCGGCGATATCGTCTACATCCACAAAAGGCTCCGGAATATCGCCTGCAGGCAACGCGAGGTGGCCGGCTTGAACGGGTTCCAGGAAAACGCTTTCGCTGAAGTTCTGACAAAACCAACTCGCCCGGAGAATGGTCCAGTCCACGCCGGCCTGCATGACGACTTGCTCGCACGCTTCGGCTTCCTTTTCGCCCCGCCCCGAGAGCAAGACCAGTTTTTTCACGCCGGCTTCCAGGGCCGTTTTTGTGAAGAAGCGGATGGCATCCACGGCTCCGGGTACGGCCAGGTCGGGTTGGAAGGTGATGTAGACGGAATGGATTCCTTCTACGCAGGGTTTCCACGTGCGCGTGTCGAGCCAGTCGAATGGCGGGTGCCCCGAACGTGAGCCCACGCGCAGGGGCCAGTCCAAGGCCTGGAGTTGTTTCACCACGCGCTGTCCGGTCTTTCCGGTGCCACCGAGAACAAGAATGGGATTTTTGGCGGGATTCGTCTGGGCGCTATTCGCCGGACGAACCCCCGTTGTCTGTGAGGTTTGCATAATTTTTTTTAGGGAAAATTACGCGCGGTGCAATCCGTAGGATAGAACAAAACCGACAAGGACTCTTCGCTGGAAAAAATGGGAAGATTTTCGGCGAGGGTTGTGAAGCGATTTCAGCGACTGGCATCACACCCCGATGGCACGGTCTGCGCGATGGCATGCTCCATTTTTGTTGTTGCAGAGAAACAGCTTATAAAAAAAAAGACCGCTAGCCAAAAGTTAGCGGTCTTGTTTCCCGGATGGATCAAATTTTCTATTCCTTCAACAACTTCCGGAAAAGAATTTTTCCATTCGCAGTTATTTTCATAAGGTATAAACCAACCGGAGCGTCATGAACGTCGAACACCACGGTTCCGGGCGTGTTTTGTTGCCGGTAGGCTATGCTTCGGCCGGTGCCATCGATCAATTCCAAAGTTGCAGCTTGCTTGAATGCTCCTTCGATCTCAACATTGAACGCGTCGCGAGAAGGATTGGGAGAGATGTTTACCAGGACTTGAGGTTGTTGCTCCGTGCTTGTGGTGACGAAGGCTTTTGGTGCAGATGTGCTCGAGCAGCCCGCAACGGTGACAACAACGGTATATGTGCCTTCGTCGGTTACCGAAATGGTATTCGTGTTGATGCCAGGTAACGGTGTGTCATTGTAATACCACTGATTTCCATTGGGACTGCTGGACTGCAACACAAATTCAGGCCCCAAACCGGAGATGGTGATTTTGGGTTGGGGTGGGTTGATGCAGAAGGACACCTCTACGAGAGGTGCGGGTTGGAAGTCGGTGTCGCCGGGCTGATTGGCTTGAATGGTGACAAGTCCGGGATTCAACGGCGTGACGGTTGAACCCGACAGCGAGATGTTGCCGGACGATGTCGTAAAGCTAACGGGCAGACCCGATGACGCAGTCGCCGTCAGTTGGAATGGGCCGTTGTCCAATGCTCTGCTGCCGGGATAGGCGAACTGAATAGTTTGGGCTCCACCCTTCTTCACGGTGAATGTCTGTTGCACGTTCGCCGCCGGATAGAAATTGACATCGCCAGGCTGCGACGCGGTGATGATCGTAGAACCGAGGCCTTTGATGGTGACGACGTTTCCATCAATGGTGGCCACGGTGGTGTTGGAGCTTTGATAGGTGACCGGCAGACCGGACGAAGCGACGGCTTTCAATTCAAAGGGAGCATCGCTCTTATACAAAGGCGTGAGCGCATCAAACGAAATGGTTTGGTCGCCCCTCACCACCACGAGTTGTCGTTCGATGTCGTCGGCTTTGAAAAAGTTGGTGCTGCCGGGTAGCTTTGCCGTTATGACCGTTGTGCCGATCCCGACCGGTTTTATTCTTCCGCGTTCAATGATGGCCACCGCGGGATTGCTGCTCGAAAATTGAATGGGTGCACCCGAGCTGCTCAGGGCATCGGGAAAAAATGCAGGATCGGATGTTTTCTTTTCAGACAGTGCATCAAAGGTAAACGTCTGCGGAGCTTTCTTGAAGATCAGCGCCGAAGGGGAGTCTCCGTCGGTGTCCTTGAAATCGTGCACTTTGGTTAGGGATGACCCGTCGCCTCTGATCTTATAAATCGTGCCGTTGTCGTAGGACCCGCCATATTGAGCGGCCACGTAAATCCAGCCATCCATCGTCTGGAACATATCGATCGGGGAGATGCCATCATTGTTTTTTGGATCATAGATTTTTGAATAACCCGTTCCATCTTTTTCGACCATGAAGATCGCACCGGCATTGCCTGTGCCGTGGTTGCTTGTAATGATCCCCAGGCTTCCTCCATTCAGTTCGATGATCTTTATGGGTACTTCACCCACTTCCGCGGTGGGGAAGGTGAATACTTTTGTGTAGCCGCCGGTCGCCGTGAACTTAAAGATGAAACTGTTGTAAGTAGTTGCTGCATAAAAGTTGCCGTCCGAAGCTTCGAGGATGTTGCTGGCGTTGATCTCTACGCCGGAAGGCAGATCGAAAAGCTTTGTCACTTCGGTGACATCGCTTTTTGCCCGAAACACCACCGGCAATCCATTGCTGTATCCCATGCCATACAGATAGCCGTTAGAGGCTTGCATCATGGTTTGGGGTGAGATCCCTTTTTGTGTGGCGCCGTCGACCAACGTTATTTTCTGCAATCCAGACCCATCAATTTTGCTTCTGTAAAACCCATAGGCCCCGGTATCCGAGAATCCCAGACACCAGAGATAACCATCGGAAACGTAAATAATTTTTTTCGCCGTGAAGTTACCCGCCAGATCGGCAAGTTTTTGATAGGATGACCCCGAAGCGTCGATACGAAAGAAACTGCCTCTGCCATTGGAGGCGCCGCTGGTAGCGACACCGTAATACGATTGTCCCGTCGCGTCCGATACCAGATCCCAGGGTCTGGATTCTTCGCCGGGAAAGTTTTTGACTACCGCAAAGGTCCCGCTGGAGGTGATGCTAAAGATCGCGCCCGTATTACCCACTCCGCCATTGGTGGTCATGCCAAAGAAAACACCGGTCCCGGATTCCACGAGCGGACCAAATGTTGGCGTTGCAGCACGGCTATCGAAATCTATCAGCTTATGAAAGTTTGAACCATTTTTTTGAATGCTGAAAGCCGTCCCGAAAGAATTCGCACCACCGCTATTGGTCATGCCGTAGAGCAACCCGTCGCTCCCTTCCGTGAGTTCGCCTGGCGGTGAACCACCGGTGGTAGCATTGTCGAAATCAAAAAGGCGTGTAAAATTTGAACCGTCGGCGTTGAGTGAGAAAATGGCTCCTACGCCATTGGCTCCTCCTGCCTGGGCCATCCCATAAATTTTTGAATCCGATGCCCATAGCAATGTGGACGCCGGTGAGGCGCCGTGCGCTGCTCCGTCGAAGTCCACCAGCTTTGCAAAACCAGAGCCGTCGGTTTTGATTTTAAACAACGTTCCCTTGTTGTTTGCGCCGCCCTGCAACAACGTGCCATACAGAAAACCATCGGCACCTTGAATGAGATCGCCACGCGGGTACGTGCCGGACTTGGTGGGTGCGGCTTCCGTCAGACTGAATATCGTGGTGTAGGCGCTGCCATCGGCCTGGATGCTGAAGATGGTTCCGGACCCATAGAAGCCATAGCGGGTCATGCCATAAAGTTTCCCATCGCTGGCTTGCAAAAGTCCGCCGAGCGGACTGCTTCCTTCTGCGGTATAAGAGAAACTGTGCAAGACCGTGAACCCGGTGCCATCGGTTTTTAGTTTGAAAATGGTGCCCCAATCGAAGGTGCCACCTTTGCTGGTCAGGCCATAAAGATCGCCGTTGCTGGCCTGGATCAAATTGCCAAAAGGAGAAGACCCTTCCGCGTCGATCAGATCGTGCAGTACCGTGTAGCCCGTGCCGTCGGCTTCGAGCCGAATGATTTGTCCGTTGCCGTATTTTCCACCCGCATAGAGGTTGCCATAGAGCCTGCCGTCCGTTCCCTTCGTGAGCCCGGCCTCCGGAAGGCCTCCATTTTGGGCGCTGAAAGACTTGATGATGTTGAAGTCGGCGCCTTCGGAATTCATGGCGTACACGGTTCCCGTACCATTAGCGCCACCGTTGGAGGTTGCACCTACGATATCGTAGGTGTTGCCCGCATCGGCGACAAGAAATTGCTGGTGAACCACCGGGGCAGGCAGGTAGTTTTCATTGCCCGGTTGAGAAGCAACAATGTCGGCCGTACCATTGCCGGTGATGGTGACAACATTACCCGAAACTTTGGCCACAGCAGGTTTAGCGCTGGTGAAGGTAACGGGCAGGTTTGCCGAGGACGTAGCGGAAATGAGAAATGGTGCGGCACCGTATTTCGTCGCAGACAATGCCGGGAAGGTGATCGTTTGACTTTTCTTGTTAATGACCAGGGGTTTCGATACTTCTGCAGCGTAATATCCGGGGACCCCGGATTGACTTGCTTTGATGGTAACCGTTCCCGCCCCCAGGATCGTAACCGTCGACCCCGTTACCGATGCGATTTTTGGATCGCTGCTGAAGAATGTCACCGGCATCCCCGAAGAGGCAGTAGCCACCAGGTTGAATGGAGCGTCGCCATAGGTTTTCGCCGGCAGGTTGTCAAAGGTAATGCTCTGGTAGAGGGGATTCACATTGATGGTCTGGCTCGCCGATTGTGCCGGCATGTAGCGACTGTCGCCGGCCTGCGATGCTATGATGGTTACCTGGCCTGCGCCCGTAAAATGAAGGAAATAGTCTTCAATGATGGCCACACTATTGTTCGAACTGGTGTAGGTGATGGGCAGGCCTGCGCTGGATGTCGGGGGTAACGAAATGGGGTCATTGCCAAACGTTGCGTAGGAGTTGAGCGAGAAATAAACGTATTGGTACTGCTTATCCACCTGGAGCACTTTTTTAACCGCTGTCGCCGCCGGGATTTCGCTGGTGCCAGCCTGCGTGGCGGTGATGGTCGTCGACCCGACACCCTTGATGGTGACAAGGTTGCCTGAAACGGTGGCCACCGTGGGATCCGAGGATGTGTAGGATATGGGTAAACCGGAGGATGCCGAAGCCGTGAGATTGAATGGTGGATCCACCATCGTTTTTAACAAGACGTTCGGCCAGGTGATGACGTTATCGGTAGGCGGCGTTTTCGGGGGCGCTATCGTGATCGTGGTGGACACTGATGAGGCGGGATAGTACAGATCGTTCCCCGGCTGGCTTGCTGTGATCTTGGTCGTGCCAACGCCAAGGATGTAGAGGTTGGCGCCCTCCACCACGGCGATGCCCGGAGGATCGCTGGTATAGGTCACCGGCAGACCGCTGGAGCTACTCGAAGATACATAGCCGGGCGGGTCACCGAATTTGAATGGACCATTGAAGATGCTAAACGTCAGAAACTGATTACCCTTCAATACTTCAATGGTAGCACGGGTCTCGGCTGGTTTGTAGTTCGCGTTGCCGGGCTGATAGGCAATGACCTCGGCCGGCCCTACACCAACGGGTTGAACCTGGTATTCACCAATCTGCAGAATTTTCCAGTCCAGGGTTTTGAACGATACGGCGAGTTTGGACGATGCGGTTGCCGACAGCGAAAAAGGCTGACAGCATATTACTGTAGGGGTGGGGTTGAACGCGATGGTTTGCGTAGCCCGGTCAATCACAAGCGTCTGTGTCACATCAGGCGCTGCCGCATACTTGGCATCGCCGGTCTGGTGTGCGACGATCGTCACGGTTCCACCTCCTAGTATGGAAACCACGTCACCGGTGAGCGTAGCAACATTGTTGGAATACATGTTGAAGGTGACGGGCAATCCCGAACTGGATGTGGCCTTGATCGTGAAGGAGGGGTCGCCAAAGGTTTTGGCGGGAATGGGATCGAAGGTGATGGTCTGCAGCGCCCGGTCAACTACTACGTCCTGCGTCGCTGCCTGGGCGAGGTAGGCATGATTGTCGAGCTGAAAGGCCGTGATGGTGGCAACTCCCTGGCCGACAATTTTGATTTGATTGTTTTCGATAACGGCGACGGAATGATTATCCGATACATAGTAAATGGGTAAGACGGTAGTAGACGTGGCCCCGGGTGCAAAAGGGGCACTCAGTGTATTCTTTCGCGCGATCGGAGGGAATGTGATGGCGGGTATTTGCTTTTTCATGAGCAGCGACCCAACCGGGTTGCTGCCCGTTGCTTTGCTAAAGTCATACAGTTTTGTAAACTGATTTCCATTTTCAAGCTTGAACAAAACACCGTCATCATTCGCGCCGCCAGCGTATGCAACACCGTACATCACGGTGCCGCTGGTGGAAACGAGCAGGTCGCCGACAGGAGATTTCCCATTGGTGCCGTCGAAGTCCAAAATTTTTGTGAACACTCCGGAAGGTGTTATACTGAAGATCGTGCCATAACCATAGGCGCCTCCCGATGAGGTCATGCCATAAAGCTTTCCATCGGTAAATTCGGTCAGCGATCCTTTGGGGTTACCGCCGGTAGCTGCGCCGTTGAAATCCATCAGCTTTTTGTAGTCGGTGCCATACCGAGACAAACTAAAGATAACTCCCTTGCCACTGGTTCCGCCAGTGCGTGTCATTCCATACATGCGTCCGTCGGCGGCCAGCACGAGGTTGCCGGTGGGGTTCGATCCATTGGTAGCACCATCGAAGTCCAGGAGCTTTCCGAAAGTATTGCCGGTGCCCACAACGCCGACGGAAAAAATGACCCCCAGGTCATGCGTTCCACCCAATTCGGTCATGCCGAAAGCTTTTCCATCGGGCCCCAGGATCAGGCTTCCCTTTGGAGATTTTCCATTGATCCCATCAAACGAAAATAAAGCATCGCCGCCTGCCGAGCCTACGATGGCCGATGTTGTGAAAACGGCACCGTTTCCGTTGGAACCTTGAGCAGACGTCAAACCAATAAGCTGCATGTCAAAGCCCATCAAAAACCGGCCTCCGGGATTTGTTCCGAGATAGCCGCCAAAATGAAACCCTGGTGGTGGGGCAAAGCCACCTTCTCCCGGAGTGACGTTTACCCGCGCTCCTAAACCTAGGTTCTGATCGCCTGACTGGGTCATACCGGAAAATCCCGCGAAGGCGAAATGTTGTCCCTCCGCGTTCACGATAGGGTAGTAAAATTGTGTGAAGCCTGCGCCATCACCGGGCTTTTCGCCTGTGTTGCCATCGAAATCCTTGAAGGACATAAACCCAGAGCCATCGGTGTTGATCTGGTAGGGAACCCCCTTGTTATAACTTCCGCCATATTGGGTGAAACCGATGAGATATTCCTGGCCATAAGTGACCGTAGAAAATACGATCCATAAGGCACAGACCAGTAGCATCCGGGCACGAACAGGCAAGATCTTGAAGGTCATTTTTCTAACGATTTAGGTGACGGTGGGTAAATGATAGTTTATTGGTAACGAGAGGGATACGCCAACAATTTAAGGGTATGGCATGTATGCGAAAATTATCAAAAAGGGGTATAAAAAGCCAAGAACCCGGGGGAATTCAGAAAATAAATTACGCGCGTTGCAACCCATAGGATAGAACAAAACCCACCAGCGGATCCTCGCTGGAAAAAATGGGAAGATTTTCGGCGAGGGTGTTGAATTGTTTTTGGTATTCGTTGGGCGACATGCCCGAAAATTCGCGGAACGTGCGGATCAGGTGCGACTGGTCGGCATACTCGTTTTCATAGGCAATGTCGGAAAGCTTGTCGTGCTGGAGGGTTCGGATCTGGTTGAGCGAGGATTGAAACTGGCAGATGCGGGCAAACAGTTTTGGTGACAGGCCCACGTATTGTTTGAACTTGCGTTCCACGCTGCGCTCGGAAAGCCCCAAATCTTTATGCAGCGCTTTCAACGACAAGCTTCCACCCGACTGCACGATCTGTGTGATGGCATACTCCATTTTGCTATCGGTGAGGATACTGTTTTTCCGGACGAGAAAAAACAGATAGGCAGAGAGCACCTCGACACGCGCTTCAACGGTCCCGGCGGCGGCCAACTGTTCCGAAAGGCGATAGCCTTGTCTGACGGCCTCGGCATTCAGATCGAGACAAAGGTCCGTGAGCTCGTGCGCATCCAAACCAAAAACAGATTTCAGCGCATGCGGATAAAACAAAATACCGATGGTGGTGAACGTTCCGTTCAGACAAGTCTCCACGTGGGTGGTGGACTGGCCGTATAGAAAAAGCTCGGGAAGCAGTTTGTCGCTCTGGCTGTAGGTGCCGTGCTCGTGTGGTTGAAAGAGCAACCCGGGCCCGCCATCGGCGATGGTGCGGAAGGTATAGCGCGAGGGTTTTTGATCTTTGGTTTCCAGAGCATAGAAATACCGGACATAATTCTTCAGATAGGCGGGTGGCGGTATCTGTTGATATTTCATTCCGGATAAGTCCATAGGGGCGCTGGGGGGTGTTTAACATAAAACGTGCAGGGCGGGTTAAGGTTTTCAGTACTTCGGGCGCTCACAACGTTTATAAAAGCAGCGCGGGCACATCCTCAGATTGTGCCCGCGCGTGTTCGGTTGGCTCGTATACCGGACTGTGTTTTTGTCAGGCGTTGAAGCCGCCGTCGATGGTGAGGAATGAGCCTGTGATGAACTTCCCTTCATCTCCCGCCAAAAAAGAAACCAGACCCGCGATGTCGTCACCCGTGCCATAGTCGGCAAGGGCCAGACGGCTTCTCACAAAGTTGGCGAGTTCCGAATCGGCCGGATTCATGTCGGTATCCACCGGTCCGGGTTGGACTACGTTGACGGTGATCTTTTTTGGTCCGAGGTCTCTGGCCAGGCCGCGTGTGAAACCTTGCAGCGCCGATTTGCTCATCGCGTATAAAGTCGTTTGCGGACCCATGGAGCCGTCGGCCATATTGCTGCCGATGGTGATGATCCGACCGCCAGCGCCCATGTGTTTCACGGCGGCATGCGCGGCAACGTAGACGGCCCGCACATTCACCGACATGATCTCTTCGTATTCTTCCAGCGTGTGGTCTTCAAAGGGTTTGCCGATATAAATGCCCGCGTTGCTGACGAGGATATCTATGCCGCCAAATTCATTTACCGTTTGTTTTACCGCGTCCGTCACATCATCCGGGACGCCGCTGTTCGCACGGATGGCCAGGGCCTTGCCGCCAGCATGGTTTATCGCGGTGGCGATGGCTTGCGCTTTTTCGCCCGAGCGGTTGTATGTGAAGGCTACGTTGGCCCCCTCTTCAGCAAGTCGTTTTGTGATGGCGGCACCAATGCCGCGACTGCCACCGGTGACCAGGACAGTTTTGTTTGCAAATTTTTTCATGTGCTATTCTTTGTTGTTTGATGAACCAAAAGTATGGCAACAGCATTTATATTTGCATGTACTGGGCGCATTGTTAGGTACTAACAAAAAAGTAAAAAATGAGAAAAAACAGTTCTACCAACGCTTTGAATGAAAAGCAATTGAAAGCCAGTTGTGGCATGGCCTACGCATTGAACATCGTGGGCGGCCGGTGGAAGCCCGCCATCCTGTGCCGGTTGATCTATAAGACCATGCGCTATGGTGAATTGAAGAAGTCCATCGAAGGCATCTCCGAACGCATGCTGGTGGCGCAACTGCGGGAACTGGAAAAAGCGCAGATCATCGAACGCGTAGTCTATCCTGAAGTGCCGCCGCGCGTAGAATATAAATTATCCGCACTCGGTCAAAGCATGAGGCCCATGTTGCGGGCGATGTCGGATTGGGGGAATATGCATCGCGAGACGGTGGAGCTTGTTTCGTTAGGATGACTTAGAAACTATAACTTGGATTCGACTCAAGCGAAGGCGCATTAACAAGAATTTCCTTCATCCAAGTGGGACGTGCCGGCGTACTTCCTGAAGTGACCCGGCGTTGCCAGGCTTCGTCGGTGAGCGGGGTGTCGCTGGTGAATTCATAGTAGCTGTACACGGCGCCCTTGGTCAAATAAGGCTTACCATTGATTTCCGCGATGACATAAATTTCGTCTACGGTGCCGACGGCCTCCTCCAGGTACGTGCCGTTATAATTATAAACATCGGCGATCTCGGCCACCAGGCGTTCTTTTTCCGGAAGATGATCGTTACCTGAAAGTCTTATCGTAAGGTATTCGATCTTTCCGCCGAGCCAGGTGAGATAGTCGAAATCCTCTGCGGTCAGATTTTCGTGGGCAAGTTCCTTTTTACTCATGGCGAGCAGTTGCTCAGCGATCTCTTTCAGTTCTTTGCTGGCAGAGCTCACCTCGTCGGTCATCAGATCAAGACGCGTCAGGGTTTCCTCTTGCAGGTTTAGGAGGTCGAGCGCTTTTTGCCAAAAAGCCACGTTCGGTTCAACATAGCTCACATGTTCGGGGGGAGGTGGTCCGCCGCCTTCGCCGGCCTCAGCAGCGGTGGGTTGTTCGGCATACAATAACAGGTCATGTTTCAGTTCGGTATAGGCTGCGAGCGATGTGTTGATGTTCTTTTTTTGCCACAGCGGCGTGTTCATAAACAAGGGATAGTCCGGTCGCTTTTCGGATACGGCTCGGATCGCGTCAAGCGTTTTGGAGTAGACCGAGATGTCCCACGTATTGTAATTTTTGAATTCTGATTTCAACTTCTTCAGGGAGTCGGGATACGGGGTCCAGTGCGTGCCTTCTTTGAGTTCATTCAACAGAATACTTTCCGCGTCGGCGTTTCCCAATACCGCGAAGAAATCCAAGGCTTTTGGGAAAGGACGTTTGGGCTCCGGCCGGAGCACGTGGATGAGGCGACTCAACACTTCAGCATCAAACGTGTAGCGCCCCGCGGTAAAGCGAATGGAAGGTCGTGATAATTCTTTCTGTGTTGCGTCATCGCCTCCCTTGGATTTGATCCTGCCCTGTCCAACGCCCATTAGCTTTCCCCGGAGCATGGACAACCGCTCCGGTTGTGTGATATTTTTCAGTTCCTCATGCGGTGGCAGCAGGCTGATGATGTTGGCGACCGATGCATTGTCTTCCTCACCGACAATAAACAGCAGCGCCTTATTAAACTTTTCAAATGCCTCCCGGGTTTCGGGTGACGACTGGATGGAAGAAGATAAAACGATGGCACTCATCAACCCATTGTCGGTGTCGATCATCACCGGCGCTGTGTTCAACCATTTCACTGCCCTGAAATAGCGCGAGAGTTCTTTGGTTTTTGTATAGTTTCCTCGCGGTGTGAATTGGGAATATTGGAAACCCGGATCGCCCAGGAATTCCGACCCTGTTTCGGAGGCGTCGTTTATTTTTTTTAATTCGGATTGATATGCTCCTGTCATGCCGGGACTTACCGCAAAGGTTTTTTCGGTAAGTGCCGAAAGTGCAATCGCCAGGTAAGTGGTGGCCCACTGGGCAGAACTCTTCAAGGTTGGGGAGCTTTCATCCTTTTCATATTGCAGCGATCGGTCGTAGGCACGTTTCAGTAAGTCACCCATTAGCCCGATAAATTTTTCCTCTTCTATCTTTTGCAACAGTGCACTGAAATGTTTGTGCATAACCTGCAGGTAGATGTCGGTGGTGATAAAATTCGGAATGTATTCGTAGCTGTTGCGATCATAGACGTGAAAGAACTGTTCATGCTTTGCAGGCACCAGGGCAAAATTATTTTTCGCCAGGGCCTGCTTCAATGTTTCGTCGATGGCTTTGAATTGCATCACGTTGTACACATGTTGCAGGTTGACCATGGTGTAGTCGCCTTGTTTTGTATAGCGCGTGGCGTTGAGCGTGTTTTCCAAAGCCAGGACCTTATTCACGAATTGTTGCTCCTGCTGGTCGAGCTGTACTTTGAATTCGGGAACGTCGAAGATTGGTTGATACCACTTGAACTGGTTGAAGTAGCCGCGCAACACCGCATCGTCGAACAGATAGCCGTTGCGGGCAAAGATCTCGTTCCGCAGCAGCCAAAGCTCCACGATGCTCTTGTTGGACAAATCCTGCGCATAATCGAACACCGGGGGCAGTATTCTTTCGGGATACCAATCCTTGATATGATCGAGTTGATAGTAGGTCGCCAGGGAAGATTTATCTTCCACCACTTCGTAGTCTGCGGTGTGGGCTATGGCCTGGGGAGGCGCCGTGGTTTCTGTCGAAGTTTTGGTGCCGCACCCAAACAGAAGTAAGGCGGTGAGAACGATGCAAAGCCGGTCAGGAGCTAAAAAGTTGCAGGGCTTCTTCAAACGATTTTTCATTATGAACATAGTTGATCAGGATCAGTCCAAAGCTTTGCCAGGTGTATCGTCCGATGGCATAGTTGCCGGCCTTTGTTTTCTCCAGGGTCTGCACAATTCCACCTTCCAGGGTTTTAAAGTTCACCAGCTCCTGGCAAACTTTCGAGCCCAGCCAAAGCGGTCGTATTTGCCCGTCGTCGATGCGGAGAATGAAGAGGCGTTTTTTTTTAATGGGGTCGAATGTCGTGGATTTGATGAGGCCCACCAGGATGTCGGTGCGCCCATCATTGTTCACATCGGCGGTGTCGAGTTGGTAGGGGGCATAGGGAAATACGGCTTGGTCGAGTTGGTCGCCGGCGGCATTCAGAAGGGAGAGTTTGAAACCCGTGCGGGAAGTAAGTCGCTGGAACAGGGCCTTGCCCTGGAAATACCGGTCGTTGATCGTGAGGACTTTTCTATCCGACAAAGTTTCTTCGGGCGCGGGTGCACAGGAACTGAGGAGCAGGAGGACGACAAGCCATTTCACGCCTCAAGGTAGCGAAAAACAATCGGTCACGACAAGGGAATTTAAGACCACTTCCAAATGTGTTGATGGAGGCGACAGGTTGCCGCGACGAAGGGAACGCCTGGCCGAAAAGGAGAGAGAGAAATCAACAAAATCTTTGACAGTATGTTAAGAAAAAGGGCCGCGGAACCATGTGTCGCCATTTTAACACTCCGTTAACGCTCCTCAATAGCTTTTGTGATTATTTTTAAACTATTCAACCTTAACCTCCAGCAATGAAGGCATTACTTATCTTTAGCTTGGTCATGATTTCCCAGTGCCAGCTGCATGCACAAAACAGACCCGTGGAGATCTTGAAACAAATGAACGAGGACTGGATCCGGTCCTATCCTACGAAAGATTCGGCCACCCTCGAAAGGATTTTTGCCAAGGATTTTAGTTTGATCTCGCCCAGGGGCAACAAGATGACCCGGCGTGATGTCATTGGCAATTTAAAACGGCAGGAAATACTGTCGGTGAATATCGATAGCGTCGACGTGCGGATGCTCGATGAAAAGATCGGCGTTGTAACAGCCTACATGACCTTTGTGTCTAAAGAGGATAATGCTTTAAAGACCGGGAGAGTTTGCTATCAGGATATTTATATGCAACGAAAGAAAAGATGGTGGGCCGTGGCGGCGCATGTGTCCCTTTTGTCGGTCCACTAGAGTAATAAACATCTCGCCATGCTAGTGGTCGCGTGGCGTCACGGACCGAAAGCAAATTATCGCATCGTATGAGTCCGCCCAAAATAGTAAACGCTTGTCCAGGTCGGTGCGGTCTTTTTCTAACACTTTATGTAAGTTGACTCGCAAAGGACGAAGGTCAAAAATAGTTTGATCGTACCGGGCTTGTTCCGACAAAAAGCGAAAAGCCAGATCATCGTTTCTTTCATCCGCATCAAAGGTATCACCGAGCAATTTGCACTGGCCACCCGCAGCAAAACAGGCCACATTGAAACTTCTTAGCCCTTCCGCAATGGCGAACTCCGATATGAAATTTCCCAGCGTTGAAACGCCACGACCATCCAACCCGCGATGCATGTGATTGCGCCCAAAGCGGAAGAGGATTTTCCGGGAGGCGTTGGTGGAGAGTTGCCTGTATTGCCGCATGAAATAATCTTTCATCATGTTTTCGCGCAGCAGTTGTGCTTTGAACCGGGACTCCGGGAAGGCTCGCGCGCTATCGACTTTCAGAGACAACAAAATGCTTTCATACAGGGAGATCCCGTCGTTTTTCAGATCCGAAGCGGGCTGATAGCCGGCAAGCGTAGTCAATAGCGCAGGCGATAACTTTCGATTGTATCCGGTTTTGATCTTAGCCTCGACGCTTTTTAACGGGGTCGTTTGCCTGTTCTCGCGGGCGAGATCATGGATCAACAAGTCGAGCGAGATTTCTTCCATGTCGCATCCCCAGAGTGTCTGCCGGTTGGAGGCGGTGTGGCAAACAAACCTTGCTTCTTTATTTGTCCATAAGCCTTCTATGGCCAGTGTGTCGTCGCCCTTCCCCGATTGCAGTTTGTCCGCTGTCCAGGGGCTTATTTCGGCTGCGATGTGTTGATAGCCCGAGCGATACATTTCCGTCCATAGCGCAGATAACAATTGTGGCACCTCCTGCTCTCCGTGTAATTCGCCCAGCATAAAAAAGGAGGCGCGTTGAGCTTCCTGGAGCAAGAAGGATCTTCCATCGTCTTGCAAATTATATTGAGTGAATGGAAGGGACTCGCGGCCATTGCCCTGTCCAACGACCGTCGCGGAAGTGATCAGCGCGGCGCAGACCGCCAGGGTTATTTTTTTGCACATCATGAAAGCACGAATGTCAGGTTTCATAAGGCTGGCTTTTATTGTTTGACGCCTTTTCCACTTCGGAGGTTGCGCCGTCAGGTGGAGGAAATTGCATTCCACCTCACGGGAAGAAACCCTGCCTGCCCCCGAACCGAGCATGCCACGATGAGAAATAAAATGAGCACGCCGTGAACAGACGGGTTGGGATGCTCATTGGATTGCAGTATGTGCGCTTTGACTACAGCCTTTTTTTATTAAATTGACTCAAGCACGTTTCGGAGCCACAAGGAAGCGCTAAGATTTGAGGTTTAAACACGGTTGGGAGACAGGAGATAACGAACGGTTCTCGAACGCTTAATGTCCCAGACTAAATCATAACCCATGGATAAGCGTCAATCCCTTTTAAAATCAGTGGCCCTCGCCCGCCATCAATTCATCCAGGCAGCCTCCGGCCTGACCTATGAACAATCACAATTCAAACCCACGCCCGATGTCTGGTCCGTTGTCGACAATGTCGAGCACATGGTGTGGGCGGAAATGGGAGGGATCAATGGCATTTGGAAAACGCTCGACGGCATACGAAATAAGAAACCGATCTGGACCGGCGAAGCGATCCATCACGGCCTTCCCATCGAAAAGATCATCGAAAAGACCTGGAAGGAAAAAGAACAGGTTCCCGAAATTGCCAAACCCCGGTGGGGTGGGTCGGTGGACTACTGGATTGAGGCACTGGCCAATTGTCAGAATATGCTTGAGGCGTTGTGTGATGAAATGGATGGGTATGATCTGGAGCAAATCATTTATCCGCATATTATTTCGGGACCGCTGAATGTGGTTCAGCGGTTGGAGTTTTTGCGATTTCATTTGAACCGGCATCAGCGGCAGATCGAGAATCTTAAGAGTCTCCCGGATTTTCCGTTGGCGAGATAGACTGTTGGTTAGTTTGGGGAACGCATAGTCCCCGAGGCGGGAGACTATGCGTTGACGCGTTGACGACGGGAGACTATGCGCTTGACTACAGTTTCAATTTTACGTACCTGATCTTGGCGCGATCCGCTGTGTAGGTGATGTGGATGTTGCCCTGGTCGTCGTAGATGATCGCAGGGTAGCTGTATTCTCCTTTTTGATGTTCTTCCAGCGTGTAGAGGTCTGTCCATTGCAAGCCGTCGGTGGATGTGGCCAGCCTTAGTGCAGAACGACCTTCCCACCATTCTTTTCCGGCGGTCAGGGGATTGTAGACTAACAGTTGCAGGGAGCGATCCGGTTTGCTTACGGCGTCTATGCCGGAGTTGGGGTTGGGTAGATTTGTCGCCGTGACATGCGACCATGTTTTTCCGTCGTCTTCCGACCAGCTTTGGACGATCACATTCTCTTTGCTGCGGGCCAGCAGTTGCATCTTGTGGCTGGGATAAAAAAGGAGAGAGGGTTGAATGGCGTTGAAGGTGTCGCAGTCTATCGTGATCTTTTTCCAATGACTTAGTGTCGGGTCAGACTGTTCCAGGTGAATGATCCATTTTTTCTCATCAAGGCTTTCTGTGCTGGAAGGATAGAGCAGGTTGCCATCCTTTAGTTGTACGGGTTTATTTTTGATGGGGCCTAGCATGCCCTCGGGCAACGGAGCCGGCTTCGACCAGGTCTTTCCATGATCACCGGAAACTTTGTACATCGCCCACCACTCGCGGGGATTGGGTCCGACTTTGTAATGGAGATAGAGCTTCCCATTTTTGCTTTGAAAAAGTACCGGGTTCCAGCAAGGCGACGGCTTGCCATCGGGCTGAAAGCCTTCTGCGATGCGTGCGGGTTTTGTCCAGCCGGTATTTTCTTTTACCGACATCCAGATACACACATCGGGGCTTCCCTCTTCGGTACCTCCAAACCAGGCGGCCATTATTTTTCCATTGGCCAGTTGCACCAACGTTGAGGCGTGACAGGATTTAAACTCGGCACGATCAAAAATATAACCTTCCTCCAGGATTTGAAGTGTAGGATTTTGCCCAAATGCATGGTTTCCTGCTGATGATAGTACAGCAAGGAGAAACCATACAACTATTTTGAGGGATTGATGGAAACGCGTGATGAAGAACATAGAAACCTGAAATCTTTAAGCTTGATATATTGCCCGGATCAATAGATCCTCCCGAATATCGAACCTTTTCTTGAAGATTTACAAGGTTCCCTGAACGATCGATCTGATCGCTTGAAATTTCGTCGGCTCAACCTAGTTTAAGCGCATAATTGAATCGCTCGGCAGCATTGTCCCAATGGATGATGGGAAACAGGTTGTCGACAAATTCGGCCCTCCTGTTCCGGTATTTCAGGTAGTAGGAGTGTTCCCACACGTCGATCACAAGAATGGGAATGACGCCCCATTGTGTGAGCTTTTCGTGGTTTTCGCATTGGAGTACGGTGAGTTTTTGCGTGTAGGGCTGATAGCCTAAAATTCCCCAGCCATTGCCATCGACGCCCTTGGCGGTTTTGCTAATCAGCACTTTGAATTTATCGTAAGAGCCAAAATCCTTCTCGATCTGCTTCAACAATGCGCCGGATGGGTCGCTTTTTTTGTTGCTGAGGTTTGTCCAGAAAATGGTATGGAGAATATGAGAGGATAAGTGAAAGGACAATTTTTTTGTCCAATAGTCTACCGTATCGAGATTATTCTCGTCGATCGACTTTTTGATCATTTGAAGATCTTTGTTTGCCGCCTTCACGGCATCGCCATGATGGAAAGTATAATGCAAGTGAAGGGTTTCCTGGTCCATGTGTGGTTCGAGGAAATTTTCGTTGTAAGGCAGCGGCTGCAGGGCGAAGTTACCGTCCTTGTCGGTCAGTTTATCCAACCCGCTTTGTTGAAGGCCTTGAGAGAACGCATTGTTTGCGGGCAAGAGACCGGCACCACCCAGGATCGCCGAAGTCTTCATAAAATCTTTTCTGTTCATAGGAATGTTTTTAGAAATATGCCAATAGCGGCAGCGATGACGATAATAACCGGTTCCGGAATTTTCTTATAACGGAACAACACGGCGGCCGTAGCCAATGCAATGAGCCCGGTAGGCAAATCGGTCAGCGTTCTTTTTCCCAACACTAAAACGGCACCCGCAATAGCGCCGATGGCCGCGGCCGTAACACCGTCGACAAAGGCCTTGATGCCGGGATGTTTTCCATACTTCTTGAAATAGGGGGCGGGAATGACCGTAAACAAATAACAGGGAACAAAGGTAGCCAACGCCGCAATGGCCGCCCCGGGAACGCCGGCGATGAGGTAGCCAATGAAACCGACTGTGATCACCACGGGCCCCGGCGTGATCATGGCCACCGCGACGGCGTCAAGAAATTGTTGTTCGTTGAGCCATTGATATTCCTTTACCAATCCGCCATACAAAAATGGAACGATCGCCAGACCACTCCCAAAGACGAAGGCACCCGCTTTTGTAAAGAACCATGCGATCTGCCAGAGCCGCGACTCAACGACCACGGGTTGTAGTTGAAGAAACAGAACAGGCGCCATGACTTGCGGCGAGCCGAGCCACTTCGGTGGTGCCTTTACAAACCAGACGGCAACACCGGCCAACAACATCAGCCATAGAATTTCCTCTTCCATAACGAACGTGATGATCGTCAGGACAATGAATATCACCCAAAGCAATTTATCCTTCCCGATACTTTTCGTGGTGAGTTTGTAACTGCCAATAGCAATGATGCCGATCACGGCAGAACCGACGCCATAAAAGATGGCCTGCATCCAGGGCAATCCGCCAAAGGAAACATATGCATACCCAATGCCGAGCACCATTAAAAACGATGGCAACACAAACGCCAGTCCGGCGAGTGTAGCGCCCAGCAAATGATAATGTACATAGCCCAGGTAAATGGCAAGTTGTGCGGCCAGTGGACCCGGTGCCAGTTGTGAAAGTGCGAGCCCTTCCTTGTAGTCGTCTTCACCGATCCATTTTTTATCTTCCACCAGGTCGCGGTGCATGTAGCCCACTAAGGCCACCGGGCCGCCGAAGCCCCAGGTTCCGAGTTTCAGAAAATAGAGGATCAGATCTTTTAGAGAATATGCAGGTGTCATGAGAGGATGGTCGTTTTACAAAGCTTCTGCGACAAAATACTTGACGCACTACGGTGTAAACCAAAATTTTAAAACAGGATCACACCATGACAATGCTATCCAATATTGGAAAGGAAATATAGCACGAAATTTACTTTTGGGATTATTTTTACTTTTTACCCTGCGATTTTCTATAGGACAGCGGACTTTGTCCGGTTGTTTTCTTAAAAATCCGGGCGAAGTGGCTCTGGTCAGAAAACCCGGTGAGATATGCTATTTCGGCAAGGGAATGTTTCGAGTCGTTGAGAAGGACAATCGCCTTTTCAATGCGCAGCTTTCGGATATAATCGCCGAAGGACAGGTCGTCGAAGTATTTTGAAAACTCACGCGACAAATAGGAGGGATGCACATTCAGGCTATGTGAAATTTCTTTCAGGCTCAGGGCCAGGTTGGTGTCGATCTGATCCTGGATAATTTCCTTCAATTCCTGCGCCCACGCCGGCGCTTTGCCCGACTTCTGTTTCAGGAATTTCTTATACACATCCAGGAGCATGTTCTCGATGGGTCCCTGGGTATGCTTCTCATTTTGTAAATATTTGGCCCAACTATACAACGCATCATAGATCAGCATTCCTTTTTCAAGCAACTGCTGGTCGTCCTTAATGTTGTAAGAAAGCCCGGCCGAGATGGCCCACAAGCCGGAAGCCTGAGAGGCAATGTCATGCCGGTCGGTATCGGCCCCCCGAACAATGACCGCCAACACATTCAAGGCCGGGTCATTGAGCTTATGCTTCTGTATAATAAAATCGAACGTACACTGGTCGCCATAGTGCGTATACTCCACACCCGGCAAATCGAACGGAACAGCATCCAGTTCCGCTGCTTTTTTTATAACCTCTTCAAAGGGAACATAAATGATCTCCGCATCCTCATCCACAAAACGCTTTATCAACCAAGGACAGGCAATGCGATCGATCTTCGGACGCTCACGGGTTATCCATCTCATAAAAGTTACCCCGCGATGCAGCCGGGGGGAGAAAGATACGAGACTTTCTTTGGTTATTGAAATCAGTAGCCAGTAGTCAGTAGTTAGTAGTAAGTAGCCAGTAGGGTGTGCGGGAGCGGGTGTGAATGTGAGTGTGAGTGTGAGTGAGCCGGTAAACGCGTGGCGTTTGACTTTTTAAAACGTTTCCTCCACCTGTCATTTCTAACACTTGACTCTTGCTCCTGGATACTGGCTACTGAATACTGACTACTGGCTGCTAACGACTGGCTCCTGAACAATCATCCCCCTATGCACCATCACCCCCGCATGGTTCCGGTTCTTTTTAAGCGCCTCATTAAAATGCTCCAGTGCCAACGAATCCTTCCCCAACCCTAAATAGCCGAGCCCCATAATATAATGGCAATGAATTTTATTTTGCTGATCAAGGTCCTGATCAAATACGGCCAGATCGGGAAGGGATACGGCGAAGTAATCCAGCTTGATGGTGTCGTTCATGTGCGACGATCCGAAGGTGATCAGGTTGTTGAAGATTTGGTCGGCCTTTGCAGGGTTGCCCAGTTTTTTGTGGGCCAGTCCCTGGTAGAAGATCTTGTCGGGTTGCTGGTCGTTGTAGTAAATGGCTTGGCCGGGTTCGCTCAGCCCCACGGTTGCTTTTTGGAAGGCGTCTTTTGCACGTGTCGAGTCGTTCAAAGCTTCGTAGGCGCAGCCCTTCAGATAGTGGATGTCATTTTCCTGGGTGCCGTAAATTTTTCCTTCTCCAAGAAAGTGTGGATAGTTTGAGGCCGCGTCCAAATGGTGCAAGGCTTTTTCAGGATGGCCGTTGTTCAGGAATTTTTTTGCCAGGGCGATGTTCGAGATGAGATATTGTCCGACCACTTTGCCTTCGCCTCCTTCCCAGGGGTGAAACTGTCGTGCGGCCAAAAGCGCCAACGCTTTCTCGTGATGGTTCAAGAGATTGTATAACGTGATGCGCTCCAGGTAGAGATCATCGCGATCTTCGGTCAGGGCAAGGTGTTCTTCGAGTCGCGAAAGACGGTCCTCGTGGGAATTGTTCAATTTTTTATGGAGCTGATCCAGTTCCATGAAGACCCGGGCATCGCGCGTGTTCAGGATAAATGCCCGTTCTAAATATTGGAGCGCTTTGGCGGGATTGTTTTGTTTGTTATGGTAGGCCAGTGCCAGGTTGCGGTTTACGGTGGCAAAATCAGGATCGAGCGTTACCGAGATTTCCCAGCATTGAATGGCCTCCGCGTATTGCTTGTGCGCGTACCAAAAATTGCCGAGATAATACGGCGCTTTGGAATCGATGGGATTGGCGTGCATCACCTCTTGCAACACCAACACATCTTCCACGCGATTGGGAAAACAATAGTCGGGCTTGCGGCGCGCACCTTGTTGGTAGTACTGATGGGCGAGGGTGGGCTTATTGTTTTTAGAGGCAAAATAACCCTTGTAATAATCCATCATGGGATAAGTGTCGCCTTCGGTCTTGCAAATCTCCAGGAGTTGAATGGCTTCGGCATATTGTCCGGCATGGGCGTAGTCGAAAGCGTATTCCGTGTAGGTATGCGCGTTGTCGCGCGCCAGGTTTTTTAACCGGTCTAGTGGATTTTCGTTTTTGCCGGAAGGTGTCGTCTGAAAAAGGAGGAAGGACTCAAACAAAATCCCAAAGTTGAATTTGTCGAGCGCCAGCGATTGATCGATGAGGTCTTGAGCATCTTTCTGCCGGTTGAGTTTGCGAAGGATGATCACCTTCAGGTGACGGGCGGTTTGACTGGTGTAGTTTCTGTTCAGTGATTTGTTGACGAGCTCCAGCGCATCTTCAAAATTTTCCTTTTGCGTGGCAATTCTCGCGAGATTCAGATAGGCTCCAGCCTGAACCGGCGCATTCCAGGCGGATTTGAAAAAGGCTGCATAGGCATCGTCGTGACGATCCTGGAAGAAAAGACAAAGCCCCAGGTTGAAATACGGTTCGCCGTCATAGGGATTTGCATTTCGCTCGGTGAGGGTGGCGATGGCGCGCCGGAAATGGGATTCAGCTTTGGCAAATTGTCCCCGTTTCATAAACCACATGCCCATCGCCTGGTTGTTGCGCACATCCGTTGGCTCGCGACGCAAGGCCTCCAGGTAATAGTCGGTTGCCAGGAAGGTGGCGTGACGATATTGTTCGATGTGAAGTCCCGTTAGAAAAAGTTCTTCGATGCTGGCAATGCCTTCGGGTTCGGCCGCTGCTTTGGCTGGTTCGGGAACCGGTTTGGAAATTTCTTTTTCGGGCTGATAGTGCACCAACACCTTGCCCGCTTTATCGCGCAACGACGCGATGATGTTTTCGGCAGCGACAGGCTGTGGCAGAAGGATGTTGTGTTGATAGGGTCGCTCCGGCGAGATGTCGATCACTTCGGAATAAAGTTCCTGGGTATCCGTTCGCAACGTCACGGTCGCTTTTTCATGAGCCGCCGTTGTATAGAACTTGAGACTGACATGGGCGCCCTGCACCTCTACATTGACGAGTGCATCCTTGGTAGCATTTTTCACAACCCCCAATTCGCTATAGGGCATGAAATATTGTGTGAAGGTTCGTTCCTCATCGGGCAGGATCCAGGAGAAGTCGGGTTGATTGTCGGTGAAAACACCCGTCATAATTTCGACGTAGGGTCCATCCTCGTCTGTCAGATTTCGATCCCATGCAAAACCGAACTCGCCATTGCCCCAGGTCCATTGTTTTTTTCCAGGGGAAACATGGTGATTGGCTACGTGCAATATTCCTGCACGCGTGTCGTGTTCATATCCTCCCACAAAATCGTACTTGGATTCTTGTGCCATGTAGGATGTGGGCACGGGAATGTTTTTATAACGCGAGATGTCCACCCCGGCGGAGTAGTCTACCTTATAATATTCACCTCTGGCGATCGGGAACTCGGATACATCTCTTCTTCCATGATCAAAGACGGCCCGCACGTCCGGTGGAAACACGGACTGATAATCGTCGTTCACTTTCAAAGCGGGGTTGGCCCACCAGAGGAAGGTTTGTGGGAACGGCGTTCGATTATAGAGCTTCACGTTGATCTCCAGGTAATCTTTATCGGGGTAGAGTCTGAACCCTGCCATCCCTTTGGTGTGAAACATTTTTTCAACTTCGCTCACCCAAATGGTCTTGCTGCCGTCTTCGTGTTCTTCTATGGTGAAGTCGATGGGGTCGAACGTGCTGGGGCGGTGATGTTGCGGCCAGTTGAATTCAATTCCCCCGGAGATCCAGGGTCCCGTTAAACCCACCAGTGCGGGTTTGATGACCTGGTTGTAATAAACGAAATGGCGTTGTCTTATTTTGTCATACGCCATGTGCACCCTTCCCCCGATCTCGGGAAGGATCATAATTTTGATGTATTGATTTTCGAGAAAGACGGCGTGATAAAGTTTGTCCGTTTTCTCGTCGAGGATCTTTTCAATGACAGGGTTGGGATAGACCACACCGCTGCTTGCCTGGTACACGCGCTTTTCGGAGAAAATTGGATTTTTTTCTGGTTTTCCGATCCCATACGTCGGAATCGAGACTTTCTCCTCCCAAACCTCAACAGTGCTTTTGCTTTTCATTTCTAACGAATGTTTTAGCAAAGTTACCCGCCTGCAAATTGTTGGTAATGGATTAATTTTCTCTTTTGATGGATTATTCTATTTTTATGGGCAATATGCAAGCCATACGAAAACGGGAAGGTTTTGAAGGACAACGCGCGATCGTGCTGCCCAAAAAAATATTGGAGATGTGTGGCTATACATTGCCCATCAACAGTCTCTACCTGACCGACATTGGCTTTTACCCCCGCGCCCAGTTTCACTACCGCGAGCGACCTTCAGGCATATCGGCACACATTCTGATCTATTGCCTGGAAGGGAAGGGGTGGGTGGAACTTCCTTCGGGGAATGTGAACATCAATCCCAACGAAGTCCTGATCATTCCCGCCGAGATGCCCCATAAATATGGAGCGGACGATAAAAATCCGTGGACCATCTACTGGGCGCACTTCAAAGGCCTGCAAAGTGCCTACTTTGTGAGCTTGCTGACCAAGCAGTTCAAAAGTTTTGTCAACGACAACATTTTCCTGGAAGAGCGGATCAAGATCTTCGACATGATCTACCGGAGCCTCGAATCCGGCTATAGCCTCGACAACTTATTTTTTGCCAGCACCAGCTTTCAATATTTCCTGACGACGCTGACGTTTTCCGACAAATTCGCATCGGCCCAGCATGCGGTGGAGAAAGATGTGGTGGATCTCTCTATTGAGTATATGCAAGATCACCTCGACACGCCCATCAAGCTGGAAGCGCTGGCGGCGTCCGTGAATCTTTCGCTGTCGCATTACTCCAACATTTTCAAACGCAAGACCGGCTATTCGCCGATCATCTATTTTAATCATCTAAAGATCCAGCATGCTTGCCAATACCTTCAGTTCACGTCGCTGCGCATCAACGAGATCTCGTCTAAATTGGGCATTGAAGATCCTTACTATTTCTCGCGGTTGTTCACGAAGGTGATGGGATTGTCGCCGGTGGAGTATCGTCATAAAAAACGTTGAGGACGAAGTCCCTTTTTCCGAAAACGGAATAGTCCATTCTTTTCAGGCGATTCTCCATTTCTGAATTTTCATTTTGCAGCACCTTTGTTTTTGTATAGATACAGATTTATGGCTCAGAGATCTTATGTTTTTCTTATCAGCTCCGTCGCCGCATTCGGAGGCCTTCTTTTTGGATTTGATATCGCCATTTTTTCGGGCACTATTCCCTTCATACAATCGTATTATCATTTGAGCGAAGCGCAGTTGGGCTGGACGGGCAGTTCGTTGTATGTGGGCTGCATCATCGGAACCTTGTTGACCGGGCCCTTTGCGGAACGCTTCGGCCGCAAGCTTCCGCTCATTATCGCGGCGGGCATCTTTATGATCTCATCCATTTTCATGGGATGGTCGTCTACGCATTCAGCTTTAATCGTTTGGCGGATCATCGCCGGCATTGGCGTGGGCGCTGCCTCGATGCTTTCGCCGGTGTACATCGCCGAAGTAAGTCCCGCGGCCATTCGTGGGCGCATGGTTTCCATCAATCAACTCACCATTGTTTCGGGCATTTTGCTGGCCTATTTCTCTAACTATATCCTCGCCGACGTCGAGAACAACTGGCGGTGGATGTTTGCTTCAGGGGCCATTCCTTCCTTGCTGTTTTTTGTATTTGTTTTCATGGTTCCCGAAAGCCCGCGGTGGCTGGTGAGCAAAGGTCATATCGAAAAAGCAAAGACCATCCTGGCAAAGATCTCCGGTGGAGATGCCGTGCAAGAGGTGACGCTCATTCAATCGCGCATGCAGCGGGAAGTGAAGGGGAAATTATCCGACTTGCTCGCACCGGGTGTGGCGTTCATTGTTTTGCTGGGGATCACGCTCGCCGTCTTTCAACAGATCTCCGGGGCAAACGCCGTCTTCTTTTATGCACCCATCATTTTTGAAAAAGCCGGGATGAATGTGAAAGACCAGTTGTTTCAACAAATCATGATCGGCGCCATCAATTTAATTTTCACCCTGGTGGCCATGATGTTAGTGGACAAGCTGGGCAGAAAAAAACTCATGCTGGCCGGTTCCTTCCTCATGGCGTTGTGGTTATTCCTGGTCGGCATTTGCTTTCACTACAGCCTGTTCGACGGCTACCTGCTTTCGTTCTTTGTATTGGCCTTCATCGCAACCTACGCCGCCACCCTGGCGCCCGTGACGTGGGTGCTGATCTCCGAAATCTTCCCCACCAAAGTCCGGACCCGAGCCGTCTCTATCGCCACTGGCATGCTTTGGGTTGCCTGTTTCTCGCTGGCTTACGGTTTCCCGGTCCTCATCGAACTCCTGGACGCGCCGCAGACGTTCTTCCTTTTCTCCTTTGTTTGTCTTACTTACTTTTTTATCCTCTTGAAATTTGTTCCGGAAACAAAAGGAAAGACGCTGGAGCAATTTGAGATGGAGATGGTGAGGCATTGATGTGAGGAGCCAGAAGCCAGGAGCCAGGAGCCAGTAGAGGGTGCGGGAGTGAGGTGTGGGAGAGAGTGAGAGTGAGAGAGAAAGTGAGCGCGAGCTATAGGTGGACGTGTGGTGGTTTGAATTTGTAAACATGGCCTTCCTGAAAACTAATACCCACCCTATCATATCGCCTTGCCTCTTGGCTCCTGAATACTGACTACGAAGACCGACTCCCAACTCCTGGCTTCTGGCTCCTGGCTCCTGGCTCCTATGCCCTCACCCCAAACTTATAAACAATCCTTTCATCATAAGCCTCCCCCGGCTCAACAACCGTGCTGGGAAAATTATTGTGATTCGGGGCATCCGGATAGTGCTGACATTCCAAGCACAAACCATCAAAGGGGTGGATTTGCTTGAACCGGCTGCTGAGGTGTTTTGAGTCCAGGTAGTCGCCGGTGTAAAGTTGGACGCCGGGATACGTGGTAAAGATCTCGAGACTTCTGCCGGAAGTCCGTTCTGTTAATAGGCCGGCGCGTCGCATACCGGGCTTGTCGTCGTGCTTCAGGATGAAATAGCGGTTCACGCCGGTTTGGGATGGGCCTGAGAATTTTACGCGGTCGCGGATGCGGGTTTGGTGGAAATTATTTCCGGTGGTGCTGCTGATGACACCGGTTGGAATATAACCGCTGTCAGTTTCCAGCATTTCATCGGAAGGGAGCGTGAGCTCATGCTCCAGGATATCGCCATGATCGGGTGCTAAATTGAAGTAGGCGTGATTTGTAAAATTGAGGACCGTCTTTTTGTCGGACACGGCATTGAACCGGATGGTCAGCTCATGATCGTCGCTCCAGGAATAGGTGACCAGGAAATCCACCTGGCCGGGAAAACCTCCCTCACCGTCGGCACTGGTCAATGAAAGCGAAAGGAAATCTGTCCCCACACGAAAGTCAAATACCTTTGCATGAAACCCGCCGGGGCCGCCGTGATTGTTGTTTGGGCCATCATTTTTTTCCAGCGTATACGTTGCGCCGTCGAGCGTGAAGGCAGCGCCGCCGATGCGGTTAGCAAAACGGCCGATCGTGGATCCGATATAACACCGGTCGTTCACGTAGCCCTCGAGCGAGGGAAAGCCGATCACGGTATTCTCCAACTTCCCGTTCCGGTCGGGGACAACCATGGAGACGATGGTGGCACCATAATTTGTTATTTCAACAAACGCGCCGCTGGCAATTTCCAATTTAAAAAGGAAAACGTCTTTGCCTCCGTATGTTCCCCAGGGCTTGTAGGAGATGCGATTTTTTTTCACGCTGCTCGTGGATGGAGGATGCGATGTCATTTTGAGGAGAGTTGAAATACGATGCTTTCAAATTCTTCCGACATGCGGTAGCGCACGCCATAGGTCATCAAAAATGCTCCCGTAAATTTCTTTCCATCCAAACCCGACGCATGCGAAGTCTTGTTGGGCGCCTTGTTCACTTCGGTGAACGTATATTCCTGGTTCGGATCAAGACCCTGCGCGTACAGCACCTGGTCGTTGCCCATGATCTCTTTTTTCATGAGATAAGAAAAAACAAGCGCCTCCTTTTTATCGGGCGTCACATATTGCAAAGCAACGCGGTTGCTTTCGTAAGGGGACAACAGCCGGTACAGATCACCAAACTGGACAATGTGTTTTATCCCCTTGTAGATCTGGATGGCGTTCCTGGAAAACTCTTTTTCTTCCGGGCTCATGTCTTTGGGTTGCAGATCCATGCCAAGTTTTGCCGACATGGCCACGTCGAATCTGAATTTCAGCGGCGTGATGCGTTTTGTGATATGATTGGGGACCACCGACACGTGGCTGGCCAACCCGATGGGAGGGAAGAAGTAGCTCGTTCCCCACTGAATGAAGATACGGTCGAGGGCGTCGGTGTTGTCGCTGATCCAGTATTCGTCAAAGAAGGGTAGCGTGGCATAGTCCATACGGGCGCCCCCGCCGGAACACGCCATGAGCACCACGTCGGGATATTTTTGACGCACGCGTTTCAGAACGTCCAGCAGCCCTTGTGTATACTGAATAAAAAGATGCGACTGCTTCTCCGGCGGCAGATACGAGGACCCGACGTTGGTCATGTAGCGGTTGCAATCCCACTTCATATAGGCCACGTGTGGATTTTCAGTCAGGATTTTATCGACCACGGAAAAGACATGGTCTTGCACTTTCGGGTTGGAAAGGTCGAGCACGAGCTGGTTTCGGCTGGGGTCCAGCGGACGGTGTGGTGCGGTGATCACCCAGTCGGGATGTTTCTCGTACAGTTCACTTTTTGGGTTGACCATTTCGGGTTCGATCCAGATCCCGAATTTGATCTTCTTGGCTTCCGCGGCCGTGACCAATTCGCCAATGCCATGCGGCAATTTCTTGACGTTCACATCCCAGTCACCCAGGCCAGCATCGTCGTTGTTTCGGGGATATTTGTTGGCAAACCATCCATCGTCCAACAAGAACAGGTCGAAGCCCATGTCGGCGCCGTCGGCAATGATTTGTTTCAACACCGTTTCGTTGAAGTCAAAGTAGGTGGCCTCCCAATTGTTCAACAGGGTCATGTGCGGTCGTTCGCTTTTGTAAATGCCATACGTCCGTGCCCACGCGTGAAAGCGTCGCGAGATCTCGCCTTTGCCGGCATCGCTGAAGGAGAACAGCATGCCCGGTGTTTTGAACACTTCCTTCGGTTTCAAAGTATACTGTGAAGCAAAAGGATTGATGCCGGAGAGGATGCGCAGATTTTTTGTGGGATCCACTTCAAACGACAACCGCCAGCTTCCCGGCCACGCCAACGTGCCGCCGATCACGGTTCCCTCGGTTTCGGTTGCTGCGCCGTCGACACCCAATAAAAAACAAGGATGCGTGAACTGGTTGGACCGGACGCCCAGTTTCGATTCGATGACCTTGCGGCCTTCGGAAAGCTTTTCTTCATTCAGGTTCATCTCCGAGGCCCAGCCGCCATAAAAACTGGTGAGCCAATACGACGATGCCTTCACCGAAAGTTGTGACGACGCAAAATCGTTGAGCGTGATGTCTTTCTTTTCACCGTGCGTGATCTCGGTCCACTGCTCCACAACATCTTCGGCGGCGTAGGCTTTCATACAAAGAAAGACGGTGAGGTCATAGAACGCGTCTTTCAGTTGGATTCGGGTGAGCGTGGTGTTTTTATCCACCGTGCTGGTTTCTTTTTTTACATACTTCAATTCCGTGGTGAGGTTGCCGTCGGCATGCACTGCCTGAAAAGCAGGTTCGAAGACAAAGGCTTTGCCATAGGTGGAATAAGCTTCTTGTTGGGTGATCTGGATGTTTTTGATTTGATCCGCGGGCAGTCGTTTTCCAAAATACGACTGCATGAGGTTGCCTTCTTTGCTCACTTGAAAGACCAGGCTGGTGTGTGCCGTTTGAATGACAATGGCTTCCGGTTCGGTTTGGGCCAGGGCCGTTGACGCGACGGCGAGCAGAAAAAATACGAGGCTTAAATTCCTTTTTAGGTTCATGATGGGGGATGCGGTTTCAGCAAAAGTATGCCAATGCCGCAACCGTTTGAATGGAGAATCCGGTCTTTTTCATGGATTTTATTATGATCGGTCAGGGCGTGCATTCTGGTGCAGACGCGGTTGCGGAGGAGATGGCTTCTGCGCGCTCCGAACTGGACAATTTTACTTATTTGAGATTTGAGGCCTAAACGACAAAATTTGAAATAACCCCTTTTTTCTACCGATCAGCCCACTTTGGTGTGTCAACAGACAATTACCAGCAGGAGAATAATCCAGTTTTAACCGTGTATAGTCCATCATTTTTGCAATCGATTCCGTAAAATTTGTGTGATTATAATTTTCACCTAACTCTATGGAAGACAACTACAAGTCACTCACAAAATTACTGGTGGTCTTTTTGGGCATCCTGCTGGCAACGCAGGCCTTTGCGCAAACAAAACTCTCCGGCAAAGTAACGACAACGCAAGGCGACCCCCTTCCTGGCGTAAACGTCTTAGTTAAGGGGACTGCGCAGGGAACGACTACCGATTCACGCGGGGTGTTTCAAATCGAGGTGAATCAGGCGGATGTTGTCCTCACCTTCAGTTTTATCGGTTTCAAAAATCAGGACGTTGTCGTAGGCAACCGTTCGACGATCGATGTAAATCTGGAAGAGGATATTAAGAGCCTGGAAGAAGTGGTGATCGTGGGCTATGGCACTGTGAAGAAGAGCGATCTCACCGGATCGGTTTCTTCCGTGAAGAGCGACGCCTTCAAAGACATGCCCGTCACGTCGGTGGAGCAGGGTCTGCAGGCCCGGGCGGCGGGTGTTCAGGTAACACAAGCCTCATCGGCACCCGGCGGCGGTTTGTCCGTGCGCGTCCGGGGTGCGAACTCACTCATCAGCGGTAGCGAGCCACTCTATGTTATAGACGGCCTCCCGATCTATCCCGACAACGCTGCCTATGGCACGGGCGGCGATCGTCAAGCCAAGAATGCGCTGGCATCGCTTAACCCCAGCGACATCGAGTCGATCGAAGTTTTGAAAGATGCGTCGGCAACCTCCATTTATGGCTCACGCGGAGCCAACGGTGTGGTGCTCGTCACCACCAAACGTGGAAAAGACGGTCAGACCAACGTGAACTTTGAAACGTCGATGACCTCACAAACCATTTCGCACAACATCGACATGATGCCCGCTTCCGACTACGGAAGATATCTCAACACGCTCGATGTGAGCCAAGGCGGAAATCCCCGCTACACCGACGCCCAGATCCAGGGCTTTGGCAACGGCACCAACTGGATGAAAGAGATCACGCGCACCGGAAGCATCTGGAACAACCAGCTCTCGATCTCGGGGGGAAATGCCAACGCGAAATATGCGGTGTCGGGTAATTATATGGACAACGAAGGTCTCATCATCAACACCGATTTCAAACGCTATGGCCTTCGCCTGAACCTGGACAACAACTTGTTCAACGGCAAGGCTACGCTGAGCAACAGCTGGTCGTTTGCCCGCACCACGTCCAACAACGTTCCTACCGATCGCGGCGGTCCCGGTGGTATCATCATCACCGCGCTGGGACTTGATCCCACCGTTCCGGTATACGACGCCAACGGAAACTACAACTACCCGCTCTATGATGGTCGCTTCACCATAAACCCCGTAGCGGAAGCCAAGGAAGGTGTCGACAAGGATGCGACCAATCGTTTCTTTGGTACCACGGCATTGACCTTCAACATCACGAAAGACCTTAAGTTCAGAACCAGCCTGGGGCTTGACGTGCTCAACGCCACGCGCAATACGTTCTACAACAGCAAGACACGTCTCGGACGCCAGAACGGCCGGGAGCTTCAACGCTTTGATCGCAACCTTGTCAACCTGTTGAACGAAAACATCCTCACCTATTCCCGAACGATCGCAGAAGGTCACTCGCTGGAAGTGATGCTGGGCTATACCACGCAGCGGGAAGACAACCAGTCGGCCTCGCAGGCCATTCGCGGTCTAGACTCGGACGATTTCAAGTCGCTGAATTTTCAAAACGGAACCTTGCCGCAGATCGGAAACTCGACGCGCGTAGATTGGGGACTGCGGTCCTACCTGGGAAGGATCAACTATAATTTCCAGAACCGCTTTTTGCTGACGTTGACGGCCCGCCGCGACGGTTCCACCAAGTTCGGTCCCAACAACAAATGGGCAACGTTCCCGTCGGCTGCTTTGGGATGGCGTGTGGTGAACGAAAAGTTTTTTGAAAGCGCCGGCCTGTCGAACATTTTCGACGACCTTAAAGTTAGGGTGAGCTATGGTATTACGGGTAACTCGCAGATCCCCGCCTATCAGTCGACGTCCGACCTAAGCCCGCGTAACTACGTCTTCAACGGCGTGCTGGTCTCCGGCTATGCCGCCACCCGCATGCCCAACGCCGATTTGAAATGGGAACAAACCCGCATGTTCAACTCCGGTATCGACATGAGCTTCCTCGGAAACAGACTGAATGTGACGGTGGACTATTTCAACAACCTCACGACCGACCTGTTGCTCTATGTATCCATTCCGCAAAGCACGGGCTTCAGCACCTTGTTGAAGAACACCGGTTCCCTCAGCAACAAAGGCTTTGAACTTTCCGTCGACACCAAGGTCATCAACGAGGGTGCACTCACCTGGGATGTGGCCGCAAACGTATCGATCCTCCGAAACAGAATTGAGGACCTTGGCGAAAGCGCTCCCTTCTATGCCACCAGCACCAGCGGCCACCTTGGCGTGGACGGAAGCTGGGTGGAAGCAGGCAATGCCATTGGCGTATGGAAAGGCTATAAATTTATCGGCGTCAGCGAAACGGGAAACCCGGTATATGAAGACAAAAACAAAGACGGCAGCTATACGGCCGATGACTATTCCATCATGGGCAATCCCAATCCCAAATACACCTGGGGTTTGAACTCTACGGTGCGCTTTAAAGGATTTGACTTTTCCGTGTTCTTTCGCGGCGTGCAAGGCAACGATGTGCGCAACCTGCAACAATCCGAGATTGGCGACGGCGCGCAAAAGATCAATGAGATCTCCAACATCCTCACCGATTCGTGGACACCGCAGCACACCAACGCGCCGCGTCCGGCCGTGGATGCCAAGCGTGACTTCGCGTCCTACCGCCGGTCTTCTTTCTTTATTGAGGACGGATCTTTCATCCGCCTGCAGAATGTTTCGCTGGGCTACAACCTGCCCGTACCGAAATTCATTCGCAAGGCGCGTGTTTATGTGAGTGCACAAAACCTCTTCATCATCACCAAATACACAGGCTTTGATCCGGAAGTGAACAACCAGGGACAAAACAACCTGAACCGTGGCGATGACTACGATGCTTATCCTCGCTCGCGCCAATTCACCGCGGGTCTTAACATCGGTTTTTAATGGGAGCGCTAGTGAACAACTTTAAAATGAAAATGACCATGAAAAAAATAGTAAGAAAAAAACTCCTGCTCTCGATCATGACCTCCCTGTTGCTGGTGGGGATGAGCTGCTCGGACCTGGATGAGACGCCGGATTATATCAGTCCGGATAGCTTTTACAAGTCGGCCAACGAATTGAAGCTCGGTGTCAATGCCATCTATGATGATTTGACGATGGGCAATTCGGACTGGTTCAACTACTTCTACAACCGCTACGTGTTCGAATGCCTCGTAGGCTTTCAGGTGGGTTGGGAAAAACAACCCCTGCAATACAACCTGGGCAATGTGACGGGACAGGATGATGTGATCGAAGCCTATTGGGGTCAAAGCTACCGGTCGATCAACCGGGCCAACGAAATATTGGCCGTGGCCGAAACCATTGTCGATCCGGCCAACGCCGAACTCATCGCGCGCCTGAAAGGTGAAGCGTACTTCCTGAGAGCGTTCTACTACTATGGCTTGTTGAGTTATTTCGACAACGCACCGCTCACCACGGAAGGCACCAAGGATTTGAGCAACCTGGCGTCCAACAGCGGGGGCACACGCGCCATCATCGATCTGATCTATTCCGATTGTGCAGCGGCTATTGCCGTGCTGCCCAACGCCTACACCGGCGCCGACCTGGGAAGAGCCAACAAGTGGGCTGCGAAAACTTTGCTGATGAAGGCCCAACTGTGGGATAAAAAATGGGCAGAGGCCAAGGTCACGGCCGAGGACATCATCAACAACAGCGGCCTGACCTTGTTCAGCGACTTCAGCTACAATTTCGACACCGATCACGAGAACATGGGTGAACGAATTTTTGAAGGACAGGTTTCGGCAAAGGCAAACGCCAACGAGTACAGCAACCACTCTGCCCACTTCAACCCCGAAGATCTGCCAACCGACGACGGCGGTGCAGGCTGGAGCTGGTTGAGCGCTACGCAGGATTTCAGAGCGGCCTATGACGACGGCGACAAGCGCATCGCGGGCACCTTCGTGGAATCGTATCCCACCGCCCGCACAGCGAAGACCGCCGCGGGTGCTTATCCCATCGTGCGTTGGAGCAAGACGGCGTCTTATAACCTGTCGCGCTTTGGTGGTATTGTCGATCCCAATGCAAATCCTGAAAATCCGACCGAGCTTGTTTTTGGAAAGGCATGGTCGGGCAAGATCACCGAGATGCACGTAGGCGGTTCGTGGACGGCCACGGAAAAGAACACCATCTATCTGCGCCTGGCGGATGTGCTCCTGGGCCACTCTGAAGCGTGCAACGAAAGCCAGACCGGCGATGCCACCACAGGCATCAACGCCGTGCGCGATCGCGCGGGCCTGTCACCGGTCGGAGCCCTGGGTCAAAGTGCGATGCGCGATGCCATCGTAGCCGAACGCATGCAGGAGTTTGTGTTCGAACAAGTGCTCTACCCCGAGCTGCGACGCAAAAGCACCTTTGGCGGAACACCCGACTACCTGGGCGACTACATCACCCATTACTCAAACCTCTATAACGTAGGGCGTACACCCAAGGCAAAAGATTATGTATTGCCGATCCCGTTGAAGGAGATCCTGGGTAACAAGAACGTGACGCAGAATCCGCAGTGGCAATAAGAACAATTGTTTAACCCAAATGAAAGTGGCCAGCCGGTTTAGGCTGGCCCTTTTGTTTTTTATCTTTGTCCATGATAAAAGCCTGGAGATCCTCCATACCGCAGACCTTCTTTTCTCTTGTAGGACTTCTGTCCCTCGCGGCCTGTCACCAACCTAAGCCAAAAACGTTGTTTACCCTCGTGGACCCCGCCGATTCGGGGGTAGAGTTCAACAACGCGATTGCCGAAGACGACACCTTCAACATCGTGGATTTTTATTATGTCTACAATGGCGGGGGCGTGGCGATTGGCGATCTGAACAACGACTCGCTGCCCGATCTCTATTTCACGGGCAACCGCGTGGGCGACAGGCTTTACCTGAACAAAGGCGATTTTAAATTCGAAGACGTCACACCAACTGCCGGCATCCGGAAACAAGGATGGAGCACGGGTGTTACACTGGTGGATCTCAATGCCGACGGGTTGCTGGATATTTATGTTTGCAAGTCCGGCAATTACCCGGCGCTCAAACGCGCCAATCAACTCTACATCAACCAGGGCAACATGACGTTTCGCGAAGAGGCCCAATCGTGGGGACTGGCCGATACGACCTACACCAATCAGGCCGCCTTCTTCGACTATGACAAAGATGGCGACCTCGATGCCTACCTGATGACCAGCACCAACACCGTCCGTAATCCCAACAAGGTCACCCCCGTCATCGACAACGGCAAGGGAGCGTCGGTCGACAGGCTGTTGCAAAATCAAGGGGGTAAATTCGTGGATGTATCGCAGGCAGCGGGGATTCTTCACGATGGGTTTGGGTTGGGACTGGCTATCCATGATCTCAACAGCGATGGATGGGAAGATATATTGGTGTCGAACGATTTTCTGGCCAACGATCACCTGTACATCAACAACCACGACGGCACGTTCACCGAATCGGCGCGGAAATATTTCAGACACCACAGCCAGTTTTCCATGGGCAACGATGTGAGCGATTTCAACAACGATGGTTTGCCCGACGTGATGGTGGTGGACATGCTGCCGGCGGATGCGGTGCAGCGAAAAAAGATGGCCGGTCCAGCCAATCCCAACACCTTTGAGGCCATGACCCGCGCTGGCTATCACCCTCAGTATATGCGCAATATGCTACAGGTGAATCTTGGAAACGACGAGACCCATACGCCGGTCTTCGCAGAGATCGGGCAACAAGCCGGTGTGCATAGCACCGACTGGAGTTGGGCGCCGTTGTTCGCCGACTTCGACCAGGATGGTTTACAAGATCTGTTCGTCACCAATGGCTACCTGCGCGACATCACCGACATGGATTTCATCATCCACAACAATCAAACCGCAACCAAGAGCACACCGTCGGAAACCGACCGCAGCATGCGGGAGGGCGCTAAGAAAATGCCCTCCATTAAAAAGAGTAATTATCTTTTTAAAAATACCGGTGGCAATACGTTTGAAGACAAGTCGGCCCTGTGGCTGGGGCAAAACGAGTCACTTTCCAACGGCGCCGCGTTGGGTGATCTGGATTTGGATGGAGATTTGGACATCGTGGTGAACAACATCAATGCACCGGCCTTCATCCTGCGGAATACCAACCAAGACGGGCATTACCTGAAAATCAAATTGAACGGTTCCCCTGGCAACACCCGGGGGCTGGGCAGCATCGTCACGCTCTATGCAAACGGACAACTGCAACGACAACACATGGGCGTGACGCGGGGCTATCAATCCTCCGTTGACTACATTCTCCATTTTGGACTCGGCGAACATGCGATCATCGACTCCTTGGAGATTATTTGGCCCGACGGTAAAAGCCAGGTGCTGCGGAACGTGAAAACAGACCAGATCCTCACGCTAAAATATTCAGAAGGCGGAACGGAGACATTGAAAAACGGAAACAGGATGCAGCCGTTACTGCAAAGAGTGGATAGCGCCAGTCATCTGGCGCATATCGACCGGGAGAAATTTTACATGGACTATGATGTCGAGCCTTTGCTTCCGCACAAGCTATCGCAGCAAGGCCCTTGCCTGGCCGTGGCCGATGTGAACAAAGATGGCCTGGACGATTTTTTTGTAGGGGGCTCCTATCAATTTGCCGGGAACATTTTTCTTCAGCACGCTGATGGAACGTTCACGGAAAAACCTGTCCTTCAAACAAAAGATAAAAATGAAGAGGACACGGGCGCGGTTTTCTTCGACGCCGACCAGGACGGCGATGAAGACTTATACATCGTGAGCGGTTCAAACGAACACTATGATAACTCACCTTTTCTTCAAGACCGCCTGATGTTCAACGATGGCAAAGGCAACTATCGAGCAGACACCACCCGCTTACCCGCCATGCGTCATAGCGGATCGTGCGTTGTCCCTTTTGACTTTGACAAAGATGGCGACCTCGATATTTTTCGCGCGGGCCGTTTGATATCCCTCGAATTTCCGAAACCGGGCGTGAGCTACCTGCTGCGCAACACCGACGCGAAATTCGCGGATGTCACCAACCAGGTTGCACCAGGTTTGCAAAACATCGGCATGGTGACCGACGCCGCATGGGTAGACCTGGACCGGGATGGCTGGCACGACCTGATCTTGGTTGGGGAGTATATGCCGATCACGGTTTTTAAAAATGAAAAGGGAACGCTAAAGCAACAACAACCCGCCTCGTTGGAATTTTCGAACGGCTTGTGGAACGCCGTCACCGCCCTGGACATCGATCGCGATGGCGACATGGACCTGGTGGCCGGAAACGTCGGACTCAATTCGCGCTACCGGTTCACGAAGGAGAAGCCCTTTTCCATTTATGCCGGCGACTTTGACAACAACAACCGGTGGGATGCCCTGCCGGCGTACTATGCAGGAGGCGTAGAATATCCAACCTCATCCTGGTTCGACGTGATGAGACAGGTGCCGATGTTCAAAAAGCGATATCAAACCTTCGAGGCGTTTGCCAACGCTTCGCTTGGCGACGTCATTGCCCCGGTGAAAGACCAGGTGAAACTAACGGTGCGGGCCTATCAGCAACAAAGCCTGATCCTGGAGAACGTAGGGGACTTTGAATTCAAACTGGCGCCGTTGCCGGCCGTGGTGCAGCAAGCCCCGGTGAGAGATATCCTCGTGAGCGACATCAACGGCGATGGTCAGGAGGATCTTCTGATGGTGGGCAATGATTTCACCATCGAACCCGTGGAAGGTCAACACGACGCCGGCGTGGGTGTGATTTTATTGGGAGACGGAAAAGGCGGGTTTCAACCCCTGTCGCCCCAACACAGCGGGTTTTGGGTGGAGCATGACGCCAGGCATATCCGCAACGTGAAACAGCGAAACGGCGATCTGATCGTCGTCACGCAAAATAGTGGACCCCTTTTGGCTTTCAAAAAAAGTAAGCGATAGTGCCCAGGTTCTCCAACGTGAATCGAAACAGTACACTGCGTGCTAGCTGGTACCGCGGTAATGTATGGGAATCAATCTGGAGAAAGAGGCGATGCAAGGGATGAGCTGGGTCGCGCCGGCATCGGCCACGCCCGATTTTCACATTCCCTCGTCCGTTGGAATTTTTCAATTGGAATAAACAGAGTCCGCTTACTTACATCGCTCGCTCTCGCCCACAAAATACCGGACGCCTTTGATGTAGATCTCTTCGTCTTTTGCTTCCAGCTCGATGTCGACATCCGGAAGTTTTTCGAAGGTAAACGTGATGACGGCTTTTTCGCCGTGACTGGCGACGTGCCATGAACCACGTTTCTTTCCTGTGTATCCCTTTGCTTGTCCCTTGAAAATTCCGGTGCGCGTGATGTCGGAGCGGAACGAACCGTCGGCGCACAAATCCACTTCATCGACGCGCTTGCTGTTGGCCTCATAGCCCATCGCCAGTAATATTTTTCCGTCCAAAAATTTCTTCCAATTAAAGTTTGCAAAGGGCGATTCGTTGGACGGTTGTTGAAAAACGGTGTTGTCGATCAGGGACTGCAGGGCTTTTTTTACGTTGTCGATGTGTTGCGCATCCGAGGTCGCCAGGCACGTGATGCAGAACCCCACGGGGCTGCACTTTGCTTCGGCGTAGATCTTGGTCTGCTGGTTGGCGTTTGCCCCGGTCACTTTGCCCACCACGGTAAGAACATCCGCGCCACGGGGAGTGATCGCGCCTTGCGGTTGCAAAATTAATCCCGGCGATAGTTCCGTGCCGGCCTCCCAGCGTTTTCTCTGTTTCTCTAAATCCATTTTTTCATTCACCACCACATAGATCTCACCCACGGTATTGCTTTCCGGCATGAGCAGAAAGACTTCCGTGTCGCGTGGCAGCACGCCACTCCACCCTTGTGGTATCTGCGTTTGCACCCCCAGTCGCGGTGAGCGCACGGTGTCGCCGGCATGATACAGCGTTGCCGGCTTGATGCGGTTTGAGGGGAGCTGTTGTGCCAGGGCAACAAGGGACATAAAGAGGCATATGCCGGTAAGTACGTGTTTTAGTAATCCGTTCATGGGGGATGATGATCGCTTCACTTTTTATCCATTTCGCCAATGAGGGGGATGTTCTCCATGATGGTGGCCCGGATCTTACTGAGAATGTAGCCTTCCAGTTGATAGAATTGGGCGGCAGCCTTCACGCCGGATCCCTTTTTGATTTTTTTATAGTAGTCAACAATCAACTTGTCGGTCTGCGTTTGGAGCGCGATCGTCTCCTTCACGATCTCATCCGTGCCGGCGTCGTCCAGTGTGCCATAGCTGTTGGCGTACTTGTTCAACAACGCGATCCGCTTTTGGCCGAGGGCCTTGCGTTCGGCTTCGTAGCTGTCGTAGGCAGCCCAGAAGGCATCTTTCTGTGGGCCTTCCAATTTTATAAATTCGGCTACCACGGCTTTTTTCTCCATCCCGAAAACGGATTGAAACAGGTCGACTTCCTCCTTGTTGCTTTGTGCGAAGACAAAACAGCCAAGCATTTCGAACGTGATAATCAACAGCAGCTTTTTCATAGGGTTTATTTTTTTCATGGTAAGTATATCGTCCGTATGTCAAGCATCAGACCTTGAGAAGAAAACATTCCAGTGTTTATTCTTTTGCTCCCACTTTAAATACCAGGCCGCCGCCGAGGCTGAACTGGTAGATGGTGGAATACGTGGAGACCCCTGCGCCGGCTCCACCCGTTCCAAAGTAGAAGCCACCCCCTGCGGACTGCACGGCCGAAAGCAGTTGTGCCTGCAGTTTGATGCCCACGGCTTCAGTGGCCCAGACCGTGGCGCCCAGGCGCAAACCCCAGGCGAATTTTGTAGCGCTGGCGGAGCGACCCGAGTCGGGATCTTTGAGGTCGGCAATGAGCATCCCCAACATCAACCCGCCATAACCCTCCACCTTTTCGTTGCTGGCGAATGCACGACGTGAACCCGCCAACATGATATAGTTCAGCCCTAAATCAAAATCCGTTTCCCGGGTGGTCCCGATGCTGCTGGCATAGGTGGTGGGAGCATGCGTAGTTTGGCGCAGGTATAACACCTCTACACCGTATTCCGGCCGCAAGGAATATTCGATGCCGCCGCCCCATTGAAATCCACCCTTGATTTTGCCCTGATAGTAGCTGGAGCTGCTGTAGTAGGAATCGAATTTGTCATCGAAGACATAGGCGCCGTATAGATTCAACCTTGTTTTTTGCGCATATGCGGCGTGCCCCAGCGCGAGTGCGCAAAAGGCAAGCATGAAGAAGATCGTTTTTTTTGACATAGGAAAATGGTCTATGTGGAGAGGGTCTTTTTGGGTTTATAAACGATCATAAAGCTAGGCTGCTCCCCGACTTCAACCTACAGAATGGAAGGTTAAACGGTTACAAGGGAAACGTTTAACCGTTAAACACTCCCACCGAAATTCCCTAGTCTATGCACACATCTTTTTTAGAAGAGAGAAGGCGTTGGCGAATGAATAATCCTGGCCTTTAGGCCTGGTCTATGCACACATCTTTGAAGGCGAAAGCGTATAGGCGAGTGAGCCTGGCTTTAAGCCTATTGTTCGGAATACAATGTGCCATATAATATCTTGAATAACCCCGGACTTTAGTCCGGGGGGTACAGACACCTGTTTATGACGGTCCGCCAACTGGCGGACTGACTTTCCCTCTGGATGTATCGCTGTCTGCCAAATCATCGGCGTGGTCAGGGCTAAAGCCCGTGATTGGACATGACTTATGTACCCCGGACTAAAGTCCGGGGTTATTCATTTATGCTCTTTCTCTTCGAAAGATGTGCGCATAGACTGGACCAAAATTCCCCAGGCAATTTGTGGAGTCCGGGAAAATCGCCGGTCGCGGGTGTCATGACGGTTGATGAAGATGTGTCGGCATGTTGTTCACCCGACCCGGGAGCTACCGTTGACGCGGCCGGAAAAGCATGGCGAAGACAATGCCTGGCGTGGCTTCGCTTAACCGTTAAGTAACCGTATAACCCTTGCCGTGCCCGAGGGGTCGGTATACCTTTATTTAAAATCAAAAAAGGATTGGCTCAGAAACTAGATTCGATCATTCAACTCTTTCCCGATCGTGAGGACAGGATCCATGCGCTATTCCTGAGTAATGAATCGTTCCGTGAAGTTTGCATTGAACATATCTTATGCACGAGCAAGATCCTGGAGATAAAGAAAGGCAACAAGAATGATGCAGGGTTGGGCGAGTATGAAGACCTGCAACGGGAACTCGAAAAAGAGATTTTAAAATTTTTAGCGTAACAACATGGTCAAAACTAAAAACGAATAAGGAATGAAACCATCCAATACGATCTTGAGCGCGAAGCGGAAAATAGGGCTCTTTCTGTTGGTTTCTGTGTTTGCGGGGTGCAAAGAAAAAGCTGTCGTAACCCTCCCTCCAATCAAAGTGAATGTGGTAAAGGCTGTAGTGGAAGACGTGCCGTTGTATGAGGACTTTGTGGCGCAGACGTATGGACTATCCGATGTCGAGATCCGTGCCCGTGTGGAAGGGTGGGTGACCTCGGTCAATTTCAAGGAAGGATCGGCCGTGAAGAAAGGCGACCTGCTCTATGTGGTCGACGATGTTCAATACAAGACCCGCGTCGACCGCGAAGCCAGCGAGCTCGCGAAGTCGAAAACGGAATTGGTCCGTTCCCAAAATGAACTCAGTCGCGTGAAGCCGCTAACGGAGCTCAACGCCCTCAGCAAGAAGGACCTTGACAACGCCACCGCATCGTTTGAGGCGGCGCAGGCGCAAGTGAGTGCTTCCCAGGCATCGCTGAGCAATGCGAAGATAGAATATGGGTACACACGGATCTATGCGCCCTTTGATGGGATCATCGGTATTTCCAACGCGCGCGTAGGCGACTATGTGAGCCGCGCAGGGTCAACCTCTGTGCTGGCGACCATCTCGAGCGTGGGTTCGGTTCGTGTCCGTTTTCAAATCAGCGAACGTGAATATCTCCGGATTGCCAAAATGTCGAAAGAAGAGTTGGCGGCAGCCCGAAAGAATGTGCAACTCATCCTGGCCGATGGATCGCTTTATCCCCACAAGGGTGAAGTGAATTTTGCCAACCGCGAAATCGATCCGAAAACCGGAACGCTCACCATTGAAGCCATCTTCCCGAATCCCGACGCGCTGCTCCGTCCGGGGTTGTTTGTGAAAACCCGTGTACTCCTGAGCACCTCTCCGCAAGCGGTCCTGGTGCCACAGCGCGCGGTGCTTCAATTGCAGAGTCTTTCGCAGGTGTTTGTGGTGAATGACTCGAGTACATTGAAAACCCGGATCGTCGAAGTCGGGCAAAAGGTTGACGATGCCTACATCATCACGAAAGGGCTAAAGGCAGGCGATAAGGTGGCCGTGGTCGGTACGTTGGGTCTGACGCCCAATTCGAAAATTGAAGAAGTGGAAATGAAGTGGCGGGAGGATACTCCTAAAGAATAGCTGAAAATTAAACTCCTCCCTTTTCTATGAGCGAATTTTTTATCCGAAGGCCGATTGTAGCAATGGTGATCTCCATCCTGATGGTCATCATGGGATTGATCACCCTGGGGAGTATTCCTATCTCCAAGTATCCCGAGATCACACCTCCCATGGTCCAGGTAACCACCACCTTCAACGGCGCCAATGCCGTGAACGTGGAACAGGCCGTGGCCACACCCATCGAGCAACAAGTGAACGGCGTGGAAGAAATGCTGTACATGCGGTCGATCAACGCCACCGATGGCTCGCTCACCCTGCAGGTGTCGTTCGAAGTGGGCACCGACCTGGACAATGCCAATATGCTCACCCAAAACCGGGTATCGCAAGCCAACGCCAAAATGCCCACGGAAGTAAAAGCCTTTGGCGTGACCACAAAAAAATCGTCGGGCTTTCCCATCGTGCTGGTGTCCCTGTCTTCGCCCGACTCGACCTATGATGGATTGTTTCTCAACAATTTTGTCAACATCAACATCTTCGATCAGATCGCGCGCATAAAGGGTGTGGGCAATGTCATGCTCCTGGGTGGTTCGGACTACTCCATGCGCATCTGGCTGCATCCCGATCAACTGACCAAACTTGACCTCACTGTCAACGACGTGGTCAATGCCGTGAAGAAACAAAATGCGATCGCGCCGGGTGGAAAGTTTGGCGCACCACCCACACCCAAGGGCGTTGAGTATACCTATAGCGTGCTGCTCCAGGAGCGGTTGGTGACCGAAGAGGAATTTGGGAACATCATTGTGAAGTCGGACGAGAAAGGTTCGATCATCCGGCTGAAAGACATCGCCCGCATCGAGTTGAGCATGGAGAATTACAATTCCTTCAGCCGGCTCAACCGGAAAACCGCCAGCACGCTGGCTGTCTATCAAATGCCGGGATCCAATGCGCTGGAAGTGGCCGACATGGTGAAGACCACCATGGCGGAATTGGAAAAGCGTTTCCCGGAAGATCTGAAGTACGATATCTCGCTCAATACAACACAAGCCGTGTCGGTGGGTATCGAAGAAATTATACACACACTGTTCGAAGCCGTCGTGCTGGTGATCCTGGTGGTGTTCCTTTTCCTGCAAGACTGGCGCGCCACGCTCATCCCCCTGCTCACGGTTCCCGTGTCGTTGATCGGAACGTTCATCATTTTTCCGTTGCTGGGCTTCTCGGTCAACGTGCTTTCGCTGTTGGGACTGGTGCTGGCCATCGGTCTGGTGGTGGACGATGCCATTGTGGTGGTGGAAGCCGTGATGCACAACATCGAGCATGGCATGAACCCGAAGGAGGCCACACAAAAAGCGATGAAGGAAGTGGGCGGGCCGGTGGTGGCCATCGCGTTGATCCTGGCTGCTGTGTTTGTGCCGGTTGCGTTTGCCGGGGGCATCACGGGAAGGTTGTACCAGCAATTTGCTATCACCATTGCCATCTCCGTATTGTTCTCCGCCTTCAACGCCCTCACCCTCAGTCCCGCCTTGAGTGCGATCCTGTTAAAACATAAAAAGAAATCCACCGGGTGGCTGCAACGTTTCTTCGATGGATTCAATCGCGTTTTCGATCGGTTCACGCTGGGCTACACGGGTGTGGCCGGCATCGTGGCCCGGAAATCGATCCGGTCGATCATCATCATCGGCGTCATTGTTGGCGTCACGGCGCTTTTGGGCAAGCGGATCCCGGGTGGGTTTGTGCCCGAAGAAGATGAAGGCTATTTCATGGTCAACGTGCAACTTCCCGATGCGGCTTCGCTGGAGCGCACCGATGAAGTGGCCCGCAAAGTAGAGCAGATCGTGAGCAAGACGGAAGGTGTTGGCTACACCACGGTTATCATCGGCTACAGCATGCTCACCTCTTCTTTTTCGCCCAACAACGCCTTTGTGTTTGTTTCGCTGGAGCCCTGGGATGAGCGAAAGCTCACGGCGAAAGACATGATCCAACATGTGAACCTCGCGGTCCGCAACACCATTTCGGAAGCGACCGTGTTTGCCTTTGGTCCGCCGGCCATTGAAGGCCTTGGCACTTCATCGGGATTTACCCTCCAGCTCCTGGACCGCTCGGGAAGTACGCCGCAGTATTTGGATGAACAAGCCCGGAACTTCGTTGCCGCGGCGAGGAAGCGTCCCGAGATCGGCAATGTCTATACGTTGTACCGGTCGAACGTACCCCAGAAACAAATCGTCATCGACTACGACAAAGCTGAAAAACTGAATATCGACCTGTCGGAAATCAACGCCACCATCTCCACCTACCTGGGGAGTAGCTACATCAACGACTTCAACCGGTTTGGGCGGCAGTACAAAGTATTTATCCAGGCCGAGGCCCAGGACCGGCTCGTACCCGAGGACATTGCACGCTATTATGTTCGAAGTCGCGGGGGCCAGATCATACCCTTGAATACGCTGGCGAGCGTGAACGACATCACCGGGCCATCCTATACCAACCGGTTCAACATGTTTCGCGCAGCAGAAATTTCAGGCGCGCCGGCGCTAGGCTACAGTTCTGGCGATGCGTTGCACGCCCTGGAGGAAGTAGCGGCGACGTTGCCAAAAGAACTGGGCATTGCGTGGAGCAACATGTCCTACCAGGAAAAAGCAGCCGAGGGAACGGGTGGCACCATGTTCCTGATGGCGCTGGTATTTGTGTTCCTCATCCTGGCTGCACAGTATGAAAGTTGGAAGCTCCCGTTCAGCGTGCTGTTGGGTGTGCCCGCTGCGATTTTCGGAGCCTTCTTTGGCTTGTGGCTTGGCGGGCTTTGGAGTCCGAGTTATGTGAACAATGTTTTTGCCCAGATCGGCTTGGTGATGTTGATCGGGCTGACGGCGAAAAATGCCATCCTCATCGTGGAGTTCGCCAAGATGCTCTACGAACAAGGCAAGCCTTTGTATGAATCGGCCCTGGAGGCAGCCAAGCTCCGGCTCCGCCCGATCCTGATGACCTCCTTTGCGTTTATGTTGGGCACCGTTCCGCTGCTCACTGCTGCCGGTGCCGGTGCCGAAGCCAGGAAAGTGATGGGCATGGCGGTGTTCATGGGCACGTTGCTCGCCACCATCATCGGGGTGATCGTTGTTCCGGCTTTGTTTGTGTTCATCGAAAGCATCGGAGCAAAGAAGAAAAGTACCGAGTCCCCTGTGCCACCAACGGAACCTGCTCATTGATATGAAAAAGAATATTTTCATCGCGATACTCTGGGTGACATTGGCAGCTTGCGCTGTAGGGCCTAAATATGCAAGACCCGATTCGAAAAAAAATGCGGCGTATGTGCAAACCGCCGTACACACCGATTCCATCACCAACCTAAAATGGTGGGACGTGTACCAGGACTCGGCCCTGCAATCGCTCATCAAAACCGCCATCGACCAGAACCTGGATTTAAAGATCGCCGTGGCCCGCATGGAGCAATCAAAGGCCATACTCGGTTTTAACAAAGCCAACCTTTGGCCTTTCCTGGACTATGCTGCGCGGGCGCGCGTCAATGATCTTAGGAATCTGTCGGACCAGGCCGGTGTGATCTTCCCTACCAATTCCTATTCGTTGTTGGGCAATGTTTCGTGGGAGATTGATCTGTGGGGAAAACTCCGTCACGCCAACCGCGCAGCATATGCCGATCTGTTGGCGTCGGATGAAAACCGGAAATCATTTTACATCAGCATGGTGGCGCAGGTTGCTGAACTGTATTTTCAATTGCGCGGACTGGACGAGCGGCTGGTCATCACTCAAAAAACTGTAGAGAGCCGGAGAGCCTATCTCGATATTATCACACTCCGTTTTCAAAATGGAGAAGTGGCCGAGTTGGATAAACTACAGGCCGAACAACTGGCGGCTTCCGCCGAAGCCCAATTGTATGCCATCGAGCGCGCCCTGATTGAAACCGAGAACGCCATCAATGTTTTGATGGGACAACCGTATTCGCCCGTTGCACGCGGCCTGTTGAACGACGCCCAGCAGCTGCCGGCGGAGATCCCCAGCGGACTGCCCTCTCAATTGCTGGAACGAAGACCCGACATCCGGTCGGCCGAGCAACAACTGATCGCCCAAACCGAGAAGGTCGGCGTCGCGGTGGCCTTGCGTTTTCCTTCGTTGAACTTAACTGGGTTCCTGGGTGTGGCCAGCCCGGACCTCTCCAACTTGTTTCAATCCGATGCTGTTATCGGATCCATAGCAGGTCAGTTGACAGGCCCCATATTTCATTTCGGGCAAAACAAACGCCGCGTAGAAGCCGAGCGGGCCGTAGCAAAACAAATGAGCTATGCTTATGAAAAGACGATCCTCAACGCGTTTTCGGAAGTAGAAAATTCGCTGGCGCAGATCCGAACCTATCGCAACGAGTTCAATGCGCGTCTCACGCAAGTGGCCGCTACGGAGAAGTCGTTGATGCTTTCAAAAGCGCTCTATGATAATGGGTACACGTCGTTTTTGCAGGTGTTGGATTCCGAGCGGGAATTGTATAATTCTCAACTTGAAAAATCCATCGCGTTGCAAAATCAATTGATCTCTACTGTGCGTCTGTACAAAGCGTTGGGTGGAGGTTGGTAGCCATGCGGTAATCATTTGAAATTGAATTTATACAAACACCAATTAAACGTAAATGTCATGAAACCAATCTTAGCTATTCTTATCAGCCTCTTCTCTTTTGGCGTGTTTGCACAAACTAAACCAGCTAAGGCAGCTAAGCCTGCTGGGGGTGGTGGCGATTGCTTTAAGGAATGGTACACCCTGTTTAAAGAGCGGGGGGCCAATGATGTTCCCGATGGCACACAAGAAGTGATCATCACCCTTCGAAGCCCCGACTATTCACAGTGTTTTATGGGCAAGGTCGAGGTGGCGGGCGGAAAATTGACAGGCCGGCTGCAGGTCCAGAAAATGGATGGCAGCTATGACGAGTTCGACAAAAAAGTAAGCTCGGCTTATCAGAATTCCGAGGGCGTGTTAAAAGAAGAACTCCGCGACATCAGCAACGGCATGAGCGCATCGGTCACGTTGACCGACGGCGAGATCATCCGGTTGTTTTTCTACAAGTACCTGGCCGATAAACCCAAGGCAAATAAAAAAGCGCCACCCCCGTCTGCGCTGGTGAAGAACTGAGCGCGAGGGCCAACGGGCTCTTCTTCTTTTTCGGAATGAGAACCGGCATAACGATGTGTGGTGAAATTCCGGATGCAGACAAACCGGGGTAGTGCGTGTGTTTTGAGTGGCAGTATATCACAATCTTACGATCGCGAATCTATGGACAATACTTCGGCAAAAAGGGATATTAAATACATCGTCCAGATCCTTCTCGAGTTGGGCGTTCTGGCGTTTATTCTTGGCTGGTGTTTCATCATTTTGTCACCTTTCATTTTTCCGATCATTTGGGGGCTTGTCATATCCATCACGGTCTATCCCATGTTTGCAAAATTGAAAACGAAATTAGGGGGCCGGGGAAAGCTGGCCAGCACGTTGATCACGATTGTTTTCCTGGCCATCCTGCTCGTGCCAACGTTCATGTTGTCGGGGTCGTTGATCGATGGCGTACGGGAGTTGAAGGCCATGATCGATGAGGGACGCAGCCCCATTCCACCACCCGGTGAGCATGCGAAGACGCTGCCGGCTTTCGCGCAGCCGCTGGTTGCCATTTGGCAAGAAGCTTCTCAAAACCTTCAGGCGGCGGTCAGCAAGCATCCGGAAGGGTTTCAAAAGGCCGGCCTCGCGATGCTTTCGTTCGTTGCAAAAACGGGTGCAGGCATTTTGTCTTTTTTGATTTCCATTATACTCGCCGGCGTGTTTCTTGCCTATGCCAAGGAGGGCGGCAACACGTTGAAGAGCGTCTTTGTAAAACTGGCCGGCAAGCAAGGAGAAGAACTGGCGGCCATTTCGGAAGCCACGATCCGTAGCGTGGTGAAAGGCATTTTGGGCGTGGCCATCGTTCAGACCCTGATGTCAGGAATAGGATTTGTGGTTGTCGGCATTCCCGCGGCGGGACTCTGGACATTGTTTTGTCTGATCTTTGCCATCATTCAGGTGGGCGTTGGCCCGGTGATGATCCCCATGATCATCTATGTGTTCAACACGGCCGACTTGACCACGAGCATTTTGTTCCTGATCTGGGGTGGTCTGACGTTGATTTCCGATAATATTTTAAAGCCCCTGCTGCTGGGACGCGGCGCGCCCGTGCCCATGCTGGTCGTGTTCCTCGGTGCCATTGGCGGTTTCATCGCCACGGGATTCCTGGGATTGTTCCTGGGCGCCGTCATCTTGTCGCTGGGCTATAAGCTTTACGAATCCTGGATGAACGAAGGAAAGAGTAGTGAGAAATCAGACCTGGCCGATATCGTCAGGTTTAGCGAAAAGGATTAATGTCATGACTAGACTGGGGTGTGTGATCGACCTTTCATTATTAAATAAATTATAAAACCAACCTAATATGAAAAAGATAATATTTATTCTCCTCCTGGGATCAGCAGCTGTATCCTGCAAGAAGAGCACAGAGACAACAGAGCGCGAGAGCGGGGCCGATACCGCCGCCGCCACTGCCGCCGCCACCGCTACGGCGTTTACCGAGCAGCGAAAACTGTTCTTCAACAACCTGATGGAGCCGGCAGAAGTAGCGGCCCAGGTCCAGTTCACGGCAGCGGAGTTTAACCCGGCGCTGATGAGCGATCCCAAGACCTACGTGCAATACACCGGCAACGAAGTGAAAGCCGCTGCGAACCTGGGCATCTACCTGTCGGATCTGAACTACAGCATTGCCTACAAGCAAGCCAAGACAACAAAGACATACTTCACCGCTGCGCACGAATTGAGCAAAGCGATCGGCGGCGAAAAGGGGATCATGGAATTTTTAATGAAACGCTATAACGACAACATCTCCAAAAACGATTCCGTGAAAAGTGTTGTCACCGATCTGTTAAAAAATTCCACCAGCAAGCTTCAGGGAACGGAAAAAGAAAAACTGGCCGGCATTGCCATGGCGGCTTACCAGATCGAAAACCTTCACCTGGTGTTGGGTACCCTGGAGTCATATCCCAAAGACATGCTTCCCGGCGACGCCCGCACGGTGATCTTGGTTCCCCTGTTCAAAGTAGCCTTGAATCAACGGGGTAACGTGCAGAACATCTATAACTTTCTGAAATCCTACAGCGATCCGAGCGACCCCGATAAGAATCCGAACTATCCTTACTATGCCAACGCGTTTGAGGAATTGATCGCCGTGTATCAGAAATTGAATGTCGAAGAGAAAATAGCGAGCAACAAAGGGCTCGAGATCATGAACGATGCCGTGGTGAAAGAGCTGAGCGAAAAAGTGAATGCTATCCGCAATAAGATCGTAAGTCCTACGTGAGTCGTAGGACTTGCGTGACATACTTTAAAAAGCTTCGGCGAAGTTAAAGTAGAAACCGCTGACGCCGCCAGGGCCAAAGCCCATGTCAAGCCTGAGGTTGGTATTGTTTTTTGTATCCACGCGCACCCGTATGCCTCCGCCAAACGATAGCCTGAAGCCATCGAGCGAGAGGTTGTTATACTGGTCGGCCACACGTCCCGTGCCGATCCAGGTGGTGATGCCAAAGATATTCCACACCGGCATGCGATACTCGATTTGAGCATCGAACAAAACCTTGTCGCGCAGCGCACCTTTGTAGTATCCGCGCATTTTGTCTTCACCACCCAGTTGGGCGAGATCATAAAATGGCACATCGCCCGAAGTGTAGGTAGTGGTGGCCTGAACGGCAATGACGTGTTTGAACCAGGGGTTGTAATATTTGCGGGCATCCAGGGATACGCTTGCAAATTGAAAGGAGCTGCCCAGCCATTCCGGATAAAATAAAACCGTGGCCAGCAAGAGCTCGCCTTTGTAGGCATTGTAGCGGTTGTCGCGGCTGTCCAACGCGAAGGCCGCCCCCAAACCTACATCGGTACCACCGTGAAGACCGGTCACGTTGTCGCGGATCAGAAAGCTATTACTGTCGGCCTCGACCTTAAAATAATCAGCCACATCCAGGGCAATGCCCGCGTAGACGAATTTCTTTACCCGCACCATGGCCGTGGAAAAAAACTTGATCCGGTTGATCGTTACTTGCTCGGCGTTGTCAAGGGACACATCGTTGCCGATCCCGAGCAGGTATTCGGGCTGTTTCTTATAGTTGAAATAACTCAGGATCATGTATTTGTTTTCATGCAGGATCAGGTCGTTCGAAACGGAGACGTTCACCCTTCCCTTGGTGGAGAAGCTCACCACCTCCGAGAGTTTGGAGGGCCTGGAGATCGTGTCTTTTTTTGAAGGGTGAAACAGATTGAACTTCGCCAACCCGAAGATATTACCCGCTTCCGATGAATAGGTGATGATGGGTACGGGAATGATCTTGAAAAGTGCTTCCGCTTTCCGGTTGAACTTGTCAAAACTCGAGACGGTGTCCTGGGGTGGGGTGGTCGTTTGGGCAGCAGCGGTCTGCCACAGCAGGATACCAAAAACAAGCGGGCAGATGTTCTTGACGATCGGATGAAGCTTAATCCGGAGACTAGGCACTCCGCGGAGGATGGGATGTAGTGCTTGCAAAACCTTGAGGATTATACTTAAAGGTATATTCCCGGCATGCGTAGGGCAAGGGTTATACGGTTACTTAACCGTTAAGCGGAATGGCGAAGATCACCGGAGGGCTTCGTGGGCTTCGCGGACGCCATCGAGGATCTCATCGATCAGTGCTTTGTCGAACAGGAAGTTGCTGAGGTGTGCTTTTAGGTGTGAAGCCACGAAAGCATAGTTTTCTTCCAAGGTGTTCAGATAGAATTTGGCTTCCTTGGGCGATCCGGATTTAGTTAACAAAACGATTTTTATCAGGTCTACCAGGTACACATCGGTGACGCCGATCCGGTCGATGACTTCCAGGGCGTCGGCATAGCGGCCGTCCCTAAAATATAGAAGTCCCAACGCCAAATCAAAGCTCCAGGGATAATGCGGATGTTGTTTAATAGATTGTTCCAACAACGGCCCGGCACCTTCATAATGACCAGCCCAAACCAGCAGTGTGGCGAACTTCGCTGCGTCCAATGTGGCGGGCGGATTTTGATTCAGGAGTTGATCGATTTCGTGTTGAATGCTCTCGTTCCCTTTCGCATATAGCGAGGCCCACAAAAAAGAAAAGCCGGCTTGTTTCGAGAGGGGCTCGATATTGCGGGCCTTGTGCGCCAGGCGCAAACTGGTCGACACCGGGTCTTCCACCGTGGGGTACCCTAAAAGGTGACCCCAGAGATAGAGTTCCGCCAACATGCCGAGCGCTAAAGCGAATTGGGGATTGGCCTGCAGGATGACCTCCAACACCTTGCGCGTCTTGGCATAGCTATAAAACGAGAAGTTGGTTTGAAACTGATAATTGTAAAGCGCAGCGTCGAAGGCTATCGCGTCTTCGGAGATCGTCTTTGACGTGAGCGCGCTGTGCCGGACAATAAAACCGAACGGGCCGCCCAACGTCGTATAAACATCCTGGATCGTTTCATCCTGGACCTGCAGGAACCCAACCTTGGTCTCATATTCAAAAACTTTCGACCACAGCTGTGTGCGCAGGTCTGTCTCCAGTAACCCTACCGTGATGCGAAAATGATTTTCGTCTTTCATCACCGTACCGGTAATGATGTATTGTGCATGAAGCTTCAAGCCGATGGTGTGCAGATCGGTGTGCAACTCGGCGTGTTTCAACGTGGAGTGATGACCGATGACCGAAAATTCCTGCGACGTACTAAAGACTCGTGTAAACTCTTCACCCAGTGCATCGGCAAAATACTGGTGATCATGGGTGGGGCACAGGTTGCGAAAAGGCAGAATTGCTACAGAGACTTTTGAAAGCGTGATGTGCCGGATCTCATTCATGGAAGGCGAAAGGATCATGGGAAAATCTTCCCTGGAATGACGCTGGCTGAAAACCGGTACATACGAGCCTTTGACCACCTCGATCACGATCCTGTCCTGGACCCCGGGTCCATTATAGTACTCTGTCAGCAATCGCCGCAGACGACCAGCATGGATGCGCACGATGGCATCGATCTGCGGATTGAAGTCGGCCTTCTTGCCCAGGCCATTCACACCGATGGTATATTCTTTTAAAGACTTGAGATTGCCGGCGAGGGTTTCTTCAACGATATACTTTAGAAAATTGGAAAGCACCGCGGAATTGTTGAACAATTCATGAGAGAGGATGAGTTTCAGCTGGTTGAGAACCTCCAGTGATGAACAACTCGACTCTACTTCCTGCGATAGAGATTTGGGGGACATGAGGGGCTTGTTTGAGGTTACAAATACGACCAGGAGAAAACATTTTTTTTACACTTGCAGCACATCCCTTCGGCACCAAATGAAATTAGAGAAATTGTGTTTTTGAACAAAGCTTTTGGAAGGGCATCGCGGTTTGCAGCGCGCCAAAGGCATATTTAACCGTTAATTAACGTTGTGAAAAACGCAAAAATGGAAGGGATGTAAGTGTATCCGCGACGGCCATGGTTTGCGCATGGCCCGTTCGGGGGTTGCTATTTGCTATCGGAAAATAACGGTTGGCTAGGGCGAATGAACATTCAGGCAGATCCTTTCCCGGCGCGTCTTAAGGCAATTTTCATAGGGAAAGCGGCACCAGGATTGCCACACAGAGCAAGGTTCCCAACACAACCCCCCGGTCGACTGCCCGTTGATTCTTGGTCGTCACCATCGCCCGGTAACCCAACTTGTATTTTTCATCCTGGGCATAGATGTGATTTATATCGGGGACGGGAATATTATCCGGATGCTTCAAAGTCTTGTTCACTTTCGAAACCCCATAGATCGCTCCAGGGAACAACATCAAAGTAGAGCCGGCGAAGGTTGGCCAAAAGAATGCCTTGGGCTTGTAGTACTGCTTCGCATCAAAGACCCCTCTCATGGCAACGAGCGTGTCGGAAGCGGCCAACGGTGTTGCTGACTTTTGAATCTTCCACTCGTGATAGGAATTGATAATGAAGTTGTAGTACATGGGAAATTCTTTGTGCTTCACCAACGTCGATAACAAGGTGTAGTCAGACACCAGATTGCTCAGCCACTTTCTATATTTTTTCATCTGGGCCCCCACGGGATAAGGTATGTAGCGGCCATCTTTAAAGGTAATGAAATCGCCATTTAGCCATTTTATCGGCGCCGAGGTTTGTCGCCCGTAGTTTGGCATTTTAAGATAAAAATAATAGTAAGCCTGAATGCCATCCCGCGCTCCAAAAGCATCCTCGGCAAAGAAGGAGAAATCGTTGTCTATCGTGATGCTGGTAAAACTGATGTAGGCCCGCTGTGCGTTTAGGGAATCAAATAGATCAAGTTTGCTGGCGCGGCTCAGGGAAGAAAATTCCGCCGCAAGAAGTCCCCGCTGCGGTTCATCCTTATACGTCTCCGCCATCGGGTAGTTGGAAAAATCGATGAGTTTAAGATTCGTGTTTTTGTACAGCCCAAAAGCCTTGATGTCCTTTGGGAAGAGTGACTCTATACCGCCCTTTGGAGATTCTACCTTCAATTCTTGCTGCAAGTGAAGAATATCGACATAAAGAATTTTAACTTGTAGCGTGTCGTTGTTCCAGGAGACGACATAACCGTCGGTGGGTTGTGACCAGCAATGCAGGCAGGAGAGCGACAAAATAACGAGGGGAAGGGGGAGGTTTTTCGAGAATCTTAAACCGGATAAAGTCATAAGTAATAAAGAGATTCGTTAGTCAAGGGTGGCCCGGCATTTCAGCCGAGGGCGCAAACCAGTTTGTTCAACCTAAACCAACCTAACATGTTTCGCAGCTATTTGAAGATCGCCTCCCGCCAAATGATGAAAAGCAAATCCTTTGCCCTGATCAATGTGCTGGGGTTAGCGGTCGGGTTAACCGCATTCGTACTGATCATTCAGTATGTTAGTTTTGAGCTGAGCTATGACACGTTTCATAGCAACGCAAACGAAATTTTCCGGGTAGCCTATGCGCAGGAGCAAGCGGGTGAGCGGAAAAATACTTCCGCTCGGAACTTCGTCGGGATGACAAGCCTGGTCAAAGAACACATTCCCGAAGTGAAGGCCGCCACGGCATTCGACAGAACGGCGCCCTACGCGGGCTTTCTCTTCGGGTATCAGGGCAGGCTCTTGTTTGAGCCGGAATCCTTTTATCAAACCGACTCCAGTTTCTTCCAGGTGTTTTCCGACTTGCTGGTCAAGGGGAATCCTTCTTTCGTTTTGAAAGATCCACACGACCTGGTATTGTCGGAGAAAATGGCCAGAAAAATTTTTGGAGACGAAGATCCCATTGGTAAAAAGATTGAGAACCGGTCGCCGTCGTTTGCCGACGCTTCCGATTTTGTGGTCAGGGGGGTGATGAAAGATATGCCGGAAAACGCACACTTCCATGCAAATTTTGTCGCTTTAATTCACCAGGAGGAAGTCACCCCCGATCAGTATTGGAAGGGTCCCAAACTGTATACCTACCTCACCCTGTCGGCAGACGATGCGCCACGTGTCACGGAACGGCTCAATCGCTTGCTTGCAACGCTTGGGAAAGAAGATCCCAGCATGCAGGGTGCCAAGGCATTCCTTCAGCCGATTACGGCCATTCATCTCCACTCCAATCTGAACGAAGAATTGGAAGTCAACGGGAGTGACGTCCTGGTCTACCTGTTGTCCGCGCTGGGCGTCATCATTCTCCTGCTGGCCTGGATCAACTATGTCAACATCGAGACGGCCCGTTTCATCCGAAGGACAAAGGAGGTGGGCGTCAGGCGGATCATCGGCTCTGGAAAAAGCGACCTCGCCTGGCAATTCCTGGTCGAGTATGGTTGCACGGTGGCCCTGGCGGCCGGACTGGCGTGGACGCTGCTGCTGGCCATTCTCCCGCGCTTCACGTACCTGACCGGCATTCCCATCGCTACGTTTCAATGGTCGATGCCCTGGATTTGGCTGGGGGCATTGGGGATCTTCCTGGCAGGATCGGTCATTGCCGGCATTTACCCCGCGATCTTTATCCTGAAACTCAACCCCATCGCCACGCTAAAAGGAAGCTTGGGTGGGACGAACCGCGGGGGCACACTCCGCAAGTCGCTGATCGTTGTTCAGTTCACCTCCTCGCTGGTCCTCCTGGCCTTCATCCTGGTGATCCACCAACAACTCGACTTCATGCGGCTGACCAATAAGAAGATCGATTTGGATAAAGTCGTTTCCCTTCGAAATCCCACCGTCTATGCAAACGCAGACGACTCCATCAATCACTCTGACTATATGGCGTTGAAGCATAAATTGCTGGAGCACCCCATGGTGAAGGACATGACCAGTTCATCGTGCATTCCAGGCACGGTGATCGATGAATATTTTGTGAACCGCATCAAACGGCATCAAACCGATCCGGACGACCCCACCCGGTTCAAGATCCTTTTTGTCGATCATAATTTCATTCCGTTCTATGATCTAAAGCTCGCGGCGGGCCGCAACTATTCTCCCGAGCAAGGTGACGAGGAAAACTGGAACACGGTTGTTTTAAATGCGTCGGCCATCCGCGCGCTGGGGTTCGCTTCTCCGGCGGACGCCGTGGATCAGGAAGTTGATTTTTTACTCTGGGGTGGCAAATTTCAAAAGTATAAGATCGTCGGCGTCGTGGAAGACTATCACCACGAAGCCATAAAGAAAGCAGTTGAGCCCACCATTCTCTCCTTTAACCACGGCCGTTTCCAGGATGTGTATTACTCTGTAAAATTGAGTGCCGGCAGCGATCCCCAGGAGGCGCTTGCGTATATCCACGACCGGTGGAAAGAAGTGTTCCCCGCAAAGTCCTTTGACTATTTCTTTCTCGATGAATATTACGATCGCCAGTTTAAAACGGAGAGACACTTTGCAAGGACCTTCGGATCGTTTGCCGCTGTCGCGGTGTTCATTGCCTGTCTGGGTATTTTGGGGCTCACGCTGTTTGAGATGAACGCACGATTGAGGGAGATCAGCATCCGAAAAGTTCTGGGGGCTACGGCGGCAAACCTGGTGAGGTTGTTGTCGAAAGAATATTTTAAACTGGTCTTGATGGCTACGCTGATCTCGGCGCCGGTGGTCTACTACAGCGCCTCGGAATGGTTGAAGAATTACCCGGTCAGGATAGCGATCAGCGGATGGTTTTTTGTGTGGCCGTTGATCGTCATGGTTGTTGTCGTGGGTGTTGCTTCCGGCTTTCAAACCCTGAAAGCCGCGGGTACCAACCCGGTCGATCATTTGAAGGGTGAATAGAATTGCATAGCGGGTCTATTTTAGTTAATTTATATACATGGTGCAGCAATCCTTTATTTATGAGACCGCCGCAGAGGTGCTGGTAGCGATCCTGATGGTGCTTATGTTGGTTTGTATCTATGTGGGCCGAATGATCGGGTTGAAACGCATCAAGGCGCAACATGAAATTGAAGCGGTTTCCACCGGAACCGCGATCTCGGCCATGTTAGGATTGCTGGCATTTTTACTGGCTTTCACCTTCAGCATGAGCGCAAGCCGGTATGACACCCGGAGAGAAAACATCGTCGAAGAAGCCAACGCCATCGGCACCGCCATCCTGCGGGCCGATCTTTACCCAGACGAAGAACGCACGGCCTTTCGAAGCGACTTTCGTCAATATTTAGAAGCGCGCATACGCTATTTTGAGGCCGGCCATGAAATAGAAGAAGCTTTGAAAGCCAAAGGGGAAGCCGACAACTATGGAACGCAGTTGTGGAACCGTGCCACAAAATTGTCGCAACAATCCGACCACTACGCCGCCACCATGCAGATGATCCCCGCGCTGAACGCCATGCTCGACATCAGTACCACGCGGCTGATGGCGGAACTTGCCCGCGTTCCCGACTCCATCGTGTCGATGTTGTTCGCGCTGTCGTTGGCTACTGCTTTTTACCTGGGCTATTCCTCTGCAGGAAAAGCACGTTTGGATTGGTTTGTGGCGGTTGGTTTTTGCGTGCTCACTTCTGTGGTCGTCTATATCACCCTGGATCTCGACCGCCCCCGGCGCGGTTTCATCCAGTTAACAGGGTCGCACCAGGCGATGGTGGAATTGCGAAAGCTTTTTTAAGGGATTGAATTTTTCTTGTTATTGGATCACCTAATCATTCTCAAATTTATTGTCCATTAAATTTTCTTTGAATGAAGTGCCAAACGTATAGCCAAACGTTATCAGAACAGCCCGCGTATCGATCTTGACGCGGCGGTTTGACTCAAAATTGTAATCGGAAGTGATAAAGCCATATTGCTGTGTGTTGAATACATCCGTGATCACAAGTCCCAGTCTGCCCTTTCCTTTCATGATGCGTTGCTGAAATCCGATGTCCACGAAATAAACCGCGATCGACTTGCCCTGGGGCACAGCAGAAGGTGAGGTGTAGTTTCCGATGACTTGGAGCTTGCTGTTCTTATGGAGTGTGAAATTCTGAATGAGTTTTGAATACCAGCTCACCAGGTTCGTGGATAGCTCGGCGCCGGATTCGGTGTTGTCAATATGCGTCTGGTAGGCAGAAAAACTAAGATTCATACTCCAGAATGAAAATGGGTTGTAGGAGCCGATGGCCTCCAGGCCAAGGGTAGAGGCCGTGCCAAAGTTCATCGGCAAGGAAAGCGCCACTCCGTTCTCATCCAATATCGTGTAGGAAAATATAGCATGCTTTCTCAGTCGATAGAATGCCGCCAGTGATAGCGATGCCTTCGGTAGTGTGTAATTGTAACCGAACTCAAAGGCATGAATAATTTCTGGTTTTAACCTGGAGTTTCCGGAATGCTGATTTAAGGAATCCGTTATGTCCGTAAAAGGATTTAATTGACCCAAGCCAGGTCGCGCAATTCTCCGGGTGTAGCTCAGCTTGAAATAGTTTCGCTTGGGTGTATAGTAAAAAAGATTGGCAGAGGGAAATAGGTTGAAGTAGTCATTTTTAAAGGCCTCGGAGTCGTTGCGCGTCTTCCCATTGTTCCAAACCTTCTCGGCGCGAAGCCCTGCATTATATTTCCACAAGGGAGCCTCTTTTTCCCCCGTCCATCCGGTGTATTGCGTGTAGACAGCGTGGATTTGTTCATTGAAATCGAAGATGTTGCTATTCAAAGGATCGGTGATGTATTCCTCGTTGGTGAGATTTTCTCTTATAAAATCTGAATTCAGATAACGAAAAATACTTTTATACCCCATTTCCATCGTCCCGTTTTTTGCGATGGGTTGGGCGTAGTCGAGGGCGATATTGGCAAGGTTGGTTTTCTGGTAAACGTGTGTTCGTTGCCAGGAAACGTCGCCCGACGTTTGGTCTTGCTCCGTGAGCGGCTGCGTGTCGATGTCCGTATTTTCTTTTTCGATGTTAAACGTGTTGCTGATGTTGACGGACAGCAATTTTGCCGGATTGACAAAATGTCGGGTATAGAGGAGAGAGAGTTCAACGGCATGGCTTCTCCGGATCTCGTTGGAATGCCGCTGGTTTCGGTTGGTAAATTCGTTTTCGGAAGTGGTATACGTGTTCTTTAGCGTTTCATTGTTGTTTTCACCGGGGAAGGCCCAAAGGGCTTCAAAATTAAAACTGTTCTTCTCGTTGGGGGTGAAGTCGACCGTGGTCTTTGCATTCTGATAAAAGATCAGACGCTCGTCAAATCTTCTTTGGGCAAGAAAATGTTCGTCGGACAAATCATAGTTGATGCGATCGCCCGTTACTCGCCGGGTGCGCGTAGTATACCAATTGTCATACGCCGCACCAACATTCCATTTTCGGGTTTTATGATTTAAAAGCATCGAGGCATTGAGTCGGTATCGGCTGCCTCGTCCCGCACCAAAGGCAAAGGCTCCGTTCGTGCCGCGATCTTCATTTTTCTTTAGGACAATATTGATGATACCGCCCTCGGCATCGGCGTCGTACTTGGCCGACGGGTTGTTGACGATCTCAATACGCTCGATGCTGCTGGCGGGAATTCTTTCTAACTGTGCACTGCGGTCGATCCCGGCAATACCGGAAATGCGTCCATTGATGAGCGTCAACGGCGTTTTGCCACGGATAGTCACTTCACCGTCGGAGTTCACCAACACACCCGGCATGTTTTTTAATAGGTCGGCAGCGGAGCCACCGATCTGTGTGATGTTCTCGGAGGCCTTCACCACAAACCCTTCCTCCGTTTTCTGAATGAGATCGCGCATGGCCGTCACCTCCACGGTATTGAGCTGATTGGGATCTGCTTCCATATTGATTTCGTGTAGATCAATGTTCATCGCCCCCGTGTGAATGGCGACGGGAATTCGTTTCGGCTTGAAGCCGATCATCTGAATGTTTAATGTATAATCTTCAGGCGATACTTTGTCCAGGACGAACCTTCCCGTGCTGTCCGTCACGGCGCCGAGGACAATCTTTGTAGTGTCCCGCCGGAGAGTTAAGAATGCATTGGCAAATTCAACGGGGTTGTTGTTTTCTTTGACAACTCCTTTTATCCAGCCCGGGTTTTGGGCTTGTATGGAAGGACAGAAGGTCAGCAGTACAAGCGTGTATAAAATATGGAATAAAAAGGCCTTCACGGGTACAATCTGCAAAGAAAACATGATAAATCAGTTGGGGGTAGTGAGCATCCGTGCTTCCCTTGAAATAGTTTTTGGTTCACCAATGCCGGGGTTAGTGTTTCGCCAGTGAGTCTATAAGTGGAGTGATCCTGGAAATGATATCGTTCCGGAGTTTCTGAAAATCATCGTTCACCGCATTGACCTCCCAATGACTGGTCTTCCCGTTCCCCTGAAGAGTTGGCGGCAGGCTGCAAAAAAGAATGACTTGCCGGGTAGTGTCTACATCGGCTTGGCTCAGCTTTTTTGGGATGAAAGATTTATCCAGGAGATTGTCTTCGGTGAGTAGCTTTTTCGTCTTCGGCGAAATTTCTGCGTCGGGATGGGTGCCTCGCGACACGGCTTGCCAAGGTATATTTTTTTCCTTCGCGAACTTATTAAAATACGTTGCGGCGATGACACTCTTGGCCGATCCGTGTTCACACACAAAGACAATAGTTTGTACTTGGGCATGTGCCGCCGCGAAGAGGAAAAGTCCCAGACAGATGCATCCTACGGTTCTCATAGGTCCTTTATTTAAAACAAACTACGCCTACATTCTGGAGACAAACTGGATTTGGCGGTCAAAGCCTGGTTATTTGTCAAATTTGACAGCCACCCGCTCTTTTGCTTTCAGTTCTTCATTTCCCTTTACGACCAGCGTGTCGCCTTCTTTGAGATTGCCAAAGATCTCGGTTTTGTCCGGCAGGTTTAACCCTTGCGACACATCGATCCAATGCGTCGTGTCCTTCGATACTTTGATCACAAACTTTTTCTCCAGTGTCGTCACCACGGTTGAGAACGGGACCAGGTATGAGTCTTCGCCGCGATAAATATTCAGGATCACGTTGGTGAAGGAACCGGGCTTCAGCAGGTTCTTGTCATTCTTTGCCTCAAACTCCCAGATCTCCGTCCGCGTGGCAGCGTCGATGCTGCCCGCCTTGCGCATCAGCACGGCATCAAAGAGTTGGTTGGGATTGCTTTTCGCCGAGAACTTCACCTGGTTGTCTTTCAACAACACACCCGTCATCGCCTCCGGCACCGCGACGCGCAACCTTAACTTCGAATTATCCTCGATAACCAGAATAGGCTTTTCATTCGGCGAGCCGACATAGGCACCTTCATTCACGTTTCGTTGCGTGATGATGCCGTTGAAAGGTGCGGTGATGGCCAGGTAATTCCCAACCTGCTGGAAGGACGCTGCCGAGTAGCGGGCGGCGCTATAGTCCGCGCTGTCGGTGAGCATTTGATTTCTTGCCTTTTGCAATTCATTGGGCGAAACCACGCCTTCTGTTCTTGCGGCATCTTTTATGCGGTTGTAGGTGTCGAGGCTGGTTTGAAACCTGGCCTTCGATGCCTGAAGTTTCCCGTTGGCCTCTCCCAACCGCGATTGGATCTCGGGCGCATCGATCATGGCCAGGATTTGTCCCTTCCTGACTATCGAGCCGATGTCTACCTTCAGTTGTTTGATATAGCCCGTCACTTTCGGATGGATCTCCACGTGCTCAAAGGCCAGGAGTTCGCCCGGTAAGGAAGTCTGTCGCTCCACTTTTCCCTTTTTCAAAGACAGCACTTTGAGCGTGTCCACTTTTTTTGTTTCGCCTGCCGGGGATGGATTCGCGTGAGGTTTTCCGCAGGACGAGAGCAGTACGGCAAAGGGCAAAAGGATTACAAGAGATTTCATGTATCTGTTCAAGTTGAAGTTAAAACTATTGTCCGAAATTTTTGCTGGCCTCGTCGTCCGGATCCAGCGACGCACTGACGTAGGGTTTATTTCCAGCGACGCGGCTATACACGGCCGGTAAAACAAACAACGTGGTCACCGTGGAGAGGAGCAAGCCACCAATCACGGCAATTCCCAAGGGCGAAGTTTGTTCTGCGCCTTCTCCCAAGCCAACGGCCATAGGGATCATGCCGGCGATCATAGCGATGCTGGTCATCAGGATCGGGCGCAGGCGGTTGCGCGCGGCCTCCAGTCCGATATTCACACCAGGTCTGTTCTCTTTCCGCAAAAATTCAGCGTTGGTAATGAGCAGGATCGCATTGGATACGGCAACACCGATCGCCATGATCGTTCCCATGAACGACTGAATGTTGAGCGTCTTCCCCGTCACGAGCAAGAGCAGGAATGATCCGGCAATCACCGCCGGCACGGTGGACAGTATCGATCCCGAAAGACCGAAGGATTGAAAGTTGGTGGCCAGCAACAAGAAGATGATGCCGACCGCCAGGAGCAATCCGATGCCCAACTCCCGCAGCGTTTGGTCCAGCATTTCGGCCTGCCCACGGAGATAGACCTTCATGCCCTGCGGGATCTCGCCGATATTCTTTATGGCTTTGTTGGCATCCTTCACGGCCGTTCCCAGATCCTTTTGGTTTAGGTTGGCCGTCACGGTAATGTAGCGTTGCTGGTTGAGGCGGTCATATTCGCCGATGGTGTTTGTCTTCTTCCAGTCGGCCACATCGCGCAGGTAAATGTTCTGGTCACCCTTGCCATCGATGGGGATCTGCTCCACCTGGTCGGGACTATTCATTCTGAATTGTGGATATTCTACCTGCACCTGGTAAGCATTGCCGGCGGCTTTGTCGAGCCAGTACATGGGTTGTGTCAAGCGGCTGGAAGACGTTCCCGCCTGCACCGACTTGGCGGCCTGCTCCACCGACACGCCCATCTGACCGGCGCGTACGCGATCGTAGTTGATCTGCAGGCTCGGATAATCCAACGGGAGACCGTATTGAATGTCTCGCAGATACGGAATTTTCTCCAACTCCTTTTTAAGCTTCTCCGCATAGACGCGCCCTTCTGCAAGGTTCTTGCCTTGCACAGCGATTTCAATCGGCGTGTTTGTGCCCAGGCTCATCACCTGGTCCACCAGGTCGGCCGGCTCGAAGGAGATCAGCGCAGCCGGCATTTCTTTTTTCAGACTGTCGCGAAGTTGCTCCTTGAATTTTTCAAGGCGGATGCCCGAGGTACTTTTGAATTTCACTTTCAGGAGTGCTTCATGCGGGCCGCTGGTCCACAGAAAAATCGAGTTGATGGCATAGGTTTGGGGCTGCAACCCGGCAAAGGACGACGTGATCTCGATGTTGTCCTTCCCTGCGATCCGGTCAATGACTGCCAGCACATTTTTGGTGGCCGTCTCGGTGCGCTCGATGCGCGTGCCGGTGGGCAAACGCAGGCGGACTTGAAATTGCCCGGCATCTACTTTGGGAAATATTTCGGTGCCAATGAAGCGATAGCAGACCAGGGCCGTTACCAACGCCGCGATTAAAAACAAAGGCGCCAGAATTTTTGACCGTTCATATTGCGCGCTGGTGAATTGAACGTACCACGTCTTAAATCTTTCAAACCTGGCGTTGTTGGACTGGGTCCCGGTTCTCAATAACCAGTTGGAAACCACGGGGACAAAAGTTTGCGACAGCAGAAAAGAAGCGATCATCGCAAAACCCACGGCCATCGACAGCGGAAGGAACATCGCTTTCGGAACGCCCGCCATAAAGAGGGCCGGCACAAATACGGCCAGGATACAGAGCAAGATTAAAAACTTGGGCCATGCGATCTCTTTGCAGGCGTCGATGATGGCCCGGGCCTTGGACTTTCCATTTTCCTGGTGATGATGAATATTCTCCACCGTCACCGTGGCCTCATCGACGAGTATGCCCACGGCCAGGGCCAGCCCGCCAAGCGTCATGATGTTTATCGACTGTTTAAAAAGATACAGGAACACCACGGCCGAAAGCAACGCCAGCGGTATGGTGAGCACAACAATGATCGCGCTGCGGCGGTCGCCTAAAAATAATAATACCATCAACCCGGTTAATATGGCGCCCAATCCGCCTTCGAACATCAGGCTTCGAAGCGAATTGATGACGTATCCGGATTGATCCAATTCATACGATACTTTTATGTCGTCGGGAACGGCCGCCTGCATTTCGGGCAACGCCTTCTTTATGTTTTGCACGACCTCCCATGTCGACGCGTCTGCTCTTTTAGTGACGGGGATATAGACGGAGCGTTTTCCATTGATGAGCGCATAGCCCGACGTGATGTCCGCCCCGTTATCCACACTAGCCACATCGCGTACATAGATCGACGCGCCCGTTCCCAGCTTGAGCGGTATGGACTCGAGTTCTTTAAAATTGTCGACAACGCTGTTGGATGGAGTGATCAAAGCAAAGTCTCCCACGCGAATATTTCCGGCAGGGGAGACGACATTGTTTTTGGCGATGGCGGTAACGAGGTCATCCGGGCTAAGGCCGTAGCTTCGCATTCTTTCCGGATCGGCTTTTATCAAAACGGTCCGCTGGTTTCCACCCAGTGGCGGTGGCGCAGACACACCGGGCAGGGAGGCAAACATGGGACGCACCTTGAACAGGGCCAGGTCCTGAATTTCATTCAGCGACCTGGTTTCGCTGCTAAACACCAGCTGGCCCACGGGCACCGACCCCGCATCGTAGCGCATGATAAAAGGAGGGAGGGTCCCGGGGGGCATAAACGAACGGGAGCGATTCACATACGACACCGTCTCGGCCATCGCCGTGGCCATATCCGTGCCCTCGTGAAATTGCAATTTGATCAACGCAACCCCTTGAACGGATTTGCTCTCCACATACTTGATGCCGGTGATGTATAAAAAGTGATATTCATAGTATGACGTAATAAAACCCTCCATCTGTTGTGGAGAAAGTCCGCCATAGGTTTGTGCCACATAAATGGTGGGTAGCCCAAGCGTTGGAAATATATCGACCTTCGCGTTCCGGATGGCGACGGTGGAGAAGACGAGGATAGCAACGATCGCTACAACGACGGTGATGGGTTTGCGTAAAGCACCTTGTATTAAGTTCATACGGCTTACTTGACTTGATTTAAAAATATAGCGATGTCACCCTGAACCGCCGCTTTATAGAGGAGTGCCTTCCAGGCTTCCAGGTAAGATTGCTTCAACTCGGTTTCGGCCTTCACCAAACTGTATTGTGCCTGGATCAGGTCGGCATAGTTGGTGAGCCCCGAGTTGTAGCGGGTGGTCAATGCGCGGAAGGAGAATTCGGCGGAGCGGTAAAACACCGGGCTTTCCTTCGCCACTGCCAGCGCGTTCCGAAAGGTGATCTCCGCGACTTTGTTTTGTTTGTTCAATTCGAGTTTCACCTGGTTGAGCCGTTCTTCGTCTGCGCTGATCAACGCACTTTGTTGGCGCAGTTGGGGGCGAACTTCAAGAAAGCGGAGCAAAGGAACGCTCAGTTGAAGTCCCGCGCCATAGTTGTACCGGCTAAAAGACAGGCCGTCGCTTGAATTGACAACACCATCGTAGCGAATGCCAGAACCGCGCGCATACCCTGTGGCCCACATCGAAAGGTTTGGGTTGAGCGTTCGCCGGATAGAGGTTTGCTGGTGACGCCGGGCCAGGAGCCTGCTTTCTGAAAGACTCAGTAAAGGATGGCTGGAGGCAATGCTGTCACCGGAATTTGAAGGGAGCTGGTGAAAGTAACTGCTGTCGGGAGTGTAGGTCGCGGCATCGCTGGCCAGCAATTCCGACAAAGAAGCTTGTTGTGTCTCAAGATATTTCTGGTGATTGAGCAACTCGATCCGGGCGCGCGATACTTCTCCATGAAACAGGGCGGTGTCCACGCCAGGATGCAAGCCGCTCACGGTGAGCGTGCGCACGGCCCGCAAGTTCTCTTTAGAGCGCTCCAGGTTTTTTGAATAGACCTTCAGGAGTTCGTGCGCCATGAGCACATCGAGATAGGTGTTGATAAAGGTTACCTGGTGTTTGAACAGCTCGTTGCGCGCATCGGCTTCATTGTATTTGACACCCGTTTTTGCCAGGTCGATGCGCGCGCTTCGTTGCCCAAACGTGAAGGGCTCCCACTTCAAGAGCAAACTCCCCACGCTTCCAAACACACCACTGGAGGTGTTGTCTGCCGATGGCGGCCCGCTGATCGGCACAAAATATTGTGGCATCGCCATGCCGGTGATGTTGTTATAGGTGGCATAGTTCACCTGGTAGGCCGCGTCCAGGGACGGTAGCGCAGAATTTTTTACCGTGGAGATATTACTTTGTCCCGCCTGCACCTCAAGCGATTTGGCCTTCAACAACGGGTAGTTGGATTCGGCTTGTTTCAATAACTCATGAAGGGTCTGACTGCTTGCCGTAGAGGCCGTCAATAACCCGATGGCGAACCAAAATAGTTTCATTGGTTTTTTTATAAAGTACAAGTCAATTTGGGAGAAAAGTGGTGGGGTCGCTAAGTTAGTTCAATTCTTGTAAAACGTACACGGATGCCAGCCTTTGAAATTTCTTTTTTACGGCTGCGGCCGATATCGTAAAGCAACGGGCCGGCCAATGCCCGTGCCCGGATGGGCAATGCTTTGCACCCGGCGATACCATGCGTCAAAGCCTGTTGCTCCAGGTGTGTTTTTCACCCTGCACATATTTTGCCCAACTATACAACGCGTCATAGATTTTCATCCCGATCACAAGTTGCTCCTGGTCATCTTTGACATTATAAGATAGTCCGGCAGAGATCGCCCAAAGTCCGGCAGCCTGGGGTGCCAGTTCAAAACTATCGGTGTCCGCTGCACGAACGATCCGGGCCAATTGATCGATGGCCGGATCGGCGAGATGATGTTTCTTGACGATGTAATCAAACGTACAGAGGTCGCCCTCGTGCGAATACTCCGCGCCCGGAATGTCATAAGGGATCGCTTCCAGTTCTTTTGCTTTGCTGAACACCTGCTCCTTGGGAACATAAATGAACTCCGCCTCACGGTCCACAAAATTCTTGATCAGCCAGGGACAGGCAATACGATCAATCTTCGGACGTTCGCGTGTGATCCATTTCATGACATTGTTTTTTTTGATCATGTAATGCTACAAAACCGGCACGATGAAGTATAGAATGGAATTTACTTTTGGGATGGAGTTTACCTTTATCCAAACTTTTTCGCAGGGAATAGAGCGTTCAGCTGATCTCAGCCATTGAGTTTCAGATCGACTGACCATCGGCCGCCCCCGTGAATAAGGAGAAAAATTCCTCCCAACAGCATAGCCCAATCCGTGCGGCTGCCGTGCATCATTTCCCAAAAGCCATCCTCGGCAAGTACTTCCGATTTCGTGGTCGCAAGCGCTACCAGCATGATGATCAGAAGAGGAATGGAGGCAAGCCGTGTCAGCAATCCGATGAGCACGAGCGTCCCACAAATGATCTCGAATGAACCAACAAAGGGCCCAAGGAAGTCTGGGTAGGGTAGTCCGATTTTGGCAAAGCGACCTGCACCGAGCTTATCGGGAAACAGAAATTTCTGAATGCCTTCAGAAAGAAAAACAGCACCCACCATCAACCTGATCAATAGGGTAGTTTTAGCAGCTTCAGTCGAAACGATCTGCTTAAATAACATCACAATAAAAAATTTAGAGAATGAAACTGCCCAGGTGGATGGCAATCGATCGGGTCAATTTATGCACATTAAATGACATTTTCATAATACTTTCAGAACAGAATTTGTGAAATGTCAGAGGCTGGTCACATGGAATTGAATACCCCTTCGAATTCTACAGGATAGACGATTTCGTAATTCCAATCTTCTTCTCCCGTCATGATCCGTTTTGTTACCAGGACGTGGTCTAGCAACCCTTCTTCGTTTAGAACTTCTAACACCAGTTCAGTTGCACTGTCCCAGTCGTTGATAAAGAACAGCATATTTCCGCCTGCACCCATATCCCCTGCAAACCATTCTCCGAGATTTCCACGCTTCAGGGCTTCATCAATTTTGTCCTCGACACTTTGTCTCAAATCCACGAACCCGAAAGATTCCAGGTTGCTCATGGCGGAGTCTGGGATGATCTGAATGAACATGACGTCCCGTTCTTTCCCCAGCTTTGCAGTCCATCCTTCCTTTTCAAAGTGCATCGACAGCGAATCTATTGTTTTCGATTCATTTTTGAATGTTGTCACCGCCTCGAATCGCTGATACGTCAAGCCATATTCATCGAGGTAGAGCTGTCCGTTTTGCAACGCGATTTCTGAATTGCTTGCCAGGATCCGCCGGAATTCGATGGTGTCATTCGACTTTTTGTAAAACGTCTTCAGGATCAATTTGTCACTGTTCCTGGACTCGCCCAGCCGCTTCTGCTTGGGCCGGTAGGTACAACCAAAACAAGTGATGATCCCCAGAAAAAGAATAGCATACTGAAGAAGGGATTTCACCCGCTGCATCTTATCGGCCATGGCCTGAACCCTGTTTGATGGAAACCATTTTTTATTGCTCCAACGAATATCGAACTTTTTCCCGAAAGACCCGCCTTCAAAGGAATGCCGCACACCAAGCTTCTGGCTCCTGAATTCTGGCTCCCGGATTCTGGCTCCTGGCTCCTGAATAGAAATGTCTTAATTTAGCTGTATACAACAAGGCATATAAAAACCATCACCACATGAACCACGCTGCAAAATCACTCCGGGCTTTTATTGGCGCCAGGAACTTCGAGGAATCGAGACAATTCTACAAGGAATTGGGATTTGAAGAATCGCCGATCGATGCCTCCATGTCATACTTCAAAGTCACGGACACGCTGGGGTTCTACTTGCAGAACGCTTATGTGGAAGACTGGATAAATAACTTGATGCTGTTCCTGGAAGTGGACGATGTGCATCGCTATTGGAAAGAACTGCAAAGCCTGGGACTGCATCAAAAATATAAGGGCGTGAAGTTGACGCCCATCCGGGAAGAAAGCTGGGGACGAGAATGCTTTATGCACGATCCCTCCGGCGTACTCTGGCATTTTGGACAATTCCACCCCGGGAAATAAGTGGTCTGAATGGGTAGATCACCCGGATAAAATGCTTACCTGATAGAAAAATTCGGCGTGATGTAGGATGTTTACCCTGCAAAATAAATTCTTTTCACTTCGAAAATGATCGATAAACTGTATTTAACACAGATGGAAAGTTATTTTTTGCAACTCATTTGCCGGGGTGTCATCAGGCTTTGCGCGGATGATGCATAATTGCCTGCGATCTGTTAAATTTGCAGATGCTCAAGGTTCTGGTAATCCATATTTTCCTTCCCGTTCTCTCTTTCTTTCCGCCGGTAAAGAATCGGCACCAACACCTCCTGACGTTAGCGACAAACGGTCACTATAAACTTGCCGACACCCTGGGTGCTCCATCGGTGAAGCCCGCTGAAAGCGATATCGCAAAACGCAAGGCGGAAGATCTCATCACGTTTGCACAGACCCTGAAAGGAACACCTTATAAATACGCCTGCTCCGACCCGAAGAAAGGATTTGATTGTTCCGGGTTTGTCCAGTATGTATTCCATCATTTTAATATCCAGGTTCCTCGCAGCTCCATCGCTTTCACGAATGTTGGAAAAACAGTGGACCTCAAAAGCGCCCAGCCCGGCGATCTCATTCTTTTTACAGGCACCAATAAAAAAGTGAGAAAGGTAGGTCACGTCGGCATCGTCATCCAGGCGTCGGACACCATCCGGTTTATACATTCTTCCTCCGGAAAATCGTGGGGTGTGAACGAGACGACGTTGGGCGCCCACTATAAAGCGAGATTCATCAAAGTGGTCCGCCTGCTGGAATGATCACTCCCGGCGACCGGCCGTCGACAATACCCCATTGACCATCCAAGTCCATCTATGATCGTGCTACCGTTTCTCAGTGACAGAGACCGGAAGAAGATCATGCCATGATCATAATCAGACGATTCCGTCCGACGGCGGACAACCCGTGCTGGTTCCGACGGTGTATGTAGACGGCTTTCGACGTTTTATATATCTTGGCATAATTCTTCATGTCATAAAGCGATCGCATACCACCACCAAAAACCTGGATTATGTATAAGAGTTACTTTCGCTACGGATGGAGAAACCTCATCAACGGTAAAGCCTACTCGCTCATCAACGTCACGGGGCTGGCCATCGGCTTGGCCTGCGGTCTGGGCATCGGACTTTTCATCCATGATGAATTCAGTTTTGATAAATTTCACGCGAAGCTCCCCCGGCTCTATCGCGTAGTTGAAAAACAAAAACAAGCCGGTGTGCTCTATGACGTGGCCTGCACCCCCGGCCCGCTCGGCCCGGCCATGAAAACGGATTTCGCAGAAGTGCAACAAAGCTGCCGGCTCGGCAGGACCAATGGCATACTGGAGACCGGACAAAAACACGTGGAGCCCGCCGACATCCGCCTGGTGGACAACAGTTTCTTTTCGATGTTTGATTTTAAATTATTAAAGGGCAACCCCGCCCAGGCCCTGCGCCGGCCAGACGAGATCGTGCTCACCCGGTCCGTCGCATCCCAATTGCTTGGCCCCGACTGGCCAACCAAACCCAACCTCCTGGGGACGACCATCAGCATGACCAGCTACGGCGTGGACTATACGCTGACGCTGACCGGCATTGTCGACGATCCGCCCGTAAATTCCCACATCCGCTACGACGTGTTGCTCTCAATGCTCACCGTGGAGAAGTACGACTATTTCAAGTGGGACAACAACTCGTACTATACCTATGTATTATTGAACCCGTCGGCCGACCCGGTGGCATTCGATCACAAGCTAAGAAACTACATCGACCGCTATTCCGAGATCGGTTCAAAAGACGAAGCCCGCACCCTCTTTCTGCAACCCATGAAGGACATCTACCTGCACTCCCACTTCGATTTCAACAGCGACGATGCCCGGACGAGCGACATTGCCTATGTGCGCATTTTTTTCGCCGTGGCGCTGATGGTGTTGCTGATTGCTATATTCAATTTTGTGAATTTGTCCACCGCGCGGGCCACGCATCGCGCCAAGGAAGTGGGCGTGCGCAAAGTGATCGGCGCGATGTACAAACAACTCGTCGCCCAGTTCCTGGTGGAGTCGTTCTTGCTCACCGCCCTGGCAGTGGTGGTGGCGCTGGCCCTCTTGCAGCTCTTCTTGCCCTTGCTGAACGAGATATCGGGTAAATCACTCTACGTGCCCTTTGAAAAAATAGACTTCCTGGTAGCCGTGGCGTTGGCCACAGTGATGATCAGTCTGCTGGCTGGACTTTACCCCGCGTTCTTCTTGTCAAGCTTTTCGCCGGCTAAAGTGCTCAAGGGATTTTTGAAAGTCCGCTCTGGCATCACCTTCCGGCGCGCGCTTGTGGTCGGGCAATTCATGTTTGCCGTGATGCTTGTCATCGGCTCGATCGTGATCTACAAACAACTCCGTTTCATCCAGGACAAACAGCTCGGATTTGACCGCGAGCAATTGTTATATATGCGGCTCAAAAACAAACTCAACGGCAAGGCGCTGACGTTTAAAAATGAATTGGAAAATCAACCCGGTATTGTCGCAGTGGCACCGGCAACCAGCGACATGGTCGATGTGACGAACTCCACATGGTCGATCGGGTGGGAAGGACAGCCGGCCGATGATAAATTCCTGATCACACAAATCAATACCGACGCCGATTTTCTGCGCACCATGGGCATGACGCTGGCCGCCGGCAGAAACTTCGTGCCGGGTGCATCCGACACGACCGCCTACCTGCTCAACGAGACGGCTGCACGCCGCATGGGATGGACCGCTGAGCAAGCCCTGGGCAAAGCCGTTACGCTCTGGGGTAAGGAAGGCACCGTTGTGGGTGTGGTGAAAGATTTTCATTTCCGCCCCATGACGGCCGTGATCGAGCCTTTTATTTTTCGCTACTGGGCAAAGAGCAGCTATGCCGGTGTTTTTGTGAGAACACAACCCGGGCACACGCGCGAGGCCTTGGCCACCGTCGCGAAGATCTATAAAACACACGAAGACCAGGCCGCCCTGCAATATCAATTCATCGGCGAGGCGCTCGACGCGCAATATCGCACGCAACAAAACAGCGGCACCATCATCCTGTTCTTCTCCGTGCTGGCCGTCATCGTATCGTGCCTGGGGCTTTTCGGTTTGGCCACCTATGCGGCCGAACAGCGGACAAAAGAGATCGGCATCCGCAAAGTGCTCGGCGCCACCATGGCCAACATCGTACAACTCCTTTCCAGCGACTTCATCAAACTGGTCGTGGTGGCCATCGCACTCGCCACACCCATCGCCTGGTGGAGCACCGACCGCTGGCTCCAGGATTTTGCCTACAAGATCGACCTGGAATGGTGGATGTTCGCCGCGGCAGGCGCGGTCACGGTATTGGTCGCGCTGGCCACCGTATCGTACCACTCCATCAAAGCCGCCATCATGAACCCCGTCAAAAGCCTGAGAACGGAATAGCGGATATCAGCCGACCCCGGACTGGTGTGCTTGCTCGCATGCAGGGATAACCGCGCCCTTGAACAAGATCGTTTTGATAGGTTGCCTGGGACGTCAAAAAATCCAAACTTTAGCACGGAAACGGACGACCTTAAACGCACCACAAGTTGACCACACAGGGATTGGACCTCGGCCATACTAGCATTCATTCCCCCACGGACATCTCCGGAATAAAGGCGTGCCTGGAAGCCATCGATCAGAGTTCTGTCTTGGTGAACAAAATCAACTTTAACGAGAGAGTGGAAGCGATCGATTTTATCGAATACCATGTTCTCGGCCAGATTGAATCGATGCTCCAAAAAACAAGTCCGACAGGTCAATTGACTTCACTGAAAGATCACGCCGAAAGCGTAAAGGCTCGCCTCGAGAAAGTCAACGCTACCTTATTTGAAAGCCTTCGCGAAAACATCCGGAATAAAAAGTATACGGGAGATGATCTCAGGAATCTACTGCACGAATACGTCGGGGCTGATTTGAATCCCAGCGGGCAACGCGAAGTGATCGGCTACGACAATCTCGATATCTTTCTCAACGGGCTATCCTCGTTTCTACCGGTGCCTGAAGCGATCAGGAGCCTGGAACCGGAAATGGTGTATTATCAAAAGACACCCGGCAGGATCATTCTCGAACTGGTGGAGAAAGCCCAATTCACACCGGGAGATGTTTTTTTTGATCTGGGTTCTGGCTTGGGCCAGGTAGCCATCCTGGTAAATCTCCTCAGTGGTTTTCGAACCAAGGGTATTGAATTTGAGCCGGCATTTTGTCAATACGCCAGCGCATGCGCGACTCAGCTTAATCTATCGGACGTTTCCTTTATTAACGCCGACGCGCGTGAAGCAAACTATTCTGACGGCACTCTATTTTTTATGTATACACCCTTCGAAGGAAAAATGCTACAAACGGTTTTAGAGATTCTGAAGAACGAATCCCGGTCCAGAAAAATCAGGATCTTCACCTATGGTCCCTGCATGGCCAAGGTGGCCGAACAACGCTGGCTGGATTTTCTAGGAACCGACATCAACGACGTTAACGCGCTGGGAGTTTTTGGCAGCCGGTGACATCAGTACACCGCCCTTGTTGGTGTTCCCCCGCCCTTGTTGGTGTTCTTCACCAACAAGTTGACGCGGGGGAACGTCTTGTTGCAAGGAGGTATTAGCAAAGGGCAAATATAAATAGAGCACACCGCCCGGGATGTTGTTGGTGAAGAGCATCAACAACGGCGGACGCATCGCCCGAAATGTTGTTGGTGAAGAACACCAACAACGGCGGACGATGGACGCGTCGCCCCGGCAACTTGCCGATTATATTGATTACCTTGTTTACTCAACAAGCGTACCATGAAACACATCCACCAACCTCGTCGAAAATTTCTCCGGGTAGGCGTAGTAGGATTTTGTACTGCTTTCTTTGCCCACCTCCCGAACCTCAGTTTTGCAAAGCCAACGTCCGGTGGCGACAAAGGTATTGTCGTACGGGAAGATGAAGGAACGCATATTTTAACGCGGCGGAAAGTGCCGATAACCATAAAAATATCCAAAGCGAAGCAGGGCGTCGAAGGCATTTCATTTTGTGTGGAGGACATGTCACCCGGGCGCAAGATGCGTGTTCATAAACATCTGAATAATGATGAGCTTATTTTTATCCATAAAGGAGAAGGCACGCTGACATTGGATGAAGAGACCATTGCCGTAAAGACTGGCGATGTCGTCTTTGTTCCAAAAGATACATGGCATGGCCTTGACAACACCGGCACAGAAAACCTGCACATGGTTTTTCAATATTCACCCGCTGGATTTGAAGAATATTTTATAGAGAACGGCACACCCGTGGGGATGCCCGCCAAGGAAAGAAGCGACGAGGCGTATGCGTTGACGGAGAAGAAATATGGGATGGTTTATAAGGATAAGCAATGATCGATTCCACCGCCCTTGTTGGTGTTCTTCACCAACAAGCGATGCGGGGGAACGCATTGTTGCTAGGTAGATGTTAACCATGACCGGCATGAAATAAACGACATCGCCCGGAATGTTGTTGGTGAAGAACACCAACAACGGCGGGTGGGTGGAACTAAAATTAGGTGACATTGCCGAAAAATGTTGTTGGTGGGACACCAACAACGGCGATGTAGATATTTTTGACGATGAGCGCAAACAATGGTGATGCGCTCCGATAACGAGCTCCCTATATAAGCAAAAAAAACTGCCTGCGCCGATGTACCGATCGGGCAGGCAGTTCACCCTAAACTGCAAGAGAGGATCTTGCTATTCTTTGTCCCACCAGATCCGGGTGGTCCATAAATCCGGGCCTTGGGAGTCGATGGCGGCCTTGTAGTTTTCTGTGTTGATGCTGGCTTCCGATTGCGGGTAGGGGATGCGGCGGGGAATGGTTCCGCCGGTTTCGTTGCCTGGATAATTGGTCGGGGTCAGCTTGGGGTAGCCCGTGCGTCTCCAGTTGGCGAAGATCTCCATGTTGTTCATGAATTGGGATACCCAGAATTGCGTGTGGATCTGTTCCATTTGCTGTTCGAAGGTGCCGCCCGTGTAGGGATTGTCGGCCAGGTATTGATCGATGTCGGCTTGTGGAATGCTGAACGATCCAGGATAGAGTGGTCCCATTTTCATGGACGCTGTAACGGCTTCTTCATAGTACGTCTTCGGGTCGCCGCCATCCCAGCCCCGGAGGGCAGCCTCGGCGAGATATAGTTTCACCTCGTTGTAGCTCAGGAAAATGCTCGGCGTGGCATCATGTGCGACGGTGTGCAAATTGATCTCCGAGTATTCGGCATAGGAATCGTCGGTCCAATCGGGGATAATGGATTTGATGGAAGAGGCGTCGTAGCCAGAGGGCAGGCCTTTTTGGTCCGCAGGATTGGTGCTGGTTGGCAACAGGGTAGGATCGGCATTTCCCGGCCACAGTGTGATGTAGAACGGAAGCCTGGGGTCTCCTGTATCTTTCAGGTGCGACACAAAAGTTTGTGCCATCTTCCCATAGCCTCTGCCTTCTTCCGAAGGCGGCACACCTTCGCCGCCCTGCAGCTCGCGACCATCCCAATAGTAGTTCAGTTCACCGCCGCTCGAGTGATTCAGTTTGGCGATGTCGGCATTGCTTTGCATGACGCCGCCGGCGATGGCTTTCTTCACCCAAGTTTCCGACAGGGCGAGGTCAACTTTGGTGAGTCGAAGACCGAGGCGAAGCATCATGGAATAAGCAAAGGTCTTCCACTTGCCCACGTCGCCGCCATAGAGATAGTCGGCCGATCCAAAAGAGGGTTTCGAGGGATCGAGGTTCTTGGCGGCCTCGTCGAGTTCTTTCAGCATGTCGGCATAGATGTCTTCCTGTTTGTCGAACTTCGGTTTGTAGATGCCTTCGGTGTAACCCTGGCCCGCTTCAAAATAGGGGACGTCGCCATACATGTCGGTTGCGCGGTGCATGATGTAGACATGCCAGATGCGGGCGATGTTGTAGTAGTTCACCATTTCCGGATCGTCTTTGGTGAGCGTCAGGATCTGTACGTTCTCCTTCAACTCGGTGCCGAACACGGCGTTGAAAAGGCCGTCGGTATAGCCTGCTTTTTTTAAGTACTTGTCGCCCGTCCATTGGTAGGGGTTCAGCGATGCGAAGATCTGCATCATGGCTCCCGCCAGCTTGTCGTTCGGATACAACGTGTTGTCGTCACTCGAGCCTGCGGTCCGGATCAGGTTGTAAGAAAACAAGCTGCCGATCACCGGGTCGGTAAAGGCATTCGGATTCTTGTTCATCTCTTCAAAGCCGCTGTCGCAGGCAGAGGCCAGTAAGATCATGATCAAGCTGCTCTGGATCGTCAGTCGGGTCAATTGCTGTTTTATATTTTTCATGATTCGTTCTCTGATTAAGGTGGTTACTGCCATGCTCTAGAATCTTACCGATAGGTTGAAACCATAGCTCCGGGTGGTCGGTATCCCGAAGTTTTCGAGGCCTTGTCCGTTGCCATTGCTGTAGTTTGACTCCGGATCGATGTTCGGGACCTTGCTGTATAACAACAAGAGATTCCGCGCCACAAAAGAGAGACTCAATGCCTGGAAGGGTGTTTTAGCGAGCAGCGAGCGAGGCACCGAATAACCGAATGTGAGTTGACGCAACTTGATAAAGCTGGCGTCATACACGAACTGGTCCGTGATCGAATAAGCAATGCCCTGGTAGTATTCCTGTGCGGGAACTACGGCATCGTACTCTGCGCCATTCTGATCTACGCCATGAACGGCAACACCGTTTTCACGAATGTGGTTATCGGCCGTGATCTTCGACAAGCCAAAGTATGCGCCATAAGCATTGGCCGAAGAATAGATCTTCGAACCGAATTTGCCGTCGATGAGAAAGCTCAGGTTGAAATTCTTGTAGCTCACGCTGTTGTTCAACCCCATGGTGAGCGGCGGCACACCGCGGCCGAGGGGGGTGATGTCGCTTTGCAGGGGAATGCCATTGGCATTGTTGTAGACGATGTTGCCCTTGTCGTCGCGCATCATTTTGTTGCCGGAGATCATGCCGAACGATTGTCCTTCATAATGATAGATGTAGGCATTCTCCGTGCGCGGGATCGCTCCGGGGATGGCGAGGCTGGTCAAACCGTCGGCGATCTTGATGACCTTGTTGTTGTTGTAGGCCATGTTAAAGCTCACATCCCAGGTGAGTCCGTTGGAGAGGGTCACGGGCGTGCCGGTCAGCAACAATTCAATTCCCTGGTTGCGCATTTCACCGACGTTGAGCAACACACTCTCATAACTTGACGATGTTGCTACGGATGCATTCACGATGTCGTTCGTCGTTGTTCTTCTGTACAACGTGAGGTCTACGCCTACGCGGTTGTTGAACAGCCGCGTCTCGATACCCGCTTCCGCTGTGGTGGACGTGTAGGGCTTGAGATTTTCGTTCGGTATCGTGGTCCCGGTGATGGCCATCAACGGCTGGCCGAGGTGGTTCACCGATTGCGCCGTGTAGCTCAGCCCCAGTCCATAAGGATCGGGCGCGCCGCCACCCACTTGCGCGAGCGATGCCCGTACTTTTCCGAGCGACAGCCACGTGGGCTTGGTGGTCCAGGCGTCGGAGAACACAAAGCTAAGACCTGCGGAAGGATAGAACTTGCTGTTGTTGGCCATCGACAAGGTCGAGAACCAGTCTTTGCGGCCGGTGAGACTCAGATACAGGTAGTGGTTGAACCCGATGTCGACAGAAGCGAAGATGGAGTTGATGGCCGACTCCCTGAACACGGGGGTCTTGAACACCTGGTTGCTTCCGTTGCCAATGAAATATTTGAAGGGGACGATCAGCTGCCCGCTCTCCAGTCCACCGGACGAGACCTCGTTGTGCATTTTGTTTCCGCCGGCGAGCGCCGTGACCGAGAACTTGCCAAAGGTTTTGTCGAAGCCCATCAACACTTCGGCATTGGTTTCGGAAGCCTGGTTCTGTGTCGTTTCATAATCTCCTTTCGGATTCCAGAGCAAGCCCGTGGGGTTGGTGCTGTAGCCATCGATGTTGTAGTAGTCGATCCCCAGTCGTCCGCGCACATACAACCAGTCGGTGATATTATAGCGTGTGCTAAACGAAGAGATCAACCGGTGACGCTGGTCTTGGTTTTTTACTTTGTTGACGGCAAAATATGGATTGGTCACAAACACATAATCATTCCACGGTGTTTCATATCCATCGGCATCATATCCCGGCGCCAGCGTGCGCACATCCAGGCTCGTGGCCATCACTCCAACGGAAGCATTCGGGTTGCTGGTGAAATCGGAGATCGACGTGCGGTTTTTGTTGAGCTCGATGCTGTACTGCACATTGGCCTGAAGTACAACCTTCTTTGCCAGCGTGGAGTTGACACTCAGGTTGAATGTTTTGCGATTGAGGGTGGAGTTCGGGATGATCCCCTTGTTGTCCATGTTGGCGGCCGAGAACCGGAAGCTGGCCACTTCAGTTCCTCCACTCAGCGCAAGCGTGTTGGAGAACGTACTTCCTACATCGTAAAAATTCTTGATGTTATTTCTTTGAGGCGAATACGGACGCGACACCCCATCGGGCTGAATGACCGACGTGCCATCCATCGGTGCTCCCCACGACATTCTTCCATTGGCGATGGCATCGGCCTGCGACGCGGGCTTGAGTCCCCGCGAGCCCGAACCGTAGGCATACTGCCAGTCGGTGGCTTTCAGTGGACTCTCCATCGTATAGGTAGAACTGAAGTCCACGCCAATACCTTCTTGTGCTTTGCCCGACTTGGTCGTGATGATGATCACACCATTTGCAGCGCGCGAACCGTAAAGGGCTGCAGCCGTTCCCCCCTTCAACACGGAGATCGACGCGATGTCGTCGGGGTTGATGCTGTTCAACCCGTCGCCTTTGTCTGTTCCGCCATACGTGCTGACGGTGCTGTAGGTGGTGTTGTTAATGGGAATGCCGTTGACCACATAGAGCGGTTGGTTGTTTCCACCCAGGGAACCGTTGCCGCGGATGATGACACGGCTTGAACCACCCGGGCCCGTGGCCGTGCTCGTGGCATTCACGCCGGCAATGCGACCCGACAGCGCGCTGCCCAGGTTGTTTTCCCTGGCTTTCGTGAGATTCTCGCCGGGCACTTCCGTAACCGCATAAGGCAATGCGGCTTTGTCTCGGGTGAGACCCAGCGCGGTGACGACAACTTCCCCTAACGATTGCGTGTCTTCGTTGAGGATGACATCCACCGTACTTTGATTATTGACGGGTACTTCCCGGGTAGCAAATCCGATAAACGAAAACACCAGCGTGGCATCGCCGTTGATGGCATCGATGGTGTAAGCGCCTTTTGAATCGGTTGTTGTTCCAACCGTGGTTCCCTTGATCATGACGTTGACGCCGGGCAGCACGGCGCCGGCACCATCGGTGACCACCCCGGATACCTTGAAGGCATAGGCGAATTTCCTGGCAGCGTCGTCTTCAACCGAACTGACGGGAGGATGCGGCACTAAAACAATCTGTTTGCCGATGACGCGATAGCGATAGTTGCCACCCAACAAGGCCGACAAGGCGTCGGCCAGCGATACTTCGTTGAGCGCAAGCGTGACCTTTTTTTCTTTCTTGACGATCTGGGGGCTATAGACAAATTTCACTCTCGCCTGTTTCGCCAGGAATAAGAGGACGTCTTGAAACTCGGAGTTCTTTACATCGATCGTCACTTTGCGCTCCAGCGTCTCTTGCCCTGCGCTGCTATGGGCCGTGGCCATGGCAAGGGAAAAGGATGAGATCAATATGGAGAACATTGTTACTTTCATAAGAAAAAGCAATCCATGTTGAATAGGTTTAGGTTTATTCATAAATTGGGATGTTTTTGTTTGTAAAAGGGCAAAGACAAATCCGTTCCGGGATTCCGATCCCGGCGCAGGAAAGGGCTGATGGTGCTCGTAACACCGTCGGCCTCATTTTTTTTGTAGGGGTCTTACTTCATAGGCGATTCTTCGTTTAGGTTCATCATTTATTTACAGCCTTCCGCTTCGATGACGATGGAAGACTCTGACTTTTTATACCGCGCTCCGAGCGCGTTACAGATGATCTCAATTTGTTCATACAATCCCTCCTCCGTCAGGTCGGCGTACGTGATCGTGCAACCCGACAACACACTTGCATCAAATTGGATGGGAATGCCATACCGTTCCTCCAGTGCGCGAAAGATCTCCGGCACCGCCATGTTGGTATAGCTCGTTTTCTGACCGGATTGTGGTGCGATCACCTGCGGATCATTCACCAGCATTTTCACCGTCTGATTTTCATTCCGGTGATAAACGATTTGTTGATTGGGCGTCAGGATGATCTCCTGCCGGCTGTCGGTCTTAGGGCTGGCTTGCTCGGTGTAGACAGAAACCTTGCCGGTCTTCACGGTCACCGTGATGTCTTGTTCCAGCGCATAGGCTTTGATGAGAAAGCTCGTGCCCAACACCCGGGTGGTCACTTCATTGGCATGTACCAGGAAAGGGTGGTTCACATCCCGCGCCACTTCAAAGAGTGCCTCGCCGGAAAGACTCACTTCACGCTGATTGCCAAAGGCCGACGGGAAACGGAGCTCACTTCGCGGCTTTAAGGTCACCACGCTGCCATCGCATAGTTCAACTCTTTTTTCAGTATCGCCGGAGGCAACGACCTCTGTTGCGGAGGCGGCATCCGCTATAGTTTGCTCGGGGGAAATGCTGGGAGTGAACTGACGGTAGATATAAAATGTGCTGACGGCTAGCAAAAGGACCGCCGCGGCCATGCGGGCAAAGTATGCAACGTTATGCCGCTTGGGCTTCGCGACTTTCAAGGACGACCAGAGTCTTTGCTGGATGGCCTGCCGGGTGGCGGGATCGAGTTCTTGTTTTTCTTCGCCTATGGCATCGAACCAGCGCTCCACCAGTTCCTGCTCCTCTGGCGTAGATTCATCGTTCAGATAACGTTGCAAGATCTTATCAATTTCCTGGGGCGACATGGGTTCGTAGGATTTAGGTCACTACGAAGACGCACTACCCCGGTTTTTCCGCAAAGGATTTGAAAGTTTTTTAAAAATATTTTTTTGCTAACGCGTGAACGTGCCCGAAAGGCATCTACTGCAACAGCAGGCTCACGACGACGAGAGGCATATAGTCCTTCAAACGCAGGCGAAGTTCCCGGATGGAAAGGGTAAGATGATGTTCGATGGTCCTGCGGGGCATCTTCAGGGTCTCAGCGATCTCGGCAACGGACCGGCCCAACAGCCGGTTAAGACGAAACACTTGTTGTGATTTTTCAGGCAACTGCTGGAGGGCATTCTCGATGACGAGACTCAGTTCTTCAAAATCAATGGCTTCTTCGGTCGTCCGTGCATAACCCGGAAAGAACTTCAGGTAATAGTCCTGGTATTTTTGGTGAACGAGCCGGCTGCGTATTTTGCTGATCACACCCCGGCGAACAGCAGCAAAAAGATAACTGGGCAAGTCGGCGATCAACACGGTTCGGTGATTCTTCCACAAGCTTGCAAAAATATCCTGCACAATTTCTTCCGCCTCCTCTTCCGAATTTATCCGGGCCCTGGCGACGTGATAAAGACGCTCCCAGAAACGGGAGAAAATTTCTTCAAAAGCTTCAGCATCGCCCAGGTGCAATCGTTTCAGGAGTTCTTCATCACCGTGGTGGACAGTTTTCATGTTAAGAAGCTTTCATAACAAGTTTAAGTTAAATTAATATCAATTTCAAGGGGAGGGCTCGTGTGTGATAACACACATTGATTATACGGGCCCTTGTTGGTGTACCGCCCTTGTTGGTGTTCTTCACCAACAAGCGATGTGGGGGAATGTATTGTTGTTGGCCGAGCACCGGTAAGGATAGATATAAAATAAGACACGTCGCCAGAAAAGTTGTTGGTGAAGAACACCAACAACGACGGTAATGTGTTGACGAAACACCAACAACGCCGGTGGGAGATTTAAAACCCGCCGCCACTCAAACTCTCCTTGTGGAATTGTATAAATTTCAACATATTCGATCGAATGCGGTGTCTTATGGCTTTTCGCACAAACAACAAAACCCGAAGTCATTTCCTATCAATTTTATCTGACTAAAAAAAACATGAAGCACTACATCCTCCTGGCATTTTGGCTGGTCGCTTTTAACTATTCGAATGGCCAGGCGGTCACCGGAAAGATCAAGAGCTTTTTTATAAACGCTAAATCATTGCAGAACACCGGTGGTGAAAATCCAAATCGCAAGGTTTCGGTTTACCTCCCGCCCAACTACGATGGAAACAGCGAGCGTTACCCGGTCATATACTACCTGCACGGATTCATGGGCAAAGACAGTATTTTTTCAAACATGAAAGAGATCCTGGATGAAGGCATTCGCAGCAAAAAGATCCGCCCCTTCATCCTGGTGCAATCCGATCAATACACACTTTTCGAAGGCAGCTTCTATAGCAACTCCACCCTGACTGGCAACTGGGATGAATTCACATCGAAGGAGTTGGTGGCCTATGTCGACAAAAATTTCAGAACGATCGCCCGCCGCGAAAGCCGCGGCATTGGCGGGCACTCCATGGGGGGTTATGGCGCCTTTAAGATCGCCATGCTCCACCCCGAAGTATTCAGCAGTGTTTATGCCATGAGCCCCGGGTTGCTCGCGATGGTAAAAGAGTTTGGTCCGAACAGCAATTCGTATCGCGAGGTTCAGGCCGTCAAGACCCATGATGAATTGAAGAAGACCTACTATCCCAAAGTGCTGGTCGCCGTGGGAAGAGCATGGTCGCCCAACCCCAACAAGCCACCGTTCTATTGCGACTTTCCCTTCAGCTACGAAGGCGACAAAATGATCATCAACCAACCCATCTTCGAAAAGTGGGAAGCCAACATGCCCGTCTACATGGTTGAAAAATATGCCGACAACCTGCGCAAACTCGCCGCCATCAAAATGGACTGGGGCCGGAACGACGCACCCCGCTTCCCCGTCCAAATCGGAATGCTCAGCCAACGCCTCGAAAACCTCGGCATCACCCATTTTGCCGAAGAATACATCGGCGACCACACCAACAAAATCTGGTCCCGCGACGGAAGAGTACTAAACGACCTGTTGCCCTTCTTCAACGACTACCTTGATTTTGATTGACCGGAATGTTAGCCTTTTGCTGGTCGTGAAAAAGAGATTAACGGAGATGATATTGCGTTTAATGTCCACATATTCAATGTGCCCAACGCAACGTCAACTAACTATCGAACCCCACACTCGCCCCGGCTACTTGCGCTCCCAACTCCTGGCTCCTGGCTCCTTTCGAAGATGATCCGACAAAATACCAACACCACGCCGCGACGAAACCCGAGATTTATGTAGATTGGAAGTAGCTTGCGGCCGCCGTAAAAATTTTGAACATGAAGGTTTATCAATTACTAAAGATTGGGGAACATCACACCAACCACTGCGAGGACTTTGCCGTGGTGGAGAGCCTCGGCGGCCAACGGATCATGTGTGCCGTGATGGACGGGTGCACCATGGGGACCGACAGTTATTTTATTGCAACCCTGGTTGGAAAATTGTTGCGGAAGATTGCGATTGAAAAAAGCTACACGGCGTTTTATAATGCGCATGAAACAAAGAGCGAAGAAACCGAACTGAAGGAAATCCTTGAGAAGCTGATGCTCGATCTGAAGCAACAGAAAAATCAACTCCACCTCAACCCCGATGAACTGCTGTGTACGCTAATTCTCCTCGTCGTGGATTTTGACCGGAACGCCGGACATGTTATGGTGATTGGCGATGGCCTTGTTACCATCAACGGTCAATGGGTTGAATACGACCAGGACAACAGACCGGATTACCTGGGGTACCACATCGGTGAAGAATTTGAGTCGTGGTATAAAAATCAAAAACAATACTTGGCCATCGATAAAATTGACGACGTAAGCATCTGTACGGATGGGATCTTTACGTTCACCCGACATGATAAGAACAGCTACACCCTGGAAAAAGACCCGATAGCCTATCTGACCCTTGACCAGGAAGGAAAAGAGAAGGATAACATGTTGAGCCGTAAGTTCTCGGTTTTAGAGAAGGAGTGTGGCATGAGGCCCGCCGATGATCTTGGGATCGTCAGGATCATCAATTCGAAAGAATAGGGGATTGGTCAGGGTATTGGCCATGGCGTGAACGCACGCAATGTGCCGTCAAAACACGGCCAATACTCCCAGACTACCACAGCTTTTCTTTTGTCACAGTGGATCAGCTTATAAATGAAATAACGGCCTTGTTCGTCTCCCCGGCACGTTTGTAAAACGCTTTCATTTCTGCAAAGTATTCCAGGAGATAGTCAAGCCCGTCGGTTTCTTCCCAAATCTCTGGATAGATGCCATGGTCAGTCATTTTCTTTCCGTCATAATTTTGCTGCAATTGTTCGGCGGTCACTTTGTCGAGCTCCTTGTTCAACTGCTTCACCTGCTCTGGGGTGATGTACTGTGCAGGGCCGTAGCCCATGTCCAGGTCTTCGTCCACTACCTTATCGCCAAACACCACCCAGGCCATAGGGGGTTTCACTTTTTCGATCTCGGCCAGGGTGTAGCCGGTCAGGGCATAGAAGATTCCTTCCCAGGCTTTGTCCAGGTCGATCTCGTCGTCCTTGGCTTCGTCGGCATCGGCGCGATCCTCGAGGAGAGAGGGGTTCTTTAAAATGTCTTTCAGGTCTTTTTCTGTTACCTGCATCAGGTTGCCAATCATTCCCATACTACTTTATCGGTTTGTTTGTTTTAGTTTAATTTACTACTCGCCGCTGTGGCTGTGAGCCCCTTTGATCTCGGCTTCAATGATACTTCACTGAATCGTACTAACCATTCGCGCCACTCAATTAATTATGCATAAAAGATCTCCACGCTCCGGTCTCCAAAATCACTGTGGACATACCGCAACCTAAAGCTGCGCGTCGTGATCACAAACCCCTTTTTCTCCATCTCCACACCGTAAACCTGCTCGGTTGATTTCAAATAGCTGCACAGCATCTCCCAATCGCGGTCCAGGATCTCGAATTTTTTGTAGGTGGTGAACATGTGGTAAACACCGCCGCAAATGGTTTTGAGTGCCAGATCCCTTTCTATTTGCCCCATGCCCTTCTTTGTTTTTGAATGAGGCAAAGATAGAATAAGGAAAAACATATGTCTAATATTATTAGACCAAAATACTAAAAATATTAGTTGACTTTATTCACGCCAACACGTTCTTTTACCGCATGAAAATGATGGAGCTCACCCCAGGCCTGTACAAGATCAGGAAGCAGGACTATGCATTGGGTGGCCGGCGGCCGGGCCGCAAAAATTCCAACACGGTCCACATGCTCACCGTGCGGGGTGTGGGCGACAGCCTGCGCTACCACATCGATCACGACCCCTTCGGCTCGCACCCCCGCGACCACGACGACATCGGCGACTACGAGGTCGTGAGCCGCTACGACGGTCCACCCCAGATCGACCACTGCCGCATCACCCTCACCTTCACCGACGCCGCCGGCGACACCTTCAACTTCGAGGTGAAAAGTCTCTGGACCCTGCGCACCTTGCTGGACTCGATGGAGTTTTTGAAGAAGCCGTTTGATTATGTGCCGAGGAGGAGGAAGTGAGGGGTGTGACTGAAAAAAATGTTGGGTAGCTGATTTGTTGGTGAAGAACACCAACAAAGGCGAGGGGCGCGTCTAGCGGGTATCGTCGGCCTTGTCTTTATCCTTAGCTTTGCCTTTATCTTTAGTCTTATCCTTATCGCCAGACTTGTGTTCCTTTTGTTTTTTTACGGTGCCATCGGGCAGGAACACAACTTCAAGTTTTTGCCCTTCTTTCTTCAATTTCATTTTGTACAACACGCCTTCGGGCGACTCGACTTTTTCGGGATCGCCAATATCGTAGCCGGCGAAGTTTTTGGCAAGGGACGACTGAATGGCGGCGGGGATGTCGGTCTTCTTGATATTTGTTTCGGTAGAGAGCCAGGTGCCTTTCTCATCGAAGTTGGCCGATTGCTTGTTGTCGCCTATCGTGAATTTCGCCTCGTAGGCTTGTGCGTCTTCTTTCTCCCAGGCCACTTGCTTTGCTGCGGGAAAACGCTTGATCAAGGCCGCCTTTACAGCGGCGGGCACTTTGTCGTCGGTCAATTTCTGTGCTTGCGCCGTCAGGCCTAGCAGTGCGGCAAGTGTTAAGGTTAAGAGCTGTTTCATGTATCGTTATGGTTATTGTTTACAAAAAAAATCCGTCCTTACTTCCTGCTCGCAAATTCCATTTGCCCCCTCCAATTATCCTTGCTTACATGAATAAGAAAGAACAACGAAATCGAATTGCGCCTTTCATGTATGACTAAATGATGATCGGCCTGCCCGATACGGAACCGTTGGAAGTTGTAGTGAAAGAGCATAGGAAAAAACGGAACAAGCACCATCTTTTGCGGTGAATAAAAATAGCCGTCCTTATATTTTCCACGGATCGTCTTCGAACGCACCAGGCCCTGTTCATCGTACAGGGTAAAGGTAATCTTATCCTCGCCGGAAGGATGGATGTCGATGTATAAACTGTCCCGCGTCACGGTCGGCCGCGTGTTGCCTTTGCGCCATGCACCTTGATAGGGAGCGACGATGTCCCACAGGGAAGGTGCGTAGATGTCGGGCGTTTTAATGGTGTATTGGCCGGTAAAGGATGCGGGGGAATTGCGATCAATGGCTTGTGCCGTGGGTTGACCGATCTCGCGAAGGGGTGTGCAAGCGGACAACAGCGGGAGGGCTAGGAGCCAAATACGCAGGGTAAATCGAGCGAGGGTCATTTGGATGGGGAGATGTCCGGCAGTGAAGATCGTGAAAAAGATAAAGAGTTAAAATGGAGGCTTTAGTATTTCATCTTAGCTTTTACCTTCAACCGCCTTTATGGAGCATCTGGGACTAGTTACCCCACTGCTGGGAGTAAGCTTCTATCTCCAAATGATGGCGGGCACAGCAGTTTACGAATGCAGCGGTTGGTTTTTCCTGACCGGCAAAAGATTCAACGCCTCGATCGCTTTGAAGATCGGAATAAACTCCAACCCCAGTTCCGTTAAATGATACTCCACGTGCAACGGCTTTAATTTTATGACTCTCCGTTCGAGAATATCGCTCTCTTCCAATTCGCGAAGCGCATTGGTCAATCCTTGTCGCGTGGCTTCGGGAAGCAGCTTCACCATTTGTCCGAATCGAACAGGGCCTTGTGTGGCATAGCGAAAAATGCAGGGCTTCCATTTTCCGGTGAGCAATTTTAGCAAATACTCTTTCGGGCATTCGATGAGGATGTCATTTTCTTGAGTAGTCATAATTTTTTGACTTATTGATAAGGATAGAAACCGGCGTTTACTTGCATCGAAGTTAAACTTATTACATGAAACAAATGAAAAAATTAATGCGTGACTTTTTGGTGCAGCGAACTTTTCCGATCATGCTGATCGCGGTAACATTGGTGGTGACTACGGTCCAGGGTCAATCTGTTCAAACGTATGCGGAGCGGTTGGGTTGGAAGAAGAATGACCGGGTAATTATTTTTCACGTCGATGATGTGGGCATGTCCTACGAGTCGAACCAGGGTGCGATCCGGGCGCTGGAGAAGAAGTTGGCAACTTCCATGAGTGTGATGATGCCTTGTCCCTGGGTGCCCGGCATCGTTAACCACATCCGTCAACACCCGGGACTGGATGCGGGGTTACACTTAACCCACACCTCGGAATGGCCGGTGTATCGTTGGGGCCCATTATCCGGAATGAACACAACACCAGGGTTGGTGGATACGGAGGGTGCCTTATGGAACAATGTGGCCGACGTCATGGCGCATGCTTCTGCCGATGAGATTGAGATGGAAATACGATCGCAATTGTCGCGCGCAAGAAGGATGGGATTTGAACCCACGCATTTGGATACACATATGGGAACATTGTGGTCTACACCCGGGTATCTTGAACGTTATATCAAAGTTGGCATCGCGGAGCACATTCCCATTCTATTGCCGGGAGGACACAACACGTTGTTGCTGAAACAGATTCAATCAGGCCCGTTGCAAGGGTTGAAGAAACTGACTACAGTAAATGCTCAGTCGTCTGACCACCGCATTTTTTTAAAGGCGATCCAAAATACCGGCGAAAGACTGTGGCAAGGCGGCCTGGCCGTGGCCGACGATCTATACATCTCGAGCTACGATTGGGAATTCCCCTCAGGTGCTGAGCCTTCTGATGATAATCTATGCAAATTCAAACGCGACAAATACAAGGAATTGCTACAATCCACAAAACCGGGTATCACGGTCATACTCATACATTGCTCCGATGCAAAAGAGGCCTTCAAAAACATAAGTGATTCGGGCAACACGCGACGGGCGGATTTGCTTGCCATGATGGATCCTGAATTGAAGTCGTTTTGTGAAAAAGAAGGATTCATTTTCACTACATGGAAAGAAATGCAGCAACGGAGAGATAAGATTTCCAAGTAGTCTGAAAAAATAGTGTTATGACGGAAAAGAAAAGAATAGGAGTGGTGTTATTTCCCGACTTCAATATGCAGGATATCGTTGGCCCGTACGAAATGTTTGGACGGACCGTCGAATTTGCGATCTGTACAGTTTCCGAGACCACGCGATGTTTGAAGACGTCCGCCGGCCTGTCCGTAAGCGCGGATTTTTCATTTGATGAATGCCCCAGGCTCGATGTCCTTTTTGTGCCCGGTGGAAAGGGTGCTGCTGGCGCGATCAATGCGGGGTTTAAGGCGTTTATTCAAAAGCAATCCAGGCACGCAAAATTTGTGGCGGCGGTTTCCCTTGGCGCATTGCTGTTGGCATCCTCGGGCGTGTTGAAGGGATACAAGGTGACTACGGCCACCGATGCACTTCCGTTGTTAAGGGACATGGATCTTCTGGCGGTGGAAGATCCGATGGCCATAGACGGAAGCCGAATAACCGGAGGCGAAAAAATATCCGGAGCGGACTTAAGCTTAGTGCTGATGACCTTAATGGAAATGGAAGAAAGGATCAGCGTCGACAACTATCGCAAGCGATTGGTTGAGAGGGCCGGCTGGTAGATGATGTCTGCTCACGTGGGCTTCGATACCATGAAAGATGAACAGGGTCATGATCAATCGTATTCGAGTTCACAACATTTTGCATAAACACCACGCTCGTCCGCCTTATAAAAAATGATGGTGCCGCTATTGGCGTTCTTGCTGATGGAGTCGCGTTCCCGAATGTCGTTTTCGCGAAGAAATTTACTGATCTCTAAATTGTACTCAAGGAGTTCCCCCGTCGGGTGTTGCTTAATGGTGACGGACGAACTCCCGCGATGAATATCCTTAACCGCCACCAGCACGCCGCTGAGTTCTCTTTTCATGAAGTCGGCTGTTTTTTCCATCGTTTGGTTTGTGTTGATGATAAGCGAGGTGACGGTGAACACCAACAGCAGGACGGAGGCGATAAACAGGATCTTGATCGGATGTTGAGAGGGTTTCATAGGGGATTAGGATAGTCTTCTAGTCTCTCCTTCCTCTGCCGCCCCGGGGGCCGCGGCCATGCCATTTTTCTTTTGCCTGTTCGTCGAATTTCTCGAGCCGGCTCCATTGCTCTTCGGTGACGATGGGGTGGAGTTGCGTCTTCACGGAGTCCAACACACGTTTGGCTTCGGCGTTTGCCAATTGCTCGATGGAGTCGAGTCGCGCGGCAGCCCAGGACGCCACGGGTTTGAATTTTGCTTCTTGTTCGCTGGTGGGTTGCACAATCCGGTGGAGGGTGTGGACAAACCAGTCGCCCTTTCGTTCGGGCATGGGGCCGCGTTCCATGCCATGCCGCCGGTCGAATTTGTGAAAGAGGCCCGGCACAAGCAGGCCGAGGAAGACGCCGATGATAAGCGTGGCCACCAAAATTCCGATGGATTTAATACGTTCCGTTGTCATTTATAGATTATTTAATGTTTCATAAAAATCAAAGGGCACTTGTTGCTCCACTGGGGTGGTGGCGTCTTCTTCAATGCCCAGCACCGACTTCCAACTGCCTTGTTCCGCGAGCGCCACGTTCAGGATGAGCAACGCCACCACTACACCGACCGCGGCAAGCTGAAATTTTTTGAACATGCCAAAGAGCTGCCGGTCGATGACCACACCGGTGTTCTGAATTTTGTGGATCAGCTTCGCGGTGAAGTACGGCCCGAACGTGGCCGGGCTGCTCGCCCGAAGAAGTTCCCGCGCGGTTTTATGTTGCAGGAGCGACCGGGCCCAGTCGGGGTGTTCTCGAAGGGCGGTCAGCAATCGTTCTTCATCGGCAGGAGCCAGCTTTTGGTCCAGCGATAGAATATAGAGGTCTTCCGTTTCTTGTTTATTCATAACCTTCCTTTCTGGCGATTACTTGTTTCAATTTTTTCTGTGCCCGGTAAAGTCTCGACATCACCGTGCCGACCGGGATCTCCAATACAACTGCCGTTTCCTGGATGGAATAGCCTTCGATCATTCTCAACGTCACCACCGCTTGAAACTCGGGGTCCAGTTGATGAAGCTCGTGATAGAGCATCTCTTTCAAGTCGACCGTGGATTCTTCTGCGCTGGTATTTTCTCCTTCTTTCAAAGGGCCAAACAATTTGAACTTCCGTTTCCGCTTCTTGCTCTCGTTGAGCGACAGGTTGATGGCAATCCGCGTGACATAGGTCGAAAGCGATGCCTCACCTCTGAATTTTCCCAACGATTCAAAAAGCCTGATAAACACTTCCTGCCCCACATCGGCCGCCTCCGGCGTGTCGCCCAGGATGCCTTTCACAACACCGGCCACGCTGGCTTCGTGTCGTTCAACGATCGTTCGAAAAGCCGTCATGTCGCCATTTCTGGCGTCTTCGATCAGTTGAATGTCTCCTTTGTGTTGCTCCATTTTCTGACGGCCCGGATATTTTCCTTCGCGGATTATTTCTTGTGGTGGTCGCTGTTCAAATAGTGATCCTTTAAAATGTCCGAACCAAAGTCATTGTCCTTTTGCCGCAAGATGGCGTGAATATGATTCCCGTCGTTTTGAAAACCCACGTTGTCATACTCGATCAGGAAGTCGGGACCGTTGATGATGTAATAATGCGGCGTGTGTCTTTGCTCGCCGCCGATCCAGGCAAAGTACACTTTGTCGAATCCGGTCTTTACAATTTTATCATACAATCCATGCGCGACGTCGTGTTCAAAATTGTGCAGGTATTCCTGGATCAGGATCTTGAAAACTTCCAGTTGGTCGGCGTTGAATTCCTTTGCTGCGATGCCGGAATATGTCGTGATGCGTTGGCTGCTCTCGGGGTTGGTGATGATATCTTTTGGTGTGGCTTGCGTGAGAATGGCTTTGGCCTTTTGCGCTTTGGAGAGAAAGCCGAGCAACAGAAATCCATAGTCCTCTTCCTTGCTGAGTACACGCCACCCGGCATACTTCGCGGTCTGAATTTGCGCAGGGTCCGTTCCCACAAACATCGGTGTGAAGGAAATGTCTTTGCCCCGCATGGTCAAACTCAATGCCATGTGATGACCTCCTAAGCTGAAACCCCAAGGTTCCTTTTCATTCGGTGTGCCCCAAATGGAGATGAAGTAATTGTCATAACCCCAGCCCAGTTTCTCCAGGATGTTCTTCAACTGGCCGGCGCTCATCTTCCCCTGGTCGAAGGCTTGTTGTGACAGAATGTTGAGAATGTCGTCGAGCTGCATGATGCCCGTCACCTTCAGATAGCCTTGCGAGCTGAGAAAGGTGGAGAGCATGTCGTGAAAGGCCACGCGGCTTTGGTCACCCAGCGTGCCATAGCGGATCCCAGCCCGGGGAACCATGCCCACGGGGAAGTTCGACCATTTGATGCGGAGACTATCGGTGAAAGAAAATTGGGTGGCCTTGAGTTCTTCAGGGTTCAGGGTTTTTAAGAAGTTATTGGTCGCGGCAACGATGGTGGTCAAGCCCTGTCCATAGCAGACTTGAATAGATGACATAGCGGCGATCAGCAGGAGGAAAGGAATGAGTTTTCTGGAGTTTCCTATTTTCATGGTTATGTGGTTTTTCCGCATTTGGAGGCCCCTTTGGACAGGATTTTGAAGTTTGTTTGTCATTAGACAACCCGACCCAGGCAAATATTCCCGGCCCTTGCCAAAACTTTTATCACCGTCTTGTTTAAAGGCTTTATGGAAATTAACGGAACAACGTCGCAATCCCTAGCGGGCTTTATCGGATTGCCATTGGCGAAGGCCAAAGAGGACTCCGGGCATCGATTTGATCATGTAGCTGCTCAGGGGTTTGTCGAGTGGATCGTTCATGATGAATGGCGAAAGCCATTGGAGGTTTGTGATGTATTATGCTAACGGCAGATGTGATGGCGTTCTGCGGTCGCGCCGAGGAAAAGATTCATGTTCCCGGTTTTGTTGCGGGCACATGAATCTTTTGTGACAAGTGTCTATTTTTTAAGCGCACCGATCCGCAGGCACTTTTTTAATTGTGATTTTTATTCAGTTGATCCATCGCCGCCTGAACCGCTTTCTGAGCACTGAGCGATTCGGCTCTTTGTCGCGGTGGATAGTCGGCGAAACTTTTGAGGTGTTCCATCAGGAAGGGTTGCGCGGCCGTGGGAACCCACAATTTCTCGCCCACAAATTTTCTTCCGATGTATCCCCACTCATGACTTTCGGGATCCATTTTTTCCATGGGGTCCATTAACAAGTTAAAGATATAAGGTACGCTGGGATATCGTTTCGTGTTCCACCAAAGGCCATCATATTTCACACCGATGTGCATCTTCCAGCCCTCCACGCGAATCGCCATCAGATCGGTCTCATCATAATAAAAGATCTCCTTTCGTGCAGACTTATCTGATTTGCCGCTCCAATAGTCGAGTTGATTGTAGCCGTCCAGGTGCACCTTATAGGTAGTGTTGCCCAGCTTGACGCCCGTAAGCAAATCTTTTTTCAGATTGGGTAGTCCGGCTATGGCTGCGAGGGTAACGAACAGGTCTTCATGACTTTGGATGCCGTTGAATTCGGAGCCCGGTTTTATCACGCCCGGATACTTGATCAGGCAAGGTACGCGCACGCCGCCTTCCCAGGTTGTTCCTTTTTCGCCCCGGAAAGGAGAGTAGCCACCGTCGGGCCACATGATCAATTCATTTCCATTGTCGGTGGAGTAGATCACGAGCGTATTGTCCTCAATGCCCATCTCCTTGATTTTGTCCAGGATCTTGCCGACGTGCTCGTCGTGTTCGATCATTTTTGCGCGGTACACATCCGATTCGGCGCGGCCTTCATCGACCGCCAACTGAATGTATTTTTGGGGCGAGTGGCTCCAGATGTGCGTCGCCGTAGAATTGAACCACAGGAACATCGGTTTGCCGCCGCCTTTTTGTTTGTCCATCCAGGTCAACGTGTGGCCCAGTACCTCGCTGTCAAAAGTCTCCATGCGCTTGCGGGTGAGCATGCCGGTGTTTTCTATTTTTTGTTTTCCTATTTTGCCCCATTTGGGCTCAACGGTGGCATCGTCGGTGGTGGTAGCCCAGGCGTGCAGCACGCCGCGCGGTCCTACTTTCTTTGTGTAGTCGGGATTTTTTTGACCGGGATAGTCCAATTCTTCCGGTTCTTCTTCGGCGTTGAGGTGATAGAGATTTCCAAACCATTCGTCAAACCCATGCACGGTGGGAAGAAATTCGTTACGGTCGCCCAAATGGTTCTTGCCAAATTGAGCCGTGGCATACCCCTGGGCTTTCAAAACTTCGGCCAGCGTGGGATCTTCTTTTTGAATGCCGAGCGACGACCCCGGTATGCCAATGGTGGTCATCCCCGAGCGTATCGGAAGCTGTCCGGTAATAAAGGCCACGCGACCCGCCGTGCAGCTAGGCTGACCGTAGTGATCGGTGAAGATGGCGCCTTCCCGGGCGATGCGATCAATGTTCGGCGTGCGCCCCATCATGCCGTGGGTGTAGGCACCCACATTCCAAATTCCTATGTCGTCGCCCCAGATCACTACGATGTTGGGTTTCTTCTGAGCATAGGATGCCTGCAGAGTTATGAACGTGACCATGATGGCCAACCACAACGATGCTGAACTTGTTTTTTTTAAAAGGTTCCTTTTCTTGTCCGTCATACGCTTTGGGTTTAAGGTTTTGCCGGATTAAACCCAATGCGAATTAGCATGCTTTCGAATGCCGAAACAGTGAAACACGGTTATACACCGTGAACTCAGTGATGGAAAATTGACGACCCTATCACTGTGATTTGAAAGTTGGCTGTCGACAGACGGTCAAGTAGGAAGGATGGCCCGACGTATGGGGGCTGCGTCTGGAATTGGATCGTTAATGCTTCTTCATCGCATGCACCATGGGCTCCGGAAAAATGATCTCCTTCAACTGATCGATACGTATAGGCTTGGTGAACGACATGATCTTATACTGTTCATATCCTGAAAGCGGAATGGGATCCGCCGAAGTACTCACGAGCACGATCTGAATATTTTCTTTCCCCGGAAAAATCAACGTCCTGAAAGCTTCCAAAAATTCTTTTCCATTCATCCCCGGCATCTCGGAGTCCAGGAGAATGTAGTCGGGAAGATTGCGTTCGCCGGCGATGCAGGCGTGGATGTCCTGGAGGGCTTGGGCGCCGTCTTCGGTCATGCGTATTTCAAAATCCGGTCTCACCGCCAACAATAACCGTTCGTGCATGAACCTAAAAAATGGATCGTCATCGACCAGAAGAATTGTTCTTTTCATTAAGGTGATTGTCTGATAGGACTTTTGAGTAGAGTCGAAAAAATGCATAGGTGCGTAGTCCAACTACAAGGTACAGAGGAATTTCGTTATTTCTGAAGGATTCTGTAAATAAAAGTGCGACACCACCCTAAATCTGCGTGACGGTCTGGCGTTCATCAGGGGCAACGAGGGGCATAAGGGCCCATAGCAAATTTGAAATAAACTCCGGAGGCAGCGCGCTACTCCACGCTGACATACCCCCACTTTCCATTCCGCTTCGCAGGCATCAACCCTTCGGATGCCTCGCCCACTTCTTGTGCGCCGGGGAAGCGTGGGTCGGTTTTGAGTTGGGGTGAGGGCTTGCCGCTGGCAGGGGGAGGGATTACAAATTTTCCGGTCTTGTCGATCGTCTTCGGCGTGCTGCTGCCATCGTAAACGGTCGCATAGCCTCCTTCAAAGGGATTGCCTTGATTGAACTGGTGGGGGATCACCGTCTTGCCGGTCTTGTCGATGTAGCCCCACTTTTTGGTGGTGGCGCTCTGGGCGGCGATGAGTCCTTCGGAGAGATCGAGCAATGAAAAATATTTGAGGGGGATAACATAGGTTCCCGTTTTGTCGATCAGTCCCATCAGGTTCTTTTCAACCACCGTGGCCACGCCCTCCACAAAGTCGTGAGCATAGGCAAACCTGGGTTTTATAGCCAGTTGGCCCGTGAGGTCGAGATAGCCATACTTGGTGTCCGGCATCCGGATGGCGGCGAGGCCGTCGGAAAAGGGGCCGACATCATTCTTGAGATAGCCGCGCAATACTTTGCCGGTCTTGTCGATAAACAACAGGCTATCGCGCAGCGTCACGTGCGCCACGCCGTTGGTGAAGGTGCTGGCGGCGTCGTAGGTCGGTTTGATGGGCCACTTCTTCTGAGCGGCAACCGGGGCGATGGAGACCACAACCAGGAGGAGTGATGCAATCTTGTGCTTCATGCGATAGGAGGGTGTGTTCGGGATACGTTTGAATTAAAGATAAAAAGCCAAACCCATTTCTGATAAGCCTCTGAACAAATTGGCCGGCGTGCGTGCAGGTGCCGGAGGCCTATTGTCCATAAGTTGTTTATTTTCAGTATCTTACAAGGTGTTTTTGCAGGAGGCAGGCACCTGCCGGCGAAGCCCTTGTTTTTTCCGCGTTGGCCATCCGCCTGGATTGGGTTGGTCTCAAAAGGATTTTCGGCCGGACATCAGCCCAAACCTGGCCTTCCAGGAGGATTGTTAAAACGATGTCGTTCAAAATAGCGTAAATTCAACTTCTTAACCTGCGCAGTTAAACAAAATGATAGTCTGCTTGCTTATTGATGATGACCAGGATGATCAGGAAATTTTTTCCATGGCCTTGGAGGATATAAACAGCGACATCCAATGCGTCATGGCGAGCAATGGTATAGCGGCATTAGAGAAATTGAAAGCAAAAAAACCTTTGATCCCCGACTACATCTTCATCGACATGAACATGCCGCGGATGAATGGTATGGAGTGCTTGCAGGAGATCCAAAAATTGGATCACTTGAAGGATGCCGACGTGTTTATGTACTCCACGTCTTCGGACGAAACCATGATCGAGAAAAGTAAAGCCCTTGGCGCAAAAGACTTCATCGTCAAACCCCCCGGTCTGGCGCTGTTGACAGAAAAATTGATGCAAGTTTTTAAAATGCAAGCCGGACGATGAGCAATTCAAAAACGCCTTCTGTGGGGACGGACCTTGAACAGGTGATCGAGCAGTTGAGGAAGAGCGAAGAGCGATATCACAAAATGATCGCCGAAGTAGAAGACTATGCCATCATCCTTTTGGATGCGGATGGCATCATTCAAAATTGGAACCGGGGCGCTGAGAAGATCAAACAATACCGGGAATCGGAGGTCATCGGAAAACATTTTAGCATTTTCTATCTGCCCGAAGACATCCAGGATAATCTTCCCGAAAGGCTGTTGCGCATCGCGCGTGAAAATGGCCGCGCATCGCAGGAGGGGTGGCGGAAGAGAAAAGACGGGACACGATTTTGGGGAAGCATCACCATCACCGCCCTGCACGACGATGACGGCGCCGTGATCGGGTACTCCAAAGTGACGCGCGACCTCACGGAACGAAAGATCGCCGAGGACCAGCAAGACGAAGCCACCGACAGACTGAAGGCGCTCAACGCAGAATTGACCCTTAGCGAGGAACGCTATCACCAGATGATCGCCGAGATCCAGGACTATGCCATCATTCTCCTCGACCCGGAGGGCAACATTGTGAACTGGAATGCCGGCGCCCAGATGATCAAGGGATATTCCAGCGAGATCATCGGATCCAATTTCAATGTATTCTACACCGCCGAGGATCGAAAAAGAAAATTGCCGGAGACCCTCCTGGACTATGCCCGGACACACGGCAGGGCAAACCATGAAGGATGGCGCGTGAGAAAAGACGGCTCCACCTTTTGGGGTTATATCGTGATCACCGCGCTCCACGATAAATCCGGTGCACTGATCGGGTTTTCTAAAGTGACCCGCGATCTGACCGAGAAGAAAATGGCGGAGGACAGGCTGGTTGCCTATGCCAATGAGTTGGAAAACCGGAACCGCGAACTGGAACAGTTTGCCTATGTTACCTCCCACGATTTACAGGAGCCGTTGCGAAAGATCAGGACCTTCACGGAGATCATTCAAAAGAATGAAGGCAACCCGGCGGTGGTGAGTCGCTATTTCGAGAAGATAAACCGTTCGGCCGAGCGGATGACCAACCTCATCAAATCCGTCCTCAACTATAGCCGTTTGTCCAGGGGCAATAGCGGGTTTGTCAATGTGGACCTGAACGAGATCATGACGCAGGTCCAAGCCGACTTTGAATTGCTGATCGCGGAAAAAAATGCTACGGTGCAGGTCGATAAATTGCCGGTCATCCGGGGCGATCACCAACAACTTGAACAATTATTCTCCAACCTGGTGAGCAATGCGCTAAAGTTTACGAATAGTGATCCCGTTGTTCGCATTCAATCCAGGTTTGTAGGCACGGAGCAAATCATCAACCGTCCGGACCATGTCCAGGAACAGCGGTATGTAGAGGTGCTGGTCGCCGACAACGGGATCGGCTTTGAGCCGAAGTATGCGGATTTGATCTTCACGATGTTTCAACGCCTGCAAGACACGCAGGACTATGCCGGCACCGGCATCGGTTTGGCCCTTTGTAAAAAGATCATTGAGAATCACCAGGGGTTCATCACGGCCAACAGTGAACCCGGAAAAGGAGCAAACTTCTATGTTTATTTTCCCGATCGAACGCCATCCCAGTGAGGAGCTTCCGGATATTTTAAATCCTTTTTTTGATGACAGGGAACGCTATTATTTTCCGCAAAAAAACTAATCCAATTTTTACCCGGCACGTTATTAAAATTTTGAATTGTTGAAAGTCGCGGCCGGTCGCGCCCATCCAAAAAGTTGTTAATTCATCGCATGGACAAAGTCATCCTCACCCCATCCCAAGCCCGGAAAATCATTCTTCATGCCACGGGGCTTTCAAAACGCGCGCAGTTTGGCAAAGGCAAGGAGGCGGTCTATAAACTCATCGACCATCTCGGTTTTGTTCAGATCGACACGAACTACGTCGTGGAGCGTGCCCATCATCACAGCATCGTGTCGCGCGTGCCGGACTACAAACCGGAATGGCTCGACCAACTCCAGGCCGACGGAAGGATCTTCGAATTCTGGACGTTTGCCACCGGCTACATTCCCATGCACGACTTTCGCTTCTCGTTGCCCGTGAAGGAGAGTTTTGCGGCCCGGAGAAAAGCCCTGACCACCGCGGAGATCAACCTGATGAAAAAGGTGCTCGACAGAATTTCGCGGGAGGGACCGCTCATGGCGCGGGACTTTGAGAACGACCGCGTCACAAAAAGTTCGGGCTGGTGGGACTGGCGCCCTTCGAAGCTCGCCCTCGAACGGCTTCACCTCGACGGCAGACTGGTGACCACCCGCAAAGAGAATTTCCAGAAAGTATACGACCTGCCCGAAAACATCCTTCCGCCCGACGTGGACATGACCGTGCCCACCGGCGAAGAATATTCCCGACACATCATCCTGCGGGTGTTGAAAGCGTTGGGCATTGCCTATGCCAAAGAGATCGCCTGGAGCGCCCGCTTTGTGAAACATTCCATAAAAACGGAATTGGAGAAACTGGTCGAAGCCGGCGACCTATGCCGGGTGGAGATCACCGGCCTGAAAGGTTCACCCCTCTACATGCTTCCCGAGTATAAAAAGAAGAAGATCAATTTATCCGGCGACGCCTTCATTCTCTCCCCGTTCGATGTGCTGAACGTTTTCCGGCACCGTCTCCGCGATTTTTTTGCGTTCGACTACCAGGTGGAATGCTTCGTGCCCGCCCCCAAGCGCAAGTATGGCTATTTTTCGCTGCCCATTTTGATCGGCGACACGTTTGTGGCCCGCATGGATTCCAAAGCCGACCGGAAGCAGCGTATATTGACCATCCACAACCTGCACTTCGAACCGCTCAAGCTTACCAAGGCCATGGTCACCAAGGTGTGCGATGCCCTGCAGGCGTTTGCAAAATTCAATCAATGCGACACCATCGTCGTCAAAAAATCAAATGACGCGTCGCTTTTGAAAACCATCCGCAAGGCGGTGGCGTGAGTTATGGCTTGAGGGCTTTCTTTTTGTAGTGTGCCGTGCGCTTGTCGTCGATCACGCCCTTCCAGTTGAGACCATACCCAAAGTCATAGGCATTTCCTTCGCTGTCCACGTGCACCTTCATGTCGTGGGGCACGTCTTCGAGTTGTTGTTCCACCGTCTCCATGTTCAGTGGCATTTGGACGGGAAGCAGCCCGGAAGGTTCGGCAGCGCCGGTCAGCAGGTCGAGCACCGCCTGGTTCATCACGCCAAAACCAAAGACAATGGCGTCGACCTGGGGTTCGAATTCCTGGAAGATCATGGGCTTGTTGCCATCCACGATCACGATGACGGGTTTGTTTTTCATGGCCGCCTTGGTGTCCTCGATGGATTTGAGATCGGCGAGGTTAGAGGCGGTGAATGATTTTCCTTTATACGAACGATTGGTGATGGTGGGATCGACCACCGGGTCGCCCGCAGCAATACTTTTTTCCCTGGAGGCCGTCGAGGTGTAAGGACCGTATTGAAGACTGATCGGCACATAGCCCGTGCCGCCGCTCTCGCGATCGGCCTTGCTGTAGCCCACGCCACCGTCGGGGCTCTTTACAAAAACGAGTGCTATGTCGGCTTGGGTTGGATCGTCGGTGATGGTAAAATATTTTTTTGCGATATCCATACTCACCGGGTACTCGATCTTCTCGGGGGTCACGTTTCCAAACCAATCCCTGCCGGCAGGAACCGTGCGTTTGGGAATGTAGGCTGTGAGGTTCTTCTTCAGCGGCAACACGTGTCCTTTGTTCTTTAACAGGATGAGTGACTTCAGTTGCGCTTCATAACCCGCGGTCATGTACTCTGCGTTGCCCACCACGCTTTTTGAAACCTGTGGATCGACATAGGGATTTTCAAAAAGACCCACGTTAAATATGTTCTTCAGCAGTCGCACGGCCGATTCCTCAAAGCGTTTGCGCATAAACGGTTCGCCGTGTTCTTTCACACCCATTTGATACGCTTCGAGTATGGGGCCAGCGGCGTTGTTCCCGCCAAACTGATCCACGCCGGCCATGATCACTTTGTAGTGACGCTGGGCGATGGTGAGTGTCTCTACACCCCAGGACTTCCCGGCAAAAACATCGGGTGTCTTTCCTTCGTCGCCGGTGATCAGCCAGTCGGTGCAGACCACGCCGTCGTAGCCGTATTTCTTTCTTAACAGATCGGTGATCAGGTATTTTGAAAAGCCGTTGCCTACGTTTTCGTTGTAGGTCTTGTCCTGGTCGTAGGAGATGGTGTAGTAGGGCATGACGGCGGAGGCCATCTTTGTTTTGCCGGATAAGCTAAAGGCGCCTTTCACAAAGGGGACCAGGTGCGTGTCAAAATTCTTACCAGGGTAAACGGCAAATTTTCCATAGGCAAAATGGCCATCACGACCCCCTTCTTCCGGTCCGCCACCGGGCCAATGTTTCACCATGGCGTTCACGCTTTGATAGCCCCAGCCCTCTTTGATCTCTGCTTTTCCGGAAGAGGTTTGGAAGCCATCCACGTAAGCCTTTGCCATGTCGGCCGCTAAGATGGGGTCTTCTCCGAAGGTTCCATTGATACGGCTCCAGCGGGGTTCGGTGCCCAGATCGATTTGGGGCGACAAAGCAGTGGTGATGCCCAGCGCGCGATATTCTTTGGCGGCGATGGATCCGAATTTCTGAACGAGCGCCGGATCAAACGTGGCGGCCATGCCCAGCGACACCGGCCACATGGAGATCTTGCCTCCGCTGCCCAGGTTGTATTCTGTGTTGGCCACGGCGCCGTGACGAGGGTCTGAGCTGGTGTTGGCCGGGATGCCCAGCCCGATGCCTTCAATATACGATTGAATGTTGTTGTTCCACTTCGCGGCAACCTCGGGGCTTTCCACCGTCGTGATCAGGATGTGCCGGAGGTTGTCGTCGGTCAGGAATTTTTTTTGCTGGTCGGTGATGTCAGACGATAGTGCTCCGCTTTCGGCGAGGGATTTGCCATTATAGGTTCCGGCGCGGAAGCCCGTGGCCTGTGCGGGGATGGATTGGTGCCCGCTGTAGAGCATCAACCCCGCGATTTGCTCCACCGACATTTTCGCGGCGAGGTCTTTTGCGCGAACATCGACAGGCAATCGCCAGTCTTCGTATTTGTCGAGCACATTGTTTTTATTCAGATCCTTGAACGCTAACCCGTCGACGGTCAGCAGTTTCACACCCGAGCTTAAGGCATAGGCCAGGGTTTGTCCCTTCGGGTTGGTGACGAGGGAAATGCCATCATTCTTTTTTTCGGTCCAGGTTTGACCAACCGAAACCATCGCCCACAAGAGGGCCGGGAGGATAAGAAGTCGTTTCATAGGAGTATAGCGTAAGGTCTGTTTCAATGTGTTGAATTTACACAATATATGGGAGGATGCCCCGGTTTAGGGTTTACATTAGATCGATCCCGGGAAAAAATCGACGATCGGGTATTTTTTTGAAATTTTTCCAGTGCGCTCATCGAGGATGAACGCATCGACGCGTTTTGTCAAGTCAACAGAAAATTTATGTCGGTCACCGGGCGTAAAAGCAAATGGACTTGAAAGGAATTCTTCGGGAACCCGGAATCGAATTTGTTAACGAAAAGTTAACGATCATTGCGCGCTCAAACTTTCAAAACTCTTTGTGTTACATTTACACATTAATAAAATCAATCTATGAAAAAATCTATTATTCTTTTTGCTTCGCTTCTCTCCACAACGTTCATGTTTGCTCAAACGACATGGACCATCGACAACGGCCACTCCAAGATCGGCTTCAGTGTGACCCACATGGCCGTGGCTGAAACGGAGGGAAAATTCAACGAGTACAGCGGAGCCCTGGTGTCGCGGAATGAAAATTTTGATGGCGCCGAAATAACCTTTTCAGCAAAGACCGCTTCGATCGACACGGAAAACGAACGCCGCGATGGTCATTTAAAATCTCCCGACTTTTTTGACGCCGCCAAATATCCAGACATCACTTTCAAAGGCAACCTGGTAAAAAGCGGCACAAAATATAAACTGAAAGGCGACCTGACGATGCACGGCGTGACCAAGCCCGTGGAATTTGAGGTTACCGGCGGCGCCACCGTGAACACGGGCCGCGGCATGAAGTCCGGATTTAAGTTCACTGGAACGATCAGCCGCAAGGACTTCGGTCTGACCTGGTCCAACACCACACCGACCGGCGAGATGGTGGTGAGCGACGAGGTGGAGCTGAACATCAAGATCGAATTGGATAAGAAAGCCTGACAACGACACTACCGTATAGAGAAGCAGCAGGATTTTTTTCCTGCTGCTTTTTTTTATTAGGGTCATTTATCATCCATAGGGCAAACGCGGACCACAATCGATTGTGGAAATCCGGTGACGTCACGCGTTGCATGAACGGAATGACGGATTAACGTACATCCCTCTGTCCAATAGCCCGGGTTGTGATACATTTGTTGGCAACTTGTATAAGTTGTTATACACAAAACGTGATCTTTTTTATGTCAACCCAACATGATATCGAGCGGAAGGCGTCCTTGTTCACCATGAACGGATTGGTGGACCCCCGCTGGATGCCCGACACCGTCGCGCACGAAGCGACAAGCCGCCCCAACGCTTCGCGCCCCGATGCCTTAAGCGTGTGGCGGGCATTTGTTCAGCGCCTCTTCAGCGGTATGAGCAAAGGCAACGCAGGTCTTTGATCGAACAAACATTTCAACGCGACGATTCTACGCGTCCTATTTTGCTTTTACCGGTATAGATTTGCGGAGACACTTTCAAGTGTCAAGGAAGCCGTTTGCCTAAAAACTTCCCGCCGGATCACCAGGTGATATGCGTCAATCGGCCCGAACTTCAGGCCTTGTCGGATCTTCTAAATTATTTTTACCCGCAGGTTTACCCGTGTCCAAATACGACTGGTTTCCGGGGCATTCAGGACGAAATTTTAATACCGGGCAGGAGCGGTGCCCTTTCAGAAAGATTGGTGTGGCGTGGGTCGCAGGGGGTGGTTTTCCGGCAATCCTTGAAAGATGTAGATGCAGAAAACTATTATTTACCGGCAAATAAATAAGTTGTAAATTAAATGGCCAGGAACGATTTGAATCAGACAAGGATGCGTAATGGTTGGGCGAAAAATGGAATTTGAAGTATTGCAGCGAATCACGCGGATAGGAACCCGTCATGTGAGCAACGCAGATGACGAGGAGGACATCATACTCTCAAACAAGGTGAGTATGCTGATGTGTATATTGCCTTTGATCTACATTGTTGCGAATGTCTATGATCAGGGATGGTCCCGGATCACACTCCCCATTCTCGCACAACCGCTCTTATTTTTACTCCCCGTGTTTGTGAACGCATTGGGCTACACCACGGCCAGCCGGGTGCTGCTCAGTTGGAACATGCCTTTGCAAGCGTTGATCTTCTCGGTCTATAACAAATCGTCGGGAATGGACTTCCAGACATCGCACTACATGGGCATCCAATTCTCGATCATGGCCTCTTCGGTGGTGCCTTTTTTATTGTTTCGATTGAAGGATACCTTTCTGATGGTGCTCTCCCTTGCCGGGCCATTCCTCGCCCTCACCTGTTTTGATCTCGTGCACAATTTCTTTGGCGTGGGCTACCATCAAAAGGGGTTAAGCGAAACCGGTTATGCCTTGACGAAGATGCGGGTGTTGATCGGCTTTATCATCATCACCGGCAGTTCGCTTTTTTTGAAACGGTCGGTAGAGAAGAAGGAGCAGGTGAACAAAGGCCTGATCGCAGACCTCGAAGGTAAGAACCGGGAGATCCTCGGCCAATTGGAAGAGATCTCCACGCAAAACGAATACATCTCCGTTCAAAACAGTCAGCTGGAAAAACAGAAGCAGACCATTGAAAATCAGAATCACTTGTTGCAGGTGGCCAAGACGGACCTGGAGAAAAAAGTAAAGGAGAAGACGGCCGACATTCTGCAAGCCAGCGAGGAATTGGAAAAGCAATACCTGCAATTGGAACAATTCGCGTTTATGGCCGCACACAATTTACGCGGCCCGGTGGCGAGGATCCTCGGATTGCTCCAGCTCCTTCAATTTCCCGAGACCGACGTCTTGGAAAAAGAGAAGGTGATGACGCTCATCGGCAGTTCCATCCTGGACTTGGATGAGGTCATTCACGATCTCGTCTCCGTGGTCCAGGTGAAATACCAAAGCGCGGGGAATAACAGGAGGTTAAAGGCGTCCGACATTATCGGGGAAGTATTGAGTCAGCTGAAGCAGGATTTGGATGCTCAGGGAATCGTGATTTCCAACCAGATAAATCCGCAGCATGAGATTGCCGTGAGCGATGCGTTTGCCCATTCCATCCTGCACAACATCATCAGCAACAGCATCAAGTACAAAGATGCGTCGAAGACCCCGCACATATTTTTGCGTTCGGAGGTGAACGAGACGGAGTGTATCCTCGAGATCTCCGACAACGGGATCGGATTTGACTCCGACGCGCACCGCGACAAGTTGTTCAAACCGTTTTCCAGGCTCAACACCCGCTTTTCCGGTAAGGGTCTTGGCCTCTACCTGGCCAAGGTCCAGGTGGAGAGCGCAGGGGGGCACATCTTCGCCAGCAGCAAGGTCAATGAGGGAACGACGATAAAGCTTCAATTCCCGATCGGCGCGGGCATCGGCAGTCCGAATTAATCACTTCATCATGGGTTGTTTTCACTGCGGCAGATAAGAAAGCCACTCCATTCAACGAGTTCAAACGCGCAATCGCATTTACGCTCGCTCAACGACGGGTAAAATATACTGAAGTATAGTGATTGACGATCTTTGTTTCGGTATCTTTACTCTACTGTTCGATAGACGTTGGGGTTGATAGTATCATTTTTTGATGTTCTTGTCCTGCACACCTTATCTTTTTTTCAGCATTCTCGCTTTTCAACTCCCACAGTAATACACAGGTAAACGAGCGTCCAGAGCGCACTGCAGATCTTGTGCCTTCTCCACAATCAAATCGTATGATTTTAATCCCGTATTCTTATGAAAACGATCGTGATCGTTGTGTTCTCTATCATCCTCCTGGCAGGGGCCTTCTTGTTGGGAGGCTACTACTATCTGCGGCACAGGCTTCAGCGGTTGATCACCTTGAAATATGCGGTGGTAGGTCCGCTCATCAAGAAGCTGGCTGCCAGGGAGACCGTTACCCGGACGGAGATCTTGTTCATGGTTCAGGATCCTTCCTTGCGTCATGCAGTGTATCGTGTGCTGGAAGCCTACAACCAGTCAGATCTTTTTCCGCTTGAATTTTTTACGATCGAAAAAGGAGCCGAAAGCTTTTTAGTCACCTGGCTGGAATTTCCCACCGAGTTGGGCCGGGCGCCGCACGAAATAGAGCTCTATACCACGGTAGATCTGAATGAACGGGAAGACCAGACGTACTATGTCTTCAAATACCGCATGACCGGCGATCACTGGGCAGCCGAAAACAACTGGATGCTGGGCGTGGCCGGCCCCTATGACAGCGAAAGCCTGCCCTACGACACCCCACGAAGAATTTTTAGCCGGTTCTACTCCGTCGATCGCATTTCGGCGAGGGGAGAGGTGCAGTGGGTGCATGAAAATATTTAGGAGACAAGACCACGGGCCTTCCATTCCTTCGAGCGAATGTCAATGTCGTAGCCACGAGATTAAAGCCACATTAAATCCACATTAAAATGAAGGTCCGTGGTCTGCGGGCATGCTGAATGGAAGTAATTTACCATCCACAGGAGACGTTGCCCTGGCGCGTGCTGCATCACGAAATTTTTTGACATGATTCAAACCCAAAAAGGAAAAGACACTTTTGAAAACACCAGCGATGCGCTGGCCCTGATTATTTTTCATATCCCTGGCCAAAATGATTAGGAAGCGCGTCATCAACATCATGCTCATCGAGGACGATTCGACGGAGCAGATCGAAGTGAAACGGACGCTGGACAAACGCCACATCCTCTACCGGCTCCAGGTCGCGAAAAATGCCGAAGAGGCCATGCGCCTGCTCGATGGCGAGCCGGCCGGCGGTTCTCCCGGCATCCCGGATTTTATCTTGCTCGATCTGACCACGCCCGAGATGGACGGCTTCGGGTTGCTGCGATGGATCAGGGCCGACGGGCGATGGAAAGATATAAAGGTTTTTATCCTGACGACTTCGGATCGGCCCGCGGATAAAGCGGAGGCCCAGGCACTCGGCGTTTCCGGATTTGTGACCAAACCCTTCAAACTCCACAGCGCGTCTTCGATGGATGCGTTCAACCTGATGATGGACCTGATGAATATGTGATGGGAAAAAAAGACAAGAACCCATGGCCACCCGCCTATGGGTTCTTGAAGGTTTGTCTAGAACCTTATAACCAATCCCGGTTACTCAGTAGGTCAAAAGTAAGTCATGACGCCTCCGGTATCCTATAAAAGCCATTAAAAGGACATTAAAAGTATATTAAAAAAGACAAGCCCATTTTTTGAGGGGAAAGGAAAGAATTGGAGAAACTTTGTGGAATATTTAGGGTCCTGATGACGCTGTCGGGTCTCTGAAAACGGATTAACCTTATGAAAGTCCTGGTCATTGAAGATGAACAGCAAGTATCATCCTTTATCAAACAGGGTTTGGAGGAGCATTCCTTTGCCGTGGACGTTGCGTTTGATGGGAACATGGGTGAGCGGCTTGCCTTGAACCGGGACTATGATGTGATCGTGCTGGATCTGGTCATCCCGGGCATCAACGGATTTGACCTTTGCAAGATCCTGAAAAAAGAAAAGCCCTCGACCCCCGTCATCATGCTCACCACCCTGGGCACCACCGCCGACAAATTATCGGGCTTTGATGCGGGTGCCGACGACTACCTGCTGAAACCTTTTGCATTTGAAGAACTCGTCGCCCGCCTGAGGGCACTCATGCGAAGGCGGTCGGCCACGACAGACTATGGCAATGTGCTGCGGTTTGAAGATCTCAAACTGGATATCGAAAAGAAAGTAGCGCATCGCCACGACAAGGTCATCAAACTCTCGGCAAAAGAATTTGCGTTACTGGAATTCTTTCTGCGGAATCCGGAGCGGGTTATTTCCCGGAGCGAACTAGCCGAAAAAATATGGGACATCAAATTTGAGACGGGCACCAACGTGGTGGAGGTCTACATGAATATGCTGCGCAACAAGATCGACCGGGACTTCGAGCCCAAGCTTTTGCAGACGCGGATCGGGTTAGGGTATGTACTGAGCAAAGAGACATGAATATCCGGGCAAAGCTTACGGTGATCTTCTTCAGCATCGTCATCATTGTGCTCACGATCATTTGCGTCTCCGTCTATTTTCTTTCGGCGAACTACCGCCAGGAAGATTTCTACCGGAGGCTGAAAAACAGGGCGATCAATACGGCAAAGATCCTGACGGAAGTGGAAGAAGTGGACGCGAACCTGCTTCGCCGCATGGAGCGGAACAATCCGGCCAGTCTGCCCAACCAATACATCATTCTCTACAATCAAAAAAATGAAGTGCTGTATAGTTCCGACGGCAGCAACGTCATCGCTGTGGACCAGGCGTTGCTGAACACCATACGCCAGCAACAGGAGGTGCGCTACACCTATAAAAATTTCGAAGCGCTGGGCTTCCTGTTTGCCGACCCGCATGACCGGTTCACGGTGGTGGCCGCCGCCACGGATGTGTATGGCCTGGATGCGTTGCGAAATCTTCGAAATATTCTCATCGTTACCTTTTGCGTAAGCATGGTGTTTGTCTCTATCCTGGGATGGTTTTTTGCGGGAAAGGTCCTTTCACCCATTTCAAAGATCGTTGAACAGGTGAGCAACATCACCGAAGAGAACCTGAACCGGCGGCTGGACGAAGGCGATCGAACGGACGAACTGAGCAAACTGGCGCATACGTTTAACCGGATGCTGGAACGGTTGCAAAGTGCTTTTGCCTCGCAGAAGAACTTTATCGCCAATGCCTCTCATGAGATCAAAACGCCCATCACCGTGATGGCCGGAGAAATAGAGGTAGCGTTGCTGCAGGACCGCGACAACGACTATTATATCAAGATCCTCGGGTCGGTTTTGGGTGGACTGAAGGGGCTCAACCGCCTGTCGACGCAGTTGTTGTTGCTGGCGCAGACGAGCACGGATCAACCCGACAAAAATTTCGCACCGCTTCGCATTGATGATGTTTTGTGGGAAATAAAAGACGAACTGATCAAGGCATTTCCCACATACCGTATCGACATTCATTTCGACCTAGCGCTGAACCATGAGTCCCTGCTCATGGAGGGCGATGAGCAACTGGTGAAGGTGGTTGTCCTTAACCTGATGGATAATGGCTGCAAGTATTCCGATGATCACCAGGTGGTCATTACCCTGGACACAAAGCAACCGGGATTCATTGCCCTTCATTTTCGGAATACGGGCGAGGGCATCGATGCGGAAAATGTTCACCGGATCTTTGATCCCTTTTTCCGGGGCAAACGGCACCGGCAGAACAAGGGATTCGGCATCGGCCTGTCGCTGGTCCGACAGATCGTCAGACTCCACGGCGGCGATATTCGTCTTGAATCCGTGCCGCAACAACAGACTTTATTCAGCGTCTCCTTTCCCGTGGGAATAAAACACGATTAGCCACCAGTAGGGCGTATAGGCCATTTTGCAAAATGTTGTTTGGAAGGTTATTAACTCCTTTGTATTCCCTATTTTTGGACGATGTTTTCCGGCCCCGCCATTGGGAGAATGTAAGGCACTGTGCCTTATAGGGCGGCGGTCATTGAATAGAACTTCAAAACACAACACATGAAACACATTTTACTTATTTCTTTTTTGGTATTGACCGTTAGCAGGGGATTAGCACAAGAGTATATCGAGATCATCACCCGGAAATCCTGTGATTGCGGCGAGCAAGTACCCGACACACTGAAATCGGAACAATTTAATATGCGTCTCGGACTATGCATGATCGACGCTTCGATGCCCTATAAAAAGCAGATAAAAAAAGATTTCGGTATAGATCTTGACAAGATCGATACAGAGGGTGTGAAACTCGGGAGGATGTTAGGTGTGAAAATGGCTTCAGTTTGCCCCAACACGCTCTTGAAGATGACACAGAGAATAAAAGGCCAGACCGCAACCACCAAAGCGCAACAATCGTCAGAGGGGACGGTGACAAAAATTGAAAATGATTTTTTTGTAGTCCTTTCGTTAAAGGACGAATCCGGTAAGATCACCAAATACTACTGGTTGACATTTATTGAGTCAGCGGGCGACTTAACGAGTTCCTATTCAACGCTCGTCGGCAAAACGCTTCACATTGATTATGAGCCCCAGGAATTTTTTGACCCCAAACTGCAGGAGTATCGGCAATTCTTTGTCGTTAAAAGAATCATACCCATGGATTGACATGAACCTAAACGGAACATGCGACAAAATCCGGTGATTTCGATTTAGGTACTTGCCGGATTTTGGACTTTGCTTCTTTCAACGACAAGCGCGCAGTGTATACCCTTGAAGCTGTTTTTTTCGTCTCTATTTCCAAGCCTATTTCACTTCTGTCTGACACACAGCCTTTTAAAATGTTGCCGGCAATTGGATGACTTGTGCTACTTTAAAAATTTTGAGTGTATTTTAGCGCGCGGTTTTTTCCCGGGAGAAGTGGAATGTTATGCTTCACACAGGGAAAACCTTCACAACAAAAACAAAATCAATTTATGGCTAAGGAAAGTATGGCAAAAGAAAATCCCGTTGTTGACGCACTGCGAAAACTGAAAGATGAGGAAGCGGAATTGTTGGTTAAGCTAAAACCCCTTCAAGAGGCAATCGGCGCGCTTGAAAAAATTGTCGACAAGTCTGTGAAAAAAGTGAAGTCGTCTGCGAAAGATAACTCAGGCGACCTTATCGGCGTCGAAGAAAATGGACAGGAATCAAACGACGATTCTCAATAAGCGAACGAATCCGTCGCGTGTTGCAAAGTTGCAGGGTTAAAGACTCTGCAACTTTTTTATTTAAGGCCGTTTTAAGCTGCCGTTGTAGAAAATTATCAACACTGTCTGCCGAATTTTTCTTCACCATGCCCGTGGAGCCTGCCCGTTGAATGGCACGGCGAACGGCGCAGGGTAAGGAAACTCCATTGCACGCAGGTAACTGGCGGGATGTACGCCGTCGTCAGTCGTGGCAGCGAATTTGTCGTCCGCTGCCTATGAATTCTCCTAGAAACCTATCCACCGCCCTTCCCTCCCTCGTTGCGTCGTTAAAAGGATATGATGTGCTGCCACCTTCACCGGTGGTTGTCGCGCTCAACCGGCTAACCTACGGCGCCACATCCGAATTGACAGAACAAGTCACCAAGCGAGGCATAAAAGACTACCTCGAGGAACAACTCCACCCCAAGGGTGAGGACGAGAGGGTGGCCCGGAAACTTTCAGAAGCGACGCTTCCGATTAAGTATAACGACAAAGATGGAAATCCTTTGGTGGATGAAGTGCGCGCTTTGCGACTCATCGATGCGCCGCTCAGCGAGCTCTGGAAACTGAACGACAAAGAGGCCAATCTTCCGTATGCCGAAAAGATCCGGGCGCTGGAAGAAGTTCGCGTAGCATCCTGGTTGCGGGCAACCTACAGTCCATGGCAGTTGCGCGAGGTGATGACGGAGTTCTGGCACAATCACTTTAATGTGAATGCATCCGACCAGAAGATCAGCACCGTGTTCCCGGTGTACGACCGCGACGTGATCCGGAAAAATTGCTTTGGAAATTTCAGAGCCTTTCTGGAAGACGTGTCCAAAAGTGCAGCCATGCTGTATTACCTCGACAACTTCACCAGCAAGGCCAGCCCGGCGAATGAAAATTATGCGCGTGAACTTTTTGAATTGCACACGCTGGGTTCCGATTTTTATTTTAACAACCTCTACAACCGCTGGCGCGATGTGCCCGGAGCCACGGCTGGAAAACCCGTTGGCTATATCGACGAAGATGTTTATGAAGCGGCACGGGCATTCACCGGCTGGACGGTCGCCGACGGCGCCAGCAGTGGCAACGACAAACTTCCCAACACCGGTGAGTTTTATTATTATGATGGCTGGCACGACAACTATCAAAAGCGGATCCTGGGCAACGAGATCGAACCCAACCAGCCTGCGTTGTCGGACGGACACCTGGCGCTGGACCTGGTGGCGCATCACCCGGCCACGGCCAAGCACCTATGCAAGAAACTTTGTATACGATTCATTTCGGATCAGCCGCCACCCTCCGTAGTAGAGGGTGCGGCCAACGTGTGGATGCAGCATCAAAAAAGCCCTGATCAGATCGCGCAGACCTTGCGCTATATCCTAAACACCAAAGCGTTTGCCGCCACGTGGGGACAAAAAGTGAAGCGGCCCTTTCACCTCATGGTCTCGATGTTGCGCGCCACGCAAGCCGAGATCACCCCAAACCAGGGGCTCACCGGGCAGTTGAGCCAGATGGGTTATCTTCATTACAATTGGCAAACCCCCGCCGGCCATCCCGACACGATGGACTATTGGCTAAGCTCCAACAGCATGATCGCGCGCTGGAACGTGGCGTCGTCGCTGTTGTCGGTCAGTCCCAACAACCGGATTGCCGCGCATGATTTTGCACGGTTGGTACCTCCTGGAATGGACAAACCGCAGGACCTTTCGCGCTTCTGGATCGAGCGGGTCTTGCAGAAAAAGAAGACGCCGGATTTTGAGCAGGCCATGATCGATTTTCTGCGCGGCGAGGGCAAAGCGGATCAACCGATCCCACCCGACAAACTGAACAATCGCCTCAGCGGACTCATTGCGTTGCTCACCATGACGCCGGACTTTCAATTGATTTAATGACCAACCTAACCCCACCAGCAACATGAAACGCAGGGAATTTATCATCGGTTGTTCCGCCGCGATCGCGGCCATGGCGGGCAGCCGCATCACCGGGTACTCGTTTTCTCCCGATGGCAGCCCGGGAAATATTCTCATCTATGTTTTCCTTCGCGGGGGATGCGACGGGCTCAACCTTGTGGCACCCGTGAACGACCCCAACTACATCGCCAACCGGACCGCCGACGTTCGCGTGACCGACCATGGCGACACCGAAGGATTGTCGCTCGGCAATGGACTGGCCGGTCTCGACTTTCGTCTTCATAAAAAAACTTCGGCATTGAAAGAGCTCTACGATTCAAATGCATTGGCCATCATCCATGCTGCCGGCCTCACCAACGGCACGCGCAGTCATTTCGATGCCATGGACCTGATCGAGCGGGGTTCGCTTCAAAACAAAAACCTGAACGAGGGGTGGCTCACCCGCTTTTTGAAAAGCGTTCCCGCTGCGCCGGGGGAAAATAGCATCGTGTCGGTGGCGATCGGTACGGTGGTGCCGACATCATTCCTGGGAAGCAACAGCACGCTGGCCATTAGCAACCTCAACGACTATAAGTTGCGCGGCGATAAACGTTATGCTTCGATTCTTCAAAGTCTATACACGGGCAATTCGTTGTTGGATGAGGCTGCTCAGAATGCACTGACCTCTGTGGCGGAGATCAACCAACAGTTGCCCAAAGATGTCACCAACACGCCGATGCCTTATGTGCCCGAAAATAATGTGAAGTATCCCGACAACCCGTTGGCAAGGTCACTCCAAACGCTGGCGCAACTGGTCAAGATGGAAACCGGTCTGCGGGTGGCGTCGGTGGACTATGGCGGTTGGGATACACATGAACACCAGCAAGGCGCCTTTGCCAATCTCGCCGAAGGATTGTCGACCGCGTTGGGTGCGTTCTACAACGACATCAGCAACCACCAGAAGCGTGTCACACTGTTGGTGATGAGTGAGTTTGGGCGGCGTCTGAAATCCAACAAGAGCAACGGCACCGATCACGGTCATGGCAATGTTATGTTGGTCTTGGGTGGAGATGTAAAGGGAGGGAAGATGTATGGCACCTGGCCCGGGCTTGAAAACGAACAACTCGACAACCACGTCGACCTGGCCGTCACGACCGACTATCGTCACGTGCTCAGCGAGATCTTGTTGAAGCGAATGGCCAATCCCAAACTAGGTTATATCTTTCCGGGCTACAAGGATTATAAGCCCCTGAATTTTCTCAACGGCAATGCGCTCCAGATCGATTACAACAATGCGAAATAGGCGCATATGATAAGAAAGAGGAACACGGACAGTGCGCTGCATAAAACGTCGCACGTCCAGGGTGGCTATTTGGTCTTCGCCTTTTTTTGTACTTTAACGGGCAAGAAACGACCTAGCGATGAAGCGCCTTATCTGTGTGTGGTGGATGACCCTCCTTATTTTTACTGCGGGAGCACAAGGCAACCAGGAAAGCCGCGTAAAAAAATATGGGATCAAAGACGGCCTTTCGCAGGCCGTGGTCAACAGCATTTCGCAAGACAACCAGGGGCTCATGTGGTTTGCCACCGAAGACGGGCTCAACCGCTTTGATGGCTATTCCTTCAAGAACTATAAGAACGACCCCGACAATCCGAAAACACTCGCGGATAATTTTATTCAAAATATATTCAGAGACTCCGATGGATCGTTTTGGGTCTCGTCGCGCAAAGGGCTTCACCACTTTGACGAGTCGCGCGAGCAGTTCACACTCTACCAGCACGCTGTCAGCAAGCAGGAGGTCACCTCGCCGCAAAATGACGTGAGCTTTATCACCGAGGGGCGGGCCAACAATTTGTGGGTCGCGTGGTACGGTGCAGGCTTTGCGTCGTTTGATAAGAAAACGAAAGTCTTCACGCCCTACAATCCGCGTAACCTCAAAGGATTGAGCAGCACGCAGACCATTGTCTTGCACGAAGATAAATTCGGCTGGCTCTGGGTTGGAACACAGAATGGCGGGCTCAACGTTTACCGGGTCACCAACGGAAAAGTGGTGGAGCGAAATGAACCACTGTCGAACAACAATGCCATCCCCTCCTCCAACATCCGCTGTTTTGCCGAAGATGCTTCCGGCAACATCTGGATCGGGACCTCCAGCGGCCTTGTGGTGTATAAGCGGCAGGACAATCAATTTCACACCTTCGATTTCAAAACCCTGGCGGGACAGCACGGCAACATTTTCAGTCTGCTGATCGATCACCAGGAGAACCTGTGGGTCGGCATGCAAGGGGTTGGTCTTTTTTTGCTGGATCTGCGGCAGTTTGTCGATCGTCCGCTGGAACAAGCGGCGTTTCGTCACATGGAAGTCTTGCGCGACTACGACATCTCCCGCTGCACCGTGCAGTCGCTGTATGAGGACAAGGATGGCAATCTTTGGCTGGGCACGTTTGGCGAAGGCATCTACATGAAGAGCAGCGCCGAGGAGCGGTTCACCAAAATACAAACCCGGCAATTTTTCAAGACCGCTTCCAACGTGGTGCAATATCACGGCGTGACCTACGACGAAAATGGATTTTTGTGGCTGTGCACCGAAGGCAATGGCATCTACAAATCAAAACTCAACGGCGAAGTCATTCACCACTACACCGCCGACGGCCGCCCGGCAAGCATCGGCGACAACGCTGTGCAATGCGCTTTGCGCGACCGGGCCAATAACCTATGGTTCGGAACCTACTCAAAAGGCATTTTCCGCTATGACGCCCAGCATGATTCCTTTGTAAACTATACCTACAAAGGCCAGCATACCGGCAGCGGCGCCAACGATGTACGCGCCTTGTTTGAAGACGCCAACGGCAGCATCTGGGTGGGCACTAATCGCGGGGGGCTGTGCCAGATCAACAAAGACGCGCAAACGTATGGCAATCCTCCGGGTATCAACTCCACACTGATGGATGGCGACATCCGTGCGATTGAAGAAGGCCGCGACGGAAAACTCTGGATAGGCTTGTACGGCGACGCCCTCTACGAATTCGACGCACGCTCCAAAAAAGCGTCGCAGCTCTTTTATGCTACCGAGAAAACCAGCGGCCTCAACAGCAACGTGGTCTTCGCCCTTCGAAACGATCATCATGGCAAATTGTGGATCGGCACGGGTGGGGGAGGACTGTACGCCTATGATTACAAGACCAAAGCCTTGATGCACTACGACGAGAAGGCAGGCCTTGGCAATAACACGGTTTACGCCATCCTCGTCGACAATTCCAATAACCTTTGGATGGGTACAAACAAAGGCCTCTCCAAATACGAACAAGGCCAGCAGCGGTTCACAAACTTCGATGCAAACGATGGGCTGCAGGAAGGACAGTTCAACGTGGGTGCAGCAGCCTACAACGACATCGCCGGCTACATGTGTTTTGGCGGGACCATGGGCGTCAATGTTTTTTACCCCGAACGCGTCATGCGCGACTTGAAGGAACCCGAAGTGCTGATCTCCGCCTTCGAACTTTTCAACAAGCCGATCGAAGTAAACGAAAAAAACGACAGCGAATTTGTGCTCGACCAGGTGATCAGCCGCACACAACACATTACGCTGAGTCACGATCAATCGGTATTTACGTTCGAGTTTGTAGGCTTGAACTACAGCTACCCCGAGAAGAATCAATATGCCTATATGCTGGACGGTCTGGACGACGATTGGAACTATGTTGGCCACCAGCGCACGGCTACCTACCGGTATTTGCCCGCTGGCAATTATACGTTTAAAGTAAAGGCCTCCAACCAGGACAACACCTGGGGCGACAATTATGCCAGCATCGACATCACGGTGTTGCCACCGTTTTACCGCACGTGGTGGGCCTATAGTTTATATTTTGCCATGTCGCTGGCCATCGGGGGCACGGTGTTTATGATCCGGCGGAAACAAGACCGTTTGAAAAAGCGGTTGAAGATCGAAAAGGCGCAGCGCAAGCGCGAACGGCAGCGCGTGCGGGAGAAGTTGAGTTTCTTCACGGAAGTGTCGCACGAGTTTCGCACACCGCTCACGCTCATCATCGGCCCGTTGGAAGAAATGGTGAACCAGGAAAGCAACCCGACCACGGTGCGGAAGCTAAAGCTGGTGAACCGGAATGCGCACAAGCTGCTTTCGCTGATCAATAAATTGTTGGAGTATCGGAAGATCGAGAGCGGGCACGTTACGCTCAAGGTGAGCGAGGAGAACATCGTTGCGTTTTTGGAAGAGATCCACATCACGTTCAAAGACCTCGCCGTGCAAAAGAACATCGACTTCGTCCTGAATGCCCCTGAACCTTCGGCCCGGGTTTGGTTCGACACCGAGAGGATGGAGATGGCCGTGACCAACATCTTGTCAAACGCTTTCAAATACATCGGCCAGGGAAACCGGATCAGCATCACGCTGCTCGAGGATGCGGAGAGAATGGTGGTGCAGATCAAAGACAATGGCGTGGGCATTCCCGAAAAACACTTGTACAATATTTTCCATTGGTTCTATAAAGGCAACGACGCCGGGCCGATGAGTTCGGGCATCGGGTTGGCGCTGGCGCGCAAGATCCTGCACTTGCATCATGGCGAGATCACCGTCGAAAGCAAGGACGGCCAGGGCTCCACGTTCAGCATCGTGCTGTTGAAAGGCTTTGCCCATTTCAAACCCGAAGAGATCGTATTGGAAAAAGACCGTCAAAAGCTGGTGGCCGAGAGCCTGCAACTTCCTGCGTGGCACGCGCCAGCCCAGGCCGACGAGGATGGGGCGGTGCACAAAGGCGTGCCCGGCGTGTTGATCGTCGAGGACGATGAAGACATCCGCTCTTTCTTAAAAGAGTATTTCGAAAAGCGCTACCGCATCCTCGAGGCGGCCGACGGCAAGGAAGCGTTGGCGATGGCCCTTGAATTTCACCCCGACCTCATCATCAGCGACGTGATGATGCCCGAAATGGACGGCATCACGTTGACGCGTCACCTGAAGACAAACCTGCGCACCAGTCATATTCCCATCATTCTGCTCACCGCCCGCAACACGCACAGTCAGCACAAGGAAGGCATCGAAGGCGGAGCGGATGCTTATATCACCAAGCCTTTTAGCCCGGAGATGTTGTCGGTGACCATCCAAAACCTGCTGCAGTTGCGTGAAAACCTGAAGCGATTCTATCGCAACCTCTTCACGCAACATGCCGACCCGCCGCCCAATGTTCAAACCGGGCTGGAAGAAAAGTTTTTGCACACCATCCACGACACGTTGAAAGCCAACATGGACAACCCCGGCTTTAACGTGAACGAGCTTTGCGATTCGCTCAACATGAGCCGCACCTTAGTATATAAGAAAGTGAAGATGCTCACCGGACTCACACCGGTGGAGTATTTGCGGTCGTTGCGCATGCAGGAAGCCGCCCGCCTGTTAAAGACCAACCAGTACAAGGTGTTTGAAGTGGTTTATATGGTTGGGTTTTCCGACCTGAAGTATTTCCGCCAATGCTTTATAAAGGAGTTCGGCCACCCGCCTTCGGAATATGGGAAAAGCACTTCCCCGTCGGCATAGCCCCTGGCGACTTGTAAACGCGTTTTTTACAAAATGAACAAATGCCCCCTGTCGGCGGGCGAAATATTGCCGTTGCCAGTTTTTTCAAAATTTTATGCTGAATTAGGCCTGAATTCAGGGCTTTTTTGAAGTAAGAACATCTGCCCCCTACGAATTCTCATTTTACCCCTCCTGTCAGGAATCGTTTCCGGTAACCTTTACACAAAGGTTTGCGCCAATCGCAGGCCTGGTTCTCTAACCTTATAAAACCTATGAATCGCTCCAGCCCACCCAACCTCAACTCGGGGTAGAAAAGGCAACGCCTTTTTACGCCCGTATGCTACAAATGAATTCTTGATACCAACTAAAACCTATGAAATTTAAACATCTACTAAACCGTATGCTGTTCCTGGCAGCGATCGTCATGATCACACCGGCTGCAGCATTTGCCGTACCTGGCCGGGTGGACAACACCGTTCAGGGAAAAGTTACTTCGTCGGATGATGGTTCCGCCTTGCCGGGTGTGAACATCATCGTGAAGGGCACGTCCATTGGCACTACCACCGACGCTGATGGTAGTTATTCTATTTCGGTTCCCAGCACAGAATCGGTGTTGGTCTTCACCTTCATCGGCTTCAAGACACAAGAGGTCGCCGTCGGAAATCAGACGTCCATCGACATCACGCTCACCGCCGACATGGAGACCTTGTCGGAAGTGGTCGTGGTGGGTTATGGCGAGCAAAAGAGAGAAACGCTCACCGGATCCATCTCGCAGGTAAAGGGCGAGGACCTGGTGAAGAGCCCGCAACCTAACGTTTCAAACTCGTTGGCAGGACGCTTCTCGGGGATCATTGCCAACAACCGCGGTGGCGAGCCCGGCTATGACGGCAGTACCTACAGCATCCGCGGCCAGGCAACGACCGGCAACAACGACGTGCTCGTGGTGGTCGACGGCATCCCCGGACAACTCGGCGGCTTGGAACGATTGAACCCCAACGACATCGAAAGCATTTCCATTCTGAAAGATGCTTCTGCTGCTGTGTACGGAAGTCGCGCGGCCAACGGTGTGATCCTCGTGACCACCAAGCGTGGAAAAAGTGGTAAGCCCACCATTTCGTATAGTTTCAATCAAGGCTTCTCATCGCCCACACGGTTGCCCAAGATGGCCGACGCACCCACGTATGCGACGATCCAGAATGAGATCGACTACTACAACAACAAAGCTGGCGGAATGAATCAACATTATTCCGATGCAGAGATCCAGAAATTCCGCGATGGTTCCGATCCGCTCGTTTATCCCAACACCAACTGGGCAAAGGAAACGTTGAAGCGGGTAGCGCTTCAGAATCAACACAACTTGTCCATCAAGGGCGGTACCGACGACATTCGTTACTTTGTGTCGCTGGGAAAAACTTTCCAGGATGGTTTGTATAAAAATGGCGCGACCAAATACAACCAATACAATTTCCGGTCGAACATCGACGCCAATGTCACGAAAGATTTCAAAGTAAGCCTTTCACTGTCGGGAAGACAGGAGGACCGGAAATATCCGGTGTATGGCGCCAATGATATTTTCCGTTCTATTTATCGCGCTTACCCCACCGTCATTGCAACCTATCCCAACGGACTTCCCTCTACAGGTATAGAAAATAACAACCCTACGGTGATGGCTACCGACAAGGGGGGTACCAACATGAACCCGATCACTACGTTCAACGGTATCCTGCGGGCAAGCTATGCAATCCCGTATGTAAAAGGTCTTTCGATCGACGGCTTCTATGCCGTGGATAAGATCTGGAATTTCGGAAAGGTGTTTTCAAAACCCTATACCCTGTATCGCTATAACAGCGCCGACGGCACCTATTCGCCGGTGGTGACCGGTGGCTCCTCCGGGTTGGGCAAGCTCGTGGAATCGCAGGAGAACACCAGCATGATCACCGACAACTTGAAGCTTAACTATGAGAAGCAGATGGGCAGTCACTATGTGAGCGCTTTCGTGGCCTATGAACAGAGCAAGACGCACCGCGAAACGTTCAATGCAACCCGCATCAACTATCCGACCATTCAAACCCCTGAGCTTACACAGGGTGGTTCGGCAAGCTCTGACCGCGACAACACGGGCAGCAGCTATAACTACACACGCAAAAGTTATATCGGCAAGGTGGCCTACAACTACAAAGAGAAATATTTATTGGAAGTGCAAATGCGCATCGACGGTTCGTCCACTTTCCCGAAAGGAAAACAATATGGCTACTTCCCTGCTATTTCTGCAGGATGGAGAATATCGGAAGAAGGATGGTTCGAGAACGTATCGTTTGTAAACGATCTGAAGATCCGTGCATCGCATGGTCAGTTGGGTAACGACAACGTGGGGCAGTTCCAATACTTCAACAACTACTCGTTCAACAACACCTACACGGTCGGCAGCGACAAGCACCCGGGTATCGACCTCACCAAGCTGGCCAACCCCAACATCACGTGGGAAGTATCAAAGAAGACCGACGTCGGTTTGAATGCCACGATCTTTAGAAACGTCACCCTGGAATTCATCTACTTCAGACAAGACCGCTCCGACATCCTGGCCGCGCGTAATGCGTCTATCCCCGGTGTGTCGGGCATCGTGAATCCCTACAATGACAACACCGACAAGTATGTGCCGCTGGTGCCGTTCGAGAACATCGGTAAAGTGAAGAGCACGGGTTTCGAAACCACGTTGGGCTATTCGAAACACCAGGGTAATTTCTGGTACGGTGCTTCGGCCAACATGACGCTGGCCAAGAGCCAGATCATCTTTATTGACGAAGCTCCCGGTGTGCTGGACTACCAACGTCAAACCGGCCGGCCGATGAACACCTATCTCTTGTATAATACGATCGGCATCTTCCGCACGCAAGCCGACCTCGATTCGCATCCTCACCTGTCGGGTGCACAACTTGGCGACCTGATCTACGAAGATTACAACAAAGACGGCAAGATCACGGCCGACGACCAGGTGCGCACCAAGTATGGCAACATTCCCCAGGTCACGTATGGCCTCACGCTGAACGGTGGCTGGAAGAATTTCGACATCTCGCTGCTCTTCGCAGGGCAGGCGCGGGTGAGCCAGTATGTGCTGGCCGAGTCGGGAACGGTTGGAAACTTCTACAGCACCTGGGCCGACAATCGCTGGAGCCCGACGAATACCGAAGGAAGCTATCCCCGGGTAGATTCGCGCGCATCGTCGTCGATCAACGGCGGGTTGTACAAGAATAATTTCTGGCTGAACAACTCGGCTTTTGTGCGACTCAAGAACGTTTCCATCGGCTACAACGTGCCGGTGACGTTGCTCTCCAAGTATCGCATCAGCGGGTTGAGATTGTATGCCAATGCGTTCAACTTGTTCACCATCACCAAAGTGAAAGATTATGATCCCGAGGGAAGCAGCGAAAGCGGTCAATTCTATCCGCAGCAGCGCATCATCAATGTTGGTGTAAACATTCAGTTCTAAAAACGAAAGATCATGAAACTAAGATTCAATTACATACTACTGGCAGGCGTGATCACGCTCGGCGGACTGGCCGTGAGTTGCAACAGCGACCTGCTCGACGTGCAACCCACCGACCGCATCTCCGACGACGCCATCGCCTCGGACTCCTCGCTGTTCGAGGACTTTGTGATCAACCGGTACATGGGCGTGCGCCTGATGGACAAGGAAGCCGAAGGCACACCTCCTGGTTTTGGCCGCGGCTTTGAGTATGCCATGTGGGCATCGCTTACCGACGAAGCCATCTACAACAACGACGACAACACCTGGCTGGTCCAGCGTGGACAATTGGCGCCGGAAAACACGGGTATCGCCGGCACCATCTGGTCGCGGAGCTACCGGAGCATCCGCGAATGCAACTATGCGCTGAGCATCATCAACAATGTGACCATGACGGAACAACGCCGTGCACGCCTCACCGCAGAACTGAAATTTATTCGCGCCTACCGCTACCAGGACCTCGTGCGCAATTATGGTGCTGTGGTACTGATGGGTGACAATGTATACGACCTCGATAACGACTTAACGGATGCCGCATTGTTTGTACGGTCCTCCGTGGCCGAAGGCATCCAATACATCACCACCGAATTGACGCAGGCTGCCGCAGGACTTCCCACTGCCAACGACAGCAACTGGAAGTTGGGCCGCGCAACCAAAGGCGCTGCATTGGCTTTGAAGTCGCGGGTCTTGTTGTATGCCGCCAGCCCGCTTTACAATGCCGGCACGTGGCAAGCAGCAGCGGACGCTGCTAAAGAAGTGATGACCCTGGGCTATTCCCTGCATCCCGACTACCGGAACTTGTTCCTCACCTCGTCGAGCAGTGAGATTATTTTCGAGCGGTTGTATAGCGTAGGCGCACGCCACGTATGTTTGGAAATCTCCAATGGCCCCAACGGCTATGGCGGATGGGCCGGCAACTCGCCCCTCCAAAACCTGGTCGATGCCTACGAAGTGAAAGTAGATGCCAACACCGCCGTGCCTTTCGACTGGAACAATGCCACACACGTTCAGAATCCGTATGTCAATCGCGACTCACGTTTTTATGCCAGCATTCTCTACAACGGTGCATCGTACCGTGGCCGGCAGATCGAGACCTTCCTCCCAGGTGGGTTGGACAGCAAGGACGGACGCGACAACTGGAACGCATCGAAGACAGGCTACTACCTCTTGAAGTTCCTCGACGATAAACTTCCGATCGACAATCCCTGGGATGTGGCCGGCGTGCAACCCTGGATCTACTTGCGCTACGCCGAAGTATTGCTCAACTATGCGGAAGCTCAAAACGAAGCCTCCGGTCCGGATGCGTCGGTGTATGATGCCATCAACAAGATCCGCACCCGTGCGGGTATGCCCAATCTGCCTGCGGGCCTGACGCAAGTCACCATGCGCGATGCGATCCGCCACGAGCGACAGGTAGAGCTGGCTTTTGAAGAGCATCGTTTCTATGATGTGCGTCGCTGGAAGATCGCGATCGACACCGAGAACGAACCGGCCTATGGTGTGAACATCACCAAGAGTGGAAACACGCTCACGTTCGAAAAGAAGGTGGCCTTGGATGGACGGAAATTTGAAGAGAAGCACTATTGGCTGCCGATCCCCCGTGCCGAGATCCTTTCGTCCGGGAACAAGCTCGAGCAGAATCCTTCGTATTGAGATAATTCTTAAGTCCTGAGAACAAGGCAGCGCGTTCTCGCAAAACGCGCTGCCTTTTCTTTTATGCCCTGTCAGCATGCATCTACCGATCCGCTTCCCTGGCGCTTTGCTACTCTTGGTTGGAGTAACGTGTTGTCTGCTGTCCTGCAGCGAGCGGAAGGAGACTTTATTCACCGCGATGGACGCTGCCGGTACCGGCGTGACCTTTGTCAACATGGTGGAGGAAGACGATGCGTTCAACATCCTTACCTACGAATATTTATACAATGGGGGAGGCGTGGCTGCGGGCGATTTGAACAATGACGGCAACATCGATTTGCTGTTCACGGGCAATGCCGTGCCCAACAAACTCTATCTGAACAAAGGCGAATGGAAATTTGAAGACATCACCCAGGCGGCAGGCATAGCCGGAAGACCGCGTTGGAAAACGGGCGTCACCCTGGCCGATGTGAATGCCGATGGCTGGCTCGATGTGTACATTTGCTACTCTGGTCCGGGCAAGGCCAGCGATCGTTGCAATGAACTGTATATCAACCAGCGAACAAAAGTGCCCACCTTCACCGAACGCGCCGCCGAATATGGGCTCGACGCATGCGGCACATTTTCTACGCAGGCCTCCTTTTTTGATTATGATCTGGATGGTGACCTCGACATGTTTTTGCTCAACCACGCCAGACTTACCTACAATCCTTTTTTCAATTCTAAAAAACTTCGCGCCATGCGTCACCCGGAATATGGGAACCGACTGTATCAGAACGACGATGGCCATTACAAAGACATTAGCGCCGAAGCCGGCATCCACGGCAGTGGCGTCAACTTCGGCCTGGGGGTATCGGTGGCCGACATGAATGAAGACGGTTGGCCCGATCTATACGTGACCAACGATTATGAAGAGCAGGATTTTTTTTATATCAACAAGGGCGATGGAACATTTCGCGAAACCTTGAAAGAATCTTTTCGACACATTGCCCGCAACGGCATGGGCTGCGACATTGCCGACTACAACAACGACGGCCGGCCGGATGTGGTCGTGGTGGATATGTTGCCGGAAGACAACTACCGTCAGAAGATCTTAAAAGGTCCTGATGATTTCGACCGCTACAACTTGTTGCGCGACAGTGGCTACCACCACCAGAACATGCGCAACGTACTGCAATTGAACATGGGCTTGCGCAACGGCGTGCCCGTGTTTAGCGAAGTCGGGCAACTCGCCGGAATTTCCAATACCGACTGGAGTTGGTGTCCATTGATGGCCGATTTCGATAACGACGGCTATAAGGATCTTTTTATTACCAACGGTTTTTTGCGCGACTTTACCAACCTGGATTTTGTAAAGTATGTGTACCAGGACAAGCAAAAGAATCAACGGCCCTATGAGATCGTCAAGCAACTTCCTTCTACGCGCATCAGCAACTATGCATTCCGAAACCAGGGCGACCTCACTTTTCAAAATGCTGCGATGGATTGGGGATTGTCGGAGGCATCGATTTCAAACGGGGCGGCCTACGCCGACCTGGATAACGATGGTGACCTGGACCTGGTGACCAACAATATTAATCAGCCCGCTTTTCTATATCGAAACAATACCGATCATGGGCAATCGCATTACATCAAAGTCAGGATCAAGGGGTCGGCAAAGAACACGAACGGCATCGGTGCAAAAGTGGGCATCCGTGTGGGCGGTCAACTACAGGTGCAGGAGTTGTATCCCACGCGAGGGTTTCAATCCTGCATGCCGGCGGAAATCATTTTCGGAACGGGCGCAAACACAGAAATCGATTCGCTTTGGGTGCTGTGGCCGGATCGCAAGATCGATGTGAAGCGAAAGGTGAAAGTCGACGCGACATTGGCACTTAGTGAAACCTCCGGCGCAATATATCCGCATACTGCAGATCATAGCAAGCTTCCGTGGTTTGAAGACGCGACCCTTCAATCGGCCGTTGCTTACAGGCATGTGGAGAATGACTTTATCGATTTTAAAATACAGTACCTCCTTCCTTATCAACTTTCGAAGTATGGCCCATGTCTCGCTTCGGGCGACGTGGACGGTGATGGCAATGATGACTTTTTTATAGGAGGTGCCAGTGGTCATCCCGGCCGGTTGTACATCAGTACATCACAAGGCTTTATGCCGGCGCCCAGCCAACCTTGGGTGGCCGATAGTTTGAGCGAAGATACGGGCGCATTGTTTTTTGACGCCGACAACGACGGTGATCGCGATCTTTATTTGGTGCACGGTGGTGTGGAGTTTCCGGCCACGGCGGCGGTGTTGCTCCAGGATAAGTTATTTGAAAATGATGGCAAGGGAAATTTCAGCGCTGTAGCCACGGCATTGCCCCGGGAAGTGTCGAACGGAAGCAGCATCGCTGCCGGCGATTTTGACAAGGACGGTGACCTCGATCTCTTTGTCGGCGCTCGGGCCATTCCGGGTAATTATCCGTTGCCTTCGGTGTCGTTGCTGCTGCGCAACGATTCACGGGCGGGCAAGATGTTGTTCACGATCGTCACACCCGAATTTCTACGCAAACCTGGGATGGTCGCATCCGCCGTCTGGATGGACTACAATCATGATTCGTGGCCAGACCTGTTGCTGGCGGGCGAGTTCATGCCCGTGATGCTTTTTGAAAATCACAACGGCACCTTCGTCGACCGGACGTCTTCCGCAGGGCTGAGTAAAACGTCGGGCCTGTGGTGCAAATTGCTGCCCGCCGATGTCGACAACGATGGCGACCTGGATGTGATCGCGGGAAATGCCGGTTTGAATCTTCCTTTCAGAACATCAGAACAGGAACCCATTGCCCTCACCTATGGCGATTTTAATGGCGATGGCCAGGCGGATCCGTTAATGACCACTTATGTACAAGGAAAACGTTTTCCGTATCCCTCGCGCGATGAATTGCTGGAAGTGATGCCCGCGTTAAAAAAGAAATTCGTAACGTACGCGTCATACGCCGGGGCATCATTGGAAGATGTGTTGTCTGATGAAACGCTGCGCCGCGCGGCCCGCCTGGAAGCCGCGAATACCCGCAGTTGCTTTTTGATGAATGCGGGCAATGGAAAATTTGACGTCGTTGCCCTTCCGGTGGAGGCGCAGTTCAGTATGAACTCGGCCCTGGCGTTTGAGGATTTTAATGCGGACGGTGTAAAGGATATCCTGCTGGCAGGCAACTTTTATCCATACCGTGTGCAGGCAGGCCGTTGTGATGCGTCCAGCGGGTTGATCCTGAAGGGAACGGGCCACGGTAAATATGTGCCCCTGTTTTTTGATACCACGGGCTTTTATGCCGCCGGCGACGTGCGGACGATGGCCGTGTTGAAGACCAATGGAAAGGAAAATCAATTGGTGATCGGAGTGAATGATGCATCGCCTATGGTGTATCGCTATAAAACAAAATAATCATAACCCTAACGAACGGTGAACATTCGATTAAGAAATCTATTTGCGTTGCTGGTCATAGTTTCCGGCAGTTGTTTCAAGCGCGACACAGAGCAGCCGGTAGCGGCCGAAAATGAAACAGTCATAACGATCCATCTCGACGATAAAAAACAGACCATCCGGAATTTCGGAGCGTCCGACGCCTGGGCATGCAATTTCATTGGGGTGTGGCCCGATGAACAGCGCAACCAGGTAGCGGATTGGCTCTTTAGCACGGCCGTGGATGAAGAAGGAAAACCCAAAGGCATCGGACTGTCGTTGTGGCGATTTAACATCGGGGCCGGGAGCGCGGCACAAGACAACATCGCGGATGAGTGGCGCCGCACGGAGGGATTTTTGAAAGACGACCTCACCTACGATTGGAACAAGCAAGCGGGCCAACAATGGTTTCTCGATGCTGCAAAGACAAGGGGCGTCGATCAGTTTGTGGGCTTCACCAACAGCCCGCCGGTGCAACTCACCAAAAACAAAAAAGCGTTTTCAAGCGATGGTCAGCAGGCAAACATTGCCAAGGAAAAGTACGATGCATTCGCCGTATTCCTGGCCACCGTCGCCAGGCATTTTCAGGAGAAGGGAATTGTGTTGAACTACCTCAGTCCGTTCAACGAGCCGCAGTGGGATTGGACCAACGGCAGCCAGGAGGGCACACCCTACACCAACCAGGAGATGTTCGACATCACCCGGAAACTGGATTCGATCATCTCCAAGGAAAATCTTCCCACCAAAATACAAGTGGCGGAAGCCGGCTCCATGGTATACCTCTATGGCACTTCCGGCAAACCTACGCGCAGCAACCAGATCGAAGATTTCTTCTCTCAGGGGTCGACGCGGTTTCTCGGCGGATTTAATTCGGTCGACAAGATGATCTCCGGTCACAGCTACTTCACGTCGGCGCCGGTAAAGGACATGATCTCGGTGCGCCAGTTGGTGAACCAGAAAATAAAATCGGTCTCCGTGCCTCTTGAATTCTGGCAAAGTGAGTATTGTATCCTGGGCGACCAGGAGGAAGTGCCGGGGCCCGGCAAAGACACGGGAATGGTGCCGGCGTTGTATGTGGCGCGCCTCATCCACCACGACCTCACCGTGGCCAACGCCAGCGCCTGGCATTGGTGGACCTCTTTGTCGGTCTATGATTATAAAGACGGACTGGTCTACGCCGACAAAAACAAAACGACCGGCAAGGTGGAGGACACGAAACTCCTCTGGGCGTTTGGGAATTTTAGCCGTTTTATCCGCCCGGGAGCGCAACGTGTGGAGGTGACATCGGCAAAGGTAAATATCAACAACCCGGTAGGACTGATGGCCTCATCCTATGTCAACGCCGCGAACAACGAGGTGGTCACGGTCATTATTAATTACAGCAACATCGATGAAACCCTCCGGCTCGACATGCCGACCGGTACGGCGGGAGCATCACAGCTTTTTATCACGTCGGGTAAGGCAGGGGAAGATCTAAAGCCTTTGAACAAAATTGACGGCACCGAAGCTTTCCAGGTTCCGAAAACATCGATCGTCACGCTGGTGACAAAGCTCCTTTAATTCACATTTTTTTCTGAAAATCAGATGAAACGACTCCATAAACTTGCTTCGATCATTGTTCTGCTTTTGACCTTTTGTTTTGATTTGTCAGCACAACATTCGGGCACCGTCTTATTCAACGCGCAATGGAAGTTTTACAAAGGTGATATCGCCCAAGGCGAAAAGATCGCCACCGACGATTCGTCCTGGAAAACCCTGGACCTCCCACACGACTGGAGCATTGAGGGACCTTTTAGCGATGCCTGGGCAAGTGGCACCGGCTATTTACCCGGTGGCATCGGGTGGTATAGAAAGACGTTCGACGTGCTTCCACCACAACAAGGCAAGACGATCTATCTCTACTTCGACGGTGTGTATAAAAATAGCGAAGTGTGGATCAATGAAAAATATCTGGGCAAACGCCCCAATGGCTATGCTTCGTTTTATTATGACATCACGCCCTATCTGAATGCAAAGGGAAAGAATGTTGTGGCCGTTAAAGTTGATCACGCCGATTTTGCCGACTCGCGTTGGTATAGCGGGTCGGGCATTAACCGTAACGTTTATCTCATGGCCGTTAACCCCACGCACATCGCGGTGTGGGGTACCGTTTTCACGACACCCGAGATCTCTCAGCAGCAGGCCACAGCCTCGCTGAAGGTTTCGCTTGTAAACGTTTCGAAGCTGAAGACGGAGGTGGCATCTGAACTCGTCGACGACCGCGGAACGGTAGTGGCGCAACAAAAACAAACAGTATCTGCGCGCGAAGGAAAAGAGAGCGATGTTACGCTGTCGTTCAACGTGAAAAGCCCGAAGCGCTGGTCGGTAGACACACCCTTTCTATACACCCTGAGAACAACCGTGTTGATCAATGGCAAACCCGTTGACGAGGTGACCGAAAAAGTCGGCTTCCGGGAATTTCATTTCGACGCCGACAAAGGCTTTTTCCTCAATGGCGAAAACATCAAACTAAAAGGAGTGTGTTTCCACGACGATGCCGGTGCGTTGGGTTCGGCTGTTCCCAGAGCGGTGTGGAAGCGAAGGCTCCAGACCTTGAAAGAATTGGGTTGCAATGCCATCCGCATGAGTCACAATCCGCACCAGGATTACCTCTACGACCTTTGTGACGAAATGGGTTTCCTCGTGCAGGACGAGGCATTCGACGAATGGGCCATCGGCAAAAACAAATGGATCAAAGGATGGAACGTAGGGCAACCCGGCAAAGACGGTTACAGCAAATATTTTGCAGAATGGTCGGACCGTGATTTGGGTGACATGATCCGGCGAAACCGGAACCGGGCATGCATCATCATGTGGAGCATTGGCAACGAAATCGACTACCCCAACGATCCCTACACGCACGAAATATTGAACACAGGCCGAAACCCACAGATCTACGGCAAAGGTTATCAGGCGGGCAATCCACCTGCCGAACAAATGGGACCGATTGCCAAACACCTTGTGGAAGTAGTGAAGGCATTGGACAAAACACGACCGGTCACCGCCGCGCTTGCCGGCGTGGTCATGTCGAACCTCACGAGCTATCCCGATGCCCTCGACGTGGTGGGATACAACTACCAGGAGTATCGCTATGAAGACGATCACCGCCAATTTCCAAAGCGCGTCATCTATGGCAGCGAAAACGGAAAGTCCTACGACGCCTGGAAACCCGTAGCAGACCTCGACTACATTTCCGCTCAATACTTGTGGACCGCATTTGACTTTATCGGCGAAGCATCCGTGTGGCCCGTGCGCAGTAGCGGAGCTGGGGTGATCGACCTGGCGGGATTCCCGAAAAGTGAATTTTACTATCGAAAGAGCTTATGGTCCAGCACCCCTACCACATTTCTCTCCGTGGCCCCGGTATCGCGAAAAGACCGTTCACGCGGCTTTGGCGATGCCCATTGGAACTGGACGCCGGGCGACTCCGTGAGTGTCTATTGTTTTACCAACGGCGATGAAGCCGAACTCTTTGTGAACAACGGGTCGCTCGGAAAAAAAACGATCGAGTCAAATGGATACATGCGTTGGCGGGTTGTGTATCAGCCGGGAGAATTGAAAGTAAAGTCATCGAAGGGAGGGAAGCCCTTTGGAGAATTTCAGTTGACGTCCGCCGGCGAAGCGGCAACACTCGGTGCGGTACCCGACCGGAATACGCTTAAGGCAGACAAAGACGACGTGGTTCACCTCACCGTTTCGGTTCTCGACAAAGACAACCGGCTTGTCCCCCTGGCAGACAGGGAAATAACATTTTCCATCGAAGGACCCGGTCGCCTGCTGGGGTTGGAGAGCGGCGACTTGCGCAGTCATGAAGATTACAAGGCGAGCAAACGCAAAGCCTACAAGGGCAAAGTCCTCGCGTACGTTCAAGCAACCGGGCCGGGAACGATTACCGTCACGGTGAGCTCGCCGGGGTTGAGATCACAAACGGTTCAATTGGAGTCGCTGGCCGATAATCCTTGATGTAGCTGGATTTTTGCGGGCAGAACGAAACAATATCTTTCGGAAACCGTGAAATCCGTTTGAAATACTATCTTGGCGCGCATGCCGATGATCCGTATTTGAACACCAATGCAAACTACATGAAAGCATTCTTTGAAGAACTTTTTCAATACGATCATCACTATAATCAAGCACTCATCACGGTCCTAACAGAAAATCCAGAGCGCACATCGGAGAAGAGCGTAAAACTGCTAAGCCATATGTTGAACGCTCATCAAATCTGGAATAACAGGATCGAACCTGGTCTGCCTTCCTTTGGGCGTTGGGAGGCCCATCAAATTCAAGATCTCAGGGAGATCGATAAGAAGAACTTTGAACATTCTATTCGCATCTTGAATACGATGGAGTTAAGCCAGCCGATCCAATATGTCATGGGAACAGGACAGGCTTTTACGCATAGACTTCATGAAATTTTATTCCAGGTGATCAATCACTCTACCTATCACCGAGGTCAAATCGCGACCGAATTCAGGCAAAGCGGTCTTGAGCCCCTTTTGACGGACTATATTTTTTATAAAATGAATAATTCGTAGAGGCAGACCAAAACGGACCAAAGTGGCCATCTAATTGCTCATCCCAATCCATAAAATAGTCCATTTTATTAGTCTAATTCTCCATTCAAACGTTTGCTACAATCCCTGACTTTTGTATCAAACGATCGACATTCATGGGGAGAAGTAAGCACATTTTTCGGATTGACCTGATACAGGGTTTACAGATCACGAAGGTTTTCAAACGCGTGTGCATTTTTTTAGCTGCCCTGTTTTTCATGGCCCCATCGGTACACGCGCAAAAGGTGTATTCGATCGAATTGCCGTCGACCTACAAAAAGATAATAAGAGGTCATCTGGCCTTGGGTGGTATTGACCCGAATGGCGATAGCATCGCCGTGAACAGCTATTACATCGAAGTGAAAGGCAAACCGTTCATTCCTGTTATCGGCGAATTTCACTATTCCCGCTACCCGTCGGAATATTGGGAGGAAAGCATTTTGAAAATGAAAGCTGGCGGTATCAACGTGATCGCCACATACGTTTTCTGGAATTTGCACGAACGAAAGGAGGGAACTTTCGACTGGTCGGGCAACCTTGACCTGAAAAAATTCATCACGCTTTGTCAGAAGCACGCCATGCAGGTCATCGTGCGCCTTGGCCCTTTTGGTCACGGAGAGATACGCAACGGCGCTTTGCCCGATTGGCTATATGGCCGTCCATTCGAAGTACGTTCGAACGACGAGGGTTATCTTCATTATGTAAAGATCTTGTATGGCCAGATTGGTAACCAACTTCAAGGGCTTTTCTATAAGGATGGAGGGAACATTATCGGTGTGCAGCTTGAAAATGAATTTCAGCATACGGCGGCGCCTTGGGAAATTACGTATCCGGGAAGTGCAAGGGAATATACCGTGGCGCGTCGCGACATTGGCGTGACGCATGAAGGTGTGAGCATAAGCCAGGCGAAAAATGAGAACGCCACATACGGCAATGATCACATGGCCACATTAAAGAAGATTGCCAACGCAGCGGGCATTGACGTCCCGATCTACACCGCCACCGGCTGGGGAAATGCGGCCATCCTCCAGAAAGGAAGTGTCCCCGTCACGGCGGGCTATGCCTATCCAACCTGGGCACCGAAGGAACCATCGCCTTTCTATTTGTACAAAGACATTCATCATAACCCCGACTACGCGCCGGTCAGTTACGACCCTGAACTTTACCCGTCAGTGCCCGCCGAACTGGGGAGTGGCATCATGATCACGAACTATCGGCGGCCGACCGTGATCTGGCAAAGCATCGAACCAATGATCGTGCGAACACTGGGCAGCGGATCGAACGGGATTGGCTACTACATGTATCACGGTGGGTCCACGCCAGTGTTCGATCATTTTTATAGCGAGGAGTCCACAGGCTTGCCGAAAATAAGCTACGACTTCCAGGCGCCCATTGGCGAATTTGGTGACATCCGCGAACACTACCGCAGCCTCAAATTGCTCCACATGTTTCTGGATAGCTATGGCGACAAGCTCGCGCCCCTGCAATCGTCGCTGCCCGTCGCGAATCCGGAAAAAGCCGATGATGTAACAACCTTGCGATACGCCGTGCGATCGGGTCCAAACACCGGCTTTGTTTTTATGCACAACTTCCAGGATCACATCGATGTGAAAGACATAGCCGATGTTCAGCTAAAAATAAAAACGGCCACCGAGCCTATCGTTATTCCCGCAAAGGGCGCGTTCACCTTGAAGGCTGGCGCAAGTGCTATACTGCCCTTCAACCTGGACCTGAACGGTCTGCTGCTAAAGTCGGCTACGGTTCAGCCACTCACAAAACTTGAAAGAAATGGCGCTGTTCATTATGTTTTCTTTTCCAATGATGGATTCAAACCGATGCTCGTGTTTGACGGTATCAAAAAAGTCAAGGGCGAAAATTGCGTGATCTCGGCCAGTGGAAATACAACGCTGGTGCAAGGTACGGAGGGCAAAGTGTTTTCATTTAGCATGGACGGAAAGCAGTTCCTGGTGATCCCCCGTTCGCTCGCACGCCAGGCTCTCAAAGTGAACGACGTACTGCTGTTTTCCGAAGCCACGTTGTTACCCCAGGGCGGCAGCATTGAATTGCTGAGCGCCGGACATGATCAAGTGACGCTGAGCATTTATCCAGGCATCTCAAAAGTGATCACGATCACGGGCGCAGAATTGGTAAAGGCGGCACCGCTATCGAAATTATTTTCTTCGTATACGATTAAATTTAAAACCGTGACACCGACGGTGAGGTTCGAGAAATTAAGTGATCAGAAATATGTGCTCAAAGCGGGCGTATCGCTAAAGGGTCTGAACGACCTCACGCTGAGGCTAACCTACAAAGGCGACCGGGCCATGGCTTTTTTCGATGGCCTTTTAGTAGCCGACCATTTTTACTATGGCAAACCCTGGGACATTGGACTGAAACGATTTATCCCCAAACTCCAACAACAAGACATGGTCTTCATCTTTCATCCGCTTAGCAAGGCGGCGCCTTACTTGATTGATTTCGATCCATCCGAAATCCCCGATTTCTCAAAAGAGAACAGTGTGCTTCAGATGGAGAAGATCGATGTTATTCCGGAGTACAAAGCCGTGCTCTCGATCGACTAGAACGGCGGACTAAAAGGATGCACATCTTCACGACTTCATTGACCCGGCAAATACCCTCCAAAATAATATCCCGCCTCCTCCTGGCTAAAAAATCCCGCCACCACACTGAATCCGCCACCAACATATTTCACAGCGAAAGTATCGTTGTCAAAATGATCTAATATTCCAATGAAGTCGCCATACAGCAACCCCGCATTTTGATCCATGCCTTCCATTTTGAATTTTAGTATCCCACCGTCGCGCAATTGATAGGAGTAGGTGTACTGCGCAGAAAAAAGGTTGACTGAACCGTTTTGTCCCGGCTGTGTGAACGTCACCACAAATTGCATGAGGCCTGTGTTTGGTGGAAATACGATGCGAATGTCACGGAGCGTTAAACGATAGGGGCCATTGTAGATCGCTGCGGCGATCTCGTTGTAGAGCGCTGTGAACTCATCCGACTGACCGGGCAAGGGATACGTTCCGGAGCCTTCGGGCAAGGTGGCTGTAATGAGTTTTTTGTCCAGCAAGCTATAGAGCGGCGTGGCCGGCTCGAAAATAAACGTGTCATCCGATGCGGTGAGGGTCGCGCCATCGGCTTTGTTCACGCGATATGAATTCGTGTCGTCGTCCCAGATCAAAGCATGAACGGTGAACCCTTGGATCGTGATCGGAACTTTCAATACTATTCCATCGATAGAAAACGTGTATGACGTTCGTGGAGACTTGATCGTCGTGCCATCGCCATCGATGTATTGAAAAGAAAGGAGCTTTTGCGAAATACTCAACGCCATCGGCACTTCAGTATGGTCTGGCAAGGCGAGCCGGTAGCCTTTGGATGCGGTGAGGTAGGTCGAAGTCTCCTGCAACAAGTGCTGGATGCGGTCGCCGAGGATGGCCGACTGTTCCCCGGCGCTGGCTTTCACAAGGACCAGTTCGGCGGAATGCTGCACACCTTTCATGACCACACTGTCACCCGACGTGCGCAGGACGGCAAATTCAAAATCAGATAACAGTCCGCTGCCTGGCACACCGTTGTTCACGTTGCCGTCGGGATCGGCTGGCAGGTGAATGTAGGAGTATGTCGTGAAGCTAAGGGTTGCGCGTTGGAGCGCTTTCAGGGTCCAGGTGGTTTCCATTGGCTCGCCCGCCGTCTCTTCGTTAAAATCCGACAACATTGTCATGTGCCCTTCGGCATTGAAATCAAAATAATAAAAATAGCCGGCTCCGGTACCGGTGTAGAGCGATGCCTTCCATCCGTTCGGCGCGCCCATCAGTAAGGTGTTGTATTCATTCAACACGGCCTGCGCGCGCTCGTCGGGCGTGTCGGCAAAGATGGCTTCGTAGTTCCGGTCGCATGAAGTGGCCGATAATAATGCGCAAAGGCATGCCAGGAATAATGCTGCGCGGTGATTCAATGTGTTCTGCTTGTTCATCGTAGCGATCCTTATTTTTCCAATACACCAAAACTGAAATTCTCAGGCGAGTCTTGCGGATAAAGTCCGACAAACACGTCGCCGCTGCAGGTTTGCACCCAATTGAACCTGAATTTTCGATTGGCGAAAAATGCGTTCAGCGCGCCGACGCCCAGGTCATTGTTGAGATGCGTCGCGTTGTCGTCGGCGTAGCTGAATAGTAAGTCGATGGTTCCGTCCTCATGGGGGGTGAGGAAATAGTAGAACACGGCCTGCTGGTACACTTTGGCGTCGTCGCTCAGGTCGTAATAATATAACTTCAGGGCAAGCTCATTTTCGGATGTGTAGTAGAGCTTGAAGTTGTAATCGAGCGCAAAGCCGGCATCGTGAATGATCCGGTTGTCTTGCGCAAAGCGCCGTGAAAATTCTGAGGGCTCATTCATCAGCGTGAGGTCAAAACGCAGGGTAGTGTTCTCTTTGTCAAACCCCCATTCATCAGCAAGGGGTGGCAGCTCCTCCGGACCCGGCCCGGGGGGCGCAATGTTGTTGATGGCTTCCTGCACTTTGGTTTGCAGTGCGTAGAAGTCGATGTTAAAGGATTCGCGATAGTATTGCGCGACCAGGGCCTCTTTTTTGCGCAGTAAGGCGAGGCTCGCGCTGTTTGTCTCGCAAGCGAGTATGGCTTCATAGCCTTCCTTCCCTTCGATCAGCATGGTGGCAATCATCTCGACAAAATCTTCGTCGGGCGAGGCCATGGCATAGTTGGTGATGAAACCGGCGGCGCGTGCCTGCGCCACGGAGTTGAACCGCCAGTCGCTGGTGTAGGCGCCCGGTGTCACCTCGCGGAACGACGAGGGATAAGAAACTGTTTGATTGAGAATATGCCCGAACTCGTGTTGCACAATGTGCATCAGTTGCTTTACGGCCGACCGTTGTGTGGGCTCGAAAGAGTTCACCACATACAACATCACCTTGCGGCCGCCTTCTGCCGTGCCCAGGGTGAAGGTTCCATCGGGATTGTACCGCGCACTGCCGATCATCAGGAATTGTTTGGGGCAATATTTTTTGATGAAGGCTGCGCCGGCCAGGTCGCTATAAGGATCGATCCAAACTTTCTTTACCACCTCCATCACCGGTTGAACCTGCGAAACTTTGGGAGGCACCAGGGTTCTGAAAAGATCACCCTCGGAAGCATCCCAATGATACTTCACTTCGATGTTGTAGGGATAAGTAAAATTGGAAAGCAACCATTTGTCGAGCTCCGAATCGGTGTGGTTGTTGTCGTTGGTGACATAGTCTGTTTTTGAAGGGTCGACCTTGTCGTTATAAACATCCTGACATCCCAGCGTGAGCACCACCAGGATGAGGATGGTCAGTAAAGTTCTTTTCTGTGTCTTCATGGTCAGGATCGTTTATGCGTTACCGGGGATTGGGACGAAGACCGCCGACGGAAATCGCCTCGGCCGGGATCTGCAAGATGCGTCGCGGATCGTTTGGCGCGAGCGTTGTGCTTTGGCCATCAAAAGAAGTATGCGTCACGGGAAGTTTGTGCCGCAGAATGTCAAACCAGCGGAGCCCTTCGTGCAGGAACTCTGCCCGCCGCAATTCCAATATTCCCCGCACGATCGCTTTTTTGTTGTCGGTTTCGTGATAGAGGTTATACAGGCGGTTGAACGTCACGTTGTGAACCTCCGGGTCATAGTTGAGCACGCGTGTGCTGATGAACAGATTCATCTCGTCCAACGCTTCATGAAACTGCACCTGCATGGCATAGGCCTCGGCCCGGTTCAACAAAACTTCTTCTGTGCTGAACAAGGGAATGATGGTATACGAATATCCCGTAGTGGCATTCATACCGACGCGCACAAAGTGCTCGCGGAATTTGAAGACAAAATTCACTCCCGTGTTGGTGTAATAGGTGGAGTAGGCATAGTTGCCCTGTGCGGGATTGTTGATAAAGAAGATCTCCGCTCTCCGCGTCGCGCCGGTGGAATAGCGAACCTGGTTAAAGCTCGTGCCCCAGTTGGATTGGGTGTCGCACAACAGCAGGTTCGCTTTTTCGGTCGATCGCGTATAGGTCAGCGTCAGCTCGTTTGAGGTGAGGGTGCGGTAAGTTGTGTTCCAGGGCCGGAGCACGGAGGGGATGTCGTTGCCATCCAGCACGGCGTTGGCATGCTCGATCACTTTTGCATAGTCTTTTTTAAATAGGTAGAACCGCGAAGCAAAAGCATGTGCGGCTGCGCGCGTAAAATGAAAGCGCGCCAGGTTGGCGGCGTTGGTTCCGGATCCGCCATAAGACCGATCGTCGATGAGCGGTAAGCCTACCGTCAAATCTTTTTCAATCATTTCGTAGACATATTCTACGGTCTTGCGCTCGTATGTTTTCAGCGACACGGTTTCCGGGTCGGTCACATAGGGAATGCCAAGGTCGCCGGAAGCGGTTTGGGGATCGTACATGTTTGCAAACAAACTCACCAGCATAAAATGGGAGTAGGCCCTGGCCAAAAGCGCTTCACCTTTTTGTGCATCATAGAAAGCGGGGTCGTCACTTTGTTCGATGGCCCGCAAGGCATGGTTGGCAGCCGCGATGGCGGTGTAGCATCCATTCCAATAAAACTCCGGCGAGTCTTGCCAGGTCGCCGAAGCGTCCCTCCAAAACCAAGGGTCGGCGTTGGTCACATTTTCGGTGCCGCCAAAATTATCTTCCACGTTATCCGACAGCGCTTCACAAAAGGGAATGTAGTTCGCTTCCGGATAGGCCGTCACCAACAATTCCGCGATCTTCTCCTTCGAATCGAGACTCGCCCGGTTGTCGGGGGTTTCCGATAAAAAGTCGTCGCAGCCCGTCATCAGCAGGACGCCGGCTACAAAGAGGATCGATACTTTCTTTTTCATCCGATTACTTTTTAATAATTCGATATCCTATACTTCATTCATCAGAGCACGAGCTTTACTGAGAGCGTGATCTGTCGCGGCACCGGCAATGCCACACCCCCCGAACTAAAGAACTCGGGATCCTGTCCATACAATTTCTTGTCGGCATAGACCAGCCAAAGGTTCGTGCCCGTCAGGCTGATCGAGGCGCTGGTGAACGTGGTGCCGGCCACGATCTTATTGGGAAGCGTGTAGCTGAGCGAGATGGTACGCATGCGCACAAACCCACCGTCGGCTACCCGTGCCGTGGAATAGTTGTACGTGTTGTAGGGATATGTTGAACCCAGGCCGGCCAGTACGTTCAGGTCTGCAATGGCGGGAATGTCAGTGTACTTTTCGTCACCCGGTGTGATCCAGCGGTCGAGGAATTCGCGTGGCATGGCATCGAGATCGGAGTAACCGTTTTTGAAAGCGGGATTGAGCCTGATCTTGTTGCCGCCCTGGTAGGTAAAAAACACATTCAACGAAAGCTGCTTGTAGCGGAATGTATTCGAAAATCCTCCCGTGTAGGTGGGGTCGACGGGGCCTTCGTATTTGAGATATTGCGTGTTCAGACTTTGCAGAAAGACATTGGTGCCCAATTTTCCGTCGTGATCGATAAACGTGGGCACGCCGTTCTCCGGGTTAAGGCCTTTGTAGTCGATCGAAAAAAGACCCCGCACCGGGTAGCCTTGCTGCGCGCCACCATCCTGGAACACCAGGTTGTAGATGCGCGGCAGGTTTTTCAGGTTGGTGATGCGACTCTTGTTTTGACTATACACAAAGTTGGTCGTCCACGTCAATCCTCCTCCGTTTAATACGGTGGCGCCGATGGAAAGATCGATGCCATGCGACTTCATATCGGCATAGTTGATGGCTTTGTAAGGCTCACCGCCAATGCCCGAGGTTTTGATGACGCTGATCAGGTCGAAGTGATTCCGGTTATAATAATCGAACGCCACGGTGAACCGGTTGAAGAAGCCGGTGCTCAACCCTATGTTCAATTCATATTGTTTTTCCCATGTCAGATCCTGGTTCTCGAGCCCGTCGATGATGATCTGCGATTCGGTCTCATCAAAGTGCGGATGAGGCGTTGTGCCACTGCGATACACCACCGATGAGTTTGTGGCATTGCCGACGTTTGCCGTGAGCCCATAGCCCGCCTTGAGCGTGAGGTAATCTACGGCACGAACAGCGTTCATAAAATTTTCGGCGTCCAGGTTCCAGGCGCCGCTCACATTCCAGGTGGGCAGCCAACGCGCCGTGCGCGCTTCGCCAAGTTTGTTGGAGCCATCCATGCGCGTGGTGGCGTTCAACACATATTTGTCGTTGAACGAATAGTTTGCCGATGCATAGAAGCTGGCATACCGCTCTTTGGTATAGCCCATGCCAAAGTAGTTGAAGTTGCCTTCGAGCAGTTGCTTAATGATGAGGTAGTCCGTAAAAGCAATGCCGCCTTTGTTGAACTGGTAGCCATAACCGTTGTTGTATGAATTTTGACGGTCGATCATGCGCAACTCGTGACCCCCGACAAGATTCACATGATGTTTGGTGCCGAACGCGTGTTTCCAGGTGAGTTGATCCTTCACATAATAGCTTCGCATCTGGTCGTCGGAGCGATTATAGAAACCTCCTTCAGGCAAGACCACCACCGGGTCAAGATTCGGAAAGTCGGGGTTGTAGTAAAGGAATTTGTTTCCCTGCCGGATCACCTGCGAACCTGCGGCGCGATAGGCTTCCGCCATATTGGAATCGTCGCCCACCTTGTGTTCCGTGGTGGTGCGCACGTCGCGCACGGCGCCGACGAATTCATACTTGAGATCTTTGGTGATCTGGTAGTTAAAATCACCTTGCAAACGAAGGTCCAGCAAGTTCAGGTCGATGTAGTTTGTTTGCGTCTCCTTGATGATGTTGAACGGTGCATAGTTGCGCGTGAAATATTCCAGGTTGCCCGCTTCATCCTCCGCGGTGAGCACGCGGCTGGTGTTCAGCGCAAAGCTGAAGGGGTTGATGTCGAAGTCGCGGTTGTAGCGGCCTTCCACCACGTCCACTTGTCGCGCCACGGTTCCCGGCACACGCTGCGTACGCGATGAACCATTGGCGGTGAGCCCGAAGCCGACTTTGTCGGAAAGCTTGAAGGTGGCGTTGGCATTGAGGGTGTAGCGGTCCACGTGGTCGGCAATGGTCCAGCCGTTGTCGTCATAATAGCTGGTGGAAAAGTAAAGCTGCGACACTTTTGTTCCCGAAGAAACGCCCAGCGAATGCTCCTGTACAAAAGAGTTTTTGAAAAGCTTGTCAAACCAGTTGGTGTTGGCCAATGCATAGCGTTGCAAAAAGGCACGGCGTTCCTGGGGGGTGTTCAGCAGATCGAACTGGTCGGTTTGTTCATTGTAGGAACTGTTGATGATGTCATACATTTTCTTGTACACCCCACCGTTGGGCTGCGACACCATGTCGGAGTGATTCAGCAACCCCTTGCGTTCCATTTCGGCATAGACCGACATCTGGTCGACGGAGTTCAGAATGTTATAGTTGTCGTAAGAGGGCTTGAGATAGGTTGAGAAGTTGCCGGTGTAGGTAATGACCGGTTTGCCCACGCGTCCTCTTTTTGTTTTGATGACGATCACACCATCCTTGGCGCGCGCTCCATACAAGGCCGTAGCCGATGCATCTTTCAGGATCGTGATGCTCTCGATGTCATCGGAATTCAACCCCGCCACCGACGAGCCGATGAGTGTATTGGGATCACCCGTCGTCAGCTGCTCCGCAGAAATGTTCACCACATCCTCGAGCACGACATTGTCGACTACCCACAACGGTTTGTTGTCACCGGTGATCGACGTCGCGCCACGCACCCTGATCTTGGGTGCTGCCCCAAACGTGCCCGACACGTTTTGCACCGACACCCCGGCGGCGCGCCCCTGCAACATGCGACTCACATCGATGGTGCCGTCGGTCTTGAAATCTTTTGAACCCAGCGTCACCACGGCGCCCGTAAACAAACGCTTGTCCACCTCCTGGTAGCCGGTGGAAACCACGGTGACCTCATTCAACGTTTTGGCCTCCACTTCCAGCTCGATGTCGATCCGGGTTTCGCCGGTCACCTTCACTTCCGTGCTAATGTATCCCACAAAAGAAAACACCAGCGTGGCACCCGGATCCACGTCGATCACATAATCGCCATTGGTATCGGTCACCGTTCCGGTTGACGTGCCTTTCACGGTAACGTTCACGCCGGGCAGGGAAGTTTTTATGTCGACTCCGGTCACTTGACCATGGACCCTGATTTTTTCAGGGGCATCTTTCAGGACGATCACAATCAGTTTCCCCTCCAGGAATTTGTGGGTGAGCAGCGTGTTGCTGAGCACGCGTCCCAGCACGTCGGAGATCGGTTCATTCTTTGCGGTGACAGAGATCTTTTTCTCCAGGTCCCTGAAGGAGTCATTGTAAAAAAAGGAATACCCGCTCTCCCGCTCAATGGCATGCAGCGCCTGGCGGATGGTGACATCCTTTAGCTCCAGGCTCAGGTTTTGAGAGTGCGCTGTACCCGCCAGCGCGACACCTGCGGGGATCAGTAGTAAAAGCCAGATTTTCATAACCAACGCCGTTTTAATTAATACTGGCCATAGGTTTCCTTGGCCGTATCCGTTTTTTTTCATAGAATTCGCTGGGATTAGGTAAAATAATATCGTTCCACTCCGTCACAGGGTTGGTAACTATTTTGTCTGTCCTAAGGGATCAGGAGATGTGTCAGCATCTTTTGATCCTGCTTTTTTTTAGACGATGCGTAGGTTATGTGCTGTGGTATTGTTTTGTCATAGCGTAAGGGTTAAGCATTTCAAATCGTCAGGGTGTGGGTAAGGTTTTGTATTTTGATTTTGTGTTCTTGTTCTCGCGCAGCGTCACGCTTTTTTCGTTGATCACAAAATCGATCGGCGACGTCAGGGCCAGCGCTTTCAACACTTGCTCCAGGCTGAACTGCTGGATGCGCCCGGTATACTTATAAGCCTTCAGACTGTCGTTTTCAAAATGGATGGCCACATTGTAGAGCCTTTCTATTTTTTTCGAAAGCTCGCTTAAAGACTCCCCGCGCGCAGTCAGCCAGCCGTCTTTCCAATCGGCCTCGGCGACGGCGTCGATATTTCTCTGGAGCGTCAACGGATGACCCGATCTTTCTGAGGGTATTCCCTGCAGCGTTATTTTGTCATTTGGACGGAGCAATACTTCTTCCGCCACGCCCGTCGCCTTTATGCGCTTAACCTTCAAGGCGCCACGGACCAACGTTGTGCTCACCGCGTCATCGTTCCGATAGGCCTTCACGTTGAAAGCTGTGCCGAGCACGGCGATATCGATGTCTACGGTGTGGACCTCGAACGGAACGCTGCTCTTCTCTACATCAAAGAAAGCTTCTCCCTCTAGTGTAAGGCTGCGATTGTCCGTTCCAAAATGCTGGTCGAAAGAAATCAATGTGCCGGCATTGAGCCAAACATGTGAGCTGTCGGGCAGGGTCACATATGTACGCGCTCCGGCAGGCGCCTCGATCTTAGTGACAAAAGCTGTCTCCCGTTGCTTCCTGAAATTCCAGCCCACGTAAGCGCTCGTCACAAAAAGAGCTGCCGCCGCTGCGTAGCGGAGCCAGGACGAAAATGCAAATCGCTTCTGCGTTTGTGGCAGGGCCCTGATCTTTGCGCGCACGGCTTCCCAATCTTCGCTAACGTTGATTTGCGCATAGACAGACGACTCCAGCGCATGCCAATGCTTTTCGAGTAAGGCAAAATCATTTTTGAATTTTTCGTTGCGCAGCAAAGCCTCCCATTCCAATGCCTCGGCATCGGAGAGACCTTCGGTTAACCGTTTCGAAGCCAGGTACCAGCTTCTGTCGTCGTCTTTGTTATCTTCCATCGTGTTCTGTAAAAAATGATTTTTCTGTTCGATCAACGCACGTCCCCATCGTTCACCACGATCAACTTGTGGGCCGTGTCGGCGCTTCCGCGCATACGCACGAAATAGGGGCCCGCCGGAAGCGCTGTCACGTCGAGCGTGACGTGTTCATATTTTCCGGCGTTCAAAAAGCCCTCATCCTGAACCTGCACGGTCTGTCCCATGAGATTCGTTACCTCCAATACCACATTAGCGGGACGATGCAGCACCAGGTCTACATGCACCTTTCCGTTGCCGGGGTTGGGATAAAGTTCGGAGAGCTCATAGGAGAACGGACCTTCCACCCCGAGCGGAACTTCAAACGTGAAATCCAGGTTCACCACGCCGCTCGCGGCATTGGGATCCTCCGGGAATCCTCCTTCACCCGTTACGCGGATATACAGTTCCTGCCCTTCGGCAACCGGGAAGTTTGAGATGCGCGATTGCAATACCAGCGCCGATTCATCGATGTCTTTGCTGCACGCCAGTTGGTCGCCCTGCTCATCCTGAATGAGCAACAGCGTGTTGAAACTGCTCGTTGACAGATCGGCGGTGATGAGGCCGGCACTTGGCGCTTTGAAATGCCACCATACAGAATTGCATCCGTCCATAGCCGATTGATAGATCGGCGTGGCACAATAGGCAAGCCTTTCCACGCCGATCTCCCTTTCAACGGTAGCCTTATAGTTGTACGAGCCCAAGCGAATCGTACCTGTCGCAGGGGCGATATCTATAGCATTGGCATAGTTGTCGTTCACGGGCGTATTCGGCACGACCGGATGGGTTGCCGCGGTCGTGCTCAGCGTTGTGGCGTGTTCGACGCCATTCACAACGACGCTCTCAAACGTGGCGTCGACTTCGGGGTAGGGATAGGTGAGCACCGCGTCATCGGCCTCCAGCGTATACATGAGCCAGAAATAGTTGTCGCCACGACCGAGATTTTGAAAACCCTCAATGGTAAATTCATTTCCCGGATCGGTGACGGACCCGAACATGTCGGCATTAACCTCACCGGTGTCGTCATTGGTCGAGAGAAAAGAATCTCCGTAGGTTGTGTAAAGGGTTGCTTCTTTAATTTTAACCTTTGACGAAGATTCCGCCGTGGTGAAGCTGAGCGCAGAGATGTCGGCGCTGCCGTTGTCACCCGCCGTGCGCACGACTACACTGATGATGACCGTCGTGCGCGACTGCACCACGCGGATCACGTTATCGAACGAACCGAATATTTCTCCCGCACTATAATCCAACGGCTGCACCGGCCTCACCCAAACATTGTCGAGGTACCAATTCTCTACCGGCGGATTGGGATTGTCGGGATCCGAGGACTCACCGGTCACGGGATTTTTATGGACAAAGGCGATGTAAATGGGAGTGTCCTGATAGGCGGAAAGATCGAGCAGCAGACGCTCGGAATATAAGTAGCCTGGGAATTCAGGCTCGGTGTAGCTCCTTAATAACTCGGTGAAGTCGGCGCGGTTGTCGGTCTTGGTCGAGATCCAGATCTCGAAGGTCGAGCCCCAATCGTCATTCACAAATTCCTGTCCCGAATCAAAGATCAAAAAGTCGTTTTCCTGGGGCATGATCTGTGGCGTGACAAGCCAGTCTTCATCTATTTTTCCGGGCAGCGCATACTCCACGCCGCTGGTCATCACCTTGGGACCAAAAAAGCCATACACTGACCGCACCCAGTTATTGCCACGGTCGCCATTGAGCGAATACGTCCGCCATCCCTCGGGCACCTCGCCCATGGGCGTGCTGTCGAACGTTTCATAAAAGGTTGGGTCTTGTGCCTGGGCCTGAAACAGTCCACACCACAGGGCCATCACCAGGAACCCCTTCCGGAATTCACCGCCAATCCTAAACCTGAAAACGCGAAAAAGAGAGACCGTAAAAATTCTATCCATAGAAAGCCATTAGGTAAAATTCCGCTTGAATTACCGTACAGACAGAAAATGAAAGGGGACCCCTTAAACGAGGGCCGAATTTTTTTTAATTATTTTAACTAGGCGCAGGAGGTGGCCCGGGTCTTAAAAGGTCGGGTGGGTTCTAGTCGCAAAAAAACATGACGAGGGTGATGATCCATTCCGCCAGCCGTTTCAGGGCTATCGAGATTTGAGCTTCTACCGTTTTCACGGAGAGGTTTAGCTGTGTGGCGATGGCCTGGTGCGAAAGCCGGTTCATGCGGCTCATGACAAAGATCTGGCGGCACTTTTCCGGAAGGTTGTCGATGGCCCGCATCAGGAGCTCTTCCTGCTCGGCGGCCATCATGTGCTCCAGGGCGTTGTCGTTCGAGACCTGGGGATGTTCATACCCCATCATCCGTTTCTTCTCCACTTTGCCGGAGGCAATAAAGTTGAGACAGGCATTCCGGACGCTGCGGTATAAATAGATGCGAAGCGAAAACCTGATTTCGAGCGTGTCGCGTTTTGACCACATGCGTACAAAAAAATCTTGTACGATTTCCTTGGCGTCTTCCACTTCGCGCACATACTTCATGGCGAAGAGGGTGAGGGGACGGTAATAGAGATCGAACACGAGCTTAAAGGCTCGCTCGTCACCATCATTTATCCGACGAATCAGGTCCTCTTCCAGGTTTTCTTTCACAGGCTATTGCTCCATCCTCCCTGGCACTGACGGGGCCGCTATCGCTAGACTGGGATGGTCGCGACAAAGCCGAGGCTCTTCCGGGGGGTCCCTAAAAATAGCAAAAAAGTTTGTTGCCTCACCTCAAACGATTGTTCAGGTGTTCATGACCAGATCACGCCATTGAACGGGTCGACAGACAGAATGATTTCTTTTTGCGGCCACGAGAAGGCGTATGGAAGAAGTTTTCGGGCGCCGTTGTCTCGAATGAAATGAATTGAATCCCTTCTTATACTAATTCCTTCTTTGTTAGACTCCGGTGTTTACTCCCCCAATCACTCAATTGTTTAAAAATAGGCCCCAGCTCCAACGCCATCTCCGTGAGTTCATATTCCACCCGGGGAGGAACTTCCGCATAGACGGTCCGTTTCACCAGGCCGTCCTGCTCCAGGGCCCGCAATTGCAGCGTGAGCATGCGCTCCGTGGTAAACGAAAATTCCTTCTTTAGTTCACTAAACCGGAGTTTTTTGTCCTCCAGCATACTGAGGATCTGAAGTTTCCACCGCCCCTCGATCTTGGAAACCACATAAGTGAGGTCGCATTCAATAATGCATTTTTCGTTCCGGGAATACGTCGAGTTTTTCTTTCTGTCCGCCATGACTTACATATTTGATAGTATCCTACAATCAATTCTACAACGTGTAAAATCAGATGCCGGTCACTACTCTTGTGAAGAAATTTTAAACCCGCAAGAGAAAATTATGGATCTGTATTTAAAAGGAAAAACGGCTTTGGTGACCGGCGCCAGCCAGGGACTTGGCCGGGCCATGGCAAAAGAATTGGCGATCGAAGGCGTGACGGTCTTTGCCGTAGGAAGAAACGAAGGATTGTTAAATAGTTTCAAAGATGAAATCGTTGCTGCGGGCGGTGTGGAACCGATGGTGTTTGTTCAGGATTTCGTTGCGCCCGACGGGCCACAAAAGATCGCGGCTATGGCACTATCCCGCTTGGGTCATGTTGATATTCTGATCAACAACGCCGGCCGCAGCCGCCCACTGGATGTGAACGGACCGGAAGAGGAGTGGAGCGCAGCCATGACGCTGGACTTCGACCGCCACCGGCAACTGACACAACAACTCTTGCCCCACATGATGGAACGCAAGCAAGGCGCGATCCTGAACATCACCAGCACCTATGAGCTTCGGTCGATCAATGCTTCGGCGGTTGCCAAGGCGAGCATCGTGGTGTGGTCCAAGCAACTCGCCGGACAACTGGGGCGCTACGGCATCACCGTCAACTGTCTGCAACCCGGTCTCATCGACACAGCCAATATCCGCCGGGTGTTCTCCACCGACGAACGCACAAAATTCGCCGAACGCGAGATCCCGCTGGGTGATTTTGGTGAACCGCAGGACATCGCCAACATGGCCACGTTCCTGGTGTCGCCTCGCGCACGCTACATCACCGGCACCGTCGCCGTTGTCGATGGTGGCATGCGTCACTACCCGTTCTGATCGGTATCCTGAATGCTTATTTTGATCCGGTCACCCTAATGCTCGGCCCAGCAGAGCCGGTTGCAAAAGTCAATGCGGCCGATTCCCAATTGCGACCGCAGCCGTCCGTTATAGAACATTTTCCATTCGACCATGCCTCAATAACCTTCGTTTGTGCCCCCTTTTGGATGGCATAGTTTTGGAAATCTTCCCCACGTTCCACGCGCCCACCCGACCCGGGAGACATTTTATGGCCATGGGAACATAACGCTATGTAATCACTTCACCCTCTCGATTATGTTACAGCATTATTTTAAATCTACCCTCCGAAACCTGCTCCGGAACAAGATCTATTCGGCGATCAATGTCATTGGACTAAGTCTCGGCCTGGCCTCCGCCATGCTGATCATATTATATACGAACGACGAATTAAGCTACGATCGCTTTCACGCCAATGTCTCCAACATCTATCGCATTGGCCACAACCGTATCAACCCGGATGGCAGTATTGAAAGCAGGGGAGGGAACACCGGTTATTTTCAAGGCCCAAGTTTCCACGCCGCCGTGCCAGAAGTGAAGTCCTTCGTGCGCCTGACGGGCTATGTTACAGAACTGAAACAAGGAAGTGAGATCACCAGCGAACTGGTGTATGCAGCCGACAGCAATTTCTTTTCCGTCTTCGACTTTCCCTTGATCAGCGGAGCCCCCCAAACCGCACTGGGTGATCCGCGCTCCGTCGTGATCTCCGAAGCAATGGCCCTGCGACTCTTTGGAAAGACGGATGTGTTGGGCATGGACCTTTACCTGAAAGCGAACAATGTGTTCGAACCCTATGCCATCACCGGTGTGTCCCGGAATTGTCCTGACAACTCCTCGATAAAATTCAACATCATCGCGCCGCTCAAAGTGGATGCGAACGATGAATCGTGGGCAGATTTTTTCCTGAATACGTTTGTGGAGCTCGAAGCGGGGGCAAATGTTAATGACGTCGAAGCCAAAATGAAACAAGTGTATGAAAAGGAAGCGCGGGAAACCATTTTGAATTCCGCTGTAAAATACAACAACAAGACTTCGATCGTTCACGTGCTGCAGCCCCTCACCGATATACACCTGAGCAAAATATACAAAGCCGATAATGGACTTAAAGATGCCAGCGACCCGATGTACTCCTACATTTTATCGGGTATCGCCCTTTTTATTTTGCTGATTGCCTGCATTAACTTCGTGAACCTGACGATTGCACGCTCCGTGAAGCGGGCGAAAGAGATCGGCATCAGAAAGGTTGTTGGTGGTGATAAGCGACAGTTGATGATCCAGTTCCTGGGCGAATCCTACCTGTTGTGCCTGGCGGCTTTCTTGCTTGCGCTCGTTCTTGTTCAGACGGTCCTGCCCTTCTTCAACCAGCTTTCAAACAAGGTCCTGTTCCTTTCCTATCTTCTAAATGTCAGGATGGTGCTGGCGTATGCAGGGTTGTTCCTCATCACCGGAATGCTGGCCGGATTTTATCCCGCCATGATCCTTTCCGGCTATCACCCGGTGAGATCACTTTACAATGGTCTGAAACTAGGCAAGGTAAATTTGCAAAAAGGACTGATCGTACTGCAATTCGCGCTATCAACATTGCTGGTGATGGCGACGATCATCGTCTATTCACAATTCAACTACCTCATCAACACCGATCTTGGCTATGACCAGGATAATGTCATCATCATCCGGAAACCCGGATTGACCCATCGCGATGCAAATTTGCTGAAAACGGAATTGTTGAAGAATCCCGATATCCTTTATGTCTCTGCCCGCAATGGCGGCAGGGAAGGCACGTCGGCGAAGATCAGTGGCGATATCGAGGCCGAATTTGATTATGAGACTATCGATGAATCCTATTTTCCGCTGTACAAGATCCCGGTCGTTCAGGGTAGAAATTTCTCCTCGAAATTCCCTTCAGACGGAACCCACGCAATCATCGTGAATGAAACGTTTGTAAAGAACGCCGGCTGGAAAGACCCCATCGGCCAGGAGGTGAACTTCTGGTACCGGAACCAGGAAAAATATACGGTCGTAGGCGTCGTAAAAGACTATCACTATCTTCCCTTAAACCAGGAAATTGGCCCGCAAATATTCACCATGAGTCCCGCAAGAGATTATGGACTGGCGCTGGTGCGGATCAATCCCGACCATGTAGCGGACGCCCTCACCTACATTCAGAAGACGTTCAACAAAGTGTTTCCAATGAGTTTGTATCAACATGAATTCAAGACACTCGAATATCAAAAGAACTACAACGCGGAAGCAAAATGGAAAAAGGTCATGATGTTTGGCGCGGGGTTTACGATCTTTATTTCCTGCATTGGATTGTTCGGCATGTCGGTACTGGCCGCTGAAAAGAGAACAAAGGAAATTGGCATACGCAAAGTGTTGGGATCTTCCGTAGCTGCCGCGGTGACGCTGCTCACGAAAGATTTCCTGAAGCTCATTGTTCTTTCCCTGCTCATCGCCATGCCCGCCGCGTGGCAGCTCGCTGCACAATGGTTGCAGTACTATCCTTACCACATTCAACTCAATGCATTCATGTTCGCGTTTGCCGCTGTGTTTGTAGTGGTCGTTTCGCTAGTGACGGTGAGTTTTCAGGCATTTAAAGCCGCTTGGGAAAATCCCGTAAAGGCGTTGAGAAGTGAGTGAATTTGATTTGGTCACGCGTTCTGTGTTGTCCATCGGAACAAGTATACACTGCAGGCAAAAAAGAAAAGCCCGGCACCTAGCGTAATCGAAACGGGCAACACCAATTCATGGAACGTTCCACCGGTCCAAAGCGCGATCTCCATCGCCTTCACGGCCCAGGTCACGGGATTAAAGTTCGTAGCCGTCTTCATCCATGAAGGCATGATCATGACCGGGAACATAATGCCACTGAAACACGCCAGCAGCTGTGCCACCGACCAGCTCAACGCACCCGCCGCGCGCTCCGTGCTCACAAAGTTGGCCAGGAAGGTCATCAGCCCGGCAAAGAACACGGCATTCGAAAAACAAATGAGGATCATGTTCAAAAGCGAAGCGGTCTTGATACCGAAAAGCACAGAAGTAAAAGTCCACGTCACAAAAGAACTGATCAGGATCACGCTGATACAGGCCAGCGCTTTTCCGGCCAATACTTGAAATTTACGCACCGGCGCCAGCTGGATCCGGATGATCGTGCCCGAATGCTTTTCAATGGCAAGCGACGCCACCGAGGAGGCCACGCCACCGAACAATCCCCAGAACATCACTTTCGAAAATGCATAGTCATAGCTGGTGATGCCAGAAGAAGGGGGAAACGAACCGGCGAAGACACTTCCAATCAACGCCACCAGCACGACCGGTAGCGCAAAGGTGACGATGATGCTGGTCTTGTCCAGGAAAAGGAGTTGCAGATCTTTTCGGGTGAGGGTGATGATTTCTTTCATGATCAATCTCTTAAATGTTTTCCGGTAATATTCAAAAACGCTTTCTCCAGGCTCGGGCTCTCCATCTTCAGGGAAATGATCGGCTCTTCGGCATGGATACGGACGATCTCCTGAACGGGCTCATGCGTTTCTATTCTTGACTTGCCCTTGCTGGTCTCCACCGTCAGGATGCTTTGGCCGCCGTGACGCGCAATCAATTCTTCCACCGTTCCCTGGGCCACCAACTTGCCTTCGTCCAGGATGGCAACGGTGTCGCACAGTTGTTGGGCTTCCTCCAGGTAGTGGGAGGTGAGCAAGGTCGTACAACCTTCCGCTCTCAGATTTCTCAGCGTGTCAAAAATGGCATTTCGCGACTGCGGATCTACACCCACCGTTGGCTCATCCAGGATCAGCAATGAAGGACGATGAAGCAGCGCGATGGCAATGTTCAACCGTCGCTTCATTCCACCGGAATAGGTTTTGACCCGGTCCTTCGTGCGGTCGGTGAGGTTGACGAGCTCGAACACGCGTTGAATACTCGAGGTGAGATCGCTTCCCTGCAAGCCATAGAGCCTGCCAAAGAAGTTCAGGTTCTCATATGCCGTCAGGCTCTCATAGACCGCCAGGCTTTGGGGCACGATGCCGATCAGTCTTTTGATATTTGGATCCTGTGGTGATCCCGATCCCTGAAGTGTAATCGACCCTGCGTCGGGAAGCAGGCCGCCGACGATGATGTTGATGGTCGTGGTTTTGCCGGCGCCGTTGGGGCCAAGCAACCCGAACAGCTCGCCGCGGGCGATGGTGAGCGATAGGTCGTTCACCACCGTCTTTGCGCCAAAACGCTTTGTTACATTTTTGAGGTTTACCATGATGCTATAGTTTAGGCCCGGGCCAACCCCGGGTTATCGCCATTGACGGCGAGGGAACGTTTCTTCATTTTCAATCCGAACAATGGCCTTAAAATACTTACGCGACGGATGATCTCGAAGGCGCCAAAACATCCGGCAAAGGTGAGGACGATCACCATAACAAATTTCAATGGCACAGCAAGCGCCATGGGAAAGATCAGCCACGACGCCAGGGCCAGGAAGATCATATGAAGAATATACACCGGATAGGCAGCCTGACTCAAATACGACAACGCTTTGCTGGGGTGATTCAAATATTTGTTCCCAAACGCCAATACCGAAAAGATCCAACAATCCGATTCAACAACCAACAGGTATCCCGGCGTTTTTAACCCCAGCACCAAAAGACGCACCAGAAAGAGTGCAGACGCCAGCACCACGAATAGCCAGCGCCATTTCACGAGCATGCTCCAGAATGAATCGCCGCAGAGCACAAAACAAAATCCAACAAAGAAAGCCAGGAACCCCAGCACAAAGCCGTGCCAGGTCATGGCATACAGTTCGTAGGGGATGGGTTTTATCACCAACACTTCGGCAATGAAAAGGCCAACGACGGGGATCAGGCCGAGCGGGTTGCTCAGCATTTTCTTCATCCCCACAACAAATTTTCCGTTTTGATTTTTTTTCAGGTAGTAGAACAACGGCGACAGCAGAACCACATAGGCCAGAATGTTTCCCAGGAACCACAAGTGCCCCGGGTTCACCGCGTAGGCAAGGTCCCACTGGTAATACCGCTGGAGGATGAACACGCTCACGGGCACAATACAGGTCATCCCAAAAACATAGGGAACGAGGATGCGAAGCGAACGCTCCTGCAGCAGTCCCTTCCAATTCCGGTGTTGCATGGAAAAGTGAACGCCCATGCCCGAAACAAAAAACAGGAAGGGAATGCGCCAGATGTTCAACATCATCATCGGTGTCCACAGCGAAAGCCACGGCTCGCTGTTGGTGATAAAGCCGATCATGATCCCCCACGGTTGAAACGCGATGGCGATGTGGTAGATCAACAACAACCCGATGGCGATCACGCGAAGCCAATCGATATCGTATCTTCTGTTCTGGGTCGACATAGTGCTGGTCTTTTGGTGGTTTGTTATTTCAACATCTCGGCGATCTCGGGACGTGTTTTTTCGATGTAGGCATAGTCGAGCTTCAAGCCCATGGGCTCAAGCGCTTTCCCCATCATATCGTATACATTTTTTGATTCCGCAAACGAACCGGCCACCGTCAGGGCGGGGGTGGCGCCAAATTTATTTTTGATCGTCTTGTCCGCGCCTTTGTCCAGCAGCATGCGGACGATCTCCGGTCTGCAGAAAAATGCAGCCGTGTGGAGCGGTGTAGACCCGTCGTTGTTCTGGAAGTTGATGTCGGCACCCGCGTCGATGAGGATTTTGGCTTCTTCCGTCTTGCCAAACACAGCGGCGCTGATGAGGGGACTCGATCCGCCGAAGAGGTCTTTCTCATTGATGTTGGTGCCCGCGGCAATGTGTTGCTTCAACGCTTCCTGGTTGCCGGTGAGCACGGCGGTGTGGATGTCGACATCCGGGGTTTTTACGCCACTTTCTTTCTTTTGCGAACTGCCTTGAGAGTTGCAGGAAGCCACCAGGGCGATCAAAGCCAACCCGGTCAGGACGATCATCCAGGATGCGGGGTGTGTGCGATTTTCAGTTTTCATATGCATTGGTGTTTAGTTTTTTTTGAATAATTCAATGACCCAAAGAACGGCTCAACGACGGGGCAGGGCTAAACACCTTTGCGGACAAAACCATCAACTTTGCGGGATTCGATATAAATTATGACGCAGGGATGTAAATTTTGATGCAAGTAGGCCTCGAAAAGGGTAAATTGAGGCTGTTTGCGACACCCGAAACATACCGCGCTCCATGGCTGATGCTCTCCTTCCAGAAAGTGATTTTCTAATTGAATTGACTGCCGTCGTAGAGAAAAACATCGCGAATGAGCAGTTTGGCGTGTCCGAGCTGGCCGACGAAATGAGCATGAGCCGGTCGAACCTCCTGCGGAAGGTGAAAAAAGAGACCAAGCTCTCGGTCAGCCAATTGATCAACCAGGTCCGGCTGAAGCGGGGCATGGAGTTGTTGCGGAAAACATCCCAGAATGTCTCCGAAGTCTCGCACCAGGTGGGGTTCAACAGCACATCCTATTTTATAAAGTGCTTCCGCGAATACTATGGCTACCCGCCGGGTGAAGTGGGCAAGCGCGATAATACAACGCCCGCCGAAACGGCGATCGTCCCCGAATCGAACCGGGAATTTCCGGTCACCCACCAGAAGAAGGTAAGGCTGGCGTGGGTTGCCGGGGCTGTTGGAATTTTGGCGCTCGCCGTGGCCGGATACTTTTTCTGGCCCGGAACAAACCACAACGGCAAGGGACCGGAAAAATCCATCGCGGTCCTTCCCTTTAAAAACGACAGCAACGATTCTTCAAACGTCTACCTCGTCAACGGTTTGATGGAAGCCACCCTGAACAATCTGCAAAAGATCCAGGACCTTCGTGTGATCAGCCGCACGTCGGTTGAGAAGTATAGAAATGCTTCGCGGTCCATTCCCGAAATGGCGAAGGAACTGAATGTGAAATACTTTGTCGAAGGCAGTGGCCAGAAGTTGGGTGACCGCATTGTGCTGAACATTCAATTGATCGACGGCGAAACGGACAAGCATTTGTGGAGCAAGCAATATCGCCGCGAGGCAAAGGATATTTTTGAACTGCAGGAGGAAGTGGCCAAGAACATCACACAAGAAATTGAAGTGATCATCACGCCCGAGGAGGCCAGCCGCATCGGGAAGAAACCGACCGAAGATGCCGTGGCCTACGACTACTATCTGAAAGGCAGGGACCTGTTTTACCGCAGCGGTCCCAAAGACCTGGAAGAATCCATCCCGTGGTTCAGAAAGGCCGTCGAAAAAGATCCCAAATTCTCGCTTGCCTATGCCACGGCCACGATGGTGTATTATTATCTCGATATTTTTAACACCCAGAAACGCTACACCGCCGAAGTCGATGACTTCGCCGAGAAAGCGATTTTGTATGATGCCCGGTCGGCCGAAAGCATGATTGCCAAGGCACTGTCGTTCGCGCAGAAGCATCAATATGAGCTCTCCGTTCCTTATCTTGAAAAAGCGCTGGAATACGATCCGCATTCCGGGCTGGTACTTCACTTCCTGACGGAGTTCTATAACATCCACGTGCCCCACCCTCCGAAGTACCTGGAGTATGCGATCCGGAAAGTGAAGGCCGACAAAGGCGCCGACTCCACAACGGTGAGCTTTGGCTATTTCCACCTCAGCAACGCCCTCCTGCAAAACGGATTTCTCGACGAAGCATTGAAATACAACCAGAAGGCACTGCAGTTGGACCCGAAGAATTTTTTTGCCGGCTATGTAAACGATTATATCCACTATGCCCAGGACCGCGATCCGAAAAAAGCCGCGGAGCGCCTGCGCAAGCGATGGAGGAAGGCAACGACGCGATTTGATATTTTGCAGGAGATCGGTAAAATGGACTTCATACAACGCGACTATGCCGGCGCAGCGTCATGTTACGACAGCGCCACGGCTACGATGAAAATGTTCGGCCTCGATATTTTTAAGCATGAATACCTGAGGATTGGAGTGGCTTACGTGCTGGCAGGCCAAAAAGAAAAGGGCGAGGATTATATTCGTCAGTTCAAGGACTACGCCGATCAAAACCACACCATGTACAAAGACCTTCACCTGGCCATGTACTACTCCTATGAGGGCGACACAAACAAAGGGATGGAACTCTTCAAACGCTTCACCAACGAGCAAGACAACTTCCTCTACTGGCTCCTCCTCATCCCCACCGACCCCATCGCCGACAACCTGAAAAAGCACCCCGGCTTCGACGCCGTCATGAAAGAAATCGAACGGAAGTACTGGAAGATGCACGAAGAAATGAAGGAAAAATGGGAAGACGATTTTAAAAATCTCTAGTGAACAACATGAACGTCCGACAACTGACTACTTACTACTAGCTACTGACTACTGACCACTGGCTCCTCGCATGAACGTTCTCCCCCCGGATGCCGTTCAGCTTCAAACAAGGCCCATGAAAAACATTCCCGTAAGACAGATCAAAGCCACCGCGAAAGAAGCACCCATCTTCGATGGGTTCAGCATCCGCGATGTGAGCGTTTTACTGGATGGAAAAGACATGGTCCAGGAACTTCACCGCCACGATTTCTTCTACATCCTGGCCTTAAAAAAAGGAGCAGGCCGTCATGAGATCGACTTCGTACCGTACGACGTTCATGATCACGCTGTTTTCGTGATGCGCCCGGGCCAGGTCCACCAACACACCCTGAAAGCCAGAAGTGCAGGATACCTGATAGAATTCAAGCCCGATTTTTATCATCCCCATGACAAGGTCTCAGCCCAACCCCTGCGCAAAGCAAGCGCGGTAAACTGGCATCCGTTGGATGCGAGTCGATTCAATAAGTTGTTTCCGCTATTGACGTATATTTTTGAGGAGTATACCGAGAAGCAGGAGGGATACGGGGAGGTGATCAAAGCAAATCTCGGTATTTTCTTTATCGAACTGGTTCGCCAGAATAGTAAGCCACCTTCAACCCCTGTGAACTCATATGCGCAGGAACGGCTCGAGGATTTTTTAGAACTTTTGGAAACGCATATTGCCAGTCATAAACAAGTGGCGGACTATGGTGAGATGATGAATCTTTCACCCTACCAGCTCAATGCCATCACAAAGGCAACGCTGGGCAAAACATGTTCTGAGCTGATCAACGAACACATCATCCTGGAATCCAAACGATATCTGCTGGCCACGTCAAACCAGGTAAACCAGGTGGCTTACCACCTGGGATATGAAGATGTTTCTTACTTTATTCGCTTCTTCAAAAAGCACACGGGACATTCGCCCGAGGCATTCCGGCACAATTTCAGATAAGTCCTGTCAAACTACATTTTTGTCCTATCCGGTAGTAGATCATAGAAACTACTTTTGAGGAAACAAATTTCAAAAAGTAATTTCTAGCGTATGAAAACAAAAGCAAAGTTGATGGCATCCTTGAAAATATGGGTCGTCATCTATCCGTCGATCACGTTGTTTCTTTACCTGTTTGGTGAGGCATTGTCTGGCCTGCCCTTGTATCAAAGAACGCTGCTGCTGACCGTGTCGTTAGTTCCCTGGATCGTATTCGTTGGTGTGCCCTTTGTGGATTTGATCATCGGCCTGATCTCACCAAAAAACGAAAAAAGATAAAACGGTGTTCTACACCGCGGGGTTGCCCGGGCAGCCCTCGCTTTCTTATTTCAAATAGCAATTTTCAAAACAGGATCGAATGAAAGAGAACAGACATTTTGACGTGATCATCGTTGGTGGAAGTTATTCAGGACTCGCAGCGGGCATGGCGTTGGGCAGGGCGCTGAGAAAAGTTCTGATCATCGATAGCGGGAAACCCTGTAACCGGCAAACCCCCCACTCGCACAACTTCATTACCCAGGATGGGAAAACGCCCAAAGAAATTGCGACCCTCGCGAAACAGCAGGTGGAGAAGTACGACACCGTGACATTTGTCAGCGACTTGGCAACCACCGGGAAAAAAACGGAGAAAGGATTTGAAATTCAAACCGCATCCGGTGAAACGTTTGGCGCCAGCAAATTGATCTTTGCGACGGGCATCAGCGACATCATGCCCGACCTCGCCGGGTATGCCGAATGCTGGGGCATCTCGGTGCTTCATTGCCCGTACTGTCACGGCTACGAAGTGAAAAATGAACAAACCGGGATCCTGGGCAATGGCGAATACGGCTTTGAATTCTCCGCCCTCATCTCCAACTGGACGAAAGACCTGACCCTCTTCACCAACGGACCGTCAACGCTCACGGCCGAACAGACCGCGAAGGTCAAAGGCCGCAATATTAAAATTGTAGAGTCGGAAATTGAGAAACTGGAACATGCACAGGGGCATCTTCAAAAAGTCATTTTCAAAGACGGCACCGTCGCCCCTTTGAAAGCCCTGTACGCGCGCCCCGCCTTTAAACAGCATTGCACCCTACCCGAAACCCTCGGCTGCGAAATGACAGAGGAGGGGTATGTAAAGGTCGATGCTTTTCAAAAGACGACCATGCCCGGAATTTTTGCTTGTGGAGACAACACCACCCGGATGCGTTCCGTGGCAAACGCGGTGGCCATGGGTACAGCCGCCGGGGCGGTGGTAAATAGGGAACTTGTTTTCGAAGCGTTCTGAACAAGGCTGACTCTATTCGAGCATATTTTTTGAGAGCCTCCTCGTCGCCGCGATGAGGCGTTTGGAGTTGTCCATCGGTAAGGTATTTGAATTTTGATCGGGCAGAGCCGCTCTCGTCCAGTGACGGTATGGACGAGGAGAAAGGCAACCCCATAGATTGAGGCGAACGATCCAGGAAACCTGACATTAATCAATTTCGGACACGAGATTTGTCATCCGGGAATTCCCGTAATGACGCTAGGTTTGGCTACATCAAAAAGTAAAAACCGATGCGACGTCAGAATATTGAAACAGGATCCGGCCTTTCGTCGCTGCGGATGGTGCCATTGGTGGTCTATGCGGGCGTGATCCTTTATTTTGGTAGAGATCTTTTCATCCCCATCAGTTTTGCGCTGCTCATCAGTTTTATCCTCTATCCCATTTGCCGTTGGCTCGAGTTGAAGGGATTTAGCCGGATGTGGGCGATCGCTGTCTCGCTTTCGCTGTTGGTGATGGTGGGTGTGTTACTCGCGGCGTTGCTGGCGAGCCAGTTTATTTCTTTTTTTGACGAATGGCCGTTGCTGCAAGCGAAGGTCGATCGCTCCATAGACGAAGTGAGCAAGACGCTGGCCGACGTGTTTGCCATCTCCAAAGACCAGCAGGAGCATTGGCTGGCCAGGATCGCGGAGCAGTCGGGAAGCAATTTGCTGGCTGTTTTAAGAAACGCCATTTCGGTTTCCGCGTTCTCCACGGTGTTGCTGGTGCTCATCCCCGTCTACGCTGCCCTTTTGCTTTATTACCGGCACTATTGGATCAAGGTATTGGGCAGAATTTTTCCGCACGAGCGGAGCGAAAGCCTGCGCGCCATGATCGCCCTGTCTATCGGGACGTACTATAATTTTGTGAAAGGCATGGTGGTGGTGTACGTGATCGTGGGTACGCTAAACAGCATCGGCCTCTTACTCCTGGGAATTCCGCATGCCATTCTTTTCGGATTCATGGCTTCCATTCTCACCGTTGTGCCCTATGTAGGGATCATCGCCGGATCATTGTTGCCCATGGCCATGGCGTGGATCACCTACGACTCCATCTGGTATCCCATCGGTATCGCAGGGGTTTTTACGTTTGTCCAATACCTGGAGGCGAACGTCATTTTTCCGGTTGCCGTGAGCAGCCGTCTGAACGTGAACACCCTGGTGATGTTGGTGGTGATCTTTGCCGGCGGGATCTTGTGGGGCGTAGCGGGCATGATCCTCTTTGTCCCCTTCCTGGGCATCGCCAAACTTGTGGCGGATCATAACCCGAAATGGAAAACAGTCTCCATGTTGTTGGGAACAGAGGACGACGAACGCAAGCGCACGAAGGTGTAACCGCTCCGGACGTTTAAAATTGTTTGTTGACGGTATATTCTAAGTAATCGCGTAGACCCACTTTCAATAAATATCAAATCATCATGAACACGATCGTCGTCTATTATTCCTTCACCAACAACAACGAGCAGTTGGCGAAGCTCCTCCAGGAAAAACTAAAGTGTGAGATCCTGAAAATCGAGACGGTCCGCAGACGCACGGCCCTGTCCATTTTCCTCGATGTTCTCTTCCAACGGAAGCCCGCTATCCGGCCGCATGAAATGGCGATGGAACGTTATGACCGGTTTATATTCGTGGCCCCAGTGTGGGCCGGTAGAATGGCATCGCCGTTAAGAACATTTCTGTACGAGGAAAAGAATTTCATCGTCCGCTATTCCTTCATTACGCTATGCGGCGGCGGTCAGGATAACCAACGGTGGAGATTGGAGAAGGAACTCACCGCGATCCTTGAAACGCCACCCGAGAATGTGACGGAGCTGTGGATAAAGGAGGTCTTGGAATCAAAGAACATGGACCCCACAAAATTCACTACCGCCTACCGGGTCGAGTCGAAAGACTTTGAACGATTTGCTGACAAGATCAACGCGTTTATCAAGTAGTGTTATAAAGAGCGGGCCTTATAGGTAGACGCGAAATCCATTGTGGAAAGTAATGCCATTTCCGTAGGAAGGGCTGTCCTCCAGCCTTTCGGCATGCGCGGTGCAGTGGGCGTACCCCACGCTAAAAAAATAAGAAAGCAGCAAACGCGAATTCCGGACAATAAAGAATTCTCCCCCCGCGTCGCCGGTGACACCGGTGATCCGCTTCGCGTTGGTGAAACTTTGATTGGGGTCGATAAAGAAAGGCCCGGCTTCAAAGAAGGCCCTGCTGTTTCCCATCATGCGCGTGTTGTAGACCAGGAGCGAGGTGTAAATCGAATACCGCGTCCATTGGTGCCTTTCGACCCGATATACTTCAAACCAGTTCATGTTGCTCTTCAGCCGGATGGACAGTCGTTTGTTCCAGAACGCCGGCGTGCTGGCTTCCAGCCCTACGCCCCAGTCGAGACCTTGCTGGTTGACGCTGGCCCCAAAAGAGAATCGGTTTACACGTGAATGCAAGTCAGGGGTTTCTTCTTGCGCGTAGCCATAACGACAGGTCATGGTGCAGAGTGTAAAGATGAATAGTAATGTCAGTTTCATGAGGTACGGATTTAGGATCGTGCGGTTCACCATGCATACGTTTTTGAAAGGGGCCAGCTTTGCAAGCCACGACTTCCCGGCGTTTTAAAAACCGGTCAACCTTCACGTAGTAAACCTCGATTTTTTTTTCAAAGCGTCGGATGATGGTAGTCAACAAAGGAGAGTGACTTATATCAGGTTCTTTTGTGCCGGTTGAGAATCACCGAGGGGCTTTGTTGGAATGATAAAGATTAGGATACGGTCCTGACGATCGTCAGTGTTTGGCAACGTAGAAATTTCGAAATTGTAAAAAAAAACAACATGACCCCATCCACCTTCGAAACACTGAAACGCAGACCACGCAAGGCTGTGGCCCGGAGAGATGTTGCCCTTTTGGAGCATTCGAGTGAAAATACCTGGCGTTCATTTTACGCTTTGACGGAACATTGGAGATCCGACCTCACCTTTGTTGATAACGAATTAAATTTTTTCAGAAAACTGATGTTCGACTATTTCGCGCGACGGATCGATGGATCGCTTCTCGAACAAACGCGAAGATTGTCGACACAAGAAACCAAGATCGAAAAAAGACGGGTTGCACTGGACGAAAGAATATTGGATCAAAAGGCCAACCTGGCCCGGCTCATGGAGAATCCTTTTACACACGAAGCCCAGACCTGCAGGGATGAACAAGAGGCCCTGGAAAATGATTTTGCGGAACTCATAAAAGATTTTCGACTCTTCAAACACAACCTGTTCGCCGTGACAACCGAAATACTAAAATCCGAAAAAGGCCAGGCTGTTGCTGTTGACTAAGCAGGACGAAGTAGCGTTGCCTGGCGCAGGATTGAATGAGCGAACGGGAAGACCTACACCGGCAATGCCTCCGTGTGCGGCTCGGGTCTCAGCCGGTGAAGATTGTCGATGGCCGCGCGCAGACGGTTGTCTACTTCCGACACCAGGTCATTCAACAGTGCTGTGCGGATTCCTTTGTCCAGCGATTCCAGGGGATTGATCGCCGTGACTTCCACCTCACCATTTTCATGTTCCTGTACCACCACGTTGCACGGCATCATGATGCCAAGATGCGACTCCAAGCTGATGGCCTTGTAAGCAAACTGCGGATTGCACGCGCTAAGGATCTTATAATTTCTAAAATCGATGCTCAACTTTTGTTTGAAAGTATCTTTCACATCGATGATCGTGATCGTACCAAATCCTTGCTGCTGCAAATTTTTTGTGACCTTTTCCATAACGTCCTGAAAGGGAAGGGTCAATTTTCGGGAGTAGTAGGGCATGGCTTTTTTTACCCGAATATAACCCTGAATTCATTGATAATCTCCTGAATAATTGTCACAGTCCGGTCTGATTCTTGTCAGCCATCAAGACCGGTCAACTTTACATTCTCATAGACAAATTGTCGCGCCACGCCCCCATCATCAGGGGTGATCGTCAAATCATTTTGATTAGCACACGCCATCCATCATTCACACTCCCTCACAACTACTCACCACCAACAAACGCCAAATTCTCCCTCCTGAACTTCTATCTCCTGAATTCTGGCTCCTGACTCCTGAACTCCCCAACGGAACATTTACAAAGCGCCCTATGTTTTTTATGAAGTAACCAGAAAGACTGCAACCCTATGTTCTCCCTAAAAGACCCATGGTCTCGCCCCTCATCCGGCCGGGAAGACCACACAACACATCGGTCGGATTTTTCGCAATCCTTGGGCACGATGGTCGTGGTGGGAATTATTTTGGCTGTTCTGTCGGGCTTTGTCTGGGCATTGATTGAATTTATAAAACTGAAAGTACACTGAGCCCCCGTGGCTGGAAGGTAAAAGAAAAGGCCGCTCAAAACACCATGTTGAGCGGCCCTTTCATGTCCGTCGATTTTCGATCAGGCATCAGTTTTTTTTCCTGGCCTCTTTTATTTGCTTTCGACGTATTTCTTGAAGTTGTTCAGAATCGCTTGCCAGCCTCCTCTTTGCATCTCTTCCGAATTTTCGGTCTCCGCATCAAACGTGATGGTCAGTTTGGTTTGATTGCCAACCGTGTCAAAATCAGCCGTGGCCTTTCTGCCATCGCCCATGGTATAGGTGAAGGTCTTTTGGTCGATCACTTCATCGTAGATCGCTTCAAAATCAAATCCGAAACTTCCGTCTTTGGCTGCCATGGTGGCGCTGTACTTGCCACCTACCCGGAGGTCGTTGGCTGCTTTGGGGCAATGCCAGTCGTCGGAAGCGAAATTCCACTTGGTGATGTGCTTCGGGTTAGTATAGTAATCCCAAACTTTTTTGCGGTCTGCTGCGATGTTCGCTTGAACGGTGATTTTTACTGCATTCATGTTTTTTAAGATTTTAGGGTTATAGAGAATTATTTGATCATGGGAAGATAGCGCTGGCGGTTTTCGAGGATCACAAAGAGATTGATGGCCAGCAATGCCAGGGCAATGGGCAAACCCGAGGGTTCCGTAACCGTGTTGGTCAGGAGAATGCCGATGAGCACCGGGAAGATGACCAGGGCTCCCAATGCGCGGGTCTTTGGAATGGTGAAGAGCACGCCCCCCAGAACCTCCGCGAAGCCAACCAGCGGCATCAGCCAACCGATCTTCATAAACGCGCTCCAGGCTACCATCATCTCCGCGGGTATGTTGTCGGGCATGGGCATGTAGTTAAAGAATTTGTTCAGCCCGGCGTTGATGAACATCAATCCGAAAACCAGGCTCACGATAAAAATGATCTTCTGTTTCATGGCGTCTTATTTGGTTAGTGTGAGTAACAAATCATCCAATCGTCCAAGCGTAGAGGTCATGCCTTCTTGCATATTCATTTTGATGACCGATTCCAACTCGTTCAGGGAGTTATAGGTGACGATCGTCTGAACAAGCGCATGTTTTGCAAGGTCTTGAAAGGTCACATCCCAATGGGCGCGGGGCATGTTTGGATTGATGCTGCCGTTGGCATCAGAAAATGCGTCAAGCGCTGTATAGTGATCAATGGGTTGTATTTTGATGTAATCCAGGCGACCCCAATATTCGGTTCCCGAAGCCTCCACCATAGCGTAGTGCCAGTGGCCTCCGTCTCTGAAATCCATGGTTTTTGTTCTTGTCGTAAGCGGTCTGGGTGCAAACCACTGATCCAGCAGCTCGCTTTTGGTGTGCGCATCCCAAACCAGCTGGCGAGGTGCTGCAAATTCGCGGCGAAGGGTAATGGTGTTTTTTTCCTTGTCGACCAGGAAGTCGAATTGTAGGTTAAGCTTCATCTTTTTTTGTTTGAAGGTTTGATAATATGTTGTCTAGTTGATCAAATCGTGATTCCCAGATCTTTCTGAATTGCCCCAGCCACTGATCGATGTCTTTCATTTTGTCAGCTCTCAGTTGATAAAAAATTTCCCGCCCCTGCTGACTCGCTTCGATCAGCTCGCACTCGCTTAATATTTGCATGTGCTTGGAGATGGTGGGGCGCGCGGTCGCAAAGTTGTCGGCAATAGCACCGGCGGTCATGGTCTGCGCGGCAAGCAAAACAAGTATCGCCCTCCGGGTGGGGTCTGCTATGGCCTGAAAAGGATCTCTTCTAAGTTTCATACCCAATTCGTTTTGATTGATTATGTAGCTATTTGGCTACAAATATATACGTAGCCATTTAACTACGGATACATTTTTTTGGATTTTTTTTGAGAAAGAAGGCTAAATTTTCTGCTTCTGATCAAAAAATGGCTCTTTTCATGCTCACAGCCAGCGAATTATGTAAAATCAGGCCCATGTTTGCGATTTTCATTGCGGGCACAAATTCATGATATAAAAGGGCTTGATAATAAGCTATATCCATAGTAGACTACCGAAAGTGCACCTTAGCTGACCCAACCGATGGACCTCTTGTTTACTTTGATTCCCGCCGCCATAAGTCTCCCCAGGTTCGATAGCATTAAACCTGTGCGACCTCACAAATCGGCACCTGGAACCCGTGCGTTATGGTTTGTCTTCGTGGCGGCTGTTGCCATCACCCCGGTGTCTGGGCAAGTGCGCCAGGCTCAGAACCCGATCATTTTTGCCGATGTTCCCGACATGGCGATGATTCGCGTAGGTGACACTTATTATATGAGTAGCACCACCATGCACATGAGTCCGGGGTTGCCCATCATGAAATCCAAAGATCTTGTGAACTGGAAGCTTGTCAACTACGCTTATGATACACTGGCCGACATGGACGAACTAAACCTCAACCATGGGAAAAATTCCTACGGCTGGGGCTCCTGGGCCAGCAGCCTGCGCTTCCACGATGGACTATATTATGTGACCACATTCGCGCAGACCACGGGCAAGACCTACATTTTTACAACGCGCGACATTGAAAAGGGACCGTGGAAAGTTTCGGCATTTTCTCCCGCATATCACGATAATTCACTGTTCTTCGACGACGATGGCCGTGTATACCTGGTGTATGGCGGAGGGAAGATCAAGCTGGTTGAACTGAATGCCGATGTTTCGGGTGTAAAACCGGGCACGGCAGAACAAGTGGTGATCGAGAATGCCAGTTTACCCGCCGGCGAAAATGTCGGTCTTCCTGCCGAAGGTTCTCAATTGTTTAAAGTCAACGGGAAGTACTATCTGTTCAACATCACTTGGCCAAAAGGCGGTATGCGCACCGTTGTGATCCACCGGGCGGATAAAATAACAGGACCCTACGAAGGAAGGCTCGCCCTCCAGGATCTGGGTGTGGCACAAGGTGGTCTTATCGACACCCCCGATGGAAATTGGTACGCCTACCTGTTTCGCGATTTCGGTTCGGTGGGGCGAATACCTTACCTGGTTCCCGTGACCTGGGTAGACGGCTGGCCGGTGTTGGGCGTGGAAGGCAAAGTGCCAACGACGCTCAACCTTCCGCCGGGCATGGGCCTGATTCCAAATATTGTTGCGGCCGACGAGTTTACGCGCAAGAAAGATGAGCCTGCATTGCCATTGGTATGGCAATGGAATCATAACCCAGACCCTGCGCATTGGTCGATAACAAAAAGAAAGGGATACCTGCGTCTTGAAACTGCGCGGCTCGATACCTCCTTTGTGTCGGCCAGAAACACGTTGACACAGCGCACCATCGGCCCGCAATGTTCCGGGACCACCTCGTTGGATGTAGCAAGGATGAAAGATGGAGACTTTGCCGGGATTGCCTTGTTGCAAAAGAGGTACGGTCTGATTGGTGTGAAGAACATGGGCGGGACAAAATCAGTGGTGATGATCAGCGCCGAATCCGGGAGACCGGTGGAGAAGTTCAGCGCCGCGCTTACGCAGCAGACCGTTTACTTCAAAATCGAATGCGACTTTCTCAACCTCAACGACACCGCCACTTTCTTCTACAGCCTCGATGGCAAGTCGTGGACGGCAGTCGATGCAAAACTTAAAATGGCCTACACCTTGCCACACTTCATGGGATACCGCTTCGGCTTATTCAACTATGCCACCAAAATGATCGGCGGATTTGCCGACTTTGATTTTTTCCATATCGAGGATCAGATCGCTACCCGGACGATGCCTGAAAAATGATGTCGCGGGAGATAGGACACGAAGCGCTTCATTCCGCCCGAAGTATCGCGTTCGGCTTTGTGACGGCGACGCGGGCAGATTGATAGGCGACGGTTGCAAAGGCGAGCACGATGGAAACGAGGCCCGCGATGACAAACGGATAAATCGATAGCGCGGTGTGATACGCAAATGTGCCCAGCCATTGCGCCGCAAAATAATAGGCCAATGGACCGGCAATGATCGTCGCGATGAAGACCAGGGTCAAATGATGGATCGTTGAAGAATAAAATAAGGAGGAGGAAGATGCTCCGAACACTTTCCGGATGGAATATTCTTTGTTCTTCATCTCCAGCGTAAAGGATGACACACCAAACAATCCAAGACACGCAATGACGATGCCGAGTCCCGCAAAAAGTTTGAACAGTGTTTCGGTAACTTCCTCCGCGCGATACAACGACGCAAAATCATCGTCCATGAAGCTGTAGAGGAAGGGATCCTCTGCATTGAACTGTTTCCAGATTTTTTCGATGGTGGCGATATTTTGTTGCATGTCGCCCTCGACGCGGATCATGATATTGTTGTAATTGAATTCGTTGTCCCTTCTCTGGATCAGGATGGGTGCCACTTTCTCATGGATCGATTTAAAATGAAAGTCTTGTACGACGCCCACTACCGTTGCACCACCTTTGTTGATCCCCTGAACACGTAGGCCAATCGGATCGCCGATAGCAAACAATCGGGCTGCTTCTTCATTGGCAAGTAACGAGGCCGTGTCGAGGTTTCCGTCGGGGCTGAAATTCCGGCCTTTTACGAGGGAGATCTTCATGGTCTCCACAAAATCCGGATCAACGGCAATCGAATGAACCAGTACCGCACCGGTCGTGGTTCGTCCCGCCCAGTCGATACCCCCTGCACCGAAGACTTGTGTCAGGTTTTGATCGGCAGCACAAACGGATTTGATGCCGGGATGGGTCAGGAGTGCTGCTTTAAGCAATGTATATTTTTTAGACCCCTTGTGAATGCGGATAATGTTTTCACGTTGATAGCCAAGATTTTTGTTTTGGATGTATTGGAGTTGTGAATAGACCACGAGCGTCCCGGAAACGATCATGATGGAAAATGTAAACTGAAGTACGACCAGAGACTTCGACAAGTATCCTCCGCCGATGTTCGCAGACGGGGCGCCTTTCATCAGGGAAGAGGCCTTGACCGACGAGAGCACAAAGGCGGGATAGATCCCCGACAATATGCCGGACAGGATCATCGCTCCAAAAGAAATCAGTAGAGGCACCCCAAAGCTTTGATAGTCAAAAGCGAGGTGCTTTTGCGTAAGTGCGTTGAAGGGCTCAAGCGCCAACGCTGCGATCAGCAACGCGATGCTCATGGCGATGGTGGCAGCGATCAGCGATTCACCCAACAGTTGTGTGACCAACTGAAACCGAACGGCGCCAATGGTTTTTCTAACGCCGATCTCTTTTGCTCGCCTGATGCCGCGCACGGTGGCCAGGTTTGTAAAGTTGATGCAGGCAATGGCCAGAATGAAGACGGCCAGCACGGAAAAAATGATGGCATACTGCTTGTTTCCCTTCCCGGCAGGTTCCATGGAATAGGTGACGTCATCCCAATGGATGGAGGTCAGCGGTTGAAAACGGAGCGCGCCCTTGAACCCGGCGGTATGGGGATCGGCATTCAGGCGACTGATCATGAGCGTTTGCAAACTGCGCTGGACTTCCGGAACGTTGCGGGTGTCTTTAAACTTCACATAGTGATACGATCCGAAATTACCCCAAATGGCCATCCCAGGGGAGTATGGCATAAACCCCGTTACAAACTCAAAACGGATGTGGGAGTTGTTGGGAACATTCTCAATGACCGCCGCGATATGACGTCCGTCTCGGAGCGTGTTGCCGACGACGTCGTGGTATTGTCCAAAAAGTTTTGTCGCCAGATCTTTTGTGATCACGATGGCGCTTAAGTCTGACGGGTCCAGTGCCGTGGCCAGATTCCCCTCGATGCACGTAAAGGAAAAGATGTTGAAGAATGCCTGGTCCGCGGCAAGCCCCTGAGCATAGACTTCACTTTTGTCGGACGTCAGCGGTTGCGACATGCCAAAGAGCGTGGCGCGGGTAACATACTCGATCTGGGGATAGTCCTGTTTGATGGCATCGGAAAGTGCGTTGGGGCTAAAGGACGTGTGGAGGACTTCACCTCCCATGTCGATCTTGCTGACGATTCGGAAGATCTTTTCGGAGTCTTTATAAAATCTGTCGTAGCGATACTCGTCTAATACATAGATCATCATCAGCAATACCGTCGCCAATCCAAGGGCCAGCCCGCTGATGTTGATGAAGGAATATCCCGCGTGCCTTTTCATTCCCCGAAAGAAAAACCGGAAAAAGTGGAACGTCATTGGCACATTGAAGGAGGGCATGCCGTTTCTCGCAATAATGCCCAGCCTGATAAAATCGAGGGCGTGGAGGATGGCTTTGCGTCGTGCACGTGCAGGCCCAAACCGTTGGACATCCGCGTTGAACTGTTCGATCAGGTCACCTTCGATCATCTCGAACAACTCCGCCGGACAAATCCAGCGAAGCATGACAACGATCCATTTGGGCAACTGTGGCTTTTCCATGCGCTTTTATTTCAATTGAGGGATTAACTTCCATAAATGCTGACGATCTTCCTTCATCGATTTCAGAAGGGCAAGCCCTGCCGCCGTGATGGTAAAAAATCGTTTTCTCCGGCCACCCCGCTCGCTGGTAGCACCGCCCACGCGCGACTTGATGTACCCTTTGTCCTCAAGCCGGTAGAGCGTCACGTGAACGCCCCCGAGATTTACCTGCCGGTGGATCTGTTCTTCAATCTCCTTGACGATAGCGTTCCCATACGCCTCCTTGTCCAGGATGGCGACCAACGTTAAAATCAGCTCCTCAAATTCCCCGAGATATTCTTTCGGCATTTCTATTCGATTTGTCTAACAAATATAAACGTATCCGGAAATATTCCAAACTTCGGTCAGGAAATCAGGTTGAGCAATTGGGTGTCAGGGCTAGTGGTCGAGCAGTTGTTTCTACCGTTGATGGACGCGGGGAGGACATCCATAAAGAAAGACGGCGATTATTTCCAAACATTCTCACAAACCGTTATAATCGTAAATTCGACACTTAAAAACACACGAGGAGGGGAACGCCTGTTCCTTAACCCGTTTGTTGATTTTTAATTTTCAAGGACTAGCCAAAACAAAACCCAAGACCGCCTATATGCGTCGCGCTACATTATTAATGATCCTGCTCTTTGGTTTGCGATTTTCTTTTGCACAACAATCACCCGTAGCCATCCACGTAGACGTCTCAAAACCGATAGGAGAGATGACGCCGTTCTGGTCCTTCTTCGGGTACGATGAACCCAACTACACCACCCGGAAAGATGGTCAGAAGTTGTTGACAGAATTAAAGCAACTAAGTCCGGTCACGGTCTATGTAAGAGCACACAATCTTCTGACCTCGAAAGGCAACAGTCCAGGCCCCGATCTCAAATGGGGCTACACGGATGCTTATAAAGAAGACAAGAAGGGCAAACCGGTTTACAACTGGACCGTTGTCGACAGCATCGTGGACACATATATAAAGAGAGGGATGAAGCCGCTCATGGAAATCGGCTTCATGCCCAAAGACCTTTCGTCCAAGCCGGAACCCTATGAACACACCTGGAGCAAGGGTGGCAATCTATGGACCGGCTGGACCTATCCGCCGAAAGATTATAATAAATGGCGGGAATTGGTGTACCAATGGGTAAAGCACTCGATTGACCGTTATGGAAAACAAGAAGTCACCACCTGGCTGTGGGAAGTCTGGAACGAACCGGACATTGGTTATTGGTCGGGCACATTCGAGGAGTATTGTAAGATGTATGACTATGCCGCGGATGGACTAAAGCGCGCTTGCCCGGAGTGCACCATAGGAGGACCACACACCACCAGCCCGCGAAGTGATAAGGCGTATCGCTACCTCACCAACTTCATAGAGCATTGTCTTCACGGCAAGAACTATGCTACAGGAAAAACGGGAACGCCGCTGCAATACATCGGTTTTCATGCCAAGGGCTCACCCGAAATCACAGACGGGCATATCCGCATGAATATGGGAGCGCAGTTGAAGGATATCCAAAGAGCGTTTGAAGCGGTCAATTCGTTTCCGGAATTGAAAGACATCCCGGTCATTGTCGGTGAATGCGACCCCGAGGGGTGCGCGGCCTGCTCGGAAAGGAGAGAGCCCAAATATGGCTACCGCAATGGAACGATGTATTCCAGCTATACCGCCTCATCGTTTGCCAGGATCTATGACCTGATGGATCAATACAAAGTGAATCTGAAAGGCGCCGTTAGCTGGTCGTTTGAGTTTGAAGACCAGGAGTGGTTTGCCGGCTTTCGCGACCTCGCCACGCATGGGGTTGACAAACCCGTGCTGAACGTATTCCGCATGTTTGGTATGATGGAAGGAAGGAGAATTTCGGTGCGATCGGACAACGGCCTTAGTGCCACCGACATCATCGCCAAGGGAGTGACCCAACAAAACGATGTCCACGCGATGGCCAGCGCAAAACAGAATTCGGTGTGGGTACTGGTATGGAACTATCACGACGACAATGTAAGCGGTGCCGCTTCTTCTGTCGAACTTACCGTCGAGGGTATCGCGGCGCGCAAAGTCATGGTGCATCACTATCGCGTAGACCAGCGTTTTAGCAATGCATTTGAAAAATGGAAATCCCTGGGCAGCCCTCAACAGGTGACACCCGACCAATACCAGGCATTGGAAAGCGCCGGGCAGCTGCAACTCTACACGTCGCCCGAATGGAAAGACGTCCCCGATGGGAAGGCGGTCTTGCCGTTTGAGTTGCCCAGGCAGGGTGTGTCGCTGGTGCAGTTGAGTTGGTAGAAGGGAATGATTGTACCCTTTTACAAGGAATGCTCACCGAGACATTGAAATAATTTACTGAAAAGCACGAGCCCAGTTCCGCAGTATTGCGATGATCGGGCCGTAGCCCCATGGAAAGTCATTTTTTGATATTTACTGCAATATGGAATAAAATATTCTGTTATATTTACTGCAATTACGATTAATATCCGTGATCATGAAGAAAACAAAGCTCGGTGAATTTGAAGAACTGGTTTTATTGACCGTGGCCACCCTGCAAGCGAATGCCTATGGCGTTGAGATCAAACGGGAACTTGAATATCGTTTGAAAGAGAAACTCAGTGTGGGATCTATTCAATCGGCCCTGAAGCGCATGGAAGAGAAGGGATTTTTGACTTCTGAATTTGGCGAAACCACGCTGAAAAGAGGAGGGAAGCGCAAGCGCATTTATACCACGACTTCGTATGCGCACAAAGTGTTGGCAGAGATGAAGGAGATCCGTGCCGGCTTGTGGGATTCCATAGCGGCAACGGTAGGGACAGTGGCGCACGAGTTGAAAGTAATATGATGCAACCCACCGAAATCAATCCACCCGAATGGCCCGTCAAATTCCTAAGGTTCTTTTTAAAAAAAGAATACCTGGAAGAGATCGAAGGCGATATGGAAGAACTTTTCTTCGATCATGTCGAGCAATTCTCGCAGGCCAAGGCAAAACGGATGTATGCCTGGGAAATGCTCAAGCTGCTCAGGCCCATCTTGTTGAAAAATGTTAGACATACTCCCACGCTAAATCAATACGCCATGTTCAAAAACTATTTTAAGATCGCCTGGAGAAACCTGGTGAAAAAGAAAGCCTATTCGGTCATCAATATTTTTGGACTTGGGTTGGGGATGGCGTGTTGCTTTCTCATTTTCATGTTTGTGCAGGATGAACTATCCTATGACAACTACCACGAAAAAGGCGACCGGATCTACCGGGTGACCCATGGATACAAATCGGCAAAGGATTCGGAAGAGAGTGCAAAAGCAAATCCATTTTGGGTTTGGGGAAATGCGCCGATTGGACCCGCGCTGCTCCAGAATTTTCCGGAGATTGAGAAAGTAGTTCAATTCTCGGGCAGGGCCGACATTTTGCTGACCTATGAAGACAAGAAATACCAGGAGGATGGTATTTTCTTTATGGACTCCACCGCGTTTGAGATATTCAGCTGGCCATTGGTGCGCGGCAATCCGAAGACGGTATTAGCCGCTCCCTACAGCATCGTTCTTACCGAAAGCACCGCCAGAAAATATTTTGGTGATGCCGATCCCATCGGCAAGTCATTGCAAGGCAGCGAAGCGGCAGGAAGGTCGAACGCTGGCGATTACACCGTGACGGGGATCATGAAAGACGTGCCCTCCAATTCGCACTTCCGGTTCAATGCCCTGCTTTCCATGAGCACGTTTAAGAAGTCAAGACCCGACATATTCGATGAGTGGGGCTATGTGGATTCCTATACTTATTTCCTTGTGAAGGAACAGTTCAATGCGGCTGCCTTCAAACAAAAAATCCCGGCTTTCCTATCCCGGGTGCAGAAGGATCCCAATTATACCATTAGCATTGAACCGCTGAAAGACGTCTACCTGAGAACGTCCGCACAACGACAGCCCGGAGAGACCGGTAGTTTGCCGAACATTTATGTGTTCTCCATTATCGGCATTTTTATCCTGGTCATTGCCATCATCAACTTTATGAATCTCGCGACCGCAAGATCCATGGAGCGCGGAAAAGAAGTGGGCATTCGAAAATCAATTGGAGCTGAGCGGAGTAGTTTGATCTTTCAATTTTTGGGTGAATCCTTCATCATCGTTTTTCTATCCGTGTTGGTGGCAGTCCTTATCATTTTCGCTGCCTTACCCTACATGATTGACTTTACAGGAAAAGAACTTGTCATCCTGCGCTTCGTCAATGGGGAGACCATTCCTTTCCTCATCGGTGGCGTGCTCCTCATTGGACTGGCGGCAGGTTCATATCCCGCTTTGGTCTTGTCCGGTTTCACGCCCGCGTTGGTTTTAAAAGGAATCACCCGATCGGCTGCCGGTGGCGTGAACCTGAGAAGAGGATTGGTGATCTTTCAATTCAGCCTTTCGATTGCGCTGATTGCGGGAACGATCATCGTCTATTCACAATGAATCAACTGCTGGACAAGAATCTTGGATTCGACAAGGAACGCATGTTGGTTTTGGATTACAACTACGATGAAGTGGTCAATAAAAAATCCCAGGTCTTAAAAACGGAAATGGAATCGAATCCAGCGGTTCTATCTTCGGCCTTTTCCAGGAGTGTGCCGGGAAGTTACTTCCCGCATGCAGGCACCGAAATACAAACTGCCGACGGAGAGATGAAGGAAATGGGCCAAGCCATTTTTCAGGTCGGTATAGATTTTATTCCGCATTTTGGTTTGAAACTCGTTGCCGGAAGATCGTATTCCCGGGAGTTTCCATCCGATTCCACCAGTGCGCTTGTGGTGAACGAAGCAGCAGCAAGACAATATGGCTATACCAATCCTGCGGATATCGTTGGCAAAAAATTTGATCAATGGGGAAGAAAAGGCCAGGTGATCGGTGTTGTAAAAGACTTTAACTACATCTCCCTACACGGAGCGATCGAACCGCTAACCCTGCCCTTCGAGGCCTATGCAAGCCGTTACATGACGTTGAAAATAAAAACGGAAAATATTCCGGGGACCATTCAAGAGATAGAAACGGTCTGGAACCGGCTGGTACCCCACAGACCGTTTCTGTACAGTTTTTTGGACGACGACTTCAATCGCCAATACCAATCTGATTTCATTTTCAGAAGACTGTTTACAACCTTCGCTTGCCTGGCCATATTCATTGCGTGTCTGGGGCTCCTCGGTTTGGCTACGTATACCGCCGAACTGCGTACGAAAGAAATAGGGATCCGAAAAGTATTGGGCGCGGATGTGCGCAACATCATTACCTTATTATCAAGTGACTTTATAAAACTGGTGCTAATCGCCATCCTCATTGCCACCCCAATTTCATGGTATGCCATGGATCAATGGCTGGAGGGCTTTGCCTATAAAATGGAAATTCAGTTGTGGATCTTCGGGGTGGCCGGACTCATCGCGCTTTCCATCGCCGCGTTTACCATAAGTTTTCAATCGGTTAAAGCTGCTTTGATGAGCCCGGTAACGTCTTTGAGGAGCGAATAACGGACTTCGGTCGAATGCTCAGCCTTCAGGAAGCGCGGTTCCTTTTCCCTTTCCAGATCAGAAAGCCGGTTATGGGCAAACTTAGTGCGATCAAGCCGGCCAGGAACATGATGATTTTTCCCGGCACGCCGAAAATCCGGCCGGTATGAATTTCATAGTTCGATCCGAAAAACCGCTGCCCAAAAGATTTCTCCTGATACAATTCTGTCTTTAGCAGTTTGCCGGAATACTGATCGAAACTAAAACTGCTTTGCTTTCGGAAACCGAGCGTTTCATACCGTACACTGATGCTAACGACATCACTACTATCCTTGGGAAACGTAACCCGCAGCACATCGATGGGTTCCTGGTGATGCACCTGGCTGGCTACCTGGTCGTAGATATTCCCGGTGGGTGGGTTGGCAGCAAACAACGATTTTAGTTTTTCTTTTTTTTCGCTCCCCCAGGCCATGCTGATCCCTGTGATCGCAATCAAAAACAAAGGAAGCCAGGCATAAAGCCCAAACATCCGGTGCCACTCATAATTTCTGCGCTTGGGCGGAAGGTTTCGCTTCAGGGAGAGATTGTGTTTCCACTGTTTCAGGAGTGGAGGCATCCACAACACAATACCGGAAAGCAACATGGCCAAAAAGATACACACATTACACAGGATGATTGTCTCCCCGGTTTTTCCCAACAGGAGTGTGCGGTGAAAGGACAGGATGACCGAAAGCCAGTCTTTCGAAGTATCGCGCACACCCAGAATTTTCCCGGTGTAGGGATTAACGGCAATGATCTTTTTATCTCGCGTATAGCATTGTGTTGCCATCTCAGGATCACCATAAAACCGGATCTGGTTCAGCTTTAGCTTTGGGTCAAATTCCCGCAAGGCGGCTTGGAGTTGTTCGACATTTAGCGATGGCTTATTTTCTGCTTCCACGTAAAGTAACTCATGTTGCGTGGCATAGCGCAGTTCGTCTTCGAACGCCAGGATGCATCCCGTGAATGCCACGGCAATTAAAAGCGCACCCGAAGTGAAGCCTAACCAAAGATGGATGCGTTGTATTGCCTTGCGAAAAGTCATAGCGTCGTCGTGGAGTGTAGCCTGATTAAAATTTGAACGTTACGTTCGCGGTGACCCGGGTGGGATTCTGTGCGGCGAGCCGGTATGACCAGTACTTCTCGTTGGTCAGGTTGTCTACTTTAAGGCCGAGTCGATACCGGGGCTGATCATAAAATACAGATGCATCGAGTACGGTATAGGAAGGCACGACGAAGGCAAACGTCTCCGTATTGCTCTGATAGGAGTCACTTCCATAAATGCCGCCGAAGCCAATGCCCAATCCCTGTGCGCTTCCATTGACAAAGCGGTAGCTCACCCAAAGGTTGGCCATGCGCGGAGGACCAGCCGTGGTTGGACGAAGACCTTCAACCGACGGATTGCTGCGCGTATAGCGGCTGTCGTTATAAACATAGCCGGCGACAATATTCAATCCGTGGACCGGACTGGCAATTACTTCGGCTTCGAAGCCACGGCTCACCTGGGTGCCATCCTGGATCGAAAAATTAGGATGATCCGGATCGTCCCGTGTTACATTGGTGACGGAGATGTTGTAATAGCTGAGCGTGGCAGCAACAATTGTCCAGTCCAGTTTCACACCGCCTTCGAGTTGATTGGCCCAGTTGGGCTTGAACGTGGTGCCGGAATAATCGGCGCCGCTCACATTGCTAAAGCCATTCATATAATTGCCAAATACCGATACCTTATCTTTTACCAACTGATACACGGCTCCAAACTTTGGCGATAACGCGGTTTGATTGTAGTTGCCTGCCGTGGAGTCCTGGCTGGGGTAGTAGGCTCCTTTATTCATGTAGCGATCGATTCGCAAACTGGCCATGGCCAGCAGGCGGTCCGTGATGTTCAGCACATTCGAAACGTAGGCGCTATACGTGTTTTCGTTCACGCTCACAAAGTTGGTATACTTGGCTTTGGCAAATAAGGGCGCGACATTTTGCAGCGTAAAATTATTATACGCCGCACCCGGCTTTTTGAAATTCAGCGCCGGCATGTTAACGGACGCATCGTTGCGGGTGGCGCGCAGGCTGTAATAATCCACACCGGCGACGATCCGGTTTCGCATGCCCGCAATTTTAAAATCACCGATAAAGTTCTGTTGAATGTCGGTGCCGTAGTAAGGATACTCCTGGTTCGTTACGGTCTGTCTTAAGGTGCTGTCGGTCAATATGGTCAAGCCCACCACATAGCCATCAGACGACGAGCGCGTGCGCGACAGCAGGGTTTGCGACGTCCAGCTGTCGGAAATTTTGTATTTGGCCTGGGCGTAAATATTATACTGTTGGGTGGTGTAGTTAATGGTATTGTTGGCAAAGGATAACTTGTAAGGGATGCCCAACTCGCGCACGTCATGCGCGGTACCTTTGGTATACGGGGCTACACGCATGGGGGAGGTGGCTTTGTAGTAGCTGATCTCGGCATCCAGCATCAGCGTGAGCCGGTCGCTGGCCTTGTACGAAAAACTGGGAGCGATCATAAAATTCCGGCTGAAGCCCGCATCCTGAAAACTGCGTTCGCTGTGAAGCGAGGTGTTGACCCGCAACAAAGCCTTCTTGTCTTCCGTCAACGGTGTGTTCACGTCAACGGTCAAGCGGTTCAGATCCCAGCTGGCAGCCGAATACGAGATCTCACCTTTAAAGATATCGAATGGCTTTTTGGTCACGCGATTAAAGAGTCCGCCGAAAGAAGACAACGTGCTTCCAAAGAGCGTAGCCGAAGGGCCTTTGATCACTTCGATGCGCTCCAGGTTGGCAGGATCAACGGTGGCATAGGTAAAGCTTCCTACTCCGTTGCGCACAAGCTGTGGCGTGGAAAAGCCCCTGGAAATATTGCTTGATCTTCCTTGGTTTCTCACTTCAGAGATGCCCGCACCCGGAACATTTTTGAATGCGCTGTTGTAGTCGGTCACCACTTGCTCTTTCATCAACTCTTTGCTCACCACGGTGTATACCTGTGGGTTCTCCATATTGCCCAGCGGCATTTTGGAAATGTCATCGCTTTCTTTTCGGGCAAACCGGTTTCCCCCGCCCACAACGGTCACCTCATCCAAGGTCATGGAATTCTCCTGGAGTTCTATTTTAACATACGCTGCTCCATCGGGGCCGACGGATACCGCATGCGTTACCTTTTCGAAACCCAGCATGGACACCTCCAGGTGATAGTCGCCGGGGGGAATGTTGTTAAAGCTGAACTCGCCGTTGGTACTGGTAAGCGTACCCTTTTTAAGTTCCTGAATATAGACCGATACCCCCGGCGCTGGCTGTCCATCACTAGTCATAATGATACCCGTCAGGTTGGCTTTTTTCTCCTCCGGGTTTCCGGGCAAAGCAAAGGTTGCGGTGGACAATAACAGGAATGCGATGAAACAAAAGCGTGTAAAAAGGCTGATTTCGCGGTATTTGGACAAGAATTTCATTATTCTTATTTAGATTAATTACAAATAAACAGCCGCGAAGATAGAAAAATATCGTAAAAACCAACCCCGGCCCGATCTTATGATGGACATGGATTTTGACTTGTGGCGGGTTCATACGTTTGCATTAGCCACATACCGCGAATTTATTTGCTGCCGTTTGGGGCTTTTCCCTTACGGATCGCTATCCTGACTGGTGAACAGCACTTATATTTAGCTTTTAGACTATTTCGATTCGGCTACGTCGTATTGATGTTGAACACAGGTCGTCAAAACGTTATAGGCTGATTTTATCCGTTAACGCATGAAAAAAAATCTACTGTTCCTTTTCCTTGTTGCGTCGTCAATAACCATTAGCGCGCAAACCTTAAAAAAAGAATTCAACCCGTTGCTTACGACCGCCGGCGTCGTTGTGAAAGAGGGCGCAGCCTATCCCGATGGAAGGCTTATCATTTGGGCGGGCGATCTGGCTTCCGCCGACGGCGAGCGTGTTCCGGGAATCGTCCGGTTGCTGGCCGATGGAAGTATTGATCACTCCTTTTCTGCGGGAACGGGTTTTCATGCGCAATACTTTCCGGAACTGAACTTCGAGGTGAATGATATCCTCATTCAACCCGATGAACATATTCTGGTAGCCGGAACCTTCGTCTCTTATGACGGCAAGAAAGCTGACAAAGTGGTGCGTCTGAATCCTGACGGTACGATCGATCCTTCTTTTAACGCGCAGGCAACGGGGCCGGGGATTGTCTTCGACTTGGAATTGCAGGCCGATGGAAAAATTCTCGTCAGCGGCGGTACGCACATAAACGAAAAGACTCCCGGAGCGCTGATACGCTTGAATGCCGATGGATCCCTCGATCAATCCTTTGTCTTGGGAGAATCTTTTCAACATGGCAACGTATACAGCACCAAGGTGCAATCCGATGGTAAGATCGTTGCGATATACGATCCAGTGGTGAGTACGGGCTTCAGTTATCTCCAACGATTCAATACCGACGGGTCGGCCGATACACCTTTTAAAAAAGAAATGACCGATCGTGGTGCAACTCAATTCGATTTTCAAATGGTCGATGGCCAACAGTACATTGTCCTTCTCAACACCGGCTGGGAGTTTCTGGGTCGATTCAAACCCGATGGAACGCGCGACGCTGGTTTTCTTAACGGCTTCCAAAGCATGGACCCGCAATCAATCTTTATAATCAACAACGAAATATATTGCTACGGCCAAACCGTCAGCCGCGTCATGGACAACGGATTGAGAGATGACGCATCACCAAAGATTTATCGTGGGCCGAGGTCTTGGATCACGTATGCCGGTAATGGTAACTTTTACCTGAGTAGTGACGGAAGATTGGACACCCACGCCCCGCTCGATTTGTTCAAGATCAATTTGACGGGCGACGATGTTGCTGGATTCGATGCCAATCTCGCGCGGACGGCCACCATCTCAGGCGTGGTACCGGTTGAGGCGCAAAAGGTGATTCTCTTTGGCGATTTCGATAGGGTGAATGATGCGCCAGAAAAGAATATAGTGCTGCTCGACGATCATGGTAGTGTCGACCCGTCCTTCACCGCGGGCAATTTGTTCAACGACGCCGTGCGAACGGTGGTGCGACAACCCGACGGCAACTTGATCGTGGCCGGTGATTTCACATCCTTTGATGGGATGGCCCGGTATTGCATGGTTCGCCTGCATGCCGATGGAACGCTCGACGACAGCTTTCAGGCGCCGGCGTTTCTTGCTGACGGCAAAAAACGAGGCTACACGATTACGTTATTAACCGATGGCAAGATGCTGGTACAGATCAGTGGAAGCCTTTCCATTGGTAATGGTATTGAAGCGTTATTTCGTCTTAATCCCGATGGCTCGCTCGACCGCGCGTTTCCAGTGTCTCACGACATCAACAACCTGCTTACGCTGATCACGGTAGCCCCGGAAGCAGACGGGAAAGTTATGGCGCTGCTCAATGGTAGCGATTCTAAGCAATATCTTAAACGATACGAATCCGATGGGACGTTAACCGACGTCGGGTCATTAGATGTTTACCTTCGCCTGGGTAACGGCGAGAAACCCAATGTAGACGGCACAACCTTTTATGGATTTTCCGGAGTAGCATCTCCGACTGGCGGAGGAGGCGCAACGCAACTGGTACGATTGAAACCGGATGGCAAGAAAGATGAATCGTTCAGCCCATTTTTCTTTAATCTTCCCAATCGACGTTATAACGCTTCCAGATTTCAGGATAAGATCGCAGTGTTTGGTCTGTTCGAACGGGCGGGCGTCAATTTAACGCAGACAGAGACCACGGGTTATCCCATAGCGAAGCTTGCCCTGGTCGATATGCAAGGCAATGTGATGCCTGGATTTTCAGTGCCCATCGACGGAATACCTTCAAATCTTGTCCAGATTAATGATACCGATTTTATGCTTACAGGCCCCATAAAGTCAGTCGATGGTGAGCATTTCTATGGCGCCGCGTGGTTAACAGTCGCCCCAGGTCTGCCAAAGGCGCCAAGCAATGTCCAGGCCGTGATCGAAAATAACAGGATAAAAATGACCTGGTCAGATAACGCCAACAACGAAACGGGATTCGAAATTCAGCGCCTCGACCGTGAGACACAGGTTTACACCGCGATTGCACTCACCGGTGCCGACGTGACGGCCCTGCTGGATACGGCTAATATCGCCAATCAGAATTTCTTTTTACGCATCCGTGCCGTTAACGCTGCCGGCGCTTCAGCATTTGTTGACTTCAATTCGATTATTCTGGACGCTGCACCGGAAACAAAAACGGAAATGATCAGCGTCTACCCTAATCCCGCTCGCAACGTGGTAGCCATCTCCGGCGCATCCGTACGCGAAACCAACGTCACGCTAGTCGATACGATGGGCAAAGAGGTTCAGTTTCGATGGCTGGACGAAAACACGATCGATATCAGCGGTACCCCTCCCGGGGTCTATATCCTATCGGTAGCAACCGAAAATGGGGTCGTTGCGCGCAAGATTGTAAAGGAAAAATAATTTCAACGCCATTGACGAGCGACCAACGGGACGAGTCCTGGTGATTTCATTCCTATTCTGTTTATAATTATTCGTTAAAAATGTGATCTTGCAAGTAGCTTTTACCGAACACCGTCCCTATGACCCAAACACAAAGCGCAGCAAATCCCGTAACACGCATACTGGCCGCCAGCCTCATCGGAACCACCATCGAATTTTTTGACTTTTATATTTATGCTACAGCAGCCGTATTGGTTTTCCCAAAGCTGTTCTTCCCGGCAGGTGATCCTGTTGCGGCTACGTTAGCATCGCTGGCAACATTTGCGTTGGCCTTTTTTGCCAGGCCATTGGGTGCTGCGATCTTCGGACACTTTGGAGACCGGAAGGGACGCAAAGCAACGCTCGTCGCTGCCCTGATGACGATGGGACCCTCAACGGTTGCCATCGGCCTTTTGCCATCCTACCACACCATCGGTATTTTAGCGCCCATCTTGCTGGCGATATTTCGTTTTGGTCAGGGGTTGGGGCTTGGTGGCGAATGGGGAGGCGCGGTGTTGCTGGCCACGGAGAATGCACCGAAGAATAAAAAAGCCTGGTATGGCATGTTCCCCCAGCTCGGTGCGCCGATTGGTTTCTTATTGTCCAGCGCGACATTTTTTATCCTCAGCAAAACCATGAGCGACGAGCAGTTCTTGTCGTATGGCTGGCGCATTCCCTTTATCGCAAGCGCACTGCTGGTTTGGGTCGGACTTTACATACGGCTGAGGATCACGGAGACGCCCGAGTTTCTCAAGGTGATGCATAACCAGGAGCGGGTAAAAGTGCCAGTGGTGGCTGTCTTTGCAAAACACACGAAAGTCATCTTCCTGGGCACCGCTGCGGTGATCACTACTTTCCTTTTGTTTTATATCATGACGGTTTTCACATTGAACTGGGGAACTTCTGCCTTGCATTATTCGCGGGAAAGCTTTTTGATCGCACAAATGATCTCCATGTTGTTTTTTGCGTTGGGCATTCCAGTGTCGGCCGTGCTGGCCGATCGCAAAGGCAGAAATAATATGCTCCTGGTATCGAGCATCGGCATTTTCATCTTTGGTTTGTTCCTGGCGCCGTTCTTCAGCACTGGCAATCTGATCGTTACCGTCGTGTTTCAATCGACCGGCATGTTGTTGATGGGGTTGAACTATGGCCCGGTAGGCACTGCGTTGGCGGAAATTTTTCCCGCGGAAGTTCGCTACACCGGAGCATCCTTGTCGTTTACACTAGCCGGTATCCTGGGCGCATCGCTCACGCCCTATTTGGCCACCACGCTGGCAACGAGTTATGGTCTTCCTTATGTGGGTTATTATTTATCGTTTGGTGCGGCCCTCAGCATCCTGGCGTTGCTGGCAGCGCGCTCGTTGATGAAGCGTGAGCACTAATTTTCACCTCTGGCCACTCCAACCGTCTCACGGTAGAGTTGTGGCGAGATGTCGGCATTGGTTTTGAAGAACCTGCTGAAATAGTGTTCGTCTTCATAGCCCAGCTCGTAGGCAATCTCTTTGATGGTTTTGCTGGTCAGGTACAATTCGCGCTTTGCTTCGATGATAATGCGCTCTGAAATGAGTTCGGTCAACGTTTTATTGAAATAGCTTTTCGTGATCTTTGCCAACGCTTTTGGGGAGATGTTAAGGCTTTCTGCGTATTCGCTGGGCAAATGCTTTTTCTTGAAATCTTTTTCAATGCTGTCTTTTAAGGTCTGGAGGAGAAATGGTTTTTCATTTTCAGCCCCACGTATGCTGGGCTGTTGGCCTGCTTTAAGTCTTGATGCCGTTATCAGGAATATTTTCAGGTACGAAACCAGGATCTCATATTGGGCCAGTGCCGGGTCCTTCATCTCCAGCTTCATTTGTTGGATGAGGAAGTCCAGTGACGACGTTGACGGTTGATCGATGAGCGTATAGGGAGGCTGATAGATGTTATTGAAAAGTACACCGTGGCAGGCCACTTCGGTTTGATGTTTGTGAATACAGAAAAAGTCCGGATGAAAATGAATGGCTACTCCTTTGATCGGGCCCGGGGCGAACATAAACGGTTGGTACGGAGAAAATGAGAATAATGTATTTTCATCGAAGCCGTATTCGGCAAAGTCGGCCGTGACTTTTCCTGTGCCCTCTTTGATCCAGACCAGCGAATAGTAGTTGTTGCGTTGGACATGGTCGAAGTGGCGGCTGTCGTCGAAGCCCAGGACTTTGAATGCCAGGTTTCCGTTTTGGGGATCGATTAACGTGAGGAAGGGCTGGTCGTTCATGGAAAACGTATTTCAGATGCGGATCACGCTATAATTTTCTTTCCGACGCTTCTATGGGCAAATCGTTGATGCTGGCAAAACGCTTTCGCATATAACCGTTTTCATCAAACTCCCACAGTTCATTGCCATAGCTGCGAAACCATTGGCCGGTGTGGTCGTGCCATTCGTATTCGAAACGTACGGCCATTCTGTTTTCGCGAAAGCCCCACAACTCCTTCTTCAACTTGTAGTCCAGTTCTTTCTGCCATTTCCGGGTCAGGAATGCTTTAACTTCTTCACGGCCGTTGATAAATTCCGTACGGTTTCTCCACTCCGTATCCACGGTGTAGGCCAGGCTTACTTTCTCAGGGTCTTTTGAATTCCAGGCATCTTCGGCTGCCTGCACTTTCTGGAGGGCAGTCTCCATTGTGAACGGAGGAAGGGGGTGTCTTTTGGGTTCCATTTTTTTAGAGATTAAAGGAAAGCCAAGGCATGTGCCTGGCTTTCGGTTTGACAAGAGGTCTATTGCAAGAGGTCTATTTTTTTAGCTTTGCCCATTTAACAGGCAGCTGCGTTAATAAGTTCTGCTCATTTTTGTTCCATTCGGGCAAGGTGTTGAACGGCGCGCCATTAAAATCGCCGTTGAAGAAAAGATATAATTTGTTGTCGATCACTTTAAACGTCTCCGGATTGACGGGCACTTTCTTTCCTTTCTCGGCAACCCCCCAGGCGCAATAACCGTCGCATACCGGCAGGTATTTTTCAGGGTCGTTTTTAAAAAGATTTTTGTGCTCTTGCGAAGCAAATTGATATTTCACCCCATTTAGTTCCTGGGTAAATTCTTTTTTGCCCTTCACCGCCGCGTTGTCCGTAAAATAGGCCACCAGGTCATAACCGCCGTTGGCGATTTTGTTTTTGTCGACCGGCTCGACTACCTGGCCAAGGATCGATGCGCTGATGAGGAGGAGCGCCATGACAAACAGATTTTTTGAAATTGTTTTCATTTTGTTGTTGAGTTTTAACTGTTCATTTATTTTGTTCTGTCGTTATTGACGGGACAAAGGTGCGTGAACAGGGAGATCCTTAACATGGAGAATTTTCGCATCGTGGTGGACAATTTTCCCGTCTGGAACGTTCATGAAAACAAACGGCATCGCTCGTTGAACAGCAACCCATGCAAATGAATTTAGAAATAAGACGCCTCCGGAAAGATGGGCGAATCCCCTACGATTTGTTGCTGCTTGCCGATGAAACAATAGAAGCGATCGACAGGTACATCCTCCAATCGGAGGTCTATATTCTTGAACGCGACCATAAAGCAGCCGCCGTTTATGTGCTTTATACGCTCGACGCCGATTGTGTTGAAATCAAGAATATCGCCGTGGACGAAAAACTCCAAGGCCAGGGGATCGGCCGATCGTTGTTGGAAGACGCCACCCGCAGGGCGACGATAGACGGATATAAAACGATTATCATTGGAACGGGAGATGGATCGATACGACAACTCGATTTATATCAAAAAGAAGGCTTTGAGATTTTTGATATCAGAAAGGGGTTCTTTATCGATAATTATCCCGCACCCATTTATGAAAATGGCATTCAGCTCAGGGATATGATAATGCTTAGAAAGCAGCTCACGTAGGCACCGGAACCTACAGGTATCTATGGCGGGCGCCTTGCTTACTCAGGCTATCGATGATGTGTGCTCAATTCTTTTCAGGAGCAGACGTGTAATCTGTTACGAACCAGGTGACAAATACCGCGGCCCCAAAGGTCAAATAGAAATTCCTGGCTAAGCTGCCCTCTACGGTTCCTAAATAAAATGCAAGGCCGATCAACGAAACGGAGACAACCAACTCAATCCATCCATGTATTTTGAGGGGGATGATTTTTACCACGCCCATTTCAAAATTCGTTGTCGCCGTAAGTCCTAAGTGGATCAGGGCAAGCGTGAGCGTAAAAAACGTGGTAAGGCTGGGTAGGCTGAGGGATAGCGGCGCCAAAAGCAAAAATAATACGACTGCATAGTCAATGATACCGTGCCATTTGGAGTTTAGTTTCATAGGATTCTTGGTGGATTATATGATCGTTGAGGATAGGTTGAGTTATGCGATGAACCGGCTTCAGATTCAATCGGCGAGGGGAGTGGGAATGCGGATCGATCCTGGAGAGGAGGCGAATTCACCGCGTCGTTTTTTTAAGAGTATGGACTTTTTAAATTCCGACGGGCTGACGTGGGTATGCTTCTTAAAGAAGCGGCTAAAGTGCGACGCGTCCTCAAATCCCAGATCCGTATAGACCTCTTTAGCCGATTTGTCGGTATAATAGAACAAGCGGCGGGCCTCGAGGGCAATGCGCTCATGAATGATTTGGGAGGGCGACTTCTTGCCATATAAAGCAAAAACGTTGGCGACGGTCTTTGGCGATCGATGCAGCGCCGCCGCATAGAATTGGACGTCGTGTTGATGCTTGTAGTGCATTTCGACCAGTAGATTGAATTGACGGAAGAGATTGAATTTGTTGTCGTCGGCAGGAGGCTCGTTCTTCGTGTATTGCTGTTTGCCCAGCCGGGTCAGGGTGATAATGAGGCGCACCAGGAGTATGCGAAGCATCTCTCCCTGGACGTTGTCGGCTTGTTGAAATTCGTCTTTGAAGACTTCAAACAGGAGTTGGATCTTGCGCTGATGCGTTTCGTCCAGGTCAATGAACAGGGTCTGCGACGACCCGTAGAATAAGAAGCCGACGCAACTCACTTCCTGGTCGTGGGTGACGATGCAATAAAAATCCCGGTTAAACCGCCAGGCGATGACATCTTCGGGACATGAGAAATGATAGGATTGATTCGCCATCAGGGGGAGAATCGTGTGGGGTGGAAAAGCGTATTCCTGTTCATCAACCACAATGTGTTGTAATTTGCCACTGTTCCAGGCAATGGTGAGGAGTTCATCCTTCCGGTCGCTTCGATGAAACGACCTTTCGAATTCCTTTTCGTGGATGATGAGGTGAAACTCCGCATTTTTTTCCTTGTCAAAAAAAGTCAATTTCATTTTTGCCGAAAGACGGATCTTTCCTTTTTCAGTTTTGAATGCCATCAGGTCCCGGGGTTGGCGGGGATGGTGCTGAAAATTAACGGGAAAAGACCGGGGATCGGATAGCATGAATGTCGGCCGGGTGACAAAGCGGGCGATTAAAAATGCCGCAGGTACGAAACGCACGCGGGCCTCCGGCAGAGCGGAGCGATCTCGATCACAGCAGCATGGATTAAAGACCTTCACCGGCTTTATATTTCAACGCCGTGACCTTAGGCCAAAGCTCGTCGGCTTTTTTCAGAAGGCGAGGTTCGCTCTTGTTCCAGGTGTCGAGCGAGTTCACGGTTCTGGCGCCGGATTTTCCGTAATAGAAAAGATAGAGCTTGTCGTTCGTTATTTTAAATACCTCCGGATTGATGGACACTTTTTTTCCATAGCTAACCGCCAATGCGCAGTAGCCATCGTATTGTGGCAGATAGCGTGTGGGATCGGCTTCGAAGGTCTTTTGGTTTTCAGCGTTTATAAATTGATAGGTCACGCCTTGATAGACCGTTGCGTTGGCGGGAAGGCCCTTCATGGCTTTGCCGGCATTGAAATAGGCTACCAGGTCGTAGCCCCCGATGCCGAGATTATTTTTGTCGATGGGGTCTACTTGGGCAAACACTTTCGTGCAAAGGAAGAGGGCAATCCAAAAGATGCGATTTGTTTTCATGACGGTGAGATTTCGATCCAGTTTGGTGTAAGGATTTTAAGCATGCGCAAAGATGGCGCGAACGCGCGTGGCGGCGATTAGCGAATGTTCCCGAAGTGTGGATTAATTTTCCCGCCATCGCGGCGCCGACCCGGCAAATCTCATTGGAAAAATTTCTTTCGGGCACTATATACAACTCTTCGGGCAATACGATCATTCCCATCGCTTTGGCCGTGCGTTACTTTTGGCTGAATTAAAACCCAAAAGAGACTATGACGCAATTAAGAAAACGCAATGCCTGGTACCTCTGCCTGTTGTTACCGCTCGCGATAGCTTGCAACGACGACAACTCCGGTGGGCCGGTAGAGACTTCGACGATAACCGTGGAGAATGTTTTGGACTCGAGGCCTTTAGTGCAATCGGGAACTTTCAAGGGCGATGGAACACCCGGGCTGATTTTTCCGGATCAGTCCGTATCGATTAGTTTTTCGGCTGCAAAAGGTGAGGCCGTGACGTTTGCCACCATGTATGGCTGGTCAAATGACTTGTTCTTCGCGCCGGCCAACCCGGGCATATTGGTTTACGATGCCAATGGCAATCCAATCGAAGGCGATGTTTCGTCGCAGGTGAAGCTGTGGGATAATGGAACCCGCATAAACCAGGCACCCGGAGCCAACGTAGTGCATCCCGGCACGGCCGACAACCAGAACATTGCAGCGGTGGCCGGCATGGATGCACAGGGAAATGACTATCTGCCGGCCTCGTCACTGATGCAAGCGATGTTAGCGTATAACGGCAACTCAACGTTCACCTTGACGCTGAAGAACATTTCAAAAGGAACGGCCAACGAGACACCGTTCAGCCCCGGCGTGTGGGCCATCTCCTATATCGCCGGTGGACAATTGCTGAATGCCGCGCCGTTGTACAGCGCCGGTCAGCCGACAGCAAATGGTCTCACATCGATCGCGGAAGCGGGCAACAACGCACCTCTCTACACCTATGTGCAAACCATCACGGGTATATTCACACCCCTATCGCCGGTTCTGGTGGTGATCTACAATGGGATCGATAACCCGATCTACAAACTGGGTGAAAACGATCGTGGCGAAGGCTTGAAAGACCTCGCTCAAAAAGGCAATGCCGATATCCTGGCTGCCGCGCTGAAAGTCAAAACGGGAGTGAAGGAAGTCTATGTATTGCCTGCCCCGGAGTCGAAAGTTCTTCTTCCGATGATCAACGGTGGCAAAGGAGGCATGGTGACACAGGCCATCACCTATCAGAAAGGAGACCGCATTGCCATTGCCACCATGTATGGATTTTCGAATGACTGGTTTTTTGCCTCCACGGGAGACGGTGTGGACGCGACCACCAAGGGGGACATCTCCACAACCATCGCCCTCTATAACGACGGCACGGCAATCGACCAGTTTCCGGGTGCAGGCATAACACAGTTCAACCTGGCCGGGACACCACTTTCGGAAAGCAAACACATCGAGGCTGTGCCAAATCCGAATCCCTTCACCACCCTGCCTGCCATTGATAAAATCATCAGCGTAAAACTTCAGTAAGACATTACAAAAGCGCTGTGCCCGGAGATTTCTCCGGGCACAGTTTTTTTATGTCTTATAAATTTCAGCTACTAATTCATCGAATTGCGATAGTCGAACGGTGACATACCGACATATTGCTTGAATACCCTGGTGAAGTGCTGCGGATATTTGAACCCTAACTCGTAGGCAATCTGAGTGAGCGACTTGTTGGCATCAAAAATTCTTTCTTTGGCCGTGTCGATCAATTTTAACTGGATGTATTCATGGGCTGATTTGCCGGTGTCCTTTTTAATGAGATCGCCAAAATAATTCGGCGAGAGATTGAGTTCACTGGCGCAATACGCAACGGAGGGAAGGCCTACGGTCTGCGGTTTGTCGGAGGCGAAGAAGTCATTCAGCAAGGTTTCAAATCGCTCGAGAACTCCTTTCACCGCATTCTCGCGGGTAATGAATTGACGATCGTAAAACCTTACACAATAACTGAGGAATAGCTCAATATTGGCGACGATCAATTTCTTGCTATGCTTGTCAACGCCGCGCTCGAGCTCATAGCGGATCTTTGAGATACAGTCGAGGATGATCTGGCGTTCGCGTTCTGATAAATGAAGCGCTTCATTTACAGCATAGGAAAAGAACGTGTAATCATGAATGTGACGTCCCAGTGACGTTCCATGAATAAAGTCAGGGTGGAAGACAAGCGCCAAACCTTGCGGCTGGTAGTACTCTTCGCCTGCGGAGCCAATAACCTGCCCTGGGGCCAGAAAGATCAGTGTGCCCTCATCGTAGTCATAGTTATTGCATCCATATCTCAGGTCACCACATTTAATTTCTTTCAAAAAGACGGTGTAGAAATTATAACTCAGCCGTCTTAGTTTTCTGGGCGCAGCCTTGGACAGATCAACAACCCCCACGAGCGGGTGCAGGGTCTCGTTGTTATTGAAGTCATTGTACTGGCTGACGGTATCAAATTTTAGTATCTCATCCATAAATCCCTCGATCTTACTCCAAAATTAAGCTGTTCCGGGCTTGTTTCCTTCAAGGAACCCCAGGATCAGTGAAAATGGTAAATAAACCAGTAATCTATATAAGCCCATTCCTCCCGGAGGGTAGCACTTTTGTACAAGGAATTTAGCCATAAAAGGCAATTCAAACTATTAACGATGAAACTGATCACCAAAAAGTTCATAATCATTGCACTCCTTCTTTTGTCGTCTTCCTTAAGCCATGCACAAACGAAGCCTATGGTTATTCAAGAACAAGGAAGCTTTGCTGTCGGTGGCTCAGTAAAAACAAATCCGGGCACTTTTGATCCCATCACGCGTACGCCGGAAGGTCAGACCTTTCATGGTGATCATGCTTATGTGTTTTATCAAATCCCTGTAAACGCCCGGAAACTTCCGCTGGTGTTGTGGCATGGCATCGGGCAGTTTTCGAAAACCTGGGAAACCACACCCGATGGACGGGAGGGGTATCAAAATATTTTTCTCCGGCGCGGCTTTGCAGTGTATGTGCTCGACCAACCTCGAAGAGGAAGGGCCAGTCGCAGCATGGATTCAGTCAAAATTGTTCCCACGCCCGACGAGCAAATGTGGTTTGGTACATTTCGCCTCGGCGTCTGGCCTGATTACTTTCCGGGCGTACAGTTTGCAAAAGATCCCGAGACGCTCAATCAGTACTTCCGCCAAATGGCACCTAACATTGGTGGATTTGATCCCGGAGTAATTTCGGATGCGACGTCTAAACTGTTTGACAAGATCGGCCAGGGAATTCTGGTCACGCACTCGCATTCCGGTGGCTTTGGTTGGCTCACGGCAATCAAGAACAGCAACGTGAAAGCCATCGTGTCTTATGAACCGGGCAGCGGTTTTATTTTTCCGGAAGGGGAAGTCCCGACTCCTGTTGCAAGCTCGTCAGGCCCGGTCGCTGCCGTGGGGAGGCCCATGGAAGAGTTTATGAAGTTGACCAGGATTCCGATCATCATCTATTATGGAGACAACATTCCGGCTAAACCCGATCCTAATCCGGGAACAGACGGCTGGCGTGCGCGTCTTGAAATGGCCAGACTTTGGAGAGATGCGGTCAACCGTCATGGCGGTGATGTAACGGTGGTACATCTGCCGGAAGTGGGGTTGAAAGGAAACACGCATTTTCCCTTTTCCGATTTGAACAACGTTGAAGTCGCTGACCTCATGTCAAAATGGTTGAAGGAAAAGAAGTTAGATAAGTTATAACAAAACAATTTACATACGCGATGAAAAAAGCAATACCCGGACTCTGCTTACTCGTAATGACGGTGCTGTCAACCTACGCCCAAACCCCGACTCCAGCAAACTTCACAAAAGAAGAACAGGAAGTCGTCAATCTGTCAAAAGACAAGTGGCAGTGGATGGCGGACAAGAACATAGACAAACTTGCCGCGCTCTTTCACGACAAAGCAAAATTTGTTCACATGAGCGGCACATGGAAAAAGGACGAGGAACTTGAGATCATTAAATCAGGAACGATCTGGTATAAGAAGGCCACCATCCATGATACGGCAGTGGAGATTATTGGAAAAACAGCGATTGTCTGGAACCGCATTACATTGGAATCCGAAGTTCGGGGAAGTGACGCAAAGATTGAATTTACGGTAACCGAAGTGTATCAAAAAGAGGGCAAGAACTGGAAAATGTTAGCCTTGACATTTAGCAGTGTGCGCGACACGCATGTCATCAAACATTAATGAAAGTATTCATCTGAGTAAACTTGGTATGCGTAAACAAACTTCAATTCGAGATCTTTGTTGGATCACTATCGCCCTTGCTTCGCTTTGCATGGCTGGCTGTAGCCCGACCGATAGCCGCGAGAATACCTGGTCTTGCTACAAAGCTGACGCGCATAGTTCCAGCTACTCATCGCTGGACCAAATCAATCTCTCAAATGTAAGTCAACTGGAAAGTGCCTGGACTTTCCAGATGCATGATTTGCCACCGGGACAAGAGCCCGTGTCGAGCCAAAGTAATCCTATCATAGTGGACGGCGTGATGTATGCAAACTCCGGCAAGCAGACCGTTTATGCCATCGATGCCGCTACAGGAAAAGAAATTTGGTCTTGTAAGACCTTGGATGAAGGACAGCCCAGCGCGGCGAGCAGAGGTGTAACGTATTGGGAGAGCGGCGACGATAAAAGGATCTTGTATTCTTCCGGTAATTATTTGATGGCGATCGATGCAAAAACTGGAAAGATCATCCCTTCGTTTGGAACCCATGGCAAAATAAACCTGAACGAAGGCGTAAGGGATGATCCTCAAAAAATCTCCGTTTCGCTTTCAACCCCCGGAAGGATATTCAAGGACTTGATCATTATCGGGCTAAGAACACCCGATCTCTATGGTGCTCCTCCAGGGTATATCAGGGCGTACAACTGCAGCACTGGAAAATTAGAATGGACTTTCCATACTATTCCTCTTCCCGGCGAACCCGGTTATGAAACCTGGCCACCCGATGCCTACAAACATGCCGGTGGGGCTAATTGCTGGGCGGGACTGAGCATCGACATGGCAAGGGGCATGGTGTTCCTGGCCCTCGGATCTCCTTCCTACGATTACTACGCGATAGACCGAAAAGGAGAAAATCTATACGGGAACTGCGTGCTCGCATTAGATGCCGCGACAGGTCATTACAAATGGCACTTTCAAACCGTGCATCATGATCTCTGGGATTATGACTTGCCTGCTCCGCCAAATTTAGTGACGATCAAAAAAGATGGAAAAGACATTGACGCTGTCGCCCAGGTGACCAAACACGGGTTTGTATTTGTGCTTGATCGTGATACGGGCAAGCCACTTTACCCCGTTGAAGAGCGGAAAGTCCCTGCGTCAAATATGCCGGGTGAAGAGGCCTGGCCTACGCAACCTTTTCCTGTAAAGCCAAAGGCATTTGTGAAACAGTCTATGACCGAGGATGATTTAAATCATTATTCCGAGGCCGATCATAAAGCCACCCTGGAGAAATTCAGATCCGTGAGATATGAGGGCTTATTTACCCCACCGGATTTAAAGGGCACACTATCGCTGCCGGCTACGAGAGGAGGAGCCAATTGGGGAGGAGCCGCTTACGATCCTGGCACCTCATTCCTTTACATCAGGGGGAACAATTTGCCCGAGATTCAAACCATTGTAGATCTCGACAAACATTTTGCAGCACGCGACAACTCCATGTTTGAAACAGGCCGGGCCACCTACCTGAAACATTGCTCGTCGTGTCATGGCCCGGAGAAAAAAGGAGTTCCTCCTACATTCCCATCCTTAGTAAATCTCAAAGACAAGATGGGTGAAAAGGAAGGGCTCGAAAAAATACGGATGGGTGGAGGTCAGATGCCAGCCTTCAAAGGGCTGGTAACTGCGGATGAGGAACAAGCGATAATCGCTTTTTTGTATGATAAAAAGGGTGGCCAAGTAACGCAAGCAACAAGCGGGAAAACGGACGGAACAAAACCCGTGCACTACGGGAATATTACCGGCTACAGAACATGGTCTGACCCGAGTGGAAATCCGGCCATGAAAGGTCCGTGGGGAACATTGAACGCGCTGAATCTTTCTACAGGTGAATATGTATGGCAGATCCCCTTAGCGAATGACGAAAAACTACAAGAAAAGGGTGGACCCATTACTGGCTTGTTAGGAAGATCGGGGCCCATGGTAACTGCGGGTGGATTGGTGTTTATCAGTGGAGCGGAGGACAAAAAATTATGGGCATTTGATAAAAGTACCGGCAAACAGGTCTGGGAAACTACTTTACCGGCTGCTAATAATGCCAACGTCTGTTCATTCTTTGTTGCAGGGAAGCAGTTTGTTGCTTTATCGGTGGGCGGAACAAAAGAGAACCCATCCGGATCGATCATGGCTTTCAAACTTCCGTGAGGCGGTAAATTTGGAATTCTTTAAGTAAGCAGAATAAATATGAAGACAAAAAATGAAAGTGGTAATGCATTAGCCGATAAAACGGCAACCCCGACGGTTAGACTCAATAATGGGGTAGACATGCCCGTGCTGGGTTTCGGGGTCTTTCAGGTGCCGGATCCTAATGAATGTGAAAGAAGCGTATACGAAGCGATCCAGGTGGGTTATCGCCTGATCGACACAGCAGCATCGTATATGAACGAAGAAGCTGTGGGGCATGCGCTCAAAAGAAGTGGCGTGCCGCGTGAAGAATTATTCGTGACAACGAAGTTGTGGATACAAGATGCCGGTTACGAGAAAGCCAAAAGAGCATTCGAACGCTCATTGAAGAAACTTCAGCTCGACTATCTTGACCTATATCTCATTCATCAACCTTACAATGACGTACATGGTGCATGGAGGGCAATGGAGGAACTCTACAGGGAAGGTCGCATCAGGGCAATCGGTGTAAGTAATTTTCATCCTGATCGAGTAATGGATCTTATCTCCTTCAACGAGATTGTTCCGGCAGTCAATCAGATTGAAACGCATCCGTTTCATCAACAAATCGAGACACAGAAATTCCTTCAGGAAAATGGCGTGCAGCATGAGTCGTGGGGCCCATTTGCGGAAGGTAAAAATGATCTTTTCAAAAATGAACTGCTCGCTTCGATCGGAAAGAAGTATAACAAGTCCATTGCACAAGTTGTGTTGAGATGGTTGACACAGCGCGGCGTCGTTGCCATTCCAAAATCTGTTCGCAAAGAACGGATGGAGGAGAACTTCAACATTTTTGATTTTCAGCTAAGCGACCAGGACATGCAGTCCATTCAGGCACTCGATCAAAAAGCAAGCGCCTTCTTTGATCATCGTGATCCGGCCATGGTGAAATGGTTAGCAAGCCGGAAACTTGATTTGTGACATAACGAACAATTGCCCTAACAACAATCGAGATGAAAAGACTACCCATTGGAATCGCGCTACTAATTTTGACCTGTAGCTTTTTAAATGCTCAACAAAGCGCTCAAAGCGCGGGACCGGAAGTTAAGACCGCCGCGGGAACCGTGCGGGGTCTAAAAGAAGGTGACATCGTGTCTTTCAAGGGTATTCCTTATGCCGCGCCCCCCGTGGGTGCCAACCGCTGGAGACCACCACAGCCGGTAACGCCCTGGAAGGAAGTTCGTGACGCCAGCAAATACTGCGCGGATTGTCCACAGAGACTTTGGCCTGGTTCCACAGCAAAAACTTCGGAAGATTGTCTCTTTCTTAATTTATGGGCTCCCGCTACAGCAACGGGTAAATCAAAATTGCCAGTGATGGTTTGGATTCACGGAGGTGCTTTCGTAGCGGGCAGCGGTTCCGACCCGGGCTCGGCAGGAGACGCATTTGCCAAACAAGGCGTCATCCTGACGACGATCAATTACAGGCTTAGTCGCCTGGGTCATTTTGCACACCCTGCATTGAGTAAAGAACATCCGGATGAATTTAAAGGTAGTTATGCCTACATGGATCAGATTGCTGCGCTGAAGTGGATCAAGGAAAACATCGCCGCATTCGGAGGCGATCCTAATAACGTAACCATTTTCGGTTTTTCCGCGGGTGGTGTATCCATTCATTCGCTTCTAACGATCCCGGCTGCAAGAGGACTTTTCCACAAAGCTATCGGTGAATCCAGTGGTGGTCGCGATGGTGTGCTTACCGGTAGACCAATCAATAAAGAGAATGCTGATCCTCTTTATCCCGTATCCGCCGAAACAATAGGGATGAACTTTGCTCATAAACACAAGATTGACGGCACAGGTGCCGATGCCCTGACAAAGCTCCGGTCACTTAGCGTTGAGGAAATACTCGATGGAGGTCAGGAAAGCGATAGCTCCGGTGTTAAGATCTACTCCGGCCCAATCCTGGATGGCAAACTGGTTGTTGAGACGGCCGAGAGCGCATACCAAGCAGGGCGACAGGCAAAGGTTCCACTCATCATCGGAAATTGTAGTGGCGAAATTGGTGGGCCGTTCGTCAGCAACGCTGCTTCGAAGGAAGCACTGTTTGCGCTCTTTGGGGACAACGCAGCTGAGGCGAAAGCGGCGTTCGATCCGGATGGCAGCAAGGAATTCGCTGAAGTGATGACGAAGTTTAACACCGATTGGGTATGGGGCGAACCCGCACGGATGACGGCAAGAGCCTATGTAGCGAAAGGCGCACCCGCTTACATCTTTCAATTTGGATATGTCGCTGCGGCGTCGCGTGAGCGCTCCCGTTACGGTGCCGGTCACGGATCGGAAGTCTCCTTTGTGTTTAACACGCTCCATGCACGATGGGGATCCCCTGGTGAGGCAACACCGGAAGAAAAAGAGTTGGCAAAGATCATGAACACCTATTGGGCAAACTTTGCAAAAACAGGTGATCCTAATGGCAATGGCCTTCCCGCTTGGCCGCTGTACAATACCCAGAAAGAAGAAATACTGGATATCGACCTGGATGGAAAAACAGTGGGGAAACCAGACCCCCGGAAAGCAAGACTGAATGTTATTGAGAAAGCTTTCAAGCAGCGCGATCGTATTCAAGTACGTGGAATTTGACGGCTGAGTCAAATCAATGGATCTGTGTGCAAACCGTGCTAAAGAAAAAAGAGCAGGAGGGATGTGATGGTATGGAGACGGTATAGATTATTTTATTCATCTTTTTTTACCCGCCGTCTGACCGCCCGAGCCGGTTGTCCAGGGTAATGAAGGAATTAACAGCAAGATTTTCGTAACTTATAACTATTAAATCTGAACCCCAATGGCAACAATTAACCTCAACATCAACGGGAAACAGCAGGCGGTGGACGTAGATCCCAAAACGCCTCTCCTCTGGGTACTTCGCGATCACCTCGATCTTGTCGGGGCCAAGTATGGATGTGGCATGGCTCAATGCGGAGCCTGTACGGTAATTATGGAGGGCAATGCCGTGCGATCGTGCAGTTTACCGGTTTCGAGCGTAGCAAATAAAAAAATCACGACCATCGAGGGGCTGTCGGCGAATGGAGATCATCCTGTTCAAAAAGCATGGCTGGAACATGATGTTGCGCAATGTGGATATTGTCAGGCGGGTCAGATCATGGCAGCCGTTGCTTTGCTGGGAAAGAAGCCAAACCCCAGCGATGAAGAAATCGAAACGGCCATGAATGGCAACATCTGTCGTTGCGGAACCTATCTCCGTATTAAGGCAGCGATAAACACCGCAGCAAAATCGTAGTCATCATCCTAAAGCAATCAACCCTATGAATACAAAAACAAGTCGTAGAGCATTCTTAAAAGTCTCCGTCCTTGCCAGTGGAGGGATGCTGCTAAGCTTTAACTCGCTGCTCCTGGGCAAGTCCTTCACGAGGGAAGCGATGAGTTTGTCGGCCGAGTCTTTCGAACTAAACAGCTTTATCAAAATTGCCACGGATGGAACAATAACGTTGATGTCGGCCAATCCTGAGTTTGGTTCGAACGTGAAAACGTCAATGCCGATGATCCTCGCCGATGAGTTGGATGTTGACTGGGGTAAGGTGACCGTAGAGCAAGCAGACTTTTATCCAGAACGCTTTCAGCGTCAATTCACCGGTGGCAGCCAGGGAATACGTCTGGGGTGGAAACCGCTGCGCACGGCGGGCGCAACGGCCCGAAGAATGCTCGTTGAGGCAGCGGCAAAAACGTGGAGTGTCCCCGTAGAAGAGATCACCACAGAATCGGGAATGCTATACCATCGCGGTAGCGGAAAGAAAGCCGGCTACGGTGAAATGGCATCGCTCGCGGCAACATTGCCTGTTCCCAAAGATGTGCAGCTGAAGAAGCTCAGTGCGCTGAACATTATCGGAACCTCACAAAAGAATGTCGAAGGAAAAAGTATTGTGACCGGTAAACCCTTGTTTGGGATGGACTACAAACAAGATGGCATGCTGATCGCCATGGTTACACATGCCCCGGCCATTGGTCAGGCGATAAAGTCTGTTGATGACAAAGCCGCAAGGGCCATGCCCGGGATCAAAGATATATTTACGATCAATACGCTGCGCGACGACTACGAACGGAACGCATTTGATACAACGACGTTTACCGAAATGGTAGTCGTTGTTGGGAACACTACCTGGGAAGTAATGAACGCTAAAAAAGCGTTGAAGATAGAATGGCAACTGGCACCTGAGAAAAAAATTATGGTGAAGGGCTGGGGCGGCTCAACACAACCCGTCGTCATCCCGGCTGGATTGGAGAGCACCGTCACGCACAAGGCGAAGATGAAAGAAATGTCAGCCAAGCCTGGTAACGTTCTTCGGAAAGATGGCGACCCGGAGGGGGCATTCAAAACGGCGGCGAAGATCATCGAGCGAACCTACACCGCACCCTACCTGGCGCATAACACGATGGAGCCGGTAAATTGTTTTGCTCACGTCACCGCCGAAAAGGCTGAGATCTTTGGGGCGACACAAGCTCCTGAATTCATCATGCAAACTTTGGTTGCCCGTCTCGGATTGCCAAAAGAAAAAATTCATATACGTCTTGCCCGAATGGGTGGAGGTTTTGGCCTGCGGGCCTATTGCCATCATATCCTGGAGGCTGCTCTGATTTCTCAGAAAGTCAATGCTCCAGTGAAGATGGTCTATACGCGCGAAGACGATATGACCTACGGAATTTACAGACCCACCTATACAGCCACCTATAAAGCCGGACTGGACGAAAAAAATAATCTCATCGCATTTCACGTTCGCGGTGGCGGAGTTCCTGAGCACGCGGTGCATGCCAACCGGTTTCCCGCGGGAGCAGTCGACAATTATCTCGCAGAAGGCTGGGAAATAAACTCCAACATTACCATTGGCGCATTTCGCGCACCACGTTCAAATTTCATCGCAGCCGCAGAACAATCTTTCCTGGATGAGCTGGCAGAACTGGCAGGCAAAGATCCGATCGCGTTCAGGCTTGAATTGTTGGATCGGGCAAAAACAAATCCCGTGGGAAAAAATAATGATTATAATCCGGATCGATATGCCGGCGTCTTAAAACTTGTCAGGGAGAAATCAAACTGGGATCAAACGAAACCCAATATCAGCAGGGGAGTCGCGGCCTATTTCTGTCACAATACCTACGTTGCCGAAGTAGTGGATTTGCGATTAGACGGAAATAAACCCGTAATCGAAAAAGTTGTTGCCGGCGTGGACTGCGGCATTGTTGTCAATCCCGACGCTGCGGCCAACATGGGTGAAGGGGCGATCGTAGATGGCATTGGAAATGTGCTGTTCGGTGAGATGACCTTTAAAGATGGCGTTCCGGAGAAGAACAATTTCCACCAGTATAAGATGGTCCGGCAAAAGGATGCACCGGGTGCGATTGAAGTTCACTTCGTCAAAAATGAAGAAGAACCGACAGGGCTTGGCGAGCCGTTGTTTCCTCCAATTTTTGCGGCAGTTGCAAACGCTTTGTATAGGGCATCAGGCAAACGATATTATGATCAGCCTTTTGAAAAGCAGATTCAGGTGAATCGGTCGCGGATGTAGACGAGGGTGCATTGTAATTTCATTCCAAAAGGTGGCGGCGAAAAATCCAAGCCGTTTGGTTCCCCTATGGCAATGGGAATGAACATTGGTGAGCAGGCATCGTGAAAAAGATCAGCAGGAAGCCTCCCCAGTGACTGCCATGACCCCTATATCGTTTCGGGAACAACTCGACGGCTAAGGCGTATAACAGATAGTTTTAGAACAACAATATCAGAAATAATTATCCAATGGCATATTCATTGTGATTCCACGTTGTTTGTTTGGTACAGGAACCGCTATATTCATGGAATGGAGAAACTTACTGTTCCGTCGCGCTGGTATCGTCTGATCCCTATTGCCTTTATCACTTACAGCCTTGCGTATCTCGACCGCGCCAATTTCAGTTTTGGAACTGCGGGCGGCATGACGGAGGACCTTGGTATCGATCAAGGCACGTCTTCCCTGTTAAGCTCGCTTTTTTTCCTGGGTTATTTTTTCTTCCAGATCCCGGGTACGATCTATGCCGTTCAGCGAAGCGCAAAAAAACTGATCTTTTGGTCTCTCATCCTGTGGGGGTCCCTGGCCACTGCCACGGGTATGATCCGGGATGTGAACGTGCTCATCGTGATCCGGTTTATGCTCGGCATCGTGGAAAGTGCTGTTATGCCGGCGATGATCATTTTGCTGAGTCGCTGGTTTACGAAAGGCGAGCGTTCGCGCGCCAATACCTTCCTGATTCTTGGCAATCCTGCCACGATTCTCTGGATGTCCATACTTTCAGGGTATCTCATTGACGCTGTGGGATGGCGATGGATGTTTATCCTGGAGGGCTTGCCAGCGATCGTCTGGGCGTTTATCTGGTGGCGCATCGTCGACGACACTCCGGAAGGGGCTGCCTGGCTCACGTCCGACGATAAGGCAAAATTGCAGCATGCCCTGGAGCAGGAGCAGCAGAATATCAAGCCAGTAAAAAATTATGCGGACGCCTTTCGCTCGCGCGTAGTCATTCTTTTGTCGCTCCAGTATGCACTCTGGAGCGTGGGAGTTTATGGGTTCGTTATGTGGCTCCCATCGATTATCAAATCAGCACCGTCTATGGACATCGTCAAAACCGGTTGGCTATCCGCAGTGCCTTATGTATTTGCCATCCTGGGTATGCTCGCAGCATCGCATTATTCCGATAAGCTTCAGCGGCGGAAAGAGTTTGTCTGGCCCTGCCTCCTGGTCGGTGCTATTGCATTTTACGGATCTCACCTTGCCGGCAGCAATAATTTCTGGCTCTCGTTTGTATTGCTGACGATCGCAGGGGCTGCTATGTATGCACCCTATGGACCTTTTTTTGCGATGATCACCGAAGCTCTCCCCAAACATGTGGCAGGCGGAGCGGTTGCGCTGATCAACAGCTTTGGCGCACTGGGCTCGTTCGTGGGCGCTTACATGGTAGGATACCTGAACAGTACAACCGGCGGATTCGGCGCTTCTTACAACTTCATGGCTTCAGCGCTGCTCCTCTCCGCCGCGCTGACGATTATGGCCGTGGGCGACAACTCCAGAACAAGGAAAAATGAAGGTAAAGTCTGATTGCCTTAGGGATTTCAGGATTTTTTCTGACAGGCATGCTACGACTTCATTAGCGCTAAGCGAATAACCAAATCCAACGCGCAAAACGGATAATAAATTATGGTAATAGTCCTGCCGGTATTTTTCTATCCACCTTTGGAAATGGGATAGCAAAGAATTTTACCATGATGGGCCTCAATCGCTTCTGTAGTTAATTCAAATATAAAAACTACGAATGTAGTCAACAGCGGGGATCCGAAAGTCTGCTGGAATGACTCCATCAGCATCCTTACTTTTGATACACTTTGAATGTTCTTTGTACTTCCTAAATACGTGAGCAATTCGGGAGCCCGCTTCAAAACGGGGTGCCTCGGTCACCAACGGACGTACTGAAACGTTCCTTGCGCGAAGGCAATTCCACAGTATAAGTTCACGATTATCAGGAGGAAGTACCACAAAGCCATTGTGATATTGGCAAGGGTCTTCGGAAGAAAGGTCGTTAAGAATTTATACATGATCAGTTAATAAAGAACAAGGTTTTATAAACGTCAAGCGCTTTTACTAATTCATAGTCGATGATCACACAACTCAGGCAGAAGTAATTGAATACAAAAACTCTTCCCAGGTTCTTGCTGACCAATGAAGTTGGCGTATCCTTAAAAAGGAACGCCAGATAGATTCCGAAAGCTTGCAACGATCCCCAGATCAAATAAGGTATGGTGATTTCGTGCCATAGCGCGATGACGGTCATCGTGATAATAACCCCTAACATGGGTTTCCTGAAGTAAGAAGCAAGGGGAGTATAAATATAGTCGCGGCAAAATGAGGTAAGCGACATGTGATATTTTGACCAAAACTCCTGCATGTTACTGGCCAGGAACGGAAAATTGAAGTTTTCCATTACGCGAAAACCAAGCAACAGTGAAATACCAATGGCGATGTCAGAGTAGCCAGCAAACTGGAAGTATGCATGCAGTACTACGCTGATGGTCTCCAGGTATACCTTGAGCCAATGTTGACTTTCGTCCAGGTTGGAAATGATGGTAGAAAGTTTTAAGTCGAGGATGTAGCTCCCGATAATCAGGATCTTCGAAAAGCCATATAAAATGCGCTGAAAGCCCAATGAAAAATAGTCACTGTTTACTCGTCTTCTTTGCCAATCCCTTATGAACTCTGGATAACGATGGATTGGACCAATGATCAGCACAGGCAGAAAAAAGTTATAAGCGAGATAGAACAGCAGGCCCTCATTTTGAATCCTGCCATGGTAGCTCTCAATGGTATAATGGATGTTTCGGAAAATGTAATAGGACATCCCAAGGGGGATTATCCAATGGTCATGTATGGTAAATAGAATTTTGGCTGACACAATAAGCAACACCAAAATCCCCAAGCTGATCACAATCTTTATAGACTTTCGCAAAACCGCTTTGTGCCATAAATAGTAATTGCCGAACGTGATCGTGCCCAGAATGGCAAAAGATAAAGGTGATTGATAGGCGATGAAAAGTGCAGTGATAATGATCTGGGAAGGCAATACATACTTTTTTGGCAACGTCCATGCCAATAGGATCATGGGCATTGCGAACAATATGACTTCAATGAGTAGCCTCATAACATTTTTTTGACGCAATTTCAGACACGAACCATTTTTGATATTGCATTCCACCCTTTGAGTTCAAGTGAGCGCCGTCGGTGAAAAATGAATTATCCATAACGTAGGGGAAGGGCCAATAATCAACATGATATTGAGTTTTATAGACTGTCAAGAGCTTGTTGAGCTCAGACGCTGTTTGTTGATCCATGAAATTATGGGGAAACAATTTATTCAAGGGTATGTCCAGGAGAACCACTCTGGTGTTGTTTTTCGCCAACGCATCGAATGCGGTGTTGATAACATTGTTTTGCCACATTTTTCTAACCGAAGACTTTGAATGAAGGAGTTTTTTGAACATCACACTGTCAAACTCGCGCGTGTAGTAGCGATCACCGGGTTGTGGTTTTCCGTCGAAGGTATACCACTTGACGTAGTAATTATCAAGTGCGGGCTTCCCAATGGCATTCCGAATGATATTCCGGACGTTCAGTAGGGCCATATTGATGGGGTCAGGCGTCAGGGCGGTCGTATCGCCGTGAGTCAGATTGAAACTGAAGTTTTCAACGAACAGGTAATTGGGGGGATATTTGACTATATAGTCAAAAAAGTCAATGTGTTGAGCAACCCTGGGGGTAAGATAACTCAACGCCACACGAAGCACTTTCGCTTTTCTGTTGGTTAGCTTGTAAATACTGTCTTCAAGCGCGCGAGGATCTACCAGAGCGTGTTCTGTCAAGGAAGAGCCAAAGATGACGATCGATAACGCGGATGTATCGCGGGTATTTTCCATTAATGCGCTTTCGAGATTCTTATTCGAGAGCGCTACCGTTTTGGCATAAGGTCCGTTATTCGAATAACTGTAATAAAGAAATGAAAGTACAATAGCAAGACTTGCAAGGATAGGGAAGACCCATGTTCGTAACGGAGGTGCATCATCAGTCATCTATTGTAGTTTTTTTTGAATGACATTTCGAATAGCACGTATTGACGTCATCACCATAGCATCAGAAGTTGAAAACTTGACGTCAAATACTTGCTCGAGTCGGGTTATCAGGGCCAGATGATTCAGCGAATCCCACCCGGAAACGGTTCGTGTTGAACTCATTTCGGTGATGTCACTGTGCTTGACCTTGAAAATAGTGGCGGCATTCTTGACTATTGTTTCCAGCACGCCTTCGCTTTTTGCAATAGGCGCGGCGTGTTTTTTAATCACGATCTTTTTTAATTCCTCTATCTGGATCTTGCCGCTGATACCACGCGGAAATGAATCGATGACAAGCATATCCTGAGGTACTTTTTCGGGTTCAAGATTTTCGCGCAAGAACTTATAGATCACCAGTTCATCCACTACGACATTGTCCTTTGGCTTTATACACGCGATCATTTTTTCCGTCAGGATAGGGTCTGTTAGCCCAATAACTTTACATTCATCTACTTCGTTAAGTTTGAGAAGGAGCTCTTCTATTTCTTCGGGTTGAACTCGGAATCCCCCGGAATTGATCATACTCTTTTTTCGGCCAACGATTTTAATAAATCCTCCCTCGTCTTCACGTGCGATATCTCCGGAATAGAGCCACCCGTCGATCAACACCTTGTTCGTAGCCTCGGGGTTATTAAAGTAACCGACCATCACGTGATCGCCTTTCAATAGAAGTTCACCCTTTTCACCTTTCTTGACTTCCTGCCCTTCTTCATTAATGATTTTGATGCTGCAGTCGGCGGGTTTACCTACTGTGCCTATCTTAAAGGTGTCTGCGCTGGGTCCGCAATAGACACTTCCCGTGACCGTTTCGGTGAGACCATAAATGTTTGCGACCTGAATCTTAAATATAGAGGAAACCGAATGCCATAATCGTTCTTCCAACAATGCTGCTACAGAGACAGCGAATTTAAAGTCAGGTGTCTTGAAACTATCCTCAAAACCTTCATGATATTTTTCAAAGAAGGCCAGTAGCGTAGGCACAACGAACAGGTGTGTGACCTCATATTTGTAAATGCCATCGTAGATAAGGTCCAATCTGGAGGTGTCCAGCCTAAACGGACTTATCCATGTACCTCCGCAATAAAATGCTAACAAAGGTCCCTGGTTGATCCCGTCCGTATGATATAAATTCAGGACGTTCAGGATCCTGACTTTGTCATCCATTCCATAAACATTCTTAAGCGTTTCCAGGTGTGAGAACAAATTCTTATGGGATATCACCACACCTTTGGGATCAGAGGTGGATCCGGACGTGTACATCATGTATGCAACACATGACGCGTCAATGAATGGTGGGTATGTTGGCGGTGTGTTTTCGAGGCCTTTCAAACAAGCTGGATAGGTGTGATCAGAGGGAAGATCGCCACCGTTCGTGTTCCGTGAAAAGATGCTTTTGAAAACATTCTTTTTTTCTTCGCGAATATTGTTGATCTCAACGGTATTTGTTCCCTCCATTCTCCACGCCGCAACGAGGTCATGGTCAATGAAGAATGCAACGGGACTAGCCTGGTCCATGATGGAATGTATCCTGTCAGCCTTAGCGTTGGGATCCGTTAATATGACCGTTAGCCCAAACCTGTAGGCAGCAATGGTAATTTCGGCAAGCGCTCTTTTGTCATTTGTCGATAATACGATCTTATCTCCTTGTGTAAGATTTAGTCGCTGAAAAATTACGCTTAGCTTGTCTACCGTAGCAAGTAAATTACCGTAGGTGACTGCCTCCCCATCGTGCAGCACGGCAAACACTTTTTTAGGATAGAGTTTTGCACGGCTCACTAACTCAACGATACTTTTCATTATATCCTTTTTCGAATTATTAAATGCCGGTCAATGCTACCGCAAGGCTGTGCATGCCGGCGTAAAAACTTGGGAGATTTAAGCCACCGGTGTTTCCAGTGGACTGCTCACTCGACCAAAAACCATCTGTCCCCTCTAAACAGAAACCGAATCGCAAAAAATCAAATTGCCAATAGTAGATGCGCTGAATAACAACCTAGTAAATGTAATGAATAAAAATCTTTTTTTAACGTCCTCTGCCACTGCGCTTGGTCTGGAGCTCAGGAGAATAGTATAGTGCCGCTTTAGTTCTGAGGACGTGAGATCCAGGTATTCCTTTAAAGGCACCTGATCAGGGCAGAGTGCTGTGGCCCTTTCTGCAGATTGATCCCAGTGTGTTGGATGGATCTGACGGCCCGTAGAGATCTCGGTACGTTTGCCATCCAGCGTGACGCTTACCCAGATGGGATAGAGGCCATTCCTATTCTTCTTGGAAGAAATAAGATGGAAGAAAATTGAAAGATTCTGCTTGAGGTTCATTGTTAAAAAGTTTAAAGTTCTTAATCAATGTTCTTTTCCAGCTGCGATCCTGGAGTCCCCATTTCGTGGGTTCGAAACCAATTTAAAAGGTCTCCATCGGTCACCGAAATGGGTATCCTTTTTTTAGGTTTTTTTTGATATTTTTTGACATCCCTAAAAAACAAAAACCGCCAAAATCATAGATTTTGAGCGGTTTTGATATTGGTTGATCCTGTCTAAGTAGCCCCGGCAGGAATCGAACCTGCATCTTCAGAATCGGAATCTGAAATTCTATCCATTGAAATACGGAGCCGTGTTTTCAATTGCCTGCAAAAATAAGGAAAGGTTTCGGCCTAAAAAATCCTGGCCCTAAAAAGGGCTTGGTTTGATGTGCTATCTTGGGGGAAACGTTTAAATCACGGGCATTATGGCCATGAATCCCCACCACCAGGAGCTCCTGAAGCTCATTCAAGCCAAGGCGGGCAAGCCTACGCAGCACACTTTTTCAGACAGTTACCTGGGCAACCCGCACCCGCGCTACGCCATCAACGCGCCCACCCTGCGGGCTATCGGCCAGGGATGGATGAAGGCGCACCGGGAGATGCCGGCAAAATTGTTTGTGCCGGTGCTCACCAGCCTCATCGAGGGTGAGTCTGCCACGGAGAAATTTATGGCCGGGGTGTTGCTGGACTACGCCACCCCAGACCAGCGCCAGTTCAAGCCGGCCGTGTTTGGAGCATGGTTGGAACACTTGATAGGGTGGGCCGAAGTGGATGTGGTGTGCACGGGGAAGTATACGCTCACGGAGATCCCCGCGCAATGGCAGGCATGGAAGCCCTTGTTGCTGAAGTTTGCCAAAAGCAAGAATATTCAAACGCGTCGGGCTTCGCTGGTGTTGCTTTGTTCGCCGTTGAGCCGGAAAGTGAACGCCGAACTGGTGACCGTGGCGTTGGAAAACATCGACCGGCTGAAAGGCGAAAAAGACATCCTCATCACCAAGGCCATCTCGTGGCTGCTGCGGACGATGGTGAAGCACTACCGGGAGGCCGTGGAAGAATACCTGGGAGAAAATGCCGAGAGCCTCCCGCGTATCGCGGTGCGTGAGACGATGGTGAAGTTGAAGACAGGGAGGAAGACCTCCAGGAAAGTCGTGTAAGGAAAAAGGAATTTGCGTCTTTCTTTGCTCGCCGAAGCTTTAGCGAAGGTGAGGCGGTTCAAAATGAAATCACCCAGCCCATACGTTAGTAACCCTCTCACTACCGCACGAAAACCCCGAAATGCATAACTTTTTTGATACAATCGTTGTTTCATCCTTATAAGCGTTAAGTTTTATGAGAAGGACCATAATGATTGCCTTGGTGTTGTCTTTTGTCACGATGGCCATGGCGCAAAACAAATTGGAAGTGAAGGTCGGGAAGATCAAAAGCAACAAGGGCAACATCATCGTGGGCCTCTACGACAAGGACGATCATTTTCCGCGCAACGCCATGGAAGGCAAGATCGTAAGGGCGTCCAAAGACGGCGTGATCGTGGTCTTCGACAACGTGAAGCCGGGCCGGTATGCCGTCAGCGTGCTCCACGATGAGAACAAGAACAAGGACCTCGACCAAAACCGGCTGGGCATCCCCAAGGAAGGCTTCGGGTTTTCCAACAACGCCATGGGCGCCATTGGCCCGCCCTCTTTTGAAAAGGCCTCTATCGAATTGCCGGTCAATCAGAAAGACACCAACATTGTGATCGACATGCGCTATATGCTCGGCAAAAATAAGACGGACTAACGCCGTACCCAACGTTGTCGCTGGTTTAGGATGGCGCATTTGCCCCGGAAATCCTGACGGCAATTGATTTTTTTTGAGGTTGCCGGGCCGTGTGTCGGTTTTATTCAATTCTGAAAGCAGGGGTGATCCTATTTTTGATAAAAAAAATAGCGATGACAACACCTTCCAACCTCCTTCTTGTAGTAACGGCCACCACCACCGCGCTGATGGCCGGCCTGTTTTATGCCTGGTCCGTTTCCGTGACTCCCGGCCTTGCCCACGTGACCGACCGCGAATATGTCGCGGCCATGCAAGCCATGAACCGGGCCATTTTAAATCCCATTTTTTTCGCCGCCTTCATGGGCACGCTCTTCCTGTTGCCCGTGAGCACCTACATGCACTATGCTCAACCCCTGTCGGCGCGCTTCTGGTTTTTATTGGCGGCCACGGTCGTGTATGCCGTGGGTGTGTTTGGCGTGACGGCCGCCGGAAATGTCCCCCTGAACAACGCACTCGATGTCTTCCCCCTGGCCACGGCCTCCGACGCCGAAGTGGCTTCCCTGCGGCGCTCTTTCGAAGGACCGTGGAATGGCTTGAACACCATTCGCACCTACGCCGCCGTGCTTGCCATCGTGTTGGTGATCCTGGCGTGTCTCAGTCCGAAGGAATCGGTGGCGTCGGTGTGATGTCGGTTTTGTTCTATCGTCACGACACGTGACATGCTAGGTTTGTTCTATGAAATGCAAAAAAATATGAAAACACATTTTATCAAGGCGCTAATCCTCGTGTCGCTGATGTGTGGCTACGCGGCGACACAGGCAAACGTCCACCCTGATCCGGCGGTCCGCAAGGATGACAGCACGAAAGAGCAGGCGCTCACTGTTTTGCAAAGCAAGTGCAATGTTTGTCATGAGCGCCAAAACCCGGGCAAAGTATTTACCGTCGCCAACATGGAAACCCATGCCCCGAAAATATACAAGCAGGTATTTGTGAAACAGCGAATGCCCCGGGGCAATGCGATCAAACTTTCACAGGAAGAGAAAGACACCTTGTTGCGCTGGCTGGAGACGCAGGGTGTGGTGGTGGATAAGAAATAGTGAGATGGGACCAGGCTTAGGCCTTGGCCCTGGAAGCCTTGTGAATGTTTTTTAGCAACGACTTTTTTCCTTTGCTATCCCCGCGCAGTTCCCAGATCATGATGCCCGAAGCTTTTGTCCGCGCCAGCTGTGTCTTTAGCCGTATGGTGGGGATGCCGTTGTAGTAGAGGATATGGCCATTGGGCATTTTCCATTCGTCCACATTTTCTGATCCGGGGAAAGTGGCTACGATGTCCTTGTAGGTCTTGCTGGTAGCCGGGGAGGTCAGCTCGGGACCATAGCCGTAGCCATAAAAAGGCACGCCCAGGTTCATGCGCTGGGGAGCGATCTTCCTCTCGATACCAAAATAGTCAAGATCTTCCACGGCATGGGCATACGTTGCGTGTGGACCGGGTTTGTCCGGTCGCCACGGTCCCGTGCGGTCGTAGCTCATGACGTTCACAAAATCGTATTGTGCCAGCGCCTTGTCGGTGAATTGATCCTTGTAATAGACCGCGATCGCCGCCGTGATCAGCTTTTGTTTCGCGTGTAACGCCTGCGCCAGTTCCGTCACAAAGTTCTCATAGTTCCCATCGATGTCTGTCCCCTCCAGGTCAACATCCACACCATCGACGTTGTACTTCTCCACTTCCGCCACCAGGTTTTGGATGAGCGCACCCCGCTTGTCGTCCTGCAACAACCGGTGATACTGTGGCTGCCGCGTTCCCCCGCCAATGGCAAACAACACCTTCACGTGTTTTTTATGCGCCTTCTCAACGAACCCCCTCAGCGCACCCAGATCCCGCGTAAAATTCCCAACCGAATCCGGATTCAAAAACCAAAGGTTCACATGCGTCACATATTTAAATGCCACCCCCTCTTCCCCCGCCAAAGCCGACGAAATCGAATAATAGCCCACCACCCGGAAAGGCTCTTCTCCAGGCTGAGCCCGAACCACAGCGGCATTCGCTAACGCCAGCCCTATCACAGCAATGCGAAAAAACAATTTCATATGTTCCCAATTCAAGTAAAAAACATCAACAAAATAATGCAACCCACTCCGGGGTGCTCCCGAACGCCGACAACTGACTACCGGCTACAGAGGGTTGGCTACTGGCGACTTACGACTGGCTACTGATTTATCGTTATGCACAGCAATTCAGTTTCCTGGTACTAAATTAGGGATAAAAACATAAGGCCAAGCCATAAATGAACACAATGGCGTGGAATGAACATTTTAAAATATCAAAGTTTAACTTTAGGAATGCCATGAAAATTTACGTTTTTATTGTGTGTCTTGTTGGCATGATGACGGAGAAGGTTCTCGCTCAGAAGACGTATGGGAATGAACTTCCGGACTTCGATCATTCTTTGCAGCTGGAAACGAAATCTGATACGACCGCGGGTATGAGTTTTGGCGACTTCGATGGCGATGGTCATCTGGACATTCTGTTGGTGAAAGGAAGACATTGGCCGATTGTAGACCGGGTGCTTCTTGGTGATGGATCGGGGAGAATACGAAAGGCTTATGATCTTGGGAAGATCGCAGACCGTTCGTACACCGGCGCTTTGGCCGATTTTAATGGCGATGGTTTTGTCGATGTTGCGGTTAGCAATGATGACCCGGATCGGAAACTGATTTACTTTAATGACGGAAAAGGCAATTTTGAAGTTGGACCGGAATTTGGGCGCCCTGGATGGCCGACCCGCAATTTGGCCGTCGCCGATATCAACAAAGACGGGTTGCCGGATGTCATTTTGGCGAACCGAGGTAATTCATCAACATCAAATTATATTTGCTTAAATAGTGGAAACGGACACTTCGATGGCAACTGCATCCCGTTTGCTCCTTACCCTGCCACGACCATAACCCCTGCGGACTTTAATAAAGATGGCTTTGTTGACCTTGTTGTCCCGCATCGTGACGGTGGTCAAAGTTACGTGTATCCAGGCCGTTCGGATGGGGCTTATTCGGACAGCCAGCGCATTCCATTCGGCCCCCCCGACGCTACCATTCGCATGACAGCCGTAGCCGATTTTAATGGAGATGATTTCCTTGACATTGTAGCGATTGATGAAAACAAAGGTGTCAGTCTTTATTTTGGACAAGCCGATCAAACCTTTTCCGCAGGGATTTCTATAGCGGATTCAAAGATTGTCCCGTATGCCCTGGCAACAGCCGATCTAAACAACGACAAAAAGGTTGACATCCTTGTGGGACACGTAGAAGCCCCTTCAACAGTCTTTATCAACGACGGGACCGGTCGCAACTTTAAATCCATTTCCTTTGGCGATTCAAAAGGTACTGCGTATGGTTTTGCCGTTGGCGATTTCAATGAAGACGGAAAGCCTGACATTGGCACGGCCCGATCTGACGCTCCAAATATGCTATTCTTTGGCAATAACAAATCAAAAATTACAAAATGAATCAACGTACAAAACGATAGAAATATTTGACGGTCGCCATCACTACCAAACTTGGCTGACTCCAGACGCCTAATAATCCGCCTGCCCAATTTCGAGCCGATGAATCTTATTTTGACCGTTCACATGAAATTTAAAATACGTCTTAAAATCTCCCCACTGGTCCGAATGAAACCGTCCATAAACATGTAACCCATCCTGCTCCACCTTATCGATCGCCGTGAATCGCTCATGGCCGATGGCCTTTGTAAAAAAAGGGACGAAGCTCACCTTGTTGCCGTCGTCATACAGCTCGGCATCCGCAGTGAACAACCCAAACCAGCCCTTGGCGTCGCCTTTGTCCAGGGCCGTCAATGCGCTCTTCACAAGGGGATGTGTTAATTTGTCGGTCTGCATAGAATTTTCAAATTTCCCGGTACTAAATTAGGGGTAAAAAATTATCCGTCAGCATACGGGTCTGCCAATCATGTATACGCCCAGTGTTTTTCTGACCACCGACACGGCCGAAATGGTGGCCTTCATGAAGCGCTTCAGCTTTGCCACCATCGTTACGGTGAAAGACAATTACCCAACGGCCACACACCTGCCGTTCCTCGTTCGCGAGGTGGACAACACCATCGTGCTCACGTCGCATTTTGCCAGGGCCAACAAGCAATGGGAGGAGATCGAAGCCAACCCGGTGCTGGTCATTTTCAGTGAGCCCCATGCCTTCATTTCCCCCAAGCATTACGACAAGGTGCAGAACGTGCCCACCTGGAACTATGTGGCCGTGCATGCCTATGGCCGGGGGAAACTCTTGCCGGAGCCACAACAAGCGGTGCCCGTACTGGAACAGATGATCGAAACGTTCGAGGCATCCTATCGCCAGCAATGGGACAGCCTGCCCGCCGACTTCAAAGAAAGGGCGGTCAATGGCATCATGGCCTTCGAGATCGCCGTCACGGAGTTGCAGGGCAAGAATAAGCTCAGCCAGAATAAGAACGAAGCCGAGCGCCATCGCATCATCGAAACGCTTTCCAAAAGCGACCACGAGGGCGAGCGACAGATTGCCGCGTTTATGAAAGCGAAGGAAAAGGGATCGTGAAGAAAAACAGCCTCGCGAAAAATGCGCGGGCGCCTACATCCGTGCGCGGCGAAAACATGTAATATTGTGGTCTAAATAAATTGTCAATGGAAGTTGGTTCACTTCTCCTGCTGGTCGGCGTGGCTGTCGGGATCGTCATTCTGAAAACCTTTTATGACCAGGGGAAGAAAGCGCTTTCCATTTTCCCGGACATTCATTCGGTGAACGTTGTTTACCGCGACAAGACGGCGTTAGGCTATTCCACCCGTTCGTGGAAAACCAAATTCGGTGGCGCCAGCCGGTCGCTCGACATTGTGGTGACGGATAAAGAACTGTGGCTCCGGAGTTTTTTGTTGCTGGCCGGCATCACCAAACAACATGACCTCCTGCACAAGATCCCCCTCGGCCGGATCACCTCCGCCAAAGAAAACAAAGAAGGCATCGTACTGGCGTTTAAAGGCGAAAAGGGCGAGGGCAAACAAGTGGTGATCAACACCCGCGACAAAGCGGCATTTCTAAAAAGCATCCGCAAGGGCTGATGGTTGGGCTTTATCGAACAAAGGCGTTCCGAAACCGAACAAGCACAACCCAAAAATAAAGCTTAAGTTTGCTGACAGTCAAATAGATGTCTTTGGCACTCGCATTGGTAGGGATGCCGTGCACCTAACCCTGAAGCCATGTTGAAAAATTATGTGATCGTCGCCTTCCGTGCCTTCACGCGGAACATCACCTTCTCCATCATTCATATCCTGGGACTCTCCATCGGCATCAGCGCCGCGCTGGTCATCTACCTTCTGGTCCGTTACGAAAACAGCTTCGATACATTTGAAGAAGACGGCGACCGGATCTATCGCGTGGTGTTGGACATGAAGTTCGGCGACATGGTTGGACACTCCCCAGCCGTGCCGGCACCGGCGGCCATGGCCATTCAAAACGAAGTCAGTGGTGTGGAGGCAACGGTGCCCATCATGCAATTCCAGGGCGATGCCACGGCAAAGGTGATGATCGCGCGGGGAGGAGAGCAGGTGGTGTTCAAGAAGCAACCCGGTATCGTGTTCACCAACCCTCTGTATTTTGACTTGATGCCGTTCCAATGGCTGGCAGGAAGCAAGTCGTCGGCCTTGTCGAATCCTTTCTCGGTGGTGCTCACAGAAACCAGGGCTGCTCAATATTTTCCGCATACGGCCGTGAGTGATGTCATCGGCAAAGAGCTCCAGTACAACGACGACCTCACCATGGTGGTGACCGGCATCGTAAAAGACTTTGACAAACCCTCGGACCTCACGTCCCTTGAATTTATTTCTTACGCCACCATTGCCAAGACCCACCTGCAGGACCAGTTCATGATGAACGTCTGGAACGATTGGATGGCCTATTCCAAACTGTATGTCAGGCTGTCGAAAGAAAGCCGGCCTGCGGATGTGCAAGCGCGGATGAACGCGGTGTTTCAAAAATATGGCGCGCATAAGGACGAGCAAAACAAACTGGATTTCGCCCTGCAGCCCTTGAACGATATACATTTCAATTTGCAATATGCCGGGTTTGGTCAACGCACCGCCGACAAGAAAGTGCTGATGGGCCTGCTGGCCATTGCCGCATTTTTATTGTTGCTGGCCTGTATCAACTTCACCAACCTGGCCACGGCGCAGGCGTCGCAGCGGGCGCGTGAGATCGGCATACGCAAAACGTCCGGTGGCTCACGAGGTCAGTTGGTGATTCAATTTTTGAGTGAGACCTTTTTCATCACCTTGCTCGCGATGCTGGTCTCGGCTAGCCTGACACCCGCGTTGCTGCAACTGTTTGGAGAATTTCTCCCCCCGGGATTGCACTTCGACCTCTTGCACGAGCCTGGGGTGATGGCCTTCCTGGCGGTGCTCACGCTGGCGGTGAGTTTTGTGGCGGGGTTGTATCCGGCCATCATCTTGTCGGGCTACAAACCCTCGGCGGTGTTGAAGAACCAGGCCTTTGCCGGTATGCCTACGCGCCGGTCGGGCATCCGGAAGATGCTCACCGTGTCGCAGTTTGTCATTGCCCAGTTCTTTGTCATCGCGGCCTTTATGGTGGGCAAACAAATTCACTTTGCGATGAGCCAGGACCTCGGCTATCGCAAAGAAGCCATTCTGAATTTTGAGCTGCCACGCGACACAACACATTATGACCGGATCAGGAATGAGATCTCTAATCTCCCAGAAGTAGAAAAAGTGAGCACCGGATTTCTTCCCCCCGCGATGGAGGGAAGCGCCTTTGCCAACATCACGTACGACGAGGGCAACACCGGATCAAAAGCCGCGGCCAACGATCGCCTGCGCACGGTCCAGCTGCGCTTTGGCGATCCCAGCTACCTCGATGTGTATCAAATCAAATTGGTGGCCGGCCGCAATGTGCGCGAAGGCAAGAACATCGATGAGACGTTGATCAACGAGAGCTATGCAAAGGCACTGGGTTTCCTTCAGCCGGTCGATGCACTGGGGAAGGAGCTTACGTTTTCCGGAAAAAGGAAAGCGCCCATCGTGGGCGTCATGCAGGATTTTCACGAGGGATCGTTCCACAACCCGATCGGGCCGTTGGTATACGAATCGCGCACACAGGGCGGGTTCTTCCACGTGGCCTTGCGCCCACAGCCCCAAGGCACGCGTCAGTGGCAGGATGCCATCGCCAAGATCGGCAAGACCGTGAACGAAGCCTATCCCGACGCGGATTTCAACTACCGGTTTTTCGACGACACCATCGCGCAACTCTACGTGACGGAACGTAACACGTCGGTGCTGTTGAATTGGGCCACGGGGTTGTCGGTGCTGATCAGTTGTCTTGGGTTGCTCGGGTTGGTGATGTATACTTCGGCGGCGCGTACGAAAGAGATCGGTGTGCGCAAAATTTTGGGCGCTTCCGTTTCGCATATTGTGTCGCTGTTGTCGGCCGAGTTTGTGAAACTGGTGTTGATTGCATTTGTGATTGCCGCTCCTTTGGCCGCGTGGGCGATCGATAAATGGCTGCAAAGCTTTGCTTACCGGACGCCGATCAGTTGGTGGGTATTTGTGGTGTGTGGTGCGTTGCTGATCGTGGTGGCGATGATCACGTTGAGTGTGCAGACGATCAAGACGGCGCGGGCGAACCCGGTGAAAAGTTTGAGGAATGAATGATATCAAAATATTGGTATCGCGCCAATGAGGGCACAATAGTTGTTCCAACGAAATGATAAATAATATGTTGAGACAGAATTTAACGCTCGTGATCAGGGCCCTTTGGAGCAAAAGGATCTACACGTCGATCATATTGTTAAGCCTAACGGTGGGGTTTGTCTGCTCAAACCTGCTGGTCTCCTTCCTGGTTTCAGAAACCAATGCCGATTCCTTTCACAAAAACAAAGCACGGATTTTTCAGGTATTCAGCAATAATCCGTTTGGTGACGAGGGGCAGATTCCCTATATACCCGATTACATGCACGACTATTTCACCACGACGTATGCTGAAGTGGAGAACATGTGTCAGCTGGCTACGATCGATCGAACAACGATATCGACGGAGAAGAACGCGTTGTCGGATTTAATGGTGCTCTCGGTGGATAGCTCCTTCTTTACATTTTTCGATTTCCCCATCGTAGCAGGAGGGGGTAGCAATTGCCTGGCTCCTGGCAACATCGTTTTGTCGCGGGATAAAGCTGTGGCTTTGTTTGGTGGACCGGATGTGGTAGGAAAGGTGGTCACGCTTGAGGCTGCGGATACTACGGTACAATTGGTGGTTTCTGCTGTGGTCGAAAAAGCCCCGGAGCGAAGTCACCTGGTTTTTGATGCCCTGGTGAACCATGCGACGAGCGATTGGAATGGTGGTGCCGCCTATGTCTTGCTGGCCGACGCGAGCATGTCGCAAGGTTTGCAAACCAGGATCAACAAGGACACCCAGCGTCCCGGCCTCTTGGGCCCGGGTACAATAGACTATCATTTCGCCCCGTTAACGGAATCCTATTTCAGTGGCTTCAACAAGATGCGATTTATGCTCACACGAAGTCCTATGTTTATTACCGTTGGGTATATTGTATGTGGATTAATTCTTTTCATCGCCGGCTTCAATTTCATTAACCTGTTTTTACTTTTTTGGCAGAGCCGGAAAAAAGAGATCGGGATCAAAAAGACCTTGGGCGTTTCACCGAAAGGCCTGCTGGAGTTTTCGATGGTCGAGACGGGTGTTTATATTTTTGCGGCCTATGCCTTATCACTGGCCGTCACCTTTCTGATGATCCCCGTTTTTAATACGGTATTGGAAGCCAGCGTATCGACGGATTATTTTCTCAACGTAAAAGTGATGTCCCTGTTGGGGATGATCCTATTTGTAGCGGGCATTTCGGTGGTGATCTTATCCGTAGCGAAGCAATGGCGCATGAAACCCGTAAGCCTGATGACCAAGGATTCGACAACGGTTCGCTTTAATGGATTTCTCTTCACGATGCAATTTATGGTGTCGATCGCCCTGACGGTTTGCACGGTAACCATTATCCGTCAGATGGATTTCCTGGAAAACGCTCCCCTTGGCTTTAACCGAAACATCATACAGTTGGACGCACCAGACAAAGCTGCCGATAAAGACATCCTGGTCCTCAAACAAAAAGTCGGAGCGCTGTCGACCGTAAACCATGTGACCGTTTGTAGTGGAAACCCGATCAACGGAAACAGCATGGTGCGCTATGATCTGGAGAATGGGGAGTTTTATTCACCCAATATATTTTCGGGTGATGACGACTTTCTGAAAACGCTAAACCTGGAGCTGGTGGAGGGTGAGTTGCTAACAGAGCACAGCAAGGGAAAGCTTGTTAACCAAAAACTTATCCGGTTATTCAATTTAAAGAATCCGGTAGGCCAGCGCATACCGGGAACAAAAGACATTATACGGGGCGTGGTAAAAGATTTTACCTGCAGCTCATTCAAGCAGGAAATTCCACCAGTGATCATTTCCTATTATAACGAGGGGAGGGCCCTGCTGGTCGATTTCAAAGGACATGGGCTGGCCGAAGTAATGCCTCAACTTCAACGACAATGGCGGTCGGTTTTCCCGGAAAGCGTGTTTACCTACCGGATCATCCAGGAAGATCTGATGAAAAAATACAAGGAGGATACTTTTTTCTACAGGATCATGATCGCCTTTTCCGGGGTCAGCATCGTTTTGTCGTGCTTCGGGTTGTTCGCACTCTCCTGGGCAGTGACGGAGGCCCGGACAAAAGAAATGGGCATCCGGAAAGTATTGGGAGCAACGTCGTTGGATATATTGAACTTATTGACACTTCTTTTTACCAAACGTATCGCACTTGCCTTTGTATTCGCCGCACCCATAGGCTACTACCTGATGAGCCAATGGCTTACGCGTTTTGCCAACCGGATTGAGATGGATGCCTGGATCTTCGTCTTGTCCGTGATCCTGGTGGCCGTTGTTGCCGTACTAACGCTGAGCCTGCAAACGGTGAAGGCAACGCTGACAAATCCGGTGGATAGTTTGAAAAATGAATGAAGCCCGTGGCGTGAAGGACGTTCTTCAATGGAGTCTTGCAAAAAATAACTTGTCGGGCCACAGAAAACATTGTTTTCCATATCCTTGTGTTGAAGGGTGCGAAGAATATACCGTGAGCGTTTTGTTGGGGCTGATGGCCATAACAATTCCACAGTGGCCATATTCTTTGCCGTTATAGATATTCCAAAATTGTACAAAGTCACCAGGCCTGGCATCCTCGCCCGACTCGATCTTTATCCCCTTGTCCCTATGGGTCAGGGCGGTTTGCACGCCTTTGATGACCGGGGCGTTCGCATCGATGAGTTCACGAAGATCATCGTTTGTTATAATTCTGATGTCGTTCATTTCAGTCTTGGTCAGGGGCGTGAAATGATCGATGACTTTGATCACAAATTCGGTACAGACCACATCTTTATAATTCGGAGCGATTTGCTTTCCATTTGCCTCCAGATAGGCAACGATCGCTTTATTTTTGTCGGGAAGGTCGGTCGTGGCATCTTGGTCGATTTTTGTATCAACAATCCAAATGGGTTGCGTGCTGGCCCAATGACTGATGAACATGATCATCCCGGCCAGAGCGATGGCCACGCCCCCGAACACAATGTTTTTTCTTTTCATTCGGAACGTTGCTATGGGGTGTTTACAAATTGGAAGGTGTCAGTCTTTTTTAGCTTACTGCTAAAAAAGACTGTTAAAGCTCCCGTCACTCACTATTTTGTCTGTAGCCGTTCCCAATTGCTGATAGATGTTGAGGTTCAGAAAAGGTCCCATGCTGATCCGTTTCACGCCGGCCTTTTGCAGACCTTTAAAATCGGGCAGGCCTGGGATACACATGACGTTGATGGGAAGCTTCGAACGTCCCGTAACCTTGGCGATGTCGTCGATGTCTTTAATACAAGGCAGGAACAATCCATGCGCGCCGGTATTTTGATAAGTGTCTATCCGTGTCAAGGCGTCTTCCAATGCATTCGGCAACGCGAGCAAAAAAGAGTCGGAACGTAAATTGATGAACATCTTGACGTTAGCGACGTCCAGCAGCTTGATAATGCGTTTTATTTTTTCGGCAAAAACTCCGGCATCGACGATACTTCTTTTTCCGTTCACCACCACCGAGTCTTCAATGTTGATACCCACCACGCCGAGTTCGCTCAGCCGGGTGATGGCTGCGCTGATCTCCTCCGGGGTCTCGCCATAGCCGGCCTCAAAATCGACCGACAAGGGGAGGGAAACCGATGCGGCGATGCGTTTTATGACAAAGAGATAATCCTCGAGACCCATTCCCTGGCCATCGGAAAACCCCAACGTTTCGGCTACGGCGGCGCTGGACGTGGCCAACGCTTTGAGCTGATGTTGTTCAAATACTTTTGCACTCTGAACGTTCCATGCGTTGCCAATCAGCAGAGGTTCGGACTGGTGATGTAGTTTCAGGAAATCGTCAAATCTATTTTTCATGGGATAAAGGTTGGATTTATTTTTTGAATGTTAGGATCGGTTGGAAAAAGTTTCTATTTCCCGGGTCCGATGCTTCTTTCGGAGAACGTAAAAATCAGGCTTCCGTTGCGCATTGTGAGAATAAATTGAAAATACAAAATGACCGGAACGCGGCCGGTCATTTTGTATTTTCAGTCTCACGATGCCACAACCAGGCCGGCCTCCGCGCCAAACGCGTGATCGACAACGATCTTCCAGGTGCCATCGGGTTGTTGCTTCATCACCTCGATGCCTTTGGCGCTGATCTTCACATCGCTGCCATCGGTGATGTTCCACTCGGAACGGCCCACGGCAATGTTCCCGGTTTGAAGACAATACACGGTCTTGATCTCCATTTTACCTTTGATGGACAAGATGCCCTTTATGGCTTCTTCAAATTTTGCTTGCCCCGACACGGGCTTTCCGGGCTCGGGAACGATAATGCCCGAAACATCATACATGCCCATCACAACGTCTACATTGCCGGTGTTGAAGGCGTTGGCCAACGTAGCGTGAACGTCTTCTGCTTTTCTTGGTGCTTTCATCTTGTTTGATTTTTGTTTGTTTAACGGGTGTAAAATTAGGGTCGATGAATCGCCTCGAATTGTATAAATCGGAACAGTCTAAAGATTGCTTAAAATTTGATTGATCGGCGTGGCCTGTGTGGGAAATGAGGACGGCGTGAGTCCGGTGAATGATTTGAATTCGCGGATAAAGTGCGACTGGTCGAAGTAGCCGGAGTCGTAGCCGACGCTGGTCATTTTTTGATCACCGCCTTGCATGAGCTGCAGGCTGTATTGAAACCGGCTGATCTGGCAAAAGAGCTTGGGTGTGAGGCCCGTGTACTGCGAAAACAGCCGGTGGACGTATCGCGGCGATATTTTGTTGCGTTCAGAAACCATGCCGATGCGCTCACCCTCCGCGTGATTTTTCAAACCGTTGGCGATGGCTTCCACCAACCGGATGCGGGAATGCTTTTTTTTCGATGCGGCCAGCCGGTTCAGTAAATAATTTTCGAGCATGGCAATCCGATCTTTGGGGTCTGTGAAGGTCAGCAACAGTTCGTGCAGGTTATTGAGCGAGGGACCAAAGACGTCGACGGCGTTGGTGATCTCATTGTTGAAGACGGAGATGTCTTCGTCGAAGAAATATGCCGCGGTGTGGGGATGAAACCGCACCCCCAACATAAAATTCTTTCCTACCGATCGCACCGCCAACGGTTTGGTGATCTGGCCCCACAACTCGACGGCAGGGGTTGTGCAAAAGGCTTCATCTTTTTTGGTTTTCCAAAGCCCGTTGCCCAGGTTAAAGATCAGCTCCAGGTTTCCGCTGGGAAACACCAGGTCGTCGAACGCGTGAGCGGATGGTGCATCATAATAATAGAAGCGCTTCACATATGGTTTCAGCGCTTCCTGTGGACGGATCTCGGTGAACATAGCGTCTAGTGTTGAACCCGGTTGCTGCTAAACGAATCGCGAAACATTTTCCAGCCCTCTTCGGTCTTTTTCCAGAGCACGAGAAATTTGCCATCGTCGAAAAGCTTGCCTTGAGCGTCGAACGACTGCCAGAGGCCCTCTTCGGTCACGTATTCTTTTCCATCGCCGTAGACTGCCGTGGTGATGAACTTGCCGTTTTTGAGACCGAATTCGTCACAGGCCGTTTTAAAGAACTGTGCCGCAGCTTCCCGGCCGCACATGGCGGGGGCGTTGGGGGCGAGGATGCAGGCGTCTTTTGCATAGCGGTTCACAAAAATGGAGGGATCGTTCTTGGCAAAAGATTCAAAATAGATGGCGTTGCTGGCGGCAATGGCTTTTTTAGCTTCCTCCAGCGAGGCGTTTTGACTGCTCTTCCCGGACTGAGCATGTGCAAATGAGCATCCCAGGGCTACCAGGGCCAGGATCGCGGTGTTGACTTTTTTCATAGCGTTTGTTTTTTATGTAAAAGTCAGCCAACGGGAGCTGCCAAAAAGTGACGTATGTCACTAATTTCAGATCACCCTTTCTTTGTAAAACGGCTCAGCGTTTCGCGGGACACGCCCAGGTAGGCCGCCAACGTTTTTTTGGACAATCGTTGCATGAGTTTGGGATATTCCTGGAGCAGGAGTTCGAAGCGCTGCTGGGAATCGGAAGTGAGGTAGGTGAGGAGCCTTTTCTGTTGCTTGGTGAAGCTGTCGTTAGCCTTTTTCCGGAAGAAGTGTTCCATTTTGTGAAAGGCGGCACAGAGCTTTTCACGATTTTCGAAAGAGAGGCTCAGCAATTCGCAGTCTTCCACGGCAGCAATGTTGAAGATGGCTTTCGCCTGGTGATAGAAGGCGTTTTGATCCGTGATCCAGCAGGCTTCGTCGGCAAACTGGATGATGTGTTCTTTGCCATCGGGGGCGGTGAAGGTGGAGGTGAGAAGTCCGCTTTTTGTCCAGTAGGTGTGGTGGACGGCATCGCCGGCGCGCACCAGGAGTTGGTGTTTCTTAAGTTTCTTGATGGAAAAATATTCCAGGATCTGCCCGAACTCGGCATCGTTAATTTCTATGAAACGATCCAGGTGCTTTTTGAAATCGATGCAGGATGAGGGTGTCGGCTTCATACAATAAACCTTCCAAGGTACTAAAATAATGTTTGCCTTAGAAAGGGCTATGGGTGTGAAGAGGTACATTTTGGACGGGGCCGTAAACACCTGCTTTCACTTGCGGGTTGCGCTTTAATTTGTATTTTAGTCGCCCGAACATTGTGTCGCGAAAACGCATAACGGCAGATCGCTGACCCCTGCGAACATGGCATTTAAAAGAAATGGACAACTGACTAAAACTCCGAAAAGGGAGAATGTGAAACACCTCGGTGGTTTTCTTTCCAGACTCTTTTGGAAAGGAGAAAGAAGGGCAGAGAAGCAGTTGATCCGGACAGAAGTAATGAACAGAGGCGATGAAGACCGATAGCAGAATAATGTATTGGGAGCGAGCAATAGTTTACGATAGCGAAATCAACCAGCGGCATGAGACTTTTTTTGACAGCAAAGCATTGGCAGATCTTCATAGTTTTATCCATTGGATACCTACTCTGTAACGTTGATCTTGATCTTGGCTGGCCACGAGACATTAGGGTTGCCTTAAATATAACGGGATTTCTGATTTCCCTTGTATGGCACTTAGCCGTCGGCCACGGACTCTATGTTTTTTTACCCGCCAGGGTGGAGATGAAGTACAACCTTTTTGTTATCAACTGGTTTGTGTTGATTGCCACGTATTGTGCTGTACTCATTTTGTCGGAGGGGAGGGGAATGATATTTAGGGGCGTAGGCGCCATACCCCTGTTTTATTTTTTCTATGCATTTGTTCACGTGCTGATCTTCCCCGGACGTCTTTTGAGATCGATCGAGATGGGAAAGCAGGCTCATTTCAGAGATTATATCTTAACCGTTATTTCGATGATGATATGGCCTGTTGGGATCTGGTTTGTTCAGCCCAGGATCAATGAAATCGTCATGGAGCAAGCCGGTGCCGAAAAGTAAAAACAGATAATACAATTCTATGGATAATCAATACCAGGCGCTGATGACCAGCAAATCTGACGAGCAACTGAAAAACTATTTGGTGAACAGCGAAAAATATACCGAAGAAGCGGTGACGGCCGCCATTCAGGAACTGCGAAATCGGGGAAAGGAATTTTCGGAGGAAGAGTTGAGTGAGATCAAGCTGAAGTTAGAGGTGATCAGGAAAAAGGAGAGGGATGAAGAGGTACAAACAGGGACAAGCACATGGAAAAAGAATGTCGTGACCGACCCGGAGGCACCTGCCTTTTACTCGCAGAGAGCTATTTGGGGATTTTCGGTATTTTTTACAGTGGTCTTTGGAGCTGTTTTACTTTCATCAAATTTAAGAGACAAAGGCAATGCTCGTTGGGCGGTGATTGCCTTTGGAGTCCTTTATACGGGACTGGCGATCTTTATCTTGTCATTTGTTAAGGGAAACAGCACGGGCTTAACCGTTGGGATCAACACTGCCGGGGCCTGGATCATGAATCAAGTTTTTTGGAATAAATACGTTGGTGCAGAAACAAAGTATAGAGCGAAACCCATCTGGGTGCCGTTGGTTATCTCCATTTTAATATCGGTCCCTTTGCTATTGGCGGTAATTTATAGTCAACCCTGAATAGCTGCGGGGAACGCACGGATTCCGGAATCACTCAGAACGCAACCGGTTGGCAGGATTAGCCAATGCCGCGCGGATCGTGTGATAGCTGACGGTGAACAAGGCAATCGCCACAGCCACCAGCCCCGCGATGGCAAACGTGCTCCAGGAAATAGAGATTTTATACACATAATCCTCCAGCCAGCGTTGCATCATATACCACGACAGCGGTGTGGCAATGACCAACGCGATGCAGAGCAGCGTCATGAAATTCCGGGTGAGCAATTGAAAAATACTTCCTGCCGTAGCGCCCAAGACCAACCGGATGCTGATCTCCTTGCTTCGCTGTTCGGCTAAAAAAGCGGAGAGCGCAAACAATCCTAAACAAGCCAACAGGATGGCCAGGGCAGCAAAGCCTGTAAATATTTGTTGTGTTCGGTGAACCTCCTCGTACATGGCCGCATAGCGCTGGTCCAGGAACGTGTACCGGATGGCCTGATGAGGCGAAAACTTTTTCCATAATCCGGAGATGGATTCGATTGCGTCTTGAGGATGCTTCGAATCAATCTTTACCATCACGACATTTGAACTCCGGCCGATGACGACGCACAATGGCTCGATCTGCTTTTTCAATGTCTCGAAGTGAAAATCTTCCATGATGCCAATCACATTCCATTTTTGTTTCCAGGGATTGACAATGGCGCGACCCGTGGGATCCTTCAGGTTCAAGGCATTTGCCATCGTTTGATTGATGATGACGGCCTGCGAATCTGAAGCCATTTCGACATTGAAGTTTCTCCCCGCCACAAGGTCGATACCCAGCGTAGGCAAATAGTCGTGATCGACAGACCATATTTGTGCGCCGACACCTTCTTCGGGTTCCTTTTCTCCATCGGCCCAGAAGGGATTGCCATTGCGGTCGGCGCCCTCCAGAGGAAGAAAGCCGCTGATGGTGGCGTGTTTGATGTTGGGCAATTGCAGCAGCTCGTTTTTAAAGGTAACGATGCGGTCGCCGAGGGTGTGTGTATCCTGGAGGATGAGCACCTGGTCTTTGTTGAAGCCTAATTTCTTGTGGAGAATGAAATGCATCTGTTGCTGGATAACGAGCGTGGCAACGATGAGGATGATGGAGATGCTAAACTGGAACACCACCAGCAGGCTTCGGATGGAGCTTCGTGCGCCCAGCGTGGTGTGGCCTTTCAATACGTCCACGGGCTTGAAAGATGAAAGATAAAAGGAGGGGTAGATGCCGGCGACAAAGCCAATCAACACCGCGCCCAAAAAGAGCAGGGGAATGAACCACCAGGCTTCCCACGGAAACGTCAATGGACTGGCCAGGAGGGTGTTGAACGAGGGCAGTGCCGTGCGTGCCAACGCAAGCCCCAGGGCAAACGAAATAAAACTGAACACCAGCGACTCGATCAAAAACTGGTTGACCAACTGGCTCCGCGGCGAACCCACTACTTTACGCAGGCCGACTTCCTTCGCGCGATGAGCAGACCGCGCCGTAGAAAGATTGATGAAGTTGATGCAGGCGATGGTCAGAATAAAAAACGCAATCGCCCCAAAGAGCCAGGCATAACGGACATCGCCATGCGTCAGGTTGTCGCCGACGCTCATGGTGTTGAGGTGGATATCTTGTACGGGTTGTAATTTGAAATGGAGACTTTTCACCCAGGCCATCAGGCTGCGATCGTCCCCACTTTCGGCGGCCGAGGGCACAAAATATTTCCCGATCAGGGCATCCATTTTCTCTTCCAGTGCAGCGACGTCGGTGCCGGGTCTAACACGGATATAGTCCAGGTAATTGCTCGACATCCACGCCGTTTTTTCACCTTTCCAGAATTCTTTCCCGGCAAGTGAAATCAGAAAGTTAAATTGAAAATGTGTGGTGGCAGCCGGATTTTGTACGACGCCCGATATCGAATAGGGTTGTGTTTCGTCATCATTCAGGATCAGGGTTTTGCCAATGGGGTCATCGTTTGCAAAATATTTGTCGGCGATGCGTTTTGTGATCACAAGGGTGTTGGGTTCAAGCAAAGCCTTTTGTGCGTTGCCCCGGAGAAAAGGTAGTTCAAAGATGTCGGCCAGCCCCTGGTCTGCATATACGAAGCCGTCCTCGTGCGTACTTTCAATTTCATCTCCCCGTCTCACCGTGTTGCCGGCGTCCACAGCATTTGCCGAGGGATTATAGTGCCCAGCTAATTCTATTTCGGGATATTCATCCTGGAGTGCCTTGGCAAAAGGCGCTGGAAAATAGATGCCACGCTCCGTCTCCCCATGAAGATTGCTTTCGCGATAAACCCGGTAAACCAGATCACCCTTTTGATAATGCTGATCGTAGGTGAGTTCCCGTCTCACAAACAGCGTGATCAAAATGCAGGTGCCGATGGCAATGGCCAGCCCACCGATCTTGATGCCGGTGTAAAGCCGCTGACGCGACATGGTTCTCCAGGCGATCTTAAAATAATTCTCAAACATAGCGAGTTGATTTACGGGTGTCGATGATCTTTTCTTTATCGCAAAAGGCTGAAGAAACAGCAACACGTTCATCACAAACAGCAGATCCGCCTTCCTTTTTCCAAGGAGCGGGCGCCGGCGGGCATAAAGCTCCTCCAGGTCGCCCAACACGGCTTCCGACAAGTGATCGTTACAAAACCATCGAAAAAAGCGCGTGGCCCATTGTGGCGGCCCGGCTTTTTTGGGGTTGGGTGTGTTCATGTCTTTCTTTTTCAAACGAAAAGGGCGTTTTCCTTAATGTTTGTTTCACCTTTGTCTAAAGTACCGGGGAAAGGGTAAAAGGTTGCAGAATTCTTCTAAATAAATGTAAGCCGGGGTTGGGTTAGGGGATATGTACCCCGGACTAAAGTCCGGGGTTATTCATTAATTGCCAATGATAAAAAGGAGGTGGAGGGTTGGGAATTGCCTTCCTTTTTAAATACTGACCAGCATATTTTGAATTTATTATGCATCAATCTTAAATTGATCCGCTAATATCATTATCTAGAGGCCAAAGAAATACGACATGACAGTTACCATTATTGGATTAATATTATTGGTGATCATTGCGTTCGTCGCCTACCGGTATCTAAAGGTGCGACGACAAAATATTGAATTGAGCAAACAACGATTTGAAAGAATAAAACCGCTGCTTGAGCGAATTCAAGGCGGCCAGGAAATCACAGCGCGGGATGTTGCTTTGTATGCGGAGAATTTTTTGACCCGCGAACCGACCTTTCATTTATTAAGAGAAAATGAGAAGCTGAACCTGTTTCCCAAAGAACTTCTTACTATCGAAAAGGGCGCCGAAAGCAATCTTGCCAACTGGCTTGAATTTCCCACAGAACTGGATGCCTGTCCCGATGAGATGGAACACGTGAAGCAAGTGACGATTCCTTTTGATAAGGAAAATAATGTGCATTTTCATGTTTTCAAATTCAGAGTCAATGAGCCGCATTGGGCAGCCAAAGACGGTTGGATGCTCGGCGTTGCCGGGCCGTACTTTGACGACAGCGCGCCGTACGATCATCCCGGTGCAACGTTCAGTAGGTTGAGTAAGGTAGAAATCACTTCACCGGAGGAGGAAGCGAATTGGGTTTTTAATAATATCGTAAAGAGAGGATGAAATAAGCCGGCAAATTTCTCGACCTAGCGCTTATTTTTTTCTTTTTTTAGCAGGCCTTTTAGTAGGTGCTATATGGGCGTAACAAATATGGGTTATTGTCTCCCGGTATCGCCCTCTGAATTTACTTCCATCAACCTTAAAATTCTTTTGCAGGTAGTTAAAGACCGCTAGCAGCCTGGGGCAGGATAGGTTGGCATTCGCCCATTTGTCCTCCTCTGTAGACTCCAGGTCCAACACGATTAAATAGCTGTAGTTTCTTGACAGGCTGTCGTTATAAAACGATCCGAATTTATTCAAATATTCAAAGGACGCAGCCGTCAACGTAGTGTCTGACGGGTTGAACTCAAAATGATCGATTTCACCGGTGATGACTTCCCGGGCAGTACCCTTAATGTAAATCTTCCCGACTTGTCCCGACGACGGCCACGGTATTGACAAGAGCGACACGAGTATGGCCGCTGATCTCAGTCGTCTATCGATGGCATTCCAACGTGCATCGCTCATGGGTGATTCTGTTGTTGAGTTCAGTCAACTTCCAAAAAACGAGCCAATAATTAGCCAACGTGTTTTTGTTTCGTGAGGTCTACTTGGCCGTAGCCAGCCTCTTGTCGGCCATGGTCAATCCGGCGTCGCAGCTCTCTTTTAATGCTTTGATGTCGCCATCGTTGGATAACGGTATCAGGGATTTTGCCAGTGCCAGGCATTGCTTTGCGGACTTCAGATCGTTCTTTGTGGAGACTTTGTCATTCAATATACTGACGGCATAGTTGTAGGACTCTTTGATCAACTCATTTGGATTGTCCTTGTTGTAACTGTAAGCATGCTTTGCCATTTTAAGCAAACGCTTTTCCGGACTAAGTTTCAATAGGGTTTTAATGGAATCCTGGTAATTCAGATAGGGCATTCTTTTCACCTGGGGGTCGATGCCGTCGGGGCTGTTCGCGAATGCTGCGATCGCAACCGGGCTCGCGTCAAATTGAAAGACGGGATCCGCGGGTAAGTGATGATTTAGAAAGTCGTTGGGAAGGCCCAGAAAGTATTCCGGTTCGAGGCGCTTCACAAAATGCGGGGGCGTGGAGCCTTCTGCATCCAGCGCCGTGGTCGACCAGAATAAGTCACACGCGACCCAGGAGGAATCCAGGTAGACAAAGTTCCACGCGTGATTGGTTTGGCGCAAGGCATCGCCCGGTTGGAAGTCGGGATATCGCACATAGCCGGTCACCCGAAAGCTTTGGACTTTGATCTTCTTACAGAATTCATCGACGATGTTGGAGTACTCGTCACACAGGCCCGTGCGTTTTTGAATGGCTTGTTGCGTGCTCAAGGGAAAACCGCCATTAAAAAAACGCGCGCCATCCGCGCGCATAGCGTGATGGCTCCACAACAAAAGCAATTGCAGTTGCTCTCTCGCGTTCGAGGAAACCGAGAGGATGTTTTTGGTAATGTCGTTCAGGGTTGGAGCATTCAGGTTTTTGATTTTGTCGAACTTTTCAGAAGTCGCCGGATCGATATATTGCATGGTGTCGGCGTATGTGATCTTCTGGTGGAGTTGGTCTCGTAAGAATGTTAATGCCCTTCTGTCGTGAAGGTGAACGCCGCGCTTCAAAAACTTGATCGCCGTCGGTTGATCGCCCAAAGCATAGTTCATGGTGGCAAGATGATACAGTGCATCTTTGTGGTCGGCGTCCAGCTGGACAACTTTTTCAAATTCAGCAATGGCTTTGAAGGTGTCCTTTTGTTCGTAAAGCAGGAGCGCATTCTTGTAGGCGGCATCGATTTGCTGGCGATCTTGTGCGCGCAAAGCATTGCCCATGAGCATCACTATCGAAATGCTTAGAAAGGAAAAAGTTTTCATTAAAATCTGTCGGTTAACGCTTCGTGAATGGTAAGCAGGAAGGATTGGGGCCTCTACCCAATCAGGTGGAAGTAAATGGATATCGGCATCATCGCAAAAATGATCGGCACAATAATCGAGAACGCCGTCCCCACAAATATGATCGCTCCATTATACTTTACATGGTTCAATCCCAAGGACTGAAATGCGCTTTTAAAGCCATGCAGCAAATGGTAGAAAAGTGAAATACATCCAAAAATATAAATGACCACAAAAACCGGGCTCTGGAATTTCCCCAGCATCATGTCGTATAGCGGCAATTCTTCTCCCTGCAGAATTTGATGGGTGCGATTGGGGATCCAGAAACTCGAGGTATGCACCACCAGGAAGAGCAGGATGAGTGTGCCCAGCAAGGTCATGCTGCGGCTTGACCACGTCACCTTTTCAGCAGGCTTCACGGTGTCGTAACCTACCGGCCGGGCTTTCCTGTTTTGTCTCCATAAGATCAGGGCATCGATGATGTGGATCAGGAAGCCGATGATCAACACGATCTCCAGCGTACGGATCACCGGGTTTGTGCCCATGAAATGCGCCCAGTGTGTGAAGGTGACGCCGCCGTCGTTGTAGAAGATCATCGCGTTGATGGTGCAATGGACGACCAGGAAACTGATCAGAAACAAACCCGTTAGCGCCACCAGGAATTTCCTACCGATAGTGCTTCTTGTAAATTTTATAAACCATTCCATGGCGTGTGGGGTGTTAGTTTGAATCGCAACAAAAATACGGCACAACGCCTGATTCCGTATACTAAAAAAAATATTTTATCGACGTTGTCCAGCCGTTAAAATACGATTGTCATCCTGGATTGGGCTGGACCGAAAGGGTAATGCCTTGGAAACGCCCCAGGGAGCCCGAAAAATTCTTAAAAAAAACATTCAGGATTTTGTCCAGATCGGCTAAGCCGGTTGTCTTCCTTTCAAAACAACAAAATTCACAAAAATGGAACCTAGATTAAATGCTTTTGAAAAGGGCCAAAACGGCATCAATACCCTCTTTGGAATCGGTGGTTATTTGAAGAAATCGTCGATCGGCGTCCCCCTCCAGGAACTGATCCATTTCCGGCTCTCGCAGATCAATGGCTGTGCCTATTGCCTGGACATGCACTATAAAGATGCGCGTGCCCATGGCGAGACCGAGCAACGCCTGTACGGCCTGAGCACCTGGCAGGAATCACCGTATTATACCGACCGTGAGCGCGCTGCCTTTGCCTGGGCGGAAGCGGTAAACGCTTGTCACGTTCCCGACGAGGTGTATGCAGAGACACGGAAACATTTCACCGAGGAAGAGATGGTGGACCTGACGCTTTCCGTGGGCGCGATCAACGTCTGGAACCGGATCAACATTTCGTTCCCGAATGCGATCGGGACCTATCAGGTGGGTCAGTTTGGTTGAGCCGCCCGGTAACACATTCACCAAAAAAACTAAACAAAAACAACATGAACGAATTTTTGATATTGATCCACAGAGATCTGAAAAGCAAAGATGCCAGTCCGTCGCCCGAACAAATGAAGGAAGCGATAAAACCTTTCCAGGATTGGGTGGGTGGCATTGCCGCACAAAACAAACTCGTGGGTCCGCCCAAACGCTGGGATTTGGATGGACGCGTGGTAAAGAAAAACGATGTCGTTACCAACGGTCCCTATTCGGAGATCAAGGAGTCGGTGGGTGGCTTGCTCCTGGTGAGGGCCGAAAGCTATGATGAGGCGGTGGAGATCGCGAAGGGATGTCCGATCATTCAATGGGGTGCCACGGTGGAGGTGCGCATGGCCATCCAAGCTGTCTGACATTTTTTTGTAACTTGAATCGAAAAATAAGCACGACCGATGAACGAATTCCTCATAGCGATCCATCGCGATCTGAAAAGCAAGGACGCGAGTCCTTCGCCCGAGCAAATGCAGGCGTCGATCAAACCGTTCCAGGAATGGATCGGCAAGCTCATCGCAGAAGATAGGTTGGTCAGTCCCTACAGGCGTTGGGATGGTGTGGGCAGGGTAGTGAAGAAGAGCGCTGTGACGGATGGCCCCTATGCCGAGATCAAGGAATCACTGGGAGGCTTGTTCGTTGTGCGGGCCAAGGACTATGACGAAGCGGTCGAGATCGCAAAAGGTTGCCCGATCCTGGAATGGGGCGCCACGGTGGAAGTGCGCATGGCCCTCGTCAGCGCCTGACGTAAAGAAGATGCCTCGTAATATTACAGGGCATTTTTATTCGCTCATGGAAGATCAAACGCTTTTACCTCATTTATTCAGGACAGAGTACCGGAACATCGTTTCGGTACTCTGTTATTTATTTGGCATCCAACACATCGAGATCGCCGAAGACCTGGTGAGCGATACTTTTCTTTCCGCGACGGAACTCTGGAGTCTGCAAGGCGTGCCCGACAATCCCAGGGCGTGGCTTTATGCCGTGGCCAAAAACAAAACCAAAAATTATTTAAAACGGAATTCGCTTTTTGAGAACCGGCTTTCAAAAGAGATAACGTATAGTGCCGACAAATCGGAAGAAATGGAGATCGACTTGTCGGAGAAAAATATCGCCGACAGTCAATTGGCCATGATCTTCACCATCTGCAACCCCTGCAATGCCCCGGAAGCTCAGATTGCCCTCGCGTTGAATTTGTTGTGCGGGTTTGGGGGGCAGGAAATCGCAGACGCATTTTTGACCAACAAGGAAGTGATCTATAAGCGCATCAACCGCGCGAAGGAGAAACTGAAGGAAGCCAATATCAAAATCGAGCAACCCACCGTTGCCGAAATAAACGACCGGCTGGAAACGGTCTTAAAGACGTTGTATTTATTATTTTCCGAAGGGTATTACTCTACGTCACAAGATACGCCGCTGCGCAAAGACCTCTGCAGCGAAGCGATGCGGCTCACGATTTTGCTGATCGAAAACAAAGCCACCAACAAACCCGCCGCCAATGCGCTGTTGGCGTTGATGTGTTTTCACGCCTCGCGGTTTGAAGCCCGGACAAACGAAAAAGGGGAAGCTATTTTATACGAGGACCAGGATCAAACTCTTTGGAACAAAGAACTCATCGAAACCGGGAAGGCTTATTTAAATCGCGCGTCTACCGGCGATGAACTCACCAAGTATCACCTGGAGGCGGGCATCGCCTACTGGCACACCCAAAAAGAAGACACGGCCGAAAAATGGGAGAACATTTTATCCCTCTACAACAGTTTGCTCATCCTGGAGTATTCGCCGATCGCCGCATTGAACCGGACGTTTGCGCTTTCGAAAGCCCATGGAAAGAAAGTTGCCATCCTGGAAGCAGAAAAATTGAAGCTCACCGACAATCCGTTTTACTTTTCCCTGTTGGGGAATCTCTATTCGGAGTTGGACAATGAAAAAGCCATTCAACATTTTGAGACGGCGCTGCGCCTGACGAATTCGGCGGGAGATAAGCTAACCCTGACAAAAAATATTCAGCGGTTGAAGGAGGCGAAAGCGGTGAACAACAAACCAGCATAGCGTTGTTCTTCCTGAAATCTTTACTGAAGTTAGAACGTTTCCGACGCAGCCAGGTAAAATCCGGAAGACTTGTCGCCAAAGCCTATATCGACGGCGAGGTTTGTGCGCGTTTTCTTATCCACCATGATCCGGAGGCCCAGACCGTAGCCAGGCTTTACCGACTCCATTAATTTTAGCGATTGTTTCGGGTTGCTGGCTGTGGTGGCATTCACAAACAGCACGCCTCCCCAGATGCCGCCGCAGGGAGAGAGCGGGAAACGGTATTCGGCTTCGCCATACATGAGATTGTTGCCGCGAAAACGTCCCTGCGTGTAGCCGCGTGCGCTCCGGCTCCGTTGGTCGTAGGCGGTGGCGGGCAGGATCATATAGGGAAATTCGCCTTCGGGCGAGAAGTTCCCCATGAACCAGAAGGCCATGAGATGGCGCGGATTGCGGGCCGACAACGGATGGAAACTCCGCCACTCGATGGAGAAAAAATTGGCTGCGTTTTTATTACCCAATAGTTTCATCGAACCTCGCCAGCTGATCATCAGGAAGTGCCCTTTGTAGGGATTGATCATGTTGTCGCGCGTATCGGAGATCAGGTTGATGTTCAAGGCCGACGAATAGTATTTATTCGTATCGAATCCGTACGCTTTGTTGTAGGCATAGTGGCTGGTGATCACCGTGTCGCCGGGATTCAACCGGAGTTTTTTGTCGTCGATTTTAAAGTAGTAGTCGAGGTAGTATCCGACGCCCACATAAAAAGCTTTGCCGATCTTGAAGGATGCCGATTGATAGAAGCGGAGAAAGTTAAAGTTGATGGGCTGTGCAAGCGAATCGTCGGACGTTTCCTGGCCTGCGAGATTGAATTGATAATCCAGCACGCCTCCCTGGGGAGCATTGGTCCCCAGGCCGTACGTGGACTGTGAGAAAATGAGGTAGCGCCAATCGCCTGTAAAAAAGATGTTGTTGTTTTTTGTATAGATATTATTCTTTAGCAGAAACAATTGTTGGTTTTTGGAAGTGAACTGAACGCTGCCCGACAACATGGAATAGCGGGTTTCGACACCCGGCAGTTTGAAGGCATATTGCCCGCCGACGCCCAACATAAAACCGGTTGCCGGGTTGGAGCCGATAATCGGGATGAGCAGAATGGACCCGGCACCGCTGGTATCGATCTTAATAGGTTTGTGCATCGCTTCACGAAGCACACCGGGAAGGTCACGTTGAACACAGGTGGTGTCGGCTGTAGTTTCCGGAGGCGCTTGTGCCTGGAGGTGGGCGTGAATCCACAGGCCTGGCAGGAGCAGGAAAATCAATTTGACAAAAAGCCGCGGGTTGCTGGCAGGCATGGGTTGGAGGTTGGACGTGCTGGGCAAGATCAGATATTCCCGATACGGGTGCCAGGTAGGGGGTCATACCTTGCAGGTGCAGCGGCTTCTTGTGATGTCTTTTTATTTTTTAGCCAGCACCGGATATTTTGCAAAGATCATTTTCACCGCCGTCTTGATGTTGCTTTCTCTCTTTTCGGGAGATGCATTTTCGTTCAGCGTCTTTGTGCCCCGTCCCTGCCACACTAATTTTTCGCTGGCCTTATCGATCACGTTAACGAAGAGGGTGCCGTCGGTGTACGTATTGTAATTGATGTTCGTGGTGGAGAAGCCTCCGCCGTAGCCATACCTGCCGTACATACCACCCGTATTGGTGGCGGTGGCCTCGGTTCTCTCTTTTGCTTTCACTTGCAGGTCGACCAGCGCATCCGGAGTGGTGGACTTCGTCATGCCCCGAGCGGCCATTTCGGCGTCTACCGCCTGCATCATTCTGTCGCGGTTCAGATCACCCACCGGCAATTTCAATGTTTCTTCGGTGTAGGCATAGGTCTTGTACTTATTAAAATCGACAGTCTTATCGTAATCATAGCTTACGGTAATCGAACTGCAGGCTGTGGCTGCAAAAAGAAAAATGGCTAATTTTTTCATATCGTTGTTGTTGGTTTAAATGGAAAATTTGATGGGTTACCCCGATCCTATTTTACAGGCCGCTCGAGCCCTTTCGCGCGACGCATACCCCGCGTTGGGACTTACGACACAGCGCCTGATTTAAAGATAGCCGCCTTTAAACGCCCAGATAAGTTACATGACGTTAATTAACGGTTAAGTGGAGGGGCTTTTTTACCTCTGACGGGAGCGGGTATTGTACCCAGGTTCCCGTGCCAAGGGCTCCATCGGCGTGGTCTGGGTTAAAGCCCTGTCGAAAGATTGTGTTGTACCCTGGCCTAAAGGCCAGGGTTATTCAAATTATATTTAATGGGTTGGTGAACTTGATTTAGATTCTGACAGGTAGGAATCCGTTTGTACGGGCGTGGATTCTAAAGGCACTCTGTTCTGGAGCCCTGAGGTTTGTGGCGAAGCGCGTTAGCAGGATGCTCTGGAACTGAATAACCCTGGCCTTTAGGCCAGGGACAAAATCCCTCACTCATCCGGGCTTTAGCCCTGACTGCATTCGACCTTTTCTAAGAGAGTTAACTCACGATAATGTGCGTTAGACTAGATGATCGTCTATGCTTTCATTTTTTTAGCATGGGAAGCTCTTCATACAACCCCATCCGAACCACGACATTGATCACGTCTTCGATCTGGTAAAACCGGGCAGCAACAGAGGTCGAGATGCTTTTCTTTAACAAAGCATAATATTTTTCACGAAGCATCAATTCGTTTTTCTGAATGGCAGCGCTTTCCTCTACCAACTTATTTGTACTCGCATCATCCAGTTTTTCATAGTTGTCGACATAGGATTCGATCAGTCTTATTCTGCGGAGGGCAAACGGCGAGCGTTCCTTTTCGTACTCCTCATAGACCGGCCAGAATTTGGCAGCGTCATCTTTGGTCATGGTTAGAAATTCGGCGACGATGGATTTTTTCTCGGATTTAAATGCATTTCGAATCAGTTCACCTTCCGAATGCTGGGCATAGCCGGAGACACAGCAGAAAATGAAGGAAAGTAGTGTGATGTTCTTTTTCATGACGTTCGGGTTTAAGTGTTTAGGTTCGTAAGGGTGTGACCAATGTGTTGAAGACTGCCTGACCTGTCAGAACTTTTTTGAAATGGAGAGTAACACAAAGGGGTCTTCAAAACCGATGTTGTATAAGTAAGTAGTAAACTCCCAGTTTTTTACGCCCGCGCCAATCATGAGTCCTCGTTGAAGGTCCAGGGCCGTCTCATACACCCGGATTCGTTGAGCGCTGATGCCAAACCAGAGCCAGTCTGTCGGGGAGTAGGTGAAGTCACTCCAGCTGTACAAGTAGTGGTTTTCGGAGCTTTGGAAATCAAGATAGACCTCTCCCTCGGTGTACAGCGTAAACCGCTTGAAGTTCAAGGTGACCTCGAGGCCGGGGGCCATGCCGTCGGAGCGCCCGACCACGGCGCCTAGCATGGGCGTGATGGTGTACTCCAAGGCATTGCCACCTTTGAAGTTATAGCCGGCCCATGCCGAAAAGGTTTGCCGGTCTTCATAGTTATAGCGGGCTTCCAGGTGCAATTTTTTTTTGTCGGCCTGGAACAAGGGCAGCACAAAGAAATCGTCGGGGATAAAATAAAAGTTAGCGTGGGCATTAAATTCCCAAACCGGGGGATCGGCAGCGGGGGCGCCTTGCGCGAACACAGAGGCGATGCCGAAGCTAAAGAAGGATAAAAGACAACCTCCTCTCATCCTCCTAAAAGTAAAGTGAGCGCGACCATCAACAATCCGATGCCGGCATAGATCACGGCGGTGGGGAAACGGCGAAAGCCGGCATAGCCTGCGAGGATAAAGCCGCCGATGAGCAATAGAAAAACAGCCACACCATTCGACACCCGCAAGGCAAAGGCAGCGTCGTGAAAAAACAAAAAGGGGAGTGCCACGGGAAAGGTGCATAGAAATACAAGCAAAAAGATCTCGACCCCGACGACCAGGTCGTTCCAGGTGAGCAGGTATTCTTTTGAGGGCGGGGATATTTTCTTCAACCGGTCACCCACCCGATCCAACTCCTCGTCGGTCAGCAGGACCGCGACCAGCGGTGGAAGTTCTTCTTTCAGCACGACGCGTGAGGCTGCTTTGCTTTCTGCATGCGTCACTTTTTTCAGGATGGCGAGGCCATGTCCCCGTTCCAGCAGCGCATTCATGACGAACATAATGGCATCCACCAACCCCCAGGCCACATTGCATCCCAGGGCTGCCCAAAGGAGTTCCCGGATCTCCTGCTTGCCGTCGGAGGCCACGCTGATGGCGCCGGTGAAGCTTAACACCATGATCAGTCCGAACAGTACTTCAGAAGTCCTGTCGACTGGGTTTAATACGGCGCCTCTTTTGACGACACCTTTCCAAAAATTCTGATTGTCCGTCATACAGCAGGGATAAAGTAAAGCATGGTGCCCATGATGATATACACGATGATCAACTGGACCCCCTTATACCAATTGGAGCGCCCGTCGCCCGCGACGACGCTTGCCAGGATCACGGCGAGGAACAAGGCCAGGATCAATCCTCTTGAAAAGGAGAGGTTCAATTGTTGGGGGCCGACGAAGGTGCTGAGGATGACCAGCAGCGGTGCAATGAACAGCGCAATTTGGATCGAGCTGCCCAGCGCAATGCCGATGCTGAGATCCATTTTGTTTTTGGAGGCCATGATCACCGCCGAAATACTCTCGGCGGCACCGCCGACGATGGCTAAAAAAATGATCCCGATAAACACACTCGACATGCCCAGCACTTTTCCGGTTTCCTCCGCAGCCCCTACCAATACTTCGCTCATGAAAGCCGCCAAGACCGATGCGACAAGCAAGATCGTCACGGCAAGCGACCCCGACCATCTCTTTTCGTGTTCTTCATCATGGGCTGACGTGGCGTCGCTTCTGAAAAAATCGGGATGTGTCTTGATCATGAAAACGAGATACAATACATAAGCCAACAGGAGCACGATGGACACGTTCAGGTTTAATAAATTTTCAATCGCGACGGGGAACTTGTCTACCGCGTAGCCATGGAAGGCGCTGGGGATGGTGAGGCTGATCACGGCCATCATCATCATGGAACTGTATACCCGTACGCTGGTGGCATTATAATCCTGGTTGCGAAACCTTGTGCCACCCACTAGAAACGACACCCCCATAGCGAGCAGTAAATTGGCAAGTATAGCGCCCCCCAGTGAGGCCAACACCATTTCATGCAATCCTTCTTTCAGCGCAATGGCGGCGATGATCAGTTCCGGAAAATTGCCGAAGGTTGCGTTGAGCAGTCCACCGATGGCATCCCCCGTATACGTGGCGAGTTGCTCGGTAGACGTTCCAATGAGCCGGGCGATGGGGATGATGGAAAGAGCGGCCGAGAAGAAAATCAGTGGCGCACTCGCGTGGCTGGATTCGAGAATGAAGGTTATCGGAATAAAAACAAACAACCAATGGATGCCGGGCTTTAGTAAATTTTTCATGGTGCTGTTTATTTAACCTATGGTTTTATGGATCCGTTTGTACGGGTTTGCTGGGATTCAAATACATTTTATATCGAAGCTGGATCACGTTGTCGTTGCTGATAAAATCCCCGTCGATCTCATTGCGCGACGACTGACGGGTGTAGATCAATTCAAACCGGTGTTTATAGCTCAGTCGGTATCCCAGCCCGATCCTGGCGCGCCGCCGATTGGCATAGCGTTCGTCCACCTGGTCGTCCACCACAATAAATTCTTCGTAGTCCACAATGCCATACCACAGGTTGTTCGTGAAGAGATTGGGCTGGTTGATACAGATGTAGGCTTCGGCTTTGATCCGGGTGCGGTTGCTGATGTCCCAAACATCATTCTCAACCTCTCTGAAGTAGCGCTGCTGATACCGCAAGAGGATCCGGGTGTCGATCCGCTTATTTTGCGTAATGTAAAAGCGGGCACCGACAATAGGTGAGATCTCAAACGAGTTGCTTCCCTCTTTCTGGAGCGTATACCCCAGCGGTACTTCCGCCGTCAGATCCATCCATCGCGAGAACGTGTACTCAAACGTGGGGCTCACACTGAAACTTCGCCATTTGAAATCCTGGGTTAAAACGGTTTGATAGGTTGCCGAAACCTCGAACAGAAACACATTCGCAAAGGGATAGTCCAGCTGATAATCAAACCAGAGTTGCTCGTGACGTTGCGCACGGCCTTGTATTTCCGCCATAAGAAGAAGAGCAGCCATTATGCAGATGCGTTTATACATGCAGCAAGGGTCTTTAGCATATGATTTACTTTTGAAGGATCTACAATAAGGTTAGCTGGATACGCGCTTGAAAGAATTGCGTGACGCCTCTCAAATTGAATCGATCCAGGACCCCGTATCCATAAGCCAACTCGAGCCGCACATCCTTGGAGAGATACCAGTTTACCATGGGCGTAAGTCTCCAGAATTTGCCGCCCTGGATCACCCCGTCGTTCAGGTCGAGATTGGAGAACCTGAGCAAGACTTCCCACGCGCCCGGCCCGCCTTTAAAAACAGGTCGGGCGACGGGTACAAATCCAAAAATACTCGTCGCTGTATTGTAAGGGCGCGTCTCACCAGTAAGGAGACACATGGCCACCAGTTCACCGCCGTAAAATATCTTACTAGCTCCTTCCGGCGAATTGAATTGGTGGAGGTAATATTCGGAACCGAACATCCACGAGCCCTTTCTGAAGTAGATCTCGGCCCCAAAATGATTTGACCCGGTAGACGAGAACTTGTCCGTGTCGAGAAAGTAGGGAGCGGGATTTGCTTCCGGCCGGGACTTCAAGCGGATGGCACCGTCGACGGGTGCTCCATACCGGTAGTTAAATCCAACATGGAAAACAGTTTTGTCGGGCTGGGAATAGAGCGGCAGCCACCCGACGCGTCCGTCCAATTGCCATTTGTAGGTCGAGAACGATTGGCCTTTCGAAAGCCAATCGGTGTACACGCCGAGGTTCCAAAAAATGCGTTGCTTCGGAAGGAAGCCAAGCCATTTCACACCGTCGGCCAGAATGGGAATGACGTCGAGCGCCATTTGTCTCTCCAGGCCCCAACCGGCATAACCGTTCATGACTTTGTTCATGGAGAATCCTTCTTTGGTCCGGCCAATAAAGAAACTGCCCCACAATTCGGGCACATCGATCATGAGGCCGGTCTCGCGCACCAACCAGGAATCGGTAACGCCATCGTACATAAAGCCAACCTTCCAACTGAATGCCCTCTTTGTTTTAAATTGTCCGCTGGCCACCAGTCGGAAATCACGGACTTTAAAGGCCGACTTCACTTCATATCCTGCTGAGTCGGCCTGGCGCTTGCTGTTGCTGTCTTGCGCAAAACCTGCAAACTCATAAAGGAAACCTCCGCCCGCTTTAAAGGTGGTGATCTTTCCCGGAAACAATCGCCACCGCTTGTCTCTCCATTTTTTTGGAACGGTGTCCGCTTTGACAACCTCCAGCATTTCCCCCATGGTTCCGTCTGGAATGTATTGCGTCGTATCCTGGCCATAGGAGGTTAATGCGATCATTGCCATGATGCTCAACAAGTATGCGTTTCTGATGGCATGTGTTCGCCGTTTTTTTTTCCTCATTCCAGGATCGATTTTATAAATGGTTCATAAGAAAACCCACGCGTCGCTATGTCTTGCTGTGAGCTGGCTTCCCGCCACCAATGATTTTCATAGGCGTTAACAACGCGTACGCTCCTAGAGTATACCCAGCGGTGTAATAAATCCAACCGTAAACCTGCCGGTGTTATAATCCGCGACACCAAACCGGGTTTTTGCGTAATCTGAATACTTATATACCCGTCCGACCCAGTTGGCAAAGAACTTGAGATTTAAATTGTCCCACGGATAATACTCCGCGGCCGGGATATAACCCCATGCGGTTCGAATGTGCTGTTCACCGGTTGTGTTTTCAGGATCATTGAAACTGTTTCTCCACTGGGCAATGTCCATCATGCCCACAAAGGTGAGATGTAACTTTGGCGTGATCATGTAGCGAAGATTGATCCAGTGGCCGATGTATCGCGAGTTCGCTAGGGCATAGGGATAAATATTATCCGGAACGGTTTGACTCACCAGGCCGGTCCGGTCCAGTTGCTCGTCGCTCCATTTGAAATCATAGATAAATCTGAATTTATTTAATGTGAACTCATTGCCCAGGGCGATGTAGTTCATGTTGGCATTGCTGGCTTCGTTGAATAAGGAATATGACCAAATGGTTTTGATCTTGCCGTCCAACAGACTTCCACGCCAGTTCACTACGAATGCCAAAGGCGCTTTCGACTCGGTGAAGTTGGGTTGCGTTCCATATAATTCGGTGAAGGTTTTTGTTCTGGAATCCAATACCTGGAAGGTCCATTGGTTCCGTTGACTGGGCGTGTAGGTAGCACCAACCCCTGTCAGGAAGTTGTCGGCATACTCAACAATGTCGGAGTATTCATAGATGTCGATCGGATTCCAATCAAACTCCCAGGCGCCCCAATCGGCGCACATCTTGCCGGCCGAGGCGCTCCACTTTTCCGATATGTCGAAACGCAGGTAGGCCAGGTCGACCGAGCGGCTCAGGTTGTCGACGGACTCCGATGTTTGTGCCCGCGTATACCGGTCGCGAAAACGGAAGAACACTTTGTCGTGAACTTTACCTCGTATTTCCAACCTGAACTGCTCGTTGCGGAACCGGGTTTTCATGTAGTCGCCATCCTGAAATTCGTTTCGCAGTGCGAAATTCATGTTGGCAATCACGCTGACGTCCCGAAGCAATCCTTGTTTTGCTTCCGGGATCAACGTGGGGTAGTAGGTGGTGTCGCCCATCTGGCGCTCCTGTTTCTGCGCCCAAAGCGTAGCGGGGAGCAGGAAGAACAACAAGAGCCATTTTATACGTATGGATGATTTCATAACTTTTGGTTTATAAGATCAAAGGATGATGTAGAGCCGTTCCATTCCGTTACAGTTTCTGTCCCGTCAATGCAACCGGATCCATGAGCTTCTTGATCTGATCTTCGGTCAGCAGTTTCTTTTCGCGGATCAGTTCAAGAATTCCCTTACCGCTTTGAAGCGCTTCTTTTGCCAGCTCCGTTGTTTTTTCATAGCCAAGAACTGGATTCAGCGCCGTCACAATGCCCACGGTCGTTTCTAAGTAATGCTTTAGGACCTTTTCATTCGCGGTGATGCCGTCGATGCAGTTTTTGCGGAACAAGGGCATCAGCTTATAAAAAAGGGCTTGTGACTCCATGATGGAAGTGGCGACCACGGGTTCATAGGCATTGAGTTGCAGGAGCCCATCGCGCGATGCGATCGTCACCGTGGCATCGTTACCCATTGCCTTGTAGCACACCTGGTTCATCACCTCGGGCATGACGGGATTTACTTTTCCGGGCATGATGGACGAACCCGGTTGCAATGCCGGCAGGTTGATCTCAAAAATTCCATTGCGTGGACCTGAGGTGAGAAAGATCAGATCGCTGCTGATTTTAGAAAGCGTGACCGCCAGGTTTTTATACGCAGAAGAAAACATGACAAAAGCTTGCATGCTGCTCGTGGCGGCGATCAGATCTTTTGGTCCAACGATGGGCTTGCCCGTGATCTTTGCCAGTTGTGCCACGCATTTTTCGGAATAACCCGGCGACGCCGTTAGTCCCGTACCAATGGCGGTGGCGCCCATGTTCACTTCGTATAAATAAGCTTCGCTTTTGCGGAGGGCATCGATGGCAGCGTCAAGTTGTGCACCAAAGGCATGAAATTCCTGTCCCAGTGTCATGGGCACAGCGTCCTGGCCTTCGGTGCGGCCCATCTTCACCAGGTTTTTGAATTCTTCTCCTTTTTTGTGAAACGCCTGCGATAACAACTCTGCTTCTTTGATCACTTTGTCGTTGTGTAATATCAAAGCGATGTGAATGGCCGTGGGGTAAACATCGTTGGTCGACTGCCCCATGTTCAGATCGTCGTGAGGCTCGATAAACTGGTACTCGCCTTTTTTATGACCACCCATTTCGAGCGCAATATTGGCCAGCACTTCGTTGGCGTTCATATTGGCCGATGTGCCCGCACCACCCTGGTAAAGGTCGGTCAGAAATTGATCGTGATATTTTCCGTTGATGACTGCCTGGCACGCTTTCTCGATAGCATCCATGCGTTCTTTTTTCATCCGCCCCACTTCGGTGTTGGCGCGGGCAGCAGCCAGCTTCACGATGGCATAGGCCTTGACGTAGTCGGGATAAAAATTGGTTTTCACCCCACTGATCTGGAAATTCTCCAGCGCGCGGAGCGTTTGAACGCCGTAGTAGGCATCTGCCGGAATTTGTTTTTCTCCCAGCAAGTCTTTTTCTGTGCGGGTCTGTTGTGCCTGTGCGTACTGCAAGCTGATCAACATCAACAAGGACAATACGGTTATGGATTTCGTGGCTTTCATTATTTTGGGTTTTGTCTTTAGGATAATCACACTGCCCAGGAAGCATTGCGCCCAGAGGTGAATCTGAGCGCAATGAAATTCAGGGCATCGGGTCGGTGGTTAATATTTAAAGAAAATATCCTGGAGCTGCTTTTTGTCTTTTGTCCTCGTCAGGGCAAGCATTAAGAGTACCCTGGCTTTCTGTGGCGTCAGGTCATCGGAAACAATGGTGCCCAATTCATCATCATTGATCTCATCGTGCAGCACGACCCGGCCGGAAGGCGCCCGGCTTGCGCGACAAATAACCACGCCCGCCTTCACCGCGCGTTTCACGGCGTCCATGTAGGCTTTGTTGAAGTTTCCATTTCCCACACCGGCGATAACGATCCCGTCAACCTTTTTGCCCACCAGCATATCGATCTGGTCGGAGGGTGCGTCTGCATACATGTACACGATATCTACCCGGGGTAACTTTGTGTCGGCGGTCAATACAATAGGCTTTTTGGGATTTACTTCGCGATCGGAAGATGAGTAATATTCCACCCGGCCATCATAAGCCTGTCCAACGGGACCGGTATTGGGAGATCCAAAAGCATTTGTCTTGGTCGTACTCAGCTTCATGACTTCCCGGGCATCGTAGATGCCTTCATTGAAGCTCACCAATACGCCTCTGCCTTTGGTGGCCGGATTGATCGCTACGGTGATGGCATCATATAGATTCTTTGGACCATCTGCACTAATGGCGGTCGCCGGGCGCATGGAGCCGGTGAGGACAACCGGTTTGTCGGAGGGGATGACCAGGTCGAGAAAATAAGCCGTTTCTTCCTGAGTGTCGGTGCCGTGGGTGATGACGATGGCATCGGCTTCATTTTTTGCAAAAATCTCATTGGCGCGAATGGCCAGTTTCTTCCAGATGTCGACGGTCATATCCTGGCTGCCAACCGAGGCCACTTGTTCGCCAGAGATGCTGGCAATTTTCTTTACAGAAGGTATGGTGCCGATCAGATCGTCGATCGGAATTTTTCCAGCGGTATAACCCGCCCGGTCTGCGGAGGCACCCGCACCGGCAATGGTTCCGCCGGTGGCTAAAATGATTACTCTTGGTAATTGTTGGGCCTGTACTTGTGCCATCAAGGTCAGGAAGGCTAGGAGAGTGAGTAGTTTTTTCATGGTATGTTTGTTAGGGTTTTTTGGTCAGAGCAAAATTCCATTCGTGTGGTCTGGAATTTTTATTTTTTAGTAGCGGTACACTCTTACATTACAAAAGGACGGATTGCAACAGCAAACCTGCCAATACCGAAGCGATGGTGGTGACGATGCCCGGTAACATGAAACTGTGATTCAATACATACTTGCCTATACGCGTCGTGCCCGTGCGATCGAATTGGATGGCCGTGAGCAAGGTGGGATAGCCGGGAATAAAGAAGTGGCCGTTGCAAGCCGGGAAGATGCCGATCAGGTAAGCCGGCGATAATCCGAGCGAAAGCCCCAGCGGCATCAGCGCCTTTGTCGTGGAGGCCTGACTGTACAACAACATGCTCAGCAAGAACAAAGCAACCGCGAAGAGCCAGGGGTAAGCCGCCACTACTTCGCCCAACGTATTTTTGATGACCTCAAAATTGTGGTCCATAAACGTGCTGCTCATCCACACCACACCAAACACGGCAATCGTGGCCTGGCCACCCGATGCAAACAAACTTGCCTTGGTCACTTTTGCCGCCGTGGTGTCGGCAAAGAGAATGATGAGCCCGGTGGCCGACAGCATGATCATCATGATCATGGAAGGCATCTGCAGCCGACCCGCTGCATTCACCGCAAAGCCGGGTGTGAACCCTTCTTTGCCGGAGAACTCCGGTAATAGATCGGGGAAAGATCCCAGGAGCACAACCGCCGCGATCGCCAGCGCAAAGATCACGACCGACTTGATGGCGCCGGGCGCTAACGTGGTGGTCGTCTTCTCTACGTTGCCTTCGAGATTTTTCACAAACGCAGGGTCTTTCATGCGCTCCAGGAATTCGGGATCTTCGCTCAGCTCTTTGCCACGTTTCCAAACAAAGAGAATGCCCACCATCACCCCGATCAGCGTCGAGGGTATGGCGACCATCAGAATTTGTGCGAGTCCTGCCCCGGTGCCACTAAGCACGGAGAGCAACGCCGCCGCCGCTGCCGAAACAGGGCTGGCCGTGATGGCCATGTGCGACGCCGTCACACTCATGCTCAAAGCGCGTTCCGGTCGTATTCTATTCTTTATGGCGACTTCGGCAATGATGGGCAAGATGGAATAAGAGATGTGCGCCGTGCCGGCAAAGAGCACAAAGGCGTACGTCACCAGCGGCCCCAGCAGGGTGATCTGTCCGGGATGTTTGCGTAATATTTTTCCGGCGATGTCGACCAGGTAGTCCATACCGCCGGCTGCCTGTAGCGCCGCTGCGGACGTCACCACGCTGAGTATGATCAACATGACTTCCAACGGTGGGTCGGAGGGCTTCATGCCAAAGGCAAAGATGAAGATGAGCAAACCAATCATGCCCATCACCCCCAGGCCAATGCCCGACATGCGAGCACCTATAAAGATGCAGGCCAACAAGATCACCAATTGAGTCGCGAGATACATACCAAACGTTTTGCTAAAGCTGAAGTCAAATTGTGCTCAAAGGAGGATCGCTCTCAATAAAAGGCAAACCCAATGTTGAGCGAGAAGAACGATTGAGCTGACTTCAATTCGTTGCCGGCTTGAAATCCCTGCATGTATTTCAACGACAGGTGAAGGGCCGTCATGTCCGACAGTTCATATTGCACACCGATCTCGGGTTGCAAAGCGAAATTCCAGGCTTCGAGTTCGACCGTATACAAGTTCATGTCGGTGTTGCGTCGCGAATACATGGTGCCGAGGCCGAGGGTGACAAACGGTTTCATGGGTTCTTCCGGACTCAGGAAATAGGTACCGGTGACCAGCAAAGGAATGTTGTTGCTGTAGCGATATTGTTTTCCCGTCAGCGAGATGTTGTCGACGGTGTAGGTATCCTTGGGCTTGGACTCATAGAACGTGTTCATCGAGGCGGAGAATCCGATCGCGATGTTGTCTTTCACCGTATAGCGGTAGTCGAACGAGATCCCGCGAAAACTGGTTTTGCCGATGAAGCTGTTGAGATCTCCCGTGGGCTGGGCGATGGCATAGCTGACGGCAAAATTATTTTGAGCCATTAACATGGTGCAGGCACAAATGCCAAGCAGGGTGAGGATGATTATTTTTTTCATGGCGGATGGCATTAGTTGGTTTTCAAATAAGGCGATTGAGCAAAGGCCTGGTGTATCGCGTCGGTGGCACGCGAGACGTCGTAGTAGCCGGTAAGCAGTCCGTTGCCGGCCGCTGTCCATACCGCTGGCGAGCGTCTGATCGGACTATTGGCCGCCTGACTGGGATCGGAAAGCACCATGATCAAGGTTCCCGTGGTGTAGCTGCTTACGGTGTAATAAGGAGGATAGTACCAGCCCCATCCGTAATACCACCAATCGTACCAATAGCTATAAAAGTACGTGGTCGACGAAATACCCGCCGGTGTGAGCACCACATCCGGATCTTCATCGATGTCCACGCGTTGCCAGCCATATTTTTCCATGTCGCTTTGTATCGCTCCGAGAATGGGGGTGGCAAATGCGGGCAGCATATATTCGTAGGTGGTGTCGCCCCGGTCAATGGAGACGTCCACGACAATCTTGTCGGGCATCGCAAACGTGGACTTTGCTTTAAAGTCATACTTCACATCGTAGCTCGTAGCCACAACGTCGGCATCTTCAACATAGTCGGGGCCTTTGGGATAGCAGGCCCCCAACAGCACCATGATCGGCAGTACAGTAGCTAATTTTGTTTTCATACGTAGAAATTGTTTAGAGTTCATATTGTTGATATATAGACCGGCACACGCCGGTTTGTGATGATGTCTTATGTTCTATAGTCCAAACCGGTATTGAAGACCGGCGATCACCTGCTTGCGCGACCCGAGGAATCCGTATTCACACCGTACCATCCAATGCTTATTGTACTGGAATTGTGAACCGATAATAAAATTCCACATGTCCTTCGGTCGCTTGTCCAGCGAATATTGGACGGTGGCGTGCTTGTCGTCGTTGAGTGCTTCGTCGAGTCCGTTCAGAAATGTGCCGGCGGCATCGAGCGCGCGGTTGGCCGTTTCATACTTGGCCATGTTCACGGGATTCTTTTGCTCCACGGGGGTGAGGCCGCTCCACCAGGTGTCCACTTGTTGCTGGCTGCTCCCCACTTTAGCGATCCCATTGTCGACGCGGGCCTGCAGCCCGGAGATGTCGATCACTTCATTTAATTGGAGTGAGCCCGTAGTGCCCGAGTTGAGGTGAAGTCTGAATCCTCCGACCCATAAGGCAATGTTGCGTTCGGGCTTTTTGAGTTTAAAGCTTTTGCCAAGACGAGGTCCGAACACCGTGGCAAAGGCCGGCTTCTCCAGCTCGGCGATATCGCTCCAGGTGAAATTCACATCGAGCGCCATCCATCCGCCACCTACGCCAATGGTCGGTGTCAAACCGAACCCCAGGGTGGACGCCTGGAAATTGGCTTTGGTATTCATCGACAGCACGTTGCTCCAATTGCCATCGGCATCCGGGACGTAGATTCCGAAATCCACAGCCGTGGAAGGACTGGCTTTGGCCAGGATCCCATAGACGTTCAGAAAAGGGAAAAGCCAAATGTCCGGCCGAATGTTCCAACCCGAGGCGGTAGACGTGGCGTTGTTAAAGCGGATGATCTCATCCACGTTGTGCAGGGGACCGTAGTTAAATCCAACTTGCAGGTTGTTGATCACCAGGTCGGACTGCTGCCACAGGTAGTTGACGCCAATCCCGGCGGAGTACGGCAGGTTGAATCCCAACGCTGCGGCCTTTTTGCCATAAATGGGAAGCGCATAAGGGTAGGGTGCGGCCTTGAGGCTATCGATCACATCCGCGTTCTTCTTCCCGACAACTTTGTCTGAGTACACCTGTCCATAGGTTGCGTTTTGGCCCGTGAGGCACAAGAGCAAGGAGAACAGACAGCATGTTGTAAAGATCTTTAGTTTCATAATGTTGTTTTTAGAGACTGCCTCTTCCCGTTGCAGGGTCGGGTCTGAGGATATATTTTCTTTAGCTTCTCAGGATTTTGTTGGTTAGGTTAATTTTGTAAAAGGTCATTGTTCCACAGCATCAGGTATCGGCATCGTTCATCTCGAGCCCGTGCACATCCATACACGTTGCCGTAACATAATTGTCCATCAGGCCGAGGGTTTGAAAGGAACCTTTGATGACGTGATACTCATTGCTATGCTTGAAATTATTGAGCTCGGCATCCGACGACCACAACATGAATAGATGGTAGAGATTGGTGTTGAAGACATCCAATGCCAGGTGACTCGAGAAGCAACTGTGGGGCAGCAGTTTGAAAACGAACCGGACCGTTTGTTCAAACTCCTTGTGTTTTTCCGTATTGATAGATCCGGAGATCTTAAACAGGCAGGGTTTGCTTTCCATAGCGAATATGGTTCAGGCGTTAGGGAGATGGTCGACTAAAATCGATAACGTGGGGCTATACAATCGCCGTACCAAAACATTCGTCAACGCCATACTGTGGCCTGACGGCTTGCAAATGAACTTTATGCGAAAGGATGGATGTAGTATGCGGGCGTGACTTGATGATATCGCTCACGATATTTCGTGATGCTCACGAAATATCGTGAGCATCCGTTGTAAAAAATGCATTGACGAAGATAGAGACGGTGATGTGCTGTTGAAGGCTGATAAAAAAAATAGCACAAAGGGTCAATGATCTTCGACCGGCAGACGAAGCCTATCATGATCTTTGTGTGTTGAGATTTTGTGGGGAGCGATTATAATGGACCCCGGCGTTGAAGGTCATCCGGAGACGTTTCAATGTCTTCGGACAAACCGGGTCTTTTGATGTCCAGCTTTTTCATTTTCGAACGCAACGTATTGGGATGCATCGCCAGGATTTCGGCAGCACCGTTTTCGCCATTGATCTTCCAATGGCATCGCTCCATCACGGCGATAATATGGTCCCTTTCAACATGGCCAAGCGAGTGGTCCCCGGCCGGTAGTTTGCCCGCGTTTTCCTCCACCCACCAATCCAGCTGCAGCGTCTTGCCCTGGCTGACAATGACGGAGCGTTCGATAACATTTCTCAATTCACGGATGTTGCCCGGCCAGTCATAGGCAAGAAGACGCTCCAGGTTAGCGCGGGAGATCTGCTCCAATTCGCGGTGATAGGTTTTGCAATTCTGATCCATGAAATGACGAATGAGCAACGGGAGGTCTTCCTTGCGATTGCGCAGGGGGGGGATGGTGATGGGGAAGACGTTGAGCCTGTAGTACAGGTCGCTGCGGAAATTGCCCTGCTGTACTTCAAAGGAAAGATTCCGGTTGGTGGCCGCCAAAATGCGAACGTCTACGCGGATGGTCTTTTGCCCGCCGATGCGCTCGAACTCCCCACTCTGAAGCACGCGCAACAACTTGGGCTGCATGTCGAGTGGAAGTTCACCGATCTCGTCGAGGAAGATCGTGCCGCCATCCGCCAATTCAAAGCGCCCCTTGCGCGACTGACTGGCCGAAGTGAAGGCACCTTTCTCGTGACCGAACAACTCGTCTTCAATGAGTTCTTTGGGCAGTGCGCCACAATTCACCTTCACAAAAGGTTTGTCGGAACGCAGACTGTCGTTGTGAATAAGACTGGCAAACAACTCCTTTCCTACACCGGTTTCGCCCTCCAGCAGAACCGGTGCAAGCGTTGTCGCCACCTGTTCTGCTTTCTGAATGGCGTAGCCCAACCCCTTGCTTTCGCCGACGAGCCCATGATTCTCCATCGGCGGCTGACGGCTCAACATGATCTGTTCCTTGAGCAACTCGTTCTTTAGTTTCTCCACCAGCGCGCTTGCCTTTTCTTCTTCCGTGATATCCCTTCCAATACTCATCACGGTTTGAACAACACCTTGTGCATCGGTGATCGGAAAATTCGACCAGGCGATCACCAGCTCCTGTCCATCCTTCGCCTGGATCGGGGTTTTGACGACGGGTAGGGTTCCCGTAGAATGATGGGCTTCCCGGACAAGGTTCCGCATATAGTTGCCGTCGGCCGGAGAAAGAAATTTGTCAAACCAATTTAATTTCAATACATCCGACGCATTCGAATAGCCCAGGAGATTGACACCATAATCATTGACAAAGGTGATCCGGCCTTCGCGGTCTTGCTCCACGATCATGAAGGTGGCATGCTGCATGAACGAATGCCACTTCCCTTCGCTTAGCCGGAGGCTTTGCTCCAGGGCGTACTTTTCCAACAAGCCCGACGCTAACCGTTGCCCCATGATCAACATAAATAAGAGTGCATGAAAATGCATGGGGAAGAACAATTGCAGATTCAATACCGGCGTCAATTGATTTAGAATAACGAGCAAAAACAAGAGGCCATAAATCGTCATGACCACGGCCAGTGGGTAGGCGCGCTTCTTTTGCCCGTTCATAAATTGCCACCGCGCCGCCAGGATCCCCAGGGTCAATGTGCAACCAAAAGCAAGCACGCTCAGGAGCGCCCAGGCGGGCTTCGCCGCGGAATCGGTCGTCAAATACATCACCGCATAGCACGCCAGGGCGATGATCCCGATCGCATAGGCAAGGCCTTTCCGGGGATACTGCGAATACCCCAGGATGAACCAAGGCGTGAGCGCGTAATAGGAAAAGATAAAAATTCTTTTGACAAGGATGTTGGCAGGATAAGGAGGGACGTCGAGCAGGATAAACCCGACCGGTGGCGTCAGGAAGAAGAACACCAGGGCAATGCCCATCAGGCCGAAATACAAATAGGTGCGTTCGCCTTTCTTTATCGCCAGGAAAAGATAAATGGAACCCATGGCCAACGATACGCCGGCAGTAACAAGGCCAAAGGACGTGTAAAAAACTTCCATGTCGCGTTTGTTTAATACTTGAAACCCCGGTTACTCAAAAACAACGCAGCTATCCATGAACAACGTGCGAAAGAAAGCTTGGACTACCATCCATGAAGTAACCCGAAATGCGTGGTCGCCTCCGGAAGCCAACGCATCTCCAAATTCCCCGATTGATCATCGGGACAGAGAGGACGTGTGCTCTTGGGAACAACCCGTTCGAAGGTAGATAAAACGAGGCGCACAATAAAGGTAATACACCACCGGCGGGCCCGTTTTACGGTAACATACGGTAAAACGAAGGACGTAAAATGAAGCATGAAAGAAGCGTTGTCGAGCGCTTTAACAAACGGTTGTCAAATCATTTCAGGATAAATACGGGGTAGTGTGCGGACCCGCTGAGTGAAATGCCGACAGCAGCTAGTTTTTGCTGGGAACGATGAAGTTTTGCGGCCGCTATTTTATTTGGTCGTCCTGCACAAGTCCAGAATGGAATCTTTAAACCGGTCGTCGCTTTTTAGAATTCTAAAAAATTCATCCAGGTAGCCGTGCATGTCTTCCAATTCATTTTTGGTGAAGTGCTTGGCGTGTTCATCGATGATCGCGTGCAACGCGGATTCCTTTTCCAGAAATTCTTTCCGGATCTCTTCCATGGCGGGTTTCGATTTGCAATAACCGCGATAGACGCGCTCGCGCGGATCGCCTGTTCCCAGGCTGGGGGCATTTTCGTGAGCATAGCCCGCATTCACAAACCCCGACATGTCGAAGTCATAGGAGAGCGGAACATATTTGCCGTTGACAAACATCGTGTTGCTGTTGTGCTGGAAAACGGAGGACCAATCGGCGTTGCCGATCATGTATTGAAAGTAATCGTTTCGCACCGACTGCTTCTCATCAAAGGACGCCGGGTTGATCCCTTTGGTCTCGACGATCTTCCCGTGGCTGCGTTTGGCTACCATCGAATTGTCTTCTACAAAAAAAGACAGCAGGTCGTAGCTGCGGGGTTTCTTCCTTGAAATTTCCGTAACGTCAAGGTGAGCAAGGCGGGTCCTGAAATAGTAGGGGGAAAGTACCTGGTAGAATTGATAGCACAAATATTCATTGCGAACAAGCGTGTTCTTGTCCGACGATGTCCGGCAGGGGAACACCAGCTTCAGCGCTTTGTTTCCGGCAAAAAGGGTTGGTTCAACATCCTTTTTGCTGAATTTCAGTTTCAACGGGGGGAAGAAGCAATTCTTTAGCCGGTAGTTTCCCCGCACCCTGGCCTGCACCGGCACGGTGATCCATTGATCAGGACCTTGCTCATACAGAAACTTTCCGGCAACCAGCGTGGAATCATTTGACTTCTTTTTGATAGATTTGATTGAGCCGGTTATGCGAACGTTGATCGCTTCCTTTGATTGAAAGAGTGGAACATCCTGGCCAAAGGAGCAGGTGCAAAGAATGACCAGGGTCATTATTAAACCGTAACGCTTTTTCATGCCATGAAAATTTTGAACTACTTCAATTTACGAACTTTTTTAGCCTTAGCCATCTCGCAGGCGGCGGCTTTTTTGGCGATACACTTTCACGTGAAGTTTCACCTCGATCTCCTGTTGTTCGGTCTCTGCGTGGTCTTTCCCTTGCATTTCTCCATGCAAGCCGCATTCAAGCGCAGGGACAAAGCACTGGAATACTTCAGCTTGTTCAAAGGCGCCGCGATGGCGCTGTATTATTCGTTTCAGATCTCCGAAGACCTGCTGGCCGAAAAGAAAGCAGAGGCCCGCCGGTTGTTGAAAGGCGTGGCGGCGCAGCTTGCCGATCAACTGGAAAATCGAACGTTGGGCTACGGGCCCATACAAAAGAAATTGAACGAAGTATTCGCCTTTATTGAAAGTAACCGTGAAGAGATTTCAAAGCGCAACGTACTTCGAACCATTCGCTACCTGAAGGACGTCACCGAGAGTTCTGTTTTCCTGATCAGCCTCGTCCGTCACCGTACCATGATTGGACTTCGGTTTTATACCATTTTATTTATCATCATCTTCCCCTTAGTGCAGGCGCCCATCCTACTCTTTCGCCTCGATGGCGTTGTCCCCGCATGGGGAATTCATATTTTCCTCGCCCTCACCAGCCTCATCCTGGTAACGCTCAGCAACTTCCAAACACTGATCGAATATCCCTTCGACAAAAAAGGCGCCGACAACATTCACGTCCGGGATTTTACACCGGATATTTGAGCGACGCCTAAGGGTTGTTGCCAATGGTCTTCATCGTCTCTGTGGTCACTTTTTCCTCGAGTCCTCGATTTCATGGCTGACCAGTTTTGCGATAAAGATGGCCGGAAACAATTGCCCCAAAAGTCCTTCGATCATCACCAAAATGCGCGCCACCGAACCCAACGCCGTGATATCGCCATAGCCGATGGTGGTCAGCGTCACGAAACTGAAATACGACAATTGTTTTAAAGCCTCATCGTGTTGGATGGCCGTCCCTCCGTATTGAAATGAATCCGGTTGAATAATGTACAGCGCAAGATACATCGACGCCCAAATGTGACCCAACAAAATATAAGCCGCCACACCACCGCCAATTTGATAGACCGTGATGATCCGGCTGGTAAAGATCTGACGAAAGACCAGGGTTATAATATAGATCATATACCCGGCGACCAGTACGGTGTAAATCAAATTCAATCCCGGCGCTTCTGTCCGGATCATGGCAACGGCCAGCAACAAGATCGCGAAAGCGATGAAGTACCCCAGCAATTTCCCGAAACGCGAGAGGGAGGAAGACCGTATGGCAATAAGCGTGACGAAGAAGAATCCGGTTCGCACAATAAACTTACTCTCCCAAAGGATGCCTTCCGAAAGTTGGCTGCTGATCAAGGTTATTATCGAGATGGCCAACATCCAGATAAACCCCTTGTCATTTTTCCAGAGGTTGTCGAGGGAATTCATGGCAATAGCGTAAGGGCCGTATGGGTTAGGTTCAACGATGAAGATATTCAACAAACATACGCCAGTTGGAAATTAACCCATGCATCCGACATCGTTTAACGGTTAACAGCCCCGTTTAACGTAGACTGGATAGCAAATATGAGTACCTTGATCGACGTCAGCGCAGTAGAAAAACGCGCTGATGATTTCCTGGAAACGCCGGCAGCGCCACGAAAACATTGGAGTGCAAATGCCAGCGGAAGATCGGTGATCAATGACAAACATGTTGCCTGTGCATTTCCAGTGGCAACGTATGGGTATGGATTCTAAACGCTTCAAAATAAAACTCATGAAAACAATACTATCCCTGGTGCTCGCCGCTGTTTGCACAGCAGGAAGCTATGCACAAACCTCCGACGCCGAAGCCGACGCCATCGTCAATTTGCTGCATGTACAGAAGCTGGAGATCATACAGAAATTAGTGCCCGTTTCGGGGAAAGATTCGGTGGCCTTCTGGAAGATCTACAACGAATACCAGGCCGCCGTCAAACCCGAGGCAAAGACGAGAATCAGACTCTATGAACGCACGGCCCAGGTCTACCAGCACATGACCGCCGCTCGCGCCGATTCGCTTGCACAACAATACTTTGCAAACCGGATGAACCAGGAAAAAATGCTGGAAGTATATTACAAGAAAATAAAGACCGCCACCAACGGGGTGATCGCCTTTGAATTTTACCAGGCCGAAATATACCTGCTCACCCAGATCCGGGCATCCATCATGCAGCAAATTCCCACGTACGGCGAACTGCAAAGCCTCGCGAAGCGAAATTAAACCGACCGCTTCACGTATCGTAATTTAACTTTCTCGCCTGGCAGGGTCCTCTTCGCGGGAGGCTAACGGTATTGCTGTCAAGCAAACCAATAATCCACCCTTCTTCCTGTTTTCAGGGATTATATTCTACAATCCCCTTTTGCTATCTTTACCTTTGCCGCAACCTCGGACGCTGTTATGATCGCTGGAATTGTATTTGTCTGCCTCTTCGGGGGTATGGTGATTTGGATGATGTTTTTGACGAAACACAAAAAGGACCCGGCCCAGGAAGAAAACCTCAGCGACGAATTGTTATTCGACCCACTGACCGGAAAAAAGATCACCCTCGAAGAAGCCGAACGTGGCATGGTGGTGGAAAATTACACGGGCCCACGCATCAAACCCGATCAGGAAATCGAAGACAATTATTCCGGCGAACGGAAGGAAATCGAATACATCCTCCGGGACTTCATCAAATCAGGCATTGAAGAAACCTATCACGATGACGATGAAGACTCGGTCTTTGACGATATCCTGGCGCAATCGGAATATGACAAGGGACCTCAAAAAAAAGGAATTCATCACCTCTGGGAACTCAGGCCGGGACTTTTCTTTGGACTGGTTTACGTAGCCTGTTCGTATAGTGAACACGGGCCTTCGCATGAATGCCAACCCATGGCTATTATAGAAGACCAACCTGACATCACTGCGTTTGCGACAATCCCGGATGCCTACGTCGAGTTGATCGAGGACATGGTGCTGATCCGGTTGCCCAAAAGGATTTCGCATGCAGGCTTCAAGGAATTTGTGGAGGACGTAGACAACCGCCTGCGCGGCGGAAGATAACCTTATATTGCACTACCCCGGAACCTGGTATCCATCCATAAAAAACAAAACCCTAAACCCCCCATGACACGACTGTTAACCCTCCTGTTGTTGTGCACAACATTGCTTTCGCAGGCTCAATCCTTCGAAGGAACATTGGTCTACAAAGCAGACTACGAAGTGACCGTATCCGAAAAAATGAAAGCCAGTGGCATCACGGCCGAGAAGATCATCGATCGCATGAAATCCGATGGCTCGTATATCGATACGGTCAAATCGACCTATAAGAAAGGGAATTATCGCAGCGAGATGAACAGCCATCCCAGCACCTGGGTAATCTATCGAAACGACGCCAATAAACTCTACACATTCCAGGATGGCGAGGCCAAAGACATCTGCACCGTTACGGACATGTCGATCGATCTTGAATTCCAACTCACCGGTAAGAAACCCGTTATTACCAAGCTGGATACCACCGTTAACGTCGGCGGCACACCCTGCGAAGTCGTGCGTGTAAAATGGCAGAGCGGCTCGTATGACTATTATTTCAACAAAACAAAAAACGCCATCGACCCGACCCTGTATGCGAAACACGTGTACGATGGCTGGGCCGACTACCTCAGCATCGCGAAGGCGCTCCCGATAAAGATTGTTAAGCGCGTTGGTAAATTATCGGTGATCACGTTGACCTTGGTTGCTCAAAAGACCGGGCCTGTAGACGATGCGCTGTTCAAGATACCGAAGCTGGCGGAAGACAAAGACCTGAACATGATCAAAATGCCCGGCAGTGAAATGATGCGGATTAAATAATTTGCCAGCGGAGAGCCTTTAGTTTCTTACGTATAAAACAGACCCGCTGAACGAATAATCCCGGCCTTTAGGCCGGGGGGTTCAACAATCCGCTAGCCGGGCTTTAGCCCTGACCTCTCCCAAGCTGCCCGCCGCGATCGGTATTCCTTTTCGGGTTTTTAGGGGCTGCTCTCCACAATACCTTTTTTTGTTATATTTACTTTGCCGCAACCCGGACACTGCTGGTCTGCTATGATGATTGTATTGCTCTGTATCCTCGCCTGCATTTTTATTATTGGGATCGTATTCATATCGAAAACAGAAAACAACACCGCCCAGGAAGAACGCCTCAACGACGAATTGTTGTACGACCCCCTGACGGGAAAAAAGATCACACTTGAGGAAGCCGAGCAAGGCATTGTTGTAGAAAATCCTCCGGGCCCGCGCATCAAGCCCGATCGGGAAATCGAAGAGAACTATTCCGACGAACAGAAGGAAATTGAATACATCCTCCGGGACTTCATTGCATCGGGTATTGACGAAATTGATCGGGATAGCGATGAAGAGACGGTCTTTGATCGCATCCTCGCGCAAGCGGAGTATGCCAGGGAACTTGATACAAAGGTTATTCATTACCTCTGGGAATTCACCCCCGGGCTTTTCTTCGGACTAGTTTACGTATCGTATGCATACCTCGGCAAGGGCCAGGGCCCCTTCCATGAATACCAGACGTTTGCTATCATCGACGATCGATCCGATGTGTCCGCCTTTGCGGCAATCCAGGATGCGAAGGTTGAGTTGATCGATCATGCTGTACTGGTCTGGCTACCCAAAAGGACTTCGCATGCGGGCTTCAAGGATTTTGTGGAAGATGTAAACAACGTGTTGGGCGAAAGTTAGATTGTACGAGGCCCTGCGCGCTTAAAAAGCCTCCGCGAAATTCATGATGACGATCGATTGATCTTTGCTGAAGCTGAAATCCAACCGGAGATTGATGTCATGTTCGCGATCGACCTGGAGGCGGATGCCCAGCCCATGCGTCTCGTGGAAGGACCCGATATTGATCTTGCCATAGGTGGGCGCCACCTGACCAAGACCACCGAACACGGTGCCGCCAAATATCCAGAAGATCGGAAACCGGAGTTCGACTTGCCCATCGAGGGCGACGTGGTCGCGGTATCGGCCAAGATAGGTTCCGCGCATGGAGTAATCTCCACCCAGGAGTGCCAGCGACTGAACCGGGACATCACCTTGCTTGGACTCCGTTCGTAGTTGCGTGGCCACCGTAAGCTTTTTCCGAAAGGTGTGGTAATAGCGCACATCAAATTGAAAATAGGAGTAGTTGAATTGGCTCCCCAGTGCAGCGGTATAGCGCGTAAAACCCGCATCTACATACACGCCCTTCTTGGCGTTCAGCCGGTTGTTGCGCCCCTCCATGGAGAGCTTAACGCCCACCCCCGTTTGTCTTCCCTGATATTGCGTTAGCGTCGTGCCGGGTTGATCAGTGGTGGCACCGTGGATCAAATCCACCTGGTAATAGTTGAGATAATCGACCACGGGCCCGAGATACCATTTTTTATAAACCTTGAACAGGTAATAACTGTAGCACTGCAGGTTGGTCGTGTTCAGGGTGCTTTCGTTTTCGAGGTCCGTATCGTTGCCCACACCATAGAACAGGAGGGGATAGTACGAATAAATGATATCCGTTTTCCAGATCGACTTGTTGTGGTGTTGCATGATGTTGGACTCCAACACCATTTTGTATTGCGTATTAAGGGTGTAATATCCCAACGCCGAGATGCTGGACGGCTGCGTCACGGTGTCGACAGTGTTTCGCGGTTTAACGGTGAAGGCATTGTATTTACTGAGTCCAAAAAGCCAGCTGGTTTCCTTGCTGTATGAACCGAACGGCACAGGGAAGTAGATCATGTACCATTGCATAAAGGCGTTTGCCTTGTTCAGCTTCTTCATGGTGTTGGACGTGTCTTTGACGACCGGTGCTGTCGGTGGCGATGGGGTTGCGGATACGCCTTCGTGAGATGCCGTTGGTCTGGTGCGGAGGCTGATTGCCGGGATGTCCGGGGTGGCGTGGGTTTCGGATGGTGTTTTGCTTTCCGTCATCACGAACGTCGTGGTGACGGGCTTCGGTAGGGTACTTTCCCGCTGGGCGAGCGCGACAGCGATCCTAAAAAAGAACAGGCCCAAGGAAAGAAGTCTCATCTGTTTTGTTTTTTTTCAGAGACAACCATGGCGCGGCCGGGCCGGCCATCTTTTTATGCGTGATGGCAATTCAAGCTACTACGAATAAAACCTGTGGTGCTCGCAACACGATGCGTACAGAAAAAGCAAACGTCCGTAAGAATTTGGGAATAGGGCGGGTGAGATACCGTCGGTAGAACAGGCAGATCGGTTAACGTGAAAGCCATACCTGAATCTAAACAAAACCAGTGCCCGGGCAAAGCTGTTTTGATTTTATCTTAGGGATAATACTAATAATAACACGGCACCCTTCGTTGCGTAAGGCCGATGACGGAATGAATTCTTCTCCTGGCCGGTCGATCGTTAGGAAATTCGAAGGACGCTGTATTGCGATATCCACCATCCTTTTGTATTTTACTCTCCATACCGTCCTTCGCCACGTTCGACTCCATTTTGTCATTTAAAAAATCAAGTGCCGGCCCTGGAGTCCAAACTGTCCTTCCGAAGAAAAAGTATGATGTTTCAATACCAGGCATGAATAAAAAAACACATCGGCTCGCGAAGCACAACATAAAGACCTTCGGGATAGCCATCGTCTTTTTGTTCAGCCTCCCGACGACGAATTTTGGTCAGAATAAATACGCGATGGGATTTTTCCGAAGCTTCCCCACCGGCAAGTATAAATCGACCAGCCTAAGCAATTCCGGAAGCTTTGCGAAAAATGGCTGGGGCGCCGAGTTCGAAGACAAAGCGCGGGCGAACGCGTGGCCCATGGGATTCTATATGCTCTTCCACTTGTCGTATCAGCAAAATCAGCTCGACAACGTCGCCTTACAGGATGACTTCACCGCATCGCTTGGCGATCGCACAGAGGTGGCCGAGGCAAACTACAATCCTTTGGTGGTCACCCTGGGCCCGTATTTCGAGATACCGCTCTCGAAAATGACCTACCTGGGCATAAAAACCGGCATCGGGTTTATGTTCGCCAACATCGACTCCTTTGTCATCAGCGTATACGACACGCAAGGGAACAAGGTCTTTAACGAATTGTTGGATTTCAAGACCTCGCCCAACTTTAGCTTCCTGCTTGGATTGCAGTTTGGTCTGAAACTTTCCCACAATATGGAGATGGGATGTTTCGCGGATTACTCCGCGGGTAGGCAGAGGGTGAAAACGACCGTTGGAACCCTGAACAACATACAATCAGAGTTTAATTTGGCCTTTGTTAATACAGGATTGAATTTTACGGTTTCGTTTTGAGTCACAAGTTTGTTAGCGAAAAATATAGTGCGTTGCACGGAACCATTTGAGTCAATAAATTTTAACTTTGAGATGGTATCAAACGCCATAAGGTTTTACGCTACTATCCCAACCAAAGATGAATACTGTTGTAACCAGCTTACGCATAAGCAAACTCAATTCAATTCCATTTATCTTCTTTAGCCTTTTCTTGTTGACATTCATACCGGGCGCGCTAGGCCAAACCGCCGCAACGCTCGACCCCGACTTTAATGCAGCAGATCCCGGCCTTGTCGGAGCCCAACGCGAAATTTATGTCTCCACAGTTCAGGCCGACGGGAAGATCCTGATCGGCGGACGATTTACATATTATCAAAGTGAAGCTTTGGGCGGCATTGCACGCCTCAACGCAGACGGAACCGTAGACCATACATTCAGTACAGGTTCCGGTTTTGGATATGAGCATTTGTACGACCTGGTGGTGGTCGACATTGTCGTTCAGCCCGATGGAAAGATTTTAGTGGCCGGCGACTTTGTTTCCTTTAACGGCAGCGCCGCGCACGGGCTGATAAGACTAAATGCTGATGGTAGTCGAGACAATTCCTTTAGCAGTGAGAATAGTTTCTTTATTGATCCGCTAGGCATGCCCCGTTTCATGCCGGTTGTGCATACCGTGCTGCGACAAGCCGATGGTAAATTAGTGGTGGGAGGAAATTTTACAGCCAAAAACGCAACCTCGTCGAAGAACCTGGTGCGGTTGAATGCTGATGGCAGCGTAGACAATACCTTTTCCATCGGAACCGGTGTCGACATATTGGTCAATGCATTGATGCAGCGCCCCGATGGGGAAATTTTTGTAGGGGGCTTTATTGAACAATTTAATGGTGCTGCGGCGTATGACATGGTGTTGTTGAACCTCAACGGTTCCCGCGATCTTTCATTCGATACCAACCTGGGTTTTAACGGACGCGTAAACGATTTTGAACTGCTTGCCGATGGAAAAATTGTCGTTTGCGGCGACTTCTCAACCTACAACGGCGTAAAGAGGATCGCCGTGGCCCGTCTGAACGGCGACGGCACATTGGATACTGATTTTGATGCCGGCGAATTAAGTGCCACCGCCCTTAGCACCGTGTTGGTGCATCCGGATGGAAGAATATTCGTGGGCGGGTCTTTCAACAGCCTCAAGGGAAAAGAGTATCATTCCCTCGTTGCCCTCACTGCCAACGGTGCAGTCGACCCAAACTTCAAGGACGGGTTGGGCGCCAGCGCGCTCGTGACAAATTTAGCACTGGCACCAGACAATAAAATTCTGGCGACCGGTGGCTTTACCTCCTACAACGGGGTAACACGCGAGCGCATAGCACGGGTCCATGCCGATGGTTCGCTCGACGAATCGTTTAACACAAACGACACCTATCACTTCGACGATCAGGTAACAGCCGTGGCCGTTCAGAGCGATGGTAAGATTATTGCCGGCGGAGATTTTACATCATACCTGGGCAAAGCCCGCAATAAAATTGTGCGGATAAACGAAGACGGCAGCCTGGACGAAACATTTGCTGTCGGCAAAGGCTTTAACTATTCGTTCAACGACCTCATCATTCAACCCGACAACAAGATTTTGGTGGCCGGCCAATTCTGGGCCTATCAAGGTGAGCAACATCAGAGGCTAATCCGGCTCAATCCCGACGGAGGTGTAGACAACACACTGGCTGCAGGTACCGGCTTCGACGGTGGCGTGTTTTCGATGGCCTTGCAAAACGATGGAAAGATTCTTGTCGGTGGATACTTCTCAAACTACAATGGCGTGCCGCGTGAAAAAATAGCCAGGCTTTTGCCTGGTGGGATACTCGACCCTACCTTTGACGCGACCCTCGCCTTCGACCAGGAAATCGAGGTGCTGGCCGTACAGGGCGACGGAAAAATTCTTGCGGGCGGCAGTTTCACAAAGGTAAATGGCAATGGCGCTAACCACATCGTACGGCTAAATGCCGACGGAACAGTTGATAATACTTTTTTAAAGGGAAGCGGTGTAACCGATCGTGTATTTGCTTTGGCCGTCCAACCTGATGGAAAAATATTGGCCGGAGGCACATTTTCGTCCTATAACGGCACGGCGGTCAGCAATATCGTTCGGTTAAATTCTGATGGCACCATCGACAACACGTTCAATAGCGGCAGCGGCTTTGACCTGGGAGTATACAAGATTGTGTTGCAGCCCGACGATAAAATTCTGGTGGGCGGCTATTTCACCAAGTATAACGGCAACACACACAAGAACATCGTGCGACTCAACGCCGACGGCACGGTAGACGCCACGTTTGATGCTGGGACCGGATTTGACGGCGCCGTAAACGCGATCGCCATCCACCCGAATGGCACGCTAGCGATAGGCGGATATTTTTATACTTACAACGGCGCTCCCCGCTCGCATCTGGCCTCTATTTATTCAGGCTTAAAGACCAGCCAAACCATTACGTTCGATCCGCTGCCCGACAAAACGTATGGCGAAGTAGCTTTTGAGATACAGGCAACGGCCACTTCGAATTTGCCTGTATCGTTCTCCAGTTCAAATCTCGCTGTCGCCACCGTTTCTGGAAGTCAAATTACAGTGGTCGGCACAGGGACCACCACGATCATGGCAAGTCAAGCTGGCAACGAGTCGTTCGCAGCTGCAAAAGCTGTGCAGCAGACGTTAACGGTTCAAAAGGCCACCCAGGTAATCACATTTGGTCCACTGGAAGAAAGAGACACTGACAGCCCGCAGTTTGATCTTATGGCCTCAGCTTCCTCCGGATTAGTGGTTACCTTCAGCAGCAGCCATCCCGACGTTGCCTCTGTAGATGGCAATACCGTTACCATTTACAACAGTGGCGAAACGATGATCCGCGCCACACAAGAAGGTAACGCTAACTACATGCCGGCCATGCCGGTAGAACAAGCGCTTGTCGTAAAGCTGATCACGGCAACTGAACAGTTGACTAGTGAACAACCGACTGTATACCCCAATCCCAGTACCGGATATTATTATGTAAAAATTTCACCCACAGGTTGTAGCGTAAACTGTGAACTTTTTAATGCGATGGGGCAACGTCAGTCAGTAACGGCAGAGTACTCCGGGGAAAACTTCGTACTTAATCTAACCGACAAACCCAAAGGAGTCTATACTTTGAAATTGAAGGATTGCAGACAAATCTCGCAGGTGAAGCTTGTGAAAGAATAGTTACGGTTAAGCAAGAATGATATTTCCGCTGGGGAATCGAGATCAAGGATATTAAAGTAATTACATAACACTAACGCAAACTTTATGAAATTTCTTTTCCTGGCCGGAACCGATGTCACAGGGGCTTTTGTGATGCTATTTCTCCTGATCGGATTTGGATTGGGTGTTTTTTTCTTGTGTAAATATCTATTCGCGAGAATATTCAATCAATTTTCACAAAAGCGAATTGTGCTGCTCTCTGTGCTTTCTGCGATGGTCCTGGGGCCGGTAATACTGATAACATTGTTTTGGACATTGATGGGGATTTTTGTCGGGTGACCACGTCATGCGAGCGATGATCGGAGCGATTTCACAAGGGAATTGCTCCGTTGGAATGGGAAGAGCAAAATTTCATATAAAAGAATGATGAAAACCTTGTAAATTTTTCTTTCTTGCAGGGCAATTTTAAAAAATCCACAAGTTAATCCCGTTGTTAAAGCATGTTGTTTTGTGAATTGAAGTTTTCCCCGGGCGTGAATCATCTCTCCGCCGATTTATATATCGAAATGATAAATTTTAAAGGACAGTCGCCCGAACGGAGCAGGCGTTGACCGTTGGCGGAAATGTGAGTTCCTCCTTAATCCATAATGGCACATTTAAAAACAAATAAATAATATGAAAATTTCTGCATCCCTGTTATTGCTAGCCCTCGCGCCGCTTTTACCCTTTGATGCTGCGACGCCCGCTGAAAGCCTCGAGGTCCGGTGGACCACCGACGTTCACACACCCTATCTCGATTTTTCAAACGACGCCACCTCGGACTTTGACGCACGTCTCATGCTTTTGGACGACGATCGTCTTTCGGTTAGTGGGGCGAATTTTGAGCTCGCGAACAGTAATTTTAATATATACAACGGCACGATGCGACTTTACAACGCTTCGCCCGTCTACTATGCTGAATTTGCGCGCTATCAAACCGGTCCCAATGTGAATAACGTGGGTCTCCTGTTCCGTACAGAAAAAGGAGGCACCGCCGGTGCCAGTGTCATGCTCGACGCTATGATGATCAGTCACGACGGAAATGTGGGTATCGGTACGACTGCACCGGATGCCAAACTCGCGGTAAAGGGGATTATCCACGCGCAAGAAGTTAAGGTGGACTTAACGGGCTCAGTAGCGCCGCCGGATTATGTTTTCGAAAATAGCTATAAATTGCTCCCGTTAACCCAACTGGACACCTATGTGCAAAAGAATAAGCACCTCCCGGAAGTGCCTTCTGCTTCGGAGATGGAGAAGAACGGAATAAACCTCAAGGAAATGAACCTGGTGCTTCTCAAAAAGGTAGAAGAACTAACGCTGTATGTTATTCAGCAACAACAGGAAATAGACGCGCTGAAATCCAAAGTGAAATAATTGGCTTGAACCGATGCCATCTTCTTGGAATTGTCCATTGAGAATTGGTTCTTTTTAAAATGCAAAAGCTCAAATCGTGACAGATTTGAGCTTTGTATTTTTTATGGGATAGGGGAAATCAGGGTATTTCGGCTAGTTCAAAAAAGTGATTTTCTTTGTATTCAATCTAATGCGGAACCAATGGAATGGGAAGACTTGCTTAGGCAAATGAGTGTAAAGATTCACAACGAGGTGGAGCAGAATATGATCTACTACGATAAAACCGATGTGAGCGACAACTGGCTGGGCTTTGAGGCAGCGAAACAACAAGCCATAACCGAAAAAGAAAAGGAATTGATGGCAACGCTTCCTCCTTCTTACAAAGATTTTTTATTGACGAGCAATGGATTCAGACAAATATCACTGTTTTCAGGAGGTTTATACCCGGTCGAAGTGATTGATTGGACAAAGAAAAAAGATCCGGAGTTTCTGGCGATATTCGAAAAGCATGACGACATCCCGGTGACGGAGGATGACTATTTTGTATATGGAGAAAATCAGAGAAGTGTAGTTTTTAAGACTGCATTTCTAAAGGAGACCCTGCAAATCTCTGAGTGGGTGGATGGTTCAGTAATTTTGTTAAACCCGATGGTGAAATTTGGAGAGGAGTGGGAGGCGTGGCTCTATGCGAATTGGTTTCCAGGCGCGCATCGATATCGGTCATTCAGGGACCTGATCGAAGGAGAATATTATGATTCGGTTAGGCTAATAGATAATCCCGATAGCTAGTCTGGGGCGGCCCGACCGGCTACTACGCAAAAAGGCTGCGCTGTTAGATGATTCATTTGTTAAAAAAATGAATAACGGGTTTAATTTTAACCAAAGAGCGAAATAGCCAGTTTACGCATGAATTTATTTAGCCTTTTTTCAAAGAACAAGATCACCTTACGAGTGACCCTCCCGAAGGGGCTAAGGATTGATCGTTTAGAGGAGAAGATAACATTCGTTGGAACGATGGATGAGATCTCAAAGTTTGCCCAGGAAATCCGGAAGATATCGAAGCTGAATGACGGCGCGTTAGCAAGCGTAGACCAATACATTTTTAAAGTATCTGGCTACCGGACCGACGATGGCTTCCGAAAAAACTGGATTGAACTTCCAGGACGGGGGTGGGGCGTGATGGCGAGTAAATTCTTAGAGGTTGTTGAGCGATACGAGGAAAACCCATTTTGGTTCAACAGCTGCGGCTACACCGATAAACTCCCCATGGACATCGGCGTCGAAGTTACAGACCTGGAGGGAGGGACGAAAGGCGAACGTCTGCATGAACCACCCGATGCGTTAGATGGGGCACAGGTTCTTAAATGGGCCTGGTCGGGCAATAAACCTTTTGGGGTAATGCCCTTTGTTGACGATGAGCGTGAAATAGAAATATATGGACTGGCAATTTGTCAATACAAGGATTCCTTGCAGATATATCGTTTTAGCTGCTCCAGCGATTGGGAAGTTCAGAATGACGCTCCTTACGATTCAATAGAGGAGGCGTTGAAACAACTCCCTGATCAATACCGCAACGTGGAAGCTGAATGGCGTGATGCATAAATCTGACGAGAGATGGCTTACCTGCAATTTTGTTTGTACTCACCTGGGATATAATACTTTATGATATTCGCAGAAAATCGATAAAAAACTGTTCACCGATACGGTCGCCTGCCAATTTTTTACGTTCATCTGCCTAACCCATTTAAGCTCGAATACATGAAGACAAAACTCGCTTTCTTATTTCTACTATTCTCTATTGAATCAATGGCGCAACGCGACTCGGTCAGCGTTGAAAGGGGGAATCTGTTGATCAAGTTTTTGAAGCCCGGTAAATCAACCTACCTGGTGACCTCTGCCAACGCCAAAACAGGAGCGGTTACGCAAATTTCGGTGTGGAACCGCGAGACGCGATTTGAAAAAAAAGAAGGGCGGGACGTGGTCCTGGTGAAACAGATGAGATATTATGCGGATACGGTCAATAACAAGTTCGTCTATACGCTCTCTGATCGTGGTAACCTGAGGACGATCTACGACTACACAAAGAGGCTAAGATCCGGAACGGAGGCATTCAATTATTTACCTGGCGGGATCGTCGGCGCCGATACGGTTGATCACAACATGAAAACTGGTTTCGCCTTGGGATTTAAGGATTTTCCATTTTGCTTCGAAATGGACTTAGAAACGTTGGCTTTGTTGCCCATTAAGAAAGTCGGGCAGCAACTAGCCATTAACTTCTATCACCCGGGAGGCCAAATCCCACCCCAGTATTATCCGGTAGAGGTTCTCAGTGAAGAGGATTTTTTGGGGCCGAACGGCGTGAAAATAAAGTGTTGGAAGATAAAGCTACAGTACGACACCGACAGCTTTGACTATAGCTGGATCAGTAAAGAAGGCCATGAGCTGTTAAAATTGGAAGGACACTATCCTGGAATAATTTTTACGAAACTCAAAACCATAACGCATTTTCAGTAGTATGCACCGGCAAACTCAACTCTGCTGTCTCTTCCTGGTCCTGCTGGCAGGTTGCTCCGACGCGGGACGCGATGTATCAGGGACGTGGATCCGATCCAAGAACGGGGATGTAAGCGAGATCTTCATTGTCTTGCCCAACGGGGACTTTGTCTCCAATCTGATGAACGAAGCCCACCATGTCGCTACCGTGGAGAAGGGTACCTGGCGAATTCAGAACGATAGCATCACCTTTCAGTTTTTGCAAGTAGTTCAAGTGAACGACAGTGTACGACTGGCAAAATCGCCGGGAGACGAGCCACCGGTGACCTACAAGGTTAGTTTTGATTCTTTTGAAGAACTTAAAATCGGATCAACACTATACAAAAGGCTGTGAATATTTTATTGGCCGGCATTTCCCGTTATAAACGTGACCAAAAAATAATAGCAATCAAGCGGCGGAACATCCGTGAAGATTGAAAGTGATTGCGGGTGAAGAACTCATGCAAGATTTAGAAGACGAGGAAAATGGAGATTTCTAGCGGTGAATAGTGCCGAATAGGTAATTTGGACGAGCAAGAGTTTGCTTTATATATCATACTTTCACCGAAACAACCATGCCGGAAATATTTCTGTTTATGCTGCTAAATGCCTCCGGGTTATTTGATCGGAAGTTGGATGACGGTCGTTGCGCGGATGTATTTTTGATTGAGAACCGATCTTCAACGACGGCCGACAGTAAACCGCCGCCGGATACGACACGTGTCTTTAAGGCGATCCAGGTATTTTATCAAGACACGATAACGAATCCGGGAAAAGCATTGTATCGCGAATTTTTCGGGATCACCGATGAGTATTTCTCCAAACCCGCTGTAATAGATGTGAAAATTTTACTGAACAAGCCTAAGAATGGAGATGTTCAGGTTTTTATTGAGGAATTATTTGAGCCCGACACAACAGCTGCAACCACCGCTGTCTATGGAAAGGATCGGATAAATAGCGAGGCGTGGGTGCTGCATGAGGTAGTGGATCACATACGGATTGAGGACCTTCAGAAACAAAAAATCCTTGTAACGAATAATGTAAAATATAAGACCGGATATTCTTATGGCTCATACCTGTACACCAAGACTGCTTTTCGGGTCGTTGCTTTGTTCAAGCCCCGCGGGGCAGGGAAAATGGAGATCATAAAAAAAGAATTCCGTTTTTCTATGTAATGTTTGAGAATTTCAAAGTTCCCAAACGACTCTCCTCACCATTCGAAAGAAGCATCATTCGCCACGGTCTGGTCTTGATTTCGGCCGGATGATCATAATGTTTGACCGGGCGAAAGGCGTTATCTTGTGTAATTCTTGCACGATGATGCACTTTTCTCAATGCATAATCTTCAACGTCATCACCAGAAGAAAAAGCGAAAGGCCGATTAAAAAGCTGATCATTTTCCTTGTCATTGTTTTTAATTTAGATGAACTATGATTCCTTCGTAAGCATCATTCTCCACGGTCTTGTCTTGATTCCGGCCTGATGATGGTTCTTAATGTCCGATCCCTTGAAAAGTAACCCGTTGCCAGTTATATGAGGTTCGAATGTGATAGTTAATCCGGAACATCAGGTGAACGAATACCCCGTAAACCAGGGAATAAATCTGAATGGAGGGCTGCACCGGTTGAGAATGTCCGTTGCGGAATTTATTATCGGTGTTTGGATTGAAAGCGAGTGCAGATGATTGGGAAAAACTATCAAAAAAGAGAGGTGACAAATGGCTGGGGTAGGTGTAACAGCATGCTTTGAAACGTATCAACCCTTCGATTGATGGGCATCGATAAACTCGGATGGCGACATTTCGAACTGTTTTCTGAACTCCTTACTAAAATACTTGCGGTCGTTAAAGCCAACGGAGAATGCAACGTCAGCCACCGACATGGAGGGCTGCTTCAAAAGTTCGGCAGCCTTTTTCAGCCGCATTTCTTTAATAAGGTCCGCAACCGAATAGTTGGTAAGGGTTTGTACCTTCTTATAAAGGACAGACCGGCTCATGCCTATCTCAATGACCAATGCATCGACATCAAATTCCGGATTGTCCATTTTTGATTCAATGATCGCCATGAGTTTGCCAATAAACTTTTCCTCCGGCGAATTTGAAGTTAAAGAGATCTTGGAGGGCTGAAGAATCAGCTGTTGCGAAAACTTCTCGCGCATGATCTCCTTCGCCATGAGGAGATTTTTTATAGTAAGTTCGAGTATCTTCGTATTGAACGGCTTCGAGATGTAGGCATCGGCGCCCGTAGCCAGGCCTTGTACCTGGTGCCCGATAGACGAGCGCGCCGTCAGCAGGATCACCGGAATATGATTTGTATTCTCCGTTGACTTAACCGACGCGCACAGTGCGAGCCCATCGGCACCCGGCATCATGATGTCGCTGATGATGAGGTCGGGTATGTTGCGCTCCATGGCCAGGAGGGCATGCGATCCGTTGGCGAACTCGCTGATCTCATAGTTTGGTCTTAACGTATCGGCTATAAAGGACCGAACTTCGTCATTGTCTTCCGCGATCAGAATGGTCGGTTTCACCTGCTCCGAAAAGACCGTTTCTGAGACACCGTTCTGCACAGGATCCGGAAACGAATCCATTTCCTGGTAACCATCCGGATAAAATGACTCGGAGACAATCTGGGTCTTGTCAAAATGGTCGGCCCCTTTTTTTAGCGATACCGTAAAGGTGGTACTACCGGCTTTTTCGTCGGTCCAGGTATCGCTTTTAAAATGCAACGAGCCCTTGTGGAGTTCCACGATAGCCTTTGAAAGTGCCAGTCCCACCCCGCTCCCCATGTTCTGCCTGCCAGAGTCATCGACCTGGTAGAAATTCTTAAATAATTGGTCCTGATGATTTTCGGGAATTCCTTTGCCGTTGTCAGAAACATGAATATCCACCCATTTCTCGCGGGATTCGATACGAAGAACAATCTGGCGATGGTCTGGGGTGAATTTAAAGGCATTGGAAAGAAGATTGAAAACCACTTTTTCAAGATGATTTGAATCGAAGTAAAGCTCAATCGATTCTTCACGGCTTAAAAACTCATAGGCAATGCCTTTGTCGTCTGCAAGCCCCTGGAAGTGCTCGAATATCTTTCTGCAAAAAGGGACGATGTCGTGTCGCGATATATAAAGTGACATGTGCCCCTCTTCGGTCTTGCGAAAGTCCATAAGTTCCGTGACGAGCTTCAGGAGGCGTGATGCGTTATTCCGGATCAGGTGGAGTTGCTTACGGGCGGGTTGTTCACCGGAAAAACTATCTATCAATTTCTGTACCGGTCCAAGAATGAGGGTGAGCGGGGTTCGGATCTCGTGCGAAATATTCGTAAAGAAATTCATTTTCATTTGGTACAACTCCTGCCTGCGTTCATTCAGAAGATGTTCCATTTGCAAGTCGGCGCGCATTCGCCGGCGATAGTCCATCAGGCCCAGCACGGCCGTTACAAAACCCATGGCTAGCAAAACGTAAAGGGCATAGGCCCACCAGGTTCTCCACCAGGGTGGCAGCACGATCAACGCCACTTCTCTGATTTCGTTTCCCCAGCGCTTGCCATCGTTCGATGCCTTGATCTGAAGAGTATAGTTTCCCGGCTGGAGGTTCGTGAAATTGACGAGCCGCTGGTTGCCAAGGGGCTGCCACGCGTCTTCACCCCGAAGCCCTCCAAGTTTGATGGCATATTGACTCTTTTCTGAATTGATGTAATTAAGCGCAGCAAACTTAAAACTAACAAGGCCTTCGTCGTAGTTCAACGTTACTTTGTCAACCCGTGTGGGTGCCTTTGCTATGGGAGACTCGCCTCCGATGGGGACGCGTTTGTTGTTGATCAATATTTCCGTCAACACGATCGTTGGTGGACTGGTGTTCGTCAGCAATTTATCGGGAGAAAAAATAGACAATCCGTTCGTCCCGCCAAAGGCCAGCTCATGCGTTTGAAGGGACAGGCCACAAGTGTTGGAAAATTGATTGCCCGACAATCCGTCGGATGATTTATATACCGTAAAATGAAAATCATCCGCATGAAAGGGCGTTCTGAATTTTCGAAACGACAATTTCACAATGCCCAGATCGGTACTAAACCACAGGTTCTGATCCTTGTCTTCCGTAATGGCGTGAATGAATTGATCGGCAAGACCCAACTGGTCGGTGATGGGATAGAATTCTTTTGATTTTAAGTCGAAATAATTTAGCCCGTTTTCGGTACCAATCCACATCCTGTGCTTCGAGTCAACGAAGAAGACGGTGACGTGATTGTGACTGATACGGCTTTGAATGTCGCTGCTCCGTCTATAAAGTTGCGTGAACGCCTTCTTTTGGGTGTCGTAGTATGACAAGCCATTCTGCGTGCCCACCCAAATATTTTCCAGTGAATCTTTTAGGAGCGCGGTAACGAAATTGTCTGCGATCGATCCGGCGCGGCCTTCATTTAAATACGAAAGAATGGTTTGCCCGTTGCGGAAGAATTTCAATCCGCCTCCGTTTGTGCCAACCCATGCGCCGCCGTCATCCGGCAATATCGTATTGACGATCTTCTCACCGAGTCGTCCCTGCCGGATGGGGATATCAAAATGCGTGATTTTTCCCGGCGATTTTTGTAAGACGCTTAATCCTTCCAGGGTGCCTATCCATAGCTGCTTTCCGTCGTCGGCCAGTGACTTGATACCATTGATGATCCTTCCGTTGCGCGGCGACCTGACGGAATAGTGCGTGAAGGCATCCAACTTTCTATTAACATGAGTCACGCCGCCGCCATAGGTACCTACCCAAAGCGAACCATCAGCGTCTTCCACCAGTGCGTTCACCAGCGGATGCAACAACCCCTTTGGACCGACGGCTTCCCCGATATTGTTAAAGTTTGAATTTCCAGGGTAAAAGAAATCAATTCCACCCGAAAAGGTGCCTACCCATACACAAGATGCGCGATCCTTCATCAGGCACCGCGTTGCATTGTCGCTGATCGTATTCGTATTGGTTGGCTCGTGCAGATAGTTGGTGAACTGATGGGTTGTGGTATTCAGCTGACTAATGCCGTTCTGTGTAGCAAACCACAACGTGTTGGTATCATAGATCAGAATATCCTTGATCCAGTCGGACGACAAGCCATTGGCGCAATTTTCTTTGAACGTGTAGGGTTGTATTTCATTTCTGGCAGCGTTGAACCGAAAGATGCCGGAAGTTTCTGTGCCGAACCACAAGTCGCCATCGGCGGTTTGCCGGGTAACCACAACTTTTGTGGACTGGTGTAGCTTGCTCGCCTGAAGGGCAACGGGCAGCGTGAGCATTTTTCTCGCACCGGGGTCAAACCTGTTCAGCCCGCTTTTTGATCCTACCCACAGTTTTTCTTCGCGGTCTATATATAAGGAGTACACGGCCTCATGGGCTATCGAAAGGGTGTCCGTTAGCGAGGCTTCTTCCAACGTTTTAGTGGCTCTATTTAATTTCTTTAGGCCTGCGAACGTACCGATCCACAAGTTTTTCCGGCCGTCTTCGGCGATAGCGGAAATGTAGTTTCTGCCGCCTTTCGCCTTGACGATGTCAATGGACTCGAAGGTCTCAAGATCGCGATCGAAGCGATTTAACCCGTGCGCGGTGGCCACCCAGATGGTTTTTTCGCTGTCCATAAAAACAGCATTAACGCGATCGTTGCTGATGCTGGTCGTATCAGAAACGCTGTGCACGAATGTTTTGAACTCATAGCCGTCATAACGGGTAAGGCCTTTCAGATTGCCGAACCAAATAAAACCCTGATCGTCCTGCAGGAATGCCGAAACCGGACTTTGCACCAGGCCTTCGCGATAAGAAAGGTGTTTAAAATTGACACGACCTGTTTGCGCAACCAGCAAACTGGACTGAAGCCCTGTGATTAATAATACAAGGTAATATTTACGCCTGGCCGTTGTCGTAAAGTTCATAGGCTTTAGGTGCAACTCAAGTTAAGCAAAATTAAAAAAAATGCGCCCCTGTCGGTGGCGATGTATTCGATCAGGACATTTGTACCCCTATTTCCAAACGAATTTCGCCCCTTCCTCGCCGGTCCGCCTACAATCTTTGTGCAGGCAAAAACAAATAATCGATCACACTAAATCTAAATCTTATGACACATCCATCTCACTGGCCTGCTACCGCAAATGTGAATTTGAAGAAGGGCTTCAGAATTCATCTTCTTGTTTTTCTGCTGGCCACACCGGCCCTATGGCTGGTTTGGTACCTCACCGACACAACGTATCCGTGGCCGCTCTGGTCAACACCGGCATGGGCCATCGGCGTACTCTTTCACTACCTCGGCGCATTTGTTTTCAAAAAACCTGTTAACAATTAAATCGCAATCGAATGAACGAACAGCCAAACCTATTCCGGCGCATCGTGACAGGTCATGACGCCGATGGGAAAGCCATTATTATTCCCAACCTGCCACCGATGACGACACAGCTTATCGGCGGGCCCGGTGGTCCTACTTTCTTTGAAGTATGGCACACCGCGGAGACACCTGCTTTGATCACGGCACAGCCCGGTGCTCCAGACGAGGATCGTTTGGTGCTGGCCCCTCCCGGAAACGGCACCCGGATACGGGTTATCGAATTCCCACCGGAAGGAGAGGAGATCCGAAAACTTACCGGGGCAGATGCCCTGGCGAAATTCAAATCCATGGGCAACGAAAGCGCCTCGACTTCGCAGGCTGGCGCTCCCCACCCATTAATGCATCGCACACAAACGGTGGACTACGGCATCGTGCTCGAAGGCGAGATCACGATGGTGCTCGATCGCGGCGAGACCACCCTCAAGGCCGGCGATGTTATTATTCAAAACGGTACAAACCACGCCTGGGCTAACCGCTCAGGAAAGCTCTGCCGCATGGCTTTTGTCCTGATCGATGGCCGGTTCTCACAGGAAATTGCACCGACAAAAAAATAAAAACGATGCGCATCAAACCGTTACCACCCGATACCCTGGGTGTCGAAGTCCGTCACGTGCATGACGAGATCGCCAAACTCATTGGCCGGAGCCAAAGCCAGGTGACCATGATCGACGAGCAAGGAGCATTGCTTGGGCCCTTTCCGCCCATGCTACACTACCCGCAGTTCGGCGTCCCGGCATTAAGCTTCATACGAACCTTGGACATTCACGCGACACTTGAAAAACGGGTACGTGAAGTAGCTATTCTCACGATCGGGGCAGCGTTCGGTGCCCGCTTCGAGCTCTATGCACATGAGATCATGGCGATGACGTTCGGCCTTCCCCCCGATGCTATTGCAACGCTCGCCGCAGGCGGACGGCCTCAAGGATTGAACGAACAGGAAACCGTTGCCCACGACATCGCCAGTGCGCTGGCCGGAGGACGCATTGTTCCTGACGCAACCTATCAATGGGCCGTACACCTGCTAGGGCGTGAGGGCGTGGCCGAGCTTTTCTTTCTGATCGGCGGCTACAGTCTTCTGGCGATGATCTTAAACGGATTCGATATGCCGGCACCCGACAACATCCGATAAACTCGGCTTTGCAAAAACATTCATGAACAATCAAAATTCTAAAATGATGGAAAAGACAATCTTAGCGCTGCTATCGGCAGCATTTACATTATCTGCATTTGCAACCTATACGGGCGATGAGGACAACACTGCCGTCACCAATACCTACGTACTGGTACACGGCGCGTGGCAAGCGCCTTATGTCTGGGACGCCGTGCGCGCCGACCTGGTCAGTAAAGGTAACGAGGTGATTATCGTCCAATTGCCGGGTCATGGCGATGACAACACACCACCGCTGAACCTGACCCTCGATGTTTACAGTAATAAGGTTATCGATGCCGTTTCGCAAGTAAAAGGCAAAGTGATATTGGTGGGGCACAGCATGGGCGGAATGGTGGTGACGAACGTAGCGGAAAAGATTCCCGCCAGGATCAGCAAACTGGTTTATATCGGCGCATTCCTTCCGGCTTCCGGACAGGCGCTGACAGACTTGGCGTATTCGGATCCCAATTCGCAACTAGGCCCCGCGTTGGTTCCCTCGGCCGATAAATTAACGCTTGATGTTTTGAAAGACAAGGTAACCGATTTGTTTATAGGCGATGGCTCTCCGGCCGATAAAAAACGCGTGATTGAAAATTATCGTGCAGAACCCGCGATCCCATTCTCCAACAAAGTCAGCCTGACCGATGATCATTTCGGCACGGTCAGTAAGGTCTACATCAAGACGCTGAATGACGTCGTGATCTCACCAGGCCTTCAAGACCGGATGATTGCGGGCGCAGGCATCAAAACCGTCTATCAGCTCAAAACCAGCCATTCCCCTTTTCTGGCCAAACCGCATGAGGTGTCAGATCTCTTGCTCAAGATCGGGCGATAACGCAGTGACTAGAGTGAGAGGGGGAGCAACCGGTTGATGACACAGCCGGTTGCTCGTAAGAATCAATTTTACGCAACATAGATACAAGCATGCTACGATCATTTTCAAAGAAGCCCATGGCGATTATTTTAACCGTGCTATTGCTGCTGTGTCAGACGAACCCCAAAGCACAACATCCCTACGACGCGGTTGTCAAAGAATCCAACGGGAATCAAGCAAACCACTTCGCAGCGAGGCTAACCCGGTTTGACGTTAAACCGGACCACCAGACCGCATTCCGCAAAGTCGTAAGTGATTATGTGAGCCGTTCCCTGCACCAGGAAAGCAACGTTTTATCGGAAGCCTATTATGAGCAGGAACATCCATCCGTGTTGTGGATCATCGAAAGATGGAACAGTAAAATGGACCTGGAAAAGGCCGGCAAGAGCGCATCCTTCAAAGCGCTGGAATCATTGGCAAAGACCGCGTTGTCAACACAAGCAAAAAGAATCGACATAAAAGACCTGGAACCCATCTCCAAACAGCAGTGGCAAAGTGTCGTCAGAAAAACAGACGATCCGATCACCATCATGCTGTTTGTGGATGCAAAAGCAGGAACGGAACGTGATTTTAAGACGGTCTATCACACGGCCATGCCACAATTCCGCAGTGAGCCAGGAGTCATTACCTATCAGCTTTCACAGTTGGAAACGGACAGCACGCAGTTTGTTACCTATGAAAAATTCAGGAATGAAGATGCCTTTCAATATCACCTGAAATTTCCACCGATACAGCCTGTGATCGACTATCTGAACACGAGCATAAAAAAGCAACCCTTTCAAACCGGTCTTCACAGGCTTATCGAATTTGCGCCCCTTATCCGGGAATAAACAGTATTGTCGCAAAAACATCATTTACCCGCACCAACAAAAACGAACGCTATGAAAACCATAAATCAATTTATTATAACAGGTATTATCATGATGCATGCCGCCGTTAACACGAAGGCCCAGGTAAAAGTAGCCGCTGGCCAAACCAAATCACATGAACTGGAAGTGCTGAACCAATTGACGTCTCCCTCTGCGGTGGTCAACATGCCGGTGTCACAATTGCTGAATGCTCCCGGAAATGAGGCGTTGAGAGCATTCTTTTTTACTCCGGTAACAAACAGAACAGCATTAAAAGGCAAAAAGATAGCCGTGCTCGCCGCCGATGGTTTCGAAGAGATAGAACTCTCTGGCCCCGTGTGGTACTTCAGGGAATTGGGCGCCCAGGTGGAGATCGTTGCGCCTAAATTCAACCCAGCGCCTGAACGATACGGTCTGAGCACACCTGAAATGGCAAAGACACACATTATGGCCATTCAATATTTACAACCTGTGGGTTGGCTCAAGTTTGACCGCACGGCGGACCAGATCAAGGTGAGCGATTACGACGCAATCTTCATCCCGGGTGGCGCCTGGAACCCCGACAACTTGCGATTCGACAAAGACGTGATCCGTTTCATTCAAGACTTCAACAAGGCAGGAAAATTAATCGCCGCGATCTGTCATGCACCTGTTGTGCTGGCCTCCGCCGATATCCTGAAGGGAAAAAGACTTACGGGTTACTGGAACATCCAGGTCGATTTGAAGAATGCAGGCGGCACGGTACTGGAAGAACCTGTAGTGATCGATGGGAACCTCATCACCAGCCGCCACCCCATCGATGTCGCCGATTTTTCGAGGGCGGTTGAAAACTGGCTGACCCGGCACTGACCACAACACAAGACCACACATCGGGTGACGACGAAAGACAGAATGGTTTAAAAAACGTCAAAGCATTTAACGCATCAGACATGAAAGCCTTAGTTATCGGCGCCACCGGTGCAACCGGTAAAGACCTTGTTGATATTTTACTACACGACGCGGACTACACGTCGGTTGTGATCTTTGTTCGCGCAGCCACCCAGCGGAGTCATCCCAAACTCACGGAGATACTCACCGATTTCGACAACCTGGACACGGTATCCCCATTCGTCCATGGAGACGTTTGGTTTTCATGCCTGGGAACAACGTTGAAGACCGCCGGATCCAAGGACAAACAGTGGCACATCGATTTTGAGATACCGTTAAAGTTTGCTGAGCTTGCCAAACGAAACGGCGTCCTTCGTGCCGTGTTATTGTCTGCATATGGAGCGAAAGCCTCCAGTCCACTGTTTTATTCTATGGTTAAGGGTAAATTGGAGGATCAGATCGAAGCCCTTGCATTTCATCAATACATCATATTCAAACCTGCCATGCTGTTGCGCAAGAATACCGACCGTTCGGGCGAACGGGTAAGCGCGCCGCTTCTAAACGTTTTGAGCGGCTTGGGTCTGTTCAGAAAATTCAAGCCGTTGCCTACGTCGGTGCTCGCAGAAAAAATGGCAAAAGCTCCAAAAACGCTTTCTACAGGACTACACATCATCATGCCCGATAAAATCCGCGATTTTAGGTAAGGTCTTGGAGAAAGTGCGTTAGCCTGGCGAGAACACAGGCATACGGACAAACCATCCCGGTGTGTCATGTCAAGGCTCATTTGGGTTGCTGGACGCAAGGTTTAGCCAGTTATAAAATGAGACCCGCCAGATATAAGGTGGAACTGGCCTGCATCGCGACATGACATTACTTTAGTCTGAAAAAGTTCAGGCTATGAAGGCCCGCTATTGTTCCCCGGAATTTTTGCAGGGATGTGCCGTGTAACGCGTCCGTCCTGGCATACGCCAGCGATGAGACGGATTTTATATGCTGTTTTTCCATCAACATAAATATGGATTGCCATATGATCATGGATTTGCGGACAACGCGTGATGAGCGCTTCGCGAGCTTGCGAAAAAAGGAATTCGCCCGACTGGATGAAAGTGGACATACCTACCTGGACTACACCGGTGGCAATATCTATCCCCAATCGCTGGTGGACGCCCATTGCGATTTTTTGCGACGCGGCGTTTATGGGAATCCTCATTCCAGGAATCCGGCTTCGCTTAGGTCGGAGGAATTTGTGAAGGAAGCGCGTGATCGTGTATTGCATTTCTTCCAGGCGCACGACTACTATTGCATCTTTACCGCGAATGCCACCGGCGCCCTGAAGATCGTTGGAGAATGTTACCCGTTCTCTTCGGGTGCTCAATTGTTGCTCACGACGGATAATCATAATTCCGTGAATGGCATCCGGGAGTATTGCAAGAACAGGGGAGGTGCTTATACCTATAGCCCGATGCATCGGAAGTCCCTCACGATAAACGAAACGGAGTTGAGCCGGCATCTGCAAAATCATCCCGATAAGAATGAAAAGCTATTTGCGTTTCCGGCCCAGTCCAATGTTTCAGGCGTTCAACATTCGCTGGAATGGATCAGCAAGGCGCACGAAGAAAACTGGGACGTCCTATTGGATGCCGCGGCTTTTGTTCCAACGTCAGCATTGGATTTAACCCTTCACCGCCCTGATTTTGTTTCCCTTTCGTTCTACAAAATGTTTGGCTATCCAACCGGTATTGGATGCTTGCTCGTTAAAAAAGCAAAATTTCATAAACTAAAGAAAAGCTGGTATGCCGGAGGCACCATTACCTTATCGGCCGTGGGACACTGTGACTTTTTTTTAAAACACGATCATGAGCAATTTGAAGACGGCACCATGAACTATTTGAATATTCCCGCCATTACGAACGGACTGAACTTTATCACTTCCATCGGGATGAAGAATATCCATCGTCGTATAAAGGAGCTGAGTCGTTACCTGCTTTCCGAGCTCAGCACCCTTTATCATGCCAATGGATCGAAGCTGATAAAATTATATGGGCCCAGGCATGTTGAAAACCGGGGCGGCACCTTCGTGATGAACTTTTTTGATGTGAATGAACAGTGCTATTCGCCGCAACGCATCGAGCAACTGGGAAGTCTTGAAAAGATATCTTTTCGGACCGGATGTTTTTGTAATCCGGGCGTTGATGAATTGAATCATGATATTTCGCCGGATACGTTGAGAAATTATTTTGACGGAAGGGATCGCGGCGATTACGATGATTTTGTCGCCTTTACAGGCAAGACCCGGGGCGCCGTTCGGATCTCCATGGGCATCCCGACCACGAAATCTGATATCGATAAGTTTATAGAGTTTGCACGAACCTTCCTTGATAAAACAATTCTCCAACTTGCGCGTCGCTGAGCGAGAGGTGTAATGGGCTCGCGAACCAGGCAAGCATGAGCATCAAAACACTCGAATGACAATGTATTGAAAAGGCTCGCACCAAAAGGCCTTACCACGATCATCTGCTTCAAAATGCCTTTAACCACATAGGCAATTAGGCTAACTCAGGCCCACCTCATCAAAGCGTTTAAACATCTGTCGGGCTGCACCCGCCTTCTACAGGACGACACATCATTATGCCCGATAAAATCCGCGATTTTCGCCAATGTCGCCTCTCGTTACGCATGGTGCGTGATCAATAAAGGCAAAACAAAATCAGTTTGCCGTAATTTCAACCGGGTCGACGGTCTTTAACTATTGAAAATCAAGCTGTTACAATTGATGACATTTGGACTTGTCGCGAAATGATGTCGTTTGAAGGAAATGTGTTAAAATAGAAGCTTCGTCTGCGGCGAGTGGGGTTCATGGAGGTGGTCATTGGCTGTTTGTCGGAGGCACAATTTATCGCTATACTTCCATCGCACAGAAAGAGCCCGCAAGCATAATGAGGACGATAAATCCCGGATTGGTCAAAATTTCTCTACACAACGTCGGTCAGGGGTCATGGATGAAATATGCTCTCGGCATCCTGGCCCTTCTCGTTGCCCCGGTCGCCTATTCGCAAGAATTCCTGGGAGATGTCGACAGTCTTAAAAGGGAATTGGTGTCGGTGCCCATAGACACTAACCGGGTGCTGGGCTTGTGTGATATTTCCAGTAGCTATCATTCCGTGAACGTTGACTCGTCGTTGCATTATGCTCAACAAGCCCTGGCATTGGCGAAGCAACTGCACTATAAAAATGGGATGGCATGGTCCTATCTTTTGATCGGCCAGACGCACTCCAGGAGAAACCAGATTGCGCAAGCCATTTCCTGCTATCAAAAAAGTATTGATATAGCCGACTCGGTTAACAATCCAACCATTTTGTGCCGCGCATTCGCAAATATTGGCTGGTGCATGTTCGATCTGGAAGATTATTACAGAGCTATTGATTATTTCAAAAGGGCACTTGATTTTCAACAAGAATTAGGCAACCAGGACGCCTATTTCATCACCCTGAATATAAATATCGGGCAAACGTATCTCGCCAATAACCGATTGCCCGAAGCGGAGAAGTACTTGAAGATGGCCCTCGCGCATGATCCAAAGGAAATTCCAAACTACGGATACTTGCTCAATATGTTGAGCGCGCTGCGCCTGGAGCAACAACAATACGCCCTGGCCGATTCATTGTTAAACGCCACATGGAATTTTATCAAACCCCTCCCCGATAAAATCGACAAAGCAGACAACCGATACTATTTTGCAAAACTCAAGTTGATAAAAGGTGATGTTCAACGAGCTTTTGATTATGCTGAAAAAGCGTATCACGATTATGTGCAAATAGGCTCTAAATCCGACATGGAGCGCATTTGCATTTTGCTTTCGACCATTGAATCGAAACGGGGAAGAACAGAACAAGCCCTCAGCTACCTTCTCCAAAGCAATGTGCTACGCGATTCGGTTCACAGCAGTCGGGCGAAGTACAGCGAACATTTATTCAACAACCGTGAGCAAATGCGAAAGACGTTGCTTCAGGAAAAAGACAAGGCGTTGCTTCAAGCCGAAAAGAGAAATCAACAACTTTTGGGAATAGGTTTGTTGTTCATTTTCGTGAGTATCATAGCAGGCTTGTTGTTTTTTGTCCGCCAAAGACAACAAACCTACAAGAAGCTTTTAGGGTTGAACGAAAAACTGTCCGTACTAAACGGTGAGTTGGTTAATAAAGAAGCCGCCATTGCCAATCAAAACAGCTTGCTGCTGGAAACGATCCATTCAAAAGACAGGCTCTTCGCCATCATCGGGCATGATCTGCGCAGTCCGATCAATTCGTTGATGGGACTTATGGATTTATTATCCAATTACGATGATGCATTGACGCCGGTTGAACGTCGGAGGTATCTCGGTGATTTGAACAGATCATTGAAAAATCTGAACAACCTCACCGGAAATTTATTGGAATGGAGTTTCTCACAGACCAACACCATAAAATATATACCCGAAGTTTTTGATATGGGTCAGGCGCTCCATGAAAGCGAAGAATTGTTCAGGGATTTGGCGCAGGTCAAAAAGATAACCATCCTCAACGAGAATAAAACGGGCTTGTGGGTTTGGGCTCACCCGCATTCGATCAAAACCGTTATCCGCAATTTGCTTTCAAACGCCATAAAGTTTACCCGCGAAGGCGGAGAAGTTACGCTGCACGCAGAGCCGATAGAGGGTTTCATAAAAATAGCGGTGATCGACAACGGCGTTGGCATTCGGGATACGATTTTGGAGAACCTCTTCAAAATTGGAGACAAACGCTCCACACCGGGAACCGCGAACGAAAAAGGAAGTGGATTGGGATTATTGCTGTGCAAGGAATTCGTAGAAAAAAACGGCGGAACGATCACCGTGGAAACTGCCGTGGGAAAAGGCTCTACATTTTGCTTTACCGTGCCGATCGCTTCGCCCGCACAGATCAAAGAACTTTTGTGACGGGTAGGATCTGCGGAGGGTTATGATTTGGTCTGTTTTGAACAGGTCCAAAAATAAAAGCCCGGATCCATTCACGGACCGGGCTCTTGATTTGTATTGATCTCGATATACTACCGATGCGTTACGGTTCAGGCACAAATTCAAAGAACGGCCGCTGGTAAATAAACCCGGTGGTTGTTCCTTCCCTGGCACCCAAGCCGGCGAAGCCACGGTTGCCGATGTTGAAGCTGGAGGCACCGTGCATGCTCTGCGGCCACTCTGTTTTTATTTTGCGCCACGCGTTGGTTTCGAAGTTGTATACGAAGAAGTACTCGTGCGCATGGATGATGTCGACCTTTCCGTTGAGGTCTTGCGACGATTCCCCTTCTTCCATAAAATAGGCCAGCTTGTTTAAGGTGAACAGATGCTTCAGGCTTTGCGTGCTGCCATCCATCTCGGTAGACACGCTGGTTACCTTGGTGAACGTGTTGGCCGTGCCATCGAAGGCCCACACCTCGGTGGTGTTGCGATTCAATTGCAGGATGCCGATGTAAGTCATACCATTTTGCTCGATCGCGAAGTCGAACTGAAAGTAATTCGGCTGGCCGTTGTCGAGGTACGTAAGCTGTTTCACAATGGACCAGGCTTTTTCTACCGGGTCGTAATGGTGGATCATGATGAGATTCTGGTTGATGTCGGAGATCGCATACACGTTGCCCTGGTTGGAGAAAAGGTGTGTGTCCCAATAGGTGGAGCCCTCGCCCAGGTAGGGCAGGAAACTCAATGGCGACAAGGTATTGTCGGCGATGGAATATTTGGCTCCATCCAGGAAGACGTCATTGCCCACCAGCGCTTCATTGGTTTTTGAAAAGGCTGGAGCTGAGTTTGCCAGTGTCCACGCGTTGTCGGCTGCGTTATACTTGTAAAGTTCGTCGTAACTTTGAAAGCCAGTGCCCAGGTACGCTGCACCGCCGAACAGGTAACCATCGGTGCTGGTGCCGAAGCCCACCATACGACCTCTGCCGTCGGCGGGAAACGGAGCCACCGCCTTCCATGTGCCGTATGCCTTTACAACGGAAACAGGACCCGCATAAACCTCCGATCCGCCGCCCTGGATGGTGAACGTAGCGGTACTTTCGGCAATGGGCGGAACCGTAAAGGAAACTTCGCTGTCAACCACGGTTAACGCCACTTCTTTGCCGTTTACCAGCACCTTCAGGTTCTGTGAGATACACGGCGCCGGTTTGGGAAAGGATAAGATCTCGCCGGTGTATACCGTGCCGCCTTCTAAATTTAAACTTGTCAGTTGTGAGGAGCACCCTCCGCCTGCGGGGGAGTCGTCGTTGGAGCACGAAAATGCCAGTGCGATAGCAAATAGAAAAACAACTTTTTTCATCATCGGGGATAAATATTTTTTCAAAAATACGACAGCCCTGGCGTGTAGAAAGTGGAAAATGGCGTTCAAACTTACAACGTAGTAGATACTGGTCGCGATTGCGGCAGTTGAGGATCAGATAGTTAGCAGGGCGAGGTTTTGAATGCCCATGTAAGACCGAATGTGGCCATTTTTTGCCGCGAATATCTTGTCGCAGATGGTAGTTTCAATTTCTCATATTTAGATACTTGTTGGCATAGTCAAAGGTAACGAGTGCGGCAAATGCGGTTAAGACCGTACTGATAATCCATCCAAGAACCGTGGGGATGCCAAAGCGTTTACGTTGACAGCAATCCCATCCTATTGCTGTGGAGCATTTTGCTTCTTCGGTAATCAGTGCGACAGTCTTTTCCGCAGTTAGTTTTTTATCGATGGCATCCACGGCGGCGGCAACAACCTTATAGTCGTTAAATGATTTGAATAATTGTATGGTGTCGACGTTGAGTGCTGCAACCACGAGCATGCTAAAGGCGAAAACGACGAATTGTATTTTGCGTGCGTACTTGCCCGATGCATGATACATCAGATCTCGAAACCATTTTTTAACCAACTTGGGAAATACACCACTAACTGTGCGGTCGGTTCTGTGGGAGATTTCTTTGGATTCCGCCAGAAGACTTGCAATTCCTTTGATGAACACATTACCCGGATATTTCAACGTTAACGCCTCCATGTTTTCATCGGCATCCAATGAGTTGCTTAGGTTGAGTATGTCCAACATTGCCATGACGAAATACTCATATTTGAGGTATGCGGGGCTATCGCCGAATGGATAAATAATAGGATGCTCGTACAGCCGTTTTACGATTGTGGGTTCCTGTATGATCCTGTTTAGCTCGCTCTTCAGGAACCGGCCTTTTGCCTGGGAAAGTCCGGTGGCTATTTGAGTGAGGGCAATTACCAAGATGCCGAGCAGGATGTAACCCAGCAGGAGCTTTAGCAGTGTTCCGATGAGGATGGCAAACAAGTCGAAGGAGGCCATAAAGGTTGATTGTTATGAGGATTTGGGTCACTTCTGAGGCTTCTGCTGCAGGATCGGGCTTGTTCGAAAAGGCCCAGGGGATGCTTACTATGAAAAGACATCATGCAATTTGTTTTTTTATGACTCACACGATGGACAATATCGAACGGATTTTCGGGGATTCCTGGTGGGCTATGCTGACCAGATTTGATCGGGAGAGTCAAGGAATCCACAAATGAAAATAACGAAATGTTGGCAGACTGTAGCGAGGCATCAGGGACATTTTTTTATGCTCACAACGAACAGCGCCTTGTGCTGTGACCATATCCCTGACTACCGTGATGTTCCATAGTATGGGAGTTAAGAGGCGCCAAAGGCATTCGCTGTTAACGGATACCAGTGGAGCAGGAGAGAATCGAACGCCAATTGTAAATTTTCCGGTAATCAATATTTGGTAATCAGGGCTTTTGGAGCGGGTCAAAAATACTTTAACGAAAAATGGTTATTTTGTAAAAAAAAACATGACCCTGCAAAAATATTCCGCTGTTATCGAGCAGATGCACCCGGATTATGGCGTGCGGGAAGATTTTTTTGAGTCGGCCGCCGCAGATGATAACACCTGCATCTTCCTGGTCTCTTGCCTGAATCAGGAAAGGATAATTTACCTGGAAGACTCGTTCGAAGCACTCACCGGATATCCGCCCGAACTGCTCACCGAGAAAGGCCTTAGCGCGTGGTTCCCCTTGATCCACCCGGACGACATGCCCTTGTTGTCGGAGAGTATCATTAAATCGCACGAGCTACTGGCAACCCCGGGTTTTGCGCGACCTTTTCCGCCTTTGGTTCTTGAGTATCGTTTTAAACTGGCCAACCATGCGTGGGAAAGAATTCGAGAGACGAAATATTTGCTGCTGTTAGCAGGCGAAGTAGCCATCGATAAGGTGCTATGCAAGCTTGAGTTTATAGAACGTCGCGATAGCGAAGAATCGTGCTCACGACTCCTCGACTTCGCGGTAGCCTATAAAGAAAAAAAACCATCGAATGCCAAAGCTGTTCCGGCACTAACCGAACGCGAAATGGAGATATTACGACTTATCGGCCAAGGACTGTCTACTAAACTGATCGCCGATAAGTGCTGCATCAGCATCAACACCGTGGAAACACACCGTCGGCATCTCCTGGAAAAATTACAAGTAAAGAACTCCATGGAGCTTATTAAAGAAGCATCGCGGAGATACTCGCTCGACTAACCCTCGTCTTCGTCATTCCGGTAGGGCAAGATTTCACGGTTTTCCGTGATTGCCATCGGCGGGCGTCATGGGCCATCTTTACAGTCAATAGTCCAATTTGATTTTTTAAAAACAATACCAATGAAACGGAAGAACTTCGTTATGGACACGCTATTGTCTTTACTGGCGGCAGGGCCACTATTCGGATTTGCCAGGGTCAGATCCGGATCCGATACGAGAACCCGCGTGGGCTTCAAGGTAAATTCGGGAGAAGCGCGATTCGGTAAGCATTTCAAAATGAAAGGCGTTACCCTCAACACGCTGGATATCAAAATATCGGGCAAGGATACGGAAAACGATCTGGCGGTTTTTGAGCAGACGGGTCTTACGCCAAAAGGCGGCCCACCCCTACACGTCCATCCCTACCAGGACGAATGGTTTTATGTTATTGAAGGAGAATACGTCTTCCAGGTTGGCGAGGAAAAGTTTCCACTGAAAGCGGGCGACACCATCTTTCTCCCCCGAAATGTTCAGCATGCCTTTGTTCAGTTAACCGAGAACGGACGCATGATTGTATCCTACTTGCCGGCTGGTAAAATGGAAGCATTCTTTGCGATAACCGATCGATGGACCTCACCGCCATCGAAAGAGGAGATAGCAAAACTATTTGCCGATCACGACATGAAGATTGTAGGGCCACCCTTGAAAGCAGATTAAACGATAAACGATGCGTACAGATATAGTAAAAGACAACCGCGATAATCCCGGGGTTTATGTTCCTCCCCCGCTGATCTACGTAGCGGTGTTCGTGGCGGCAGTGTTTCTTCAGCGAACATTTCCGATCGATAATGTTTTCTTCACCATGCCAGGAGCGACCATCATCGGATTCGCCTTCGCTGCGATTGCTTTCGTGTTGGTAGTGATAAGTCTCAGGCAATTCTTCGTCACAAAAAATTCGTTGATCACCATCAAGCCTGCTTACTCCCTTCAAACCGACGGCATCTATAGCATGACACGTAACCCGATGTACCTCGGGCTTGCCAACGTATACCTCGCCGTCACTGGTTTTACCGGAAGCTGGTGGAATATCATATTATTTCCATTGCTGATTATCGTGGTACAGCAATACATTATCAAGCGTGAAGAGCGATACCTGACACGAAGATTTGGCCAGGCCTATCTCGATTACAAAAGCCGCGTTCGCCCTTGGATTTAGGGAAACTAAATCAAGACAGAAAATGAAAAAGCGATTTATCCGATACATGCTATGGGTAGCGGTTGCTGCTTCGTTGATGAAGTGCGACTCCGGCAATACGCCCACGCCTCAACAGCCCCAACCACCTCAACCACCGGCAGGGCAGTGCCGGATCACATCGATAACGATCAACTACTCATCGAGCCCGACCATCACACAGTTTACCTACAACGAAAATGGATTGCTCAGGGAAATTGTCCGCGATAATGGTAAGAGTGTAATTACGTATCGCACAGGTTTGCCTTACGTTCTTGAAGTATTTCCGCTATCGGGTGGGGACTGGTTAGCACATTATGAAGTTACGTTATATTCGAACGGTACCTTGAAAGATATCACTTCGCAGTCCAATTACCCGGGTGCCAAACCCTCATCCACGTCGTTCACAAAGTTTAGTATGACAAACACGGCAATCGTAGGAACCGAAACGGTAATAGAAGCGAATTTGTTTAGCTGGGATATAAACGGCGACATGATGCGATTTGTAGGTGAAGACGAGAGCGCCGATCCCAAAAAAGGAGAGTATTACACGTACTACACCGACCACGAATATGCCCCAAAGAACGTTGACGCCTTTACGCGTTACCTTTCAACCTATCAGGGCTACGACTACATACGTCTTTTTGGTGCACCCGCTTACGATACGCCGCACCTTGTGAAAGAACAAAAGAGCGAAAGCAACACCTCCACCTTCGAGTATGCGTTCGACGACGATGGAAAAATTACGAAGATCACGATCACATCCGAAATAGGCGCGAAGGCTATTGTGACACCGGTGTATGATTGCAAATGATAAAGATATATCATCGCTACGACCATTTTGTCTGTTTTTGAACCACACCGTCAAAGAATTTTCTTTCAAAAGTTAACTTCGTCAACAGGAAAGTGTCGTGAAACTTTCCATACGCCAGTTTGAGGATTAATGTAAAAATATTCATTATAGCTGCGGGTTGAAGCAATGAATTCTAATGCACCTGATGAGAATGTTATCCCTTTTGTAAATTCTCTTCTGGAAAAGTCCCAACCGTCAACAAGTACGCGAGTTGTTCAGCTTCTCTAGGGTTAATCATCAGTTCTGCTACCTTCACAAACCGATCCCTCCAAGCCATTCTCCAGTTTGCTGGTACACCAAGCAAATCTCAGTCATAAATTGTATTCCATTTGGCGGGAGGTTTACGAAACTCAAATACTATTTTTTCTGATTCCCACCAATAGGCTAAAATTCTCAATTTCAAGATGCAAGGATTTACATAAGATTACAAGCAAATATTTCCGTGCGATTACATCATGACCAGCGGCAGTAGTGTGGGTAACAAGACGATCTTGATCGAGTACCAGAACCGTTACCGGCACAGTGCAGAACAATTGACGGTCACCGTTAACCAGCAGAAATTCATTGACTTGGCGATATTGTCACAGTTGTCCAAGCACGACTACTATTTGTGAACCAATTCCTAGACCGCATGGTATGTATGGCAATTTGATCTCGAAAAAAAAACTATCATGGAGATTCTATTTTACAGGAAGGAAGAGTGGTTCCTGTCATTCAAATAGATATGGCTGAGGCAATCACGGTGCTTGGAAAGCCATGGTTCTCCTAGAGGCTCAAATTCTCTAAGCCCTAGGCAACATTTGCTTTAGATTTTCGCGAAAGAGACCTGTTAAGTTCTCCAAATGCGGCAATAGTTTATCGTATGTCGCCACGAGATTCTGACTGTATTCAGCGATAACTAAAGTTTGCTCAAGGACCTGCGTTTTTTCGAGATACGATTTATGTGCTGCCAAATGTCGACCTATCTCCTCCACAATAAAAGGCATTATTACGCTGAGATCTGGCGAATAAATCTGATAGTTTTCATCAAAAAGTTCTAACTGGCTTTGGGCTCTTAGAAATGATTCTTGCAAATCAAGCAGATACTTTGTTCTTTTTTTAAGTTCAAATGAACCGAACCAATCGGTGAAAAGATTGGATATAATTTGAGTTATCCCGTTATGAACGTCAATAATTGCAGTCCGTCTAAGGGACTGAAGTGTAAGCCTATTTTCATTTGCAATATCGAACTCTGCTTCAATCTTTTTTGTAATGGTTGTCAACACTTCAATGTCTTCTTTTGTTGCAAGATTCTTTCCTTTCTCTTGCCAATATGTACCAAGATATGCCGCGTACCCCGTAGAAATCATAAGCACTCCGGCCCCCAAAACCTTTTCAATCGGGTCATTCAACTCTTGTGTGGCTACATAAGAGCCACCAAGGATAATTATGGCGGGAGCAATAATGTGGATGATTTTCATGATGAGTAGTAGTTTATCTCCCCACGATCGGGATGACCGGTGCTTAGTTCCTGAAAACCCTTGTAATGTCGGTTTATATATATCTCCAAGTCACGTGCTCGAAGGACAAGATCTAGGTAGGGACTGAGAAGTATACGCTCGTTAGTTCGACCAAGATGTATTGGCCGACCCATCATATTCCTTATAAACGTAGACTCCTTTATTAAGTACAGTTGCCAAAGTAGCTCCGGGTCGCCAAGATTGAAGCTGGTAAGATTCGCAATGGCGGCGTTGCACGCTTCCAACATACTTGCGCATCTTTTTCCAAATGCCTCATGCCAAGAGTACATCGGGCCATCCATTTTCACGTACTGAATGCCTTCTTTTATTGTTATCGTGCCTTGTCCCAAATCAGACGGAGTTCGAAAATCTATAACATTATTCAATTTTTCGAATGCACCCTTTATCGAATCCACACCAGATGTGTACGCAATCTCATGATGCCGACAGACACCTTCTAAACTTCCGTTAATTCGAATAATCAACGTTTTCACTTCCGATATGATCAATGGTGATACTTGACTTGCCCGCCTATAGTCCTGCAGGCCAAATACTACAATGAAGAATATCCCTGATGTATAGACGGACGTAAGAAAGCCTATCACAAAATTATTTATCCCATCCGCATTGGCTGATTCAAAAGGCAAACGCCATTGAAATACGTCCAAAACGATTACTAGAAATGCACTGCCAACAGTCAACACGAGCATCAATTTAGGCAACAGATGGTAGAACAGTTTAAGATCGAAGAGGAAACGTTTCATGATGCTAATGTTTATTCAAGATAATATTTTCTAATATATTTATTTGGTATAAACGGATGAAATATGCAATGGTGGATTGCCAAAGGGAAAGACAAAAAACGATACGACGAACAGCGCGACGAGTACTACGGTCATCGCGCCAGCTTTCATCGTTTTTATGCATCATCTTCATGGAGGCGTTTGCGGTTTGAGAAACTGGTCAACTGGTGCAATTTGACCATACCTATGACGATATTCGTAAATACCTAAATTTCGAGTTGGACAGGTCTAGTGCATTGCAAGCTGCCATTACTAAAAGTGATTTTAACGCGATTATCGCTGAAATAGGCAGCGATCTTCCAAAGGGCATTGGAGAGACTACGGTTTATGACACTTCTCTGAGAATTGCAATGGGATTGAGGAGAAGAATAAGACCTAAGAGGATCTACCTGCATGCGGGAACAAGAATTGGAGCGAAGAATCTTGGGCTCCCGACAAGCAGAAAAGTCGCACTGTCGAGAGGTGACATTAAGACTCTTTATCCTGAAATCATTCGGCTTCTCAAAGAGCCTAGCGAAATCGAGAATTTTCTCTGTATCTATAAGGATTCATTTCTAAAAAGAAAGTTTGTTTCGCATATGGGTTCTCGCTTGCAGAATAGTACTGTTGGAGGATTTTGACTGTTGCCACAAAGGAATGCCCTCTTAAACTATTCTTTTTTTTGCCTTTTTCACTTGTTTTCGAGCGCGATTGCGCGCTTTTTGAGTTTGAACAGCTACAAAAACAAAAAAGCCTGAACCATCACGGATCCGGGCTTTTGATTTGTTTTGATTTTGATCTAGTGGAGCCGGAGAGAATCGAACTCTCGTCCAGAGAAGATAACGCCGTACCTTCTACATGCTTAGTTGACTTTGATTGTCGGGTGTGGCAAGGCAGGCAACAGCCAAACTACACCTTAGTTACTGTGTCTTAGCCGTGCTTAGCAACATCGCACGGAGCAGTTCTGCATAACGACACCGCTATCCAACGCCTGCAAAACAACAGCGCTGAGCGATGATGGCTTTCCCGATCTTATCGGGACGAGGCTAATTTACCCTATCGGATAAATTAAGCAGCCATGGCGTAGTTAGACTCGCCAAGTATGGTTTGGAACTATCTTTTAAGGCTCTCATCCCATGAGCCTGCATGCTTATATACGTGGTTAAACATCCTGTCAAAACCGGTCGGCCCCAATGTCAATGAACTTGCTCCAGCAGGTCGTTTCCTGCAAAAGGGAGACAAATATAAGGGGAAAATCGTTCAAACCGCGGCCGGCCGCCATCGGCAACCGTAAAATCCGGGTTTTAACGGTCGTGTAAGTTTCTAGGGGCGATTTGGCTCCACCGTGTTGGTCAACTCCTTATCTTGCTTCCCGGATTTTTGTAACCTGATCCGAAAACCTTTTATGCGTTGTATTTTCCTGACCCTGATCGCCCTTGCCCTTGGCATTTCCCGGGTCGCTGCCCAGCAGGTTAAAATCCTGCCCGCGCCGCAATGGGTCACCCTCCAAAACCCAGATTTGAAAGCAAAGCCCCCTGCCGGCCAGTCGGGCGGCTCGTATTATTTGCTGATCGACGAGCAGGACAACCTCGCCCTGAAGGAATCGTACGTGCACTATGCCTACACGCTGCTCACCACGGAGGGTGTACAGGAAATGGCCGACCTGAGCATCGACTTCGATCCGTCGTACCAAACGCTGGCCTTTCACCAACTGGTCATCCATCGCGATGGCAAAGTGATCAACAAGCTGCACGCCCGCGACCTGCGTACCATCCAGCGCGAACAAAGCATGGACCGCTACCTGTACGACGGCTCGCTGTCGGTGGTGTTGAATGTGCAAGACGTGCGCGTGGGTGATGTGTTGGAATATTCCTTTACCCGCAAGGGCTTTAACCCGGTGTTCAACGGGCACTATGGCGATAGAATTTATTTCGACTACAGTGTGCCGTATGCCAGCCTCTATCATCGCCTGGTGGTGCCGTCGGAGAAAAAACTGTTTACCAAATATTACAACGAGGAGGTACCGGCCGCGATCCAGCAAAAAGGCAGGCTCACCGAATACGTCTGGAAACTTGCCAACGTGAAGCGGGTCACCTACGACGACTATGTGCCCGGTTGGTTCGATGCCAGTCGCCATGTGGCCGTCACGGATTTTGAAAGTTGGGCGGAGGTGGCACAATGGGCCGGCGTTCATTTCGAGGTGCCTGCCGCGGAGCAGCGCAAGCTCAGGCAATTTCTGGAAGGCCAGTTCGATGCAGCCGGTAAGCAGGAGATCCTCGAGAAGGCCACCCGGTTTGTGCAGGATGAAGTGCGCTACCTGGGGTTTGAATCCGGGCGCAATTCGCACAAGCCACATTCGCCCCTGAAAGTTTATGAACAGCGCTTTGGCGATTGCAAGGACAAATCACTTTTGCTCTGTTCGATCTTGCGCCAATATGATATTCAGGCCTATCCCATGCTGGTAAACACCAGTACACGCAACACGATGTCGGCGCAATTGCCCGCGGCCAACCTGTTCGATCACTGCGTGGTCGCCGTCCTCCAGGACGACCAGCGGCTTTACATCGACCCGACGATCAGTAATCAAGGCGGCAGCATCACCAGCAATTATTTTCCCAACTATGGCGAGGGATTGATCATCAGCGACACGACCACAGCGTTGGTGAAGTTGCCTCAACCCGTGGTGTCGGAGACGACCGAGGAGCAGACGTTCACGATTGCCGATCGTGTGGGGCCGGTCATCATGGAAGTGAAGACGACCTATACGGGCAGTGAAGCCGATAATCAGCGCGCCGAATTTGCCAGCGGTACCATTTCCGGCGCCCAAAAAGGCTATATCGATTTCTACGCGAGCCAATATCCGGAGATCGAGGTGGTGGATACATTGACCATTGCGGACGATCGCCGTGAAAACAAGTTTGTGGTCTTGGAGAAATACAAAATTTCCAACTTCTGGACGTCAGACGAAGCCGACAAGGGCAAGAAAACCGGCGAGTTCTCAGCACAAACCTTGAGGACCTATGTCAACGTGTCCAAGTCGGCCAGCCGCACAATGCCCTACCGGTTGATCTACCCGCTGAATTATCATCACCGTATCCGCGTGCATTTGCCCGAGGCATGGAACATCGCCAACGACAGCAAGAAGATCACGTCGCCCTATTATGAATATGCCTACGAGGTTCGCTATGAAGGTGGGGCCAAGGAATTGCGGATTGATATCGACTACAAAACACTGGCCGATCATGTGCCGGTAGAGGACGTCAAGAAATTTATAAACGATCACGACACCATGCTGGGGCTCGTGGGCTATTCACTCTTCTGGAACGAGTCGGGCGACAGCACGGCGTCTGTCACGGGCGTGAGCACGACGGCAATTGTGGCAAGCGTGATCTTGTTGCTGGCGTCGATATGGTTTGCCTACAGACTGTATCACGAGTATGATCCCGACCCGCAAACCTACGTCTCCCAGGGCAGGCCTATCGGCGGATGGTTGTACCTGGTGGGGTTTGGGATCACCTTCACGCCTATTCGTATTCTCTACATCTTCTTCGCGCAATCCGATTTCTTTCGAAGTGAACTATACCTCGTGGGGCCCTCGGGCGATGGCCTGAATTACCTGGCCATGATCAAACTCGTATACAACGTGGTCATCCTGGTGTTGTCGGTCTTGCTCATCATGCTGTTCTACACGCGACGCACGTCCGCCCCACGGTTGTTTATGTGGTTCTATGGTTTGAATCTCGCCATCACCGTGCTCGATGCAGCCTCGGGCATTCTCTATGCACAATCGCGCACGGAAGCGCTGCCGTATTACAAAGACGTTTTTGTCATGTTGATCGTCGCCGCCATCTGGATCCCGTATTTCAACTCTTCTACCCGTGTCAAAGAAACCTTTATCGTGCAGTTGAGAGAAAATGACCGGTGGGGGTGAGGTTATTTCTTATCCCCCCGCTCGATCGCCTTCGTGATCGAACTCACGATCTCATCCAGTTTATCTGCGGAGCGTTGTAAATGATCCAGCACATCCTGGCCCTCTTTCGTGGTCGGGATTTTTTTTAACAGGTTGATCAGGCCCAGGATGCTGGCCACGGGACTGCGCAGTTTGTGGGCGTTGATGAAAGCATATTCTTCCAGGGCCTTGTTCTTTTTCTCCAGCTCGGCCGTGCGTTCGCTCACCAAGTTCTCCAGGTTCTCGTTGATGCCGCGGATCTCTTCACCCTGGGCCTGGATCTCCTGGTTCTGGGCTTTGATCTCTTCGTTCTGGGTTTGGATCTCGTCGTTCTGTGCCTGGATCTCCTCGTTGCTTTTTTGCAAGGCCAGACGCGCCTTGATCTCGCGGATGGTGAGCTTGTAGCGCGTTTGGATGAGCATGGTCATGAAGGCGAACGATGAGATGAGGATCAGTCCACCCTTCACAAAGAATGCGTTCAGTTCGAGGGCGGGATTTTGTTGGATGAAATAGGCCGTAGCCACCAGCGAAAGCGTGGTGAGCACCGCGGAATAGGGCCAGTCCCAGGCCACGAACAACGCTGCGCCGATGAGCAGCGCGGTATAGTTCAGGTTGTGTCCCACCAGGTTGGCATCGCCAATGAGGCTATAGGTGTAGGCATTCTGCAAGGAAATGAGCAGGAAGGGCACCACCGCGATGATGTAGGACGGCAAGTAATAGCGTTTGCGCAGGATTAGGGTGGACAGGGTGACGAGGGATACTACGATCCGGATCGAAAACACATATTGCCAGCTCCCGGGAATATTGAAGTAGTCGGTGATGGCAAACAGGGGATCGAAAATGATCGCCGCCCAGGCCGCCACGATGTGATACTTGGTGGATGACTTCTCCAACTCGTACCTCCACGACGCACTCGGCACCTGCGAAATCAGGGCCTCCTCCTGAAGCGGCTTAAACTTTCTCATCCCGGCCGAAGTATAGTGAAATCTAAACTGAGGTAATAGTTTATGTAAGAGATATGATCAGAATGCATGGCAGTCCACGATAACCCGCACACCACACGGCACGGTGGAATGCAAACGCAATGCCACCCATACTTAACGCCTCACTTTGCGCCTTTTGCTGCCCGCCTTAGTTTTAGCGAAGGCAGGGTAGTAAAAATATGAAGACCCGCTCTCCCAAGTTGAATCGAATACCTATATTCGGTATCCTTAAACCGACCCTTGGATCCATGAAAAAGAAATACTTCTTCTTGCTCTTGTCCCTGCTCGCAGTGTGTCTGCCGCCAGCGGTCAGAGCACAAAAAATAACCCCGGCCACCACCCCTGAAGCTGCCGGCTTTTCTTCCGAGCGTCTCAAAAGACTCGACACCAATTTCAACGACTGGGTGACCAAAGGTTGGATGAACGGCGCCGTCGCCCTGGTGATCCGCGATGGAAAGATCGTCTACTACAAAGCCTTTGGCTATAACGACATGGCCACCAAAGCGCCGCTGGCCAAAGACGGGATCTTCCGCATCGCCTCCCAAACCAAGGCCATCACCAGCGTGGCCGTGATGATGCTCCACGAAGAGGGCAAGTTCCTGTTGGACGATCCCGTTTCGAAATACATCCCCACGTTTGCCAAGCCCAAGGTGCTGGCCAAGTATAACGCCAAAGACACAACCTACACCTCCGTGCCCGCCAAGCGTGAGGTGACCATCCGCGACCTGCTCACGCACACGTCGGGCATCGACTATGCGAGCATCGGCAGCGATACGGCCACCGCGATCTACGCAAAAAACAAAGTGACCGCCGGTCTGTATACCGACGACAACCTGGTGGCCGCCATGACACGGCTGGGCACGTTGCCCTTGATGCACCAACCTGGCGAGCGTTGGATCTATGGTCTGAACATCGACTTGTTGGGCGCACTGGTGGAGATCTGGTCGGGCATGACGCTCGACGACTTTTTCCGCACACGCATTTTCGAACCGCTGGGCATGAACGATACCTATTTCAACATTCCTCCCGCCAAGGCCAACCGCCTGGTTAATTTCTTCCGGGAAGATTCTTTGGGTCATATCGTAAAAGAACCGTTTGCGTTCGGTCAGTTGGACATGAGCTATCCCCTGCACAAGAAGACCTACTTCTCCGGCGGTGGCGGCCTGTCGTCGACGATCATGGATTATGGGATCTTTCTCCAGATGTTGTTGAATGGCGGGACCTACAATGGCGTGCGACTGCTGAGTCCCACCGCCGTGCGCCTCATGACCATGAACCAGATCGGCAACCTGCCGTTTGGCGAGGGCAAATTCGGTCTCGGGTTTAGCGTCCTCACCGAAGCCGGCAGCCACCTGACGCCCTCCAAACCCGGAACCTACGGATGGGGCGGCGCCTTTTCCACAGGATACTATGTTGACCCCGCGTCCAAGCTGGTGGTGCTGTTGTACCGGCAAATGTGGGGCTCGCACATGGGCGACATGGCCCGGAAATACGATGTGCTGGTATACCAGGCACTGAGGGAGTAGCCGACGCGATTGGGCGAAAGTTCGGCCGGCCGAATGGCCCTCGCTTGCCGATAATTGCTTACCTTGCAGAGATTTAGACGACGGCAGGCCACCTCAAACCCGGTTTTCGGAGCGGTGGCCGAAAACAACATCAGGTACTTATATTTTTTCCGGCCGGATTGCGTTTGTCCTCCTGACGGCGCCATCACATTTTTTAAGACGGAAACGTATGGACCGGAATTTGTGCAAGCTCCTTGTCACACGGAACAGACACAAACTTATTTTTTAATAGTTTAGCACCAGGGCCTACAAACACAATTTTTAAAACATGAATCTCCTATTCGGTATTTTACTTCAGATCACCACAGAACCCATCGTAACACCCGAAGCAACACCAGAAGAAGGCTTGTCCATTGCCAGTTTGCTGATGAAAGGCGGATTTATCATGATCCCCATCCTGCTGTTGTGGTTTATCGCTACGTATATTTTTATCGAACGCTTTCTGTACCTGCGCACCGCCGCAAAGGTGAGAAAGGATTTTGTTCCCCAGATCGCGCGCCGTCTGCAGGTGGGCGACATCAGCGCCGCACGTGCGTTTGCCGAACAGGATTCGTCCGCCACGGGCACCATCATCAAGAGCGGCCTCGACTATGTGGGCAAGCCCTTGAAAGACATCGAGTCGATGATGGAGTCGGCCGCCAACATCGAGCTGGCCGAAATGGAAAAGAACATGGGCTACCTGGGCATCATCGCCGGCGTGGCCCCCATGCTTGGATTTATCGGGACGATCTCGGGGATCATCAACATCTTCTACAGCATCTCGTTGTCCGACAACATCAGCATCGGGATCATCGCGGGAGGTTTGTATGAAAAGATGATCACCAGCGGCTCGGGACTCATCGTAGGGGTGTTGGCCTATTCGGCCTATCACTTGCTGCAGCAACGCATTGCACGCTATACGCTCCAAATGCAGAAAGACGTTTTTGAATTCATGCGCTCCATCCTAAGCCCGGCGAAATGAAAATAAAAAAGCAAAATCATTTTCAGGCAGAGGTGTCCACGTCGTCGCTGAACGACATCATGTTCTTCCTGCTGTTGTTTTTCCTCATCATCTCCACGGTGGCCAATCCCAACGTGATCAAAGTGCTGTTGCCCAAGTCGAACTCCAGCCAGGCGCTGAGCAAGCAACAGATCTCGCTCACGGTGACGGAGGACAAACATTTTTATATCAACAAAAAAGAAGTGCCACACGCCCAGTTGGAACAAAGCCTCGTGGAAGCGTGCGCTGGCAAAGAGGAACCCACCGTGGTGATCCGGATGCCGCATTCATTGTCCGTTCAGGACCTGGTGGATGTGATGCAGATCGGGGCAAAGCACAAATTCAAAATGGTATTGGCTACGGCAAAGAACTAAATGACGTCTTCTGTTTTTATCATCCCCGGACTAGGCAATTCCGGCGAAGGCCACTGGCAAACCCTCTGGGAAAAACAATTCAACTTCACCCGCATTCAACAACGCGATTGGGAAACACCCCGCCGCGCCGACTGGATCGACGCCATCGACAAAGCCCTCGCGCCACACGATCCCGCCAACGTGATCCTCGTAGGGCATAGTTTGGCCTGCGCCGCCATCGCCTTCTGGAGCGACCAATACAAACGCAAAATAAAAGGCGCCCTGTTGGTGGCACCGAGCGACACGGAAGCCGACACCTATCCTCCAGGAACTTCGGGGTTCACGCCCGTGCCGCTTGCCCCGTTATCGTTTCCATCCATCGTCGTGGCCAGCACCAACGATTACTATGTTCGCTTCGAGCGGGCCCAACAATTTGCCAAGGCCTGGGGCAGCAAGCTGGTGGACATCGGTGACGCAGGCCACATCAACGTGGCCGCTGGATTCGGGGCCTGGGAACAAGGGCTCGGATTTTTGAAAGAACTCGATCGTTAAGAAACTATAACCCCGGGCCGCGGGTTGTCTATCCATATTTCAAAAGACTATGGATTTACAACTCACCCAAAAGACCGCATTCATCAGCGGCTCAACCGCCGGGATCGGATTCGCTACAGCAAAAAAATTGGCCGACGAAGGCGCCATCGTCATCCTCAATGGCCGCACCCAGGCTGGGGTGGACAAAGCCGTGCAGGAATTGAAACGGCAAACCGGCAAAACAAACATCCGCGGCATCGCGGCCGATTTCTCCAAGGCCGCCGACGTGACCAACCTCCTCCAGCAACTTCCCGACGTGGACATCCTCGTCAACAACGCAGGCATCTTCGAGCCCAAGCCCTTCGCGGAAATCCCCGACGAAGATTGGTTTCGGTTTTTTGAAGTCAACGTCATGAGCGGTGTGCGCTTGTCGCGGCATTACTTTCCGTTGATGCTGAAAAAGAATTGGGGTCGCATCATCTTTATCTCCAGCGAATCCGGTGTGTTCATCCCCGAAGAAATGATCCACTACGGCATGACCAAAACCGCTCAACTGGCCGTGAGTCGCGGACTGGCCGAGCTCACCAAGGGTACCGAGGTCACCGTCAATGCCGTGCTGCCCGGACCAACCAGATCCGATGGCGTCAGTGTTTTTCTCAACGACCTGGCCAAGGCCGGCAACTCCACCGCCGAACAAGTCGAAAAGGATTTCTTTAAGAATGCCCGGCCCACATCGTTGCTGCAGCGTTTTGCTTCCGTCGAAGAAGTGGCCAACATGATCGTATACCTGGCCAGTCCCTTGGCCTCGGCAACCAACGGTGCGGCTGTGCGGGTGGAGGGAGGCTTGATCCGCTCGGCGGTGTGATCCGGTTCGTCAGGACTTTTTCCGGAGCACGATCGGTTCGGTTTGCTTGGCGATGATGCGCGTGTAAAATTCCCGCAGGCTTACATATTCATTCGGCAGGAAATAGGTTTCATTGATCTTGAGATTGCTCACCACCGAAAGCCGGTTGCCATCCAGGGAGATGTTGAAAGAACACTTGGCGGCATTGTTCGGCAAGGTGATGTTTTTGTTTTCGGGAAGCGATTCTACTTCATACCCTTCCGGTATGGTGATGTGGCACAATAGAATTTTCTCTTTTTGAAAAGGGAAATCCAAGGGGTATGTGCGAACGGCTTCCGGAAACGGGTTGATATCTTCCCGCAGCGCAACATAAGGATTGATATACAACTTGTTGTCGGAAACAATCACTTGATTTGGGATCGACAGTTCATATTGCTCACGCACCGCGGTGTTCACATCTTCCATTTGCAGTGCCTCTTTTTGGGCCACGGTCCATGATTTTTGAAGGAGCGTGTGCTCAAAGTATTTATCCTTCTCTGCTCCCTGGTACTGGCTCCGGGCCGCAAAGGCATCATAACCAAAACGATCGACGGTTAACTTTCCCTGAAGGTTCTCTTCAGCAGTCAATGCAAACTCGGCGGTAACGATCGTCTTGTCCTTGGCCGGGGAGGTGAGGGGGAGCCATCGGTAGCCCATGTAAAGCATGCTGAAGGCTTTGCCGTTCAGGCATCGTTCGGGCAGTACATCATAGGGCAACAGGGGCTCGGTGGCGTCGAGGAAAAGATCTTTTCTTTTCAAACGGACCGAGTATATCAGGTAATCGAACTGGGTGGCATCCGGGTATTGGTCTATGTAGGTCCCGTGATCACGTGTGCTCAGGAAGGCGGCCACCGGTTTAAACCCCGCGGCCTCGAGCAGGCATCCCAGCAGGAAGTTGATGTCGGCCGCGGTGCCTTTCTTTTGTTTCAAGACATCTAAAGGACTATCCGGTATCCTGTCGCATATGCCATTCCACTTTACCTGGGTTTTGACGTAGGCCGAAAGCGCCCTGATCTTTTCTGTGGAATCGGTTAGCGCTTCCGTGATGGCCAGGGCTTTTTCCCTCAAGGTTTTTGCGCCCTTTGTTTGAGGTATGTATCCGACGAAATCCTGAGCCGCCGCGTGGAGAATACCCCAGGTGAGACCTTCGGGCCAAAACAAAATGCTTGCTTGGCGATCCTGCGCGGAGACCATAAACGGCTCGTCCTTCAAGGCTGGTACATCCTTCAATACCCAACGATGGTAATGCCCGTCGTGTTTGCTTTCGCTCACCGTGGGTTTGATGTTGCCCAACAGCACCGGGGTCTTGATCCAGAGTGAGGCATGGAAGGAATATTCGCTCCACAACGTGGGGATATCCCACTGAAATATCCAGCGGTTCCAACCATTTTTTTCTGTTGCTTTATAACTGTATTCAATGATGGAACCTTCATGAAGATTGGGGAAGGTGAAGCGAATTTGGGTTCGGCGTTTGCCAGACGGTACGCGAAAGATGGCGTTGTCCTCCAATTCGGTTCTCACAATCTGCCCGTTCACAAGGTTATAGGTCGTGCCTTGTATTTTCCCGATGTTCGACTCGTCTTCCATTAAAAAAACCGTACCCCAGGAATTGAAAGCCTCTTTCTTCAGGATCTTTATCCGACGATGGCGCTTAAAGGACATATCCCCCAATAGAATGTGTTCGCCCTTATCAAATAACAAAACGGCCACGGCGCTCGTGTCGCTCGGAAAAGTTTTCATCTGCAGGTCTTCAACGGTCACCTCACGTTCGGTGGGATCGTTCTGAGCAAAGAGTGGGAAAACTAACAGGAGGGAGAAAGGGATAAGAATGAATTTCATGCCAACCGGGGGATTTCGAATCCTTTAAAATAAGGATTAAATACCAGGGAAACCATTCCTCCTGGCCGGAGCATGACAATTCTTGCTATGCATTCTTCGATTTCCATATATTGCCCTCATGGAAACCCTCACCGACAACCAAAAAACAAAACTGCTCAATCACGTGATGTCTACGCCGTGATGCAACCCCTGCTGCTCCGCGAAAATGCCATCCGGAAAAGTAAAGGTCATACCTGGGCCATCGGCATGAACAGCGCGCACCACATGCTCTTTGTCGAACTGATCAGCATGGGGCCTGTCAATCGCATGAGCATCGCGCCAAAGGAGATCTTTCGCATGGCGCTCTATAAAATGGCGGTGAAGATGGTCCTTGTCAACAGTCGCCCGGAAGGAACGATCGAAATTTCGGAAGCCGATAAAACAACGACCGCACTCCTGATCAAAGCGGGGGAGCGGATCAATATCGAAGTGGTGGATCATCTGCTCATCACCGAAAAAGAGTTCGTCAGTTTATCACAGAAGGGAATACTTTCCAGGCTAAAGCGAGCCAAGCTTCCGGTGCTGACCGAGGCCGACCAGGAACAACTCGAAGAGCTTCAGTCGGGAACGGAGACCATGCTGGCACTGGCCATAAAGATGAAGTCAAGAGGTTATGACGTGGACGAGATCAAAGAAATGACGGGCCTGCGAAAGACCGCGATCGCTAAACTTTAAGCCTTCAGGATTGTGGTTTCATCAGGTTGATGTTGTAGGTCACCATCACCTGGATGCCGGTGTTGTTTTCTTGTTGAGCACCGTTGGCTTTGATCAGCATATGATACAGGAACCCGGCTTGGATCGAGAGCGGCGATTTGAACTGGTAACCGAAACCGCCAAAGAGCCGGTTTTGGTCGGGCTCATGGAACGTAACGGGCTTGCCCCAGTTCAGGAAGGCTTCGTCATAGGCGCTCGCAAAGAACGTCTTGGCTTCGATCTTCTTGTGATTCAAAGGAAGCATGGCCTGGAAGCGATAACGTACGCGGTTCATGTACATGTCATACCCGTGGTTGACAATCCCCTCTTGTCCTTCGTTGGTGTGCACTTGCAGGAAGCGCTGCTCCAACCGTGCGCGATGACTGAAGACGAACCGGCCAATGGCGTGTTTATAGGTAACTTGCTCGAATAAACGGTGCTCGTTGTTTTCAAATGCCGCGGGCTGCTTGCCGTACTGGAAATTCCACGTGTAGACATAGCCCAGGGGGATGATGGAGAAGTGCTTATTCAGACCGATTTCTGCCCCCGTGCGAAACTGATACTGCATGGGCTGCATGTTCTGGGCCTGGCGGAACTGGCCTTCGAGGATGAGCGTTGTGCGTTTGGAAACTTTCAGGTTGGTGGTGAATGAAAACCATTCGATGGATTGATTCACTACCTGGCGACCCTTGGGTTGCGCGAAACTTAATGAGGCGGACGCAACCAACATCAGGCTGCAAATCCAACGTGAAGTTAACCTTAACACTGCGCTATACTTTTGTTATGTTTCTACAAAAGAAGCGACTCTAAAATTACCGTAATTTTACCTTTTTAACACAGTCTTAACATTGGCTTAACATTGGCGATTTCCTGCGAATTTGGGCTGGAAACGCTATTTTTTGGCTGATAATTTTTGAGATTTCACCGTCACGGCCTGCCCGTTTCGCAGTTCTTCGCTGGCTTTCAGCACGATGTTTTCACCCTCCTGCAGGGGACCAAACACTTCCACCAGCGAGTCGAGGTTGTTGCCTTTCTGAACGCCCAGCCATTCGGCCACATTCTCCCGGAGGCGGATCACGAACACGCCTTCCGTGGATTGAATGAGCGCCGTGCGGGGCACAAACAAGGTCGACTTGTTGCGTGTCACCGGCAGCTTCACCTGGGCATACATGCCGGCCTTCAGTGCGCCGTCGGCATTGTTCACATCAAACTCGGCCATCATCGTGCGGTTGTTTTCCGACAGGCTGTTGGCGCTGCGGGCGAACCGGGCTTTGTATTCTTTCTGAGGGTCGGCTTGCACGGTAAAGGAAACGGCGCTGTTGTCGGAAATGGAATTGGAAAGATTTTCGGGCACGGCCACCGTCAGCCTGAGTTTGGAGTGATCTTCTAAAACAAACATCGGTTTGGCGTTTCCCTCCGGACCCACCAATTCCCCCGGGCTGATGTTGCGCTCCGTCACGGTGCCGTCGAAGGGTGCGCGCACGGTGAGGTAGCTGACCAGTTGGCCTTGCGAAGCATGCTGCGCCTTCGCCGCCAGCAGGTTGCTCTGCGCCGCCCGGGTCAGCGCGCTGTCGGCCGACATGCGGGAGAGCGCCTGGTCCATTTCGTTGGCTGACACTGCGCCTTTTGTGCGACTGGTCTCCAACATGCGTTGGTAGGTGAGCGTGCTCGCCCGGACTTTGGCACCCTGTTCAATCAGGGTGGCCTCGGCCGACGCTACCTGCGCCTGCGCGTGATTCAATGCCGAAACAATTTCAGGCGCTTCCAGCACGGCCAGCACGTCGCCTTTCTTAACAACGGTACCTCTATCGGCCTTCACGGCGCCCACATAACCTTTCACGCGGGGAAACATCGGTGTTTTGTTCCAAGGTTTTAGCTCCCCTGGCAAAGCCGTCTGCAAAGCAGGTTGCAGATTTTTCACAGCGGTTATTTCTACCTCCGGCACGGCCGCGGTTTTGCTTTCCTGTTTTTTTTCTGAATGGCACGAGGCCAGTACGACGATGCCCAATGCGAGGGGAATGTATGTTATTTTCATAGCGTTCATGATGCTCATTTTGCCTTGTTGTTGAAATATGGACTTTCACTGTCCTCGGGGTCGAGCGACACCGAGACGAGCGATGCTTTTTGTTGTACGAGGGTGAAGACGCCGGGAAGTATCAGCAGGGAGGCCAACGTGGAAGCGATCAGACCGCCGATCACCGCCTGCCCCAACGGTGCCACCTGGTCGCCGCCTTCCCCCAGGCCACTGGCCATCGGGATCATGCCCGCGATCATGGCGATGCTGGTCATCAGGATCGGGCGGATCCGGCTGCCGGCTGCCATCAACCCCGCCTTCTGCGCATCCTTCACTTCCAGCCGCAGGTTCTCGGCGTTGGTGATCATCAGGATGGCATTGGCCACCGAAACCCCCACCGACATGATCATGCCCATGTAGGACTGCAGGTTTAGGGTAGCCCCAAACAGCAACAACATCAGCAGCGACCCCGCCAGCACCGCCGGCACCGACGAAAGAATGGCCAGCGACAATTTGAACGACTGAAAATTTGCCGCCAGCAACAGGAAGATGATCACAATGGCGACCACCAGACCACCTTGCAAACTCGTGAGCGTTTCCGCCAGCAACTTCACCTGCCCTTTGAATTCGATGGCCATACCGCGCGGCGCCTGACCGGCATCGTCGATGGCCTTGCTCACCGCTTTGCTGGCCGAGCCGAGATCTTTTTTGTGAATGTTGGCCGTGATGGTCACCAACCGGTTGGGACCGGAACGATCGTATTGACCGGGTGCGATTTCTTCCGAGAACGTGGCCACGTCGTTCAGGGTAGGGTGGAGGTTGCCGCTTTGCAGCGGGATGTTGGCGATGTCATTGATCGAATTCATTTTATACTCGGGCACCTGTACCTGCACCTGGTAGGCAAGCCCTTTGGTGTTGTCGAGCCAGAGATTTTTATCGGTGAAACGGCTGGAGCTGGTGGCGGCGACCAGCGAGCGTGCCACCTGCGTGGGCGTGACGCCCAGTTGACCTGCGCGCTCGCGATCCATGTCGATCCGCAAGATCGGGTAGGCCATCGGTTGCGCGATCTGCACGTCGCGGAGGTACGGGATCTTTTGCATATTGGCCATGATCTTCAAGGCAAACTTCTCGGCCTCCCGGATGTCTTTGGCGGCCACGTTCACTTCGATGGGTGTGGCGGCGCCCTGGCTCATGATCTTGTCCACCAATTCGATGGGCTCGAATGAAAGACGCAGCCCCGGAATTTTTTGGGCAATGCTTTCGCGAAGCCTCTCCTTCAGGGCATCCATGCGCACAGGAAATTCTTCCGATAGCGAAACCTGCAACACGGCCTCGTGCGGCCCGCTGTTGAACACAAAGATCTGGGAGGTTCCATAACTGGTGGGCACGTTGCCGACGTACGCCGAGGTGATCGCGATATTTTCCGCACCCACTTCCTCCTGAATAATGCCCAATACTTTTAACGTGATTTCCTCCGTGCGCTCCACCCGCGTTCCATCCAAAGCCCGCAACCGCAGTTGGAACTGGTGACTGTTGGCTTTGGGGAGAATATCGGTACCGATAAAAAAGAAGGCGCCGGCGATCAGGACAAACGAGCCGATCAGGTAGACCGTTGTCCAGAATTTTTTACGCGCGATGATCTTTTCCAGTGTGCGGATGTATTTCATCTTGAATTTGTCGAACCCCGTCACTTTATGCGGATGACGACTTTCTTCGATGATGCTCTCAGACTCCGCATGGTCAAGGGCCAATGTTGGTTCTTCCGGGTAATGGGTATGCACTTTCAATAACCAATTGGACAACACCGGCACGAATGTTTGGGATAACAAAAACGACGCCGTCATCGCAAAGCCTACGGCCAGCGACAAGGGGAGAAACATGGATTTGGGTACGCCGCTCATGACAAACGCTGGAGCGAATACGGCCAATATGGAAAGGAGGATAAGCAACTCCGGAAACGCGATCTCTTTGCAGGCGTCCCAGATGGCTTGCGCTTTTGGCTTTTTCATTTCCAGGTGCTGGTGGATGTTCTCAATGGTCACGGTGGCCTGATCCACCAGGATCCCCACCGCCAAGGCCAGCCCGCTCAACGTCATGATGTTGATGGTCTGTCCCACGAGGTGAAGCAGGATCACGGCGCTCAACACCGAGATGGGAATGGTAACGACCACGATGATCACACTCCGCCAGTCGCGAAGAAACAACAACACCATCAATCCCGTGAGCAGCGCTCCAAGCGCACCTTCCGTAACAAGACTCTTCAACGAGTTGGTCACATACGACGACTGGTCGAACTCATACGAGATCTTCACATCTTCAGGGACCGCATTCTGCAATACCGGCAACGCTTCGCGAATGTTGTTCACCACCGAAAGCGTAGAGGCGTCTGATTTTTTTACGACCGGGATATAAACTGCGCGCCGGCCCTGCACGAGGGCAAAGCCCACGGTAATGTCGGCGGCATCTTCCACCGTGCCGATGTCGTGAATGAAGACCGTGGGACCGGAACCGATCCGCACGGGAATGTCCAGAAAATCGGCGGGTTTGTCGATGAGCGAGTTCACCGGGGTCATCAGGGTCTGGTTGCCAATACGGATGTTGCCGGCCGGCGAAGGCTGATTGTTCACGCCGATGGCACGGATCACTTCTTCCGGTGTGAGCTTGTAGCTGGCCAGGCGCTGCGGATCGACCCGGATCACAATGGTGCGCTGGTTCCCGCCAAGCGGCGGCGGGCTGGACACGCCCTCGATCTTGGAGAACATCGGGCGTATCCGTGAAGACGCAAAATCCTGGATCTCATTCAGCGAACGCGTGGCGCTGGAAAAAACCAGTTGGCCTACGGGCACGGAGCTGGCGTCGAAGCGGATCACCTGTGGAGGCACCGTGCCTTCGGGCATGTAGGCCTTGGCGCGCGAAATGTTGTTGGCCACTTCCGCAGCGGCTTGCGCCATGTCGGTGCCGGGATAAAACTGCAGCTTGATGAGCGACATCCCCTGGATGGTCTTCACTTCCACGTCACGGATACCGGAAACATAGAGGAAGTGATCCTGGTAGCGTGTTGTGATGAACCCATCCATTTGGTCGGGGGCCATACCCCCATAAGGCTGCACGACATAGATCGTGGGCAGGTCAAGGTCGGGGAAGATGTCTACGGGGATGCTTCGCATCGACAGGAAAGAAAAGAAAGCGATGGCGATGATGCCCACCATGACCGAGATGGGATTTCGCAAGGCAGCACGAATGAGTTTGTACATAAGCGTTTGGTATGGCGTCGTCGTCCGTTAGCCGGTGAGCTCGCGGTCGATGATTAATTTTGAACCGAGTTTAAGAATAAAGAAATGTCGCCCTGTGCAGCGGCCACCATCAACCACGAGCGCCACGCGTTGCTATAGACGATGGCGACGTCAGCTTCGGCACGGTTTAGGGTGACGATGCTTTGCAGGAGTGTTGGCAGATCGGTGAGGCCGCTGGTGTAGTGCGCGCGGGCCTGGTCGTAGGCCTGGCGTGCGGCATCCAATTGCACCGGTGCCGTGTGGGCTTGCTCCAGGGCCACCTGGTATTGCACGTCCGATTCTTTCCACTGCCGCTGTACACGCAGCGATTGCTCGTTATACAATTCTTCATCGCGACGGGCTTTGAATTGCTCGCTCTTGTAGCGATGCCGCAGCGGTACATAATCTGTCAAGGTCCAGCGCGTAGAGATGCCCACCAGGTAATTGTATACCTGATAGTTTGTGCCCGAGGAAAAGTCGGTGCGATAGGAATCATCGGTGTTGGACACACCCGAGCCGCGGGCCCATCCCGCGGCCACCAGCGAAATGCTGGGAAGGAACGACCGGCCGACGGCCGTGCTGCGGGCTTGGGTGGCTTGCATGCGGGTTTGATAATAGCGCAGGACTGGATTCGACTGGGTATTTACTGTTGGTGTTGGGGCTCCAGGCAAGGCGGTGTAAAAATTCAGACTGTCGATGGTCAATCCGCCGTCGCCAAGAGCGCCGGTCAGTTCCATGAGGCGATACGCCTGTGTCTGCTGGTTGCGCTCGCTTTCCAGCAGCAGGAGTTTGGCTTTGGTATATTCGGCTTGTGCCAGGGCGCTGTCCACCCCAGGCCGAAGCCCAGCATGGACGCCGGCGTTCACCACGTCGCGGAAGCCTTCGGCGCGCTCCAGGTTGGATTGCTGGATGGCCTTCAGTTTTTCGCTGATCAGCAACAGCAGGTAGGCGTCGGCCACGCGGATCTGGTGTTGAAAGATCTCGTTGTCGAGGGCCGCCTGGGCCGTGGCTTCGTTGAGGCGTGCAGCTTTCACGTTGGTGGCTACCTTACCGAAGTTCACCACATTCCATTCCAGCAACGCCGAGGTGAAGCTGCCAAACGTGCCGTCGTAAATATTGGTGGCACGGATTCCCCCGGAAGGGGAGATCACCGTTCCCCCATTGGGATAGAACGAACCCGTCACGCTGTTGTTGGTGGAGTACGTGTATTGATGTTGTACCGACAGCCTTGGGATGTATTCGCTCGTACTGGTTTTCACGTCCTGGTTAGCGCTACTCACTTCGGCTGCCCGCGCTTTGAGCAAGGGATATTGCCGGACACTTTGGTCCAGCAACGAACGCAGATCCTCCCCCTGTGCCGAGACACCAGACCGTCCTACGGCGAGCCAGAGCAGGAGGCTGAGAAAAAAGACGATTAACCGTTTTGATTGCATAGCTGCCACACTTTTAATAAAGATTCGGCAATACTAGGACCCGGATTCTGGAAACATTTAGGAATTCGAAGGCCCCCGGAAAATCACGCGTGAGCGGTTTTGTTATGCGGTTGTTTTTGGTTTTGGGTGGATGCGGACGAACCGAAAAGACGGGTGCTTTCCTAAATTTCTCCAAAATCGGGGATGTATCTTTGAAGAAAAACGCCACTTTGAAAGTTCTGGTAGTAGAAGACGAAATGGGGCTGGCCGAAAGCATCGCGGCGCACCTGACCAAAGACGGTTTCATCACGGAAACGGTTTTCAACTACGAGTCTGCCCTGGAAAAAATAAGCCTCTACACTTACGACTGCGTGGTGGTCGACATCAACCTTCCCGATGGCATCGGTTTCGACATCGTGGAAACATTAAAAAAAATAAAGGCTTCATCCGGCATCATCATCATTTCGGCTCGTCACGCGCTGGAAGACAAGATCAAAAGCCTCGACATCGGCTCGGACGATTACCTGACCAAGCCTTTTCACCTTTCAGAATTAAATGCCCGTGTGAAATCGCTTTTGCGCCGCCGCCATTTTGGAGGCAGCAACGAGATCAGCTTTCAGGAGATCCGTGTCAACTATATTTCACGCAAAGTATTTGTGGGCGAAACCGAAGTGACGCTCTCCAAGAAAGAGTACGACCTGCTGCTGTATTTCATGTCGAACATCGAAGTGGCCCTCACCAAGCCCGCCATGGCCGAACACCTCTGGGGCGACAACATCGATTCGGCCGATTCGTTCGACATGTTGTATTCGCACATCAAAAACCTGCGAAAGAAATTGACGGACAAAGGGAGTAAAGACTATATTCATTCGATCTACGGCATCGGCTATAAATTCGGGAAAAATTGAAACTGTTCGACCGCACCAATTTCTACTACATCGTTTTCTCGGTCATCATCTACGTGCTGGTGGGCGCATCGTTCTATCTGGTGGTGGAACACGTGATCTACCAGGAAGTGGAACAGCGGTTGAAGGTGGAGCGACGCGATTTCGAGAATTTTGTACGGGCGCATGGCGTGTGGGACGAGAGCTGCTATTTTGTGGAGAACAAGATCGAGCTCGCTTCGCTGACGGATACGTTGGCGCCGGTCACAGAATTTAAAGATACGTTGCTCTATAATCGGTACAACAACGAGTACGTTCCATTTCGTGAATACAGTTTCGTTAGCCCGATAGGGGGTGCGCCCTACAAGGTGACCATCCGGAAGTCGCTCATCGAATCGCGCACCTTGCTGAAATCCATCACCGGCATTATGATGGCCGTGCTGAGTCTCGGCTTGCTGGTTTTGTTTTTGTTTCAGCGCCGCATCGCCCGGCGCATCTGGGCACCTTTTTACCAAACGCTTTCCCGCGCCAAATCCTTCGACCTCAACGAGGGCAAGGGCCTGACGCTGACGCCCGAGGAGATCTTTGAATTCAATGAGCTGAACTCCGTCCTGAACAAAGTGACCGATAAGATCGCGCGCGACTACACCAGTCTGAAAGAGTTCACCGAAAATGCATCCCACGAAATTCAAACCCCGCTGGCCCTGATCAACAGCCGCGTGGAGGAATTGATCCAGCAGAAGAATTTTTCCGACGAGCAGATGCGCTGGATCCAGGACATTTACCAGTCGGCCTTGCGGTTATCCAAATTGCACCAGGCCCTGTTGTTGCTTTCCAAGATCGAGCACGGCCAGTTTTTCGAGTGGGAGACGATAAACCTCACGACGGCCATGGCAGAAAAGTTGGACGAGTTCGAAGAGATTTTTACGCACAAAGGGATAACGGTACAGTTCACAAAAACAGGCGTGTACCAAGTGAAAATGCACCCCGTATTGGCGGATGTGCTCATCACGAACTTGCTGAGCAATGCCGTGAAGCACAATCACCCGCAGGGTGTCATCAACATCGTCGGCACCGATCGTGCCTTGCAGGTCAGCAACACCGGTAGTACGCTCACCGCATCGCCTGAGCGTTTGTTCGAGCGTTTCAAAAAACAGAACCAGTCCTCATCTTCTTTGGGGCTGGGGTTGGCCATTGTGAAAAAGATCTGTGACAGCTATCACCTCGCCATTCAGTATTCTTTTGATAAGGGGATGCATACATTGACCATCAGCAGTCCGGTGGCTGGTCAGTAGTAAAACAGCCTACAGCGTCAACGGGGCATTCCCACATTTCGTGGGATTCGTTATCTTTAGACGTTGCCATCATAGACCTAAAACGAAAAAGCCCATGCCCACCGCCCTGAAAATACTCAACGCCATTTTTATACTCTTCGCCCTGTACATGGGCATCAAACAAGGATGGGCCATGTTGTCGGGAAAACCGGAGATGGTCGCGATGTTCAGCAAATGGAATTTCGGCAAGACCGGGCTCACGCTCATGGGGATCGCCACCATCGCCGGTGGCGTGATGCTGCTTCATCCCAGGACATTTGTCTGGGGAAATTATATTACGGCGGCGGGTATCTTACTGATTATTGCTTTTCACCTCAACGACCGGGATTTAAAAGGGGTGGCCATCGAACTGCCGTTCCTATTGCTTTCATTGGTGATACTTTATTTGCAGTATCCCTTTCTAGGTCTTTTTCAACGCGATTAAGAATTCGTTTGCCAGTATCTTAGGGAAAGCCGCATCCCGAACCGTCTTGACTTTGTACCCTTCAACGGGTAGATTCGAAATATTAACCAAACCCAGACATGACCAAAAACATCTGTTGTAAACCCCACCTGCTTTTTGCCGCCATCGTAGCGCTCGCAGTCGGAGCCTGTCAAAAGAAAGGCGAAACAAAAACAGAGACCGAAACCACCCCGAAGAAGGACTCCACCGAACACTTCCCAAAATCCATCGCCGAACCCTTGGTTACCGACATCTACACAGCCGATCCCTCCGCGCACGTGTTCGACAACAAGATCTACATCTACCCCTCACACGACATCGAAGCCGGCATCCCCGAGAACGACAACGGCGACCACTTCGACATGCGCGACTACCACATCCTGTCCATGGACAGCGTGGGTGGCCCGGTGACCGATCATGGTGTGGCGCTGGACATCAAGAACATTCCCTGGGCCGGCCGCCAATTGTGGGCGCCGGATGCCGCCTTCAGCAAGGGTACCTATTATTTGTATTTTCCGGTGAAGGACAAAGAAGACGTGTTCCACATCGGCGTGGCCACCAGCAAATCGCCGGCGGGGCCGTTCACAGCCCAGCCTAAACCAATCGCGGGAAGCTATAGCATCGACCCGGCCGTCTTTCAGGATACCGATGGCAAGTCCTACATGTACTTTGGCGGGATCTGGGGAGGACAGCTGCAGCGTTGGATCACGGGCAAATACGATACGCTGGGCAAAGAACCGGAAGGCGATGTGCCGGCCATCGGCCCCCGCATGGCGCGCCTGAGCAAGGACATGCTCAAATTCGACGAGCCCGTAAAAGAGATCAAGGTCATCGACAAAGACGGCAAACCACTCCTGGCCAAAGACCACGACCGCCGCTTCTTTGAAGCCTCGTGGATGCACAAGTACAACGGCAAATACTACTTCTCCTATTCCACCGGCGACACCCACTTCATCGCCTATGGCATTGGCGACAGCCCCTATGGACCGTTCACCTACCAGGGCGTGATCCTCAAACCGGTCATCGGCTGGACGAACCACCACTCCATCGTGGAATACAAGGGCCAGTGGTATCTGTTCTTCCACGACAGCATTTTGTCGAAAGGAAAAACACATCTGCGGAGCGTTAAAGTGACGCGCCTCCAATACCGTCCCGACGGCACCATCGAAACCATCAACGCCTACAGAGAAGAATAACGTCGATGACCTTGAAATGCTTTCGCGCCTCGGGTTCACGGGAGCGAAAGCATTTTTTTTTGACACCGCCTTCGCGGTATGGCCGTGCCGGTAGCAGCCACGATGTAAGATTATGGCCAACTTCACGCGAATAACATCTCGTTTTTTTCTCACTTTTGACAAAACTTTATACGTGTACCAAGGCCTCAAATTTTTTCTGGGCGTATATATGCTACTGATCTCGGTGTCGCTGCAGGCGCAGCCGGAGAAAGATCCTGACCTCGTGTGGTATGAAAGCTTTTTCGAAGGCAAGAAAGCCCCGGTAGACAAAGCGCTCGTCAAACAGCAAGCTGTGCTGAAAGACGCTGTGTCAAAAAATGACAAAGTAGCCGAGGCCGCGGTGCTGAAGGAGATCGGCATGCTCCACCTCACGGGCACCGAGAACCGCGAGCAGGCCATGGACTACTTCATTCGCGCCCTGGCCATTGAAGACTCCCTCGCACTGAACAGCAAACAAGTTTTTACCTACATGGCCATCGCCCGCGTGTTCAGCGACATTGGCGACTACAACAAAAGCGAGGAGTCCCTGGAGAACGCGCTGGTGATCAATCGTTCCCTGCGCAACACACGCGTCCATGTGACGATCCTGAATCAACTGGGACAGGTCCGCGCCGTGCAGGGCGAACGCGATGCAGCCCTCCGCAACTACGAAGAAGTGTTGGCGTTCAAAGAAGAGATCAATGACCCGCACACCGAAGCCGCGGCGCTTTTCAACATCGCTCACCTGCAAACACAAGAAGGAAAATATACCGAAGCCCTGACCACACACAAACAAGCCCTGGCCCTCAGCCGCTCCGTGCGCGACAAGGCCGCCGAAGCGCTTTCGTTAAATGACATCGGAGAGCTTTACCGCCTCATGAAGAACAACGACAAAGCCATGGCCAATCACGTGGCTTCGCTGGAGGTGCGGCAAGCCTTGAAGGACAGAAAAGGGATCGCCGATTCGTACAACAACATCGGCGCATTGTATTATCAGCAAAAGAACTACCCGCGCGCGATCGCCAATCTGCAACTGGCACTGGACGCCGCCCGCGAAGTGCAGGATCAACCGCAAACTTTGAAGAGTTACGAATACCTCAGTGCTTCTTTCAAAGAGCTCGGCGACTACAAGAAGGCCTGGGAATTCAAAGACCAGCAGCAATTGCTCCAGGAGTTTATGAACAACGACAAGAACGAGCACCAGTTGTTGGAAACCCAGAACCGCTACGAGATTGAAAAAAAGGAATCGCAGATCGGCCACCTGCAGACGCTTCGCCTCCAGCGCGAAAAGGAGTTGCGGACCCAAAAGAAACTGCAGAATTTTTTGTTCCTGCTGGTCGGGTTAACCGTGGTGGTGGCGGCACTCGTGCTGTACTTGTACTTAGTGAAGCGACGGTCCAACAAAATACTGGAAGCGGCCCATGCCACCGTGAACGAACAAAATCTCAAATTGCAGGAACTCAACGCCACGAAAGATAAATTCTTCTCCATCATCAGTCACGATCTGAAGGGACCTTTGAACTCGCTCACGTCGTTCTCCGGCCTTTTGTTGCATCACACCGACAGCCTCAGCAAAGAAGAAATACAAATGCTGGCGAAAGACCTCGACAAGTCGGTGAAGAACTTGTTTGCCCTGTTGGAAAATCTGTTGGAATGGTCTCGGTCGCAAACCGGCAACATCGAATTCAAACCCGAAGTGTTCGACCTGAACGCGGTGGTAGAAGAGAATCGCGCGCTGTTGAAGGCCCAGGCGCAACAGAAAAAGATCACCTTGAACAACGCCGGCGAGGGAGCCTGGATGGTGCGGGCGCATAAGAACTCCATCAACACCGTAGTGCGCAACCTCATTTCCAACGCCATCAAGTTCACGGGCGAAGGCGGGCAGATCACCACACGCCTGCAGCGGCAAAACGGGAGAGTGGTCATTGCCATTGCCGACAACGGCGTGGGCATGAGCCCCGAAGTGATGAAAAAACTTTTCCGCATCGAGGCCAAGCACTCCACCAAAGGAACGGCCGATGAAAAGGGGACCGGCTTGGGGCTGATCCTTTGCCGGGAATTCGTAGAGAAGAATGGCGGCCAGATCTGGGTGGAGAGTGAAGAGGGGAAAGGCTCCGTATTCTCCTTCAGCGTACCCCCCGAAAGCGCACTTTGACGCTTTCCCTAACGAGCATTTGCCTTCTGTGTTTTCACGCGTATTTCCTGAAAAGTCGAAAATCTTCAATAAATTTCGCCCTGTTTGCCGGGGATGAGGCCCTCATGGGCGGATTTCCGCAATCTTTTTCAGATTTCTAACTCAACTCTTCATGACCAGAATTATTTTTTTACTGATCCCTTTGATGACATGCGTAGCGGCTTGGGGTCAGACCACAGCGTTGTCCGGCAAAGTGACCGGCGCAAATGACCAACCCATTCCGGGCGTAACCGTGTATGTCCTCAATACAAACGTAGGGGCTTCCACCGATGCCGACGGGGCCTTCGCCCTGGGTAATCTGCCCGCCGGCACCTATAAGATCCAGGTTTCCGCGATCGGCTATGCCACCCAGGAGCGCACCATCACGGTGGGCGAGGGCAGCAACGAATCGCTGGCCATTGCCCTCCAGGAATCGGCCACCGAACTGGATGCTGTTGTGGTGACCGCCGATAAAAAAGAAGAGAACCTCCAGAAAGTGCCCTTCACCGTCAACGCCATCTCCTCACGCCAAGTGGAACAATACCGGTTGTGGAACAGCAAAGACATCACCGCCATTGTCCCCAACCTGTACTCCGCCAACCCCGGCGACGGCCGTAACGTGACCTCCATCCGGGGCATCACCTCCACATCCTACGACCCGGCTGTGGCCACGTATATCGATGGGGTGAACCAGTTTGGGCTGGACACTTACATCGCGCAGTTGTTCGACGTAGAACGCATTGAAGTATTGAGCGGACCTCAGAGCACACTCTATGGTCGCAACGCCATGGGCGGTGTCATCAACATCATCACCAAAAAACCGACGAACGTCACCAGCGGTTTTGGTGAGATCAACATCGGTAACTACGGGCAGCAGCGCTATGCGGTGGGCTTCCGCACGCCCCTGGTGAAGAACAAACTTTACCTCGGGGCCACCGGCGTTTATGATCGCATGAATGGCTTCTATCAGAATGATTTTTATCAGAACGATTTTGATAAAAAACACAGCCTCACCGGAAATTATTACCTGCGCTACAACGCCTCCCGCGCCTGGGCGCTCACCTTGAATGTGAAACACAACGCGAACCGGAACAACGGCACGTTCCCCCTGGCCTCCAGCAAAGACGAAGCCTTCGCCAATCCGTTCCGCGTCAACCAGAATGCGGTCACCCAGTTGGTGGATAACATCTTCAACAGTTCATTGGTGGCGAGCTATGCCGGTCGTGGCATGAACTTTACATCGCAGACCTCGTATCAAACCAACTACCGCTACTACAAAGACCCCATCGACGGCGACTTTTCGCCCATCGACGGCGTCACCATCATCAACAACTACGGCAGCAAATGGAACAACGTGAAGGTATGGACGCAAGAGTTTAAATTCTCGTCGCCGGCCACAGCTTCCAACTTTAAGTGGACCGCGGGAACCTACATGTTCCATCAGGAAAGCCCCGTGAAGCAAGCCACCCGTTTTGGAGCGGATGCAGGATTGATGGGAGTGCCGGATACAAACTTCTCGACCATCAACACCAGCACCGGTACAGGCAGTGGCATCGCTTTCTACGGACAAGGCACGTACACCTTCCTCGACAAATTCGATGTGACCTTGGGCATTCGCTACGACTACGAGCACAAAAAGCAAAGTGTGAAAGGCGAATACCAGCACGATCCGGATCCCGATCCGATATTTGTGACGCAACCCGACACCACCGCCACGGCCAACTTCCACGCCGTTTCGCCCAAGGCAAGCGTTGCTTACCATGCGTCGGAGTTCAATACGTTGTATGCCACCTACAGCCGTGGCTACCGCGCGGGCGGTCTCACGCAATTGGGGGCAGATCCTTCGCAGCCACCCTTGTACTCCTACAAACCTGAGTACAGCGACAACGTGGAGGTAGGGACGAAGAATGTGTTTTTTGACAACCGTCTGCAAGTCAACCTCTCGTTGTTCTACATTCATGTGACCGATGCACAGGTGCCCACGCTCGTGTTGCCCGAAGCCATCACCATAACAAAGAATGCCGGCACGCTCACCAGCAAGGGTATCGACCTTCACGTGGCCACCATGCCGGTGAAAGGCTTGCAAATCGAATACAACCTGGGCATTAGCCAGGCGAAATACACCAACCTGAAGGTAGCCTCCAATGGCAACGAAGTGGACTGGACAGGCCATAAACAGATCTTCACACCGGCCTATACGTCGATGGCCGCTGTTCAATACGGCTTGGCTGTCGGAGAGGTAAAGCTCCTGGTGCGGGGCGAATGGATGGCGCTGGGCAAACAATACTTTGACCTGGGCAACACCGTGTCGCAATCGTCATACAGTGTGCTGAATGCCCGTGCTGGCGCATCCTACCACTCGTTCGACCTCATGTTCTGGGGAAGAAACCTGGGTGATCAAAAATACATTGCCTATGCCTACGATTTTGGCGCCACCCACCTGGGCGATCCAAGAAACTATGGCGTGACATTGCGTAAAACATTCTAAGGCTGACAGGAGACCGGCCGTTTGCCCGCGAAGGGCCGGCGGCCGGCCATCCTAAACCAACGATTTTCATACACGCGTGTCAACTTTATAGCGACAACAAGTTACCGTGCCGAAATCATTTGTATTTATGTGGTCGTATTGAGTTATGTATAAACGACTTATGAATAAACCCGCTTCCCGCTATGTCGAGCAAGATCGCTAACCTCTGGATCATTGACGATGACCCCATGTCATCGTTTTATATCAAGCGGCTCGCCGAATTGGGGGAACTGGCCCACATCATCACCATCTACAACAGCGCCCAGGGTGCGATCGACTACCTCCTGCATCATAAGAACTCGCAAGAGCACCTGCCCAATGTCATCTTGCTGGACATCTATATGCCCGAGATCGACGGTTGGGAATTTCTGGCAGAACTTAAAAAAATAGAATCGCTGCTGGTGAAGAAGCCCGAGATCTACATCATCAGCTCGTCCAACCACCCCAAAGACCTCAGCCGCGCCGATACCTTCCCCGAGGTGAGAGCCTATTTCCAAAAGCCCGTCACGCTCGACATCCTGAAAAAAGTGGTTACCGCTCTGAATTAGGGTGCGCTATAATCGCAGGCATTTGTCTACTCGATGATTTCAATTTCCGTACGGCGGTTGATCTCGCGGCCCCCGGTCTCGTCGTCGTTGGAAACGATGGGGCGTTCCGAACCATATCCCTTGGCCGACACGCGTTCGGCCGCAATGCCATGACCCACCAGGTAGGTCACCACCGATGACGCCCGCTTCAGCGAAAGCGACTTGTTGCTGGCCGCGTTGCCGCTGTTGTCGGTGTGCCCGTTGATCTGCACTTTCAGGTTCGGGTTGGTGATGAGCAGCTCCTTGATATTTTCCACCTCGGCTACCGACTCCGTTTTCAGGTCGGCCTTACCGATGTCGAAGAAAATGTTTTTCAATACCACTTTCGAACCGACCTCCGCCTTCACCATGATGATGTGTGTGTCGATCTCCTGGTACTCGGCAAATTCCGGCAACGCGAAGTTGATGGAGTTGAACAGGTAGCCTGCTTTCTCGGTAGCCACCCCGTAGTTTCCACCGTGGGGAATGATCAGTTCGAATTCACCCGTCAGCGGGTTGGCGTTGATCTTTGCCATCACCTTGTTGGTCGCGTTGTCCACCAGCGAGATCACCGCACCGAGAGGAGCGGCGTTGCTCTCATCAATAACTCGTCCCTTTAATAACGTCACCACCTTTTGCTCCTTCTTCGCCTGGATGCTGGCGTCGATAAATTCTTCGCTCTTCGGGATCTCGGTTTTTACTTTTTCCTCTGCAGCTTTCTGCACAGCCGCCACCACTTCGGGCTTGGGCTTCACTTTGTATTTGGGCTCAAGGAACGTGATCGAATAAATGTCCGCATCGCCAAGACCACCTTCCTTAGCGGTGGAGAAATATCCTTTTTTCTTATCCGGCGACAGCGTGAAAAAGCCGTCGTATTCCCACGAGTTCAGCGGGTAGCCCATATTCTCGGGTTTCTTCCATTTGTTGTTGACAAATTCAGTAACAAAGATGTCGCTGTTGCCAAGCCGGGGATGTCCGTCGGAGGAAAAATACAGCGTCACGCCGTCGTGGTGGATGTAGGGTGAGTCTTCGTTTTCGGGGGTGTTGATCACGGGACCGAGGTTCACGGCCTTGCCCCATTCGCCCTTGCTGTCGAGCTGGCTCACATACAGATCCAACTCACCGATCCCGCCCGGCCGGTTGCTGGCAAAGAAAAGTTTCTTTCCATCGGCCGTCACACTGGCGCAGGTTTCCCAGAACATCGCCGTGTTGATGTTCTTGTTCAGGGGTTCGGGTTTAGACCATTGGTCGCCCGTGAGCGTGGAGGTGTAGATGTCGCCTTCCCCTTCTTCATAATACAAGAATAAGGTCTTGCCGTCCGGTGAAAGCGATGCCGCCGCGTCGTTGTATTTGATGTTGATGTTGGGACTTATCGGCTTGGGCGCGGACCAGGTATTGCCTTGCTTGGTGGTGAAGTAAATGTCTTCGAAATTTTGATTGGCCTTTACTTTAGCGGGATCGTCGGTGCGGTTGGAGGTGAAGATAAGCGTGTTGCCATCGGCAGAGATGATAGGGGAGTAATCGCTGTAAGGCGTGTTCACAGGACCGAGGTTTTCGATGATCACGTTCAACTCATTTTGCGAAAGAGAGTCGGCGATGTGACACTCGGCGATCTTCTCGTCCACGATGCTCGACAAGTTGGCCTTCTTCTTTTTGAAGTTTTCGAAATGCTCGATGGCCTTCTGGAATTCGTTGGTGTTCTGAAAGGCAATGCCGAGGTGATAGTCGATGTCCGGGTTCACGGCCGGGTTCAGGCGATAGGCCTTGCTGATATAGGAGGCCGCTTTTGACTTGGTCTCTGAATACAAGTAGGTGAGGCCGATCTTGAAATTGACCGCAGCATCATCGGGGTTGAGATCCTGCGCGGCCAGGTATGCGGCCAACGCATTTTTATAATCCTTCTTGCCATAGTATTTGTCGCCGGTAGCCACCAGCGTCTTTTGGTCCTGGGCGTGGGCCACCAGGCTCAGCATGAAGATCGCGAAGAGTAGTAGATATTTATCCATGATGATGGATAGTTTCGGTTAAGTAAAAAATATGATCACTAAAGATAAGCCTATTCACCTCCCAACGGAAGTAGCCCATCCTAAATTAACGTCTGTTCAACTTCCTTAGCCGCGCTTGCTTTTCCACCCGGGGCCCCGCACGACACGGCCGGGCAAGGCGCCGGTGTGTTCGCCCTGGTGGAGCACCTGCACGCCGTTCACAAAAACGTGTTGCATGCCCGTGGCATATTCCTTGGGCGAATCGAACGTGGCGTGGTCGGCAATGGTGCGCGCGTCAAAAAGGGCCAGGTCGGCATAGTAGCCTACCTTCAGGCTGCCTCTTTTTTTGAGCTTCAGGTTGCTGGCCGGCAAGGCCGTGAGACGGCGAATGGCTTCCGGCAGGGAGACCACTTTTTCGTCGCGAACATATTTTCCCAGGAACCGCGCAAACGTCCCATAGGCCCGGGGATGCGTCCCCCAATCGGCAAAGATCTTGGCTTCCGACATCGACGCGGCGTCGGAGCCGAAGCTCACATACGGCAGCGTCAACATGCGTTTCACATTGGCTTCGGAGATGAGGAAATAGACGGCAGCGATTGTGGACTTGTCGCGCACCACCAGGTCGAGCACCGTTTCGTCGGCGTCCTTGCCGTGGAGGCGGGCCACTTCGTCGAGCCGCTTGCCGCGATAGAGCTTGTTGAGCGAGTCCAGGCGAAAGCCCAGCATCATCACGTCTTTCGGATCGGAATTTTTTGTGGGGATCCCCAGTCGCATTTCCTCCAACACTTTCTTTCGCGTGACCGGATTCTTTAACCGCTTGCGCATGGCACTCGCGCCGCCTTCCTGCACCCACGTAGGCAGACGCGCCGTGAGACCGGTAGCGCTGGCGGTGTAGGTGTACATGTTGGCGGTAATTTTCAAACCAGCCTTCCGGGCGCTGTCCAGTTTGGCGATGACCGTTTCCACTTTGCCCCAGTTTCGTTCATGGTTGATCTTGAGGTGATAGATCTCCGCCGCAATGTGCGCCTCTTTCGAAATGCGGAACGTTTCGTTCATGGCCGAAAGAATGTTGTCGCTTTCGCTGCGCATATGCGTGATGTACATGCCGCCGTTTTGTGAGGCAACCTGCGCCAGGGCAATAAGCTCGTCGGTGGAGGCATAGTCGGCGGGGGCATAGATCAGCGACGATCCCAATCCCATGGCGCCGTCGTCCATCGCTTGTTGCACGAGGGCCTTCATGCGCTTCAGTTCCTCTGCCGTGGGCGGCCGGTTGTCGTGACCCAATTCATGGATTCGGATGGACGTTGCCCCGACAAAAGAGGCGACGTTGGGGCTAACCCCTTTTTTCAAAACATAATCAAAATATCCCCCGAGGGTGGTCCACAAACTATCGACGGGTTTGCTGGTAGCTTTTCGCTTCACGGGACCGGGCGACCATCCTTCGCCAAACACTTCGAGCGTAACACCCTGTTTGATGTCGCTCATCGAGCGGCCGTCCATCAGGAGGCTGCGGTCGGCCCAGCTCAGCATGTTGATAAATCCAGGTGCCACCGCGAGGCCGGTCGCATCAATTTCTTTTTTGCCGGCCGCATCACCGAGATCGCCGATGGCGGCAATGGTGTCGGCTTGCAAGGCAACATCGGCGGTGAAGGGTTCGGCGCCCGAGCCATCATAGACGGTGCCGTGCCGGAGAATGACATCAAAGGTCTGCTTGGGCTTGGGCCGGCAGGCCAACAAGATCAAAAGGGCAACACCCAACACAATACAATACCGCATGCTGAAAAAATATGAATGGCATGATAGGCACCTTTATGGAGAAAAGAAAGGCGATGTAAGGTATGAGCCCAGATGGTATAAAACAGTCGCTCGCCCTGCCCGGATAACCTGGGTTGATCGCAAAACGACCGTCGACGAGTTCCGGCTAAGCGATTATGGCCACGCGAGTGAACAGCGGAAACCTTACCGGCCGCGAACCCTTGCCCCAGCGCCCGGCGAGTTGCTGAATGAATTCGGGTACCGGATCATGTCCCTTTTGCTGAATGAATTTTTGAGTGGCCGACCAACTCGATAAATATCCTGACAAATGATCGAGCGTCCATTCCGTTTCGATGGCCAGCGGCGGCGAAGGGATGATGGGAAATGGAAAAGCAATCGTCTTGTACTCGTTCTCTACCAGCCGGCGGGCATTATCCCAATACGGCCCCACGACATTCTCGTAGAAATTCATGAACGCCTCGTCGATGGCGGGTTCAATATACAACAGCCCATAACCCCAAATCGCCAACAATCCTCCGGGTTTTATCACGCGCTTCACCTCGGCATAAAATTTATCGAGATCAAACCAATGGAGGGCCTGACCCACCGTGATCAGATCGAAGTGATGATCCGGAAAGGACGTGCTCTCTGCAGGACTGACAGCGTAGTGGATGTTGCCCGCCGGCGACGCCTGATCCAGTTGTTTCTGGCTGATGTCGGTAGCGTAAACATTTTTGAACCGGCGCGCCAGGCGAACCGCCGCCTGCCCATTGCCGGTGGCACAGTCCCATGCATTTTCATTTCCGTGTACGTGCTGAAAGATGAAATCATACAGCGCCTCGGGATAGGTCGGGCGGAAGGCCGCGTATTGCTTGGCCTGGGTGGAGAAGAGGTCTTTCATTTTTTTTTTATGAGATTATACGGATGCCGCCGGCAAAAGCTTCACCAATAACTCTTTAAAAAATTTGGCCGCCACCATGGCCGTCATGTTGTTGATGTCGCGGGTGGGATTCAATTCGACAATGTCGGCCCCGACGATGGTGGCGTTCAGGCCCTGCAGAATGCCAAGCACCTGGCGCGTGGAAAAGCCGCCAGGTTCATGGTGCGACACACCCGGCACGAATGCGGGATCGAGGGCATCCAGGTCCAGCGAAATATACAGCGGCCCGTCAAAGGACAGGTTGGTACCGTCTTTCCAATCCTTCATTTCGATGGACTCCACACCAAAGCGCCGGGCTTGCTCCCGTTGGTGCGGATTGTAGGTGCGGATACCTACCTGCACCAACCGCGAAGCCAGACCCTCTTCCATGATCCGTGCAAAGGGGCAGGCATGCGAAAATTTGTTTCCTTCAAAATCATCGTACAGGTCGCCATGCGCGTCGAGGTGGAGGATGTTGAGTGGCCGATATTTTTTTGCAAACGCCTTGATGATGGGATACGTGATCGAGTGGTCGCCGCCGAGGCTCAGCACGCGGTGATCTTTGCTGAGCAAATTGAAAACATTTTGTTCGATAGAAGGAAACGCAGCCGGCATGCCAGGAAGCTGCAAATCCCCTTGATCCTTCCACGACTGCGTTTGGCTGAGGTCCGTGCCATTTTCCGCGCAATAGTTGGCAGAGGCAGAGTGATACGCTTCACGGATCTTTTGCGGGGCCGAGGCTGCGCCCGATAGAAAAGAAGAGTTGCTATCCAAAGGAATTCCAAGAACGGAGACCATAAAAACGAGGGGTTAAGAAGTTATCAAAAATAGAAGTTTTGGCCTTATACGGCAGCGCTTTGCGACCCGGAGTTGAGGTCTGTGCATTAATTTTTAGAAATGATTCGCTGCCATTATTATCTTCAAATGCTTTCCTTTTGTATAAATTGACTTACAAAATCTTTTTTTATTTACTGAAAGCCGTAAATTGAAATACACTTTTTTACCCCCTTCCTATGAGCACTTTTAAACGAAGAGACTTCCTGAAGAATAGCATGATGGCCGGCATGGGCGTGTCGGTTGTCGATCCAAGAACATGGTTAGAAGGTGGTCTGAAACCCGACCCGGAAAAAGTGGAGATCACCCCCTCGGCCAGCCCTAAAAAAGTGATTGTTGGGGGTGGGGGATTGGCGGGCCTTTGCACGGCCTATGAACTGACGCGCCGGGGCCACGACGTGGTGGTCATGGAAGCCAGCGGTCGCCATGGCGGCCATGTGTTCACGGTCCATGACGGGCTTTCGGATGGCCTATACGGCGATGGCGGCATGGAACACATTTGCAAACCCGGCTACGATCGCTATTGGGGATATATCCAGGAGTTTGGACTCACCGCCTTGCCCTATCCCCGCCGGAAGAACCTGGTGCGCCGCATCGACGACAAATTCTATACGGAAGAAATGTTGGCCGACCCGGTGGTGCTCAAAAAATTCGGCTTCAACGATCGCGAAGTAAAATTTCTCTCGCAAAACCCGTGGTGGGACCTTGAGTCACTCTATGTGAAACCCTACCTCGATAAATTCAAAGACGAATACCAGCCGTTTGGCGTGGGCTACGACAACATGGACAACACGCCCATGGCCGATTTGTATAAAAAAGACGGAGCCTCTGCCACCGCCCTGAAGTTCCTGGGAGGCAACGACTATTCCGTGCAGTTCGAATTGTGGCGCGCGGCCATTCTCCATCTGCGCGGCGTGCCCCTGGCGCCCCCGGAAGTGTTCCGTTTAAAGGGAGGCAATCAAATGCTGCCCAACGCATTCGCTAAGCGCCTGGGTTCAAAAGTGTGGCTCAACTGCCCGATCCTTTCCATCAAACATGGCGACAGTGGCGTGACGGTCACCTACAAACAATTCAACGAACAAAAAGAAATGCAGGCCGACTACTTCGTGAACTGCATCCCACCGCCGGCCTTCAAGAACATTCCCGTAACGCCGGGCTTCTCACCTGAAAAACAATTCGTGCTCGACAATCTCGTTTACGATTCCTATCAGCGCTTTGTCTTCCAGGCTTCGTCAAAATTCTGGTTGGATGACAAGCTGAGCATCAACATGGAGCTCGACCTTCCCGATCTCTGGTCGGTGTGGCAATCGGCCGACGAAGTGGAAACGCAGCGTGTGGTCATCCTGGGCACAGGTCCTGGAGGTGTATCGCCACAACGGGCGTTGGCGGCTTTCCGCTCGGTGTATCCCGGCAAACGCGACACCATCGAATTTGCCACCAGCCGCGACTGGACCAAGGAGACCTATGCGTCCACCTGCGAGCGGACGCCTTTTGGCATTGGCACGCTGAAGAAATTCTGGCCCGAGGTGATGAAGCCTTTCGGTCGCATCCATTTTGCCGGGGCGTATGCCGACAATTTGAATTGGGGCACGGAGGCCGCTACACGCTCGGCCAACCGCGTGGCCCAGGAAATCGACAAAGCCTGATCGGTGCATGATGCTGCGAAGGAATAAACCCCGCAAGGTCATTGTCGGTGGTGGTGTGATCGCCTTGACGATGGCATCCTGCGCATTGCTTTCTTCTTTCCGCGAAAGCGAATCCGTGGCCGGGAATGCTGCGCCCGTAGTGCGCATTACACTCCCTACCGCGAATGCAAAATTCCAATGGAATACGATGGTCAATTACACGATCAGTGTCAACGATAAAGAAGATGGCAATTCGGAATATGAGGAGATCGCCCCACACGAAGTGTTGTTGCAGGTCTTGTTCCTGTCTGATTCAACACAACTTCAGGCCTACCGGTCAGAACGATCCAGGACAGAACCGGAGCCTGCAGCGCTCCTGGCCATCACCACACTACCCTGCTTCAACTGCCACGTGGCGAATGACAAATTGATTGGCCCGTCGTTTCAAAGCATTGCGGCGAAGTATCCTTACAGTGCCGCTGTGGAGGATGCCTTGTCGAAGAAAATAATCAGCGGCTCGTTGGGCACATGGGGAAACATTCCCATGCCGCCGCACCCGGAAGTGGAGGCAGCGCAGGCAAAGGAGATCGCGCGATGGATCCTGAAAAGCAACAACGATGTTGATCACTTCTACATGGCCGGTCTCAGCGGCGCATTCAAAACAAAAATGAAGCCGGTGAAAGATGCGGGCAAAGGCGTTTACCTGTTGCGTGCCAGCTATGCGGACCACGGGTCGAAGGATGATCCGCAACAACGCAAACGCGGGCAGCACACGCTCGTGTTGAGGAATTAAAAATAAAAATGTCTTCGCGCGTCCCTTGGGGTTTGCGCGAAGACATCGTATGCTTTCTTTTCTGGAATGATTACTTCCTGATCAACAACGCCAATTCCTTCATCTGCTCTTCGGAAATGGTCGAAGGGGTGTCGATCATCACGTCGCGGCCCGCGTTGTTCTTGGGGAACGCGATGAAGTCGCGGATGGAATCGGCACCGCCAAAGATGGAGCACAGCCGGTCGAAGCCAAAGGCGATGCCACCGTGGGGAGGCGCGCCGAATTCGAAGGCCTCCATGAGAAAGCCGAATTGTTTTTTGGCCTCTTCTTCCGAAAAGCCCAGGTGGCTGAACATCATTTGCTGTGTAGGCCGGTCGTGGATCCGGATGGAACCGCCACCCACTTCCGTGCCGTTGATCACCATGTCATACGCATTGGCGCGCACTTTGCCGGGATCGGTATCCAGCAACTTGATGTCTTCCGGTTTTGGCGAGGTGAACGGGTGGTGCATGGCGTGGTAGCGCTTGGTTTCTTCGCTCCACTCCAGCAACGGGAAGTCTACTACCCACAGGGCCGAGAATTTTTGTTTGTCGCGCAGACCCAGTTTGTCGCCCATCAGCAAACGCAGCTCGTTCAATTGCTTGCGGGTGGTGTAGGTTTCGCCCGCCATCAAAAGAATAAGGTCGCCGGGTTTGGCATTGAATTTATCGGCCCACGTCTTCAGTTCTTCCGGTGTATAAAATTTATCCACCGAAGATTTGACAGTGCCATCGGTGCGATATTGTACATACACCAAACCTTTCGCGCCGATCTGCGGACGTTTTACAAATTCTGTCAGTTCGTCGATTTGCTTGCGCGTATATTCGGAACATCCCGTGGCGTTGATGCCGACCACCAATTCGGCGCTTTCAAACACAGGGAAATTTTTGCCTTTCGTCAGTTCGGTGATCTCCACAAACTCCATGGCGAAGCGCGTGTCGGGTTTGTCGGAGCCATAGCGTTTCATGGCCTCGTCATAGTTCATGCGCGGCACCGACGGCATGTCGATCCCTTTCACATGTTTGAAGAGATGACGCACGAGGCCTTCGAACATGTTGAGAATATCTTCCTGCGTGATGAAGGCCATCTCGCAGTCGATCTGCGTGAATTCGGGTTGACGGTCTGCGCGCAAGTCTTCGTCGCGAAAACATTTTACGATTTGATAGTAGCGGTCGAAGCCGGAAACCATCAGCAATTGTTTAAACGTTTGGGGCGATTGGGGCAACGCATAGAATTCGCCGTGATGAACGCGCGAAGGCACCACAAAGTCGCGCGCGCCTTCGGGGGTGGACTTGATGAGCACGGGCGTTTCCACTTCGATGAAGTTCTGACCATCGAGGTAGGTGCGGGTTTGCTGGGCCATCTTGTGGCGCAGTTGCAGGCTTTCGCGCACGGGGTTACGGCGCAAGTCGAGGTAGCGGTATTTCATGCGCAGCTCGTCGCCGCCATCGGTATCGTCTTCAATGGTGAAGGGGGGAAGTTTGGCGGCATTGAGGAGGTTGATGGCCGTCACTTTCACTTCGATTTCGCCGGTGGCGATCTTGTCGTTTTTGGAAAGGCGCTCGGTCACGACGCCCTCTACCTGCACCACAAACTCACGGCCGAGGCTGCGGCCTTTTTGCACCAGGTCGGCGGCGCTTTTGCCTTCTTCAAAGATCAATTGGGTAATACCGTAGCGGTCGCGGAGGTCGATCCACAAAACACTACCCTTATCGCGTACGCGCTGTACCCAGCCCGCCAGGGTAACGTGTTTATTTGCGTCTGATAACCTCAATTCACCGCAAGTATGAGTCCGTAACATCTGAGTTTTAATTAATTTAGCCGCGAATTTAACAATACTTTGTGTCTGCGCCTTATATGCTAAAAATTAAAAGTGCCACCCCCATGGCCCTCTGTCTGCTGGCCCTCCTGTGCCTGGCCGCAGGGAAGCCCAAGATGAAGAAAGTGAAAGTGAACGACGCCATAACGGTTTCGGTACCCCAGGATTGGCATCCTATGGACGATATGGATTTCAACGAACGCTATCCCTCTATCCGGGCGCCCCTGGCCGCCTATACCAACGCCGAGCGGGAAGTGGATTTTAGCGTAAACATTTCCGCTACACAATGGCCGGATGCCGACCTGGCCCTGGCCCAGAAATTTTTCCGCGCCAGCATCATGAACATGTTCGACCGCGTGAACATGATCAATGAAGGCATCCATGAAGTGGGTGGTAAAAAATTGATATTCTTCGAGTTCGATGCGCGCCTCAACGGCAGCAAGAAACAGGAAGGGCTGCAGGAGCCCGTGTTGCGCTATACCTACATTCAATACCTCGTGGAGCCCCGCCAGACGCTGGCCTTTTCGTTCAATTGCCCCAAGCGCCTGCAGCAGGATTGGCAGGAAACAGCCCGGGAGATGATGACGGGCATCAAGATAAAATAGGTCCCGACCGCGGAAAGGAGCAGACCTGCGCTTGTCATTTTGCTCAAGGCGTTTAGCTTTGTGACCCTATGGAGCTTTTTACGGACGAATACTTCATGCGCGAAGCCCTCAAGGAAGCCGACAAGGCGTTAGCGATCAATGAAGTGCCCGTGGGTGCGGTGGTGGTTTGCAAAAACCGGATCATTGCCCGGGCCCACAATCAAACCGAAAAGCTCACGGACGCCACGGCCCACGCCGAGATGTTGGCCACGACCGCGGCGGCAAACTATTTGGGGTCGAAGTACCTCAGTGAATGTACCCTCTACGTCACGTTAGAACCCTGTGTGATGTGCGCCGGAGCCCTGCACTGGGTGCAGTTGCAAAAACTGGTCTACGGCGCCTCCGACGTGCAACGCGGCTACAGCCTGGTGAACACCCCGCTGTTGCATCCGCGCACCACGGTGGTGACAGGCACAAAAGCAGAGGAGTGCAAGAAACTGATCGACACCTTCTTTGCGCGCATACGCAAAGCAGGAGAACGGTGAAATAAATAATAATTATAAACAGCAAAACGATAAATCAATCATGGAAGTAAAAGGAAGAGTAGCACAATTGCTGCCGTTGACAACCGGGATGGGAAAAAAAGGTCCCTGGAAAAAGCAGGAATTCATCTTGGAAACGCCGGGACAATATCCCAAAAAGATCTGCTTGTCCATCTGGGGCGATAAAGTGGATCAATACAACCTTGCCGTAGGCGAACTCATCAGCGTGGCCGTGGACCTCGAAAGCCGCGAATACAACGGTCGCTGGTACACCGAAGCCCGTGCCTGGAAGATCGAGAAGACCAGCGGTGGCGGAACGCCTCCTCCCCCCGACGAAGAGCCGTTCATGGCATCGAACACGGCCACCGACGACCTGCCTTTTTAAGAAAAGAAAGAACAAGTACGGTGTGCTTTTGTTAGAAAAACCACCGGTGATCGATAGATAATCGCGCCCGCATGAAATTTTCTTCAGCAGCGATTGGTTGTATATTTGATTCCCAAAAAAATATTGTTAAACCCTAAAAATCATTTATCATGGCCTTTACCCTTCCCGCTCTGCCCTATGCGTTTAATGCATTGGAGCCGCATATTGACGCTCGTACCATGGAAATTCACCATGGCAAACACCATAACGCTTATGTTACCAACCTGAACGCTGCCGTAGCCGGCAAGCCCGAAGAGAGCCTGAGCATCGAAGAGATCTGCAAAAATATTTCCAAGTACCCCGCAGCGGTCCGCAACAATGGCGGTGGTCACTATAACCACAGCCTGTTCTGGACCGTGCTCGGTCCCGGTGCAGGTGGTGCGCCTACCGGTGCAGTGGCCGAAGCCATCAACGGCGCTTTCGGAACATTCGACGAGTTCAAAACCAAATTCGCCGCTGCCGGCACAGGCCGCTTCGGTTCTGGCTGGGCCTGGCTCGTAAAGGATGCCAGCGGCAAACTCCAAATCACTTCCACCCCCAACCAGGACAACCCCCTGATGGACGTTGCCGAAGTGAAAGGCACACCCGTTCTTGGCCTCGATGTTTGGGAACACGCTTACTACCTGAACTACCAAAACCGCAGACCCGACTACATCACCGCTTTCTGGAATGTGGTAAACTGGAACGAAGTAGCAAAACGCCTCGCTGCTGCGAAATAATTTTTGATCATTGATAAAAAAGAAAGGCTGCCTCAAAAAGGCGGCCTTTTTTTATACTTGAAATTTCAATGCCCTAAACTAGATACCCCAACCGTTGAATGATGACCAACACTTGTCATTCCCTTGCTTGCCCGCCGAAGCTTTAGCGAAGGAGGGCGTCTCCTTTGCGGCCTTTGCGTCTTTGCGGTAGAAAATGAAGCCCGCATCCTTTACCGATGCGGCACCACATACATCACCCCCGCCCGCATCGCGAAGTCACCCTTGAAATAAAAATCCGCCATCGCCTCAAACCGCCACCGATCGCTAAGCACCTGGTTCCACCCCGCACCCAACGCGATATCATTCTCCCCGATAAGCCCCCGGACACGCGTAAAAAAATTATCCATCGGATACCAACGCCCGCCCAACACAAAGCTCACCCCATCGCCCGTCCAAACATCAAACCCCGCCGACGCGGTGATGCTGCGTGTAAAAAAATAATGGCCTTCGGCAGAGAACTGTGCTTTCTTGAGGATGCCCTCATAGTCCGTCTTGGCCAGATCCATGGCCGCACCAAACATGAAGTCCTTCGCATCCTGAGCGTGACTGAAAACCGTAAAACACAACAAACTGACAAACAGAAACGATCGTAAAAACATACACCTGCATTAACGCCCAAATATAACGTTAATGCAGGTGTATTTTATGAATGAACAAATGACCAGATACCAAACCCGGTCAAGGCTATTTATTCGTAGCTCAGGTGAAGTCCTCCACCCCAATCCAAATCGGACTGGCTATCGGACAGGCTTGACCAATCCGATTGATTTGCCTTCGCCGGCTGATCAGCATTCTTTACCTGGCCTGAACGACCCGTGTGAGTAGAATGACCCGGCTGCGAGGGACTCGCATTCCCCGGACGACCAGAAGCGTGACCATTGCCCGAACGACGACCATTGCTGGTGTTGCCATTGCCCGAGCGACCGCCGTTGTTTTTATTGTCAGAACGACCACCCTGATTTCTATTATCAGGGCGACCACCCGCGTGACGGCCATGCTCAGAACGACCTGCGTTGCCTTTATTGTCAGGACGCTGTGTCGGCGTGTCACCTGCAGGTTGGTTCAAATCAGGAAGATCCGTTGACCTGCCTTGGCGACCACCATCCCGGCCGTTACCGGAACGCGCCTGTTGCCCCTGACCACCCGGACGACGCGAACGATTGCCTCCACCCGGACCTTGACGACGTTGCTGATTGCCACTGTTTCCTTGACGCTGTGCAGGTGCTGCGTGCGTCTTGGGCATGCCGGCGTGCAGCAACGGATAGGGATGATCTTCTACAACGGGTATAGTCTTTTTGATCAGCTTGTGAATGTCGCTGAGATATTCCTTTTCTTCTTCATCGCAGAACGAATACGAAACACCACTTGCACCAGCACGACCTGTACGGCCTATGCGGTGAACGTAAGTCTCGGGCACGTTGGGCAACTCGTAGTTGATCACAGTCGACAGGTCTTCCACATCAATGCCGCGGGCGGCGATATCGGTAGCGACAAGCACACGCGTGTGCTGTGATTTAAAATTGCTGAGTGCGCGTTGGCGAGCACCCTGCGATTTGTTTCCGTGAATGGCTTCTGCCCGAACGCCGGCCTGGTTCAGATCTTTGGCAACCCGATCAGCACCATGCTTGGTACGCGCGAACACGAGCGCCGTAGCGATGGACTGGTCTTTCAGGAGATGAAGCAACAATTTCTTTTTGTCGCGCTTCTCCACAAAGAACACCGATTGCTGAATGGTGTTTGCCGTGGACGATACCGGTGTCACCTCCACGCGCTGTGGGTTGGTGAGGATGGTGTCGGCCAGCTTGGCGATTTCGGGAGGCATGGTAGCCGAGAAGAAAAGCGTTTGGCGCTGCGTGGGCACTTTCGCGATCACTTTCTTCACGTCGTGGATAAAGCCCATGTCCAGCATGCGGTCGGCCTCATCCAAAACCAGCACCTTCAGGGTTTGGAGCTTCACAAAGCGCTGGTCCATGAGGTCCAGCAACCTGCCGGGGGTAGCCACCAGGATATCAACACCGGCGCGCAAGGCGTCGGTTTGGGAACGTTGGGGCACGCCACCGAAGATGACGGTGTGGCGGATGCGCAGGTATTTGCCATAGGCGGCAATACTTTCGCCGATCTGGATAGCCAGTTCGCGCGTGGGCGTAAGGATCAATGCTTTAATGCCAGCGGGACCTTTTACAAAAAGTTCGTCCTGGTGAAGCAGTTGAAGAATGGGGAGCGTGAACGCTGCGGTTTTGCCGGTGCCGGTCTGGGCGCAGGCAAGCAGATCGCGTCGTTCCAGTAAGATGGGTATCGATTGCTCCTGAATAGGAGTGGGTGTCGTATAGCCTTCTGTGTTCAAAGCCCTCAAAAGGGGCTCAATGAGATTTAATTTTTCAAATGACATGATTGGATTTTTGTGCTGCGGAGGACTTGAAAGCGTTGTTTAAATGAATGCCTCCTGAAAAAGTGGCGTGAAAAACGCCTTTTTTATATGATTTAATCGGAATGATGTGCAAAGGTACGAAAATAAACCGAGAGAACCGCGCCCGTACGGCCGCCCGACCACTTCCGGGACATTCCAACCGCCCGACACATCCGTCGCGCCTATGAAACCTGTTTTTCTCTAAATTGATTCCCAACACCTAAAACAACCTAACCACCCTTTCTCATGAGAGCTTTCATCCTTCTCCTTTGCCTCCTGGCAACGAGTGCAGTAACCGCCCAGGAACGTCCCGTGGGCATCTTCCAGGATTACACCGACGTGGGCAATCCCAAACTGGCCGGGTCCACCCAATACGACGAGGCCACCCAGACCTATACGCTGAAAGGCTCGGGCTACAACATCTGGTTTGCCCGCGATGAATTTCAATACGCCTACAAAAAACTGAAGGGCGACTTCATCCTCACGGCCAACTTCGAGTTTGTGGGCAACGGCACCGACGCCCATCGCAAGATCGGCTGGATGGTCCGCGAATCGAAAGACGACAACGCCGCGCACGTCACCGCCACCAACCACGGCGACGGCCTCACCGTGCTGCAATGGCGCTTGCTGAAGGGCGCCTTTATGAGGGATCCCGAAGATGAAGCCTTTACGACCAAGAAGAACTACAACATCATCCAACTGGAGCGCGCCGGCAAGAAGCTCACCATGAGGGCCGCTCATCGCGGCGAGCCCCTGCAAGTGATCGGCTCCGTGACGATGGAAAGCATGAAAGACGAAGTGCTCGCCGGCTTGTTCATCTCCTCGCACAACCCGGATGTGGTGGAGGAAGCCCGCGTGTGGAATGTCCGTATCGATCAGCCAGTTCCCGAAACCTATAACCCGGGCAAGGAAGGATGGATCGGCTGTCGCATGGAAGTGATGAACGTGTGGGACGGCAAACGCAAAGTGATCCGCGAATCCACAGGCCGTTTTGAAGCGCCCAACTGGATGCCTGGTGGACAAAACCTTTTGTTCAACGAGAACGGCTCGCTCTACAAAATGCCCATCACGGGGGGCACACCCGAAAAGATCAACACCGAACCCGTCAACCGCAACAACAACGACCACGTGATTTCTTTTGATGGAAAAATGATCGCGCTCAGTTCTCACCGCGAGGGATTGCCGGGTGGAGGCTCGACGGTGTATGTGGTGCCGATTGGAGGGGGCACGCCCAAACAAGTGACAGAGAAAACGCCTTCCTACCTGCACGGCTGGGCACCGAATGGAAAAGAGCTCGTCTTTGTTGGCCAACGCGATGGCAAAGTATATGACATCTACAAGATCTCCGTGAACGGCGGCGAGGAGATCAAACTCACCAACAACGTGGGCACCCACGTGGACGGCCCCGAATATTCGCCTGACGGAAAATACATTTACTACAACGGCAACCAATCGGGCACCATGCAACTCTGGCGCATGAAACCCGATGGCTCGGCCAAAGAACAACTGACCTTCGACGAATACAACAACTGGTTCCCCCACATTTCGCCCGACGGAAAATGGATCGCCTTTATTTCCTTTCCCCCAGACATTCCCGTGAACGACCATCCGTCCTACAAACGCGTGATGCTGCGATTGATGGGCGTGTCGGGTGGCGCACCGCGCGTGATCGCCTATTTGTATGGAGGCCAGGGAACGATCAATGTGCCGTCGTGGTCGCCGGATAGTAATTCGATTGCGTTCGTTAGTAATTCGGGAAAATAGAGAGGGTAGCCCTTTCCTTTTAAAGTAGTGGAGATTGTAGAGAACGGGAGATGATCGAAATAAGGAACGCAGATGTGGTACGGTCGGGCTTGCGCCTGTTCCAGGATTTTAATTGGCAGATCAACGATGGCGAGCACTGGGTGATCACCGGCCCCAACGGCAGCGGCAAGACGGTGTTGTTGGAAATGCTGGCGGGCATGACCCATTTGCCCAAGGGAGAGATCCGCTATGATTTCATTTCCGGAGATTCGTGGGACGAGCGCCATGCGGAACGCAAGCGCAAGATCCACCATATCCCCACGCATGCCTTGCAAGCGTTTCTCAACAACAATCCCAACCTCTTCTATCAGCAGCGCTACTACACGATGGCCGCCGACGACGTGATCACCGTGCGTCAGATCCTGGGCGAAGGCGTGGAGCGGTTGTCGTCGTTGCCCATGCCGGCGAACCTGTCGATTGCACACTTGCTCGACGTGGATGTTACGCGGTTGTCGAACGGACAGTTGAAGAAAGTGTTGTTTCACAAGAGCCTCATCCGAGAGATACCGCGCGTGTTGTTGCTGGACTATCCGTTTGAAGGCCTGGACCCGGGGAGCCGCAAGGACCTTTGTGAGTTGATCGACTTCATGGCCAACGCCTATGACATCCAGATGATCCTGGTGGATCATTATCACCAGCTTCCCACCGTGATCAATCGCCGGCTGGTGTTGGAGGATTTTTCCATCCGTCAAAAAGAAACGATCACGGCGCAGCCTTTTGATGATCTTCAACCTAAACCAACGGTGACGCGCGAGATCGCCGCGGAGAGTGAGCCGGTCATTGCCATCACCGACCTGAAGATCCAGTATGGCGAGAAAGTTATCCTGGAACATTTCCATTGGCAGGTGAATAAGGGTGAGCGCTGGGCGCTGGTGGGGCGCAACGGCGCAGGCAAGACCACATTGTTCAGTATGATCTTTGCCGATCACCCCCTGGCTTATACGCAGAACATTTTTCTGTTTGGAAGACGCCGGGGAAGTGGCGAATCGATCTGGGATATCAAGCGACGCATCGCCTACCTGGGACCGGAACTGATCAACTACCTCGCGCCCAAAACCATTGCCGCCTCAGGGCGTGACTATATTCAGAATATTCACCGGAAAGCTGAAGCGCAAACGCTAAACGCGTTGATCGATTATTTTGAGGCCGGATCTTTTATCGACAAGCCCGTGCGGTTCCTGTCGTCAGGGCAGTTGCAAATGCTGTTAATGATCAGCACATTTCTCACCGAAAAAGAATTGATCCTCCTGGACGAGCCCTTCCAGTTCCTGGACCTCGACCAACGCGCGCGCGTCACGACCTATTTGCAGGCACACCTGCATCCGGAGACCACCCTGATCCTGATCACCCACGACGAACAGGACATTGCCGACTGGACATCGCACACTTTGCGGTTGTGATTTTTTGCGAGGAGGGTAGTTTCGCAATTCTTTTGTGATCCTTTCGGTTCAAGGTCAATAGATTCATCTGAGAAAAAGCGATTGACAAAATTATATGCGCATGATGCGCGATCCACATCTTTTAGCCGCAGGTTTTCGATGATTTTCATCCTATCCGGCCACACGCACCGCACCGCAAGCCCGGAAACTTTTTTAAGGGCCTTTGTGTAATTAGCTCAGATTAATATATTTACATTGATCTATACATGATCATGGCACTGAACTGGAAACAAGTAGAGAAGATCTCGAAGGCTTTGGGCGATTCCAATCGCCTCAAAATCCTGCAACACATCTCTAAAAAAGGTGGTTGCGGTCAATGTTCCGAAATACAGGACGTTATCGACCTCACACAGCCCTCCATTAGCCACCACATCAAGATCCTGGTGGAAGCCGGCCTCATCGAAGCCGAAAAGGAGGGAAGACATCACAAATACAACCTGAACGAGCAATTGGTAAAAGAGTATACCAATGCCGTAAACGCGTTGAAATCAAGCTGATCCTTTTTTTTGGAAAAATAGATCGAAAAATTTAAATGTGTCGATGAACCTTTTTGTTGTCAGGCGCATTTATAGGTCAGAAGCCTCAACGGGCTTTTTTTTGAAATAACACATCGAAACATTTAAATGTATTAAACTAATAAACTATGAGTACATCAACCGCTCTTACACCCTACGCCCTTGGCCCCCATACATTGACCAGCAAAATCGTGATGTCGCCCATGACGCGCTCGCGTGCGATCAATAACGTCCCCAACAACCTGATGGCCGACTATTATGGCCAACGCGCTTCGGCTGGGTTGATCATCACGGAAGGCGTATCGCCGTCGCCTAATGGTTTGGGATATGCGCGCATTCCGGGCATCTTCTCTGACGAGCAAAGGCAAGCCTGGAAGCCTGTAGCAGAAGCGGTGCACAAGAAAGGTGGAAAGATCTTTATGCAACTCATGCACTCCGGCCGCATCGGCCACCCTCACAATCTTCCTGCTGCTGGAAAACTCATCGGGCCGTCGGCCATCGCAGCCAGTGGCAAGATGTGGACCGACAAGAGCGGCGACATGCTGGAACATCCGGCTCCCGAGGCCATGAGTGCCGACCTGATCGCATCGACAAAAGCGGAATATGTTAAGGCTGCACAAAACGCTATCGCCGCAGGTTTCGACGGCGTGGAGTTGCACGGCGCGAACGGATACTTATTGGAACAATTTCTCTCGCCCTTCGCCAACCAACGCACCGATGTTTATGGCGGCAGCATAGAGAACCGCGCACGCTTTGCGTTGGAAGTGGCCGAAGCCGTGAGCAACGCGATCGGTAAAGACCGCACCGGCATCCGCCTGTCGCCTTATGGTGTCTTCAACGACATGCCGCATTACGATGAGATCACAGCGACCTATCATTACCTCGCAGAACAACTGAACACCCTTGGTCTGTTGTACATCCACCTGGTGGATCACAGCGCAGGCGGTGCTCCCGAAGTGCCGCATGCCATCAAGAAAGGAATCCGCGAACGGTTCAACAACACGCTCATTCTTTCCGGTGGCTACACGCTGGCCCGCGCCAACGAAGACCTCAACGCCGGTCATGGCGACCTGGTGGCGTTTGGCAAGCCCTTTATCAACAACCCCGATCTCGTGGATCGCTTCCGTAAAAACTTCCCGCTCAACCTGTTGCTGGATGCCAGCACCTTCTACACACCCGGGGCAAAAGGTCTCATCGACTACCCCGTCTTTGCAGACGAAACGGTGAGCGCCTGAACCTTGTCACATTTTAAATCTGAACACTGAATAATCTAAAATCTAAAAAGTCATGTCAACAAAAATCAAATCCATCGGCGTCGTGAGTGCTCGCATTGTACTCGGGCTGATCTACTTTGTCTTCGGACTGAATTTCTTCCTGCATTTTTTGCCCACACCTCCTTCGGCGGGTGGACCGGCCGATAGCTTTGCGGGGGCTTTGTTTCAATCCGGTTACTTCTTTCCTTTTCTGAAAGGATTGGAAGTGGTTGTCGGCATCTTGCTGCTGGCCGGTGTGTTTGTTCCGCTGGCCTTGGTGGTCCTGGCGCCCATAAGCATCCACATCCTGTTGTTTCATGCGTTCCTTACCGACAACGTGGTGATGGCCGTCGTGATCCTGGCGTTGAACCTGTACCTGGCCTGGTCGTATCGCGACTACTACAAGCCTTTGTTCGCGCCGAAAGCAACGGCAAGTTTATAAGGCCTTCTCTATAGATCGGAAAGCTGCGGCGGGAGTTATCTTGTAGCAGCTTTCTTTTTTGTATGAATTCTTTCGATCTTTCGCGCCATCATGACGGCAACACCTCTTTATGTTTTTTTCCGCGATGCGATCGTGCCACAGGAAAAAGCACTGGTCCATGTGAGCGACCTCGCCATCCAGCGCGGCTATGGCATCTTTGATTTTTTCAAGATCGAAAACGGTCATCCCTTTTTTCTGCCCGACTACCTCGACCGGTTCTATGCATCGGCGGAGGTCATGCGACTGAAGGTTCCTTATGATCGGGCAGCACTGACCGACATCATTTATGCGCTGATCGAAAAAAACAACCTGCCTTCTTCCGGCATAAAGATGTTGCTCACCGGCGGTTATTCCCCGGATGGCTACCAGGTCGTGGCGCCTAATCTCATCTTAACGCAGCAGGCTTTGACCTTGCCGCCACCCTCGCAAATTGAAAAAGGCGTAAAGATCATTACGCATCAGTATGTGCGCGACATCCCCGGTGTGAAGACCATCAACTATTCCATGGGCATCTGGCTCACGGAAAAGATCGCTCAACAAAACGCCACCGATGTGCTCTACCAAAGCGCTGGGCTGGTTTCGGAATTGCCGCGTTCGAATTTTTTTATCGTGAAAAACGATAACAGCGTGTGGACGGCGGCCGGAAATGTTCTGCGTGGTGTTACCCGCAAAAACATCCTGGGGCTCTCATCCCACACCATCCGCGAAGGCGAAGTTTCGTTGCAAGATGCCTACGAGGCCAAAGAAGCCTTCCTCACCAGCACCACAAAACGCATCGTGCCGATCGTACAGATTGACGACCAGGTGATTGGCGACGGCAAACCCGGGGCCGTTTCGCTTGGTTTGTTAAAGGAATTGGTGCGATTGGAGGAGGAAGACGTCCGCAAGACCGCTTTCGCAAAAAAATAATGTAAAATTTTCTTATTCCTGTTGACATAGGGCTGTCAGCCCCCGGTGCGTGATTAGCATAAAAAAAGATCTTTATGCAAGTCAAGGAAGTAAAACCCATCACATTCCTCTTTTTCAGGACCGTCACGCAGCTCAAGGACCTCGTCAACTACTTGCCGGTGGGACAGGAGCTTTTCCGCGAGGCTGTGCAAAACAAGCTCGCCATCACCGGGCCCATCCACTGGCACTATTTCGGGTTCACCGGCGACGAAACAAAACCCTTCACGCTCGAGGTGGCATTGCCTGTCGCCACTGCCCCGCAAGAATACGATGGCACCTTTCATTTCAAACGCACCGAACCGTTCAAGTGTGTTTCCACGGTGCACGAAGGCAGCTGGACCTCGATGCCGGAGGCCTATGAAAAAATGGTTGCTTTCATTTTTGCCAACAAGCTGGAACCGCTCGCCATGAACCGCGAGATCTATACCAATGTAGACTTCACCGATCAAGCTTCCAATGTCACCGAAATTCAAATGGGTATTGTCTAGGGAGACTATGAAAAGAATCGCGCTCATCGTCATTGGCATCCTGGTAGGTGCAGTGGGTATGTGGGTGGCCTTTTCGGCCATGCGTTAGGGTGATGATTTTCGCAGGCGGCAGACGGATTCCCGCAGGCAAATCGTTACCTTGTTTTCGCTATGCCGGGAAACGAACAATGCATCCACCAGTTTTATGCTGCCTTTCAAAACAAGGACTACGTCACCATGCAGGAACTCTATCATCCCGAGGCGACGTTTAGCGACCCCGTGTTTCAAAACCTCAACAGCACGGAGGTGAAGGCCATGTGGGAAATGCTGATCACCTCGGCAAAAGACCTGGAAGTGACCTTCAGCGACATTGCGGCCGATCAATCCAAAGGCACCTGCCGTTGGGATGCGGTCTACACCTTTTCGCGCACGGGCCGCCGTGTGCACAACCGGATTCGTGCGGCCTTTGAATTCAGGGATGGCCGGATCGTGAAGCACCGCGACACCTTCGATTTCTGGAGCTGGTCGCGTCAGGCACTCGGCGCGCCGGGTCTGTTCCTGGGTTGGACGCCGGTGGTGAAAAATGAAGTGCGCGCCACCGCCCGCAAGGCGCTCGACAAATTTATGCGCCGGGCCGATCATCCCTAGGTTTAAGATGCAATTGCTACCTTTGCCCCATGTTGCTAGAAAAAGTGCGTGCGGTTGAAGAAGTGTTCGAAAACCTTGACCGGGAGATCTCCACGTTTCAATCCTGGTCGGGATTGCATTGTGCGTGGGGCTGTGGCAAATGTTGTTTCAAACCGGACATTGAAGCCACCATCCTTGAATTTCTTCCTTTCGCCCATTACCTCTACACCGAGAACCGTGCCTTCGAATGGCTGGACAAGATCAAATCCTCCGACTCGGCGATTTGTCACATTCTCAACCCAACGCAACCGGGAGCCGGCTTGTGCAGCGAATACAAACACCGTGGTTTGATTTGCCGTCTCTTTGGCTACTCGGCGCGCACCAACAAATACGGCACGAAAGAACTCGTGACGTGCCAGATCATCAAGACCGAACAACAACCGCAGTACGAAGCCGCTGCCGCACAAATTGTAGAGGAGAAACCCGTGCCGGTGATGAATCAATTCTACATGCAATTGCATGCGATAGATTTCGAACTGACGCGTGAATTTTTCCCGATCAATGAGGCCATAAAGCGGGCAATAGAGGTTATATTGCATTACTATGCTTACCGGGAGTAAATATGGGTTGTACACATTTTTTTGCGTCTGTTTTCTCAGCGCAAGCAGCGCGTATGCCCAACCTAGTGACTCCGTTGGCACCAACCGTCCGTTCACAGAATTTTGGACCAAACCCCTCATCGTTCCCAAGCTTGGGGTGGGTGTTCAGGACCGGCTGTTTGTCGAAATGGGGGTGCAGTGGCATTCCATCTATCGTCATCCCCTCACGTTGATCTCCAAAGGGCCTTATTGCACGGTGGATCTTTTTATAAAACAAAGCAATGTCCTGGTGGGCCCAAAACTGGGATATGAGTTTACGGCAGGGTTGCTGGGGGCAGCCTTCGACGTGACCTACTTCATCGATCACAACTACAATGCGGAGGGAGCGAACCGCAAAGCCTGGGTGGCCACACCCAAGGTCGGACTTTCGATACTGGGATTTGCCGATCTGTTCTACGGCTATTCCATACCCATCTCGGAAGAGCGCATCACCAGCATTTCCCGCAACCGGTTCTCACTGGTTTTCAACATCAACACGTATTATTTTGATCTGAAGGAGGCGCCGCGCAGGCGCAAGGGCTAGAAAAGCGTGTCCAAAACCACCCTGAGCACAGCCTGGCCAACCGCCGGTTTTTCGGGCAAGGAGAGCCCCATGGCGTGGGCCGGCAGGACGGGCACTGTGAGCACAATGACCACGAGGACGGCCACCAGGATGCCCAGGATAATGGAAAGTTCTTTATAGGTAAATCTTCTGTTCACGTTTTTCTTCTTTGCCAATGCCATGCCAGCCCTGAAAAAGCCATTTAGGGCTTTATTTTTGTGGTAGAGGGCGATATAGCGTTCATATGTGGACATTGGATCTGGTTGTTTCGTACAGTGGATACCGCACGGCGGAACATAGGTTACTCGGCCGATGCCGAAATTATTAAGGTATGCGCCTGACCTCTTTTCTGGCTAGATTTGTTGACGAAGGATAAACCGTATTACAGGTTATGAAGAAAATAATTGTCGTGATTGCCGCAGCCGCCCTGGTGGTGCTGACCACCTCCATGGCCCTGATAACCAGCCGTGTGCCCGAGGAAGGCCCCGTGAAATGGTTGACGCTGGAGGAAGCCATGAAAAAGGCAACCACCGAGAAACGGCCGATTTTTATTGACGTCTACACCGACTGGTGTGGCTGGTGCAAAGTGATGGACCGGGAGACCTTTAATGACCCGCTCGTGGCCAAACTGCTGAACGACAAATTCTACCCGGTGAAGTTCAACGCCGAACAAACGGCCGACGTAACGTTCAAGGGACACGTGTTCAAGTTTGTTCCCAGCGGCGACCGGGGCTATCACCAGTTGGCGGCCGCGTTATTGAACAATCAACTCAGCTATCCGACGGTGGTTTTTCTGAATGAGAATTTTGATATGCTGCAACCACTGCCGGGCTACAGGAAGGCGCCAGAATTTCACATGATGGCCCAGTTCATTGGCGAAGGCCACTACAAAACCGAAAAGTGGGACGAATGGCAAAGCCACTACAAATCGCCCTACGGAAGCCAGCGGAACGAACCCTGAACTGCAACTTGTACCTTAATAAAAAAGCCTTGACATCGTTACTGCCAAGGCTTTTTCTTTGGTATTGTTAGCAGTTGATTCAATCCTTCTTACCTTCTTTTTTGGTCTTCAAAAAGTCGATATAGCCCAAAGCTGTGGCAAATCCGACCAGAACCGCTACGATGGCGATGAAAATGTTTGCGCCGTCCCCGATAAATTGATGAAACATGGAAGTAGTTTGTTTACTCGACAAAGGTATAGGTTGAAGGGAAACCTTGAAAGGATTTTGTATTAATTATTAGCGAAACCGCGCTTGCTCTACAACACCTTCTGCAATCGTTTTAACTGGCGAATTCCCCCCGAAAAGTAGTGACAAACGGTAGCGCGTTGTGAGGAGGATGGCAGCAATGCAGGTGAAATATTTTCCGGTGCTGAAAAGCGCGTGCTTCGCTCATCCCAACCCGGCGATTTCCCGGTAGCGTCTACGCCACGGGTGAGTTTTTCTTGTGGCGTACTTTCTTATTGATGTAGAAAAAGTTGAGGGCGCCAATAATGCCCAACACGGCCAGGATGATGAGCAGAATGAACATGCGGGTGTTGCGCAGTTCCAGCTTGGTGATCTCGCCTTGCTGTTGCAGCATGTCGAATTCCTTCTCCTTTTCCTGGAAGTCGATCACCATTTCCATCTGGGCGATGTTGCGCGTGCTTTCTTCGCCGAAGATCTTTTCACGGGCGTCGTCGTACTTCAGCATCATGTCGTAGGCCAGTTTCCAGTTGTTTTGGTTGGAGGCGTTATCGGCTTGGGCCTTGTAGAGGGGGGGCAGGAAAGAGAAGGCCTGCACGTCCTGGCAGAGCTTCGTGGCTTCGTCGAGGTATTGCGCCGCAGGCTTGGGTTGCTTGGCTTTGGCATAGGTGATGCCCAGGTTGGTGAGCACGTTGAGGATGCCGAGCTTGTTGTCGTTGGCGCGTTCGATGGCCAGGGCTTTTTCGTAGAACTCCACGGCTTGTTCGTAGTTGCCCTGACGGAAATAGATGTTGCCCATGTTATTGAGGGGATCGGCAAACTTGATCCCGATCTTGTCGCTGAGCTGCGAGGCTTCTGAAAAATATTTCATGGCCTTTTCATACAACTGGATCTCCAGGTTGAGGTTGCCCAGGTTGTTCATGGACCCGATGATCTTGCGATCGTCTTTGAGCTCGACAAAAAGGGCATAAGAATCTTCCAGGTACTTCATGGCCTGGCCATATTCTTTTTTGATGGAATAGATGGTGGAGATGTTGTTCTTGGTAGAGGCAATGCCTTCTTTGTTGTCCAGCGTTTCGTAGATCTTCATCGAGGTGATGTAGTAGTCCAACGCCTTGTCGAGGGCACCTTGATTGCGGTAGATGATCCCTAAATTGTTGTAGGACGCGGCCATACCTTTTTTGTCGCCGATCTCGGTGGCCAGGTTCAGCGCCTCGCGGGTATAGCCCAAGGCCTTGACGGGATCGGTGCGCAGGTTGGCGCGGAACAGCTCATTGAGGGTCTTCACTTTATGGTCGTTCTTGGCGGTGTCGAGAACGGCCTGCAGGCTGTCGATCTTTTGACCGAAAGCGGAAAGAGACAAAAAGAAAGCTAAATAGAACGAACCGCAGACGTTTGGCTTCATGGCTTGAAATGGGAGTCTAAAATTAACAACTATTCTCCATATTTAGCATCCCGATGGCAAACCGGGTCGCAAAACCAAGACTTTGGGTTTGATTGCCTTCGAAGCTATGGTAATAAATGTAATCAATATATGATATACCGAAATGCCCTTCTTGCCATTCTGTTTACAGCCTGCAGCTTTTTTGCAGTAGCGCAGCAACCCCCGCCCGATCCGGCCATCACGTCCACCATCCAACAGCTTTTCAAAGGCATGGAAACCGGCGACAGCGCGCTGGTGCACGCCGCCTTTGCGCGCGAAATCACCATGGCCACCGTGCGCCGCGACAAGACCGGCAACCCTGTGTTGCAACGTGAGGCCTCAGCCCAGGGATTTCTGAAAGCCGTGGGGACTCCGCACCCGCAAACCTGGTATGAAGAGATCTGGGATGTGAAGGTGCAACAAGATGGCGACTTCGCCCAGGTGTGGTGTGACTATGCTTTTTACATCGGCAACACCTTTAGCCACTGCGGCGTGGATGCCTTCCAACTGCACAAGCAAAAAGACGGCTGGAAGATCTTCCACCTGGCCGATACGCGCCGCACGGAAAATTGCACGATCCCCAAATCCATACAGCAAAAACATACACCCTAGTGTTTATGAAGAAGATCCTCCCATCCATCCTTTTTCTGATGGTCATGCTCACCCCAGCCCTGGCCCAACAAACGATCACCACGGTGATCCTGATGCGCCACGGCGAAAAGGTGAACGACGGCACGGACGATCCCGCCCTGACATCGCAGGGCCTCGAACGCGCTACCCGCCTGGCGGAACTGTTAAAGAACACCACCGTGGACGCCATCTACTCATCACCTTTCCAGCGCACCCGAAACACGATTGCTCCGTTGGCCCAGGCGAAAGGCCTGACCGTTCAGACCTACGACCCCAAAAAACCAGAGGAGATCGACGCCATTCTGAAAAAACATGCCGGCCATACCGTAGTGGTTTGCGGACATTCCAACACCACACCACGCATGGCCAACCGGCTGCTGGGCAAAGCACAATTCAAGGACTTTGAGGAAACCGAATTCGGGAACCTGCTGGTGATCGACGTGTTGGAATCGGGCGCGGCAAAAGTGACGGTGCTGAACTATTGAATTCCGGATCGATTTTGAAACGCGTGTTTTTAATCTTCAATTTTTAAACGATCCCGATCTTTTAACGGCGCGGGTTGTTTATCCTTCATGAAGCACAAACCATCAGGCATGAATTTACTTGAGTTTACAGCCAAAGGAATTTACTGCCCCGCCGCCGACGTCTATCTCGATCCGTGGCAACCGGTGAAGAAGGCCCTGATCACACACGGTCACTCGGATCATGCGCGTTGGGGTCACGAACAATATTTGTGCACCACCCCTGCGGAACCGATCATCAAACATCGTCTGCAACTAACGGATAATATCCAATCCGTTGCATTTGGCGAGACGGTGATGATCAACGGCGTGCAATTCTCTTTTCACCCGGCGGGTCACATCCCCGGCTCGGCCCAGATCAGGGTGGAACTGAACGGCGAGGTGTGGGTCTTCTCCGGCGACTACAAACTTCAGCACGACGGTCTGTCGGAACCTTTCGAGCCGGTGAGATGCCATGCCTTCATCACCGAATCCACATTTGGATTGCCGGTGTACTCGTGGCCATCACAAGCCGACGTGTTTGATGAGGTGAACCGGTGGTGGCGCAAAAGCCAGGAGGAGGGCAAGGTGGCGGTGTTGGCGGGGTATGCGCTGGGCAAAAGCCAGCGCATTCTAAAGAACGTGGATGCCACGCTGGGTAAAATTATGGTGCACGGTGCGATCGAAACAGTGACCAATATTTTTCGTGAGCAAGGCATGATCCTTCCCCCAACGGTGCGGGTACTGCCTGAAATGAAACGCGCCGACTTTGAAGGTGCCTTGGTGATCTGCCCTCCCTCGGCGATCGGCTCGCCCTGGTTGCGAAAGTTTGAGCCGTTTTCGCTGGGCATTGCCTCCGGGTGGATGGGCTTGCGGGGGACACGCCGGCGCAGGGGTGCCGACAGGGGGTTCGTCCTTTCCGATCACGCCGACTGGCGCGAGCTCAACCAGGCTGTGCGCGAGACCGGAGCTGAAAAAGTGTTTGTCACCCACGGCTACTCCGAGATCTTCGCCCGCTGGCTGACCGAACACGGCCTCGACGCCCGCGAAGTGAAAACGCAATACGAAGGCGAACTGAGCGAAATGGCGGAAGCAACCGAAGATAAAGCCCTGGAAGCATGAAGCGCTTTGCCCAACTGTTTACCGAGCTGGACCAGACCACAAAGACCCTGGACAAGATCAAAGCTCTGGTGTCGTACTTTGAAGTGGCGGCCACGCAAGACCGTATCTGGACCATTGCCATCCTTTCGCACCGCCGGCCCCGGCGCACGGTGAGTGCCGGCTATCTCGGCACATGGGCCACCGAACGGGCGGGGCTGCCGATGTGGTTGTTTGAAGAATCCTATAGCGTGGTGGGCGACCTGGCCGAAACCATTTCGCTGGTGCTCCCGGAACCCGATGAACGATCGGATGAAACCCTGACGTTTTGGATCAACTTCATCAAAAGCCTCGAGCCGATGAGCATCGAAGAAAAAAAGGAGAAGATCAATTGGGCCTGGCACCGGCTGGGCGGCGTCGACCGCTTTGTATTTAACAAACTCATCACGGGCGGTTTTCGCGTGGGCGTGTCGCAGCAATTGATGGTGAAAGCGTTGGCTAAATATGCCAGGGTAAAAGAGAACGTCATCGCCCACCGGCTGATGGGCAACTGGTCGCCCGAGACCACGACCTATGAAACATTGGTTTTGACGGAGGACACCCAGGATATTTCAAGACCCTATCCGTTCTATCTCGCCTACGCGCTGGAAGGAACAGTGGAAGAACTCGGAGACCCAACGGAATGGCAAGCCGAACGAAAATGGGATGGCATCCGTGGCCAGGTGATCGTGCGGAACGGAGAACTGTTTGTGTGGTCGAGAGGAGAGGAGTTGGTCACGGATAAGTATCCGGAATATGCGGCCTTCCTGGAATTACTTCCCAATGGCACAGCGTTGGACGGGGAGATCCTTCCGTTTCGCGATGGCCTGCCGCTTTCGTTCAACCACTTGCAAACGCGCATCGGCCGCAAGTCCATCACCTCAAAATTGTTGCAGGAAGTGCCCGTGGCGTTTGTCGCCTACGATGTGTTGGAATGGGAGGGGGCCGACGTCCGGTCGTGGCCCTTGACGACCCGCCGGGAAAAGCTGGAGGCGCTTGCCGCGACGAAACCCCATCCGGTGTTGCAACTGTCGCCGACGATAAACTTTTCTACATGGGACCAGCTTCGCGAGGCGCGTACGCATTCGCGTGAATATCGCAGCGAGGGGATCATGCTGAAACGCAAAGACTCGATCTATCGCGATGGCCGTCGCCGCGGGGATTGGTGGAAATGGAAGATCGATCCGTTCACCATCGACGCCGTGATGATCTATGCCATGAGCGGCCACGGCCGTCGCGCCAACCTCTATACCGACTATACTTTTGCCGTGTGGAGTGGCGACCAGTTGGTGCCGTTCACAAAAGCCTACAGCGGTCTGACCGACGAAGAGATCCGCGAAGTGGATCGCTGGGTGAAACAAAACACCACCGAACGCTTTGGCCCCGTGCGCAGTGTGAAGCCGGAGTTGGTGTTCGAGATCGCCTTTGAGGGCATTGCCAAATCCACCCGTCACAAATCGGGCATTGCCCTGCGTTTCCCGCGCATCCACCGCTGGCGGAAAGACAAAGCCGTCGCGGAAGCAAATACCCTGCAGGACCTGCAACAATTGCTGAACACCCACGGCTAGTCGTTGCCTTTTAAAAAAATTATAAAAGAACACTTGAACGGGAGCCAGGGATGCACCAACTTTCATTTCCCCCAACACGCATCACGCACCATTGATGACTAAATACTCACCCCTAAATACTCACGACTAAAAACTCACCCCATGGAATATCGCAGACTCGGAAAATCAGGCCTTCAACTTAGTGTTCTCTCCTTTGGCTCGTGGCTCACTTTTGGCAAACAAGTGGGCGACGCAACGGCCGATGAGCTGATGACCGTGGCGTATGACCATGGCGTTAACTTTTTCGACAACGCCGAGATCTATTCACGCGGGCAGTCGGAAATAGTGATGGGCGAGATCCTGAAAAAGAAAAGCTGGCGGCGCGACAGCTATGTGGTGTCGAGCAAAGTGTTTTTTGGATTGGGTGGCAGCGACCTGCGCCCCACGCAAAAAGGACTGAGCCGCAAACACGTGGTGGAGGCCTGCGAGCAGTCGCTCGAACGCCTGCAGGTGGATTATCTCGACCTGTTCTTTTGCCACCGCCACGACAAGCAAACGCCCGTGGAAGAAACGGTGTGGACAATGCATAACCTGATCCAGCAAGGCAAGATCCTCTATTGGGGCACCAGCGAATGGACCGCCGCCGAGATCATGGAAGCCCACCTGGTGGCGCAACGGCATTCGTTGATTGGCCCCACCATGGAGCAACCTCAATACAACATGTTGGAACGCTTCAAAGTGGAGGAAGATTATCAACTTCTGTATACGTCCCTGGGATTGGGCACCACCGTTTGGTCGCCGCTGGCCAGTGGTGTGCTGACGGGAAAGTATAATGAAGGCTTTGTGAAGGAAACGCGATTGGGCATTGAAGGTCTGGAGTGGCTGAAGGACCGCACGCTGGCGCAGGCCAACCTGGAGCGCGCACGGAAGCTTACGGTGTTTGCAAAAGAAATAGGCTTGTCTATGCCCGTGTTGGCCATTGCATGGTGTCTGAAAAACGAGCATGTTAGTTCTGTTATTTTGGGGGCGTCGAAGGCGGCGCAGTTGGTGGAGAATTTTCAGGCGTTGGAGGCACGGAATAAATTGACGCCGGAGATTATGGATAGGATTGAACTTATTTTGTTGAATAAACCGAAGAGAAGTGATTTTTGATGGGGAGTTGTTGGGTGGTGAAAAGGATGGTGGATTGAATGGGCGGTTGAAAGGGAAAGGAATTTGTTGGTGGGACACCAACAAAGGGGTGTGGGGATTTTTTTTGAGAGGGAGTTTGGGAAGAGGGTATTGCTCCATGTTGTGGAGTTTGAATGGGTGTTGGGAAATTGGTGGTGCTTGGATGGCGGTTGGTTGATGGGGTTTTAGACAGATGGGGGGAAGGTATCGACGGGTGGGGGTTTTTCGGCACCGTAATTATTTCATTTGTTAGTGGGGCTTCTGTAAATTTAGTGTATGATGAGAGGGTTGCTTTCGTTGACGTTGCTTCTGATGCTGGCGGGTACGGCCTTCGCCCAGCAGCAGGATGAGATACGCAAAAGCATCTATTTCGGCGGGGGCAGCTACTATGTGGACGACAACCAGGTGGAGGAGCTTTATTACTGGCTCGACTCTATTCCCAACCTGCTCGACAAATACGATATCCAGCTCATCAGCCACACCGACCCCATTGGCGGCAAGGAATACAACGAGTGGCTTTCCAAGATGCGCAGCGAGACCGTGCAGCAGCTTTTGCTGGACAAGGCCATTCCCGAACACAAGATCACCATTAAAGACTGGGGCCTGGACAACCCCGTGTACAGCAACACTTCCTTCCAGGGCATGCAGATGAACCGCCGGGTGGATGTGATCCTCTATCCCATCATTTTTTAGCACAAAAACAGGGTTTGCGCCTTTCGTGGCGTCTTTGGCCCTTTAAAGTTTGCCTTGTCCGAAAAAGGACACCATTTTGCACAAGCGGACGTGCGGAAGCGCAACAAAGGGCATTTTTGACACGTCTAAGGCTTCAACACCCTTGGCATTATTGTTGGCTTCATGCCTGGCCAAGGGGTAAATTCGACGTAAACCAAACCCCATTTTCATGATCAAGCTACAGGACATTGACAAGTACGTGGATTCGCGCTTTCAGCGGACTTTCGTTTTAAAAGGCGTTAACCTCAACGTCGAACAAGGAGAATTTGTGACCATTATGGGCCCCAGCGGCGCCGGAAAGTCCACCCTGATGAACATCGTTGGCATGCTCGACGAGCCCTCGGCGGGCGAATACTATTTCTTCGACGAGCCCGTGCACAAGATGAAGGAAAAGCAGAAGTCGGACATGCACAAAAACTACATCGGCTTTATTTTCCAGGCCTATCACCTCATCGACGAACTGACGGTATACGAAAACATAGAAACGCCCCTGCTCTACAAGGGCGTGCCCGGTGCACAACGCAAGAGCATGGTGGCCGAGCTATTGGACCGCTTCAACATGGTGGCCAAAAAAGATCTGTTTCCTGAACAACTGAGCGGTGGCCAGCAACAGCTGGTAGGCATTGCCCGCGCCATTGTGGGCCAGCCCAAACTGCTGTTGGCCGATGAGCCCACGGGTAATCTCCATTCCGACCAGGGCAAACAGATCATGGAGATCTTCAAAAAATTGAATGACGAGGGCATCACCATCATCCAGGTGACCCACTCGGAAGAGAATGCCCGCTTTGGCAAGCGCATCGTGCGCGTTGGCGACGGTGCGATTGTGGCGGATGAGCAAGTAACGGTTAATGTCTAAAAACACGCATGAAGAAGATTGTATTATTCCTGGTTGCTTCCAGTAGTGTAAGTTTTGGTTGGGCTCAACTCAAGGCCCCCGTGACGAAGTTGTCGTTTAAAGAAGCGGTGAAGATCGGGCTGCAGAACAACGTGACGTTGCAGCAGCAAAAGAATCAACTGGACTACACACAGGTGAACAAAGTTGCGTCCCTCCTACAAATGGGACCGAGTGTGCAGGCGCAGGGTAGCTTGTATCGCAACGACGGTAACTCCTTTAACCAAAACAAAGGTGAGGTAATTAACGGGGTTGTGGACTACATGAATGGTTCAATAAGCGCCAGTGTACCAGTATTTAACGGGTTTAGGATCCTGAATCAATACAAGCAAGCGAACAATGCCAACGAGGCTCAATTGCACATGGTGCACCGCTCGCAACAAGATGTGATCCGCGATGTGTCGAGCCAGTACCTGATGTGCTTGCTGGACCAACAGTTGATCAAAATCGACGAGGAGAACGTGCAAACCCAGACCACCCAATACGGCCAGATCAAGGCGCAATCCGAGCTGGGCAGCAAGGCGGAAGCCGATATGATAAACCAGGAATATCAAATGAAGAATGCGGAGCTCCTGCTGGTGCGCTCGCGCAACAAACTGAAGAACGACCTGGCCACGCTGTCCCTGACGTTGCAGGTCGACCCGAATTTCGAAGTGGAGGATGTGGAGTGGGACGTAAACAACATGGTGGCCGACAGCCTGGAGCTCGATCAAATGTATACCACGGCAATAGACCGCCGCGCGGATTTGAAACAGGCCGTGTATGCCGAAAAAGCTGCGCGCTTTGGTTACACAGCGCTGAAAGGAAACTATTATCCCAGCCTCTATGCCGGCGCTTCGTATGGCTCGCGCTACAACTACATTCATGGTGAGGACAACCGGACGTTTCACGACCAGTTTACACAAGACAACACCATGAAGAGCTATGGCTTTAACCTGACCATTCCGATCTATAACGGATTTTTATATCGCTCGCAGACAGCGTTTCAGAAAGTGAATTATGAGAACGCGAAGGTGCGCCATAGAAATGCTGAAGTGACCGTGAAAACGGATGTGCTGCGGAGTTATCAGAATTTTAGGGATGCCAAAACGAACTACGCGGCAGCGGAGTCTCAATTGCGGGCCGCTAAGCTGTCCTATCAGATGGAGAAGGAGCGTTACGACCTCGGGGTGTCCAACATTGTGCAGTTCACCACGGCCAACCAGGCGTATGTGAAAGCGCAGGGGGATTTTCAGAATGCGAGGTATACGCTGATGTTCCAGCGCTTGCTGATCAGCCATGCGATGGGTACGTTGAAAGAGGAGGATATTCCTTAGGGGATGGATAGACCGATATTGCGCAAAAGCCCTCGTGACCGAGGGCTTTTGCTTTTTGGGGCGGGCCTTCGTTAAGGCTTCGGCGGGTGGGAAAGGACTCTTTTGCGGTTGTTGGAATGGGATAGCGTGGGAACTCCTGAATACGATGGGTATCCGAGAAGATTTGTTGGCGGGATACCAACAAATGTGGTCGGGTTTCGGGAAAAGGTGGGATTGGAGTTGGGCGGATTTGGGATGGACGGGACTTGAATCGGAAAAGGCCCTCCTGAGGCCGTTGACGCGGCTAAACGGCGTTAAAATGGGGGAAATCAGCGGGTTGATGAGGGGTTATGGCTGAAAATTGCTGGATTTTTACTACCTTTGCGACCCCGCTCGAATGAGCTGGACTGGCCTCCCGGTTGGGTGGACAGCATGTATAACCAAAAGTGTCGCGGTTTACCCGGCCGGGACATGTATAGAAAGGGTGAATTTTTATTATGGCTAAAATTTCAAAACCAGGCGAAAGACCCCGTAAGGCGGTGGAAAGCACTGACGCTAAAGGCCCTGTGAAAAAGGCAAAAGGCGAAAAGATCGACATCGACGAAGATGATCCGTTGGCAGAGATCAAATCGGCAGGTAAGGAAGAAATTTCTACCGAGGCTATCCCCGTTTCGGAACTGAAGAAGGCAAAGTACGAAAAACAAATTCCTGGTGAATTTGACTTCGATGCGTTCGACTCCAAAGGTTTCGGCGAAGGCTACAGCAAAGACAAACGTGCGGAAATGGAGAAAATGTACTCCGGCACCGTGACGTCTGTGAACAGTGGTGAAGTGGTGAAAGGCGTTGTGGTGGGCATTAACGACCGCGACGTTATTCTCAATATCGGTTTCAAGTCAGACGGCCTTGTGCCCCTGGCGGAATTCAAAGAAATGACCAACCTGAAGATTGGTGATGCCGTTGACCTGTTCATTGAAGAACGGGAAGATGCCATGGGCCAACTCGTGCTGAGCCGCCGCAAGGCGAAGCTGGTGAAGGGCTGGGAATATGTACAGACTGCGCTGGACAAAGACGAGGTCATCGAAGGCTTCGTGAAACGCAGAACAAAAGGTGGTCTGATCGTGGACGTATTTGGAATCGAGGCGTTCTTGCCCGGTTCGCAAATCGACGTGAAGCCTATCCGCGATTTCGATATCTATGTGAACAAGTCGATCGAGGTGAAAGTGGTGAAGATCAACTACACCAACGACAACGTAGTGGTATCGCACAAAGTGCTGATCGAGAAAGATCTCGAGCAACAAAAAGCGGTGATCCTGACCAACCTGGAAAAAGGACAAGTATTGGAAGGCGTGATCAAGAACATGACCAACTTCGGTGTATTCATCGACTTGGGTGGTGTAGACGGATTGCTGCACATTACCGATATCAGCTGGGGTCGTATCAACCATCCGGAAGAAGTGCTCAAGCTTGACCAAACGGTTAAGGTGGTGGTATTGGATTTCGATGGCGACAAGAAACGGATCTCTTTGGGCATGAAGCAACTCACGCCACACCCTTGGGATGCACTGCCCACCGAGATCCAGGTAGGATCGAAAGTGAAAGGCAAGATCGTGAACGTGGCCGACTACGGTGCGTTCCTCGAACTGCAACCCGGTGTGGAAGGTTTGATCCACGTGAGCGAAATGAGCTGGTCGCAACACCTGCGCAACCCGCAAGATTTCATGAAAGTGGGCGACGAAGTGGAAGCCGTTGTGCTGACCCTGGATCGCGACGAGCGCAAGATGTCGCTCGGCATCAAGCAACTGACCGAAGATCCTTGGACCCGTCAAGACGTATTGAGCAAATACGCTGTGGGCACCAAACACAAAGGCATCGTTCGCAACCTGACCAACTTCGGCTTGTTCATCGAGCTGGAAGAAGGTATCGACGGCCTGGTGCACGTGAGCGATTTGAGCTGGACCAAGAAGATCAAACACCCTTCGGAATTTGTGAAGGTGGGCGAGACGATGGAAGTGCAAGTGCTGGAACTGGATGCGGCCAACCGCAGACTGGCCCTGAGCCACAAACATATGGAAGAAAACCCTTGGGATACGTTCGAAACGATCTTCACGATCGGCAGCGTTCACAAGTGTACCATCATCAGCAAGAACGACAAAGGTGCCGTGCTGGAATTGCCTTATGGCATTGAAGGCTTCTGCGCTGCCAAGAACCTGGCGAAAGAAGACAACTCCAAAACGGAAGTTGGCGAATCGCTGGATTTCAAAGTGCTTGAATTCTCCAAAGACGACCGCCGCATCGTGCTTTCGCACAAGGCTGTTTGGTCGGGCGAGGAAGAAAAACCGAGCGCCACAGCAGGCAAGAAGAAACCGGCTCCCGCAAAGGGCAACACCATCCAGTCGATCAACCAACAGTCGGAGAAATCCACCTTGGGCGACCTGGAAGCGTTGAGCGCTTTGAAAGAGAAAATGAGCGGCGGCAGCGGCGAACCCAAAGCCGAATAAGTAGCTTAAAAGAACGGAAAGGTGGCCGCCTTGGCCACCTTTCTTTTTTTACGGGCGTTGCAATAACCCCCGTTTTTTTTAGTTTTGCACACTGTTTGGACGAACGGGCGGCTATGCCGACCGATAGGAAAAGCGGTTAGTTGGTCTCGTGGCCGAGTGGCTAGGCAGAGCTCTGCAAAAGCTTCTACAGCGGTTCGAATCCGCTCGAGACCTCTGAAACCTCAAAACCGGAGACGGTTTTGAGGTTTTTTTTTGATTCTGCTAGCCGTCAATTTTCAGCCTGTTAGACGTCTGTTCCAGGGTCGTTTTATGTGTCATCTGAAACCCTATTACACAAAATCTTATGAAACGTTATTCAACTATCTTTTTGATCGCCATTATCTTATTGTCGTGCCAGGGCGAAGATGGCCAGCCTGGTCTCAACTCGCTGATCGGTGTTGCCGAGGAAGGCCCGGGAGCGCATTGCGAGAACGGAGGCTTTAAACTTCAAAGCGGATTGGACAAAGATCGGAATGGCGCACTGAATCCGGACGAAGTGGAGACCACGAACTTCGTCTGCAACGGTAAGACTGGATCAGCCGGATCGAACGGAACGAACGGTGCGTCGTCTATTTTCGATATGATTCCTGAACCGGTAAGCGATGCTTGTCCCAACGGTGGCTTGAAGGTAATCACAGGTCTCGACCTGAATGGCGATGGTCAGCTGACTGGCAATGAAGTTGCCACTACACAATACCTCTGCAATGGCACTAACGGCAAGAACGGCAATGGTATGCCGGATCTTGTAACACGCCTAGAAATTCCTTTCGGTTGGGGCACCACATCCTCCGTTACTCCGGTTATTACAGGCAACTTATATAAGTTCAACAAGGCCGATTACGCGACAGATTCGATCGTATTTGCATCAGAGCCTTATAACTACGGTGGAGGAAATTTGGCGGAAGTGGAATTGTATAACATCACGGATAATGTTGCCGTCGAAGGAAGTTTGCTTTCCTCGGGCAACGCATGGCAAAACAGGAAGTTCCAGGTTTCCGACAATGTCTACAAAAACCTGCCCAGTAAAGAAATTACTTTAGGGGTGAGGTTCCGATCGACCGTAGAGGGACAACTTGCAACCAGCGGCTATTACGGATCGTACTTGCTTATTTATAAGAAGTAGCGGTTCGTCCCGATAACTATCGGGACCGCTCGAGACCTCGGAAGGAAAAAGTCATCCGCCTGGCGGATGACTTTTTTGTTTTTATAAAAAGACGCAGAGCTCTTCCGCCAGCTAGAATCAATCGCATTACCTGTAGTTAAAATCAGTTAACGTGCCACGCGTTCGAAGTTCTCATTTTTTGAGGTGGATGGCCATGCCATTTTTTGAAGCTGTGGATAAACGCTGCCGGTTCGGAGTAGCCCAGCACCGAGGCAATGTCGGTGACGGAGAAGCGGTCGTGGAGAATCAGCAGGTTGCAGATGTCGCGTTTCAGGTCGTCGGTGATCTGGCGGAAGGTGGTGTTCTCGGCCACGAGGCGGCGTTGAAAGGTGCGCGCGTTCAGGTTAAAAAATCCAGCCAATGTTTCCAGTGCAGGCAGGCGTGGCTTTGCCATGCGCAGCGCCGTGAGCTTCACCTTGCTGCCAAACGACAGTTGTGCCTCCATGCTTTCGATGAGCGCCAGGTATTCGGGAATGAGCAGGTCAAGTCCCCAACGGGTGTTGTCCTGCACGGCGGCCTTGAGAAGGGTTTGGTTGAATTTCATTTCGAACGTAGTGCCCTTCTTCCATTCAGGCGGATAGGCGCTTGTGTGATGGGGAGATGATAATTTCACGTTGATGTCTTCACCCGAGATGATGGCGACCTCGCGGGCCATCACGGTTAAAATGGTTTCCAGAATATAGCGTGTGATGGTTTCATGGCCCGGGGGCAGACCAACGGAAATAGTGGCCGTGCGTCCGGCGGTGGCGTTGTGGATGGTGATGTTGGGAAATGTTTTTTGGAGATAGGATTGACAATAATGTAGGGCTTCCTGGTTGGTGGTGGCCTTTAGCGAGATGCGATAAATGGCGCCCAGCGTATTCAGGTTGAGACATTGGCCCACGTGAATGCCCAGCAGCGGATCGTTTAGTGTCAGCGACAGGTGTTGCACCACGGCATAGAAATCCGTCACGCTCACCTTGGCATCGGCGTCGGCAAAGTCGGGAGGCGATTTCATGACCTTTTGCAACTCGCGCAGGGGTATGCCGCGCAGTTGGCCGTAGTCAACAAAACAACTGAGGTGTTTGGCGAGAATTTTCATTTTGTCGTAAAATATCAATTGAGGCCGGTGAGGCAAAGATACCTTTGTTGCATCAACAAAAACAAAACGAATGAAAGCGTATCACCTCGAATCGTTCGGCAGCATCGACGGCATCCGTCTGCGCGAACAAGCCATCCCCACCCCGCAAGCGCAGGATGTGTTAGTCAAGATCAAAGCCGCGTCCATCAACCGGCGCGATCAGTATATTCTTCACCAAACCTATCCGTTGCCCGCCAAGGCAGACGTCGTCCCCTTAAGCGATGGTGCGGGAGAAGTGGTGGCCGTAGGAAAAGACGTGACGCGCTTTCGCGTGGGCGATCGCGTGATGGGAAATTATTTCGCCCGCTGGCGTGATGGCCGCATCGGCATGGACATCATGGATCAGTTGGGCTGTACGCTCGATGGCATGCTGGCGGAGTATGCCGTGCTTCACGAAGACTCGGTGGTGCGGATTCCGGCTAATCTCGGCTATGCAGAAGCATCTACCTTGCCCTGTTCGGCCCTCACCGCATGGTCGGCGTTGACCAACGTGGGCGCGGGCGACGCCGTGCTCACCATCGGCAGTGGTGGCGTGTCGGTATTTGTTATTCAATTTGCAAAGATGCGGGGCGCCAAAGTGTTTGTGCTCACCTCGCGCGACGAGAAAATAGAAAAACTGAAAGCCCTTGGTGCCGATCATGTGCTGAACTACAAAACAGACAGCGCGTGGAGCAAAACCATACTGGCGCTAACGCACGGCGCAGGCGTGAACCTGGTGGTGGAAACCGGCGGTATCGACACCCTGGCACAAAGCGTGCAGGCCACGGCCATGGGAGGGGAGATCGCGTTGCTCAGTCCCGCCACCACCCTCGGCAAAGTTGACGTTGTCGACGCGCGGGCCATTCTCACACCGTTGTTTGTTCGTTGCGTCACACTGCAACCGCGGTTTGTGGGCAGTCGTCTTGAATTTGAAGCGATGAACCGCGCCATCGAACAACACAATCTGCAGCCACGCATTGAGAAAACATTTTCATTTGGAGCGGCACTTGATGCGTATCATTATCTGGCAGCCGGAGAAGTGATGGGAAAAATTGTGATCGCGATGGAATAGGATGCTAACGTCTCTAAACAAACAATTTATGAAAACAATATACACCGCTCAAGTAACCGCTACAGGCGGTCGCCATGGACGCATCACTTCGTCCGACAACATTCTTCAACACGACCTTGCCCTGGTAGACGGTCTCGGCAAACCAGACCATAAAGTGGGAACAAATCCCGAGCAGCTCTTTGCCGCTGCCTATGCAGCATGCTTCGAGACATCCCTTCGCGCCGTTGCAGATCACCTGAACATTCGTGTAACCGAAAGCTTCGTAGAAGCCTTTGTGTCGCTACAGAAAGACAACGACGGTTTTCATCTTGGGGTGTCGCTGCATGTTCGCCTGCCCGGTGTTGACCATGCTATAGCTCAGGCCGTGATGAAGAAAGCACACGAGGTGTGCCCCTATTCCCGCGCCATTCGAAACAATGTTGTGGTTGAGATGAAGTTGATCCAGGGGGAATGAGCGTGACGCATGGTGTGCCAATGACCCTGCGGCTGGATCATCCAATGGTGTATGGGATGGGAAATTTGAGCCATCAAAGTCCCCGACAGCTGGCGGATTCTACACCGGTTCGAGTCGTTCGTCGTCCGAAGCGCCACGCGCAGGCGGCCGGGCTCGAGACGTCAGAAATTTGAAGTCAAATGTCCCGCGTTGACTTTTTATTTATGTAAAAAATGAGACCAGGCGCTTCAGACAGTTGGCTAGTTCTACGGCAGTTCGAATCCGTTCTGGGCTCTTAGCCCACTGACAATTAGTGAGTTACCTGATTTTATCGAGGGACCCGATCACGTTGAGGCTTGAATTTAGATTTTTTTCTAAATACCTTTTTGGAGGAATACTAGCAGTATCTTCCTCTTGAAGCACTATCAACGTTTTCGAATACCCCCTGCTGCAATGATACGTTATTGGATATTGGTCAACGTTCTCATACAACTAATAAGTTGCGATGGTTACGCACAACTGAGATACGAAACTTATGCTGATTCGCTGCGACTGGATTCAATCTTTGCACGAACATCCCCTTCGAATGTAATAATTCGAGATGGGAAAATAGAGTTTGATAATTCTGACATTCATGCAAGTTTTAGCGACTCAGTTGAGAACATGTACGTAGCTAATTTTGACAATTTTGACATGATTGAATCTCATGTCAAAAATCTGAGGTTTGTCAGAACCAAAAAAGGCATAGGCTTCTCTGAATGTAAAATCAATTCCTTGTCTATCGTAGAGTCCATTAATTTGCAGGTGAGTTTCGATGAATATTGTATAGTGGATTCAGCACAAATATTTGGTGGTGATATTGCGATGGTCTCTTCAACAGCCCGCTACCTTTATTTTTACGAGAGCACCATTCGACATTTGGATTTTGTTACATTACCGAGAACGTTAACCTTTTCTAACACGGAATTTACGTCCGAAGTGCTACTGTCACGATGGACTACATTGCCTTCCAACGAAGTATGTATTTTAAGAATAAGGTCGGTCGAGGACCTAACTAAGCTGAGGATTGATGACTATCGCAAGTTTTGCTTGGATTTTGATTGGTATGATTTTGAGTATGACGAAAAAGTTGACATATACACAAGATTGCTCAAAAATTTCAAGTCCAGAAATCAAACACTGAATTATGAAAAGCTTGACAAGGAGTTTCAGGCGTTTAAGTTGAAGGAATTGGGAATTTTTGGTCATGTGCTAAACGGCGTGACAAGGTTTTGGTGGGATTATGGTTACAAAAAGCATCAAGTATTGCTCAGAGCATTTCAACTAAATATTTTCTTTTTTCTTGTCAATTTGTTCTTTTATCCGATACTGCTTAGTAGAGGTTATCAACTTCAAAAATTTGTTGAGATTGACTTTGAGCTACAAAAGAAATTTGGTCATAAGAAGCTGCTACTATTCCTTGCGAGAATCCCCTATGTATTCCTTTATACTGGATATATTTTCTGGGGATGGAAGCTTGATCTCCACAGTATTCAAATTAGGAATGTTCTTTTGTTCGGGTTTGTATTATTGCAGTACTTGACAGGCATAGTTTGCCTAGGTTACATATTTAATCTTGTTGTCACAAAATAAACTATAAGGTGTCACGCGGATAACAATTTTTTGGTGCTGCCCCACTTTCCGCGCGACTATACGGACCGTGGTTTTCCCGACAACAAACAAAGGTCTCGTGGCCGAGTGGCTAAGCAGAGCTCTCCAAAAGCTCCTACGGGGGGTCGAATTCGCTCGAAACCTCTGAATGTCTTCGCCTTTGACGGATGACTTTTTTGTTTTAAAAAAGCGGCAGCGCTCTTCTATAGGTTGGCGGATTCTACCGCGGCACCTGATATACTGTCTTAAATTTATTTTCCAGATAATCAGCTGGTTAGGATCAAATTTGAAATAAAATTTGCGTAGCCGTACGCTTATGACAACCATCGCAAGAAGAGATGTATTCCAGGCCATTTGCTGACCCCACAAGAAGGGAAATAATTGGCCTCCTAGCTCAACGATCAATGAACGTAAATGAACTAGCCGATAATTTTAATATGACTCGGACCTCCGTATCTCAGCATGTAAAGATTCTTAAAGAGTGTAATCTGATTATGATAAGACAGCAGGGCAGAGAGAGGATTTGCGAAGCAAAACTGGACCGATTATCGGAAGTATCAAACTGGGTAGATCAGTATAGAAGATTCTGGACTCATCAATTTAAATCTTTGGATAAATACCTTAAAAAAGCCCAGTCAGATAAAAATTCTAAAAAATTCCAGTGAAATCGAATAACGTAATTGATCAACAAGATATGAGGCAGGGCGTTTTGACAGCTGACGGATTCTATCCCCATCCGTCCCGATCGCTATCGGGGCGGATGGGGATAGGGGGTTGGGTCACCCATTTTGTAATAACGAGATCATTTCGTCTTCAGCACATCATACCTCTCCAACAATATTTCTTTATACGCTTCCTTCATCTCCGTTGATAAAAAAGATTTTTCGATCAACGCTACCGCATTCCCTTGGTTTTCCTCCATTCTTTTAAACACGCCTTGAATCTGTCGGTCATTCAAGTCTAACGCTTTGCCCAGGCTTATGAAATTATCGCGTTTCAATTTTTTCTTTTTCCCTTCCAAGGTGAGGGCAAGCTCCTCATCATCTTTGGGGTTGATGATGACGACGTTTAAGAGATCATAGGCCGGAGAGAGTTTCCATTCGTCTCCATTTTTTATCATGGAGAAATTTTTTAAGTGCATGTCATTGTTTCCGGTCAGGAAGCAAAAGATGCTGAGTTCAAAAAAGCTTACCTGCTCCAGGAGCGTATTGGTGGAGTATACGGCAATAGCATCACCGATGCGCTCCATGGAGCTTCTGTATTTATCGAAGGCCTCGGTAATTTGAAACATGTCGATCATGTGGATTTTGCTTCCATCCGGTCGGCGGTCAATGCGCCGGGAGATATAGGCAAGCTCGCCGGACTTTAATCGGATCAGGCTTGAAGGTACGGTTTCTATACCGAAGGCTTCGGCTATGCGCATCGTGACGTGCTCGTCCTCTGGCATCTCTGGGTAATCTGCTGACGGTGGTTTTAGTATGTACGAACCACCCAATGCTCCTACGACGGTAAACCTCTTTCCGACATTGCTTTCGCTGACCATGGAAAGAGAGAGTTTAGGCTGAACGCCTGGAACAGCGATACGGCTCTCGACAACATTCCGGGCCAGTGCAGCCATTTCTCCGAGCGAATAATCCAATGCAGGCGCGGTTTTCGTTCCGAAGAATTTCAGGCTGCATCGCTCATGAAAGTCAGTTTCTTTTTCTAAAAGCTCGTAACAATACAGGCACCGGTTATTCATCTTTTTCAGCAATAGGTTTTACACTCGCTGCTCCAATACAATTCTGGCAACACGCCAGGAGCAACCCCATGCGGTCATTGGGATTGATCTTCCAGCTTTTCGCAGCAATGTCTAGCAACCATCCTTCGGGTATAAGTCCGTCGAAGAATGGAAATAGCCTTTTGTCGCGATAAACCGTTTTGTTTACCGGCATGGAGAAGGTTAAAAACTGACTTGGATATTTTGCGATATAGTCATCGGTATAGGTGAATGTATATTCACCATCGTCGGTTTCCGTCAGGATGCCAGCCAGTGTATCATCATAATAAATTTCTCCGCGTCTCATCGTTATTCATTGGTTAGTTCTCGCTGACTTACCGGGGCCAGCTCGTGACCAAACATTTTCAATACCTGATTTACTTTTTCTAGGTTGAGACGCAGGTCTCCTTGTTCTATTTTCCGGATGACGGTAAGGGCTACACCTGCGCGCGCTGCAAACTCAGATTGCGTGAGTTTAGCGTTCTTTCGTTTCTCTTTTACGAATGTTGCAAGTCGGTGCATTTTATATGCTTTTAAATATAAATTGGTATATAAATCTATAATTATATGTAATTGCATATAATTATGGATTAAATGTTATTTTTATATGTATTTGAATATAAATATACGTAAAATGGTTAAAAGTATATGTAAATACATATACTTTCTTTAGCGAAATGGTCCAAGGGATATGACCGGTAGCCGCTGAATTAATGCTCGCTTTGGGCAATCGAAGTCCCCGAGGCGGGAGACTTGGATTGGGACGCCGTCGCGTTTAGTTCTTCTTGCCTGTAGCTGCCCAGTATATGCCGGCATACAGGTGATTCAAATATGCCGGATCGCTGAAGATGGCGGGGATGTGGCCCAGGGCTGTGTAGAAGGAGCGGCCGCCGTCGTAGTTGTGATACCAGGCAACGGGATGGAGTTTTCCCATGCCCAGACCTTTTTTCTCGCCCCATTGCACTTTGGGATCATAGGAAGTTTCATCGACGGCGAGGACGTATTTGAGGCCTGCGATTTTCTCGGGGCCGAATTCATACCATTCGTCGGTCCAGAGTTTGCCGTCGGCAAATCCCTGCAAACCTGGGAAGGTTCCGTCGACGATGTTGAGTTTGGCGGTTTGGATCACGGGGTGGATATGGAACATGCGTCCCACGAGTTTGGTGTACCAGTCCCAATCATACTCCGTGTCGGACGCGCTGTGAATGCCTACGAATCCTTTGCCCGAGCGGATAAAGCGTTCCATTACTTTTTGCTGGGCAGAGTCGAGGATGTCGCCGGTGGTGTTTAAAAAAATCACCACCTGAAATTGTTCCAGATATTTATCAGTAAAGCCGTTGGGGTTTTCAAACAACGACACGTCGAAGGAGTTCCGAACGCCCAATTGCTGAATGGCCAATACCCCGGAGTGTAACGATTCGTGATGCCATCCCTTGGTGGTGGTTACGAGCAGTGCCTTGAATTGCTTCTGTGCAACGGCAGTGAAACATAGTGATAGCTGCAGGGCGAGCGCGGTGACGACGATCTTTCGGAAGTTCATATTTCTTGGTAAGCTTTTGGTGCATCGGAAATTAAGATAATTTTTTTACAAATCAACCGACGTTCCGGACCAACGGCGCGATGGCTATTCAATCTTTCCTGGTGACCTTCAAATACTTAGTACTTCTATCGGAGGCTTTTAAAACTATTTTCACTGCGCTACCTTCATGGCATTGTGGCGAAAACAAATCCGTATGATTTTCCGGGTCGGCCATCCAAACGGAATCGAGATTTGTCGCAGACTAAAAAATATCAAATTCCCATTCAATCGGAACAAAGACATGAAGAAGACAACGCTTTTCATTTTTCTTGGCTTGCCACTTCTGATCATCCATTGTGAGGTGGAGAAGCGAAAAATCGACTATGGGTCAAACGACGGAGCGTACATCAGCATTCGCGGTAAAAAAATTTACTATGAAGAATATGGAAAGGGTGTGCCGCTTTTATTGCTCTCCGGGGGTGGCCACAGTCGGAGTATCAAAGATTTTGCGCGCTGTATCCCGGGTCTTTCTCAACATTTCAGAATTATCGCGCCAGACACTCCCTCCCAAGGGCGATCAGAACAACCCGATAGCATCAGCTATGAGATCCTGACCGAAACCATGTCACAACTGATCGACAGCTTGAGCGTCGACAGTTTGTATGTTATGGGGTGGAGTGATGGAGGGATTGTTGGCATTCTGCTGGCGGAAAGACGGGCGGACAAGGTGAAGAAAGTAATTGCTGTTGGAGCCAACAACGGTAAACGTGGTTTCAATATTCCCCCGGGAATTCCTTTGGATTCTGTTGTACCGCCTTCGAAGGAGATATTCGAAAAGCTTAACAAGCAGTTGATCGAGGATTATTCAAAGCTACCAGGCAAAGATTGGGTGAAGCTCCTGGAAAGCCTGAACAAGATGGTATACGCTGACGAGTACTTTTCAAGATCTATTTATGACCGCATAAAGATCCCCGTCATGATCGTTGTTGGAGACCGGGACGACATTTCAATCGCGCACGGAGAAGAGATGTACAAATCAATCCCGGGAAGTCAGTTCTGTGTTCTTCCCCATACGTCGCATGAAGTATTCAAAGAGCAACCTGAACTGATCAACCGGGTGGCGATTGGTTTTTTCAATGATACACCTCCTAAAATAAGCGCCCGATAGCCAGCCCGGTTAGTATGACCTGGAAACGCTTCCGTTCGGCCAAAAGGGGCAGAGGGGGGTAAATCAGCACAGGATTAGCTTTAGGTTGTCGTTTTTGTTTCTTAAATTCGTTAGGTGTCGTGGGACAGCCGCGGCGCTATAACCATTCCTTCGTCATTTGACTTCATCTCTTAGGTCCCGCTGTGTGTCGAGCCTATCGTTAGCTGTCTTTTTTGGGCGCTCCTGCGAAATATCAAACGGATGGCAATTGACTCGCGACGTTTATAACGGCTTAATCTTGTGTTATGGGCACGACGATCATTCGGTTTTTAAACATCATCTTAGTCGCCCTGCTGGCAGGTACAAGTTTTGGAATATGGGTAGGTCTAAATCCCAGGGACTATTCGGCAGCAACCTATATTGATCAGCAACAACACCTGGTTCTTTCCCTTCAGACTTTGTTGGTTTCGTTGGTGATCATAGCAACGCTCGTCACCATCACATCCGCTTTTCTTCAGCGAAAAGACAAAAGGACTTTCATGGCCTTGCTGGCCGCGGCAGGCTTTCTTTTGCTGTGCATCGTCATCACGCGGTTTGGTAATCTTCCCATCCAAAAAGAAATGCTGACCTGGAATATACATGCTGTTCCCGAGGATTGGACGGTGTTGCGAGACCAGTGGTGGTCGTTTCATATCCAGCGGACCGTTGCAGAGCTGGTGGCATTGGCCCTTGTTGCATGGACCAGTGTCCAAAGAAGCAACGCATAAAGTAAAAAGGACGACGTGTTCCCGGATACAGGTTTGAACATTGATCAAATGCGAACCTGTAGAGCAAAATCCACTCCGGATGTGGAATTGACGCCCCATCCTTTTATTAGAGAGCGTAACGTTTTGAAATTTCAAACTTTACAGGTGGACATTCCATGGCACGGATTTTACAAAGTCGCTTTCGCTGCAGTACATCATTTTGTACAAGTATAGAGATGAAAAACCTTGGGATCATCGCTTGTCTCCTCCTTTTCTTCATTCAGGCATTTGGTTCAATGGGTCAAGCGGTTGGTCGTGCCCCTGTCATCACGGGCCAAACACCGTCGCCGTTGTCGACCCTTCAGGGTGTGCCGATCACGATAACGCTGGCCAACCTGATCGTGACACCAGGAGATCCGGCATCTGAATATCCCGACGGGTTTACATTGGAGGTAAATTCGGGCAAGCACTATAACGTCAGCGGGACTACCGTTACACCCGACCCGAATTTTATCGGGCTGCTTACCGTGCAGGTTCGGGTGAGTGAGGGTGGACAGGACAGCAAATGGTTCAATTTCAAGATCAACGTCCTGTTGTCGACGGATATTGCCCCCATCATCATCGCGCAAACGCCAATCACCATAAGCCAGGGCGGAGGCGTAACGATAAGCTTCGATCAACTAACGGTTATCGATCCTGACGACATCTACCCATCTGGTTTCACGCTTACCGTATACGGTGGAGCTAACTATACAGTCAATGGAACAACGGTGACGCCTGCACCAAACTTTTTCGGCGATCTGCAAGTCCAGGTATCCGTAAATGACGGTGAAAAGGAAAGCAACAAGTTCAAGCTAAAGATCACCGTGACTAAAAATGTTGCCCCTCTTATCACGGGACAGGTTCCCATTTCCATCAATCAAGGGCAAAGTGTTGCGGTTGATTTCAATCAGTTGACGGTAACGGATCCCGACAACAGCTACCCATCTGGTTTTACGCTTACCGTTTACGATGGAGCTAACTATACCGTCAATGGAACAACGGTAACACCTGCGTCGAACTTTTCGGGGAGTCTAAAAGTCGCGGTGTCGGTAAATGATGGCAAGGCCGAAAGCAACCGCTTCGATCTTAAAATTGAAGTAAAAGTCCAGCCGATTGCACCGACGATCACAGGGCAGCAGCCCTTGACGGTTAACGAGGATCAATCGATCGCCATTAAGCTCACCGACCTTACTGTTGTCGACCGGGACAGTAAATATCCAAAAGACTTTACTTTAGCGATTTCTCCTGGAGCCCATTATACCCTGAATGGAAGTACCGTTATTCCTGAAAAAAATTATGCGGGACCTCTTTCCGTCATGGTAAGCGTCAATGATGGCGCGAATGATAGTCCACCGTTCGATCTCCAGATCTTCGTTGTGGCCGTCAATGACAATCCGGTGATCACGGGTCAAAGGACTTTGAGTGCCGATCAAGGCACTACGTTCACCATTAGTCTTTCGGATCTGACCGTTGCTGATCCCGACAACACATACCCAAACGATTTTACTTTAAAGATCGCCCAAGGTAACAATTACGTAGTGGCAGGAAATACGATAAATCCATCGCCGACTTTTGTTGGAATGCTCAGCGTGACCGTTTCGGTAAACGATGGTACAGTAAGCAGTCCTAATTTCAATGTGCAGGTGGAGATTATCGCAGTGAAAAAGAACGTGGCTCCTACCATTGTGGGTCAAAAGGACATTAGCATAACACAAAATACTTCCATCACCATTCAGCTCTTCCATCTGGAAGTAAGCGATCCTGACAATGAGTACCCCGTAGGATTTTCATTAAAGGTTTTTCCGGGCACGAACTATACGGTTTCGGGGACGACGGTTACTCCCATCGCGGGCGTTGTCAACGGCACGCTTCGGGTTGTCGTGCAGGTGAACGACGGATTGGATGACAGTCCGCTATATGAATTAAAGATCCAGGTTACCCCTGTTTCAGCGACGCCCCAGATAAACGGGCAAAAGGAATTGGTCGTGCTGGAGGATTATGCGATCACGATTTATCTTTCCGATCTCTTCGTGACCGACGCGGATAATCCCAACTATCCGCAGGGCTTTACGCTTTCGGTGCTGAGCAATAGCCAAGGTACTTACAGTGCGAATGGAAATGTTGTTACACCTGCTCCGAATCTTAACGGGTTCATTGAAGTTGGCGTGACGGTCAGTGATGGCGTAAACACGAGTGGTGTATTCCAGTTGGCCATTCTGGTCAGTCCTGTAAACGACGCTCCCGTGATCACGCTAGCGGAAAGTGCACCGATCCCTTTCGAGCCCGGGACTGAACCTATGGAAGTCTTTCGGAATTTGGGGCTCGCCGACGTGGATAATACATACCTGAGCATGGCGGAAATAAGTTTCCGCGAGATAAACCACAGCCCAAAAAATGACGAGTTGGTTTTCGACTATAACAATCCAAAAATAAGAGCCATTCAGGATTCTGCAGGAGGTTTGTTTCTGATCGGCAACGCCAGCGTAGAGGAGTATCAGACGGCGCTGCGCTCGATAAAATATAATTATCGCATTACGGAAGTTAATGGTGCCCCCGAAGCTATATTGTCCGGATCGAGAACGATTTATGTTTACGTGAGCGACGGACAAAGGGTAAGTTTGACGTCGGAGCGCGTGGTTGACATCGAGGGACAGATTGAAATTGACATTCCTAATGCGTTTACTCCAAATGGTGACAACGCGAACGACACGTGGCATGTTCAACTATTGAACAAGGACAAGCTTGATGAAGCTATTATCAAAGTGTACAATAAACGCGGATTGCTCCTGTATGAGGCCAATGGATTTGAGCGGGATTGGGATGCGATATTTCGTGGTGAGCGGTTGCCGGTGGATACGTATTTTTATACGATCGATATTAAGCTTCCGTATGGGAGACAGACATATAAGGGGGTGGTGACGGTGTTGTATTGAGCTGTTGGGGCGAGATCAGAGGCCCGAGGCGGGAGACGCTGGGGTGTATTGAGCAATCAGAGTCCCCGAGGTGGGAGACTCTGATTGGGACGGGCGTTCCTTCGCGATGGATTTGTTATATTTATTTGTGAATTCAGGAGTAGGAACCAACTTGAAAAAAATGAGAATCTCTGTCAAAGACTTTTTATACCTGTCGGCCCTGGCAGTTTTTTTTTCTTGTGGGGGGAACAGGGATGCTGCGCAATTGCGAGGTGAGATAAAGCTGTTGGATCTTGCGCAAGGCGAGATCGCGCTTTGTGGATCAGGAGCTGGCCAGTTTGGGAAGGTTTTGTTTGGTCAGGCTTGCTCTGAAAAAGTGAGGGATGATTTTAATCTTGCTACGGCGTTGTTGCATTCCTTTGAGTATACGGAGGCGGAAAAAGTATTTGCAAAGGTTATTGATGCCGATCCCGAGTGCGCCATGGGATATTGGGGGGCGGCCATGTGTAGTTTTCATCCGTTGTGGGAAAGGCCTGGAGAAGCTGATTTGAAGAAGGGCGCAAAAATTGTTGCCCTGGGCAGATCGGTGATTAAGGATAAGGCTTCGCGGGAGTCCGATTATTTGGAGGCGATCGCCACGATCTATGATCATTGGGATTCGCTGGATCACCAGACCCGTGTTTTAAAATTTGAGAATGCATCGTTGGCACTGTATCAGAAATATCCAAACGAAACCGAGTCGGCCGTATTCTATGCCCTGGCGTTGCGTGCTGCCGCAGATCCGGGCGACAAATCCTTCGTCAAGCAAAAGAAAGCGGGCAATATGCTGGAGGCCATTTTTGTAGATCAACCGGACCATCCCGGAATTGCGCATTACATCATTCATACGTATGACTATCCTGAACTGGCAGAACTCGCCTTACCTGCTGCCCGAAAATATGCCTCGATCGCTGCAGCGTCGGCGCACGCGCAGCATATGCCTTCGCACATTTTTACGCGGCTGGGTCTTTGGAGCGAGTCGGTGGCGTCGAACCTGAATTCCGTGTCGGCGGCGCAATGCTATGGTGAGAAAATGAAAATGAAGGGCCATTGGGATGAGGAACTTCATGGGCTTGATTATTTGATGTATGCCTACCTTCAGCAAGGCAACGACACGAAAGCAAACGAGCAATTCGATTATTTTAAATCCGTGAAGGCGATTGCGCCCGAAGCTGGAAAGGGTGCATTTTCATTGGCGGCAATCCCCGCACGCTACGCCATTGAACGACGCGACTGGAAGGCAGCCGCCGCCCTCGACTTTAGCCCGGCCATTTCCAGCTGGGATCGTTACCCCTGGGAGAAATCCAACATCACTTTTGCGAAGGTATTGGGAGCTGTTCATACGAAAAATATAGCGGCAGCGAAGGACGAATTGAAAGTGTTGCAGAACAGCTATGAGGCGTTGGTGAAAGCGAAGGAAAGCTATAAATCAAATTTTCTCGCCATCCAGATCAAGGCATCCGAAGCCTGGATCAAGTTTGCCGAAGGAGATGCCGCTGCGGCGGTTTCATTCATGACGGCGGCGGCTGAGATGGAAGATAAAACCGAGAAGCACCCCGTTTCGCCTGGCGAGATTGTTCCGGCGAGGGAATTACTCGGTGATCTTTTCATGGCCATGAACGAACCGGCAAAGGCACTGGAAGCGTATGAAGCCGATCTGACGCGGCATCCGCGTCGCTTCCATGGGCTCTACGGCGCTGCGCAGGCCGCGGAAAAACTAAAGGACAGAAAGAAAGCAACCGAATACTATCTGCAGCTGAAGGACGTGACTACCGATTCGAATTGTAGCCGGCCGGAGATTTTGGTCATGAACGCTTTTCTCAAGGGCAACTCCTGAAACAAGGGATCATGAGTTTGTTTTTTTGCTTATTACAATGCTAAGTACTTCCCGAGGCATTTCAAGTTTCGCGCGATGAACATTTTAGGTGACAACCTTCCAGCCTTTTAGATGGGCTTTCCAATAACTTTAGCTTAATTTTAAATGACGGATTTGGAATAAACCCTCAATTTCATTTCTACTCACGTGCGACATGGAATAAAATCGATCTCAAAGGTTCGTGGTATACCGCTGTTGATTTGCATACTATGGGCTCATGCCTTGACCGGCCAGCAAGCCGATCTGCGCCACAGCGAGGCTCGCTCTCCCGCCGAGTCGGAAATCGACAGCTTAAAAACGCTTTTAATACACAGCACAGACGCCACGCGCAAGGTGGAAATCTACGACCAGCTTTGCTTTGCTTATGCCAGCACCTTGGGCGATGTCGGTCTGGCACACCGGTATGCGGACAGCGTGAAATTATTAGCCGATGAATTCAGTGACAAGTCCATATTGGCGGCTTCCCATTATTGTTATGGGGTGGTCTCGCGCTATGAAGGGAAGTATCCGGAAGCGCTCGACCATTTTCAACGACAGATAGAGTATGTCCATGCTTCCGGGGATTCTTCCCGGTTGGCCAACACCTTGTTCCAGGTGGCCGTTGTGCAGGAGGGACTTGGTCGCTATGAACAAAGCCTGGCCACCAGCTACCAGGCCCTGGCGATGCACCAGAGAAACGGGTCCGCTTATGGCATGGCCATCACCTTCATGCATATCGGCAATTTGTTTATCAGGCTAAAAAATTATGACAAGGCGATCGACATATACCATCAATCCCTGCGCTTATTCGACAGCCTGAGCCCAGACCTGAAATGCCGGATGGGCAAACTCAGGGTACTGATGAACCTGGGCAATGCCTGGTCGGAATTGAAGCAATATGAAAAAGCGCGAACGTTCTACAAAGAATCGTTGGTCATCAGCCATGCTCTGGGATCAAAACGAACCGCGGGGACTGCGTTGAGTAGCATAGGAGAAATATTGAACGCCTTGGGACAATACGATAGTGCGCTGGTGTATCATCAGCAGGCATTGTCCATCCGGGAGCAAATGTCACAGCGGGAAAAGACGCTGTTGAGCCTGATCTGTGTCGGCGAGACGTATATGTTTTTGAAAAAATATCCTTTGGCGACCACGCACCTTTTGCGTGCCCTTTCATTGTCGAAGGAGTTCCGTTCCAAACCGGGTTTGCGCGACACGTATCAGAAGCTTTCGGTGCTGTATTCAAATCAGGGTAATTATCAAAAGGCCTATGAATATCACCAGTTGTTCGCCGCCATGAAGGACAGTGTGCTGAATGAAGAGACCGCCAAGCAATTCAGCGAACTTCAGACAAAGTATGAGACCGGTGAAAAGGACAAACGGATCGCGCTGTTAGCCAAGGAGAAAGAGATCCAGCAGAAGGAATCACAGCAACAAGCTACGCTCAACAGAGCTTTTGCCGGTGGATTTGTTTTGATCCTGTTGATTGCTGTTTTGGCCTTTTATATCTATCGCCAGCGGATGCTGCTCACCATAAAGACCAACGAAGCAAAAGAGGCCCACTTTAAACGACAGGTAAGCGAAATGGAAATGAAAGCCCTTCGCGCACAAATCAATCCGCACTTTTTATTCAACTGCATGAATAGCATCAATGTGATGATCGGCAAGGGCGATACGGAAAGTGCCAGTCTCTATTTATCCAAATTCTCAAAACTGGTGCGCTTGATCCTGGAAAATGCGGGCGCCTCGGTGGTGACGCTCGAAAGCGAGATTGAACTCCTGGAATCGTATATCCAGCTGGAGGAATTGCGTTCGCCCGGAAAGATCAGTCATTCTGTCTTGATCAACGCATCGATTGATACACAGGGCACGTATCTTCCCTCGATGGTCTTGCAGCCTTTTGTGGAGAACGCGATATGGCACGGGATCATGCACAAAGAGTGTCAGTCGAAAGGTTCTATTTCCATCGCCATAGAGCCACAGGAGGATGCGTTATGCTGTACCATCGAAGACAATGGCGTGGGGCGCGAGCGGGCGCAACAGCTTCGGGACGCTTCGTTGTTGCAAAACAAATCCATGGGTATGAAGATCACCGAGCAGCGCCTGCAACTCCTGGGCAAACCGGCCAGCCGTCACTATAATTATATCAACGTGGTGGATTTGAAAGACGCCGGCGACAGGCCGCTGGGCACACGCGTGACGGTCACTATCCCCATTTGCAATGATTGACGCCATACTTGTCGACGATGAAACTGCCGGATTGGAGGCCCTTCAATTGGCGATTGAAAAATATTGTCCGGACATAGCCATCAAAGGAATTTACAGCAAACCCGAAGAAGCTCTGGCGGGCATTCAGAGGATCAACCCTAACCTGGTGTTTTTGGATGTGCAGATGCCGCAAATGTCGGGGTTTGATTTATTGCAACAACTATCGCCCATAAATTTTGAAGTGATCTTTGTTTCCGCCCACGACCAGTATGCCATCAAGGCGATCCGGTTCAGTGCGCTCGATTACCTGCTGAAGCCTGTCGATGTGGAGGACCTGATGCATGCGGTGAACCGGGTGAAGGAAAGGCAGAGCAAAACGATGAATCCCTATCAGTTCCAATCGGTGCTCAACAACATTCAGCTGAAATCGGGGAGGGTCGAAAAGCTGGCGGTGCCAACCTTGCAGGGGATCGATTTTTTTAACACGCAGGACATCCTCTATTGTAAAGCAGAGGGAAGCTATACGCAAATCATCTTAAAAAATAATCAGCAAGCGTTGGTCTGTAAAAACCTGAAGGACTTTGAAAGCCTGCTTTCCGAGTCGGGTTTTTTCAGAGTGCACCACTCGTATATCATCAACCTCGCTCATGTAGAAAAATATGTGAGAGGCGAGGGAGGCTATGTGGTGCTCGCAGAAAACCACCACGTAGACGTTTCGCGCAGAAAGAAAGAAGAATTTCTGGGATTGCTGGACAAGCCCTGATCTCGCGAAGCTTGTGCTGTTTAGCGCGATGCTATTTCAACGTACTGTACCGATCTCCCATAATATCTTTGATCATCCTCCTGCTGCCCATCACCGCAGTGCCCTCCACTTGTAAAGTCAAAGCAACCAGTTGTGAAATCAGGTTCATCGACTTTTATCTTTTCCGTTAGTTTAGTTTGATAATCTACTGTAATCAGTTTTCCGTCGTCAGGATGGGCGACATGTTTTCCGGTACGTGCAGATCGACGGCGATGCGCTGAAATCATTGAGGACGATCGATCGGCACGGCTAACGGCGGCGCTTTGTTTGTAGCGTTGATGCGCAAGGGACTGGCGAAGGCTTTTGGATAATGTATGAATGTCAAAAATCACGATGAACATGAACACTAAAAATTGGGAATCGAATACTATACAGAAACATGTTTCTGTCATTTTGCTTTGTGCGCTCCTGGCGTGCGTGAACAGTTGCACGGAAGAAAACAATCCGGAAGCACAGTTACCCACCTTGACCACCCTTACGATCAGCAACATCACATCGGCCTCGGCCACCAGCGGCGGAAACATTACGGATGATGGTGGCGCTGAGGTGACTGCGCGAGGCGTTTGCTGGAGCACAAATGCCAGCCCTACAGTTTCTGATTCTAAAACGATGGACGGAACCGGCACCGGCACTTTTGCAAGCTCGTTAAACGAACTCGCAAAAAACACTACCTACCATGTCCGCGCCTATGCCATCAACAAAGTTGGGACGGCCTATGGAAATGAGCTGTCCTTTATGACCACCGATATTTTGACCGTGCCCATCCTGCTGGCAACAACGCCCGTTTCCGCCATTGGACAAACGTCAGCCGTGAGTGGCGGGATCGTATCCAGCGATGGCGGAGCGGGTGTTACCATGCGCGGCGTATGCTGGAGCGTGAACCACAATCCGACAACCGACGACGCTAAAACGACCGATGGACCCGGTACGGGAAGTTTTACCAGCACCCTCAGCGGACTCATGCTCAACACCAAGTATTATGTGCGCGCCTACGCGACGAATAACATCGGTACGGGATACGGGGAAGAAACCTATTTTACTACCCTGGGCAGTAGCGGAGTTCCAGGAGACGTGGTTGATGCCGATGGTAACGCTTATAAAAGCGTGACGATCGGCTCGCAAATCTGGATGACGGAAAACCTGAAGACCACAACCTATAGTGATGGAACACCCATCGCCTTCATCACCGATAGCCTGGGGTGGCTGGCCGATAATCAGGGCGCCTACACCTGGTATCGCAATGACAGCATTCACTACTCGGGGACTTACGGCGCGCTGTACAATTGGTATGCCGTGAACACAGGGAAACTATGTCCCACCGATTGGCATGTGCCGTCGGAGGATGAATGGATCACCTTGCAAAACTATCTCATTGCCCATGGCTTTAATTATGATGGTACTACCAATGGCGACTGGAAAACCAATAATAAAATCGCGAAAGCCTTGTCCGATATTACCACCTGGGAGTCTTCTGGCGATTTGGGTTCCCCCGGCAACACCGACTTTCCAAGCAACAGAAATGCTACCGGGTTCAACGCGCGGGCAGGTGGCTTTAAAGATTTCTATGGCTCATTTGGTTTTTTTGTCTCGCAGGGTCTTTGGTTCCCGTATGCGGGCCTTGAGGGCTCGTGGTGGACTTCATCTGAAGAAGTTCCGGGCGCTGTTTCCGCCTTTTGGCATCAGATCAGTACGTATCAGTCGGGGGTTCTTCGGAGTCATAATGATAAATACTATGGGCTTTCGATTCGGTGTGTGAAGAATTAAGGTTGGGAAAATCAGAGTCCCCGGGACGGGAGACTTTGACTTGGACGGCGGACCGGTTTGGGTGTTATCCCGCGGACGCTGTCCTCCCTTTTTTAGCGGGTGGTGCGTGCGCGTGTTTTAAACAATTCTTGACTCGGAATAGAGATCGTATGAAGCGACCAGTGATTCCCTGCCGGTCGATGATTTATATGTTTCATACCCGCCTATTTCGTCGCGGCGCTCCACATAAACCGGTAGATATTTGGAGTCGTATTCGTCCCAAATGACCAACAAATAATTGTAGCCAATCTTGCTGAGCCGGCCATTTTCCAGCCAGGCATTAAAAACTTCTTCATCCAGTGATTTTGGGAAATCGGGCCCATCGAACATAGTAGCGGGATATTTTAATCGTGAAAGTTAGGTAAAGTCCGGCGTGGTAGCAAAGTGTCCCGGCTTGGGGACTTTGCGTTTTGAATGATCCATTTTTTTAAGCGGTGGGGGATTTCGAGCAATCAGAGTCCCCGAGACGGGAGACTCTGATTGGGACGGGGCGCTCCTTCGATTGTGCCTGACGGCCACCGCCCATTGTGGTAGCAAAGTCTCCCGCCTCGGGGACTTTGCGTTTTTAAAACAACCCATCACTCTCCTCAGGGGGCCCATCCCCCAACTCCCCAAAATTACCTGCCTTTGCATCCTAGTTACAAGCCTGGGAGGTCTGCCAGAGGTTCCTTTGCAGAAAAAACTAATAAACAACTCAGTTATGAAAAAGACTCTCATGCTTCTCTACGGGATCATTGCCTATGCAATTTTCTTTGGGACATTCCTTTATGCCGTCGGCTTCGTTAGTTCGTGGTTCGTGCCGAAGCATATCGACAGCCCGCCGCAGTCGTCGTTGGGCTTTGCGCTGTTGGTCAATGCGGGGCTTCTTTCCCTGTTTGCCATCCAGCATAGTGTTATGGCGCGGCCTGCCTTCAAGCGTTGGTGGACACAATTTGTTCCGACGCCCATTGAGCGGAGCACCTATGTTTTGTTGGCCAGTTTGTGCCTTATCCTCTTGTTCTGGCAATGGCAGCCGATGGGCGGTGTTATTTGGACCGTTGAATCGGAAGGAGCGGCCACCTTTCTGAAATCGCTTTCCATGCTGGGCTTTGGCATTGTTCTGGTGAGCACATTTCTGATCAATCACTTCGACTTGTTCGGGTTGCGCCAGGTGTGGTTGAATTTCAGAGGCGAAAAATATACGGATCTTCCTTTCCGGACGCCCTTCTTTTATAAGTATGTGCGTCATCCCTTATACCTGGGATTTATGATCGCCTTCTGGGCAACCCCGGTCATGACGGCCGCCCATTTGTTCTTTGCCATCATGACCACACTCTATATGCTGACGGCCATCCAATTCGAGGAACGCGACCTGGTCACACACTTCGGCGTGAGGTACAAAGACTACAAACGTTCTGCCCCGATGCTGATCCCGTTCACCAAAGCTTCAAAAGCTAAAAAGGCAGACCGGGAAACGTCGGAAGTGACGGTTTAAAATTTTCAGGTAAGGATCATCATCTCCTGGTAATTTTCACGACCAACGGGCAGGTCGTGAAACATTATTGGGAGATTATTTTTGGAGTGGATGTCATCATGGAGTATTCCGTGGGGGTGACGCCAAATTGTTTCTTGAAGCACTTGGTGAAATACGACTGGTCATTGAACCCCACGGCATAGCCGATCTGCGTGATGATGTCCACTTTCTGCCGGATCATTTCGGCGGCGCGTTTCAACCGGATGTCCTTGATAAAATCGTTGGGTGAGAGGCCGGTGAGGGCTTTGATTTTCCGGAACAATTGTGTGCGGCTCAGGTTCATTTCTTCGGCCATCTGCTCGACGGTGAAGGTGTAGTCGCCCAGGTAGGCGTCGACGATGGAACGGGCCTTGTCGAGAAACTTGTCGTCGAGCGAGGCTTCGGGCGCGGGCGTGGGGGAGACCAGGATCCTTTCGCGAAACTTCTGGGCCAGTTTTTTTCTTTGACTGATCAGGTTGTCGATGCGCACCAGGAGTTCGTCGGGCGAAAAGGGTTTGGTGAGATAATCGTCGGCCCCGGTTCTCAGGCCATCGATGCGCGCCTGCGGTTCATTTTTAGCGGTGAGCAAAATGACGGGAATGTGACTGGTGCGTTCATCGTCTTTGATTTTTTTGGTGAACGCGATGCCATCCATCCTGGGCATCATCAGATCGCTGAGCACCAGGCTGGGAACATACTTTAAGGCGAGTTGCAGGGCTTCTTCTCCATCGCTGGCCGACAACACGGCGTAGTTATTATTTTGCAATGTGGCCGCCATAAATTCCCTGAGATCGGTGTTGTCTTCGATCACCAATACGGAGTCTTTGTTGTGGAGCAAGGATGGCGAAGTAGTGTGATTGCCGGCGAGGTCAACCGTTTGGTGACCGATGTAAAAAGGAGAGAGCGCATCGCTGTCGTCCACCACCACGCTGGCATCGAAGGCCTCTTTGTGCACCGGGATCCTCGCCGTCAGGGTTGTGCCCTGGCCCGGCTCGCTTTGTAGGGAGATGGTGCCGTGGTATAGCTTGATCAATTCTTTGACGAGCGGAAGACCAAGCCCCGTGCCTTGTTGCTGCGACGCGGCCTGCTTGGTTTGATAGAAAGCCGAAAACACGTGCTCCTGTTCTTCCTTCGGAATCCCCGTGCCGGTGTCGGTCACCACAAGAGAAAGATCCCGGTTGTCGACGAGGTCGGCCGAAATGCTCACCGTCCCACCGGCGGCGGTGTATTTAAAGGCATTCGACACGAGGTTGGTGACAATCTTTTCGGTTTTGTCCTGGTCGAACCAATAGGATTTGTCGTCGAGGTTGATGTTCCGGATGAACTCAATTTGTTTATACTGCGCCAACGATTCAAACGATTCGGTAATGGCCATCAGGAATAGTTTGAGTTCGCCCTGACGGATGTGCAGGTCCATCTTTCCCGACTCGAGCTTGGAGAGGTCGAGGAGTTGGTTGACCAGTTCCAGCAGCCGGTTGGCGTTTCGCCGGATCAAGACCAGGTTCTTTTTTCCGCCCGCAGGCAATTTCTTTTTCAACTCATTTTCCAACGGGGCGAGGATCAACGTGAGCGGCGTGCGGAACTCGTGTGATATGTTGGCAAAGAAATCGGTCTTGAATTTGTCGACCTCCTTCAGCTTGTCGTTGAGCAATTGCTGGATGTCGAGCAGTTGTTTTGTTTTTTGTGTGCGCGACCGTTGCAGGCGATATATCAAAAATGCGATCGCCAGGGCCAGCACCACGCCGCCGATGAGCGCGTTCCTCCAGATCTGGTGGATCCGTTTTTCCTGTTCCAGCAATTGGATGGTCTGGTCTTTTTTTTCGGTTTCGTATTGTGTTTCCAGCGCTGCAATTTGCCGGCTGCTTTCCAAACCATAGAGACTGTCCTTCAGATTGAAATATTTTTGTTGGTAGGCCTGTGCCTCTGCGATGCGACCGGTTTTTGTTTTGATCGCGACGAGCCCGGCGTAGGTTTCCAACAGGGCACTCTTGGTGCCGAGTTCAAGGCTGAGTTGCTCGCAGCGTGTGTATTGTTCGTCCGCCTGGGAAAGGTCGTTTAGATTCGCGTAGTACATGCCCATGCGCGTGCGGGTCAGCAGCTCTGCACTTTTATTTTTGAAGGCCAGCGCGATCTGCAAAGCTTCCTCCAGGTACAGCTTTGTCTTTTCTCTTTCTTCATCGCGGTTGATATAGTACAACGCGACGTTGGAGAGCAAGAGATTTTTGATCGAGATATCCTTCCGGTTGGCGAGGTGGCGAAGGCCCGTTTCATAATAGCAGAGGGCCTCTTTTCCATCGTTCCGTCGCCGGCAGTGATTTCCCAATGCGTTGCACGCCCGGGCGATGCCTTCAACATTTTGTATTTCCAGGGCCAGGGTGAGGCCGCGGCTGGTAAAATCCTCGGCCTTTCTATTGTCCAGTTCCGTGTAGAGCAATCCCAGCAGCATGTTGGCTTCCATCATGCCCTTTTTATAACCCACGGCATCGCCGGTCTTCAAGGCCAGCAGGCCGTACTCAATTCCCTTTTCAGCGGCAGGCTCCAGCCAGGCGAGCAGACCCAGGGCGACGTAGGCGTCGCATTTGCCGATCTCGTAGGCACGATCTTTTGACAGGCGAAGCGCCTCTTGTGCATAGGCCGTCGCCGAATCGGGGAAGGACACCCTGATCTGGTAGGCAAGCCTGTTGAGGGCGTCAATTCGATGCGTGCCCTCGAGTGTTCCCGAGGAAAGTAGCGCCCCCAGGCTATCGGCAGCTGACTGCCCACATACCCCGAGGGGCATGAACAGCATGATGAGGAGCACTTTTTTCATAACCTGTAGTTCGTTAGCTAAAGTTAACCTACCGGACCCTGGCGAAATCGGGCGCGTTTGAAATATACCAGGCGTTGCACCATAGATACCTGATTTCCCTGAGGCGCTTCGCTTGTCCTCCGGACTTTGCGCCTAAAAATTTACGAGGCTTTCGGCAGACAGCCGTTTGAATGGTCCAATTTTTTTTTAACGATGGGGAATTTTGAGCGATCAGAGTCCCCGAGACGGGAGACTCTGATTGGGACGGGGTGCTCCTTCGATTATGTCTGACGGCCGCCGCCCACCGTCGTAGCAAAGTCTCCCGCCTGGGGGACTTTGCTACTTCAACTCCTCCCTGACCTTTTCAAGCAACACCTTCGTAGCTTTTATCCCATCATCGTTCGACAAATAGGACGTGTCGCCACCGAAGTCGCGGAGGAGGCCGCCTTCATATTCAATGCCCACATAGCCACCGGTCCAACCCGATGCTTTGATGATGCCGAAGATCTTGTGGAAGTCGGTTTCGGGATCCTCACCGCCGGCCGCGAATTTATGCGTCTTCGCACTGACGCCTTTGGAATAGGGCATCATCATCTCAACGCCTTTATACTTGTCGTACTCTTTCAAGCATTTGGTAGCCATCAGCGCCTTAAAGTCCATCGACTCGGCCTTTGTTCGCTCCATGCAGAAATTGCCAAAGTCGGGTAACAAGCCTTTATTTTTGGCACCGAGTTGTTTCATGATCCCCACCAGCCATTCGGGATTGGAAGAATGTCCGAAGTGGTTTTCCACGATCACGTTCAATCCCGCTTTGCCGGCATATTCGAGCAGCTTCCCATAACCATCCACGGCTGCCTTCGCCGCATCGGGTGCACTGGCTTCCTCACCTTTGCCGGTCATCGCACTCATGGCGTCGCCGAGGTTGACCCGGATGCTCGTGCATCCCAGAAACTTTGCTGCATCCACCCAGGGATAGTGACTTTCAACAGCATGCTGTCGTTTGGCGGCATCCACCGCGGCAAGATTCTCGCCATCGACCATGATCAGGTGACTCTTGGCACCAAGGTCATCGCACATGCTTTTGAGTTCCTTCATGTAGGCCGTGTCCGTGTGTTTGTTATTGAAGAAACCGGAAACCCATTCCAGCACGCTGATCCCATGATCGTTGACGGCCCGTTGGGGAAAATCGAAGTTGGTCATCTTGTTGGTGTACAACTCCGAAGCGTAAGAGAACTCGGCCAGCGAGATCTCGAAGGTGAACGGCGCCGCGGAAGCGGTGGTTTTTGCCTGGAGCGTCGACGGGATCAAGGTTGCCATACCGAGGCCGGCCGATGCCAGGCCGAGGGTCGAAAGAAAGTCTCTGCGTGTGTAGTTCATGGTGTTGTTTTTTTTATTGCTGGTGGTACTGTTAGGAGCTGTTATTACTCTGCTGAAAAGGTGACGGAAAGCGGAATATACAAGGCACCCGTGGCCTTGTCGTTCTTGAAAACAAAAAAGAGGTCGTTCATGCCGCTGCTGTTCACCGCTACGCGATGGGGAACCGGCATGCTTTTACTCATCATTGCGATCGGCTCGTTCGAGGGTTGAATAAACTCCGTCTGCCCGATCAAAGGACCGTCGGCCGATCCGGTGTGGACCTCGATGATGCCGCCCATCGAATTCAGTTGCTCGACGGGAGCGGTCACGGCGAAGTACAGGTTCTTCACACCGGTCATGTCGATCTTTTTGAAACTTGCATAGGTATTGGGCGCTGTCACGATGAGGAGGTTGCTGTCGCCCATTTTGAAGCGCATGATGTTGGGCGATGCTTCGTCGGCATTTCCGAACAAGATCGTGGGACTCCGGAGGGTGATCGTTTGCTCCGAGGCAATGGCCTTCACCCCGTTAAAGCCTTTGTCTTTATACGATGCCGACATCCTATACACACCTTTGGTCGGGTCAACGCCTTCGGGAATTTTCACCGTGACTTCGCCCTTCACGGGAAGGGTAGGCTCCGGCTTCTTCACGCTCGAAAGACTGAGGATGTATTGAACGATCTGTTTGGCTTCAGGCAAGCCGATGTCGGGATGCGGTGCCATCGCCACGTCGCCCCAAACGCCGGACCCGCCCTTGATAACCTTGCTGGAAAGCAAGTTAATATTGTCGGCGGTCGGTTTGTATTTCGTGGCGACGTCGAAAAAAGCAGGGCCAATCGATTTCTTGTTCTCAAAGTGACAGGCTTTGCAATCGCTCCGGGCCATAAGACTTTTACCAGCCATGAACGTAACGGGTGCTTCCTGGTGCCCGGCAGGTTGTGGGCTGCCCTCGCCGTCCTGGTAGTTCGCGGTGATGCGCACACTCGAGGCCGCTATTCGTTTATCGTCAAGACTTCCGTCTTCTTTATCCGAAACTTTTACTTCGTAGGCGATCTTCTGATTGGGAAAGAAGAAGGATTGATTGCTGCCGGCCAGCGACAACGACACCACGGGCGGTTCATTGCCCGCAGAGATGGCGAACTCCTTTGCCGCCGACAAACCTTTTGTGTCGGTGACTTTGAGTTTTACTTTATAGTTACCCGGGACTTTAAAGGCAAAGGAAGCGTTGGCCTCGGTGAGTGTTGCCACCGGGGCACCCTGGGCGTTTGTTATTTTCCATTCGTAACGAAGCGTATCGTTGTCATAGTCCTTCGTGCCTTCAGAGGAGAACGTTACCTGCAACGGTATGGCTCCTGCCGACGTGCTGGCCGAGGCCACCACAACCGGTTTGCGATTGCCACCATTGTATTCGATGCGTACCAGTTTCGACTCCGGGTTTCCCATGAACCAACCTTGTCCATACTCCAGCAAATACAGATCGCCATTCGGACCAAACGCCATGTCGATGGGGTGGTCGAGTTTCAGGTTCGGGAGAAACCGTTCCATGCGGGAGTAGTTGCCTTTGTCATTCAGCGTGACCACGATGATCCAGTCGCGCATCCACTCATAGATAAACCATTTGTTATCGTAGTAGGCCGGGAAGGCGCGCCTGGCATTTTTAAAATCGCCGGCATGATACATGGGACCCGCCATGGCGCTGCGGCCCCCACTGCCCAGCAATGGGAACCGGTTCGATGAACCGGGAGTGTACCAGATCGTGGCTTTTTGCGCGGGAGGCAATTCTTTCAAACCGGTGTTGTTCGGAGAATTATTGACGGGCTTGTCTGCAACAAACTGCTCACCCGACTTTTTTGTCTCGAAGTCAAAATCCCAGTACGCTTTGTTGTCGCCAACAAAATAGGGCCAGCCAAAATTGCCGGGAGCTTTCGCGATGTTGAATTCGTCTTCTGCCGTGGGCCCAAGGCCAGTGGAATCTTTCCCAGCATCGGGGCCAACATCGCCCCAGAACAAATAACCCGAGTGCTTATCAACCGCGATGCGGTATGGATTCCGGTGACCCATTGTATAGATCTCGGGTTTTGTCAGTTCCGTTCCCTTCGCAAAAAGGTTTCCCTCCGGGATGGTGTAGGTGCCCGCGGGTTCGGGGTGGATCCGCAGCACTTTTCCGCGCAAGTCGTTTGTGTTGGCCGACGATCGTTGTGCATCGAATGGCGTTCTGCCGGCACGTTCATCGATCGGGGCATAACCGTCGGATGCCCGCGGGCTGGTGTTGTCGCCCGTAGATAAATAAAGATTGCCTTGAGCATCCCAGTCCATTGAACCGCCGGTGTGACAGCACTCATCGCGTTGCACGGGAACTTCCAGGATCACCTTCTTCGATGCCAGATCAATTTTATTCCCCGTCATTTTATATCGCGCCACCACGTTCACCGGGGTCTTTCCAGTGGGAGAGTAGTACAGGTAAATCCAACCGTTGGTAGCAAAGGCAGGATCCAGGGTCAATCCCAAGAGTCCATCTTCGGCTTCCGCCTGAACGCCCTTTGCGTCGGGGTTATACTTCGTGCTCACGGGGATGGTCGCGATCACCGAGATCTTTTTTAGTGTGGGTTCATACAACTTGATCAACCCATGTCTTTCGATCAGCAGCACCCGTTCGTCGGGGAGGATGGCCATCTCGAGCGGTTCGTTCAGACCCTGTGTCAACACCACTTTTTCGAACCTGTTTTCGTCGGGCGTCTGAGCCCCTGCCGTGGTGGCCACCAGGAGCACCAAAGCGCTTAATATTTTATGCATAGTCTGAGGTGGTTTGAATTTCACTTTTACTGTCTATTTTTACTGTGCGTAAGGTATACGCAATGTAATTAAATTTAAGTGCGTAAGAAATACGCACTGTAATGAACTGATTTACATGGATTTAAAAGAGTATTTTTCCAATATTTTGCGGGAAGTTTCCATCGATTGCGTCATCTTCGGGTTCACCCAAGGCACGTTGAAAGTGTTGCTGGTCCGCTGGAAGTCCATTGACAAATGGAGTCTGCCGGGTGGGCGCGTATATAAAGATGAAGGTGTGGAGGAGGCAGCCGACCGCATTCTTCTTGACCGGACAGGATTGGAGGGAGTTTTCTTGCAACAGTTCAATACGTTTGGCAAGACCAACCGGTTTGTTCACTATTCCAAGGAGGAAACCCTTGCCTTGGTGGAGGAGTCTCTGGGTGAAACGTTTGAAGGCTTGGATATATCGCCGCGCACCGTTTCGATCGGATATTATGCGCTGGTGAACATCGATAAGGTTGTGCCGAGACCGGATGCCATTTCGGATGCGTGTTCATGGTGGGATATCGATAAGGTTCCCAAGCTCTTGTTCGATCACAATGAAATGATCGACGTCGCCACGCGGACGATCCGCAACGAGATCAGGCATCAACCCATCGGAAAGCTTCTTCCCGACAAGTTCACGCTGAACGAGATCCACAAGTTGTTCCAAACCATCCTCAACGCCGAACTCGATCGAAGAAATTTTCACAAGCTGATCACGGGCTATGATTTCCTCGTCAAGCTGAACGAAAAAAAGACGGGTGTAAAGAACAAATCACCTTACCTCTACCGGTTCGATTTCAAGAAATACGAAAAGGCGCTGCGGGAGGGAATATCTATTTAGTTTTATCCTCCTGTACGATCTTGGGTGTTAGCGGACATCTTCATCGCGCCGACGTTTAGTTTGCAGGATTTTTTGTACATTTTGTTCAAACCCGTTAGATATGGATATAGAACAAAATTCTCTCCCGTATTGGAATCTTCCACAAAGAATTGTCTTCCGATTCCTGTTTGCTTACCTGGTGCTTTACATCTTACCCTTCCCGTTGTATTACATTCCGTTTTCGTGGTATGTATTGGGTCCGCTTCATCAACTGTTCGCGCAACTGGTGGAGGCGACGGGTCCGTTGTTGATCGGCAAATACTACACGCCCTTCCACAACACAGGCGCGGGCGACACGTCGTTTACCTACACCATGATATTCATTTTATTGCTGCTGGCGACCGTCGTCACATTGGTGTGGTCGTTCCTGGACAGGAAGCGATTGGCCTATGGAAAACTGGCAGCCGGATTGAATATTCTTGTGCGCTACTACCTGGGGTATGTGCTGCTGAATTATGGGTTCAGTAAGGTCTTCCCCCTTCAGTTCCCGACCCCGTTTCCGGGGCGATTAAGTGAAACGATCGGAGAGGCGTCTCCGATGGGTTTGCTTTGGACGTTCATGGGAGCGTCGCCCGGCTACGTGATGTTTACAGGGGCGGGAGAAGTGTTGGCCGGGACGTTGTTGCTTTTCAGACGGACGCGGTTGTTGGGCGCCATCGTGGCGGCCTTTATTATGTCGCACGTCTTCGCGCTTAACATATTTTATGATGTCCCCGTAAAACTTGGCTCGCTCCATTTCTTGCTGATGTCACTCTTCCTGATGGCACCCGATGCGAAGCGGCTGGCCAACTTGTTTCTTTTGAACAAACCTGTTGATCCGGAAACACCTGGCCTGACCATCAACGACAGGAGGCTTCGATGGCTTAGAATTGGGCTGAAGGTCGGACTGATCTATTTTATATTTTTCAACACCATGGTCTACGCCTGGGAGCAGAAACAAGAAAACAACAACATTGAACGGGAGGTTGCCAACCGGACCACGGCAGGAGAGTTTGAAGTTTTACACTTCATTGTCAACGGCGACACGCTATCGGGCGTGAATACAGAAACACGGCGGTGGAGGAGTGTGCGGTTGGGCGGCGGTGTAATGGCGATTACGTACATGGATGGCATGATGATCCCGTGGCACTGCTCGATTCAAAATGGCGCGAAGAAAATCAAGGTTTTTTCGAAAGACCTCACCACGTCCGGCGACTTCAGCTTTGAAAAACAGGATGATCAATTATCCTTCCAGGGAATTTTGAATCAGGATTCGATCCGTATCGTTTCCAAACGAGTATCCGAAAATCCTTTTCTTTTGTTAAGTCGCAAGTTTCAGTGGATCAGCGAGGAGCCTTTTAACAGGTGACCCTTTCGCGCCTTGTTTTCTTTCATGATATCACGGCAAAGGAGAAGGAAAAATCTGCGACACATGACGTGCTTTTGAAAGAAAGATCCGTTGGATCACGACAACAGCGCCCTGAGCGTTTCCGCAGCAAAGTCCACTTCCTTTTCCGTGTTGAAGATGTGCAGCGAGAACCGTATGCCGTTGAACCATTGCTTATGAGTTGGTCGGACGCTGAGTTTATATTTCTCCAGGAGCATGTGCGAGAAGGAAGTTCTGTCCAGGTTGTCGGGCAATTGACAGGCCAGCATGGGAGCCGCAAGTGGTCCTGCAACCGGACTCAGGATGGTTAAGCGCTTGATCTCCGAAAGGTGTTTATACAATCGGCTTCTGAGCGCCAGGTTGTGCGCTTCGATCCGCGAGATGCCAACGGATTGGATATACTCGATCGCGCTTCCCAACCCGAATATTGCGGCCTGATTGACCACCCCATTGGAATCGTTATAGGTGTTGTGAGATTCCTCGAACTGCATCGGTCGAATCAGATCCCTTGCTTCTTCTGACAGATAGAGGAGACCGGTGCCTTTCGGTCCCATCAGCCATTTATGACCGCTCGTGGCGTAGGCGTGACATCCCAGTTCTTTAAGATTGACGCTTATGGCACCGGCAGCCTGAGCGCCATCGACGACACATAAAATATTTTTGGATCGGGCCAATGCTGAAATTCTTTCAACCGGCAAACGAAGGCCGGTCGATGATGTGACGTGACTTATGCTGATCAGCCGCGTATCCTTTGTGATAGAATCGCTGATCTTGTTCAAGACTAGCTCCACATCATTTTCGCCGGGTGGAATGCTGATCATGTCGATCACTATGCCGTAATACTTTTGATAATAGTTCCAGCAAAGTATCCCACCGCCATGTTCCTGGTCGGTGGTAATAATACGATCACCCGCTTTTAGCCGCAAGCCTTGGGCGATCGCGTTCATACCCGCGGTTGTGCTGGCGGTGATCATCATTTCGTGCACATCGCAGCCGAGAAATGCCGCCGCCGTTGTCCTTGTTTTTTCCGCCAATGATTCGGCGCCCCATTTTCCATAAAACTTTAATGGCAGGGATTCCAATTCTTCCCAACGTTTCTTTGCTGCTTCCATCGTGTCGCGGCGACAAGGCCCCAGCGTTCCTGTATTCAAATAGACCACTCCCGGCTCGAGGGCGTATTCAAGGTTTGATGCTGTGATGGATGTCAGCGGATTTGTTGCTGCGTGGGCGGGGGCGAGGGGATTAACCAGCAACCCACTCGCTGCCCCTACGGACGCGGCACCCAGGAATTGTCTTCGATTGTAGTTCGATGTACTCATATGAAAATATAGTGATTATCACGGGATGTATAGCTCACTATAAGAAATATGACGTACAGGTTGAGAGAATGGGCGATCAGGTTTTTGCGTTAGGGCCTTCTCCGATGCGGCTGGTTCTTGCGCTTTTGTTATTGATATTCAACTACGTATCGTACGGCTACTTCACCGTATATCCTTTACCTTCCATACAAGCGGTGTAGGCCTTCTTGAAACTGTCGGTCATGGCCGTTTGTTGTTGTGCCGCGGCTTGGTTGTTGGCCTGTTGTTGCTGGGCGTCACCCACTTTTTTTGCGCGTCGTCCGGCAAGACCGCCGGCAACGGCACCGATGGCTGCACCCTTTCCCGCATCGCCGGCGATGGCGCCAATGGCTACCCCTGCGGCAGCACCTCTGGCGGCACCCTTAACGGCCGTTCCATCGGGTGAGGTGTCTACTTTTGCAGCTTCCACTTTGGGAGGATTGAGCGGATCGACGCCCGATTGTTCTACCGCCCACTTGTAACAGTCGGTGTCGTCTTTGTCTTGCGTGGCCTGGCTCTGCTTCTTGGCGGGGAAGATGTAGATGCCAAGACTCTTGGCAAAGGAAGTATGTGTCGCAGCGTCAGGTGTTTGTGCAAGGCTGGCGGATGCGGCGACGAGCACGTAGGTGATCAATATTTTTTTCATGGGGTTTGCATTTTTGTTGACATAATTGTTGAAGGGCGCTATTCCGCTGCCATGAACTCGTAGCCGAGCTGTCGCAGCACATCCGCTTCGTTGTAGAACGTGCGGCTGAGCGTGATCTTTCCATTTTCGATACGGTACACCGCGTTCATGTTGAGGTATACGGGGCCGCGTCCGTCCTTGTAGGTGATCTTGAGGCTCGCCCAATCGGATACATAATCGCCCGGGTGAGGACCGTCAGTGACCTTGGCCGTGATGTTTACGGTTCTTCGGTAGTCGATCTTGTCATAAAGATTCTCGGCCACATTTTTCCAGTTGGCGATGGCTTCCTCCTTGTTGGTGGAATCTGTAAAGGAAGGGCCATACCCAATGTAGTTGTCGGCCAGGAGGTCGCTCATGGTTTTTGTGTCTTTCTCTTCTACTGCCTTGATGTACTTTTCAATCACGGCGATGTTTTCCGTATTGGTTTTGTGCTCGCTGCCGGAGCACGCCGCCATAAAAATGACTATGGCAGAAAGCGCGGGAAGTGTTCTCATGATCTTTTTGTGGTTTAGTATAATCGTTCGACGGTCGGGTGCGAATTCAACTTTGCCGCAACGCCCGGTCATCGCTGCATGCCTAAAACTAAGGGCTCACAGCAAGAAATTTTAAACGGCATCGTCTACCATTTCAGAGCGAAAATTTGTCGGTGGACTGCAGGCGGCGTTCCGTGATCTGGTCGATCAACACCTTGGCATCAGTGACCAGGTCGTGCAGAAAGGCATAGGTGAAGTTTTGAAAACTGACGCGGGTGTAGAACATGTCGCGCACAATATAATAGTAGCGGATGGCGAGGTCGGCGTTGTGGCGGTGCCCTAAAAAATCGTTCCAAAGTTGTTGCACGGCGGCATTGACTTTCAGGTCGACCAGCTCGCTGGTGTTATAAAATGAATAGCGGTCTTTCGTTCGCGTCAGTTGCACCTGGAACATCACCGTGGTGGTGTGCTCGATGAGCAAAAGGAGATAGTCGGGGTCCAGTGTTTTGAGCTGCCGGGCATCCTCCAGGAAGATCTTCACTTTTTGGTGGTGCAGTTTGGTGAGTTCCATACAATAGCCTTCGAGATCACCGAAATAATGATAAAAACCTGATTTATTCAGTTGGAGTATCCGCGCGAGCCGCTCGATCTGGAGACCCTCCAAACCCTCGCGCGCAAAAAGGTGATAACCTTCTTCGGTCCACAACGATAAATTCCTTAGTTTTTCCATAATGCGGTGCTAAAAAAATGATAATCTGTTTTTGAACGATGTTGCCCTGACGTTCCACGGCCTATCCGTCAGCTTCACAAGCGAGATTGCTGTTCACAAATTGTTGCATCAACACTTTTGCTTCGGTCATGAGACCGTGCAAGAAGGGATAACAAAGATTTTGAAAACTCATGCGCGTGTAAAACATGTCGCGCACAAGGTTGAAATACTGCATGGCCAGATCTTCGTTGTCATGAAAACCGAGATAGTCGGTCCATACCTCGCGCACGATCAGGTCTTCCTGCGCGTCGATCTTTGAAGCGAGGTTCACAAAGGCTGGAGTCTTTGTTTGGATCAACTGAACCTGGAACAAAATGGGCACTTTATGACGGACCACGGCATGCAGATATTCCGGGTCGATGGTTTTCACGTGACGGAGGTCTTCCAGGAAAACGTCTGCTTTCTGTTCATGCAGATGGAGAAGCGCCGTGAAGAACCCTTCGAGATCGCCAAAGTAGTGATAGAACCCTGACTTGTTAAGTTGAAGTATGCGTGCGAGTCGTTCGATTTGAATGCCATCAGCGCCCTCTTTCGCAAAGAGGGTGTAGGCTTCTTCCGTCCATGCCGACGCGTTTTTGGACCTATCCATTTTTCAGAGGGTTTTATGAAATATAGGATTTTTCCCGACAGCGTTGAACGGTACCGTTCAGGACGTCTTTACGATGTTGCATGATGTTACGCAACGTTAAACGGGACGAATCGAAGTCATGGGAAGGTCGCCACCCCATACCAAGGGGGAATGACGTTTCGACATTTGATGTATGAAGGGGTATTGGATGAAGCCCAGGTCATTCTTTTACTTCGGCCTTTTTCTTTCCTACGCCAATGGGTATGCCGAGGTTAAAATACACGGCGCGGTTGTACTGATTAGGGGAGGTGTCGTCTACAACGATGTCCACGATGCCATAATAGTAAAGGAGGCTAAGGTTCATGCCGTTGCCGCGCATCATCCGGTAGCCAATGCCGGCCATCACACCGGCATCGAGGGGGTGATAGTTATCTTTGATATTCACTTTGTAGGTGAGGTCGTCTTTCTTTTTGACGGAAGCTACAAATTCGTCCGTAGCCTTGCTCATCAAACTGAACATGGGCCCGGCCTCGACAAAAAGATTGTTTTTCCATTTGTATTTCATCATAAACGGCACCTGGAAGTACCCCACCTTCCGGATCACGCTTCCGCCCGCAAACGCGTTGTCGAGGTCTGGGTTGTTCAGGGAATAGACGGGAATGTCTTCTGCGCCCATGGTCGATTTGACGAGCACGCCGGTATGAAACAGCCAGGAAGGGTTTTTTGTCTTGATGTCGAAATAAAAACCAAGATTCAAGCTGGATTTGTGCGACGATGGGTTCAGGCCGTGGAGGTTGCTCAGCGTGAGACCGCCGTCCAGCCCAAACTCAACCTTGCCGGTGTTGAGTTTATCGCCCAGCAGCAAGGAGATGATGACCTGCCCGCTGGACGTGGCACAGATCAGTGAGAGTATCAGAAGTGTAAAAAGTTTTCTCATGACGATATTTTATAGGCGTCTGGAAGTGTTCGCATCGACTCATCCGGGCCTACCGGTTTAACCGTTAAACAACCGTGATTTAACGGTATTTTACGGTCAGGATTTGTCAATTTTTCCCTTTCGGGTACGACCCTACTCTTTCGTTTCGATGGTCACCTTCGCGACCTTGCCGTTGAACTTCGAAGCGCCTGCATAGTCTGTCACCGGTGTGCCATCGTCGGTGCCAACATCGGCGAGGTCGTCGACCGAAAATATTCCGGGCTGTGTTTTAGCAATATTGTTTTCACCGGCCTTGGTGCCGTCTACAGAGAGCATTCCCGTGCCACCGGCGCCGGGTTTATTTTCAGCGCGTTTAAATTCATAGATCAGTGTGTGCTTGCCGGGTTTCAACACCTGCGGAGCACCGACGGTGTATGATTCTAATCCCAGGTAATTATAGGTGAACGCGGGCTTACCTTTCTTGATATAGAACGAGAAGCCACCAAACCGGCCACCCTGGCAAACGATCACACCATTGCCATTGGCGCCCACTTCAACATCGGCCGTGATGGTATAGGAAGTGTTGCGCGTGTTAATAAAAACATCCACACCCATGCCTTTCATTCCTTCGCCCAGGGTAAGCGTTGTTCGTCCGTCCATCACGGTCGGTCGGTCCACCAGCTTGGCATCGGTGCGTTCTACAAGTCTGTCGTCAATGGGCAGCACATGGTAGTGTTCGGCCTCTTTCATAAACAGGTCTTGCATCGATTTGAGCTTCTCGGCATTTTGACCGGCCACGTTGTCGGCCAGGCTGAAGTCTTCGCTGGTGTTGTACAATTCCCACACGTCTTCCGTCAGGGTGTGATCGGGCTTGAACTGCCATGCGGGGCGGTGAATGGTGCGGGCTACCCAGCCATCGGCATAGACGGCGCGGTTGCCAAACATTTCGAAGTATTGTACGGTGTGTCTTTCTCTTGCGGCTGCGTCGTCGAACGTGCACAGCAGGCTTGTTCCTTCAACCGGGTCTTGTTGAATGCCGTTCACACTTTTTGGTGCGGGAATGTGACACGCCTCAAATACGGTGGGCGCAATGTCGATCACGTGCGCGAACTGCGTGCGGATCTCGCCTTTGGATTTTATACCCGCGGGCCAGTGTGCCACCATGCCGTTGCGCGTGCCGCCGAAGTCGGAAGCCACTTGCTTGGTCCAAGTGAACGGCGCATTCATGGCCACGGCCCAACCGGCGGCATAGTGAGGATACGTGTTTGCGCTTCCCCATTCGTCGTAGTGCTTGAGCATGTCTTGTACCGTTTCGGGCACTTGGTTGAAATAGGTCATCTCGTTGAACAAACCATTCATCGAACCTTCGGCACTCGCACCGTTGTCGCCGACGATATAAAAGATCAGTGTGTTGTCGAGTTCGCCGAGGTCTTCAATGGCCGAGACCAGGCGGCCGATCTCGTAGTCGGTGTGCGCACCAAAGCCGGCGTAGGTTTCCATTTGCCGGGAGAAGATCTTCTTTTCATCGGCCGAAAGCGATGCCCAATCCTTGATGTCTTTGGGCTTGGGGGCAAGCTTGGTGCCGGACGGCACGATGCCGAGTTTCTTCTGGCGTTCCAGCGTTTCTTCTCTCATTTTATCCCATCCCTGGTCAAACTTTCCTTTGTATTTGTCGATCCATTCTTTTGGTACGTGATGGGGCGCGTGTGTGGCGCCGGTAGCGAAATAAACAAAGAATGGTTTCTCGGGTGTAAGGGCTTGTTGAAAACGTACCCAACTGATGGCGTTGTTGGTCATGTCGGTGGTGAAGTGATAGTTTGGATCGTGCGGAAGTTCCACCTGCGCTGTGCCGTCATAGACCAGCGGCGCCCATTGGTTGGTCTCGCCCCCGATAAAGCCATAGAACTTGTCGAAGCCCGAATGCGTGGGCCAACGGTCGAGCGAACCCGACACAGAAATTTCCCACGGTGGTGTTTCGTGATATTTGCCAAACGCTGCCGTGCTGAAACCATTCTGACGAAGCACTTCGGCCATGGGCGTTATGCTTTGCGGCCTCACGCCGTTGTTGCCGGGAAAGGCCGTGGCCGTTTCCATAATGGAGCCGGCGTTGTTGCTGTGGTGGTTGTAGCCGGTGAGCAACGCGACACGCGTGGGTGAGCAAAGCGAGGTGGTGTGAAAGCGATTATAGCTCACGCCGTTGGAGGCCAGCTTGGCGAGTGTGGGCATCTCGATCGGCCCACCAAAACTGCCGGATGCTCCAAATCCCATGTCGTCGATCAGGATCACCACCACGTTGGGCGCGCCGTTCGGAGCTTTCACATCGAAGCGGGCCGGTGCCTTGACCTGGCGCGCATCCAGTTCTTTGTAGAGTGCCCGCGCGGGTTCTTTGATGGGAAGCGTGGTGCGGTCGGGTTCACCCAATGCCACGGGCGCTGTTTCTGGTACTGTCTTTTGCTGCTTTTGTTCGCAACCCAATGCAAGACAGGCAACCGCAACGAGGGGATAGATTTTTTTCATGGGCGGGGTGAGGGATTAATGTGAACTCAATCTAGTCTCCCCGCGAAAACAAATTTAGACGGTAACGTTTAGTAAGAGGATCTCAGTGTACAACGTGATGCGACGGCCGATCGATCATGAGTGGACCAGCTGACGGCGAGTCGGTGTGATCAGTGGGCATCGCGCGACGAAACATGCCGGTTGGTTGGTATTTGCTTTAAGACCTCATTCATTTCGGCGGCGAGGCTGTGGAGAAATTTGTAGTTGATGTTGTCGGGGTCGATGCGTGCGTAAAAGAAATGCCGGATAATATTTAAATAGGCATGGACTACGGTCTCTTCTTCCGGGATGTCACCGATCCGTCTCCACAAAGCGATGAGTTCCTTGGCTATGATCTTGCCGGCTTCATCCATGTCGTGAGCGGCATGGGCATGATTGCTTTTTACGAGGAGCTGCGACTCGACCAGGAAAAATGTCCGGTGCCGTATGATGAGGAGCAACAGGTCGGGATCGATGGTCTCACAACGCGCGATCTCCGCGGCTACCCCATCGGCCATTCGGACGTGATACTGGAGCACATTTTTCAGGAACCCTTCCATCGTTCCGAAATAATAGTAGAAGCCCGATTTGTTGAGGCTGAGGATCCGGGCCAGTCGCTCGATCTTGATGCCACTCAATCCGTCCGTGGCCAGCAGTTCGTAGCCAGCTTTGGTCCATGTTTCGATTTTTAATTCGCTCATAGGGGTGATCAAAGAAAGGCAATAAGAATTAAAGTTCATGGACGAAACCGTTTAGCAAATTGGCGCACGTGCCGCTTATATTCGCGAGCCTGTATCCGGGCCAGGGGCCGGCGTGATCTGGCGTATCTCAACAAATGGTCATGTGCTGGCAGGCATTTTTGGTTGACCAAAACGATGCACTATGAGATCTACCCTCACTTTCCTACGCGTGGCGCTGACGGAACGCAGCGCAGTGGTGAGACGCTGGTTTCTTAAAGTCTTCGTGTTTCTGTGGCTGCCCATGTCACTGCCCGTGGCGGCGCAATCTCCCAACACCCAGTTTTGGGGTGAGTATATGTTGAACTATCCCTTTGCCAATTCCTTTAACCTGGAGAACGCCTTTGTATACAGCACGCTGGCCAACACGCCGCGTTGGCGCGCCATCGAGTATACTCCGACGCTGGAATATTCACTCACACAACACATCGACCTGACGTTGGGATGCACGCTCTCTTATACTGCGCAGACGGAAGATTACAATACGTTCGAAATACGGCCGGTGCTGGGGACCCGTGTAAACTTCACCCCAAACCAGCGTCTGCAAGCCCGGGTCTATCTGCGGCTGGAGCAACGCAACTTTCTAAACCTCGACACCGATGCGTGGGAACGGGTGATGCGGCCTCGTGCGCGCGCTGAATTCCTGTTTCCGATCAACCACAAAGACATTCACGACGACAAGCTCTGGTACGGCATTGCAGACGTAGAATTGCTTTTTACCACCGACGACGTGGAGGAGCGATTTGCCAACCGCTTTCGCGCCCGGTTTGGGGCGGGCTACCGGCTGAGCTATACGTCGCGGTTTGAATTTCTCTACATGATCCAACAATCCAGGAGCGGGATCAATGAAGATTATCAAACCAGTGATAATATCTTCCGCTTCCGGTACAAACATTATCTCCGCAAGAAGAAACCTACCCAATCCTCCGGCACGGGCAACTGAAGCGAGAGGGTGATGGAATTGCCGGTTTTGTCCACGATACAATTTATGCAGGGATAAAGTAGGGGCATTGTCACCTGATTTCATGGACGCTTCCGTTTAGAAACAATGCACCGGGCGGCTTTATATTTATATACCCATCCCTTGGCGAAACGGGTCAATAAGAGACAGTCAAAAAACAACCACGTGTTATGGATATAAAAAAAATCGAGACCCTGGACATGGCGTTGATGCAGGCGTCAAAAAAAATTAAGGTACTGCAAGCCTTGCAATGGCCTTTGGGCGCTGAAGAGAAATTTCTGGAAGGTTGGCGCAAGGGCAATCCGCAGTTGCCGGAGGCAAACCTGGAGCGCCGCGACTACAGTGACAGCATCGCGGCACTCGAAGAAATTTCGGCCCGCTGTGATCACGACGATGTCGTGGAAAAATTTCTATCCGAAACTGCGCAAAGCTATGCCTATTCAGGGCGCATGCTCCAGGCCGTGGGCACGCCCGACTTTACGACCTACTCCACCAAAATTTATGGCCGACCCGACACGTTGTACAAACTTCAGGGCATGAGCGCCGTGGATGGGGCAAAATTTTTTCTCGAGGTAACGGATTCCTTGTTGGGGAACGTTCATCTTCCTCCCACACCCGCCGACATCTCGGCCCAGGATTTTGCGGGGTGGCTAAAAGCTGAAGTCGATGAGTTTTTTTGTCACGATACCGTCGAGGTCGTCATCGACAAGAGTCTGTCGTCGAAAGCACTCGCTGGCGCCACGCGCATCCGCGTTCGTGGCAGTGCCCTGTTCTCGCAGTTGGACAAAGACCAGCTTCTTTTTCACGAAGCCTATGTTCACACCGCCACCATGCTCAACGGGCGAAAGCAAAGCAACCTCAAGTCGCTCAGCCTCGGAGCACCCCGCACGACGCGGACGCAGGAAGGACTTGCCGTGATGGCCGAACTCATCACCAACGCCATGGACATCAACCGTCTGCGCCGTGTGGCCCTTCGCGTGCTGGCCGTCAAGCAGGCCTTGGATGGAGCGGACTTCATCGAGGTGTTTAAATTCTTCCTCGATGCAGGCCAATCCGAAGAAGAATCTGTGCGATCGGCCCAGCGGATCTTCCGTGGAGGGCATGTGAAAGGGGGTATTGTGTTCACCAAGGATGCCGTCTATTTGCAGGGGCTCATCGAGGTCCACACCTTTATGCGCGTTGCCATTCGCGACAACCGCCCCGACCTGATCCGGAATCTTTTCGCCGGAAGGCTCACCCTGGCCGACGCTCTGCGACTGGCACCCCATTTTGAAAGTGGATGGCTCAAACCTCCTACCTACCTGCCCGGTTGGGCATCGGACCTTCGCCGGCTCGCGGCCGTGATGGCGTACTCGGCGTTCGTGTCGTTTATCAAGCTCGAGAAAGTTTACCTGGAGCGGGCGATCGAGTTTGAGGAAGAGCTTAACGCGGTGTAGGAGACCAGCGTCCCAAGTTTGCGCAAGATATCAATGAGACCTGCAACCGAAAGAAGATTTGAAACGAGCCTGGAACAGCGCTTTGCGAATTTCTAAATTCTTAGGGAAAGCCATCCTCGGTTTGGTGCTTGTACTCGTGATCGTAATTGCCCTCTTGCATTTGCCCGCTATCCAACGACAGATCGCCCCTTGGCTTTCCAACTACCTGTCGTCAAAATTCGGAACCCGTGTGGAGATCGGCAGCGTCTATTTCTCCTGGCTTGGTCGTCTGCGCGTGGGCGAACTGGTGGTCTGGGATGCGAAAAACCAAAAAGTTCTTTCGGCACACAAAATCGAAGTCGTATCCAATATCAGGGATATTATCTCGGGAAAATATGTCGTGGATACCCTGCACCTGGCAGACATCGATTGTCATCTGATCGAGAACAAGGATGGCTGGAACATTCAGCCTATACTGGACGCTTTCCGCGGGCCGGGAAAAAAAAATACATCACCCTCTGCACCGGTTACCCTTCAGGCCAACACGATCCTTTTAGAGAACGTATTTTTCGAATATGCTTCCACCGTTAAAGAAATATCCGTTTCCAGTAGTCTCGGTCGGTTCGCTAGTAAAAACTTCATTTTCTCCAGTCATGAAAATTCCATCGGGGCAGATGACGTCTCGTTACGAAATACGGTCGTAAACATTTTGTCAGGCGAACGCACCGGGACAACCGATACAATCCAGGTCTCAAAACCGTCGTCATGGATCCGTCCGGACTTTGGGATGGGCATCAGGATAGCGGTCGGAAAACTTGAACTGATGGACGATGCATTCTCTTTTCATGTGGACCAGGTCGTGCATACACCCAAAATGGACCCTGATCACCTGGAACTACAGCATATTCAAACAAGTCTGTCGGACATCGTGATCCGGGAGGATACGCTTCGCGCAATATTGAATTCTCTTTCCACGGAACTGCCGGGACTTACCATAGTAAATGCCGCCACGAGCTTGCGGGCGAATAAAGATCGGCTAACGCTTTCCGGTCTACATCTCGCTTCGAACGCGAGCAAACTCGAGGCTGAACTTATGGGCTGGTCCGATTCCGGATCAAGGCAAGATCCGGATTGGTTTAACCTGCAGGGGAAAGCCAGCGGTCATGTCGATGTCCACGATCTTGGTTACTTTTTTCAAGACTCGCTGTTGAATCGTTTTGCACACTGGGAGACGATGGCATGGACGCTGAAGGGCAGCTACATCAAAGGAGTCGGTGAACTGGATATGTTGCACCTGAAGACGAAAGCCAGCGACTTCCTGGCACGGGGAAGGGTGTGGCATGTATCGGACTTTGAAAGCTTGCGTTGGAAGGATGTTGTGGTGAACAGCTCGATTGGAGCGGATGTCACGCGAACACTGCATTCCTTTTTCCCAACCCTGCAAATGCCGCCCATCGCTCAACTGCATGTGGCGAGTGCTGGGAATCCGAAGAGGGCAGGGGTGACCGGCGATGTGAATACACCCTGGGGAAATCTGGGTACCACAGGCTCAGCATCCTTCAAAAAAAATAACGTCGGTCTCGATTTTAATCTCGTCGGCAAAAACATTGAGGGTGGAAAATTTTCCGGGGTCGACTGGCTGGGGCCGGCAAGTTTGTCTGTGGATGTAAAAGGAATCGTTGGCCATGATCAGGATCTCGACGTAAAAGGGGTGATCGGCAGGATTGAAATGGTGAATGAGCCGGTGCAGAACATAACGTTTCGAAGCGAGATCAAGAATTCGAGTGCACAAATCGTACTATCCATTGCAGACACCAGCTATCGCGCGCAGGCGACGTCGAAGCTTTCATTTTCCGGACCGCTCGCCATCACCACAGAAATTGAGACTGACCGGTTTAGGATGGGCAACTTCTTACCCGGCGACAGCACGCTGGCGGTTTCAGGGAATTTTACCTCCATCGTAAGATCCGACAAGAAATTTGTTGACGCGCACCTGGCGGGGAACCACATCCTGTTTCAAAATCAATCGACGAAATATTATCAAGACACGCTTGACATCGCTGTGATGACCACGCCGACCGCCAGTCGCTTCGACTTTTTTTCGGATGACGGTAGCGGTCATCTCACTGCAAACATTGACCTGCCATCCCTGGCCCCGTGGATCCAGACCTGGCCAGCCCGCGTGCTACGCCCGGTCCGTAGCTCGCACCAGCCAGCACAAAACAAAACGGTCACGTTCGACTTTCAGCTTCGGAACATCAGCCCCTTTTTATTGCTGGGTGCCAACGTCGAGGATTTTTCGTCGCTACGTGTTTCGGGTGAGGTGGATGAACAAAAACAGGAAGCCGTGATGCGGGCGACCGCTGGAAAGTTTAAGGGATATGGTTTGACACTGGATACGCTGCACACGCACTATACCATACGGAGCGACAGCCTGAAGGCGGACTTGCAGATAAAGAACTTGTACGTTCAATCCATCGCACTGGGCAATCTCGATTTTGCCGTGCATAACAAGCAGGACACGGCCATGACGAATCTCCTCCTGTCAAACGACTCCACGTCACTGCTGGTGTTGCGCACGCGCATCTTGCGGTCGGATAGCGGCACGTACATTTATCCGGACAAGCTACGCGTGCTGGAGAGCGACTACACGCTCGATCGCGGCAACCCGGTGTACATAAAAAGTGGAAATGTCGTGTTGAACAACTTTCAGGTCGCCCGCGATGCCATGCGTATCGGCATGAACGGCGACCTCCATGCGTTCGACCTCACCCTAAGTCATGTGGACTTTGCTCATCTCAATGCGCTTCGTGCATCCGACTCGACGCTAATAAACGGTGGGCAGATGAATGCGAAAGTTTCGTATACGGCGGGTCAGCAACTCGATCTGTCGGCGACGATCGACAGTCTTCGCCTGTACCAGTCCAACCCGTTGAGGATCGTCATCAGGGCTGTGGGCGATACCGCGCGGGTGCCGTTTGAGGTGCAGGTCACCAATGAAGCAAACAAGGTGGACGTCAAAGGGCAGTACTTCCTGAAAAACAACAGCGTGGATGCGTCTATGCGGGTGGACGTCCGTACGCTGGAGATGTTTAGTTTTTTGGTTTCGGGGATCATGGACAAAATGGATGGGAGTGTAAAAGGAGATGTGACCATCCAAGGCCCGGTACAAAAACCGAAGATCAACGGCCAGCTGCGATTTCTGGATGCAAATTTCACCACGGCGAACCCCAGGCTCACGTTTGGCGTGCGCGACGACGTGGTGACGTTGAAAGATTCCCTGATGGCCTTTCAAAATTTCAAGATCTATGACCAGGAACATCATCGCCTTATCGTAAACGGATCGCTGATCTCCCCCGACTACCAGTCGCTTGCCTACGATCTGAAACTCCACACGGATCGTTATTCCCTGCTGACCAAGGCGGACTCGTTGAACCGGCAGCTGAAAGGAGAACTGGTGATCGCCGGCGATGTAGCCTTGACGGGAACCACAAAGAATGCCAGTGTGAAGGCCGACATCACTGTCAAGGACAGCACGTCGCTGGTATTCGAATCGTCGGACAATGAAATTAAACTTTTGACCAGCACGGGCATCGTCGACTTTATCGACCCCACCGTACTGCGGGGTGTTACGACTGGCGGACAATCCGGCTATTTTTATGATTCCCTGATCAGCAGTCTTCCCGAATTCAATTTGAATTCAACGGTGAAGATCGAAGAAGGCGCCACGATGCGGATTGCGATCGATGCACAGTCCGGTGATTTCATTAGAGCTTCCGGTGGTGGGAACCTCGAGTTGGAGTATGACCGCACAGGGAATGTTGGTATTTCGGGGACCTATACCATTAAGAAGGGTACCTACCGGGTATCGTTTTATGAGCTGGCAAAAAAGAACTTCACGCTGGTGCCCGGATCGTCGATCAGTTGGAGTGGACGGCCGGAAAGCGGCGAGCTTAACATCCGGGCGATCTACATCGTTCGCTCGTCGTCGATCGGTCTGATCGGGAATGAAATCGGCGAGAGCGAAAAATCCATCTACAAACGCTCGCTGCCCTATGAAGTGGGCATCACGATAAAGGGTACGATAGAAAAACCGATGGTGTCCTTTTCGCTCGATCTTCCCCGGGAAGACAGGGTCAACTATCCCGTGTTGGCCAACAAGCTGGACCGGCTGCGGCAACCGGAGTTTCAATCGGAGTTGAATAAACAAGTTTTCGGCATCCTGGTGCTGGGCGGTTTCATGCCTGAGTCGACAGGGCTGGATATCAACGAAGGTCAGGTGGCCACTACGGCGCTGTCCAATAGCGTAAACAGTCTGCTCTCGGGCCAGCTCAACCGTTTTGCCAACCGGTATATCAAAGGCGTGGATATCGATGTCGACATCCAATCGTATAGCGACTACTCAGCCCCCGGCGGCAAGACGCAAACGGCGATGGACTTTCGCATGACCAAACGGGTGATGGACGACCGCCTCTCGTTTGAAATTGGCGGCGATTTCAATCTCAACCAGGATCAAAGCGGCGCGAGCACGGGCGACAAAAACTTCAGGGGCGATGTGGCCATCATCTATGACCTCACGGGCAACGGGAACAAGAAGCTGAAGTTATTCAATAACGAAACGTACGACATCGTTTACCAGGAAGTGCGCAACACGGGGATCTCCCTGATCTTCATCCGGGAGTTCGACAAAAAAAAGAAAGATAAATGAGACGGTCGGCGACACACGGGCTCCTTTCATTTCTTGTGCTGGTGTTGACAGGGTGCACCGGGATGAAACACATTTCGTCTGGCGATCCGCTCTACGTTGGACACAAAATTGAATTTGTGCCACCGGCCCGTGAAGCAAAAAATCTGATGCCCTTCATCCAGGACGTGCTGAAGCCCCAACCGAATAATCAATTCTTGTGGATGCGGCCGGCGTTGGCGCGCTACATGATGTTGTCCGACTCGGCCCGGGGCAAGAAGTTCTGGAAGAATAAAATTACGGGACCCGTGTTGATATCTCACACCAAACCAGCCCAGGTGGCCGCCGCGATTCACAACCGGATATTTCACAACGGATATTTCAACAACACCGTGCGCTACGACACGATCCGGATCGGAAAACGGAAAGCGGAGTTTCGCTACACCATCACCCTTCGCGAGCCCTACCGCTATGATTCTGTTTTGTTTCCCGAACCGCTCAACGACCTTTCAAAAAAGATCAAGGCAACACAACCGGAGTCACTCTTGAAACCCGGCGACATCTACCGGCTTGAGGCGGTGAAAGCTGAGCGCGCCCGGATCGACCTGCAGTTAAAAGAAAAGGGATATCTTTATTTCAATCCTGAATTCATTGCCCTGAGAGCCGATTCAGTCACCGGCGACCACCAGTTAAAAGCGGAAGTGACGGTGAAACCCGAAACCCCGCCCGAGTCGAGGATCCCCTACGTGATCCGAAATGTATACATCCACGCCGATCACGTGCGTGAGAATGCATCGACGGACACGGTGGCATCCGGCAATTATTATTTGATCGAACAGAATAAAGACCTCACGTTGAAGGCCATTCAAAATGGAATTTTCCTGAAGCCCGGAGAACTATATGCCACCTCCAACTACCTGCACTCCGTTCGCTACCTGAACGAACTCCCCATTGTTCAAAACGCAACCGTAAAATTTCTGCCCCGCGGCGACAAAGGTGCGCTCGACGCCGTATTCTACCTGTCGCAACGAAAACGGCTGGCCTACAGTGCGGAGTTCAATACAGTGTTCCGGTCCACCAACTACTTTGGTCCGGGAATAATCTTTAGCTATACGGACCGTAACGTGAAGCGCGGCGCCGAAATGTTGAAAATAAATTTGCGCGGAAGAGTCGAGGTGCAGATCTCTCAGGGAAGCGTCAATCCCGCCTACGAGTTGGGGCTCGAGGGCACCTATACCGTGCCCCGGTTCTATCCCGGTTTCCTATTCAACCTGGGAGAAAAACGTTTGCCCAAGACAACCCTTTCCACGGGGTATAATCTCTTTAACCGCCTCGATCTGTATCGCATGAACTCGGTCTTCATCAACTTTGGCTACCACTGGAGCTTGAGAGATCGTGTAACGCATGCATTAAATCCCGTGGAAGTCATCCTGACGACCGTTCCGGAATCGTCCAAGTCGGAAGAGTTTATTCGTTACCTCGAGGAGAACCCCGGCGTGCAACGCAGCTTCGACGAACAATTTATGGTCGGCTCCGGATATGAATTTACCTATTCACCGACCGCCTCGCGGAACAACTTTTTCATCCGCGGAGGTATCGATGGCGCGGGCAATTTGCTGACGGCCCTCTATGGCGCCGTGAAAGCGTCGACCGATTCCCTGGGCAGATACACGTTGTTTGGTGTTCCCGTTTCTCAATACGTTCGCGTGCGCGCCGACGTTCGCTACAGTTTTAACTTCAACCGACGATCGAAATTGGTCACGCGCTTTGTGGTGGGGTTGGGTGTTCCCTTTGGCAATTCGAGTATCCTTCCCTACATCAAACAATTTTATGTGGGTGGAACCAACAGCCTGCGCTCCTTCGTGGCGCGCTCGGTAGGCCCGGGTAGCGAGACCCCGCCCACCGGATACACCGACCTAACGGGAGACATCCGGCTGGAAGGCAACCTCGAATACCGATTCGATCTATCGGGACGGCTGAAGGGCGCCCTGTTCGTCGACGCCGGAAATGTCTGGCTCTTTCACGACGACCCCTCGCGCCCCAACGGAACATTTAAATTCAACAAATTCCTCAAAGAGGTGGCCGTTAGCTCAGGATGGGGACTGCGATGGGATTTCGACTTCATCGTAGCACGCGTCGACTTCGGCTACACCCTCCGCACACCCTACCGCCCCGAAGGAGAACGCTGGGCAACCGACTTTCATTTCTGGGACCCCACCATCAACATTGCCATCGGATACCCGTTCTAAGAAAATTCCCCACCGCATAACTAACCCCAAACACCCTGTTGTTGGCAGGACACCAACAACGATTCGCCGCAAAAGACTTTATGAATGAGAGCTCACAGCAGGGAACGCGCATAACGGTGATGTGCTCCCTTTTTTTCAATGATTGGTCTTTGCTGAAAAATGTTGTTGGCGGAACGCCAACAACGGCTGTCGGTCATAGCGGTGGGTGTTGTACAGTTAACGATGTTCGCCCTGTATTTTTTATCACATCATGAACCGCACGATGCGAGATGGTTTTTTTTACCGGTCGCTCGATTCCTTCAAAACATTTTCAGCATAAAGCCATCCGAACTTCCGGATATGCAGGTAGTTCATTTTTCCGGTCAGTCCAAGCCGTTTGATCAGATCGTTGAGCACTTTTGAGAACACATCGTACGTATCTAATTTTTCAGGATCGAGCGGAAGCTGATTTGTCTTGATGTATTGTTTGTAAAACTCGAGGTGTTGCTCGCTATAAATGGGGAACACATCCGGCCGGTGAAAATTGCAATACACCGAAGCGAAATGGAGCAAGTGATAGGGTTTGCCCTGAAAGTTAGCAGTGGCTATGGCTTCTACCAAAGATAGATCACCTTTTTTCAAACGCTCGTCAATAGCAAGCTTGAGAATGTGCGCCACCATATCGTTTATGATCCCATGGTTACTGACGTCAGGGTCATTGATGGCGCTGATTTTCGTCAGGATGTCCTCGGCCTTTGTGTTCGATGGGATGTTTTGAAACAACTCGAGATTTCGGTTGTCGCTCAGGAAATACATTTCCTGGCGTGAAAATGTATCGAGGTATTTTTTTAGGGTTTCCTGAAAGGGCTGCATATGAATGGCCGTGACGGTAGAACTAAATGTATCAAATTCTCGGGCGCGGATTTTCCTTTGCCAGGGATTTAACGGTAAAAAAAACGCCCATGTAACGGTTAAACTCATGGAGGCTGGCGGCTTAAATTCGGTATTTTAGTATGTCACCGGGCCATCGTCGATCGACGAATGCCGGCGCGTGTCTTAATGCCTAACACCTATGAAAGAAGAAACAACTGCCAAACTGGAGAACCTGAACACCTTGAACAAAAAAGATTTGATCAGGAGCGCCAAAACCTTTTCCAAACAATATCGTGTTGGTGACGGAGAAAAATTCAAGCTGAAGGAATACAGCACAAAACCGAGCATTGATCTTGATGCCAGCGACAAACCCCTGACCAAGCAAGCCCTGCAATTGGGCGTGGATGCCCTCGCCGCTTTGCAAGAGACATTGTACGCGCAGGACAAATGGTCGTTGCTGGTGATCTTTCAAGCTATGGATGCTGCCGGGAAAGACGGCGCGATCAAACATGTGATGTCGGGCGTGAACCCGCAGGGTTGCCAGGTGTCTTCGTTTAAGGCACCCAGCGCCGAAGACCTCGATCACGATTTTCTCTGGCGTTGCCAAAAACATTTGCCGGAGCGGGGACGCATCGGCATTTTCAATCGCTCCTATTATGAAGAAGTTTTGGTGGTGAGGGTTCATGAACAAATCTTAAAATCACAAAAACTTCCCCCGAAGCTGGTGACGGACGACATTTGGAAAAGCCGCTTTAAAGACATTCGTAATTTTGAAAAATACCTGACCCGGAACGGAACCATCATCATCAAGATCTTTCTCAACGTTTCAAAAGACGAACAGAAAAAAAGGTTCATCGAACGGGTGGACGATCCGGACAAGAATTGGAAATTCAGCGCCAGCGATGCACGCGAGCGCAGCTATTGGGATGACTACATGCATGCTTATGAGGAGATGATCCAACACACCTCCACGGAAGATTCGCCCTGGTATGTTGTGCCCGCCGACAACAAAGCCTATGCGCGCATTGCCGTTGCCTCGGCCATCATTCATGCCTTGGACAAAATGAAGCTGGAATATCCGAAGGTGAGCAAAGAAAAAATAGAGGAACTAAACGGGATAAAAAAAGCATTGCTTGCGGAATAGATCGGCCACCGGCACGGTGGAGTCCGGGTTGTTATGGTGCATGGGCGGCACCGGGGAAATTCGTAATTTAGATGAACTGCATGCGAAGCAGTCCCCCATGATCTCACCCCGGCAGTCCATATGCTTTTTTTTATTCTGGATAGCGATCGCCGGCCCATCAACCGTCTGTGGACAGCAAATGAGTGATGCCCAACTGGAACAGAGACTCAGGACGTTGAAAAACGACAGCCTCGATGCATTGCTGCGAAAATTGTATTTGCATGAATTTGGTTTGCCCCCTGACGATGGTATTCTGCAGGCCAGACACGTCGTGGAAATAGCAAAGAAAACAGACAGCAACGAAGCCGTTGCAAAAGCCTACAGCAACGTGGGGCAACTTTGCCTTGATCATGGAAAACTGGCGGAAGCTTTTGGGAATTTTAAGATCTCATATGTTCTTTCGCAATCAGAAAATGCGGCTACGAAGGCCTGGGTTGTTTTGCACATAGCGCATTTTTATTTCAACATCGATTTATTGCCCGAGGCGGAGAAGAAAACAATTGAATCGATAGCCTTGCTCAAGCAATTGAACAAGGACAAGTTGCTGTTCTCGACCACCTATTTTCTTTCCATGATCTATTATCGGGAGAACAAATTTGATTCAGCGATGCAGGTATCAAAGGAAGCGATCGATCTTTTCAAAAATGTCAGCCAGCCCGATCACCAGGACACAACAGAGTTCATCAGCGCCCACAACACCGTGGGGCTTTGCTACTTTTCCAGGGGGGACTATGATGAAGCGTTGGAGTGGTATAAAAAAGTGGTGGACCTCTCGCGGATCTTAAACATGAAAGTGTGGGAAGGAATTGCGAGTGGAAGCCGCGGGAAACTGTATTTGAAACTCGGTTATTTGGAAAAAGCGCTCGAAGAAACCCGCCATGAGCTTTCGATCTCGAAAGAATCGAAGGAGTGGTCGGATGCTTGCAACTCAGCCGTTTCAATGGGAAAGATCCTGACGTTGATGAAGCGATACCGCGAGGCGGAGCTGTACCTGGATTCTGCAAAAAGCTTGTTGCCGCATAGCAAGGAAAACAGGTTCAGATTCACCTACTATGAAGTGAGGGCAGAGCTTTCAAGGGCACAGGGAAAGTTCGAGGATGCGTTTGTGGTCTTGAGGACATTGGCACGGGAGAAGGATTCGGTGGATCATCAAAACGAAATTGCCAACGTCAAGCGGGATGCTGCAAAACAGGAAATTGAAAAACGGGACACGGAGATAGAATTGCTCCAGGCCAGGAATGAAATTTTGGCATTGGAGGCCGGCCGCAGCAGTTTGCTCAGCCAAGTGTTGATCGCCTCCGTCCTTGCCTTTGTTGTCCTGGTGACGATCATCTATACAGCGTACCGGAATAAGCAGTTGTCAAATGCGCAGCTCATGGCGAAGAATGAGGTCATTGAAAAACATGAAAAAGAACTGGTGGGCTCATTGGAGAACCTGAAGGTTGCCCAGGCGCAGCTGGTGCAGTCGGAGAAAATGGCTTCGCTTGGTCAGCTCACGGCCGGCATTGCGCATGAGATCAATAACCCATTGAATTTTATTTTGGGTGGCGTAGAGGCGGTTGGCGATGAGATCCAGGATTTAAAAGTGTTGGCGAAAAATCCGTCCGGACGGGAAACGGATTTGGAAGCGTCTGAAAAAAATATTGGAGATCTTTTGGACACGGTGAAGAATGGTGTTCATCGGATCAATCGAATTATCGACAGCCTCCTGTATTTCTCGGCTCCGCAGCACGACAGCAGGGAAGAAGTTGATATTCACGATACCCTGGAGGCGGCTTTGACGATCATGAACAGCAAGATCAAAGATGCGCAAATCCAAGTCACAAAAGCTTATGGCCACGTGCCCCTGGTTTCTGCGAGCCCCGTTCAACTCAGCCAGGTTTTTCTCAACATCATCGACAACGCTGTTTATGCGTTGCGAAAATCCGAGGGGCAACGGAAGTTGAGGATAACGACCACGTTGCAGGAGGGTAAACTAAAAATAAGTTTTTCCGACAACGGCATCGGGATCCCCGACAAGGTCCTGGGGAATATCATGGACCCATTCTTCACCACGAAGGAAGTGGGTAAGGGCACGGGTCTCGGTTTGTCGATCAGCTTGGGGATCATCAACAATCATGGGGGATCGTTGCAGGTATTTAGCAAGGAGGGAAAGGGTGCGGAGTTCGTTATTTACCTGCCGGTAAACGGGATGGGTAGACCCGATGGACCGAAAGGACATAGGTCTGCTTAACATGATTTTCAATAGCCAAAACCTTACTCATCGTGCACAAAAAAAGAAACGCCAAACCCATGAGTATTCGATTTTAATGCATAACTTCTATACGTATTCCATGCCGATGAATCATTAACAGCAATAGTTATGAAACAAAAAATAATCGAGTCTGCGCTTTTATCGAGTTCGATATTTTTAATGATCGCCTGCGGGCCGAAGAAGGAAGAACCCGCGGCTGCACCTGCCGTTGACAAGGAGCAAATAAAAAAAGAGATCCAAGCCAAGGAAAACCAATTTGCAGAATTGTACAATGCCGGAGAACTGCGTAACATCGGCTACTATGCCGACGATGCAACGTCCTTTTCTCAGAACAAACCACCCCTGGTAGGCAAGCTGGCCATCGTAGAATTTTTGAAAGCCGGCCTTGACGCTTCTTCCAAGGGCAATAAGATTTCATTTGTCACCAACGAGGTTTTTGTGTCATCGGATGGCAACCAGGTGGTTGAGATCGGCTATTACAAATTGTCGGACTCCACGAGTGTCGCGATTAACACGGGGAATTATATGGTTCTGTTTGAAAGAAGAAACGGCGAATATGTAGTTGTGCGCGATATGAGTGCTTCGGATATGCCGCTGGAATAAGACCTTCGCGATGTAACCATCCGCTCAGATCCATCGCACGAAGTTTCAAACGGCAGCGATCGGCTAACGTCTTCTGCCACCACCCCTGGAGCCACCACCCCCCCTGGAACCCCCTCCACCAAAACCTCCACCTCCACCTCCGCTAAAACCACCACTGCTCCGGGAGCCGCTATTATAACGGGATGCCCCGCTTGAACTCGACCTGGACGGAGAAGAAAAGTTGGAGGACTGACGATCAGACACTCCCGCGGATTGCCGGACGGCAGGCGACTGACGCGTCGACGCTCCCGTGGATGGACGGGTGGATGGACGTGTTGATGCTCCGCCGGACGGACGTGTCGACGCCCGGTTCGCTGTACGGTTCGATGCATTGTCACGCCGGTTATAATCGCCGTTTGCCTTGTTGTGGTTCACGGTATTCGACCGGTTCCTGGAATTATTATTGTAATTGTTAAAATTGTTGGTGTTGTGAATGACGGTGGTATTGCCATGATACCCATAACCTCCGTGGTAGTAAGAATGACTGCCGATGTAAATACCGATGGCCATCACGGAAAAGGCCGCAAAATAGGGAGGATAGTATCCATAGTGATACGGCGGATAATACGGAACATAGGCAGGGGAATAAACATATTGTACGATTGGCGCAGATTCGACCACGACAACGGTAGACTTTGCAGGAGCGCTCTTCACAACAACGGTGTCCGGCCCCGTGTAGGCAGGGTTGGCAGTGACGGCCGGGGTTTTGGATTCTTTTAGGTCAACGATATAGTTTTTGCCATACAGGTCTTCATCGCCTACAATCTGCATCGAGATCTTTTTCTTTTCATCCTTCGTTACCAATATCACGGCGACATCCTGTGTTTCTGTTTTACTGACCGCCACCTGGAGAATAAACGTAAAATTATCGCCGTCCTTCTTGGTCTCCACCTTGATGAAATCGACTTTATTGTCCAAATCCAGATCGAGATTATTGATTCCCGTTTTTTCAAGATTCAATGACTTTTCAAAATCTTCGATGGTCTTTGATTTTTGGAAAAGATCCAGCACCGCATAAAGATCCAGGTTGTCGCCCGGCAAGCCCAATAATGTCGAGTCGCGTTCGGTTTGGGCAATGGCGGGTAGCGTGAGCAAACTCAGGGCCACTACCCAGCAGGATAAGATGATCTTTTTCATATAAATGCGGTCGTAAAATGAAATTTCTGTCGGTTTATCGTACGTAGTTTTAAATGCTTCTTGCCATGCGCTTCATTTTAATGATCCTGGTGATGAGATAAATAATCACCGACCATACGCCTGCAATACAGCCATAGGCCATGACCATTAGCCAGAGCGGGGCTTTGTTTCCGGTTGCATAGAGTGATCGATCGTTAAAATTGCTTTCAAACTTACCCGGCGCGCCCCAAGGTACTTTCATCTGCGTTTCAAGCGTGCCCACTTCATCGTTGTCATCCACCAGGGCTACGACGTCGAGGTTTCCAAGCGTGTCGCCCGGGAGATCCGTTCGGTTAAATTCACCTTGAGCGCTGCCGGTAGAATCGGTTGTATAGGATTCTTCTTCACCAATGTTGAGATAGCCCCCCAATCGTTTCACCGCCAGCCGGACATCTACCTCAGCCATGGGCACCCGCGAATTATTTTCGTATTTGAAAAGACGCGCCTTCAAGATCCGTGCACCCCCTTCATTTGCCGTGTCAACCTCCAGAAATGATTTGATCATCGAAAGTTCCTCCTGTGTGGCGTTGAAATCGGCTGAAGAATCGGTATGCGCGAAAAATGTGGGATTGGATTTTTCCTTCCATTTGCCTGCCAACGAGGCCGGCAGCCCAAGGGTGGCGACGCCTTTTTCATTGGTCACCACCTGGCCCATGAGTGACTCGGCGTCAGCATCGTGATTCAGGTAAATTTTCACAGATACGTTTGCCTGCGGCAGGAAAGCCCGGCCAAGTTTATTTTTTGTCTGAACCTGAAGATAGGGCACCCGGTTGTTGATGACATAATAACGGAGATAGATCAGCGATTGACGCTCCTCTTTTTTTGCGGTATTCTCCTGGGCCGCGATCAGGAGTGGACAGCAAATCAATAGTAACACGTTTCTAAGCGCTCTATAGGTTTTCATGGGTCTCACTTCTTTCGGTTACCGTTTCGTAAATGGGTATGATCGGGAACAGCCTGGCAAAAAAAGTGATGATCAGCAAGGCACCGGCCAGCGATCCCATCGTAATGGCCCATTCCTCCCACGAAGGAAAGTAACGCCGATACGACTCGGGAACATCTGTAATGGGAAGGAAAGGATGCAGCAGGGTTGGGGTGACGATGAGGTAACGCTTGAACCACGCACCGACAACGACCATGACACCCGCCACGAAAGCAGGAAACGGCTCCCGGCCTTTCCGGAAGAGCAGCATGATCAATGGAAAGATCATTCCCACCAGGATGGCGAACCAGAAGATCAGCGCATACTTTCCGGCAAACAACTCATGGAGGTGGATTTCTTCCGGCTTCTTCATTTTGAAAGCCGGTACGAGATATTCGTTGACATTAAAATACAGGTAAAGCAAAGCCAGCATGACCACGATCTTTCCCATTTTGTCAAAGAGGTCGGTAGTGATATAATTCTCCAGGTGATACGATCTGCGGAAGAGATACATGGCGACCAACACCGCGCCGCCGCCAACCAGGAATGCGCCCGATATGAAGTAGGCTCCGAAGTTTGTGCTGTCCCAGCCCGGGCGGAACGTGGTGGCGAACAGCCAGGATGTCACGGTGTGAATGGTGAACGCCACGGGAATGATGGTAATGCACAGAATGTAGATCGAGCGGTTGCAGATCCGGAGTTGTTCTTGGGTTCCTCTCCAGAACGAACCCAGCAATCGATAGAGCTTGTTCTGAAAGCCTGAATTTTTTTCCGGGTCGGTGGTTAGGATCTGCAGATCGGGAAGGAGCGGTAAGTACAACAAGAGCAGACTGATCACAAAGTAGGTCGAGATCACCACGACATCCCAAATGATCGGCGATTGAATGCGCAGGTGAAGAAAGATGTTCATGAATCTTTCCGGCCTACCCATATCGACGATGATGATGATGGAAGCAAACACAATCGCAGAGACCGCTATAATTTCTGCAATTCTCGTGAGCGGTGTGCTCCACCGGGCATTGGAGAGTCTCAGGATGGCCGTGATCAGGGAACCGACAAGACTGATGGCGACAAAGAACACAAAATTTGAAATGTAAATACCCCAGGAGGCATAGTCTCTCATGGCGGTTACTTCCAGGCCATAGCGAAGCTGCCGGTAGTAGGCATATGCCCCGATGGCGCAGATGACCAACAATACGAGCGTCCAGATCCGGCCGGCAGTTCCGAATTTCCTGGGATAGAGATCAGCAATGATCTTATCAGCGCTGGTAGTGGATACTTGACTCATCGTGTCGTCCATCAGGTCACCGTGGGTTCTTTGTTTTCGCTCTTGGGTTCAAATGGGAAATTGCGATTCACAGGCGGGAGATAGTAGACACTGGGTTTGGTACCCAGGTCTTCCATGAGCCGGTAGCCGGCCTTATCGCGTACCAATTCGCTAAACCGGAATGTTTCCGCGCCGTTGGTCACACTGTCTTCATTCATATCGCCAAAGAAAAAGACGCCATTGGGGCAAGCGGATACGCAATGCGGCAGCTCGCCTTTTCTGGCCATGTCGGGACAGAAATCACATTTGCCAACCGTTCCAATTTTTTGCGGCGTGCTCGTCTCGCAGGAATACGGCTCACTGGCCAGGGGTTCGGGCACCTGGGGATCTCCCCAATTGAACACTCGCGTGGAATAGGGACAGGCGGCCATACAGAAACGACAACCAATGCAGCGATCGCTATCGATCAACACAATGCCATCTTGCCGTTTGAACGTGGCATCGACGGGACAAACTTTTACACAAGGCGGGTTGTCGCAGTGCATGCACGTGGTGGGTTGCCAGTAGGGTGCACTTTCTTCGGCGTCCTGCATCGCGTCGATCTTGATCCAGTTGTGATCCGGATGCAGGCTGTGTGCATGATTGCAGGCTTCCTTGCACGCACCAACGTTCTTGCACCGGGACAGATCGATGACCATCACAAACTTCTTTCCCTCGATCCCGCGGCGTTCGATGTCGTTGCTGACTTTTGGCAGATCCGGGACCGGTTTCAGAAAAGCGCGATCCACTTCGATCACTTCGCCATCTACCGACAGCAATTTCACTTTCTCCCCGGTCGGCTGGATGTCCTGCGCTTCATGCGTATGACTCTTTCCGCAAGAGCAATTGGCACATCCTGCGGCGGCGGCCAGCCCGGTGGCGAGAAAGTTTCTTCTACTGGTCACGTTGTTTTCCACGGCTCACGTTTTTTTGTTCTTGCAAACACTTATTTTTTGCGCTTGATCCAGGTGTGAAGTTCGTTTGCTTTTATCTTTCGTCCCTTGCTGGTGAAATAGCGGGGATCCACCTCCACCAACTGGCCATCCTCCGTTAGCATTCTGACCGGTTCATTTTCCTTTTTCACCTTTTTGTAAACGCGCCAAAAAACAAGGGTCGACAGCATTCCGGCTGCCCAATAGAACAATCTTCTTCGGCCGTTTTTGATCCTATCCTTTGCGACTTTCATGGCAGGTGTTTCTCGTTCATCTTCAAAAGACGATTACTTCAATGTGCGGATGTAGTTCACCAGGCTCCAAATGTCGTCTGCGTCCGGGATCTTCTTTTTGAAACTCGGCATATCCGTTCTGCCCTCACTGGTTTTGTAGAAGATCGAACCGTCGGATTGCTTTTGAAAATCCGCCGAAGTAAAATCGCCGACAGGGGTCTTTAATTGCGCCGCTTTACTTCCATCACCTTTTCCTTTTTTTCCATGACAGGACTGGCAGTGTGTCACCCACAACGATTTGCCGTTGTCGAGCGACTCGGCGTCGGATTTTACCGGGTTAGCCATTTTGGCAACCTTCTCCGGCGCAACCCAAGGTTGTTGAGCAAGGGATGCAGAGAATCCAAAAATTAAAAGTACGCTGGGTACCAGGTAGGATAGGGTTGAAAGTTTTAATTTCATAGTGGTATGTTTTAATGTGATGCGTTAGTGTTCTAAATTCAGTCGTTTCCTTGGTCCGCAGGAAGCCTGCAGGAGGTCAGAAATTCCAGAGTCTTGTGATGTTGAATCCAATAAGGTATTGCCCTTTCGTATAGTCGTTGGCGTTATACATGTTGTTTTGTTGTGGCGACAGGAAATAGTAGTTGCCAAAGAAGAGTTGGAACGAGTGCGAACTCGTGGTCACATCCAACCCAAAAGAGAGGTTGGGATGTGGATTTCCCGACTTATGCTTTGTGATCGGCTGATCATAATTTGCCAATACGGAAAGTGTCTCGGTCAGTTTATACCTTCCGGAGATCGCCACGGCAAAGTGGTCGTGCTTTCTTTCCGGACTCACGACGCCCGGTTCGCTATAGTAGCCGTTCACCACGTTGGTGTGGGAGAGGCTCGGGGCGATCTGCGCGGAAAATTTCGGGGTGATCTTGCGGGCAATGATGATTTGATTGAAGTAGCTCAGCCGGTCTGAAAAATGAACAAAAAATTCTTCTGAACGTGTGTCGATGGCAGCATTCCCGTAGTAGGTAATACTCACCGGCCATCGTCCGTCGCTCGTTTGTTGAAAAATGGCATATTTGGCATTGACGTCCCATAACATTTTGTATTTCGTCAGCCCGAAGCCGACGTAAAGACGATCAATAGGGCTGTAGTTGAAGCCCAGGCGGATGTTCGAAGAGGCAAACAGACCGAAGAAATCTTCATATCCATTGTTGACCACGCCAAACCGGTGAAGGATGTCAAATTCAAAAGTTCCCTTGATGGGCACCATGGCGCTCTGGTTGTCGATCAACCATATGCCCGAAAACATATTTTTTACAGGCTTTGAAGCCTTGGCCGTCGGGGCGGCGACAGAATCCTCCTGGCTATAAACGGGGTTCCATAACAACAGGATCAGCGCGAGCGAGATCAAACCCGGGACTTTTATTTTTTGGTTTAGGATGGAAGCCTTCATACGTTGCATGTTGCGGGTTCAATACTTAGTTATTGGGTGCTCCATTTCTGACCCAATCCAGGATCAACTGCGCATTGTTGGCCGGTAGCGCTCCCGTAGGAGGCATCGAGCCGGTCTGCACGACCGTGTAAAGCTTGCTGGAGTTTGGCACCGCCGTATTTACATAACCACCGGAGATGATCGCGTTGTATGCTTTTTCCGGGACAAGCGAAGGCGCGTGAGCAGGTCCTGCATCGTGGCAGCCCGTGCTATTGCAATGTGCGTTAAAGAGCGGGATAAGATCTCCGCTGAAACTTACAAATTGCGGAGGGCCGTTGGGGTCGGATCCGGGGCTGATGACATCTTTATAGCATCCTACTGAACACACCCCAACGAAGGCGATGATAAACAGACTGGTGAGTAATGTTCGACGCATCTTGTTTCGATTTTAGATACTGTTCACAATTGTAGTTTGGCGAATGAAAAATGCTGTCGAATGGATCAGTTAGCCACCCGGAATACGGCATTACACTTCACATCAGCATTGTCACCAACATTGCTGGACTCGATCAGGAAATCGGTTTTAGCAAGAAATTGGAATTGAAGACTGAACCCATAGACGTCATTTCCGCCCGACGCGGTCTTGCCATCGTAGTTCATTTTGCAGGTCACTTCTTTCGTGACGCCGTGGAATGTTAGATCCGCCGTAACGTTGTACCCTTTATCGGTCGTGCTCAACTCCACTTTCTTGCTGGTGATGATGGCGAGGTTTTCATCTTCGGTGGTGAGATTCCCGGATGTTCCAAAGGTCTGGAGAAGACATCCGTCGTCGCGGCCGGGTTCGCTGGTGTTTACGGAATTCAGCCATACCCAGGCCGAGAAACTAATTCCCGCGGCATTGGATTCGTCAAAGTTGAACGTGTCAAAACCAAAATTGTCAAAACGACCCGTCAACAAAGAGGTGGCCCCGAGATAGGCGGATGCCCATTGGACGTTGGAGTGTGCTTTGTCGAAGGAAGTATTGGTGCTTTCCAGGGAAACTTTTTCGTCGCCACGTTCGATATTAGGTCCCTGGCTGGTTAACAACTCATCTTCGTGGGTACAGGCGGCAATGTAGCCACAATAGCCGGCCACTAGTAAAATGGCCGTCAGAAGTCTCCGTCTAAGTAAACTCATAAGTTTCTTTTTTGAAGTACTGAATTTTGGTTCACATCAAGTTTTGTCGACAAGGACTGGAGATAATGATCGACAGCTGGCAATGATTTTGACGAGCAAAACATTTTACCCTACAATTCCTCTCCGCGTGAGATCGTTCGAAGAGCAGTTCCCGGAAACTATTTATAACACAACTTTTTTGGATTGGGCGCTTTGCCTTGTGCCGGCATTTTTGCGAGACCGAGACAGGGCATAAAATGGCCCCCATGTGACTCTGTGTAACGATCAATAAATGTATATTTTTTCGAAAGCGGGTCACAACCGTAGTGCCGTTTAACGGTTACATGGTGTGCATTTCACGGTTAAATCAGGGGCAAACAAGATCAGGGTTTGATAATTCTATACATTTAATTTGTTTCGAAGGGCTCGCGGCGTTCGCTCGATTACCGGCTAGTCGCATTTCGTCATTACTGAAATTATCTGCACGTTTCTGAAGCTAAAATAATATGAAGCGGTATTGGGGAAGACGCGATGGACGTCTGCGGAGAGATGAACCAAAAAAAGAAAACGTTTTCGTTGATCGTGTTGTCCCGGCAGTCAGTCAAATCATACGCGCGAATTGAAACGGCTTCTACAACCCTGGTGTGAAGTCGGGATATCCGAAAATCAAACAAAAAAAATGCAACGCTGTAACGTTGAAAAAATGGGCTTGCTGAATCCTCCTTTATAATGTAGCGATCATGATGAACGTCAGCACATCCGGCAGAACCGTAAGCGTTATTCGAAAGAGCGTTTATCTTCTGGGTGTCATGTTACCGGGCGTGATCTTTTGCCTCCGTGCACAAGTACCGGTAGTGACGAATAAACACTTTTCCATCGGAAGCTATGGGAGGGTGGGCATCGCCAGGGGTGACAACATTCAGTACCCCCGGCCGCTCAACCTCAATGGGATGGGGTCCATAGGAGGGCGCATGGAAGAAGTGGACTACTTTGAATTGGCCACGGCACTTCATTTTGCGCCGGTGGGGGCAGCTTCCGACACAACCCACATCACCGTCCAGGCGCGTTTTGCTTTTTATACCACGCAAGGCCAGATCATTGGCAACGTTACCAGCAAATCATACGGTGGCATTACCACGGCATTACCCGAACTTTTTGCCGAAGCAAAAAACATCCGCGGCAGCCCCTGGACGGTTTGGGTTGGCGCGCGTTTTTTTCGGGGCGACGACATTCACATCATCGATCACTTTTATTTTGATGATCATAGCGCGCAAGGGTTTGGCATACAATACAAGCAGACACAATTCTCGGTGATGTTTCCCACCGCCGTGGATACGGCGTCGACACTGCCGCCTTACTTTTACCTGAACATCGTCAACGGCACGCCCGTGCTCGGATTGCGCAATCGGGCCGTTTATATTTTGGAGCACATTCTCCCTGTGAAAAATGGGTATCTCAAGTTCCTGGCCGAGTATCACCGGCTGGCAAACGGTACGCTGTCGGACACCACAACCAGCCTGAATTATCCTGCTGACTATGGATACGTGTTGGGTGCCAAGTACAAGCAGAATCTCTCTACACGTTTGCCGGGTTCTTTTTTCGATATGAGTGTTCGCTTCGGCACGGGCATAGCCAATGGTGGCGATGGTGGTGCCAGCAAAACTTTCCTGACGTATGGCGGTCCCAACCTGGAAACACAACGCTTTCGAAAAGCATGGTCCATGGCGATCACGGAAAGTATTTTGTGGAATGTGAGCCCCCGCTATTCCCTGAATGCCTATGGCATTTTCACAAAGAGCAAGGGCGCCAGCGATAGCCTGAACACAACACTCGATTACCAGGGGCGACCCGTGTTTAACCGAAAAATCGATTTCGCGATTGGGGCCCGGGGCACATGGTACATTAAAGATTGGTTCCATTTGTTACATGAACTGGATTTCTCTTCCCGAAAAGATGGGACCCAGGATCCGGCGCAGATGATTAAATTCAGTATCGCGCCAACGGTTGTTCCGAATGGCAAGCGGGATGTCTGGAGCCGTCCCCATTTCAGGCTGGTCTACAGTGTGGCGCACTACAATAAATTTGCGGCGGATCACCTGTACTCGCCTTACCTCGCGCAAACCGGCAGCAAGCGATGGGGCCATTATTTCGGTGTGAAAACAGAGTGGTGGCTGTGGTGAGACAGGCACATGAAATGAACCGACAGGGGGGGCTTTCCGCAATTTCGCTCACGATATTTCGTCGCCGCTCACGATATTTCGTGAGCAACGCCTGTGCTACGCTGTGCCAGTGGGACGTCGACATCATCTGCAAATCGGTTTTCTGCGAAAATTCCACACTTCGGATTTGGATGGGCGTTGGCACAATTGTTGGCCTTGGGCGAAACCGCGGTTTGATGCTTTACATCGAAACGGCGAGGGTTATCCGATGCTATCCCTCAAAGAAAATACCGAAACAAAAAAATAAACCCTATGAAAACTTTCTACTGCCTCCTGTTCCTGTTGGCGGTCGTCGCCTGTTCGTCGGTGACCACGAGTTTTGACTATGATAAAACGGCCGACTTTTCGAAGTACAAAACCTACACGCTCACCGAACACGCCGCCAAGCTCCCCGAAATCCAACAACTCGATCGCGACCGGATCCTGGCCGCGGTAGAGGCCGAACTGGCCAAGCGCGGTTTCACGAAGTCGGAAACGCCCGACGCACTGGTCGATGTTTTTGTGAAGACCGAGGAAGAAATGACCGCCACGGCCACCAACACCGGCGGCTATGGTCGTTGGGGCTATGGCTACGGTTGGGGAGGCGGCACGACCTACATCGACTACAACACCTTCACGAAAGGCACGCTCTTCATTAACGCGATCGACAAGACCACCGAGAAAATCGTATGGCAGGGTCGAGGCACAAAAACGCTGGACGAGCACGTATCGCCTGAGCGCAAGGAAGCAAACATCAAGTCGGCTGTAGCGGCGATTTTCACAAAGTATCCGAAGGCAGCGGCGAAATAAACGCGACCAACCCAGCCCTACCGTGTCCCTGGATCAAGGTATGACCCAAATGGGTTATTGATTGACAGCCGGATCGTGGTCTCCTTTGTTGAACAATCAACACAAAGAGACCCATGAAAAAAGAATGGCAAAAAAGACGCGCACTACTTTTCGCGGCTTTGAGTCTCACACTCTTATTGGGATGTGAGAAAAGTATCACGCCGTCACCGGTTGGAGTGAATACGCAGTGCGTTATACAAAATGAAACCACGGCACTGTCCGGTAATGCGGCCTCCTGGAAATATGAGTACGATAGCAAAGGCATGCCGTTGAAGATCACGAAATATGGATCAACGGGTATGGAAGTATCCACCCTGAAGGTGAACTACGATAGCGTTGTTAATGGCGCCGGGGTTGCCAAATCGGTTATGCGCTATGATGCCGACCTTTCTTTGAAAACGCTACCCAACGTGGCGCACATTTCGGCCACCGACCCGGAGGGAATTGTCATGGCTGACTACAAGCAGTATTTTTTCTCTTATGACGCTAAATCCCGGATTTCAAAAATACGCGAGAAAACCATGTGGGTGGGCGATGGAGAGTGGGAGCTGACGATTTCTTACAACGACAAAAACAACGTCACGGAGTTGCAATATGTATGGGTGGAGGGTCCAGTGACCGGGACGGCCAGCATCACGGCTACCGCCTATGATGACAAGCCAACCCCATACGCATCGATGCCCATGTGGAAATTTTTAATGAACAATTTCGCCTGGGATAACTACGACCCCGAACCTGTGCTGACCGCATTGAGCAACAACAACCCTCTCGACTACTCCTTTGGCACCGGCGACAACTTCTTTAGCCGGACGATGACCTACACCTACAATGACCAGGGCTTCCCGTTGGTGCGCACCAATACCAACAAAAATAAAAATGGAGAGTATACTTTTAATCAGACGTTTTCATACACCTGTCCGTGAGAAGCGCGCGAAGTGAGACATACCGGCGCTTCAGGCGATCCCCATCGACTTGTAATAAATATCGTTCAAGCCCTTATCGTTTCCGGTCCTGATCATTTTTGAGTGGGCACTGCAAATGTGCATGACGGAATCAACGGCATCCTGGGTAAATCCGCTTTGGGGATAAGCACAGAACAAACAGAAGGCCTGTGATTCGCAGAAGCTGTTCCACAATTGTTCAAGCCGCACCGTAGCCCCAACCTGTTCCCTGGCCCAAAGTATCGCCACCATTTCGCCGAACGCTCTAACCCGGCGATTGTCTTTTTTAGCCTTCGAGATCAAACCGGAAACCAGGTCCAGGAACAGCGTTGCATCGGGCCAGTCATTCACCATAAACTTCGACAGCGCGACTTCTGCGTCTAGCGGCATATACAAATTCTTAGCGGCTAAGTCCTCGAGGCTGAAACCCGATTCATACAGGCGTTCATGTAAAGACTCCAAATGCGGTTTTGTGGCAATGACGATGACACAATCATCGGATCGTATGCCGTCGGTGACAAAGGCAAAGAGCGTGTTTAAGAAAGTGTCATCATGATCGTAAATTTGAACGACATGTTCATAGGGTGCGATTTCAGCCCAAAACACGGTGCCTGATGATTTTGTCCAATCGCTGTCTGTGTGGAGGGATTTCATAGGGTAATTAGGTTTAGTAGTTAGGGTAGATGAATGTGATTTATTTTTAAGCCGGTAAGTAAATATGAAACGTTGCGCCTTTGTCCACTTCGCCTTCGGCGGTCATTTTTCCGCCGTGTCGCTCGACAACCTTTTTGCAGATGGCCAGTCCGATTCCCGTCCCTTCGAAATCCCGCCGGCCATGAAGGCGGTTAAATATTTCGAAGATCTTTTCAGCCTGCTGCGCCTCGAACCCGATCCCGTTGTCGGACACGGAAATGTGGTGGAAATTTTGAGGGCCTTGCATGCCCGGAACAAAATCGGCCGTTGTTAGCTGAGATTGAAAGAGAATATAAGGCGCACAATTTCTTTTTGAAAACTTCAACCCATTGCTGACGAGATTTAAAAACAATTGGTGAAACAGGAAGGGAACAACGCGCAACACAGGAAGTCCCGTGTTCTCAATGACCGCCCCGGTTTCTTCGATCTTTACTTCGAACTCGCGAATGACATCGGTGAGGATCTCATTAAGATCCGTTGGTTCAACCTTATCGTCGGTCTTGTCGGCCTTTGAATACGAGAGAATATCCTGGATAAGATCGCGCATCCGGCTCGCGGAGGTTCGAACCCGGGTCATGAGATCCTGCCCAGTCGAAGAAAGTTTGTCACCGTCGGACTGCATGACTCTGGCGGTGAACGTTTGAATTTTGCGCAAGGGCTCCTGCAAATCGTGGCTGGCTACGTGGGCGAAGGATGACAATTCCCCATTTGTTTTTTCCAGTTCAAGATTCTTTGCCTTAAGGGCTTGCTCGGCGTCTTCCAGTTCAAGATTTTTCTTTCGCAGATCCGCGGTGCGGTCCAGGACCATTCTTTCCAGGGAGGTTTTTATTTGTTCTTGGGTGGTAACGTCCTGAATGATCCCAGTATAGCCAATGAAGGTATGGTTGGAGTCGAACCGGGGAAGCGAATTGGCATAACCCACCACATAGCCGCCCTTGTCGTTGCGCACGCGAAATTTCGCTTCGAAAACCTTGCGTTCTGAAACGGACTTCGTCCACGCGATCTCGATATTCTGGCGGTCGTCGGGATGGATGACGTCAAGCCAAAGATTGCCCAAACCATCTTCAACATTCTCGCCGGTCAGTTCTTTCCATTTGATGTTCAGGAAAGTGCACAAACCATTTTCGTTGGTGGTCCAGATGATCAGGGGCACCAGGTTGGCCATGGTCTTAAAGCGCACTTCACTGTCGAGCGTGGCCTGCGCGGCGAGTTTTTGTGCGGTGATGTCGATGGTGAAACAGCGTGAGTGAATAAACCGGTCACCCTCCCATAACACGCTCGAGTTAATGGCTACATACCGCGTCGATCCATCTTTACAGATCAGTTCAGCTTCATGATGCGAAAGCACTTCCCGGTTTTTCAGGCGCGTCAAAATCTCCTGGACAACCTGCTGGTTTTTATGAAACCTGGCAACGGGTTGGCCCACATATTCATGTTCTTCGTAGCCGAGCATCTTCAGCTCAGCAGGGTTGGCGCGGATGATCACCCCTTCGGCGTTCACCCAATGCAAGCCGATATTGGCATTTTCAAAATAGTCGCGGAGATCGTGCTCGACACTCATCTTTTCGGTGACATCGGTGCCATGAAAAATGAAGCCGCTCACGTGGTGTTGAGCATCAAACTCGGGCGTCAGGATCACATCCATGTAGCGGTACGCGCCCTCGCGGGAAAACGAGATGCTAAAACAAGCATCCCTGCCAGACAAGATCCCGCCCAGGTGTTTCTGTACTTGATCAAACGCTTCTTTTCCAATCGCTGTATGAAAGCTGGTGCAGGAAGGTTCATTCGACCGCGGGAACCATGTGCCAAAGTGCTTGTTGTGATACTCCAGTGTCATGTTGCAGTCGACACGGGCAACCAGGGCTGGGATGGAGTCAATGAGATTTTGCAGCGCACTGATTTCGCGGGAGTGCAACTCAGTATAGGCAGATAATTCAGAACGCATGACATCTGGAAATTTTCAATGTGGACATATGGATAAAAGCGCGAATACCCCGACAATTCTTGCCAACCCTTAAAACCATACCAGGAAATGAGGTTTTGGGGAAGGGGCTGGGGGAGGGGGCAGAGAGCAAGACGGCAACACAACCGTCCGGGTACTGTGGAATTAATTCTACGCTTGTCTGGCGAATTACCCGTTTATGGAGGCTCGTCGAAACACACGCGTCCCTTCTGTCCGGGCAGATTTTCTCCCGCAAAGGGTGGGAGGTTTGGGGCTCGTGGTCATTTGGTTAGCAGACGGCAGGCTTATATCCTTGAAAAGCGTTGCAAAATTGTTTTGTGTTTTCGATATTGGTTGCATATACAACTAATTTGAAAGTGACGCCGCAATCTCTTCAAACGAATATCATTTTTCTCTGTGGCGACTTTGTCCATGGGTTTCACCAGGCCTTGACAAAGGCTTTTAAAACAAACAAGATTCCCGTGACGATCGAACAATTCTCCATCCTGGTGATCTTGTTTTATCAGAACGGGATCAATCAAAAGGAGATCGGAACACTGCTCGGTCGCGATAAGACAACGATCACCCGGATCATTTCCAATATGGTGCGGAACAAACTGATCTCCCGGACGAGCGACCCGCGCGACAACCGCGGGAAACTGATCTACCTGACGGCGAAGGGAGAAGCCATTCAAAAGAAGGCCGTCGGGGTGTCGGGAAAGTTGTATCAGAAAGTTGTTGGGGATCTTCCTGAAAAAGACTTAACACGGGGCATTGCCCTGCTTGAAAAAATGATAAAGAATGTTCACGCCTTACGCTAAAAATGGATGGTCTATGAAAACAGTAAAATTCTTTCTTTTATGGATCGCGATGACCGTGGTCATGGTCATTGCCTGGTCGGTGGGTTCAGTGCTCGGAAATGCCGTCACACAAACGGCACCGCCACCCGTTGAAGACCCTGCTTCGGTCGGGATGTCGGTTTTGTTGGTTTGCCTGATCAACGCTTTGTTGTGGAGTATTTTCTTTTGGTCAACCCGCGCGTTCGTTGGTTTGCCGAAAGGCGTCGCTGTACTCCTGTATTTATTCGGGACGCAATTTTTTCTCATGCAAATGGAAACGTTTTTCTTTGCGTCGAGCCTGGGCATTTCCCCGGGCCAGGTGATCAGCATCCTCGTGGCAGGATTGGTCATGGTGGCGGCCACCGGTGCGTTCGGGCTGTGGCTCACCCGGAAGCTGGCGCCCACGCAAACGCAAATGCGTTTTAAACCGGAAGTGCGCAACTGGCGTGGGATGGTCGCTCCGATGCTGGTGATGAGCGTCCTTGTCTATCCCTTCCTGTATGAGATCTTTGGCTATTACGTTGCCTGGCAAAATGAACACCTGCGTCTTTTCTACTCGCATTCCACCGAGCTGAAATCTTTTTTTACGCAATTGCCAAGCTTTTTTTCCGAGGGGATCTATTTCTTCCAGGTCTTGCGGGGCATGATCTGGGTAGCCATTTCCATACCGGTGGTGTTGCTGCTGGGACAAAACAAATTCTTCCCCTACCTCTTGATGGGATTACTGTCGGCCTTGCCGGCGATACAGCTTTTTATCCCGAACCCGTATATGCCTGCGGACATTGCCATGACCCATTTTGTTGAAACCTTCTCTTCAAATTTTATCTGGGGTCTATTGATCGTTTACGTGACAAACCGATCGGTTGCAGAAAGGAAGATCATGCCCGCAGAGCCCATAGCCCAGACGTAAAAAAAAGACTGTCAGCGCGACATAAACATCCAACGATGCCCTTCGAGATCTTCAGCCCGGTACCGCGTACCAGGCCCACCCGTTTCGAGAGGTGATAGCAGGGTTGCTCCATTTATCTTCGCATGCTGAAAATGCGCCGCCACATCGTCCACTATCACCAACACGCCGTCGATCACATAGGGCACCTCATTCCATTTAGCGGCCTGCTGGCAAACTTCGCGATGGTGATGGGGACTTTGATAGTCGGGTGTGGGCGATGCCAGCATGATCAGGCTGTCGCCCATCGCGATCTCGCCGTGCGAAAGTCGGCCGGCATCATCCAGCCACCGGGCTCTTTCTGTGAATTGAAACACGCGACAAAGCCATTCGATCGCTGCCACGCCGTCTTCGTACGACAACATGGGAGTAATGATTTGAGGAGATTGGGACATAGCACGTCAGTTTGATCTCAAGTTTTTTAGAGAGTCAGTCGGTAGACTTAAAGTTAGCGTAAAAAGTTTTTAGCGAACGCAGACGGGTATCCCACCTTTGACGGGATTTGTGCGGGGAAGTGATAGTTTGAAAACGAGACAGGCAACACGAAAATGAAACGTGTTGCCTGCCCTTGTTTACAACGCATCGGCTCAGTTGCCCGCCTTCGGTGCCGTTTGCAAGGTTTGCAAAACCTGGTCCAGGCTAAAGCTTCCAACCTTCTGGCTGGGGGGGAACTCTTTGAAGGTGGTCAGGAAATTGGCCACATATTTTTGTGCGGGCACCAAAAGAAAAAGTCTGTCCGCTCTCCATTTGTCATACCCCATCGTGTGGTTGTCTGCACTTTCAAAAGGGTCGGAGCGCAGGTTGAATATTTTGGGCAATCGCAGGGGCACAAACGGGTCTTGCCAGACGTCCATGCCATGCGCACGTTGTTCGGCAAAGACTACTTTCCAGTTGTTGTAGCGCAGGGCGACGAGAGAACCGTCGTCGTTGAAGTAAAAAAATTCTTTGCGGGGACTTGGCGCCTTACCGGCCAGGGCGTCGGTAATGTTGTAGCCATCCAGGTGGACCTTGAAAGTTTTGTCGCCCACTTTCATTCCTTTCAGCAACTGCTCCTTCACGTCGGGCACACCGGCCGCGGCCAATAATGTTGGGAGCATGTCTTCATGGGCAAAAATGTCGTTCAGCACCGTGCCCGGTTTGATCACGCCAGGCCAGCGAATGGCGGTGGGCACGCGATAGCCACCTTCCCAGTTCGTGTTCTTTTCACCGCGGAAAGGTGTGGTGCCGCCGTCGGGCCACGTAAAGGCTTCTGCGCCGTTGTCGGTGGAGTACATGACGATGGTGTTTTCTTCCAGGCCAAGTTGTTTGAGCATATTCAGCAATTCTCCCACATGACCATCGTGTTCGACCATACCATCCGGGTAAGTGCCCAACCCAGTCTTGCCGTCACTTTCTTTTTTGAGGTGGGTGAACACGTGCATACGGGTGGAGTTGAACCAGAGAAAAAAAGGCTTGTCGGCCTTCTTCGATTCATCCATAAACCGCAGGGCTTCTTTTGTTACCTCGTCGTCGATGGTTTCCATTCTCTTTTTGGTGAGCGGACCGGTCTTTTCGATCTTTTGGGTGCCATCAGCATTGGCCCACGTGTGAATGACACCGCGTGTACCAAATTCCTTGATCATGGCCGGGTCTTTATAATAGTCGGGATTCTCGGGTTCTTCTTCTGCGTTGAGGTGATAGAGCGATCCAAAGAATTCATCAAATCCATGGGCCGTTGGCAAGTGCTCATCGAGATCGCCCAAATGGTTTTTGCCAAACTGGCCGGTCTTATATCCCTGGGCTTTCAACAAATCGGCGATCGTCACATCTCTGGCCTTTAGCCCTTCCTTGGCACCCGGAAGTCCCACCTTGAGCAAGCCTGTTCTAAAACCTACTTGTCCCGTGATGAAACAGGCCCGTCCGGCGGTGCAACTTTGTTGACCATACCAGTCGGTGAAGAGCGCACCTTCCTTGGCGATGCGATCGATGTTGGGCGTCTTGTAGCCCATCATGCCTTGGTTATAGGCGCTGACATTCCAAAGCCCAATGTCGTCTCCCCAAATGATCAGGATGTTGGGTTTCTTTTGCTGCGCCTGCGCAAAGCATGAAACGGCCAGGAGCAGTACCGTGAGTAGAAAGTTATTTTTTTTCATGGGTTTATATTGAATTAGGAAACTGTAGTGCGAAGGCCTATGGACAACGTTTTGTCAATAGTCAAATCTAATGCATCGCCCTACACGCCTATAGACGTCGACGTCTACGATCGCACCTTCCGGTAATGGTTTGTCAACCGTGTCCGGATTTAAAAAGCGGTTGCGTGGCGCTGTGGATTTCTTAGGTCCTGAACAAAGCTTTTTTTGCGGACATCGTAGATCTGTACATGATCCATATACTGATAATCTGTGAAAGAGAAATCGGTGTTGATGATAACGCCGGTGATGATGACGATGTACTTCGCGTGCTCCAGGCTGACATCTAACACGTGCGCGCTGATTTGCTTCTCAGCGGAAAGCGATGTGATGCGCGTTAGTTCGATGATCGGACTCTCGGCGTTTAGGATTTGGTCTTTATAACGCAACGCCAGTTCTGCAATTTTGCCACCCTGGTAGTCGTCTTCCGAAATTTCGGCTTTGAGCGTCCCGGCCTGCAGTTTACCGAGCGTTCCCATCAGCGCGCCACAACACGAGCTGGCTTCGGGTTGCTCATGCCTGAGCACAAACCCCCAACCTTTTTTCTGGGAATAGCCGATGTGTGGTTCAACCAACAACACCAACGTGCCACTGTCGGGAATGTGATGGGCGAACGCCTCCAGGCCAGACACCCCTGTGAAGGGCAAACCGGCGAGTCCACCCAAATGAAAGGGACCTTTTATTTCGGGATGAAAGTGGAAGTTTTTTGTATAGATAATGTCATCCACACAAGTGGAGGCACCCAGCAGGATCTTGTCGGGTGCGATGCCATAGTTTCTTTGAAGATAGTGGATGAGAGAATCCGAGAATTCATGCCCGGGAATGGCACCCGGAAATTCCTTTCTCAAAACTTGTTCGGTTTCGGCTGGTGCATTCGGGAGGTAGGAGGGCGTCTCGGCGGCGGCGGTTTTAGACTCGATTTTACCGCAGGCATAGAGCGCCAGTGCGATCGGCAGGAGGAAAAGGAGGTGATGGGTGTTCATGGCAAATGGTTTAATGATGTTGCCCGGAAGTCCGGATGTTCGGGAAATCGGTTTACCGTTAAATGATGTTATGTAACGGTTAAAAGACGGTGACGACAAAACTTTAAACGATACCTTAGAAGACTGCGATTCGAAATAAGGCTTTACCGGATGAGTTTCTACCGTTACCGGTTTGCCGAAAAGCAGCTGATAAAATTTACGAAGAAGAAAGCGATCGCTAACCTCTGCTTATGATTATTTTTTTCACGATGCTGAGCTTGTTTGTTGGTGTTGCCACAGCGATGGTTAGACGGAGGCGTCTTACGGCAGCGGAAGAAATTGCGGGGAGTTTAATTTCGATACTATTGGCCGATGCCCTTTTTTTGTGCGCGCATTTTAACGCGCGACTCGATGTTATTTCCTATGTGGAATATCAAGGGGTTCCGAATGTCCTCTTGTTTCCGTTGTTGCCCGTTTTTCTTATGATCTTAGCGTATGAGGTCTCTGTAAAAATGCTGAAGAAGTAGACATAGTCAAATAGTTTGACCCCCCCCGACTTTTTGGGGTTATTTGGTATTGTCAAATATCACGTATGGGATATACGCTGATGATTCGGACCGAAAACGTGGCAAAGTGTCCCATGGTCAGTCCCTCATCCATTGTTGTTTGAGAAAGTTTTTCTATGTTTAAGCCGTATTGGAGATTTGATGATGTTGTGTACAGCCTTTCTTTAACCTAACGATGAGTTCGAAGAGTCAACGCGCGATCTTAGAGAAATACCGCCGGCACGCTTTCATGAATCTGTCTCTGACAAGCATGGAAGGCGAGGAGTGGATGGATATGCCCGAGTTCGATGGGCACTACGCCATTTCAAATTATGGCCGGATCTGGGCGGCGCCAAGACCCATCTTCTCGACGAGTGGCCAACTTTATTTCACCCGCGAGCGCATGCGAAAGCAAAACCTGACGCGCTACTACAACAGCTATGTAAAGGACTACACCGACCAGCTTTCCGTTCACCTGCGGTATGAAGGAAAAAATTATGGCTTCAAAGTAAATCGCCTGGTCTATCATTTCTTTGTGAAGCCGCTTGACACTAGTAACGAGCGATTGCCCGTGATTCATCGCGACGGCGACAATTGCAATAACCACTATGATAACCTGGTGCTGATGACCGGCACCCAATTGTATAAACACATCCTGGACCTGCAGCGCATACCACGGTCTGGCCGAAGGAGCACCAAAGGCAAGCGGACGACATGGTCGCCCGAGAATTCTCCGCGGCCGATCATCAAGTATTCTTTGGAGGGTAAGAAACTCAAGACCTACACCAGCGTGGCGGAAGCAGCTGCCGACAATCAAACGCATCGCGGGAACATACGCGCAGTGGCCAGTGGCAAGCTGATCCAGTCGCATGGTTTCGTGTATCGCTTCCAGGGAGATCACTATCGCGGCGAGCATGCAGATTTTTCGTATGAGAAGCCCGTCACACAGTATGCCTTGAATGGAAAACGGTTGAACGTTTTTCCCAGTGTGAAACAGGCCGGTGTGGTGTCGGGGATCGACAGCAACACGATCAGTAAATGTGCGCTGGGAAAAGCGCGGATTGCCGGTGGGTATGTCTGGCGCTATGGCGACAATCCCTACAAGGGAGAATTTGATGGTCAGATCCGGAATTCGGCCAAGACCATTCAGCAATACAGCCTGGAGGGTAAAGTGGTCGGCCGGTTTTCGAGCGTGAATGAGGCGGCAAAGGAAACGGGCTTTAGCACGGCGACGCTTTTGGACTGCGCCTATAAACGCTCTAAGGTATCGCATGGCTTTGTGTGGCGTTTTGCCGGCGACACTTACCGGGGAGAATTCAAGGACTATCGCGCGGGCCGGCCCGTAACGCAAATGTCGCTGGAGGGAAAAGTACTGAAGACGTATCACACGATCGAGGCCGCGGCCAAAGCATCGGGATTGACCAGCGACAACATCCAGAAGAACGTGACCGGCGCAAACCGGACCGCGGGCGGATTTATCTGGCGCTATGCAAAAGACAGTGAAGTCCGGAAGCTTCCGGCCTACAAGCCCGGGACATACACCAAAAGTTCGCATGGCGAGAAGGAGGTGATCCAATATTCTATCGAAGGCAAAAAGCTGGCCGTCTATAGCAGCATCACGGAAGCATCGCGTGCCATCGGTCTAAGCGGAAGCGGAATAGCTGTGGCGCTCGATAGTGACCATCGGTCATCCGGCGGATTTGTCTGGCGCACGAAGGGCAATCCTTATCGCGGGCTGCTCATCAAAAATCCTCCCGCCAATAAAGCCAAGACAGTGAGTCAATACGATCTCAAAGGGCGCCGGGTGGCCATATATCCGAGTACAAAACAAGCCGAGGCAGCGACCGGAGTTTACGCCACCACGATTTCGCAAGTGGCGCTGGGAAAACTAAAATCAACCGGGGGCTTTATCTGGCAATATGGCAAAGGACCAAAAACACTGGATGTCGAAGCCCACTATGCTTCAACCCGGGAACACGTGAGGCAGATCAGCAAGGCCGTCGCCAAATATACCATTGGCGGTAAGTTCATTTGTGAGTATCCCAGCATACACGCGGCGGCGCGGGAAGAAGGTATTTCGGCAGGCAGCATCTCGTCTGTGATCAATGGACAATCGCAATCGGCGGGTGGGAATTTGTGGAAGTTGCTGGAATAAAAATGCCGGCTGCCTCCGGGAAAAATTCCTGAACGCACGGCGATGATCTGCTGTAGAAACTAATCGTGAAGTTTACGGTTAATTTCCCGGACCACGCCATCCAACTCATGGGCGCAATCCAGCACGTGGGCATTGTAGGCTTGGATCTCCGCCAGCGATGTTTCCCGGGACATGAGTGCGCAAAGTCCCAGTATCCGGGCCAGCGGGCCGCGGACGTTGTGCGCATTGAAATAAGCGTACTCGATGAGTTTTTCGTTCTGTAATTTTATTTCCGCCACGCGCGCCGTGACCTCCATTTCAAGCGACTCGTTCATCCGGTTAACCTCGGCGTTGGCTTGCGTTAATTCTTCGGTCTGTGCCAGGATCTCTTCGTGCTTTTCGAAGATCTCGTTGTTCAGCCGTTTCAGCTCGACAAGGGATTTCTTTTTATCCCGGTATAGTCTGAATACGATGATCACCAATACCGTGATCGCAACAAGCAGCACACCGCCGATCGTGACAGCCATGGTCAATGCCCGGATCTTTTCCTCGCGCATCGCCAGCAGCTGATCCTTTTTTTCCGATTCGTACAAATGCTCGAGGGCGGCGATCTGCTTGGATTTCTCGGCATTGAAAACTTCACCCCGAAGTGTGCTGTATTGGTCGTTGTAATACCAGGCCGAGTCATATTCATGAAACTTGCGGAAGGTGTCGCTCAATTTTTTCCGGGCGTTGATGCCGGAGTTTGCATCGTTCAGCGAATCGGCCATGTGTTTGGCTTTGTGCAGATAGAGGGTAGCGTGCTCCAGGTCACCGAGGTTCGAATAGATGACCCCGATCGTTTGAAGAAGTTCGATGGAAGAAAAGAAGTCGCGGTATTTTGGCAACGACCGTTCGATGGCCAGACCGGTCTCCAGGGCTTGATCGTATTTTCCCTGGGCATTCAAGGCGGTGATCCGTTTGGCTTCCATCCAGAATTTGTAATCGCCCAAGGCAGCCCCGATGCTGGTATCGCGGGCCTTGGTAAACATCAGCAAGGCCTGGTCATAGTCCTGTTTGTTCATGTAGATCTCGCCAATCGCTGCGTAGGTATTCGCAACCGCCTTGGGATCGTCAATTTGCTGCAAGAGCGCCAGCGATTTTTTTGAATATTCAATGGCGCGATCATAATCTTCCTGGTAGATCAGCACCCTCGACATATTGTTGTACACATGCGCCACGCCCTTGGTGTCGTTCAACTCCTCCCGGATCTTGACGGCCTTAATAAAGTACTCCATCCCCTCGGTGTGCCGGCCTTGGATGGACGCGCTGATGCCGAGGTTGTTGAAGCTTGCGGCAATTCCTTTTTGATAGCCATTCTCCTGCGCTAACGCAAGCGCCTGGCGGGCCAACTCTTCGGACCGGCTGAGCGAATATTGTGTGTAGGCATGCGACAAGTTGTCTAAGATATCAACCCGTTCCACAACGGATTTTGCTAAAGGAAGTCGTTGTTGGAGGGAGTCGATAAGCACTTGTGCGTCGAGCCTGAGAATCAGGAGCGTCAGAACTAAGGGTAAAAGTCGTTTCATAGAGGGCGGAGAAGAAACCAAGCGATGATAATCAAATTTAGGGAATATTTTCTAACCCCCTCGGGTCTGGTCGATGCAGACATCTTTGAGTGATCCTGGCTTTAAGCCTATTGTTCGGAACACATGTGCGATATAATATCTTGAATACCCCCGGACTTCAGTCCGGGGGTACGGACACTTATTTATTGAGGTCCGCCAACTGGCGGACTGACTTTTCCCTCTGTGTGTATCGCCGTCTACCCAATCAGCGGCGTCGTCAGTCCGCCAGCTGGCGGACCGTGAGTGGACATGGCTTAGGTACCCCGGACTAAAGTCCGGGGTTATTCATTTATGCTCTTTCTCTTTGAAAGATGTGTGCATAGACTAGCCTCCGGGTACTCAGCTACTCTACAGGCGGACACTTTAGCCCGGTACCCTGACGCCAGAACCTTTCGGGGCAGAAACGGCATTCAGGTTGGTTGATGCCCGACCGGAATCTCATGGTTGATGCTCCTCTGACAAAGGCACAACCATTGAAATAAAGCGACCAAAGACAAAAGGGACGTCCTGCGAGCGTGCAATTTTTTTTAACTTTAACCCAACCTTAGAAGATACATGCAAGCGAGCGCGGTGAGACATATCAAAATAACCAGGGTAACGCAAAAAGGCACGCTGGAGATCGACGACCAACTGGCCGTGGAAGAACCGTTGGAAATACAGTTGGTGTATGGTGCTGCCGGCAACAGGACCACCAAAGTTATTTCAGTCACCATGCGCACGCCCGGAAATGATGACGAACTCGCCGCGGGTTTTTTGTTTACCGAGGGGATCATCAACAACAGAAAAGAGATCACCCACATCCGGGCCGATGGCGAAGATGAAAACAAAATGGTCGTGGAACTTGCCGACACAGCGGTGCCCCATCTTCAAACCGCCGACCGGAATTTCTACACCACCTCAAGCTGTGGGGTATGTGGCAAGGCTGGCATCGATGCGATTAAAACCGTTTCCATGTATGCACAGCAAGACGACTCCCTGCAGGTGAGCGCTGCGGTTTTTCATCGTCTGCCCATCGCCTTAAAAAAGCAACAGGAGTTATTTGCCAGCACGGGAGGGCTGCATGCCTCGTCGTTGTTTGACGCGGAGGGGAACCTGATCATGCTGCGGGAAGACGTGGGCCGGCACAATGCGTTGGACAAAGTGATTGGAGCTTCCTTTTTAAATGACCAATTGCCCTTAGACCACACGATCCTGCTGCTGAGCGGCAGGGCAAGTTTTGAATTGATCCAAAAGGCCAGCATGGCAGGGATAAAAGTAATCGCCGCGATCGGGGCGCCTTCCAGCCTGGCCCTGCAACAGGCGGAAGAATTTGGGATCACCCTCATCGGCTTTTTGGGAAATGAAAAATTCAATATTTATTCCGCCAGCCACCGGGTTGTTTTTGTATAGCATAAAACGAATAAGATGAAAATAAGAATCAGTGCAAATTCCATTCGTGTGCGATTGTCGAAATCGGAAGTGGAGAAGTTGAGTACGAAAGGACTTTTGGAGGACAAAACTTCGTTTGGTACAACCTACTTCAGTTATGCGGTGGAAAGAAAGGCTGGAATAAAAGCGCTTTCGGCAAATTACCGTGAGAATAAAATTACGTTATCTGTTCCCGAAACGCTCGTAACCGGTTGGCCGGAAAATACCGTAGTGGGATTTGATGCACACCAGGCCGTGAGCGAAACCGAAACCTTGTACCTCTTGCTTGAGAAAGATTTTAAATGCCTGGACAACACGTTGGAAGATCAATCGGACAATTTCGAAAACCCTAAAAAGGTCTGTTAGCATGAGCGATGAAGCAACACCCATTCCCCAAGCGGAAAACCCGGAGCAACTCACGGGATTGAAGCGTGGTAAGATCAAAACGGTTGCCGCCGGCATCCCTGCCGTGGTATCGAGCATGGAAAAAGTGATTGAAGAAGCCGGCTTTGCTCGCGGGATGAAAGGACTCTGGCAGCTCAATAAAAAAGGAGGTTTCGATTGCCCCAGCTGTGCCTGGCCCGACCCGGACGACGAACGCTCGGGCATCGCTGAGTACTGTGAAAATGGTGCGCGTGCCATGGCCGAAGAAGCCACCGCAAAAAAACTTACGGCTTCGTTCTTTGCGGAAAATTCGGTTTCTGATTTAGCTGCATTATCCGATCATGAGATCGGCAGCAAAGGACGCCTTGCCGAGCCGATGTTTTTACCAAGGGGCGCCACGCACTATCAACCCATCACCTGGGAAAGCGCTTTTCAGAAAATCGCGGCTTCGTTAAATCAACTCGCATCACCCGATGAAGCCATTTTCTATACTTCGGGCCGCACCAGCAATGAAGCAGCTTTTTTGTACCAACTATTTGTACGCGAATACGGCACCAACAACCTGCCCGATTGCAGCAACATGTGTCACGAGAGCAGTGGCGTGGCGTTGACAGAGTCGCTGGGAATAGGAAAAGGCTCTGTCACCCTCGAAGATTTTTATGACACCGAGGTGATCATGATCCTGGGACAGAACCCCGGGACCAACCATCCCCGCATGCTCACTGCCCTGCAAAAAGGCAAAGCAAAGGGAGCGAAGATCATTGCCGTTAATCCGTTACCCGAAACCGGTCTCATGGGGTTTAGCAACCCACAAACGATGAAAGGCATTCTGGGCATCGACACGGCGCTGTCTGATCTTTTTCTTCCCATAAAGATCAACGGCGACATGGCTTTCTTAAAGGCGGTGCAACGACTGTTGCTCGACGAAGAAGAACAAGCGCCTGGCAAGGTGATCGACCACGACTTTATCGCAAAAAGCACCACGGGCTTTAACGCGTTTTCGAACCATTTAAAAGAACAGAACCTGGACACGTTGTGCAAGGCGTCGGGCCTCACGCTGACACAGATCCGGGAAGTGGCAACGCTCTTAAAACATAAAACAAAAATTATTGTCTGCTGGGCCATGGGTCTCACGCAGCATAAAAATGCAGTCGACACCATTAAGGAAGTGGTCAACTTACTTTTGTTGAAAGGCAGCATCGGGAAACCCGGGGCGGGCACTTGCCCGGTGAGGGGACACAGCAATGTGCAGGGCGATCGCACGATGGGAATTATTGAAACGCCATCACCGTCGTTCTTGCAAAAGTTGCAAGAGAACTTTCATTTCACACCGCCCGCCAAACATGGCTATGACGTGGTGGAGAGCATCAAAGCGATGCATGCGGGCAAGGGCAAAGTCTTTTTTGCCATGGGTGGGAATTTTCTTTCCGCCACGCCCGATACCACATTGACGGCCGAAGCGCTTCGTAAATGTAGCTTAACGGTGCAGGTGTCCACCAAGCTCAACCGCAGTCATCTCGTGCACGGTGAAGAGGCCATCATCCTGCCCTGCCTGGGGCGAAGCGATGAGGACGTGGTGAATGGTGAGGAACAGTTTGTGTCGTGCGAGAACTCGATGGGCGTGGTCCAGTCGTCCAAAGGTGTTTTAAAACCCATCTCCGATCACCTGCTGAGCGAACCGGTCATGGTGTCCCGGCTGGCCAAAGCCACCCTTGGCGCGCGCAGCAAAATTAACTGGGACCGCTACGAACAACACTACGATGCCATCCGCGAAGACATCGAACGAACCATTCCGGGATTTGCAAATTATAACGAACGCGTGCGAAAACCGGGAGGATTTTACTTGCCGAATGGCAACCGCGAGGGAGTCTTTCAAACTGCCTCGGCTAAAGCGCACTTTAACGTGGCCCCGCTTTCCTCGATCGCGATGGAGGATGACGACCTGATGATGATGACCATCCGCAGTCACGACCAGTTCAACACCACCGTCTACGGTTTGAACGATCGCTACCGCGGCATTTACAACGAGCGCCGGGTGGTTTTGATGAATGAGTATGACATGCGCCAACGCGACCTGCAGGATGGTGACCTGGTGGACCTGGTGAATCGCTTTGAGGGTGTGGAGCGTGTGGCCCATAAATTTGTTGTGGTGAAATACCCGATCCCCGAAGGCTGCGCGGCCACCTATTTCCCCGAGACGAATGTGCTGGTGCCCCTGAACAGCGTGGCCGACAAAAGCAACACGCCCACGTCAAAGCAAGTGATCATAAAAATCAAAAAAGCAGCTGCCGTTGCGTGAGACTACGAAAGAATCCGCGACGGGCGCTGGAATAGCAAGTTTTTTAGCCTAACTTATAGTGATCTCGAGGAGATGATTTGAAAGACCCTTTTTACACCCGTAAAAAGATCTCTGCCATGCCGGACGTATTCATGTTAACGCATTCAGAATCTTATGAAAACAATTATTGCCCCCGTTGATTTCTCTGACGCATCGACAAACGCATTGTCATTTGCCGCGGAATTGTCCAAGAGAGCCTCTGCGCGTCTCATCATCGTGAATGTGCAGGCGGACCATGAAGATGAAGCGGGGACAAACAGCAAACTGAAATCAGTGATGTCGGATTTGAAAAATGCGTTCGGCCCCGGTTTGAATTGTGAGTCGTTGGTAACGCAGGGGAGTTTGATCGCCGCGCTAACGGAAATAACGGAAGCTCAGCGGCCCAACCTGATCGTTATGGGCACAAAAGGAGCAAGTGGTTTGAAAAGGATCTTGATCGGCAGCAATACCGTGAACGTGATCGCGAATACGAAGCTCCCCGTGTTGGTCATCCCCGAAGTGGCGCGGTTTGAAGACTTCAACCGAAAGGGAAAAACGAGGGTGATTTTGGCCACCGACCTTGACGCCTTGGAAAATGAGGATCCCCTCGACATTCTGAAGGAAATCGCCTTGTTGATCCTTGAACCGAAAATACGGGTACTAAGTGTCAGGCCGAAAAATACCAACCTCGACTTCCTCAAAAAGCTTGAACGCGACGCCCTTCTTTCGGCATTCAAACCTGAGATTGAAACGGAACGCGTCACGGTCTTCAGCGGCAACGTTATCCGGGGGATCAATTTTTATCTCAACGAACACGACGACACCGGACTGGTCGCGATGATTGCACGCGATTCGGGTGGACTTATCCAAAAGCACTTTACCCGGGAGATGGCTTCGCATACGCACTTGCCGCTATTGGTGATGCACGATGCTAAGATCTTGTCATGATGTTGGAAAGGGAACGCCGGTAGCCTGTTCACACAGGGCAAGAAACCGATCTTGCAAACTAATGTCGCCGGCCTGAGGATGATGACGCGCTTCCCGCTTGTGGTGAAAATACCGGCCAGTTACTTTTGCTTTCTCATCATTGCTCACCGCGAGCCATGCCTGTGTCTCGAAGCCTTTCTCAAGATTGTCCGGGGCGCCTGCGCCACCCATCTTTGTAGGCACCCAGCCTGGGTCAACCGCGTTGGAATAGATCTCCGGCCATTTACGCGCCACGGCCATGGACAACATTAGCACATAGAGTTTGGAATCGGAATAGCTTATGCCGCCCGAGTTGAAATTCAGATTTGGGTGGCCCGACAAATGCATCCCGGAGGTGAGGTAGATCAAGCGCTTTGGCGTTTGAATGAGGGCGGTCAGTATGTACGGGGCGAGTGTGTTCACTGAAAAGATCAGTTTGCCCGACACCTGATAGACACCGGCGTTGTGGATAATGGCATCAAAAGAGCCCAGGGCATTTACATCGGCCGCTAATTGTTTTGTTTCTTCAATATTGGATAAGTCGGCCGTCAAAACATTTTCCGCACCCGGCACGTCAAGCAGCGCTTGCCGCCCGCGCCCGGCATTGCGTGCATGCAGGACTACCTGGTGTCCTTGACTGATGAGTAACGCTGCCGCCATTTGACCAAGCCCATCGGCTGAACCGGTGATGAATATTCTTGCCATCTGAATTAATTTACTTGGAGTTGTCTTGTCATTTTTCTCTCGTTGGCAATTCAATTTATTAGATAGGCAATTCGTTGTGCCATAACATGCCAAAAGCCATCAAATATATGATCTGATGGCTTTTTTTTATGTTGATTCCGCCAGGAAATAATTTCATTTTGCACCTTATGCCGATACGGGCGCATCCTCGACGGCAAGTGAACTTGAAAGTTCACGATTGGATTTTGTTTGGTCCAGCAATTCGTTCGCCTTCCGCTCGCCTTCTGCAAGAGCATCAGCTCCCGCGAACCAGCGCAAGGGTGGCTCTTGCTGATCGGCAACGGTGACGAGTGCCTTCGCAAGCTTTTCAGGATCACCGCCTTGTTTTCCATTCATGCTTTCCCAGAACGGACGAAGTGTGGCATTGCGCTCGCGATAGTCATCAATAGCGCCTTCCGGCCAGAGGGTGGAGCCAGGTTCAAGGAGCCCTGTGCGAAAAAATCCTGGATTGACGATCGTAGTTTTTATGCCGAAGGGTGCCAGCTCGATGCGTAGGGAATCCATCCATCCCTCCACAGCAAATTTTGAAGCGGCATAGGCCGTGCAGTATTCGTATCCCACGAGGCCAGCCGTAGAGGAAATTGCGATGATGTGACCGGATTGTTGCTGGCGCATTTGAGGAAGCACGGCGCGCGCAACGATCATCTGTCCGAAAAGGTTTGTATTGAGTTGAGATTGGATCTGCTCCATGGACAACTCCTCAAAGAACCCGGCATAGAAATTACCGGCGTTGTTCACCAGCACATCTATGGCACCAAAGCGATCAATGGCCGACTTCACGGCCAGTGCGGCATCGGCAGGATTTGTAACATCGAGCTTAACCACGAGCAGGTTTTCAGTCTTTCCAATGGCCTTGGTTGTCTGCTCAGGGTTGCGTCCGGTCGCAACTACTTTATGTCCCGCAGCCAACGCAGCCTTGGCAATGTTCAGACCCATTCCACGGCCAGCGCCGGTGATAAACCAAACCTTTCCCTCCTTATTATGTTTCATGACTTTTTGTGTTGTGCATAAACTGATTCAGTTCGTGCGATTGATGCTACAAAGGTATTCCCGAAGGCGGCGGAGGAATAATGATTATCAAAGTAAAAAGTAAGAATTTCAAAGATTGACCGCTGTTATGCCAACCGGGCTGGACGGCCAAACGTTCATATTGGAAGTTCTGGCCATGCCGTGACTACCCCTATAAGACATGGTTGGATGCCCCTTTGATTTTATTAATTTTATGGTATGAAAAACAATGCTTCTGCGGTTTCAGATTTCAATGCTGAGTTAAAGCTAAAGGGATTTAAGGCCTATGAAGTCGACAGCAAGGCCGCGGGCCACAACTATAGTCGTAAAGACTTTTATAAAATCAGTTTGACTTCCGGAAAGTTTGTCTTTCACTATGCCGACAGAAGTTTTGAAACGGACGAACCCATTCTATTTTTTGGAAACCCGCGTATCCCTTATTCCTGTGAGATCGTCAAGCCGACGCCGGACGGCTACGCCTGCCTTTTTACGGAAGATTTTTTAAAGTTGAGCGAGCGTTCCGAAAGCCTGCTGCAATCACCCTTGTTCAAAATTGGGGGCACACCCATTTTGAAACTGGATAAAAAGCAAAAAGGCACGATCGCGGCCATCTTTCAAAAGATGATCGTCGATCAGGATTCTACCTATGCCTATAAAGACGAGCTGATACGCAACTATATCAACTTGATTATTCACGAGGCCTTGAAAATGCAACCTTCAGAAAATGTTGCTGGCGAAAAAAATGCAGCGCAGCGAATTACCTCCGTGTTTCTCGAACTCCTGGAACGGCAGTTCCCCATCGAAAGCACCGAACGCCCTCTCCAATTAAAAACGGCCCAGGATTTCGCACAAAATTTGGCCGTTCACGTGAACCACTTAAATAGTTCGGTAAAAGAAGTGACCGGCAAACCCACCACGGCCCACATTGCCGATAGAATCATCAGCGAAGCGAAAGCACTCCTGCAACATACCGATTGGAGCGTGACGGAGATCGCTTATGCCCTCGGCTTTGAATACCCCACCTACTTCAATAACTTCTTTAAAAAGAAAACGGGCCAAATCCCCAAAGCGATCCGGGCGATGCATCTTTGATTATTATACTTTTCTGGTTACTGCTGTCCTAATGCTGTGGCGATCTTTGTCTTGCATCTAAGGACAAGCGCGATCGTCTCTTCTTGAAGAGAACTTAATAAAAACAATGCGCAACAGCCTTTACACAAATTTGACTTTATAACGTCCACAGATAGCAGCAACGGTTAGAGGGTCCGGAGGCTCTGTTGAAAGTTTACCAAGCTCTTCGAATATTTTCAAGTCCCGCTGGAAAGATGTCCAAATGAACTTTGGGCATTGCTTGTTCCAACTACTTTCCAGGTATGGGGAATCGTGCGTGGTAAGAAAATCGCGTCGCCGCTTTTCAATATTTTGCAGTAACATTGAACCCAACGCCCATAGGGTATTTCTTCCACCGGGCCTGGCTTGCTTTTCGATAATAGGTTTTATGGTTGGTAAAACCCGCCGAAAATGTCACCCCTGAGCTATGACTCCCTTCTAACCATTGCAATCCAATAAAAACATCTTCGCTCACGGTGACGTTATAAGCGGATAAATCAATGTCGATCTTGCCCGTTCGGTTATTTACCGTTGCGATAATATTGTGTGTCAGAATATTTTCGAAGGGGAGTCCATTTTTTACGTTATAGATGTTTACTCTGAATGTAGCGGTGTCGGCGGTGTTGTAAGATATAGTAAAGCTAAAGTTTTCGAGATACGTTGGTGTGTTTTTGATCTTTATCCGTATGGCAAGCTCACTCCCCAGATCGCCCGATGCAAACTTGCCACCAAAGAATTTAGAGTCGGTTTTGTTGCCCAGTATCCTTGTGACAAGTTTTTTGTCAGTGATTCCGACCTCTTTTAATTCAATTGTTTTTTCTTTCAAATGAACCTTTAACTGTTTTTGTATTTTAAAAACGTCTTTCAGATAGAAGTCTCTGGGTTCATACCCGACCATCGAAATTCTAAGCGTATCGTGAAGGTTGGAATCAACCAGGGGTAGTTGAAATTCTCCTTTGAGATTAGAGGTTGTGCCTTTGTCTTTGTTGAGAATTCCGATGTTTACGTAAGGTAATGGCAAATTAGTAGTTTGATCCCGGATAGTCCCTTTCAGTAGCATTTTGTCTACCGCCCTCGAATCTTTGCCTGCGGGAGGAGGTGAGAAATGTCTGGTCACTTTTTCAGTGGGGATTTTCTCATAAAAAATTTGGCTGCCTTGAAGTTTGTCGAGCATATAATCAACGGTCAAGACTTGGATGACATCATAGGGTGCGAGGATCCGATCTTCCGAAGCCATGACACTTAAGCTGGAAAAATCTTCGTGTTTTGAATGCTTTATCTTCAGATAGATTTTGTCACCTGAAATATGATCGGAGATATTGTAGATCGAATCAGGGGAATCATCGCCTTCGGCGATGTCGCTATCCAGGTAAAGAAAGGAAGAGCGAATGGCTTCCGGTTTAAAGAAGGTCCCTTCGCGTATGCGCGTAAGCTTTTCATCTTCTTCCGGGTTGCCATACATAAATTGCTCAGACCCATCCAGCGAAACAACCGCTTTGATCTTGCCGGGTTCGGTCATCGCCATAATGGCTGAAGCCAGGCCACCCCAACTATATCCGATCAACCCAATTTCGTTGGATAGGGTATGCCTTTTTCTGAGGTGATCTATGACAAAGTTTGCATCGCCTATTTGTTCATAGACGCCCAAAGAATCCATGGTCATGTTACCGGGGTAGGCACCGATTGAACTGATCGATGCCACAACGAAGCCGTTCTTTGCCAGCGCCTCAAACAACAGATAGTTCTCATAGCTCATTCCATTGAATCCGGCCAAATAAAGGATTAACGGGAATGATCGTGCTATCGGTTTTGCATTCCAATAGCTATTGGTTTTTATTTTTTTCAGAGCGTGGTAGTCCTTGCAATTTAAGCCCGCACAAATGTATTGGAGCAGCTCGTCCGTCAATCCGTCATAACGCTTGGTGTCGTCATAAAAATTGCTTCTGATCTCAAATAAGTGTACCAGATCCGAAAAGGACGCGATGGTGTCTGAGGAGACAATCTCGGCGGGATACCACAGGTCGATATCCATTGGCCTGAAATGCAGTTTGTCCGATAACCGGGAATCCGGCTTGTAAAGCCTGCTTGAATCATATGTGCTAATGATTTTAAAACCTGCCTGATAGGGTTGTGCGTGTACCGGTGCGGTGAGTGACTTTAGGAAGATCAACACAGCAGTGGCTACAAATACTCTCATGGTTGGATGTTATACTGTATTTATAATGCAAACGATCACCCAAAGGATGTGTGGAAATGGAAAATAGTTTTGGCGCTGATCTCTAAATTCCGTTAGCGATCGGTCTTGACCCAAAAGGAACTAAATGAAATGGCGAGCCGTTTTCAAGGTTCTACCGCATCAACCCTTTTTTATGGCTGGAAAAAGAACCACCACGCGCATCCCCCTGCTTAAAAGCGATTGCTATCGCAGCGTATACTTCAAGCATCCGCCGGCCCATGAGCCACTGGAGCGTCCGGCGGCGTCGCTACAGCATTTTGAGATCCACAACCGGTGTATTTGGAAGAACAGGGCCGACGCACATCGTCTTGATTTTTACTTAGTGTTCCTCGTAATCGCAGGGGAGGGCACGCACCGGATGGGGCTTCACGAACACGACCTGCGCAAAAATATGCTCTGCTTTGTCGGGCCCAACGTGATCAGCTCCTGGGACTGGACTGGCGACGACCACCGCGGCTACTTCGTTTCTTTTTCGGACGACTTCTTCAACACGGGCCGCAACGACAAACAATTCTTGTCACGACTGCCGTTCTTCCAAATCGACGGCCAGGCCGTGCTTCATCTTTCCGACGAACAGGCAAGCCAATATGCTTCGCTGTTCCGGTTCATGGAAGGTGAGTATGCCCATCGCCGTGCGCATAGCGATGAGGTGTTGCGCAGTTGTCTCCATGCTTTGGTGCACAAAGCCCATGCTGAATATCCATCCGAAACCTCTTCGCAAGCGCCGCGCGACCGCTCCGGGCTCCGGCTGTTGGAGGCGTTCACCGACCTGTACAGCCGCGACTTCGAACCCATCCAGCAAGGGAAGATGATTCGCATCCGGAAAATGTCCGATTATGCTGCGGCGCTCGGCGTATCACAAAATCACCTGAACGACACCGTCCGCGCGTTGACGGGGCATTCGGCGGGGCAACTGGTCCGGATCAGGTTGGTCAAACAAGCCACCATGTGCCTGATGCATTCGGATAAGACCGTGAGTGAGATCGCTTACCTGCTGGGGTATGAAGATCCTTCCTATTTCGCGCGGTTCTATAAAAGCCAGACGGGGAAAGCGCCGTCGGACGTGGTGAAAAGTGCCTGAGTATCCGTAGTCTGTCCTGTGTTTATGGATTGGTTCTGTCTCAATTTTGTGTCGTACACAAAATATATGAACAGATGGAATATCGATTCTTAGGAAAATCAGGACTCCGCGTGCCGGTGCTCAGTTTAGGGACGGCGACGTTTGGGGGAACAACAGAATTTTTTAAACGCTGGGGACAGACCGATGTGCGCGAGGCGTCGCGGCTGATCGATGTCAGCCTGGAGCACGGACTCAATTTTTTTGATACAGCGAATGTGTATTCGCAGGGCGCGTCAGAAGAGATCCTGGGCGCCGCTTTGAAAGGGAGACGTCACCAGGCGATCATCTCCACGAAGGCAACATTCTCTATGGGCGACGGCCCCAATGACGCAGGAGCATCGCGATACCACATTCTCCGCGAAGCCGACGCGAGCCTGAAGCGGCTCGGCACGGACTTTATCGATCTTTATTTTATACACGGCTTCGACCCGCACACGCCGGTGGAAGAAACCCTCCGCGCGCTCGATGACCTGGTGCGTTCGGGAAAGGTGCGCTACATCGGCTGTTCCAATTTCGCAGCGTGGCAGTTGATGAAGGCGCTGTCGGTTTCGGAGAAACACCATCTCCATGCCTATAGCGTTTACCAGGGCTACTACTCGATCATCGGGCGCGACTACGAATGGGAGTTGCAGCCGCTGGCCGAAGACCAGGGGATCGGGTTGATGGTCTGGAGCCCGTTGGGTTGGGGCCGGCTCACGGGAAAAATACGGCGCGGACAACCTTTGCCAGAGGGACGGATCAAATCCGGCGGAACGGCCGGTGGCCCTGGGGTGGACGATGCCCTGCTCTACGACACGACCGATGTGCTGGAAGCGTTGGCGGACGAAACCGGAAAGAGCATTCCTCAACTGGCGCTCAACTGGCTGCTCCAAAAGAAAACCGTTTGCAACATCGTGGTGGGTGCGCGCAATGAGGAGCAATTGTTAGAAAATCTCGGCGCAGTAGGATGGAACCTCACCGGAGAACAGGTGGCACGCATCGATGCGGTGAGCGCTCAGAAACCGATGTACCCGCATTGGGTGGGGATGCGATGAATTCATTTTTAACCGCCCTCCTTCGCTAAAGCTTCGGCGGGCAAGCAAAGAAAGGACACAGAGAAATTCCCTTGACGCCGGCTTTGCGCCTCTCTTTACTCGCCGAAGCTTTAGCGAAGGCGAGGCGGTTAAGAATTTCCTTCGTGGCCCCGGTTCAGATCTAATCTATGCACACATCTTTCAAAGAGACAGTGCATAAATGAATAACCCCGGACTTCAGTCCGGGGTACATAAGCCATGTCCCATCACGGTCCGCCAGCTGGCGGACTGACCACGCCGATGATTGGGCGACAGCGTACATATGGAGGGAAAGTCAGTCCGCCAGTTGGCGGACCGTCATAAATTAGGTGTCTGTACCCCGGACTAAAGTCCGGGGTATTCAAGATATTATATAGCACATTGTGTTTCCGAACATTAGGCTTAAAGCCAGGCTCAGTCACTTATACCCTCTCACCTTCAAAGGTATGTGCATAGACTAGGGTTCACAGGAATGTGCAAATTTTTAATACAATGTGTATCTTGTCTCTTTATGGATTCAGAGCAGGTTGTGTCTTTTGCGCAAACATTTTAATGCATGGGGATGGTCGGTATTATTTCCTGGTTTCGTCAACCCTTCAGACTGCTGGATTCACATCGTGCGCGCTGGCAGCTGGTGATTTTTTGTGGTGTGTTTGGTTGCGCATTTCTCAACGTTTTCCATCCGTTTAACATGAACGAGTGGTTCCACTCGGTGGACACTCCGTTGTTCGCTATCCTCACGTTTTTCTGCGCGGCCGGCATGGCGGCGCTGGCGTTGACGCAATTTGTGATCCGGTCGCTATTCCGGGTCGAACTGACCACCCGCATCGGTTTTTTTGCCTGGCTGCTGGTGGAATTTTTTTTCATTTCCGTGGCGGTGCATACCGTCAACATCATCCTGCTCCAACTGTCATTCTTTAACCTTCACGAGTACCTCGACACCCTGAAGTATACGCTGATGGTCTTAGTCTTGCCCTATTTCCTGGCCATCCTGTTGCTGTTTGTACAGAAACAACTCGTCACCGTCGAGGAGCTCACCATCAAGGTGAATCGATCGCAATCGTCCGAAAGCGTAACGATCAATGATGAAAATGGGAAGATCGTGGTGCGCATGCCGGTGGGGAACATCCTTTACTTTAAATCGGAAGACAACTATATTTTTTTGTACTACAAGAGCGACCATGAGGTGAAAAAGGAATTGATCCGCAACAACCTCAAAAAACTGGAGCAGGATTTGAATCTTCCGAATTTTATTCGGATCCATCGTTCGTATATGATCAACACGCAAAATTTAGTTTCGATCCTCAGAACGTCGCAAGGCTACCGGGTGAAAATGGACGCCACGCCCGACCAGGTTCTGGTCGTATCGGCCACCTATCAGCGGGCGTTCGAAGACCGCGTGGTGCAACCCGGCGTTTAACGTCCCCCCAAGCTCACCCCACAGACGCCGATTTTACCCCAAAATCAAGTATTCATACGCCATAAGCCATAGAAGCGGCCGAGATTTAGTCCTTCACTTTAATCGCGTGTCCGGGTAGCTATGGCAGGAAGGTATTGTTTCTTTTATCTCGTTTTGGTACTGGTATTTTGGGGTTGTTCTTCAAAGGAAAGTCACAAAGACATCCCGCAACAGGCTGTTGCACAACCGCCGCAGGGAGATCCGCAAGTCGGCATGGCGCTATATGCCACCTGCAAAGCCTGCCACGGCGATGCGGCACAGGGCAACAAAAAATTCAAAGCGCCAGCGCTGGTAAACACCGACGGCTGGTACCTCTACAGGCAACTGATAAATTTCCACAACGGCGTTCGCGGTGGTCTGCCCGCCGATACATTGGGTTTTCAAATGGCGGCGATGGCCAAGACCTTGAAAGACTCCGTCGCGGTGACACACGTGGTGGCCTACATCAAAACGTTGCCTCAAGTGGTATTGCCGCCGATCATTGACGGCGAAATCAAAAAAGGAGAGCGCGCCTATCAAAGCGTCTGCGGTGCCTGTCACGGACCCGGCGCCCGTGGCAACGAAAAAATGAACGCGCCCCGCCTCAACGGTCTCGACGATTGGTATCTGAAAAGCCAGATCGCCAAATTCAAAAACGGCACACGCGGTGCACATCCCGCCGATACGTACGGCGCGCAAATGGTGCCCATGGCAGCCTTGCTGGTCGACGACCGGGCCGTGAACGATGTGATTGCCTACATCCGATCAACCACACAACCACAGGAGTGATGCGGATCCAGCTTTTTATCACCGTGGTTTGTGTAGTCGTGACGCTGGAAGTGGTCCTGAGGTCAGCGCCTGCAAATGGCCCGGCCTTGTGTAACACCTGCCCGCCCGGTTTTGAATTGACGGACGCCAACCTTTGCAAACTCAGGAGCCTCTATCAGCAATACGAATCCGGCCAGGGCGACGACCCGGGCGTGGGCGGATTGAAGACGGCATTGCCCGCCGTGCGCGATGGGTTCACGCCCCAGCAAATTGATTTGGGTCGTTATCTTTTCTTCGATCCCGTTTTGTCGGGCGATGGCACCGTGTCGTGCGCCACATGTCATCAACCCGCGAAAGGCTTTAGCGACGGATTGAAAACCAGTGTGGGACTTCACAACACAAAGCTCAAGCGCGCAGCACCGAGTTTGTGGAACGTGGCATTCTATAAAAAATTCTTTTGGGATGCGCGTGCCACCTCGCTGGAGGAACAAATGACCGGCCCACTCTATTCGGCCGACGAAATGGGCACGACGCGTGAACAACTTTTAAAAACGCTGAACGGCATTGCACCTTATCGCGATATGTTTGAAGAGGCATTTCCCGACCGCGCTTCCGGGGCAATACGGCTCGATGAGATTTATACGGCCATCACGGCGTTCGAGTCATCCCTTATCTCGCTCAACAGTCGCTATGATCAATATGCACACGGCTATCCTGAAGCCTTGAACAAAGCAGAGATCGAAGGACTGAATATTTTCAGGTCGTTTGTCGCGCGCTGTGCCGAGTGTCATACACCGCCGTTGTTCACCAATCAACAGGTGGCGGTGATCGGCCTGGCGCCACCCGAGGGCAGCGCGTTCGATCCCGGCGCCCAGGAAACTTTCCACGACGCGTCACTGCGGGGTGCTTTTAAAGTGCCCAGCCTTCGGAACATCGATCGCACGGCGCCCTATACGCATGCGGGCCGGTTCGATTCGCTTCGGGAGATGATGACTTTTTATTCGGCGGGCCGTGGCCATGAAGCGCCCCGCAATGAAAAGCTTCACATCCACTGGCACATCTGGGAGCCCAAACTCACCGACTATGAAATGGACCGGCTCGTTGATTTTGTAAAGACCCTGACCGACGAAAGTTTTATGCCCCGCGCCCCGGAGACCGTTCCGTCGGGTCTCGCGATCGATAAAAACACAGATCAAAAAACACAAGCATCTCTATCTCCGACTACTCATTAACCTAACCTCAAATCATCAAATGAAAACAGCAAAGCGCGTTCTTCTTGTGGTGGCCATCTTCGCGATCGGCATCTACTGTGGGAAACTGTTTTTCGGTCGTGGCTCCGACATTCCGGCGCCCGTGCCAACCTATTTTAGCGAGTCTGCACAACCGGGCGATTCCGTCGGCGTCGGTGCGGGCACCGTCACCGGGAAGATCATCGAGGTGAAAAATGGGAGCTCCATCCAGGAAGCCGTCGGCAAAGCAAACCCGGGCGACCTGATCCGGATCTATCCCGGTGTCTACCACGAAACCGTCTACATCGACAAAGACAACATTTCCCTGCAGGGCGTGATCGTCAATGGCGAGTGGCCGACGCTCGATGGCGAGAAAAAGCAAAACGATGCCATTCTCTATTCGGGCAATGGCGTGTTGGTGGAGAACCTGAAGATCACCAACTACAAAGGCAACGGCATCATGGGACAAGCCGGCAACAACTACGTGATCCGCAACAACTGGATCGTCGACACCGGTGTGTATGGCATCTTTCCGCAGTTTGGCAAAAACGGATTGGTGGAACGAAACATCCTGACCGGCATTGAAGACGCCGCCATCTACATTGGCATGTGCGACAATGTGGACGTCCGGTTCAACGAAGTGTATGGCAACGTGGCCGGCATTGAAATAGAAAACTCCCGGCACGCGCTGGTGGAATACAATTATGCGCACGACAACACGGGAGGGATCCTCGCATTTCTCACCCCCGGTTTGCCGATCAAAACGTGCTACGATGTGATCATCCGCAACAACTATGTGTACCACAACAATACCAAGAACTTTGGTGCCGTGGGTTCAACCGTGTCGCACATTCCAAAAGGCACCGGCATGCTCATCATGGCCGCGGACGATATCACCATCGAAAACAACATCGTGACGGGCAACGACAACGCAGGGATCACCATCACGGACTATGGCTATGCCGGCGTGGATCACGCGAGTGACCCGGAATCGGAACCCAACTCGGACCGCATCACGCTGCTCGACAATTTCATGAGCAACAACGGCGCCGACCCGGTGGCGGATGTGAAAACCATCATGATGACAAAACTCTCAAAACTCGGACCCGACATCATTGCCGTGGGCGGTGGTGTGGGGAGCTGTGTGATCAATCCCGGTCGCTACAGAACCTTTGGCCTCGATGCCTACGCCAACTGCCAGGCGCGCGACACGCGCAGTGTGAAAACCTACCTGCTGAACAAACCCGTGACCCCGCGCATCACGGCGTCGATGGAAAAAGGAAGGATGACCTATTATGGCGTGTGCTCGGGATGTCATGCCTACAGCACACGACTGGTGGGCCCGCCGGTCAATACGATCCAGGCGATGTACAAAAATAACGCGCAAGGAATTGTCGATTTCATCGCCCACCCGGTTCACAAACGCGACGACTACCCGGAGATGCCGCCACAAAACTACCTGACGACGGAAACCCGGAAAGCGGTAGCCGAGTACATGCTGTCCATTACCAAATAGAAATGTTTCAAATCCAATACCTGCCTATGTAGCAACCATCCTAAACCAAACCGAAAACCTAAACCTATGAAGAAATTTTACCACCTGATCCCCCTTTGCCTGTTGCTGCTTTTTGGCGGCGCGGCGCAAGCGCAAACCACCGTGACGGGCACGGTGGTTGACAACGACACCCAGGAGCCGTTGCCCGGCGTGAACGTTGCCGTGAAAGGCCAGACCGAAGGCGATTTTGCCAGCTCCGATGGGAAGTTCGCTGTTACCGTGAGCAAGTATCCCATCACGCTGGTGTTTTCGTTTATCGGATTTGCCACACAGGAAGTGGAAGTAACGGCCGCGCAAGATCTGTTTATAACGCTCATGCCCGCGTCCACACTCATGAACGAAGTGGTGGTGGCCGCCAGCCGCACGAAGCAACGGAAAATTGAATCGCCCGTAACCATCGAGCGCATCGGCACGAAGGACATCATCAACTCGCCCCAGGTAAACTATTATGACATGGTGCAGGGCATCAAAGGTGTTGACGTCACGGTGTCGAGCATCGGGTTCACGTCGGTGACCACCCGTGGCTTCAACACCAGTGGTAACACAAATTTTCTCCAGTTAGTGGACGGCATGGACAATCAGGCGCCGGGGTTGAATTTTCCCCTGGGCAACGTCATTGGCCTGACGCAACTGGATGTTGACAATGTGGAGATCCTTTCCGGCGCGTCGTCCGCACTTTATGGTTCGCGGGGCTTGAACGGGGCCATGGTGATGACGGGTAAAGACCCGTTCCAATACCAGGGACTGAGCGTGTTGCTGAACCAGGGTGTGAACCATGTGAAAAGCAAAACGTCGAACGATCCCGTGGGAGCGTCTCCGTATACTGACATCACGCTGCGCTATGCCAAGCGGGTCGGGGAAAAGCTTGCCTTCAAAGTGAACTTTCAATACACCAAAGCCAACGACTGGGTGGCCAGCGACACCACCAACAAAAACGGACCGGGCACACGCTACACCGACCCGAACTACAACGGCGTGAACCTCTATGGCGGCGCTACCTCGGTCGACATCACTCCCTTCCTGCAGTATGCCGTTTCACAGGATCCCTCCCTGGCGCCGATCATCGATCCGCTTTTGACAAAACAAAACTACGTTGCCCGCACAGGCTACCCGGAGTATGGATACCTGAACAACAACGTAAGGCTGATGAAGTCCAATGCAGAATTGCGCTATAAGCTGACGCCCGGCGTGCAAGCTATTTTCTCCGGCACCTATGGAACGGGCAGCGTCGTCTACACCAACGATACGCGCTACCAGATCAGGGATTTTAAAGTGGGGCAATACCGCGCCGAGCTGCTTTCCAAGAACTGGTTTTTGCGGGCCTACACCACGCAAGAGAATTCAGGCAAGACCCTGTTGGCCGGACCCACGGCGCAATACGTCAACGAAGCCTGGAAACCCAGCTACGATCCGAACACAGGCGATGGCTGGTATCCCCAATACACCGGCGCCCTCATTCAGGCGCTGGCGATGGGCGCCGATCTGAACAGCGCACACCTCGCCGCCCGTTCCTATGCCGACATCGGCAGACCGGCATTGGGCTCAGCCCAATTCAACCATTTGAAGGACAGCGTCTCGCAACGCCCCATCACCGAAGGTGGCACGTTGTTCCTCGACCGCAGCAAACTCTACAACGTGGCCTTTCAATATAATTTTTCGGACGTCGTGAAGTGGGCCGAGATCATTGCCGGCGTGAACTACCGGATGTATGACCTGAATTCGAAGGGCACGCTCTTTCCCGATGAAACCAAACCGATCCATGTGAATGAATACAGCGCCTATGCCCAGGTCATCAAGCGCCTGATCCACGACCGGTTGGCGCTGACAGGTTCTGTGCGGTGGGATAAGAATTCGTTGTTCGCCAATGCGAAGCCGACCACCCGGGTGTCGTCGGTGTTTGAATTGTTTGATCAGAATTATTTGCGCTTCTCGTTCCAGAATGCCTATAGCTTTCCATCCAACATCCAATCGTTGCAAAACACTTTGAATGGCTACCGGTCGTATTCCTCCGGTGGCTCGTCCTATTTGTTGAACGACACGTATCATTTCAATGTCTATGCGCCCTACACCCTGGAAAGTGTGGAGAAGTACCAGCAAACCAATGATACCAACGACTTGAAAAAGTTTGTGGTGAACGACATCAAGCCCCAAACCGCTAACTCATTCGAACTGGGCTATGCGGCCGTGCTCGGTAAGAAAGTGCTGGTCGATGTGTTGGGTTATTTTGCTACGTGGAAGGATTTCATCGGCTACACCAACGTGGCCAATACCCCGGGCACCACCGATCCCACGGCCTTCCTGGATCGCAACACGTATACGGTGTACAACATCGCCTACAATGGCGCGCAGACCGTGAACACCTATGGTTATGCGGCCAGCGTGAGTGTGGATCTGAGCAAGAACTTTATCGCCAAGGTTAACTACTACTCCGATCACCTCAAAAACAAGAACGAAAGCCAGATCAACAACTTCAACACGCCGCACTACCACATCAACATGGAATTTGGCAACACGGGTTTTGGAAAGAAGAAGACATGGTCGTTCAACACCACGCTGCGCTACAAACCCGGATATTTTTACCAGGTGGCCGGTGGTTTAGGAAATGGAACGGTGCCGTCGTCGACGGTGATCGATGCGCAGGTTGGATACAAGATCCTGAGCGCTCGCTCGACGGTTAAACTGGGGGCAACCAATTTAACAAACCGGTATTACTCAACAGGTATTGCGAACCCCACGATAGGCGGGATGTATTATGTATCGTTAGCGTATAACGTATTTTAACTGGGTGAAGCAATAGGTGGCTTGCCGGAAGGCAAGTCACCTTTTTTTTGTGACGAGGCAATGAAAGTCATCGCGTTACCACTTCAGCTGCTTTATCGGAGGCCCCACGCGTTTGAAGCCATGTTCTTCCCTGAATTTATCTTGTTCCGCTTCCGTCAGGTTTTTCCCCAGGCCCTGGCTCATCTTGGTAAAAAATTCTTCCATCTTCCCGGCCGGCTGGAAGAACATCAGGAGTTTGGCTTCACCTTCGCCGACTTTTGCAAAACTGTGCGGGATCATGCGCGGTCCGAACACGCTGTCGCCGGCTTTTGCCTTATAGACGGTTTCTCCCACTTTGATCAAAAATTCTCCTTGCAAAACATACCACCACTCATCCTGGGTAAAATGATAGTGATGGGCGGGGCCGCCTTCTTTTATTCGCTTTGATTCGAAAACATAGATGTCGCCGTTGGTGTCTTTTGTAGCAACCTTGCAATCAAAGGTGTCGCCTTCAAACAGGGAGAGGCTTTTGTCATTCCGGTCCTTTCCGGCACTGACCATGAATCCGGTGTCCAACAGAAATTTTTTGACGGATTTCGCCAGGGCGTTGAACGGTGCTGCCACGATCGCTGTAGCGGCGAGGCAGGTTTGTAAGAAGTTAGTCCTTTTCATAAGCGTGGGATTGGAAATTCATGTCATTGCTAGTATATTTTCGTTCCGTAAATGGAATTTGATGGTATAAGGATAGATTATTTGTCGAGGTTTTGAAATAACCCTTTTGGGTGATGGCCTGCCTCGAACGATTGGTATATGCTTTGATAAGGTATTGCGGCCCGGCGACACGTTGAACGGGTGATTGATTTATAGCCACAATTTTAACTGCTCATCATTACTTCATATCATAGACATTTGAGCGGCAGGATATCAAACTCCAAGAAGAGCTAAAACGTTAACGTACCCTTATTACTTTCTATGTACCTCCATGTCTTCAAAAACCAGTATCGGGATCATGATTTCACTTTGATCTTGGATGTCATAAAGGAATACTTCCCAGTGGGCAAGCCAAGAAGACTTACCTCGAAGACCGTAGCATCATCCCCTGGTTTTAAAAAGGTGAGTAAGCTTGTCAATTCCGAATACCTTGATGAAAACGCGTATCGCGACAAATGGGAAAAGTTGACTTCTCATCTTGAAGGGGTGTTTAAGAAACCCGTTGGTGGCCATCCGGATTTAATGGGGGGAGGGAGCGGGGGCTTCTCTGGATCCGTACTCATAGAGGAAGATAATCAGCCCGACTTCATCAGGCAAAAGCGTCTTCAATTTTATATCAGCATCATTGGACCCTTTTTTTCAATACAGGGCATAGATAGCTCAATAGCACGCCTGCCCATGGAATCCAGGCTACTATGAGGCGACTCACGCGGTCGCCATCTCACCGGAATTTGAATATCAGGATACCTTTAATACGCTCGAGGATGAACTCAGGACCTATTTTCCCGGATACCGGTTTGTGCCTTATGAGATCGGCATGTCGACGATAAAAAATATTTCAGTCACTGATGAACTCCGCGATCTGCGGAGCATGGACACCATCTATGAGGCGATCTTCGGGCAAGCAGCAGTCCACGAATGCTTAACGAGAGGCGACAGGTGGTATGGAATGGATGATTGGTTCAAACCTCTCAGTACAAAAGAGCAAGTATTGATTGATTTGATCTCTCAACATATGATCGATAGCCCGTCCGACATCACCGTTCACAAAGTTTGGAAATTTCAGGAATCGAAACGGCTGGAGACTTTTAAGGTATCCGGTAACTTGACGTTTGGGATGGACCTGTTTGATGTGATCGATTTAACCGATAAGTCAAAGGTTATTATGGTATCACAAAAAAGCGGAACTCCTGGCAGCGCAAAATACAAGATCAAGAATAATGTGATAGAATTTACTCCATATTTTTCCTTTCGAATTGTGGACCTCTCAAAAGAGACGTTAACGTTGCATTGGATCCTTAATATTGAAAACAAGAACGTATCCGTAAAAGGTGAGGTGTTGGAGATGAAGTTTGTTGAGATGAAGTGAAAGGTTGGAGCTCTCAACCTAGGTGCAAATTGAAATGCATTGAACCTCCCCACCTTCGCTAAAGCTTCGGCGGGCGAGCAGGCGAAGTAACGCAAAAAAACGTAGTAGGGGTGTGACGTAGCGGGAAGGGCTTCCTTTGATTGATGATTTATTTTGTCATCAACCAAAGGAAAACAGAGATGGTAGTATTCAAGCGCCAGTGATCTGAAGTCTTGTTATTCACTTCTCAACGTATGAACCGGATTTTCCTGCGCTGCTTTTAAGATGGTCGAGCTGGTCGTGGATATTCCTATGACAAAGATGGTGAGAGCGCAGAGGGTTACCGGGATCCAGCCTACAGATATGTGGTAGGCGTAGAACTGTGTCAGCAGCATGTCGGTGAAGTAGTAGCCACCCACGGAGCCGGCAATGGCCGCCAGTGCAAGGATGATCACGAACTCGCGGTTCAGCAGGCCGAGGATGTTGCCGATCGAAGCGCCCAGTGCTTTCCGGATGCCGATCTCTTTGGTGCGCTTGGCGAGGTTCAGCGATGCCAGCGCAAAAATGCCGGAGGCGGAGAGCAGGGCGCCGAGAACGGTAATGAAAAAGAATATCTTTTGCATGTTGGTATTGGATTGCCGCGCACCCTCCATGACGAGGTCTCCCTGAAAGGAGCTTTCAAAAGGACGGGCCGGGAAGACCTCTTTCCAGGTTTTCTCGAGGTAGGCCTTTATTTCCGGAAGGTCCTGTGGTTCACCTTTGATCTGCATCGCGACGTATTGATTCTTGCCGGCAGGATAAAACACAAAGGGCTCTGCTTTTTTGGACCGGTAGAAATTATCGATATGATTATCGACCACACCCAGAATTACGCAGCGGTCTTCGTGAAGACGGATGATCTTGTTGATCGGATCCTTTAATCCTGTTTGCTCGACAAAGGCGCGGTTCACGACGACGCCCTCCTGGTCGGATGCGTTGTCCAGATCAAACAAGCGTCCCTCGGAAATATGCAGGCCCATGGTCTCTAAAAAATTCTTTCCTACGCCCAGCGCCTGGATATCAAATTGGCTGGTGTCGATTCGTATGGGCGTCGTATAGCTATTCCGTCCCAGGTTGCCGTCGCTTACGCCTATGCTCTGGATCTTCGGGTTTCGTTCCAATGCCGCCTTTATGGTTTCATAGTCGCGCTCGCCCTGAATGGTCAGCGTAACGATCTTATCTTTATCATAACCGAACTGGATCCCTTCCTGGAATTTGCTGTTCAAAACAAATACGACGCCCGCGATCAGCACGATCACAGAAAGTGCAAACTGTGCGGCCACGAGCACGCGGCTCAGCAGACTGGTGCCACTGATTTTAACGCCTCCTTTTAGTAAAGCTACCGGCTTGAATTTGCTGCTGAACAGCGCCGGGTAAATTCCGGCGATCATGGAAGCCAGGAAGATCATGACGATGATCGCGACGAAGAAGTTCAACCCGTCAAGGTCGGCAAGGCCGTAGGGGAGATTCCACATTTCAGTAAATGCCGGAACAATGAACTGTGCCATCATCAGGCCGATGAGAATGGCCATGGTAATGGTGATGACCGTTTCCATAAGGAATTGTGTAACGATCTGCTGCCGTGCTGCACCCACCACCTTGCGGACGCCAATTTCTTTCAGACGTTTACCGGTCATGGCGATCGACGTGTTGGTTAGGTTGAAGCAGGCAATCAGCAGAATTATTGCGGCCATGGATGTAAAGATCAACAGCGCTTTTGGATCGATCCTGGAGTTGACCCAACCGTAGCGAATGTCGTCATCGTTAAATGTATTCTTAAAGGGCTCCAACGTGTAGGCGTCCACTACCACATCGGTACGCAGCTTGTTCCGTTCGGGGATGTAGCGGCTGAATTGTTTGCCGAGCGAGGCGGCGTTCTGTGGCGATTCCAGCTGCAGGAATGTGGTGGGGTTTCTCCAATCCTTCCAATCGTCGATCGCGATCTGGTGGATGTCCATAAAATTTTCGATGCGCATCAGCACATCAAAATAGAACGTGTTGTTTAAAGGAAAGCGCTTCAGTACGCCGCCTACCAACACCTCGATCTCCTTGTCGTTCACGAAGTTCATGACCATGAGTTTCCCGATGGGATCTTCGTCCCCAAAATATTTCTTCGCGATGTTTTCGCTGATGAAAATACTGTTCTTGGCTTTGAAGGAACGATGGCTTCCGGCGGCCAGTGGAAAATCGAACAAGTCAAAGAAAGTGCTGTCGGTGAATGCAATGCCTTCGTTAAAGGTTTTATCGCCATAACGCATAGCGCCACCGTCGCGAAGGAAGCGTGCATATTGTTTGATGCCGGCGATCTCTTCGATGGCGATCGGCGCCATCACGATCGGCGCCTGTGCATCGCGCACGTGCCGTCCGTCTTTCTCGGTCGACTCGGTGACCATGAGAAAAACAGAACTCACTTTGCGATCGTCGTGAAAGTTGTTGAACTCGATGTTATAGGCCAGCAACAGGTAGGCCGTGATGCAACAGGCCAGCGAGATCCCCAGCCCCAGGGTATTGATCGCTACATAGCTTTTATTCCGGTGCAAGGTCCGGAAGGCAACGCGTAGATAATTCCTGAACATAAGCGATGGTCGTTTTTTGGTGTCGTTATACAATATACGACCCAATTTGTAAGTATCATAATATCAATGACTTACTTGTGTGTTGAAGCCGTGGCGTTGTATCGAAACCGGAGAGCGTTTGGGCGAAATCGCACGCTAAGTTTTCAAGATCCAAAGTCGGAGAACAAGACGGCCCCAAGGGTGTTGTAAAATTGAAGTGCCCTGTGCCCGCCATGCTGTTGAGAGGAGCAGGTGGGAAAGCAAAGATCTAGCGAGCGTAAAAAACGTATTTAAAGTAATCTGAATATGAGCGCAAATGTTCGATACATCGTGGCCAACGTAGACGATGCCATTGCCTTCTACAGCCGGACGCTGGGATTTAACGTCGACATGCATCCAGCCCCCGGGTTTGCCGCCCTTTCAAAAGGCGATCTGAAATTATACCTCAATCAGCCCGGGGCCGGTGGTGCCGGGCAGACCATGCCCGACGGGGCCGTGCCGTCGCCGGGTGGCTGGAACCGGATCCAACTTCAGGTGGATGATCTCGAACGCATGGTGGCAAAACTGAAGCGGGAGAATGCCAGTTTTCGAAATGACATTGTGCAAGGTCAGGGAGGTAAACAAATTTTGCTTCAGGATCCGTCGGGAAATCTTATTGAATTATTTGAACCGGCGCGATGAAGTATTGAATGTTCCTTGGGAACATTGCTTTTTGAGAAGCAACGCCTGGAAATCTTATGTCTTACTCAAAGCCTTTTCAAAATTGAAAAACCGTCGAAACTAAACAACAGGGATCCGTCTTTCTTCACGCCTTTAATCGCGTTATTATTTATGGCAGCCACGCCTTGCTTCACCTTGCCCATAAAGCCTGGATCGATGCGCGCTTCATTGTGCGCGGGACAGATGTGCTGAAATTCTTCGCGCAGGTCGTACAGATAGTCTATGGAACGCGTAAACCCGGACCAGTCTGATTCGTCCAGGTGCAACCATAGTGGACCGGGGTACAATAGATCGCCAACGAACAGGATGTTGTACAAATCATCGGATAGCGAGATGGCCCCCGGAGTTTCACCCGGTGTGCTATGTACCGTTAGAACCCTGCCGCCCAAGTCGATCATTTCTTTGTGTTGCAGATACTTGGTGATGCGTACGCCAGGTAAGAAAAATGTGGAGAGATCAACGGCTGCCGGAAGATTGACATAAGCCCCGTCTGTCATGTAGGTCATGCATTCGCTGTGCCTATAACCTCTTTCAATTCTATCATTTTCGAATTGATCTTTAAAACTCCAGATCTCTTCGAATTGATGATTCCCGCCGATGTGATCGAAATGCGAATGACTGTTGACCACCACGATGGGCACCTGCGTAAGGGCCGTCACTTCGGCATGGATGTCACCAATACCCATTCCGGTATCAAAGAGTACTGCCCTTGTTGTGCCGATGATCAGGTATGAAATAACTTCTTCGTAGTGATTTGGTTCGGCCAGGGCATAGGTCATCGGATTGAGTTTGTAGATCTCAAACCAGCCGGACTTACTTTCTATCCGTTCGAGTTTGAGATTGCCTGGGTGAGGTACGACCTGGTATGGTGTTGCGTTGCTTTCCATAATTACAATGAAAGATAATGTTTAGGAGCGACAATGTCATGTTAACGAATTGTTTAACGGTCATGTTAGACAAAAGGATACTGAGGACCTTTGAAGTTGTGCTGAATATGCAACATTGAATTTCTGTGCTTTTGCTGTTTTATGGATATTGCAAAGTCATTGCAGTGTCGCGCAGCAATTTAGTGTCGGGAAAACGCCCTATATCCCCTAATTATGACTATGCTAAATACGACCATTCGAAAATTCACGATCTTCATTCTGCTCATCTTAAGCATGGCGATTTCAATACCTGCAATGTGTCAACCAAATCTCGGATCGATTCTTTTCACGCAGAAAACGTTCCGGGATGATTTGATGTTTTTTGGTTTGTTCCGCGATTTGAGAGGTACCGTTTTTTTGAAAGAGGATTCGTTGGTATTTGTGGTTTCTAAAAAGGAAAACAAGCGATTTGGTTTCGCCGTTCACTATAGCCAGATCAAGTCTGTGAGATGAACCCACTGGACATTGTTTCCAAATCGTATTTGCTTTCGCACGAAAGAGGGCTGGTCCTATAGTTTGCGGACCTACAAACGGAAGCGGATGATCGAGGTCACAAAGGAGAGGATGAAATTGTTTGCGTTGTGATAGGGGCGAGAAAGGGACGGTCGTGCGATCCGCTGTCGCGGAACACCAACCCCTCGGTCAAAAAAAGCCCTGCATTTTATTTGCAGGGCTTTAAATCAAAAGAGAGTTATCAAATCATTTGACGATCACAATCGACCTCGACTGACTCAGCGTCCCCCGCTCGACACGGAGCCAATACAGACCACTGGTCATGTCATCCACATCGAGGGTGAGAGTGTTTGCACCTTCCTGAAGGCCCGAGAAGATCTGCGACTTCACCACCCTGCCGGTGGGGTTCATCAGACTTAATTTTGCTTCGGAGGTATTTCCCGTGGCCACCTCGACGAATAGCTGCCGCGTTGCCGGATTGGGATAGGTAGAGAGACTGAGCTTGTCATTCCCTTGTGTTTCAGCAACGGGTGCCGAAGCCAAGGCGCTCATGGCAGCGGAAGCACTTTGAATGACCAGGTTGTCGACGTTTGGACCACTGCTTCCAATGGCCGTTGTCCGGATGGTGTTCGTGCCTGCATTCAGGTTAGTTGTGATGGTGACAGTTGACCATGTTGCCCACGCCCCAGTGGGCGGGAAAGCCAGCGAGGCGTTTACGACCGTTCCGTTCACGCTCACCGAAAGGGGTCGTGCTCCACTGACCAATGCATAGCGGAACGTCAGCGTGTAGCTGCCCGCAGCAGCAATGGAAGCTGACCATTGGACATAGTCACCCGTGGCGTTCACATAATCCGCAAAGCCCGTACCCGTGTAACCCGCATGAATGTTCGAGACGACAGGGCCGGACAGCGTTGCGTTCTCCGCTTCCAGGGTTTGGATGCCCGGTGCCGTGCCGGCGCGATAGAAGGCACTCGCGGGGATGAGTTGCTTCGCGATGCCCGGTCCCGCATAACTTGCCGTCAGCGTAGCACCCCCAAGGTGTTCAAAAAATGTAATCGTGACGGCGTGCTTGCCACTCCGCAAACCAATCGCTCCGCTGGCTTCCACGGTCGAATGCAAACCATCGTTGTTGACCACCGTGGTGGTCCCAATCTGCAACCGGCTGCCATCGTCGGAGCTGGTGTAGAAGGTATAAGTGCCATCGGTGGGCACATTGATATAACCCGTGAATTGGAATGCATAGTCATCCTCGCGATTGCGCGGACCCAGGTCGACGTTGGTGACGTTGCCCGACTCGACGGGCGTGATTGCGCTAAAGTTTGGCAGCGCTGTGAACACACCTTCGTAATAGGCATAGTTCAAACCATTCACAGTATTTGCAGGGTTCTCCGGGGTGCGGAGTGTGGATAGTCGATACACCGCGGTGTAGGTAACATCGTTAACGGGTGTGGAGATCGTTTGTGTTGCTGCGCCGCCATGCAGCCAGTGGTCAAACGCATACGTCTGCCCCGCCAGGGTCTGTGGCGAAACGACACCGATCGTGCGCTGAATGCCTTCCACGCTCAGGTCAGATAACGGCGTTGTGACCGGCTGCCCATCGAGGGTTACTTGCAGACCAGCGGGTTGTGTTGCCAGGGTGATCGTCGATTTCTGCGGAAGGATGTCGCGGTAGATCGTGTCTCGAAGTCCGCCTGCGTCTGTGACGATTAGGATCAGCCGATACCAAACATTGTCGGCAACTTCGCCACTCGTGGGGATAGTAAAGGATCCCGATTTAACCCCATCGGCAACGGGTGGTCCGTCGTGACGATGCGTATCGTGGTGGAAATCCACGAGCCATGTGAATGCGCTGGCGGGCAGCGTGCCATCTTCCGTGTCGGTGGCATTGCCCGAGAAGTTGATCGTGTCGCCACCGCGATATAACGTGCCCGCTGTCGGCGTGATGATCTGTGCCACGGGTGGGTTGTTGAAAGCGGTAACCGTCAACGTCGCTGCCGTGCTGGTGACACTGCCCGATGCATTCGAGACGATGACACGATAAGCACCCGCGTCGGCAGGTTGCGCGCTGGCGATGGTGTAGGATGCTCCCGTTGCGCCGGATATCGACACGTTGGTCTTTTGCCATTGATAGGCGAGGGGTGCTGTTCCGGTGGCCGTCACGGAGAAGGTTGCCGGTTGTCCGGCCGCTACGGTTTGATTGGAAGGCTGAGTTACGATAGCAGGTGTTGTGTTCACTGTATAAATGACCTTGAACAAAGCGCCGGTGCTGCGTTCGAGGTAATATAAGTTGCCGTCGTTCCCTACGTCGATGCTGAGCGCATCACCACCGAGGCCCGTGGCAAAGGGGAGGCGCGAAGCAGGAGTGGTAGTGAGATCCAGCATGTTGATCCACCGGTTGCAAAGATCCTGGAAGAAATAGCGTCCGCGGTAGGCGGCTGGATAATTGGATGATGCAGGATTGAAAAACACACCGCCGGTGATCGCACAGCCGGCGCCGTCTCCCGAACCATGCGGGTAGGAGAAGATAGGATTTGTGAACGCGGGATTCGTGCTCGTGCCTTCGGCCGTGGGCCAGCCAAAGTTCAAGCCGCCCGCAGTGGCGTCGTCGATCTCTTCCCAGGTGTTTTGGCCCACGTCGTTAATAAAGATCCGTCCGGTTCCCGGCTGAATGCTGAAGGTGTAAGGGTTCCGCAAGCCATAGGCCCACACCCGTCGGCGCTGCTCGGATCCGGTGGTGAAAGGATTTCCGGCGGGGACAGATCCGTCGGGATTGATCCTCAAGATCTTTCCCAGATACGTATCGAGATTCTGCGCGTTGGCCCCATTGGCATTCTCGCCAACGGCAACGTAGAGCAACCCGTTTTTAAAATGCATCGCGCCACCGTTGTGGTTGGTGGCGGTGCTCAGCGGGTCAAGATTCAACAAGACCACTTCGCTGCCCGGCACCACCACATCGCCATTGCCCGTAAAGCGGCTGATGCGGTTTCGCGAGCCATCCGGCAAGGTGTAGTAGAGATAGACAAACTGGTTGGTAGCAAAGTTCGGGTCCAGGGCGATGCCGATCAGACCGCGTTCGCCGCTGGAGTTCACGCTGATCTGAATAAAGGGCGTAGCCAACAGCGCGCCGTTCTTGATCACCCGCAGTGCGCCGTTTTGCTGCGCGACAAAAATTCTTCCATCCGGCGCGAAGGCCATGACCGTGGGGTTACTGATGCCGCTGGCGACCTGTACCCGGCTAAAGCCTGTGGGAAATACCTGAGAAATCGCCGGGAGACTGAGCAGCCCGGCAATAAACAGCAACATGCATCTTTTGCATCCTGCCGATACAGCAACATAGAAACATCTCATTGAAATGGGGGTAAAGTGTTAAAACCATTACGTTTTATATTTTTAGAAAAAGGGAAAATGCACAGAAGATCGCCTTTTCCGCCCCCGACCTATAAGAACATAGTTTACAAATGAATGTTTAACGCATCCGGCAAATAGATTTGATGGGTGATCTAACGGGTTGTTTGACTGCTACATAAAATTATTTTGTCTCCGGCCATCACTCCGGAAAGGCATACGCCTCGGCCACCCACTCATATCCCTCGCCTTGTTTACGCACATGCCCGATGCCGGGCCAGGGGAGGTGATAGCCAAATGTTTTCTGGCGCCCCTGGGTTAGGTTGGCCAATATTTTCTTTCGGGTTGCCATGGCCAGTTCAAAATTCGTGTCACCATTAAAACCCCATTCGGGATGCTGGAACGAGAGCACATCGGAGTGCAGCAGATCGGCCACGTGAACGAGTTCTTCCGAACCGGAGTAGACGTGCACCAGGGTATGTCCCGGCGTGTGCCCTGGCGCCAGTTCCATGCGCAGACAGCCCAACAGTTCTGCGCCGTGCTCGAATAGGTGAACTTTTTCCTGTAGTGTTTTGAAGATGGTTTGTGTGGAGGCCGTGAAGGCGGCGAGCAGTTTTTTGTCCTGGAATTTTGATTTGGAAAAATCCTGCTGTGGCGCCATCCAGAACTCGTGCTCCAGTCGCGCAATGTGCACCTGCGCATGGGGAAATACAGGCGTGCCTTCTTTTGTGAGCAACCCGCCAACGTGGTCGGGGTGGGCATGCGAGATCACAATGTGTGTGATGGTTTCGGGTGAGATGCCGGCGTCGGCCATGGAGGCCAACATCCATCCGGATGCGGGGCCGAAATTGCCGCCGGTGCCGGTGTCCACCAGGATCAGGTCATTTTCTTTTTTGATGATCAGGAGGTTCATGCTCAGGTCTACCGCTTCGGTGGAACGGAAGTGTTTTTGTAGCAGTGCTTTTTCAGCCTGTTCGCTTCCATTGGGGAAAGTCGGTTGCACGGGGCTTAGCGCAATATGACCATCGGTCAGCACCATCAACTCCAACGCACCAACCTTGAATGGGTGAAAGGGACGTTTTAGCGTTTTGATGGTCGCGGCTTCTGCCCGCAATATTTTGAAGGGAACTGCGGCGATGCCGGCGATCAGCGCAAGGCGTTTGAGAAGGGTTCTTCTTTTCATCAGGTATGTATTTGTTGCCAAATACTGGCCTGGCGTAATTAAAATCAAGTAGGCACATTATAGTGACCTACGCACCAAAAGGATACTAATATGATAATCAGCTAAAAAGAAATATTGGAAATGAAAAAAATCAGGCGGCTGTTATTTATACCACACGGATCAAAGGCCCGCCATCCGAAGTTTTGAGATAACCGAATGGCTTGCATAGGTGAGCCGGCAACTTATTTTCTTGCAGGAGCTTTTCAAAATCTTCTACGCGCTCTTCAGCCACCGCCACGAGTAAACCGCCGCTAGTCTGCGGATCGGCCAGGATGTAGCGTTGCGCATCGGTGAGTACACCGATCTTCTGCCCATAGCTGTTCCAGTTTCGTTGTGTGCCACCCGGAAAACATTTTTGATCGAGATAGTGCGGCAACGACGCAATGACCGGTACCTTCTCGTATTCGATCACAGCCGACAAGCCACTGCCTTCACACATTTCGGTTAAATGTCCCAGTAAACCAAAACCGGTTACATCGGTCATCGCTTTCACATACTCCAGCGTGCCGAATAGTTCGCCAAGCTTGTTCAGCGTGGTCATGCTTTGCAGGGCGATGGCTGCATCGTCGGCGAGGAGTAGTCCCCTTTTTTGAGCGGTGGAAAGTATGCCCACGCCGAGCGCCTTGGTGAGGTACAACCGACACCCTGTTGTTGCCGTGGAGTTCTGTTTCACCTGGACCGTATTGACCAGCCCGTTCACGGCCAGACCAAACACGGGTTCAGGGCAATCGATGCTGTGACCACCGGCGAGCGTGATGCCCGCTTCTGCGCAAACCGCTCGTGCGCCTTCCAACACGCGCTGTGCGATCTCCGGCGGCAATTTGTCGATCGGCCAACCCAGAATGGCAATGGCCAGCACAGGTTTGCCACCCATGGCATACACGTCGCTGATGGCATTCGCCGAAGCGATCCGGCCAAAGTCATAGGGATCATCGACGATGGGCATAAAGAAATCGGTCGTGGAAATCAGTGCGGTGCCATTGCCCAGATCCAAAACGGCCGCATCGTCGCGCTTGTCGTTTCCTACCAGGAGGCGGGTGTCGACCGGGGCGGTGATGTTGCTGTGCAATATTTTGTCCAGTATCGCGGGGCTGATCTTGCAGCCGCAGCCGGCGCCGTGCGAATACTGGGTGAGTTTGAATTCCGTCGTCTCTGTCATTTCTTTGGATGATTTAGTGGGCCTGGGGTATGGCCTGAATGGCATTTAAAATTTCCCTGGCGTTCCGGTGATGATCGGTATTTTCAAGATCCACCGGGAGGATGTGGCTGGGGTCCCGCCGGATGAGGCTGGAACGGTAGGACTTGTCATAATAGGTCATCACCACCTGGATGAAGTCGGCCATGCGATCTTCTTCGATGGCGAGCATCGCGTTTTTGGCCCGATCGTGTCCCAGGCGTTTCCGGATGCGCGCCGTACATTCCAGCAGGAAATTTTTATCCAGCGAACCATACTCCTGGATCAGCGCCTCCATGCGTTGTTCTGCAGGAACTTTTATATCGATCAAAAAGGAAGTCACCATCTGATTCCAAAACGGCCGGGGCACCATACATTTCCCAATGGACGAACTTTCATCTTCCACCCAGATCTTGCGTTGTTTATCGTGCTTGCTTAATTCGGCCGCCAGGTTGTTTTCAAATTGCTCCTGCGTCGGCTGCACAAATTTGTTCATGCTGCCATACGCAGAGCCCTGGTGTTGTGCGAGATCTTCCAGATCGATTACCTGCTGACCCAACGCCCGGAGTTCATGGAGGATCCTGGTCTTGCCCGACCCGGTCATGCCGCCCAATAGGAATAGTGGATACGTTGCTTCGAATTGATCGAGGACCCATCGTCGGTAGTGCTTGTAACCCCCCTGCAACAGGAGCACTTCAAACCCATACAGATCCAGAGCCCACGCCATGGCTCCGCTGCGCATGCCCCCACGCCAGCAGTGCAGGGCAATCTTTTTGTGTGGCGCTATTTCCATTGCTTGCCTGATAAACCCGGACCACTTGGGGCCGGTGAGATCAAACCCCAGCAGGATCGCCGCTTCTTTTCCAACTTGCTTGTAGGTAGTCCCCACTAAAACCCGTTCCTCATTGCTGAACAAGGGCAGGTTGCACGCCCCGGGAACATGGCCATGTGCGAACTCTGCGGGAGTGCGCACGTCGGCTAAAGGGAGGGGTTCCTTTAGGCCCATAAGGTCGCTGATCGTGATGGGATGGATCATCTTACTGTCGTCCCGTAAAGGTGAATGGCCAACCCGTAAATATATAACATACCGGCCGCTCTTCCGAGAAGGAAGGCCTGGCCTGATACCCGGTGCCGGATAGGGGAATGGCTCCATGGGTTGAGCATTTTGCCGGGTGTGTTGAAGGAACAGAAAGAGCGGTGGAAATCTGCTAACTTAGCGACGATGTCATTTATGCCCGTCTCCGAAAAAATGCGATTGATGGGGTTGCACTACCTGGTGTGGGCCTCCATCCTGATCATTAGCTTTTTTTCCATGTTGCAGGCCGATGGAGCCACACGATCAGCGCTATCGGCGTGTAGCAGTTGTGGTTTTTATGCCCTCATCGTCTATGGAAATATCTCCTTCCTGTATCCCCGTTTTTATCAGGAGAAAAAATTCGTTCCGTATTTATTGGGCGCCGTAGCCTTGCTGATCCTCGCGGGGCTTGGCCGCGGTTACTTATCCCTGTATATACGCAATGCATCTTTCGCCGCTGCGCCCCACTGGCTTGATCCCTGGACCCATGTCACCTTTTTGCTTTCGGTGACCACGGTCTTTATTCTCAGTTTTATATTCCGGCTGGCGATGGCCTATTTTGAGTTAAAGCAACAGTCAGAAAAGATATTATTGCAACGAAGCCAGTTCGAGTTGAGGCTACTGAAGGCGCAGGTGCAACCACACTTTCTGTTCAACACGCTCAACGCGATTTATTATGAAGCGTATATGGAAGCCCCGCAAACCGCACTCCTCATCGAAAGGCTTTCAGACATCATGCGCTATTTTATAGATCAGAGTACAAAAGAATATGTTCTGTTAACAACCGAGATCCAATTCCTTGATAATTACATTGCCCTTGAAAAAATGCGGATCAAGCCGGAGCCGGAGATCATCTTTCACCGCAGTGTTGACGATCAGCGAAAAATTCCCCCGATGCTGCTGATGACCTTCGTGGAAAATATCTTTAAGCACGGCATAGATAAAATTTCAGGAAATAACAAGATCTTGCTATCGCTATATGAAAAAGATCAGCATCTTGTTTTTCAAACCAGGAACCTCCTGAACAAGCATGCCGATCCGCGGCAGGGACATGGGCTTGGGCTAAACAACCTGCGCCAACGACTGATGATCCTCTATGGAAAGGATTTTGACATGCAGGCCACGGAAGACAATCAATATTTTACCGCCAGTTTAAAATTTCCACTGACATGATGTTGCGTTGTATGATCGTCGATGATGAACCCAAAGCGGTCGACTTGTTGGAAGTACTGATCCGGCAGGCGACCGGCTGGCAGTTGGTTGCAAAATGTTACAACGGCCTGGAGGCGATCTCCTTTTTAAAGCATAACGAGGTTGACCTGGTGTTCATGGATATTAACATGCCCGTGATCAACGGCATCGAACTGGCGGCGTTGCTATCGCCGGAGAAAGGCATTGTGTTCACGACAGCGCATAGCGAATATGCCGCGGAGAGTTATTCGTATCATACGATTGACTATTTGCTCAAGCCCATCACGCTGAAACGTTTCCTGGCAACCGTGCAGAAGGTAGAGCACTTCACCACACACCGGGTGATCCAGAAGGAAGAAAATGGAATGGCAGCCGATGCGTATTTTTTTGTGAAATCAGGCAAAGAGCATCGAAAGATCTTTTTGAACGATATCCTTTTTTTTGAGGGCCAGAAGGAATACGTACGCGTAACCACCACCACTTTCGATATCCTTACGTACAGGCGTCTCAAAGACATTGAGGCCCAGTTGCCAACGCACTTTACAAGGGTTCATCAATCCTTTATCGTGAACATACGCCACATGACCAAAATACAGGACAATCACATACACATCGGTGAAAAAAGGATCCCGATCGGAGAGAAATTCCGGGACAGCCTGATGGAACTCGTCCGCAAGCGAACTTTTTAAAAGGGCATTTCCCGAGTGTGTTGAGACGAAATGCACGTTGGTTGAATATACCTTGACCGTTAAAACGGAATTTGCAGATTTGTTGCGAACTCAACTCATCTTTAAAATCCGGTTTTTATGAAACGAACATTCCAAAAGGGCTTTCTCTGCATCGTGATCGTAATGATTACTGTACCTGCTTTCGCCCAATCGAACCCGCTTATTGGCTCGTGGCGTTTGATCGCTGCAGACAAGATCCTGGCGGATGGCACCCGGGTGACCGACTATGGACAAGACCCTCATGGCATTGCCATCTTCACCCCAACCGGTCACTATGTGGTGGAGATCTTCCGGAATCAACGTAAGAAATTTGCATCGGACGATCGCACCAAGGGTACACCGGAAGAATACAAGGAGGCCATCTTAAGCAGTAGTTGTCATTTCGGCACCTATGCCTTAGATAGTGTTAGAAACACCATCTCCTTTTATATTGACCGCGCGTCCATTCCGAATTTGGATCAGACTTTGCAAGTCCGTTCTTTCATGCTAAAGGGGGATACGCTGAGCTGGCGGGTGCCGCCCCGTCCCGACGGATCCGTCCCTGTATCGGTATTCAAGCGGATACAATAATTCCATTGACATTGTAGATGCCTATTCTGACGTCCGATCCCGGTCAGGCTCGTATAAAACTCGTCATGATCAGCGTGGTGATCACGACACCGGTGATCATGATCACCGCAGCGTGGCGCCCCGCCAGGCGATAAGAAGCATCCGATCCGATCTTAGGCTGCGTGAGCGACAGGATCTTTTGCCGGTGCACACAGGCTACGTGAATAAAAACACAAAGCACCGACAGCGAGTAGTATGGAATAAAAAACTGATCTGCCGGCGAGTTCTTCACGCCCCAGGCGGCGAAGTGAAAATCGGTCTCCGTATTCCAGACGAAACGCCCAAGCATCACGGCGCGGATGTGGTAGAAAAGAAAGAATGAAAGGTAGAGACCGCTGAGCACTTGCAGGATATCGAACGCGTTTTTTTGGAATTGCTTTTTCCAGACCAGTACCGGTCCACTGATCACCTGCACAAGAGCGCTTGAAAGTAGAAGGATTTCCACGGGTGGAAACCTGTACACCATGCGAAACATCTTCATCACGCGGATGTGTGCATCGGCGCCCCACCAAGCGCTCAGGTGGTTGATGACATGAAAAAAGAAAAAGGTTGCCAGCAACAGGCCTGAAACCCGGTGTAGTTTCTTTAAGCGTTCAGCATTCATGGACTTAAGAAATAGTTCGTGTTCGGTTTACCGTGCACTCCGGGTTACTGATGCGTAGTTCCTGGCTCGGCAAACTTAGACATGATGAATAGGTGTCAGTGAGTTTTTGAGGGGTACGCTGGCGTATAACCGGCCCTTCCATTTTTGATGATAAAAATAAGTAAGACCCGGGCCCCTTTCTCTGCGCTGGGATTTTTGGCCAGGGTATGTAAGATGTTTCTTTTTTCATAGAACATCTGGCCCGTCGAAAAGGTAGTGGGCACTTTCGTCACGAGCGCAATCTGAACATCACCTTCCATTACATAGCCAAATAGTTCGCAGTCGTGGCGATGAGAGACCGTGTCGACGGCACCCGGGGCAAGGGTCATGACAACGGATTCCATTTTGTAGTCCGCCAGCTCCGGGTCCGATAAGGCCTGGCGCAACACGAGATCAAACTTTATGGACGATTCGGCTGTCGTATTTTTTTCGGCGTGATCGTGCTGCGCGTACGCTGTCGTGAGCCCGCCGGCAAACAGGAAAGCAACAAGTAATTTATAGGGGGGCATGATGATAGAGGTTTATTAAGCGATGCTAATATTGGTAATGACGGAATTTTTCTGGTAGTCCACTGAGTACAATCCTGGTAGTCCACCGAAATAAACCTATGCGAGAGCTTGGACGGTCTATTAAAATTGACCGGAGTGGGACATTTCGCGTCCGGGTAGACCCATAAAAGTCATTTCGGTTCGAGGTCAATGCCAAAGGCCATCAATTTTGTGATTTAATGGCTTTTGGCTTTGGCCTATCAATCTCCAACCCAAATCAGGGCAAAAACCCGCCACGGCGTCGTTTGCGTGGGTCGATTGGAAGGGAAGATAAAAAAAAATCGAAAAATCTGTTAGTGGGGTAGGGTAGGGTTATTTGTCTTATGGGCAATTAACCGTTAAACCTGTGAAGCCAGACGAGGATTACCTGCGCAAGATTGTTTTGCTCCTGAATGAGCCCGACAACGTTGAATTGTTACACGAGGTGGAGGCGTTGAGAACGCTTTCGCCCGATCACGATACCTTTTACAAAGAAGTAGTCAATCTTTGGGCCGCTTCCGCGGACGTGAAAGACCTGCAACACATCAATGTGGCAGAAGCCACCGAAAGACTTTCCCTGAAATTGAAACAGAGTCCCCGCTATGTCGCCGCGCAACGTGGCGGCATTGGCGTGACCCTGAAATGGTTTATGCGCGCGGCCGCCGTGTTGGTGACGGGCGCTGTGGGTTATTGGATGTATATGTCGCGCCAGGTGGAATTCATCACCAAATCCACCGGCCCAAATGTGCGCGATACATTAGTGCTGGCCGATCGTTCACAGATCTTTATGGACGAAAACACCACCGTGCGCTATCCGTCGCAATGGTCGGGTTCACAACGGCGGGTGTACCTGGAGACGGGCAACGCGTTTTTCTCTGTGTCGCACGACAAAGAGCATCCCTTCGTGGTGCAGATGCAACAATCGACCGTGACGGTGTTGGGCACGACGTTCAACATCCGGCTCCGTCAGAATGAAATTGCAGTGAGTGTGAAAACCGGTACGGTGATGTTCGAACCGGGTGGCACAAAGGAAAATCCCGTGCTGCGCGCCGGCGATGGCATCGTGTTCAACACTCTGGCCCGCACGCTCACCACGGTGGACGTAACCAACGAGAACAGCGACGCGTGGCTCACCCATGAGCTGGTGTTCACCGACGCCTCGCTACGCGAAGTGCTGAGCACGCTCGAAGAATATTACCACGTGCGCTTCGTGGTGGTAGACTCCATCACCAAATTCAAAAAATTCAATGCCACCTTCAAAAACAACAGCCTGAAAGAAGTGCTCGATGTGTTGGCGGCGGCCTATCCTGTAAAAATCGAAACCAAAGACTCGCTGGTGGTCATCCAGGGCAATCCCTGAACAAACCCCGTAAACCAACCACCATCCTAACCCCCAGAAACCCCCATGCACGTGCACCGCTATACGGGAATAACCGGAAGAAAAATCAACTTGTTGCTCATCCTGCTTTGTGCCGGCTTTGCCGCTTTGGCCGAGACCGCGGGCAAGATCGAATCGCTGGATGAATATCTGCGTCGCCTCGAACTGCAACACCATGTGAGCTTCGTCTATGACGCGTCGGAGATCAATCGCGCGTCGAAAATTGAAACGACCGAAGCCACTTCGCTGGAGGCTTGCCTGAACCTGCTCCGCGCCCTCGACATCACCTACAAGATCGTGGGCGACCAGGTGATCCTGCAGAAAGCAAAACAACCTCCCGTCATCATCACGGGCGAGGTGACGGAGATGGTGGATGGAAAAAGTTCGCCCATGGTGGGGGTGTCTATCGTAGAGAAGGGCACCAACAACGGCACCATGACCGACAGCAAGGGAGCCTATCGCGTGCTGGTGAAGGATCACGCTACGCTGGTGTTCTCGATGGTGGGCTACAAAACGCAGGAGATCGTTGTCGGCAATGAGACCACCCTGAACGTGGTGCTCGCCGAAGACGTGAGCGTCTTCAACGAAGTGGTAGTGACGGGCTACCAGGATGTGGACAAGAAATTGTTTACCGGCTCGACCATCAACCTGAAAGGCTCGGACGTGAAACAAGACGGCATCACCGACGTGAGCCGCATGTTGGCAGGGCGCGCCGCCGGTGTTTCCGTGCAAAACGTGTCGGGCACTTTTGGTACGGCGCCCAAGATCAGGATCCGCGGCGCTACGTCCATTACAGGCGACAACAAACCGCTGTGGGTAGTCGATGGTGTGGTGCTGGAAGATGTGGTGAACATTTCCAACGAACAACTTTCCACCGGCGACACCAAGACGCTGATCGGTTCGTCGGTTGCCGGTCTGAACGCCGATGACATCGAGAGCTTCCAGATCCTGAAAGACGCCTCGGCCACGGCGCAATATGGCGCCCGGGCGATGAACGGCGTGATCGTGATCACCACCAAAAAAGGACGCGTGGGCAAGCCGTTGATCTCCTACACGGCCAACTTCTCGACCTACCGCAAGCCGTCCTACAACACCTTCAACATCATGAACTCGGCCGACCAGATGTCGCTCTACGACGAGTTGGATCGCAAGGGATGGGAAACGTTTGGCAACAGCAAGCGCTCGCCCAACGGCGGCGTGTATGTGAAGATGTATGACCTCATCGATCAATATGACAAAACCAACGGCAGCTTTGGACTGCGAAATACCCCGGAAGCGCGGGCCGCATTTTTGCAAGGCTACGCCCGGCGCAACACCGATTGGTTCGATGTGCTTTTCCGTAATTCATTCATGCAGGAACACTCCCTCGGCATTTCGTCAGGGACCGAGAAGTCGCAGCTTTATTTTTCCGGCAGCTATCTGCAAGACGACGGCTGGACCATTGCCGATCGCGTGAAGCGTTTCACGGGCAATGCCCGGGCAAATTTTAACATCACCGACAAGCTTGCCATCGGCCTCATCACCCAAGGCGCCATCCGCGTGCAGCGCGCCCCCGGCACCGTGAGCCGCCGCAGCAATCCGGTGGAAGGAAAATACGATCGCGATTTCGACATCAACCCCTTCAGTTACGCCATCAACACCAGCCGAACCCTGACGCCCTATGACGACCAGGGCAACCTGGAATTCTTTAAACGGAATTTTGCACCCTTCAACATTATTCACGAACTGGAGAACAATACGCTCGACCTCACCATGATCGACCTGAAGCTGCAAGGTGATGTGTCGTACAAGATCCGTCCCAACCTCAAGTATGCCTTCCTCGGTGCGGTGCGCTATGCGAAGACAAACCAGGAGCACAAGGTCTACGAACATTCCAACATGGCTGAAGCCTTCCGCGCGGATGGCGATGCCGTGATCCGCCAGAACAACAAGTTTCTCTATCGCAATCCCGACGACCCGGAAGCCGAGCCGGTGGTGGTGTTGCCCTATGGAGGTTTCTATAACACCACCGACGATTACCTGGTGAGCTACAACCTGCGCAACACGCTGGAATGGAACAAGACCTTTAACGACACGCACATCGTGCGCGTGTTTGGCTCGCAGGAGCTGCGGTATGCCGACCGCCAAAATAAATTCTTTTATGGCTATGGCTACCAGTTCGATAAAGGCGGTGTGCCCTATGTGGATCCCAACATCATCAAGCAGGTGGTGGAGGGCAACTTCGACTTCTATGGCATGGGCATGACCTACGACCGGTTTTTGGCGGGCATGGTGAACGCCACGTATTCCTATCGCACGAAGTACAACCTGAACGGAACGCTTCGCTACGATGGCTCTAACCGCCTGGGCAAGTCGCGCTCGGCGCGGTGGCTGCCCACCTGGAACGTGAGCGGCTCGTGGAATGTGGACGCCGAAAATTTCATGGCCTCGCAAAGCATCATCACCCGCCTCACCCTGCGCGCCACCTATGGGTTAACGGCCAGCATGGGCAATGCCACCAACTCCAGCCTCGTGCTGAGCACCAACAAAGCCACGCGGCCGTATTTGCCCGAGATCGAATCGGTGATCAATATTCAGGACCTGGAGAACCGCGACCTGACCTGGGAGAAACAATACGAAACCAACATCGGGTTCGACGCCGCCTTCTTTCGCGAGCGCGTGACACTGACGGTGGACTGGTACGACCGCGACGGCTTCGACCTCATCAGTCCGCTGCGGACCTCTGCGATCGGGGGACAGTTTGTGAAATCGGCCAACTATGCCGACATGACGTCGCGGGGCATCGAAGTCACTTTAGGAGGGACGTTGTATCATGACGAGCGCAGCAATTGGAAAACGCAACTCACCTTTGCCCACAACCGGAACCGCGTGACCAACCTCAAGAGCACGCCCACCATTTGGGAATTGGTGTCGTCTGACGGGGGGCCGAAAGAAGGGTATCCTTACCGGGGTTTGTTCTCGGTCGACTTCCAGGGATTGAATGCTGAAAATGGTTCGCCATACTTCATCAACGAAAAAGGCGAAACCAGCAACAACGTCTATCTGCAAAGCGACATCACGAAGTATCTGAAATATGAAGGCCCGGTAGATCCCACCATCACCGGGGGGCTCTACAACGCCTTCCGCTATCGCAACATCACGTTGTCGGCGTTGATCACGTTCAGTGCCGGGAACAAGATCCGGTTGACGCCCGCCTTCAGCAGCAGCTATACCGACCTGGATGCCACACCCAAAGAGTTCCTGAACCGGTGGATGACCAGCGGCGACGAGAAACACACCAACGTGCCGTCTATCCTGGATGTGCGCACGCTGGGCAGTCTCGACGGTGTGAATCCGTATGCGGTCTACAACTATTCGGACGTGCGCATCGCCGACGGCGGATTTGTGCGGCTGAAGCAAGTTTCGCTTTCCTATCTCTTGCCCGAAAGCTGGACCAGCCGTCTGGGGGCGACCAACCTGTCGGTGAGCCTCATCGCCAACAACCCGATGCTGCTCTATGCGGATAAAAAATTGAAAGGTCAGGATCCGGAATTTTTCAACTCGGGTGGCGTGGCGACACCCATTCCCCAACAGTATACGCTTTCGCTGAAAGCAGGATTCTAAAAACATGGAACGGACGAAAATGAAAATAAGAATACTCATCGGTTTGACACTGGTACTCCTCACAGCCACACGCTGCAGCGACTACCTCGAACACCTTCCCGACCAACGCGCGGAATTGAATTCGCCCGAGAAGGTCGCCGAGCTCTTGGCTTCTGCCTATCCACGGGCCAACTACATCACCTTCCTGGAAGCGCTTTCCGACAACGCGGAAGACAAAGCGCTCACCACGTCGGAACTCATCAACAGCGCGCCGTGGCAGTTCAACGATGTGCCGAACCGGAATGAAGACACGCCCGACTTCTATTGGCAGGCAGCCTATGCGGCCATCGCGGCTTCGAACCAGGCGCTGGAAACCATTAACAACGCGAGTGATCAAACCCCTTACCGCGCATCGAAAGGGGAGGCGTTGGTGACGCGCGCGTATGCGCATTTTATGCTGGTGACGCTTTTCTCGCGCGTATACCATCCCAGCACCGCCGCCACTGATCCCGGCATTCCCTATGTGACTGAACCCGAAAAAGTGGTGACACAAAAATATGAGCGCAGGACCGTGGCCTATGTGTATGAACAGATCGAAAAAGACCTGGAAGAAGGCATTCCCTTGCTGGACAACGAATCCTACAAAGAAGGCGCCGGCCGCTACCATTTCACAACGACCGCGGCACACGGATTTGCCACGCGGTTCTACCTGTTCAAAATGGATTATGCCAAAGTGGTGGAGCACGCCAACCTGGCGTTTCCCTCGGGCAACATCCTACCCAACTTGCGGCCGATAAATTCGGAAGCTTACCGCGCCATGGAACCCCTGGTGAAATTGGCGGAATACACCAAGGCCGACAAGCCCGCGAACCTGTTGCTGGTGGAAGCCCCATCGCTGTGGGCGCGAAGCCTGCGCGGCTATCGCTACGGGTTCAATTTCAACCTGCTGAGCAAAGTGGTGTGGAATCAAAATGTGACCAGCGGATTGTGGGGGTATATGTTCTATGGCAATGAAGCCTCGCTGTTCACACCCAAGTTCAGAGAGCATTTTGTGAAGATGGATCCGAACGCCGAGATCGGCACGCCCTATAACATGATCCCGCTGCTCACGGCCGAAGAAGTGTTGTTCAACCGTGCAGAAGCCAATGCACGCCTGGGCAACTACGATGCAACGCTGAAAGATCTGAACGACTTTGCCAGCACCCGCATCATCGTGAACGACACCGACGAACCGTACTATGACCCCGCACGCCACACCGTGACCCGCGCCCGCGTGCTGCGGTTTTACAACACCACCGATATTGAGGCCGCCCTCATTTCTACCGTGCTCGACTTCAAGCGAGTGGAGTTCCTCTTTGAAGGACAACGCTGGTTTGATATCATCCGCCATCATCTGCAAGTCGTGCATGTGCCTTACAGTCGCGACAACATCCTGACATTGGGGCCGAACGATCCGCGCCGGGTGTTGCAGATCCCGCAGGAGGCGCAGTCGTCGGGAATAGAATTGAATCCACGCTAATTGAAACGCTATGAACGCTCGTAATACATTTCGCGCCACAATTTTCGGCATCGCCGCCATGCTGCTCGTGTCATCCTGCAGCGACCCCGAAGAAGATCTCGACATCTCTTTCCTGGACGTCGACACGGAGACCAATGCGATCGACCAGTGGATCGTGCAAAACTATACCAATCCCTATAACATCGCCATCAACTATAAATGGGTTCCCTTTGAACTGGCTACCGACAAAACGCTGGTGCCGGTGAAGGAGGAGAAAGTGATCCCCGTGATGACGCTGGTGAAGGAGACCTGGATTGATCCTTATGTGAAAGAAGCGGGCGAAGACTTCATGAAGATCAATGCACCAAAGCAGTTCGTCCTGGTGGGAAGTCCGCAATACAACAACGACGGCACCATGGTGCTGGGCGAGGCGGAGTCGGGTCGCAAGGTGACGCTGTTTGTGATCAATGATTTTCTGAAGACGGATGTGCCTGCCGTGAAACAGATGTTGCACACCATTCACCACGAGTTTGCGCACATCCTGCACCAGTCAAAGCTCTATCCCCGCAACTTCAAACAGATCACTCCCTCTGGCTACACGGCCACATGGTACAACACCGAGGATGAAGAGGCGTGGAACCTCGGCTTCATCACTCCCTATGCCCGTGCCAGCACCGACGAGGATTTTGTGGAGATGATCTCAACGATGTTGGTGGAAGGACACGACGGCTATGAGGCGAAACTGGGAAAGGCATCGGCCAATGGCAAAGCGTTGCTGCGCCAGAAGGAAGCGATCGTGGTGGCCTACTTTAAAGAAACCTGGAACATCGATTTCTATCAACTGCAAGAGACCACGACGGCGGCCATTGTCGCCGCAACAAAATGAAGGACTGAAAGGAAGCACGTGACTATCGGAAAACTATACGTATGAAAAACTTTTTTATCTATATCGCCGCCCTCATCGCCGCATCTTGCAAGCAAGACGACGATCCGTTGCTGATGGGGCGGCCGGAAGAACGGATGGAGCAAATTCTGAAAGACTACCGCCAGCAACTGGTGGACGCGCCTTCGGGATGGAAAGGCTATCTGTTCCCGGGTTCGGGTGGAGGCTATAGCTTCTACATGACCTTCAGCAACGAAGGCCGCGTGACCATGCTGGCCGACATCAACGCCGACTGCCAGGTGAAGCCGTTTGAAAGTTCGTTTCGCATGGAAGCGGTACAACGCCCGTCGCTGTTCTTCGACACGTATTCTTACCTGCACATTCTTTCCGATCCCGACCCCGACACGGTAGGGGGAGCACAAGGGCATGGCATGAACTCCGATTTTGAATTTGCGTTCGAGTCCACACAAGGCGACACCATCCGGCTGAAAGGCAACCAACACGGATCGCCGCTGTTGCTCATCAAGGCCACCGCCGCCGAAAGTGAAGCGCTGAGGCGTGGCGACCTTTACTTGCTGCAAAAAGGTGTCGTGGGCTACAAGGACAAAAATCCGTTCACCTACTTGCAGTCGCGCGACGGCAAACGCATCAACACCGGGTTCAACCTCGACGAGAAAACATTCTCCCTCTCGTTCAAACAAGCCGACTCGCTCAATATTCAGACGACACCCTTTGCCTACACCACGAACGGGATCTTTTTACAAAAGGCAATCACCTACAAGGACGTGACCTTCCGGGAAGTGTTTTATGACGCGAGCCAGAAACTTTATGTGATGGCAGGCGGCGAGCGCATCAACCTGGTGCCGTCGGCCGACCCGATATTGCCGTTGCACCTGGTGTTGGGCATCGATTTCACAACGGTGTCTGTTCCCTTCGACCCTTTGCCGGGGTGGTCGCCTTTGTACACCAACGCACGGTGGACGATACACAATTCGTTGCTGACAAAGGGCGTCGGTCTAAGCAACATCGAGCTGGCCTTCAATCCCCAAAACAAGACCCTGACCCTCGACGTGTTCATGCGCGCCGTAGGCGATGGGGGCTATTACCTCGGGCGGTATCAATATGCCTACACCAAATCGGCAGACGGTGTGTTCAAGTTCACCCGCTACGAGGAGCCTACGGGCAATGCCAAATTTATCGAAGAAGACATGGCCCCGTTTTTATACTACTTCAACAGCTCCCGCTTCCGCATGGAGTATCTGAAAACAGACAACGGCTTTGTGGCGCAGTTGAAATGCGTGGAGAGTCCCTCGTTTTACTTCTCAGGAAATTTTGGTTCAGCCTTTTAAGCTTTGAAAATGAAACGCACGCGAACACGATATCATCACTTTCACCCCCTGGCCATCGTCACGGCGGCCATCCTCTTCCTGGTGGGCTGCAGTCAACAGGACGACCTGGTCATTCCCGTCGAACCATCCTATGCCGACCCGCAGCTGAAGCTGGACGAATTCAAACAGAAATTAGCTTCGGGCACCGACGGCTGGCAAGGGCTGCTCACTCCCAAGAAAGGGAAGATGTTCACACTCTTCTTCACGCTCGACAACGCAGGAGAGGTTTCCATGCTGGCCGACGCCGACACGGTGGCAGCCAAAACGTTTTCGCGAAGCAGGTATCGCGTGGAGCTCACACAACACGTCAACGCCAGTGTGGTGTTTGAAGCAGGATCGAACCTCGAACGGATCCCCTCCATCGTGGACAAAGAGTATGCCTATCAATACAGTTCGGGCGACACGCTGTTCCTGTTGGGAAGCCAGTATGGCGACGTGTTGAAATTGACAAAGACCACTTCCGGCGAGCGACAGGCTTACGAGACGCGCCAGCTGAAAAGCTCTATGCAGCAGATCGCGAAATATCTTGCTGCCGTGCGCTACCTGTCGTTTCAACCCGAGCCGGGCAAGATCATACAGTTTTCGCTGAACCCGTTGGCACGGAGCGTCTACAACACGTACCTGGAACAACGCGCGAAGTTTTTCGGAAGCGACTATTCTTATTCTCCCCGGGGCATCCTGCTGAAAACCAGTCCCAGCATTGGCGGATATGAACCTGCAGAAATTTTGTGGGATGCTGCGAAGGGAAGTTTATCCACCTACTACAAAGGTCAACGCATGGAGTTGCAATCATCGACCCTCCCCGCCATACCGCTGCACTATTTATTGGGCGATGAATATTCTCCCGGCACCGTAGTGCCTTCTCCCTATGCGCAGCGAATGCCCGGCTGGTCGCCAAAGTTTCAGACCCAATGGTTAATAGACGACAACGCGTTGATGCGGCAGGAGAACATCGCCCTGTACTACATGGTGCTCGATTTGCATGTGAAAGAAAACACGATGGACCTCTACATCTACTATGTGACCCCGGAGAGCAAATTTGTGCGGGGCAAGTTTCCCTACACGTTCTCAAAGACCGACGACGGCATCTACACCTTCACACCCCTGCCGATTGAAACGGGCACCGAAGAGGGCGACAACGCATCGCGCGTGAAAGATTTTCTTCCCAACATCCTGGGCGCCGTAAACAAAAACCGGTTCCACATCGAATTCTATGATGCCTACGCCGAATTGGGCGGACTCATCCCGCAGTATCTCAGTGTGGACGACGCCGACATCTATTTTACCGGATTCTTTTATTAACCGATCAAAAGCAGAAACCTAAACCAAAAAATGAATATCAATGAAAACAACATGGCAATTCTTTAGCGGAGCAGTGACGAAGCATGCGCACTGGCTGGGTCTATTGATCATTACGTCGAGTTTGCTGGTGCTGGCACTCGTGTTCACCAGCTGCGGAGGCAGTGACGACGACCCGGAACCCACCAACGTCGATCCAAAAACGCTCATCGTAAAAACCTGGAAGCTCAGCGGCGGCGGCACCATCGTGAAAGATGGAACCGATGTGAGCGCCGACTATGCGGGCCTGGAGCTCACGTTTGTTTCGGCGGGAACCTACACCTCTAAAAATGGTGGACATCTTTTCCGCGCGTCGGGAACGTGGCGCTGGAAGTCAACCGACGCCACGGTGCTGTTGCTGGACGGTGAACTGGAGGTTAATGTGAAGGAGATCACGGCGACAAATTTTCACTCACAGTTCAACCTGAGTGAAGACTATGCCACCGGCGGCCGGAGCCAGGCGGTGGTTGGGCCCTACGAGGTTACCCTGAAAGGCACCAACTGACGCGCGCTATAAAATCATCTTTACCGAACGAAAAAATTATGCTATGAAAACAATTTTACTCCTCAGAAATGTATTGATAGTCGTCTTTGCGACGGCACTCTCCACGGACGCCTGGGCCCAATTTTGGGAGGCGGCCGAGGGACCTTACGGTGGATCGATCACGGCGGCATTGGTCACCACTGATGGCACCTACTTCGGTGGATCAGGAACCGGCTATGTTTACCGGAAGCTTCCGGGAAGCGACAAGTGGGAAATTGTGTTCTCCGTAACGGCCGGATCCATTCTGGATCTGCATGAATATAACGGCACCGTCTATGTGAGCTATGCCGGGGAAGAAGAAGGCACACTCTCCGTGAGCAAAGACGGCGGCACAAAATGGGAGCGCGAAGACAATGGATTGCCCGGCATGGTGCGCGACATGACCGTGAACGACAACGGCGATCTCTTTGCGGCAACCACCGAAGGGATCTACAAAAGAACACCCGGCAAAGGTGGTTCCATCAACTGGGAGCTTCGGACGATCCCTACCGACTATGGCAACTACATTTTTTCAATCTGCAACGACCACAAAGGCACACTCTTCGCGGGTGCGGGCCGCGGCTTGTTTCGCTCCGACGACGATGGTGAAACCTGGACGCTGTCGGCTTTTTATGAAACCGCCAACGCCATCATGAGTCTCGCCGTGAATGCGAACGGCGATGTGTATGCCGGCACCGGCGACACCGGCTTGCAAGTGAACTATGCCGCTGACGGCGAACCCAACACCTGGGTGCCCGTGGCGGCCGACCTGATGGGCACCACACAGATCCGGCAAGTAGACATCCTCAAGGGCAACGAAATTTTTGTGAGCGTAACCTTTTCGGGCAGCTACTATTCCAGCGACGGCGTGAATTTCAATAGCCTCACCACCCGCGACAGCCGCGCCGGCTCTTTCTATGATCCATTCACCGACCAACTGGTGGTGGGCACCGACGAAGGCTTCTGGACAGCGCCCTATGTGAAGGATAATTTCCAGTTTGTCCAGATCGGCGTGCCCCTCAATATCAATCGGCTGTTCTCGTATCAATCGAAACTCATCGCCATGGTCGACAACAACAAGATCTATTCATCGAACGACCAGGGCAAAACCTGGACCTATGATTTTGGAAATGGCGAAGGCGTGGTGACCAGCTATGCCGAAAAAGACAACCTCGACATTTTTGTAGGCTGCAAGGGAGGCCTCGCGGGAACGCCTTGGGTGAATGCAAAGATCTTCATCGAATATCTTGGCGAACGCGATTGGTGGAATATCGGCTTCCCCCGGGAGGTGCGCACCATCTCCGATATACTGGTGACCTCGAAAGATTCCGTTTACATCGGCACGAACGCCGGCCTTTACATGATCGACTCTAAATTTTACGCAAGCTCGCAGCGCTCCGTCATTGGCGAAGGCGTGTCGATCCTGTATCTCAAAGAGGATGCCGGCGGAAATCTTTATGCCGGCACCAACCAGGGTGTTTATATTTCATCCGACGACGGTCTGCATTGGCAAACCCATGTGTTGGAAGACAAGGAGATCACCGACCTGGTGGTTCGCGAAGGACACCTCTACGCCGCCACCCTCGATGGACTGTTCTACCTGGAAACCCCGGATGCCACGCCCCAGCAAATTGCCGTAGGAGGGAAGGGCTCGGAATTCACCGCCGTGGCCACCGACGACCTGGGCCACGTGTATGCCGTGAGCCCTTCGGGCGTGTTCTATGCTGAAAGTGAAGACACGTGGCAATCCGAAATTTCGGGCATCGAAAATCACGAGTACAAAAAACTTGTCGCGATCGACAACCTGGTGTACGTCTCCACCAACCTGGGCATCTACAAACATGCCTATGCAGACTATGCCGCGATCAACCTCTCGAATGTGGGAACCTTCACCTACAACGGCGCACCACACGCCGCCACGGCAACGACTACACCTGCGGGATTGTCGGTGACCCTGCTCTATGATGGAGAAGCAACACCTCCCGTGGAAGGAGGCAGCTACCAGGTGACGGCCATCGTGAACGGCCCCAACTATGCCGGTCGTAAAAAAGCAAGGATCGTGATCGAGAAAGCCGAAGCATCGATAGCGCTGACGGGACTGGGCACGCACTACTATAGCGGCAACCCCTTCCCCGTGACCGCGGTGACAACGCCCGCGGGACTGCCCGTCACCATTACCTACAACGACGGCGCCGAGGTTCCCAAGGAGATCGGTGAATACTATGTGATCGCCACGATCGATCACCGGTCCTACAAAGGGCAGGTTTCGGGTGATCTGCTCGTTCAAGATCCCATCATGAGCGCCGAAGATCCGCTCAACAAATTCCTGTCCGTCTATCCCGTGCCCGCGCGCGAACAGCTGACCATCGAAAGTCAGGGCAGCCCGATCCGCTCCATCCTCGTGACCGACATCATGGGGAAACGACTGAGTGAAATCACTTTCAACACGCCGGTGGTCCGCCACGTACTCGACACCCGCCAGCTCAGCGCCGGACTGTTGGTGTTCAGGATCACGACGGATAAGAATGAAAAAATTATTAAACGCGGGGAAATTATCCGGTAAAGACACCGCTCTACATCGATAACGGTCGCCCTGGAGAAGCGACAATTGTTGTAGCAACAATATTGAAAACAAGACAGTCAGGCTGTATAGTACCCAGCTTGGGTGAAGGTTAAGGCCTGACTTGTCTTTGTTTTCGGTGTGTAAAGATTTCCTGAACATGAATCGTATGAAAAATAATTATGAAGGCCTGTCGAACTGGACCATCCCAGGCCCGTTAAAAAGTTCAACTCTATGAAGCATTGGCGTTTCGGATGATTCGTTAGTGTAAACTTTTTCGGTGCACCATGGGACGGGAGCGGATACTAACGAAATACACGGATGAACAACTGCTGGAAGGCATCCGAAGGGCAGACCATGACGTTTTCACAACGCTCTACTCCAACACGTTTCAGGGGCTGTCGCTCGCCGCGCTGAAGTTTGTGAAAGACACCGCCATTGCCGAAGAAATCGTTCAGGATGTTTTTCTGAAATTATGGGAAGCACCGGAACACATTGAAAATATCACGTTCCTCAAAGCGTATCTCTACCGTTCGGTCATCAACCAGTCCATCAACTACGTGAACCGTCAGAAAAATATTGCCCAACATCACGCGCGCATTGCCGAGGACATCACCGACAAGTATATCGAGAACCTCAGCGAAGATCATGCGCTGTTGGAAATTCTGCACCACGAAATCGAGCGTCTCCCTGAACAGTGTCGCAAGGTTTTTAAGATGAGCCGGTTCCAGAACCTCAAATACCGCGAGATCGCCTCGCAACTTCAGATCGCCGAAAAAACGGTGGAGAACCACATTGTCAACGCCCTGAAAATTCTCCGCGCCAGGCTCCTGGAAAGAGACGAGAATTTTAAAGAATTCCTGGGCCGTTAGCCGGCTCCCTTGCTTTTCATTTTCCGGACGCGTAAGAAATGGCGCCAATGCCTCGCGTGACGCACACGAAACGTGGCTTGTCGTTAACGATGGCGCTCCTCGCCGGTCGGGGCAACGATAACCCTGGAGTAAGAAAATGTGTACAATTGCGGGAAAGATATGCGCTGACTTTCAAAAATAGCAGGCATATTGCAAGCCGGATACATAGGCGTCCTGGCGTTGGTTTTAAGGTCCTTCGCGAAGAACTTTTGGCGCGGAGCCGTTAACGTAATCTACAGAGCTATGCTTGGTTTACTTTTTATTTATTGGATTGGAAAGGCCTTTTATATCCTGGCCGAAAGGAATGGCAAAAATGTTTGGGGCTATGCCGTTCTGGGTGTCGCGATCTATTATGGAGGCCTGCTTTTTACAGCCGTGGTCATCGCCATTATCTTGGCAATATTCTCGGTGTCTTTTGGCACCTTCTCCGATTTTCTCATCACCCTCATGGCATTTCCCTTCGGTCTTCTGGGTGGCTGGATAGCCTATCGATACCTCGAAGGCCGGTGGGAAGGTGTGGCGAAAGACAACGAGGACGAAGTCCGGTAAGGTAACACGGGTTACTTCCTTCGGGGACTACTCACCTTTTTAAAAGCCTTTGATTGATCAGGTTCGTCACGCCGTCGCGATAATTGCGACTGATGGGCAGCGACTTTGTTCCCACCATAAGATCGTTGCCTTCCACGGATTCTATCTTAGACCGGTTCACCAGGAAGGATTGATGGATTTTAATAAAGTCAGCAGGAGGTAACTGATTTTCGAGGCTCTTCATGGTGAGATACGCAATGATCTTTTTGCGGTCCGTATAGATCGTCAAATAATTCCCCAGCACTTCCGCATAGAGGATCTCACTTAGCTCCACCTTCTCGATCCGTTTTTCACTTTTTATAAAAATATAAGACGGCGGCGGCGTTCCGTTAGCGGTCGGGACATTCTTCATCTCATAAAAATCCTTCGCCTTTTGAACAGCCTTCAAAAACCGATGCAAAGCAAAAGGCTTTAAAAGATAATCGATGATATCGAGTTCATACCCATCCAGCGCATACTGGGGAAACGCCGTGGTCAGAATCACCATCGACTCGATATTAACCCGCTTCAGCATTTGCAACCCCGACACTTTCGGCATCTCGATGTCCAGGAAGATAATGTCCGGTTGATGGCTTTTAAGAAACTCCTCCGCCTTCATCGCACTCTCAAATTTCCCCAACAGATCCAGGAACGGAACCTGCTCCGTAAACTCCTGCAGAATTTTCCGGGCCACCGGCTCGTCATCCACGATTATACAACTGAGTTTTCTCATACCATCAGCATTAACTCTACCCGGTAAAGATTATTTTTCTTCTTGATCTCCAACTGATACCGGTCCTTATACAACAACTCCAGCCTCCGCGTAGCATTGGTAAGCCCAATCCCTCCGGTCGAAGATTCCCCTTCATCAAAAGTATTCTCACACACAAAATAAATTCTCCCTACCCCCTGACTTTTACCTCCCGACTCCTGGCTTCCGACCCCTGCCTTCTGGCTACTGGCTCCTGGCTCCTGGCTACTGGTTCCTGGCTCCTGGCTTCTGGCTCCTGGCTCCTGCTTCAACGAAATGACAATCCGATTGATCGCCTTATCCTCCCGCGACACATATTTAAACGCATTCTCCACAAACGCCATAAAGATCAACGGCGCTACCTTCACATTTCCGTCCGAATAATGGATGTCGAGCGTAACCTCCATGTTGTCGTTGCTGCGGGCCTTTTGCAGGGCCACGTAGTTCCGGAGATGTTTGATCTCCTTTTCGATGGCGATCATGTCGACATCCGCTTCATACAAATTGTATCGCAGGAGATCGGAAAATTGAACCAGCATATTCCTGGCCAGGCTGTTGCCCATGTCGATCGAACCGTACACGGTGTTGAGGCCATTGAAAAGGAAGTGGGGATTGATCTGTGAGCGCAGGTATTTTAATTCGGTTTGTAGCTGGTTGATGTGGCTGTTCTTGACTTGTTCCTGCTGCTCCGCCCATTTCTGCGTCACGTATAACATGGAGGTGATGACGGTGCAGCACATCCCGTACACAAAGTTGTCCCAAAACCCGGAGCTGGTCTCTACCATCGCGTCGTGAAAAAGCGTTTGGTGGATAAAGCTATTGTAGTGGCCCATCGAAAAGGTGTACAGGAAGATCAAGCCGATCAACGCCGAGGCATAGGCTCCAAAGAACTTATTCTCCAACAGCTTGGGAATTAAAAAGGAACGGTTGACGACGATGAGGAGCCCAAAAAGGATAAGGTGGATCAGGACGGTGAACAAATAGGAAAAGCAATCGAGCACAGTCTCACCAGCATAAACCGGTTTCTCGAATATGAGCGCGCCGATGTAGGCGCCACAAAACAGTAAATAAGCGGTACGTCTTTTTGCGAACATTTTGTTTTCCTTCTATAAAGATATCCCATTGCATCGATAACCGGAAATCGCCCTTTCGGAGTAACCCCGGATTTCTAGCGATCTGGAATGATTATCATATGAAATACGCTTTCTGTCATAAAAATTTGATTGGCGTTTCCTTGCAAATGCTCCATCCACCCTCGGTATGGCCCAAGAGACCTTGGAAAATCGCCCTTTACGGATGTCACGGGATTTTGGCAGGTTTTGTAGAATATACGTTTATCTATCATAGGATGTTATTAAAAGCCCGCGGGCCCCGTTATTTTTATAAAACAAAACGCGCGTTTCGTTTGAACTCCAAATCCCTTAACCCTTCAAGAAGATGAAAAACATTATACAATTTGGTGAGAACGTCCCCGGATATGATATCCCCGTATTAAACGAGCGCGAGATCAGGGCGGCGGCGGGAATACTGTTCCTGGTCATCTACACCTCGTTGATGCTCATTCTATTCAACGGCGATTTCAGGCTGGCGAAATATGCCATCGCCCTTTTCCTCGTCGACTTTGTGATCAGGGTGTTCATCAATCCGAAGTTCTCGCCTTCGCTCATCATCGGTCGCATGATCGTCAGCAACCAGGTGCCCGAGTATGTGGGAGCGAAACAAAAGAAATTTGCGTGGATCATCGGTGTCCTCTTGTCAGGCTCCATGTTTGCGTTGCTCATCGTCGTCAATGCCTATAGTCCGTTCACCGGCGTCATCTGTTTGCTGTGTCTGATCTTTTTGTTTTTCGAAGCCGTGTTTGGGATTTGTCTGGCCTGCAAAGTGTACAGGGTGATCTATGGAGAGAAGGCACAATATTGTCCGGGCGAGGTTTGCGATGTGAAATCAAGACAGCCCATCCAGCGGGTGTCGCGCGCACAATGGGCGATTGTGTTTGCCTTTGTTGCAGGCATTTTCCTGATGGTGCGCATCCTGGCCCCCGTGATCAATGTGCCGCCTCACAACATGTTTGGCAATAGCGCTGCAAAGACCGCAAAGCAATGACATCCCGCGGTTCATTGGAGAATTATTTTGAACCGTTCAGGGAGAACACCATCGGCCGCGGCCAGAAGTTCTGTTTCCCCTCCGGGCAAAAAGAACTGCTGTACGCCGACTGGACCGCCAGCGGCCGCGGATACCGGCCGATCGAAAGCTGTTTGCAAAATGAAGTGATCCCTTTTTTTGCCAACACCCACACTCAGACCACCCTGACCGGCACGCTGATGACAAAGGCGTATGAGGAAGCCAAGAATATTGTTAAAGAACACGTTCATGCAAACCCGGACGACGTACTGATTTTCTGTGGCAGCGGAATGACCTCCGCCGTCAATAAACTACAACGGCTGCTGGGCATCCGGATGCCGGAGCGATGGAGGGAGTACATGCCCGAGGCCAAATCGTTCGATATAGACGAAGCTATGCGGCCCGTGGTGTTTGTGACCAGCATGGAACATCACAGCAACCAGGTCTCCTGGCTGGAGACGATGGCGACGGTGGAGATCATTGCTCAAACCGAAGAGGGCCATGTTGATCTGGAACATTTCGAAAGACTGCTGTGGGAATACAAATCCAGAAAAAATAAGATCGCCGCGGTAACAGCCTGCTCGAATGTTACCGGCATACGAACTCCCTATCACGAAATTGCCAAGCTGATCCATGCCCATGATGGCTTGTGTTTTGTGGACTTCGCCGCCGCTGCACCGTATGTTCAAATGGACATGCACCCGGAAGAAGCGGATGCCGGTTTGGATGCCATCTATTTTTCAATGCACAAATTTTTGGGTGGCCCCGGCACACCCGGCGTGCTCATCTTCAATCAAAAGATCTATCGGAATGCCGTGCCGGACCACCCCGGCGGCGGCACCGTTCTTTACAGCAATCCCTGGAACGCGCGTGAATATATCACGGATATAGAATCGCGCGAAGACGGTGGAACGCCTCCCGTGCTGCAAGGCATAAAGGCCGCCATGTGCATCCGGCTGAAAGAAGCGATGGGTGTTAAAAATATCCTGCGACGGGAAGAAGAACTGCTCGCCATAGCGTTTGCCCGCCTTTCGGAAATGAAGGATGTTACCATACTACAGGGCAATCTTAGAAAGAGACTGGGCATCATTTCATTTATCGTAAAAGGCGCCCATTATAATCTGATCGTCCGACTGCTCAACGACAAGTTTGGTATACAGACACGGGGTGGATGTTCCTGTGCAGGCACCTATGGCCACCGGCTGCTGAACGTTGACCAGGGGTGGTCGCACAAAATATGGAAGGCCATTCGTGCCGGGGACCTTTCGTCCAAGCCGGGTTGGATCAGGATCTCGCTTCACCCCACCATGACCGACCAGGAGGTTGAATTTATCATGGATGCCCTTGAATCGACCGCTTCCAACTTCCGCGAATGGATGACAGACTATGCCTATGACGCTTCGTCTAACGAGTACACCCTCAAAGGGGAAATGACACACGAGCGACATCGCGTAGAGGGCTGGTTCAAAGGACATCATGCCGATCGCCACGCCAGGTTTGTTCCGACGATGGTGTAGTGGATCGTTGTCGATGACACTGCATCAGGCGCAGGCCACAAACTTGCGCCTGCTATTTCCGCTGCATTTTCACTCCCGTCACCAGCGCGTGTATTTCGTTCAGGCTTTTGCCGCGCAGGCCGTGTATGATGGTGCCGTGTTTTATTTCCACCCCGCGCAGAAGCTGGATGCACAACTTTTTGTCGTCGATGCTCATGCCCCAGAAAATGATCTCGGCCATCCGGGAGAATTTCTCATAGCACTTCATCAGCGCACGCTGGCCTTTGTCGGTCACGCTCATCAGCCGCGAGCGCTTATCCTCGGGGTCGGTGCGTTCCTGGATCAGTTTAACTTTCACCAGCCGGTTCATCAGATCGATGCCGGACGACAGTTCAAGGAAATGCGTGTTGATGATATCCGTTTTGCGTGATTCGCCCAGGTTGCCGAGCGTGTTGAGGACATAGAAATCCTCGGCGCGTTTAATGTCGGGGATCTCCTCGATGGCCGAATCGATGTATACTTTCATATAACTCGAGATGATCCCCAGCAGTTTGGCCAGGTAGGCGTCTACCTGGGGCGGGATCACGCCTTTGAAATTCTGACCGATCTCTTTTTTCTCCCGTTGTGAGATCAGATAATGCCGGCAGAACTCCTCGATGGTCCCCTCTTTGAACTTCTCTTCAAAGCGCGCCCACTCATTCACTAATTCGACGGTCTTGTTCATGGTTTTTAGATTATATCGGATTCGATGTAAATTATTATTAATTATAGCGAAATATATGTAAATAAAAGAGAAACGCCTTTACGTTTGCTACGTCATCAAAAAACAGGCAAATGAAAATCGTCTTCTGTTTTATAATAGTGGTCACGGCTTTTGCGTCGTATAGTCAAACCCGGATCTCCGGATCAGTCTCCTCCAAATCGGGCGAGGTCATACCCGGCGCCAGCATCTACATCTTCAATTCGCTGGACGGAACATCGAGTGATGCTGTGGGAAAATTTTCTTTTACAACGGAGGAGACGGGGGAGAAGACCATCGTTGTTTCGGCCATCGGGTTTGTTAAGCAAGAGGTCGCCGTCACTTTGAACGGATCGCTTCCTTCCTTTGCGTTCCGGCTGGAAGAAGAAACGGCGCAGCTCAATGAAGTGGTGATCACGGCCGGTTCGATGGAAGCGAACAGCGATCGCGAGGTGGCCGTGCTCAAGCCGATGGACATCTACACCAATGCAGGGGCAGCCGGCGACATCGTTGGCGCCATCCAAACCCTGCCCGGCACGCAACGGGTGGCCGAACAAACCGGACTGTTTGTGCGCGGTGGCGATGCCAGCGAAAGCGCCGTGATCATCGATGGCATGACGGTGCAAAACGCATTCTTCAGCAACGTCCCCGGTGTGGCACAGCGCAGTCGCTTCACGCCGTTTCAATTCAAAGGCATGTCCTTCAGCAGCGGTGGCTACGGTGTGCGCTACGGGCAGGCGCTGTCATCAATATTAGAATTGAACACGATGGACCTTCCGGAGAAAACAACGGTGAGCGCCAACCTGAACATGGCAGGGGTTGCGTTGTCCGGGATCAAGCGATGGAAGCACAGCGCCGGCGAGATCACGGCCAACTATAGCAACCTTTCTCCTTTTTATAAGATCGCCAACACCAACTTCAATTTCTATGATGTCCCCACCGGTGGCGGTGCGTCTGCGAAATGGTCGGCGCAAAATGAAAAAGGCGGAATTTTTAAAGCCTTTGTCAAACACGATTACTATCAGAGCGGGACGGAAATTCCCGATCCTTACCGGCCCGGCAGCATGATGCCGTTTGGTCTGAAAAATCAGAACACCTATTCCAATGCTTCATTTCGTCAGTTGGTGAATGGGAAAACACTTTTCTATACGGCCCTGTCGGCAAGCATGAACGAAGACAAAACGCAGTGGGGTGCATTTCCCATGGTGAACAAGGATTGGCGGATGCAATGGCGGGGGGAAGCCACGCAGTTTTTAACCGAGTCGTTCAATGTCACGCTGGGCAGCGAAGTGCAGCGCTATCAATACAAACAGGATTTTGATACGGCGGCCTATCACTTTGACGAAACCCAGGTGGCCGTGTACCTGGAGTCGGAATGGAAGCCTGGAAAACAATGGGCCTTCAAACCCGGCGTACGGGTGGAATACAGCAAGCTGCTGCAAAAAGGAAACATTGCCCCCCGCATCGCCCTGGCGGCGAAGACGGGGAGCTACAGCCAGGTGTCGGTGGCCAGTGGCATCTTCTATCAGCTGGCGGACAAGCGTTATCTCCTTCGCGATTATCAAACCGATTTTCAGCAAGCCGTTCACTACATGGCGAACTACCAATGGATCAACGACTCGCGCTCGTTTCGCATCGAAGGCTACTATAAATCCTATAACCAACTCGTGCGCGAGCTCAACGCCACCTACAATCCCAATCCCTATCGCGTGGTGTATGGCGCGGTGGATAACTCGGGGAACGGTTATGCGCAGGGAGTGGATGTGTTCTGGAGGGATCAGAAGACGATCAAGAACTTTGATTATTGGCTTGCCTATAGCTATGTCGACACGAAACGGCTCTATGCCAATCTCATCCAGAAAGCGACACCGGATTTTGTTTCCAATCACAACGTGAACATCACGACAAAGTATTTTATAGAATCGCTCCAAATGAACCTCGGCGCCACCTACAGCTTTACCTCCGGAAGACCGTATTATAATCCCCTCGACAACACGTTCCTGGGTAGCCGCAGTCCTTCATACCGGAATCTTTCGCTAAACCTGTCTTACCTCACGTCCATCGGGAAATGGTTCACCGTGTTCTACGCCAACGTGGACAATGTATTGAATTATAAAAACGTGTTAGGCTATCGTTACTCGGCAGATGGACAAAGTCGTTATCCGATCGTTCCTCCCTTATATCGCGCGGTATTTGTGGGCGTAAACATTTCCCTGACCTCATTTAAAAAAGATGAATTATAAACACCCATGCATATGAAAAATAAACTATTGATCTTAAGTTTTTTGTTTCTGAACATCGTTGCGTATGCGCAAACTTTTGAAGCCGTATTGAAAGAAACCTATTTGAAATTCGAAAAGACGGAAGCCCCGCAGGAAAAACTCAGTTTGGTGAACCGCCTGGATATGATCGCGGCGCGCTATAGCGACCAATGGAGTGCACATTATTATGCCGCGTATGCAAAAGTGGTGACGTCCTATTTATTGGAAGATGAAAAACAACGGGATGGATTGATCGACCAGGCGGAGCAGGCTTTGAATAAATCAAAAACCTTGACAAAGACCAACGATGAGATCCTGGTCCTGGAGGCCTACATCGCCAATGCGCGTCTGGCGGTGAAGCCCATGAGCCGTTATAAAAAGTATGGAGAAATTTTCGACGCTAAACTCGCGGAAGCTACTGCCCTCAATGCCGCAAACCCACGGATCTATTTTCTGAAAGGGCAAAGTGTTTTTCATACGCCCCGGCCTTTCGGAGGGGGATGCAAGAACGCGATGCCCTTCTTTGAAAAGGCAATCCCGTTGTTTGCAAAAGCATCCAATGGCGATTTGAGCAAGCCGTATTGGGGACAAGATCGAAATCAGTATTACATCAACGAGTGTAACGAATAACAGGAGACCATTGCTGCCCGGTTGTTTTGGCCACGGTTAGCTGACTTTCATTCCCCGGCTCTTTAGCTCCTGGTAGAGTTTGTACCACACCTCGCTCTTGGCGGCGTCGGACTTATAGAAGTCTTCGCACCAGAAGTAGATCTTCAGCGAAACGTTATCGCCTTTGATGGTTTCCAGGAGCACCACGGGTTCGCGTTTTTGGAGCACGAGGTCGGAAGTTTGTATCGTGTCCTTGATGAGTTCGACGAGTTTGTCTTTGTCCTCCGTCGTTTCCACATCGAGCGAAAAATCGATGCGCTTATACGGGTTGGCGTGGGTCCAGTTCACGATGTGTTGGGAGAGCACGTCGCCGTTGGGGATGATCACATCGGCGCCGTCGATGGTGGTGAGTGTGCTCGAGCGGATGCCGATCTCTTTGACACGCCCGGCATGCCCCCCGAGTTCGATGGAGTCGCCAACCTTGAGGGGCCGGTCGAAAATGAGGATGATGCCGGAAACAAAGTTGTTGACAATGTTCTGCAAGCCCAACCCGATGCCTACACCCAGCGCACCCAACACGATCGTGACTTTATCGATGGGCAAACCCGAAGCCGCCACCGCCAGCAGGTAGCCGACGGCCAGCAGCACGAGCCGCGTCACCAGCAATTTTGAACGTTGCGCCAGGCCCTCGCTTTCATCGTCGCCGACGTCGCCAAAAAAGTAGCCCACATAGCGCTGGAAGAAGTGGGCCAGCCAGATGATGATCATGAACAACAGGATGCTGCCAAACGTGAAGGAGGTCTGGCCAATCGTGCGGGGAGTGCTCAGCAAATCGGCCATGCCCTCATAGATGGAATTGTACATGTTCAGGTTGGTGGCGAAGACAATGAACCACATCAGCAGGGCAACCGCCAGCAAGGGTCTTCTGAAATTTTGAACGATCGGCGCACTCTCGAACGTGCTCTCCAGTTTGTTCTTGATCCGGCTGGTATGGATTTGCAACAACACGGCTTCCACCAGCACCCTCACCAATACAGAAAGTCCCAGCACCTGGGTGATGCTGTAGATCGAAGCAGTGCCTAGCATTTGCGAGATGGTGCCCCGTCCATAAACCTGGAAAAGAATGGCCAGTACGTGCATGCCGACCTGCAGTGCCAGCACGGCGCGTATAAACCGCCGCAGCTGCATGCCTTCGGGAAGAAGCTTGCGGAAGCGGAATGCCACCACGGCGCCGGCCGTGTTTAGCAGGAGGATCAAACACCGCTGCCAGAACGCTGGCACGGCAATACGATCGAATAGGGCGAAGCAAAAGAACAACGCAATAAACGCCAGCCAGAAATAAAACAACCGGCGCCGCCATTGCTTGTAAAAAATAAACGTCAGCGAGATCATCAGAAAAACAAGGACCAGTTGCATATAACCTGCGGGTGCATCCAGGTCGAACAACGGGGCGATGCTAAAGATCACGGCAAAAGCAGAAGCGATCGGTTGGGCCACGAGATAGATAACACCATCCCGGGCTACATTGTCTATCCAGCGATGCCTTCTCAGGACGCGCACGTTTCGCAGGACCCACCACAAGAAGGCGATGCCAAAGATCCACCGCAGATAACGAATGCCTGCCGAATGTCTGAAATAAAGATAGAGTGCTTTCTGTTCGCCCTTAAAATTGTCGAGACCGGGTGAGTCCGCTTGGCCTTCGCCGGGTAATTCCCACAGGTAGGGGAGCTCCTTTTGAAGCACTTCTTTTCCGGCCGAGCTTAGCTTGGTGTTGAGACGGCCCATGAGTTGTGTGGAGAGGATCGAGTTTGCCGAGGCTTGTGCCTTGATCGTGTTTACGGTCGAAAGGCTTAACGTCAACAAACTGTCGGTCTGCCGCCTGCCGGATCGGAGCGCGAGCAATTGTGGGCGAAATGCTTTTCGGGCCACCGTGTCGCGGAACAGTTGCCGCAGCGTGGTATCGCGCCGTAACGCCCGGAGTTCGTTGCGCAGGGCGTCGAGGTCTTTGTAGGATTTTTGAAAGAACGCATAGTGTCGCCTCAGATCGCGTTGCGCATCCGAGAGCAAAACCTTGAGCAACTCCAGGCTTCTCAGGTTGAGGCTGTATTTCTGCAAACTTTGATCGACAAAATGCACAATGGAGTCGCTGGCCTTCAGGGCGTCGCGGTTCACGAAGACGTCGGGGCGCAGGCTGCTCTCGTTTTGAATGGAGTCCAGCTTTTGGATCGCCTCTTCGAGATGAAGCATGTATTCGGCCGATGTGGCCGATGCCGAGTCACTAAAAACCGTGTAGTTGCCCCGTTCGCGGTGGGGCCTTTTGCCGGATTGTGCGAGAAGAAGCGTGGTGTTGGTGAGTAGTACAATAAGTAATACCAGGGTCTTGCAACGATGTATTGAGATCATAAATTAGCTTGGCGGGCAAAATACGCTGCGGCGGCTGAATTTATGACGCGGTGTAATTTTTAAGTGAAAACTGCACAAATCAATGCTCGTTGGGTAGTTCGATCTGTCACAACGGAGGGTATCCCGGTTCCGGGGAATCCCTCGCTTTGTTTTCCGGACAAAATTTTCGGCTACCTAAACTTCACGATCTAAAAAATTGACGATGGCTGTATTCACGGCTTCAGATCTTTCTTGCTGGAGCCAATGACCACAACCGGGAAGCACAATCGACCCTCTGAAATTGGGCAACGCTTCTTTCATGAGATCTAACTTTCCATATTTCACGGCCGGTTCTTCACCTCCTCCAATAAACAGGACCGGCTGGTGAATGCCTTTCTTGTAGAGGTCTACCAAAGCAGGATAATCACGCTCCATGTTTCTGTAAAAACCCAGGGCACCCGTGATACCGGTTTTCTGATAAGCAGCCACATAGTAGTCCAGGTCTTCCTGGCGTAGCCATGCCGGCAGGGTTGCCGGTTCCGGAAAACCATCCAGGAGTTTTGCATCCGCAGGAAACTTACCCATAAACAACGTATCGATGGTTCCCGGTGGCGCGTCGCCCGACAATCCATAAAAGAACAGTTTGAAGAAGCGTGCGGGGTCTTCATTAAACTCTGCCTCGGTGACGCCAGGTTCCCGGAATTGATTGAACTTGCCGCTGCCAAAGGACTTGAACTTGGATGGATCTCTGGGTTCGGGATAAAATGGGATGCTCAGTGAAACGACGGCGTTCACCGTTTCGGGATAGAGCATCGGCATGATCCACATAATGTTGGCGCCCCAGTCGTGCCCCACCACCGTGGCGGCCTTCGCCCCGAGGTGATCGATCAGGGCCTTCACATCACGGGCGAGTTGCAAAATGCTATAGTCGCTGACTTGTGGCGTCACTTCCGATTCTCCAAACCCTCTCAAGTCCGGCGCCACCGCGTGGTTTCCGACCTTCGCTAGGGCCGCCACTTGGTGTCGCCAGGAGTACCACAATTCCGGGAAACCATGGATCATGACCACCAGGGGTCCCGTGCCGGCTTCCGCATAGTGATAGCGTATGCCGTTGATCGTGGCATAACGGTGCATGACTTCTACCTGGTCAATAACTTCGGTGTTGTTTTTCATGGAGACTGTTTTCTGATGATGTTGTTGGATTACGTGAATCTGAAAACACTCAAAAACACGATGGTGGAAAAGAGAAAAATCTGGATCGTCAAAAAGCGTTGCATGCGTCGCTGAATGGCCATCGTGAATTCCGTTTCGTTGGGGATGGGTTGTTTCTGCTCGATGATCGTCTTGAGGCCCGTGGCCGACGTCCTGCCCAGGGTGAAGCCGTTTATAAAAATGAGTACGATCAACCCGAGCTTAATTTGAAACCAGAGGAGCGAAGCGAAAGCGCCATGGATGGTCAGCATGCCGATGCCTGCCAGGAACACCGCGAGCATGCCCAACCCTCCGGCGATCTGCAATTTTTGTATAACCTGAAAAGTGGTGATTCCCTGTGTACGGTCGGTGGCATACTGTCGCCAGAATTGCCGGTAGGCAATGAGGTTGGCCATCGTTATGCCGATCGCTGTGATGAAGCCATAAATGTGAAGCACCTTGAGTATCTGATAAACGGTTTGCATGTTCATGGGACGTTAAAAATTTGGGTGATAATTTCATTTTCATATTTATTACTAATACGTAATAATAGTTATAAAGTTATTTCGTAATGGAAATAAAAATGCCTAAATTGGACTAATTTCAAATAAAGATAACTTACTCATGGAAGACGTTATAGAGGTTCTTCAACGCTGGGCAGAATACCAAAAGGGCCATCCCACGGGCGGATTTGAGGACTTTTGCCGGTTCTATCTGGCCCGTCCGAAAGGCAAGCGTCCGAAAGCATCAAATTTTGAGAAGGCACAACCCGCGGACACCGACAGCATGTTTATGATGACGGTGTCGCGAAGCACGTTGGCGTTTTGGGTTTATATGCGGATTGCGTTGCGCGATACGCCGTTGCCGACCGTCGAGGACATCATGCTGTGTGCCGCCCTCTTTAATTTGGGTGAGAGCCGGAAAACGGATATCATAAACTTCGCCATGATGGAAATATCCACCGGCACAGGCAATCTGAATCGCCTGATCGAAAAAGGATTTATAGAAGAGCGAATTGATCCGGACGACAAACGGTCCAAACTGATTGTGCTGAGTTCCTCCGGAGCAAAGGCGTTGAAGCAATGTTTTGCAAAAGCAAAAATGGCCAGAGACATTTTCTTAACCGACCTCACAGAAGATGATAAGAAATTAGTGGCCAATATTCTGAACCCCTTACAAGAAAAACACTCCAAGCTGGCGATCGCACGCAAAGGAAAAAGTATTGAGGAGATTCACAAGGAAGTAATGGGAGACGAGAAAAAGTGAAAGCTTTACTTTGTTTCGGCCCCACTTCACTTCGCTCCTCTTCGCCTTGCTCACTGAAGCGCCATGCGTAGGAGAGCCGAAGACCTTCATGAAAGAGAAAGAGGAAATTTTTGTACACGCCAAGCCCGTTTTTCGATAGAATTGAATATATTTGATTGGAGCCCATCACCATGACAGACGCATGTCATTGTTGATGGGCTTTGGATTTTCTGTTGGGCACCATAGCTGAGGAAATCCGTTGGTGGAAATGAGATGACGTATAACGGAGTCTTTGTATATCTTCAATCGAACCTAAGGCACATAAACATGACGTTGGACAAAAAGATACAAGCAGGATTTATCGGTTGTTCCCTGGTCCTGCTGGTGATTGCCATGATCTCCTTCCGGAACAGCGAAAAATTCGTCGATACCAACCAATGGGTGAATCATACCCACGAGGTGCTTTATGAATTTGACCAGGTCCTGATCAGCTCCGTAAACGCCGAAACGGGCGCCCGGGGGTTTGTCATCGCCAATGATGAGAGTTACCTGGAGCGTTTCAATGCCGCGAAGGCCGCACTGTTCGAGCACATCAAGAAGGTAAGGGAGTTGACGCGCGACAACCCTGGTCAGCAAAAAAATATCGATGACATCGAACGCCTGGCCATTGCCCATGTGAATCACCTGGACAGGAAAATTGAAGCGCGCCGGGAAGATTTTGAAAAGGCAAGGCAAATGGTTGTTGGGGGAGAGGGGAAGCGCATTGAAGATGAAATCAGAAAAGGGATCGAACACGCCAAAGGTGTGGAGCAGGCGTTGCTGGTCGAACGAAAGCAAGCCAGCGAAAATGATGCAAAAAACTTCAATATCATTTTTATCGCGTTGTTGCTGGTCATCGTCGGCGTGTTGGTGGTCGTTTATTTTATTATTTCCACCAACCTGGAGGCGCTCCGAAAAGCGGAGACGGAGACAGCCCATAAAAACTGGAGTTTGACGGGCAGCGCCGACCTGGTAAAAAAGATGCAAGGCAACAAGCGGGTGGATGAATTGTCGGAGGTCATCATCAATCACCTGGCGGTTTATTTGAACGCGCACATCGGCGCATTCTACCTGGTAGAAAACGGCGACACCCATCTCCGGCTGACGGGTTGGCACGCCATCAACAAAACAAAACGAGAACATCCCGTGGTGGAGTTTGGAGAAGGCTTGGTCGGCCAGGCCGCGGCAGAGAGAAGCGTGAAAGAAGTTACCCACATCGCGCCCGGTTATTTTCATATGCACACGGGCTTTGGAGAGACCGCGCCAAAAAATATCATCGCGATGCCTTTTGTCTTCGAGAACGCCGTGGTGGGCGTGATCGAGCTGGGCAGTCTGCATGAATTTGATGATCTCAAAAAACAATACCTCGGGCTCGTAGCCGACAGCATCGCCATAGCCGTCACCTCGTCGCAGGCGCGTGAGAAGACAAAAGAACTGCTGGAAGAGACCCAACGGCAGGCGGAGGAGCTTACCGTGCAACAAGAGGAACTACGACAATCAAACGACGAGCTTCACGCCAAGACGGAGCAGCTGGAGCGATCGGAAGGGGAGTTGAAAAAACAACAGGAAGAGCTGCGACAAGCCAACGAGGAATTAGGCGAGAAGGCGGACTTGCTGGAATACCAAAAGGAAAAGCTGGAAGATGCAAAAACAGAAATTGAGATCAAGGCGCGCGAGATCGAGGTGACCAGCAAATACAAATCCGAATTCCTGGCCAACATGTCGCACGAATTGAGAACGCCCCTGAACAGCATTCTCATCCTGGCCCAACTGCTGGCAGAAAACCGGAGCGACGTGTTGGGCAAAAAGGAAGTTGAGTATGCCAGAAATATTCACAACTCCGGAACGGACCTTCTCAACCTGATCAACGAGATCCTGGATCTTTCGAAGGTGGAAGCCGGCAAGATGGAGCTGGATATTTCGGAGGTGAACCTTCAGGGGATCGCCGGCAACATGTCGGCGCTGTTCTCGGAACTGGCAAAGGAAAAGTCTATCGAGTTTACGATCGATGTCAATGAAGATACGCTCCCCGTCGTCCTAAAAACCGACAAGCAACGCGTGGAGCAGGTGTTGAAAAATTTGTTATCGAATGCGTTCAAGTTCACGCCGGGTGGCGGTAAGGTTGGATTGAGCATCGGGCGAGTGTCTAAAGATGCAGGATCCGGCAGCAGGTTCTTGAGCGGGATCGACCAGATCGCTTTTTCGGTCACCGACACCGGTATCGGTATCACCCGCGACAAGCAGGGCGTCATTTTCGAGGCGTTCCAGCAAGCCGATGGTTCTACCAAGCGAAAGTATGGTGGCACCGGCCTCGGGTTGTCGATCAGTCGCGAGTTGGTGCACGTGCTGGGTGGAAAGATCCAGCTGGAGAGCGAAGAGGGTAGGGGGAGCACCTTCACCATGTATTTGCCTTTGCAGTTCGATCCGGCGCTGATCGTGTCGGACAACAAACAGATCGAGATAAAGGAGAAACGATCGCCCAGGATCGAGAAAGCGGTGAAGCCGGAGGAAATGCCACTGGACGACACGCAGGCCACGGATGACCGCAATCACATCCGCGAAAACGACAAGGTTATTCTCATCATCGAAGATGAAGCGCCGTTTGCAAACGTGCTGCTTGATTTTGTCCGCGAACGGAAATACAAAGGCATCATCGCCCGGCAAGGGAACACGGGCATCAGCTATGCGCGACATTTCAAACCCGATGCCATCCTGCTCGACATGAAGCTGCCGGTCATGGATGGCGACGAGGTGCTGAAACTCATCAAGAACGACCCCGATCTCCGCCACATCCCCATACAGATCATCTCGGCACACGACAAGAAAAAAGAAGGACTGGAGCTTGGTGCGTTCGACTACATCAAAAAACCGGTGACCCCCCAGGAACTTCGGAAGGCGTTTGACCGGATCGAGAACTTTGCCGGGAAAAAGACGAAGAAACTGTTGATCATCGAAGATAACGAGCAACACAACAATGCGATCCGCGAGCTGATCGGGAATGGCGATGTGACCTGCTTCTCGGCCTACGAAGGTGCAAAGGCTTACAAAATGATGGAGGAGGAAGCGTTCGACTGCGTCATCGTCGACCTGGGGCTGCCCGACATGTCGGGTTTTGAATTGCTGGAAAAGATCAAGGGAAACGACAACCTGAACAAGATCCCCGTGGTGGTCTACACCGGGCGGGATTTGAAAAAAGAAGAAAGTGCCCGGCTTGACCGGCTGGCCAATACGGTCGTGCTCAAAACCGCCGACTCGAAGGAACGGTTGCTGGACGAGACCATCCTGTTCCTGCACCGGGTAGAGTCCAGGTTGCCCAAGGAAAAACAAACGATCATCCGGAAACTGCACAAGTCGGACGAGGTCTTAAAAAATAAAAGGATCCTCCTGGTAGACGACGACATCCGGAACATCTACTCGCTGACCAACGCCCTGGAGGAAGAAGGCTTGCTTTGCACGACGGCGGAAAACGGGAGGGTTGCCGTGGAGATGCTCTCCAGCAATGGTTCTTTTGACCTGGTGCTCATGGACATCATGATGCCCGAAATGGACGGCTACGAGGCCACGGCAGCGATCCGGAAGATCCCCAAATTCGACAAACTCCCCATCATCGCGTTGACCGCTAAGGCCATGAAGGGAGATAAAGAAAAGTGCCTGGCCGTCGGCATGTCGGACTACATTTCGAAGCCGGTGAACATCGGGCAACTCCTCTCCCTGATGCGCGTTTGGCTGTACCGTTAAATCTCCGGAAAATGGAAAACGTGATCGACGCGAAAGAATACAACGAGTTTTTGGAGGCCATACGGTTTGTGTACGGGTATGACTTCACGGACTATGCGGAGTCTACCGTGAAGCGAAGGATCTTTCATTTTATGACGGGCCGGAAGATCGAGGACATCAATACCTTGGGGAAGATCCTGTTGCGGGAGGAAGCGGTCTTCGAGGAATTTGTGAAGGAGCTCTCCGTGACGGTCACTGAGATGTTCCGCGACCCGTTGTTTTACAAAAGCATACGCGAGAAAGTGATCAAGCGACTAGCCACGTATCCTTTTATAAGAGTCTGGATTGCGGGTTGTGCCACGGGCGAGGAAGTCTATTCCATCGCCATCCTGTTGAAAGAAGAAGGGCTCCTGGAACGATCGATCATCTATGCAACCGACATCAACCCGGCATCGCTCGAGTCGGCGAAGCAGGGCGTGTATGCACTCAGTGCGATGAAGATCTACACCAGCAACTACCAGCTTGCGGGAGGGAAGCGCGAGTTTTCGGAATACTACCGGGCGAAATACGATTCGGCCCTTTTTGATGCATCGCTCAAACAGAATGTGGTGTTCTCGTCGCATAACCTGGCGATGGACAAATCTTTCAATGAATTTCACCTTATCCTCTGCCGGAACGTGCTGATGTATTTTAATCAACGCCTCCAAGACCGGGTGCTCGAACTTTTTTATGACAGCCTCTGTCCGTTCGGATTCCTGGGATTGGGCGATAAAGAGTCTCTCCTTTTTTCAAACAAGAAAGATCAATTTGAAGAGACCGACCGGAAGCAAAAAATATACATAAAAACAAAGTAGTGATGGACGGGCAGGTAACCATCTTGATCGTCGACGACAAAGCAGAGAACATCTTTGCGCTCGAAAAGCTGTTAGAGAAACCCGGCCGGTCGTTTCTCACGGCAAAAAGCGGGAAAGACGGACTCACCCTCGCATTGAAAAATAGTTTTGACCTGATCATCCTCGATGTTCACATGCCGGAGATGGATGGATTTGAAGTGGCCCAGGTGCTCAAGTCCAACAAGCGAACCAAGGAGATCCCCATTATCTTCACCTCGGCCGAAAAAAAGGAACGCCATTCGATCATGAAAGGCTTTGAGGAAGGCGCCGTGGACTATCTCTCGAAACCCCTCGACCCGGATGTGACACGGGCCAAGGTGTCGGCGCAGCTAAAGATCCAGCAACAGAAAAAAGAACTGGTCGAAAAAAACACTTCGCTTGAAAAGGCAGAGGCGCACATCCACCAACTGAACGTGGAGCTGCAAAAGAACCTGACGGAGTTGGAGATCAGCAAGCAACAGGTGGAACATGCCAGCCGGTTAAAAAGCGAATTCATTTCCACGATGTCGCACGAATTGCGGACGCCGCTAAACGCCATCATCGGGTTCTCGGAATTGTTGGTGGATAAAAAGGTCGGTCAGATCAACCCCAAACAAGAACAGTACCTCGACGATATTTTGAAAAGCGGCAACCACTTGTTGCGACTAATAAACGACATCCTCGACCTGTCGAAAATAGAGGCGGGTAAAATGGAAATACTTTTGGAGCCTTGCGGTGTTAAAGAAGTTATGGAGGAGGTCTGCTCGGTCGTAAAAAGTCTTGCCGATGCCAAGGGCATCATCCTGACGGTTTCGATAGCACCTGAGGTGAGGGAGATTGCAGCAGACCGGATCAAGCTCAAACAGATCTTGTATAACTTGTTGTCGAACGCCATCAAGTTCACAAACCGGAACGGCAAGGTCGACATCGTTGTTGAGCCTGGAATGGAGCGTGGCATCACCCTGAAGATCCAGGACACGGGTATCGGCATCAGCCCGGAAGGAATCCGGAAACTTTTTTCACCGTTTCTCCAGCTCGACGCCGGCCCTGTGGAGAAACAACAAGGAACCGGCCTGGGATTGGTGCTTACCCGGAAATTCATAGAACTTCACGGCGGCAGCATTTCCGTTGACAGTGAAGTCGGCAAAGGAACGCTATTTACGGTCTTACTTCCCCAATCGCATTAGACAGAGACAGAGGTATGGATGAATTAAAAAACGCATTCGAAGATCAACCGGTAAACGGTGAACAGGCCACGATCCTGATCATCGATGACAAACAGGCCAACATTTTTGTGTTGGAGAAATTGTTGGAGCGACCCGACCGGCGGTTTTTGAGTTCAGAAAATGGAAACGACGGCTTGAAGCTGGCGCTGTTGCACGAACCCGACCTGATCATCCTGGATGTGCAAATGCCCGAGATGGATGGGTTTGAAGTGGCGCGGATCCTGAAATCGAACAAACGAACCAAAGACATTCCCATCATCTTTGCTTCGGCCGAAAGAAAGGAACATCACTCCGTCATCAAGGGGTTTGAAGAAGGCGCCGTAGATTATCTCTCCAAGCCCCTCGACCCGGAGGTGACACGGGCCAAGGTCTCTGTGCAACTGAAAATTCAATGGCAGAAGAAGGAACTCATTAAAAAGAATATTTCCCTCGAGAAGGCCGAGGCGCGGATCAACCAGCTGAATTCGGAATTGCAACGAAACCTGGCACAACTCGAAACGGTGAACCGGGAGCTGGAGTCTTTCTCTTATTCCGTCTCGCACGACCTGCGTGCACCCCTCCGGATCGCGAATGGCTACTCTTCGATCCTGCTGGAAGACTATGGCGAAAAATTCGACGCCGACGCAAAACGGATGTTGGGGAGTCTGCAGGGACAAGTCCGAAAGATGAACAGCCTCATCGACAACCTCCTCGAATTCTCCAAGCTGGGCCGGAAGGAACTAAAGAAATCGGAGGTCGATGCCGAAACGCTGGTGTGGAACGTTCTCCATGACCTGCGCCAGGCCGACAAACGCAAAGCGGAAATTGTTTCGCAGCCCCTGCCGCCCATGTATGCCGACCGCGAGCTGATCACGCAAGTCTGGATCAACTTGCTCTCCAACGCCCTTAAATATTCTTCAAAAAAGGAAAACGCACAAATCGAGATCGGATCACGCCACGACGGCAATGAAGTCGTGTATTATGTATCCGACAACGGCTCCGGCTTCGACATGAAATATGCCGATCAATTGTTTGGCGTCTTCCAACGTCTCCACAAATCCGACGAATTTGAAGGCGTCGGCATTGGCCTCTCCATCGTCAAGCGCATCGTCACCAAACACGGCGGCCGCGTCTGGGCCGAAGCCGCCGTCGACAAAGGAGCAACATTCTATTTCTCGCTTCCCACAAAGAATGGCTAAAACCTCTTCTTTGCCTTGCCCGCCGAAGCTTTAGCGAAGGAGGGCCCGCCGAACCTTTGGCGAAGGAGGGCTTGCTCGCCGAAGCTCTAGCGAAGGTGAGGTGATTTCTCCTAATGCGCGCAACCCTCGCACCTCACTCCTTCAAAACAACAATCTCATCCACCCCCTTACCACTTTTATATTCAAACACCAAACCACCCTCCCCATCACTTTTGATTCGCTTCAACAATTTGCCATTGATCAAAACTGAATAATAATGATCAGCACGAAGATCATTGACCTTATACATCAACTTATTTGAAACCACATCCGCAGAAGATTGCGCAAAGGCTATCTCATCCCTTCCCCACTTCTTCACATCCAATGCCAGCGCCCCCTTTGGCGTCGTTGATACTTTCAAAGACGCGCTGCTTACACCCCCGTGAAAATAAAAAAGATCTTTATCGTCACTAAAAAAACCAAAATTCGTTTTCGCTGTGATCTTAAACCGTCCATTCGATACAGCATACCGCCCCATCGCCAGATCGATCGTCAATCGCTGATGACGATAGTTGTATTTGACTTGTGTTCCCGCCAGCGCCTCCGTGATATGAGGATCGAGATAGAACCGGTTGTACAACGGATTGATACCATAGATCGCCTGGTACAGACCAACAGCAGAAAGGCTGTTCCCCGACAAGATATCGTCGCCCAGTCCATCTTGTTTCGCCCGCCCGTAGCGTTGGAAGGCGAGCCCATCTTTGGCATATTGGGCCAGCACATTTTTTACATATTTCAAAGCAAGTTCGGGCTTGTAGGAAGCATAGGCCCTTACCGCCACGGCACCCCACGACAGAAACAGGTCGCCATTCTCATAGTTGGGAAACGGAAACTGCCAGTCATTTCCTTCGCCGGGAGCATAACTGTACAAACAGATGGGCCAAAAGAAGAGGCTCTCCTTTTGCATCTGTAGCTCGATGTCGTCAAGAATGGTTTTTGTTCTGTTGTCGTCGTCACAAATGCCGTAGGCAATGGCCATAAAATTTACGGGCGTGACCATGTTGTTCCCGTGGACCGATCCGTCTTTATCCCGCCAGTGTATGTAGCATTTTTTGTCGGCGTCCCAAAAGCCTCCCGCGGAAACGGGCTTATTAAAATTGTCCTTTAGTTTTCCTGCAAACGCCGTATAGTATTTTTCCTTTGTAGTGTTGCCAAGTTGTTTTTCGATGTCGGCCCATAAGACGAGGGCATAATAGAGTTTGGCGTTGACAAAGGCATTCTCATGCGCCGCCCAGATAATGTCTATCCAGTCGCTTCCTCTTTTTTGTTTATGGCTATCGGTCATCATTTCCACCAGCCCGTTGTCGTTGGTGTCGCGGTTGATGATCCAGTCCAATGCTTTTTCGCAGGAGGCCTGGTGGGTCTTTACCCACGGCAGGTCACCGGTCTGGTTGTACAGTTCAGCAACGTTTGTAACAAAGTCGGGGTTGGAATCTAACAGGTATCCCCACTGTGCTTCATAAAAACCTTTGTCGGTAAATCCCTGTGGCATGGCGTCTTCATTGCTGTAGGCCCATCGTGGCCACACGCGGCCGTCGGGTTTAATGGCATTGTCGCGATAGAAATCGAGACATTGCTGGTAGCCTTTCAGATAATTGTTGTCATTGATGGCGAGTCCCAGTTGCGCGATATATTGTTCATGCAGGCAGATGGGCCCATAGGGTGTATGCCAGCTGTTACCCCCAAAATGCTCCTTGTCGATCACCCCAATCCTGGCGATGGTGTTCAGTACCGCGCTCACCTGCTCTCCATTTATACCGACCAAATTCCCACGACCGAATTTCGCTTCGAAGTCGAAATAGGAGAGCGTGATCCGTTGGTTGCTTTTCCCTGCACTGATCTGAAAGGGCGCCCACACATCCGTCGTGTCGCGAACATAGCGGCGCCGGTTTGTGCCTGCATCGAAACGCGGCTGCATTTCCGAAGGAGAGATCGCCAGGGTATAGGCCAATCGATCATCGGCCGTACGGCTATAGTCCATCGCGATTTGTTTGCCGGGTGCTGTCACGGCGACCGTCAGCCCATTGCCGGTTTTGCTGTTCCAAAAATCAGACGTGCTGCTGTGGACACCATAGGTATCCAATTTTTTATTAAAAAGATAGAACCACGCCAAACCTCCGTAGTCCGGGTAAGCTCCTTCCCAGACATCCATACTCTTGAACATAAAAACAGGGAAGCCTACTTGTTCTGCCACAATCGCTTTTGACAGGGTTCTGTCGATATCGAATTTGATGTCGCTGTTATTTATGGTGAATGTCCAGGTTTCGTCTATGGAAAGAGCATGGTCGCCATAGTGGATGCCCGCGACGCTGATAATGTTGTTGGAAACTTTCACCGTCGGATCCGACGACAGGTGCAGGGTTGAATAAGACGTCTCTTTCGTTCTGATTTTTGAATAGACGCCCGCATCACTTTGTATGACCTGCTGACCGTTTATATGGAGTGAGGAGATGTTCGCCTTTTTGTTGTAGTCTAAAATGATCCTGATCTTATCATTGCCAAAGGCTACCGTCTTTTGTTGAGTGTTGTTTTTGATGTTTGTTGTTTGTGCAGAACATATGTTCCAGGAGCAGATAGAGCAAGCGACACAAAGAAGATAAAAGAGGAAGCGTGTAGTGGTCATGAATTGGTGTGATTGGGGTGAACGATCCGTGTTTGCGACTAACATAGTTAAAATGAACGAAATATGAATCCTGGGCTAGGCCGACGCGTCAGGGAGTTTGCCAGAACTTGGTAAGGGTATAGGATGGAGGTGCAGTCTCCCCAAAGTAAATTAAATGGCTGCAGGAAATCGGTTCGGATACATTCGCACGATCCAAGCTCCGCAAATCGGCGCGTGGATTTCGATGCCGACATGATTTTTATAAACCGGCTTCAGAGGCATCAAATAAGGAAGAATACGCAATTTGTGCCTTCGGCCAGCATCGAATTCATTCGATGGGCGCAATTGCGGTTGCGGATTTGGCCATCTTTGCCCGCGCGAATAGTCCCTAAATAATGGGAGTTTTCTTTGGTATTTATTTGGTCCGCTCGTTGTTTTTTCGGTAATTTCGGTTCGTGTTTGCGCCAACATTATAGTTTTTTTCGGTTTCTTGAAGCCAAAGCGTTAACTATACCGGGGACCGGCAACACGCATTTTACCATCACCTAAATCCATGCACGCATGACTGATTCGAAGAAACAGTACCTGTTACCGATGATCATTATCGGAAGTCTTTTTTTTATTTTCGGATTCGTAACCTGGTTGAATAGTATCCTCATTCCCTTTCTTCGGCAGGCATGTCAGCTCACGGATTTCCAGGCGTATTTAGTCACCTTCGCCTTCTATATCTCTTACTTCTTCATGGCGATCCCTTCCGCGGCCATTCTGAACAAGACAGGTTTTGCCAAGGGGATGTCCATTGGCTTGGCGGCGATGGCCGTCGGAGCGTTTATTTTTATTCCCGCAGCGCTCACCCGGTCGTATCCTTTATTTCTATTCGGTCTGTTCGCCCAGGCTGCCGGGATGACATTGCTGCAGACCGCATCGAATCCTTATGTAACCATTCTGGGTCCCATTGAAAGCGCGGCAAAGCGGATCAGCATCATGGGCGTCTGCAATAAAGTTGCCGGCATGATTGGTATTCTTATACTCGGTCAAATACTTTTCAACGACGCAAAAGCCATTTCGGCAAAGATCAAGACCCTGAGCGGCGTAGAGCTGGAAACAGAACTTGATTTGCTGGCATCGCGCGTGTTGACACCGTATGTGATCATGGGTGTTGTGCTGGGGATACTGGCACTGGTCATTTTGAAAGCGCATCTCCCCGAGATCGATCCAAAGGATGCCGAAGCGCATGACGGTAGTGTTGAAGAAACAAAAGAAAAGAGTTCTGTATTTCAATATCCACACCTGGTGTTGGGCGTGATCTGTATTTTCGTTTACGTGGGTGTGGAAGTGATCGCCATCGATGCACTCGGATTGTATGGACAATACCAGGGATTTGACTTAAGCGTGGCCAGCAAGTTTGGTATCTACAGCCTGATCGGACTCACCATCGGTTATTTTCTCGGCGTAATTTTGATTCCCAAAGTAATAAGCCAAAAAGCAGCCTTGGCATTAAGCGCCGCCGCGTGTTTGGTTTTTATTGTCGCAGCCTTGGTCACGAGCGGATGGGTTTCCATTGCGTTTGTTGTTCTGTTGAGTTTCGCACATTCTTTCATGTGGCCGACCATCTGGCCCTTGACTTTGCATAGCCTCGGACGCTTTACAAAGATCGGATCGGCCCTGCTGATCATGGGGATTGTTGGTGGAGCAATTTTTCCGCTGATCTACGGTGCATTGGCCGATCACTCCAATCGTCAGATCGCCTTCTGGATCACCATACCATGCTACCTTTACATTTTATTTTTTGCCGTGAAGGGCCACAGGGTAGGTGCACCAGCATCCTCCAAACCTGTACCGGCTACGGCAAGTTGATCAATCGATAGGCACATTTAGTGTAAGCGCTTCATAGAAAGGCCGTCAAGTTGCTGACTTGACGGCCTTTTGTTTTGGAAACTATCGTCCACGAGAACCGGCAAATGTGAAGGCATAATAAGGTGGATTTTTTTGTGGCCTGGAACCTGTTGGTAACCGCTCTTAAGCAAAATAAATTGATAATATTCACTAAGCGTTCCAGTGAACATGAGCGGGCGATCGCATAAATTGCGAAAGGAGTATCTAAACCGTCATCGTTATATGAAGATCAATCAATTGTACGGCGCCCTGCTCATAGGCCTGTCGGCGTTGTGCACGGGGTTCACCACCGACCAACCTAAATCTATTGAAGGCACCTGGGTGCGCAAGGGCGACAATTTAAAAATCCAGATCACCAACGATCGCGCTTCCATCATCGAAGAAGGGAACGAAAAATTTCCATGCGAGGTATCCGACCTGTTCATCTACAAGGATATCCGCCAGACGAAAACCAATCTCTGGACGTGCAACTTCCTGGTGGTGACCATGGGGTCGTGCAACACGAATTATGAAACGGGTGAGATCTTCATCGACAAGGACGGCGAGCTGGTCATCATCTGTCCGGGGTTTGCGAGCAAGGTATATGCGAAAGTGAAACCGCGATACAGTTCGTTGCCGGACTGAAGCGACACACGATTTGTTGGGGGTGGGGGAGAGTCATTCGAAAAATCTATAAAAGAAGCCACCGCTCTATCATTTGAATCGCGCCTTTCGATTTTTAAATCCGACCCGGTGGCATGAAAAAACATTTTGCCAAACGGGATAATACGGAATTATGAATCGAAGGAATTTCTTACAACGGAGTGCCCTGGCGACATTGGCCACGGGCGCCTTACCAAATCAAGCAAACACATTTGTCCCCGCCCACAACTGGGACGGCTATGACTTTGGTCGTGGGCCGGCCATCACCGACCGGCTGAACCAGGGACCTTTCCCTTCCTACAAACCCGAAGAAGTCGTTCCCGGCGCCGAAGTGATCATGGCCACAACGCCTTCTAAAAAGCGGGTGTCAAACTACGGCATGGGCATGACCACCTACCTGTGCGACGAACTGGGACCGGGTCGCAGAGAAAATGAACCGCTGGAAAAATCGCTGGAGAAGCTGGTTCGCCTTTCGCTGGGCGATGTCCTCTACCTGCGGGTCGATTGGCGCGACATTCAAAGCAAACCGGGCCGGCTCGATTTCTGTGATCACTGGAGGATCGCGTTTGATTTGGCCAAGCAATACAACAAGCGCATCGGCTTGCGTGTCCAACTCATGAGTCCTGAAATTGAACCCCAGTCGATGCCGGATTTTCTTTTGAACAAAGTTCCCTTATATAAATTTGGAACGACAAACGAGATCGGGCTTCCGGGTAAAGTTCAGTTTGCCCCGCAATTCGATCACCCGGTTTTTATGAATGCCCTGAAGGAGATGGATGGTTTGTTGGCGGCGACGTACAATGGCCATCCCCAGGTGGAATTTATCGATACGTATATGTATGGATTTTGGGGAGAAGGCCACACGTGGCCGTTCCCCGATAAAAATCCTTTCCCGGATTACGCTACAGCCGAGCGCACCTTTGTCGACATCTTTGAAATGCAGTGTGCCCATTGGAAGAATACACCGCTGCTCACCAATACGCAACCCGACTACAGCAACGTGGGCAATTCCGAGATCGTCGACCGAACCATACGATCACACAACTGGCTTCGCACGGATACGATCTTCATCGAGAACATGCAGATCGAAAGCCTGAGCAACCGGCCGGCCTGGACGGGCGCCTTTGTAGAAAACGGAATTTCGGATGGGACTCCCGAGAGCCTGAAAATTTCAGAAGGCGTCACCCGCACCGACAACATCATTGCACATGCAAAAGATGTAGGCCCGAATTATTTTTCTTTGTGGAACTGGCATCACATACAAGCCGAACGTTTGCAACATTACTATGAACAGTATCCCGACGCGATCGACGATTTATCCTTGTCCATCGGATATCGCATCAGGCCCTCGTGGATCTGGTCTTTTGAAAGAGACGGACATCCCGGCCTGGTGCTGGGGTTGGTGAACGATGGTGTGGCGGGAGTGCCGGGTGCGTTGCGTATTTCGATCGTGAGCAGCACCGGGCAAAAGCTCGCCGAAGGAAGCCTGGACCCGGGATATCCCCTTCCCGGAAAAGTGCGACAAGCGCTGTTCCTTTTTCCCAAGGGGACGAACCTGGAAGGTTTGAAAATGTATGCAGCGATAGAGGTGAAGGGAATGCGTTATGGCGTGAAGTGGGCGTGTCAGCAGAAGACAGAAGAAGACGGTGCGCTTGTGGTTCGGAGGAATATATAGCCCCTCAATCAAGACCTGTCCCATTTTCATTTGCCCTCCAGAAACAATTTGGCGTCGCGCCTTGAAAGGTTTAGGGGAACCCGTTTTTTTATTTTTGGGGAAGACCGCGTAAAAACATCATGCGGACTTTTTCGGTTTTCGCATGGGTTCTCATTTTTATTTTGTGGAGGGCTGATTTTTGTCAGGTGTTATAAATCAAGAACACCTGTACTTTGAGCGCAACAACATCGGGACGATGCCTGCGCGCTTACCTTTTATTTTTTTTGTTTTTCTGAACCTGGTGGTGGGGATGACCGCAGGGTTGATGCGTCTGGGATGGAATTTCGACGTAGGCCCGATCGCCGTCCACCACGGTGCGATCATGGTGGGGAGTTTCCTGGGGACGCTCATCCTGCTCGAAAAAGTTATTGCACAGAAAAACAAAATTCTTTTAGCCCTGCCAGCCATCAATGCGCTGGGCATCGTAATGGTCGTCCCTGGACTTTACAGCGTAGGACTGGGGCTCTTATTGGCCGGTGCCCTTGGTTTGTTCATGGTTTTCGTGCTCTATTTTAAGAAGCAACCCAACGACCTGTCGCTTATGCTGATGACGGCCGGTGCCTGCTGCCAGGTGGTAGGGCATATCATGTTGATCTCAAAACAATTCTATCCCATGGCATTCCCCTGGTGGATGGGCTTTATCCTTTTGGTTATTGTTGGGGAACGCGTGGAGCTCAGCAAATTTCTGCCCGTCACAAAACAAAACAAGCAGGTGCTGTTGGGCGTACTGACTTTTTTTGTGATCGGGCTGATGCTCCCCTTTCACAGTGTCGGTAAATACGTTTCCGGTGTAGCCCTTGCCGGTGTTGGACTTTGGTTGCTCCGTTATGACATCATTTCGATAGGCTTGAAAAAAGAGGGTCTCACCCGATTCTCGGCGCGTGCATTGATGACCGGATGTATCGCGCTGGTGCTGGTGGGTGTCTTCCTGGTGGCCCTGCCAGACTTGGTATATGCCGACGCCATTGTGCATACCTTCTTTTTAGGCTTCGCTTTCTCCATGATCTTTGCGCACGGCCCGATGATCCTGCCTGGGGTGTTGGGCCTTCGGGTAACTCCTTATCATGCGATACTCTACATTCCGTTGGCCACGCTACTGATTTCGTTGTTGCTGCGGATATTATCGGATGTGATATTGTTTTCACCAGGGCTACGGCTTTGGAGTGGTTGGCTTTCGGCCTGTAGCATCCTTGGGTATTTCATCATCCTGGCGGGCATCATGATGACAAAAGTTCGACATGCAAAAGCTGTTTAGAATTCCATTCATCTTTCTTTTTGCTGCCGGGTGCGTCGGATTATTACTCCGTTGGTATTTCATTTCCCCGATCCCCTGGCTGCACTATCCGAACGGGTTGCACGGGCATTCACACACCATGTTTCTGGGCTGGGTATTCAACCTGGTCATGCTGGCGTACCTGCAGAACCACGCATTGTGGGCCATGCCCCGCTATCGCATCTTATTTATTTTTGATCAATGCCTCCTGGTGGGCATGTTTTTTTCGTTTCCCTTCCAGGGATATGGGCCGATCTCGATTGTGCTTTCCGCACTTCACACCGTTGCTGCCTGGATTTTTTCTTTTTGGTTTTTTAAAGACGTTCGGAGCGAATGGCATACCCTTGCGGGTTGGTGCGCAAAAATATCCCTGCTGCTGTTTGCAATGGCGTCCCTCGGGCCATTTGCCCTGGGACCTTTAATGGCCAATGGACTTGGCCATTCGAAGTGGTATTATTTTCTGGTTTATTATTACCTGCACTTTCAATACAATGGTGTTTTTATTTTTGCATTGCTGAGTTTATGGTTTCATACGCTTGAAAAAAGAAACATTCCTTTTGACCGGCGGCTTTCCTACCGGTGTGGCATCCTATTGCTGGTGTCCCTTTTTCCTTCTTATGTTCTTTCCGTGCTTTGGGCCAAACCGGGTATGGCTTATAATCTACTCGGAGCTTTGGGTGCAGTGCTGCAACTCTGGGCGCTGGTTCACTTTTGCAGGATCGTGAAGAGCGTGGAGGTTGTGCTTAAACCACAAGTGAGGGTGTTGTGGTTTTTTGCTTTGACCTGCTTTGCGCTGAAATGCCTTCTGCAACTGGTCTCATCTCATCCCTTCATCGCGCAGTTGGCCCTGGAAACAAGACCCTTTGTTATCGCATACCTTCATCTGGTCTTGATCGGGACCGTAACACTTTTCCTGGTGGGGTGGTGCATGGAGCATAACATCATAGCCCCACTGCCTGCAGTCGGGCTCCTCTCGCTTGTTACAGGGTTTGTTGGTTCCGAGCTGCTGATGATTGCCCAAGGGATCTCTTTCTTTTATAATCGGATGAACCTACCGCTCTTGCTTTTCTTTTTTTCGATCCCACTCCCGATATCCTTCGGGATGTTGGCACTTCGATCATTTGCCGGCCGCTCTTCCGGGAAACCGACGGCCCTGGCCGGTCAGTAAGCAAACTCCTGTCTTTCGAAAGTAGCCGAGATGGCGATAAGAACTTATCGCTACGCGGAATCCTGATTTAGATCATGATTCTCATGTGATTTAAATCATAAGGCCATCGCTCACAATAGGCCTACTTTGGTACCCGAAAGAGCAGCTAAACTACAAACCAAATTATAGCTATGAAGAAAATAATTCCATTTCTCGTCCTGGGCATGTTGGCAGCATGCGCGCCCGATAAACCGAAACAAGACACTGAGGAGTACGCTCAGGAAGAAACATCAAAACCAAACGCCGTGGCAGAAAATGCCATGACGGGCAAAGGCCTGGGGCAGGTCACCCATGTAACGCTGAACACTCCGCTGGAAGGTGAGCGCATCGGAAGGGGAAAGGCTGTGTACGAAATGAAGTGCCAGGCCTGTCATAAACTAAACGATCAACGCGTGGTAGGACCGGGTTGGTCTGGCGTCACCAAGCGCCGGACGCCGGAGTGGATCATGAACATGGTGACCAACACCGACATGATGCTCGATAAAGATCCTGAGGCACAAAAGCTGCTCGAGCTTTGCCTGACGCGAATGCCAAACCAGAACGTCTCCATCGGCGACGCACGCGACATCCTCGAGTTCATGCGGCAGAACGACGGAGAGAAATGATTTTTCAATTTCAAACCATAAAAAAATGAAAACAACAATAGATAGGATCACCATCGCGTTACTGGCTACCCTGATGGCAGTCGCTTTTTATCAATGTAAACCAAAGGGCCCGGCCGAAGTGACCATCGGCGACGCAGCGGCGCAAGTATATGTGGCGCCGGGGAAGTACGACGAGTTTTATAACATTGTGTCGGGAGGGTTCAACGGCCAGATCGGTGTTTATGGAATCCCTTCCGGAAGACTGTTCAGGATCATCCCCGTATTCTCGCTCTCGCCCGAAAGTGGCTATGGATTCAGCGAGGAAACCAAACCCATGCTCAATACCTCGAAGGGTGAAGTTCCCTGGGACGATTTGCATCACATTGCGCTGTCGACTACAAAAGGAGAACATGATGGACGGTGGATCTTTGCCAACGGAAACAACACACCCCGCGTCGCACGGGTAAGTTTCAAGTCTTTTCGCACCGAAGAAATTTTGGAGATCCCCAACAGTGGCGGAAATCACTCTTCTCCGTTCATTACCGAGAACACCGAATACCTCGTGGCGGGCACGCGCTTTAGCGTACCTATGGGCAACAAGGATGTTCCCATCAATTCGTACAAGGAAAATTTCAAAGGCTCTATCAGTTTTGTCAAGGTGGACCCACAGACGGGACACATGAGCATCGCCTTTCAATTAAGAACACCGGGATTCAATTTTGACTTGAGCCGTGCCGGGAAAGGTCCTTCGCATGGATGGTTTTTCTTTTCGTGCTACAACACCGAACAAGCGTATACGCTGCTCGAGGTAAATGCTTCGCAGAAGGACAAGGACTTTATCATGGCCGTGAACTGGAAAAAAGCGGAAGAATACCTGGCGCAAGGAAAGGGAAGAATTGAGAAAGTTAAGTATGCCCATAACATTTATAGCGAAAAGACACACTCGGCTACATCTACAATGGAAACTGAGGTTACGGTGCTGGACATTGAGCAGTTGCCGGACATGGTCTATTTCATACCCTGCCCGAAGTCACCACACGGATGTGACGTTGATCCCACGGGTGAATACATTGTGGGCAGCGGAAAATTGGCGGCGATGATGCCGGTGTTCTCTTTTTCAAAGATCCAGAACGCTATTGCGAAAAAAGAATTTGAAGGTGATTTCAACGGTGTTCCCGTCATCAAATATGAATCGGCGCTGCACGGTGAGGTTAAAAAGCCGGGCCTTGGTCCGTTGCATACCGAATTTGATGAGAAAGGAAATGCCTATACATCCTTCTTCGTATCTTCTGAGATCGTGAAATGGAATGTGAAGACCCTGGAGATCCTGGACCGGGTCCCTACCTATTATTCCATAGGACACTTGAGTGTGCCCGGTGGCCCCACGTCGAAACCGCATGGTAAATATGTGATCGCCTACAACAAGATCACAAAGGATCGCTACCTGCCCACGGGTCCGGAACTCACCCAGTCGGCTCAACTTTATGATATTTCCGGAGAGAAAATGAAGTTACTGCTCGATTTTCCTACGACCGGGGAGCCGCACTATGCAGAGGCCATACCGGCGAGCATGATCACGGCGAACTCAACAAAAATTTATAAGATCGAAGAAAACGAAAACCCGTTTGCTGCAAAAGGCGAAGCACAGGCCCGCGTGGAGCGAAAGGGGAACCAGGTGCACGTGTACATGACCGCCATTCGCTCTCACCTCACTCCCGATAACATCGAGGGGGTCAACGTTGGCGACGAGATCTACTTTCACGTGACGAACCTCGAGCAGGATTGGGATGTTCCGCACGGATTTGCCATCAAGGGTGCCACCAATGCGGAAATTCTGATCATGCCGGGTGAAACACAGACCCTCAAATACAAACCGACCGAAGTAGGTGTTGTTCCTTTCTATTGCACGGACTTTTGTTCGGCCTTGCACCAGGAAATGTCAGGCTACCTGAGAGTGTCGGCAGCAGGTGTGAAGACACCTTTGAAATTCTCAACCGGCGTTCCGGATGACGCGACCAGTGGTGCCGGTAAGTAGTAGTATCGCGTTAGTTTACAGGTTGAATACCCCGGCCCGGCATACGGGTCGGGGTTCATATCCAAAACAGTCTCCTATGAAAACACTAAAGCCATCCTCCCGGTGGGCCATTGCCTTGTCGGCATTGTTGATGGTTTCTGCCTATTTCGTTCCGCTCTGGCAAATTCTGATGTGGGCTCCCCAGTATCCGGAGGGCCTGGAGATGAAGATCTGGATCAATACGCTGACCGGTAATGTTAAAATCATCAGCGCATTGAACCACTATATCGGTATGAAACATATCGAAGTGAGCATGTTCCCCGAGTTCAGCTACATGATCTACATCGTTGGATTGATCATCGGAGTCGGTTTGCTGACGGCCCTGGCAAACAAAAAGATACTGCTCTGGATCTATGTCTTCCTCATCCTGGGTGCAGGAGTAGGTGCGCTGGTTGATTTTTATTTGTGGGGATATGACTACGGCCATAACCTCGACCCGACGGCGCCCATTGTCGTTCCGGGAATGTCCTATCAACCGCCGCTCATCGGGACAAAACAATTGCTGAACTTCACTGCGTTTTCCGGACCCGATGTCGGGGGCTGGATATTTATGGTAGCGGGCGTGCTCGCGGTAGGGACGTTGGCAGTTGAATTTTTCTTATCCAGAAAAAAGATCGCGGTGTCGGCCACGCTACACTAACAAGATGCCTACTATGAAATACTTAGCCGTATCCTTTATCGCTCTGGTTTCTCTTTTCTCATGCAGTGTAAAGCCGGAGCCGTTGGTCATGGGCAAGGATGCTTGCTACACCTGTAAGATGACGCTGGTGGATGAGAAGTTTGGAGCGGAGATCCTCACCCGGAAGGGCAAGATCTATAAGTTCGACGATCTGAACTGCATGGTCAACTTCATCCACTCGGGCTATGAGCCAAAAGAAAATGTGGCAAGCTACCTGGTGGCAAATTATGTGGGTACCCCGAAGTTGCTGGATGCAACAAAATCTTTCTATAGTCAGTCGGACCTCATCCGGAGCCCGATGGCGGGGCATGTAGCGGCCTTTGAGCGCAAGGATGAATTCGAAAAATTCAATGCAGAATGGCACGGCACCATGCTGTCGTGGGATGAATTGCTAAACCATTCAGGAAAATGACCCTTGTTCGATAGACCCTGACAACACACCATGAAAAGCATCCTCATTATCTCCGGTATTTTGCTCTTCGCTTCGCTGAACACGATGGCCGCGTCGATTACGATCGGCCCGCATCAACCCATCCGATCCATTCGTGCGGGCATTGCCACGGCTGCGGCCGGCGACACGCTTTGGATCGAGGCAGGGACTTACCGGGAGGGAAATATGGTGCTGGACAAATCGCTGGTCCTGTTGGGAAAGGGGTTCCCGGTCCTGGATGGTGAAAATAAATTCGAGATCCTCACGATAAAAGCAAACGGTGTGGTGATCAAAGGTCTAAAATTCATCAACACGGGCGTTGCCAGCATGAACGACCTGGCCGCCGTGAAGGCGATCGGATGCGCGAATCTTCGGATAACCGACAACCGATTCGAAAATACTTTTTTTGGTATCTACTTCGCCAATACCTCGCAATCGTGGATCGAGGGTAATCAATTGCAGGCCGATGCCGAAGCGGAACACCAGATCGGCAACGGCATCCACATGTGGAAGTGTTCGCACATCACCGTGAACGGCAACACGATCAAAGGACATCGCGATGGGATCTATTTCGAGTTTGTGACCAATTCACTGATCACCCGGAATCACAGCGAAGGAAACCTGCGCTATGGACTCCATTTTATGTTTTCGCACAACGACGAATATCGCAACAACACTTTTGTCAACAACGGCGCGGGCGTTGCGGTCATGTATTCGAAAGGCGTGAAAATGATTGAAAACGTTTTTGAATACAATTGGGGCTCGGCGGCCTATGGCCTGCTGCTAAAAGACATCCGCGACAGTTTTGTCAGCAGCAATACGTTCCGGAAAAACTCCGTCGGCATTTTCATGGAAGGCAGCAGCCGGATCCAATTTCAGGAGAACACCTTTATGAACAACGGCTATGCGGTGCGTCTCCAGGCCAGTTGCGACGATAACGTGTTTGAACGAAACAACTTTCTCGCCAACACTTTCGACGTGGTGACGAACGGGACACTCGTCCTGAATAAGATCAACAGCAACTACTGGGATAAGTACGAGGGATATGATCTGAATAAAGACTCCACGGGCGACATTCCGTATCGGCCGGTAAGCCTGTACGGCATGATGGTGGAACAAATGCCCACCGCCGTGTTGCTTTGGCGAAGTTTCCTGGTCTACCTCATGGACAGAACGGAAAAAGCGATACCGGCGATCACACCCGAAAATTTAAAAGACGAATTACCTTCAATGAGACCGTATGATATCATTTCGCAACGTCAGTAAAAAGTTCGGAAAGCTGCAGGTACTCGACAGCGTAACCCTGGACGTGTACCCCTCAAAAAGTTATGCCCTCATCGGCCCCAACGGGTCGGGAAAAACGACAATGATCAAAAGTCTCCTGGGCCTGGTGGTGCCCACGTCGGGGGACATTGTCTTTGAAGAAAAGAGCATCCTGACCGATTGGCAATACCGTGAAAAGATCGGCTACATGCCGCAGATAGGAAGGTATCCCGAAAACATCACCATCGGGCAGCTCGTCGACATGATGCGGAATATCCGCCCTTCACAGGATAAGATCGATGAGGAATTGATCGACGCATTTAAGTTGTATAAGATCTATGACAAAAAAATGCACTCGCTCTCCGGCGGAACCCGGCAAAAAGTCAGCGCGGCGCTTGCTTTTCTTTTTAACCCACCCGTGCTGATCCTGGACGAACCTACGGCCGGCCTGGACCCGGTGTCGGTAGAGATCTTCAAGGAGAAAATAACCGCTGAGAAATTGAAAGGAAAGCTGATGCTCATCACATCGCATGTCCTCAACGACCTGGACGAGCTCACCACCGACGTGGTGTACATCTTCGAAGGGAGAATTCAATACCATAATTCAATCGAAGCCCTGAAACGGGAAACCAACGAGAAACGCCTGGGCAAGGCCATCGCCACGCTCATTCAGCAAAAGGAATTATTGGACTCTATCACCGAATAGTATGACACGCGTTATCAAATACATTTTCTACGACCTGCTTCGCACGCGCTTTATCTTGTTGTATACGTTGTTCTTGCTGGTCAGCACGTTTGCCATGTTTCAGATCGACAGCGACCCCGGTAAGGTCGTGTTGAGTTTACTGAATGTTGTCCTGATGGTGGTTCCGCTGATCAGCGTTGTGTTTACGACGATACATTTTTTTAATTCCTATGAATTTATTGAATTGATGCTGGCCCAGCCGGTTAACCGCCGCGTCATTTTCTTCAGTGAATACATTTCGGTGGCCACCTCGCTTTGCGGGGCCTATGTTGCCGGGATTGGTATTCCATCGTTACTTTTCGGCGCCGATTCCAGTGTGTTCACACTGCTGTTTACCGGCGTGATGCTCACCCTCGTTTTTGTGGCGCTCGCCTTTCTCTCCTCGGTGTTGACCCGCGACAAAGCCAAAGCGATCGGTATTGCCCTGCTTTTTTGGTTTTATTTTTCGCTGATCTATGATGGATTGTTGCTTTGGGTGGTATACACCTTCTGCGATTACCCGCTGGAAAAGATCACCTTAACACTCATTGCGTTCAATCCCGTGGACCTGGCGCGCATCATCATGTTGTTGCAATTGGACATCTCGGCCTTGATGGGATACACGGGCGCTTTTTACAAATCGTTTTTTGGGAGCCACATGGGGCTGCTCTTTTCGTCGTCCATTCTCCTGGTTTGGATCGCGCTTCCCCTTTGGCTGGCCATGCGGATCTTTTCCCGGAAAGATCTGTAGCGCGTAGACGGCAACAATCATGTTTCGATATGATTGCAATCATATGCCGGATCCCGGTGCTGGTATGATCTTGCCGTATAAAAAATTGAATCTATGAAAACTGTTTATTTCGCCATGTCCATCCTGGTAGCGTGCGCGGCCTGTACGCCGGGTAAGCAAACAGAAACCAAGACCGCTTCAATCGCAGAACCCGCGACCGACAACGGCCAATCGTCCGTGCGGGACGATGAGTCTCAAAGAAACATTGTCCAGGTAGCGACGGCTTCTGCAGAGCATAAAACCCTGGTGGCCGCCTTGAAAGCGGCAGCGTATGTTGATGCGCTCTCCAATGCAGGACCCTTCACCGTCTTTGCACCAACCGATGCGGCATTCGCAAAACTTCCGGCGGGGACCGTTGAAGACCTCGTCAAACCCGAGAACAAAGAAAAGCTCCGCGACATCCTCGAGTATCATGTCTATGTCGGCGTGATCCGCGAGAACATGATCCACGATGGCATGAAGCTGAACCAGGTCAACGGAAGTGATGTGAAACTGGGCAAGACGGGCGACAATGTGACCGTCAACGGCGCGCATGTTCTGGGGGTTGTCCCCACCACGAACGGCGTTATTTATGTCATCGACGAGGTGTTGCTCCCTCCGGCAAAATGAAAAACCAAAACCATATCATGACACAACGCAACGATATTGTTGACAGGAAGGACATTGAAATGCTGGTCGACCGGTTCTACGAAACGGTGCGGGAAGATCCGTTGCTCGCACCACAGTTTGCGCATGTGGAGTGGGCCAGGCATTTGCCGACCATGTATAACTTTTGGTCTTCCATGATGCTGGGGGAACAGAGTTACAGGGGCAATCCCTTCCAGAAGCATGTCGGTCTTCCCCTCGAAAGGCAGCACTTCAACACCTGGATAAAAATTTTTATGGACATCGTCGACGGAAATTTCAGGGGAGAAAAGGCCGAAGAGATAAAAAAACGCGCGCAGCAGATAGCCGGAGTGTTTCAACACAGAATGAACCTGATGAAAGAAACGTCCTGAAATGATCTTTGTCACCCGATCACCGGCGGGTTATTTGTTGCTTGCCTAAAATTGAAAATCATGACTCCCGTACATCAATTTCATATTCCCGTCATGGGCCTGGCCTTCACGATCGATTCTCCCATTAAAGTGGCGCGCTATGGGATTGCTTCCACCATATCCATCATCGAGGATAAATTGGTGGAGCTTATGCGAGCCCACTACTACAAGGAGCGCAGGGAGGTCTATGAGCCCATCACCACCAAGCAAGAAGACTACCGGGCCAGGCGGATCACAGACTATCTGAACCTGGTCCATAGAATTGTGCAGGAGCAAATGGAGAAGCTCAAGGCTTCGGCTTTTGAGAAAGGGTCGGAGATCTCCAAGTATATGGAAATGCTTCCTTCCAAAAGTGCATTGCGGAAGGCCTATGAACAGATGCTCGTGGCCGATGGACCAGCCAGGAAGGCGATGCAAAATTATCTGAGAACACAGATCGTCGCGGGTGCCATCGACGTGAACATCATGACAAAAGTTGACCGCGATAATCCGGGGAGCGGTGGTAAGGTGGTGCAGGATTCTTCCGATGCCGTCACGGCGCTGCGGGGGTATGCGAATAGTGTGTTGACAAATTCGTCCATCGTATTTTCGGCCGGTATGAACCCCCGGCTTTTCAGTTACCTGGAACGATTGCCGGAGTTCGATGCCAAGGGGTTTGGGGTGTTCAACAAGAAAGTTGTCATCAAAGTAAGCGACTATCGTTCTGCGCTGATCCAGGGAAAATTCCTGGCCAAGAAAGGCGTCTGGGTAAGCGAGTTCCGCATCGAATCGGGTCTCAACTGCGGAGGCCATGCGTTCGCTACGGACGGTAGTTTGATGGGCCCCATACTCGAAGAATTCAAAACAAAACGGGAGGAACTTGCGCAGGCCTTGTTCCATTTGTATAAACCCGTGGCCGAAAAAAGGACCGGGCTCACCTTCACACAACCCCATCCATTAAAGATCACGGTCCAGGGCGGAGTGGGGACGCATGAAGAGGCCGAGTTTTTACGGGAGACCTACGACATTGAAAGTGTTGGTTGGGGAACGCCCTTTCTGTTGTGCCCGGAAGCCACAACGGTCGATGCCGACACGCTGCAACAGCTTGCCAAAGCCAAAGCAGACGACGTGATCCTGAGCAAGAATTCCCCCCTGGGTGTGCGCTTTAACTACCTGAAAGGGACGAGCTCAGAAAAAGAAAAAATGTCCCGGATCGCCAACGGGAAACCGGGAAGCCCCTGCACCGAAAAATTCCTGGTGTCCAATACCGAGTTCACCAAAGAGCCCATCTGTACGGCGTCCCATAAGTATCAAAAACTGAAAATCGAACAGTTAAAATCACTGGAGCTTTCGGTGGAGGAATACGAAAAGCAGTATCGCGAGGTGGTCAGCAAGGAATGTCTTTGCATTGGCCTCAGTAACTCGGCGATACGGGAATATCAATTGCCACCCGTTAAAGGGCTCACGGCGGTAACCACATGTCCAGGCCCAAACATTGCCTACTTCGATAAAATCGTAACCCTGCAGGAAATGACCGACCACATCTATGGCAGAACAAACATTCTGGATGGCCAGGAGAGGCCCCACATGTTTATCAAAGAATTGACATTGAACGTCGCCTACATGAAGGAGCAATTGAGCGCATTGAAAAAAGATGAGCCCAGGTCGGCGAAGGATATTCTTGATTTCTCCAGGCAGTTGTTGCTGGGTATAGAATATTATCACGCCCTTGCCGGCGACATCAAAAAAGGAGAGGAATTTAATGATCGCCTGGACGAGATAGAGAAGGAGATCAAGGATATTTCCGTTGCGATCACCGGGCAATACAAGGAGTGAGTGACCTGGCTCCTGATGTTGCCATCTTCCAGTAGAAAAGTAAAAAAGCCTGCCTGTGCAGCGATCGCGAATACGCAGGGCGGGATTCGGGAACTTGCGTATGGATCCCGCTAGAATCTGATCTTATGGCCGTCCAACTGCAGCCTGGCATCGCGTTCCATTTTCTTGATGGAACGAATAACCGTTTCGACCCGCAGCCCCGTCATGTCGGCAAGTTGCTGCCGCGTGAAGGGAATGATGACTTTATCGGTGGCCGTCTTTTTGACGAGCTTGGATTTGAAATACTTCAGCAACGTCATCAAACGGTGTTCCGGGTCGTAGGAGGAAACCTCGGTCAGGATCATCGTTTTATATTGAAGGCGTTTGCAGAGCACCTGGTCCAGCCGGAGGTGAACGTCGAAGTTCTCTTTTAAGAGTTGAAGAAATTCGGGCTTTGGCAATCTCCAGACCTTTCCGGGCTCCATAGCCATGGCGTTGCTGGGATAAGGGAAGTCACCCAACAGCGCCGGCTCTCCAAAACTTTCACCGGCGTGGAAGATGCCCTGCGTGAACTCCTGGCCCTCCGGGTTGATGATGTACATCTTTACCTGACCTTGTTCGACCTGGAAAAAATCCCGGGCGGGGTCACCTTCCTCAAAGAGGACCTGGTTTTTTTTGACATTCACCAGGCGCGCTTTGTACTTCTCGAAGAGTTGAACGGGGATCACCTTTCTTTTCTTTTTTTCTAAAAGATGGGACAAATCGATGGGATAGGTCATGACGAAAATCAGTTTAAAGTAAATAAAAAATAGGCCGGCAGTCACCCGCCAGCCTAACCCTGTAAACCTGAAATTATACTAGGGCACAAGCCCCTCCGGCACACGCCGCCTCGGCTTTGTGATCCGTTTCATCATCGAACTCCGTCACCTGGGAAAGGTCGATGACCCGAAGGCTTTTCTCCCGGAGCATGAATTGTTCCTCGCCGATATCTTCGAAAGGCGCTTGCTTATAGTTCCCGTTGTCAAAGGGAAGTACGCTCAGCCCATTGTACGAAGCTTTGTTCTCCCACATCCAAGCGCCCACGCGCTGCCAGTCTCCCGCAGAAATGGAAACGGTTGCCGACACGTTGTTGCCGTTATTGCCCCTTCGAAAACCGCTGCGGATCCATTCGGTGTGGAATTTTTTGATCCGTCCCAGAATGTCCATGACGTCTTCATTCCGGAGGATGCTTCCTTCGGGTGCCCTCTGCGGGATGCAAAGGATGGCCTGTTGACTGTTGAGCAAGTCGTCTTCCAATAATTCAGGGTGGTGGTGGTGGAGAAAGGAATACAGCGCCTCATTTTTTCCGATGCGCACCCTGCGAAGGTAATAGTCGCTATGCCAGGCGTGGATCCCGGACGATGTCCCGAGTACGAGCGACGTGGTCCCGGAAGGTTTGATGGTGGTGCAACGGGCGGCAAACTCGATGTTGATCTTTGCCGAGGTAATCATGTTCATATGCTTGGAAACGTCGGCCATCTCCGACAAATCAAATTGGTCGATCCGCTGGCTCGCGATGCCGGTCATGCCGACACCGATGAGGGCATCTTGCATCGTCGTGGTCTTCCATTGCTCGCGCAGATAGTGAAAGTCGGTGAACCCGGCTTGCAACGTCCCCAGGAATGCGGCCGCCCGGGCGCGATCATTCAAGTCCTCCTGGCTGCTCACATCGGAGACATTGACCTCGCAGAGATTACAAAATTGAAACGGACGCAACGCGATCTCGCAACAGGGATTGGTGCCCCAGTCCAGGTCGTTGGTGAAATAAAAACCGGGCTCGCCGGATCCCGACAACTCGATCTTTTTCCAGAGGTCGAAGAATTGGGTTCGGGTGGTCGTTTCACGCGACAGGACCGCGGAATTATTGGCGCGGCCCCGCTGCTCATTCAATTCCCACCACGCACCATATTTGCAGGTGAGCATCTCCTCATCGTCGGCGGAAAAGAGGGCGATCATCGCCGACCGCCTGATGCCCCCTGCCAACACCGCGTTGGCCAGGTGACACAGGATGTCGTGACATTCCAAGGGACTGAGTTTTTCGCCGTCCGCTTTTCGATCCAGGATCGCCTGAACATGGGCGATGCAAAGTTTCAACGGTTCGGCCCCGGGCGCCTTTCCGCCGGCGGTTACCAATCTCGCGCCCTTGGGGCGAATGTCTGAATAGTCAAACTCCGGCAAGAACGAACTGAGTCCAAAATATCCTTTGAGCAATACTTTCACCGCATCCGCCCACCCTTCGAGACTGTCGCCAATCAGAAATTTTTTGGTCTTATCAGCTTTTTGGATCGCGGGCAGCTTTTCAACATGATGATATTGCACAGAATATCCAACACCCGTCCCACCCAGGAGCAAAAACAAAGTTTCCGGGAATGCCCGAATATCATCCACCGGGAGGTAGGCGCAGTTATAAATGCGACTGTGATTTCGCGCAATCGCCGCCCCGGCAAATTGCATGGCGCGCATGGAGGGCAACACCTTTCGTTCGTACACATAGGCCATCCAGTGAACGATCTCGGCACGCAAGTGCGGATACTTTTCCACCATCATGTTCTCGTAGCGCTGGCAGATCTCTTCCCACGATTCGCGCCGGTGAAGCTCGGGCAGATAGCGGGCATATTTCATATAAACGATCAGGTTGCTCAGGATTTGTTGATTCAGTTCCAAAGGGTGAAAGGTTTAGAAGTTAACAATCCATTAGCGTGCGCACGCGTTCGCCCCGGTGACCTTGGGAAACAGGATGTTGTTCTCCAGGTGAATGTGTTGCATCAGATCGTTGTCGAATTGCTGCAGCATGATGTAGGTCATTTTAAACGAAGGGCAGGCATAGGCCGGTGGCGTATAGTGATTGGTCAGCGAGCGAATGGATTTGATGAGACGGCCCGCAATTTCATGCTCGTCTTCCATGATCGTAATGGGAGCCATAAGCTGTCTGTTTTTGATGTTGGTTTCGAATGCTGAAGTGCTGTTGGCAAAGAGCATGCGGATGGCGGGGAACAAGACCTCTTCTTCCTTGGGCATATGATGGAGCAGTTCCGCGGCCAGCGTATTGAATTCATCACTGACCGTCAGTAAAAACGGGCTATCATCGCCGTGCGCATGACAAACTTTATCCAGCAGGGCCTGGATCTGGGGAATGGAATCGCGGACGTAATGGTGGTGGTGCTGCACAATGAAATCGATCAGGAGCGGCGCCTCCCAGGTGTCGAAACGCATCCGACTGTCCGGGCCCTGGTTGGCCACACATAATTGTATTTCCTGCCAGATCGATTCCGCGTTCAGCCCGGCTCGTGCGCAGACCTGGACAAAAGATTTTTTTCCGCCACAACAGTAGTCGAGGTTATAGCGGTTCAAAATTTCAAGCGAATTTGGAAAGGTCAGCGCGATGTCGGCGACGGAGGCTGTATGCATGTCGAATTGTTCTTCTACTTGTGTCATATGCTTTTTATTTTGTTTATTCAAATTTCAGGGATACCTGACGACGGTGTTTATGACCTGGGTCATAGGATCACATATTCGGACAGGAACGGACTCGTAAGGGCTAGGCCTAAACGCAGGTTTCGGTCGACCGTAGTACAGGCTTATCCATACGACTTGCCCCGTTCCCCTGCTTTGAAGTTTTTTCTTCAAGGATCCGAGGCGATTCGAATTTCAACCTATCTTGCTGTTCGTTGTATTGCGAATGAAAGATGCCTAGATTCAAAAAATAGAAACTCATGCGGATCCGATACGTCCTCATCCTTGCCGTGTTAGCATGCTCAACAGGCTGTCAGAATAAAAAGACATTTGTCATTCCCAAAACAGACGCCGACAATGGTGGTCTGTTTTTGCCCGAAGGATTCGGAGCATTGGTAGTAGCCGACAGCGTGGGACCTTCCAGGCATCTGGCCATTCGGGACAACGGCGATATTTATGTAAAGCTGAGCATCAGCACAGGCGAGCTTGGCAACATCGCCCTACAGGATACGAACGCCGACGGTCGCGCAGACATTTTTCAACGCTTTGGCGACTACCCCAACGATGGAAGTTTTGCAACCGAAATGCGCATCCACAAAGGCTATCTGTATTATAGTTCGGAGCGCATGGTGTATCGCCAAAAACTGATTCCCAACCAACTGCTCCCCGAAGGCAAACCCGAAGTGCTCTTCATCGACCACTATCCCATCAAATGGCACAACGCTAAATCGCTGGCGTTCGACAACAAAGGCGGCATGTACATCACGCTCAGCGCCCCGACAAACAATTGTGAAGACTGGAACACCGTGGTGAGCCCAGCCGTGGCCAACGTGAAAGGCCAATACCCATGCCGACAACTCATCGACATGGGAGGCATCTGGAAATTTGATGAAGATAAGTTGGAACAGGATCAAGCTTCGGGTCTGCGATTTGCCACGGGGTTGAGAAGTGTGGTGGCGATCTCCTGGAACGAGGAGGATAACAGCTTGTATGCCGTGCAACACGGTCGGGATTATTTGCACGGGCATGCCCCCCAATACTTCAGCGCCTGGCAGAATGCTGTCTTGCCCGCGGAAGAGTTCATGAAAATCCAGGAAGGTGAAAACTACGGGTGGCCCTACAGCTACTACGATCACTTCAAACACAAGCGGATGAAAGCACCGGAATATGGAGGCGACGGTGTGAAGGAAGCCACCGGCTATGCCGATCCGATCATGGGGCTGCCCGCCCATTTTGCTCCAAACGACTTGCTGTTCTACAAAGGCGATCAGTTCCCCGCCCGCTATAAAAAAGGTGCCTTCATCGCCTTCCATGGATCGATCAATCGCGCGCCTTATCCCCAGGCGGGCTATGCGGTGGGATTTGTTCCCTTTGAAAATGGAAAGCCAACCGATAAATGGGAAGTGTTCGCCGATGGCTTTGCCGGGGTGGATACGGTTAAAAATATGATCGACGCCCGCTACCGTCCCGTAGGCCTGGCCGAGGGGCCCGACGGTTCTTTGTATGTGTCGGATTCAAAAAAAGGCAAGATCTGGCGCATCGTGTTCACGGGCGACGCCACAACATTCGGCGACGCCCAACGGGCCGGCATGGAAAAAAGAAAATCAAGGACCTATCTCAAAGTGCCCGAAGCCGCCGATAGCCTGGTCGTGAAATAATGCTTTCGCAACCCGCATTCAGAGCGCATCACACCCCTTGTCCGGTATGTACTATTTCTGTGTTCCCTTCAATTCTACTTTGGTAGACGGACCGAGGTTTACGTTGCTGGTGCGGATGACCGTGACGTCTTTTTTATCAAACACAATATCATTCGTAAAGTAGAAGGGTGTTTCATAAAAATAGGTACGCACCCGCAGTGTATCGGGAGAGATCCAGGCGCCGCTGGATGCCGCGGGGGTGTCTCCACCGGGAGGGGCATAGTACAGACCATTTTTCAGCGCACCATTTCCAAAGGGGATGTTGAAGGTTTTTCCTTTTGTCGTAAACGTCAGCGTAGGGTCACCGGTCTTCAGTTGGAACGCCATGCTGGCAATGCCATCTTGATTGGGTTGAAGCGTGTAGGGCTCGTTGGAAACGGTCTCCATCTTTGGAGAAGTAGACTCTCCTTTGATGGTGGATAGATTCAGGCTCTTTAGTTTTGTTTGCAGGGCGGCATAAGCGTCCTTGTTTTCCGCTACGGGCTTGTCACTCAGTGCGGGCAACAGGTGGTCCCACACCAGGTTCATGATGGCACCCATGTCGGCTGTGCCGGAAGTGATGGCCAACACGGCATCCTGCTTGGGAAACACGATGCAATACTGTCCGAAAGCGCCATCGCCGCGAAAGAGATCGTGACGACACCGCCAGAACTGGTAGCCATAGCCTTGTTCCCAGTCGCTATCGGGATTGCTGCCGTTGGATGTTTGTTTTTTTGTGGCTTCCTCTACCCATTCCGCGGGGATCAGTTGCTTTCCATTCCACATTCCTTTTTGGAGATAGAGTTGTCCCAATTGAGCGATGTCTTTTGTGCGGACCTTTAAGCCCCAACCCCCGATATTGATTCCCGAGGGAGAGCTGTCCCACGTCGCGTGCTCGATGCCCAGGGGTTCGAAGAGTCTGGGGGTGAGGTATTCGAGGAGTGTTTTGTTGCTGGTCTTTTGGATGATGGCGGAAAGCATATACGTTGCCGCGCTGTTGTAAACAAAGTGGGTGCCGGGCTTGTGTTCGACGGGCAGCGATAGAAATCCCCTTACCCAGTTGGCACTGTCTTGCTGCATCCGGCCGGTAGCATCATCGTTGTGTCCGGTGTTCATCGTCAACAGGTCGCGGATGCGCATGGCCTGCAGATTCTTCGAGGGATCCTTGGGTGTTTCGTCGGGGAAAAATGAAGTTACCTTGTCATTGATATTCAGCAAACCTTCGGCCTGGGCCATGCCGATGGCGGTAGAGGTGAAGCTCTTGCTCAGCGAGAAAAGCATGTGCGGACTGTCGGGGTTGAAGGGATTCCACCAGCCTTGTGCGGCGATTTGTCCGTGGCGCAGAAGCACGAAGCTATGCAACTCATCTTTTCGTTCTTTTTCGGCGGCTTCAATGAAATTCAAAATGGCCTGTGACGAAATTCCGAGCGACTCCGGCGTCGCCTCTTCCGTTTTGTGTTCAGGCGTGGTACATCCGGCAAATACGAGAAAGAGGAGAAGGGGCAAGGTGATGTTTTTCATGAGGGTATGGAGTTAAGGTTCGACGGGATATTTAAAGATACGATTCCTAGCCGGTTTAGGCTGGTCGTTTTTACAGACGGATGGCCGGATGCGCCCGCATTTCAGCGGGGAAGTCATCGCCGTGACGAGTGGCGGCAGGGATCGTGGGCTGTCCGTCGGAAGTTCAATATATCTTATTTTCTTTTTTCTTGTTATCTTAGAATAGTCGGGTCGCAGGGAAACATTTTTACGGCCTAACCTTTCTGCATGGGTGTCTTCCCGTACAAGTCTATAGTGTGGAGTGGCCTGATCGCGTTGGGTTGTCTCCTGTATGGTTCCAACACCGCGGTGTACGCCCAGAACGACACGGCCACCCTCTCATTGCCCGATCAACTCCTCTTTAAACACCTTTCGGTGGAGGAAGGATTGTCGCAGACAACGGTGAACGCCATTGTGAGCGATAAACTGGGTTTTGTGTGGATTGCTACCGAAGACGGGCTCAATCGTTATGACGGCAACGAATTCAGGATCTTCCGCCACGATCCCCTGGACAGCACATCGATCAGCCATAGCGTTGTTTACACCCTGGTCGAAGACACAGTGACCGGCAATTTATGGATCGGCACATCGGGTGGTTTGAACTACTACAATCACGCCACGGAGCAATTTGGTCTTGTCCCCTTAAACATCGATCCGGGCACCTATGCCAGTCTCGACGTCGACTATGCCCGGAACCGGATCTGGATCGCTTACGGTTTTGGTGGGATCAGTTACTACGATATCAACACCAGCACCTTGCACACGGTGAACCACCCGGGCTTAAAAGAAATTATGGCATGGTCGATCAAAGTGCACGGCGACAAAGCGTATGTAGGAACGCTGGGTCATGGACTCAAAATCTATGACATTGCGCACGATGCCGTGACCACCTACGACGCCACTACGACACCTGCGGTTGACCAAGAGATCAGAACACTCTACGCGGACAAGGACTGCCTGTGGTTGGGTACGAGAGACGAAGGCTTGCAACGCTTTGGCTATGACGAAACTTCCGTACAGTCCACCACATTCAACCTGGGTACGCGAAACCGGGGCATTTGGGCGCTGGCCGTGGACAAGGATGGCCAGGTGTGGGTGGGCACCGACGGCGCCGGACTGGTGGTGTACTCGCCGCGCACGGGGGCGTTCAGAAATTTTACACGCTCCGAAACCGACAGCCACAGCCTTAACGACAACACACTGCGCGCCGTGTACATTCCGCCGGTGGGCGGTGCCTGGATCGGCACCTACGACGGCGGCGTGAATTATTACGCCGCGCTGCCCCTCCGTTTCAGGTTATTCGAACAGACCACCGGAAATGGTACGCTGCCAAAGCACCCCTCCATCACGGCCTTCGCGGAAGAAAAAACGGGAAGGATATGGATCGGCACAGCCGATGGACTGAGCTACCTGGAGCATGGCCAGGTCCATCCGTTTGGCCGCTTGTTTTCTACGGGATATACCGAAGTCATTCTCGCACTTTGTCCCGACCGTTATGGCGGGGTTTGGGTTGGGCTTTATCGACAGGGGTTGATCTATATCGATAAGAACAGACGTATCACACGCTATCGCAACGATCCTGAGGATACGGAAAGCTTGTCCGAGAATTCGGCCTGGACCATCGCGGAGGACTCCTTGGGCTATGTGTGGGTGGGCACCGACAACGGCCTGAACCGGTTTGATCCGGCAACACGAAAATTTTTGAACTACCACCAAAAGACCGGGGACAATATGGCGCCGTTGTTTGAGATCAACCGGACGGTTCGCGCGATTCAAGTGATGGCCGATGGAACGATCTGGGTCGGCATCTTTGGTGAACTGATGCGGTATAATTACAAAACCGACCAGGTGGCGCGGTTCCCGGTCATCACCGATGGCGACCAGGAAATAAAAGATGTCCGTGTCATCTCGCTCTGTGAGGATCAACATCACCGCCTTTGGATCGGCACCTACGGCGATGGGCTTTGCATGTTCGATGGCACCACACAAAAATTTTCCATCATCAGCGAACACGAGAACCTGCCCAACAATTTCGTTCTGGCCATCCAGCCCGGTGCAGGGGACGACATGTGGATGTCCACCAACGCCGGCCTGAGCCACTACGACACCCGGAAGGGGATCTTTCTCAAGTTCGATGAGAACTATGGTGTGCAGGGAAATACGTTCAAGCGAAATGCTTCCTACCGTCTTCGGAACGGTGACCTGATGTTTGGCGGAACAAAGGGTTTCAATATTTTCACTCCCATTACGTTGACCCCGGACTTCTATGATCTCAACATCGCGTTGACCGATTTCCGGGTCTTCAACAAGTCCATCAAACCCGGCGATCCCCTGCTGCCCAAGAGCATTACTGCGCTGGACAAGATCACCCTTCCGTATAATGACTCCCGGTCGATCAGCTTCCGCTTTTCGGCCCTTCATTTTGTTTCGCCATCGCAGATCAAATATGAATACAAGTTGGAGAATTTGCTGGCCACCTGGCAAAAGGCCGGCAAGGATCACACGGTTTCCTTCACCAGCCTGCAGCCCGGCACGTTCCGGTTTGTGCTGCGCGCATCCTTTAATGAACAGACCTGGGGGCCGGAGAAAGTTATCGAGATCGTGATCCTGCCCCCGTGGTACAAGACCACGACGGCAAGGGTCACGCTGGCGTTGTTCCTCGCCTTGGTGACCGTGATTTTTTTCCGGCTGAGGACCAATGCCCTGATCCGTCAGAAGGGGAGACTGGAGTCGCTGGTGAAGGAGCAAAGCAGGGAAATCAAAGATCAGAACGACGAGCTCGCCGCCCAGAATGAAGAGCTGACCCAGCGCCACGAAGAGATGGCTTCCCAACGCGAAGAGATTACCGCACAAAACGAGATCCTGACGGAAACCCAGCGCCAAATGGCCGAACTGAACCGGGGACTCGAGCGGCTCGTACAGGAACGCACGCAATCGCTGGACAACACCATCCGCCAACTGAACAAGACCATCTACGAACTCGACGCTTTTGTGTACAGTGCCTCCCACGACTTGATCGCCCCGCTCAAATCGGTGATGGGGCTGATCAACCTCTCCCGCCAGGTAAACCCCGGCAACGAAGAACACACGCGCTACCTCGACTACATGGAAGCCAGCATCAAGAAGCTGGACGATGTGATCAAGAGCATGATCCAGTTCTCCCGCAATTCCAAAGCGGAGCTGATCACCGAACCCCTCAACCTCCGCGAGGTGGTGGAAGAGATCGTCAACGACCTGCGCTACATGAAGGAATTCGACACGATCGACTTTGTCATCGTCATCGATCCCGCAGCGACGGTGATGACCGACGCGCAACGCTTGAAGATCATCATCACCAACCTGGTGAGCAATGCCATAAAATATGCCGACCCCACCAAGACACAAAAGGAGGTGAAGCTCCAGTTCGAAAACGGGAACACCAGCTGGAAACTCTACGTATCCGACAACGGTATCGGCATCGACAAAAAATATCTTAGCCGCGTATTCGAAATGTTCTACCGCGCCACCGAACGCTCCCAGGGCTCCGGCCTCGGCCTCTACATCGTGAAAGAAACCGTCGACCGCCTCAGCGGCGAGATCTTTGTCGACTCCGAAAAAGGCAAATGGACCCGCTTCGAACTGATCTTCCCATCCGGCGTCTAACCGCCCTTGTTGGTGTTCTTCACCAACAAGTTTTAGGGGAGCCACATAAAATCACCAACCAGCTTTCGCCACCCCTTCGACACTATCCCCACCCCAAGCCCGCCCCACCTTCGTTGGCATTCTTCACCACCGAACAAAATCGGATTTGATATCTACCTCAACAATCATCCACCCACATCAAACCATACCCCACAACGGTTGTTGGTGTCCCACCAACAACTCCACTCGGTGTGCCCATCCCCCAAAAAAAAGACCCCCACAAAAAGAGAAACTATTCCCACCCAACCCCACATGGAAAGCCGCCCCGTCCTTAGTTTTTGCATTTGATCCTCCGTAAATTGCATCTTGAGGTAGATTCGACGACCATGAAGAGCAGGATCATACTAAGTCTGGCAATTTGGATAGCAGCCGCCGGCATGGCGGTTGCCCAGCCCGGCACGTATAAATTCATGCACCTGGATGTAAACGCCGGCCTGTCGCACAACGAAGTGCTGAGCTTCTACAAGGACCGGAAGGGTTTTCTCTGGATCGGCACTGCCAGCGGTCTCAATCGCTTTGATGGCTACACGCTGAAAGTATTCCTGCAAAACTCACGCGACACCACCTCCCTCGGCAGCAATTCCATCCAACGGATCTTCGAGACACCCGATGGCCGCATGGGCGTTCTCACCGCCGACACGTTCAACATCTATGATCCGGCGTTGGAAAGATTTCAACGCAACACCGCGAATTTTTATAAGACCTATAACATTCCTGCGGGACGATTGTGGGATGTTGTCAAAGATGCCGCCGGAGACTTCTGGTTTCTCCACCTGCAAAACGGCGTGGGATATTACAACGCGTCATCAAAGAAGACGACCTGGTTTCGCCACAAGCGGGGAGACGACACCACGATTGCTTCAGACACCGTGCGCTCTATGGCGCAAGACGCAAAAGGAAATGTATGGCTCTTGCATACCAGCGGTTTGCTGGAGAAGTTATCGCCCGCAAAAGATACCTGGAAGATCACCGAAAGAATACCGACGCTGTACAATCGAAATCACGGCGAACACTACAGCTATCGCATGATCCTGGACAAGGACGACGACCTCTGGATCTGCGCCGAGAACGACGCGCAAGGCGTTTATTTTATGGACACGCGGACGCAGACCCTACAAAATTTCACGTCCGATGGAAAGGGGGCGAGACTCACCACCAACCTGGTTCGCGATCTTGAAGTGGGCAACGATGGATTGATCTGGGTGGCCACCGACCATGGCGGGATCAACATGATTGACAAAAAGAACTTCTCCATCCAATACGTCGAGCATCGCGACGAAGACGAACGCAGCGTGGGGCAGAACACCGTCAACGTGCTTTACAAGGACAGCGAAGGCATTCTGTGGGTGGGAACCTATAAGAAAGGCGTGAGCTACTATCACGAGAACATCATCCGCTTCCCGTTGTACAAACACATACCGGCGGATACCAAAGGGTTGCCCTACGGCGATGTGAACCGGTTCGTAGAAGATGATAAAGGAAATCTCTGGATCGGCACCAACGGCGGTGGGCTGATCTATTTTAACCGGACCAACGGCACATTTACCCGCTATCGCAATATTCCCGGCGACAAGAACAGCCTGAGCAGCGACGTGGTGGTGAGCCTTTGTATAGACCACGAAAAGAAATTATGGGTTGGCACCTACTATGGCGGACTGAACTGTTTCGACGGCAAGAAGTTTGTTCGCTATAACCACGACCCCGCGGACCCGTCGAGCCTGGCGACGATGAGCGTGTGGGAGGTCTTTGAAGACTCGCGCCATCGCCTGTGGATCGGGACGTTGAGTGGGGGACTCGATCTTTTTGACCCACGTACAAAAACCTTTTCCCACTACAAAAGCGGCGACATGAACTCCATACGGTCCGACTACATCGCGGCGATCATGGAAGACAAGCAGGGCAACCTCTGGCTCGGCACCAGCGCGGGCATCGATGTGTTGCGTCGCGACCGCGGGCGGTTCATGCACTATGGCAGCGAGAACAACAACCCCAGCAGCCTCAGCAACGACGGCGTGCTCGACATTCGCGAAGACGCCAAAGGAAGGATCTGGATCGGAACGTTTGGAGGACTGAATCTCTTTAACAAAAAGACCGGCACTTTCCACGCCCTCACCAAAGAAGATGGATTGCCGCACAATACCGTGCTCACCATCCTGGAAAGCAGCCAGGGTGATCTCTGGGTGAGCACGCCCAACGGACTGTCGCAAGTAAAGATCACCGAAGACGCTCGGGGCGAATTGTCATTTCAATTCAAGAACTATGGCGAGCCCGAGGGCTTGCAGGGAAAACAGTTCAACGAGAACGCCGCCTTTAAGACCAGCCGGGGAGAATTGATTTTTGGTGGGGCCAATGGTTTCAACATTTTCAGACCAGAACAATTGGGGTTGAACAAAAATATTCCGCCGGTGGTGTTTACGGATTTTCAGCTCTTTAATAAAAGCTTGAAGGCGGAGGACCTGGTCGATGGAAAAGTATTGCTTCCGCAGGCCATCACCGAGATCTCGTCGCTGGTGTTGCCGCCGGGAAAGAATGTGTTCTCCATTGAATTTGCGGCCCTTAACTTTTTTCACCCCGAGAACAATGCCTACAAATACAGGCTCGAGGGATTTGACGAAGACTGGCTCACGGCCGACAGCAAGTCGCGCAGGGTGACGTTCACCAACCTTGACCCGGGCACCTACACGTTTCGGGTGAAGGCGGCAAACAACGACGGAGCCTGGAATGAAGCTGGGGCCAGCCTGGGCATCACCGTGCTGCCGCCGTTCTGGAAGACACGCACCGCATTGGTGCTCTACATGCTGCTGGTGATCGGAGCGCTGCTGCTGACGCGAAAGATCATTCAGCAACGCGAGCAAACCAAGTTCGCCATCCAGCAAGAACGCCAGGAGGCCATGCGCATGCACGAGCTGGATATGATGAAGATAAAATTCTTCACCAACGTCAGCCACGAGTTCCGGACACCGTTGACGCTGATCCTCACCCCACTCGAGCGCATGCTCAAGCAGGCGAAAGAACCCGATCAGCAAAGTCAGTTTCAACTGATCCAGCGCAACGCCAAGCGGCTACTCAACCTGGTGAATCAGTTGCTCGATTTCAGGAAACTGGAAGTGCAGGAGATAAAGTTCAACCCCTCGGAGGGCGATATCATTGCCTTCATCCGGGAAACGGTCTATTCGTTTTCGGACTTATCCGAAAAGAAAGACATCCGTCTGGACTTCACCAGCACCATCAACACCATGGAAACGATCTTTGACCAGGACAAGCTGGAGAAGATCCTTTTCAATTTATTGTCGAACGCCTTCAAGTTCACACCCGAGCACGGCTCCGTGAGCGTTGAAGTGGAGCTGCAGAACAACGACCCGGAAAAATGGCTGCGCATCCGCGTGCGCGACACGGGCATTGGCATTGCTGCCGATAAATTGGAAAGCATTTTTGAGCGCTTCTTTCAAACCGAGTTGCCTCGCAGCATGGTGAACCAGGGCAGTGGCATCGGGCTGTCCATTACCCGCGAATTTGTAAAGATCCATGGCGGCACCATCGCCGTGGAAAGTGAAGTAGGGAAGGGCAGTTGTTTCAGCGTGCTGCTGCCGTTGCAAGAGGTGACTCACCCGGTGGAAACGGATCAAGTGCCCGTGGCGGAGCCGGAGAATGTGCAAGCCGTGCAATACAAAGGAACCCGCGCCGAACCCGCAAAGGTGCTGTCACACAAGCCGGTGTTGCTGCTGGTGGAGGACAACGAAGACTTCCGTTTTTACCTGAAAGACAATTTGAAACAGGAGTACCAGCTGCTGGAAGCGCGCGATGGCAAAGAGGCCTGGAAGAAAGTGCAGGAGGAGTTGCCCGACCTTATTGTGAGCGACGTGATGATGCCCGAAATGAACGGCATTGAATTGTGCCGCCGGGTAAAAACCGATCAGCGCGTCTCGCACATCCCGGTGATCCTGCTCACCGCCCGCGCCGCAGAAGAACAAAAACTGGAGGGCTTCCAGACCGGCGCCGACGACTACATCACCAAGCCGTTCAACTTCGAGATCCTGGCGTCGCGCATCCAGAACCTGATCCAGCAACGCGAAAAATTCCACCGCGCATTTTCACGGCAAGTGGATGTGAAGGCCAGCGAGTTGCACATCACGCCGCTGGACGAGAAGTTTATCCAGAACGCGATCAAGTGTGTGGAGGACAATGTGTCGAAGCCGGAATTTTCGGTGGAGGACTTGAGCCGTGAGCTCGGCATCAGCCGCGCGCATTTCTATAAAAAGATCGTGGCCCTCACCGGGAAGTCGCCGCTGGAATTCATCCGGACCATTCGTTTGCAACAGGCCGCGCAGTTGCTGGAGAAGAGTCAGCTCACCGTGGCGGAGGTGGCTTACCAGGTTGGATTCAATAACCCGAAATATTTTGCGCGCTATTTCAAGGAGGCCTATCACGTGCTACCTTCTGCCTATGCGGCCGGAAAACGAAACGGCATGGCGTAAAGGGGCAGATGAAACATTTCGATCCTAATGTTCAGCGATTTTATAACCCTTGCCCGCGGGGTTCGTGCGTAGTTTTGTCTTTCCAAAAAAGTTAAATGTCACCTGAGCAAAGATTAAAACGTTCGGCCAGAAGATTGTTGGCCATCGAAATCCTCATCTATGCAGCGATCCTTGCATCGCTGTCTTGTCTCTTCTTTTTCTAAGCGATCTGTTTATTTGACCGTGCGTTGATTATTCCCGGTGTGGAGGCCTGGTTTGGGGTGAGCCATGCTGAAAGAAAAATGCAGAACCGCAAAGACGCAAAGCGCGCAAAGTTAACGCAAAGCCAAACCGCGAAGCGCTTTGCGTCTTCTTTGCGTCCTTTGCGTCTTTCTTGCTCGCCGAAGCTTTAGCGAAGGTGAGGCGGTTTAACCTGACTTTTCCGCCCCCCAAAATCGCTGAAAAGCGATTTGCGCCCCTCTTTTGCAACATTCTGATACCCCCCGAAACCGTTTGAACCTCCACGATCAGACAATTCCATACCCTTCGAAAGCAGCATCGGCCCCTACCTTTATCGCAACCGATTGCGGGAATTATCTCCTGCAAACCGATGGTATGAAAGAATGAACCTGATGAAAAACGTAGTATTAGCAAACATCATTTTAATGGTCGTGGCCTTAACGGCCTGTTCCCAAAAGCCCGCCGTGGAAAAATTAACGGATGGCGTTATCGTCCATCCCGCAAAAGGCGGCACCACCAAGGCGGTCCGCCTTCGCGTGATCGCTCCCTCTATTATACAGGTCACCGCCAGTGCGGCCGACACGTTCTCCACCGCCAAGAGCCTCATCATCCTCCCCGAGGTAACGGGCTCACCGGATTGGAAACTGGAAGAAGCGGATCAGGAACTCACACTAATAACCAAAGCGCTTCGCGCGAACATTTCACTTTCCACGGGCGAGGTATCCTTCTCGGATTCGACCGGACAGGTGATGCTCCAGGAAAAGCAAGGCGGTGGCAAAACGTTCACGCCGCTGATCGTTGACAATGAACGCACCTACAGCCTGAGACAAGAGTTTGAGTCGCCTGCCGACGAGGCCTTCTATGGCCTGGGGCAACACCAGGAGGGACTGATGAACTATAAAGGAAAAGATGTTTCTCTTTTTCAATACAACACCAAGGTGGCGGTTCCCTTCCTGGTGTCGAATAAAAACTATGGCATCCTGTGGGACAACTATTCGCTGACGCGATTTGGCGATCCGCGCGACTATCGCTCGCTGTCACAACTCAAGTTGTATTCCAGGGAAGGCAAAGCAGGCGGTCTTTCCGCAACCTATGGTTCAAAGACCGACGCCTCCAAAATATACTTGTCGCGGCAGGACTCCGTGATCGATTATGAGTTCCTGGGCGATCAGAAGCGATTCCCGAAAGAGTTTCCCATGCGCGATGGCAAGGTGGTGTGGGAGGGAAGCATCGCTTCGGACGAAGGCGGGCTTCATAAATTCTTTTTGTACTACGCGGGCTATGTCAAGGTATGGATCAACAACGAGTTGAAAGCCGACCATTGGCGGCAGGCCTGGAATCCCGGAACCGTAAAATTTGAATGGCATGCAGAAAAAGGAAAACAATATCCTGTTAAGATTGAATGGTTGCCGGATGGCGGCGAGTCATACTTGTCGCTCAAGTGGCAGTCGGCACCGGCGGAGGATCAGGATCGCCTCTCTCTTTTCTCGGAAGCGGGAGACCAGATCGACTACTACTTCATGGCCGGAAGAAACCTGGACGATGTCATTCGTGGCTACCGAACGCTTACGGGCAAAGCGGAGATCTTTCCGAAGTGGGCGATGGGCTTCTGGCAAAGCCGCGAGCGCTACAAAACCCAGCAAGAGATCCTCGACGTCGTAGCCGAGTTCAGAAAACGCAAGATCCCCCTCGACAACATCGTGCTCGACTGGTCCTATTGGGACGAGGACAAATGGGGCAGCCAGGATTTTGACCTCGCCCGCTTCCCCGATGCGGAAGGCATGATCAAACAACTTCATGAAAAGTACAAAACGCATTTCATGATCTCGGTGTGGCCAAAATTCTATGAAGGCATCGACGCCTACAACGACTTTGATAAACAGGGATTCCTCTATAAAGTGAACATCCAAAACCGTCAGCGCGACTGGATTGGCAAGGGCTACGTGTCCACCTTCTATGACGCCTACAACCCCAAGGCACGCGAAGCCTTTTGGAACCTGGTGAACACCAAACTCAACAGCAAGGGTGTAGACGGCTGGTGGCTGGACTCGACAGAGCCCGACATTTTATCCAACGCCTCCATCGCCGATCGCAAAAAGCTCATGAACCCCACCGCGCTGGGTTCGTCTACAAAATATTTCAACGCCTATGCCCTCATGAACGAGAAGGCGATCTATGAAGGCCTGCGCCGGACCGATCCCAACAAACGCGCTTTCATTTTCACGCGCTCGGCGTTTGCAGGCTCACAACGTTATGCGGCCGCCACCTGGAGTGGCGATGTCGCGGCAAACTGGCAGGATTTCAAAACGCAAATTCCCGCAGGCCTGAATTTCTCCTTGTCAGGCATCCCGTATTGGACAACCGACATTGGCGGATTTTCGGTGGAGAAAAAATTCGAAAAAGCACAAGGTGAAGACCTGGAGGAATGGCGCGAGCGCATGACGCGATGGTTCCAGTTTGGCATGTTCAACCCGCTGTTCAGAGTGCACGGTCAGTATCCTTACCGCGAGATGTTCAACGTGGCGCCCGACAATCATCCGGCCTACAAATCCATGTTGTACTATGATAAACTCCGCTACAGCCTGATGCCCTACATCTATTCACTGGCGGCCAAAACGTATTGGGAAGACTACACGATCATGCGGGCGCTCGTGATGGATTTTCCGAGCGATAAGCAAGTGCTGAATATGGGCAATCAATTCCTGTTCGGCCCCTCGTTCCTGGTGGCGCCCGTCACAGATCACAAAGCGCGGACGTGGCCCGTATACTTACCGGCGAATACCGGATGGTACGACTTGTACACCGGCAAACACTTCGACGGCGGACAAACCATTCAAGCCGACGCGCCCCTCGAAAGAATCCCCGTGTTTGTGAAGGCGGGTTCGATCATACCCGTAGGGCCGGAGTTGCAATACACCGCAGAGAAAGTTGCCGATCCGCTTTCCATCTATGTCTACACCGGTGCCAACGGTTCATTTTCCTTGTACGAGGACAATGGGTTAAACAATGATTATATAAAAGGCCAATACGCTACCATTCCATTGACCTACACCGAATCCAGCCAGACATTGACTCTGGGCAAGCGGCAAGGAACTTTCGACGGCATGTTGGAGAAAAAAGCGATACAGATTTTTTGGGTTAGTAGAGATCACCCTGCAGGGATGAGTAGGGATGCTCATCCTGCGCAGGTGGTCGACTATAGCGGTGAGGCTGTAACGATCAAGAAAAACTGAGAATTCATTTCCGGAAGGAAGCTGAAGATAAACTGAACTAACTAAAATAATTACCCTAAACAAAAGCTAAACTATGACGAAGAAAATTTACAGAAGCGTATGGTTTGCTTCCGTATGTTTTTTCCTGCTGGGGTTCGTCCCTGCGCATGCGCAGACGCAACTCATTAAAGGAAAAATAGCGGAGGTGACCGGAAGTCCTGTGCCGGGTGTCAACATCATTCTGAAAGGCACCTCAGTAGGGACAACGTCGGATGCCAACGGCGAATTTTCGCTGCAGGCTTCGACGAGCGATGTACTGGTGATCTCTTTTATCGGTTATCAAACCCAAGAGGTCGAAGTGGGAACGCAAACCCAGATCAACGTTGTGTTGCAGGAAGACGTCTCCACCCTCACCGAAGTGGTGGTGGTTGGATACGGCGAACAAAAGAAAAAACTGGTTACCGGTGCCAATGTTCAAGTAGCGGGTGAGACGCTGCAAAAACAAAACCAGGTAAACCCGTTGCAGGCTTTGCAAGGCCAGGCACCCGGTGTTTCGATCATGTCTACTTCCGGCCAGCCGGGGGCAGATATGAAAGTGGTAGTGCGCGGCTTGGGAACCATTGGCAACTCGGGTCCCCTCTATGTGATCGACGGCGTTCCGAATGGCGACATCTCCATCCTGAACCCCAACGACATCAAGTCGATCGACGTCTTGAAAGACGCCGCATCGGCAGCCATCTATGGAGCACAGGCGGCTAACGGTGTGGTGTTGGTGACCACAAAAACGGGAAGTGCCGGAAAAAGTCAGGTGACCTTCGACGCCTACACCGGTCTGCAGAACGTGAACCGGAAAGCCGACATGCTGAACGCCGACCAGTACAAAACGATCATGAACGAGGCGGCCTTGAACTCGGGTTCGGCGCCGATCGATTTTTCCAGCATGAACGGCCTGGCCGATACGAAATGGATGGACTACATGTTCAAGAAAAATGCAAAGACCAGCAACTATACCTTGGGGATCACCGGGGGTTCAGACAAATCAACCTATGCGATCTCGCTCGGCTACCTCAACCAGGAAGGCATCGTTGGAGGAAAAGCCGTTTCCAACTATGAGCGTTACAGCTTCCGGACAAACTCCGAGCATAAGTTGTATGACGGTATCCTGAAAGTCGGACAACACCTGAACTTCAACTACATCAAGAACAATGGCGTCGACGTTGGCAACCAGTACAGCAACACGGTGAGAGGCGCCTTCAATACATCGCCGTTGTCGCCGGTCTACAGCGATAACAATCTCTACGACAGCCCCTATAACGATACGCGAAACTCGCCCTGGTACAATGGCGACGGCAACCCGTATGGTTTTATGATGACCACCGTGAACAACCGGAACAATGCGCAGAAAATGCTGGCCGACGTGTTCGCGGAACTGGCGCCCATCAAGAATCTGAAATTCAAATCCATACTCAGTCTCAATTATTACTCCACCGACTACCGCAGCTTTAAACCCCTGTACCAGTTCTCGGTCTATTCTTATAATTCGGACCACACCACAACCAGTCAAAACACCAGCAACGGAAATACGATCACGTGGAGCAACACGGCCACCTACGACCTGGATCTCAACGATCACTACTTCAGCGCCATGATCGGTATGGAAACGCAGCGTTTTCAGGGCTCGAAATTGTCGGGCTCGAATTGGAACCTGCTGTCGCAATTCAATGATTTTTCGCATGCCTACCTGAGCAACACGGTGGGACAGGCACACCTGGATTCTGACGGCAATGTGATTGAAACACGCGTCGTTGGCGGTGGACCTGAGAACCTGTATCGCCGGGTGTCTTACTTTGCCCGGTTGAGCTACAACTACAAAGAGAAGTATTTGTTCAACGGCACGATCCGGCGCGATGGTTCGTCGAGATTTGCCCAGGGCAACCGTTGGGGTGTCTTCCCGTCATTCTCGGCCGGTTGGGTGCTGTCCAATGAAAATTTTGCAGCGGGTCTGTCCGACTGGATGAACTTCTTCAAGCTGCGCGCCAGTTGGGGACAAGTCGGCAACCAGGACATCCTGGACTTCCAATATGCCGCGCCGATCAACACATCGACCAACGTGAGCAGCACCAACCTGGCAGCGAACTACACCTTTGGCAACAACAACGTGAACGTGCCGGGCGCATACCCCAGCCGTTTCTCGAATCCGTCGCTGAAGTGGGAAACTTCCGAACAGACCGACATCGGCTTTGACGCGAAGACCCTGGGCAACCGCTTAGACATCGCGTTTGACTACTATATCAAAACCACGAAAGACTGGTTAGTTACCCCGCCCATTTTGGCAACCGCTGGCGCAGCAGCCCCGGTGATCAACGGGGGCAGTGTGAAGAACCGAGGCGTGGAGTTGGGATTGAACTGGAGCGCCAACGTGGGTGAATTGAAATACCAGTTGGGTGTGAACGGTGCCTACAACAAGAATACCGTAGGCGCGATCCCCACCGACGACGGCATCATTCACGGTCTCACCAACATGTTGTACGATAACTCCGAAGAATTCTATCGTGCACAGAACGGCTATGCCATCGGCTACTTCTGGGGTTTTAAAACCGCGGGCCTCTTCCAGAGTCAGGACGATATCGTGGCGTGGAAAGAAGCCGGCAATGGCGTGTTGCAAAATGACGTGCGGCCGGGCGATGTGAAATACGTAGACACCAACCACGACGGCAAGATCGACAGCAACGATAAAACGGACCTGGGTCACGGCATGCCCAATGTCACCTTCGGTTTCAACATCGGGGCGCAGTATAAAGGTTTCGACCTTTCCATCACGGCCTATGGCGCTGCCGGCAACAAGATCGTGCAATCGTATCGCAACCATGCCAACAAGTATGCGAACTATACGACAGAGATCCTGGACCGCTGGACCGGCGAGGGAACGTCCAACCGGATCCCGCGCGTAACGGAAACCAACGTGAACTGGCAGTTCTCCGACCTCTATGTTCACAACGGCGACTACCTGCGCATCAGCAACATCGCGCTGGGCTATGACCTGTCGCGCCTCATCAAGTCGAGTTATCTGAGCAAAATGCGCGTGTATGTGCAGGGACAAAATCTGTTCACCTTCACCAAATACAACGGCATGGATCCGGAGATCGGATACGGTACCGACAAATGGGTTGCAGGCGTCGATCTCGGCTATTACCCACGACCCAAGATCGTGATGATGGGTGTCAATTTTAAATTCTAGCCTTTAACAGAAGACAAACTCATGAAAAAGATATATACCATGGCATTGGGATTGGGCCTGCTGCTCTTCTCTTGCTCTGAAGATTACCTGAACGTGGACCCGATGACCGACGTGCTGGAAAGCAACTTCTACCGCACGGTGGCCGACGCCGAAATGGCATTGGTCGGTTGCTACGACGGCTATCAGCGCACGTCATCGAACGGTAACCTGGCCTTCTATGTCACCTCCGAAGTGCTTTCCGACAACACCTATGGTGGCACGGGCAGCACCGACGGGCGGGGCTACCAGGCGTTGGATCGTTTCGATCCTTCACAGTCACCGGCCGACAACAATTTGTTCAACGGCACATGGAGCGACTACTATGCCGGCATCTTTCGTTGCAACAAGTTGCTGTCCAAACTGGACGGTGTGAATTTCGAATCCAAACCGGAAGCCCGTGTCCGCATCGAAGGCGAGACGCGTTTTCTCCGCGCACTGATGTACTTCGACCTCGTGCGTCTTTTTGAGAAAGTGCCGTTGCTCACCGCGCCCACCACCGACAACGTGCCCCAGGCATCGCCTGCCGAGATCTACAAACAGATCGCCGAAGACCTGAAGTTTGCCGCCGCCAACATACCGGCCGATGCCTATCCCAAGGCAAACGCCGCACAGAACGACGGCCGCGTAACTTCGTATGCCGCCAAGGCATTGCTCGCGCGGGTATACCTGTTCTACACGGGCTACTATGGTGTTGATGATCTCGGAGTGACCAAGGCCGAAGTATTGGCCGGTCTTGAAGATGTGGTCGCCAGCAACGAATTTGGATTGCTCACCGAGTACAAGGCCCTGTGGCCGGCATCGAGCTATGTGCCTGCGGCGAACAATACATTGGATCGCTCCGGTTATGCCGGTGAAGGCAACAAGGAAACCGTCTTTGCGCAGAAGTTCAACAACACGCAAGACTACAATGGCAACGTGGATGGCAACCGTTGGTTGGTGATGATGGGTATGCGCAATACCAACTGGTCGCCCTATGGCAAAGGTTGGGGCGCCTGCACGGTCGAACCGAAACTGGTGGCGGCATTCGACAGCGACGACAAACGGAAGTCGGCCTCCATCATCGACATCGCCGGCGAAAGCATCACCGGCTTTGACGTGAAAGGACAGCGCGAGTACACCGGCTATTCCAACAAGAAATATACACCGACCGCTTTGCCCGATGGCAGCTCCAATACGGGCGGTTCCAACGACTTCCAGATCTCGCAAGACCAGGATTTTGTCGTGATCCGCTATGCCGACGTGTTGTTGATGGCCGCCGAAATGGGTTCACCCAATGCGCAAACGTATTATGACGCCGTGCGCACCCGCGCAGGTTTGTCGAGCCGTGCCGTCACTCAAGCCAACATCCTGGAAGAAAGAAGACTGGAGTTTGCCTTCGAAGGCCTCCGCTATTGGGACCTGCTGCGCCAGGGACTGAGCACCGCAGCGTCTACCCTCGCCGAAACACAAGACGTGCTGAGCGCCGGTGTGGCCGACCAGGTTGTGATCAAGGAAGCCGACATCACGAAGACGCGTGGCTTCATGCAGATCCCCACAACGCAGATCACCTTGTCGAATGGCGTGTTAGTTCAAAACAACGGTTGGAATTAACGATTAACGATGAAATTTATGAACAAGCTTATCAAAATATTTACCCTATGCTTTCTCGGGTTGCTGGCCTATGCCTGCTCCCCGGATGAATACAAGATGGGGAACGTGGATGTGGCATCGACCGACCTGGTGGAAGGCATTGCCTTCAAGATCGAGCACGATGCCGCGAACCCCAACATTGTATACCTGACCAGTTTGATGGACAGCCGCTACACGCCGTTGTGGGATCACCCGCAAGGCAGAAGCCAGGCCAACAAAGTAACGTTGAAGATCCCGTTTGCCGGAACGTATACCGTGAAGTTTGGCGTGCAAACCCGTGGAGGAGCCATCTACGGCGACCCCGCGACGTTCACCGTAAACAGTATGTATGCGCCTTTTATCAGCGACCCCATGTGGACCATGATCTCGGGTGGTGCCGGAAAGGAAAAGACCTGGTACCTCGACCTGGACAAGGATGGCCTCTCCCGTAAATTTTTAGGACCCATGTATTTCTTCCGAAGCTGGTACACCTGGGATGGCTTGCACACCGCCGGTGGCGACAACTATCTCGATGCCGCTACGTGGGATTGGACCAAAGCGATATTGCCCACAGTGGATCGCGAAGGCGACAAGGCATCGGGCGCACCCAAGCCCGGCGTACAGGCTTGGTACTGGACCGCCGATTGGAAAGGCAACCAGTGGATGACGGCCGCGGCCGATTTCGGTACGATGACATTCAATTTGAAAGATGGTGCCGGCGTAGATGTCGATCAGGCAGCGTATGGTCTTGGCCTGCACAACGGTTCTTACCTGCTCGACACCGAGAACAAAATGATCAAGTTTACCGATGCCCGTCCCTTGCACGATTCCAACCGCGACGGCGACAACGTGGATTGGGCCAACGTCAGGATTTTATATCTGAGTGATAATTTCATGCAGTTGGGTGTTGTTCCCAACGCCGACGATGCGGCCATGGTGGTATACAACTACATCTCGAAAGATTACCGCGACAATTGGGTGCCGGGTGAAGTGGTAGAGCCCGAGCCTCCCTACGATGGCGAAGCCAATACCGACCTCACGACATCGACCTCCACGAAGAAAAAATGGACCATGTCGCTGAACACGCCTTACAATTGGACTGGGTTGGGCGGAAACTTTTTGAACAGCTGGACCAAGCCGGCCGACTACACGGCCACCGGTTGGGCGCCGTACGACGCCTCGCTCATCTCGAACATTTCGATGACGCTGGACAAGACCGGCGCCACCACCGGATCATACACATTCACCGACGGAGCAGGCAAGCCGATCTCCGGTACATATTCGGTTGACGACAAGAATAACATCACGTTCGACAAAGCCATATCGTTTGCCGTATCGGGATGGGTATCGCTGGCCACCACGGCCAGCAACCAACTGCGCATCATCAAAGCCGAACAGGATGCTTTCGGCACCATCACCGCCTTGTGGCTCGGTCAACGCTCGGCCGACAAGGATGAGTACATGGTGTATTGCTTCGAACCGGGAGGCGCTGCGGCGGCCGATCCGGCAGCAGCCTGGAAAAATGCGCTGGCCGGCAAAACCTTCAAGCCGGACGTGAACTGGTTCGTAGACTGGATGAACTTCCCGCCCGATTTCACCGGCGGTTGGACCTCGGCCAGCACGTTTGGAAATGACTACACGTCCAACACCTGGGTGTGGGACGCCAACGTGAGGGCTGTAGCCGAAAGCGCTACCTTGAAATTCCGGCTGGAGGGCAGCAATCTGAAAGTAGACCTGGCCCAAACCAAAAATGGATCGGCCTACACGGCCACGGGCGACGTAACGATCGACCCGACCAATAAGATCCTCAATATCAGCATCCCGCTCGTCGATTATGCGGGCACCGCAGCCAGTTGGTTGAACACCACCGATCCCAAGGCATTGACCGGGAATGCAAACGACTGGTATTTTGTTTCGCACGGCGGCTCTTCGCTGGCCACCATCGATACGAACGGACTTTGGCTGGGGGTGATCTCCAACTCTACCGCGGCGGGTGATGCGAAAGATGAAGTGCTGGGATTTCACTACGTGGTAGTGCCTTAAAAATTTAAATTTCATTCGCAGGGAGGAGTGTAAAACTGCTCCCTGCTTTTATTTACTGACTATGAAAAAGATTCACGCTGCCTGGATGTTTATGGTGTGCCTGCTGGCACTGGTGTTGTCTTGTGCATCCAGCGATCCTGACCCTGCTGCCGAACTGGTGATCTCCACCGACCAGTTGGAGCTTTCCAAAGACGGCGAAACGAAATCGTTTCACATCAAGGCCAACACCGACTGGACGCTCTCCAGCGCTGCGGCATGGTGCACAGTCACGCCCACCAGCGGGCAGGCCGGTACGATTAAAATTGATGCCACCGCCGCAAAAAATGAAACCGCGTCGGAGCGAAGCGCTGCCATCACGGTAACGGCAGGTGGACTGTCGAAACAGATCACCATCACACAGAATGCAGCGGGCTTGCTCACCGTGACCCAGCAGGAAGTGTCCGTGGCGGTCGGTGGTCAGCAAATTACCATTCCCGTTCAGAGCTCGGGCACGTATGCGATCGCCATCGATGAAGATTGGATCACCACGGCGGCGGGCAGCACACTGGAAAATCCAAAGTTTGACGTGGCGGCCAACGCAGCGCTGCTCAGTCGCGTGGCTACGGTCACGTTTTCTCTCAATAGCCTGACACAAGTGGTCACCGTCACACAAGCCGGACAGCCCTTGACGATCGACGCCGACAACGCCGGCATGGCCAGTGACGCCATGACACTCGCACAAAAAATGAAAGTGGGGTGGAACCTTGGCAATACCCTGGAATGCACCGGCGTGACCAATGGCGTATACACGGCAAGCGAAACGATGTGGGGAAATCCCAAAACCACGAAGACGCTGATCGACGGTGTGAAAGCGGCGGGGTTCAATGCCGTGCGCCTTCCCTGCGCCTGGAGTGGCTACATCGAGGATGTCACCACCTATCGCATCAAAGATGCCTGGCTGGCCCGCGTGAAAGAGGTGATCGACTATTGTGTCGACAACGACATGTACGTGATCATCAACATCCACTGGGATGGCGGCTGGCTGGAAGAACATCCGCTGTACGCCAATCAAACGGAAGTGAACAAAAAGCAAAAAGCATTGTGGGAACAGATCTCGGTGTACTTCCGTGACTACGACGAACATTTGCTTTTCGCGGGAACCAACGAGGTGCATGCCAACTATAGCACACCCACGACGGAGAACATCACCGTACAACAATCTTTCAATCAGACGTTCGTCGATGCCGTGCGTTCGACAGGCGGAAAAAATGCGTGGCGCAACCTGGTCGTGCAGGCCTATAACACAAACATCACGTTTGCCAGAGACTACATGACGATGCCCACGGATGCTGCGGGCACAAGCAACCGCTTGATGGCCGAAGTGCATTTCTACGATCCCTATGATTTTGCACTCGATGCCAGCAGTTCAAAATATCTGTGGGGCGCCGACTATGCCGGCAACGCCAACACGTCGACCTGGGGACAAGAAGCCTGGGTAGACGAGGCCTTTGGTATTGTGAAAACCAAATTTGTCAACAACGGCATCCCCGTCATCCTCGGCGAGTATGCTGCCATTTTACGCTCGGGTCTTCCCAACGGATTGGCCGACCACATCAAAGCCCGCAACCACTATCTCAACTATGTGACGAAGACCGCCAAGGCCAACGGCATGGTGCCCTTCTACTGGGACGCCGGCGGTACAGGCGATAATAGTACGGGCTTGTTCGATCGATCTACCGGACAGATCGCGCACAGCGATGCGGTGGATGCGATTGTGTCGGGAGCGAATTGACGACGCTGGAAAACTTGATTCAAGATAACGAGGCTGTCCCGGAAGGGCAGTCTCTGTTTTTTGTGGCGCGACCTAGTCTCACCTAGCCGGCCTTTGACGCGACATAGCCTTGTGTGTGGTCAGCGCTAAATCCCACGGCGAGGAGTTACCTTTAACCCTGGCCTAAAGGCCAGGGTTATTCTTTTTGTGAGTTAGCATTTAAGCTGAAGGGTTCAATCGTTTCCCAAGTACACCTATGTACACGTTAAGTATTAGAAGAACGGTTCGGAACTGAATAACCCTGGCCTTTAGGCCAGGGATAAAGACCCCTCATTCAGACGGGCTTTAGCCCTGACCTCTCTCGCACGACCCATCAACCCGCCGCGATAGCACACGATCAGCGCAGCTCAAAAACACTAGATGATCTTCTCCCGTATCGCTTTCGCCACTGCCTCCGGCCCGCACTGAACATGCAACTTCTGATAGATATTTTTTAAATGGCGTTTCACCGTCTCGGGCGAAATGGAAAACTCCAGCCCGATCATGCGATACGAAAACCCACGCGACAAAAGTTGAAGCACTTGTTGCTCGCGGGGTGTGATGTGATATTGTTCGCCGGTTTCTTTTGGTTTATGAAACACCGTCAGCACCTTTCGTGCAATGCCCGGCGACATGGGTGCGCCACCTTCCATGACATCGCGGATGGCGAACATGAGTTGAACATAGGTGTCGCGCTTCAACAGGTAGCCATCGGCGCCGTTGCTGAGGCAGGCGAAGAGTTTGTCGTCGTCGTCAAAGACGGTGTGCATGATCACCTTCACGGTGACATCGATCTCTTTGATCAGCTTCACACCTTCGATGCCGCTGCACCCGGGCATGTCGATATCCATGATGACCACATCGGGGCGCTCGGCCTTTATTTCGGCGCGAACATTTTGACAATCGCCATAGGTCCCCAACACCTTGAAACCGTCGGTGGTGCTGATGAGCATCTCCAGGACGTCCCTGAGTTTTTCGTTGTCCTCATAGATCGATACCGCTATCATAATACAAAGGAAGCTACTGGCCGTTCATTTTCAATACCCCTTTTGGGTCATGCTGTTTCAGGGGGAAGCGCAATACGATGCGCGTGCCTTTCCCGGGTTCCGAATGGATCTCGATGGTTCCCCGCAACTCGGCGGCCCGTTCCTGGAGGTTGTAGATGCCGTTCCGGTCGGGGCGCGCCTTGGGGTCGAAACCCTGGCCGTTGTCCTCGATGGCGAGCAACAGGGTTTTGTGTTCGATCGAGATCGAAACCGTGGCATGGGTGCACTGCGAATATTTCACCAGGTTGTTCACCGACTCCTTGAACACGAGATAAACGTTGCGCCGCTGCTCCATGGTCAGGCTGAGCTGTTCAATATATTCAGGGATGGTGAATTGGTAGTTGATCTGCTTGGCCTCAAAGAGTTCGGACGAGTAGCGCGTCATGCGGGCGATGAGGCTGGCCAGCGCATCGTTCTTGGGGCTGATGTTCCACACAATGTCGTCCAGCGAACCGCTGATGTGTTGCACCTCGTCCACCATGCGCTCCAGGAAGGGTTTGGAAGGATGCTCGCCACCCAGTTTGTTCTGGGCCAGCGCGCCCATGATGCTGATGCTGCTCAGCGACGAACCGAGCTCGTCGTGCAGGTCGGCCGAGATCCGGTTGCGGATGTATTGCAGGCGCAGCAACTGGTTGATGCGATAGCGATACAAGGCATACAAGATGGCGGCAATGGTCAGCACCACCAGCGTCCGGAACCACCACGTTTCATAAAATGCCGGCAACACCGTGAGCTGAAGCTTCACCTCGTGCGGACTCCAGTTGCCAAACGCGTCGCCTGCCTTGAGGTGAAGGGTGTAGCTTCCCGGGTTCAGGTTGGTGTAATACGCCTGGTGGTTGGCATTGGTGTAGTTCCATTCCTTTTCAAATCCCTCGAGGGAATAAGCGTATTGGTTGTCGTGTTGCTTGCGAAAGTTGAGCGCCACAAAGTCGACAGTAAAAGAATTGTCCTCGCGGGCCAGCGTGATGGGCGCGCTAAAATTAATGTACTGCTCTTTTTCATGGATCTTGAAACTGCTGATCGCCAGCGGCGGCGGGTGGATGGGCTCCAGCAGCTGGCGCACGTCGAGGAAGTTGAATCCATTGGTCTGGCCGACAAAGAGCAGATTTTTGTCCGCGCTGGTAAACAGCCGCCCGGCGCTGTTGTTGCTGAACAGGCCATCGTTCACCGTGAACCGCAAGGTGCGTTTCAACGCGGGGAAGATGCAGTACAGTCCTTCGTAGTTGCCCATCCAGATGTGCCCGGACCGGTCTTCGGCCAGGCCCCGGTTTTCGCGATCGTAAAAGCCGTTGGCGGTGGTGTAGATCGCGGCGATCTTGCCCGCGGCATCCAGTTGCGTGAGGCTGCCCCAGCGCGCCACCCACAGGTTACCCGCACGGTCTTCCAGGATGGAATTCACGGCGTGATCGGGAATAGAATCCGGCAATACATTCGCGTCCAGCGCGGCAAACTGATTTGAATTTTCGGTGGTTTGAAACAAACCTCCATACGTGCCCAGCCATATTTTTCCCTGCGGGTTGCTGACGATGCTCATGAGCAGGTTGTTGTTTTTCAAAAGGTCGCGCTGGGTGGCGTCGCTCCACGGTGTCACATCTTTTTGAGTCTTTTCATCCAGGATGTGAAGGCCCTCGTCGGAGTTGCCCAGCCAGAGATGGTCGTGCGGATCGAAGAAGCCGTACATAAAGAACGGCACGGAGAAATAGGTGTTGGCCAGCACGCTGAGCGGCGGCGTAACAAATTTTTCTTTTTCGAGATGGTATACCAGGATGCCGGGTCGTGTGTAGTCGAGGCGGTCCGTCCCAATCCAGAGCGTGCCGTCTGCGCGTTGCGCCATCCACCGCGTTTCGGCCGTGGCTTCGCGGGGGAAGGCGATCAGCGCATAAGTACCCGAGGCCATGTCCCAGCGCAACACCCCCGTGTGCGACAAGCCGAGATAAAAAACATTTTCATATCCTTTGCGCTGGTCGGCCAGGATCACGTTCACATCCACCGGCCAATGCACGAGGTCTTTGGGGAGCGTGTGGCCCTGGAAAAGATTGCTGCGCGGGTGATACTTCACGATGCCCCGCGAGGTGCAGATCCATACAATGTCGTTTTGGGTGTCGCGATAGATGTCGTTCACTTCAAAGGGCTCGTCCATGATGCCGGAAAAGAAGTAGAATTTCTTTTGCCCGGGCCGGAAGATGCCCACAGTTTGTTCGTTGCCGATCCAAAGGACACGGTTCCCGAATTCATCGGTTCCTTCTTCGACGCAACGCACTTCGTTCTTGCGTTGCCCGGTAGCAAACATCTGGCGGGTCCCGGTGCGGGTGTTGTATTGGATCAGGCCGTGGTCATAGGATCCGATCCACAAGAAGCCGTCGCGGTCGGCATAGGCGGTGTTCAGCAGCAGTTGTTCGCGGTTCGAGGGGTCTTTGCAATCCACGCCCCACACGCAGACCATGCTGTCTTTTTGCGCGTCGTAGCGAAACAGCCCGTTGTCGCGGCCAATAGCCCAGAGGGTATGGTCGGCATCTTCCACGAACGACGCTTTGATCCACACAAAGGTGGTTTGTTTAAAATCATAGTGTTTCACCTTCCCGGTCTTCAGGTCGATGCGGTTCACGCCCCGGCGGTCGCTGAACCATCCTAAACCTTTCGAATCAATAAAAAAGTCGCCCGTCTGTTTGTCGGGCATGTGGGGCACCGGCTTCATCGTTTTTCGCAGCGAGTCGATCCGGCAAACGCCGTTGAGGTCCGATGCCAGCCACAGGGTGTTGGCGTCGTCGCTGGCGATGTTGGAAACAAATTTTGTTTCGGGTGTTAAAAAGCTTTTGAACGTCGTGCCGTCATAGCGCACGGGACACAAGCGGGTGCCAAACCACATGAACCCGGAGCGGTCGCGCGTCGCCGACAACACGGTGTTGCTCGGCAATCCGTCGCGCGAGTTGAGGGTTTCAAACCGGAAGGCGGGCAGCTGCGCCCGGCAGGGAAATACCCCTAGCGCAGCGATCCATACGAACAAGCATGACAAAGCAGTCCGTGTCATTCATCAGAGGGGTTTGGAGGACTCTATCAAAGATAGAACTCCTCCCCCTCTGGTCCTAGAAATACTCCCCGGCTGGGAGCAATTTAGGTTGACGCGAGAGAACCCAGCCCGTCATTTTATTTCCACTTTCATGTTTTTTGTGATCAGCGACTGGCCGCCGTCTTTATAGATCGCTTTGACGGCATACTCATACGTTCCTTTCAGCACCTGTGTATCGGCAAATGCATACTTGTCGCCGGCCACCTGCTGATACATTTCCAGCCCGCCGCCGTTGAACGACCGGTAGACCAGGAAGTAATAGTCGCCCTTCGCCGGATACCGCCAGCTCAGGCCCACCGATTTTTTGTCAGTGCCCACCTTTGCCACAAAGCCTTCGATCTTTTGCCGCACGCCCGAATCGTATACGCGCACTTTCAACGGGAATGAACGTTCGGAGAAGTTTCCATCGTCGTCACTGGCGATGAGGCTGTATTCATACCAGGTCTGTTTTTTTACTTTGGTGTCGGTGAACCGCGTGGAGTCCTTGGCGAGGCGGGCCACTTCGGTCCATACACCACCGAGTTCGCGTTTGTAGAGTGTCTGCCCTTTGGCGTCGGCGCTGTTGCTGGGTGCCCACGTGAGTCTCACGGTCGTATCGGAAACCACAAAGTTGAGGAACACCGGCGCCACGGGCCGCACCTTATCGGGTTTCTTCAACTCCAGGATGTCGGAGTAGGGGCTGGGGTTCCGGTTCTTGTCGAAGGCCACGATGCGATAATATATTTTTTCCGTCAGCGTATTCAACGCCAGGCTGTCGGTGAACGTGGAGTCGGCGATGAAGTTTCGTGTGATCGGAATAAACGTGTGATCCTTCGCGTTGGCTTTGTAGACGAGATAACCCATCAGGTCGCGTTCTTTGCCGAGGGTCCACTTCACGTGAACAATGCCGGTGGTGTCGATCCTTCCCAAAAGGCCGGCCGGTTTTAGTGGCGCGATGGTGTCGATCATGGTCACATAGGCGGGAATAGAAATGCCGGCGTTGCGGGCCGTATCGATGGCCGACACCACGTAGTAGTTTGTGCCCCAGGGCACGGCCGTGGTGTCGGTGTAGGTAACGCTCTCTTTACCCAGCGGCTTCATCGTGAGCGGCGCAAACGGTCCGTTCATGGATTCGCCGCGGCCGATCATATACCCGGTGAAGTCGGGTTCACGCGTGGACTTTTGCCAGGTGAGCTTCACTTTTCGTTTGCCCAGGTGTTGGGCCACTACTTGCAGCGGAGGCGCCGGCGCGGTTTTGTCGACACCCATCACGGGCATCGCAGGCGAGGGCTGCCCCAGGTCGCCAAAGGGCGTGATGCCGGTGATGCGATAGAAGTATTTTTTATAGTTCTGTTGAAGAGAATCCGTAAAGACGATCTGGTCGTTCGCCTGGCCCCGGCCCGACATGGGTTGCACGAACGGTTTGTTGTTTCTCCGTTTATAGGTCCTGCCACCATCGTCGGAGCGCTCGATATAATACGCAGAGAAGTAAGCATTGGAAAACGTCCGGCTCCAATGAAAAGTCACCTTGCGGTCTTCCTCTTTGTAGCGGATCTCCGGCATCGGCGCCATCGTCTGCGACTGGTTTGTGTTGATCAGCACCGCGGCCGAATCGGACTTCACCACGCTGGGGTTCGTGAGGGCGTGCACGGAATACAGGTAAGTCTTCCCCCTCTGCGCGGTCTTATCCACAAAACGAAGACCCAGTCCCTGCGCCACAAAAGCGTTGTTGTCGGCGATCAGCAGCGCCATGGAAAACCGGTTCTCCTGGTCATATTTTTGATTGAACGCCGCACCGAGATCCACGTCGTTTGTCTTGCCGCGTTTGTCCGGCTTAAAGGTGGGAATGTTCGACTTGCCGTAGAGCAACGTCGCGGCCACGGCGGCCGTGGTGTCGGAGTGACGCGCCCGCGCTTTCCATTCGGCGAGCGTCCACGGTTTGATCGGTGCAGCATTCAATTTTTCACGCACGGGCCGGGTCGTCATTTTTGGGGTGATCTCCATGCGTTCGATCACGTACCCGGCGTCGTTATACGCTCTCCACAGCAAGGGATCGGAGGGAGCCCAACGCAACACGACGGAGTCGCCGTAATATTTGCCCATCATGTGAACCGATCGTTCATAGCGTACCGAATCGATGGCCTTCTGCTTTTGAGGCGTCGCCGGCTTTTGAGCGTTTGCAAGGTGCTGGGCAGCCAGCAGGATGAGGAGGATGGCAATCGTTCTCATGATCTTATTTTTTTATCAACATGGTTTTCGTGTGAATGGGGGCGCCCGTGTTGGGCTGTGCGAAATCTTCCGGGTCGTGATAATACGGACGCGTCTTGCCGATGTAGTTGAAATTCAATTTCAGCGTGAGGGGCGCATACGTGGAGAGCGGAACAAATTCGTCGTTCGCCAATGACGATAGCGACGGATAGAGCCCGGCCAAAAGCACGTCCCAGAAATGATTGTCGATAATGTCGGCGGCACGGCTGCGAACGTTGATCCATTCGAGCGCGTTCACCGAGGCGATCTGGTAGCTGATGGTGATCGTCTTGTCGTATCGCCGCATCAAGTCGACAATGGGCCTGCCCAGTGACGATGAGCTTTTTTCATAGATCACCGACGACTCACCTTCATAGCTTTTGTTCACGAGCGCTGCCGCGGATTGCATCACCATCGGTTTTGTACCAACGCCTGCGCTGAGTTTCAGTTGAGCCAGGGCAGGTAGGGCAACCAGGGCCATGGCGACAGAGAGAATGATTTGAAAGGTTTTCATAGCGTTTGTTATTTTAACATGATCATTTTAGTAACCACCGACGTGCTGGCCGCCTCGTTGGCATAGGTCTTAATGTATTGCGAGACGACTTGCTCATGGATCTCCGCATTGGTCAGCGCGGGATCGACAGACCCGACGGAGAAGTCGATCGGGCGCGACGCAGGTTCAAAGAAGGCGATCTCCTCGAACGGCGTGCCGAAAGAGCGGATATAGCGCGGACCCAATTCTTCCGTGTAGCCACCGTAGTAAACTTTGGCCCAGGGTTCATAGAAGGCGTGACGCGTGTGTTCTTCCGACCACCGGTTGCGCGGCTTGGCTTCCGACACCACCACGAGCGGACCGATCTTGTAATAGTTGTCGGTTTCAGTGCCGGCAAAAATGTAGGTGAAGCCACGCATGTCGAACACATCGAAACCTTCGCTCATGCCATATTCGGCGGCATACAATTCCAGGATCCCAAAGGCATCCTTGCGCGCTGTCGACGACACTTCAGAGTGCGACAGCTTTTCGGCCAGCGTGTTGTACTTGCTGGTTTTAAAATAATATTTATAGATCGTCACATCCGGTACCTTCTTCATGGAAAGCTGCACACCCGTTAGCGCACTGCTGTGGACGTCCATAAAATTGTAACTGCCCAGGTACTTGTTTTGCGTTTCGTGGGTGAAGTTGCCACTCATCAGCGTCGTGCCCTTCATGCCATCAAGCTTTTGAATACCGGCACCGCCCGCGCCCGCGGCTGCCAACACGGAGGGAGCCTTGACCCGTTTTATCAACTTGAACTCGATCAACTGATCGTTGGGTAAGGTGGGAATGGAAAATGACAAACCATAGGAACCCAAAGACGCCACCGGCACTTCCAACGTTCCGGTCTGGACACCGCCTTTGTACGACGTGAAAGATGCCAACAAGACGTAGTTTGGATTGCTCATCAGGCAACCCACGGGTTTGGTGAGCTCAATATATCCGGAGGTGGATTCCTTTTGCAAGAGATAGCGCTGCCGGTTGATCGGATAGCTGGCCAACACGGCCCCGTTGAGATCTTCCGGACATTTATCGGTGGTGAAGTCGATGGTTCGCTCTTCAATCACCAGGTTGCCTTTGAACGTGCAAGGTTTTTTGGTGGAGCCGATGATCTCAAAGGCTTGCAGCTTTACTTTGATGGTGTAGGAGGTGAGCTCGTCGAACGCTGCCTGCGTATAGATCGTAGCCAGTCTGGCGCCATCCGAAAGCCGGAACGTGCGGTTGATATCCTTGCTGCAAAAAACTTCACCCGTGCTCTTCTTGATCACATCAAATTGCTGCAGATCTATCCGGAACGTTCGGTTCACTTGCACACCTTTGTCGTTGAGCATGGGAATGACGAACTCGGTTTCTACGGGATAATTGAAGGCGGTCTGCGGATCGGCCAGCACCGAGATTTTGTTTCCGACGGGACTTATCTGGCTGATGATCGGTATGCCACCAAACGGACTGTACTCCGGCACACAACGACTACCCACCTCTACGTGGAAGTTCATATGACCCGATATCAGTCCACCCAACACGTTGTATTCGCCATGAAGCCATCCGTCGAACCACGTAGGGTTCGGGATACCCATCGTCATGAGCGCCGCAGCCTTCACTTCGGCGACGGCAACATTGCCGGTAAAGAACCATTCGTCCACAAAGAGGCCGAACGCGAACTCGGCCCACATGTACAGTTGACCGTTGGCATACCAGCCATTGATGCCCGGCTCTTTTGCCGCATCACAACCTTCACTCAACTTTCTCAACGCGATATCGAAACCGATGCCCGCGCCAAGCCGCATATAGAAGATCAGGAAGCGCAAGTCTGCCGGTCCGTAACTCATGCTGGCACCAAAGGCAAGGCCTTCGCCCATACCCATATCGCCCGTGCGGTTTCCGCTATAGCCTTTGATTTGATCAAGCACTTGTTGGGGTGGAGGTGGCACGCCAGGGATGTCGTGGTTGCCCATCATCAGATAGCCGTCGTAGTTCAGGAACTTCACCAGGCTGAGTCGTATCCGGTCCGAAGGCTCGCCCACTTTGAAGAACCATTGACTTTTGCGGGCGTCGATGTTGAGGTGGACAAATCCATGACCGTCGATGACATCGACCAGGTTCACGTTCACACCCACCATCGCGTCGAATATATCATTGGCAAAATCGTAGCGGATCAAGCCTCTGCCTTTTACAAACGCCTTATCCGTTTGCATCAAAGGACAGATCATGGCGGCATCGATGTCGATGCTCATCGACACAGGGGCCATGGTGCTGGTGTTCACAATGGCCTCGAACGTGCCCGACGCCTGGAAAGAAGAGCCATCACTCACGCCCATGATGATGGTGGCTTTGAAACCCGCGCGGTCGGCCGTGGGTACATACGTATTGGCAAGTGGCGGCGGACCTGCGCTGTAAAAATCTTTTGGATTGAGCACGGGCTTTTGACTGAGGTTGTAAAACACCCCACCTCCAAAACCGAAGATGCTGATGGGAATTGGTCCACCCACCGCTATACCGGGTGGCGGCAACTTGAACCGGGCATCGACATACCAATAGTGGAACGATTTGCTGCCAAACAACACTTGCGCATCCGCTTCAAAACCGGAGAACATAACGGCTTTCAAGCCGCCGCGAATGCCGCTGCCGAACTCCTTGTCGCCATCAAAGAAAGCAACGTCGCCTTTCACGTTGACAGGACCGACCGTTCCTTCGAGGCTGATCGCCTTGGGGTCCACTTTGTCGTACTTCCAGTCGGGTCGCTTGCCGTTGAAGTCGAGCTTACCCAGTAAATCGAAGCTGAACGACGCCTTGGGCATCAACGCGATGTTGCAAAGCTCCACGTTCATCGTGAAACCGATACCCGCTTTCGTTCCGGAAAGGACCGGCTTGATTTGCTCTAAGCCTATGTCAAAACCGCCAAGCGACTTGTTCGGACTGGCCAACCCGGCATTGAACGTTTCGATGCTGAGGTAAGGCGCCACCGTCTGAAGCTTCAGCCCCTGAAATTCCATGGCCTTGAAATTGATATTGGGTAGCGGCGACAGGTTGGTAATGATGTCCATACTTCCGTTGAGCGTGGCGGCCGCATAAAAATCTTTTCCTCCACCCGCGGTCACCAGAATGTTCGACGTGTTGGCCAGCGTGAACTGCGAATACCACATGGGCACTTCGAGATCGTTCTTCGGCTTGATCACAAACTGAAATTCCAGCGAACCCGCGGGCTTGCTCAAGGTGGAGGTATAATCCAGTTGACCCTTTGGATTGCCAGCGTTGGAGCCGGAGATGGGAAGCACCAGCTTGCCGTTCATGCCGCCCGATACAAAGGAGTTGTTTAGAAAGTTTACACCGATGTTGTCTACCGAATAGTACCATCCGCCTAAGTCACCATCGCCAATAGCCAACACGTTGGTGGCGTTCACCGCGCCGCTCAGGCCTTGGGTATCGATGATCAGGTCTTTTACGGCGGTGGTTATCGGTGGCCCGCCCGACGCTTTTTTAATGATCGCCGGGAGTTCAACCGTCAGGTTGGGAAGATAGAACCCGTTCCAGTCGGGGGTGGAAATGTTCGGCTTGGCGGCGATGACCGGCATACCCACCGGGTTGGATGAGGATGAGTGATCATAAGTGCCACTGCCCACCAGGCTGAAACCAAAATCGGTGCTGCCGGCCAGGTAGAATGGATCGATGTCCACTTTCGCCATCCAGTTGCTCCAGGTAATGGCACTCGCCGTGAGCGTCGCTTTTACCGGGCTCACCATATCCGATTTTTTCACCAGCATGCCGGCCGGGAAAGCATACTCGGCTTGAATGCGAAGTTTTTTGAATCCGTCCTTATCGAACACCACATAGGTTCCGGAATCCAAGGGATTGACGGGCATCGGAGCGACGCCCTTGAGCTTCATATTGATAGGAGCAATGTTGAAGTCGCTCGAAAGATAGAGTGTGCCTTGGCCGCATAATCCGGCATTGTCCATGCAAACCGATTTTGCACCCAACGCAATTTTTGTGGCGCCGTCGGGAATGTTCACCACCGTAGCGGCCTCGAAGGTAGCTTGCATCGGTGTAAACGTCGCACCGGTGATGGCGATCACCGTGCCGATGCCGCCGATGGTCTTGTCAAGCCCCAAAGGCATTTCAAAGCCCGCGTTGTCGATGGCGGCATTGATGTTCGAAACCAGTTGCTTCACGTTGGCCTTGAAATATTCGTCAAGCTTCTGCGCATCGCTGGAGGTGAATGGGATCGACTGGATGTTTGGCGCAGGGACGGCCGGGATAAAGTCGACATCGCTTTTCACTTTTGCTTTCACCGTGCCGCTGATGGCCTGGTTGGAAGCATTCACCTGCAGGTCGGCGAACTCCACCAGGATCGGGATGAGCTTGCTGTTGATCATCGGGAAGTTGATCTTGCCGCGTCCCTTCAGCATGCCGGCTTGTTCGGTGGCTTCCAGCACCGTCATCTCGAATTTTCCGACGGTCACTTTGCTGCCGACAATCGCTTTGGAATTGTCCACACCACCGCCGGGCACGGCTTCCTGGCAACTACACACCAACGGGCCCATGGCGTCCATCACCTTGAAGGCTGCGAGGTTCGGAAATTTGTTGGCAGGCGCTTCACCAAAAGTGAACGAACTCACTTCGCTTCGACCCTCGTTTCTGAACACCGTGCTCCGGAAGGGATCGATCGCCGTGACCATGAAAGCATATTTTCTTCCGGCGATCAACGTAGGTTGCGCGGGACCGAAAAGAAACGCATTGCCGGTCACCGTCTGTTCAAAAAACGGCGGCGTCGTGGCCGACTGCATGGCGTCGTTGATGTTGCGTCCTTGCGTGAGAATCTCCACGATCTTCAGCTTGAACTGAGTAGACGGCGGTGCACCGGCCGGAAAGCTCCAGGTGAACAACACGTTCTGCGGCGCAACGGAACGCACCACCTCATCGGCATAGGGCCTGATGAGGTAGGGCGGTTCCAGGTTGGTGATACGGAAGGCATTGCTGCAACCCATCGGCTCGTCCACCGACAATGGGACCTCCGGTTGATTGTAATCATACGCTCGCGCGCAAATGCGATAGGTGCCCTCGGGCAAACCATTGCCTTCGCGCAAGGCCGCCACCGACGTGCCGCGAACCTCGACCTTGTCGATGTCGAACAAACTGCGGACCGCCATCGCATCCAGCTGCAAGGTCATCCCCGCGGGAAGATCGATCGGCCGCGGCGAACGGTACTGGCGCGCGGCATGGATCTCGATCCCATTTTCACCGATGATCGACCCGCGCAGTTGCAGCGACACGGCCGACTGACGATGTGACTGCAACGTGATGATGATGCGCTCGGGATGTTTTTCATAATCATCGATCTTGGTTGAATAGGGCGGGGCTACCATCACGGTAACGGTAACATCATTTTGCGCCTGGCAATACGTGGCCAAAGCCACCAGCCAGAGCACGGCGACGATCAAAACGACCGCGCGGGCACGAACCTTCACAGGAATAGACATATGAAAAGGTTGTTTAGATTTTGAATTCATTTTCTTAAAAATTTACAGCGTATGAAACCTCACCCCGGAACTCGCTAAAACGTGTGCTCTCTTTACTGCGCTCGTGGGGAAAGTTGCCGATGTAGTTGATGTTAGTGCTAAACGTGTGTCGTTTGCCGGGCCGGTAGGAACATTGAAGACCGTCGTTCAGCAACAAATTCTTTTGTCCCCCGGAAAAAGATTGAAGAATGGCCACCGACAATCCCACCGAAAGTTTGTTGTCCTTCAGGTTCTTGCTGCCCCCGAGCGTGATGCCCTTGTTCCCCGTTTCATTTCTCGCCATGGTGAGGTGAGCCGAATTGAGGTTGATATAGAGCGTCAGGTTTTTGGGGACGAGCATGATCTGGTAGTTGAAAAACATGTTCACCGAACTCAGGTCGTTGTTCATTCGCGGAGACGCATTCAAGTCCTGCAGGGTCATGCGGTTCCATGAAAGCAGGAAGGTGTGCGTCACGTTCTCCTTCGGGATAATGTACCGCGGCGTGATGCCGATGGTCCCCGTGGTTTGTGTGATGAGCAACGTGTCGGCCACGAACACTCTTCCGGGTTGTTGTTTTGTCGAGAAGTTGGTGTAGGTAAAGTCCACGCCGAGGTTGTCGGTAATGTTGGCCGAAAGGTTGGCCGAGCCGATCACCCGCTTGCTGGTCGATTCTTTCTGGTTTTGAAGATTGTCGCGTTGCAACCCCAGGCTGCCCGCGAAATGAAGCTTCCGCTTGAGCACCGAGAAACTGGGCGCGATGGTGATGTTCTCCAGGTCGTTGTTAAAGAAATAAGACCCCATGGATTTGAAATCGGGATCGACGCGCTTGTATTGAACTTTGATGGTGAGATCATTCCGGCGATACCCAACGGCGAAATTGTAGGCGCTGTAAAATTCCGTGGAGCCATTGATGTGGATGAAATTCCCCAATGTATTTTTCAGAATATCCGGAATGGAATCGATCTTGATATGCGAACCCAAGTTGATGGTGTAGTAACTGAAACCTGCATCGCCTTCTACAAATACGCCTTTGTACGAAAAGGCACCGCTCACACCAAACACCACATTTTCGGCCGGCGACACCCGCGAGGTCACCTTTTCAGAATAATGAACACTGGTGCTGTCGTCTTTCGCTTTCATCATGCTGAAGTCGATAAAGTTGTTTCCCTTCCCAACCCCGATCTTCGCCGCATAACCACGCCGCGTATACTGGAAGGGATCATACGTTCCCGATGTGGTGTCCACCGCCGTAGCGCGGTTAAGCCGCCCATACATAAAACCGATGCGCAGTATCCCTGGAGTTAACTCAACACCTGCACCAAGAATGGTATGACCAGCCAACGTGTAGGGTGAATAGGTAATGTTGCGATACCCGGCGTGAAGCGTGATCCATTTATACCGCGGACTCAACCCGAACTGGTTGAACGGTTGGCGGAATGAGCGCTCTTGTTCGCTGTACACAAAATAGAAAGGGATGGTCACGCCATACAACGTCAGCGTGGGCGAGCCGGAGAGTACGTATGAAAAAGGTTTCCTCCGGTCTTGAATGCCCTTGGCCGAATAGAACAACATGCGCGCACTGGCACTTCCCGAAAAGGTCACGGGCTTTTGCTGCGCGATGTTCTCCAGGTCCTGGGCATCGACCGCGAGGTGGGCCGCCAGCATGCCGACCACCACCAACGAGGCTATTGCGAATTTTTTTATCAGCGTTTTCATGAGGCAGGCGTTACGTCAATTCACATCCACGCGCACCAACTGGTAGTCGGTGCCAGTGTACAAGGCGCCGTCCAGCATGATCAAATAGCCCGTAAAGGGAAAATGGACGTTCTCACCAATGCCTTCGCGCGGTCCATTGGCATCGGCACCACCGGCCAACGCGCTGATGGTGTTGTCGGCGGCAATGGTGAGGATCTTGGTCCGGTCGGTCAGGTAGCTTCCGCTGCCGCGAACATAGGCGCTGCAATACAGGTTGCCCTCGGGGCCGAGCGCGATACCTCCCAGGGAAAGGGGAACATACGGTTCACTGGAACAGCCGTAGCGCGCTTTGGTTTCGTCCAGGAGGGTGCTTACCATATTGTCGCTGTTGGAAATTTTTCTCACCCGGGCAGGTTCGTAGGCTTCGGTCAGAAAAATGTTGCCATCGTCGTCCACGACCAGGTCGCGTACAAAACTAAAAGTGGCTTGCAGGGCAGCACCGTCTTTGCCGCCGTGTTCGCCCGTGCCGGCGAGGGTGGTTACATTTCCAACCTGATCATTCGCATCGGGCGTGATCATGCGCACCCGTACATTGCCTTCATCGCAGACATAAAGATTGTCCTGCTTGTCGATGAAGAGGCCCCGGGGCCGGTCGAAGAATGCGGCGTTGCGCGGACCATCGAGATAGCCGGGCTGGGGTTGGCCGTATTGAAAATTGTCGACACCCGCATACAGGCTCACATATCCATCGGGCGCGATCATGCGGATGCAATTGTTGCCCGTATCAGAAATATATACGTTGCCTTTACTGTCCACCGCCGCATCCGAGGGATAGTTGAACAAGGCAAAGCCGCCCGATCCATTAAAGTAACCGGGCGTGTTGCCGGCCCTTCCGCCACCGGCGACGTAGCTGAGCACACCGGTCGAAGAACGCTTATAGACGCTGTTCAAGGGCGCCCGAACGACGTAAATGTTTTTTTGCGCATCGGCCGCCAGGCCATCCATCTGAAGATCGTTCGAAGCGATGGTCACCAACCCGGTGGGCAGATACGTAAAGCTTGGACCTGTGGCCTTAGCCTTGTCGATCACCACCGACACAGCGCCCGAACCAGCACGTGCCGGCACGATCGCCGTGATGTAGGTGGAAGAGGCCAGCAACACGGCCGCCCGGTTTCCATTGATGAGGACCGTATTCTTCGAAGTGATGTCACTGAAATCTTTTCCGGTGATGGTAAGGGTGTCGCCCATCCGGCCGCACGCCGGCGAGATCTGGGTGATCGAGTGGCGCGGCGGCTCGTCGCTGAATTCATATTCATGTGCGCACTGCTGTGACACAGCCGACACAATGAAGATCATGGAGGATGCTATGAAGGATTTCATTTTTTTGAGGGTCTTGAAGTAGTGTAGTACAGACAATTGATTTCCACGAAGAGAACTTTGGCGTTCTTTTCACAAAATAGATCCCCGGCCCGGGGCACAAGGCCCCGGCGGAAGACTACATTTCGCTTAACAGTGGATCAAAAAATAAACTTACTACGGTTGGCCTATTGGCAGACGAACCCGTTTTGAATGTAAGTGCTTTTCACGGCCGTGTTCTTGATGCTGTACGCACCCGTGATCACCGCATCTTTGGCCCAGGCATTGGGGTCGTTGGGGGTGATCGCCTGCACCGATGCATAAGTGCCATTGGTCGAGATGTCCATCGTGGGACAAAGCACGACGGGATCTACATTATAATAGCCGTTACCGGGACCCCATTCCCACAACAACCAGCCGATGTTGTGCTTGGCAGCTTCGGTGAGGATGGATGCATAATCCACTGCGCCTTCGGCCGAGCAACCGTAGTATTCGGGGACATTGTCGCCGGGATAACCACCAAACGCACAAACTTCACCCAGGATGAGCGGCACACCTGCCGAAGCAGCCGCGTTGAGCTGACCGGCAATGAATTGCGGGGTGGCACCGTCTACCTTCGACCAATAGGGATGCGCCGAGAACAGGATGTTGTGCTTCGGATCGTGACTCACCAGCCCGGCGGCGATGGGCACAATCAGCTCCAGGTTCTTGCCGCAGTCGGGTGCATCGATGATTAACGGTGTGTTGATGCCGGCCGTCCGCAATGTTGTGATGGCTGATTTATAGGCGGTCTCAAACTGGGGTGCGGTCACCGAATAGTCGCCTGCCTCGTTCGCGATGTTCACCAACAGAGCATGCTGATATTTTTGCACCAGCGCAACCACCGGCGCGCTCGACCAGAAATTGACCAGGTCGTTCAGTCCGTTCAGATTGCAGGTGGCTTCATGCATCTCTACAATAGGGATCATTTTTTCCTTGATGCAATTTTTGATGAGCGCTTCCAGGGTCGTCAGGCTCGTGGCCTTGCCTTCGCTGTTCGTCTTTTGCCACACGATGCGCACACTGTTGGCGCCTGTCTTGGCGATCTCTGGAAAATACACCGCGCCCTCCGGATCGTTCTCGTCAAACACGCTCATTTTGTTCAGCCCTTTCAGGATCACCGCGTCGCCGCAAGGATCCAGGAGGCGCGTGCCGTCGACCGTAAATGTTTTGGATGATGTGGGGTCGGGGTCCGGGCCCCCGCCCTCGTCGTCCTTACACGAATACAAAAGGACGACGACCAGAATCAGCGCCAGTATAGCCGCAGCATACAGGGCTTGCCCGCGTACCCGGGAAGACCAATTCGATTTTTTTACTAAAGCCGTTTTCATAGACATGAGAGTTTTTTTTCTTATGTAAATCAACGATGAAATCGGCCGTCAGGCAATGCCCCTTTTGGGGAAGCCAACGACAGGGAGGAGGTTTGGGGTGGTGAATGACACGGTGGGGGGATGAAATGAGGGGAAATACAGGAGTCAGGAGCCAGAATTCAGGAGTCAGTAGCTAGTAGTCAGTAGTGAGTAGCCAGTAGTTTAGGATCACGCGGTGTTCTGGTGGGAATGTCGTGCGATAGCGCCGATATGGGGTGGAGGAGGTCGGGCGTGGTTTTTTTTTGAGGTGGCGGTCGGAAACCGGAATTAACTAGGCTGGAGGCAGGAGTTTGGGAATAAGTGGTTTTTGGAGGGAAGGTTGTTGGGAATATTCAAATGTGGGAAAGTTTAGCGTTCGGTGATATTGGAGGTTGGGGTTGGTTTGTTGGAAAATTTCATTTTACTTTGAAACACAAAGTACTTTTAAACCGTTTAGCTTTCGTATGACAACAGACCAGCAAACCATCGGCGTCAACCCCAGGGTAGGGGTCGACGGCACAACCCTACTACTACAGCGCGATCCTTTTCTCTTGCTTGGATATGTCTTCCTGGCGGCATCCTGTTTTTTTTATTTGCTTTTTGAATTCACACCCCGTGATGGCGACAACTATACCTTCGAGGTGTTTTTCTGTCATTATATTCTAGCGTTGGGCTATGCGGGATTCTTGATCTATAACAAGGCGTATGGCATCCGGGCCAGTTGGCGAAAGGCGAATATTCATAAAACGGTGGTGCTGTTGAATTTGTTTCTCGTCAGCGCCTTTGCCCTGAACCGCGAGTATGCCGTGTTTGAAACATCGGCCAATTGGTGGAGCGTTTACCTGGTAATCTCGTCGATGACGTTGATGAGTTTTCAATATTTCGAGCGGCTGCCGGCGTGGGCAAACAAGATCCAGTTTGTGCTGCTGGGCGCTGCGCTGGTGGTCTATCTGTATGCCATGGTGTTCACCGCCAGCTACTACGCGTTCAGTTGGATAGGTCTTTTGTTTTTCGGGATCGGCGGACTCATGTATGTGCCCGTCTGCTTCGTGGTGTTGGTCATTGCCCTGATCAAACACTATCATAAACAAGTGAACGCTCCGGCGGCTTGGATGATCGCCGGTGTGTTGATGCCCCTCTTGTTCACGGCCGCTTTCATTTCGGAGTGGAGCCGCCGCGTGGATGAGATCGCAAAGGTCACGAACCAATCGGTCATCGCTCCGGAGACCGAACTTCCGCCCTGGGTGAAAGCCGCACAGACCCTGGAAGACGATTGGATGACACGAAGGATCCTCAAATCCGATTTGGTCTACACGACGGCAAAAGACAATTTTTTAGGACTCGACGTGCCGCGCAGAGGGGCGTGGGACGAGCAACGCAAACACGACCCGCTGGTGCTGGTGGCCACCGCCATCAAAGAGTGCACCCTGCCGGCCGAAGAACGCCTCCGCATTCTGCAGGCCATCACCAAGTCCAGACACCAGGCGGAAGAACGCCTCTGGTCCGGCGATAATCTCACGACGTCCTACATCGTCACCGACGTTGACATCTACCCGGATCTGCAACTGGCCTACACTGAAAAATATCTGAACGTGAACAACTCGGGAAAACGAGGTTGGCGCAATATGGAGGAGGCCATCTATACCTTCCAACTTCCTGAGGGTTCCGTGGTCACGTCGCTGTCGCTCTGGATCAACGGTAAAGAAGAGAAAGCGATCCTCACATCAAAGCAAAAAGCAACCGAGGCCTACACCACCATCGTCGGTCACGAGAGCCGCGACCCGTCGGTAGTACATTGGCAGGAAGGAAATAGAGTGTCGGTCCGCGTCTTCCCTTGTACGCCGGACGAAGAGCGCAAATTCAAGATCGGCATCACCTCACCGCTAACACGACAGCAAGGACAAATCGTCTACAAAAGTATTCTCTTCGAAGGCCCCAACGCCGAAGATGCCCGCGAGACCACCCGCGTCACCTTCATCGGCACGCCACCGAAAACAGAGTTGCCAAACCGTTTCAAAAAGAACGACAAAGGCGACTATATCTCCGAAGCCCGCTACAACCCGGAACTGTCCATAGGAATGGAAGCGACCCCGGTAAAGACCGCCAACACCTTCTCGTTCGACGGCTACAGCTATTCCCTGGAGCCTTACACACCCACCTACGACCCCTACAAGGCCGGCGCCATTTACCTCGATATCAACACCAGTTGGACGCCCGACGAAGTGGAGGCTTTCAAAGCCCACCTGGGTGACAATCTTTACGTTTTCTATGACGATGCCTTTGTGAAACTGAACGAGCAAAACTGGCCGATCGCAGAGACGTTGCAGAAGCGTGCCTTCTCCTTGTTCCCATTTCACTTATTGAGAAAAAAGAATACTCCCCTGGTGGTCACCAAAGGAAATGCATTCTCGGTGCACCTCAGCGATTTCAAAGACAGCCCGTTCGCCGTTCGCCTCAGCAAATTTTTCGCATCGGGAAAGCGCGTCCATGTTTACAATTTGGGCGAAACAGTATCGCCCTATGTCGGGTCCCTGCGCGAATTCCGTGCCTTGCAATTTAGCGAAGGATCCCTCGAAGAATTGTTCACCTTGCTGGACAAGCAGCAATTTCCCACACTACACGAAACGGAAAACAGCATCGTGCTCCACGACGCCGATCTCCAGCTCACCCGGACGAAGTCCGGCGACAATCCTCCTCCCAACTCAGCTCCCGATCACCTGGCTCGCCTCTTTGCCTACAACGACATCATGCGACGCGTCGGTCCCGGTTATTTCAAGGAAGATTTTATAAACGAAACCCTGGTCGAAGAGGCGTCTAAGGCATACGTTGTGTCGCCGGTGTCGAGCCTCATCGTACTGGAAACGCAAGCGGACTACGATCGCTTCAATATCCACGGCCTGAAGAATAGCCTGCAAAATGCGGCCAAGGATTCGTCCGGCGCCGTGCCCGAACCACACGAGTGGGTACTGATCATTCTATTTGCTGCTTTTGTCATCTACCTCAAAGTGCGACGCGCATGACACTCGCAGTGCTGGGCACGATGGTACAAAACGCTGGCACCCTGAGCCGTCAACACCTGCTGTTGATCTTGCTTACGGCTTTGGGCCTGTGTGCAGGGTGCGTGGGGCTGCCCTTCACCTACATCACCGTGAGCAACTTTGTGATAGGGCTTGTGTTGCTGCCGTTTGTGATCATCCGCCAAGGACCCGCGCGCATCAACATGTATTATCTCTTTGGCCTGCTTCTTTTTGGTTGGCTGGCCCACCTTTACCTGCTCAAGATCTTTTTCTTTCTCATGGTGGCTAGCTTCCTCTTGCTGGTTTGGGAGGCTGTGACGGGAAGACTGAACACCATCATCCTGTTCCAGGTCGCGTTGATGTCGCCCGTGTTTCTCCAGGTCACCGCCATCCTGGGTTTTCCCATCCGCTTGTGGCTGAGCCAGTGCGCGGGAGCGATTTTACAGCTGGGCTGGAATGTTCAGGTGGAAGGCAACCTCATGATCGCGGATGGTTTTCAGTTTGCTGTAGACGAAGCCTGTATGGGACTGAGCATGCTCAGCTTGTCCATGCTCATGGGCGTGTTCGCCGTTGTGCATCACTACAGGAAAGAGAAAAGAACCTTGTCGCTGGGATGGCTCATCGTGTTCTTTGCCGCCGTCTTTGGATTCAATGTGCTGTCAAACCTTTTTCGGATCGTCATGCTGGTGCTCTTCAGGATCCTTCCCGAAAATCCGCTGCATGAGATCTTTGGAGTTCTTTGTTTACTGCTTTACGTCATGATGCCGTTGTATTACTTGGCCAGAACGTTGGTACAGAAATTCGGGAAGCCATTCGAACAAGCCGCCACACAAACTGATACTCCCGCCCGGTCAAGACTGCTGCTGGCAGCATTGGGCATCCTTGTCTTATCGACAAGCTTCACCATCCGCCCCGAAGGCGCCGAGTCTTCCATTCCCCACGCATTCGTAAAATTCAAAGACGCAAAAGGCGCAGAACTAAATGGCGGCATCACCAAATTGACAACCGACGACCTCCTGGTTTACGTGAAGACCATCCCCGAATTCTTCACCGGCGAACACACACCGCTGCTCTGCTGGCGCGGAAGCGGATACCAATTCAAAAGCATCCGCAAAGCGCGGATCGATCAACACGAAATTTACAAAGGCGTTCTCTCACGCGGCCACGAGAAGCTGTACACAGCCTGGTGGTATACCAACGGAACCCTGGTCACGATCGATCAATGGGAGTGGAGAAGCCGGATGGTGAAAGACCAAGATCGATTTGCCCTGGTAAACGTGACGGCGAAAGACGAGCAGGTGCTGGATCGGAAGCTGAGGGAGATATTCGAGGGCAGTTTGATCGTTCGGCTGTGACGTTGATCAGTAGCTAGTAGCCAGTAGTTGTGTGGGTGTGGGGATAGGGTGTGGGTGAGTGTTTTAAAGTGAGAAGCGCGTGGAATGGGGATCTCCGACTCGGGAAATTTTTACTGAGGTTAAGCACTAGCGTCAAAATTTCAGGAGACTTGAGTATGTGTGGAGTGTGAATGTGGGACCAGGAGAGCAGAACCGCGATTTCTTACTCAAGGAAATTTTCCAAAACACAAATCCCATGCCCACACCCACACAACTACTGACTACTGACTACTCCTCCTGGCTCCTGGCTCCTGGATTCTGGCTCCTCCACTCAACACAACGCATGGCCTAGAGCACAAAACAAAAAAACTCCCCTCCATTAATCGCCCCAATCATCCATTCAACAGAACTTTTACGTAAGTTACCATGTAAGGTTCATCCCCCTCTGACCGCCTCTTCCGGCCTTGCAAAAAATCGTGATCTGAAGTAATCCCGCTTCAACTGATAAATGATTGCCTTTAACGGTGTAAAACTCCTTTCTCTGCTTAAATAATTAGTCGATGCCGTTTGCGGTGTATTCAGGGCATAACCAAATGCCTGCTTATGAAACGATACTTTACAATTTGTCTGATCGGATTGATCAGCGTGTTCGCCACACTGGAGGTGGCGGCACAAAAACAGGGCTCCAGAGATAAGCCCACGCAGAATGGAAAGTCTTCCTATAGTAGTAGTAGCGCTTCTAAGAAGAAGAGCGATACTTCTAAGAAGGACAGTGGCCCTTCTAAGAAGAATGGTAACGATTCTAAGAAGGATGGCCAATCGTCCAAGAACAGCCACGCGTCTAAGGATAATCACACTTCCAAGGATAATCACACTTCCTGTGCTATCCATCCTAAATCTAACTGTGATGGCCATCATACTTGTACGGTCCATACTAACTGTAATGGGCAACATACTTGTCCGATCCACCCCAGCTGCAATGGCCAACATGGCGGCGGCCAAGCGGGTGGTGGTCACCCGGGCGGTGGTCAACCCGGTGGAGGTCATCCCGGCGGCGGTCACCCTGGTGGTGGTCAACCTGGTGGTGGCGGTCACCCTACCTGTGACAACAACAGTTATTCGACGGTGATTGTAAAGCAAGAGCCCATCTCAGAAACGTGCACGGAGTATGAAGTCAAGGTTTCCTATAACGGCACCCGGACGTTTGGTCTTTCGCATTACGTTATGGGCTTTCCCTGTGGAGAATTAAAAGACGTCAGCAATTCGGAACATTGGAAACAGGTTTTTGGAAAAGACCCCACGACCGGTGTCTATGGATTGAAGATCGACAACATCTCCGGTTTTGGAGAAGGACGTCCTGCCGATTTCACGATAAAGTTTACCTGGTGTTCGGACAATACCTGTAACAAGACGTTGGGCACAGTGGCCTACAAATATGGTAATTGTGTGGATTATGACACGCTTTCACATCCCGTACCTCCCGATACCACGCAAACCTGTTCGACACTCCTGGCTACTTTGCAAAAAACAAATGTAACTTGTTCTGCAAGTGCAGACGGACAAGTGAGTGCCACAATCCAGGATGGACAAGCTCCTATTACCTATTCGTGGTCAACGGGCGCCACTACACCTTCCATACAAAATCTTACGGCGGGAATGTACAGCGTCACCATTACAGATGCCAAAGGAAATACCCTTACACTGCATGAGACCGTTTCGGCGCCACCGCCAATCGTCATCACCGAGACCGTGTCAAACCCGTCGTGTAGTGGCGTGGCGAACGGATCGATCACGCTTAACGTGACCGGCGGAACAGGAGCAGGCACCTACACCTATTTCTGGAGCAACGGCGCAACCCAGCAAAACCTGACGAACGTGCCCAGCGGATTATACACGGTGACGGTAACCGATTCAACAAATTGCACGGCGCAAAAATCGTTCATGTTGACAAATTCGTCCCTGCTCAGCGCCACCGCTTCGCTTTTCAATCCTTCCTGTACGCAAGCCAACGGCAGCATCGATATAACGCCTACCGGCGGTGTCACCCCCTACACGTATTCGTGGAGCAACGGGGCAACGACGCAAGACGTAACCGGTCTTGGCGCCGGAAGCTTTACCGTAAAAATAACCGATGCTTTAGGTTGCTCGACGAGCAAAAGCTATACGCTTCGACTCAACAACACTTTACTGTTAACCTATGTCGTGACCCCGACGAGTTGCCTTGGCGATACGTTTGGCGCGATCGATTTGTCGATTGTGGGTGGTACTTCTCCCTATACCATTAAATGGGCAGATGGCCCCACCACGGAAGATCGCACAGGACTTGCCGTCGGCCTTTATACCGTGACGGTAGCCGATGCGGCAGGCTGCAGCACGCAGGCAACGATTAGTGTTTTCCAAAAACCGTTGACGGTTGCCAGCGAAATCAATCAACCGGTTTGTGCCACCGATCTCGGATCGATCACCCTTACTGTGAGCGGCGTTCCTCCTTACACATACACGTGGTCGAATGGTGCAACGGGTAGTGCAGTAACTGGTCTTCCGGCTGGATTCTATACTGTTGTGGTAGCAGATGCCAGCGGATGTACCCGCACGCTCTCCTTCCTTATCCTTTCACCGACAGCCTTGGACGTGAGCGGCGCGGTGAGCAATGCAACATGCGGGGTCGAAGGATCTTATGGTATCGATCTCTCGGTGATGGGAGGTAAACCATCGTACACCTACCTGTGGTCGACGGGTGCAACGACGGAAGATGTTACCGGTCTGAATTCCGGAACCTATTCGGTGACCGTTAAGGATGCAGCAGGTTGTACGGCCACGCGTTCATTCACGGTGGATCCGGTTTCTGTCGGATGGTCTTGTCTCATTACGCCGCCCACCAAACCTGTCGTGTGCGGATCAGCTGGAAATTTATTGTCGACGGCTGTTGCAGGTGCCACCAATTATCTCTGGACGGTAACCAGCACGGACAATAGCTGGGCGATCACGTCGGGAAGTGATTCTACGGCGGTTTATACGGCTGGTGCCCCTGGCAGCTCGGCAACGTTCACGTTGACGCTTACGAAAAATGGTTGCTCACAAACTTGCTCTTATACCACCAGCACGGCGTGTATCCAGAAGGATAATACGGGCGGCGGCGATCCGTCATCCAGCGATCCTTGTTCCACCACTACTACGGTCGCTTCGGTGCAGCAGCAAGCTGCGACGGAGGTACCTGTGGCCAGCGCCACAAGAATACCTTTCGAACTGAACGTGTACCCCAACCCCTTCAGAGACAAGCTGAACTTTGAATGGACGGCCCCGTACGACGACAATGTTAAGGTCGAGATCCTGGACAAATCAGGCCGAAGCCTGACCACGGTCTACGAAGGCAAAGTGACGAAAGGACAGCACTACAATTTTGAATGGTCGGCTGCCGGCCTCACGGATCACTTCTACTTCTATAAGTATACGTCGTCGAGAAATAAAGACTACGGACAATTGGTGAGGAAGCGATAGTTGCTTTTGAAAATCAAAGACCTGTTAGTCCTTAGAAAACTAACAGGTCTTTTTATTTATTGAAACGAAAGGTGAAGGGCATGCGGGTTTACATCCCAAAAACATATTCTCAAGCCACTTCAGCCTCCAGCGATTTTCCCATCTGTATGGCATTCAACGGAAGTTGAACGACAAACTCGGTGTACCGGCCTTGCTCGGATGCTACGGTGATGTTTCCATCCAGTGCCTGTACCGATTTTTGGACGATGTACAGCCCCAGTCCGTTGCCCTTTGAGTCGGGATGGCCTTTGAAGAACATGTCGAACAGGCGAGGTTGAATGCTGGCTTCCACCCCAATGCCATTGTCACGAACGCTGAAATGAAGTTGATCGTCTTTGATGGTGGCCTGGAAGACCACGCTGGCTCCCTCGGCGTGCTGCATGAGACTGTAGATGAGCGCATTTTCCACCAAGTTGGTAATGACCACGTCAACCAGGTTGGGATAGGAGAAGAAAACAAGATCGGCAGGACAGTCGATCGTGAATTTGACACCCTTCTCGTTTATGAGATTCGAGAAACGGTCTTGTACATTCTCCACGAGACTGAGCAGCGTGATGGATGAATAACCAGTGGGTTGGTTGATCTCGCTGATGATGCTCAGTTTTTTCAAAAGCTTATCCATGCCCTCGGTGGTGTGCACGACGCGCTCCACCAGTTCTTTAGGCTCGCCATTGGAGAGGTGAATGGCAATGTTACACAACCCGATGATGGAACAAACCGGCGACCGCAAATCGTGCGAGGCGCGATACAAAAATGTGTCGAGCTCCCGGTTGGCTTCTTCCAACAGTTTGGTGCGGTCCTGGACAATGGCCTCCAGGTTTTCGTTGACGCGACGCACTTCCTCGTTGGCCCGGACAAGATCTTTCTTTTGTCTTCTCAACCGGCCGCTGAACGTGATCAGCAAAACGATGAGGATGGCAAAACCGATTACCACGAGCGATATGGCAAAAATTTGTTTCCGGAAGGCAAGTTGTTCTTCCAGGCGCCGGGCCTCGCTTTCGGAGAGTTGGTTCTCCAGCTTCTGGAAATCGAAATACTTTTCCTTGAGGCCGCTGATGATGAGTCGGTAGTCGCTCACGTTTTTATAGAAGCGGCTCTCGTTGGAGGCGAGCAGTTGTTCGAGGGCGATGAGGTCCGAGAAAAGTGTGGCGCGGGTATTTTCATCGAGGTTCATCAGACCCTTCTGGAGTTTTTGGTCGATGATCCGGATCTTCTCATCAAACTCGTTTTTCTGGGTGGTAAGACCCTGGCCTTCCAAGGTGGCCTTTTTCAAGAGGTTCTTGATATCTTCGCTCACAAAAGATGAATCGGAAATATTCCCCATAAAGACATCCTTTTTATGGCTCGCCGAATCCTGGAGTTGTGTGACCAGCTGATTGAATTTTCCGTCCAGCTTTGCTTTTGTCGCCGCGTCCATGCTTTTTATGGGAACGTTTTTAAAGATGGCATAGAACACAGTGAGGGATTGGATGGAGTCCAGGTTGGCCAGATTGAAATTCTTGAAATATTCTGTGTTGATCTCGGGATTTTGGGCAGCCGCTTTTTCGGACGTCGCGGGCGTCTGCGTTGGCGCTTGGGCCACGACCACCGGCTTAATAGCTTCCACCGTGATCACGACCTCTTTCGCCGTTTGCTGCAGATCCACAACGTCGTAACCCTTTGCGGTAAATTGGTCGGCCGTATTTATTTTCTCATCGAGGGCGAGCGGTATTTCAATTTTGCCCGCCGCATCGGTCGTGACTTGCGCGGTCTTCCGGCCCTTGAAGGTGACCGGTAGGTTGCTCACGGGAGCGTTGTTCCGGTCCTTGAAGGTTACGATGGCCACCTGGTAGTTCTTCTTGCGGACAACAATTTCCAGGATGCTTTTGCTCAGGTTCCAGGCCGCCGGTTCGTATTGTTCATTCTTTATTTTTATGGTCTTCACCGGCACGTCGGTCTCCAGCAATTCGACAAACACTTCGCCCTTGTTGCCGGTCGAGATGAAGTCTTTGTTGTTGATCGAAACCTCGACATTCTTCAGGGGCTTCAATTGCTCGTCGAAAGTTTTCACCTGGATCAATTGCCGCACCTGCGCAGCGGCGGGAAGCGTGGCAAATGCTGTGAGCGTGAGCAAGAGCAGGATCACATTCAGCTTCGTGAATGGATGGAAAAGAAGGGAACTGTGGGAATGCTTCATATCGCTAGAAGGTGTCTTTTACAAATACAATTTCGTGGGCACTGACTTGTTGCTGATGTCTTGGGATTTCGAACACGACAACGCTTTCTTTTCCATCGGCGCCCACCGCGCGGATAACATATTCGCTAAGATACGGTACCACCACGGAAAAATTCCCGTTGTTATCGGTAACGGTTTGGAATACGGTCGTATTGCGCAAGTTGTCTACGAGGTAGATCTTCGTTTGGGGCATCGCCGTGATGGCCGATGCATCGGTCCAGGCGTGTTCTTTTAATTTAACAATGCCGGCGATGGTCACCGGATAGGTTTGCAGGTCCATGTCAAATTCGTAGAGGTCGTCGTTGAAGCCTCCATTTTTTCGATTGGACGAAAAATAGCCGTGGGTATCCTGCTCGTCCACGGTCATGCCGAAATCGTCGTAGCTGGTGTTGATGGGGTAGCCCATATTGCGCGGCTCGCTATAGCCGTCGGCTTTGATGGCCGTCTCAAAAATGTCGAGCCCGCCCATGCCGGGGTGACCGTTCGATGAAAAGTAAAGGGTCCGGTTTTGATGCAGGAAGGGAAACACTTCATCATAGGGTGTGTTCACCGTCTCGCCGAGGTTTTCCGGCTGGGTCCATTTTCCATCCTCGTCGAGGGCAGACCGGTACAAGTCTTTGCCACCCTGGCCGCCTCCCATGTCCGATGAAAAATAAAGGACCTTGCCGTCTTCGCTGATGGTGGGATCGCTGATGGAATGATACCGGCTGTTGTAAGGGAAAGGATCGGTCTCGGTCCATTCCCCGTTTTTCCATTCCGCAAAGTAAAGCTGCAAATTCCGATTGCCCCCGTTGCCCGTTTCATTCGCCGCCGACACGAAGGCCATCTTTTGTTCCTTGTCATAAAACACCACCGGCCCCGCATTCAACCGCGACGCCAGCTCCTTGCTGAAAAGCGATGGCTTATCATATTGATGCCCCCCGTCGGCGCTTGAGCCGGGAAGGACACGCGCCGAATAGATCTTGTAAAAAGGCGCGTTCATCACCGCATTCACCTTTTCGACGAGCTCGGGTTCTTTCCGGTTCGACATAAACACGATCCTGTTTTTGTAGGGCGTCGCACACAACTCTCCGTATTCCGTGTTCAGCGAAATAGGCCGGACAGCAAAATGTGATGAATCCTCGTACAAGTATTTGATGTTGCTGAGCCGCCATATTTTTCGCAGGGCAAGCTCGTCGTCTTTTTTGTTTGTCAAATGCTTTTGATAGTATTCAATAGCCGCCGCGTAGTTACCGGTAGCGGCCTGCACTTCCGCGTAGTAGTAAGTATCACTCCAGGGGAGCGATCGCCTTTCTTTCAAATACCGGCCATAGTAGGCTACGGCTGTCGAATACTCTTTGAGCGAATAATAACACCGTGCAATTCTGAGTTGGACATCCGGATTTTTCCGGGCGGCTTCCATGTATAGCTTTAGGGCCTCCGTATAATTTTTGTCCTTATAGTATTTGTCGCCAAGACCCACTTCGCTTCTGAACAATCCGAAAACCGTTTGCTGTCCCTGCACGGTCTGCACCGCGGCGAGGAGAAGAAGCAACATAAGGAGGTTTCCGTTTTTCATGATGCGTATTGGATCATCGCGGCGACGCCACCTTGGTTTCTACATATTTGAAAAGATACTGCACCATAAGCTCGTGCGAGCCGTTGCTGATCCGGGCTACGTCGCCAATGGCGTGGTCGTAGGCGTATCCAATCTGGAACTGCGGCGTGATCTGCGCCTTTAGCAAAAAATCCACCGATTCACGTTTCCGGTAGGAGAGCCCCAGCGTCAACACCTTGCGGTAGATCATGTTGATGTTCACGTCGTATGAGAACGGCAATCCTGGGAAATATTTTAATAATACAGAGGGTTCGTATTCGATGCTTTCGTTTTGGGTGATCTTGTATTTGGTAAACAAGAAATAGTTGGCGCGGCTCAAACGGACCGATAGCGTGTCGCTGAGCGAAAGCGTCTCGGGAAGCAATTGGGGCGCCGACAATCCGACGTGCAACCGCGGACTCCTGAAATAAATGCCCGCCCCAAGGTCAAAGAATGTTTGAGAGACGTTGCCGTAAAGCCTGGGATCGTTTGTCACCCCGCCGATCAGTGAAGCATAGTCCGAACGGGTATTGTGCACACCGGCCTGCAGCCCCAACGATAGGAATGACTTTTTGCCCACCTGCAGGTGGTAGGCATAGTCGGTTAGCGCACTCAGATTTTTGTGAACGCCATACTGATCATTGACGAGGGTAGCGCCCAACCCGAAATGTTTTTTCTTAAACAACGTATGTCCCGACAAGGTTTGCGTGGTGGGCGCACCCTCGACACCACTCCATTGTCTTCGATCGATAAACGTAAGACTCAGGGCCTCATCGGCACCGGCATACGCGGGATTGATCACCAGGTTATTGAACATGTACTGACTGAACTGCACTTTTTGCTGGGCCGTGCTCAGCTGAAAAGACAAAATGAGCACCCCTGCCGATAGCGCGATTCTTAAAAAACAATATCGTAGCCGTGCTCCCATACTATCGCAGCAATTCAATAAATCCACTCTTCTTTAAATGCTTCTTCAAGAAATCCACCTCGATGACATAGTAATAGGTACCCGTGGGTACCTGAACACCGTTCGAGCTCACACCGTTCCAGACCATCGTACTATTGTTATACCCGGAAGCCTGGTAAATGATGCTGCCCCACCGGTCTAAAACAATCACCTTGTTACGGGCGAATTTTTCGATATTCACAACGATCCATTCATCGTTCGTCCCGTCGCCGTCGGGCGTTACCACCTTGGTGACTTCAATTTCCAGTTCTTCATAGTCAACGATGACGTTGAAGTTGCAGGTTATTGTTTTACCGGCGTCGTTGGCGGCGGTGTAGACCACCGGTGTGGTACCCACGGAAAATGTTTCCCCCGGTTCGTGCGAACTGGTGAGCGACAATTCCCCACACCGTGTCGTGGCGGTGGGCGGGTCCCAACTTACGATCACCTCGCCTGACTCGCCGCATCGGGCATGCACATCGCTGGGGCAGTCGGCAAACGTGGGCAGTTCTTCATTCCTCACCGTTACCGTGAAGCGGCAAACCGACGCATTGCCATAGATGTCGGTGGCGGTATACACCACGTCGGTGATGCCGATATCAAATCGATCACCAGGCTGATGCGTACTGACCACGCTCATGCTGCAGTTGTCCGAAGCCGTTGGCGGTACCCAGTTCACGATCGCGCCGCAGGAGTTGTCGGCCGCGACTGAAATTTGAGGGGGACAATTTTGAAATGCGGGCGGCGTAGTATCCTCAACGGTCACGGCAAACGAACACGTGGCAATGTTGCCCGCCGCGTCGGTTGCCTTGTAGGTTACCGTGGTGCTGCCCACGGCAAAGAAATCCCCGGGGGCGTGGTCGCTGGTCAACGTGAGCGTTCCTGTGCAATTGTCGGTCACAGTAGGTGCGATCCAGTTTACGTTCGTGCCACAACCCGCACCCTCGGCAACACTGAAGTCGACCGGACAATTGCTGAACACCGGCGCGATGGCGTCGCGCACGATAACGTTGAATGAACAAGTGCTCACATTGCCCGCGGGATCAGTAGCGGTGTAAATAACCGGTGTGGTCCCCAGCGGGAAAGTTTCGCCTGGATTGTGATTGCTCGTGAGCGTAAAGGAACAGTTATCCTTCGCCACGGGCGGGGTCCAGGTTGCCACGGCTTGGCAAGAGGCATCGGCCGCTACCGTAATAGCAGCAGGGCAACCGGTGAACACGGGCGCGCGGGTGTCGTTGACCGTTACGCTGAAGGAACATGTGGTGGTGTTCCCCGCTGCGTCTGTCGCCGTGTAGGTAACCGTGGTCACCCCGATCGGGAACACGTCGCCGGAATTAAAATTACTGGTCACAGCAGGTGTTGCCGTACAATTGTCACTCGCCGTGGGAACGGTCCATGATACGGCCGCATCGCAAGACGTAGTGCTGGCAGGAGCAACAATGTTGGAAGGACAACCCGTAAACGCCGGATTGATATGATCTTCTACTGTCACGGTAAACGAGCACGTCTCTTTGTTGCCTGCCGCGTCGGTCGCTTCATACGTAACAGTGGTCACGCCGACGGGGAAGGCATCTCCCGAATTGAAGTTGCTGGTGACCGCCGGTGCTGCATCGCAGTTGTCGGTAACCGAGAGCGGTAGCCAGCTCACGATCGCTGTGCAGACCGCGGGGTCCGTCGGTACAGAAATGTTGGCGGGGCAATTCGCAAATACAGGCTTGGTGGCATCGATCACCGTAACGATGAAAGAACAAGTGCTTTGGTTTCCCTTGCCGTCGTCGGCAGTGTAGGTGATCGTATGGGGCCCGAGTCCAAAAGTTGCACCCGAAGCATCGGGGCTGGTTGGGATGATCGCCCCAACACAGGCGTCTGTAGCGGTTGGTGCCGTCCAGATCACAACAGCGTCACAGGTTGTAGCATTGGCGGTTACGGAAAAGTCTGCAGGACATCCGGCGAATACCGGGGCCGTGTCATCGGTGACGGTCACCGTAAACGAACACGTGCTTTGGTTTCCATTGCCATCGTCGGCGGTGTAAGTAATGATATGTGGTCCTAATCCAAAAGTTGTTCCCGAAGCATCGGGACTGGTCGGGGTGATCGTCCCCACACAGGCGTCTGTCGCGGTGGGCGGTGTCCAGATCACGACAGCGTCACAGGTATTCGCATCCGCGGATACCGAAAAGTCTGTGGGACATCCGGCGAATACCGGTGCCGTGTTATCAGTAACGGTTACCGTAAATGAACATGTACTTTGATTTCCATTTCCGTCATCGGCGGTGTAAGTGATGATATGTGGTCCTAATCCAAAAGTTGTTCCCGAAGCATCGGGACTGGTCGGGATGATCGCCCCCACACAGGCGTCTGTAGCAGTAGGCGGTGTCCAGATCACGACGGCACTGCAGGTAGCAGCATCGGCGGATACGGAAAAGTCTGCGGGACACCCAGCGAATACCGGTGCCGTATTATCGGTGACGGTTACCGTAAACGAACAAGTGCTTTGATTTCCATTTCCGTCATCGGCAGTGTAGGTAATGATATGCGGACCTAATCCAAAAGTTGCTCCAGGAGCATCGAGGCTGGTTGGCGTGATCGCCCCAACACAGGCATCTGTAGCGGTGGGCGGTGTCCAGATCACAACAGCACTGCAGGTAGCGGCATCGGCGGATACCGAAAAGTCTGCAGGGCATCCGGCGAATACCGGTGCCGTGTTATCGGTGACGGTTACCGTAAAAGAACAAGTACTTTGATTCCCATTGCCGTCATCGGCGGTGTAAGTAATCGTGTGTGGACCTAATCCAAAAGTTGCACCGGGAGCATCGAGACTGGTTGGCGTGATCGCCCCAACACAAGCGTCTGTAGCGGTGGGCGGTGTCCAGATCACAACCGCACTACAGGTAGCGGCATCGGCGGATACTGAAAAGTCTGCAGGACATCCGGTGATTATCGGTGCCGTGTTATCGGTGACGGTCACTGTGAAAGAACAGGTGCTTTGATTTCCATTGCCATCGTCGGCGGTGTAGGTGATAATATGTGGCCCGAGTCCAAAAGTTGCGCCCGAAGCATCGGGACTGGTCGGGATGATCGCACCAACACAAGCATCTGTAGCGGTGGGCGGCGTCCAGATCACGACAGCACTACAAGTGACAGCATCGGCGGATACGGAAAAGTCTGCAGGACAATTAGCGATTACGGGTGCCGTGTTATCGGTGACGGTTACCGTAAACGAACAAGTACTTTGGTTTCCATTTCCATCGTCGGCCGTGTAAGTAATGATATGTGGTCCTAATCCAAAAGTTGCTCCCGAAACATCAGGGCTTGTCGGGATGATCGCCCCAGCACAGGCGTCTGTAGCGGTGGGTGCCGTCCAGATCACAACAGCGTCACAGGTAGCGGCATCAGCGGTCACGGAAAAATCTGCGGGACACCCGGCGAAAACCGGTGCCGTGTCATCGGTGACGGTCACCGTAAACGAACAGGTACTTTGGTTTCCATTGCCGTCGTCGGCGGTGTAGATGATAGTATGCGGTCCTAATCCAAAAGTTGTTCCTGAAACATCGGGACTTGTCGGGATGATCGCTCCAACACAGGCGTCTGTAGCGGTGGGTGCGGTCCAGATCACAACAGCGTTACAAGTAGCGGCATCGGCGGATACGGAAAAGTCTGCAGGACATCCGGCGAATACCGGTGCCGTGTTATCGGTGACGGTCACCGTAAACGAGCAAGTACTTTGGTTTCCATTGCCATCGTCGGCGGTGTAGGTGATGATATGTGGTCCTAATCCAAACGTTGCTCCTGAAGCATCGGGGCTGGTGGGCGTTACGGTCCCAACACAGGCGTCTGTCGCGGTGGGCGGCGTCCAGATTACAACAGCCGTGCAGGTGGCTGCATCGGCGGATACGGAAAAGTCTGCAGGACACCCGGCGATTACCGGTGCTGTGTTATCGGTGACGGTAACCGTGAATGAACAAGTACTTTGATTTCCATTTCCATCGTCGGCGGTGTAGGTAATGATATGTGGCCCTAATCCAAAAGTTGCACCCGAAGCATCGGGACTTGTCGGGATGATCGCTCCCACACAGGCGTCTGTAGCAGTGGGCGCCGTCCAGGTCACGACAGCACTGCAGGTAGCGGCATCGGCGGATACTGAAAAGTCTGAAGGACATCCGGCGATTACTGGTGCCGTGTTATCCGTGACAGTTACCGTAAACGAACAAGTACTTTGGTTTCCATTTCCATCGTCGGCGGTGTAGGTGATGATATGTGGCCCAATTCCAAAAGTTGTTCCGGAGGCATCGGGACTAGTCGGCGTGATCGCGCCCACACAGGCGTCTGTAGCCGTGGGCGGTGTCCAGATCACGACAGCACTGCAGGTAGCGGCATCGGCAGATACGGAAAAGTCTGCAGGACATCCGGCGAATACCGGTGCCGTGTTATCGGTGACGGTCACTGTGAAAGAACAGGTGCTTTGATTTCCATTGCCGTCATCAGCAGTGTAGGTAATGATGTGTGGTCCTAATCCAAAAGTTGTACCCGAAGCATCGGGGCTGGTCGGCGTTACGGTCCCAACACAGGCGTCTGTCGCGGTGGGCGGCGTCCAGATTACAACAGCCGTGCAGGTTGCAGCATCGGCGGATACGGAAAAGTCTGCAGGACATCCGGCGAATACCGGTGCCGTGTTATCGGTGACGGTTACCGTAAACGAACAAGTGCTCTGATTTCCATTTCCATCGTCGGCGGTGTAAGTAATGATATGCGGCCCTATTCCAAAAGTTGTTCCCGAAGCATCGGGACTTGTCGGGATGATCGTCCCCATACAGGCGTCTGTAGCGGTGGGTGCCGTCCAGGTCACGACAGCACTGCAGGTAGCGGCATCGGCGGATACGGAAAAGTCTGAAGGACATCCGGCGATTACTGGTGCCGTGTTATCCGTGACAGTTACCGTGAACGAACAAGTGCTTTGATTTCCATTTCCGTCATCGGCGGTGTAGGTGATGGTATGTGGTCCTAATCCAAAAGTTGTTCCCGAAACATCGGGACTAGTCGGTATGATCGCTCCAACACAGGCGTCCGTAGCGGTGGGTGCCGTCCAGGTCACAACTGCACTGCAGGTAGCGGCATCGGCGGATACGGAAAAGTCCGCAGGACACCCGGCGAATACTGGGGCCGTGTTATCGGTGACGGTCACCGTAAACGAACAAGTGCTTTGATTTCCATTGCCGTCATCCGCGGTGTAGGTAATGATATGTGGTCCTAACCCAAAAGTTGTTCCCGACACATCAGGGCTTGTCGGGATGATTGCCCCAACACAAGCGTCTGTAGCGGTGGGTGCTGTCCAGGTCACGACAGCGTCACAGGTGGCAGCATTGGCGGATACGGAAAAGTCTGCAGGACACCCGGCGATTACCGGAGCGGTGTTATCGGTGACGGTTACTGTGAATGAACAAGTGCTTTGATTTCCCTTGCCATCATTGGCAGTGTATGTAATGATATGTGGCCCTATTCCAAAAGTTGTTCCCGAAGCATCAGGGCTTGTTGGGATCACCGATCCGGCACAATCATCTGTAGCCGTAGGCGCCGTCCAGGTCACGACGGCACTACAGGTGGCGGCATTGGCGGGCACCGAAAAGTCTGCAGGGCAACCGGCGAATACCGGTGGGGTATTGTCGGTCACTGTTACGGTAAAGGAACAAGTGCTTTGATTTCCCTGGGAATCCTTGGCCGTGTAGGTAATGGTATGTGCGCCCAGCCCAAAGGTTGTTCCAGGAGCATTGGGGCTTGTCGGTATGATCGCCCCTTCACAAGCGTCGGTGGCGGTCGGCGCTGTCCAGTTTACGACGGCAGTACACAAACCGGGATCGACAGGTATCGCAAAATTGGCGGGGCAGCCTGCAAATACGGGTGCCGATTGATCCCGGACCCTGACGTTAAAGGAACAGTTTTGCGTGTTGCCATAATTATCCGTCGCGGTATAGGTGACGACCGTTTGGCCCACGGGGAAAAAATCGCCCCGGTTGTGATCGGGTATCACACTGGCCACCGCGCAGTTGTCGGTGACCGTCGGCACCGGCCAGGTGACGTTGGTACCGCAGGCGTTGGCATCGGCCGGCACATCGACGTTCGGTGGGCAAAAGGTAAAGTTTGGGGGAGAGCTCTCCATGTTCAAACAACAGATCGGTTGCCCGCCTACGCTTTCGCCGCCGGTTACCGTAAAGTTGCCAAAAGTGGTCCCGATTTTTACACCGTTCGAGCAGGAGGTGTTGATGTTGGCCAGTACCACCAGCGTGGTGCGGATGGTTACCTGATCGCCTACAAAGGGATTGCCGGCGCCGGCAGAACTTTGTACGGTGAACGTACTTCCGGGAAGCAAAAGCAAGCCACTGAAAATGGTGCCACCCCCATCCTGGACGTCTACCGTAAGGCCCAGCAGACCGGTGAATTGCACGGTCATTTTTGTAAGGCCGACTGTACATCCGCAGGTGGTTATCGGGGGGCAACTGCAACCCTGCCCATAGGCCTGCCACTGACCCAAAATGACCAGCAACAGCCCCAGGAAGAGCGCTTTTCGTCTTCTTACAAAGTCAACCGATAACATATTTTCAGCATGTAACCCGCCGTATACCCGCGAAAGGCACTTTCTGGATTTTTCATTCGGACCCAAACCTTACACCCCCACATCTTAGCAAAAAAGCGCCCTGAAGCGAAAACTAAGCGATACAGTTAAAAAATTAAATCGTAAGTTAGTGATTTTCACCAACCTGACAAGTCAACTGTAAAGTTATTATTCACCTCTTTGAGAGGCTTGGGAAACCCTTCAAATCCTGTTTTGAGACCGGTTTCAGATCCCGTGGGAATGGGGCTTTTTCAGGGCCTTTTAGAAGGCACGTAAAAACCCGTCCCGGTGCTATCTATACGATAGGACCGGGATAGGTAAATCACAGATTCAGAGGTAGTAAGGGGGGAATTTATTCGTTCCGTAAAGAATTCACGGGATTGGCAACGGCTGCCCTGATGGATTGAAAGCTTACCGTGATCAGGGCAATGGTGATCGAGGCCAGCCCGGCAATAACAAAGATCCACCACGATACTTCGGTCCGATAGGCAAAGCTGCTCAGCCACTGCGTCGCGGTATACCAGGTCACCGGCACGGCAATGACGATGGCGAAGGCGATGAGCTTCAGGAAATCTTTTGACAGCAACGCGATGATGCTGGTCACGGTGGCGCCGAGTACTTTGCGCACGCCGATCTCTTTTGTGCGCTGCTCGGCCATGAAGGCGGCCAACCCGAACAACCCGAGGCTGGCAATGAAAATGGCAAGCGATGCAAGACCTCCGATGATGGTCTGGGTTTGCTGCTCGGCTTGATAAAGTTTTTGAAAATCCTGGTCCATGAACGAGTAGGCGAAGGGACTGTCGAGACCGAGTTCTCTCCACCGGCTTTCAAGACGACTCACGGTGCCCGGCACATCGTCGCCTTTGATCTTGAGGGCAATGTAGTTGTACCAGTCGGGAACGATGTGAATGATGAGCGGCGCGATCGCCAGGTGCAGCGAAGAAAAATTAAAGTCCCGGACCACCCCGATCACTTTCCCTTTTTTTCCAAGACCCCAGTCGATCTTTTTTCCAATGGCCCCTTCGGGCGATCCCCAGTTGAATTTCTTCACGGCCGACTCGTTGACGATAAAAGCCTCGGTCTCGTCGGTGGGGATGTCGCGGGAGAAATTCCTTCCCGCCACCACCGGGATCCGGAAGTTTGGAAGAAAGTCGGCGTCTACGCTGATCGTTGCTTCGGACGTGATCTCATTTTCATTGGCACCTTCGGGAAGCATGGCGATGTTGCTCACGTCGTCGCTGAAGGTAAAATTCGTCACTGTAGCGTTCAACACACCGGGCACTTTCCCCATCTCCTCGCGGATGAGCTTATACTTTGTACTGATGGAACTTCGCATGTAAAATTGCAAGGTCTGTTCCTTGTCGATGCCGAGGTTTTGCGTCTGCATGAATTCCACCTGGCGGAAGATCAGGATCGTGCCCGCAATGAGCATGATCGACATCGAGAACTGAAACACGACCAGGCCTTTGCGCAACAGGTTGCTTTCTTTGCCCTGGCGCGCATAGTTCTTCATGGTCTTGATCGGCGAAAACGACGACATGAGGAGTGCCGGGTATGCTCCCGCCAACACGCCGATGAGCAGGAAAATGACAACCACGGTAGTGATCACCTCCGGCCGCATCAGGACCCACGCGCTCATGGTTTTTCCGGTCAAGGTGTTGAAGTAGGGGAGAGCCACCGCGACGATCGCCATCGCCAGGATGAAGGCGATGCACGTGAGCAGGAAGGATTCCCCCAGCAGTTGCACGATCAGTTGTCCGCGTCGTGCGCCAATCACTTTGCGCATGCCCAATTCTTTTGCGCGGTTCACCGAGCGGGCCGTGGCCAGGTTCACGTAGTTCGCACAAGCGATAAGCAACACCAGGATGGCGATGATCGAAAAGATGTACACGTATTTGATGTTGCCGTTTGGCCCGATGTCATACGGTGTAGTAGAATGGAGGTGGATGAAGGGGAGGGGTTGAAGGACAAAATCGTACCACAGACCACTGTTCTTTTTCTCCTCCGCCATTTGCTTTTCCAGGAAGGCCGGGAACTTCGCTTCAAGCTGCTTGTAGTCGTATCCTTCGGGAAGAAGAATATAAGTATAGTAACCGTTGTTGAACCAGTTGTCCTCGGGTTGATTGTTGTTTACTGCCGTGATCGTAGAACGCGACATCACGACATCGAATTGAATGTGCGAGTTTGTGGGAATGTCGGCGATCAGCCCGGTGACGGTGAGCGTGATCGTATCCGACAACGCCATGGTCTTTCCCAGGGGATCAGCGTCGCCGAAGTAACGCTTCGCCGCTTTTTCGGTCAGCACGATGGAATAAGGCTCCGTCAACGCTTTGTCTGGATTGCCTTTGATCATGGGGAAAGTAAAGATCTGGAACAGCGTGGAATCTGCATACCAGACTCGCGTGTCGAAGAACTTCACATCACCATAAGCCAACTGCCGGCTGCTTTTGTTGAGGCGCACCATTTTTTGCACTTCCGGAAAATTCTGCAGCAACGCTGGCCCCATCGGGGGAGAGGTCACGGTTTGTGGTCGCACTTCACGTGGCAAGTGGAGCAATTCCGTTAGTCGGAAAATGCGACCGGCATTCGCGTGAAACCGGTCATAGCTCAACTCATCCAACACATACAGCGTGATGAGGATGCAAGTGCTGATCCCGATGGTGAGCCCCAGGATGTTGATCAAGCTGGTTGCTTTGCTTTTCAACAGCGTGCGAAACGTGACTTTGAGATAATTCCGGAACATAATTTTTTTGCTTTGATTGAGGATTGTGAAAACAGGCTAGCGACATGAGATTCCGAGCCTCATGTCACCTTCCACGGCCAAGACTATGCCATGGCCAAACCATTGGATTGAACCTCATTTGGGGCGATTTTGAGAAGAAACATGTTCCTTTCCGGACGACATCGATCGCGAACGAACGGTTTTCCCCGACAGACTCTGGTTCACTGATCGGGTTCAAAAACAGCTAACGGATGTCTTAAAAGAAATTGGATGATCGAACAAGCCCCAGCCTTTAGGCTTGGTCTATGCACAAATCTTTTGAAGTGAAGGGTATAGATGAGTGAGCACTCTGGGTTTAGGCCTACGTTCGGAAATCCAATGTGTGAGTAAAATCTTGAATAACCCCGGACTTTAGTCCGGGGTACAGGCAACTTAGTTATAACGGGCTTTAGCCCTGACTTTCTCACTGTGTGTATCGCTGTCTGCCAAATCATCGGTGTGGTCAGGGCTAAAGCCCGTGGCTGGATATGGCTTGTGTTCCCCGGACTGAAGTCCGGGGTTATTCATATTTCTCTTCGAAAGACGCAAGCAAGGATAAGGCCTAAAGGTCGGGGCTATGTGTGCATAAAAGGCCGGGGTTTACTCGTTCACTTGATTTGCTAGCTCACAAATAAATGTGTGCATGGACAAGGCTTTTAGGCTGGGGTTTACCCGACAATTTTTACACAGGGCTTTAGCCCTGAACTCGAGTAGGCCTTGTTGCGGAAAGTGTAGTCTGACTTTTGAGGTCCAGCCTTGCGTTTGTATATTAGGCTATTCAAATTTTGTGTACCTCCAGGGTTGTAAACCACAATGAACACATGGAACGACTAAAAAATATTGGAGTATATTTCATCGTCGGACTAACGATGCTGGGCATAATCATCATGTACGGCGTTGCGAAAGCCCATACACCGCATTTGAACTACGTCTTTTTTGGTATCGGCGCCAGCCTGCTTTTGCCGGCAATTATCGCCCTTTACTTTGAACTCCGCGACGAAAAAAAAACAGAAGCTTCCGCCCTGACCAACCTCGCAGACTTCAAGAAAAACAGTATCGTAATCCCCGTCGATCTTTCCCGATGCACGGTCACCGGAAACTCCTGGACCCAGGTCCGCGAAGAAAAAAACGACAAAGAAATCCTCTTCAACGCACTGATCGGAGACCCTTTCGAAAATCGCAAGACCGACAATATCGCCGTATCCCGCATAAAGTACACCACGACCGTTCAAGGCCAACGCCGCACCTTCACCCGCTCAGTTGCAAAAGACAAAACAACGTTACTGATGCTACTCGAGATGCAAAAGGAAACAAACCTCTACATCGACCGCGACAGTCGATATTATTATTTTGATTTAGAGTTCTTAGAAAAATAACACCCATCTTCCAGATTCCACCACTGGCTACTGAATTCTGGCTTCTGGCTCCTAATTTGCAACCATCACCGCGATGTTCACAATCATTCAAAACCCCTCCCCATGCCGATGCGAATAAAAGTTCCTCTCCTTTTTCTGCTCGCTCCAGCATTTTTTGCCTGTTCCTCAGACGAAACGACCCCCTCCTGGACAACCTGGAGCGTGTACGACGCTCCTGCATTTGAGGGACAATTCCCCTTAGTAGGCGATCCTTCCGTGATAAAAGAAAATGGAAGCTACCGCATGTTCTACACCGGCTTCGATCCCAACCGCACACCCCAGGGTCCCGAGATTTGCCAGGCTACGTCAACGGATGGTATGGCGTGGACAAATGTGAAGGTGAATGATCCGGTGGAGGGCCGGATGTTGTATTCGAACAGCACCACGTGGAGCAACGCTCATGAGACCAGCTTTGCACTAAAATTCAAGAGCACATATTTTCTTTATTTTGTCGGCTACCAAGATACGGGTGGCGGCGTGTTTAAGTCCGGGCCGGTAAGCCTTGGGTTGGCCACGTCGACCGATGGTGAAAATTTTACAGCCCAAGCCAACCCGGTAATGATCAGCTCCCCCAAGGGATTTGATCGCGACGCGTTGGATAGCCCTTCCATCATTCACTACCAGGATTCTCTTTTCATGCTTTACACAGGGTATTGTTTTACATCCTGTGGTCCAGTGGCGGCGCGACTCCTGGGGGCAACTTCCCTGGATGGTGTCACCTGGTTTAAGAAAAGCGCGCCGGTCATCGACGCGTCAGAAATTCCCTGGGCGTCAAAGGGTGTGGCGGAAGCTGAGATTGTTGAAGGTCCGGATAATTTCTATTATTTGTTTATGACCTCCGTCGACGAACCCCATGTGATTGGTGTGGCCAGGGGCAAAACGCCAATGGGCCCTTGGGAAGTGAATCCCAAACCCATTGTCAACGCCGATAAATTATTTTCTCCGTTGGGCGCCGTGGCTCCTGGGGTGATCATTGAAAACAATCGCGTCAAACTTTGGTATCATGGTTTTACAGCCGATAAAATTCAAATAGGCTACGCGGAGTCGGCGTGGCCTATAAAGAATTGAGGGCAGGATTGTTTTCGCCGCCCGGTCTGGGCGGGTTTAGGGACGATGACAAATGTTATCTTTTGCACGCACTAGTTAACGTTGTGTTCGGAAACCGTTAACGATGCGTGATTGGATTCATGGATAAATTTAAACACCGCTTCCACCACCGTCGGCGACTTGAGGTTATGACCAAACCCTTGTGTGGAGATCAGGGTTGATTTTTTCCAGACCTCGTTAATTTTCACGGCGTAGTGATACGGCGCTTCGTCATCGCCCTCGTCGTGAATGATCAGGCCTTTCTGCGACAGGGAAGCAGCAAATTTCTTGGTGGAAAAATATGCCGGCGGGACTTTATAGGTCTGCTCGAAATATTGATAGATGTGTTTCATGGCCCGGTTGGAAAGCCGCAGCGTGTCTTTGTAGAAGGTCATAAAATCGGAAGCCTCGCCAGGAGGCGCCATGAGGATCACATTGTCCACCGGCAGCGACGGATTGCGAAAGAAGGTGTATATCAATGAGAAGCTCCCCAACGAATGCCCGACCACTGTTTGTGCGCCACCGATATCCTGGATGAACTTCTGGATCAGCGTGCCATAGACCGGAACGGAAAGAAAGTTGCCGCCAGAGCGACCATGCCCGGGAGCATCCAGGGCATAAATCGTGTAGGCATCTTTGGGCAACGCGTCGATATACGCTTTCCAGCGGTAGCTGTGACTTTGCCAGCCATGAAAGAAAACCACTTTCTTTTCGCCCTTCCCCCACCGGTACACTTGCACGTTGACGCCTTCGCTGGTAATGGTAGATTGATCGGCGGTGTCGAAGAAGTCCTTTTGTTTGTCCGTGACCGGCGTTCTAAAGGGTCTGCAGAAGAGCAGGAAGCCCCGGCGTCCGGCAGCTTTGGGATGGATCCAGGCGAGCAGGTTGAGCGCGACGCCGAGAATTTTGGGGATGATTTTTTTCATGGGGGAAGGGTTTTGTAGATACCAATCGGTATCTATTGGGTTAAAAAAATTTACAGGACCAGATCTTTCAGTTGATTTTCCAGGTGTTGGATGACACGCAGGGTGTCGGCATTGTTGCCCCGCAGCTTGCTCATCATGATGGCACCTTCCAGGGCGGCGATGATCACGGAAGCGTAATACGCCTTGTCGATATCCGGTTTCAATTGTTTATAGCGGATGCCGTTCTCGAGTATGGCGACCACGGAGTTGTGGAGCATGTCCAGTATTTTTAACGCCGCTTTGCGAAGCCCTGGATGAGCATCGTCGGCTTCGATGGCGGCGTTCATGAGCGGGCATCCACCTTTGACAACCGGTTTGCCGAGATACGATTCGAAAAACCGAAAGATGGCCTTCAATTTGTCGGGGGCTGTCGTTTCGGTTTTGATGCGGCCCCGCAAGGCCTCCATCATCAGCAGGGACATCTGAAACAAGGATTCCATTTCCAGTTCTTGTTTGCTTTTGAAGTGCCGGTAGATGGCGCCTTTCGTGAAGCCCGTGGCGTCGGTGATCTCGCTGATGGAGGTCGCCTTGTACCCTTTGGTGTTAAAAAGTACCCCCGATTTTTTCAAGATCTTTTCGCGTGTGGCTTCCGGATTGCGCATTTTCAAAGATACCAATTGGTATCTTAAAATTCAAGTCGTCTTATCATACGAAAGAAAGCCGGTCGGGTTTCCGGAAAGGGCAGGATTATCTTTCTGTTAATTCGGACTCAAAAACTGTCTAAAACAAAAGCAAAAGCCCTTTCACCTCTTTCCGGGATTGACTCTTTCGGGAGGGTTGACTAGTTTTATTTACTCAAGTTCCTCGCCTCGCGTCAGCCCCCCTGGAAATTGACCAGGTGCTATTGGCTGAATTTTAAGATTTAGATAACGTTTTAATTTATCCTGTTATGCCTCTCAAAAAATACGGCGTCCTCCTGGGGAAGGCCACGGACAGTATACTTGCCTCGTCCAGCAATGAACATTTCCAGATCAAGATCGATGCTTCGGGAAAACCTTACCGGATTGCGATCAATGTAAAATCGGCTGTGAATCCGCCGGAAGTATTGTTCTATATGGACGAGGATTTTCAACATCCCATCCTGCAAGATATCCTGGATAAAAACCTGGCGGCAGGGTTCACCGAAATTCCATCCCAGCCCAACTCCATTGCCCTGGATTTCATCCGGCGGAACATGTTCCCCACCGCGGCCATGAAACCCATTCCTTTCAACAAGCCCGGTGCCGACAACGATCTGAACGAAAAGGTCGGTTTCTATGTGAGCCAGGCGATCAGCGATAGCGATGCCCGCGTGTATGCCTTCGGCGAACGGTGGGGCCCGGAGCCGGGAGTGAAGGATAAATACTTCGGCTTCGAACCCGGCAATGGCATTCACGATATTCATATGAATCAGGGGAATTCGGGCCAGTATAAAAAGGACAATGGCGTGTACCAGGATGGGGGATTGTTCATTCACTTTCCTTCGCGGAACAAATGGGTTGCCATTTTCATCGCCTTCCAGGTACAGGCCTGGCACACGGACGACAAGACCGGCGATCCCATCACCGGTCCTCCGGTCGTCGACCCCGACCAACCCGAATCCAGCACACCCGTCCGCATCATCGCGGCCATGGTGAACCCGCGGGTTCCGGATGTGGGGAACGAATATGTGATCCTTTTGAACACGGCCGATACGCCCGTCAATCTTCAGGGCTGGAAGATCGTGGACAAATCCAAAACAAGATTCGACACGCTGGGCAATCTCATCATCCCGGGTGGCGATGCCCTTCGCGTTCCCTTGTCGGGACAAGGCGCGCAGCTTAGCAACGATGGCGGGATCATCACGTTGTTGAACAAGCAAGGTTTGAAAGTGGATGGCGTTACCTATACCAAAACCGATGCGGCGAAAACAGGCCTGCTGGTTGTTTTTTGATCTGTGATCGCTACCCGTTAAGATTTTGCAGGTACCGGGCGATTTATGGAGATGAACTTCTTTTTATAGGTGTGTAATACTTCGATGATTCGCCTTGGATTCTTCCACTCAAAAAGATGAATGATCCATAGAGTGATGCGGATGGCCACACCTGGCGGTTGGACAAGCGACGTGGCCAGTGTTTGAATGGTGTTGGCCCGCGCCTGGATACACGCATCGGCTTCGGCTCCTTTTTTGGAACTCAGGTCCTCTGCAAAACTCCACGCACCATCGCGGGCGTTGGTGATGCTGAACTGGATGAGGATCGTGTCGTTTGAGGCGTGTAGTCCAAACAAGGAGAGGAGGGGCGAGATTCGGTTGATTTCCTGGAGTACCTCAAACGTCATGGATCCCAGGATGTCGTTGATGCTGTTGAAGTCTTTCCGGATGTGTGCGATGGGGTCATTGCCCGAAGCTTGAACGGCGGCAATGCCGAGGTCAAGATTGATGTGGGCGTTCATGCCGAGGAGCAGGTGCTGCAGGACCAGACGGGAGGATTTTTTCGAGGCGTCGAATGCCACCTGCCAGGGACCGGTGGGATGTTCTTTATTCCGCCACTGTTGCACGGCCGTCAGGTAGCGGTTTGCAAAAGCGACGTCGAATTGCTCCATGCGCGCGTTGTCTTCAAATTCTCCTTTCTGAATGGCATCTCTCACTCTGACCGTCACTTTATAGTACAAGGAAGCAAAGAACCCGACGCGGTCTTTGGCGTTTGCACAGCCTTCGATCAACTGTTCCAATTGCTGAATGATCGCATCAATGGTTTGGGCTTCTTTGATCGGTGACAAGACCTGTTGGGTTAGGGGTGGTGAAAGATATCGGGGAACCTGTGCAATCGCAGGTTTATGGTATACAAATCCCTCTATACAATATCGGAAAAAATGCTTAGAACGGAAATCCCTGATATCGGCCCCTTTGTTTTTTTGTCAATCGTACATCCCGATGTGTCTGAAGATTTTTAAGCTGCCATCTTTTTCCCTCCGCCAGATCCGGAGATCTTTTCCAACGCCCACGCCAGACCAGTCGCCATTTCGCACCGTGGCAATATGGCTTGCGTATTCGATCACATAATTTCCCAGGTGGTCGATGCGGTCGTTCCGGACGTCCAGTTTCTCGAAGATGGGAAGCTCCCGGCAGTGTTCGATCAGAAATTCGTCCACCTCCTTTTTACCCTTGGAGAGGACATGGCCCGAGTGGCAAAGGATGGCGTCGTCGGAGTAGAACAGGCTCCAAATCCTGGCATCCTGTTGACTCACGGTGGCTTCGACGAGACGGTTCAGGGCGGCCAGCTCAAAACTTATATTGTTGTTGATGTTTACGTGGGGACTCAAAGCAACGTCGACGTTGGGTATTTCCGTGAATTTCAATTGATCGGCAAAATCAATGGCGTGATCATAATTCCAAGCCTCGGTGATCAGGGAGAGCTTGCCATTCTCCTTTCCCCAAAGGTTGAGATACTTTCCTTTCAGATCATACACCTTGCCGGTGTTCTTTATTTTCATTTTCATGGTGAACATTCCAATCTCCGACACCATCGATCCCAGATCGAGTACTTCCATGTCGGCACGGTTGTATTCCTGGATGTCGAACCGGGTGGCGAAAGCCTTATGGTAAGCTACCAGGTTTTCTTTCCCGACGATCGTTCTTTGAAACGGCGGCATCAAACGAACATCTTCACGATAGTAGGTCTCCAACCGTTCAGGCTTTTTGTCGAGGTAGTTTTTGTTGTAGTCCGAAGTGAACTGCTTTAAGAAGGAGAGGGTCTTCTCGTCGACTTTCGTCTGCGCCAATACATCCGGAGCATTCAGGTTGAGAAATGCTGCGAAGAGAATGATGAATCCATTTTTTGTCATATCATTTGATTTTGAGAGTTGATTACGTTTTGCGATACATTCAATTTTTTGCTTCAAACACGAGGTGACGTTCAAAGAAGGGGAGCACCCGGGTATAGAAGCGGCCATCCTCATTCCAAACTGTGTGGAAGGGATCGCCGCGATATTCCTCGGCCTCATGTTCAACGCCCAGGTCGTCGAGTTTGATGGAGAAAGCGCGGGCTGAGAGCACGTGATCCTGGTTGGAATCGTAGCGTGCCCAGTCGAGAGCGATGCCGCGCATCGAGCGGAGGCGGGCGGCGCTTTCCGGAAGTTGGCGATCGAGCAAAAAGGCCGCTTGTGTTTTTGCTGTTTTTTCGGGATCGAGTTTGAGGTTTCCGTTTTCGAGGTCCATAAAGAAGTCGCAATAAAAGGGCGGGCGATCGACATTGGGCAGAAACGCGCGGCTCATGCCGAGCACAAAATCACCTTTCAACTCTTCGGGCGATTTTGCGTTCAGAATTTTGCGCCAGTCGGTAGGGAAGGTCGCCCAGGATTGATAGCCCGTGCCTGTCGCGACGGGGTGCATGGCATAGACCACACGAAACAATTCGGCGTGATCCATAGCCAATTTCAACGCGCCCCGTCCGCCCATAAAGTGGCCGGCCAGGGCACGGCTATCGGCGCTCCGCAGGGTTCGAAACTTACTGTCGACGAAGGGCACAAGTTCTTGCGCGGTGAAGTCGATCCACCGCCCGGAAACAACGGAATTTTCATAGAAGCTGCCGGTCAACGCCGTGCTGTAATCAGCCACTACAAAAATGACCGGCTTGATCACGTTTCTTTCGATGGCCTGATCCAGGAGGCTCGCGATGTTGCCGTCCTGCAACACCTGGGTGGGGTTGCTGTAGGTCGAATGACAATAATATACCACCGGGTAGGATTTGCCGGAGGTGGCATAGCCGGGTGGCAGGTAGACGTGGATGCTGCGGATCGGATCGACCCCGATCTTGGTATCGCGCAAAATAGCCGACGTCAACGTTTCGATGACCAGCGTCCCGTGTTTTGTCTCCGGGACAACAGACTTTGCTTTTGTCTTGGATTGAGCCCGCGCGCCAGTCATGCTCATACCGATGAGGAGGGCGAGTAGACTGGCGGTGAGAATGCCGTTCAATTTCATAAGAGGTGTTTTTTGGATGGACCAAACGATAACGCCAGGAAGCGGGTGTTCGGTGTCAACTAAAAATAGGGGTTCAGGAGAAGGACGGGAAATGATATTGACAACGCGCGCCCCCAGGTTTACCATCGACCTGCTTTCATTGACAACCGGGAAAAACGACTGAGATGCTTTGCTAGTGGCTTGGGACCTAACGGCTATTTCCCAATCTCATTTCTTCCAAAGCCTGTCGTTCACCACGCGTCCCAATACCTCGGCCTGATAGTTCCGGCTGATCGGAATGCGATGGGTCTGGATGTGGATGTCGTTGTTCTCGATGGCTTCTATTTTGGAGATGGAAACAATATAGGATTTGTGCACCCGGATGAACGCCTGGGGATTCAGTTTCTCTTCGATGTTTTTCAGATACAAAAGCGTCATGTACTTGCCTTTCTGGGTGTGGATGGTGATGTAGTTTTGCATGGCCTCGATGTAGAGGATGTCTTTGAAATACAACTTCTCATACTTGTAGTCGCACTTGATAAAAAAATAATCCGGTGTTTCATCGCCGGTAGCGTTCCGGGAAGTGGCGTGGAGAAGCTGATGATAGTCTTTTGATTTGTTGACTGCCTTCAGGAAGCGATTGAACGTGATGGGTTTCACCAGGTAGTCTAGCACATCCAGTTGGAAACCCTCCAGGGCATAGCTGGGGTAGGCGGTGGTGATGATCACCATCGGGGGATCGGGCGTCATTTTGAGAAATTCGATCCCGTTGATAAAGGGCATTTCGATGTCGAGAAAAATAAGGTCGATGGGTTGCTCGTCCAGCATGGCGTTGAGATCGAGCGGATTGGTCCCTGTTCCGACGAGTTGCAAAAAGCTGACTTCCTTTATATAGCTGGCAATGCATTCTACGGCCAAGGGTTCATCGTCGATGATTACGCATTTGATCATGGGCGCAGAATTACAAGTGAATGAGGTTGTCGATGGTGGCATTTTGTTCGGTCAAGGCTGCCGGTTCGGCCATGGCCCTTTCGTGGAGGCTTAACGTCAACGCTATCCGGAATTGATCGTCGCCGTTTTCTTTGACGAGCGTGTATTTACCGGGATATAATAGATCCAGCCGGCGCTGCACGTTTTTCAAACCGATGCCCCGGTGGCGGATAAATTCGGATGAAGAGCTTTGCAGCGGTGAGGCGCTGTTGGAAACTTCGAGTCTCAGCATTTCACGGTCAAGCCGGAGCTTCATCGTGATCCAGTTCGATCCGTTCCGGTGACGGGACACATGCTTGAAGGCGTTCTCAACAAAGGGCATGAGAATGAATGGTGCGATGACAAGTTTCCCCGTGTGTGGGATGTCCATTTGAATGTCCACCGTCACGTGACTGTGGTCCTGTCGCAGTTTTTGCAGCTCGATAAAATTTTCGAGATAATTCAATTCCTGGTCCAGCAGGATCTGTTGTTCGTTGCACTCGTAAAGTTGATAACGGAGAATATCGGAAAACTTGGCCAGCGAATCCGACGCCATCTGCGGATTCTTGTTGATCAACACAAATATGGAATTGATGGTGTTGAAAAGGAAATGGGGATTGAATTGGGACTTCAGAAATTTCAATTCGGTTTCCAGTTTTTCTTTTTCCAGTTCCGATTTTGCCTTCTCCAAATCCTGTTCCCTGCGTTTAGACTGGATCCAATTCTTGGTGAGCTTGATGCTCATCGCCAGGGTCATGCTCGCCACGGTTGAGGGCAGGGTGTTTACCTGGAAGAAATAGAAATATCGCTCGTGCGAGATATGGTAGAGGTCCTCGAAAGTTTGTTCCGATAGCCAGGCGCTCACAGGGTAGCCCAACGCTACAAAAACAGCCGTACAAACGATGGTGACCATCAGCAACGCGATGTATTGGGCATATCGTCCCTTTTCCAAAAAGCGGGGGATCAGGAAGTAAAGATTGAAGTAGACCCCGATCGCCTGGAAGACGACATAAAAACAATATTTAACGGTATAGGGAGAGAAAGAGAGGATGTTGCTGGCGGCATTCCACGCGCTCCCGATGGTGACGGTCCACCAACAATAATGGTAAGCAAACCAAAAGGGAATGTGGTAAAGCTTGTATTTAAAAAACCAGTCGAACTTGGATGGATAGTTTGTCACGCCCGTAAGGTTACATTCCTCAAAACGCCCGCTAAATGAAGGGCCAGTTTTTAAAGTTAGACAAAATTATCCGGGAAGGCCACGGCCGAATGCAAGGGGTGTCAAAAAGCTGATCAAAGGACGGATTAACTTGACGAGAGGTATTCCGGCTGTTTTTCCCCTCCCAGCAGGCTTCAAACTGGAAATTCGCAGGTCAGCAATTTTAATGAACGCCTCAGCAAATAATCTTTAAAACGTGTGTGGTGCCGCATTGATTTGCAGGGTCCGATAGAAACGGAACTTAAATGCTGCCTTATGAAACTGCTGTTTTTTACCTTCGTGTTACTTTGTTTTCTTCAACAGGCCCAGGGTCAGGTGTCCGGAAAAGTGGCCACCCCCGATCAGCAACCCCTCCCTTTTGTCAATGTCCTGCTGATGAACGCCGGCGACAGTTCGCTCGTGAAAGGGGCCGTGGCCACCGAAACGGGAGAATACAAAATTGATGGCATGGCTGCCGGCGACTATTTTCTTCGATTCAGTTTGGTGGGCTATAAGACTTTCAACACTCCCGTGTTCAGGATCGATGCGAACGCGCCCCGGGATTTCGGCGTGCAGGTGTTGGAAGAAGATTCCCAACAACTCGACGAGATCGTTGTGCAAGCCGACCGGCCGTTATACCAGCAGGAAGTGGACCGCACGGTAGTGAATGTTGAAAACAGCGTGATGACCAAGGGAAGCTCGGCCCTGCAGGTATTGGAGCGATCGCCCGGGGTGTTTGTGGACATGCGCAACAATAGTATTGCCTTGAATGGAAAGAGCAGCGTCATGCTGATGATCAACGGCAAACTCATACGCCTCCCCATGGCGCAAGTCGTGGCCATGCTAAACGGCATGAGCGCCAACGACATCGAGAAAATTGAACTGATCACGTCACCACCCGCTCGCTACGACGCAGAGGGAACCGCGGGAATGATCAATATCGTGATAAAGAAACACGAGGAGATCGGCACGACCGGATCCTTTTCGGCGACAGGAGGATATGGCTGGGGAGAAAAAGCCAATGGAAGCGTCAGCGTTTCTCACAACACGGGGAGAGCAAACTTTTATGGATCGTATTCTTTTATGCACAACCGCGCCCGCGACGGCTGGGTGGCGCAAAGCACACAGAACATGCCTACGTTTGGCGGGGAGCTGAGTGTGGATGTGGGGAGCACCACAAAAAGCATAACGAACAATCACAATGCCACGCTGGGTTTTGATATCAACGCGCGGAAGGCAACCTTCGGAGGCAGCGCTACTTATAACACCAGCCGCGGCCCGCGCCATACGTATAACTCCGGCAACTACACGATCATCGCTTCCGATTCTCTACTGGTCATGCATGCGGCCATCGACGGAAAAAGTAACTGGGGCAACCTGGTGACGAACCTCTACCTGGACAAGCCGCTGCGCGAGGGGGAGAAGTTAAACATCGACCTGGACTATCTCCGTTACAGCAATGAAAATCCAACTGAGATCAACATCGCCTTTTTGGACCGCGAGGGACGCGAGGCGCAACCCGGCGGCAACATCTTTTCAACCCGGCAGCGCGGCGTGGCGCGCTCGCCCATTCAAGTGGGCGTGTTCAAAACGGATTATGCGCGGCAATGGAAGACCATAAAATTCGAGGCCGGCCTCAAAGGAACATTGACGGCAAGTACAAGCCTGTCGAGAATAGAGACCTACACCGATGGGGCCTGGTCGGGTAGCGGCCGGTATACCAACGACACGGACATGCGCGAAGTCATCGCGGCGGCCTACTCGTCGATGGAGGCACAAGTCACTCCGGCTGTGCGGCTCGTCGCGGGACTGCGTTATGAATATTCACACACCCATGCCAACGCCGACAAACAAGAAAACAACATCGACCGGAAACTGGGAAAACTTTTTCCCAGCCTGTTCCTGACGCGACGGCTAAACGATCATGCCGAGTTGCAATTGTCCTACACGAAGCGCATCACCCGGCCTTCCTACAACGACCTGACGTCGTACCTGTTCTATAATGACCCGATGTCGGTGGCCACGGGCAATCCTTCGTTGCGTCCGACGATCAGCAACAATTTGAAAATTGGTTATACCTACAATGGCTATTCTTTCTCCCTGCAGGCCGGCCGCGACGATCATCCCATCGTGTTGTATCAACAAAAAGAAAGCCCGGCGCGCGACCTCATGTACCTGCAGCCTCAAAATATGGCCTATCAAAACAACCTGACCTTTCAGGCCAGCCTTCCGTTCACCGTCAACAACTGGTGGAGCATGAGCTATAGCGTGGTGGGTGGGCTCCGGCAATTCAAGCTCGATCATACCCCCGAGAAGTTGAGGAAAACGTATTTCGCCTACACGCTCAACGGCAGTGAGACCTTTACACTTCCGGCAAATTTTTCATTGGAAGTTTCGGGTTGGTATAATTCATCTCAATATGAAGGGTCGAAAAAGATCAGAGGATTTGGTATGTTGAACGCAGGCGTGAAAAAGGACCTGAATCACAATTGGGGAAGCCTTCAGTTGACCGTGACCGATCTTCTGAAATCCATGCGCGTGAATGGTTTTTTTGGAGCGCTTACCGAAGAGGCTTTCTCATTGAAGGCTGAATACACGTACAAGGCGGAGTCTGCAAGTTACAGGATCGTGAAGATCACCTATACAAAGACGTTCGGGAACACGAAAATGAAAAGCCGTGACTCGCGTGGGGCGGTATCCACAGACGAAAGAGAAAGGATCAGGAAAAATTAATGGATGAGCTTGTTGAGGGTACGGGTTTAATGCATTTCGCGCACGTTAAAACGTGATGGTCAAACCTCCATCCACAGTAACGACCGATCCCGTGATGTAGGAGGCATCCGGTCCCGCGAGAAAATAAGCCACTCCGGCAACTTCTTCAGGTTGGCCGGCTCTTTTGAGCGGAAGATGATTGTGCTTGACATAATTCTCTTTGAACCATTCGCTCTCCAACTCATTTCTGCCATCGCCTTTGATCGACATGGGTGTAAAAATAAATCCCGGGGCGATGGCGTTTGCCAGGATATTTCGCGGCGCGAACTCCACGGCTTGTGATCGTGTGAGTTGTGTGATGGCAGCCTTGGCCATGCCATAGGCTGAGCTGCCGGGCGCTACGCGTTCATAGTGAATGGAGGTGATGTGAACGATCCGGCCACCGTCCTTCATGAGCGGAATTAGCGCGCGACACACTTTGACCGCGCCGTAAAGCATGACTTGCAAACACCGGTCCCAGGCTTCGAAGTCGGACCCCAGTAATGGCTGGCTCTGCGAGATGCCGACACTATTGATCAGTACATCAAAGTCGCTAAAGTTTTTTTGTACCTGTTCTTTCAATGCATCGATGTGGCTATCCGATGTGACATCCAGGAGCACCGTCTGGTGGCCTTGCCCTTCCATATCTTTCATCGCGTTTTGAAGAAGGGCCGCCTCCGGTGCGGCGCCCAGCACCTGCCAACCTTCTTTGGCGAAGCGTTGGGCCGTTGCTTTTCCAATGCCGGAAGAGGCTCCCAGTACAATTGCTTTTTTTCTCATGCTGACTTTTTTGAAGCGTTAGGAGATTTTTTTTGAAGGTGTTGAATGTTGCGCGATCTCAATACGTTGCGCGTCCACCGGAGACATCGAAAAGGAAGCCCGTGTTAAAGCTAGCCTCTTTGGAAACGATCCAGGCCGTGATGCTGGCCACTTCTTCGATGGTGCCGAGGCGCTTCATGGGGATCTTGCCGATCATGTAGGCGAGCTGTTCCGGGGCCGTCTGATCGTTCATGGCGGTCTTGATGACGGCGGGAGCCAGCCCGTTCACCGTGATGCCCGTCTCTGCATATTCTTTCCCGATCCCTTTCACCAGTCCAATCACACCTGCTTTCATCGCGGTGTAGCCGGCCATGAACGGATTGCCTTCTTTGCCGGCCATGGATGCCATCAGAAGAATGCGTCCGTAGTTTTTTTTCTTCATGGCTATGAGCGCATACTTGGTCATTAAAAATGAACCGCGAAGATTGATGTTGTAGATCTTGTCGAAGGCTTCCGTGGGATAGTCGGTGATGTTGGTGCTGGTGGGGCCGACAATGCCGGCACAATTGATCATGATGTCGATCTGCCCATACGTGGCTTCCACTTCTTCCATCGCTTTTCGCACCCCATCTTCTGAAGCGACATCCACGAGGTGACCGGAGACGTTGTGGCCTTTGGCTTTGAATTCGGTGAGGGTTTTGTCCAGAACCTGTTGGTTGATGTCGAATAGGGCTACCGTGCCGCCTTCGGAAGCAAGGCGATCGGCAATTCCTTTGCCAAGACCTTCGGCGCCGCCCGAAACCACAGCGACCTGGTTTTTGAATCGTTCCATACTATGAGCAGTTCATTTGAGATATTTTATTGACATTCGAATACAACCGTCGGCACACCTTGCCCACCATTTTTTACCAAGAAGAGTCCGCCGGCCAGCGGCTGCTCCTCCAATTGCTTTTCTGACAAACCGACCTTTGCGGAGGTGATATAAAGATCCTGCAAGTGTTCACCCCCAAACGTGCAGGACGTGACGCGGGCAACGGGCATGGCGATGTGCGAGAGCTTTTCGCCCGTGCGCGGATCCCACCGTGTTACCTGCCAACCGTCCCAGTGTGCGATCCACAACATGCCTTCCGCGTCGATGGTCATGCCATCCGGAAAGCCATCTTCCTTTGGGATTTTTATAACGACACTTCTCTCCGTGATCTCGCCCGACGGAAGATGATAGCGATAGGCCACCACTTCATAGGTAGGGGTGTCGATATAATAAAAGGTTTGATGATCATCGGTCCACGCCATGCCGTTCGAGATCGTGACACCACCGATCTTTTTTGTATGTGCCAGGTTTTTGTCGATCATATAGAGACTGCCGGCACCGGGCGCTTCGGACAGGGCCATGGTGCCCACCCAAAACCTGCCCGCGGGGTCGCACTTGCCATCGTTAAAGCGATTGCCGGGCAAATGCACTTCGGGGTGATGCAGCATCCGGATGCGGCCGCTGTCTTTATGGACAAAGGCCAACCCGGTTTTCAGGGCCGCGATGTATTCGCCATTGTTGCACAAGGCGATGGAGCCCACCATGTCGTTCACAACGATCTTTCGATGGTGTTGCGCGACGGTGGAGAATTCATGCACCTCGCCGTTGAGAATGTCGACCCAGCAAACCGTCTTTCGCGCGGCATCCCAAACCGGTCCCTCGCCCAGCAAACACGTGTGCGGGATAACGAGGGTGGGGGCGCTCCGGGGGGTGATCATGAATTGTAATATAACCCATTTTTCATAATCGGTGACGAGGTTTTCCATCACCTTAAAGATTTGCTTTTCAACGCGATGATTTGAATTTGAACAAACCCTTGTTTTATCCACCATTTAATAATTACCTTACTACAGAATTAGTGCATACTGATTCCCGCCGCTTCAATGTCAGGATCAAGTCCCACCTGTTTGATCTTATTGAAGACGGGCACCTTCAAATTTTCATATCGTTCTTCGTAACGTCTCTTGACGATCAACGTGCGTTTCGCACATTTTCATCAGGAGCGTACAACCGTAAAATGCTTGTCGATCCTTGACCGGGTCGATGGTGTGTATTTCAGTAGAGCAAGACTAAGTGTTGAAAAAACAAAACATTCTATAAATCAAAAAAGCAAGACCTCCGAAAAAAATCTAAAAGCATATGGCAGAGAAAATCAAAAATCAAACCGCACTCGACGATGTAGCCGCACGACAATTGGCCATAGCCACCCGCACCGTGCCTCAAATGGGAACGATCACGCCGCGCTGGTTGACACACCTCATGAGCTGGGTTCCCGTGGAGTCGGGCGTGTACCGTCTCAATAAAGTGAAGGACGCCCAAAACATCGAAGTGGATTGCTCCACGCGCGACGAGCACGTGCTTCCCCACACGTTTGTGGACTACGACGCCAACCCGCGTGAATATAATCTCAGCGCCGTCAACACCCTGGTGGATGTGCACACACGTGTGTCCGATCTGTATAGCCGACCCTACAATCAAATCAGTGAACAACTCCGGCTGGCCATCGAGGCGATCAAAGAGCGCCAGGAAAGCGAGCTCATCAACAACAAGGAATACGGTCTCATCAGCAGCACGCCGGCAGCTCAGACCATCAAAACTCGCACGGGCGCACCGACACCCGACGACCTGGACGAACTGCTGGCCAAAGTGTGGAAAGAGCCCGGCTTCTTCCTGCTCCACCCGCTGACCATCGCAGCCTTCGGTCGTGAGTGTACGCGCAGAGGTGTGCCACCGCCGACCGTTTCGCTGTTTGGTTCGCAGTTCATCACCTGGCGTGGCATTCCGCTGATCCCGAGCGACAAACTCCCGATCACCAATGGCAAATCAAAAATTATCTTGCTCCGCACCGGCGAAGCGCGCCAGGGCGTGGTGGGCCTCTATCAACCCAACCTGCCCGGCGAACAAACACCGGGACTATCCGTGCGATTCATGGGCATCAACGACAAGGCTATCGCCTCTTACCTGATTGCACTGTATTGCTCCATCGCCGTGCTGGTAGACGATGCCATCGCCGTGTTGGAAGACGTGGACATTACGAAGTACCACGAATACAAGTATTGAGGATTTTTTCCTTGGTAAGTGACGTTTGTCCTATTTCTTAACACACGGTCATGAACGATTTACATCAAGATAATCTACCCGACGTCCGGGAACTGGAACGGTTGGCTAATCAATATTTTAAGGCTACCCCCGGCGACCCGTCCGTGGAATCGGCACAACGTTTTGCGCAGGCAAACCCGGTTGCCGAAAGCCAGGTGAGTGACTTTTCGCCGGCGGATGTGGGCGCTTCCAATACCCAGATCAACCACCCGGAAAGTTTTGACATAAAGGATCCACAAACCAGTTTGCCCGATCCTCATTTTTACAATGGTGAAATACCCAAGTCGGTCGCAGGCAGTGGCCGGTCGCCCTCTTTGCAAAATCCGAGCGGAAACTACAGCGCAGAACCGGCGGGAAACAAGTCGTCGCATCGGTTGCCCTTTCAATCGGAACAACCGTTCGAGCAGGAGTTGAACCAGGTGCTCCGGCAGATCAATTCCTTTATGGCCACGCCGCAGCTGCCGGTCAGTCCTTTTCCCGGAATGCATCCCACGTCGTTTTACTTTTTGAATGACAACACACCGTCACCCGTGCCGGGTGGGATTGGGATGGTGAGACCACCCTTCGATATCAACCGCGTGAAAGGCGACTTTCCAATTTTAAAAGAACGGGTCAACGGGAAATCGTTGGTCTGGCTCGACAACGCTGCCACCACGCAAAAGCCAAAACTCGTCATCGACCGCATCAGCGAATTTTACGAACACGAGAACTCCAACATCCACCGCGCCGCCCACGAGCTGGCCGCCCGCGCGACGGATGCTTTTGAAGGCGCACGCAAAAAAGTACAGCGCTTTCTCAACGCAGGCTCGCCCAACGAGATCATCTTTGTCCGCGGCACCACCGAGGGGATCAATCTCGTGGCCCAAAGCTGGGGTGATCAAAATCTGAATGCAGGCGACGAGATCATTCTCAGTCACCTCGAACACCACGCCAACATCGTGCCCTGGCAATTGCTCGCCGAAAAGAAGGGTTTCAAGATCCGGGTGATCCCGGTCGACGATGATGGCCAGATCCGGTTGGACGAATACGGCAAGCTGCTCAACAGCAAGACCAAGCTGGTGTCGTTCACGCACGTATCCAACGCGCTGGGGACGGTAACACCCGCCCAGACCATCATCAATATGGCGCACACGGCTGGAGCAAAGGTTTTGCTCGACGGTGCCCAGTCGGTGTCGCACATGCGGGTTGACGTCCAACAGTTGAACCCTGATTTTTTTGTTTTCTCCGGTCATAAAATATTCGGACCCACCGGCATCGGCGCGGTCTATGGAAAAGAGGAGTTGCTCAACCAGATGCAACCCTGGCAGGGTGGAGGCAACATGATCAAGGATGTGACCTTCGAGCACACCGAGTTTCACAAGGCCCCCGGAAGATTCGAAGCCGGCACAGGCAACATCGCCGACGCCGTGGGGCTTGGCGCCGCCATCGACTATGTGAGCCGCATCGGCATGGAACTCATCAACCAATACGAGCACGCCCTTTTGCTTTACGGAACGCATTTATTGAGACAAGTTCCAGGCCTGCGCCTGATCGGTACCGCCCCCGACAAAGCCAGTGTTATGTCGTTCGTCCTCGACGGCTACACGAACGATGAAGTAGGACAAGCGCTGAATAAGGAGGGCATCGCGGTGAGAACTGGCCACCACTGTGCGCAGCCAATTTTGCGCAGGTTTGGGGTGGAGAGCACCGTTCGTCCGTCGCTGGCGTTTTATAACACCTGCGCCGATGTCGACGCCCTGGTGGCTGTGCTGCATAAATTGAGGTCGGCTAAAAGAAGGTAAGACAAGTATCACATCGATGGGCGGTTAACCATAGAAACCGGCGGTAAGATTTCGGATTTGGCGTATGTCGTGTGCACAGGCCGTGCGGAGAGCGCGGTGCTCATGACGATTGCCGTCATTTTTCTTTAGCAGCTGCAGTAAGAGTTGTTTGTCATGAAGATTGCCGATGGCTTCCTGCAGCGTGTCGTAAAATTTTTCTTTCTTCTTTTTTAAGTGATCGGTGGACCCGGCAATAAATAAAGCCGCCTTTATGGATTTTCGGGTTTTATGAATGTCTTTCAACGCGAGATGAGGATAGAGCTTGCTTTCTATTTTCTTGTATTGATGTTTGAGATAACGACCGATGTCGCGATCCTTGATTTTTTTTAGATAAGGCTTGAGTTTTTCGGATTGCGCCTTTACGGTTTGCAAGTAGTTGGGGACTTTCGATTCAAAACTTTCCAGCGGCGGGTGCTTCGTGGGAGGAAGCTGCAGACCTTCCTCGGGATACTTTGTCAGGAGCGAAGTAAGCACTTCCGATTGGCGGATGGCATCGGCCTTTCGAAAAATAGCACGGAAGGGAAGAAAACGTTTATGACTTCTGAATTTCTTCTTGCCGTTATGGATCAGGTTCAGGACGGCCTTCACTTTTTTTATGTCGATACGGACGAGGTGCAAGGTTTCGATGTCATGATTGACGGGAACGGCTTTCAAATGTTCCGTGAGTGCGCGGAAGGGCTTGTTGGCAAATTTTCTCAACCGTTTCATTGTTTTACGAAGCGGGCCCCTGGTCGGCCCTCGTGTTGGGATTAACAAGTTACGAAAAGAGTTTGTTCACCGGTTCATTTGAGCAAAAAGAAAAGTCGTCGCGGTCTGGCGTGTAAACACAAATCGTTTTTAGGCTTGAGCTCTATTTGTTTAAAACGGTATCTTTGAAAGACCGATAATTTCCATCGAAAAAATCAGAACCAGACTCGATCATGCTCGACATCGTCATTGAAGCCCGCAAAGCCGCTATCGCTCCCGGAATGGAAGTGAAAAGAATTCTTCCCTTCCGGATGCGCAGAATGGTGGGCCCATTTATTTTCATGGACCACGCCGGCCCCGTGAGCATTCAACCCCAGTCGGTCGCAAAGATGGATGTGTTGCCCCACCCGCACATCGGGCTATCCACGGTCAGCTACTTATTTAATGGCGAGGTCACCCACCGCGACAGCCTCGGCGTGCAACAAGTGATCCGCCCCGGCGAAGTGAATTGGATGACGGCCGGAAAAGGGATCGCACACTCCGAGCGATTTGAAGACCCCTCCGTCCTGGTTGGTGGCTTCGAGATGATCCAAACGTGGGTGGCGCTACCCGAAAAAGACGAAGAAGCCAACCCTACCTTCGACAACTACAAACCCGAACAACTCCCCATCTATACCGACACCGGCGTATGGATGCGATTGATCGCCGGCGACGCCTATGGCCTGAACAACAACGTGAAGACCCACTCGCCGTTGCTTTACCTGCACGCCGTGTTGCAACCTGGCGCAACGTTCGGGCTACCGAAGGAACACAGCGAACGCGCCGTCTATGTCGTGAAAGGCAGCATCGAAGTTTCAGGACGCACGTACACGGCGGGCCAGATGCTTGTTTTTACAAAAGGTGTGGATCCTACTTTGATCGCCAAGGAAGCGAGCACGCTCATGCTCCTAGGCGGCGAGCCCGTGGGAGACCGGTTCATCTGGTGGAATTTTGTGTCGTCGCGAAAAGAGCGCATCGAACAAGCCAAAGCCGACTGGACCGCGGGACGGATCGTTCTACCCCCTAACGACAATCATGAATTTGTGCCGCTCCCCGAAGACAAATCGAAAGCCGCGGGTAGCCCGCCACCACAGGCGCTGTCGTAATAGGATCAATTTATTTTAATGTCCTCAACACACCTGGACCACCTCGATCCCCCACAACGCTCCCAACTTTTTTAGCTTACCGGCAATATGGGTTACGCCCACGGCACAGTGATGCGCGGGGCCCTGTCGATTCCAGTGTTCAACAAAATTCCGGGCGCCAATAGGAAAGCGATAGCGACTGTTGGTGTTCCCGATCTCCAGGATCGGGCCAGCAACCGATTCGCCCTCGGCACACAAGAGCATGAGCGTGCCATCCACCTTCTCGACCACCGACAGCAGCGTTACCGGCCCTTGCTTCACACGCATCTCCACCGACAGACCACTGCCCACTTTTCCATGATAGACGTGCAGCGGCTTCACCTTCGTTTTCCCCTGGGCAATGGCAATGTGGCCCGGGCCGTCATGCCCCATCAACACCACATCGTCCACGTAGTCCATGGCATAATATTCCGTGAACGAACCGCCCACGCCAAAGCTGTCCATGATCTTCATGGCTTGCGCATTCTTCACTTCATATTCCCCGGCAACGGGAATGCCCCGGCCCGTGAGCAGCGATGTTCCCAGGATGATCGAACTCATCGTATCGGCATTGGCAACATTGCCGGTTCCTTTGTGATAGTAGGCGAGCGATCCCAACTGATGCTGTTCCACCAGGAGATCCAGGGCGACGGAGGTACGGGCCGCACGGACCAATTCGTCTTTTGAGCAATCGGGTTGAACATCGAAAGCGCTGTTAAAATCATTGACCCGAAGATCGATCAATTCCGGGGCAATGGATTCGCGAAGGGAGGAGAGCTCGTCTACTTCAATGATCTCCATATGTCCGCCAAAGGTGGCGCAGTGCAGGGTTAGGTTGGAGTAGATGTCGAGCATGCCGCCGTAGTAATTGCCCATCAGCCCCAACCGGTTGTGGAACAGGATGTGGGCCACCCGCGCGGCATCTACCCAGGCCGTTACTTCCTCCCAGATCGCCGGATCATGAAGCGTGCCCGTCACTTGATAGAACGGGATCCTGGACCGCTGGAAGACGCTGGCAATTTCGGGCACCGGACAGGGAGAACAATACGCGAGCCACTCACCGGTCATCTGTGTGCGGTCGGTCAGGTGGTTAAAGCGGTGGTAGTCGATCGATGCCTCGGGAACAAGATTGAGAATGACCACCGGCACTTTGGCGCGCTGCACCACCGGCAACACGGTCGACGACAGCGCATAGGTGGTGACGTACAAAAAAATGATGTCGACATCTTTTTCCCGGAAGGTATGACCCGCCTCCAGCGCTTTTTCGGGCGTGTCGATCAGCCCCAGGTTGATCACTTCGTGGTGGGTGGACGAGATGTTTTTGTGTACCACCGATACATAACCCTCCAGCCGTTGCTGTAAGCCTTCAAATTGTTCCCAGTAGGCTTGCAGGCCTATACCGAACAGTCCGATTTTTAAATGATAGTTTTTCATCTGCGTCGAGAGTGGTCTTTTGTTTTTCGCTTTAAAAAAACGCGGTGTTTTAGTAAAGATAGCGAATTCCAAATGCTACACGCCAGCATCAAAACCCCTGTGAACACCCCGCTTCATGCCGGCGATGACGGCATTCGGATAGGGTGAGGAGGTGTATGATTCCGCATATTTTTGTTACGACCGGTCATAAAATAAGAGATGCCGCGGTGACAAGGTGTAGCAATTCTTTTGTAACATTACTTACCAACAGGTATTGATAAAACCATTCCCTATGAAACGTCACGTACTTCACTTCCTCATCGTACCGGTGCTCCTGCTGCTAACGATCGCCGGTTTTGCACAGACCCAACAACCGATCAGGATCGTCATGATCGGCGCGCACCCCGATGATTGTGATATCAAAGGCGGTGGCACCGCTGCGCTCTTCGCTGCGATGGGCTATGCCGTGAAATTTGTGGCGGTGACCAATGGCGATGCCGGTCATCAAACGATGGGTGGTGGTCCGCTGGCCAAGCGCCGGTTTGAAGAAGCGCAGGAGTCGGCGCGTCGACTGGGTATTGCGGCCTATCATATATTGCCAAACCACGATGGCGAGTTGTTACCCAGCCTTAGCGTGCGCCTGGAGATCATCCGCGAGATCCGCGAATGGAATGCTGATGTGGTGATCAGTCCACGTCCCAATGATTATCACCCCGACCACCGCTACACCGGCGTGCTGGTGCAAGATGCCGCCTTCATGGTAGGCGTACCCAACGTAGCCTCCGATGTCCCCGCGCTGCGTAAGAATCCCGTGTTCCTTTATTTTGAAGATTACTTCCAACGCCCCAACCCGTTCCGTCCAGATGTATCGGTTGACATCACTTCGGTATTCGACAAAAAAATAAACGCCCTCGATTCACATAAATCACAAGTATACGAGTGGCTTCCCTGGATCGGCAACTACGCCACCGAAGTACCCGCCGAAGGCCCCGGACGAATCAAATGGCTGGCCACGCGCTACACCCGCAAAATAACCCCCGAAGCCCGCAAAACCCTGGAAGCCGGCTACGGCAAAGACAAGGCCCAAGCCGCCCAACACGCCGAGTCATTCGAAATATGCGAATACGGCACCCAACCCACCCCCGAAGAAATCCACCGCCTATTCCCCATGATCAAAATACAATAGAACCCCACGCCCCAACGATCAAATGTCATAGCAGCCCACACCCACCATGATCCTTTTGTACTTTTCCAAATAAAAAGGGATCACCCGCTTGTTGGTGTCCCCACCAACAAGCATTCCTTCCAGCCACAACGCGAAGACACACCACCCCGCACAACGTTAAAATTTTATACGTCCATTCATCTCAACCCAAGATCCAAACCCCATTTCCCCTCCATATCCCAAACCCAACCCCATCAAAACCCCTGTTTAAACACTTTTTCAACGCCCCGAAATCCAAGTATGATTTCCTCCAATTTTCATTTAGGAATCCTCCCCAAAAATCCAGATTTTTCGGATTATAATATTTCCGATGAGGTTGTGCATTATTTTGATCTTTAGCTGCCTGGGCCTAACGGGAGGTTATGCGCAACAAGCGTCCGTGGACAGTTTACTGAACCGGATACCATCCACCGACAGCCTCCGGGAATTTCTTCCGAAAGACACCCTCCTGCAAAAATCCCATCACAAAGTAGATTCCATACAAGCGTCGTTCTATCACGGCGCCGACAGTTTAAAGGGCATTTATCAGCGCCCCATCAGCAAGCTGGATTCAGTGCAAAACAAATTGCAACACCGGCTCGACAGCCTCACCACACTGAATCTCCCTACCGGCAAAGTAACGCATGCGCTGGACAGCGTGAACCAACTGCGCGAAAAGACGGTGGCCAGCTTCAATGAAAAATTGAATACCCTGAAAGGAAAGACCACGGGCAAGCTCGAACAACTGGAGCTACCGCCTCAATTGAAAGACAAAGTCTCGTCGGTGACCGGGAAGGTTGACGGCTTTCAAATTCCCGGTTCCGAACTCGGCCTGCCCTCCGTGGGAGGTGCCTCACTGGGTAAGATCGATGGAATCAATGGCATCGGGAGCATGGACGGGCTGAATAAAATCAATGGTGTGGACCTTCCTCAGACCGGTGGGTTGGGAGGCATAACCGATGCTGCTAAAGTAGGAGAGCTGCAAAACGTGACCAGCCAAATGGGTGAAGTGTCGAAGGTGACAGGACAGGCCGGCGAATATGCCACGCAGTTGAAAGAAGTGAAGGCCGTGGCCGGCGGCGATCTGAGCAACACCGCAGAATTGTCAAAGACAGCCGAGACAAAAGCCGCAGAGTTGTCGGGCATCAAAGACCTCGAAGGACAAACCAAAGTACTCGACCAATACAAAGACATGGCAGGCAAAGCCGCAGACCCCGAAGCCATGAAAGAAGAAGCGGCCACCAAAGTGAAGCAAATGGCCGTGAACCACTTCGCCGGCAAGGAGAAGCAACTGCAGGAGGCGATGGACATGGTGTCTAAATACAAACAGAAGTACGGCAGTCTGAACAGCCTCAGCGACATCCCCAAAAAACGTCCCAACGAAATGCACGGCAAACCCTGGTATGAGCGCGTGCTCCCCGGTATCGCGATGCAGATGCAAAAGAAAGGCGAGGACCTGATGGTGGATTTCAATCCCTATGCGGGCTACCGCTTCACGGGCCGCATCACCGCCGGAGCGGGTTGGAACCAACGGGTTGCCTACAACACGAAACGAAATTACTTCGATCATGCCGCCCGTGTGTATGGCCCGCGCGTGTATGGCGAGTTCAAACTCTGGAAAGGATTTTCTCCCCGCCTTGAAGTGGAGACCATGAATACCTTTGTGCCGCCCCTGACCCGGGTTGCCATTCCAGACGCCGGCAGTCGCGAATGGGTGTGGGGTGTGTTCACGGGCATGAAGAAGGAATACCGCTTCATCAAAAATGTGAAAGGCACGGCCCTGATCATGGTGCGTCTGTTCGACCCCCATCACAAAAGCCCCTATGCCGACGTGCTGAATGTGCGGTTTGGTTTTGAGTTTCCCATCAAGAAAAAGCCAAAAACCGCCAAGGACACGAAGAATTCAAAGCCCTAGCATTTGAAAAGGTCGACAGTTTTTTCGATGCCCCCAACAACGTCTTGCTGTCCTAACATCCTGATAAATAATTGTTTGTAGTGCATGAAGACAGCTCAAAGGGCTGGCTTTAAAATACCGGAAAATATTTTTTTTAATATTTCCACAAAGTCTATTGACTTACTAGATTTATAACCTATATTTGTTCCATATTTATAAAGAATAGGGAAGAGAGCAGACTCGTTGAACCTATTGCAACCTAGCCTCTTGATGGGAAAAGGTGCTAAATTCTGCCTAAATGATTAGGGAATATAAATAAGTACAAAACCATGAAAAACATTCAAAGTCTCTCCTTCCTCCCCCAAACGTGTTGTTGCTGTTGTTGACGGCCAGTCCACCTCCGCTTTATACAATCCATTTACAACACAAAAAAATCTTACGACCATGTCACAGACAGCATCTGTATTGTCATCCGAACAATCTTTATACATCTCCACAGCCGAAGTTTCATTTGCTCCTGCAAAAAACGCTGAAGCCGTTGCCTCCAACTTGAATTTCGTTTTCGAAGAGAATGGCTTTTATATTCCCTCGACCGCCTTTGCCTACAACGAGCGGGTGAGCCTGACCTTCCGGGTGAAGGAAGCATTTGCCACGCAGTTTATTTTGATCAAGGGATTGATAGAATTCAACCGCTCGAAGGATTTGAAGTTTGCGTATAACCGTGATGAGAGATCTTTCGAGATCGATCTGGAAGCCGCGCAGCTTGAAACGTTGAATAATTTCCTGGGACATATTCATGCGTTGCTTCAGAAAGAAATTCTATTCAAAGCCGTGTTGAAGAAGGTGATCGCCTTCGAGAACCAATACAAAGCCCTCCGCGATGTAGTGTATGCCGAGCAGCAAGCCGTGGCAATCTAGTCAGGCTGAAATTTTCCAGTTCTTCTTATTTTTATTTGGTTGATGACGCCGGTGATTGGGTGACGATCACCGGAATGTCTATTTGCCCTCTTCAGTTTCACCGCCCCGCTTTCGCTAAAGCTTCAGCGGGCACAGAAAGATGCAAAGTTAATGCAAAGCGTGCTCAGCGACTTTCTTTGCGCCTTCTCTGCGTCCTTTGCGACTTTCTTTGCTCGCCGAAGCTTTAGCGAAAGTGAGGCGGTTCAAACCATTCAAAGCCGAGCCAGCACCTCCAAGCGATCCCCGCATCCCCGACATACAAAAATAAATAAGTGTAAATGATACAGTTTATTAAATGTATCGTTAAATTCGAAACACTGTTCAAAAATTTTTGATATGAAACGATCCAAGGCTCTCCACCGGTTTTCGGCATTTCTGTTTTTATCAGGCTTTTCAATTTTATCCCTGCAGGCACAGACCGTGCTGAATGTAAAAGCCGACCAACCCCTCTCGAAAATTGAACCGACCATGTGGGGGATCTTCTTCGAAGACATCAATTTCGCGGCCGACGGCGGGATCTATGCCGAACTGGTGAAGAACCGCTCGTTTGAATTTGCCCAGCCGCTGATGGGATGGAAGGAACAGGCGAGCAACAAATTCGCCATCACCAATGCCGGGAGCGTGCTCATCCTGCACGAAGGCGGCGACACCAATCCGCGCATCGCCCGTGTAAACGTTCAGGCCGACAAAGGCTATGGCCTCACCAACGAAGGCTTTCGCGGCATGGGCATAAAGAAGGGCGCGACCTACACCTTCTCCGTGCAGGCCCGCCAGCAACAGGGAAGTCCCACGATGCGGGTAGAACTCGCGGATGCAAACGGTAAGATCTTGGGGACGACCAGCATTACCCCGGCCGGCAGCGAATGGAAAAAATATACAGCCACGATCGTCGCTTCGGAAACCGAACCCAAAGCGCTGTTGAACATCTGGTTCGACGGCAAAGGCGTGGTGGATATCGACATGGTCTCCCTGTTTCCAAACGACACCTGGAAAAATCGCCCGGGTGGTTTGCGCAAAGACCTCGTACAATTGTTGGCCGACATGAAGCCCGGCTTCATCCGGTTCCCCGGCGGCTGCATTGTGGAAGGTCGTGAACTGACCACGCGCTACCAATGGAAAAAGACCGTGGGCGACATCGAACAACGCGAGATGATCGTGAACCGCTGGAATACAGAATTCAATCACCGGCCTGCGCCGGATTATTTTCAAACGTTCGGCCTCGGTTTCTTCGAATACTTTCAGTTGGCTGAGGATGTAGGCGCAGAGCCCTTGCCCATTCTCAACTGCGGCATGGCCTGCCAGTTCAACTCGGCCGAAGTCGTGCCCATCAACCAACTGGACACCTATGTGCAGGATGCCCTCGACCTCATCGAATTTGCCAACGGAAGTCCCGATTCGCCGTGGGGAAAACTGCGCAAGACCATGGGACATGAAGCGCCCTTCCACCTGAAATACATTGGGGTGGGCAATGAACAGTGGGGTCCGCAGTATATCGAACGCTATGCCGTTTTCTCGGCGATCATCAAGGCAAAGTACCCCGACATTCAAATTGTTTCCGCCGCCGGTCCGGCACCTTCCGGTGAGCTTTTTGATTATGCCTCCAAGGAATTGAGAGATCTAAAAGCGGACCTCGTGGACGAGCATTACTACAGCAGCCCTGATTGGTTTTTGAAAAATGCCAACCGCTATGATGCCTACGACCGCAAGGGCCCAAAAATATTTGCCGGCGAGTATGCCGCACAAAGCGTGGCGACCGTGAGCCCAAAAAATGAAAACAACTGGCGCTGTGCATTATCCGAAGCCGCATTCATGACAGGCCTCGAACGCAACGCCGACCTCGTGCACATGGCCTCCTACGCACCCCTGTTCGCCCACGTCGACGCCTGGCAATGGACACCCGACCTCATCTGGTTCGACAACCTCAACGCCTATGGCACGCCAAACTATTACGTCCAAAAACTATTCTCCACCAACAAAGGCACGCACGTATTGCCGGTGACAGCACAAGGAGAAACGGTGGCGGGCAAGAACGGATTGTATGCATCGGCCGTGACCGACGCGAATGCCAAGACCATTTTAGTGAAACTGGTCAACGCCGGCGACGAGCCACAAACCATTACCCTTCAACTTTCCAGCGCCCGGAAAATTTCACAAGCCGGAACCATAACCGTGTTAAAAGGAAATCCCGACGAAGTGAACAACCTCGAGCACCCCACACAAATCCATCCCGAAGAGCAACCGCTGAAATGGAAAGGTAAGGATGTGAAGACGGTTCTGCCGCCGCGTTCGTTTTCAGTGGTGAAGATCCCTACGCTCTAAAGATGGTTGGTCGTCGGCAGGCTTTGCTAAAATTCCGGACTAGCATAATTCCGCAAGGATCGTCGGGGCCTCGAAGTATTTCTTTTCAAAAACAACATGCGTAAACAATAACCCCGGCCTTTAGGGCCTTGTCTATGCACACATTATCATGATTTAACTTTCTTTGGAAAGGGGCGAATTCAAGACGTTGAACTAAATAAGCCCGTAGGGCTTCCCCATCATAACGCCCGGTGCAACCGGGCGAAGCGAGTCCATGTATTTTAAACCCGCCTAGGCGGGTTACCCTTAAGTGAGGGAATCTAATTCGTAGTCGCAAATCTATATTAGTATGACCAAATTGTGTGGGGCTCCATCGAAGGTTCGGAGTATGGTATGCTGAGTACGAGTAAATGGAGATTCTGAAGCGTAATGGTGTGAATCGAATCTGCAAGAAGAACCCACCCGAAAGGTAACCCGCCTGGGCGGGTTGTTATAGATAGTCGCTGTTCTCCCGGTTGCACCGGGCGTTATGATGGAAAAGCCCTACGGGCTTGAATGCAAATTTTTTTGGCGGTTCATGTGGAGCTTGGCCCAAGGGTAACCTCTTATGTGGATATGGTGCATGGTCACTATTATTCAGTTCCGGGCGCTCTCCCTAACGTAGGTTTCGAATTGACCTTTTTCAGAGATAAATGTGTGCATAGACTGGGCCTTTAGGCCGGGCTTATGAAACAAGCATGTAACGGACTTTAGCCCTGACCGTGCGCCTGAAAAGTCTTTACTAGTCTTATTCCGACCGCAACGATTTCACCGGATTTGCCATAGCAGCGCGTATAGCCTGGTAGCTGACCGTTAGCAACGTCAGCGCAATCGCCCCACCCGCCGAACCTGCGAAGACCCACCAAGCCATTTCTGTGTGATAAGGGAAGCTAAGCAGCCACTCTTGCAGGAAGTAGTAGGCAACGGGAATGGCCAGCACACACGCCACTACCACCAACGCAACAAAGTCAAGCGAAAGCATCTGCCACAAGTTGGCCACTGAGGCGCCCAGCACTTTGCGGATGCCGATCTCATTGGTGCGCTGCTCGGCCACGAACGAGGCGAGCCCGAACAATCCCAGGCAACTGATGAAGATCGCGAAGACCGTGAAGAACGAGGCCAGTTTTCCGATGCGTTCTTCGGCATCGAACTTGGCGGCGTAGGTGTCGTCTATGAATTTGTATTCAAAGGGGGTGGCGGGGATGATCTTTTTGAAGATGGCTTCTGTTTCGGCCAGGGTCTCGTGGGCGCTTCGTGCAGGGTTGAGCTTGAGCAGCATCCAGTTCACCCAGCGGTAGTTCATCAGGTAAACGGTTTGACGGACGGGCTTATAGGGCGACTCGGTGATCATGTCTTTAACAATCCCGATAATGTGCAACCGGTCGCTGCCCCACGTAACTTCCATACCGATGGGATCTTTTACGCCCATGTATTTTGCCGCCGCTTCGTTGATGATCACCGCCGATGAATCCGCTGGAAAATCGCGTGAAAAATTTCTTCCCTCTTTCATCTTCCAGCCAATGGTGGGGCCATACTCCGCGGTGATAAAAATAGCCCCGAAATCTTCCGCGAGACCAGGATCTTTCCCGCTCCACGTAAACCCGTTGCTGTTCAGCCATACGTCGGTGATGGGGCTCGACGATTCGGCCATCTCCTCGATGGTGCCCGCTTGTTTCAGGGCTGTCCGGAGGGCATCGAACTTGCCAAAAAATTCGGGTCCGCTCATTTGGATCGTCAGCAGTCCTTCGCGGGTATAGCCTGCGGGCCGGCTCTTCGTGAATTGGATTTGCTGGTACACCAGTGTTGTGCCAATGATGAGCGCGACCGACACCGTGAACTGCACCACGACCAGCACCTTGCGGGGCAGCGAAGCACGTGGCCCGCTTTTGAAAATACCCTTGAGCACTTTGACGGGTTGAAACGACGACAAGTACAGCGAAGGGTAGGAGCCTGCCAGCAGGCTGGTGACCAGAATGAATCCCACGCTGATCAGCCAGAACACCGGGTTCAGCCAGGTGATGACAATATGCTTATCCGCCAATGCATTGAACCAGGGGAGCGCCGCGCCGGTGCAGGCCAGGGCGATGATAAACGCGAGTGCTACGACGAGAAACGATTCGCTAAGAAATTGATGGACCAATTGACGCCGCACGGACCCCATCGTCATGCGGATGCCAACTTCCTTGGCGCGCTTTTCGGAGCGGGCCGTGCTCAGGTTCATGAAGTTGATGCAAGCGAGGAGCAACACAAAGACACCGATCACACCAAACAACAAAACCATTTGGATCCGGCCGCCGCTGTGCACGCCGTTTTTCCATTCCGAATGCAAGCGCCAGTCGCGCATGGGATGAAGAAAGATGCGGGGATGCAACACTGCTTCTTCTTTTGAGTTTTTGGCTTTGACATTTTCGATTTTCTTCGACACGGTGTTGATGTCGGTATGCGGATTGAGTTGCGCAAACAGCTGGAACGAGTTGTTGCCCCAATTGGTGGCCGAGGGTTTTATCCACGGCTCGGTGGTCACATAAAGATCCCAGGTGCTGATGAATTGAAAGTCACGGAACGTAGTATTGTGCGGAAGGTCTTCATAGACGCCGGTGATTTTTGCATCATGGCGACCGTCGATGCGGATGGATTGATTGAGGGCGTCGTCTGTGCCAAACAAGGCGCGGGCGGTGGACGCAGAAACCAAAACCGAGTTCGCGTCGCGGAGACCGTCGCGCGTGCCGGCGATCATGTGCAGCGAGATCATTTCGGGAAAATCCGGCTGCGTGTAGATGCCGAGCTTGGTGATCTTTTCTTCACCGTGGCTGAGGGCGTGATAGTTGATCCACGTGGCCAGCACGATGTATTTGAAGTCGGCGCCATACGTGTTTCGCATTTCGGTTTCCAGCGGCCAGGGGATGGCAGGTTCTGTGATTACGGTGCCGTCGACGGTTTGGTGCTGCATGACTTGCACAATGTCGTTGTAGTTTTCGTGATACGTATCGAACGACAACTCGTCGTAGATCCACAACCCGATGAGCATCGCCACCATGAGGCCCATGGCCAGGCCACCAATATTGATAAACGAATAGCCTTTGTTCTTTGCCAGGTTTCGCCAACCGATCTTGAAGTAACTTTTGTACATGCCGTAAGGATTTATGGGTTTATGATCATACAAGGGACGGATGATGCCGGGCCTGAACATTTGGAGGACGTCCACGATAAACTTCCGGTTCGCCTTGCGTTTTCCCAACGCTGCACAACGTTCGTTGTATAATTCCATCAGGTCGCCCTCCAGGTGATTGCGCAGCCGGGGCTTGCAATACCAGCGGAAGAAACGAAGGAAGAGTTGGGGTGGGCGTGGAGGGGTCATACGATTTTTACCTGGAGCGCCATTTTCGGGATCGCGCGCCATAGTTCTTCGCGCGTGCTTCGCGAGTATTCCATCGCCCTTTTGCCCAGCGCCGTGATCTGATAATATTTTCGCGGGCGGCCGGCCCGTTCTTCCGTGGCTTCGCCGTCAAAGGTTTTCAGATAGCCTTTGTCTTCCAGTCGCGTCAGCGCGGTGTGCAGGGCACCCATGCTCACATTGCGCGACAGTCGCGTTTCGATGTCTTTTTTTATGGATACGCCGTATGCTTCGTTGTACAGAACGCCAACGGTAAGCATGACGATCTCTTCAAATTCGCCCAGTTGATATTTCTTCATGGGAAAAGTTATTTCCTAAATGTAGGAATAATAATGGTGCCAGAATTTATAAGACGCGAATTCAGCGCAAATAGGGATGATCGGGGAGGGAGGTTGTTCGCTTGCGAACGATGAGCGGACAAACCGACAAGCCTATAAAAAAACAAAGCGCATACGGATAAATCCGTATGCGCTGATGCCGGTCTTACGAATGGTGTTACGGTTTTGGGCTCGGGATAAGTTTTCCTTGTGCATCAAAACGATACGATTGTGTTTCTTCGCCGTTTTTTATTTGAATCATGTAGCCGTTGTTGGAATTGCTTTTATAGATGTTGGAATGTTCCCAGCCTATATATTGAGGATCTTGCAACGTTTGTCGCATGCCCGATGGAATGTCGGTGGCCTGGATCAGGGTCATGTCCCTTTGATAATTCTGTGCCGGCTGGGGTGTAGCGGCCGGTTGCGGCTGTTGTGTCGGGCTGGATTGGGGTGATACGGCCGGAGGCGTGGCGCTCTGCTTTGTACGGGTTGTGTCGGTCTGTGCGTAGGCGGCCGTGATGCTAAACAGCAAAGCACTGGCGGCGATGAACATTATCTTTTTCATGACGTGTGTGTTTAATGAAGTTATTTTTTTCTAAGCATCGCAGTAAAATCATGCCAGCCGGAAAGCATGATCAAAGGGGTGTGAGCGAGTGTAAAGGGTGGAAATACGGTACGCTTTCTTTGTGCATGAGCGAGTATTTCTCAAACTGTGTCCGGGTGAGGAATTTTTACAACACGTGTTCACGCATCCGGACGCTTCGGTATTTCCTGAGGCGCCGGCGGTGGTGTTGTCAAGGGCTCATGTTCAGGTCTTATCTCCGGTTCCTTTCGGGGCCAGACGTTGGGTTCAGGCTCCTTTCCGGGTTTTATCTCCGGCTCTTTTCCCGGCACCGGCACTTCACCGGGTTTATCCATCCGGTCTGATCTCACGGTTAGCATAGCAAGCGTTGTTTAGGTTGATCTTTCAACAGGGTGAGGTCAAAAAAATGTGCCAACCTCATTCCGAATCCTTTAAGCTTGTGAAAAATGATAATTTTACTCCATGAAAATTCCCCAAGCCATCCTCTTCGACCTCAACGGCACCATGATCGACGACATGCATTTCCACCTCGACGTCTGGCATAGCGTCGTGAACCAACTCGGTGCCCAACTGAGCCGGGAGCAAGTGAAGCTGCAGATGTACGGCACAAATCCGGAATTTCTCGGGCGTATTTTTGGCGTGAATCATTTTACACCCGAACAAGTGGAAGCCATCACGGTGGAGAAAGAGCGTGAGTATCAAAAAGTCTATAAACCGCACCTGAGATTGATCAATGGCTTACCTCAATTTCTGGAACGCGCTCAGAAGAACAACATCAAAATGGGCATCGGATCGGCAGCGCCTCCGGTGAACGTGGACTTCGCGCTCGACAATCTGAATATCCGTCAAATTTTTGGAGCTGTGGTGAGCGCAGCCGGTGTGCAGAAAAGCAAGCCGGATCCCGAGGTCTTCTTAAAGGTATCGCTCCAGTTGGGCGTGGCGCCCGAAAACTGTGTCGTGTTCGAAGATGCTCCAAAAGGCGTGGAAGCCGCCCGGAATGCTGGCATGAAGGCCGTGGCCATCACCACGATCCACGAGACGGAGGACTTTAAGCAATACACCAACGTACTGTTCTCCATTAAGGACTATACCGACCCGCGACTGACCAACCTAAACCCGTAACATCCAGTCATTTCCAAGCGTTCTGACCAGCCTAAGAATAAGGTGGAGGCCTGGGAAAGCGCAGCTCCTTTTTTCATTTTTTATTAATTGTTTGTTTTACACTTATAAAATTAAGTGTATCTTTCGTCCGTTCAAACGATTGAATGACATGAACCAGGCATATGTTATAGGGCTCGATTATGGAACGGACTCGGTTCGCGCCATGATCGCCAACGCGCGCACGGGTGAAGAGATGGCCTCTTCCGTGTTCGCATACCCACGCTGGCGCGATGGACTTTTCTGCGATCCGTCGCGAAACCAATTCCGCCAGCATCCACAGGATTATGTGGAGGGATTGGAGGCCGCCATCAAGGCGTGTCTGCAACAGGCCGGCCCAACGGTGCGGGCCAACGTCAAGGCTATTGCCGTGGACACCACTGGCTCCACGCCCGTGGCCGTCAACAAAAACGGAACACCGCTGGCGCTGACACCCGGGTTTGAAAACAATCCCAACGCCATGTTCGTGTTGTGGAAAGACCACACCAGCGTCAAAGAAGCAGCCGAGATCAACCAACATGCCCTGGACTTCGATGTGAACTACCTCCAGTTCGTGGGCGGCATCTATTCTTCCGAATGGTTCTGGGCCAAACTGCTCCACGTGTTGCGCGCCGACACGGCCGTGCGGGGCGCGCTCTATTCCTGGGTGGAACATTGCGATTGGATCCCCTTCCTGCTCACGGGTGGCAACAACGTCCATGCCCTGAAGCGCGGCGTGTGTTCTGCGGGACACAAAGCGTTGTGGTCTGCCGAATACAACGGGCTTCCTCCCGATGTATTCTTCTCGTCACTCGATCCCCTGCTGAAAGGATTCACCGATCGCCTCTTTAAAGAAACGTACACCGCCGACAAGCCTGCTGGAAAACTCAGCGCAGAATGGGCCACACGTCTTGGTTTGAATACCGACGTCGTGGTGAGCGTGGGCGCTTTCGATTGCCACATGGGCGCTGTGGGTGGACAAATAGAACCCTACCATCTCAGCAAGGTGATGGGCACATCGACCTGCGACATGATGGTCGTGCCGTTGAAGGATATGGAAGGCAAACTGGTGCGCGGCATATGCGGACAGGTGAGCGGCTCCATCATCCCCGGCATGATGGGATTGGAAGCAGGACAGTCGGCTTTTGGCGACACCTATGCATGGTTTAAAGATTTGTTGCTCTGGCCTTCGGAAGCCTTGCTGAAGACCTCGTCGTTGATCTCGCCCGAGCTCGCCGACAAACTTAGCGAGGAACTCTCCGGCAAGATCATCCCCGAGCTTTCACGCCAGGCACTAGCCTTGCCGTTGGATGAAGCCGGTGAACTGGGCGTCGATTGGCTGAACGGCCGGCGAACCCCCGATGCCAACCAATTGCTGAAAGGTGCTATGACCGGTCTGAACCTGGGCACGGATGCGCCCCGGCTTTTCAGGGCTTGGGTGGAGGCAACCTGCTTTGGAGCCAAAGCGATTGTGGACCGCTTTAATGATGAGAATGTTCCCGTGAAAGGTCTCATTGGTTTAGGAGGCGTCGCCAGGCGGTCGCCGTATATTATGCAGGTCATGGCCGATGTCATGAACATGCCCTTGCGCATCCACCGGTCGGAACAAACCTGTGCTGCCGGAGCGGCTATGTTTGCCGCCACTGCGGCGGGGTTGTATCCCAAGGTGGAGGAGGCCATGCACGCCATGGGCCAAGGGTTTGACCAGGAGTATAAACCGAATGCAAAAGCGGCAGCACTATACGCAAAGCGCTATCAACAGTATTTGGATCTGGGCGCGATTTTGGAAAACAAGGAGCTCCCGTTAGCGGTAGAGCATAAAAAATAGATCCGTTAATTTAGTTCTGAGGAATGAGCCAATACGACCACATAAAAGAATCGGCCTACCGGGCCAACCTGCAACTGCCCAAGTTAGGCCTTGTGATCTTTACCTTTGGAAATGTGAGTGCGGTAGACCGTGCTTTGGGTGTCTTTGCCATCAAGCCCAGCGGTGTGCCCTATGAAGATCTGCGGCCGGACAGTATGGTGATCGTTGACTTTAATGGAAAGACCGTGGAGGGAAACCTTCGACCTTCGTCGGATACAAAAACACACGCGGTGTTATACAAACACTGGGAGAAAATCGGTGGCATCGTGCACACGCATTCCACCTATGCCACGGCCTGGGCGCAGGCGCAACGCGACATCCCCATCTTTGGCACCACCCATGCCGATCACAACACCGTGGACATTCCCTGCGCACCCCCGATGGCCGACGACATGATCCAGGGTGATTACGAATTCGAGACCGGCTACCAGATCATGAAATGTCTCACGGAGCGCAAGCTGAGCTATGAAGAAATTGAAATGATACTGGTGGGCAATCACGCGCCGTTTACGTGGGGAAAAACACCCGAGAAAGCTGTCTATAACAGCGCCGTGTTGGAATCCATTGCTCAAATGGCGCTCTACACCGAACAGATCAATCCAAAGGCACCCCGGCTCAAGGACTCGCTCATCAAAAAACATTTCGAACGCAAACACGGACCCGACTCCTACTACGGTCAGTCCTGACGCATTCCATTTTAAAATTCAAACAATAGAAAATAAATCACCCACATGAAGGATCTGAAGACATTTGAAGCCTGGTTTGTTACCGGCAGCCAGCATTTATATGGTGAAGAGACACTGAAAAAAGTAGCGGAACATTCCCAGCAGATCGCCAAAGCATTGGATGCTGCACAGGACATTCCCGTGAAAGTTGTTTTCAAACCCGTATTAAAATCATCGGAAGAAATTTACAGACTTTGCCAGGAGGCCAACGCGGCCCCGAACTGTATCGGCATGGTTGCCTGGATGCATACTTTTTCGCCGGCCAAAATGTGGATCGGTGGTTTGAAGATATTGAACAAGCCTTTGTTGCACCTGCACACGCAATTCAACCGCGACATTCCCTGGGGCACGATCGACATGGATTTCATGAACCTGAACCAGAGCGCTCATGGCGACCGCGAGTTTGGCTTCATCATGTCGCGCATGCGCCTGGAACGCAAAGTGGTGGTAGGCCATTGGGAAGACAAAGGCGTGCAGCAAAAACTCAACATTTGGATGCGTGCCGCGTGTGGATGGCATGACCTGCAAGGCGCCAAGTTCTGCCGCTTCGGCGACAACATGCGCCAGGTGGCCGTTACGGATGGCGACAAAGTGGAGGCGGAGATCAAATTCGGTTACGCGGTGAACGGCTATGGCATTGGCGACCTGGTGAGTGTGATCAACGCTGTCGCGGATGGAGAGATCAATGCACTGCTCGACGAATATGCTTCCAAATATACACTAGCCGGTGCGTTGCAAACGACAGGCGACAAATATGCTTCCCTGCGCGATGCCGCCCGGATAGAATGCGGACTGCGCACGTTCCTGAAGCAAGGCGACTTCAAAGGGTTTACCGACACCTTCGAAGACCTGCACGGCCTTGTGCAATTGCCGGGCATGGCCGTTCAGCGCCTCATGGCGGAAGGCTATGGCTTTGGCGCAGAAGGCGACTGGAAAACGGCTGCCCTGGTGCGCGCCATGAAAGTGATGGCCACCGGCCTGAAAGGTGGCAACTCGTTTATGGAGGACTATACCTATCACTTCGATCCCTCACAACAACTGGTGCTGGGTGCCCACATGCTGGAGATCTGCGAGTCGATCGCCGACGGAAAGCCTTCGTGTGAAATTCATCCGCTGGGCATCGGTGGCAAGGCCGACCCGGTCCGCCTGGTATTCAACAGTGCACCGGGTGCTGCGCTCAACGCGTCGATCATCGACATGGGCAACCGGTTTAGGTTGCTCGTCAACGATGTGGAGGCCGTGAAGCCGCCCCATGACTTGCCAAAACTTCCCGTGGCGCGCGTGTTGTGGAAACCCTTCCCGGATATGCCAACAGGCTGCGCGGCATGGATATTGGCCGGCGGCGCCCACCACACCTGCTACAGCCAAAACCTGACATCGGAACATCTCCAGGATTTTGCCGAGATGGCGGGCATCGAGTTTGTGCTGATCGGAAAAAATACAAACCTATACGATTTCAAAAATATGCTTCGCTGGAACGAAGTGTACTACCGCTAAATCCGGTAGCCCCCCAGTTGATCAACCTAAACCATCACCAAAATTCCTAACCGCATGAACAAAGCCCTTGTATTTGAAGACTATCTTGTTTTTATCATCTACTTCTTGATTGTTGCCGGGTATGGATATTGGGTTTACCAACGAAAAAAGAAAGCGGTAACCGACACGAAGGACTTTTTCCTGGCCGAAGGTTCGCTCACGTGGTGGGCCATTGGTGCATCGTTGATCGCCTCCAACATTTCGGCGGAGCAATTCATCGGCATGAGCGGTGAGGGATATTTTGTGGGCATTGCCGTGGCGGCGTATGAGTGGATTGCCGCGATCGCGTTGATCATCATCGCCGTGTGGTTCATTCCCATCTATCTGAAAAATAAGATCTACACCATGCCACAGTTCCTGAAGACGCGCTACAACGAAACGGTGGCGCTGATCATGACGGTGTTCTGGTTGTTCCTGTATGTCTTTGTCAACCTCACGTCTATTTTGTATCTCGGTGCGGTGGCCATCAACGGTTTGGTGGGTGGCGAGTCGCTGCACCTACTGATGATCGGGCTGGCCGTTTTTGCGTTGGTGATCACGCTCGGCGGCATGAAGGTGATCGGTTATACGGATGTGATCCAGGTGGGTGTGCTCATTATCGGCGGGTTGGCCACGATCTATCTGGCCTTGGTGATGGTGAGTGAAAAGTTCGGCGTGGGATCCAGCGCGATCGAAGGTTTTAAAGTATTGATGAAGGAAGCACCGGATCATTTTCACATGATCTTGTCCAAGCCCGGGCCGGATGCATCGCAGGAGTATATCAACAAGTACCTCGTGTTGCCGGGCATTGCCATGTATTTTGCGGGGCAGTGGATCGTGAACCTGAACTATTGGGGATGCAATCAATACATCACGCAACGCGCCCTGGGGGCCGACCTTCAAACGGCACGCACGGGTATTCTTTTTGCGGGCCTGATCAAACTGATGATGCCGGTCATCGTCATGTTGCCGGGCATTGCCGCGTTTGTGTTGTATAAGAACGGCCACCTTCCCCAACTGGAAGGCGGGAGCAAAGACGGGGCTTATTCGGCCATACTCGGTTTTCTTCCCAGCGGTTTGAAAGGACTGTCCATCGCGGCCCTCACGGCGGCGATCGTGGCGTCCCTGGCCGGGAAGCTCAACAGCATCTCCACCATTTTCACGCTCGACATCTATAAGAAATACGTCCGCACCGACGCCAACGAGCAGGGTATGGTTTGGGTTGGGCGCCTCACGGTGCTGGGGGCCATGGTGCTGGCACTGATCTTTACCTGGAAGGACCTGTTGGGCATTGGCGGGGAGGGCGGTTTCACCTTTATCCAGAAATATACCGGGTTCATTAGCCCGGGTGTGTTTGCCATGTTCATCCTGGGGATGTTTTGGAAACGCACAACGGGTGCAGCGGCAGTGGCCGGTGTGATCACGGGATTCTTGTTGTCGGTGTTCTTCAACCAGTTTGCCCCGCAGGTGTTGGGTAACGAGACGCTGTTTTATACCGCCTATCCGAACGGTCGTGGCGGGTTCGAGATCCCTTTTCTCATTGCCATGGGGCTGTCCTTTCTCTTCACCATGATCGTGATGATCCTCATGAGCCTTGCCGGCCCGAAGGTGAACCCCAAGGCCTTTGCCATCGACTGGGAAATGTTCAAGGTGAAAACGTCCACCCAAATCCTGATCCTGGTCACCATTTTAATATTGATGGCATTGTACGTCAAGTTTTGGTAATATTCAGGATATTAGTGCCTATTCAAATTTTGGCGCATGGATATTGGAAAGTACAAGAGTCACGATAGGTTACTGGTCGCCGTAGACTGCATCATCTTTGGCTTCGACGGCGACGGGCTAAAGGCGTTGCTGATCAAGCGGAGTCTTCAACCCGAAAAAGGCAAATGGTCGCTCATGGGTGGCTTTGTGAATCAGGATGAAAGCACGGACGAGGCTGCCACCCGGGTGTTGCGGCAGCTCACCGGTATCGAGAACATTTATATGGAGCAGTTGTATTGCTTCAGCGACGTGAACCGCGACACGGCGGGGCGCGTCATCTCCATCGCCTACTTTGCCCTCATCAACATTGCCGACTATAACGAGCAACTGCAAAGCGAACACGAGGCACGCTGGTTTCCCCTGGATAAGATCCCGACCCTGGTGTTCGACCACAAGGAAATGGTGGCCACGGCCAAAGAGCGGCTGCAATCCAAGGTAGCCAACCATCCCATCGGTTTTGAGTTGTTGCCGGAGAAGTTCACCTTGCCCCAGCTTCAAAATCTTTACGAAGCCATCTACGAAAGCAAGCTGGACAAACGCAACTTCACCAAGAAGATCCTTTCGCTCAGCATCCTGAACAAGCTGGAGGAAAAAGAAAAAGCGTCATCCAAAAAAGGAGCGTTCTATTATGTGTTCGACAAGAGCAAGTACCGCAAGCTCCATCGCGAAGGCGTAAAATTTGTGTAGCATCACGCTCGCACCTTGCCGGGCAATTTTGAAAAGTTCCTTCCTGCCGGGGTATTCCACCCTGCGTTTTTTTGTATATTTTAGATTGGTAAAGTTTTCCTTTTATGAAAGTGTGGTTTCTCATGGGGTGGATGCTGTTGACAACGGTAGCGATGGCGGCCTCTTCCGACAGCCTGTTGATCCGGCTGAACAAGACGATTGACCGGAAAGAGGAGTACACGAAAACCAAACTGAACCACCTGGAAGACCTTCACCAACAATTAAACCGCACCCCAGCCCGGGACGATGAATCCCGTTTTCACCTGTTGCAGGAAATTTCCGAAGAATATAAGGCCTTTATTTATGACTCGGCTTTTGTCAACATCCAGAAGCTGCAACGGCTTGCCTACAAAATGAACGACCCGGTGCGGATCTCTTATGCCCGGGTAAAGTTGGGATTTATCTTGCTGTCGTCGGGCATGTTCAAGGAAACCATCGACACGCTCAGCCGGATGCGGGTGCAGGGATTGCCCGACAGCATCCGGGTGGACTATTACGCCATCCTGGCCCGGACCTATTATGACCTGGGCGACTTTGACCGTGACGGGTTTTACACGCAACGGTATACCGCCCTGGGGAACAAGTATGTCGATTCGGCCAAGGCCTTGTGCCGCCCCAATGACTACAACTTTGTGTATTTGAGCGGACTGAAAAACCTGAAGAACGAGAATACCCGCGAGGCACTGGCCAACCTGAACCAGTTGCTAAACGAATACAAGCTCACCCCACACCAACTGGCTGTAACCGCTTCCACGCTCAGCTACTTCTACATTTCCCGCAACGAACCCGACCAGGCCATCCACTTGCTGGCACAGGCCGCCATTGCCGACATTATCTCGGCCACCAAAGAAACGGCGGCCATGTCGAGCCTGGCCGAGCAACTCTACAACCGGGGCGACCTGATGAATGCCTACACCTTTATTCAACAAGCGATGGACGACGCCATTTTTTATGGCGCCCGGCAACGCAAAGTGCAGGTAGGCTCTATTCTGCCGGTGATCGCAGCAGCCAAGGTTCACAACGTGGATGAGCAGCGCCGGCGTTGGCTGATCTACTCCACGGCCCTGACCGTGCTGGCCATCCTGGTCATCGTTTTTGCGGTGGTGATTTACAAGCAGTTGGAGAAATTGAAACGGACGGAAAAGGCCTTGCTGGAAGCCAATACCATCAAAGAGGAGTATATCGGCTATTACTTTAATATCAACTCGGAATACCTGGGCAAGATCGAGGCGTTCAAAAAGGCCGTGGAAATGAAGCTGATCACCAAAAAACTGGAAGACATCAAATTCATTGTCAATAATATCAATGTGAAGAAAGAGCGGGAGGAGTTGTATTTCAGTTTTGACAAAGTCTTTCTAAAGCTATTCCCGGATTTCATAACCGTGTTCAACTCTTATTTTAAGGAGGAGGACCGGATCGTATTGAAAGAGGGTCAACTGATGAATACGGAGTTGCGGATCTTTGCCCTGATCCGCATGGGCATCCACGACACGGAGAAAATTGCGAAGATCCTCGACTATTCCATCAATACCATTTACAACTACAAAGCCCGGATCAAGGGCAAGTCCATCGTGCCCAACGAGAAGTTTGAGCAGAAGATCATGGAGATCCAGACCGTTTAGGTCCTCAAAAACCCTCACATGGGTTTATATTTTGATCGCGCGAAGTTTTTTGCAAACGATTGATATTCAATTTTGTAGCGATTTATAGCCTTCACTTTTATTTACATTTTTAGTGGAATAATTCATCCATCCTTTTCCGGACGCGTGCTTTGTTGAGCTGACGCAAACGATAGCGGGAACCGTTTTTTCGCTCGTTGCACAAACCCTAACGCTCAACCCATGAAGGCATTCTACGTCGTATTACTGATCTTTTTGTTCGCCCTGCTGGCCCTGACCGGCCACAGCAAAGACCACCCGGTGGAGGTCGCTTCTCCTGACGGACAGGTGACCGTTCAATTCGAATTGAAGGGTGGCGTCCCGTTCTATAGCGTTTTCCGCAACAAGGTGGCGATCATAAAACCCTCCGCCCTCGGCTTCATCCTGAAAGACCTGCCCGCCTTGAACAAGGATTTCAAGATCGTTTCCGCCAAAACCGGTTCGTTCGACGAGACCTGGACGCAGGCCTGGGGTGAGGTGAAGACCATCCGAAACCAATACAACAGCCTGACCCTGTCGCTGGAAGAAACCTCGGGTCTCAAACGCCAGTTCGACATCCTCTTCCGGGTGTTCAACGACGGTCTCGGCTTTCGCTATGTCATCCCCGACCAACCCAACCTGAAAAGCTTTGTGATCATGGACGAGCTCACCGAGTTCGCCCTCCGCGACGACCTGTCGGCCTGGTGGATCCCGGCCATTGGCGAAGACATGGACAGTGAATACCTCTTCAAAAACAACAAAGTGAGTGAACTGAAAGAGGCCGTTCACACGCCGCTGACCATGACGGGAAAGGGCCTGTATGTAAGTATTCACGAAGCCGCCCTGGTGGACTATGCGTCGATGACGCTGAAGAACAAGGGCAACCTCACCCTGAAATGCGACCTCGTGCCCTGGGCCAACGGCAACCGCGTGGAAGCAACAGCACCCCTGCAAACGCCTTGGCGCACCGTGCAATTAGCAGATAAACCCGGCGACCTTGCTACGTCCTACCTCATCCTAAACCTGAACGAACCCAACGCCATCGGCGATGTGTCGTGGATAAAACCCGGCAAGTACAACGGCATCTGGTGGGGCATGCACTTAAAAACGCAGACCTGGGAGGGAGGACCCCACCACGGGGCCACTACGGCAAACATGAAAGAACTGATTGACTTTGCCGCCGCGCATCATCTCTCGGCTTCCCTGGCGGAAGGTTGGAATGAGGGCTGGGAGGGCGATTGGACCAAGTCGGGCAATTTCAATTTCACCAAGCCTTATCCCGACTATGACCTGGAGGAGATCAGCCGCTATGCAAAAGAAAAAAACATCGGGCTCATTGCCCATCATGAAACCGGCGGCAACGTGGCCAACTATGAGCGTCAGTTGGAGGACGCGTTCAAGCTTTGCCAGAAGTATGACATTCACCGGGTGAAGACCGGTTATGTGAACCGCACACCTTCGGGCGAGCGTCATCAAAGTCAGTTCATGGTGCGTCACTATCACAAGGTGATGACGCTGGCCGCGCAGTATCACATCATGCTGGACGTTCACGAACCCATCAAAGACACCGGCCTTCGCCGGACGTATCCGAACATGATGACTCGCGAAGGAGCCCGGGGCACGGAATACGAAGCCTGGAGCACGGGTAACCCGCCCTCGCACACGACCATACTTCCCTTCACGCGTTGCCTGGGCGGGCCGTTGGATTACACGCCCGGGATCTTTGACATCACCTTCAAAAATGATGGCTCCCACCGCGTCCACACGACGCTGGCGAAACAACTCGCCTTGTATGTCGTGATCTACAGCCCCATGCAAATGGCCGCCGACTTGCCAACCAACTATGAAGGCAAGCCCGCTTTGAAATTTATTGAAGACGTGGCCACGGACTGGGATGAGACCCGCGTGCTGAACGCCGAGATCGGCAAGTATGTGACCACCGTGCGCAAAGATCGCAACAGCAGCGACTGGTACCTGGGCAGCATCACCAACGAAGACAAACGGACGCTGGAAGTAAAACTGGATTTCCTAAAACTAGGCCAGAAGTATACGGCCACCATCTACCAGGATGGCAAAGACGCGGACATGACCACCAACCCGCTCCCCATAGACATTTTTCAAAAGGATGTGGATGCGGCCTCGACCCTCACGCTGATGCTGGCGCCGGGCGGTGGAACGGCCATTCGCTTCCAGGAGAAGAACTGATTTCTATGAATAGTTGCACGCGCTAAAACAGACGAGCCTATGAAAATATCTCTACAAAGAAAACATAACGCCGTGTCGCTCTTTATGGTGCTCGCGTTGTCACTCGTCGTCATCTTCCCGGCGCAAGCCCAGGATGCGGAGGGAAAGCGTACCATCTCCGGCCGGGTGACCGCCTCAAACAAGGAACCCATCCCCGGGGTGAGTGTATATGAGAAAGGAACAACCACCGGCACATTGAGCGATGCCGATGGCCGCTTCACGCTCACCGTGAACACAGAAGCTACACTAGTATTCAGCTCTATCGGATACGTGACACAAGAAGTGCCGCTGGGTACTCAGACGGTGATCAACCTTGCGTTGGTGGAGGATGTGCGGGCTTTGGATGAGGTGATCGTCGTGGGCTATGGTGAGCAAAAGCGTTCGAATGTTACCGGTGCGATATCGTCCGTGAACGTTCAGAATATGGAAAATAAATCCGTGTTGCGGATGGACCAGGCGTTGCAAGGCATGGCTGCCGGTGTGAACGTGACGCGTGACGGAGGTGCTCCGGGAGCGGCGCCCACCATACACATCCGGGGTGTGGGCTCTATCGGCAACACCGAACCGTTGTGGATCGTCGATGGCATTCGCATGAGCCCCGGCAATCAGTTCGATGTGGATGATGTAGAATCCATTGAGATCTTAAAAGATGCGGCCGCCTCCGCAATCTATGGGATTCGCGCCGCGCACGGTGTCATCCTCGTCACAACGAAGCGCGGCAAAGGCAGTCTCCAGGTCAACTTCAAAACTTCGCTGGGCAAGCGCAGCCCCATTCACCTTCCGACCTTACTCAACAGCGCTGACTTTGTGAAATACAAAAAAGAGAGCCGTTTGAATGCAGGCCAAAACCCGGAACCGGCGTGGGACAACTACCAGGACGACACGGATTGGATCAAAGCTTTTTATGGTGGAAGTGGGGTGGTGAACACGTATGACCTTTCGGTGTCGAAGGGTGATGACAAAAGCAATTTCTTCCTTTCGTTCGGACACGATACAGAAGACGGCATTCTCATCGACAACAACTATAAGCGCTATAGCATGCGGTTGAACTCCGACATGAAGCTGACCAAATGGTTGAAGATGGGGGAGAGCATCTTGCTTTCGCGCGTGATCGAAAATCCCATCGGCAACAACAACGAGAACACGACGGGGGGTGTGCCTTATCGCTCCATTCCCATCATGCCGATCCATGATCCGGCCAACGAATTTGGAGGATGGGGAAAAGGTCCCGTTTATTTTCAAGGGCCCAATCCGGTAGCAACACAATATCAACAGCACGAAACACGTACGTATAGCCGCGTGGATGGAAACGTGTACCTCGAAGCCAACCCCCTCAATGGACTGACGATACGGGGCACCGTGGGCTATAATTACTACAATTACCTTGGGCAGAAATTTGACGAAGCGTTTAACTACGGGTCGTTCTCCAACCCGATCGCCGCTCTCACCTACAGTTCGGGCAACGACCAGACCATCACCGGCAACCTGGTGGCTACCTATGCACGGTCGATAAAAAAACACAACTTCAAGATCATGGGTGGCTATGAAGCCATGAAGTACGACTCGCGGCATTTCAATGTGATCGGCAACCGCTTCCCGGTGGACGTGGCGTCCAGCATCAACCTCGCGACAGGTTCCATTGCTACGACCGACAAGGCCAATGTGAATCAGTCGCGGCTCATCTCTCAGTTTGCGAGGTTCAACTATAATTATGACGAGAAGTATTTGATCGAGGCAAACATCCGTCACGATGCCTCGGCGCCGAATTTTGCGATGAAGAACATTTGGGGAACCTTCCCCTCGGTTTCGGCCGGTTGGCGAATTTCGCAGGAGCGTTTTTTCCAGAATGTGCCCTACATCACCAACCTGAAGCTGCGCGCCAGCAGCGGGTCGATCGGGTCGAACAACAGCCGGGATTTTATTTACCTGCCCACGTACACGTCGCAGTTCTCCTACTATTCATTCGATGTGAATGGAAGCAACAAAGTTCCGGGCTTCTTTATCAGTCGCTTCACCAATGCGGACGTGACCTGGGAGCGCGTGGTGATGCACGATGTGGCGCTGGATATGAAAGCGTTTGAGAACAAATTCTCCATCAGTGTCGACTACTACATCAAAGACACCAAGGACATGTTGTACCAGGTGCCGATACCCTCCTCTTCGGGTATCGCAGTGCACAACTTCGATCCGGTGAGCCCCGAGATCAACGTGGGAACCATGCGCAACACGGGCTTTGACATTGACCTGGGATACAACACCAGCATTAAAAAGTTTGATATCAACGTGACCGGCAACACCTCGTTCATGAAGAACGTGCTGACAAAATTGTCGGACGATCGCAATGGTGCGCTCATCAGCGGGAGCGGTGGTGGTCAGATCGGGGGGATGACGCGGACGCAGGCCGGCAAACCCGTGTCGAGCTTCTACGGCTACCAGGTGCAACAGATGTTGAACTCTGCCAATGATGTCTATGCCGTGAACTCGTGGGCCGCTGATGGCACCTACCAGGAAGCGGGCACCGGCCCCGGCGATTTTATGTATCGCGACTTGAGCGGTCCTGATGGAAAACCGGATGGCGAAGTTACTGCGGAACATGACCGCACGTTCATTGGAAATCCCTGGCCGAAGATGACCTATGCGCTGAACATCGGTGTCACCTACAACCGGATCGTCGATCTGGCCTTACAATTTCAAGGCGTACAAGGCGTCGATGTCTTCAATGCCAGCAAAGCCTACACGCGCAACTTCTTTGGTGACGACAACACGACCACCGATATTTTCGAAGCGTGGACGCCGGATCATCACACCAACAACCCACGCAACATCGCCAGCGATCCCAATCAGAACTGGGGCAAGCCTTCCAGCTATTTCGTGGAGAGTGGATCGTACCTAAAGTTGAGAAACATCCAGATCGGATTCAATGTGCCGGCCCGACTGCTGGAGAAGTGGCACATGAAGAAGCTGCGGTTCTATGTGAATGGCAACAATGTGCTGACGTTCACCAAATACTCCGGTCTCGATCCAGAGATCGCCGGCTCCAACCTCAGCCGTGGCGTTGACTTCGGATACTACCCGCAGGTGCGCACGTTTACTGGTGGTTTTGAACTTCAATTTTAAGACGATATGAAACGCAGGAAGATCATTATATACTTTTTCATTTTGGCAGGACTTGCCGTGGCCACGGGCTGCGCAGATAATTTTCTGGAACTCACCAACCAGAACGAGCTCACAGCCGACAACTTTTATACAAAGATCGAGAACTTCGACTTGTCGCTTAATGCAACCTACGATGCGGTGAAGAACCTTGACCTTTTCGGTCAGACCTTCTATGTACAAACCTTGCTGGCCTTGCCGCACGAATCCGATTATTGGAATGCGCAAAACCGGAACGAAGTAACGTCGATCGACGGCAACGTATACATCGCGTGGCGTGGATTCTTCCGCATTGTGGCGCGCGCCAACGACATCATCGGGAATGCCCCGGCCTATGAAGCCAGCGGCAAGGCCACCCCGGACCAGCTCGCCCAGTTGAACAAGATCGTAGGCCAGGCACATTTTCTCCGGGGACTGGCTTACTTCCACATGGTGCGCCTTTGGGGAGAGGAGTCTTATGCGGCAGACAGTTCGCGTCTTGCCGTGCCGTTGATCCTGAAAGTGGCCAAGACCCGCGACGAATTGATGATCCCCCGTGCCAGTGTCGGAAAAGTATATACACAGATCATCAAGGATTTTGAAGCCGCAGAGTCGCTCGTGCCCGAAGGATGGGATGCCAACAACATCGCACGCGTCACCAAGTTTGCCGTGGAGGGCTACCTCGGTCAGGTGTATCTCTACATGGAGAACTATCAGAAATCAAAACAATACTTCGACCAGGTGTTTGCCAGCAACAAATACGCGCTGGTGCCTTTTGAGCGCTACGACGATTTGTTCCAGGGCAAAAACGAGTTCAGCAGGGAGTCGCTCTTTGAGTTGAACTACACGATAGACATGCAGCAAAATATTTGGGAGAACGGTCTCGGCTCTGGCATTGCGCTGGTGCTGGCACCTCCCGGCCGAGGCTGGAGCAACTGCACCCCGCATGGCGTGAACATTTTCAGATTTCACAACGATCCCCGTCTGAAGATCTGCACCTACGCGCCCGACGATCTCGCGGCCGACGAGACCGGTGCCATAACCCCGGTGGGGAAAAGCCAATTCAACTACACCGGTCATAGCTTCAGAAAATATGTGCCCAAGGATTATTGTGTGCTCACCACCAACCGGAACAGCGGCACCAACTATCTCCTGATGCGCCTCGCCGATGTGTACCTCATGTATGCCGAGGTGATGAACAAACTGGGTAACGACGCCCAGGCATCCGAGTACATGAACAAAGTGCGCCGCCGCGCCTATGGTTTTTCGCCCGAGGCCTCGGAGCCTGCCGTGGACTACGTTGGGTTAGGAGGGACGCAGCTCCGGGATTCCATCCGCGAGGAACGGTTCCGCGAACTTTTTGGCGAAGGCCATCGCTGGTACGACATCGTGCGCTGGAAGATCGTGGAGCAGGAAGTGACCAAGTATAACACGCTGAATAAGACACAAGGTGTGATCGTGTACAACGCCAAGGACTATTACTATCCCATACCCCTGCAAGAAGTGGACAACAATACTAAAATGGTGCCCAGCACCGGTTACTGAGATCGCGAAGCATGACGGAAAGCATAAAAAAATATAGACACTCGTTGCGCCACGTGCTCTTCACGACAAGTCTTGTGATGGCCGTGCTGTTCTCCTGCAGCTCGTCCGATCCCGAACCGGAAAAAGAAGTGACGGGACCGCCCGCGGTACAGAAAACCAACAGCATGAAAGTGTACATGCACTACATGCCCTGGTTCCAAAGCAAGCCCTTTGCCGGTTATTGGGGCTCGCACTGGACGATGGCCAACCAGAACCCCGACATCGTCGACGCCAACGGTCAACGCCAGATTGCTTCGCACTATTATCCCCTCATCGGGCCATATGACTCTCGCGACAAAGATGTGATCGATTATCATTTGTTGCTGATGAAATACGCGGGTGTCGATGGACTGCTGATCGATTGGTATGGCACGCACAGCGTCTACGACTACAAAGTGAACGCCACCGCCACGAATGCTGTGGTGACGGAGTTGGACAGCGTGGGGCTTCAGTTTGGGGTGGTGTATGAAGATTACACCGCGCAGAATGTGGAAGCTAAAACAAACCTCACCGCAGTGGAGGCCGCGCAGGCCGACATGAAATATCTCAACGACAACTACTATCCAAAAAAGAACCACATCGCCATCGATGGCAAGCCTTTGTTGCTCACGTTTGGCCCCCGGTATTTTAAAACCGCCAGTCAGTGGACCGAAATTTTTAAAAACACGCATGCGCCCGTGTTTCTGCCCTTGTGGGATCATGCATCGCTCACCGGTTCGACGGGAGGCGGAGAATTTTCGTGGGTGGACTTCAACGCATCGCTCAGTCAGCTCACGACTTTCTACGGGAAAGCAGCGGGCGGAAAATTAGAACTAGGGTCGGCGTATCCGCGCTTCCACGATTTCTACGCCGAGGGTGGCACGGGCTCCAGCTATGGTTACGTCGACTTCAACAACGGGCAAACGCTGCAAAACACATTGAACAAAGCTGCCGAGTACGATCTGAAATATTTGCAACTGGTGACCTGGAATGACTTTGGTGAAGGCACCATCCTCGAACCTACGGTGGAAGATCAATTCAAATGCCTGGAGATCCTTCAGACGTTCACCGGTGTGTCGTATACAAAAGCCGAGCTGGAGCTGGTGTATTCCTACTATCTGAAAAAAATAAAATACAAAGGCAACCCACCCGCGCTGGCCACGCTGAAGCAGACCTTTCAACACCTCGTGAACCTGGAAGTGGATCAGGCACGAACGCTGTTGGATTCGCTGGAATAAAATAGTACCGCAATACCTATGATTTGAACCTTAATGATCAACTAAAAACTGAACACCTATGAAAAAATTATCCCTAAGACTTTTACTGATGCTGACGCTGGCCCTCCCGTTCATCATCGTGTCGTGTAGTAAAGACGACGCCGAGCCGGAAGAGCTGATCCCCAAGCTGGATGGCGTCTACATTTATGGCACCAACACGGTTGCTGCCTCTGCTGTTGAACCGGCTGCCCGCATGAACGTGGCACAACTTGATCCCGGCAAGGTGCCGCATGTGGAAACGCAAGATGGTGTATACGGCAAATTCATGTACATCGGCGCTGGCTCCAAGATCAAAGTCGCCGAAGTGGTAGGCGGCGTGGGCACGATCTATGGCGCTGAAAACGGCGGCAAGAAAGAATTGGGAACCGACATTGAAAATGTGCCCATCAACGATGTGGTGATCCATGGAACACTGGTAGCCGATGCTACCGAGATCGCGGTGAGCGACGAAGGATTGTACTATGCTTATGTTGACATCAACAACAAGAGTTTCGTGATCATGCGCGTGAAGGCCAACATGATTGGCGACGCCACGCCCGGCGACTGGGCTGCGGCGACCAGCCTTGCTCAAAAATCCGTATCGAAAGATTCCTCGGTATTCGAAAGCACCGTCAAGTTGAAAGCTGCTGCAGGGTATCGTTATCGCTTCAACGACGGCTGGCATGCCTACAATGAAGATGGCGTGACCACCGTGATGTCGAGCCTCGGCGTGGCAGACTATGCGGCGGCCTGGGCTTCGGGCAAGAACGATCTTGGCTTTTTCCTTGACAACATACCGAATCACGCCGGCGGCAATATTCTCGTGAAACTAAAATACACAGCTGCCAGCGACACCTGGACCGAAAGTAAGCTCACCGATTTCAGCGCCACAAAAATGGGCCTGTTCGGAAACGCCTACAAAGTTGGCGACACCGAAGCCAACTGGGACAATGGCTACGACCTGAAGACCCCGACCAAGTCCGGAACGGTCTACACCTGGAAATGGACGGATGTAAGCCTTATTGGCGATCGTGAATTCGTATTCCTCGAAAATGCAAAATGGGAGGGATCTTACCTGGTCGACTTCAGCATGGCCACCTCCAACGGTTCCGCCATTACCGATGGCAAGGTGAAAGACGCCACCGCCGCCGGCAAGGAATACCATAACTTTTATGTTGCCACCGAAGGTAAATATGATATCACGCTTGCCGTAGACGGCAAAACCAACATAAACACGGTTACGATTGTTGCCAAGTAACACGAGTAACGGTGTGACATAGAATAAGGCTAAAATCCCTTATTCGATTTGAAGCGGGATGCTCTAAAGGGGAGCGTCCCGGCTTCAAAAGTTGCAGAACAAGTTTGAGAATAACTTTTTTAACTCCGTTTGTATGCGCATAAAACAACAACCACTACCCACAAGGAAAATACAATTCGATGGCGTTCACAAAAATGACTCCCTGCTGATCGGCAATTTTGGCGATGTGGAATTCATCGCGAAGGGTTCGTTTGACCTGGGCGGAATGATCTATTGCGTCCGCAGCTCTGTTACCTTCCAGGTGGTGGGCGATGGGTGCATCACGTTTCACGGTTCCTGTCGCAGGCTTGTGATCGATTATGTGAATGGTAACTGTGTGCTGGACTTCAGCAAGCTGGAATGTAAGGAAGCGGTTTTCATTGCCGTGAAGGGCAAGTCGGAGATTATCCTGGGGCCCACCAAGGTGATCAGCCGTGCCAACATTCAGGACGAGGCCGTGTTGTGGTATACGAACAATCCGGTGTTCACCAACTATTCCATTGCCGGCGCCGGCCGCATCGAGCAGTTGTCGCGCGTGGTGGCGAATGCAGGCTGAGCCGTCGGGTGGCTCGTATTGGTTTTACTATTTCTTTTGTAACGCCTCGTAGGCTTTGACAAGCTCTGCATTTTCGGGTTCGGCCCGGAGCAGGGCTTTGCGTTTTTCAACGTCGCGTTCCCAGCGATAGATCCAGCTGAAACCGGCACTTCCAAAATAACGGTCAGGTTGGTTATATACGTCGTCCTGAAGGGCTTTGTCCAGGGTGATGAAGGTGTAGCCGTTTTTGCGCAGGCCGTCCACCAACGCTTGCAGGTAGTCGGTGTTGAGGGCGTTGTCGTGGCAGAGATAAATATGTTTGATGGGGCGTCCGAATCTTTGCTGGCAGAGGGTCTCAAAATAATCGAACAGCGCCAGCGTGGTGCTGACGTAGGTTGAGCCGATTTGCTGGGCTTTTGCCTTGTCGTTGTGTCGCAAAGCATCTTCGTACAAAGCGCTGTAGGCCCAGTCGGAGTTTTCGATGGTGAAAGGCGTGAGTGTATAGCCTTTGTTTTCCAGGAAAGCCCGCATGTGGTGATGTGCTGCGCTGTCGGGTCCCATGTCGTTGAACGGAAAACGGAAATACTTCAGCGTCTTCCCCTGGCGCTTCAAAACATTTGCCGTAATGACCTCGCCCTTCAACACGCTTTCCTCGAACGCCGTTGCGCCGGAAGCGGTGTAGCCGATGTGGTTGAAGGTATGGTTGCCCGCGGTGATATTTTTGTTCAGGATCCATTTCTCCAGCCCCTTGAAATTCTCGGCCGCGAACTCGGTGTTATACAGGTTGGCTTCATTGCTAAAGATGGCCACCGGCAAGGCGAGCGCATCGATCTTTTCAAGCAGACGTGAACGGAACCCGTCTTGTTTGTAGAGCCCCGCGTTGGGGACATCGTCCAGGGTGAAGGCAACTTCTTTTTGCGCAACGCTGACGGTGGAGAGAAACAGGAAGCAGAGAAGAAGGTATAGTTTCATGAGGGTATTTTAAAGTGAATACGTGTAAAGGTAAAAGTAACAGTTAATCCTGTTTTTGACGCGCGGTAAGGAACCGTTTGCATAATTTTTTCGCAAACGTGTGGCGAATGCACTACCTTCATTACGGATAAACCCCTATTCTTCGCCCATGAAAAAAATAGTAGCCCTGCTGGCGCACATACTCCTCCTCACGACTTTTGTTTTTGCCCAGCCTTTCCACGACGACATCGTCGCCTTCAAGAAAAAAGATAGCCTGAACGCTCCGCCGGCGCATCCGGTCCTGTTTGTGGGCAGTTCGTCGTTCACCATATGGCAAGATGTACAAACCTATTTTCCGGGCCGCACCATCCTGAACCGGGGGTTTGGCGGTTCGTCGCTGCCGGATGTGATCCGCTATGAGAAAGACATCATCTTTCCCTATCAACCCAAACAGATCGTGATCTATTGCGGTGAAAATGATATTGCAGCTTCCGACACCGTGACCGCCAAGATGGTGCTGAAGCGTTTCCAACAATTGTTTACGGACATCCGCAGCACATTGGGTGATGTGTCGGTTGTATTCGTTTCTATAAAACCCAGCCCGAGCCGGCAAAAATTTCAACCCGTTGTAGTGGAGGCGAACAAACTGATACGTCAATACTTAAAGAAGGACAAACACGCATCCTTTGTAAATATATACGACGCGATGCTAGGCAAGGATGGTCTTCCCATGAAGGACTTGTTCCGGGAAGACATGCTGCACATGAACAGCAAGGGCTATGTGATCTGGCAAAAGATCCTCGACCCTTACCTATTGAAAGGATAGGCCACCCGCCCACCCGCGCCCTTGTTGGTGTTCTTCACCAACAAGATTTGGGCGGGCCAACATTAAATTTTCCCCTTATTCGGTGTTCACACCAATAATCAACATCAAATTTAAAACACATCCCACCATGACCAACCGCCGACAATTCCTCAAACAAACCACCCTCGCCGGGGCCGGTTTGTTCATAGCCCCGAGTGTCTTTAGTTTCCAAGGATCACCCGCCGACAAAGTAGTGATCGGCATGATCGGCACCAACAGCCGCGGCCTGGCACTATCCACCATGCTGGCCAAATTGCCCAACGTGGAAGTGGCCTACATCTGCGACGTAGACGACAACGTGATCGCCAAAACCCAAGCCGAGATCGAAAAGATCTCCGGCAAAAAGCCACAGGGGATAAAAGACCTCCGCAAGCTTCTGGAGATAAAGGATGTTGACGCTGTTGTCATCGCAGCACCCGACCACTGGCATGCGCCCGCAGCGATGCTGGCCCTGAAGGCCGGCAAGAACGTGTATGTGGAAAAACCCTGCGCACACAATCCAGCCGAAGGCGAGATGCTGGTGGCCGGTGCGGCAAAATATAACAAGCTCGTGCAGATGGGCAGCCAGCGTCGTTCGTTTCCCAAGGTGATGGAAGCCATGCAGGCGTTGCATGATGGGGCGATCGGCCGTGTCTATTTTGCCAAGGGATGGTATGCCAACGGCAGAAAACCGATCGGTGTGGGAAAGGTAGTGCCGGTACCCGCCACGTTGGACTTCGAACTCTGGCAAGGCCCCGCACCCCGCAAGCCCTACAAAGACAACCTCGTGCACTACAACTGGCATTGGTTCTGGAACTGGGGCACCGGCGAAGCGCTGAACAACGGCACCCACGAGATCGACGTGATGCGCTGGGGTCTTGGCGTGGATTATCCCACGAAAGTGGTGTCGGGCGGTGGCCGTTTTGCTTATAAGGACGACTGGGAAACACCCGATACACAAACCATCACCTTCGAATTTGCCAACAACACGGCGATGACCTGGGAGGGACGCAGTTGCAACAACTTCCCCGTGGAAGGCGTTGGCCGCGGCGTGATCTTCTATGGCGAAAAGGGAACGATGGTCATTCCCGGTGGCGACGACTACAAGATCTATGATCCCGAAAACAAAATCGTCAAGGAAGTGAAGACGGACCTGCAACAGGCCGACATGGTGAACACCATGGGCATGGGCGAGCGACTCGACAGCATGCATTTGCTCAATTTCGTTGAAAGTGTCCGGGGCAAAGCGAAACTGAACGCACCGATTTCCGAAGGTCATAAATCGACGTTGCTGCCGCAGTTGGGCAACATCGCGTATCGCACGGGGGGCACGTTGTACTGCGACCCGTCCAACGGGCACATCAAAGACAATCCCAAAGCATTGCAACTTTGGAAGCGGGAATATCAAAAGGGCTGGGAGATGACGTTGTAATATGCCGCTCATAACCTTTGGCGTTGTATGACCCAAGGCGGTTGCGCATATTCCGTTCCATAAACCAGATCACTTATGAAAAAACTCCTTTACCTGTTGGCCCTGCTGCCGACGGTGCTCCTGGCACAGTCCGGCAAAGTGTTTGATAACCTTTCGTTTCCCAGCAAGATCCTGAAGGGCGATCGCAAGTTTGCCATCTACCTTCCCCCCGATTATGAATCATCCCAACGCAGCTACCCCGTGCTATACCTCCTGCACGGCGGCGGCGACGACCAAACGGGATGGGTCCAATTCGGTGAAGTACAAAACATCACCGACAAAGCCATCGCCGAAGGCAAGGCCACACCCATGATCATCGTCATGCCCGATGCCAACACGGGCCAGCGCGGCTATGCCAATGACGTGAAAAATGAGTGGCGTTATGAGGATTTCTTTTTCCAGGAATTGATGCCGTATGTGGAGAAGACCTATCGGATCAAAAAAGACAAACACTATCGCGCCGTAGCGGGTTTGTCGATGGGAGGGGGAGGATCGTTCACCTACGCCTTACACCACCCGGAGCTTTTTGCTGCGGCATGCCCCTTGAGCGCGGCAACCGGTCCGTTGACGCTGGAGGATACGAAAGCTTATCTGGAGCAACGGAATAATCTAAATGGTACGGCTGCCGAGATCGAAGCGTACTACAAGCGACAAAGTGTATTGGAGTTGATCAAAGCCATGCCCGACGATCAGAAGAAAGCCGTCCGCTGGTATATCGATATTGGTGATGATGACTTTTTATTTGAGGGCAACTCGTTAGTGCACATCGCCATGCGCAAGAAGGAAATTCCGCACGAGTTTCGCATTCACGACGGTGGTCATACGTGGACATACTGGAGAGCAGCATTGCCGACAGTGCTTGCGTTTGTGTCGGATTCGTTTCACCAGTATTGAGTGTGGGGGTGTGAAGTTTTGAACCGCATCATCTTCGCTAAAGCTTCGGCGCGCAAAGAGAAGGCGTAAAGAATCTCGTCGCCCTTGTTGGTGAAGAACACCAACAAGGGCGGAGGGGCGGCGGTTTAATGCACTCGTCCCCGCAGCCTGTCCATACAATTCGCCATCGACCGGTAATGATGATACGTGGCCTTCCAGATGTGCCCTTTCAACCCTTTCTTTCTATCGGGCTCCTTATCTAACCCAGCTTCATACCAATCACCGTATTCGTGGTCGATGAGATACGTGTCGTTGTACTTCCACTGTGTTTTAAATTTCTCGTAATACTGATGCTCATCGTTGGGAAACAGATCGGCCATGAGCAGGAGGGTGTTCATGCCTTCGGCCTGGGCCCACCAGTTTTTGGTGTCGCGGGTGATGGTGATGCCGGGCTTGTCTTTGAAGTAGTAGGCTTCATCATAAAAGCCGCCGTTGGGGTCCCAACAATTTTGCAGGGCGTGGTCCACCATTTTTTTGGCGATGCGCAAAGTGGTGGTGTCGTTTTGGTTGCCCGCAATGTGGGAGGCTTCCAGCATGAGGTAGGCAGTTTCAATGTCGTGACCAGCCGAAACGTGGTCCAGGTTGTGATGCTTGAGTACGCTGGCTTCGGAGGAGTCGCGGAAGGTCACGGGTGTCCAGTCGGGGAGGAAGAAGAGTTGGAGATAACCTTTGGGCTGGACGATGGTGTCGCGGATGAGGTGAAGCATTTCCTGCAGGCGTTCGTGTACCAGGGCATCGGGCCATACGGAGTAGAGTTCTGTCAGGGCTTCCAGCAAGTGAATGGAACTGTTTTGATCTTTGTAGCCTGTCTCGGCCGTCGAGGGCACGGAGGCATCGCGTTGAATGACCGTGCCGTCGCGCTTCATGTGTTGAAAATATCCTTTGCGCGCGGGATCGTGACTATGGGCCTCCAGCCAGGCGAATGATTTCTTTGCTAACGCCAGTGCCGCTGTGTCGCGCGAGGCATGATAGTAGGCCGACAAGGCATAGAGACCGAAGGCATTTCCATACGCCGTTTTCTCTTCGTTAGGACCTGACTTCACGGCGCCGGCGCGGTCCACTAAGGTATGAAAGCCGCCATAGGTTTTGTCCCACATCACATCGTACAAAAACAAAAAGCCGTGTCGCGCATTTTCTTTGTATTGTTTCACGTCCGGGTAGCGTTCAGACGCTTTTGAATTGGTCCACACTTGGCGGGCCTGGGTTACGATCATTTTGTCCTGGTCGCCGGTGGGTTTGAAGTCGAAGGTAAAGGTGCTGAGAAAGCCGCCGTAGGAAGTGTCGACCGACAAGGGATACCACTTGTCCAACGTTTCGGTGCGCAACGATTTTTCGATCGCGGCGGCGATGGCTTCACGGTCGTCCGATGGCTTTGGCGTGCCACAGCGCACCAGCAACAGGATGGCTAGAATTCCAGTGATAGGTTTCATGCGTCAGTTCCGGGTTAGGGGAAGTGAATATACATGACTTTCCGCGATTGTGGGAGACCGGCATGCGGGAGGAACGACCATTACTCCATGAGCGGAATATCGGGACAGGTCGATGGATTGAAAGTGGTATGAAGGTGCAACAACACGGGCGATCGGAGACCATCCATAAAAAAACGAAGGCCTCCGAAACGTCACTTTTTTTGCGAAACGGTTTCAGAGGCCTTTCGGAATAAAAAGAATCGATTTACAACAGCGTGGCGTCGATGCTGATCTCGGCTTTGAAAAGTTTGGACACGGGGCAGTTTGCCTTGGCATCCTGCACGGCGGCGTCGAATTTGTCTTTGCTGATGCCGGGCACTTTGGCTTTCAAGGTCAGTTGCGCCGTGGGGATGGTGCCGGTGTTGGGATCGAGGGTGATCACGCAGTCGGTGGACAATTCGTCGGCGGTGAAGCCGGCTTCGTTCAGCACAAAGCTGAGCTTCATGGTGAAACATCCTGCGTGTGCGGCGGCGAGAAGTTCTTCGGGGTTGGTGCCTACACCTTCGGCGAAGCGCGAGTTAAAGGAGTATTGTGTCTTATTCAATACGGTGCTCTGCGTGCTCACCGTTCCTTTGCCTTCCTTGCCGGTGCCGTTCCAAACGGCGTTTGCTCTTCTTTTGATCATAGCGGTATGGGTTTATTTGTTTTTGTTGTGCGATGAATTTACCGGCGATTAACGACCGGCCCTGTTTCAGTGTCGGCGAAGATAACAAATTCATTTCGCCTGAAAATTTGAGGCGTAAAAAATAACGCAGAAGCAATACAGGCTTAGGATGACGCTTTCCACCGTGAAGGTGCGTGTGAATTCATCCTAACTCAAGCCGACGTCCGCGACCGGCGTGTCGCGAGGCCCAACGGCTTGAGCGCGCTCCGAACTTTTTGCAAGACATCATTTTCGTGTTTCAGGATGACAAATCGCTGGCGATCAGAAGGGTAATGCGGTGTGGAAATGAGGTTCACAAAGCTTTTTTTTGGCGGTTTCAATCGTTTTCCATGATTTTTTTATAATATAGTGTAAAATTGACACCTAATCGGAAGGCGTAATTTTTTCAAGTGTGGTTAGGGGATAGGCCGACCCATACGACTTTATAAGAAAGAGATAGAACCAGACCAGAGAGCATTATGAAAAACAACGAAAATTATTCCCGCCGCAGTGCCTTGAAGAAGATGGCAGGCACGACCGCCATGGCCGTAGCCGGCGCTTCACTGGCCCACCGCTTGTCGGCCGCCGAAGCCGTGCTGGACGGCAACCTGAAAGGCAAAGTGAACCACTCCGTTTGCCGCTGGTGCTACAACGATATTCCCCTCGAAGACCTCTGCAAAGCCGCCAACAGCATCGGCCTGTCATCCATCGAGCTGACCGGCCCGGAAGAATGGCCCATCCTGAAAAAATATGGTCTCACCTCAGCCCTACCGTGGGGAGCGGGCAAAGGCATCGTCGATGGTTTTAATAATCCCGCCTTACACGACGAACTGGTGAAGAGCTATTCGGAAGTCATTCCCAAAGCCGCCGCTGCGGGCCTCAACCAGATCATCTGCTTCTCGGGCAACCGCAAGGGCCTCGACGACGAAAAGGGAATCGAGAACTGCGCCATCGGGTTGCAACGCCTTATGCCCATCGCTGAAAAATATAAAGTGACCATGGTCATGGAGCTGCTCAACAGCAAAGTGAACCACCCCGACTACCAGTGCGATCACACCCCCTGGGGCGTGGCCCTCTGCGACAAGGTGGGCTCCGAGCGTTTCAAGTTGCTGTATGACATCTATCACATGCAGATCATGGAAGGCGACGTGATCGCTACCATCAAAAAATATCAAAAGTATATCGCCCACTACCACACCGGCGGCGTTCCCGGACGCAACGAGATCGACGACACGCAGGAGTTGAACTATCCCGCCATCATGAAAGCCATTTTGGAAACGGGTTTCAAAGGCTATGTGGCGCAGGAATTTATTCCCAAGCGTGAAGACAAGATCGCATCCCTGCGTCAGGGAGTGCAGATCTGTGACGTTGCGTAGAGACACAACGAAAGGGGTATACTTTATTTTCATTGTTATTGTAATCACTATTTAAAAAACAATTTTCCTCTATGAGCACTCTACGCACCCTCGCGTTCATGGCATTGGTTTGCTGTGGCCTCACTGCAACCGCCCAAGGCGTGAAAGAAAACCGGATCGTCGCGAGCCCGGAGTTTAGCAAATACACCATCAGCCGTCACATCTACGGCCATTTTTCAGAACACCTGGGACATTGTATTTATGGAGGATATTTTGTGGACGAAAATTCAACGATCCCCAACACGCGTCGCATCCGCACCGACATCGTGGACGCACTGAAAAAGATCCACATCCCCAACCTGCGCTGGCCCGGCGGATGTTTCGCCGATGAATACCACTGGAACGATGGTATCGGTCTGCGCGCCAACCGGCCGAAGATGGTCAATACCCATTGGGGTGGCGTGACCGAAGACAACAGCTTCGGTACCCACGAATTCCTCGACCTCTGCGAGATGCTGGGCACCGAGCCCTACATCTGCGGCAACGTGGGCAGCGGCACCGTGGAAGAAATGTCCAAGTGGGTGGAATACCTCAACTTCGACGGTGTGAGCCCGATGGCGGAACTGCGCAAACAAAATGGTCACGAAAAACCATGGAAGGTGCAGTTCTGGGGTGTGGGCAACGAGAACTGGGGCTGCGGCGGCAACATGACTGCCGAATTCTATGCCGACCAATACCGCCGCTACGCCACCTATGCCCGCAACTATGGCGACGCCAAACTGATGAAGATCGCCGGCGGCGCCAACTCCTTCGACTACCACTGGACAGAAACTCTCATGAAGAACGTCCCCCTCAACATGATGTGGGGCGTCTCGCTACACTACTACACCCTTGCTGGCGGTTGGGACAAGAAAGGCTCCGCCACAACCTTTGGTGAAAACGAATACTTCTCCGCCATGAAAGCCTGCCTGCGCATGGACGAACTGGTGACGAAGCACTCCACCGTGATGGACCGCTACGACCCCGAAAAGCGTGTAGCCCTGGCGGTAGATGAATGGGGCATCTGGACCGACGTAGAACCCGGCACAAACCCCGGCTTCCTCTTTCAGCAAAACAGCTTGCGCGACGCCCTCATCGCCGCCTCCACGCTTAACATCTTCAACAACCACAGCGACCGCGTCCGCATGGCCAACCTGGCGCAGACGGTGAACGTGTTGCAAGCCCTTATCCTCACCGATAAAGAAAAGATGCTGCTCACGCCGACTTATCACGTATTCGATCTTTACCAGGTGCACCAGGATGCCGCCTTGATCCCGCTGGCGGTCAACACCAAAGACTATGTCTTCGGCACTGAAAAACTGCCGGCCTTGAATGCTTCCGCCTCCCGCGACAAAGACGGCAACATCCACCTCACTATCGTCAACATCGACCCGGCAAACGCGATCGATCTTCAGGTGGACGTCCCAGGAACACAAACTCTGAAGGCTTCCGCCCAAATCCTTACATCGGATAAGTTCACCGATCACAACACGTTCGAAAAACCGTCAGCGTTAAAGCCTGTGGCATTTGCCGGCGTGAAGAAAACCGGTGAATCGGTGGGTTTGAAGATTCCTTCGAAGTCGCTGGTGGTGATTACGCTTGCGAAATAAGACTTAAGTCTGTAGTTCTCCCATAACCTGAAAATATCTCTAAGGGAAAGCGAGCTCAACTGCCGATGAAGCACAGAGCTTGCGTGTCAAGAAATGCGAAGATCGATTTAACTTTCCTGTGACACGCTGATTTGAGCGGCTGTCAATAACCCCGGGCTAAAGTCCGGGGTTATTCGTTTGGTACGAAAGCTATTCTGATTCCAGAAGCAAATTGATAGTTCATCCAACACTTTCGCCGATTGCGAAGCTGGATAACCCCAGGCTTTAGCCTGGGTTATACACAACCTGTGAAAAGTGCGCCACGCTCGCGCTATCATATGAAATGCTGACGTTCATGGCGCGTAACATCGAAAAGCTCGATTAAAAGCGAAAGGCGGCGGGGTGTTATTCGCGAACGCAGAGTCCAAGGAGCAACGACATCATCAGTTTAAGAGAAAGGCGAGAAGCAACTATGGCGAGACACGGCGGCGCGCTAGTCACTCCGCTTCTGACCGCGAACGTATTTGATCCCGATCGGCAGAAGAGCCAACGCGAGACTTGCAAAGATGATCCGTTCGTATCGAATGTCAGAATACTCAAGCGTCCGGATCCCATCATCGCAAGCCGTGCACTCAACAATTTTTATATTGCTATCAAAATAACAGAGGAGGGCCAGCACTAAAAAAAAGATGCCCACCACCAGACTGGCGCATTTGATTTTCTCGCGCAGCGTACATACTCGAAAAACGTGATAACAAAATAATCCGATGAGCGCAAAGATTGCCGGATAGTGCCATCCAAAAAAAAGCGGAATTGAAATCTTGCCATGAAAACGGATGTGATTATCGGTAAAAAATACAAAGAGGTCTTGTATGAATCTTTTTATCCAAAACTCAGTCCACAGCCCAACTCCGAAACCGCCAAGAAAACTCAGTACAGAAAATATGATTTTCTTTTTCATTCCATGACGGCGGATTCCTACACCCACCACTCCAACGGCAACTCAATATCACTCACCGAATTCACCACCAAATCCGGCTTAAACGCATACTTCTTCAACTCCTCATTCTTACTGATCCCCGACAGCACCAATATCGTCCGATACCCCATCTGCACGCCACCTTGAATATCCGTATCCATCGTATCACCAATCACCGTAGTATCCGCCGTCTCCAATCCGATATGTTTCCGCGAAGACCGCATCATGACGGGTCCAGGTTTTCCCACCACAAACGCCTTGATGCCGGTCGCTTCTTCGATCATGGCCGTGGTGGCCGCGATGCCCAGGTTGTTCCAGCCTTTCTTTTTGGGAGAGGGGTCGCGGTTGGTGGTGATGAATTTGGCGCCGGCCAGGATCATGTCCACGGCGCGTTGCACCATTTCGAGGGTGAAGTTGCGGCCTTCGCCGAGCACTACGAAGTCGGGCTCGGTGTCCACCAGCGTGATGCCGTGGTCGTGGAGGCTGCTGATGAGGCCGCCTTCGCCCAGTACGTAGGCGGTGCCCTTGGGTACCTGGCTGGCCAGGAACTTGGCAGTGGCCATGGCGCTGGTGTAGATATGGTTTTCGGTTACCTCGATGCCCAGTTTCCGCAACTTCCGCACGGCCTCCAGGGGGGTGCGCTGGCTGTTGTTGGTCATGAAGGTAAAAGGGATGTTTTCACTCAGTAAACGGGCAATAAAGGTGTCGGCTCCCGGAATGAGGATATCCCCTCCGTAGATCACGCCATCCATATCGATCAATAAGCCTTTTGCCATGGTGTTTTGGGTTCTATTTTTCAGAAACCAAAAGTTGAAGGTTTATTTAATGAAATTCAAATATCTACCGCCGGGTTTGTGATAAAAGCCTAAAAAATCGATTGCATCCTTTGTAGTTTCAAAAAAGAACCTGACTTTTATTTTCCAGACCCTCAGAAAACCAACAGACTGACCTTCATTTGCCTCTTCCTGGGAAGCGGCTGTGGAGGCGGAAACCTAACAATCATTCGCCTAAACACATACCCTAAACCAAGATGCAGCAGCAATTACACTCCATAGACTACATCGTCTTTCTCATTTATTTCGTCATCGTTTCTTCCTACGGGTACTGGGTCTACAACCGCAAGAAAAAAGCCCTGCAAGATTCCAAAGATTTCTTTCTGGCCGAAGGGTCGCTCACCTGGTGGGCTATCGGCGCCTCGCTGATCGCTTCCAACATTTCGGCCGAGCAGTTTATCGGTCAGTCGGGATCCGGTTTCAAGATGGGTCTGGCCATTGCCACCTACGAATGGATGGCCGCGGCAACGCTGCTGGTGGTGGCCATTTTCTTTATGCCCATCTACCTCAAGAACAAGATCTACACCATGCCGCAATTCCTTACCCAACGGTATAGCAGTACGGTGAGCACGATCATGGCGGTGTTCTGGCTCTTGTTGTATGTGATCGTGAACCTCACGTCGATCCTCTTTTTGGGTGCCTTGGCCATCAACACCATCTCGGGTATTAACTTCTGGGTGTGTATGGGCGGCTTGGCCCTCTTCGCCATCGTCATCACGCTGGGCGGGATGAAGGTGATCGGGTACACCGACGTTATCCAGGTGTTCTTCCTCATCCTCGGCGGGTTGGCCACCACGTATATGGCCCTCAACATGGTGTCGGAACATTTTGGCTCTTCGGGCGTGCTCAACGGATTCAGTCTCATGATGGATCATGGCAACGATCACTTCCACATGCTCTTCAAACAGGGGAATCCAAATTATCTGGACTTGCCGGGTCTATCAATATTGTTGGGTGGTATGTGGATCGTAAACCTCAACTACTGGGGTTGTAACCAATACATCACACAACGCGCCCTGGGCGCCGACCTGCCCACAGCACGCAACGGTATTTTGTTTGCCGCGTTCCTGAAGTTGTTGATGCCCGTCATCGTCGTACTGCCGGGTATTGCTGCCTATGTGTTGTACCAGGAAGGCATGTTCCAAACCGAAATGCAAAGCAACGGTGCACTCAACCCTGACCGCGCTTATCCCATCCTCCTAAACCTACTCCCCATCGGATTGAAAGGACTTTCCTTTGCCGCGCTCACGGCCGCCATTGTAGCGTCGCTGGCCGGTAAGGCAAACAGTATCTCCACCATCTTTACGCTGGACATTTACAAGAAATTTTTCAACCCCGCCGCCACTGAAAAGCATTTGGTGCACGTGGGCAAGATCGCCATCATGGTAGCCATGGGGTTGGCCATTGTCATTTCGCCGTTCATGGGCATCGATAAGAAGGGGGGCTTCCAGTTCATCCAGGAATACACCGGCTTTGTGTCGCCCGGGATCTTTGCTATTTTCATTTTAGGTTTCTTCTGGAAAAAGACCACGGCGAAAGCAGCATTGGTAGCCGCCGTCATCGTGTTCCCGCTTTCGATGTTCCTGAAGGTGTTGCCAGGATATGCTGATCTTTCTAGCCTCAGCAGCTTTGGCCTTGCTGCCATCAACAACGATTCAGGGTTGTATGAGATCCCGTTCATCGACCGCATGGGCCTCGTGTTCCTGGTGGTTGTGGCCGTGATGGTAGTGGTGAGCTTGGCGGATACGAAAGCAGAACCCAAAGGACTGGAGATCGACGCTGCAATGTTCAAACCCAAGGGAGCTTTTGCTGTGGGCGCTGTCATCGTCTGCGGAATTCTCGCTGCCTTGTATATCATCTTCTGGTAGATCTTTTTTTGAAAGGTGGGAGGGGAATGAAAATCCCATGATCCACTTACGGTATAGAGAGCGTCTTGCTGTTGGATACGGCAAGACGCTTTTATTTTTTGATGGTGATCGATCGGTTGCCAACGTTTTAGATTTTCTTTTCGATCGAAACCAAAGCGCACCGGTGAAACGAAACCAGGGTATCACAATCCCCCCGAATCCATCGTTTCACTTCGCCGGTCTCCCGCGTCTCGTGTGATTACCCCATCCTAATGTTCCCCTGTACGGTGTGATTCATTTCAAAGCGGATTTCCCAAGCTTTGGTTATTAACAATTCATTAACAAAAACAACCTATGAGTAAATTTTTACTGTTAGCATGTTTGCTAGGCACGACCCTATTGGCGCGTGCCCAGGAACGCGTGGTGACGGGCAAGGTAACGTCTAAGGAAGACGGCTCTGCTTTGCCCGGCGTCAACGTGGTGTTGAAGGGTACTTCCTTCGGCACCGTTACGAATGCGGATGGAGTCTACCGGCTTTCCATCCCCAACGCCGATGCAGGAGGGAACATCGTGTTCTCCTTCATCGGTCTGCAAACCCAGGAAGTCGCCGTCGGCGACCGTTCGGTCATTGACATCCAACTTGCTTCGGATGTCACGCAATTATCAGAAGTGGTAGTCACCGGCGTTGGCGTCGCTACGGACAAACGACGTTTGGCCATCTCGGTCGAGTCGGTTTCGGGTGATCGCCTGCCGACCATTCCCACCGCGTCGATCGACCAGGCGCTGGTGGGAAAAATTGCCGGCGCGCAGATCATGTCGTCGTCGGGCAACCCCGGGGCTCCGGTCAGCATCCAGCTGCGCGGCATCAACACGCTGTCGGGTGGAACACAGCCGCTCATCATGGTGGACGGTGTTGAAATGCGCTCCACCTCGCTCAACGCGCTTGACCTCAACAACGTGGAACGCATCGAAGTGGTGCAAGGCGCTTCGGCGGCCACGATCTATGGCGCACAAGGTGCCAACGGTGTGATCCAGATCTTCACCAAAAAAGGAAAGCAAGGCCCGATGCACATCGACGCCTCGGCCCGCACCAGCGTTGACCAGGTGCTGAACATCGGCGACCTGCACCAACCCTTCCATCACTCCTTCACCACCGACGCCAACGGCAACATCCTCGACAACAACGGCGGCTTGCTCACGCAAGACAACCTGGGTCTCTGGGGACAAGCCAACTGGGAAAACGGCCCCGCAGCACAAAACAACAAACCCTATCAGAACAACACGAAATACTACGACCACATCGCCCAGTTGTTCCGCAACGTTCATACTTCCAACTACAACGTGGCGCTCTCCGGCGGAAAAGACAACAGCGACTATGCGTTCTCGTTTTCGAAGCTCCGCCAGGAGTCCGTTGTGCAAGGTGTATTGGACCGCACCAATTTCACCACCAACGTGGGTGTCGACATTTTGAAGAACCTGAAATTCCGGTCCACGACCCAACTGATCTATACTGACAACACGGTTAACCCCTATTACGTGAGCAATGCGCCCTTGTCGTCGGCCATGTATACTTACCCGTTTGCCGATCTGGACTACAAGGATGCGGATGGTAATTATACCTATCAGTTTGGCGGTGCGGGAGCCAACAACTCGAACCCGAAATATTTCTTCCAGTACCAAAAGTTCAAGAGCACGGTCATCGACGTGATCCCCACCCTAAACCTGCATTACACGCCCACCAAGATCTTCGAGCTGGATTATAAACTGGGCTTGAACTACTCGGTAAACAATTTTGCGCGCGAAACGCAGAATCAGACCGGCAACGCCTCATCGCTGGCCAACAACAGCTTCATCGGAGAGTCGATCAACGGGGGATTGAACAAGTCGGTCACCAACAACTACAACCTCAACTCGCTGGTGACCGGAACCATCAAGTTTGATTTCGACAAAGACCTCGGCTGGAAAGTGCCGATCGCCTCCACCACACAACTGGCCTTCGACTGGCGCAAGAGCAGTTTCCACCGCCAGTACCTGATCTATACGGGGCTGCCTTCTTATTCAAGCATCGACGACATCAACGGTGCACAATCGTCGTCCAACAGCACCACCGAATATGAAGACCTTTTCATAACCTATGGCTTTTTGTTGAACCAGCGGTTTGAATACAAAGAGACGGCCGGAATTTCCGGAGGTTTCCGCTCCGACTACAGTTCGACCTATGGCGATGCCAAGTCGCCCTTCACGTTCCCCCGCGGCGATGCCTACCTGCGGCTTTCCAAACTCACGTTCTGGGACGGCATCTCTTCGGTCTTGCCCGAGTTCAAGATCCGGGCGGCCTATGGTGAAGCCGGTATACAGCCAGTAGGCTATACGTTGGACGCATCGAAAGACCTTGCAGGCCCTGTGCCCAATCACTACCTGCGCATCCCATCATACAAAACCGGCACGGTCGACAATGGATTCATCATCTATAGCAATCCTACTTTCGCAAATGCAGGTTTGAAAGTGGAGCGCACCAAGGAATTTGAATACGGTTTCGATTTTGGCATTGCACCGACAAAGAACGGTGCATGGTTCAACTACATCTCCACCAACGTGTCGATCTGGAGCCGTAAAAGCACGGGCGTCGTGTGGCAACGGACGCAGCCGGTGTCGCAAGGTTCTGAGACCATCTGGGATAACTACATCGACCTGAAATCCAACGGCGTGCAATTCAGCGTGGACATGGATGTGTACTCCGGCGATAACCTGAAATGGGATTTCGTGACCAACTTCGGAACACAAACCTCATCGCTCTCCCGCACAGCCGACGGCAAAGATATTCCGCTGGTCTGGGCGAACGCCGCCACCTACACATTGAAAGGAGGCGAGAGGATCGGCACCATCTATGGCTACAAGGCGCTGACCAGCATCGATCAAAAAGATAAGAACGGCGACCCGTATATCAACCCCGCCAATGCCGCCAACTACGAAGTGGTGAACGGCCGCGTGGTGGACAAGGCCGGCAAACGCGTGCAGTTCACACCCGACAAATACTACCTGGGCAACACAACACCCAAGTTCAACATGTCCTTCATCAACAATTTCTCCTACAAAAATTACCTCACCTTCTCCTTCCAGATCGACTGGGTATATGGCGCGAAGACCTATAACCAGACCAAGGAGTGGATGTATTCCGAAGGCCTCCACGGCGACTACGACAAACCGCTCACCATCAATGGAGAGACGGGCGCATGGACGGCCTATTACAAAAGCTTCTACGACGCTTCCGAAAGCAACGGCACGAAAGATTACTTCCTGGAAAACTCATCGTTTGCCCGCTTGCGCAACCTGTCGGTCGGATTTGACTTCGCGAAGTTTTTTGACATGAAGGGGTTCACCCGTCTTCAGTTGGTATTCACCGGAAGGAACCTCGCGACGATCACCAACTACACGGGTATGGATCCGGAAAGCAGCCAGAACACCTCCGGTGGAGGAACCACTTCGGCATCACCGCAGGTGGCCACGCAACGCGGTCTGGATTTCTGGTCGTTCCCGAATTTCAAATCGTACCAGGTGGGTCTGAACGTTTCTTTTAACTAAGTAAATCACGATCGTATGAAACACAGAAAACTTTATATATCCCTTTGCCTTCTTTTGCTGGTGACACAAGCCTGCAAGAACGAGCTCACGGACGTGGTGAACAAGAACGAGCCGCTGGAAAATGCACTCTCTACAGAAGGCGGACTGGTGGCCTACGCCAAAGGAGGAGCCTACATCAACGGCATCGGCAGCTACTATGCCTCCGTCGACGATCAATTGGGTCCGCGTACAGGACGCAACCTGGGTTTCCTCACCGCGCAGATCTTCGGCCTGCACGATGCGATGGGCGACATCATTTACATCCCCTGGGGAAACCAGAGCTTCCGCTTCGCCAACAATCCCACCGACATCACCATCGATGACGGCACGGTGGTTCCCATGCCCATCGGGGTTTCACAACCCTATGAGCTGCGACTGCGCAACGACCGCGCTTATGGCCCGGCCAACACCATGCTGATGGAATGGACGCAAATGTATTTCCTCAACAACGCCATGAACATCCTGCTGAAAAAAGTAGATGGTGCAGAATATAGCGGCGATGCAGAAAATAAAAAGCACACCTTGAAAGCCTGGGGCTACTGGTGGAAGGGCTATGCCTATTCACGCATCGGCTCCATGTATGTGGCCGGCGTGATCAACGACGAACCCAACCTGACGAATGGCGATTTCAAAACAAATGCAGAGATCATCACGGAGGCCATGGCCAACTTCGACAAGGCGGAAGCAGAATTGACTGCGATCACCGACCCCGGTGTCTCTGCCGACATTCTGGCGGTGGCCATCCCGGGCTATTGCCAGCAAGGCAAAGGCGGCATCCCTTCACCCGAAGCATGGATCCGTAACATCAATACCCTGCGCGCCAGAAACATCCTGGTGAACACCCGCGTGGCCGACATGACGGCTGCGCAATGGACCGCCATCGAAGGCTTCGTGGACAACGGCATCCAGGAAGATGATCCCGTGTTCATTGTAAAAACTACGGAAGACTTTAGCCGCTCCGTTGTCGATCCCAATTTCGGTTCCGTTGCCGGCCTGGCCGCCACCGAAGATGGTCAGACGTTTTATGTGAGCGAACGGCTCATCCAGGATTTTCGAGCCAACGACCAGCGCATGGCCAACAATTTTGACTTGCTGGAATCGCCCCAGGTGAACATGCGCGGCCGCGGCCTCGGCTACGGAACGCGTTATTATCTGGTCGATGGCGGCAACAACATGCCCGGCGTGATCACCTACGTCCACACACAGGAAACCGGCGTGGATGACATCTACCTGGCCGGTACTTACGAAGAGAATCAGCTGATGAAAGCAGAGGTGCTAATCCGGTCGGGTAATGTGGGAGGGGGAACGGCCTTGATCGACGACGTGCGCAGTGATCAGGGTGCAGGCCTTGCAGCGATTGGCGCGATCACCCAGGCGGAGGCGCTGGAGGAACTGCGCAGCGAGCGCCGGATCAGCCTGGCCTTCCGCGGCTTGTCCTTCTACGATGCTCGCCGCATGGGCGTCACCGATGACAAGAGCGTGGGCGGCGGCAGGGCAAACGGTGTGATCCTGTCAAACTTCACGGGCAGCACGGTGGTGAACACCAAGGCGTTTATCAACTATAATTACCTGCCCTATTTTGATGTGCCGAAAAATGAAGTAGAGTATAACAATCCCGCGTTGGGAAGTGCACCGGTAGTGGGCCCTGAATAGCAGCGCCCGAGCTTTAATCAATTTATAACCCCGCTAAAATGTCCCGGAACCCCTGGTTCACGGGACATTTTTTTGAGAACAAATTCCGGCCGAAGCCGTAACTTTAGGGTATGAACCGAATCGACCGACTCACTGCCATCCTCGTACAGCTCCAATCCAAACGCGTGGTCAAGGCCGAGGAAATCGCCGACCGTTTTGAGATCAGCCTCCGCACCGTCTACCGCGACGTGAAGGCATTGATGGAGGCGGGCGTACCCATCGGGTCGGAAGCCGGCAAGGGATACTTTATCGTCGATGGCTATCATTTGCCGCCGGTCATGTTCACCCAGGACGAGGCCAGCGCCATGTTGCTGGCGGGAAAACTGGTAGAAAAAATGACGGACAAATCGATCCGGCAGGCCTTCGAATCTTCGCTGTTGAAGATCAAGGCGGTGATGAATGAGTCGGACAAAGATCTCCTCGAGGATCTGCACTCGCACATCGAAGTGCGTCGCATGCCGATGGATGAACACCAATTCCCCAACGATTTTCTCTCCGGAATTCAACGGGCCGTCGTCGCGAAAGATGTGGTCCGTATAGAGTACTTCAGCAGCTATAACGAACAATCAACCCAACGCGACGTTGAGCCCATCGGCTTGGTATTTTACAGCGCCGCCTGGCACCTCATCGCCTGGTGTCGCCTGCGCAACGGCTACCGCGACTTCCGCGCCGACCGCATCAAGAACCTATCGACGCCCGGCATAAAATTCGACGGCCGGAATTTGTTAAGCCTGCAGGAGTATCTCGCCTCCATGATGCAAGGCAATCAAGAGCTACAGAAGATCGTCGTCTCCTTTGATCAGCCCACGGCACGCTATGTGCAGCATACAAAATATTTCTATGGTTTTGTCTCCGAAGAAACCCTCGACACCAAAGTGCGCATGACCTTCCTCATCGGCTACGTTAAGCCCTTCTGCAAATGGCTCCTCAGCTACGGCGCCGCCGTTGATATTGATTACCCCGAAACCGCAAAAGAAATCATGCTCGACCTCGTAGAAGAGCTCACCAACCACTACGCCCGCGAAACGGTCTAAAGCGCAAGGCGCCTTTCTGTGCCCGCTGACTTGCCCGTCGTAGCTTTAGCGAAGGAGCTTTAGCGAAAAGCGGGCCTTTGCTCGCCGACTTGCCCGTCGTAGCTTTAGCGAAGACGGGAGCTTTAGCGAAGGTGAGGCGGTTCAAAAATCCCGCTCTAAAGATAACTCAACCACCAATCCTTATGCGTACTCTTATACCGGTTATACCAAGTGCACACAGGGTATAGTACTAACACAATCCCCGCCCACACCACATACACCCAAAACAAAGACACTCCCGACCCCGCCGTAATTCCTCCAAACCCTTTCGCAAAATGAAAATCGATCGCCGAGAAAGGAGTACCATTCCCAATCGTATACAACAATGCACAAAGATGGATCAAGTAGAAGTGCACAATAAAATAAAACAAAGGCACCCGTCCATACACCAAAAAGAAAGACCCCTGCTTCCCCTTCACCCGTTCCAACAGCGCCAATAACAACAACGTATTCCCCAGGATCATCAGCGTAAACAACAGTGACACGGGATATTTCGTCGTGTTTATAAAGCTCATAAACGTATACAAAGCATTCTTCTGAACACTCCACGGTGCAGGGTCGCCATAAATATTGATGAAGCGCAGCACCACAAAAAGCGCCAACGCGATCAGGCCCGACCTGACCAACCAAACCCTGCGTTTCTCTGCATCATAGCCTTTCGCATACCACATGCCCATGCCATACCCCGTCATCATAATGCCCAGCCAGGGCAACATCGGGTAAGGCACCGCCACGCCGCTTTGAGGAGGGATCTGGAAAAATCCAGGCTGTACGAGCAACGTCCAAAGCGGGAACAACGGGTTTTGCTGCGGAACCGAAACCATGTCCAGCAAATTATGGCCAAACACAATCACCAAACCCAGGATGAAAACGACACGCTCCTTCAGAAAGACGAGTGCCGAAAGCGCCACCATCGAAGCACCGATGGCCCAGATCACCTGCATCAGAGTGAAGTCATAGTAGAGGTTGAAAAGCAATCCGAAGCGCACCACCGTCACCTCCAGGAAGATGAGCCACAACCCCCGCGATAACAGGAATTTGCTCAACGCCTTCGTGCCTTTGCTTTGCAGACTGATGCGCGCCGACATGCCCGAAAGAAACACAAACGTCGGTGCACAAAAATGCGTGATCCATCGCGTGAAGAACAGGGCTGGCGAAGTCTTGGTCAGGTCCAGCGGATCGAAAAGAAAAGCGTTGATGTGAAAGAAGTCGCGCGTGTGGTCAAGGGCCATCACAACCATGACGATGCCGCGCATCATGTCGATGGAGGAAATACGGGGTTTTTCAACAAGGACGGTGGCAGGGGCTGCAGTCGTCATATTTTTATCAGTAGGTTTAGCCGAATTTACGATCTTTGCACAATGGCAAGTGAAGATAAGGCTTTCGACCGGGAGAAATTCTATCAGCAGGCAAAAAACCGAGCCACGGAAAACAAAAAATTCCTGGAGCGCGTAAAAAAAATGGACCCCCGCAAAGTGGATGATGCCTTTCATTCCACCCATGAAGAGGTGTTCGAGGAAATGGACTGCCTCACCTGCGCCAATTGCTGCAAGACCACATCGCCCATTTTTTATCAAACCGACATCGAGCGCGTCGCCAAAAGCCTGCGCATGAAACCCGGCGACTTCGTTGAACAATACCTGCGCATCGACGAAGACCGCGACTATGTGCTCAAGTCCTCGCCGTGTCCCTTCCTCGGCGACGACAACTATTGCAGCGTCTACGAAGCCCGCCCCAAAGCCTGCCGCGAATACCCACACACCGACCGGAAAAAAATGGTGCAGGTCACCGGCCTGGCCTATAAGAACACCCAGGTTTGTCCCGCCGTGTTGGAGATCGTGGAGCGCCTCAAAAAAATTCTGTAGAAAACATCCGGAAGAGGCTGTCGCAGCCGTTATGTTTCTTCCAATACCTTTGTATTTTTGATTCACAGACAATCTCACAACATGCGAAAGATCTCCCTGCTCTTCACCTTGCTGCTGGCCGCAGCGACCACTCAAGCCCAACTCCGCCTCGCCGCCCTCTTCGACGACCACATGGTACTGCAACAACAATCGCCAACGCCCATCTGGGGCTGGTCCTATTCCACGCAAGACATCACCATCAAGGTGAGCTGGGACACCACCACCGTGAAAGTGAGAACCGACAACACCGCCTTCTGGGGCACAACGCTGTTCACACCCGTTGCAGGCGGCCCACATACGATAACCGTGAAAGCCGGCAATGAAACCATCACCCTCCAGGACGTGATGACCGGCGAAGTATGGCTTTGCGCGGGACAGTCCAACATGGAGTGGAGCATGCATGCTTCCCTCGATGGAAAGGCCGACATCGACAAAGTGAACGACCCCAACATCCGCCTGTTCGACGTGCCCAACTCCGCCGCCATGACACCGCAGGTGCGGGGCGAGGGCCAGTGGAAAGTGGCCAACCCCGAAAATGTGAAATCGTTTAGCGCCGTGGCCTACTACTTTGGAAAGAAACTGAACACCAGCCTCAACGTGCCCATCGGCCTCATCAACGCCAGCTGGGGCGGCACACCCGCCGAAACCTGGACACCCCGCGAGAGCATCGAAGGCAACCCGAAGCTACTGGAAGCATCTAAGAAACAAGTAGACGACAAGCCCTGGTGCCCGTCGTCGCCCGCCGTCGTATACAACTCCATGATCAATCCCATGCTGCCGTTCCGCATTGCCGGGGCGTTGTGGTATCAAGGCGAAGCCAACACCGCCGCGCCGTCAACTTATAAGCTGCTGATGGAAACCATGATCACCGATTGGCGCAAACATTTCCTGCACGACTTCCCGTTCTACTATGTGCAGATCGCACCGTTTAGCGGCTACGGCGAAGTGGAGAAGGGAACCCTTGTCCGCGAGCAGGAAGTAAAGATGCTCGACATCGCCAAGACGGGCATGGTGGTGGTCTCCGACCTCGTGGAAGACGTAACCGACATACATCCCAAATACAAGAAACCCGTAGGCGAACGCCTGGCAAACCTGGCGCTGTCCGACACGTATGGCAAAAAGGGCATCAGCTACCTGAACCCGCTGTATAAAGAGATGAAAGTTGAAAAAGCCAAGATCCGCCTATCGTTCAACAACATTCCCACCGGCCTGATGGCAAAAGGTGGCGCGCCAACCGAGTTCACCATCGCAGGAGAAGATAAAGTCTTCTACCCGGCAAAGGCCGTCATCGATGGAAATACGGTAGTGGTATCGGCCAAAGAAGTGAAGAAGCCCGTGGCCGTCCGGTTTGGATGGAAGAACGGGTCCATCCCCAATCTTTTCAGCAAAGAAGGCCTGCCCGTGTCCAGCTTCCGCACCGACGACTGGACGATTGAAGTGAAATAAAAAGCATCTCCGCTAATGCGGGCACAAAATAAAAAGAGGCACGTTCACCACGCGCCTCTTTTTTATTTTGAGGGGACTTAAAATACCCTGTAATGATTATGCAACCTGTGCGGCGATCTTTTGATTCAATACCGATTTGGGTACAGCGCCAACTTGTTTGTCAACGATTTGGCCGCCTTTAAAAACCAGCAGGGTGGGGATGCTGCGCACACCGAAACGGGCGGTTACAGCGGGGTTCTCGTCAACGTTCAGTTTGCCGATCACGGCTTTGCCTTCATAGTCGCCGGCAAGCTCTTCCACAACCGGTCCGATCATTTTACAAGGACCGCACCATTCTGCCCAAAAGTCTACCAGTACAGGCTTATCAGAGTTGATGATCTGATCAAAGTTAGCATCGTTAAGTTCAATTGCTTTTCCCATGTGAGTATATGTTATAAGTTCTTTTTATGCTTTCAAAAGGACCAACGCAAAGGTATAGCTTTTAGTTCAGAGTTCTATGAAGCCTCAATGGCCGGCAGCACCTTTGTACTAAAACATCACTTCTACCTCGATTTCACCGGCTTTTTTCATTTCCCGCACCATGTCATTGACCGGGTTAACACGGAATTTGCGGCAAAGCAGGTCCAGGTTGATGTTTTCCTGCAGGTCATGGATCTTCAGGTAAAGCGGGGTGTTGCCCGAATACTCTCCGCAAACGCCTTCGATGATGCCGATCATGCCCGGGGTGATATCGTTGGCGTTGATCCGCAGCTTCACGCCCTTGCTGCGCTTGATGCCCAGTTCGTTGAGCAGGTCCATGTTCCGGATCTTGAACTCCAGGTTTTGCTGTCCCCACGAGTTGCGCACCACGGCCCCCTCCACAAAGAGGAACCACCCCACCGTCATGAAGGTCTTGAATTTGAGATAGTCCTCGCCAAAGAGCGTGAACGTGAAGTTGCCCGTGTAGTCCTCCAGCGTGAACTTGCCAAAGGGCTTGCCGGTCTTCGTGGTCCGGTGTTCCACCCCGGAAACGATGCCTCCTAACTTGACCTCGCGCCCCTGCATGGCTTCCAGTTCGGTGAGTTCGCTGCACCGTGTCTTGCAGAAGGAGTCCATCTCGAACCGGAAGTTGTCCAGGGGATGGCCCGAAATGTAGATGCCCACCACCTCTTTCTCCAGGTTCAGCTTTTCGATCTCACTGAAGGGCTCCACGTAGTCGATGCGGGGCTTGGGCATCACCGTGCCCGAGCTTCCTCCAAAGAGGCTGGCCTGGTTGCTTTGTTCTTCCTGTTGGGTCTTCGCGGCATATTTGATGGCCTTCTCCAGCAAGCTCACCTCGCCGTCTTTGGCAAACACATACTGCCGGCGATGAATGCCGGCAAAGCAATCGAACGCCCCCGACAAAGCCAGGCACTCATAGGTCTTCTTGTTCACCGAACGTTGATTCATCCGCTTGGCAAACTCGAAGATATCTTCAAAGGGTCCGTTGGCTTCGCGCTCCTGGATGATGGCTTCCACGGCGGCATCACCGGCACCCTTGATGGCACCCAGCCCAAACCGGATCTCGCCATCTTTGTTCACTTCAAAATAAACACCCGACTCGTTCACGTGCGGGCCCAATACCTTAATGCCCAAGCTGCGGCATTCCTCGATAAAGAAGGTAACGCTTTCCAGGTTGCTTTGTGAGTGGGTCAACACGGCCGCCATATACTCGGCAGGGTAGTTGGCTTTCAGATAGGCGGTGTGATAGGCCACCAACGAATAGCACGTGGAGTGCGATTTGTTAAAAGCATATTGCGCGAACGCTTCCCAGTCCGTCCATACTTTCTCGCAGATCTCCTGGGCATGCCCGTTCTTTTCAGCACCCTTGATGAATTTATCCTTCATCTTATCCAGCACGGCCTTCTGCTTTTTACCCATCGCTTTCCGCAGCACGTCGGCGTCGCCTTTGCTAAAGCCGGCAAGCTTTTGGGAGAGCAACATTACCTGCTCCTGGTAGACCGTGATGCCATAGGTTTCATGCAGAAACTCTTCCATGGCCGCGAGGTCATACTTGATCGCCTCTTGTCCGTGCTTCCGCTTGATAAACGCCGGGATGTATTCCATGGGGCCCGGTCGGTACAAGGCGTTCATGGCGATGAGGTCTTCAAATTTATCGGGCTTCAGTTGGCGCAGATATTTCTGCATGCCCACACTTTCAAACTGGAACGTGCCAGTGGTTTCGCCGCGTTGAAAAAGCTGGTAAGTCTTCAGATCGTCCAGCGGAACATCGTCGATGTTGATGTGGATGCCATGACTTTTCTTGATGTTGCGCAGTGCCGAGTTGATGATCGACAACGTGGTAAGCCCCAGGAAGTCCATCTTCAACATACCGGCGCTTTCCACCACACTGTTGTCGAATTGAGTGACCAACATGTCGGAGTCGCGCGCCGTTGATACGGGCACGAACTTGGTGAGGTCGTCGGGGGTGATGATGACCCCGCAGGCGTGGGTTCCCGTGTTGCGCACCGAGCCTTCGAGGATCACGGCTTGTTGCAGCACCTGCGCTTTCAGGTCCGTTCCCTTCTTGATGTCGGAAAGTTCTTTCACTTCCTGGAAGGCGTCATCGAGGGAAGTGCCCGGCTTTTCGGGGATCATCTTCGCCAGGAAGGTGGCGTCGGCCAGAGGAAGTTCCATCACCCGGGCGCAGTCGCGGATGGACGACTTCGCAGCCATCGTGCCATAGGTCACGATCTGGGCCACCTGGTTTTTGCCATACTTGTCGATCACATATTTCAACACGCGGTCGCGTCCTTCGTCGTCGAAGTCAATATCAATATCGGGGAGGGATACACGGTCGGGGTTTAGGAAACGCTCGAACAGCAAGTCGTACTTGATGGGGTCGACGTTGGTGATCCCGATGCAATACGCCACCGCCGAACCGGCAGCCGAGCCCCGTCCCGGACCGACCGACACGCCGATCTCGCGGGCCTTTGAAGTAAAGTCTTGTACAATGAGGAAGTAGCCGGGGTATCCGGTTTTCTGGATTGTATCCAACTCAAAATCCAACCGCTCACGAATGGCAGTGGTGATTTCCGGGTAGCGTTTGGCCGCACCGATGTAGGTGAGGTGTCGCAGGTATTCGTCTTCTGTGCTGAAGTCGGATGGAATGTCAAACTTGGGAAGCAACACATTCCGCTCCAGCGTATAGCTTTCGATCTTGTCGAGGATCTCGCTGATGGTCTCCACGGCTTCCGGCATGTCGCGGAAGATGGACTTCATGTCGTCCTGCGATTTGAAATAGTATTCGGTGTTGGCCAATCCATACCGGTGGCCGCGACCGTAGCCGATAGGAGTGGACTTGAATTCACCTTCCTTTATACACAACAAAACGTCGTGGGCATTTGCTTCTTCTTTTTGTAGATAGAAAGCTTCGTTGGCCGCAAAATATTTCACGCCATACTTCTCCGCAAAGCGCAACAACGTCTCATTCACGTGATCTTCCTGGGGAATGCCGTGACGGTTCAACTCGATATAGAAGTCTTCACCAAAAATTCCGTGCCACCATTTGAACGCTTCCTCCGCCTGTTTTTCGCCGACGTTTAGAATCAGATAAGGCACTTCGCTGGACAACGACCCGGTCGTGGCGATCAGATCTTGTTTGTAGGCTTCGATCAGCGCCTTGTCGATCCGCGGATAGATGCCGTATAGCCCCTCCGTGAAGCCCAGCGAACTGAGTTTTGCCAGGTTGTGATAGCCGTTTTTGTTCTTGGCAATCAACACCTGGTTATAGCGCTTGTCGGGATTGTCTTTTGTGAATTTCAGTTTCAACCGCTCGTCCGCGACATAAAACTCGCAGCCTACAATGGGTTTCAGGTCGTTGTTCAACGCCTCGCGCACGAACTTGAAGGCGCCATACATGTTGCCGAGGTCGGTCAGCGCAATGGCGGGCATGTTCAATGCCTTGGCTTTGCTCACCATCGACTTGATGTCGGGCGTGGCTTGGAGCACGGAGAACTGGGAGTGGGCGTGCAAATGAACAAAGGGTTTGTCCGTAAGGACGGAGACTTTGTCGGTGAGGGAATAGTCCGCTGCCTTTTTCTTTTCGCGCTTGGCAAAATTGGCGGCGTCCAGGTTCGGTTCTTCGTAAGTGATTTCCTCGAACGGTGTTTCATCAAAGGGCTTGACCACTTTCTGTTTGACCAACCCGAAGAAGCTTCGCGCGGTAGCGGCCACGTCGTAGGATGCATCGTGGGCATCGCCAAAGTCGCGGTTGAAGAGTTTCTTGTGCAGCTCAAGCAGCGTGGGCATCTTCAGTTTGCCCCCCAGGCCACCCGATAGCTGGCAAAACTCGGTCGATGAAATACCGGTGTCCAGTTTGGCCAGGTTCAGGAAGCGGTCGGTGCTTAACTGCTGACGGATAAGTTCCGCGCCAATGATGTTGATGTCGAACTCTATATTATGACCGACCAGCTGACGGGTGCCTTCCAGGTCTTTCACAAAGGTGTCGAGCACAACGCGCAGGTCGTGACCTTCTTCCAGGGCGCGTTTGGTCGAGATGCCGTGAATTTGCTCGGCGTTGTAGGGGATGTCGAAGCCGTCGGGCTTCACCAGGTAGTTGTGTTGGGCGATGAGTTTGCCGCGGTTGTCGTGTAGTTGCCATGCCAACTGCACCAGCCGGGGCCAGTTGTCGAGGTCCGTAATGGGCGCGGTTTTATTGCGTGGAAGACCGGTGGTCTCCGTGTCGAATATTAAATACATGAAAGTCGAAAAAATGTAGTGGTGACGTAAATGTACACCATCATTTCAATTGTAACAGCGGGATTTTAGTTCTGTGGACGGCAATTAATGGGCTTCCAGAAATGGGAAATGGATACAATTTTGATTCTTAAATCTGCATTGGCATCTAAATCAAACTGTGCTAATTGGCTGATATTCAATGGATATTGAAGTAGGGCCTGATATTTGGCATAGGGTAGAAAATTGTTTTTAAAGCTATGAAACGCTTGTTCTCTTGGATTATGAATTTTGTGCGGAAAGAATGGTTCTTACTGATCGCCGTCGTGGCCATTTCCATCATTATCCTCCTGTTTGAGCTTCTCTGATCGGCGTTTCCCTTACGTAGAAAGGTTTATTTAGAATTTTTATAAAGTGAGGTTGGTCTTGGTGGAATAGGGTTTGCGAAGTAATTTTGGCCACATTCAAAATTTTTCGACAACTACATCTATGAATTGGTTTACCAACCTTCTGACCAGCACGCTGGGCAGAAAACTTCTGATGGCCCTCACCGGTCTCTTTCTAATTCTCTTTCTCGTCGTTCACCTTATCGGAAATCTTCAACTCTTAAAGCATGACGACGGCCATGCGTTCAATGTCTATGCTCAGTTCATGACCAGCAACCCGCTGATCAAGATCGTCTCTTATGTTAACTACACCATCATCCTGGTCCACATTCTTTGGGCCATCATGCTCACCTCGCACAACAGAAAGGCACGTGGCAGTGAAGGATATGCCGTAAGCAAAAACTCTTCCGCCTGGACCTCCCGCAACATGGGAATTTTAGGTAGCATCATCTTTATCTTCCTGGTGATTCACTTGAAAGGATTCTGGTACGAAATGCACTGGGGAGGAATTCAAACGGTTGACTACGAAGGTAAAACAGTAAAGAATTTGTATTTAGTTGTAGCCGCAGCCTACGCTCAATTCTGGTACGCGGCCCTCTATGTGGTCTCCATGCTGATCCTGGGCTTTCACTTGTGGCACGGCTTCGCCAGTTCGTTCCAGACACTGGGCTTGAATCACCCGAAATACAACCCCATTATTCGTTTTGTGGGAAGAGCCTTCGCCATCGTCGTGCCCGTATTGTTTGCGTTGATCCCCATTTGGATGTATCTGAACCAAGACATTTATAACAAATAGCAATTAGCCGGACCTTAGCCGTGGTCCCGACCCAAAATAAACAGACAGATGAAATTAGATTCTAAAATTCCCGAAGGCCCTTTAGCGGAGAAATGGACAAAACACAAGTTCAACCTCAAGCTGGTCAACCCGGCGAATAAGCGCAAGTATGATATAATCGTCGTCGGCACCGGACTGGCGGGCGCCTCGGCAGCCGCATCGCTCGGAGAGTTGGGCTACAACGTAAAAGCATTCTGTTTCCAGGACAGCCCCCGTCGTGCACACAGCATCGCGGCACAAGGCGGTATCAACGCAGCAAAGAACTATCAGAACGACGGCGACAGCGTCTACCGTTTGTTCTACGACACCATTAAAGGTGGTGACTACAGAGCACGCGAAGGCAACGTTTACCGCCTTGCCGAAGTGAGCGTGAACATCATCGACCAGTGCGTGGCACAAGGCGTACCCTTCGCCCGCGAATATGGCGGTCTGTTGGCCAACCGCTCTTTTGGTGGTGCACAGGTATCCAGAACCTTCTACGCCCGCGGTCAAACCGGGCAACAACTTTTGCTCGGTGCCTACTCAGCCCTGAACCGCCAGATCGCCAACGGCAAAGTGACGATGTACACCCGGTCCGAGATGCTCGACGTAGTCATCGTCGACGGCAAAGCCCGCGGCATCATCACCCGCGACCTGGTGTCGGGTAAAATAGAATCACACTCTGCTCACGCTGTGTTGCTTTGCACCGGCGGATATGGCAACGTGTTCTTCCTTTCCACCAACGCCAAAGGCTCGAACGTAACGGCGGCCTGGAGAGCGCACAAGAAAGGCGCTTTGTTTGGCAACCCTTGCTATACACAAATTCACCCTACGTGTATCCCGGTTTCGGGAGATCACCAATCCAAGCTCACACTCATGTCGGAGTCGTTGCGTAACGATGGCCGCGTGTGGGTGCCGAAAGTGGCGCGCCCCGGATTGAAAGCGAAAGATGCTGCCGCCATCCCCGAAGCGGACCGCGATTACTTCCTCGAAAGAAAATATCCTTCGTTCGGTAACCTCGTTCCCCGCGACGTGGCCTCCCGCAACGCCAAGCAAATGTGCGACGAAGGCCGCGGCGTAGGATCCGGCCTGGCCGTGTTCCTGGATTTTGCCGATGCCATCAAGCGCGATGGAAAGAAAACCATCGAAGCGAAATACGGCAACCTGTTCGATATGTATCAACAGATCACCGGCGACAATCCCTATGAAGGGCCGATGATGATTTACCCCGCCGTTCACTACACCATGGGCGGTCTTTGGGTGGACTATAACTTAATGACTACTGTTCCCGGCTTGTACGCCCTCGGCGAAGCCAACTTCTCCGATCACGGCGCAAACCGCCTCGGCGCCAGCGCCCTCATGCAAGGCCTGGCCGACGGATACTTTGTGATCCCTTACACCATCGGCGACTACCTCGCAGGTTTGCCCACCGAGAAAGTGAGCACCGACCGTCCCGAGTTCAAAGAGGCCATCGAGAAAGTGAACAGCACCGTTCAGAAATTCCTTTCGATCAAAGGCAAGAAGACTGTAGACGAATTCCATCGCGAGCTCGGCTTGCTGATGTGGGAGTTCTGTGGCATGTCGCGTAACGATGCGGGCTTGAGAGGAGCCAAGCAAAAGATACAAACCCTGAAAACGGAATTCTGGAAGGATGTGAACGTGCTGGGTGGCGGAAACGAGCTGAATCAGGAATTGGAAAAAGCCATGCGCGTAGCCGACTTCATCGAGTTGGGCGAACTGATGGTGGACGATGCTTTGAACCGCACCGAATCCTGCGGCGGTCACTTCCGCGAAGAATCACAAACACCCGATGGCGAAGCACTGCGCAAAGATGATCAGTTCACCTATGTGTCGGCCTGGGAGTTTAAAGGCGAGAACCAACCGGAAGAACTTCACAAGGAGCCCCTGGTATTTGAAAATGTTAAATTGACTCAAAGAAGCTACAAATAATATGAAGATTAACCTGAAGATTTGGCGCCAGAAAAACAAGGATACTAAAGGTTCCTTCAAATCATATCAATTGGATCACGTGTCGGCCGACATGTCCTTCCTGGAAATGCTGGACGTCCTGAACAACGACCTCATTCACAAAGGTGAAGAGTCTGTAGCTTTCGATCACGACTGTCGTGAAGGGATTTGCGGCATGTGCAGCCTCTATATCAACGGTCGTCCGCACGGCCCGCAGCAAACCACGACGTGCCAGTTGCACATGCGCACGTTCAAAGATGGCGAGACCATTGTGATCGAGCCTTGGAGAGCAAAAGCATTCCCCGTCATCCGCGACCTCGTCGTAGACCGCACGGCCTTCGATCGCATCCAGCAGGCAGGCGGCTATGTGTCGGTGAACACCGGCGGCGTGCCCGATGCCAACGAAATACCCATTGCTAAAAAAGTAGCCGACGAAGCGTTTGACTCAGCAGCGTGTATCGGCTGTGGCGCTTGCGTGGCGGCATGTAAGAACGCTTCCGCCATGTTGTTCGTGAGCGCGAAAGTATCGCAGCTCGCCCTCTTGCCACAAGGAAAACCCGAGCGCAAAGAACGCGTGGAGAAAATGGTAGCACAGATGGATGAAGAAGGATTCGGCGCTTGCACCAACACCGGTGCCTGCGAAGCGGAATGTCCCAAGGGCATCAGTCTAACCAACATCGCGCGCATGAACCGCGAGTACTTTGGAGCCATTACTACTTCGTATGAAGTGAAAGTTGGCGGAGGGGATTAAGAAGAAAATCAACATTCGAAAAAAGGCGGCTATCTTCAGGGTGGCCGCCTTTTTTTATGGACACTGGTGTGGTTCAACCCCAGGTAAATACAAGTCATATTCGAAATAGCAAAGTCCCCGAGGCGGAGACTTTGCTATGCGTGACGCGCCATAGGGGAATGGATTGCGGCTACTTTCGTATCCTTAAGGGCTGTCACTGTCCAAATCAAAATCTCCCGTCTCGGGGACTTTGATTTCTCAAAAAAAAAGGCCGCCTTTGGGGCAGCCTTCTACGTTTTATAATTTTGTATCTACTCGCTCTTGCAGGCGCTTATTCCCAAACGTCCCGAGCTCACATCCGAACTGGCGGCCTGGCCGATGTTTCCGGCGGCCAGGATGATGTCCCGGTCGGGTCCGGTAGCACCCAGGTGCACCTTCACGCAGGCGTTCAATTGCAACAGTTGTGCATAAGTGACTTTCGATTCATCTGCCAATTGCAGCAGGTTGGTTTCGCTGGCGCCGCTCTTTCCCTGGACGGGGTTCAACAGGGCTGCAACTGCCGCGTCGGGGGCCGCGATGTTGCCCATGTGAAGGTGAACGGGAAATTCTGCTGTGCCTTCCGTGCCCGTCAGGGCCAGGTCGATCAAGGCAGTTCCATCTTTCTTTTCTTTAAAGGTCACCGTTCCACTGATGTTGTAGGTGGATCCGGCTTGCAAGGAATACACGGTTTGGTTACCCGTTAAATCCGAATTTACGGCTTGTTCGCTTTCGCGGCAGGCTGAAAGCAGCATGCCCATGGTCAATACCCCCAGAATCAACTTTTTCATATACCCCGTCATTTGGTTATTAAAGGTAAATATTTTGGTACATACTTCACTATTTGAACCTTATTCCCCGTTAGATTTGTCTGTTTGGTCAAGATTGGCATGGAAGTGGCATCTGACTAACGTAATCGGTAAAAAGTTATTTTGTGAAAAGATTCTTTGCGGTTCTCATCGTCCTGGCAGCCTGCAGTCCCAAGGTGCAGCCGCCCGATCCGGAATCATTGAAACCCTCGTGGCTCAAAACAACCCCTTACCAGGATGGCTACTATACCGGCATTGGCCACAGCGTAAAAGACGGCACCAACAACTACATCCAATCCGCCAAGAAAAGCGCCCTCGATGACCTGGTTTCGGAGATCAAGGTGAATGTATCCAGCACCTCCGTGCTCAGCCAGCTGGAGTTGGATAAAAAGCTCACCGAACAATACCAACAGGTCATCCAAACCACCGCCGCCGACGAAATCGAAGAATTTGAATTGGTCGACGCCTGGGAAGACAACGCCAACTATTGGGTGTACTACCGCCTCTCCATCGCCCGTTATCGCCAGATCAAGGAAGAGCAAAAGCAAAACGCCACGTTGCTGGCCACCGACTATCTGCAAAAGGCAAGACAGGCCGAGAAAGGCGGCGAACGTCTTCAGGCGATCGGATTATATTTTCAGGCGTTTCGAAGCCTGGAGAAGTACCTGGGAGAAGCGATCCGCGTCACGGTAGACGGCAAAGAGATTTTGTTGGTCAACGAGATCTACAGCTCGCTGCAAAGCATTCTGGATAAAGTGAGTATCCGCGTCACGCCGTCCGAGATCACCCTAAACCGGCGCGTAAACCAGACCTCGCAAACCGTCACCGCCAAGGCCACTTATAAAGACAACAACAAACCTTCAGAAGGATTGCCCCTGGCCGCTGCCTTTGAAAAGGGCGCGGGCGATGTTTACCCCACCTACAAAGCCGACAACACCGGGCAGGCAAAGATCCTGCTCACCAAGATCGGCTCGAAAGACCTGGAACAAACCGTGGCCGTAAAAGTGGATATCGATGCCTTGAGTGGTGCCGGAAGCTCGCCGCTCTATGCCATCATTGCCAAAACCCTGAATGTTCCCCGCGCCCAGGTAGACCTCAAGGTGCAGCGCCCCATCGTTTTTCTAACCGCACAAGAGAAGACCTTCGGCCAGCAAAAGGCCAACCTCCAGATCAGCAACAAGCTCAAAAACCTGTTGGCCAACAACGGCTTTGAGTTCACGGACGATAAAAAGACCGCCGACCTCTGGTTTGATGTTACTGCCGACTCGGAAAAAGGCTCTATCTCCGGAAGCATTTACATCACCTACCTTACAAGCGTAATCAAAGTTTCAACCGTTAAAGAAAGTAAGGAGATCTACGCCACTACCTTCGACCGCATTAAAGGCTATGGCCTCGACTATGACAAGTCCAGCGTGGATGCGTACAACAAAACCATGGAAACCCTGGAAAAGGAGCGCATGAATGAATTGCTGAACACCGTATTGCAATGATTTTTGTTGCGGTCGCTGGTTTGGGATGGACTGAGACTTTGGTATTTAAATTGTTTACATATAACTTACTATAACTAAATAATGTCGAGTATGAAACGAATCACCTATTCTACCTTGATGCTGGTTGCTCTCGGAAGCGTTCTTCTGGATGCTTGTAAAAGCAAAGAGAAGACCCCGAAAGGCGAAACAGAAGTAAACGTACCGTGTTCGGGCCCTGATTTCTTTACCACAAGCAAATTCTTCCGCGCCAACTCCATCGGCGAAAGCCAGGACCAGGTGACGTCGAAGAAGAAAGCCTTGGCCAACGCACGTGCAGAACTTGCGGCCAGCATTCAGACCACCGTAAAAGCCGTTACCGACAACTACACCAACTCCCGTGAAATGAACAACAAGGAACAGGTGGAGGAACGTTTCGAGCAACTGAACCGCGAGATCGTGGATCAGAAACTCACCGGCCTCAAAACCATTTGCGAAAAGCTGATGAAGACCGAGAACGCCACCTACAAAACCTACATCGCGATCGAACTGTCGGCCGAAGAACTGGTGGCTACCTACAACGAACGTCTTTCCAAAGACGATCGCCTGAAGATCGACTACGACTACGAGAAGTTCAAGGATACCTTTGAAAAGGAAATGGAGAAAATGGGTAACAACAACTAAGCCCACGCTTCAATTTTCTGCACAGATGCCTCGGTAATCACCGGGGCATTTTGCATTTTAGGGTAGACCAAATCCCCCTCTCGCATGGCAGGCTATTCCGGCACACCCCTCCTTAAAAAGCTCGGCATCAAAGAAAACACCAGCGTCTATGCCTTCAAGCCGCCGGCCGACTACTTCGATCTGCTGGGCGCACTGCCAGAAGGCGTCACCGTGAAAGAGAAAGCGGCAGGCGCATTGGATTTCATTCACATCTTTGTGAAGGAACAGGCCGTGTTCGAGAAGGAATTTCTGCGCGGGCAGAAGCTTCTGAAGAAAGACGGTATGCTATGGGTGTCGTGGCCCAAGAAAGCTTCGAAGGTGGCGACAGACCTCGATGAAAATGTGATCCGCGATTTTGGTTTGAAAAATGGATTGGTCGATGTAAAAGTTTGCGCCGTCGACGAGGTGTGGTCGGGGCTGAAATTTGTCGTCCGGTTGAAAGATCGATAGCGATCTACTCCACCAGCTTTTCCGCATGCATCGTTTCGGTGTTCAGCAGCGCAATCAAAAATAAGATCAGGCAAACGCCCACCTGTATCGAGATCGAGAGTTCCTCGCGATAGGCAAACCCAAATAACGCCAGGCAAAGATTCCCAATAAACGTGACGAGAAAGAACCCGCCCGACACGCGCACGATCATTTTCAAAAAGAACAAGCGACTGCTTCGGGTGAATACATTGGCGCCGGTGATGTGCTTCTGGAAGTGGACCACATAAAGATCGGCCACAAAACAATAGCCGATGATCTGTACGAACAACAGAATGTACAAAGCCAGCTCCACACCCTCGCGGACCTCGAGCGGCGCCTGCGCGAAAGACTTTTCCAGCGTCAACGACAGGCAATAGAGGAGGAAGGGAAGGAAATGTTTCCAGGACGACCCGATGGTGCGGCCAGCATCCATCCGGTGTTGACAGTAGAGAAAGAGGAGAGGTCCATACAGCAAACTGACACCACCGGCAGCGTAGCGCAGCAACAGGTTCCCTGCGGGGATCAGCGGTTCCGCAAGCCCAACCGTTAACGACAAAGTATACAGACCGAGGAAGCGCACGGCGTGCTCGTGCGGGGGTCGCTTCACCAACAATAAGAAAAATGAGGTGAGTGTGCCCAGTAAAACTCCCGTTCCGGAAACGAAAGCTAGCATATCGACGTTAGAGCGTTCATAAAGTGATCTGAAACCCGGCTTAAAGTGCGAAGTTGCCAGCGCCGGCGCAGATTTGGATCACCCGTAATCCGTGATTTTTGGTGCAACACATTCGATTGCACTGCGTTACGAACAGTTGTTAAGGCCTAAAGACACAATTTTTATAAAAGATTGATTTGATTTTTGTAAAGCATAGTCTACTTTCGTGATAGATATTATAGAATCGATATAATAGATATAATAGTATATGAAGAATGTGATTTCCTGTACGACCAAGAAGATGAACGCAGCCAAGGTGTGTTGCTGTAAACATCTTGATGCTCACGCAGGAATATCCGGTACGTAAGACAAACACAAATCAAATCGTCTCACAAACACAAAACATACCGAGCCTTTCCTGCCACAGGAAAGGCTCTTTTATTTAAGGACATCACCACCAAACGAACAACCGCTAGAACATGGAAAGCTTTCGCACTGAATTAGAAGACTTGAACAACCCTGTCGTTGCACGCGATATTATTGATCTCTCAAAAAAGATCCAGCTTTTTCGCGACGGCAAGATAGATGACGAGAAATTCCGTAGCCTCCGGCTCGCACGCGGTATCTATGGTCAGCGCCAACCCGGCGTGCAAATGATCCGCATCAAGCTTCCTTTCGGAAGACTGAGCACCAAACAGATCCGCCGCATCGCCGACATCTCCGACGAATACGCCAGCAGCACTCTGCACGCGACGACGCGCCAGGACATCCAGATCCACTACGTGAGCCTGGACAAGACCCCGGAGCTGTGGGCCAAGCTGGAAAAGGACGAGATCACTACGCGCGAAGCCTGCGGAAATACAGTTCGCAACATCACCGCGTCCGCTACGGCCGGCATCGATCCGAAGGAACCCTTCGACGTGTCGCCTTATGCGCATGAAATGTTCCGCTATTTTCTGCGCAATCCCATCTGCCAGGAAATGGGTCGCAAGTTCAAAATTTCATTTTCCTCCAGCGAAGAAGATACCGCCTTCAGCTTCATCCACGACCTGGGTTTTATTCCCCGCATTGTAGATGGCAAGCGTGGCTTTAAAGTGATGATCGGTGGCGGCCTCGGTGCCAACCCAACCCTTGCCGAACTGGCCTATGACTTCCTGGAAGAAGACCAGATCATTCCCTTCGCCGAAGCGGTGCTCCGCGTATTCGATCGCTATGGCGAACGCAACCGCCGCATGAAGGCCCGCTTCAAATTTTTGCTGACCGACATCGGCCTGGAAAAAGTAATGGCGCTGGTGGCCGAAGAAAGAACAGCCATCAAAAACAAATCGTATCCCATCAACACCGCGATCTTACCCGACGCGGTAATCCCCAGCGAAGTTGCCGCGGGTCCGGCGGTGATCGCCGATCAGAAACGCTATGACCGCTGGAAAGACACCAACGTGTTCGAGCAAAAACAACCCGGATTCTTTGGTGTGAACGTGAGAGTTCCCCTGGGCAACTTGTCGTCGAAATTGGCGCGCCAGTTTGCGAACGTGGTGGATCAGTACGCTGCCGACGACATGCGCGTAACGATCAACCAAGGCTATCTCCTCCGCTTCGTGCGCCCCGAGAACCTGACGCACCTCTACGTGGCCCTCGACCAATTGGGTTTGGCCGAACCGGGCTTCGACAGCGTGGCCGACATCACAGCGTGCCCTGGAACGGATACCTGTAACCTCGGCATCTCGGATAGCACCAACATTTCGCTGGCGCTGGAAAAAGTGATCCGCAACGAGTTCCCCGATCTCATCTACAACAACGATATCAAGATCAAGATCAGTGGCTGCCCCAATTCATGCGGTCAACACGGCCTGGCTAGCATCGGTTTGCACGGCAGCACCATCAAAGACAAGCAAGGCAAGGTAATGCCCGCGCTGGTGGTCCTGTTGGGTGGAGGCAAAGTGAAGAACGGCGAAGGCATCATCTCCGACAAGATCATCAAGATCCCCAGCAAACGCGGCCCCGACGCGCTGCGCATCCTGTTTACCGACTACGAGACCAACAGCCTCGAAGGCGAATACTACCACGACTATTTCAAACGCCTTGGCCGCAACCATTTTTATCAATTGCTGAAGCCGCTGGGCGACATCACGGCGGTATTGCCCGAAGAATATATCGACTGGGGCCAGGATCACAATTTCATTCTGCACACCGCCGTGGGCGAATGCGCAGGCGTGATCATCGACTTAGTGGCAACACTGTTGTATGATTCCGAGGATAAATTGGGATGGGCTAAAGAAGCTTATGACCAAGGACTGTATGCCGACTCGATCTATCATAGCTACAGCGCGTTCATCAACAGCGCGAAAGCTTTGTTGCTGGGTCGCGATATCAAACCGAGCACGCAATATCAAACCATCAGCGACTTTCAGAAAGAGTTTGTCGATACCGGCGTGTTTCCTTTCGTAGGCAACTTCAAAGAATACGTGCTTCGCATCAACAAGAACGAACCTTCCGAAGCCTTTGCCGCAAAATTCATTGCCGAGTCGACAAAGTTCATGGAAGATGTGGCCGCTTACCGAGCCGCAGAAACCGGCGAGAACGTCGCAGAAAAAGTAGCCGTAGCAAAATGATACCAACGATATTCACATTCGAAAAAGTACCCCGCCTCACGCTGGTAGGCGCCGGCCCCGGCGATCCGGAGCTGATGACGCTGAAAGGCCTCATGGCCCTGAAGGCCGCCGACGTGGTGCTGTACGACGCGCTGGTGTCGGAAGAGATCCTGAACATGATCCCCGTGCACGTGCCCTCGTTTTCCGTGGGCAAAAGAGCCGGAGCGCATTCGCATACACAAGATGAGATCAACGAATTGATCGTCGACTACGCTTATGTGTATGGTCACGTGGTGCGCTTGAAAGGCGGCGACCCGTTCGTGTTTGGACGTGGCGCGGAAGAAATCGCTTTCGCGGAAGCGCATGGTGTGCAAACCACCGTGGTGCCCGGCATCAGCAGCGCATTGGCGGTTCCCGCTAGTGTGAACATCCCGGTAACGGAACGCGGCGTGAGCGAAAGCTTCTGGGTCATCACCGGCACCACAAAAGCCGGCGAACTATCGGGCGACCTTGCACTGGCGGCGCAATCCACCGCGACGGTAGTCATCCTGATGGGACTCAACAAAGTCAAAGAGATCATGGAATTGTTCCAGGCCCATGGAAAGTCCGGAACACCGGCGGCGATCATTCAGAATGGTACGCTGCCCACACAGCGGCTCGTAACGGGCACCGTGTCAGACATCGCTTCGAAAGCGTCGCTGGCCGGCATCGGCTCACCGGCCATTATGGTGGTGGGCGAAGTGGTGCAGCATGCCCGCGCATTAGCCGCCGTGACACAAGAAGTAGCAACACATTATCAATAGAAAAGTTACCACCATGGAGCGCAATAACCTGTTCCCCGTTTTCCTCAAGCTTGAATCGCTCGACACCCTCATCGTCGGCGGCGGCAACGTAGGCCTTGAAAAATTGACGGCCATCCTGAAGAGCAGCCCCGCAGCTAAAGTCACGCTGGTGGGCCGCACCATTATGGATGACATCAAGGACGTGGCCAAAGCCCATCCTACGGTGAAGCTATACGAAAGAAATTTCAAGCTGTGGGACTTATGGGACAAAGACATCGTTCTCCTGGCAACGGACAATCGCAGTTTGCACGAAGCGATCAAGAAGCTGGCGCGTACCCGCCGCATCCTCACCAACGTGGCCGACACCCCCGACCTCTGTGATTTCTATTTGGGTTCTGTTGTAACAAAAGGAAATCTAAAGATCGGTGTCTCCACCAACGGCAAATCCCCAACTATCTCCAAACGCATCCGCGAATACCTCGACGAAGCGATCCCCGACAACACCAACGAGCTGCTGGACAACATGCAAAAGATCCGCGACCAGATCAAGGGCGACTTTGGTCAGAAGGTGAAGGTGCTGAATGAGATCACAGCATCCTGGCTGGAAGAAGCAGCTGTCGCGAAATAATAAATTGATGGACTGGTTCAAGTGCTCCCACTTGGACCAGTCATAAAGCAAGTCTTCAGACTTGCGAAAGAGGCTAATCCCGCAAATCCTTCCGCATATACTTCGAACAAATGGGACACGTCTCCCAAACATGCCCCCTTGCCGGACAATATTCCCGTCCGAAATAAATGATCTGCAAATGCGCCTTATTCCACTTCGATTCCGGGATCAATCGCTTCAAATCTTTCTCTGTCTGCTCCACACTTTTCCCATTGGATAACCCCCAACGATAGGCGAGCCGATGAATATGCGTATCCACCGGAAACGCAGGCACCCCAAACCACTGCGTCATCACCACCGACGCCGTCTTGTGACCCACCGCAGGCAATTCCTCCAGCGCCTCAAACGAATCGGGCACTTTCCCATCATACTTCTCGATCAGGATCTTCGACAACCCATAAATGCCCTTCGACTTCATCGGCGACAAACCACACGGCTTGATGATCTCGCGAATTTCATCGACACTCATCTTCACCATGTCATAAGGATTGTCGGCCTGTTTGAAAAGGGATGGTGTGGTCTTGTTCACACGCTCGTCCGTGCACTGCGCCGAAAGCAGCACAGAGATCAGCAACGTATAAGCATCCTTGTGATGCAAAGGAATGGGGGGGTGCGGATAGTAATGCTCGAGAATGGCAAGAATGTCGTTTACTTTTTCGGCCTTGGTCATAACGATGTGCTCGCGACGGTCAACAGTTAATAAAATATGACTTAGGGATAAAGCAGATATTTCTTGCGCATCGCCTTGTACTGCTCCAAATCTTTCTGCCACGACGCTCTGATCTGGTCTTCCGAAAGCCCGTCGATGATCTGCTGTCGCAGGGCTTTCGTGCCCGACCACCGCTCGAAGTGTTGAACAAAGAAATGTTCTTTATCAGGGAAGAGCTTATACATGTCGATCAGGTAGTGCAGGTCGACTCTTTTGGCAACGGGCACCTGGCGCAGGTCGAGGCCGTAGCACAGCTTGCCTTCTTGTGGAGGATCGTTTGCCATCCCCGGAATGTCTACCGGCGTGAATTGATAGGGGAGGCTCTTCAGATCGGGATGGCCAATCACCTGGAAGGGCGTCTGCGTGCCGCGGCCCAGGCTGATGGGTGTTCCTTCAAAGAAACAGATGGAGGGATATAGACGCACGGCCTGATCGTTAGGAAGATTTGGCGACGGCTTTAAGGGTAAAGAGTAGGCATCGTTGTGCGTCCAGTTTTTTAAAGGAATAACTTCCAGCTCACATTTCTTTGCGCCTTCCAGCCAGCCTTCACCGTTGATCATCTGTGCATATTCTCCCACGGTGAGGCCGTGAACCACGGGCACGGGGTGCATGCCGATAAACGATTTGAATTCCATCGACAAAACAGGACCATCGATATAGGATGCATTGGGATTGGGCCGGTCCAGCACGATCACCTTCTTTCCATTTTCGGCGCAGGCCTCCATGAGGTAGTGCAGGGTGCCGACATAAGTAAAGAAGCGCACGCCCACATCTTGGATGTCAAAGATCACGATGTCCACATCGGCCAGTTGTTCGGCTGTGGGCTTGCGATTGTTGCCATAGAGTGACACCACGGGCAATCCCGTTTTGGTGTCCACACCATCCTGCACGTGTTCGCCAGCCGCAGCGTTGCCCCGGAAGCCATGCTCCGGCGACATGATCTTGACGATGTTCGCCCCGCGGCTCTTCAACGTGTCGGCCAGGTGGGTTTTACCGACCGTGGCGGTATAGTTGACCACCAACGCCACGCGTTTGCCTTGGAGTTTTGGCAACAACACATCGAGCTGTGCCGCGCCCGTGAGCACGTCCTTCTTTTGGCTTGGGGTGGTCGCTGTGGCCTTGGGCGCAGGAGATGTGGTCTTGGGGCTGGTGCAATACGTGGTATTCCACACGATCAAGAGTAATAGGAGGAGTTTCTTCATGATCCGTTCCGGGCAGTTGATTGTGGTCTGCGGTTATCTTATTTTGCAGAAATCATTAACGGCTGAAAAGTTAGCAATAACACGTGAACCTTTCCTATTTCATATCCAAAAGAATAAGCCGTGAGCAGCAGCAGGGATTTGCGTCGACCATCCATCGCATCGCCATCGCCAGCATTGGCATCGGGTTGGCGGCCAGCATCCTTTCGTTCCTCATCATGCGTGGGTTCCAGGACACGGTGAAGCAGAAAGTATATGGCTTCAACGGCCACATGGTGGTGACCAAATTCACCGGGAGCAGATCGTCCGAAGAAAAGCCGATGAACTATCACGTGGATCCGTACGATCATCCGGAGAAATATCCGTTCGTCACCCACATGCAGGAGTTCGCCCACAAGCCGGGTCTGATCAAGACCGAACAGGACGAGGTGCTGGGAGTCTTTGTGAAGGGCGTGGGGAAGAGTTATGACGTCAACGCGTTTCGCTCCAGCATCGTGGAGGGCAAGTTCTTCGACTTCCCCGACTCGGGGTATGCGCACCAGGTGGTGGTCAGCAAGATCATTGCCCGCAAGCTCAACGCCAAGGTGGGCGACGACCTGGTGGTGCATTTCTTTCAGAACCCCATCCGCTCGCGCAAGCTCACCATCAGTGGCATCTATGAGACCAACCTCTCCGAATATTTCGACAGCAAGGTGATCATCGGCGACATTCGCATGATCCAGAAGCTGAACGACTGGTCCGACAGCCTTGCCGGAGGCTTGGAAGTATTTGTGAAGGATGAAGGCCCCGAAAAGATGGAGGAAGATGCCTTCACTGTTAGCGAGGCGATGGACTTGGATTTTGATGTTCAATTGATCAGCGATAAATACGTCCAGGTGTTTGAGTGGCTCAACCTCATCAGCCGGCAAGTCAACATACTTTTGGTCATTATTCTGACGGTTGTGTGTGTAAACATGATTTCTATTGTGCTGATCCTGGTGATGGAGCGCACGCAGATGATCGGCATGCTCAAGGCTATGGGGGCGACCGACAAGATGATACGGTCTGTTTTCCTTTTTAATGGCATTAATCTGCTGATAAAAGGTCTGGTATTGGGCAATTTGTTGGGTCTTGGATTAAGCGCTTTGCAGTATTATTTCAAAATAATTAAGCTAAACGCACATGATTATTACATGAGCTTCGTGCCTATTTCCTGGAACTGGGAGGTCGTTGCGGTGCTCAACCTTGTAACGCTTTTCGTCGTCACAATTGTGTTATTGGTCCCTACAATGGTCATTGCACGGATAAATCCTATACGTGCCATCCGTTTTGACTGATTAAGAATATATTAAAACTGAAATATTTTTCTATTTTTGTTACATAAGGAGCCCGCCTTATCAGTAACGTTAAAAATGTTATGCAATTAAAATTCAAAAACCCAGTTAGGCCGGACCTAACAAACACGATTCAAAAGAGAAATCGTAGGCTTCAGGCATTCTTCAATGCGAAGAATCTGGACGTACGATTGCACGGAGATGCACAAAACCCGCTTATGGTATTGTGCGGATGCGTAGGCCTGTCAGCCTATGTTCATAACTTCGACCTGCGCATGTTGGACAAGCCCAACCAGGGAGAAGTGATGAAAATTTATAAGCTGACGGAAATCATACAAGGAACGCGCGAAGAAGTGGTGGAGTGGCTGCAGCAATTTCCGCAGATGCCCCTTTATCGGATTCAACACAGCGCTAGTAAATTGTACCTGTGTGGCTTTAACTTTGTAGACCGCGAACAAAAACTGGGACGTTATCCCGTTTTTGCCCGTGAAGACTATCACATCTACAAACAGCACGAAGCCGCAGAGGATATACTGAACATGCTCAAGGAAGATGGCTATGAAGTAGAGATCACCGAACCCGACCTGGAATTGGTGAAATCGCACGTCGGTCCCATAACTTTCGTAGGGTTTCAGGAATAAGTGCGATGGACAAATTGGTTTAAGAAGATTGACCGATTGGGATATACTTCTTAAACCAACTTTGTACGGTCATTTGAAGTACACCGAAAAAAGCTTCCTTAAAGATCCCCGCCGACATCTTGGACTCTCCCCGGGTCCGGTCTGTAAAGATGATAGGCACCTCTTCCAATACGAATCCGTATTTCCAAGCCAGGAATTTCATCTCGATCTGGAACGCATAGCCGACAAATTTCACTTGGTCCAGGGGAATCGTCTCCAATACTTTTTTGCGATAGCAGAGGAAACCGGCCGTCGTGTCGCGGATGGGAATGCTGGTGATGAGCCGCACATAGCTGCTGGCAAAGTAGGATAGCAACACCCGTCCGATGGGCCAGTTCACCACGTTCACCCCCGTAGCATAGCGCGAACCGATGGCCACGTCGCTTTTTCCTTCGGCACAGGCCAGGTAGAGATTGACGAGATCCTTGGGATCGTGCGAAAAGTCAGCATCCATTTCCAGGATGTATTCATAGCCTTTCGCCATCGCATATTTAAAGCCCGTGATGTAGGCCGTGCCCAAGCCAAGTTTGCCGGGGCGCTTCACGAGGTGAAGTTTATGTTCGGTCAGATTATAGTATTGCTGCATTTGCTCCACGATCTGCGGCGTGCCGTCGGGAGAGTTGTCGTCGACAATGAGGACGTGAAATTCTTTTGGCAAAGCAAACACAGCGTCGATGATCGCGCGGATGTTGTCGCGTTCTTTGTAGGTGGGAATAATGACGATTGCGTTGCTCACAGGATGAAGCCTAAGATAACAAATCTATAAAAAGTCATATGTAAAACAATCGTTTCCAATTTCTGATTCCAGCTTTTTTAAGATTATTAGATGGACACAACGGTTTTGCAGATGAACACAGCGACACACACCACCGCAACTTGAGTTGCGGTGGTGATGTTGTGAATTTTTGTTCAGATTATCCATTTCGTTTTGCGGAATCAGGCCGATCAGGCGTCGGTTTTCCTGCATTAAATACCCAGGCGAGCTTAGCGTTTAGACCGCACCGCGTTGTGCGTTAGGCTCCGGGGCCACTAGCCCATTCATTTTTTACAAGAAAGCCACAGACCGAAAAAAAGCGCGTGGATATTTGTAATATTATAAGTATACATATTATATTTGTTTATATAATATAAGACACTTAGTTAATAAAACAGAAAGAAAACAAGAAGAAGCTTATGTGGACTAAATCGCACACCCTGGTGACCCGCGAGGTGACCAAAGAACAACTCTGGAAATTATTCTCCGACGTCGACCGCTGGCACACCTGGGATGCCGGCGTGGAGTATGCCCGCTTGCTGGGTAAATTTGAAGTGGGGGCTCAGTTCATCCTCAAGCCCAAAAAAGGACCCCAGGTGAAGATCAAACTGGTGGAAGTGATCGAGAACCGGAAGTTTGTGGACTGCACGACCTTTCCGTTGGCCAAGATGTATGGTGAACATACGTATGAGGATACACCCGAAGGCCTGCGCATGACCACCACGATGAAAGTGGTAGGTCCTTTGAGTTTCCTGTGGCGCCGGATCGTGGCGCAAGAGATTGCCGATGCCCTCCCCGCCGAAATGGTGGAACAGGTAAAGGCCGCTAAGAAATTGTGATGTAAAGGCCGGAACCATGACCCGGTATGGATCATGGTTCCGACCGGATATTTCAGACGGCTTCCACTTCCTGCAACTGCTTGGATAGTTTTTGCTGAAGTTCGAACGGTACGGATGAAAATTCGGAGAAGGTTTGTGTGAACCGCGCCCGGCCTTGCGACAGCGAACGGAGTGTGGTCGAGTAGCGATCCAATTCGGCCAGCGGTGTCTTGGCTTTGATGACCTGGTAGTTGCCCTTGCTGTCCATGCCCATGATGAGCGACCGGCGGGTTTGAAGATCGCCCATCACTTCGCCCATCACGTCCTCGGGGAGCATGATCTCTACGTCGCAGATCGGCTCCAGCAATTGTGGTTCGCAGCGCAGGAAGGCGTCTTTGAAGGCCATCATGCCCGCGATCTTGAAGGAGATGTCGTTGGAGTCGACGGGGTGCATCTTGCCATCGTAGACCATCACGCGAACGTCGCGCACATACGAGCCGGTGATGGGGCCTTCTTCCATTTTTTCCATCACGCCTTTCAGAATGGAGGGGATGAAGCGTGCGTCGATCACACCGCCCACGATGCAGTTGTAGAACACCAGTTTGCCGCCCCACTCCAGGTCGATCACTTCCTTGCCGCGCACGGGAAACTCCGTGGGCTCGGGCATGCCTTCAAAGTAAGGCTCCACTTTCATGTGCACTTCACCAAACTGGCCTGCGCCACCGGATTGTTTTTTGTGACGGTAGGTAGCGTTGGCCGACTTGCGGATGGTTTCACGATAGGAGATGCGGGGACTTTCGAAGTCTACATGGAGCTTGTATACATTTTCGAGATACCATTTGCACACAGCCAAATGCAGTTCGCCTTGCCCGGAGATGATCAGTTGTTTGATCTCTTTGGAATAGGCCACCATGAGGGTGGGGTCTTCGTGATGGATCTTGTGCAGCACCTCGCCGATCTTTTCGTCGTCATTCTTACTGAAGGCGATCACGGCGGTGCGGATGCGCGGCTCGGGGAAGGTGATGGGCTGCACGGTGATGTCGTAGCCTTTGGCGTGCAGGGTTTGGTTGGTGTAGGTGTCTTTGAGTTTCAGGGTGGCGCCAATGTCGCCGGCCACCAGGCGGTCAACCGGGTTGCGCGACTTGCCGTCGACGATGAACAGTTGGTGGATGCGTTCCACCGCGCCGGTCTGGCTGTTGACGAGTTCGGAGGCGGTGGTCACTTCGCCGGAGATCACTTTGAAGAAGGAGAGTCTGCCGAGGTTGGGTTCGAGGTGGGTTTTGAAGACAAACAGAACGGCGGGTTTGCTGGGGTCGATGGGAAGCTCCTGGCCGTCGGCGCTGAGTTCGGGTTTGGCTTCGGCGGGGCAGGGGGCCACGTTGTCGATGAAACCCATCATGCGGCCGGTGCCCATGTTCTTTTTGGCCGACGTCACAAAAACGGGGAAGACCTCGTGGTGGATCATGCCCAGCTTCAGGCCTTCGCGCATCTCGTCTTCGTCGAGGGTGCCCTGCTCGAAATATTTTTCCATGAGCTTCTCGTCGTTCTCGGCCGCTTTTTCCACCAGTTCGTTGTGGAGGCGGTCGGCCTTTTCTTTTTCGGAGGCGGGGATGGGAAGCTTTTCGGGTTTGCCGCCTTCCGGCGGAAACTTGTACATCACCATCTTCAGCAGGTCGATGATGGCGTTGAAACTCTCGCCCTGGTTGAGGGGATACTGCATTTGTACGACAGCGTTTCCAAACCGCTCTTTGAGTGACTGCAGGGCACTGTCGAAGTTTGACCTGGGGTGGTCAACCAGGTTCACCGCGAAGAGCACCGGCTTTTGGAACTGGTCGATGTAGTCCCAGATCAGTTCGGTGCCTACTTCTACACCGTGTTGCGCGTTGATGACCATCACACAGGTGTCGGCCACGCGTACCGCGGCAATCATTTCGCCTATGAAATCGTCGAACCCTGGGGTGTCGATGATGTTGATCTTGTAGTCGCGCCACTCGGTGTGCATCGACGAGGCGAAGACGGAATTGCCCCGTTCTTGTTCAATGTCATGGAAGTCCGACACCGTGTTTTTACCTTCAATGGTACCCCTCCGGTGAATGATGCCGGCTTCAAAAACCATGTCTTCGGCCAGCAGGGTCTTGCCGGCCTTGGGCGCACCCAGCAGAACAATGTTCTTGAGGTGCTTTTCGTCGTAGATTTTCATGAGCGTTTGGTTTTAGTCGTCGCATGAAGTGCGGTGCTAAAAAATAGCGGGGACGGTCAAGCACACCAGAGAAGCATTTCATAAGGCGAGCGGTTTAGAAAATAAATAAAGGCAGGAATCTTGAATGAATTTAGCCTAAAATGGGGAAACACGAAAGCAAAACCCGGCCGAACATTTTTCTGATTCTTTAGTTATCTTGGATGCCGGTTTCGACAACCCCCCCGAGGCCCATTACCCTAACTAAAAAAATCACCATGAAAAAGACATTGATCCTTCTTCTTCTCCTCACGGTCACACTCACCCACCACATCCACGCGCAAAGCTGGGAGGGTATCATCAATTGGACCATGAAAATGGAGATCACCGATCCCCAAATGAAAGCCCAGATGGACGCCGCCCAGAAACAGATGAGCGACCCCGCCACCCAGGCCAAAATGAAAGAGATGCAGGCTAAAATGGACGATCCCCAATTCAAGGCGATGATGGAGTCCAACCCCCAAATGAAGGCCCAGATCGAAAATATGCTGAAAGCGGCGCAAGGCGGTAACCTCAATTCCATGTTCCCCAAGGGCATGCAGATCAAAGTGAAAAACAACAACTCCATTACCAAAATGGACGGTGGCATGATGTCGAACTGGGAGGTACTGCACCTGACGGACAAGAACACCACCTACCGCCTCGACCGCGAAAACAAAACCTTCTCGGTAATGCCCCAATACACCGCCGATAAAGACAAGGAAAAGGTTGACTATAAAGTGACCAAGACCTCCGAGACCACGAAGATCCTGGGCTATACCTGCACTAAATACGCAGTGGAATCTACCTCCAAAGATCCCGAAGCCAAGAAGTATGCCATGACGCAATTCTTCTGGACCACGACCGACATCAAAGGCATCGACCTGAAAAGCCTTTCCAAGCAACGTATGGGCAATTCACAGCAGTCGCTTTTCTATGAGCAGATCGAAGGTGTTCCGTTGAAAATAGAGATGAACATGCCTCAGGGACACATGGCCATGGAAGTTACGGAGCTCAAAAAACAATCGCTGCCGGCTTCTGACTTTGAAGTGCCTGCCGGATATAAAGAAGTGAAGTCCGCATTCTAGATCGCCTGGAATTATAGACACAAAAAAAACGCAAAGGAGCTCTTTGCGTTTTTTTTATGTCTATGATTTAAGATCCGTTTTTACTTTCCGTACCCGAGCACGCGCAGCATGCTTTCGCTGGTTTGTTCCGGAGCGAAGAGCTGTGTGGTGATCACCCCGTCTTCATCGCGATCGATGAGCACGTGTTTGGGAGCGGGGATGAGGCAGTGTTGAATGCCGCCATAGCCGCCCAGCGATTCCTGGTAGGCGCCAGTGTGGAAGAACCCGATGTAGAGCGGTTCTTCGTCGGTGATCATGGGAAGGAACACTTCACCGGTGTGGGCCTCAGAGTTATAATAGTCCATGCTGTCGCAAGTGAGGCCGCCGATGTTCACTTTGTGGTAGGGGTCATCCCATTTATTCAGCGCGAGCAAAATGTATTTCTGGTTCAGTCCCCAGGCGTCGGGCAGGTGGGTGATGAACGAGCCGTTGATCATGTACCAAAGCTCCTTGTCGTTTTGAAGCTTCTGGTCCACGAGGGAATACAATACCGCGCCGCTTTCGCCAACGGTGTAGCTGCCGAACTCGGTAAAGATGTTGGGCACTGGCACGTTGTTCTTGTCGCAGATCCACTTGATGTTTTCCACGATCTGTTCGATCATGTACTTGTAGTCGTAGTGGAAGGTGAGCGATGTTTTGATCGGGAAGCCGCCACCGATGTCGATGGAGTCGAGCGAATCGCAGATCTTTTTCAGTTCGCAGTATTTGAAGATGAAGCGGCTGAGCTCGCTCCAGTAGTAGGCCGTGTCTTTGATGCCGGTGTTGATGAAGAAGTGCAGCATCTTCAGCGATGCCTTGTCGCTCTTCTCGATCCTTTCCTTGTAGAACGAATTGATGTCGCTGTAGCGGATGCCCAGGCGCGAGGTGTAGAATTCGAACTTGGGTTCTTCGTCGGCCGCCACGCGGATGCCCACTTTGTAGGGCACCTTCACATTCTCTTCGTAGAAATCTATTTCGCCCAGGTTATCCAGGATGGGAATGCAGTTGTTAAAGTCGTCGTTCAGCAGTTCGCTGATGTACTGACGATAGAGCGGCATCTTGAAGCCGTTGCAAAGAATGTAGGTGTCTTTGGTGAGTTTGCCCTGCTCATAGAGTGCGCGCACGATGGGAATGTCGAACGACGACGAGGTTTCCATGTGCACGTCCTTATTCTTCAAAGCCTCCTGCATGATGAAAGAGAAGTGCGAGGACTTTGTACAATAGCAATACGTGTATTTGGCGTTGTATTTGAAACGCTCCAGGGCATTGTTGAACGTGGCCTGCACATAGCGGATGTTTTCGCTGATGCGGGGCAGATACGTCAGCTTCAAGGGCGTGCCATATTCCTTGATGATATCCATCAGGGGCACATCGTTGAACAGCAATTCATGGTCGCGCACCTTAAATTCTTTCTGGGGAAACTCAAAGGTTTGCTCAATCAGCTCGCGATAACTCTTCATTTATGGATAGAATCGTTAAGGGGTTAACCGTGAATAAAAAGTTAAACTAATATTAATTAATCAGATGGCTTTCTTTCTGGAGTTGCCCGTTGGGAAAGAGGTGCAATATTGTGATAAATTTGCCATCTTTGCAATACACATCAAGCTATGGTAAATCGTTTTCCCGCCTGGATAATCGACCCGGACCCTGCCGGAATGCATGCCTTGCCCGACTTCTAGCGGCCTGGCGGGATATTCTCTTTGTTCTTTTGTTTAAACGATAACCATTCAGTTAAAAACCTTAATTTTATTCCTGTGAAAGCGTTGAAGATCATTGAAGTAAAGTCAGAGATCGGGGCCGGCACCCGCGGTGCCAGTCTTGGCGTGGAGGCCATAAAAATTGCCAGCCTGGACCTTCAGTCGGACTTTTTTAAGCAAAACGAGTCCGTGGAGGTAGAACACGTGAACGACATCCTGTTCGACAAACCCACACAACCCCATGCCAAATACATCGATGGCGTGATGGTGATGGAAGAGCGTGTATGCCTGGAAGTATATGAGACCATCTGGGAGGAATATTTCCCCATTATCCTTTCCGGCGACCACAGCACCGCCTACGGCACCATAGCCGGCATCAAAAAGGCCGATCCCAAAGCCCGCCTCGGCGTGATCTGGATCGACGCCCATGCCGACATCCAAACCCCTTTCACATCACCCACCGGCAACATGCACACCATGCCCCTGGCCATGGCTTGTGGTATCGACAACCTGGAGTGCAAAGTGAACGACCCCAAAAGCGACACGCTGGACTATTGGGAACAGATCGAAAACGTTGGCATGCCGGGTCGGAAGGTGTATCCTGAAGACATCGTCTACATCGGCGTGCGCGAGCTGGAGAAATCGGAGAACTATCTTATCAATAAATACAACGTCAATTACATCGAGACGGAAGAAGTGAAAGCCGGGCCTGCGAAAATTGCCGAAAAGGCGTTGAAGATGCTGGACCATTGCGATCTCATCTATGTTTCTTTCGATGTTTCGGCGCTTGATTCAACTGTTTCCACCGGAACCGGTATGCCGCTGCCGGGTGGGCTCAGTATTGAGGAAGCGAAGATATTAAACGCCGCGCTGGCGAAAAGTCCTAAAGTTTGTGCCTGGGAGGTAAGCGAGGTCAATCCTACGCTGGATACTGAGAATCGGATGGCGGACAGCGCTTTTGAGATCCTGCAGGCAACGGCGCAGGCTGTTATGGGACGACCCGTGCTAGCGCAATAATTTTCACCGCCTCACCTTCGCTAAAGCTACGGCGAGCAAGCAAAGCCAACGCAAAGTCGCTTTGCGTTGGCTTTGCAGCTTTACCCGTAAATGTTACTTTGCTCCGGGCTCCAATAGCGCTACGTACTCCTCGATCGTCGTCATGATGTTGCTTCGGATGATGGGATCCGTGAGGAACTTTGGAATGCCGATCGGCATCGACAATATCCGGTAGGTCACCTTTACTTGTTTTGGCCCGATTTGCTCCAGTGTCCAACTGCCCGAGAGCTTCATCCGGGTCACGCCGTCGCGCTTCGGGGCTAATGTTTCGTTCACGCGCGATTCGAAGGTGATGAAGAGCTTTCGCATCGGGATGGTTTCCACAACTTTATATTCGAGAAAATGGTCCTGGTCGCTGACCGGCCAGGGAATGTCGTGGTAGGAGTACTCCTGCCAGGTGGTGGTGTCTTCCCGTTGCAGGTATACTTTGAATTCGGCCACATGGCCCTGCCAGTCCTTGATCTTCTTTTCGTCGCGGATGAGGCGGAGGCCAGCAAAGATGGTGTTGTTGAAATAGAATTCGCCTTTCACTTCACGCGCCTTCACGGGGGGATTGGACGCCGGAAAAATGATCCACCGTTCGTAGATGGAAACCGTGCCATCCTTTTTCACGAGGGTGAAACCCTCCTTGTCTTGCGCCAACGCCTGGGTGCAGGCAAAGAGCAGGAATAGGATGGAGGCTGATGATGGGTATTGGCGCATAATTGTATTTGAGAGACAAATGGTCCACCGCAAAGATGCCGGTTAGGGCACAAAGGTTGCTACGGGGCGTTTTTGGGTGCCGGGTTGTTGGGGAGAAAGGATTTTGGGGTGTCCGATGTTCATATCAACTTACAATATAACGATCGCGATCCGGGCAACGTGCATGGAATCCGGCAGGCGATAAAAATACTCCTTAAACTTCGGCCTTTTTCCTTAATTTCGCCCCCAAATTGAAGTTTTATCCCTATTTAAAATATTTGTCATGAGCCAAACCGCACCGATCTCTTCCTTTATCGAAAAGCACTATCTGCACTTCAACGCTGCCGCCCTGGTGGATGCCGCGAAGGCCTATAAGACCCATATTGCCTCCGGAAAGAAAATGATGGTCACCCTGGCCGGCGCCATGAGCACCGCCGAATTGGGTCTGAGCTTTGCCGAAATGATCCGCCAGGATAAGGTCCAGATCATTTCCTGCACCGGCGCCAACCTGGAAGAAGACATCATGAACCTGGTGGCCCATTCGCACTACAAACGCATCCCCAACTATCGCGACCTGACCCCCGAACAAGAGTGGGACTTGCTCCAAAATCACCTCAACCGCGTAACCGACACCTGTATTCCCGAAGAAGAGGCCTTCCGCAAATTGCAAAAGCACTTGTACAAAGTGTGGAAAGATGCCGAAGACAAGGGCGAACGCCTCTTCCCCCACGAATTCATGTTCCGCATGCTGAACAGCGGCGACTTGAAAGCAGAATACGAGATCGATCCTAAAAACTCCTGGATGATCGCCGCCGCCGAACGCAACATGCCGATGGTGGTGCCCGGATGGGAAGACTCCACGATGGGTAACATTTTCGCTTCCTACGTATTCACGGGCGAGCTGAAGGCGTCGACCATGAAGAGCGGTATCGAATACATGGCCTGGCTGGCCGACTGGTATATCAAAAATTCGGGTAAAGACGGCATTGGGTTCTTCCAGATCGGTGGTGGTATCGCCGGTGACTTCCCCATTTGCGTCGTGCCCATGCTCCACCAGGATCTTGAAAAAGACAACGTGCCGTTCTGGAGCTATTTCTGCCAGATCAGCGACTCGACCACCAGCTATGGTTCATATTCCGGCGCGGTTCCCAACGAGAAGATCACGTGGGGCAAGCTGAGCATAGAGACACCGAAGTTCATCATCGAGAGCGATGCTACCATCGTGGCTCCTTTGATGTTTGCTTATGTGCTTGGGTGGTAAGACTAATCGCAGTAAAAATATTAAACCGCAAAGGCGCTAAGAACCCTCCTTCGCTAAAGCTTCGGCGGGCAAGCAGCAAGGAGGACGCAGAGAAGGGCTTTGCGCTAACTTTGCGATCTCTGCCCGCCCGCCGAAGCTTTTGCGAAGGAGGGCGCCCTTTGCAGTAAAACATTTCTCTCAGCTTTCATGAATCTGGATTCAACACTCCGCACCGAAATACAAAAAGCGCTCACCGCACTCTTCAACCAAACGGTAGAAGCCGTGCAGCTGCAACCGACAAACCAGGAGTTTGAAGGTTCGCACACACTGGTATGCTTCCCCCTCACCAAGCTCTCGCGCAAAGGGCCGGAAGAAACGGCGCGCCTGGTGGGCGACTACCTTGTGCAGCACTCGGGCGTCGTGAGCCGCTTCAACGTGGTGAAAGGTTTTCTGAACCTCGTGCTGAACGATCGGGTTTGGCTGGACGTGTTTCAATCTATTTTCGTGAACCCGAATTATGGTCAGCTTTCTCCCAACGGGGAAGAGATCATGATCGAGTATTCATCGCCCAACACCAACAAGCCGCTGCACCTGGGGCACTTGCGCAATAATTTTCTTGGCTACAGTGTGGCGGAGATCTACAAGGCGAATGGTTACAAAGTGCACAAGGTACAGATCATCAACGACCGCGGTATACACATCTGCAAGTCGATGGCGGCGTGGCAACTGTATGGCCAGGGTGAGAACCCCGAAAACACCGGCATGAAAGGCGACCATTTGGTGGGGAAGTATTATGTTGAGTTCGATAAAAAATACAAAGCAGAAATCGCGGACCTGATAGGCCAGGGCATGAGTGAAGAGGAGGCCGGCAAGAAGGCCCCGATCATGCAACTGGCGGTGGAACTCCTGCGCAAATGGGAACAGAGGGACCCGGAAACTGTCGCTCTCTGGAAGACCATGAATGGCTGGGTGTACAGCGGCTTCGATGCCACCTACAAACGCATGGGCGTTGACTTCGAAAAGCTTTATTACGAATCGGACACTTACCTGCTGGGCAAGGAAGAAGTATTGAAAGGCGTTGAGAAAGGTGTATTCTTCAAAAAAGAAGACGGCTCGGTTTGGGTGGACCTCACGGCCGATGGCCTCGATCAAAAAGTATTGTTGCGCTCGGATGGCACCTCGGTATATATGACCCAAGATATCGGTACGGCGATCCTCCGCTTCACCGATTTCCCAAAGATCATGGGCCAGGTCTACACGGTGGGCAACGAACAGGAGTATCACTTCAAGGTATTGTTCCTCATCCTGCAAAAGCTTGGCTTCGACTGGGCCAAACGTTGCTTCCATTTATCCTACGGCATGGTGGACCTACCCACCGGCAAAATGAAATCGCGCGAAGGCACCGTAGTGGATGCCGACGACCTGATGCAGGAGATGGTGGACGAAGCCGAAAAACAAACCCGCGAACTGGGTAAAGTCGACGAGATCACGGAGGAGGAGGCGCTGAAATTATTCGAGATGATCGGTCTGGGCGCCCTGAAGTTTTTCCTGCTCAAGGTAGATCCCAAGAAACGCATGTTGTTCGACCCCAACGAATCCATCCAATTGCAAGGATTCACGGGCCCCTTCATCCAATACACGCACGCCCGCATCCGGGCCATCATTCGCAAGGCCGAGAGCATGGATATTGTATGTACGGAAGCCGACCTGAAACAAGTTGACGCTCTCGAACCCGCAGAACGCGATGCGCTCAATGTGTTGAGCCTTTTCGAAAGCCGCGTCAAGGAAGCTGCCCGCGAATACTCGCCGGCCGTCATCGCCAACTACGCCTTTGACCTGGCCAAGGAATACAACAAATTCTACCAAAACATCCCCATCTTCAACGAAACCAACCCCGCCCGCCTCAGGTTCCGAATAGCCTTCTCCAAAGCGACCGCCGATGCTATTAAAAAAGCTATGAATTTGCTGGGGATTGCCGTTCCGGAAAAGATGTAAGGATAGACTATTTCATCGGTAAACTTTACTACAAAGCTCACACGCCGAAGCCGCACTAACCTCCTGGCTCCTGGCTACCGGCTCCTGGCTCCTGAATTGTCACGCATCTGGTTACGCTACCCAAAATGTGATAAAAGGATGCTGGAAATGCGGAACAAATCGTAAATTTTCATGTTGATATAAAAGCGCAACTACCCTATGAAAACTCTCATTGTTACCTTTTTATTCCTGATCCCGACCATGGCCTCTTCCGTGTATGATTTCAAAAAGACGGCGATCGACGGAAAGGTCATTGATTTTGCCAAGTATAAAGGCAAGCCGCTGCTCATTGTGAACACCGCTTCCAAATGCGGCTTCACACCACAGTATGCCGAGCTGCAAAAACTGCAGGACCAGTATGGCAGCAAAGTGACCATCCTGGGTTTCCCCGCCAACAATTTTGGCGCGCAAGAACCCGGCACGAACGTGGAGATCTCTGAATTTTGTCAGAAGAATTATGGCGTGACGTTCCAGATGTTTGAAAAAGTATCGGTGAAAGGCAGTGACCAGGATGAACTTTATGCCTGGTTGAAAGAAAAGACCGGCGAAGAACCCAGCTGGAATTTCTGCAAATACCTGGTGAAGCCCGACGGCACGGTGAAATTCTTTCCTTCGAAAGTAAGCCCGCTCGACAAGCAAATTATTGATGCGATTAATTAAAGCAGCCCTTACGGTTATCGTTGTTATGAGCCTTGCCGCGTTTATTTCCAGTAAAATAGCTTCCGGCAAGGCCGGACCTGTCGAGGGTACGATCTACGATTTCAAGATCGCTGCCCTCGACGGTACCGTTATCGATTTTGCCCAATACAAAGGCAAGCCCCTCCTCATCGTGAACACCGCCTCCAAATGCGGCTTCACACCGCAGTATGCCGACCTGGAAAAGCTGTCTGAGAACTATGGTGGCAAGGTCGTGGTGCTCGGGTTCCCCGCCAACAATTTTCTGTGGCAAGAGCCCGGCTCGAGTGAAGAGATTGCGGCCTTTTGCCAGAAGAATTATGGCGTGACCTTCCAGATGTTTGAAAAGATCTCGGTGAAAGGACGCGACAAACACCCGCTCTACAAATGGTTGGAAGCTAAGACCGGCGAAACACCCTCCTGGAACTTTTGCAAATACGTGGTGAGCGCCGATGGCAACACGGTAAAATTCTTTTCCTCCAAAGTAAATCCGCTGGACAAGCAGATTATCGATGCCTTGGGGCAACCCTGACTTCCATTGAATCTTAACGAATGCGCGATGCTTGACCTGGCGATCAAAGGAGAATTGTTGAACGCCTGCAAAAAATACGCGGAGCAGCGACTGGCCACGGCCACGCAGGCCATGCACCATGCCCAACAAGCCGCCAACGAAGAAGGCAAGAGCAGCGCCGGCGACAAATACGAGACCGGTCGGGCCATGGCGCAGATCGAACGCGACAAGGCCGCCCAGCAGGCGCAGGAAGCCCTAAAGCTCAAACAAGCGCTCGACCACCTGGATGGCCTGCATCATCATCAGAAAGTGACGACCGGCAGCGTGGTGGCCACCGCCCACTATAACTTTTACATTGCCATCGGTGCGGGAAAAATGACCGTATCGGGTCTGGATTTTATTGTTGTGGGGCCCGGTTCACCCCTGGGAAAATCGTTGATGGGATTGACCGTGAACGATGCATTTACGTTTAACAATCAGCATCACAAGATTCTGCAGGTCCTGTAGGCGATCCCCGTAAACACCTCGGGGAATTTGAATTATATTCGCCCATATTTTCGAACATCATGGATATTAAAGTCTGGTTACAAGCCTTCCGCCTGCGCACGTTGCCACTGGCGTTGTCATGCATTGCGATGGGGGGATTTTTGGCCGCTTCGGCTGGCGCCTTCCGGTGGGACATTTTCCTGCTCTGCATTCTTACCACGATCTTTTTACAAGTCTTATCCAATCTCGCCAACGACTATGGCGACTCCGTGAATGGTGCCGACCATGCCGGGCGCAAAGGTCCGCAGCGGGCCGTACAAAGCGGGGCCATCACGGCCGCACAGATGAAGACGGCGGTGGTCATTTTTGTTTTGCTTTGTTTGGGCAGCGGCATCGCTTTGCTGCTCGTCTCCTTTGGATTGAATTGGAATGCGTTGCTGTTTTTCTTCGGCCTTGGTGTGTTGAGCATCCTGGCAGCCATCGCCTACACGGTGGGCAAGAAGCCCTATGGTTATGTCGGCCTCGGCGATTTTTCGGTATTGATCTTTTTTGGATTGGTAGGGGTGATGGGTTCCTACTATTTGTTCACGCAACAGCTGTCATGGCGCGAAATCCTTCCCGCCTTGAGCTGTGGGTTTTTCTCGATCGGCGTGCTGAACGTGAACAACATTCGCGACATCGAGTCTGATAGGGCGGCAGGGAAGTTTTCCATCCCTGTCCGCATCGGCAGGAGCAGTGCCGTGGCCTATCATTGGTTTTTATTGTGTGGAGGATTGCTGTCGGCCGTGTTGTACACCGTGCTCACGTATCATTCGCCGTGGCAGTTCCTGTTCCTGCTCAGCGCACCGTTGTTTCTTCGCAACGGGATGGCGGTCCAGCGGAAGCCTTCTCATGAGCTGGATCCTTTCCTGAAACAAATGGCTTTGTCAACGCTCGTCTTTGTGCTGTTGTTCGGTGTGGGATTGATGGTGGCGTAGGCGAGAGGCGCTTCGTTCCCAGGGTCAGGACCAGGCGCAAGAGGCCAACATAAATAACGTCATACAGCACGACCAACATCAGCAGGATACAAACGACGTAGAAGATCCCGAACTGCAACCCGGGGTAAATCAATCCCGCGGTAAGCGCACCGGTTATGAAGGCAAAAAAGGTGGAGGCGATCAATTTTGCTTTGTTGACCAGTTCGGTGTTGTTGCGGAATTTTTCCTTGGTAAACATCGACAATAAAATCCCCAGGTCAGTCGTGGCGCCCGTAAGGTGCGTTGTCTTCACGGCAAAGTTCGAGATGCCCGCCGTGAGTCCATTTTGCAAACCCATGGCAAAAAACATAATCGCCAGCAGCACTTCCGTTTCACGCAAGGTTTCCTGGTAAACGAATTGCCCGTAAAGTCCCACTATCAACAAGCACCCCATTTCTAAAATCACGGGCACCGCATGCGCGGTGTACTGGCCGCGGCGCCGGAAATGGATCACGATGAAATTGGAAGTGAAGCTGCCGGCGAAGAATAAGAATATCCACCCGATGACCATGAGCACCTGGTAATAATCTCCTTTGGTCATCTCTGCCGCAAAAATGGCAAAGTAGCCCGTCACGTTCGAAGAGAACGAGAAGAAGATGAGGAACGAAGCCACGTTCACCATGCCGGCGATGAACGCCATGAGGGTGCCCAGACGTAGGTTGTCGTTCAAGGTTCTGCGGTGACTATAGCGGCGTAGCACGTTATTTTTTTTTTTGTTTATCGGTGAAAGGTCAGTTTGGCGATGCCCTTCACTTGCATGTCGGAGTCGAAGTTCAGGATCATCTGTTCGTTGGTCAATGCCGTCAGGTTGTAGTGCTCCACGGTGTGGTCGCGGTGCTCGAGTTCGAGGATGTGGCCGCGGCCTTTCAGTTTCCAGCGGATGACTTTTACCGTGTGGGGACCTTCGAGCGTGAGCGTGCCGTCGGGGTGAAATTTCCAGGTTTCGGCGGAATGGATCATGAGGTGTTTACCGAGCTGATCCTTGACCGACTGCGCGATGGTGTCGCGGTCTTTCAACCGTTGCTTATCGGCCGGCGTGCTCACTTTTTCGTACTCCCACGACTGCTCGCTCCAGGTGCCCACGATCATTTGCTCCGGGCCGGACACGTGGCTTTTCGCCCACGCGAAACCGACAAGGGTCACGAGGATCAGCAAAACACAAACAGGCCACATCGACTTGATCTTCATAGTCCTATCACGTTAGAAATTTCTAAACAGCACTCACAAATAATTCAGTCAGCAGGTCGCGTTCCGGTGCGTAGGCATGCGACTCCAGGTCGACCTCGCGAAAAGGAACGGCCGATTTCCGGATGATCGGTGCCGGGTCGAAGCTCTGTTTGCGGGAAGCGGCCGGCGTGTGTGCAAGGATCGCTTCATCGATGCCGTTCATTTCGGCCATGATCTGAAAAGCGTCTACACTGCGCGCATGGAAAAGCTCGAAGCGGATGCTCTGTATTTTTTCCGGATATTTATTTTGGATCACCGCGCAGCCCTCGCTGAAGGCGGTGGTCACCGCAGCCTCGATGATTTTTTTTGGAGAATAGAACAACAAGTCGGTGATGGAATCGGGGAGCGAGGTGCAATACAGAAAGATCACATCCAATTCGACTGCGCTGGTTGCAGCGACGTGTTTCAGCAACAGCAAGGGAGTGATCGTAAAATCGGTCGGTATCAAAATAGTCTTGCGCATAGCCGTATGTTTTTTTGTGCAAGATGTGCCCGCCGGGTTAAGACGGCTTAAAAATGAAATTAAAATGCCATGAAAGCGGATTAAAATGTGATTAAAGACGGCTTTCTGAGCTGGAAACGGAGGGTTCGTTCAATGCTGGCCGATGTTTTCGAGGGGAAAGGTGAGGCGTACGGTGGTGCCTTCATTCACCGCGGAGGTCACCACGATCGTGGCGCGATGCTGTCGCATGATGTTGCGCGCCAAGGGCAGGCCGATACCGTAGCCCTCAAAATTGTGGGTGTTTGAAGCGCGATAGAAGGGGTCGTAGATATAGGCCATCTCCGATGGCGGAATGCCGATGCCGGTGTCCTGGACCACCACGATCACGCTGTCGTCGGTTGAGCCGATGGAAAGCTTTACGGGCTGGTGTGATGAATATTTGCAGCCATTGCTCACGATGTTGGAGATGGCCAGGTGGAGCAGCTGCGAGTTGCCTTTTATTTTTAGTTTGAGGTGATTGTCGGGCATCAGGCTCAGATCGATATTCACTTTGTTTTTAGGATTCATCTTTTCGATGGTCTCCTTCACATCCCAGACCAACTGGTCTACGCGCACGATCTCCATTTTCACTTTCTTGCCATCAAAACCGGTCTGTGCCAGGAAAAGCAGGGATTTTGTGATCCGCTCCAATCGCTCGGCCTCGTTTAGAATGATGCCGATGGTTTCGCGATATTCCTCGTGGCTGCGTGTCTTGGCAAGTGCCACGTCTGCTTCGCCGATAATGGCCGTGAGCGGCGTGCCCAATTCATGGGAAGCATTGCTGATGAAATTGTTTTGTGTGGCAAACGATGTTTCCAACCGGTCGAGCATGGTGTTGAAGGTGTTCTTCAGCTCATTCACATCGTCGTGGACGCTGGAGGCCTGCAAGCGAAGGTGTAGATTTTGTGAATTGATATCCTTCACCTGGTTGGTGATCTGGCGGACGGGCAGAAACACATAGCGCGAAAACCAAATGGAAACCGACAATACCAACAACGCCACCACCACGATGGCGATTCCCATAATGCTTCGCAGGTTGGTCAGGTGGTGCGAGTAGTAATAATTCTCTGCCGAGACGATGACAATAAAGGAGCGATGATCTTGCCGGTATAAGATCCCTGAAAAAAATATTTGGCCTTTCTGATATCGCGACGTTTTTCCACGAGCGATCTCGTCGAAAAAACTTACGGGCAGCTTCAGCGATTGGCTCTCCTGCTGAAAATCCTTGCCGGACGTGATCTCAAAAAAGTAGTCCTCTTCCTGTGGCAGCTTTTCCAGGATGCGGTCGCGCATTTCCTGGAAAGCGGTGGCCGAGGCGGGCTCATTCTCCAGCCGGATCCGGGCGGCCAACACGGCGCGTGTTTCCAGGCGTTTATAAAAGTCGTTGAAGGTATACTTGATGACAAAAAAATAGACGCCGCTGCCGAGCACGATCATAAGGGTGAGCGTGACCAGAAAGAACGTGAGTGCGATGCGTGTTTGTGTTTTCATTCTTCTTTCAAAACATAGCCCATGCCGACGACCGTGTGCAGCAGGCGTGACGATTGATTGACTTCCAGCTTTTTCCGCAGGAAGTTCACATACACGTCCACCACGTTGGTGCCCATGTCGAAATCCACACCCCAAACCTGCTCGAGGATCTCCATGCGCGAAAGTACGCGACGTTGGTTTTTGAGGAACATAAATAGGAGGCGATATTCCGTGGCGGTTAGCGAGATCACCACACCTGCCCGCGTCACGGTTTTTGTGAAATCATCGAGCTCCAGGTCGGCGATCCCGAAACGCGAAGGCACCGTGACATTTGGCGTCTGTACTGGTTCCGTTCTGCGTAAGAGCGATTTGATGCGTGCCAGTAGTTCAATGAACTTGAAAGGTTTTACGAGATAGTCGTCGGCGCCGGTCTCCAGGCCGAGCACGATGTTTTCGGCGGTGCCCAACGCGGTGAGAAAGAGGAGGGCCACTTTCTTGTTTTGCGCACGAATGTCGCGGCAAAGGTCCAGCCCATTTTTGCCGGGTAGCATGATGTCGAGAATAATGAGGTCGTATTCATGCGCCAGCGCCATCTGCATGCCCTGATGCCCATCGAGTGCGACGCTCACTTCATAGCCCTCTTCGGTAAGCCCCTTTTTTATAAAGGAGACCACGCTGCTCTCGTCTTCAATTAACAGGATTCGTTTCATGCGATGCGGTTGCTGGCGGTTAAAATAGTTAATTACCCAGGAACCTGCCTTGTTTTTTCAACAACCGGCATCCGAGAGCACTTTTCGCGTCCCCTGTTGGCCTGAGATTGAATCCAGAAATTCTACAAAATCGGTCTCTTATTTTGAGAAACATGAGTCGAACCATCCCCGGGGGCACTAGGGGTAAATACCAGGTGCCGCTATCCGTATGATCCGCAGAAACCACATTGCTTTGCTTTTGATGGTCGCAGGCCTGGCAACGAGACCGCTGTCGGCCCAGTCGATCGCGGACACCACGGTGCATCGTGAGGGATGGAAAAAAGTAGTGGTAGTGCCTTCCGTGTTGATCGGTGCGGGACTTGTGACCATGACCGACAACGATGTATTCGACCGGTTTGAAATCGAGGAAGAACGCAACGAACACCTGCCCAGGTTCCGGACGCATGCAGATGATTATCTCCAGTATGCTCCCATCGTCGCCGTATATGGATTGAATGCCCTGGGCATGAAAGGTGAACACGACTTTGCCAACCGCACGGTGTTGCTGGTCAAATCAGAATTGATCATGGCCGCCCTCGTATTGCCGCTAAAAAAACTGACCGCCGTTCCCCGGCCCGATACTGGCGCGCCGACATCATTTCCGTCGGGCCACACGGCGCAGGCCTTTGCAGCCGCCACGTTCCTGCACAAAGAATATGGAAAAGAACATCCACTCTACAGCGTTATCGGTTATACCACGGCTGCGGGGATCGGTGTGCTGCGGGTACTCAACAACCGGCACTGGATGTCCGATGTGCTGGCGGGAGCCGGCATCGGCATCTTGTCCACCAACCTGGCGTATCTGACCCATCAGTATAAATGGGGCAAGCATCACAAACATCTTTCCGGCGCTACGATCATTCCGTCTTACGGGCAAAAGGCCATGGGCCTGTACGTCTCCATACCGATCCGGTGATTTCAATTAATAGCATAATCCTGTCCGCGTTTCGGAAAAGCCGGCAGCACATTTATTCATATTTCAGCGTACTTACCGGATCGCGTTTAGCTGTTTTCAGAACCTGCCCACAGATCGTGCCCGCAGCAATCAACAAAATACCTCCCATTGGCATTACATACACGAGTACGCCAGGGTTGATCCGGTAGGCATAACGGCTCAGCCATTCCTCCATACCAAAATAGGCCAATGGTACCGATAGCACCACGGCCACCAGCACCAGTTTAATAAAGTCAATCGACAGCAAAGCAATAATGCTCATGACCGACGCCCCTAATACTTTCCGAATGCCAATCTCTTTTGTGCGTTGTATGGCCGTATAGGTAGAAAGACCGATAAGGCCAAGACACGAAATAATAACAGAAAGGATCGTAAACACTTTTGTAAGCGTGCTGAATTTCCGGTCGTCGTTATACTGCTTGTTGAACTGATCTTCCAGGAAATAATATTGGAAGGCATTATCGGGAAAGAATTTTTCGAACAGCGTCTTGATCTCCCGGATGGATGCCGGATGATCGCCACCAGTTAGTTTTACGGAAGTTGGATTGAAAGGTCCGTAGTCGGGCGTGAACAGCATCGGCTCTATGGCCGTATGAAGGGACTGCTGATGGAAATTCTCCACGACACCCACCACCGTCCATTCCTTATCGCCAATGTATATTTTAGCATCAAGTACATTTTCCGTATTCAGACCGAAAAGACTCATCGCGCTCCGGTTAATGATTATATTCTTTACCTTATTCCAATCGAAATTACAATCCGAAAACGCAAACGTCCTGCCCGCTAAAAGCTTGACCTCATAATTTGTGAAAAAGTCTTCATCCACGACCAGTTGATTTGCCGTATAGCGTTCCTGTCCTTCGTTCAATCGGATATCCGAAGTCGTGTAGGGACGTGCTCCCGGAATTTGGCTGGACGTTGTCACGCTCACCACCTGTGAAAGGTCTTGCAACGCGTGCTTGAATGTTTTCATTCTTCCCTGATAGGTGGAGTCAAACAAGGTCCTCATCGGCGGAGAGACCACCATCGTATTCCCGATCGCGATACCCATGTCCTTTTTGCGCATAAATTCCATTTGACGGGACACCATGAAGGTGGCCGTTACCAGCGCGCAGGCCGCTGTAAATTGAAAGACCACCAATATTTTTCGCATGAATTGCCCTTTCGCAGAGCGTTGAAATTTGCCCTTCAGCACTGTGACCGGTTGAAACGACGATAATATAAAAGCAGGATAAAATCCAGACAGCGCCAATCCGATGATGGACGCTGCGACAAGAATAATAATGCTTTTAGGATCCAGGGCCGCGAAGGTGGTCCACAGCGAGCGGTCGCCATCGACGATCGCGTTGAATGGCTTTTGTAGCAACAACACCAGCAGAACAGCAGCCAAAAGTGCCAAGGTGGTGACGAGAACGGACTCAAAAACAAACTGCTTCAACAATTGCCGGGCATTGGCACCCATTACTTTTCGCACACCCACTTCCTTGGCCCGGTCGAGCGATCTGGATGTGGTGAGGTTGATGTAATTGATCCAGGCAATCACGAGGATAATACCGGCGATCCATACCGTAGCCCAGACCACCTTACCGCTGCTGGTTTGTGCGTACTCGTATGCATAGTCAGAATATAAGTGCACCTGTTTTAAAGGTTGTAAAGTGAAGGCGTGCACTTTCCCCACCGCTTTATCGGCTGTAAAGTAGCGTTGGGAGAAGGCTATAAATTTTTCTTCGAGAACCTGATCATCCGTTTCGGGATGGAGTAATAGATAATGCCGTACATATGGTTTTTCTGTCAGGCTCTCCTCAAAGCTGCGATTGTCGGGGTGATACAATGAAGCATAGGAGATGAGCACGTCGAATTGCAGGTGGGAATTTTCGGGAACATCCTTAGCGATAGCCTTGACGGTATAAGGCGTCGGCTCTGTGCTCCAGAAGAATTCTTTTCCGATAAGTGATTGTGCATCGGCCTGGCCGAAATATTTCTTCGCCATGGACTCACTTAAAATGGCCGTATATTTTTCCTGCAACACAGAAGGTTGTCCGGCCACCAGCGGAAAGTCAAACACCGAAAGAAAATGTTCGTCGACAAAAAGGCATTTATCGCCCAGGTAGACCTGGTTATTTGCCTTAACAATCGATTCTCCAAAAGGCACGAGCATGCGGGTGTGGAGGGCAATCTCCTCGTAGTCCTTCGCCATCAGGGCGCCTACCGCCGGATAGGTCATGGTGCCATGCTGGATCTGCTTTCCTTGATAATCCACATCATCGATGACTCTGTAAATTTGATCGCTCTTCGAATGAAAACGATCATAGCTCCATTCGAAGCTTACAAATTGATAGATAAAAAGACATGCGGTAAGTCCTATAACAAGACCGGAAATATTGATCGCAGAAAAGGCTTTGTTTCGCAGCTGATTGCGAACAGCGGTTTTTAAATAATTAGCCCACATCATAGTTTCTTTTGAAGGGTCAGGGGGTTCTCTGGTTAACTTTTCTTATCCAATCAATTTAAATAATTATTTCGAAACGATGCTTTCCTGAAGCGCCATGGTCCGCACCGTCGCAGGTGGACCCCAAAACAGGAAGACCCTTGCGTTTGTTCTTCTTGAGGCTTTTTGTTATTTTTTCCACTACTCCTTAAACCATTCGCCCCCATTTTGTGTCTAAAGGAGGAGGTGCAATTTCCCCCCACCTTCATGCGTTTTATTCTCAGGAAAATGAATATGAAAAAGAACTTCTTTTTATTCGCCCTTGTCGCGGGGTTAGCCTGGGCTTGTGAGCCTACGCCCGACAACATGAAACTGCTGGACCAGCTTGTCGTGCAAACCCACTACGACACCGAAGTGAACTTCACCGACTACGCCACCTATTCCATCTCCACCGACACCATCGGTTTTATCTCCAACGCCAACCCTAACGACACGATCCTGACCGAACACGATACCCCCGGCTATCCACGCCCCGTGCTCAACCAGGTGGCAACGAATTTAAACAAAGTAGGCTATACCCGGGTGGAAAAGAACGCCAACCCCGACCTGGGCATCAACGTGTATGTGGTGAACGACTATAACCTGTTTCAGCAAGTGGTCTATCCCAGCTATTACTATCCATCCTACTACGGCTATTATGGATCGTATTATAACTATCCTTACGTCAACACCTACGCGCAGAACACGGGTGCCCTGGTGGTAGAGATCGTGGACCTGAAGAACATCGGCGCCGACAAGAAGGTGAGGGTGCTCTGGACGGCCTACATGGGCGATGTGTACAGCACGATCAACCTGGTGCAACAGTCCGTCGACGCCATCGACCAGGCCTTCCATCAATCACCTTACATCGGCAGATAACATGAAAAAGATAGCGATCATCATCGCGCTGGCCTGCGGATGCGGGTTGGTGCAGGCGCAAGAGAATTATTTCTTTGTGAACTGGGACGTCAACACCCCCATGACCAATACGAACTGGATCGGATCCACCTCCACGCGGGGCATCCGGGGCGGGTACCGGGCGGTATTTGGATCGCAACGCCAGTTTTCGGCGGGCCTGGATATGAGTTGGGCAACTTTTAGCGAATACAAACCCACGGAAACTTTCCAGCAGCAAGCCGGAGCGATCACCACCGACTACTTCAACTACATCTATCAGCTGTCTTTTGCGGCCAGCGGCCAATATTACTTTCACAAGAGCACCAACGAGCGCTTCTTCAGCTATGTGGGGATGGGATTGGGGGCAAACCAGAACAAGTACACCGTTTTCTACAATATTTATAAAGACCAGCACTCAGCCTGGGGCTTTCTGGCCCGCCCGGAAGCCGGCATTTTGCTGCGCATCAGCACGCGGAAGCGTATCGGATTGATGGCCGCCGTCCATTATGACTATTCCACCAACAAGAGCAACGACTACAACTACAGCAGTTTCTCGGCGGTGGGGGTTTCGGTGGGCATCATGTCGATGCAATGGTAGGGGTAAGGCGTTGATTTACAGCGGCTAGAATTTTTTGCGGCGCGGGTGTTCACACGCGGAGGCTTCTGTTATCTTTGCAGCCATGTCGCAACAGATCCTGATCCTCGATTTCGGTTCCCAATACACCCAATTGATCGCCCGCCGGGTGAGAGAATTGAACGTGTATTGCGAGATCCACCCCTTCAACAAAGTCCCCAAACTCACCCCCGACGTCAAAGGCGTGATCCTTTCCGGAAGTCCCTGCTCGGTGCGCGACAACGGTGCACCCAGCGTCGATATGTCGGCGTTTGAAAAAGTGCCCGTGCTGGGGGTGTGCTACGGCGCCCAACTGATCGCCCACCTCGGCGGCGGCAATGTGCTGCCATCCCAGATGCGGGAATATGGCCGGGCCCGTCTTTCGACCCTGAACCATCACAACGACCTCTTAAAAGAAATGACCCTCGATACCCAGGTTTGGATGTCGCACGCCGACACCATTGCCGCGGTACCTTCAAATTTTGAGATCATTGCCACTACGCCGTCGGTCGCGGTGGCGGCCTTTAAAGTAAAAGACAAAGCCGTTTGGGGAATTCAATTTCACCCCGAGGTGACCCACACCACCGAAGGCAAGAACCTGCTGCGCAATTTCGTGGTCCACATCTGCGGCTGCGCCCAGGATTGGACGCCCGACCAGTTTGTAGAGAGCACCATCGCCGACCTGAAAGCCAAACTGGGCAACGACCAGGTAGTGATGGCGTTGTCGGGAGGCGTGGATTCCACGGTAGCGGCCACCCTCATCCACAAGGCCATCGGCAAAAACCTGCATTGTATTTTTGTAGATAACGGATTGTTGCGCAAGAACGAGTTCCAGCAAGTGCTGGATTCCTACCAGCACATGGGTCTGAACATTAAGGGCGTAGATGCCCGTGAGAAATTCTACGCGGCGTTGAAAGACCTGACCGAACCGGAGGCGAAGCGTAAAGCCATTGGCAGAACTTTTATTGAAGTGTTCGACGAAGAAGCCCATCTTATCCAGGATGTGAAGTGGCTGGGGCAGGGCACCATCTATCCCGACGTGATCGAGTCGGTGTCGGTGAATGGTCCATCCCAAACCATCAAATCGCACCACAACGTGGGCGGTCTCCCGGAGAAGATGAAGCTGAAGATCGTGGAGCCGTTGAACACCCTCTTTAAAGACGAGGTGCGCATCGTAGGCAAGACGTTGGGCATAGACCCTACCATCCTGGGACGCCACCCATTCCCCGGACCGGGGCTCGGCATCCGCATTTTGGGCGACATCACGGCCGACAAAGTGCGCATCCTCCAGGAGGTGGACAGCATCTTCATCGGCGGCCTCCGCGAAAGCGGCCTTTACGACAAGGTGTGGCAAGCCGGCGCGATGTTGCTCCCCGTGCAATCGGTGGGTGTCATGGGAGACGAACGCACCTACGAGCGCGTGGTCAGCCTCCGCGCCGTGACCAGCACCGACGGCATGACAGCCGACTGGGCACACTTGCCCTACGAATTTTTAGCAAACGTGTCGAGCGACATCATCAATAAAGTGAAAGGCGTAAACCGCGTGGTCTACGACATCAGCTCCAAACCGCCGGCAACCATCGAGTGGGAATAACCAAGGTGCCCTTGTTGGTGTTCTTCACCAACAAGACTGTGGGGGTGCACACTGATGATACCAGACACCAGCGCTCTTCACACCGATGCGACCGCTTATTTTTTAACGTCAATACTATGCTGAGAAAAGGAGTTTTATTTTTTGTTCTGATAGCATGCCTGCAAAGCGCCGCCTTTGCACAAGTGGATTTCACGAAGCAATACTTCAACGCCAAGACCTTGTTCCGCGAAGGCAAGTGGAACCTGGCCATGGAAAGCTTCAAACCCCTGATGCCCTACAGCACCGGCAACCCCTTTTCCGAATACGCATCCTTCTTCTATGCCCTGGCAGCCTATAACCAGAACTATAAAGCCGTAGCCAAATCCACCCTCGTCCAAATCAAAACCCTGCACCCGACTTGGGACAAAATGGATGAAGTGAACTTCTGGTTGGGCAAGATCAATCTGGAAGAGAAAGATTATTTCCAGGGTCTGAAAATGTTTGCCGGATTGCAAGACAAAAAATTACAGCAAGACGCGGAAGCCATCAAGGCCAAGAACATCAGCACCATCACCGACGTGGAGACCCTTCGCATGATGCTGGAGGAATATCCCAAAGATCCCGTTGTGGGCACGGCCCTGGCCACGGCGTTGTCGAAAAACCCCGCCACACCGGAGGACAAAGAATTGCTGGAATCGGTGATCAAAAAATTCAACCTCGACCGCGCCGGCTTTATTCCCGAGGCGCCGAAGTCTTACTTTAAAGATACCTATACGATCTCCGCGTTATTGCCCTTTATGGTCAACACACTGGATGCCTCGCCGGTGAAAAAACGCAACCAAAGCGTGCTGGATCTGTACGAGGGCATGAAGCTGGCGGTGGACACACTGGCCAAGCAAGGGGTGAAGATCAGCTTCCGCGCCTACGACACGGAACGCAACCTGGAGAAGATCAAATCGATCCTCAACACCGAGGAGCTGAAAAGCACCGACCTCATTGCCGGCCCTTTCTTCATGGAAGAAAGCAAACTCATCACCGACTTTTCGCTGGCCAACCGCATCAACGTCTTCAACCCGGTGCACAACAACAGCGAGCTCATCGGCAACAATCCCTATGCTTTTTTATATCAGCCTTCGCTGGAGATCCTGGGAAGGAAGTCGGGCGAGTTCATGGCCGACAATGTGAAAAAGAAAAACTGCCTCGTGTTTTATGGCACCAGCAAGCGCGACTCGGTGTTGGCCGCCAACTTCATGCAAGCCGCCAAAGAAAAAAACTTCAAGATCATGAAGGCGCACCGTGTGTCCAAAGAAGGCTCACAGATGATCTTCACGACGCTGGCCACGCCCACGGAGTATGACGAGTTTCACTACCCCAAACAATTCACGCTGAAGAAAGACAGCGTCGGAAGCATCTATGTCGCCTCCGACGATGCCCTCATCTACGCCAAAGTGCTCAGCAGCATAGAGACGCGCAAGGATGACATCACCGTGCTGGGATCTGAAACCTGGCTGGATCAAACGGCCGTGGACCTGGAGAAATTCCAGAACCTTTCGGTGGTGTTGGCCTCGCCAAACTTTGTGGATCAGAACAAACCCCTGGCAAAGACCTTTGTCCGGAAATATATCAAAACTCACGGTCGCGCGCCGTCGAACTATGCCGTCCTGGGCTATGCGTATATGCTCTTCGTGGGCAACGAGCTGAAGAAGAACGGCGTGTACTTCCAGGATGCCCTGGCCAAAGAGGGCATCATTCCCGGTAACCTCACCGAGGGCTACAACTATCAGCAAGGCCGAAGCAACGAACTGGTTCCGTTTGTCCGCTTTGAAGAAGGTGAGATGAAGGTGCTGGAGCGCCGGTGATCCAACCATGAAACCTTTTCGATCTACTCCCGACAACAAGCTTCCGTGACGTCGCTGTGCAACGGCATGGAGCGATAACCGATTTCACCATGAAAGACTTTTCCAAGAGCAAATCCTTGTTTGAACGCGCCAAACATTTCATCCCCGGCGGAGTGAATTCACCCGTCAGGGCCTTTCGCGCGGTAGGGGGCAACCCGTTGTTCATGAAGCGCGCCAAGGGAGCATTCCTTTACGACGAGGATGGCAACGAATTTATTGACCTCATCAATTCCTGGGGTCCCATGATCCTGGGGCACGCGCATCCGGCCGTTGAAGAAGCGGTAAAAGAAGCGCTGGCCACATCGCCATCGTTCGGAGCGCCCACGGCAAGGGAAGTGGAGATGGCGGAACTGATCTGCTCGATCATTCCCTCCGTAGAAAAAGTACGCATGGTGAACTCGGGCACCGAAGCCACCATGTCGGCCATCCGCGTGGCGCGGGGCTACACCGGCCGCGACAAGATCATCAAGATGGAAGGCTGCTACCACGGCCACGGCGACTCCTTCCTGATCGCCGCTGGCAGCGGCGCCATGACCTTCGGCACGCCCGATAGCCCGGGTGTTACCAAAGGCACGGCCAAGGACACGCTCATCGCGCCTTTCAACGACATGCGGGCGATGGAGAAATTGGTGGAAGAGAACCACGGCGAAGTAGCGGCCATCATCCTGGAACCCGTGGTAGGCAACATGGGATGTGTGGCTCCTCAACCCGGCTACCTGCAAGGGTTGTGCGCACTCTGCGACAAACATAAGATCCTCCTCATCTTCGACGAGGTGATGACCGGTTTCCGGCTGGCCTTGGGTGGAGCACAGGAGTTGTACAGCATCAAGCCCGATCTCACCACGCTGGGCAAGATCATCGGCGGCGGCTTGCCGGTGGGCGCGTATGGCGGAAGGAGAGAGATCATGGAAGCGGTGTCGCCGGCAGGACCGATCTATCAGGCGGGCACCTTGTCGGGAAACCCCCTGGCCATGGCAGCAGGCTTGGCGATGTTAAAGGAATTGAAAAACAATCCCTCCGTCTACCACCAGATCAACACGGCCACCAGCGCGATCGTGGGCGGCATCCGGCAACAACTTTTCAAGAAGGGATTGAACTACACTGTCAACCAGGTGGGCTCCATGTTCACCCTCTTTTTTACCGACCAGATCGTGATCGACTTCGACACGGCCAAGACTTCCGACACGTTGCAGTTCGCAAAATATTTTCAGTCGATGCTGCAGCAAGGCATCTACATGGCGCCGTCGCAATACGAAGCGATGTTTGTTTCGGCGGCCATCGACGATGAAGCCGTGGGCCGGGTGTTGAAGGCAAGCGAGCTGGCGTTGAAGAGCCTGTGATGTTTTTGAACGTTCTGTCAATATTCCTACAACCGGCAAACGCCACGTGTTCTTCGGGGCAAGCGAACGGCGCAGGTTTAGGTTGGTCAATTCGTTGAAAATGCATGCTTTTCCTACATTTAAAACGTTTGATTTGTCTTGCGCCTGCTTTCAAATCTTTTCTTTTCCCCCTATAATTACCTAACTTTTCAACAAAAGCCTTCTTCGTCTTTTAACGACCTAAAACTACGATCATCCTGTAGCGCCAATGAGAAATCGTGCCTTCAAGTACACCATCGGATTTGCCCTCACGGGCCTGATCATAACCCTTCTTATCGGTTATGTTCAACGCAGAACACTCGCCACCTACCAACACAACCTTCCTTTCATCACCCTGGGCGACAACATCAAGAACCGTGTCACCAAAGCACACCTGTCGTTTGAAGAGTTGATGGGCGGCGACCAAAGCCTCAACTTCGAACGCGATGTGGTGGGCCCGCTGAAAGCTTCCGGCGCCATCCTGCAAGGCACCTACGACGGCAAGCAAACCGAGGTGGGCAACCTGGGCGCGATCGACGAAGAAGAGACCAAGGCATTGCTGAAAGAATCGATCTTTGCCATAGAGAAATTGATCGAGTCGGGGCAGGATCGCTACAAGAACAAGAAGGCAGGCATTGCGGCCACCGACAGTACGGCAGCCGTTGCCGGGAGTCACGCCGGCGACGCGGCCGATCAGCAATTTGATGCTGCATTCGAATCCTTCCTGGCCACCCTCGACAGACTGGTTGACCACATTCAACAAGGCACATCCACCGATGCTTCTTCGCTGAGCATGCTCTCCTGGTTGTCCATCGCGTTGCTCGTGGTGGCCTTTGGAGCGCTCTGCCTGTTCCTGTACCGCCTGCAAAGCAGCGCCACGAAATTGGTCGTTGAACATGAATCGCGTTCCGAACAACAAGGCCGCGCCGTGGCATCGCTCTCGGGCTTCATCGAAGCCATCTCCGCCGGCAACTACACGGCCGACCTCAGCCTGGACGAAGAGAGCAGTGGCTCACTGGGCACCACGCTGCTCACCATGCGCGACAAACTCCGCGTGAACGCCGAAGAAGACCGCCGGCGCAACTGGTCGACCTCCGGATTGGCACAAATCGGAGAAATCTTACGTGCCTCCACCGGCACCACCGAAGAACTGTTCGACAACATCATCAAGTTTGTTGTAAAATATACCAAGAGCAACCAGGGTGGCCTGTTTGTTCTCAATGAAGAGAGCGAAGGCGAGAAGTTCCTGGAATTGGTCGCCTGCTACGCCTTTGAGCGCAAGAAATTTCTGAGGAAGCAAGTGAGCGTTGGCGAAGGCCTGGTAGGCCAGAGCTTTCTCGAAGGCGAACGCATCTATTTGCTGGAAGTGCCCGCGGAATATGTCACCATCACCTCTGGCTTAGGAGGGTCGACACCCAACGCTTTATTGCTGGTGCCGCTCAAAGTGAACGACAAGATCTTTGGTGTGATGGAACTCGCCACCTTCGGAAAATATGAACCACACGAAATTGAATTGGTGGAGAAACTAACGGAGAGCATCGCGTCCACCATCTCGTCGGTACGCATCAGCGAAAGCACACGGCTCTTGCTGGAGCGCACGCAACAACAAGCCGAGGAAATGCGCGCCCAGGAAGAAGAAATGCGCCAGAACATGGAAGAGCTGGAAGCCACGCAGGAAGAAATGCGGCGCAAGGAAAAGCACATCCAGAACATGCTCGACGGCGAGAAACGGCGCAACGAGATCAGCCAGAAGAATCGCACCGTGCTGATGGAACTCACCAAGAACAAAGATATTCAGGACGGCAACTGGAACGCTTCGTTGGAGAAGATCACCAGCACCATCAGCCGCCAGTTGGGCGTATCGCGGAGCAGCATCTGGACGTATCATTCCAAGGAGAACACGATCCGCCAGGAGAAATTATACCAACACAGCAAAGGCACCTTCGAATCGGGATCGGAGTTGCACGGCCGTGACTTCCCCAGCTATTTCGAGGCCGTCACCAGCGAGGAGATCATCATCGCCAACGATGCGAATACCCATACCGCTACCCGCGAGTTTTCGGATGTGTACCTGAGACCGCTGGGCATTCAGTCCATGCTGGACGTGCCTTTCTTCAACGAAGGCAAGATCGCCGGCGTGATCTGCTGCGAACAACAGAACGAACAAAAGGAGTGGACCGAAGAGGACGTGGAGTTCCTGAAGTCGTGTGCCGACCTCCTCACCGTGGCCTACAACACCTCCAAGATCAACCTCATGCTCGACAAGCTCGGCGACGACCAGGAGACCATGCAGGCCATCATCGACAACATTCCCCGCGCCGTATTCTGGAAAGACAAAGACCTTCGCTTCCAGGGAGCCAACCGCATTTTTGCGCAGGTGGCCGGGCTCAAATCCTACAAGGATATGGTGGGCCGCACCGACTTCGACATGCCCTGGAAAGAACACGCCGAAGCCTACCGCGCCGACGACCTGGCGGTGATGAACAGCCGGGTGCCCCGCCTGGACCAGGAGGAACGCAACGTGAACAGCGCAGGCGAGGAATCGTGGGTGTTGACCAGTAAAGTACCCGTTACCAACAAGCACGGCGAAGTAGTGGCCGTATTGGGTATGTTCGAGGATATTACCGACCGCAAGCGCAAGGAGGCCGAAGTCATTTCGAAGTTGAAGGAGTTGGAAGAGCTGAAGAAGCGCCTGGAGAAAGGGGCGAACTAGGTCCGATGACGCCTGATTGGGGACCTTGCGAGGCCCCAAACGAGGTAATTTTGCATCAAAGTATTACATCTGTCGGGCTAGCCGTATGTATAGGGACTAATTTTTACCCGGAGATTTACTATTTTTACCTATTATACCCAATTTACGAAGGTTATGAACCATCGCTTTTTAATCTTGATAGCTGTGTTTTTGACGGCTTCCGTCAATCTTTTTGCACAGGGCGAACGAAAGGATAAAACCGCCGTTACCTACGAAGAGCTATACGACGAACCCTATTCGGTCAACAAGCTGTTTGTGGGCATCCAACCCCTCTACGCCGAGATGTTCGTGACCAACGTCACGGCCGGCTTTGGCGCCGAGGCAGTCTACTATCACAAGGACAAAGCCGATTTCCGGGTAGCCTTCCGCAAAAGCTACAGCCAACAGTTCTTCGACATGGCCCGCGACTTCGCCGTGAAGCGAAGCGACGTGGACAACCGCGCCGAAGTATTCAACTACTATGAATTCGGTGGCACCTATCACATCAAGGATTTCGAGGAAAGTTCTAAAACCAAGATGTTCCTCTACAAGAACAGCTACAAAGGCAACAAATGGGCCGCCCGCGTTCCCCTCAGCGCCGAAGTGCCCTGCAAAGTGCGCAAGATCTACGGAGCCCGCTTAGGCGCCATCATCTGGGACAGCTCTACCGACATCGGCCGCGCCCTCGAAAAACAAGGACTCACCAACGCCGACCTGAAAAACTCCGAAGGCGTGGGCCTCCCCAAGACCATCTTTGTGAACGGCCGCAACGAAACCTTCGACGTCTTCAGCAACATCGCCTCCAAAGGATTGTATGTGGGCGGATCCATGACCTGGATCAAAAACGTAGCCGTTAACTTCGACAAATTCGAAGAAGGCCTCGACGACCTCATCTTCACCGCCTACTTTGACGTGCTGGTAGCCCCCTCGATAAAAATCGACAACATCGTCTACACCGACGCCGACCCCAACAGCCCCAACGCCGGCACCCACACCTACGACATCAGCCCCCTCAAAACCAAAATGCTCGGCTTCCGCCTCGGCATGGACGGCCGCTTCAACCGCATGTTCAGCTGGTCCTACGGCGGCGAAGTAGGCTACCGCCCCAGCCTCCAAGGCCGGGGCTTCTACGCCATGCTCAAAATCAGCTTCCCCGTGTTCGGAACGAACTTGGATTATAAGGTGGAGTCGTTTGGCAAATAACCCTAACGCCTTGTTGGTGTTCCATCGCCCTTGTTGGTGTTCTTCACCAACAAGTTTCGGCCGCCACACATGAAATTCATCAACTAACTTTAGTCACCCCCAATTTGGTGCCCCTCACCAAATTCACCCCATCGCCCTTGTTGGTGTTCTTCACCAACAAGTTTCGGCCGCCACACATGAAATTCATCAACTAACTTTAGTCACCCCCAATTTGGTGCCCCTCACCAAATTCACCCCATCGCCCTTGTTGGTGTTCTTCACCAACAAGTTTCGGTCGCCACACATGAAATTCATCAACTAACTTTTCGTCATCCCCAATTTGGCGCCCTCACCAAATTCACCCCATCGCCCTTGTTGGTGTTCTTCACCAACAAGTTCTGCCGCCACATATGAAATTCATCAACTAACTTTTCGTCATCCCCAATTTGATGCCCCTCCCCAAATTTACCCCGCATAAAATGTTCCGATAAAAAACACCACTGCAAAACCAATGCAGTACGCATGGCTATTTTCCATCGCCCATGGAAAAAGAAAACTTTGTTCACGCCAAGACGCATCCCGAATTCGTCACCATCACTTGCCTGAAGTGGAAGCCCGTATTGGCGGATGATCGTTTCAAAGATATAATCATCTCCAGTTTATCTTTCTTAAGTATGACAAACCGTGCGACCATCTATGCCTTCGTCATTATGCAAAATCATATGCATTTGATTTGGCAAATTCTCGGTGATCATTCCAGAGAAAATGTGCAACGCGATTTTTTAAGATTTACAAGTCAACAGATTCTCAAAATTTTGAGAAATGAAAATTCATCCCTGCAAAGAGAATTACGGGTCGAGGCACGAGATCGTAAATATCAGATTTGGGAAAGAAATTCGCTAGGGATCTCTCTTTGGTCGGAAAAGGTGATGAGGCAAAAGATTGATTATATTCATTTGAATCCCGTCAAAGCGGGGTGGTGTGAATTCCCGGAGGAGTATAAATATTCAAGTGCTGGATTTTATAGTAATGGGGAGAGGAGATGGGAATTTCTTGTTCATATCGATGGGTGAGAATTGGGATAAACGACCAACTCTGATTGGCTCGAATAGAGTGGCTGGAAGGAGATTGTTGGTGAAGAACACCAACAAAGGCGGTATTTTTTTGATGGGGATTTGCTGCTGAATGCGCTTTGTTGGCGTTGCCCGACAAAGGACGGGTGGTTGCATACTTCGAGCGAGCGATTTTGGGATGAATGTTATTCGCGGAGAATATTACGTGTGGGTGGCGTAGGGGCAGGTTGGGGTGGCGACTTTGTTTGTCGGGCGGTTGGAAGTAAACAAAATATGGCCAAACGAACCCATTCGTGTGATTATTACACTCGTCTTTACTATTTTGCGCCCGTTTTAAACCTCGATCTTTAAACCAGTATTAGCGCATATGATCAAAGTAGGACAGGAGAAGCTGTCAGTGGCGGATTTCGAAAAGGTTCTCTATCAGGGAGAAGTTGTGGAATTGGACAGTGCCGCAGTGAAGAAAGTAGAGCATAATTTCACCTTTCTGAAGTCCTACTCCCAGCACAAGATCATCTACGGGATCAACACCGGCCTGGGGCCGATGGCACAATATAAGATCAGCGAAGACGATCAGCGTCAACTGCAATTCAACCTCATTCGCAGCCACAGCTCCGGTGCGGGCCAGCCCATCGCCGAAGATCTGTCGCGGGCAACCATGCTCGCGCGCCTGAGCAGTCTCATGCAGGCTTCCTCGGGTGTTCACCCTAGCGCCGTTGCCCTGCTGCGCGACCTACTCAATGCCCGCATCAGCGCCTGCATCTTCGAGCGCGGTGGCGTGGGTGCCAGCGGCGACCTGGTGCAGCTCGCCCACCTGGCCCTGAACCTGATCGGCGAAGGCGAAGTGCTGGTAGACGGTAAGTTGCAATCCACCAAAGAAGTTTACGCCGCCCGCAAGATCACCCCGCTGGATGTGCACCTTCGCGAAGGCCTGGCCCTCATGAACGGCACGTCGGCCATGACCGGCATCGGCATGGTCAACCTCATCCATGCACAATACCTGTTCACCTGCTCGGTGATCCTTTCGGCCATCACCAACGAGTTGATGAAGTCGTTCGACGATCACTTCTCGCTGGAGCTGAACCATGTGAAGCATCACCCCGGCCAATCCAAGGTCGCCGAATCCATTCGCACCCTGCTGCACGACAGCAAACTGATCCGCAAACGTCCCGACCATTTATACCACCGCAAGATCGAAGAGGCCATCTTCACCGACAAGGTGCAGGAATACTACTCGCTGCGCTGTGTTCCCCAAATTCTGGGACCCGTGTACGACACGCTGGCCGAGGTCCGCAAAGTGGTGGAAGACGAGGTGAACTCCGTCAATGACAATCCCGTGATCGACCATGAACGCGAGAACGTCTACCACGGTGGCAACTTCCACGGCGACTATGTGTCGCTGGCCATGGACAAGCTCAAGATCGTGATGACCAAGCTCACCATGCTGTCGGAACGCCAGTTGAATTATCTGCTGAACGACAAGCTGAACCAGAAGCTGTCGCCGTTCATCAACCTGGGCACGCTGGGGTTGAACCTGGGCTTGCAGGGCATGCAATTCACCGCCACCTCGACCACGGCCGAGAACCAGACGCTGTCGTTCCCCATGTACCTCCACAGCATCTCCAACAACAACGACAACCAGGACATCGTGAGCATGGGCTGCAATGCCGCTTTGATGACCCGCAAAGTGATCGACAACGGTTTTGACGTGCTGGCCATCCAAACCATCGCCTTGGCGCAGGCCATCGACTTCCTGAAGTGTCAGCCACGTTTGTCGTCGTTCACGCATAAGTTCTATGAGGAGGTCCGTGCCGTGGTGGGGCCTGTCCTGGAGGATAAGCCGTTGTATAAAGACATCCAGGCTGTGCGCAAATATTTAGTGACGTTGGGCTCAACTACAAAATTATAGATGAAATACGCATTAGTTACCGGGGGTTCGCGAGGCATAGGACGCGCCGTGTGCGTGAAGTTGGCCGAGCAAGGCTATCACATCCTGATCAACTACAAGAGCAACGACGCCGAGGCGGCTAAAACAGCCGAGCTGGTGCGCGAGAAGAATGTTACGGCCGAGACGCTGAAGTTCGATGTGGGCAACAAAACCGATGTGGATGCGGTGTTGGGAGGCTGGGTGGAAACCAACAAGGACAAAGTGATCGAGGTGCTGGTGAACAACGCCGGCATCCGCGAAGACGCCCTCATGATCTGGATGACCGACCAGCAATGGAAGAACGTGCTGGGCTCCAGCCTGGACGCTTTCTATTATGTTACGCGCCAGGTGATTAATGGCATGTTGGCCAACAAATATGGTCGTGTCGTGAGCGTGGTGTCGCTGTCGGGCCTGAAGGGCATGCCGGGACAAACCAACTATTCGGCGGCAAAAGCCGGCGTGATCGGTGCCACCAAGGCACTGGCGCAGGAAGTGGCTCGCCGGGGAGTGACCGTCAACGCCGTGGCGCCGGGCTTTATCAAAACCGACATGACGCAGGACTTGAACGAGGCCGAATTGAAGGCCATGGTGCCCATGAAACGTTTTGGCGAACCCGAAGAAGTAGCCGACGCCGTGGTGTTCCTGGCATCGACGAGAGCTTCTTACATCACGGGAAACGTCATCTCCATCAACGGAGGGCTTTACTCCTGATCCCCTGACCAAAGTGTAGAGAATTTTATACATCTACTTTGCGGAGGGTGGTTAGGATAATCACGAATTTAAACTATATTTTTGCGGATTGAAGTAATGGTATGCATGCCGATAAAAGGTGTTTGGCATGGTGATTTAGCGTATTAATTCTGAATGAACAGAGTCGTCATAACAGGTCTGGGGATTTACTCGTGCATCGGCAAAAGCCTGGAGGAAGTGCAGCAGTCGCTGTATGCCGGAAAATCCGGCATCATCCTCGATCCCAAGCGTACGGAAATGGGCTATCGCTCCAGCCTCACGGGGTTTGTGGAAAGACCTGCCCTGAAAGGCGTGCTGGACCGCCGTGCTCGCGTGATGTTACCCGAACAGGGGGAATATGCCTACATGGCGACCACCCAGGCGCTGGCCCAGGCCGGCATCGACCAGGACTTCATCGATCAGCACGAACTGGGCATCATCTATGGCAACGACAGCTCGGCTGCGCCCGTGATCGAAGCCGTGGACATTATCCGCGAGAAGAAAGACACTATGATGGTGGGCTCCGGCAACGTGTTCCAGGTGCTCAACTCGACCGTGAACATGAACCTGGCCACCATTTTCAGGCTCAAAGGAATCAATTTCACCGTGAGTGCTGCCTGCGCCAGCGGATCGCACGCCATTGGCATGGGAGCCATGTTCATCCGCAATGGCATGCAGGATTGCATCATCTGTGGAGGAGCACAGGAGACGAACGTCTACTCGATGGGCAATTTCGACGCCCTCGGCGCTTTCTCTATCCGCCACGATAACCCCACCGCAGCTTCGCGCCCCTTCGACAAACACCGCGACGGCCTGGTGCCCAGCGGGGGAGCTGCCACCGTGATTTTGGAGAGCCTGGAATCGGCACAGAAACGCGGGGCGAAAATATTAGCGGAGGTGATCGGCTATGGCTTCTCGTCCAATGGCGAACACATCTCCAATCCCACCGTGCAAGGTCCCGCCCGTTCGTTGCGCATGGCGATGAAGAGTTCGGGTCTTAAACCCAGCGAAATCGATTACGTAAATGCACACGCCACTTCCACACCGGCAGGCGATGCGAGCGAAGCGAAGGCGATATTTGATGTTTTTGGAGAAAATCATACACCGGTCAGCTCAACCAAGTCAATGACCGGACACGAGTGCTGGATGGCCGGCGCAAGCGAAATCGTCTATTCCATGCTCATGATGGAAAACGGTTTTATCGCTCCAAACATAAATTTTGAAACACCGGACGAAGATTCAGCACGCCTCAATATTGTGGCGAAGACGATGAATAAAAATATTGATGTATTTTTGTCTAATTCTTTCGGTTTCGGAGGAACGAATTCGACTTTGATAGTTAAAAAGTGGAGCAAATAAGTGATGGAAACAAAATTTATTGTTGACAAGATCAACGGTTTTTTGGTAGAAGAGTTTGAAGTGGACCCCGGCAAGATCACGCCGGCCGCCAACCTGCGTGAAACGCTGGAACTCGACAGCCTCGACTACATTGATCTGGTGGTAGTGATCGAAAGCAACTTCGGTTTCAAAGTGAAACCCGAAGACTTTACAAACATCGACACCTTTCAAAGCTTCTACGACTACGTAGAGCACCGTGTAGGCGAAAAAGTAGCCTAACCGAAGATATGCCGCGCTGGCAGGGTAAATCCAAAGGCACCCCGTTGGGGTATCGGATTTTTGTTTTCATCATCAAGACATTGGGTGTCTTGCCTGCCTATGTTGTGCTGCGTTTTGTAGCCTTCTATTACTTTCTTTTTTCCTGGAGTTCTACGCGTCCCATCTACGCCTATTTCCGCCGGCGTCACGGCTATGGTGTGCTGAAATCCATTTTCAAGGTCTACCGGAACTATTACATCTTTGGCCAGACCCTGCTCGACAAAGTGGTGGTCATGGCGGGTATCGGGAACCGCTTTACCTACGATTTTGACGGCGAGGAGAACCTTCGCGAGATCGTCCGCGGTGGCAAAGGGGGGATCTTGCTGAGCGCCCACGTGGGCAACTGGGAAGCTGCCGGCCACCTGCTGCGCCGCCTCGACACCCGCGTGAACGTGGTCATGTTCGACGGCGAGCACCAACGCATCAAAGACTACCTGGAAAGCGTGACCGGTGGACGCAACCTCCGCATCATCGTCATCAAGGAAGACATGTCACACGTATTTGCCATGGGCGAGGCCCTGCAGAACAACGAGCTGATCTGCCTCCATGCCGACCGCTTCCTGGAGGGCAATAAGATCACCTACAAGAAATTGCTGGGCGACGAGGCGCCGTTCCCCATCGGGCCGTTCCTGTTGTCGGCCAGTTTCCGCGTGCCGGTCTCCATCGTGTTTGCCTTCAAGGAAACATCGACCCACTATCACTTTTTTGGCAGCAGCCTGCTCACCCGGAAGGACGACGAAACGAAGGCTGAATTCATGGAGCGCCTCCTGTCGGCATTTGTGGGCGAGCTGGAACAAAAAGTGCGGGCCTACCCCGATCAGTGGTTTAATTATTTTAACTTTTGGGGAAAATAATCAATTTTTGCGCTGCCAATGTTAGCAAACCAAACCGACATCCTCCAATACATTCCCCAGCGCAATCCCATTGTGATGGTGCACAACCTGCTGGAAGCAAGCGACACCCGTGCGGTGACCCAGCTTGCCATTGACCCCACAAACCTTTTCGTCTCCGCGGGCCACTTTATGGAGCCGGGTCTGGTGGAGAACATCGCGCAGACCGCCGCCGTGCATGTGGGCTATCAATGCTCGAAGAAAAATATTCCCATTCCCATCGGCTATATCGCGGCCGTAAAGAACCTGAAGATCGCGGGTCTCCCGAAAGAAAATACGACCATCACCACCTCGGTGGAGATCGTCAACAAAGTGCTGGACATCACGGTGGTGCAAGGTAAGGTGGAGCAGGATGGAAACGTGCTGGCGTCTTGCGAGATGCGGATCTTCGCCAAGCTGCAATCCTAAAAACCAGAGATATGAACCTGAAAAGAATCGCATTCCTGTTTTTCGTGTTGACGGCCTTCTCTGCGAAGGCGCAAACCAAGAGCGATGTGTTTCGCCCTGAGGTGCCCGTGACCTGGCTGGGCCTGGACTTTTCGCGCGCAAACTTTATCGGCGACCGCGAGAAATTCGGCTCCGAGTCGGACGTGCGTCACTTGTTGGATGCCTGGAATGATCTCATCCTGAAAGAGCCCGACAAATACGACATCGCCAGGGCCATCGGCCGCAAGAAGGTGGAGAACAACCTGCAAGCGGTGAAAGCCCACAACTCCGAGTTGGATGTGCTGAGCATGTTTTCGGATGCAGAAAAAGACTACCTGCACCTGAAAGTTTCCGACATCGACGAGATCATCGCCGGCTACGACCTGAGCGGCTTGAGTGGCATCGGGCTCATGTTCAATGTGGAGAGCTTCAACAAGACGAATAAAGAAGGTTCCATTTATGTCACCTTCATCAACCTCAATACGAAAGAAGTGCTGTTTTCGGAACGGATGGTAGCGCCGCCACATGGAAATGGGATGCGTAACTTCTGGGGAGGCTGCTTGTTCGATGTCCTGGAAAAGATCGGCAGCAAAAAAGATGGTTTTGAAATGTGGCGTAAAAAATATTATCGCCCTTAATAACGAACAGCGGACAGGAGCTACCTGTCTTTTTATATTTTGATTTTTTAACGGAACGAATTGTGTTGATCCACCAAACTGAGATTCTTGTACGCTTCAACGAGGCCGATCCCCTGGGCATCGTATGGCACGGGCATTACCTGCGCTATTTTGAAGACGGCCGCGAGGCGTTTGGGAAGGTCCACGGCATTTCCTATCTCGACTTTTATCGAAACGGGTTGGCCGTTCCCGTGGTGTCGGTCAACTGTGACTACAAAAAGCCATTGCGCTATGGCGACAGTGTGATCGTGGAAACGATCTACATGCCGAGCCCAGCCGCCAAGCTGCATTTCGAATACCGCATGTTCGATTCGACCCACCGGAATCTCGTGGCCACCGGCGCTTCCACGCAAGTGTTTGTCGACGCAAAATCGTTCGAACTTCAATTCACCACACCGGCTTTCTTCGAGGCCTGGAAATCAAAACAGAACTTCAACGCATGAAGCGCGTGTGGATGGTGGCCGATAGCATCGTGTCTCCGTTGGGATGGACCACGGAAGAAAACTATGCGAAGGTCCGCAAAAGCATTTCCGGCATCCGCCGTGTGGAGGATGCAACGTTGAGCCAACAGGCTTTTTCGGGTGCGTTGATGACGGAGAAATTACCAGCGTCACCGTTGTCGCGTTTTGAATATCTGTGCGACCGTGCGTTGCAGCAAGCCCTGCAAAACATCACCCTTCCAAAAGACCGCACCGTTTTTATCCTCTCCACCACGAAGGGGAATATCTCATTCTTAGAGGACGGAAAACCCAATCATCCCCGCATTCATCTCCACGCCGTAGCCAAGATGCTGGCCGACCGCATCGGCATTCCCAACCCATTGGTGATCTCCAACGCTTGTATCTCGGGCGTGATGGCCGCCATTGTTGCAAGAAGACTGCTGTTGTCGGGACAATACGACCACGCCGTGGTGCTTGGCGCCGATGTGCTGAACCGTTTTGTGATCTCGGGCTTTCAGAGCCTGCAGGCACTAACCGCAGAGCCCTGCCGGCCATTCGACGCAGGGCGCAAAGGCATCAACCTTGGCGAGTGCGCCGCAGTCATGATCCTCTCCACAGCTCCGGAAGCGTTGGGCGTTTCAGCATCGGTGGAGATCCTGGGCGGTGGCTTGAGCAACGACGCCAACCACATCTCGGGGCCATCGCGCACCGGTGAGGAGTTGGGGTTTGCCATCCGCCAGGCGCTGCAGGAATCGGGGCTTACCGAACATGATATTGATTTCATCTGCGCCCATGGCACCGCGACGCTGTATAACGACGAGATGGAAGCCAAGGCATTCAATCACGTAGGAATGGAAAACATCCCGCTCCACAGTTTGAAGGGATATTTCGGCCATACGCTCGGTGCAGCCGGTGTAGTGGAAATGATCATCAGCGCCGAAAGCCTGAAACGCGATGAACTGGTGCCGTCGCTGGGTTTTGAAACACTGGGCACGTCGCAGCCGGTGAATGTTATTCGAACGTTGGAGCAGCGCACCTTGAAGACCTGCCTGAAAACAGCGTCGGGTTTTGGGGGATGTAATGCCGCTATAATTTTACAGGAACAATAATTTTTTTAAACATGAATTTTTACGAGAAAGAAAAACTGACGGCCCTGCAGGCAAAAGAGGAAGCACAATGGATCACGTTTGCACCGTTCGTTTTCCAGGCCACCCGCGTGTTGCGCGACAGTGGAATTTTAACCACCGTGGAAGCCCACAGAGAAGGCATTACGCTGGAACAACTCAACGGAAAAATAGATCTCCCGGCCTATGGCATCCGCGTGTTGGTAGAGGCTGGGCTCGGTATCGGCCTGCTCGTTCTCTCTGAAGGAAAATACAAGATCACAAAGACAACCTACTTCATTCTGCACGACGAGCTCACCAAAGTGAACATGGACTTCACACACGACGTGTGCTACAACGGCATGTACTTCCTGGAGGAGAGCATCAAGAATCAAAAGCCCGAAGGCCTCAAAGTTTTCGGCGAGTGGCCCACCATTTACCAGGCCTTGTCGACTAACCTTCCCGAAAAAGCCAAGAAGAGCTGGTTCTCGTTCGATCACTTCTATTCCGACTATGCATTCCCCGAAGTGCTTCCGCACGTGTATCACTACAAACCGAAGACCTTGCTGGATATTGGCGGGAACACCGGCAAGTGGTCGATGCAGAGCTTTGCGCACGATCCGGATGTGAACATCACCATCATGGATTTGCCCGGCTATGTGGATGGAGCAAAAGGCAAGATCGAGTCGCTGGGCTATGGCAACCGCATCAAGTTTCATCCCGGCAACGTGCTGGACGACTCGCATAAATTTCCCCAGGGATTTGATGCCGTGTGGATGAGCCAGTTCCTGGATTGCTTCTCGGACGACGAGATCGTGTCGATCCTGACGCGATGCAAAAAGGCATTGAATCCGGGTGGAAGAATTTTTATCCTCGAGACATTCTGGGACCGTCAGCGGTTTGAGGCGTCGGCGTTCTCGCTGCAACAGACGTCTTTGTATTTTACAGTGATGGCGAATGGAAATAGCCAGATGTACGATTCGAAGGTGTTCATCAAGTGTGTGGAGCGCGCGGGGTTGAAAGTGGTGGAGGAGAAGGATTACATTGGGGTGAGTCATACTTTGTTGGTGTGTCAGCCAGCGGAATCTTAGCCGCCTCGCCTTCGCTAAAGCTCCCGTCTTCGCTAAAGCTACGACGGGCAAGTCGGCGGGCAGGCCCTCCTTCGCTAAAGCTTCGGCGGGCAAGGCAAAGAAGACAAAAATAGAAGTATCAAATATTATTTAAGGAGCATGAATAAAATTGATGTTTTGGTGATTGGTGCGGGACCGGCGGGGTCGGTGTCCGCAGCGATGATTCATAAGGCGGGCCTTTCGGTTCGCGTGGTGGAGCGCGAGAAGTTCCCGCGTTTTGTGATCGGCGAAAGCTTGTTGCCGCGGTGTATGGAGGTGTTGGAGGACGCGGAGTTTTTGGATGCCGTGAAGGCCAAGAAATTTCAGGAGAAGTTTGGTGCGAAGTTCATGAAGGAGGAGAAAGTTTCCGACTTCAATTTCTCCGATCAATTCTCCAAAGGATGGACGTGGACGTGGCAGGTGCAACGGGCAGAGTTCGATCTGACCCTCATCACCGATGTGCAACGCCGCGGCGTGCCCGTAGATTTCGAGACCACCGTAACGGCCATTGAATTCCAACCCGACGAAAGTTCGATCACCACCGTTGAAAAGAAAGACGGCACGACCGAAAAAATAGAAGCCCGCTACATCATCGATGCCAGTGGCTATGGCCGGGTGATCCCGCGCCTGTTCAACCTGGACAAACCGTCCAACCTGGACCCGCGGAAGGCCGTGTTTGCCCACGTGAACGACATTCACCGCAACAACCACGACGAACCCAACCGCATCATCGCCGTGATGTATGCGCCCGGCATCTGGTCATGGATCATTCCCTTTTCGACCGGCGTCACGTCGCTGGGCTTCGTGGGCAGCTTTGACTATTTCAACGCGATGGGGGGCGATCCCTCATCCCAGTTCAGAACCTTCATCGATGGCAACGCCTATCTGAAACAACGCTTTGGCGATGTGGAATGGGTGTTTGAGCCCCGCAAGCTGGAAGCCTGGTCGGCAACCACCGACAAGTTCTATGGCCACGGCTTTGTGCTCACGGGCAACGTGACCGAGTTCCTCGACCCGATTTTCTCCTCCGGTGTGATGTTCGCCACTGTATCGAGCCATATCGCCAGCAAGATGGTGATCCGCAAGTTGAAGGGCGAGAACGTGGACTGGGACAACGACTATACGAATTTTATCCGCCAGGGCGTAGACACGTTCCGGACCTATGTGATGGCCTGGTACGATGGCACCCTGGAGAAAATATTCTTCTCCAAAAATCCCGACCCTGAGATCAAACGTCAGATCTGCTCGGTGCTGGCGGGTTATGTGTGGGATCAAAGCAACCCGTATGTGAAAGATCACGCCGGGTCGCTGAAGCGCCTCGCAAAATTGATCGACGTGAGCGAACGGTTAGACGCACTCTGATCCGTGTCTGCCATCACCCGATATTGCCGCATTCACAACCGCACCCTGTACAACCAGGGCCAGCCGGTCTTTACCCAAGCGGAAGGCACCCTGGACGACTTCCTCGACGCTGCCCTGCAGGCTTTGAGCATCCCATACCCGAAATTTTACAAGATGGACCGGGCTTCTAAGCTGGGTTTCCTGGGAGCCGAGATGCTGGTGAAAGACGCACCCTTGTTGTCACGGTATGCACCGGAGCAGGTGGCTTTGGTCCTGGCCAACGCCCACGCCAGCCTGGATACCGACATTCGTTACTACGAATCGACCAAAACACTGGCAAGCCCGGCCTTATTCGTGTATACGCTGGCCAACATCGTGGGCGGCGAGATTTGCATCCGGCAGGGCATAAAAGGAGAGAATGCCTTCTTTGTGACGCCGGCGTTTGACCCTGACTTGCTGCACACGTATGTGGAGCTGGTGATGGCCACCGACAAGACCCAGGCCTGCATGGCAGGCTGGGTGGATGTGCTGGGTGACCAACACGATGTTTTCTTATATTTGCTGGAAAAACAGCAACCCGCCGGAATGCCGGAACATACTGCAGAACAACTTCGAAAACTTTATCAGTAAATTATGGAACAGTTGATGGCCGATCTGAAAAAGCAGATCATCGAGGCGTTGAATTTGAAGCATTTGAAACCCGAAGATATCGGCGACGATCAGCCGCTTTTTGTGGAAGGTTTGGGACTCGACTCGATCGACGCCCTGGAACTGATCGTGCTGCTGCAGCAACACTACAACATCAAGCTGGCCAATCCACAGGACGGCCCGCAGATCTTCAAATCGGTGAAGACCATCGCCGAGTACATCCGAGCCAACCAACCTTCCTGATCCCTTGAAAGGCACCGTGCACGTGGCCGGCACCGGCATCATCTCCGCCATCGGAAATTCCGTCTCCGAAACACTGGCCGCATTTCAGGCACAGTGCTCCGGCATCGGGCACATCACGCTGTTTGATTCCGTCCACAAGAATGTGCTCCCTGTCGGCGAGGTCAAGCTTTCCAATGAAGGTCTTTGCGATACGCTCTGGATGCCTGCCCACACGTCGCGCACGGCGTTGTTGGGGATCTATGCAGCGCGCGAAGCCGTAAAAGCTTCGAAGGTGGACATCAAGCGCTGGCGCACGGGCGTGATCTCCGCCACCACCGTGGGAGGGATGGACAGAACGGAAAACTTTTTCATCGACTATCTCGCCGATAACACCAAGGGCAAGCTGCGCAACGTGCTGCATCACGAATGCGGCATGTCGACCGAATTGATCGCCGATGACCTGGGAGTGAATGGATTTATTTCCACCATCAACACGGCGTGTTCATCGTCGGTGAATGCCATTGCATTGGGTTCGCGACTCATCAAGCACAACCAACTGGATGTGGTCATTGCCGGAGGGACCGATGCACTGTCGAAGTTCACTCTCAACGGATTTAACAGTCTCATGATCCTGGATCAGCAACCTTGCCGGCCGTTCGATGCGAGTCGCGCGGGGTTGAACCTGGGTGAGGGGGCAGCGTTTGTCGTGCTGGTTTCGGATCGTGTCCTGGAGGCAGAGAAAATAAAGGCTTCGGCGTATGTCAATGGCTATGCGAATACCAACGATGCCTATCACCAAACCGCGTCATCGCCGGAAGGTCGGGGCTCGTTTGGAGCGATGCAGAAAGCGCTGGCCATGAGCGGACTTTCACCGCAGGATATCGACTACATCAATCTTCACGGCACCGGCACATTGAACAACGACCTCTCGGAAGGCACAGCCATCGCGCGTCTGTATGGTGACCGTTACCCGAGGCTTAGTTCCACCAAAGCGTTTACGGGCCACACGCTCGGTGCCAGTGGGGGAATTGAGGCGGTGTTCTCCGTGATGGCGATCCGGGAGCAATGTGTTTTTCCGAACCTGCGTTTTGAAACACCGATCCCCGAGGTGGGCATTGTTCCTCAGAAAAGTTTTGAATCGGGTATAACCGTAAACCATGTGATGAGCAACTCCTTTGGTTTTGGAGGTAATTGCTCTTCTATCATATTTTCAAAAAATTAAACGCCGGTCTTTCCGGTTGGCGAACGTATAGCGTATGGCGATCTACATCAAAGGCAAAGGCAACATCTCACCGCAGCAAACCTGGGGTGATTCACCGTTGCTGGAAACGCCTGTGCTGGCCAACGGAAATCGCTTTGCCTGCGTGGAGCCGGACTACACGCAGTTCATGGACGTGCGCCAACTGCGCCGTATGAGTCGCATTTTGAAAATGGGTGTGGCCTCCGGGAGCATGGCCCTGAAAGATGCCGGCATCACCGTACCCGACGGCATCATCACGGGCACCAGCTATGGATGCCTGGAAGACACCGGAATTTTCCTCAGCAAAATGATCAGCAACGTAGAGCACGCGCTCAACCCGACGCCGTTCATTCAATCCACGCACAACACCATCGGTTCGCAGATTGCCTTGTTGCTGCAATGCCAAGGCTACAATCAAACCTATACGCAGCGCGCATTTTCATTTGAGAATGCTTTATTGGATGCGTTGATGGAATTGCAGGAAACACCCGCTCAATATTTTTTGGTGGGTGCTGCCGACGAGATCACCGACACCAGCCACGCCATTCAACAACGCTTTGGGATCTTCACAGACGAACACCACGCCGGCGCCATAAACGGAGAAGGGGTAGCGTATTTTGTTTTATCCGGAGAGAAGAGCAGCCAGGACAAAGTTTCGATCCATTCGCTGGCAACATTTTATAACGCCGACGAAACGGCATTGAACAACGGCGTGCATCAATTCCTGGCCGATGCCAACCTGAAGGCAGCAGACATCGACTTGCTTTTAATGGGAACACAAGGCGACGCTTCGGAAGAAGCCGTTTTGCAAAGTACAGCAGGCTCACTTTTTCCCTCCAGCGCCAAGGGCCACTTCAAACATCTTTCAGGAGAATATCCTACCGCCACCGCTTTTGCCGTGTGGCTGGCAGCCCGGATGATCGAAACCCAAACTGTTCCGGAAAGCGTTTCGATCGGGAAAGCCAACCGGCCGCTGCAACGCGTGCTGATCTTTAATTCGTACTTTGGTAAATACCACTCGCTGATTTTACTCGAAGCATGTTGAAATACAAAACCATCACGATCGTGTTCATTGTTGCCCTGGCAGCCATGGTGGCGTACGATGCCATGGAAACTTTGCCGTGGTGGTATTATTTGATCCTGGCGATTATTTACTTGGGGATAGTCGGATATGGAACGTCGGTCTTGTCGGCGCAGTTTTTTCTTCCGGTGCGGTACAAGGGTGACCACGGCTCCAACAGCATTGCCATCACATTCGACGACGGACCGATCCCGGGCAACACCGAAAAAGCCCTGGAGATCTTAAAAGCGCGCGGCGTGAAGGCAGCGTTCTTCTGCATCGGCAATCGCATTGCCGCCCATCCTCAACTGACAAAAGAGATCCATACCGCGGGCCATCTGATCTGCAATCATAGCTACTGGCATGCTGCCACGTTCGATCTGCAGACCGCTTCGCAAATAGCCAAGGAGTTGACCGATACCGACAAGGTTATCGAAGAGACCATTGGGGCTAGACCCACTTTCTTTCGTCCTCCTTATGGCGTGACCAACCCCATGCTGGCCTCAGCCGTGAAGAAAGGCGGATACAAAACCATCGGGTGGAGCGTGCGGTCGTTCGACACTGTGAGCAAGGACGCCGCCCTGTTGATGCAGCGCGTGACAAGATCCCTGAAAGGTGGCGACGTCGTGCTGTTTCACGACTACTGTGATATCACCCTCGACATCCTCCCCGCATTTCTGGATCACGTGGCAAAACGTGGATTGAAAATTGTGAGGGTTGACGAACTATTGAACGAGCGAGCGTATGCGTGAAAGAAAGACAACCATTTTTTTTAACCTGTTGGGATTGCTGATGGGCATTGCCTTGCTGAGTTCTCATCCCGCGAAGGCGCAATACACCGGCTTCAAACCGGTAGCCGACCTGGCAGCGTTCAAAAAACAATTCGCCACCGAGTCGGCAAAAGTGTCGACGATCACCAGCAACTTCACCCAGGTGAAAACGCTGACGGCGCTCACGGAGACGATCACCTCTACCGGTAAGTTCTGGTTTCAACGCAGCAATCGCGTGCGCATCGATTATCAAAAGCCCTTTCACTACCTCATCGTGATGAACGGCGACAAAATGCTTGTCAAGAACGATCAGAAGGAAAACCGGATCAACGTAAAATCGAATAAGCTTTTTCAACAGGTCAATCGCATCATGATCGACTGCGTGCAGGGCACTATCCTCGATAGCAAAGATTTTACCACGAAAGTGTTCGAGAACGAGAAAGGCTACTTGCTGGAAATGACTCCCACTTCAAAAACCTTGAAGGAGTTCTTCCAAACCATCGTGTTGCAAGTGGAGAAAAAAGATTACACGGCCCGATCCATCGAGATGAACGAACCCTCGGGCGACAAAACGGTGATTTCCTTCACCGACAAAACCTTAAACACCACGCTGGCCGATGCGCTGTTTTCTCTTTAGCATCGGCTGTCTGCTGCTCATGCGATGCGCCTCCGACTACAAGGGGCTGCAAGCAACAGCCCCCGATGACGCATGCGCGGCCAGGATCGTTCCTGCACGGGTAAACACGTCGTGGTACAATGCCGATGTGGATGTGGTGGGAAGGCATATCAGTGGCTTGCTGCTGGTCAAACACATGCCCGACAGTTCCTACCGCGTGGTGTTCACCAACGAAGCCGGGGTGACGTTCTTCGACTTCGGATTTCTCACCAACGGCGACTTCAAAGTATATAATGCCATCCACCAGCTCAACAAAAAAGCGGTGATCCAGACCCTTCGGAAAGACTTCGAATTGGTTTTAGGGCTGCCATTCCGCCAGGGCGTGTACCAGCGCTGGACGGAAGGAGAGGAGGTTTTCTTCGGGGTGCGGCAAAAAAAGGAAACCGCCTATTTTATTACCAGTAAAGATTGTGCTTCTTTGCGCAGGTTGGAATGGGGCGCTCCCCGGAAACGCAAGGTGACGGTGCAGCTGCCCGGATCGCCTTATCCCTCGCCGGACATGCTGGAACTGAAGCACCACACGTTCAACATGCAGATTAAACTGGCACGTATCACAAAAGAATGATGTTGCTCAACGATTTTTATACGCTATCACACCACGAAGCCGCTCCCGGCACCGTGAAAGCCACGCTTGCCCTCCGCCGCGACCACAAGATCTTCGACGGTCACTTTCCCGGCCTGCCCATCGTGCCCGGAGTGTGTATGATGCAGATCGTGCGCGAGCTGATGGAGGTCACCACTAAAAAGACCTTGCGCATCGCCGAAGCCGACAACATGAAGTTTCTTTCGGTGATCAATCCCGATCAGAACAAAGATGTGGAGGCCAGTCTTACCTATACCGAAGAGCCCGGCCAATGGGTAGTGAACGCCACACTGTTTGCCGGCGCGGTCACCTTCTTCAAATTAAAAGCCACGCTGAAAATTGCCTGATGGAACCTGCAGCATTCCAAGCGTTAGCGGAGCAAAAGAAAGTATGCGTGCTGATACCGACCTACAACAATGAGCTGACGGTCGGCCAGGTGATCCGCGATGTGCTCGAGTATACCAGCCAGGTAATCGTGGTCTGCGACGGAGCAACGGATACTACACCTGAGATCTTAAAACAATTTCCCCAAGTCGATCTCGTCAGCTATCTCCCCAACAAAGGAAAAGGCTATGCCCTGCGTCAAGGATTTAGGCGCGCGGTGGAGATGGGGTATGACTATGCCATCACGATCGATTCGGATGGACAGCATTTTGCCGTGGACCTGCCTAAATTCATCAGCGCATTGGAAGAACATCCGGCGGCGGTGATCATTGGGGTGCGCAACATGGACCAGGCCAGCGTGCCGGGCAAGAGCAGTTTTGGGCACAAGTTCTCCAACTTCTGGTTTTGGGTGGAGACAGGGTTGAAGCGCAACGATACACAAAGCGGCTACCGGCTGTACCCGGTGAAACTCTTACAAAATACTTCGTTCATCACGCGCAAATTCGAATTCGAGATCGAGGTGCTGGTGCGTTCGTCATGGCGCGGCATCGAGATGGCGGAAGTGCCAGTGCGGGTGTTTTATGCTCCCCGCGAAGAGCGGATCTCGCATTTCCGGCCGTTCAAGGATTTCACGCGCATCAGCATTTTGAACACGTTCCTGGTCACCATCGCCTTGTTGTACATCCACCCCCGCGACTTCTTCAGAAGCTTTAAAAAAAAAACTTCGGGCAATTCGTCCGTGAGCAGCTTTTCGGCGAACATGAAACCGACGCCGTCAAAGCCCTCTCGGTAGGCTTTGGCATTTTTATGGGTATTGTTCCCTTGTGGGGATTTCAACTGGTCATTGCCATAGCGCTATCGTTTGCTTTTCGATTGAACAAAGCGTTGGTCATTATCGCGGCCAACATCAGCATACCGCCCATGATTCCCATCATCCTTTTTTTGAGCCACTACACGGGCCGGATTTGGATGGGCGAGAAGGCACAATACCTCTCCTTCAGCAGGAACATCACGCTGGAGCTGATGTGGCAAAATTTTTTCCAATATGTTCTCGGTGCCACTACGCTGGCTGTCGTGGCAGGTGTTATTTTTGGGGGATTGACCTACGTGGGGTTGAAACTCTTTAAGCGTCGGCAATCCTGATTATGGCCCGGATCTTTCTTTTCCTGTACGATTTCTTTCAACGGCGCAAACCCTTGTTCTGGGCGGTGTTCCTGGGCCTGTTCGCCTTGTTGGGAGCCGGCGCATCGCGGATCGAACTGGAAGAGGACATCACCAAGTTTTTTCCGGACGATCCCCGGGTGGAGGAATTGAACTATGTGTTCAAAAACTCCAAGTTCGTCGAACGCATGGTCGTGATGGTGTCGGTGAAAGACAGTACCACAGCTCCCGAGCCCGACAGCCTCATCGCCCGCGCCGAAGCCATCGCCGCCCGCATCGACACGGACCTGAAGCCCTACGTGAAGCAAATGGTGACCCGGGTCGATGACGAGAAGGTGATGGAAGTGTTCCGCGCCATTCAAACGCAACTGCCCATCTTCCTCGATGAAAAAGACTACCGGCAGTTGGATTCGTTGAGCCGTCCGGAGAATGTTCAAAAGATCTTGAATGAAAATTATCAGCAACTGATCTCTCCGGCAGGTGTGGCGTTGAAGCGGATCATTGTACAAGATCCTTTAGGTTTCTCTTTCCTGGCCCTGAAGAAACTGCGTCAATTGCAATACGACGAGAACTTTGAGTTGTACGATGGCTACATCATCACGAAAGATCACCGGCACTTGCTGTTTTTTATTCAACCGGTATACGGTCCCAGCGAAACAGGCAACAACACAAAATTTATTGCTGCGCTAAACAAGATCGTGGAAGAGACAACGCCGGCCCATTCGCCGGTAATGGCGTCTTACTTTGGAGCGTCCGCGGTGGCGGTAGGGAATGCTAACCAATTGCGCAGCGACTCGATGCTCACGGTGGGCCTGATGGTGGTATTGCTGGCCGTGTTGCTCATTGGTTATTTCCGGAAGAAGCGGGTGCCGTTTCTTATCCTGATCCCTGTATTATTTGGCGGTGTATTTTCACTCTGTTGTATTTATTTGTTGAAAGGGACGGTCTCTATCCTGGCCCTGGCCGCCGGTTCGGTCATCCTGGGGATCGCGGTCAACTATTCCCTGCATTTCCTGGCCCACCTAAAGCATACACACGACGTGAAAGTCGTCATCAAAGACCTGGTGGCACCTATGACCCTGGGTAGCGCCACCACGGTGCTGGCGTTTTTCTGTTTGCAGTTTGCCAACGCGGCAGTGTTGCGCGATCTGGGATTGTTCGCGGCCTTCAGTCTGATCGGGGCTTCGTTGTGTTCGCTGATTTTTTTGCCCCATTTCATTTCCGCACAAATGTTTCCGGCACACGTGGAAGAGGAGGGAAGGATCGAGCGCATGTTGCTGAAATTCGAGTCTCCCAAAATGATGGTGATCATCATTCTCCTGGCAACCCCCGTGTTCCTCTATTTTGCCGGACGCGTTTCTTTCAACAGCGACATGGGCAAGCTGAATTTCATGCACGAGGAGACGCGGCAGGCGCAAGAGCGTCTGGAGAAAGTGAATAAAGCTTCACTCAGTGCCGTGTATGTTGTTTCGACGGGCCGCACGCTGGAAGAGGCACTTCGAAAAAATGAGCAGGCCACACCGGTGTTGCAGTCGTTGAAAGAGGAACACGCCCTTCATAAATTCTCCTCCGTATCCCTTTTCCTCATCTCCGATTCTCTCCAGCGCGTGCGCATCGCCCGTTGGAATGAATTCTGGTCGGCGCAAAGAAAAGAAACCGTCATCGCGACGGTGAAAAGGGAAGCTACGGCGTTGAAGTTTTCACAAACCGTGATCGGCAACTTTGATCAGCTCATCACCAAAACGTATCAACCGGCTTCTTCCGAAGATATGTCCGGCATTCGTGCGGCATTCTTTGATGACTATATCATTGAAAAAGACGGTCGTGCAACCGTGATCTCGCTGGCCAATGTTGATCCGGCAAAGAAGCCGTTTGTTTATAAACAACTGGAACGTACGCCGGCGCAATCGTTCGATCGCCAAATGCTCACCAATCTTTTTGTAGAGTATGTGCACGCCGACTTCAATTTCATTGTCACCTTCACCGCCTTGCTGGTGTTCGGAGCCTTGTTCCTGTCGTTTGGTCGCATCGAGCTAACGCTCATCACCTTCGTGCCCATGTTCATCACCTGGATCTGGATCCTCGGCATCATGGCGCTGGCGGGTATTGAATTCAATATCATCAACGTGATGGTGTCAACCTTCATTTTTGGATTGGGGGACGACTATAGCATATTCATCATGGATGGATTGCAACAGGAATATGCCTATGGCCGGAAGAACCTTCCCTCGATTCGCATCTCGATACTGTTGTCGGCAGCGACCACGATTGCCGGCTTGGGTGTGTTGATCTTTGCCAAGCACCCGGCGCTGCGTTCTATTGCGTCTATTTCCATCATCGGCATTGTTTGCGTGTTCATCATGTCGCAGACCCTGGAGCCCTATTTGTTTCGCTGGCTTATCACAAATCGCACGAAGAAAGGTTTTGCACCGATGACCTGGGTTGGGATTTTGCGCACGGGTTTCACCTATGGTTTATTTGTACTAGGTGCCCTGTTGCTTACGTTGATCGGATTTGTTTTTCGCCTGATCCCTTTTGGAAAAAAGAAAATAAAGATCGTGTATCATACCATGATCCGGTACATCACCTGGTCGCTCATTTATTTTGAACCCACCGTCAAGAAACGCGTGATCGGCCGCCAGCCGGATACGTTTTCAAAAGCCAGCGTGATCATTGCCAATCATTCGTCGGTGCTCGACATTTTGCTCAGCACCCTGCTCCACCCCAAACTGATTTTGCTCACCAACGAGTGGGTCTGGAAATCGCCCGTGTTTGGCGGGGTGGTGCGGTTAGCCGATTACTACCCGGTGATGGAGGGAGCCGAGGAGGGGATTGAGCGATTGCAGGCGCGCGTAGACGAAGGATATTCCGTGGTGGTATTCCCCGAGGGCACACGATCCGAAGACGGCAAACTGAGACGCTTTCACAAAGGCGCGTTCTTTATGGCCGAGGAACTCAAGGTCGCCATTCAGCCCTTGCTCATTCACGGCGCGGCCGACGCCATTCCCAAGGGAACGTTCTATCTCAACAAAGGCGAGCTCACCTTGAAATTCCTCCCGCGCATCGAACCCAACGATCCGCGTTTCGGAACAACCTATTCCGAGCGCACGAAGGGGATAAGCCGTTATTTCAAACAGGAGTATGCTGCCCTGGCAAAGGCGATCGAGACCCCGGATTATTATGCTTACCGATTGATTTCTAATTACCTCTATAAGGGGCCTATACTGGAGTGGTACATGCGCGTGAAACTGCGGCTGGAGAAGAATTACGAGCCCTTCCACCGCATGATCCCGCTTAAAGCGACCATCCTGGACCTGGGCTGTGGCTATGGATTTCTCAGCTATATGCTGCAATTTCTTTCACCGGACCGCATCATCACCGGCGTGGATTATGATGAAGATAAGATCGAAACCGCCCTTCACGGTTATGCGCGCACCGGGCGTTTGAATTTCTTCTGCGCCGACGTTACACAATTTCCGTTGGAGAAATATGACGTGATCATCATCAGCGACGTGCTGCACTACCTGGAAACAAATGCGCAGGAAGCCTTGCTGACGCGCTGTTTCGAGGCGCTGAACCCCGGTGGCAAACTCATTGTGCGCGATGGCAATGCCGACCTGAAGGAACGCCACAAGGGTACGAAACTCACGGAATTCTTCTCGGTGAAGCTCCTCAAGTTCAACAAGTCGGTCAATGCCCTGAATTTTGTTTCGGGCCAAAACCTTACATCCCTGGCCCGGAAACACGGTTTAAAAGTAGCGCAGCAGGATGATGCAAAGTTTACCTCGAATGTTATTTTTGTGTTTGAAAAAAATTGAACAAACCTGAAAATCAGGGTGTTTTGACTTCATCCGGCTAATTTTAAGAATTCATGAACGAATACGATGTGGTGATTGTGGGGAGTGGCCTCGGGGGCCTGGCGTGTGGCACGATCCTGGCAAAGGAGGGCTACAAGGTCATTGTGCTGGAAAAGAACAAACAGATCGGCGGCAATTTGCAGACCTATGTGCGCGACCGCGTGATCTTCGACTCCGGCGTCCATTATGTGGGCGGCTTGGATAAGGGCCAGAACCTCTACCAGCTTTTCCGCTACCTGGGCATCATGCACAAGCTCAAACTCCGGAAGATGGACGAAGATGTGTTTGATGCCATCCTCTTTGAAGGCGACCCGGTGGTGTACAAGTACGCCCAAGGCTATGAAAATTTCATCAACACGATGGTCGGTTATTTTCCCGAGGATGAAGCGGCCATTCGCACCTACTGTGCCAAGATCAGGGAAGTGTGTCTCCAATTCCCGCTCTACAATCTCCGTAGCGGCGGCGGATTGTTCGATAAGATGTCGGCATTGGAAACCGACACCAAGACCTATCTGGAGTCGATCACCGACAATAAAAAATTGCAAAGCGTGCTGGCCGGAAACAACTTGCTCTATGCCGGCTCGGCCTACAAAACACCGCTTTACGTTCACGCCCTCATTGTGAACAGCTACATTGAAAGCTCGTATCGTTTTGTGAATGGCGGCTCGCAGATCGCGCGCTATCTCCACCGCGAAATAAATTCGATGGGTGGCAAGATCGTGAAGCATATCAAGGTCGTGAAATTCCAGGAAGAAGGCGGCGAGATCCGCTACGTGGAGACCGATAAAGGCGAACGCTTTTATGGCAAGCAATTCATCTCAAACATCCATCCGGCCCAAACGCTGGAGATGGTGGAGAGCCAGGTCATCAAAAAAGCCTACCGTCACCGTATTATGAACCTGGAGAACTCCATCGGCACGTTCTATGTGAACGTGGTGATGAAGAAGGACAGCTTCAAACACCTCAACCATAATTATTATTATTTCGAAACCCAGGATCCCTGGGCGGTGGTGAACTACAACGCCGAAAACTGGCCCATGGGCTTTGCCCTTTTCTACACCACCTCGTCGATGAACGATGAATATACCGATGGTGTCACCATCATGGCCTATATGCGCTACGAGGATGTGGAAAAATGGAAGGATACATTCAACACCGTGTCCGAAGAAGAGAGCCGTGGTGAAGATTATGACGAGTTTAAACGGGAGAAATCGGAAATCCTGATCGACTATGTGGACCGCAAGTTCCCCGGCTTCCGCGACGCGATCCATTCCTATACATCGGCCACCCCGCTGTCGGCCCGCGATTACATCGGCACCAGCGATGGCTCCCTATACGGACTCACAAAAGACTATCGCGACCCCCTGAAGACCTTTATTTCACCACGCACCAAAATACCCAACTTATTGTTGACGGGACAGAATCTCAATCTCCACGGGGTGTTGGGTGTAACGGTAAGCTCCGTGCTCACCTGCTCACAGCTGTTGGGAATGGACTATCTCATCGAAAAGATCAAGAATGCTCAAGAAGTTTCTTAAAGTACTGGCCTGGATATTCGGCATTCTCGTGCTGCTCATCGCTGGGCTGTTGATCTATGTGCGCGCCGTAGCCGTAACGTCGCCTCCGATGATCACGCCAACCGAAGCCTTCGACGAGGCCGTGACCCAACCCGATTCGGGCCTTTATAAATGGAGGAACGACTGGTTCCGCAAAAGCGAAAGCGGTCTCTATGAGCTATATGTCGAGGGAGCGCCCTATGAACGTGGCGTGGCCAACGGCAAACTCACTCACGACCTGGTGCAATACCAGGAACAGGTGTTCACCGACCAGATCCACCGCCTGGTGCCATCGGATTTCTATCTCGGGATGTTGAAATATTTTGTAGGCTGGTTCAACCGCGACCTTGCTGACAATATCTCGACCGAATACAAACAGGAGATCTACGGCGTATCACAAGCCGCATCCCACGACTTCGACGACATCGCCGATCCCTATCAACGCATTCTCAACTATCACGCCGCGCATGACATCGGGCATGCCCTGCAGAACATGTCACTGGTGGGCTGCACGTCGTTTGCCACATGGGGCGACCAGTCGGAGGACAGCACGCTGATCATCGGTCGCAATTTTGATTTTTATGTGGGAGATGAATTCGCGCGCGACAAGATCATCGCGTTCTACAACCCAACAAAGGGCCACAAATTTATGATGGTGACGTTTGGAGGCATGACCGGCGTGTTGTCGGGCATGAACGATCAAGGGCTCACCGTCACGATCAACGCTGCAAAATCAGAGATCCCTTCCGCTTCCGCCACACCGGTGTCGCTGGTGGCGCGCGAGATGTTGCAATACGCCACCAACATCAAAGAAGCCCAGGCCATTGCCGCCAAACGAAAAATGTTTGTCGCCGAATCGTTTCTCATTGGCTCCGCCCGCGATGGCAAGGCCGCCATCATCGAGAAAACGCCCGATGGCATGGATTTTTTCGAGACGAACGAAAACTACATCGTCAGCACCAATCATTTTCAAGGCAAGACGTTGGGCGAGACGCAACTGAACAAAGATCACATGGCCACCAGCGCTTCGCCGTATCGCTTCAAGCGTGTAAAGGAATTGCTGGCACAACAGGGAAAGAACTCTGTGCAGAAGACAGCGGTCATCCTGCGGAATCAACAAGGGCTGGGCGGCGAAGATATCGGCATGGGAAATGAGAAGGCCATCAACCAACTCGTGGCCCACCACGGCATCATCTTTCAACCGGAAAAAGGTTTGGTGTGGATCTCCACCGCGCCGTGGCAACTGGGCAAGTTTGTATGCTACGATCTCAAAAAAGTATTTGCAAAGAATATGATGGCCAATGAAGAGATCATCGAACAAGACCTGACGATCCCGGCCGATTCATTCTTGCTGACAAATGCCTACCGGCAATACATCAAATTTCACCCCTATAGATTTCCCTTCAATCCACGGACGGATTTGATGCCGGATAGCCTGGTGAAATGGAATCCGCAGTCGTATCACGCCTATATGCTCGCCGGCGATTTCTATGTCGACCACAAAGAATGGGAAAAGGCGATGCCGTTTTATGAAGAAGGATTGAAAAAAGAAGTGGCCACGCAACAAGAACGGGAGCACATGCAAAAAAATCTGGAGCATTGTAAAGCCAGCATCAAATGATCGTGGGCGTGGGCATGGATATGATCGAAGTGGACCGCGTCATGGAAAAAGTGCGCAAGAACAACGGCTTTCGCGAGAAGATCTTTTCCTTACAGGAGATTGCTTTCTGCGAGGCGCAAACGCACCCGGAGCAAAGTTATGCCGCCCGCTTCGCCGCCAAGGAGGCTTTTTTGAAGGCCACTGGCAAGGGTCTCGCGCTGGGCTACGACCTGGCCGAAATCGAAGTAGTGCCCGATGCCAACGGCCAGCCGCATCTTCATTTGCGTGGAAATTTTAAGGCGATCGCGCTTCAAAACAACTGGAATAAAATACATTTGTCCCTTTCGCATCTCGCCACGGTAGCGTGTGCGGTAGTTATACTTGAGCAATGAGTCATATCCCGGAAATAGAACGACAATCGGCGGCGGCTATAAAACGCTATCAGGAAGAAAAACTAAAGACCGCGTTAACCTACCTGGTCACGCATTCCCCATTCTACAAAAAGAAATTTGAAACGCATCGCGTCGACATCGGGGCGGTTAAAAGCCTGGAAGACCTGGCCACATTGCCCGTCACGACGAAAGACGATTTTCAACAACACAATTGGGAATTTCTTTGTGTGCCCCGCGAGCGCATCGCAGAGTATACCAGCACATCCGGAACACTGGGCAGCCCCGTGATCGTGGCCCTGACCGAAAACGACTTGCAGCGCCTGGCCTATAACGAGAGCATCTCGTTTGCCTGCGCCGACGGCTCGTCCCGCGACCTGTATCAACTCATGCTCACACTGGACCGCCAATTCATGGCGGGCATCGCCTATTATCAAGGCATTCATAAATTGGGGGCAGGCCTTATCCGCGTAGGACCCGGGTTGCCGGCCATGCAGTGGGAAACCATCCAACGGCTCAGACCCACCGTGCTCGTGGGCGTTCCCTCGTTCATCGTGAAGCTGATCGAATATGCCCAGGAACATCGCATCGACCTTCAGCAATGTTCCATCCAGCGCGCGATCTGCATCGGCGAAAGCCTCCGCACAGCCGACCTGCAATACAATGCCCTGGGTAAAAAGATCGTAGACGCGTGGGATCTCAAGCTCTACAGCACCTATGCCTCCACGGAGATGCAAACCGCCTTCACCGAGTGTGGCGAAGGCAAAGGAGGTCATCATCACCCGGAGCTGATCATTCTCGAAGTGTTGGACGCCGACGACAAGCCGGTAAAACCCGGCGAAGTAGGCGAAGTGACCATCACCACCCTGGGCGTGGAAGCCATGCCGTTGCTGCGCTATAAGACCGGCGACATGGCCGCAGCCTTTCATGACACCTGTGCCTGCGGAAGGACAACGGTGCGACTAGGTCCGGTGATCGGGAGAAAACAACAAATGATCAAGTTGAAGGGCACGACCCTATATCCCCCCGGAATTTTCGAAATACTCAACCAGGTGGAAGGCGTCGTAGACTATGCCGTCGAAGCCGTGACGGGCGAGTTGGGAACGGATGAACTCAACCTGCATATTCTGGCGACGGAAGATCAAAAAGAGAAAACCGCCGATCGGTTGCGGGCCGCATTCCAATCGCGTTTGCGCGTGGTTCCCACCATCTTGTTCAGCACGCCACCCGCATTGGAAAAGCTCCAGCACGCCGGGAGAAAGATCAAGAAGTTTATCGACAGCCGTAAATAGAAAAGGCTGATGTTTTGCAACATCAGCCTGATCAAACCTACTACCAAATCTATAATTAGGAAAGTTCTTTTTCGAGTTCGTCTATGCGGGCTTGCGCTTCAGACTTTCCAAGGGAGAGCGACAGTTTGTAAAGCTCAAGGGCTTCACGACGGGTCTCTTTCTTTTTCTTGGGCGCAAACTTGGTTCTGTCGGCAGCGGTTTCGAGCGCTTGGGCTTGTGCGAAATACAAGTCAGCTTGGCTGGCCTTGGAGGCTGCGTTCACTTCTTCTACACGAGCTTCCAGGTTGGCAACATCCTGCTCCTTCATCTTGATGGTTTCAAGCTTGGTAGTAAGGATAGAGTCCTTTTGGGTCACCGTTTTGGCCAAGGCAGTGTTTTCGCCTCTCATCCGGTCTACTTCACTTTGCAGCGCAGCGATTTGTTGCGTGCTCAGTTCGAGGTCGGCTTTCAGTCTCTTGATGGTTGTTGCATAACCACCTTTCACATTCTTCAAAGACTTTTCAAGTTGAGCGATCTTTGTCTGTGTGTCTTTGATGTGGCTGTTGATGCTTTGCAGGCGGCTCTTATAGTCGGTATAGGATGTACCTTCTACAACGTCCGTACGAAGCAATTGACGGCTGGCGTCAATGGAATCGATCAACGTACCGATCTCTGACAATTGCGCGGCCGTTTGTTGGCTGGTTTGAAGTTCGGTTTTCAGCGAGTCAACCTGGGCCTTAAGCTGTTCTTTTTCTTTCTTATCGCAGCTTCCCAATAATATCATACCTGCTACAGGTAATGCTAACAAGAGTTTTCTAATCATAACTTTTGAATTTAAGTTTCTTGATCAGGGGATTGCAAAAGGGTGGACAGAAAATAAAACCCCTGATTTTTGGCGACGAAATGCTGATTTCGGGGGTCGAATGGAAAAAGCTCACCTTTTTAGCGGGAGGTAAGCTCCTAACCGTCAACGATTTTGGGGAGTATTTCTACAACTTGGGTATCACAGCGGGAAGTTGGGAATGAAATCGTGTACGAAAAACCGGTGGGCGGAATCATCATCGAAGCCGTTGTGGCCAGTCGCCAGTGATAAATAGAAAGCCTGATATTGATCCACAAAACTATCGTTGTGTATATTCAGGCTCGAAAAAGGATCATATGAAAAAAACCACCTGGTTGCTCGCGTTGTGTTCATGCTCATATAGTATACAGGCCCAAATCAAGAACATCAAGATAGCCGACGCCCCCGCCGGTGCCACAGGCCTGGAAGCCTCCATCGTCGTGAGCGGCGACAAAACGCCGGCTATCGTGGTGGCCACCGCCCCTGACAATATTTACTATTCATCCGACGAAAGCAAGACCTGGACTCCCTCCAAGCTAACATCAACCGGTGGTCTGTACGGTCGCCCGCTGCTGATTGCCGACGACAACGGCACGGTCTACGCCCTCCATTTGTCGGACCCCAGCGGGGAAGGCCTGAAGAACGATAAGAGCCTTGACCAGATCCTTTGTCATATCTCCAAAGACGGTGGCAAGACCTGGGAGGAAGGCGGTGGAGTGGGCCTCAACGCCCCGAAAGACCAATTCCGCCCCGGCGTGACGTTAGATGCCAAAAACAATTTGCTGGTGGCCTGGACGGAGTTTGATGCCTATAAAAGCAACGAGGCAAGCTGCCAGTCGCGGATCTTGTACAGCACATCCTCTAATGGAAAGAAGTGGAGCAAGCCCTTCGAACTCTCTCAAACCCCCGGCGATTGCAAGGATGAAAGCTCCAGCGCCGAGGGCGCCATGCCGGCGATCACGTCCGATGGAAAAGCGTTTGTTACCTGGGCCAATCAGAATAAAATATTTATGGACCGCTCGTTCAGCGGCGGCAGCATGTGGCTCACCAACGATATCGGTGTAACCGAACAACGCGCCGGCTGGAACCTGAAGATCCCCGGTGTGGCCGGCAGCCAGGGCTTTCCGATCTTGTTGACCGACAAAAGCAAAGGCAAACTGCGGGGCAGCCTCTACCTGGTATGGACCGACCAACGCAACGGCGCCGACGACACCGACGTCTGGTTCATGCGCTCCCTCAACTATGGCGACAACTGGACCTCGCCCATTCGCATCGGTGAAGACAGCAAAGGACACCAATACAATCCCGCCGCCGTCATCGACCCCACCAATGGCAATTTGTATATCCTGTATTTCGACCGTCATGCCTATGACGACACACAAACCGATGTGTACATGGCCTACACGGCCAACGGCGGCACGAATTTTCAAAACGTAAAGATCAGCGAAACACCCTTCGTGGCCACAGAGGCCCCCGGCCTGGATACACGCAGCAGCATCTCCGCCTACAAAGGAATCATCACCCCCTTATGGACCCGGACCGACGACAGCAAAGCCAGCCTCTGGACGGCCGTCGTCAAAGAAGGCGACATCATCACCCCACCGGCACCACAGACCGCAAAAAAGAAGAAGTAGTCTGGAGAGTAGTGAGTCCTTAGTACATAGTCCTTAGTTTTAATCTCAGGACTATATGTACTAAGGACTCACTACTTAATACGCTGTACTTTCATTAACAGTTATTGCCATCCACATCGCAAGCCGCGCCCTGTGCCATTTCCACACCGATCTCCTTGAACGCCTTCACAAAAGCATCAGACGCCTGGGCTCCCGACACACCGTACTTATTGTTGATGATGTAGAAAGGCACACCACTGATACCCAATTTGGACATTTCTTTTTCTGTGAACGCCACTTGTGCGAGGGCGGTCTCGTCGGCAAGAACAGCTTCGGCTTTTTCTTTTGACCAACCGGCACCCACAGCCACGCTGATCAGATTTTCCTTTTTAGAAAGATCCACGCCGTCTGTGAAATAGGCTTTGAAGAATGCTTCGGTTAAGGCCAGTTGTTTGCCGTCTTCGGCAGCGGCCTGGATGAGCACGTGTGCCAGGCGCGTATTGGGAGAAACATTTTGTTTTGAGAAGTCAAAAGACAACCCTTCGTCGCCGGCCACGCGGGTGGTGTGTTGCGTGATCTGTTCATAGCGGGCGTCCCCGCCAAATTTATTGGACAGGTATTGTTTTTGGTTCTTGCCTTCGGCGGGCATGTCGGGGTTGAGCTCGAAAGGCAGATAGTGTACATCGAAATCGTATTCGGAGGCCACCGCGGCCATCGCCTTTTCGATGCGACGTTTACCAATATAACATATTCTAAGCCCTGATTATCAGTGCGTTATGTGGGTAAGCAACAAATTAACAACAAAAAATCATCTCAGTATCGCTAAAGGAGACTAAGAAAATCCCCGAAGAAACCTGTTGCCGCACGAAGGTAGAAAATGTTTCGAATTTTAAAAGCAGGTCACCGATCTGACAGGGCCTACAGGTTATCGTATCAAGGCTGGAGTTATTCATGCATCAAGCAATACCACTAGCGTGTTCTGCCGAGACTTTATTCCTGGATCTGAAGTTTATCGGCAAACTTTAATAACAAGTCATACATTCTTTTCACCGTACTATCGTTGATGTCTTCGAAGAGTATTTTCTTCCACGTACTGAGGTAATCTATTGTGCCTGGATTACGAGTCAGGACTTTGATCACTAGCGCGCGATGCAGCGCCATATTGCCCCCCGAGTCGGTGATAAAAGACTGCAATTGCTCGTCGGGAAGGGCAGAGATCTGTTCATCCACTGACTCCAAGGTAGTGTAACGCTCAAAAAAAGGTCTGGCGCCTTTGTCATAAAACTCTTTGAGGTAGCCGGCAAAGATGTTTTCCTCGGACTCTGAATTCACATTGAACAGCCGCTTATCCAAGACCAATCCCGGAAGTCCAACCTCAAGGAACGCATGCTGATGGATCGTGCCCAAATCATCGGGTGAAAGACCAGCCACCTCCGCGATGACCTGCTCCACCCGTTGGAAAGTCACCCTCACCCAGGGTGTTTCAAATTTATTGTTGTTCGGATTCTGACTCGTCGAATAATCGCGGTGCGTTATATAGATCTTTTCCTTTCTACCAGCAGTTTCGCGCGTGAAGGCGTAGACTGTGATATAGCCCACCTTTGACTGCCGACAGGTAAATCCTGCTTCGTCGAATATATGTTCCAGGTTAATCATCTAATTAAAAGATTTCATTGTCCTGTTATCTACCATATATGATCCGTTATGATTTTCTCAAGCGCCTGCTCGATGCGCTCGTCTCGACGATCTTTCAGGCTTAAGAACAGAGATAATGGATAAACATAGGTATTTTCAGTTGCATCCCCGACTAGTATTGTTGGATCATATTTCCAAACTTCCAAGCAATAGTCTCCTTCGTATGGGTTGGCATTCAAGAGAGCTCCTTTTTTCTCAAGGTCGTAATATGTGTTTCTTTCTATTGCTCGGAATTGCTGTTTCGATTCTGATACTTCAGAATACTCAGGCAAGGCTGAAGTGTTGGATTTCATCAAAACGACATTTTTGGGCAGGATATCTACATACACCTTCTTGATCACAGGGTTGGTCAACAACGGCAGTGCGTGGTGCCAGAGCTCCGGGACCGGCTGCGGAAAGTGAATAAACTTTTCCTTCGTTCCTTTTAGCTCACAAAGGTTATGTTGCCGGAGGTTATCCGCTGCTTTGGAGATCGCCGCACCAGTATATTTTAGCCGAGCAGCGATCTTCTTCATGGGCAGGTTATCAAATCCTTCATGGCGTTTGAGTATTCGGTAAAGGAGTATAACCTGTGCCGAAGGCAACAGAGCTTTTGTTGGCTTTTTCTCTTTTCTTAATTGGTCAGTGGCCAGCAATAGCAGCGTGGGCAGAAACAGTTGTTTTCCAGGGACGATGAAATTAATAGTCTTCTGAATCAATCTCCTTCGGGTAATGGCAGAAATGTCTTCGATGACAATTACAGGAATTTTATCCAATGTCACTTTAATGGTTTCGAGCTGTTTTGCGATCTGTTGAAGATCAAGGGGAATGAGGTAAGGTTCAAAAACCTACAGGGAATCGGAACAGTTTTTTAGCGCCGATTGCTAACAGTCACAAATTGGCCGGATTTACTCCGCATTTTGCTTAATTTGAGTTATGGAACTGATCGTGGGCAATTACGTCAGCAATGTAAAGTGCGAAAACTTCAAAGATTCTGAAACGGGACGGATCAGAGTCAGACCCTTGCCCGATCAGGGATTACCAACTGACTTGGTTATTAATGCAGCAAGTATGAAAGAGAAAGACATCCGTTGGGTACAAAATTCATAACCGCCGACGTAAAAGTTTGCGCCAAGCCGGACGGGCGGATTTATCTCAGGGCAAGGGATCAGATGATCAACAAGCTCTAGACCAACCGCAATATTTATTCTGCAACGATTTCAATTGGCATTTTGAGATTTGTAACGAAACCTAAAACCTTTGACTGACTGAACAATAGAACGGTATTTGTATAAGTAGCTTTATGTTAACTAGGATCGTATCCAGCAGGCCCATAAAGGCCGAATTTTCCCGAAGCACTTAATGTGCCATCGATCAATTAATATTTATTCACGATCGGAATTTTCAAAGATAAAATTACAGGGCCGGAATAACCTGGCAACTGTACAATAAAAATTTTGTTTCTGTGGAATTTGGTTTGCAAGTGGGTTCCCGGGTGTCGCCGCGTATTACGATGGGCATCGGATATGTCCACCGTTGGGGCTTTAGCGAATCGTTCAGCAATTTTATCAAGGACAAACTCATCAAATATGTAATGCTCTGTTTGTCAGGTATTTAATGGTGTTAAATGCTGCCAATGACCCTTATTTACTAGCTTTGCCTGGGGAAAATTCCCTGTTGATCGGGACAAAGGAAGATTGGCAAGTTCAAGTTAAATTGATAAATAGTAATAGTAATGGGAATTCAAATGAAAAAACAAATAAGCAATCCATTTATTCTTGCGCTCACCGCCCACAATCTGACGGTAGAGATACACAAGCATTCCGCCTACCAGGTGGTATTGTCAAACGATGCTCCATTTACTTCTACTATCCATGGGAAGGTGTGCAAAGTGGAAATTCCGAGCAAGCTGACCACCAATTTCCGAGGCAAAGTGACCACCCAAAGTTAACTGGTAAATTGAGGTTTGATCAGTATCGGTTTTTCGGTTAATAATGGCCGGAGTTTTAGTTTTGGTTTTCAGTTAAATCTTCCGTTAAGATAGTTCTTTTCTTTCTCATGGATTCTCCCTTGAGTTCAAGTCGGTGAGCGTCATGGATGATGCGATCCAGAATAGCATCGGCTATCGTTTGTTCACCAATGACCTCGTGCCAGTTATTTACCGGAACCTGCGAGGTAAAGATGGTGGAGCGCTTCCCGTGCCGGTCTTCAATGATCTCCATCAGGATTGTCCTGCTTTGCTGGT
>NZ_FQWQ01000003.1:922090-1174512 GCF_900129725.1 Chryseolinea serpens | reverse complement strand
ACCAGCAAAGCAGGACAATCCTGATGGAGATCATTGAAGACCGGCACGGGAAGCGCTCCACCATCTTTACCTCGCAGGTTCCGGTAAATAACTGGCACGAGGTCATTGGTGAACAAACGATAGCCGATGCTATTCTGGATCGCATCATCCATGACGCTCACCGACTTGAACTCAAGGGAGAATCCATGAGAAAGAAAAGAACTATCTTAACGGAAGATTTAACTGAAAACCAAAACTAAAACTCCGGCCATTATTAACCGAAAAACCGATACTGATCAAACCTCAATTTACCAGTTAACTTTGGGTGGTCACTTTGCCTCGGAAATTGGTGGTCAGCTTGCTCGGAATTTCCACTTTTGGCGCCCCTCTCTTGTGGGTTCGGGTTACCCCCGAGGATATTTCCAGCGGGTCAACCGTGCCTTTCAATCGCAATAACCGCGGGTATCTTAGCGCTATAGATCACATTATTCCGAAATCAAGAAATGGCAATGACAGTCAATATAATTGCCCCGCAAGTCGCGTCACGGCGTGGGCAACGTTTGGGCTGACACTCCTGACAGGCTCTCCTTGAATTTTAGAATAGACGTACTAGAGGCTGTTAGGATTATCGCTAATACCCTTTCAAATCCCCCAGGGTAAGGCTGGATTTCCGTCTTGCGCTTCGAATCAAGAAAATTATTACAAAGGAATTAGAACTAGTTATTCGGTTCGATCATCTAACGTAAAAGTGAACGTTCAATCTAGACGGACTTCGGATTGCCGTACACAGTTTGCATAGAACAGCTGATGGAAATTAAAAGTCCGCAGGGCAAATGACGGGCACATGAATTATTGGACTTCACATTGCCACTAAAAACAGGGAGATTTGAAGGGAAAACGCATGAAAATAAAAGAAAAAAGGAGTTACAAATTTCTTCGTAACTCCTTGGTTTTCAGTGGACCCGTAGGGATTCAAACCCCAAACCTTCTGATCCGTAGTCAGATGCTCTATTCAATTGAGCTACGGGTCCAAAATGTGTGTTTCCGTGTGCGGGTGTGGAAATGGGAGTGCAAATGTAAAGAATAATTTCACTCAACAAAATAAACGGTTTTGCCCTGCCGACAAAAAAGCTATTTTTGGGCCTTTATTTACTGAATTTTCTATTACATGATCAAGAACCTAGCGTGCATCGTCCTTCTTTCGGGCATTTCCATTGGGGCCTTTAGCCAGGCCGCTACCACTACCAAAAAGACCACGGCACGCCCCGACATACCGGGTGCCTTTGTGCTGGAGCTGGGTCTGAATCGCGCCCTCAGCGCGCCGTCGGAATTCAAGCAGGGTCTGTGGGGGTCGCGTACGATCAACTTCTATTATCAATATGAATTCAGGATCCTGAAATCACAATTCAGCTTTGTGCCGGGCGTTGGTTTTAGCCTGGAGCGATATAAGCTTACCAACAACTACGTTCTGGACTATACCTCCACCAATGCCACAACGCCCTCGTTGATTCCCCCAGGCAACACGGGGATCCCCAACATCAAGCGTTCGCAAATCATCACGAACTATTTCGAAGTGCCGCTGGAACTCCGCTGGACGCTGAACCCCGAGGATCCGGCCCGAAGCTTCAAGGTGGGTGTGGGTGGCCGTGTAGGCTACCTGTTCGACTCGTTCACGAAGGTGAAGTACAGCGAGAATGGAGAAACCAAGAAGTTCAAGGACAAGCAGGATTTTAACCTGAACAAATTCCGGTATGGGATCACCGGCCGTATCGGCATTGGGAATTTCAGCTTGTTTGGTTATTACAACCTGACGCCGTTGTTCGAAAAAGACAAAGGTTTGAAAGATGCCAATTCCAGTACATTCAACAATTTCAGCACGATGACCATAGGCATATCGCTGGCCAGCTTCTAAGGGAAACCTGGAGCTAGATACTCAGAGAAGAGAGTTGAATTTCTGAACCGGGATGGAAGATTATCAGATCTTCTGTTCTGCGTTCTTTTTAGCAGGCACTTCCTTTTTGGCATACGTAGGGCACGTATACTGGCTACAGGCAGAGATAAAAGCTGCTAAAACAACGAAGGCTACAATCTTTTTCATTTCGATGGCTTTGGTAAAACAAAAATATCATTCTTTCAACAGAAAACAAATCAACAAAACGATAATTCAGACGGTGTGACGGCCTTTTCAGCCTACCAGGAGGTTGCACCCTCGCACGTCACTGTTGTCCATCCGACCCAAAATTTCAAACGTTTTATCCGCAAATACCCTCCCCAAATCCTCTGTTTCTATAAAGGCGATAGAATCTACGTTGGCCAGGTCGATGACATTAATGCCGCAGGTCTCATCAAGTAACCCCTTGCGCATCGGATCGGTCAAATCGCGGCCAATGACGCGCATGGCAGGGGCACCCTGAAAGGCCGTCCCGCCACGGGTATAGCCCTGGGAAAGTAGCTCCGTCATGCCGTATTCCGAGTAGATGGTTTCCACGCGGAAAGCGTCCGAAAGGATACCGTGCAGTTCCTGGCGGGTCATCTCTTTTTTGCGGCCTTTCATGCCCCCGGTTTCGAAGATCATAAAGGGGCGCAGGTCGCGTGGAGCGCGTTCGGCCAGGTCCAGCAGCGCAAAGGAAACACCCCATAGGATCACCTTGCGGTGGTCGCGGCGAAGGGCTTCCAGGTCGCGCAAGAGTTTGTCTACGTCTTGTAAATAGAATGCCGACCAGGGTGATTGGCTCTCGCGGATAAAATGGTCCATCATGGCGATGAGCGACGAGCCCTGGCGTTCGAGATAGGATGGCAACAGGGCCAGGAAATGATAGTCGCTGAGGGGACCGAAAAAAGATTCGAAACAGCGTTGCGAGTGGCGCAGGTAAAAGTCAAGATCACGAACAAAATGGCGGCTGGTCACACTCCCGGTGGTGCCGCTGCTGGTGAACACGGTCTGCGGTTGCCATGCTCCCGTCTGCACACTATGCGTTTTGAAAAAAGAAATGGGAAAAAAGGGAATTTCTTCCAACGTTTTCACCCCATTCGGGTCAATAGAGAGGTGGTGGATGAAGGTTTTATAGAGGGGGTTGTTCGCCGCTTGAAAACGGAATAATTCCAAAGCAATATCCGTGAAGGAATGGTCGTTTACGGTGTATAATTTTGATTCAAAACTTTTAAAAGTCTCCAAGCGTTCCTTAACTTGACCGGCTCAAATGTACAGATGAAAGCACTAAAAGGCCTATTATTATTCGGATTTTCAGCATTTATTGCCGGGGCGTGCTTTAATCCTCCAGAACTTCCCGATACGCCTCAGATCACCTACGACGGCGACATCTACTTCAAAGACGGCGGTGGCGGCGGCACAAAAGACTCGCTGGTGATCACCATCAATTTCAAAGATGGCGACGGCGACCTGGGGCTTTCATCCGACTACACAGACTCACCCTTCAATGACGTGAACATGTACCTGGGCAACAACGGCGATACCATCCCGGTTGGAAAGGAAACGCTGCCCTACGATCTTCCCCAGTTCCTGGATGTGCCCAACGGCGCGCAAGGCAAACTGCTTACCGTGAGGTCGACCCGGACACCCGAATATAGCTACCTCCCCCAGTACACTGACGCCGACAACTGTCTCTACTACATGTATGATTCTGTCTACGTTGTGGAGGACGACAAGAGTATTTTTGTGGATACAGATATCCATATCAAGGAACAAATTGAACTGCAAAACCCCACGCCCGGAAGACCCAACATCCCGGCCTATATCCTGCTGGATACATTTTTCTTCCGGACCAATCCGAACTATGCCAACATCGACGTACAATTCTTTTACAAGGTTGGAACAGGCAACGACCTTACAAAAGACTACGTTGAATTTGACTGGTCAAAAGAATTCTGCACGATCTCCTTCAATCAGCGCTTCCCGATCCTGACTTCCAACGCCGGTCCGCTGGAGGGCAAACTCACTTATGCTATGGTGACCACCGGTATCCGGTCCATCTTCACGACCAAACCCATGAGGCTTCTCGTCAAGATCAGAGACCGCGCCCTCCACACCAGCAATGTGGTCGACACCGGCGACTTTACCCTGGATGACATCAAACGCGGGGGATAGTTTTTAAGCAACAAGAAATTTAAACAAGCGATACAGACATAAAAGAAGAAGGGACTATTCGAAATCGAGTAGTCCCTTCTTTATTTCTGTTTATTTATTCTTACTCAATAAAGCGACGGAAACTTCGAAGGATCCACTTCGGACAAGATGGCGTATACTCTCTCAAACACCTCTTCGGCATTGGGCTTCGAGAAGTAATCGCCGTCGGAAGCATAGGCCGGGCGATGTTCTTTTGCCGTGATGGTCACCGGTTTGGAATCCAGGTATGCATAGGCATTTTGTTCTTCCAGCACCTGTTGCATCATGAACGACGTTGCCCCGCCGGGCACATCTTCGTCGGCAAACACCACGCGATTGGTTTTCTTTATAGACTCCAGGATGCTGTGATGGAGATCGAACGGCAGCAGGGTTTGCACATCGATCACTTCACAGGAGATGCCATAGTTTTCCAACTCTGCTGCGGCTTCCATCACCACGCGGCACATCGAGCCGTAGGTTACAATGGTAATATCCGTTCCTTCTTTCAATATCTCGGGCGTGCCCAGCGGCACAGTGAATTCACCGATGTTATCGGGTAATTTTTCTTTGAGGCGATAGCCGTTGAGGCATTCGATGATGACCGAGGGATCGTCGGAACGCAGCATGGTGTTATAGAATCCCGCGGCCTGGGTCATGTTGCGTGGCGCGATGATGTACATGCCGCGCAGCGTGTGCAGCAGCATCGCGATTTGTGAGCCGGCATGCCACACGCCTTCCAAGCGGTGGCCGCGTGTGCGCACGATGAGCGGAGCCTTTTGGCCACCCTTTGTGCGATAATATAAACAGGCCAGGTCGTCGGACAAGGTCGGGAGGGCGTAGATAAAATAATCGAGGTATTGAATTTCGGCGATGGGCTTGAGGCCTCTCAAGGCTGTGCCAATCCCCTGCCCTACGATGGTGCATTCGCGAATGCCGGTATCGGTCACGCGCAGGTCGCCGTGTTTGGCTTGCAATCCTGCGAAGCCCTGGTTCACATCGCCAATACGGCCCACGTCTTCGCCAAAGGCCAGCACGCGCGGGTCGCGGGTGAGGGCAGCGTCAAAGCAAGCTTGCAGGATCTCGCGGCCGTCGATGAGCGGCGACGAATCGGAATACACCGGATCGATGCGGGGTACATTCAACGCCGACTCGTCCGACACGCTGTGCATGTGCGACGAATAGCGATCGAAGTTGTCGTCTTCTGAGTGCTTCAGCCAATGCTGAAGCTCTTCTTTTGCAGGTATGCTTTCCTGGTACAGCAGCCGCAACGCTAGTTTTGCGGCCCGCATGGTTTCCATGCGCGTGGGGTTGATGGCTTTGACCAGGTCTTCTTTTATGCGGTGGATCTCTTCATTATGCGCGCTCTGTTCGGCAGCCCTGTCCAATATCTCGATGACGACATTCTGATCCTTGCGAACGTCGTCCATAAAAGCTTTCCAGGCACGCTCTTTGGCTTGCTTGGCGGCTTGGCGGGCTTCCTTTTCGATGTCGTCCACTTCTTCGGGAAGGATCATCACTTCGTTGATGATCCACTCGCGCATTTTGCGGATGCAGTCGTGCTCGGCTTCCCAGGCGAGGCGCTCTTTCGATTTATAGCGTTCGTGCGAACCGGACGTGGAGTGGCCCTGGGGTTGTGTCATTTCATAGACATGAAACAATACGGGCACGTGTTGTTCGCGGCAAATGACTTCTGCTTTCTGATAGGCATCGATGAGGGCGGGATAGTCCCATCCTTTCACGGTGATGATCTCGAAGCCTTTTTCGGTGTCGGTGCGCTGCAGACCGGCCAGGGCTTTGGAGATGCTTCCTTTTGTTGTATGAAATTCTTGTGGAACGGAAATGCCATATTCATCATCCCAAATCGAAATGAGCATGGGCACCTGCAGTACGCCCGCAGCATTGATGGCTTCGAAAAACATACCTTCGGAAGTGGAGGCGTTGCCAATGGTGCCGAAGGCGATCTCGTTGCCGTTGTTGGAAAGTGTGGTGTATTCTTTTAGTCCTTCGTTTTCGCGGAACAGTTTCGAAGCATAGGCCAGTCCCAGCAGGCGGGGCATTTGGCCGGCCGTGGGTGAAATGTCGGCGCTGCTGTTCTTGTTCTCGGCGAGGTTTCGAAGTTGGCCGTGTTCGTCGAGGAGGCGCGTGGCGTAGTGACCGTTCATGAGGCGGCCGGCAGAAGCAGGGTCTGCCTCCACGCTGGTGTGCGCGTAGAGTTGTGCGAAGTATTGTTGAACGGTCAGTTCATTGATGGCGAACATGAACGTTTGGTCGCGGTAGTAGCCGGCGCGAAAATCGCCGCGGCGGAACACTTTGGCCATCGCGATCTGGGCAAGCTCTTTGCCGTCGCCGAAGATGCCGAACTTGGCTTTGCCCATGAACACTTCCCTGCGTCCGATGATGCTCGCCTCGCGGCTCTCTACCGCCAGGCGGTAGTCGGCCAGAATTTCTTTCACTCTGGCTTGCGAGAACTTTACCTTTACTTCCTTGATCGCGCTCAAATTTCTGGGGTTGAAAAGGTGAATAGATTCGATTCAAAAATAGGCATTACCATTTACTTTCCCAAAGCGAGGCGGTAGGCCACCCAGTCCCCGCCGGGCACCCGCACGTCGTCGCGCCCCGGTGCAGCGAAGATATAAATTCCAAACTTTCCTTCGGCAATTTGTTCCTCCGAAAAAATATATCCGGCATCCAATTCCATATCATGTATGGTTTGTTTCGTTTGCGGGTTTGGGATGGTGTAGAGCTCTGCGACCAGTGTGTCTTGGGGGTCACCCGTTTTCACGGCATAGGGATAGTCGGCCAATGCGTAGAGCGCATATCCCCTGAGCACGACCGTGCGCTGGTACTGCAGTTCGTGCTCGTATAGGGCATGGTTGTCCATGCCCCGTCGCAATGATCCATAGAACGCATACAGGAGGCTTTCACTCATAAATTCAAAGGGTTACAGCAAACAACGACTGTATGTTAGTATATTTGCAGCCGTTAAAAAAACGATAGTTTTATGATCATAGGTGTTCCTAAAGAAATTAAAAATAATGAAAACCGTGTTGCCCTCACACCAGCCGGCACGCAGGAATTGGTGAAGCGCGGTCACACGGTTCATGTACAATCTACGGCCGGTGTCGGCAGCGGCTTCAGCGACGAACAATACGTCTCCGCCGGTGCCAAACTTCTTCCCGATGCAGCCAGCGTTTTCGCAGTAGCGGAAATGATCATGAAGGTGAAAGAGCCTGTAGAGCAAGAGTACAACCTCATCCGCAAAGACCAATTGGTGTTCACCTATTTTCACTTTGCTTCCTATGAACCCCTGGCCAAAGCCATGATCGCCACCGGCGCAGTTTGTCTCGCCTATGAAACGGTGGAACGCATCGACGGTAGCTTACCGTTGTTGATCCCCATGTCGGAAGTGGCGGGAAGAATGGCCATCCAGGAGGGCGCCAAATATTTGGAGAAACCCCTGAAAGGCAGAGGCATTTTGCTGGGCGGCGTGCCCGGTGTGAAGCCCGCCAAAGTGCTCATTCTCGGAGGCGGTGTCGTGGGCACAAACGCGGCAAAGATCGCTGCGGGTATGGGGGCCGATGTAACCATCATGGACCTCAACATCACCCGCCTTCGCTATTTGGATGATGTAATGCCCAAGAATGTACACACCATTGTGTCGAACGAATATACGATCCGTGAAATGATCAAAGACACCGACCTCATCATCGGGGGCGTGCTCGTGCCGGGAGCGAAAGCACCGAAGCTGATCACACGCGATATGTTGAAGTCGATGCGGCCCGGTACGGTGCTGGTGGACGTGGCCGTGGACCAGGGAGGTTGTATCGAGACCTGCCGTCCGACGACGCACGAGGATCCTACTTTTATTATTGATGATGTGGTGCACTATTGTGTGGCAAACATGCCGGGTGCAGTTCCGTATACGTCAACTTTGGCGTTGACGAATGCTACGTTGCCGTATGCCATTCGTTTGGCGAACCAGGGATGGAAGAAAGCGGCGCAGGAGAATATGGAGTTGCGGAATGGCTTGAATGTGATCCAGGGTGAAGTGGTGTATAAGGCTGTGGCGGACGCGTTCGGGCTTGGCTACACTGACGTGAAGAAATTCCTGTAAGGCGGAAATCATTTTGAACCGCCCTCTCTGCCTGCCCGCTGAAGCTTCAGCGGGCAGGCAGAGAGGGCGCAAAGGAGATGCGAAGACGTTTCTTTTGCGCCCTCTTCTCTTTTAGGTGTTGTTAGCCGTTATAGGGCGGCATTTCTTGCAGTACGGCTGTGGTGTTGGCTTGCCAGTCGGTGGCGCAGCAGATGTGTTGGAGGCCGTTGGTGATGACGAGGTATTTGGCTTTGAGGGAGTGATTATAGACCGATGCCTGTCGCAGGGTTTGCTGGCTCATGGCCAGGTCGGGAGCCTTGCATTCGATGACCATCCAAGGTTTGCCCTCGCGATCGAAGACCACGATGTCGGAACGTTTTTGGAGGCGGTTGAACTGGAGACCGCCTTCGATCCGGATGAGCGACCGCGGGTATTGCAGGGTTTGGATGAGGTAGTTCACGAAATGTTGCCGCACCCATTCTTCCGGTGTCAGCACCAAGTATTTTTTGCGGATGCTGTCGAGGATCAAAAGCTTGCCCTCCTCTTTTTTAAGGACATATTCAAAATCGGGGAGGTTGAGCTTGACCATGCACACAAATAAACCAAATTTTCCCCACCTCCATTGACAGCTCGCAAACGCGAGGGGATTATTTTTTGTTTACCCTTCAAGGACCCGCTTTTAAATTTCCTCCTATTTAGTACTTTAGGCCATGAAGACGAAACAAGATATTGTTGAAAACTGGCTGCCGCGCTATACCGGGCAGCCGCTGAGCCATTTCGGCGAATACATCCTGCTGACCAATTTTGATAACTACGTGACCATGTTTGCCGCCTGGCACAACGTGCCGGTGAACGGCCACGACCGTGCCATGCGCAGTGCCACCGCCGAGGGCATCACCATCATCAACTTCGGCATGGGCAGCCCCAATGCGGCCACCATCATGGACTGTCTCAGCGCCATCAAGCCAAAAGCCGCCTTGTTCCTTGGCAAATGTGGCGGGTTGAAAAAGAACGACATCGGCGACCTTGTGCTGCCCATCGCCGCCATCCGCGGCGAAGGAACCTCTAACGACTACTTCCCTCCCGAAGTGCCGGCCTTACCCGCCTTTGCTTTGCAGAAAGCGATCTCCACCACCATCCGCGATCACAAACAAGATTACTGGACGGGTACGGTCTACACCACCAACCGGCGCGTATGGGAATGGGACGAAGAATTTAAAAGCTATCTCCGCAAGATCCGCGCACTGGCCATCGACATGGAAACGGCGACGATCTTCTCCACGGCATTCTCCAATAAAATTCCAACGGGAGCTCTATTGCTCATTTCCGATCAACCCATGGTGCCTGAAGGCGTGAAGACGGAAGCCAGCGATTCTGTAGTGACCAAAACGTTTGTGGAGTTGCACCTCAAGATCGGCATCGACTCGCTGAAGCAGTTGATCAACAACGGCATGACCGTGAAACACCTGCGCTACTAATTTACCCGCGCCGATTGGATCTCCTTCGATCGCACGGTCCATAAAATAAAGAAGCCTATAATAAAGAATATGCCCAACGCCAGCGCGCTGTAGCGCATACTCCCTGTGATCTGGTCCACAAAGCCGTAGGAGAATGTGCCGATCACGATCGACACGTTGTAGGTGACATCATAGAAGCTAAAGTAAGAGGCGTGATCCATTGTATTTTGTGGGATCAGCTTGGAATACGTTGCTCGCGACAGGGATTGAATGCCACCCATCACCATCCCCACCACAAAGGCCAATCCGTAAAATTGATATTCCGTGGCCACGAAGTACGCTGAAATACACACTCCGATCCAAATAACGATCATCACCAACAACGATAAACGATTGCCTATCCGGCGCGACAACCGGGCAAACAAATAGGCGCCCACGGCGCCGACCAACTGGATGATGACCACCACCGCGATGAGGCTTTGATCTTTTAAATGCAGCACGTCGGTGCCAAACAATGTCGCCAGGTACATGACGGATTGCACACCCATGTTGTAAAAGAAAAAGGCCAACAGGTAGCGCTTCAATTCCGGTTGGTGTTCCAGGCTTCTCCACACGCCGCGTATTTCTTCATACCCTTTTGTCCAGATATTTCCGGTGGGGTTCTTGTTGAATGGATTGTCGGGCAGGAGGCGGAACGGGATCTGTGAAAAACCGATCCACCAAAGCCCCACCAATACGAACGACGTTTTGGTGGCCAACGTTTGCGCTTTGCCGAAGTCATCGCCAAACCCGAACGCCAATGGGTTCATGATCAACACCAGGCAGATCACCATGAGCAATACGCTCCCATAATACCCCATCGAATAACCCCGTGCGCTGGTGACATCATAACGATCTTCGGTGACGATCTCCGGTAAAAAAGCATCGTAGAACACGAGGCTACCCGAATACCCGATGCTGGCAACGATGGAACAAAAAATGCCCCACCCTAACCTGTTGATGTCGCTGAAAAAGAAAAGGCCAATACAGCCCATGCTCCCCAGCCATACAAAGCATTTCATAAAGATCTTCTTGTTGCCGATGTAATCTGCCGCACCCGACAGCAAGGGCAGCATCGCCGCTACCACTAGAAAGGAGAATGACAAGGCATAAGAATACAACACGGAATTCTGAATGGTGAATCCTAAAAAGTTCACCATGTCGCTCCCGTTGGCCTCCACGGCAACACCCTTGTAGTAAATAGGAAAGATCGCTGTGGCGATGACGAGTGTGTAGACCGAATTGGCCCAGTCGTACATGTACCAGGCGCGGATGATTTTCGGGTTGTTTAGCGCGAGCGTTTTGGTTGGGGCGGTCATATGGGATGGGTAGACTCTGCAGTGGGGTTGGCCTGGGGGGAGTTGGTCGTTTGGTTTCGGGGTTGGCGGTTATCCAAAAGGAGCCAGAAGCCAGGAGCCGGGAGCCAGGAGTTCGGTTGTCCTGGGTCGTGCCGCTGCTTTTGGCTGGTGCTCTTTGTTCGGTGGAATCAAAAATAGGATGTTTTTTGGATTTTGTATGCCTGGGGTAAGCGCTAACGTTGATACAAATACCCTGTGACTTTTTTGATCGTGTTTCAGGCACTTTTAGGGGTCGTGCTTTTGTTGGGCAATGTGGGAATTAGGGTGATCTACTGGTTATCTTTGAGGTATGCCGAAGCTGCATTTTAATAACGTACGTTCTGCGGATTTGCCGTTGCATTATGGGCAGGTGCCACCTTGGTTGGCGCAGCGCATGAGTTTGCTGGGTGGGGCCATTGTGGAGTCGATCGTGTTGGAGTATGGCAAGGGAGCGGTGTTGAGCCGGTTGAGTGACCCGTTTTGGTTTCAGGCGTTTGGGTGTGTGTTGGGAATGGATTGGCATTCGTCGGGGATCACTACTTCGGTGATGGGGGCTTTGAAGCGCGCCGTCAATCCGAAGTTCAAGGACCTCGGCATCTATATCTGTGGCGGCAAGGGACGGCACTCGCGGCAAACGCCGTTGGAGCTGATGCAGCTTTCGGACAAGACCGGGTTGGACGGTGATGCGCTGGTACGGAGCAGCAAGCTCACGGCCAAGGTTGACAACACGGCCATCCAGGATGGATTTCAACTCTATCTTCACACGTTCGTGGTCTCCGACACGGGCGAATGGACCGTCGTGCAACAAGGCATGAACGATGCCAACGGCATGGCCCGACGCTATCACTGGCATTCGGAGCAGGTCAAATCTTTTGTCGAGACGCCGCACACGTTCATCTATGGAAAAAATCAAGGCGAGATCCTCAACATGACCGATGTGGATGCCGCCCGCGCCAAGACTTCGATGCTGGAGATCGTGAAGGAAAAACCTTCGGTGATGCTGCCGGAGATTCAGCGCATGGTCATGCCCTCGCATCACGACGTCAGGGCGAAAGATGTCAATCTCAAGCGGCTGGGGAGCGTGTTGAACCTGGCGCAGGACCGGTCGTTGCTCGATTTTGAGTCGCTGCTGTTGCTGGAGGGCGTTGGTCCGCGCACCATCCAATCGCTGGCACTGGTCAGCGAGGTGATCTATGGTGCGCCATCGCGGTTCACGGACCCGGCGCGTTTTTCTTTTGCCCACGGTGGCAAAGACGGCCACCCGTTCCCCGTTCCCACCAAGGTCTATGACGAGACCATCAACATCCTGAAAACATCCGTAGAAAAAGCAAAGATCGGCGACGCCGACAAACAAGCCGCCATAAAAAGTCTGACCGTTGTGGCCCAGCGGATGGAGAAAGATTTTGAGCCCGACGCCGGGGCATTCGATAAAGTGATCGCCCAGGAACGGGCCGAATCCTATAAGCACGGTGGCCGCACCGTCTTTGGCAAGGCAAAGCCTCCCGCAGACCAAGATCAACTCAAGCTATTTTGATTTTTTTTGTGATCCGGTCGATCACCAGCAGTAGAGACAGAACCGCCTCGCCTTCGCGAAAGCTCCGGCGACCAAAGAAAGAAGCAAAAGAATACTACTGACGCTGCTCCTCTCTCCGCTCGCCGGAGCTTTCGCGGAGGTGAGGACGGTTCCCTCGTCTCACTGTAACCCCACAGTTCTCCCCGCAGTCCGATGATTCATTCTATGATTGACGACGCTCATCACCGCCTCATTCTTCTCCAGCGTCAACCGTTCAATTTCTTTTTCGCAAGCTTCTTCGTTGAGCAGATAGTGAAGGGATGCCTTGCTCACGCGGTCATAAAAGTCGTAGTTGATCTCCTGGATCCTCCTGGCCTGGCCCGCGTCGAGGCGGTACAGATCCTGCACCTCCGCCGTGATACATTCGACGGAAAATCTTCTGTCCTCCCATTGCTGAACCGCAAAGCACAGTCCCATGATCGTAAACGTGAATAGGACCCAGAGGGCATCGCGTAGATGTGATTGTAAGTTCACCTGTCAGTCTGTTTAAGTTTGGATATGCTGTGGGCACTCGCTCACATCCCAGAGACAGGCGAAAGAAGACTTGCCACTATCGGTGGCTCGAAAAATTTATGCGGTAAGAAACACTGGCCTCCCAGCCGATCCAGTATTGCAGGGTTTGATATTGCTTCTGCTGGCTGTCCACCACCAGCACGGTGGTCGCCATGGCCTGCGTGGCCGGCTCACGACCGTAGGCCGAATAACCTTGGGGACTTCCAATAAAACCCGCCACCTGGGTAAAGCGCGACACGCTCACATCCTTGGTCGTATAGGCGGTGTGGAGCCGGTTGATGGTCGGGCCGAAATTGAGATTGATATGACGCCCCAACGTATACTGCACCATCCATTTCATCTGCCAGTGACCGGCCTTGAGCTGCACGTTTTCGTCCACTTTGTGGCCATAGAAGTTGGTGGTATGCTTGTTGGTTTCCTTCATCGGCGAAAACGTAATGGCCGGGTTGACGGCGAAATTGTGGGCGATCTTTATGGACGATCCCAAACCATAGGACCCATGATATTTGCTGTCGTTCATCCAACTGGAGCCCATCACAAAGTACAGCGAACGCATCCCCGCCTGGAACACCCCACCGGCCGAGTAATCGTTCATCATGAACCCTCCGCTGGCAAACCAACCCAGGCGCTGACGCTGCCCGATCTTGCGAATGTATTGCGACGGAATTTTTTGCAACAGACCCGAATCAAAATATACTTGTAGCGTTTGCAAGTCTCTTTTCACCTGCGGATACGTCAACGTTGCCGCGGAAAAGTCGCGCAGATCGGATGATGGATTTCCGATAAGCGAAGAGCTATACGAAAGGTCTTCCGCCGGTTCGTTGGTATGGGCAGGACCAGTTGTCGGCGAAATAGTTTTTGAAACGGCGGGCACGACAGGAAGGGTCTTGATCACTACGTATTTGCCCTGGACTTTGAAGGTCAGGTTCATTTGCTTGCCCAACTGCGCCAGCACATCGTCGAGCGAGTGGCGTTGGGCCGACAGGGTTACGCGGCCGTTTACTTCGATCTTGTTGGAGCTGTAAATAAAATGAAGACCCGTCACACGCTCCAGGTCTTCCACCACGTCATGAAAACGTTTGTCCTGATAGGAAAGGGAGATTGATTTTGTCACAATGCCGTCCACGGCCTGTGCCCGGACATCCACCGACATCCAGATCACTATGGCCGTAACCAAAATATTACGGGCAGCCTTCGCCCTCCAATGTATAGACGCCTCCACTGCTTGTTACGGAAAGATTTAAAGATTCCGCCATTAAATTTAGCAGATTTTCGGCAGAATCATTCTCAAAAGTTGCCGTAACCTTGCAATTATTAATGGCTTGGTCCGATACGTTGATGGTATACGGATAGGCCTTTTCCAGGTCGCGAATCACTTCGCGCATAGGGGTGTCCTTAAATACAAACCGGTGCGTGGCATAGCCCCAGGCGTTGCTGTTCACGGAGTCCTGGGTTTGGATGAGACCGGCCTTTTGGGCCACTCCCGTCACGCCCGCCTCCAGGAAGGTGCTGTCGGTCTTCGTAAACACCTGCACCTTGCCCTCCTTCACCGACACTTCCACGGCATCGCCTTTCAGCGTCACGTTAAAAGCGGTACCGATCACTTTGATGTCGGCCACGGCGGTGTGAATGATGAACGGGTGTTTGCGGTCGTGGGTCACGTTAAAAAAAACTTCGCCCTGCAGCAACGACACTTCGCGATGGTGGCTGTTGAAGTCGGCGGCATAGGAGAGCTTGCTGTTTCGAAATACGGTGGCTACCGATTGGTCCGGCAGGTCCACGTGCTGCACCCGCTCCTGGGTGTTCACATAGGTCAACGCCTCATCCGAATCCTTCGAGGCGATTACGTTATACAAGACAACACCCGCTACCGCCAGCAAGAGCAACGACGCTGCTATGCGGAACACGCGGTGACTATAGCGCAAGGCACGGGTTTGTTTTTCGTCGGGCAAGGCGCTCACTTTTTTAAGTCGCCGCCGCATCAGTTGGTCCTCAATGGCCAGCCAGGCCTCGGCTGCATAAACATGGTGCGTTGGTTTTGCCGGGTGGGTGGCCGCCCACGTGGCTTGCAGCGCGGCGAAGCGCGACTGGAATTTCAAATCCGTCAATGCATCCTGCACCGCCATGGCCTCTTCGGGGGAAGCCTCGCCGGTGAGATACCGCACGATCAGCTCATCGGTTATGGCGCTTTCATTTTCCTTCATCACACGACACAGATTTCATGTTAAACAAAATTATCTTTTAACCGCCCTCTCAAAATCTTCAATGCCTTGCTCACCTGGTTTTCGATGGTGTTCACCGACAAGTTCATCCGGGCCGCAATCTCGGCATACTTTAGTTCGTCATAGCGGCTCATCATAAAAATGATGCGACACTGCTCCGGCAGTTCGCCGATGGCCGCCTTGATGCGTTCTTCCAATTCTTCGGGGAACACTTCGGGTTGCTGCACTTCGCCCAGTTTGTCGTAGGCGCCCTGCTCCTGGTGCTTCCACTTGATGGCGCGATGCTCCAACAGGTTCAGGCACTGGTGATACACCGACCGGAACAAATACGACCGCATCGACGTCTGGATCCCCAGGCTCTCGCGTTTCTCCCAGACCTTCACAAACATGGCTTGCACCACATCCTCGGCCTCGTCCATGTCTTTCAGCATCGTACAGGCATACTGACACAGTCCATCGTAGCACGCATAGAACACCTGCTGAAAAGCGACCTTGTCGCCATCACGAATGGCCCTGATCATATCCTCCTCGGGCAAAGTCACCATCCCTTTGTAACGTAAAACCAAATTAACGTTTTTAACCCTATTTATCCGTCTAGAGACAGGCAAGTCCTGCCCCACCACTATCGCGCCTGCCCATTTTTTTAAGTGTTTTTAACCCCGGCGGGGCGTGCCCCCTTCTTCCCACCCTACATCCCCACCCGCCAGGGGTCAGGCTGTCCGTTACAAGTCCGCCCACCCTTTGCTCCCCCATTCCCGAAACCCGGTCACCCATTTGTTGGTGTCCCACCAACAAATTCACTCTCTCTTTCCCCACCGCACCCGGCCTTTCCACTACCATCCTTCACGCAGCAACCGCAAAACACCAACCCCGTTCAAAATCGAGCCGCAGCCGATCACAGACCCAAGCGCAACATTAAACGACCGACCCATCTCCGCACTGCGATCCGTTCAAATACCGAAAAAAGTAATCCTACCTCCATACCCCCACCCCCATCATTTCCCGCGCCCCATCCCTAGCCCATTCCAAAAAAGGGCGCCGGTTCAAAAGAAATTCAAAAACTACATTTTGAAAGACTCATATATTATATACATTTATAAATAATATAAATCAAAAAGAAGGGATCACGCACCGGGCACCTTGCCTGAAATGATCCTTCAACACCAATAAAATTTTTCTGGAATGAAGACCAATCCCCCAAAATTAGCCAAGGCGATTCTTCAACGTTTTTGTAATCTGAAGTTTCTGGAGGAAGTAGAGGGCGACCTCCACGAGGAGTTTCAGCGCAGATTGGAGAAACAAGGTGCTTTGAAAGCCCGGCTGCATTACTTTCTCGATGTGCTCCATTCCATTCAATTGTATCCCACGAAAAGAAGCGGAACAGCACCTTCCCTTTCATTGATGTCACACCATTTGCTGATCATCTACAGAAATTTCCTCCGCTTCAAGAGCACTTTCCTCATCAATCTCCTCGGACTTTCAACGGGCCTGACCTGCCTGATCCTGATCTATCTGTGGGTGAACGACGAGTTGAATTTTGACACGTTCCACGAAAAGGGCGACAGGATCTTTCAGGTGATGGAACATCGCGCGACGGATGGATCCATCAACACGAGCAATCAAACCGCAGACTTTTTAGCGGATGCACTGGCCCAGGAAATGCCCGAAATTGAGCACGCGGCGGTTGTTACGCCCCCCAATTTTTTCCCAGCCTTCACCCTATCCACGCCAAATGCCCATGTAAAGGGCGTGGGAAAATTTGCTGATCCAAGCTTCCTGAACATTTTTTCTTATCCCCTGCTACACGGAAACGCCGATGAAGCCTTGCGCGAAAAAAATGACATGATCATTTCAGAATCGTTGGCCAAAAAACTTTTCAAAACGCCGGAAGATGGCATCGGGAAATTGCTGGAGTGGGAGTTGATGGACATCAAGAAACAGGTCCTGATCACCGGAGTTTTTAAGGATGTGCCGGCCAATGCTTCAGAGCTATTTGATTTTATGTTAACCTTCGATGCTTTCCGTGACCTGATGGGAATGAAAAGCGGTGAAACCAATTGGGATAGTTCCGCGCCATTCTTCACCTACGTCCTGGTAAAAGAAAACAGCAACCTGGATTTGCTCAACCGGAAAATGGGCGACCTTCTTAAAAACAAAGGGAAAAATTCACAGGACCGGACCTTGTTCCTAAAACCCTATGCCGACAATTATCTCTATGGCCAATACCAAAATGGCGTCGTCACGGGCGGACGCATTGAATATGTTCGCTTGTTTTCGATCATCGCGGTCATCATCGTGCTGATCGCCTGTATCAATTTCATGAACTTGTCGACCGCCAAAGCCTCCAAAAGGATCAAGGAGGTTGGCATAAAAAAGGCGATTGGCGCGCAACGCAATACATTGATCCGCCAATACCTCGGGGAAGCCTTGGTGATGACCCTCTTGTCGCTGGCGCTAGCCCTTTTGCTGGCAAACCTTCTGCTTCCCCAGTTCAATGAAATCACCCGGAAACACCTGGCGCTTGGCTTCGATACCAGGATCATCGTCGCGCTGGCGGTGATCGCCATCACTACCGCGCTACTCGCAGGCGCTTACCCTGCCCTCTATCTTTCCGGGCAAAGTCCGGCCAAAGTATTGAAGGGCCAGTTCAAGTCTTCCCTCGGTGAACTGTGGGCAAGAAAAGGGCTGGTGGTTTTTCAGTTTGCTGCGTCCGTCGTCTTCATCGTGTCGGTGCTCGTGGTCTATAAACAGATTGAATTCATCCAAACAAAAAATCCAGGTTACGATAAAGACAATGTGATCTGTTTTGACATCGAAGGAAAAGTGATCGGAAATGTTCAAACCTTTATCTCGGAAATAAAAAAACTCAACACCGTTTTGGATGCCTCCAGCATGTTGGGAATGTTTGGCGGGGAGCCGGGGGAAGGCGGAGGGACACCGGGTCAACTGGAGTGGAACGGGAAGACCATCACCATGAACAACGCTGCCGTGAATTATGGCTTGATCGAGCTGCTGGGCATTGAACTAAAAGCGGGACGCACCTTTTCCCAAAACTTTGGCTCCGACACCGACAAAGTAATTTACAATGAAGCTGCCATTGAAGCGCTGGGGATTCAGGATCCGATTGGAAAGAAAATTGATGGCAAAGAAATTTTAGGCGTGGTCAAGAACTTTCATTACCAATCCTTTCACGAAACCGTTAAGCCCTATGCTTTTCGCTTAGCGCCACAAGAAACCATTACCATGGCCGTGAAAATTAAGGGAGGGACAGAAAAACAATCGGTGGCCGAACTGCAAAAATTCTATACCGCTTTCAACCCCGGATATGCCTTTAATTTCAAGTTTCTGGACCATGCGTACCAGGCACAATATGTTGCCGAGCAAAGGGTCGCGGTACTTTCCAAATACTTTGCGGGACTGGCCATCATCATTTCCTGCCTGGGTTTATTTGGATTGGCTGCCTTCACCACCGAAAGGCGGCGTAAAGAAATCAGCATCCGGAAAATACTTGGCTTGAGCGAACTGGGCATCGTCTTCCTGCTGTCGAATGAATTTATGCGATCCATTGTGCTCTCCATCGGCCTGGCATTGCCCATCAGCTATTTCATCACAACCCAATGGCTCGAAACGTTTGCCTATCGGTTCGAATTAAACCTTTGGTATTTTGCCGGTGCCGCGATCGTGACGCTGCTCATCGCATGGATCACGGTGGGCATGCAAACCCTGAAGGCCGCAAAAGTTAACCCGGCAAACAGTTTGCGTTCCGAGTGATCTTAATTCTTCGCAGAAACCTGTAACCAATTTCCCGCATTTTCGGTTAACCTGGGATGGACCAACTGAACATGTTTGGCGAAAGCGGGGTGAGCACCGGTCTGCCCGAAGACCTCCTGGCCTACACTCCCCAGCTTTTCTCCGAAACGGAAAGCGCACACTACCTCCAAAAATTCATCGCCACCATTCCCTGGGAACAACGCACGGTCGTGATGTATGGCAAGCCGATCATCACCCCGCGCCTCACCGCCTGGTTTGGCGACACGGGCAAGAACTACGCCTACACCGGCACACGGTTTCAACCCCTTCCCTGGACGCCCGAGCTGCTGGCCATCAAAGCCCGCATCGAACCTCTCTCCCACGTCAGCTTCAACAGCGTGCTCCTCAACTACTACCGCGACGGCAACGACTCCGTGGCCTGGCACAGCGACAATGAAACCGAATTAGGCAAACAACCCATCATCGCCTCCGTCAGCTTCGGCCAGGTGCGACGGTTCGACATCCGCCACAAGCGAGATCACGATCGCAAGTTTGCCGTGCGCCTTGAAAACGGTTCGATGCTGCTCATGAAAGGTGATTTGCAACAACATTGGGAGCATCGCATCGCCAAGTCCTCCTCCCCGTTAAAGTCACGGGTCAATCTCACCTTCAGAATCATTGTATAAGTGCAACGTAAAAACCAGCGGTAAAATCGATGAACGCGGGCAGGATCAATCTAACAACATCGCTTTCAGGAGTTGCTTCGTTTGGTGCCCGGCAAGCTCTTTCGGGGCTATGAATTCTCCATCTTCTCTGACGCCGACCATATAAGCAATTCCATTCGAAGTGCCCGTCCAGTCCAAATCATTGGTCATGAGAATGTAGTCATTGCTTTGCAGGTGTTTTGCAAATAGCATCGCCTTGGAAGATCCTGTGCTGCTGTCAAGGAATTCTATCACTCCGTTTCTGGAACAGATCACAAAAGTTTTGCCGTTGGGCGACCACAAGAAATCCTCCAAGGTTCCTTCTGCGTACCGGGCTTGAAGCTTTATCGTTTTGACGTGTTCTTTTTTTTGAATATCGTAGATCTGCACGGTAAGGCCACCCCAAAAGAGGATCTGATCTTTCCCTGGACTAACAACCGCCTTCACGGGATCCAGATCATCCACGCCTATTTCACGCTCGGTTTTGAATGTTGTGCAGCTCACCCACTTCACACTCCTGGTGGCCGTTTCGTATACGATCATGGAATTGCCATCAAAGCCCAGTTTTTTGAAGCCTCGAAAAGTGGCGTAATGAGAAGTATCCTCCAACGAGATAAGGCGAAGCATTTGATTCTCGGAACTTTCAAGAATGGTGCGCGGGACCGGCGTAAATTCATACCCTGAATAGCCCAAACCGTTCACCGCGATTTTTTGAACAGGATTCATCTTGTCATCCACAACCTGAAAGATCGCTTTCTTCTGGTCCTCGTCATAAAACTTGTACCCGGCATACTGCAAATCGGGGCCTATACACTGTGGTGTCACCAGGTTCGAATTCACCGGGCGACTGGCCACAATTTCTCCTGAAGCGAGATCCATGACCATCCAATTTGTTTTCCGCTGGTCGTCGGGCGCCCTTTTCTGAAAGAAGATAAATTTATCATCCGGAGAAAAACCAAGAGACGAATTGGCCCATGCTATTGGCGATAGATCATTGATCTCGTCGGTTGAAAGGTTGAATGATTTCAACGCCTGATCCTGATTGAATATAAACCTACTACCGTCCGGGCTCATCCGCATGTTCCAGATCGGGGCAGCCGTGCTGGCAATGGTCTGCCCTACCGATAACGTTTCGGCATGAATGATCTTTATCGATCTGGTGTCGAATCCATAATCGGCGGTCGACGCTGCGAATGCATTTGAACCTGGGATGAAATCAAAAAAGATATCATGCCCCTCGAATGGTTCGATGGACTTTATCAATTTTCCGTCCGTACTGTGCACGGCAAGTCCGTACAAGTGGCCAATGACGATCCGGGTATCATCTGCTGTAAATTTTGTACGAAGCACCTGGAGGTATTGTTGCTGCGAACGATAGATGATCTGACCGTTGCTCAAATCCCACAGCAGCGCCTCTCCAAACAAGGTGCGTTCGCGGTTACGCGGGGCTCCGGAGACAGCATATTTGCCATCCATAGAAATATCAAGGCTGTAGGCCCAGGAACGATGCCCTTTCAACACCCTCGTGATTTTGCCTGTGGCCATGTCGATCACGTGGATGTTGTTCTCCTGATCGCCACACAGCAAAGTCTTGTCATTGGCGGCCAGGCTGATGATCTCTTTGCCGGGAACATTGAATCGCTTGACGACGGTGTAACGGTCTGGATCCATAAGCTGTATTTTTCCTTTTTCCGTTCCCACTAAAAGATAGCGCCGCTTTCGGTCAAATTCGAGCGCCGTGATCCTCTCGCCGGGAATGTTGATCTTGCCCGTCAGATCTCCCGACCGTTTATCCCGTAGGTCGATATTGCCTTTCGGTGATAGCACCAGAATATTTTGCTCGTCGTTGGCGAACAACAGGATCTTGGCGGGCAACTGATAATAGAATTTTTCAACCTGCTTCGGATATTCAAACAGACACTGCCCGGATGCAATCTCTTCCGGTGTCCGGAAAATGGAGATGATCCCTTCCTTTGAAGCGATGGCTATATCCTTCCCGGATTTGCTCACCGAAACATCGATGGCAACTCCAAAACTCATTATGTGCGGTGTAATTTCCACGGCCGAAGGGGCCACGCCCACGGGCGTGCTTTGAGAGCAGGCCGTTTGAAATGAGAGTAGGAAAAAAATCAAGAAGAAACGTTTCAAAATCATAGAGGGTTGCTATCAGTGGAATTTGGATCGTTCGAAATATCCGAAAAAAAAATCGATAATGAGCTTGTCGTCTCACAAACCATCCGCCGTAATCCGCACGGCGCGTAGCCACCGGAAAAAAAAGGGACCTTCTGCCGCGTAAGCTACAGTCAGTCCCACAACCCAAAACAAAATAACGCCTAACGTTTTAACCCTAACCCTAATATTTTTTCTATCCTCTCAACCTAAATCATCAACACAAACGAAGCCCCGGCATAGTTTCCTTTCTGAAACGTAACCCCATCCGTATACCCATTGACACCCGCACCTTCCTGCACAATGTAATGGACGCTCAGCTTGCAATTCTTTTTATTGAGATACCAGTTCACTCCGGCATCATACAAACGGTCGCTGCCGTTGACCGATCCACTGCTATTGCCGCTGTAGTCGGTCAACATAAAGCACGGCTCCAGGAAATACTTTTCGGATACCACGATGTTATATCCCGCGCGAACGTGCCCCGTCTGGCCGCGAAAGGTTTGGCCTTCAGCCTTGCGTTCGAGCCATGACCATTCGCCGTCGAGGTTCAGGTTTTTGAAATTGAAGAGCACGTCAAAGCCGTTCACGTGGTTGTTTTGAAAAATATCCGTACGCCCCTGTTGCGAGCCGAAGAAGGCGAACGTCACGCCGTTGCGTTTGCCGTAATAGTTGTTTGCATCGTAGTTGATCGAGTAGGTCTTCTTTTCAGCATCGCCAATGGTGAAGGTCAGGCGCTCCACCGTCAGTGGAGACCAATATTTACCCGAGCTTTCGGGAAAGCTCTTCGGGTCGGCAGCGGTGGTCACGTTGTTGAACACCCCTACGTTATAGCCGAACGAAAAGGTCCCTGAGTTTTTTTGGCCGCCGATGTTCAAACCCGTAGCCCGCCCGTAGCTTTTGCCATCCATGTGTTGACGGATATAGGTTTGTGAAACGGATTTATCGAACGAGTTCACCAGCAAGTCGCCGGTAATACATTCGCGGCTGATCTGCGGTTGGAAGTAACCCACCGTGATCGCCCCCATCTCATTTTTGGTAAAGCGCCACGTCACATAGGCGTCCAGGATGCCGAGCGTTCCGGTGTTGGTAGCGCCTCGCACGCCGCTGAGTTTGTCTTTGCCCAGGTTGTCGTATTGGATCATCACGGCATAGCTCAAGCCCTTGTAGGGCTTCCCGCTAAACCCCAGACGCGCACGGCGCGCCATAAAGCTCACGCGATTTTGCGCTGCCTCCAACGGACCGTTTGCTGCGAACTGGGCTTTCTCGCCCGACGTATAGGTTCCCCAAAATTGCAAGCTGGCCGAAGGCTGCACGTACTTGAAAAGACTGTCCGGCTTCACCCAATATTTTTCCTGCGCCAGGGCCGGAAGGGATGTCAGCAGGAAAAAGCTTGCCAGCACAAAAAGCCGCGGGCGTGAAATGTAGTGTGTGATCATACGGTTTGAAAAGCTGTATTTTGTTTCTGGAAGTCATTCCCCGACGAACGAAGTTCGTCTTTCAAACGCTCGTTCTCTTTTTCCAACTCCACTTGCCGGCGACGCATTTGCTCGGAAGTAGCCTGAAGCTCTTCCTGGTTTTGGCGCAGTTCTTCTTCCTGCGCTTTCATCTCCTCCGACATCTGCTGACTTTGTTCCAATAATTTTTTGGTGCGCTCGTTGGTTTGCACGCTGGCGATGGTGCCCGCAATGCTTTGGGCGATCTTTTCCAGGAAGGCGATCTCGTGATCTCCGAATTCGCGGAAGGAGGCCATCTCCAGAACACCGTACACCACTTCGTTATAGATCAACGGCATGATCAACAACGTGCGTGGCACGGCATTGCCCAGGCCCGACGTGATGTTGACATACTCCTCGGGCACTTCCCGCAAGTGAATGGTGCCGCGCTCCAGCACACACTGACCCACCATGCCCTCGCCCACGGCGATGGTCTTCTGCAAATATTTTCTTCGCTCATAGGCGTAGGCCGCCACGAGCTGTAAGTACTGATCGTTTTCGCCCGATCCTTCCTCCATCATGAAGAGCGCCGCCTGGTTCATGTTCATGTACTTCACCAACTCTCTCAGCGTCTCGGTAGCAAGCTCCTGGGTGTTGGTGTTGTTGCGGCGCAGCACATCGCCCAGCGAGGCCAGACCTTCGTTGGCCCAATCGCGGATGGCTTTTTCGTCGGCTGCCTTTTTCAGGTTGTTGCGCATCGACAACAATTCATTGCCGAGAATATCCTGCTGGCTCAGGGGCGTGAAGCTCTGCTGCAAGTTGCCCTCGCCGATCTCTTTGGCAAACGAAGTATAGGTCGACAAGCCGACCACGAGCGCATTCAGGGAGTGCGTCATCGAGCCGATCTCATCGCTTCGGTGCACGTTCACTTGTTCCACCCGGCGTCCTTGTGCCAGTTGCTCGAGCGTGTCTTTGATGTTGAGGATCGCGGTGGTCAGCGCCTTGCTGAAGTAGATGGACACGGTCAAGCCAACGGCCAGGATGAGGGCGGCCAGGGCGAGGATAAAGAAAACCATCTGTCCTACTTGCTGATTGGACTCTGCTTTTTTTGCGGCGACCGCCTGATCGATGGCGTCGGTATAAAACCCGGTGGACACGATCCAGCCGAGGGGCTTATATAAACGGGAGTAGGAAATCTTGTTCACCACCTCCTGCGAACCGGGCTTTTTCATGATATATTCTACAAAGGCATCGCCATCGGCATTGGCACGCTCGGCGCGAACCTGGTAGATGTTGCGGCCCTTTTCCTTTTCCACGTTGTGTTTGGGATCGTCCAGCGTCTTGCCTTTCAGTTCTTTCTTTTCGGCATGCATCAGCATGGTGGGGAACGGAAGTTTGTTGTCGGTCACCCAGAAATAGCCCTCGCCGTTGTCGAAGCGGATGGCCGCCAACTCTTGCAAGGTCTGTTCCATCATGGCCGGCGTCATCGACAGCTTGGCCTGGGTTGAGTCGGCATGCTGGTTGTGGCGGGCGATGGAATCGGCGAGCGCTTTGTGTTGCGTCTCGATCACGCCATAAGCGATGTCGGTAATGTGCTTCAGATAGACTTTAAGCTGGGCAAACTCCTCATCGTGATAGCTCGCGATGTCGCGGCTGGCTTTGCTTTTGATCTTGTAGATAGCCACCGTGCTGATGACGACGGTAGGCACCAGCAGAGCAAGGCTGATCAGGAGGGTGATCTTTTGTCTTAATTTCATATCCGGGGGTAGTTGAGGTGCAAATTTCCACATTGCCAGAACCGGACCGCTCCCCGATTATCAGGTGGGTGCTCCGGGTTAGTGAAAGGTTGATATTAGCATGTAGGTGGAAGACAGTGGGTTAGACCCAAAATTGTCCACGCATTCAATCTACATCAGCACTTCAACGGTTTGTTCTCCGGCTTATTTTCACTTTATCAACGACTGCAACAGCTCGTACAAGGCCTTCTCTTCCTGTGGAGGATTGGCGTAAAAAGAAGTACTCGGGGTTTTCACGGAGGCGTTGTAGTAGTCGAAGAAAATGGTGTCGTCCGCATACATCAGCGTGGTCCGCAAGAGCGGCACATCGCCGGCCATCTTTTTCATGATCTGCCCTTCGTCGGGAAGCGCCGCGGCGAGGGTGAGGATCTGGTGGAGGGTGGCTTCGTCGCGCACCTCCCGTATGGCCTTGGGGGGCGTGTTATCGCTGGCATCCGACAGTTTCCCGTAGTCCTCAACGATCATCACCTCGCAAGGGCGAAGCTTGAACGTGGTGGCATACTCCTTCGGCACGGCCTTCGTATCGGTGAACGTGGATTTGCTTTCCGGCTTACAGGCAGCCACCCAGACAACACAAAGCGACAGTTTCAGGACGAAGGTGGTCGCGGCACGCAAACAGTACATCTCACTTTTCACAGGGATACATTTTTCTTTCCCCGTAAATATACCGAGAACCCGAAACTTCCAGCACCTCCACGTCCTCGTATTCCACCGTTCCTGAATTGGGATGGCCAGTCAAACGAAACCCGATTTTCTCAAACGATCTTTCCCGGTACAAATGGTACAAACCCTTCCTCCTCTAGTATATTTATCGTAATTTTAGACTCCAAAACGAAATTGGTCAAAAATTAGATGAGCGTCGTCATCCTCTCCAAAGATGAACTTATACGCGTGGAAGTCCTCAAAGCTTCCCGAACCCTATTCCAGCGCTTTGGCCTTTTCAAAACCACCATGGAAGACATAGCCAAGGCCGTGGGAAAGGGAAAGAGCACGTTATACTATTACTACGAAAGCAAAGACGAGATCTTCGACGCCGTGATCCGCGAAGACATGCAGGAGGTCTTCAGCCTGGTGAAAGCCGCCGTGGAGAAGGCCTGTACCGCAGAAGAAAAACTGCGCATGTTCACCATCAGCAAGATCAGGGCGATCAATCAAAAGGCCAACCTCTATGGCATCGTCTTCGGCGAGATCTCCGAGAACCCCCAATTGATCAAGGGCCTGAAGAAAAATTTCGAGGCGCAGGAGCTGGAACTGCTGCGCGACATCCTCGTGTTCGGCATCAACAACCACGAATTCAAACGCATCACGGACCAGGATTTGGACGATCTGAGTCATATTATGCTGAGCGCTACGCGAGGCATTGAGATGGGGTTGCTGGAGGATTGTCGCATAAAGAAAATGGGTGACCGGTTGGAGGTGATTTTGGATTTGATATGTCACGGGATCAAATCGGGGGGGAGAATTCAGGAGCCAGGAGCCAGGAGCCAGAAGCCAGGAGTTGGAATTCAGTAGTCAGGAGCTTATTCTCGGCATTCCAGCCGTCAGGAGCCAAAAGCGTTCTTCTTGGCATTCCAGTGGCCAGCATCAAGTAGACAAAATCTTAATTCTCGGACTTCGGACCAGACGCTTTCTCGGTATTCGGGGAGCCAGTGGCTTCTTCTCGGCATTTCCAGCAGCCGGGACCTCAGGAGTCAGAATTTTCTTTTTTTCGGACCCAGGAGTTTTTGCAATCCATTTTTCTCGGGAGTTAGAATCCAGAATTTAGATCTGAATTGAGAATGTTAAAATCCGGATTTAAGATCCGGTGGTTAGGGTTTGGAATTTAGTTCGAGGGATTTGATGTAGGCCGTTAGGATTTTGCTTATTTCTTGGGAGAGGGGTTCTAGCGAGGGGTTCGAGCCGTAGGATAGGTCCTTGGAAAGAATGAGGTAGTATTTGCATTCTTCGAGTGACGCTTGGGCGATGTTGAGCATCCTGATTTTTTCGAGTCTGGAGCGTTTCACAAATCCCTCGGCAATGTTGGCTGCAATGGAAACACCGGCCCTCCGGAATTGTGATGTTAACCGTATCGCTCATCCTTTGGAAAGCTTTTCGTCAGACGATAAACCCCCAACACAAACGCATGCGCCTTTTGCCAAACCACCAAGTCCCGAAAATTCCTCGATGCATCCATACCCAACGATTTTAAAATTCCAGACAACAAATCAATCAACAACACTCGCCTCCACCAAAAAACAATTTAGCCACCACATTCCAGCAAACCAACATACTCTCCTCAATTAAGCTCCCTAATTGCCTATTCACACACCCGCACTCACTCCCGGATTCTGGATTTATGACTTTTCTAAATTCTAACTCCTGGCTACGGACTGGCTACTGTCTGCTCCTGACAACTGAACTCCAACTCTGGCTCCTGGCTCCTGGATTCTGGCTCCTAAGAAATCATCCCAACATACCCCTCCACAAACCGCGCGAATCGCTTACTTTTCGCCACCAGCGTTTGAAAAAGAATGATCCCCGTCGTAGCCACCGCGATGCCAGCCAGCACATCTAAAACGTAGTGGTGACTCGTATAGACCGCGGCAAACCAAATACCCACTGTGATCATGCCGAAGACGATCTTCATAAAACCCATATTGTTTCTCCAGGAGTGATATAGCACCAGCAATGGATAAGCCGAATGCAGTGACGGCATGGCAGCGAAGACGTTGGAGCCCTTGGTGTAAAGGGATTGGAAGATGGTGATGTTAAAGAAGTGGTCGAAGCGGATGAGGCCGGCGGTGTTGCCGCGGGTGCCGGCGATAAAATCAAGGCCGTATTCCTGTACGTACCATGGCGGTGCGGCCGGGTAGAGATAATAGATGACGAAGCCGATGAGGTTGGTCAGCAAAAATGTGAGCGAGAAGTAGAGGAAGCTGCGGCGGTCCCGGAAAAATAAGTAGGCGGCAAATCCTAGTGGCACCGGGATCCAGCATAAATAAAACAGACCTGCCAGCACGTCGGCTAGCACGATGCTGTGGCGTTGAAAATATTCGTTGGGAGTCAGCACTCCTTCGGCGGTGTGGATGCCAAACAGGCGCGCCTCGGCATTATAGAGGCTTCCAATGTGCACTTCGTTGAACCAATAGTTGGGGAAGGCCTTCATGTAGTCGAAAATGACCCAGAAGACGATGAAGATCGAAAAGCCTAAGATAAATTTCCGGGTGATGGGTGTCGATACATACAGGGCCGTAAAGATACCCGCCAGCACCAACTGATCGGACTTGAAGCCGATGAGCAGGGCGGAGAGCAACACATAGGCGGCCGACACCAGCAAAGCGGTGGCCAGGTAACGTCCAAAGGGTTTCGTTGCCTCAGCCGCCGGGTAATCCAGGTTATTTTTCAAAATCCGATCTGAATATTTTATCCCAAAGGGCGGAGCTCACACCGTAGCCCTTGGTGGCATCGCTGTAGTGATGCTGCATGTGGTGGTGTTTGAGCTTTTTCCAAAATGGGCTTTTAAAGGTAGCATGATGGAGGGCATAATGCGAAATATCATAGAAAAGATATCCGGCAATGAACAGGGCGAAGGAGGCCGAAACCCAATCCGGCGGCAAAACAGCCCGGAAAACAAAATAGAAACCGGTGGCCAGGGGAATGCTTACCGACGGGGGCAGGACCAACCGCAAAGCGTCGTTGGGGTAGTCGTGGTGAACGCCGTGAAAAATAAAGTGCAGACGCTGGCCCCATTTCGACTTGGGTACGAAATGAAAAATAAACCGGTGCATCACATATTCCGTGAGCGTCCAAAACAAGAGGCCGCCCAGGCCGCAGGCCACGAACGTGAGGATGCTATTGTGCCAGACAAACAAGGCGCTGTAGATGAAATATAAAATGACGGGAATAAAAACGATCAGCGGCACACTGTAGTGGACCACAGAAAACCGCTCCAGGAAGTCGCTCTTGAACATGCGCGACGATTCTGTTGAATTGGAAACAAATGGTTTCTTCATACCCTAAGGTTTAAAGGACTGAATAACTTCTTTACCGGAGACCGGATCGACACCCTTCACCTGCGCACACACCACGTTGGGAAGCCAGAAGCTTCCCCCTTCGATCTGCAGGAATACCCGGCTCACTTCAATTTGCTTTCCATTGACGGTGGCCAGGATGTGATAACGATTGTCGCGTGCGGAACGCGACAGGTAGAAGGGAAGTTTTTTATAGGACACAAAGCGGAGCTCAAAGGTATTGTTCTCCAGCTTCCTGCTTTTGATACCATAGGCATAATGCCGTTGGATATACGAGAGGTCTTCTTTCTGCCCATTCTCCCCATAGCGCAGCCAATAGACACGAACAGGCTCCTCCTCATTGGGCACACCCCGGTCGAGGTTCACGTCGTACATGATCGTATTGGTGTTGGGTGTTCGTTGAATATAGAAAAGCGAACCCTGATCTTTCGGTGGTGTGGGAAACTGGTTGCCAATGGTGCATTCACATGGCTCCGCCTTTGGAGCCTCTCTGACGGGCGCCATCGCCATCGTGACCAGCCATATGCTCAATAAAAAATTCATGCGTTTAAACGATCCTTATAATCCTTTCTGCTCCAATGCTTTCTTCGCCTCGCGTAGTCTGTGGAATGCCGTGATGTTGGTCAGCACGGCCATGATGGTCAGGGGGATGGTGAACACGGAAATGGTCTCGAATACCTGGAAAGGAATGCCGGGTACAAAAAGCTTGTAGTCACCGCCAATGTAATAGGCTGTGATGCCACACGCCAGGGCCGAGACCCCGATCGTCACCACGCGCTCGGGTCGTTGCATCAATCCTCCCTTCACCTCCACGCCAAGGCCTTCGGCCCGTGCCCGGATGTAGCTCACCATCATGGACCCGATCAGGGCGATGAAGGCAAACAACGAGCTGAGGAAATAGTGATGACCGATGAGGTAATAACAAATGCCGAGGAACATGATCAGTTCGCTGTAGCGGTCCAACACCGAATCATAGAGCGCACCAAAGGTCGAGCTCATGTTGCCCAGGCGCGCCACCTGCCCGTCGAGCATGTCGAACAGACCGGCAAAGAGCGTGAGCGCTCCAGCCCAACCCACATACCTCAGGTCGCCGCGGTTGCCTTCTTCGGCGCCGGCCACAAAGATGACGGCCACGCCCACGTTCAGGATCAGCCCCACCGTGGTCACGGCATTGGGCGTGAACCCGATGCGAACCAGAAATTTCACAAAGGGGTTGATCACCTTATAGATCAATTGCTGCAACACGATGCGCAGCGGTTGCTTCTGTATAACTTGGGGAGTTGTCGTTGTATTCATACTTTCTACACGCTTAAAAATCAAATTTAAATCTTGCACGGATGCCCCAGTTCGAAATCGTCGGGTGATCCAGGTAGCTCAGGCGTTTCACCAAATCAACACGGATGAGCTTGAAAATGTTAGCAATCCCCACGCTACATTCCATATAGGGCTGCGCGGCGAGCGAATAGGTCGTGGTCACGCCGTCGCTGTTCGTGGGGAACGCAAAGGTCTGCGGGTTATAGGTCGGGTCGTTCTCTCTCCGGATACTTCCATACAGCAACTTGAACGTGGCCACCTCCCGCCATTTTAGCTTTTTGAACAACGGAATTTTATTAAAAATAAATCCATTGAAATAATGATCAAAATTCACACTCACATATTTGTCGCTCACAAACTCCAGGAAGTTCATGAGGTTATAGGACTGCAACTGGTAGGAATACGTCTGGTTGGCCCGGTGGATGTTCAACAGCGGGAACGGCACCTGGCCAAAAACATAGCCCCCCTCGGCCACCACATCGGTGTAGCCGAACTGTGACAAATAAAAGCGTTTGAACACGTTCAGGGCCACCGATTGATAATTGTACTCGCCACCCAAGAGTCCCTTCACGCCACCGATAAAACGCGCGGTGACGATGGGATATCGGTTTGGAATGGGGATCCGGTAAGCTTTACCCTGGTAAAATTGCTCTCCCGGCGCCCAGCGCAGTTCCAATGAAAATTCCGACGTGGTCACCTGCTGGATCTCCGTCACGGTGTCGTCTGCGCGGATCTCATACTTCAGTCCCCCCGCCGGAATTTGCTTCCAGTTTTTGAACCCCAGTCGATAGGAGAAGTGACTGTCGAATTCGTGGAGGTAGTCGATGTTCCAGATGTCGTTGTACAACCATTTGTCGTTCACACCGCGTTTGAATGAAAGGAGGAAGTTGTCCTCCTGAACAAATTGCAGTTCCTGACCGGGAATTTTTGTGTCGCGCTGGAAGCTCGCCCGAAGGGTGTGCACCGGAAACTGCCAGATGGATTTGCCGGTAAACGAATAGGTGGCGCTGAGGAAATATTTCCATTTCTCATCCTTAAAGCCATAGGCACCATACGTCTCGAAATACAGGCGCTCGTTGAACTTCGGCGTCGTGCGTCCACCCACCCGGAGCCGGAAGCCTTCCACGGGGTTGAAGCTATAGAACGTATTCACAGGTCCCAGCTCCCACCAGCCAAAACCTTTGTAGCCGGCCAGCAACAACGTGGCAATGTCCATCGTGCGTTTGAAAGAGGGCAGCTTTTGGAGGCTATCGATATTTTGATACACTTTCGATTCGGCTACGGAAAGCGAGTCGTGGCGATTGGAGAGCCAGAATCCGTCGGTGTGTTTTTCCGAATCCGTGAGCGTCAGTTTGGTATCGCTTTCATAGAACTTGGGCTCGCGCGGTTTGTCCACCACAAAATTTTTGTAGGAGACCACGCGTTCACCATACAGGCCACCACCACCCTTCGACAATCCGAAGTCACACTGCATGCGGCTTTTCACCACCTGGAAACGTCCCGACGGCGTCTGCACAAAATCCTGGTCGATGTGCAGTTCGCGCACCCAGTTCAGGTTGATGTTTTTGTTCACGGTCATCTCCACTTTCTGCACTGCATAGTGTGTGTCGAGCGTGACATACAACTTGCCTTGAAACAAAAATCCACCGGCATCGCGGGGCACAAACACCAGCTCCACCAGGTTGGGGGTCACATTTTTCAGGGTGTCGGTGATGTAGAATTTATAGAAGGTCGGTGCGCTGTCGGCAATGGGACTCAGGAATTGGTTGGTCAACAGGACAGTGTTGTTGTCGTAGATGTCGATGTCGCTGTAGAGATAATTCAGGTACGTGCTCAGACCCGCGTTGTCGATATAATCGTCGAAGCTCACTTTCTGGTGGGCCTTGGTGACGTCGATCTTCTTTTCGGGTGTGCGCCGGTAGTAGCGATCCGACAGCGTCTCTTGCAGGTAGATGGGCAACAAGGCTTTGCCGGGAATGGTCGTGGTGTCTACATTCTCGAACAGCCACTTGTATTTGCGGAAGATCTTGCGGTCCTTGAATTTGTCGGACATGTTGCTGAGCGACATCTGCAGCTTCTCGTATTCTTCATACTCGGCGTAGTCGTAGCTCTCCATCCGGTTCTCTTTTTTGTGGGAGATCATCTCCCGCACCAGGTCCACGGCCGGATTGTTCTTGTTGCGATAGCGCTCCCGTTGGTTGCCGGAGGTGACGGTGACCTCGTCAAGGACTTTTGCATCGGGAGCCATCTTCACGTTCAGTTCCTGTGTTTCGCCGGGGCGGATCTTTCGGATCACGGTCTTATAACCCAAAAAAGAAAAATGGAGATTCACATTTTCCAGGTTCGGGGTATGGATCACATAGGCGCCGTTCGCATCGGTGACGCTGCCCACGGTGGTACCTTCATAAAAGACGTTTACGAAAGGCAGGGGTTCTTTCGTTTCTGCATCGGTCACGACGCCGCTCACGGTGGTCTGTCCAAACACCGCGATTGCACTCATCCATAGACCGATCACTATACTTATTCTATACATCACACTTCATGCGCACGTTACGCGCCTATTTAAACACATATTTCTTTTGCAGTACGTAGTTATACGTAACACTTAAAAAAATCGCTACCAGTACTTTTGCGATACGGTAATTAATATTGATATAATCCGTCACGGCCACGAACAATAAAAATCCAAGCGCCACATAGCCCGCCCAAACGATTGCATAGCGCAGGGCCTGCTGTCTTAGGTTGTTCGTTCCCGAAGAAAGAAACACCCATTGTCTGCCAATGACGAAATTGGTGATGGCCCCCACGATATTCCCCACAATGCCGGCATGGCCATACCAAACTCCTAACACTTCGACGCAAACAATAGTGCACGCAAAATCCACTAACGATGCGATGAGGGAAGCCGTTTGTGACTTCAGGAATATGAGTCCGTCTTTTATGATCAGAGTATGGATAGTTTCACAGCCACCTGCAGCAGGATGTTGGTGTAAATTCCCGCCAGCACATCATCTGCCATCACCCCCCATCCGCGGGGAAGTTTCTCCATCGAACGGATATAGGCTGGTTTGGCAATATCAAAAAACCGGAACAGCACGAAGGCTGCCAGACCGATGCCGAAGCTTACGGGAAGGAACAACAGGCTGATGCCCATCCCCGCCACTTCGTCAATTACGACGCGATGACTATCGATGCCCCAGTATTGCTCCACCACCGTGGCCGACCACACACCGATGGCGGTGATGCCCAGGGTCAGGAGCAGGATCACGACCGGCTCGACGTTGCCGGCAAAAAGATACCAGGCGATCACGCCCAGGGCCGCGGCTACGGTGCCACTCCCCTTGCGGATATATCCAATCCCTCCTACCGTGGCAATGATCTGGTGTATCGTCATGTAAGCTTACAATGACTCCACCAGATCCTGGTAGTAATCCAGGCCCAAGTGCGTAATGAGATCTTCGCCCATGATGTGGCGCAGCGTATTCTGCAGCTTGATCAATTGTTTGAAGATGTCATGCTCCGGACGCAGGCCCGGCGCGGTTTGCGGCGACTTGAAGTAGAACGACAACCATTCCTGGATGCCACTCATGTTCGCACGCTTGGCCAGGTCAAAGAACAAGGCCAGGTCCAGCACGATGGGAGCCGCCAGGATCGAATCGCGACACAGGAAGTTGATCTTGATCTGCATCGGGTAACCCAACCATCCGAAGATGTCGATGTTGTCCCAGCTTTCCTTGTTGTCGCCGTGGGGCGGATAATAGTTGATGCGGATCTTGTGATACAGGTCGCCGTACAGTTCCGGGCTCAGCTCGGGTTGCAAAATATCTTCCAGCACGCCCAGCTTGGATACTTCCTTGGTCTTGAAGTTATCCGGATCGTCCAGCACAAGGCCGTCGCGGTTGCCGAGAATGTTGGTGGAGAACCATCCGCGGATGCCGAGTGAACGGGCGTGCAGACCGGGGGCGAGAATGGTTTTCATCAGGGTCTGTCCCGTCTTGAAATCCTTGCCGCCGATGGGCACACCGTTTTCTTTGGCCAGTTCGATCAACGCCGGGATGTCGCACGTCAGGTTAGGCGCACCGTTGGCAAACGGCACTCCTTTTTTGATGGCGGCGTAGGCATAGATCATGCTGGGCGAAATGAGCGGATCGTTGTTGCGCAAGCCGTCTTCGAAAGCGTAGATGTTCTGGTGAACGTCTGCTTCCTCGATGTATTTCTCCGTGGAGCCGCACCACACCATGACGAGGCGCGAGCAGCCGTTTTCATTTTTAAAGTTGTCGATGTCTTCCATCACGGCCAGCGCGAGGTCGAACTTGGTCGCGGCTTCCTTGATGTTGGTGCCGTCCAGGTTCCGGATATAAGTTTTGTCGAAGACCGCCTTCATGGGCTTGATCTTTTCCAACTCGGGCTTGATGGGTTGAAGCAATCCAAGCTCCAGCACTTTGGCGTTCACGGCGGCTTCATACACGTTGTCGGTGTACACATCCCATCCGCCAAACACGATGTCGTTCAGATCGGCCAGGGGCACAAAGTCCTTTATTTTGGGATAGCGGTTCTCGGTGCGTTTTCCCAGCCGGATGTTACCGGTTTGGGTGAGCGAACCGACGGGTTGTGCCAATCCCTTCTTCACGGCCTCCACACCGGCGATCATGGTGGTCGCCACAGCACCCAGGCCGGGTATCAATATGCCTAGTTTTCCATTTGCTTGTTCGATCTGTTCTTTCATAGCCTTTTATTTAATGTTCTTTCGTTTGGGTTTCGCCTATAGCCATTGGTTGGCCTTGTACCATTGAATGGTTTCCTCCAACCCCTGCGCCAGCGTGTAGCGGGGCGAAAACCCAAGGTCCTTCCGGATGCTGTCGATGCTGCACGACCAGTTGGCGGCGGTGAGCTCGGCGAGCTTGTCCTGGTTCAGCGCCGGCATGCTGCCCTGCATCCGTCCCAGCGTCTCCTGGACAAACGCCATGGCTTTTACCACCCCCATGGGGATATGAACCTTTAACGTCTTCTTGTGCAATATTTCTTTGGTGATGTTGGCCAGCTCATAGCGGTCATAGCTTCCCCCATCGGATACGTTATACGATCCTTTGACAACTGAACTGTACAATGCCCCTACGCTCACCGCCGCCAAATCCTTCACATAGATAAAGCTCAGCTGTTGTGGCTTTCTGCCAATGTAAGGCTCGATCCCCTGCGCGATGGTTTTCAGGATGATGAAAATATCGCGGTCGCGGGGACCGTATACTGCCGTGGGGCGCAATACGATGGTGGGCAAACTATCCAGTGCCGAGAGATAGCTTTCGGCCAGCAGCTTGCTTTTTCCATAGAACGTCACGGGATTCGGGGCGTCCTTTTCCAGGATGGGATGTCCATTCTTTGCAGGCCCCATCGCCGCGAGGCTGCTGAGGAAAACAAATTTCTTCAAGGGCACCTGCAGCTCCGACACCGCCTGCGCCAGGTTGCGTGTATAGACGGCGTTGACCTCGTTGTAGGATGCCTCATTCAGGGCTTTCGTCGCCCCGGCGGCATGAATAACGTACTGATAACGCTTTGCCTCCAGCTCGGCCCGTATGGCCCTGACATCCGAAAAATCGGTGGTCACAAACTGGACCGGCAAATTGCGCAGGTGATCCACCCGGCTCGATGCGCGCACCGCGGCATACACCTCCAGGCCTTTTGCCAAGGCTTCCTCGATGAGGTGATACCCCACAAATCCACTCGCCCCGGTGATCAGCACGCTTTCTTTCATATCGCTTTCTCGAAGATCCTGTAGCGCTTGTGGGGCACGCCCTTCACATGCAGCAAGGCATTATTCATGAGATCGTTGTCTTCCAATATCCACGAAGCTTCCGCACGCTTGAATTTCTTGCGGCGATAGGCTTCGATGATGGTGCCATAAAAACACGCTTCTATCCCCAGCTTGCGGTAGCCCTCCATCACCCCCAGGGCGATGACGCGGATGCCGTTGATCTTCTTCAAGCCAAACAGGAGCTTGAACAATCCGAAGGGCAGCAACCGACCGCGCTTGATGTTGATGAGCAATTGGTTGATATCGGGAATGGCCAGCGCAAAGCCGATCGCTTTCCCGTCCTTTTCGGCCACCAGGCAGAAGTCGGTGTCCAGGATCATTTTCATGTCCTTGGCCAGGTAGTCAAATTCTTTTTCCGTCATCGGCACAAAGCCGAGGTTGCGGTCCCAGGCCGAGTTGTAGACCTCGCGAATGCGGGCGACTTCGTGTTCGAAATTCTTTTTGATGACGGGCCGAATCGTGATGCCCTTTGACTGCAGGCGATCCAGCAACGCCTTCTTTACGCGCACCGATTTGTCGTCGTAGCCGTCTTCGCCAAAGCGATAGGCAATGAGGTCCACCTTCTTGCGGAAGCCGATCTGGTTCAACAGGGATTCGTAGTATTCCTTGTTGTAGGTCATCATGGCAAACGGCGGTGTATCGAAGCCGGCGATGAGCAGGCCGCAGGTTTCGTTTGTTGAAAAGTTAGCGGGTCCGATGATGGTCCTGGCGCCCTTGTCGCGCAGCCATTGTTCGGCTTGTTGAAACAACAAGGCGTTGATCTCGCCATCGTTCACGGCATCAAAAAATCCGAAGAATCCGTCCTCGGTTTTATTGAACGTGTTGTGATTCTTGTTGAGAATGGCCGCGATGCGTCCCACCACTTTGTCTTTGTCGTACGCCAAAAAAAGCTGTACCGGCGAGTGCTCGTGGAACGGATGCTTGCCGGGGGTCAGCAGGTCGCGCTGCGCGATGAACAACTCGGGCACATAGCAAGGATCATCCTTATAGAGATCATGCGGGAAATCGATAAATGCTTCAAGTTGGGCTTTGGTGGTGACGGGCTCTACACGCTTCATTAAATGCGTTCTTTAATTTTCAGTACTCCTACCTGCTTAAATGTATAAGCAAGTTTCTCTACCGCCTCTTCGATCTGGCTGAAGGTGTGCGTGGCCATCAGCGAGAAGCGAAGCAGCGACGCATGCGAAGGCACGGCGGGCGAAACCACCGGGTTCACAAACACCCCTTGCTGTTGCAGCATGCTGGTGACAATAAAGGTTTTCTCGTTGTCGCGCACATAGATGGGAATGATGGGACTTTCCGTGTCGCCGATGTCGAAGCCTTCCTCTTTGAGAAGGTGCATGGCATAACGCGTGTTGTTCCACAATTGCTCCATGTGCTCGGGCTCGGTCTCCAGGATGTCGAGCGCGGCCAGCACGCTGGCGGCGGAAGACGGCGTCATGCTGGCGCTGAAAATGAGCGAGCGGGCCTGGTGTTTCAGATAGTCGATCGTGTCGCGGTCGGAGGCTACGAAGCCGCCGAGGGAAGCGAGCGATTTGCTGAACGTGCCCGTGATGATATCTACTTTGTCGTCGAGTTTGAAGTGTGAAGCGGTGCCGGCGCCTTTGTCGCCGATCACGCCGAGGCTATGAGCATCGTCCACCACCACGGTGGCGCCGTATTGTTCAGCCAGCGTCACAATCTCGGGAAGCTTGGCCAGGTCGCCTTCCATGCTGAAAATGCCGTCGACCACGATGAGTTTGATCGCTTCTTCGGGCAGCATGCTGAGCCGGCGGGCCAGGTCGTTCATGTCGTTGTGGCCATATTTGATCACGCGCGAAAACGACAGGCGTGTGCCGTCGTAGATGGAGGCATGATCGTATTCGTCCAGGATCAAATAGTCGTTGCGCCCGGTCAGGCTCGACATCACGCCGAGGTTCACTTGAAAGCCGGTGCTGAAAATGAGGGCAGCGGGCTTACCGGTGAACGCAGCAATGCGGTCTTCCAACTCGATGTGTATGTCGAGTGTGCCGTTGAGAAAGCGGGAGCCGGCGCATCCGGTGCCATACTTTTCGATTGCCTTTTGGGCAGCCTCTTTGATGCGTGGGTGGTTGGTCAATCCCAGGTAGGAATTTGAACCGAACATGAGCACGCGTTTGCCCTCAATGATCACCTCGGTGTCCTGCGCGGACGAGATGGGTCGAAAGTAAGGATAGATGCCCCTTTCACGGGCTTCCTTCGCCGCAGTGAAAGTGGCGATCCTGGCTTGTAAGAGTTTGTTCATGCGAATAGAAATCAATTGTTATCTGAACCTATTGAAGCCGATTTCCGTTTCGACTACTTGATAAGTCGAACGAAATCGCGGTTTATTCTAAAGAATGTTTCGAACGATTTCGTTTTACGGTCCAAAAGTAGAACAAGTTTTTAATTTTGATCTAACGAAAAGGTAAAAAAAATATAATATCCACGCTAAAAAAGGGGTTTTCAAACACTTGTTTAAATCCTGCCCTTTGTTGTCCAAAACCCTTCGGACAGCCGTTATAGCGTGCCCTTTTCCATGCCTTTTCTTCCAAAAAAAGATGTTTCAATCGGGTGAAATTCCCCGTGAACTTGGGTAAGCATTTCTTTCCCGAAGCGTCCACCCCAGGTCAAAAAATTTATACCGAATAGAATTATTTTGATCCGGCCCCGGTCCCCCAGACTTTCCGCCGATTGCCGGCACTGTCTTTCAGCCAGACTTCCTGCACCCCGGGGGAAATTGGGATCGCACGGGTGGATTGCGACAAGTAGCCCGAGCCATAGTAGAGCTCTCTTTTTTCCACTTTACCGTCAGCCCATCTGAGCTCGGCCTGCACATCCGTCCGGCCTGCTGTTATCCATTGGAGGTGCGGGGGATAAACCGACGGTGACAGTTCAAAGGCCTGCAAACTATCGCGATTTGCTGTAGCGATGTATAGCGGTTCGTTGTTTGCCCTCCTCAAAAGGCCGAGGCTTTTAGCATCCGTGTCAACAGCAAAGTTGCTACTCCAGACGGGGAGCGCCTGGAAGCCTCCCTTTCCATTGCCGAGCAGGCACACTCCGGTGCCTGCGTCATAATAGCCCGTCAGCGGATCAGCCGCGTAGGAGTTACCAATGCCCAGGATGTCGAGGTGATGGTCACCATTCAAGTCGGCTATCTGCACGCCGTTCAAGGGAGCGAACTGGGCCTCCACGGGCAAGTCCGTCAATTTAAATTTGCCGCCACCGAGGTTCTCTACGTAGGATGACGACAGGGTTGTTGCGTGATAGATCAACGCCCCCTGCAGTTGCTCGGGCGTAAGGATCTCTTGTATGGAAGACCCTCCATAGATGGCATAGCGAACCAGTTTGCGTTTTAAACTCACGATCTGGTCGGTCAGCGTCTCGCGGGGATGCGTTAAGTATTCCTTTCCCTGCACATAGCGTGTCACCAACGGGTCGAACGAGCCGTTGCCATCAAAATCTTTTGCGTAGATGCTGACGGGCGCTTGCGGAGAAGCCTGGAACAGCGAGTTGAGACCGAGGTTGCCGCAGACGTAGTCCACATCGCCGTCGTTGTCCATGTCGGCGCCGGTGATGCTGGTCCACCAACCGGGTGCCTCTTCGAATGCTTTTGAAAATGCTTTGCCCTGGTTGTTTTTGTAGAAAGAAACGGGCATCCACTCTCCCACGATGGCCAGGTCGGTCCATCCGTCATTGTCGAAGTCGGTCCATAGCGCACCGGTGATCATTCCTGAACGCTCGAGCAGGGGCGCTATCGACTTTGTGACGTCAGTAAAATTTCCTTTTCCATCGTTTTGCAACAGGAAGCTTTGTGGGGCTTCAGGATAACGTCCAGGCACGATCCTTCCGCCAACAAAAAGGTCGAGGTCACCATCCTTGTCAAAATCGGAGGCCACTACGGTGCTCCCACTGGCGTTCTCTTTTGGCAATGCTGTGGTGTCCGCTACGAGTTTCTTACCATTGTTGCGATAAAAACGGTCCTGGTAGGCACCCGGCAATGCGCCGAACTCCGAGCTGCCGCTAACACAATAAAGGTCCAGGTCGTTGTCGCCATCGGCGTCGAACAACTGCATGCTCATGTCTTCCTGCGGCTTTGCGCCCAGTGAATCTTTTTTGAATGTTCCGTTTTTTTGCTGAACAAAAATCGTGGTGCCACGGTGGGCCGCGCCACACAACAGCACGTCATCCAAATCATCCTGGTTGACATCCCCAATGGTGAGACCCGGGCCAGCTTGCGAATACTTTTGAGGTAAGGTAGCCGTGGCTTTATAGTCGATATATTCGTCTTCTTGGTGTTTGTAATAAAGGCCGGTAGAGGCGGTCACGTCATCAAAAAAGACCGATGCTGCCAGTTTATCCGGGGACAATCCCGTGAAATTATCGAGGGAATCGGGCCGTGCGGAAAGTGGCGGATAGACCGCCCATCCGTCCTCTTCTTCAACCTCAACGGCATCGGTATACGCCACTTCCAGCACCTGATTGGCTTTGACATTTTTTAATGTCTGCACATGTCCGTCCGGCCAGCGGATGGCAAGCTGGTCGATCTGCGTAAGGCTATCCAATCCGAAGTGAACAACGGGCTCCACCGAAGATTGAAAGCCACGTTGTGTTTCAAGCTCGCGATATTGTTTTTTGCCCTCTTGAAGTATGTCAATCTGCGCACCCAGCCCACTCCGATTTCCCGCCGGACCTTTCAAGACGATGCGCAAATAATTACTTCTTCCGGGATCAAGCTCGCGGGCATTGTTTTTATACACCGACGCTTCGTCGTTGATGTTGTTGATCACCATGTCAAGATCGCCATCGTTGTCGAAGTCGGCATAGGCGGCACCATTGCCATAGGCTTCCTGCGTCAGTCCCCACTCCTTCGATTTGTTGGTGAAGCGCAAGTCGCCGTTGTTTTTGAAAATAAGATCGGGCTTCTTCACGCCTTCAATTTTGTTCACGGCATCCAGCGTTTTTTTCATCCGCGTGGCGTCGGTGCCAAACATACTGGACTCCTTGCTGTAAGTAACAAAGTCGAGGTTAGTGATGTCTTTGCGATATCCGTTGGTGATGAGCACGTCCTGCCAGCCGTCGTTGTCCACGTCGGCGATGAGACCGCTCCAGCTCCAGTCGGTGGCATAGATTCCGGAGAGATAGCCGATGTCGCTGTAGGTGCCGTTGCCGTTGTTGAGTTGCAGAACGTTGCGCACATACTGCGGCTGGTATTTCATCTGGATATTTTTTTGGAACCGGTCATAGCCGATGCCGCCAAACATGGTCTTTTGCCGCAGGTTGTCTTCGGGGAACATGTCTACCACCACGATGTCGTTCAAGCCATCGTTGTTGATGTCGCCGATGTCGGCGCCCATGCCGTTGTATTCGGTGTGTTTCATGCGCTCCTTCTCGTTGGCAAACGTGCCGTCGCCCTGGTTGATGTAGACGTGGTCGTTGGAGAGAAAATCGTTGGCCGCATACACATCGGGTTTGCCGTCGCGATTGATGTCGTTCACCACGATGCCGAGGCCCCATCCCTCCGTGAGGATGCCCGCTGCGGCGGAGACATCTTCAAAATGCGGCAGCCCCGCGGCGGGACCATTGTTGCGGAAGAGTTTGTCCACACTCTTGCCCGTGCCGTCGGTGTGTTGCCCGGTGGGGGAATTTCGCGTGTAGTTTTCCAGCGCGTTGGTGAGCAGGTACATGTCGAGATCGCCATCGAGATCATAGTCCAGGAATGCGGCCTGGGTGGAGTAGCTGCGATCGGCCAGGCCCACAGCGGCGGCCACTTCCTCGAATACGGGAACGCCTTTATCGTCGACACCTTTGTTGTGGAAAAGTAAGTTGGGCGTCGATTTGTCGTCGTGGGGGTTCACGGTGCACACATAGATATCCATCCAACCATCCTGGTCGATGTCGACCACCGAAATGCCGGTGCACCAGTATTTCGTGGTCACTTTCGCTTGTTCCGTGATGTCGTCGAAACGAAAGTTGCCTTTGTTGAGGTAGAGTTTGCTGCTCACCATGTTCCCGGCAAAGAAGATGTCCGTCAGCCCATCGTTGTTAAAGTCGCCCACGCCAACGCCTCCCCCATTGTACATGTACTCGAACGACAGAATGTTGAGGGTATCGCTCTCCGTCAACAGGTTATTGAACGCGATGCCGGTAGTGCCGGAAGGCAAAAGCTCGAAATGGGTGGGTTGTGTGTGGCATCCCACTACAAGAAAAAGAACGAGGGCGAATAGCGGGAGGGTATTTTTGGACATAGGTTCTGGTGAATTCATCTGAAAAGTAAAAAAAACAGGGCGATGAAACATCGCCCTGTCACCAGTTTAATTCAGACGGTCAATCAATATCCGGGGTTCTGCTCGCTTTGCGGAATCTCTTTGTTGGTATTGATCTCGTCCTGCGGTATGGGCAGCAGCTCAAATTTGTTGGCTTCGAAATAGGAAATGGGCTCGGTCTTCAACTTGTTGTTCTTCCTCCAGCGGAGGATGTCGAAGTTGCGCACTTCCTCGCCCGCCAGTTCCACCTGCCGTTCGTGAATAATGGCCCGCGTGATCTCGTCCTTGGAGTCGCAGGGGAAATCGGCGGTAGGATAATTCGGCATGCTCACACTGGGGCGGTTGCGGATCTGGTTCATATAGGCCATCGCGGCGGAGGATGTGCCCACTTCGTTCTCGCATTCGGCCAGCATCAACAACACGTCGGCATAGCGGTACATGCGGTAATTGATGCCGATCTTGTCGTAGTATCCGCCCGGATCGAGCTTATACATGACCGAGTATTTCCGCCAGCTGATCTTTTGGCTCACACTGTGAAAAATGCTGGAGTTCCCTTGGACTTTGTCGGCGGTCAGCGTCACCGGGGCGGCGGGGTCGCCATACTTATCGCCGATAAAAAAGAAGTTGTCTTTCAGGCGGGGATCGTTTGCTTCATATTCGTTGAGCAGTTTGTCGGACGGGATCAGGTTGCGCCATCCCACGGCGGAGTATTCTTGCGAGCGGATCCACGATTCGTTTACGCTGGTTCCGTTACCATCGGCATCCCAGTTAAAATTGCCACTGGAAGTATAGGAAAGTTCGAAGATCGATTCCTTGTTGTATTCCGTTTCTTCTTTGAAGTTGTCAAAGTAGTTATCCACCAGCGCATAGCCCATGCCTTTCACCGCTTCGAGTTGCGTTTTCGCGTTCGTGTAGTCGCCCGTGAAAATGTAAACTTTAGCCAACAAGGTGAGCGCAGCTCCGCGGGAAGCACGTCCCAGGTCGTTGCCGGAATACGAAACCGGTAAGTCGGCCTGCAGGCTGTTCAATTCGGTGATCACGAATTTAAAAACATCACTTTGCGGGCTGCGGGCTTTCACGTCCTCGAAACCTTTTGCGTAGGTGTCATACAGGGGAACGTCTCCCCAGAAAGCGGCCAGTTGAAAATAGGCCCATGCCCTTAAGAACCGGGCCTCGCCTACAATTCTGGCTTTCACGCCCGCGTCGCCCGTAGCATTCGGTGCATTTTCAATGATGGCATTGACCCGATGGATCAACCGGTAGAAGCCGTTCCACACGGAGGTCATCACTGAATTTGTTGCGCCCAGGGAACCGATCAGGATCTGGTTCCGCGCGGTTTCCAACTGACCACCACCACTGGCAACGTCATCGGAGCGCAAGTCATGAAGGAAGAAATACTCGCGGCCTCCGAGGTCGGTGCCTTGCAGGATGGCATAGGAACCGGTCAATGCGGAATTCAGTTCGTCGACGGTTTTGTAATAGTTCTCCGTCTTCACGTTGGTCGTGCTTTGCCTGTCCAGAACGTTTTCGCCGCAAGAGCTGGCGATCAGGCTCGATACGATAGTAAAAAATATGATTTTCGTTTTCATGGTTTCCATTTTTTGTTGCTACGCCTTAAAACCCAACTTGAAGACCGGCCATGAAGGTTCTTGGCGACGGGAACTGGCCATAGTCAATACCATTGATCAGCGTGTTGCCCGTACTGTTCTGATAGCGATTACCAATTTCCGGATCGTACCCCGTATACTTCGTCACGGTGAACAGGTTTTGCGACGAGACATAGATCCGGAGCTTCTTAAGTGTGCCCTTGGTCAGATCTTGTATGCTGGTTGAAGGTATCGAATAACCGATGCTGATATTCTTTAACCGAAAGTAGGAACCGTCTTCGATGAACCGGTCCGATGTCCGTGAGTTTTGATTGGGATCGCCGTTGACGGCACGCGGAACATTGGTGTTGGTGTTGTCGGGGGTCCAGGCGTTCATCACTTCTTTCTCGGCGCCAAACAACCGCAACATGCCCTGACCGAGCACCTTCGTGCCGTTGTAGATCTTGTTTCCTTGCACGCCTTGGAAGAAAAGTGTCAGGTCGAAGTTCTTGTAGTTGGCTGTGAAGTTTATACCATAGTTAAACTTGGGGAGGTAGCTGCCGAGACTCACTTGATCCGAAGCATCGATCACACCGTCGCCGTTAATATCCTTGAAACGAATGTCGCCGGGTGCTGCGTTGGCCTGATACTTCGTGGACGGATTGCCGTCCGCAGCGTTAGCGGCATCGATCTCCGCCTGGTTTTGGAAAATGCCATCGGTCTTATAGCCATAAAATTCCTGGATCGAGCTGCCGGCGATGGTACGTGTAATTTGGAAACCACCAAAGTCGTCGTTCTTGCCGCTGTATAATACCGCGTTGGGTGCGTTCAGTTGTTTCACGGTATTGCGAATGATGCCGATGTTGGCGCTGATGTTGAACGTGATCGGGCCGTTTGATTTTGCATAGCCTGCAATAAATTCATATCCCCAGTTCTTCATCGAAGCCACGTTCTGTTTGGTGGCCGACGTATACCCCAGCGAGTTGGCGGGAACGACATCCAATAATAAATCGCTGACATTCCTTACAAAGTATTCGGCGGTAAACGTCACGCGGTTCTCAAACAGCCCCAGGTCGACACCGAAGTTTGACATTTTTGTTTTTTCCCACGTCAGGTTCAGGTTTTGGATCTTGTCGAAATAGGCAGCCCCGGCGGCGGCGGCGTTGTTGAAATCGTAGGACGTGTTGGTGTTGATGAACGATTGATAGTCATACGCCCCTACGTTGGCAATGGAACCCAATGAACCATAACTGGCACGCAGCTTCAATTCGGAGATCGTGGGCACCTGCTTCATGAAGTTCTCTTCGTTCATGCGCCAACCCACGGACAAACCTGGGAAATTACCCCACTTGTGATTCGGAGCAAATCCGGAGAAGCCATCCCTGCGAATGGAAGCGCTCAACAGATATTTTCCTTTGTATTCATAGTTCACACGCGCCAGGTAAGATAACAACGTCGTTTCCGATTTGTCGCCACTCAGTGTGGGATTGGACGATCCTGTCATCTGGTCGATATCGTTGCGAGCCTGTTGTGCACTGGCGTTGAGGTTCGACCCGGTATAGTTCTGCTTTTCTGCTACGGCAATCACGTTGAGCGCATGCGATCCAAACGTCTTGTCGTAGGTGAGTTGATTGGACAGATAGGGTGAGAAGCTTGTATTCCGATTGTCGACCAGGTTATGCTGGTTCCGCGACACAAAGCCATCGTTGTACATCGGATAATCCTCCAAGTGACGGCGCACGGCATAATTCACACCGGCGGTGAATTTGTATTTCAAGCCGTCGACGATCTTGGCTTCCAGGTAGCCGCTTCCGATAATGTTCATCACATTGTCTTTATTGGAGTCCATGCTCACGATGCGCACAGGATTTTCGGGATCCGATCCGTCATTTCCACTGGGCGCCCGGAAGCCTCCAAGCAAGGTGGGATCATAGATAGGAATGTAAGGAACCGAGTGAATGATGTGCTGAAGAACGGTTCGTCCACCGCTTTCTGCCTGGTTCCGTGTGCTGGAATACGAGATATTAAAGTTCTCGCCAAACGTGAACCGACTGCTGATCTTATTTTCATAATTCAACCGGTAGCTGTACCGATCGAAGTTCGTGCCGAGCATAATACCCTCCTGGTTGAATTTGCTCACGGAGGTATACAACTTGGATTTTTCCGAACCTACCGACAACGCCACTTGCGTTTGAGAAATCGGGGCTGTCCGGAACATCGCCCCTTGCCAATCGCTGTTGGTTTGCGCGTAGGTTTGGGTTGCTCCGGGGTAGATCGGATCATTCATCGTCGAAAACCGAGGGGGCAACGCGTTACCGGCATTCGTCAACAAGGCCGTGCCATATTTCAAGTAATCGTCGGTGCCCAGTAAATCCAATTGCTTCCAGGCTTTCTGTACACCATAGTAGGTATCAACATCCACATGCACCTTGCTGTCGCGCGAACCGCTCTTGGTGGTGATGATGATCACACCGTTTGCCGCTCTCGATCCATAGATCGCCGACGCCGCCGCATCTTTCAACACTTCCACGGACTCTATGTCTTTCGTGTCGATATTGTTCAGGTTTCCAGCCGCAGGAAAACCATCGATCACGTACAGCGGTTGAGAGGCACCGGTGATGGAGCCAATCCCGCGGATACGCACGGTAGGCGTTGTTCCAGGGCTACCATTGCTGGTCACCTGCACGCCGGGAACACGACCTTGAATGGCCGACTCCACGCTCACGACCGGCAACGCTGATACTTCTCTGGAGCCCACGGTGGCCACCGCGCCGGTCACGGAAGAGCGCTTCTGTGTGCCATATCCCACAACAACCACTTCGCTGAGTTGCTGGATGTCGGGTGTCAGTTTCACATCGATTGTCGTGCGGCTGCCCACGGGCACTTCTTCGGACGTATAGCCGATGAAGCTCACGATCAGCACGGCATTTTCGTCGGGTACGCTGATGGAGAATTTACCTTCTGCATCGGTGGTGGTGCCTTTCGTGGTTCCCTTCACCAGCACGTTTGCTCCCGGGATGGGACCGTTGTTCTCGTCGGTGATGGTGCCTTGCACGACGATCTCGACAAACCGGTTCTCGGCAGCTGCCTCGAACAACCCTTCTGCATCTGCAGGAGAAGGATTGAGGTCTGCAGAGCTATCTTTTTCAGTGGCCGCCGCACCGCGTTGATCGCGGGAAGCTTTCGGGGCAACCTTTGGCAAAATGGAATACGTGCGGTCGTTGATCTTTTTGAATCGCAGGCCGAGGGGCTCCAGCAAATTGGTCAGTGTGTTTTCGATCTTTCCTTTGATGGCGATCTTGGTGGAAACTTCTTTTCCTTCCAGGACGGTAGATTCATATAAGAACGATACGTTAAAATGATCCTGCACCTCTTCGAGTGCTTCGCGCAACGAACGCACTTCGGCACGACGCGGCGTGGTGCGGTTCATTTGGAGGGCATTGGCAAAAAGTTGATCCTGCGCCAACAGGAGTGCTGGAAAACTTAGCATCACCAGACATAAACAACTCCTCCATACGGTGTAATAATTACGGTACTGTTTGAGCATACGGGTTTGCGGTTAGTTATTTGGAAGAAATATATACACTCGTGCCATCGCGGGTGACGTTCAAGCTGAACGTTTCAGCAATCGCATATAAAATATCATTGATACTAGCGGAGGAGATCTCGCCCGACAATTCGCGATCTTGCAGCGTGGCGTCGTCGAACACAACGTCCAGCCCATACGTATCTTTTAAGAGGACCGCGACGTCGCGCAGCGTGGTGCGGTCGAAATACAAAGTGTATTGCAGCCACGAGGTGTATTGCTTTTGTTTTACGGTGCGTTTGGAGAGATGGCGGTCAGTACCCAGGGTGGCCAGTTCTCCTGGTGCGAGGAAAACTGAACTGGCCTTTGCCTGGGTGTTTTGCATGTCCAACTTCACTTTCCCCTCGGTCAACATGACTTCGGATTTCTTTTCGCGACTCTTTACATTGAATTTTGTGCCGAGCACTTCCACGTTGAGTCGGTCGGAAGCGTGCACCACAAATTTTTTGTGGTTCGCCGTGTGTTGCACGGCAAAGAAACCTTCGCCGTCGATCCACACTTCGCGTGTATGTTCATTATCCCACTCCTTATGATAACGGAGCACAGAGTTGCCGTTGAGCGTAACCGTCGAATTGTCGGGGAGCGTGACGGCGAGGCGTTCGCCATAGCCCGTGTGCACTTCCGTGTAGCGGTTAGCATTCCAATATAGTACGGCTGAAACGGCGAGCAGTGGGGCAAAGGCTGCAGCAGCGCGCAACACCCAGGGGCGCCAGGCCACGACTTTGCGCGGTTGCGTGCGACGGCCGATCTCTTCTTGTGTGGCCGCAAACATCTTCTTTTTTAATAACTCGCGTTCCGCGTCCGACAGGCTGTCGAGATAGGATGTGTCGCGCATTGCTTCCTGCCAAATCTGTTCCAACAGATATTTGTCTTCAGCCGACGCTTGGCCTGCCCGAAGACGCCGGATCAAATCCGCCAATACATATTTATTCATCGCACTTTTTTCAGGCTTGGTATACATGTAAGAAGGTTGTAACCCGCCGCGACCCTAAATCGATTGTAATATTTTTTAAAACGATTGCATTTTTACTACCTTTCTACGCCCATCCTAATTCGATGCATGTTGAAGATCAGCTCAAAAGGTATGACAGAAGGGGAATTTGAAGAGATCTACGATCTATTCTGGGCCAAGCTTTATAGCCTGGCGTATAATTATTTTCGCGACAAGACCACCGCGCAGGAATTGGTGCAGGATGTGTTTGTGAATTTCTGGATGAAGCGCGAAAACCTGGGGCACGTGGAAGATCTGAGCGCCTACTTGTTCCGGTCTATGAAGAACCGCATCTACGATCACTTCGATAAAATCGCGAGCCAGGAAAAGCTGGTCCGCCAGGCCCGGCAGACTTTTTCGGAGGAGACCCACGCCACGGAGGAAGCCGTGGCCTACGACGAAACGCTGGAGCTGTTAAACAGTGAGATCGACAAGCTTCCCGATACTACCAAGACCATCTTCCGCCTCAGCCGCTTCGATCGCTATACCAACGAAGAGATCGCTTCCCGCCTCCACGTGTCGGGAAAAGCGGTTGAATACCATATCAGCCAGGCATTGAAGAAACTTCGCCTGCGGCTCGATCATCTTATATTCTTTATTATAGCGATGGTGCTGCTCGGCGCCTGCGCGTGATCACCCACCGTTCAATTGCCATTTGCGCCGCTCCTCCCTTAACCTACGCTCTTGGCTGCCATGACCTCGATCTCCAACTTCCATTTCGTCTCCAACAGCTGACAGCAAACCACCGTTGACGCCGGCTTGTTGTCGCCCAGGTATTTCATGCGCAACCGGACGTTGGCTTCGTCGAATGACGGATCTCTTAAATAGGTCCGCAAGGAAACGATGTTCGCATAGCTCATTCCGGCCGACCGCAGAATGGTGCCGATGTGCTTCCAGATGAGTTCACCTTGCTCCTCAAACGATTCGGGCATGGTTTGGCCGTCGGGTTGATAGCCGTTGAGACCGCTGATGATCAATAATTTTGAATCGCCGCTGATCTCCACGGCGTGGCTGTAGTTGCGATACGGGGGAAAAACGCCTTCGGGATTGAGGTGGGTAATGGCCATGGTGTTGAGGTTGAATGATGAAGTCGATTCCAATTTAAATGGACCGTCTCAATTGGTGCATGTTGCAACGTGACAATTTTTCGCTTAGCAGAAAAACTACCCGCGTCACCGGATGTATTAAAAACTCTGAGACCTGATCAGCATAGCGCAGGATAGTTGTGGACTTTATTCCACAGCGGTCTTCGAAAAAAGATCGCGCCAGCGCTTAACCCTGGCGTTGGTCACCAAGGGTCGGGCCCAAATGCCAATGCTAAGAATATATCCCAACGTCATACACAACACCAACATGGCGAACCTAAGTCCAACGCTTTCGGCAAGGCCGCCGATGATGAGCGGCATCACGGCACCGCCAACAATGCCCGTGCACAAGATCCCCGACAGCGTGCCGTGATGTTTCGGGAGAGAATTCATGCCCAACGAAAAAACGATGGACCACATGATGGAAAGAAAAAATCCGGTCAGCGGCAACGCGACCAACGCTATGCCAACATCACCAAACAGTCCGGATAAAAGACTGAACATCGCTCCCAAGGCAAAGACGATCAGAATGTGACGGCTGTCGAAAAGTTTGAGCAACAATAAACCCACAAAACAGCCAAAGGTGATGAGTCCCCAGAAATACGAAATGCTGGTGGCGCCGACGGTGGCGGGATCCACGCCATGATAGAGTTGTAAAAATTTTGACATCCAGTTTGCGATGCCTTGTTCGGTGCCCACATAACAAAAAATGCCCACAAAGAAACGCAACACCGTTTTTTTGCGCAGCAGTTCACGAAGCGTTTCGCCCATATCAACGCGGTCTTCAGCCGTCAATTCCACTTTCGGAAAGGTGATGGCCGCGATCACTACAATCATTAGTAAACAGGTGACGGCAAACACCCAATACAAAGAGACCCATTTCAACTCCGGTGTCACCAGGCCGTTGAACAGGGCGGCGATGCCGTTCGCATGCTCGGTGTGAATGTTGCCGACCAGATAGCTATAGAGCAAAGGGCTAAGAAACGAAGCCGCTCCAAAAAAGAAATTGGCCAACACCGAGTTGAACGCGAAGTGCTCCTCCCCTCCCGCTTGCCGCAGCAAGGGGTTGATCACCACCTGCAGCATGGCCATGCCGATGCCGATGGAGAACAACGAAAGCAACGCGATGGCAAAGCGTGGAAAAATAGCAAACACCAGCGCCGCCACCATCGCCAGGACAAAGGCCACGATGATCACCGTTTTCCCGGAATACTTCTCGATCAACACGCCCGACGGAATGGACATCACACCATAGGCAACAAAAAACGAGAACGGTAGGAACCCCGCCAGCCCGATGCTCAAATGAAAGCTGTCGATAATATCGGGCACCAGGGGTCCGAGAATGTTGGTCAGAAACGAAATGACCGAGAAGATGAGGAAGACGAGCAGGACAATGACTGTGTTGCGTTTCATAGATTCTATTTCAGGATGGCGCTGGGTCCGTTAGTCGTGGCGGACGGCGTGTTGTATTTTTTTTATAGCCGCGGCAAACTGTTCCATGTCTTCCTTTGAGCCGAGCATGGCATGTTGCAGGATCCACACCGCTTCCTCATAGCAGGCGCGTTCGGCCACGGGGCAATGCACGCGCGTGTAGTCCACCGTGTCCGGAAGGGCATAGCACATGAAGTTCTTTTGTTGAAATACGGGCTGTTCATAAATCGGTTTGGGATAGCCCATGAACGCGGGGACACCTTCGGCGGCGAGCATTTCGGCAAATTCCTTTTTTGACAGTCCTCCGAATTTCGATTTGTCGTAGCGAAAAATAAAGATGTGATAGGTGTGCACCGTTTCGCCATGTCCGCGGGTGAGCGGCGTGATGCCGTCGATGGGGGCCAGCAAGCTGCTCAAATACTTTCCATTCGTGTCGCGCACCCGGGTTTGTTCCTCCAGACGGGCAAGCTGTTGTGAAAGGAGCGCCGCCTGGAATTGTGTGATGCGATAGTTGCAGCCCAGGTAATGATGCTCATACCATTGACCGCCCTTCACCCGGCCGACGTTGCGCAGCGAATTCATCATATTATAGAGTGCCTCGTCATCGGTCACCACCAACCCGCCTTCGCCGGCGTTGAGGTTTTTTGATGACTGAAAACTAAAACAACCTGCGTGGCCGATAGACCCCAGCTTCTTTCCTTTATATACGCCGCCATGGGCATGTGCGGCATCTTCGATGACGGTGAGGTTATGTTTTTTCGCGATGGCCATGATGCGGTCCATGTCGCAGGCCTGCCCCGCAAAGTGTACGGGGATGATGGCTTTTGTGCGCGGGGTGATGGCGGCTTCGATCTGGTTGGGATCGAGGTTGTAGGTATCCGGCGCGATGTCTACAAAAACGGGAACACAGTTCGCCTCCACCACGATGGAGGCCGTGGCAATGAAGGTGTAGGGCGGCACGATCACTTCATCGCCCGGCTTCACACCCGATGCCATGAGCGCCAGTCGCAACGCTACGGAACCATTGGCACACGCGATGGCGTATTTGCTGCCACAAAAAGAGGCAAATTCGTTTTCAAACTTTTCCACCAGGCCGCTGCAATCCGGGTTGCCCCACTGGCCGCTTTGGGCTACCTGGGTAATGGCGGCAACATCGCTTTCATCAAAAACCGGCCAGGTAAAGTTCCGGGTCACGGTCCGGGGTCCTCCGCGAAGGGCAAGGGTCTCTTTCATTTTTATTCTGATTTAGGAAGATGGGCAATGCAAAGTTTGATGGCTACCCGTAGCATCGTTTGTTGTTTTTAAAAGAAATCAGTTCCAGTGAAAGATACATATTTCTTTCAAACCCTCTCGACCTGAACCACCAGGAAAATCTGTAACCTTTCCGTCCTTTTCGAGTAAATCTCCAAAACGCTTTTTTTTCTGAAAGGCATTGCCTTTATTTACTTAACAAAACATAAGCAAATGGGCAAAGAATATCTCGGCGAATTCGAAGAATTGATCCTGACCATGGTGGGTGTGCTGCAGGAAGAGGCGTATGGGGCGGCGATTGCCGAGGAGATCGAAAAGCGTCTGAAGCGCGATGTGAACCTTAGCGCGGTGCACGTAACCTTGTACCGCTTGGAAGACAAGGGCCTTATAAAATCCAAAGTAGGCGGGGCGACCAGCGAACGCGGCGGCCGGCGCAAACGGATCTATACCATCACCAGCGCGGGCCTGGCGCTGCTGCGCACGATGAAAGAGACCCGGATGGATCTCTGGAAGCTCATCCCCCAATTAAAAATGTCGGTATGACCTCCAAACCTCCACCGCCTGGCTGGGCGCTTCGTTTTCTGCGATCGATTTGCCCCGATCACTTAGCAGAAGAGATCGAAGGCGACCTGATCCAGAAGTTCGAATCGGACATCCGGCGGCTGGGATTGTCGCGGGCCCGGCGACGATTTGAATGGAATGCGATGCGGTATCTCAGACCGGGCATCGTGCTACGAAATAAATTAACCTATTCACTTATCAACACCATTATGTTGCGCAACTATCTCATCATCGCGTTTCGGAATGTGACCAAGAACAAGGTCTTTTCGCTCATCAACATTTTTGGGTTGGGCACGGGGCTGGCGGTTTGTTTGCTGATCTTTCAGTTTGTGTCGCACGAATTGAGTTTTGATACATTTTTTGATAACGCCGACCGCATCTATCGTGTCACCAACGACCGTTTTCAAAATGGCAAGCTCATCCAGCATGGCACGATCACGTATCCCACCATCGGTCCGACCATGGCCAAAGACTACCCTGAAATTGAGATGTATACGCGTCTCATGCCCGGTGGCGATATGAACGTGAAGATCGACGACAAAATATTCCGCGGCGAAAATTGCCATTTTGTGGATGAGCATTTCCTGTCGGTCTTCAGCTTTCCTTTGTTGGCGGGAGATCGCACGTCGGCTTTGAAGGAGCCGTATGCACTGGTGTTGACCGAAAGCGTAGCCAAAAAATATTATGGTGTTACCAACGGCGACTACACCAGCATCCTTGGCAAAACATTGTATTGGGGGCTTGACAAGCAGCCGTATAAGATCAGCGGCGTATGTGCCGACAACCCTGACAATTCGCATATCACTTTCGATGTGCTGGTGTCGTATGCGACGCTCATCCGTCCTGAAGAACACGGTGCCGACGACAGTTGGACGTGGTCGGATTTCCGACATTACGTCGTATTAAAACCGGGCATAGATTACAAAGCATTCGAAAGCAAGTTTCCCGCTTTCAGCGACCGTTATTTTAAAGGCGACAAGGTGTCGGGCAGCGTGGAGAAATTTTATTTGCAGCCGCTGAAAAAGGCGCACCTGTACTCCGACTATGAATATGACATCGCGCGCACGGCCAGTGGCAAGGCAGTGTGGGCCATGTTGATCGTCGCGATTTTCATTTTAGTGATCGCGTGGATCAACTACATCAACCTCACCACCTCCCGGGCACTGGACCGCGCGAAAGAAGTGGGCTTGCGCAAAGTGATGGGTGCGCTGAAAACACAATTGGTGCGGCAGTTTATATTCGAATCCGTTCTCATCAGTCTGATCGCGTTTGTGTTAGCCCTAGTGATCACCTGGGTCTCGCAATCCTCGTTCAACGAAATTATCGGCAGCCCACTGTCGTTGCTAAAGGTGTTGGGTGAGATGCAGGCTCCGTCGATCATCATCGCCGCACTGGTGCTGGTGTCGGGTGTGCTGTTGGCGGGATTTTATCCGGCCTTCGTGCTTTCTTCTTACCAGCCGGCAACGGTCCTGAAGGGCAAATTTCAGCATTCGTCGGGTGGGAAATTTATGCGAAAGGCCCTGGTCGTTTTCCAGTTCACGGCTTCGGCTACACTCATCACGGGAACGCTCATTGTTTCCAAGCAGTTAAAATTCATGAACGAAGCCGACCTGGGCATTGCCATCCGGAACATCATGCTCGTGGATCCACCCGAACTCACCGCCTGGGACTCGACCTTCATGACCCGCGTGGAGAACTATAAGGATGAACTCACCAAAATCAATGGCGTAGTCAGCGCGGCAACGTCCAGCCGAATCCCCGGCAACCGGCTTGGTCGCACATTCGGGCTCCGGCTCGCAGAGCAACCTTCCGACACACACTACACCATGAGTTTTTTTGGCGCCGACCATAACTTCATGGACACCTATGATGTGCCGCTGGTGGCGGGACGAAAATTTCTACCCACTGACCACAAATTTAATTTCGGCGACATCAACAGTGTGATCATAAATCAGAATGCTGTAGAGTTGTTGGGAATTGCCAACGCGCAGGAAGCCATCGGGAAAGAAATATTGGATGGCGATTTGAAGGTGCACATCGTCGGCGTGGTGGGCAATTTTCACCAGGAGTCGCTGAAGAAACCGATGGAGCCCATCGTGTTCGTTCCTACCTACAGCACCTATGCTGAAACGTCCATCAAGATCAAAACGTCCGATCCAAAACCGGTGATCGCACAGGTGGAGGCCGTCTTCAAAAAGTTTTTCCCCAACAATGCCTTTCAATATTCATTCCTGGAAGATCGTTATAACCGCCAATACAATGACGAAGACCGCTTTGCAAAAGTAGTGACCATTTTCACAATGCTGGGTATTATCATTTCTTGCCTGGGATTAATCGGTCTCTCCTCCTACACCGCCGTTCAGCGCACAAAAGAGATCGGCATCCGCAAAGCCCTGGGGGCATCGCGTTTGGGTATCATTTCGCTTTTGTCGGCCGACTTTATCAAACTGGTGGCAGTGGCCATTGTGCTGTCGTTCCCGCTGGCCTATATGGCGATGGAGCAATGGCTGTCGAACTATCCATACAAGATCGCCTTGCAATGGACGCTTTTTCTGCTGCCTGCGGTGACGATACTGGTTATCGCGTTTGCGACCATCAGCTTCCAGATCTTTAAAACGGCGAAGACAAACCCGGCAGACACGTTAAAATATGAATAAGCATATCCGAAGATCGAACGTGATTCGTCGCAGCGAACACGTTTGATCTTATGACGGGTCAGGCACCAGCGCCGCAGCGCCCAGCAAAGCAATGTTTGGGTTTTTCGACTGATAGAGCTTGAGCCGCTTCACGGACTCGGGGTAAATAAAATCCTGGAGGGAAGCATGAAGGGATGCCTTGTATAAATCAAACGCCTTCGACAGCGATCCACCCAACACGATGGCCTCGGGATCATAGGCATACATCACACTCTTAATGGCCTGCCCCATGTGGACGCCGAACGCTTCCCAATATTTCAAAGCCTCGCGATCGCCTTGTTGTGCCAGGCGGCTGGCTTCCTCGCCGCTGAGGTTATAGTTTACGCGAAAGAAATTGCCGCTGGCATAATATTCCATGTTATGATCGAGGTAGGGCAACAAGCCGATCTCACCCGCGCCACAGTTGGTGCCCGAAAAAAGCTGGTGGTTGATGATGAGGCCGCAGCCCAATCCCGTGCCCGAAGAAACACCGACGCCGTTCTTCACGCCCTTCAATTGTCCGAAGCGGTGCTCGCCCAGGGCAAAACAATTCACGTCGTTGTTCACATAGACCGGAACATGAAAAGCGTCGTGCAAAATATCTTTTATGGGCACACGCTCCCACGACGGAATGTTGGCCGCATTGAGCACGACACCTTTGTCGACGTCCACCACCGAAGGCACGCCGATGCCGATGCCCGTCACGTCGTGGTCGAAGAGGGGGCGAATAAAGTGCATCAACTCGTCGAGCGTTTCGCGCAGGCTGCCCCGTGTGTTGAACGGGGCATTTCGTGGATGAATGATCTCGCCACCGCGTTCGAGGCCAGCCCGGATGTTTGTTCCTCCTACATCAACTCCAATAACCATGTTTTTCTGTGATGATTTGACGGAAGCGAAGTAAGTAAAAACTTTGCGCAAGCCGAAAATGTGGTATGCAAACTTTTATGTTCCACCCTTTTCCAGGGGATGATTTTTTGTTGACCGAAAAAATCAAGAAATAGGGGCTTGCAAACGCGGTGTCAGGCCGTGAAGGATGGCCAGCGCCACCAGGTAAGCCGAGCCGGCCACCACAAAAAGTGGGGCGTAGGAATGGGTTGACTGCAACAAGAATCCCGCGGTGGTTGCGCCGAACATTCCTCCAATGGCACCGACGGTGCTGCCGATGCCCACTGCAGAACCCACCGCCTGCCGGGGAAACATGTCGGAAGGCAAGGTCAACAAATTGGCAGACCACGCCTGATGTGCTGCCAGGGCCAGGCCGATCAACCCCACCGCTACCCACAGGTCCGTAGTCTGCGACGCCAGGTACACCGGCGTCACGGTAATGGCCGCCAGCAACATGGTGAACTTTCTGCTTTTGATGACGGACCATCCGCGGCGGATGAGGTGTGAAGAGAACCAGCCACCGACCAGGCTTCCCAGATCGGACATGATATAGATGATCATGATAGGGACGCCGATGTTATCGAGGGCTAGACCATGCTGACTGTTGAAAAATTTTGGCAAAAAGAAAAAGTAGAACGAGAAGATGGGATCACTCAAAAATTTTGCCAGCGCAAAGGCCCATGTCTGCTTGTACTTCAACAACTGCATCCAGGGAACCTCCGTGGTGGGCTCGGGCGGGTCGCTTTGAATATAGCCCAGTTCCGATTTGGAAAGTTTGGGATGTTCACGCACGGGGCGATAGGTGGCCAGCCAAAACGCCAGCCACACAAAGCCCGAGGCGCCGGTGAGGATGAAGGCCCACTGCCACCCGTAGTGAATGGCAATGATGGGCACCGCGAACGGCGCAACGATCGCGCCGATGCTGCTGCCGGAAAGAAAAATGCCGGTAGCCAGCGACCGCTCTTTTATGGGAAACCACTCCGACACCACTTTGACAGCGGCCGGAAAATTGCCGGCCTCACCCAAACCCAGCGCAAACCGCGACCAGCCAAAACCCACCGCGGTGCGGGCGACAGCGTGCGCCATGGCGGCCACACTCCATATCAACACCGAAAACGCATAGCCTCCCCAGCATCCAAACCGGTCCATGATCTTGCCCATGAACAGGAAGCCGATGGCATAGGCCACTTGAAAGGCGGTGACGATCAGTCCGTATTGTGACTCGGTCCACCTCAGTTCGGTTTGCAGTTGTGGCGCGAGGATGCTCAGCACCTGGCGGTCGATGTAGTTGATGGCGGTGGCAAAGAAGAGGAGTGCGCAGATGCGCCAACGGTAATAGCCAATAGCCGTGACCTTTCCGGATGGTATTTCTATTTCCAAGCGTATGGGAAATTACCCGTTGCGCCATACGAAAATCGCAGGCATTCCAAAACAAGCTATGAAATTCCAGGTGCTTGGACGAAGATTCACACCCATTTTTATGCAGGCGGCGACGCCACCCGATTTTTACCGCCTTCTGTAGCAATCCAGGATTTCCAACAAATCATTTTTACGATCTAACCGGAGCTGATATTTATCCCTGCATGCTTTTACTTTATCGTACAGCGGCGCTGTGAGCGTTTTTAACACGTCCCTGTCGAGCACCTTGTTCTTCATTTTGGAGCGGTTTGTACCGCCTCCGGCAATATCTTTTTCGGTGATCTGAAGGTAAGGCTTAATCACACCTGTGCTATCCCTAAAGTAGATCGTTTCCGCCTGTGAAATGATGATCTGAGTATTAAAGCGCCTGGATCCGGTGACAGTGGTTCCCGTTGGAGTGGCAAAAACGAGTGGCGTAGCCTTTGCCCAAACTTTCTCGTCCATTGCCAGCGGGTCTAGTCTCGACAGCACGGTGAAACTTCCGAAATCCCGGAGCAACTCAAAAAATAAGGGACGTACAATATCAGTATTCATCTCCACGGCGGGATAGGTATAAAAGATCCGCTGCTTGCCCGTCACGGCATCCGTGAATTCGAATCCTGCAATGTTTTGTGAGTTGAATGCCCGTGTACTTGTTCCATCCTGAAAACTCAGAATATTATCATTGTCGTCATAGCGCAGCAAACCTTTCAGTTCGGTGCCATCATTGGTCAAAACCGATCCTTCACTCCACTCCAGGTTGCCAACGGCGTACGGAGATTTTTCTTTTTTCTGACTGAGCGCGGGAAAGTACGACACTGTGGCGAACAGGACTAAAAACAGGGGAAAATTATATCTGCGCATAAGTTTTGAGATAACGATATGCTCGTTGCGACCGGGAGAACACCCCGGCACAGAGCTCCATTTTTAAAGATAGAACTTTATCCGCACGCATCGCAAGACCCATATAAAAATGTCGGTTGGCATATAGTCACCGTTAAATCCACACCAGACAAACGACGTTTGTACGGCAATCCGGATGAATGCCGAGCAGGACCCTGCTTCCGTCTCAACGTGGAGTCGCCGAGCGGAACAATTACGTTTATTCGATAACTGAAATCTCAACAGGACGCCTATGAAAACCTCCCTAACCATCGCCTTACCCTTCGCTTTGATTGCCTGTCTCCTCTTCGCATTCCGCACCCGTCCCAATCCGGGCACCGTTGCCGAACAGGACGAACAAGCCATTCGCCGCATCATTGAGGCGGAAACCGCCGCCTACTTCAACAAAGACAGCACCAAACTCTTCAGTTTCTATGTCGACGACCGCATGACCCAAAGTGCCTGGAACATGCCCAACGGATCGTATGGCGCCCATAAAGGATTGGCCCGTATCCACAAGAACTTCACCGAAGCCTTTCGCAAAAATCCAAAGCCTCAACCCCAGCCCAACATACAGCGATCGCAGTGGTTCTTTCAAAAATTCTCCAACGAATGGATGTGGGTCAACTTCGTTCAGGAAACGGATGGTGCGGATGGGAAGCGGTACACGAACTATGAGACACGGATCATGAAGAAGGTGAGTGGTGAGTGGAAAATCACGGTGATGTATTCGTTGGGGGATCATGGGGTGGGGAGTCATTAACAGCGCGCCTTCGAACTAACATCGAACACTCATGCATCATTGCGGTCGGTTTCAGGAGAGGGCGCAGTGGCCTGCGTTGTTTGTCGGGTTTCGTTTTAATTTGTCTGGAGTATATCCGCGTTTTCCTGTGTCGAAATTCGGGATGTCTTGGATTGCGGGCGTAAATCTTTATGCAGCTTGTGCCTGAGACATGACGTGGGTCGGACTGCGATTTTCTTTCAGTGACATTTCTTAAGCTCACTTATTTAAGCTTAACAAAATGACCGATAGCCTAACCGTTTCAGATGACGCTGCGATCAGCAAGATCCACATGATCCGTGGACAAAAAGTGATGCTCGATATGGACCTGTCTGCACTCTATGGTGTAGAAACCCGGTATTTGAAACGGCAGGTGAGGCGAAATATCGAACGGTTTCCAGAAGATTTTATGTTTGAGTTAGCGCCAGAGGAACTGGAAAACTTGAGGTGCCAAACTGGCACCTCAAGTTGGGGCGGTGTGCTATGCGCCCATGGCTTTTACGGAGCAGGGCGTGGCGATGCTTTCGAGCGTTTTAGGCAGCAAAAAGGCTATCTCTGTAAATATCCAGGTGATCCGTGTGTTCTCGCGGATGCGGCAGCTGCTGATCACTTCAAAAGATATTTTATTGAAACTCGAGCAAATCGAACGAAAGACGGATCAACACGATGACGACTTCAAGGTCATTTTCGCGTACCTGAAAGAACTCCTGGAACCGCCTCCCGCCGTGCCGGTTCGAAAGATCGGGTTTAAACATGCGAAGGATGAGTAGATCCGGATCCGTTACGTGGCGGTCATAGCAATCGAATGGCATGGGAGAACAGGTTAGGGAATAAAAAATTCTTTAGTATATTCTCGCACCCGAACCGCTCTTATGAAAGCCTGCACCACCCCTTGTTTTCTTTTTCTTCTTTGCTCATCCTTCCTTGCCCCGGGGCAGATCAAGGTGAGTGACAACAACCGCCTTCTTGCCACCAAAGATGGCAAGCCTTTCTTTTGGCTTGGCGACACCGATTGGGAATTGGTCCACCGGCTGACCCGCGAAGAAGCCGAAGAATTTATATCGCTTCGCGCCGCGCAAGGTTTCAACGTTCTGCAGATCGTGGGGCTCACTGAATTCAACGGCATCCGTCACCCCAATCGTTATGGTGATTTTCCGATCAACAACGAAGACCCGACCCAGCTGGCGGAGACGCCCGGCAACGATCCGAAAGATGCGTACGCCTATGATTATTGGGACCACGTGGATTTCGTTATCCGGAAGGCGGCTGAGAAAGGTATGTACATCGGACTGCTGCCGACGTGGGGCGATAAGGTGACACAGATGTGGGGAGAAGGGCCGGTGATCTTCAATGAAAAGAATGCAGAAGTATACGCCGCCACCCTGGCCAAGCGCTACGCCCAGGATTGGAATGTGATCTGGATTCTCGGCGGCGATCGCCCGGCGATCCAAACCGCCAATCCCGATGCCACGCGAAAGAGTTTTGATGACCGGTCCATCTGGACGGCCATGGCGAACGGCATCGAAGGCGTGCTGGGTAAGGAGGCATTCATCACCTATCATCCTTCGGGCGGCGAGTACTCGACTTCACAACAAATCCACACCGAACCCTGGCTGGACATCAACACGTTTCAATCGGGCCACGGCGCCCGCGAAACGCCCGCCTGGGATTGGGTGAAGCGCGACCTCGCCCTGAAGCCCACGAAACCCACGCTCGACATGGAGCCCTGTTATGAAGACCATCCCGTGAATCCCTGGGATGGAAAATGGACACGCGCCCGGGGTTATTTCACGGCCTACGATGTGCGTGCGCGCATCTACCGCGGCATCTTTGCCGGCGGGTGCGGAGTTACCTATGGCCATCACCATGTCTGGCAATTTCTCGACACCACCCGCAATCCGCCCATCAACGTGGGCGACACCCTCATCGCCTGGCAAAAGGCGGCCCGGGCCGAGGCTGCCGGCGAGATGCAGTACCTGAAAGACCTGATGTTGTCGCGACCTTATTTCTCGCGCATACCCGACCAAAACCTGATCGCCTCCGCACGCGGCACCACCTACCTGGATGTGATCATTGCCACGCGCGATTCCAACGGATCATATGCTTTTATTTATTTGCCCCAAAACAGTCCCGTGAAAATTGACGTCAGCAAAGTGAGCGGCGACACTAAAAACGTGTGGTGGTTCGATCCGCGTACCGGAAAATCTACTGCGGGAAAGAGCGTGAAAGGAAACGGCATCAAATCGTTCACGCCGCCACCGGGTGGCAAAGATTGGGTGTTGGTGATCGACGACGCCTCAAAAAAATTCTCAACACCCGGAGCGCATTAAAGAACGACGACAACAAGAATGGCGTCGCGTTCTTTCCGGCGAATAAAAGTCAATAGTCAAACTATTTTTTAACGTCCTTGGGCGTGAGTCCGAACTTCTGTTTGAAGGCGGTGGAGAAGTGATTGGCATTTTTGTAGCCGATGCGCGCCGCCACTTCATTGACGCGAAAGCCACCTTCTTGCAAGAGCGACTTGCCGAGGGCGAGGCGCTGGTCCAGGAGGTAGTCGAAGACCGAGGTGCCGAAGAGCTCGCGAAAGCCCTTCTTCAATTTAAATTCGTTGAGCCCGAATTGGGTGGAGAGTGATTTCAGCGAATGCTCTTCCGTCAGCGCGTGGTCGAGGTAAGTTTTCAGATCGTGGAAGGTGTCGCGATCTTTCTTTCGCAAAGCCTGAAGATTTTTGCCCACCGTCAATTTTTCACCTACCTGCAATGCCACGATCTCCATCACTTTCGACTCGACATAGAGTTCTTTGATCTTTCCGGTGAGGGGCGTGCTGAACAAATCGACAAAAATGTTTTTCATGGCCGTGCCGGCGTGGATCGGGCCGCTGTTGAACGGTTCTTCGCGCCGCAGGTTCTTCTGCAGATCGGTTGTCGGAATTTCGAACGTATCTAAGAGGTTTGTATAGTAGTCGCGGTTCATGGCCAGATGAACTGTGCGTACTTTTTGGGGCAACACAAGTTGGTAACGGCTGTCGGGAATGTAGTTGAAGTGATAGCGCGAGGCCTGCAGGCGCGACCGGATCTTGCTGGAGTCGAAGCGGATCTCGTACTCGGTTCCGGCCATGCACATGCAGAGGTTTACATAGTCCTCCATACGGCTGTCTTCAAAATCTACTTTGAGTGTCTGGCTGAATTCGGCCCGGATATCGCGGATCTGGTAGTGCGGTGCCGTGATCACTTTTTCACTGTAGACGCCCGACAAGGCACTTTGTGACACGACGTGTTCATAGTCTCCTCCCTGCGGCAAGGCCTCCGCATGTTTGGTGAAAGACATGACATCCTGTTGGGTGACAGCGTACAAATTGGGCATGCGTATAAAAGATGGAGCCGGCTCCAAACCGGCTCCTGCTTTTACGGAAGAGGGGTAAACTTCGTTACAGGATTTGCAATCGGCTTCAGGGTTTTCAGGTAGGTATAAATGGCCGCGAGGTCGCCTTCGGTCATGTTGGCGTACATGGTCCAGGGCATGACAGTGTTGAAATCTTTGGCCGGATCGACCGCCCGATGGCTGTTGGCGCTGTCGCGATAGGCGGTGAAGCGGGCGACAAAAAATTCTTTAGACCAATTGCCGATGCCCGACTCGTCGGGCGTGATGTTGGCCGAACGCAAGTCGCCGGAGGGGATGGTGAAGAGGCGGCCACCCGCAAAAGCAAACGCGTCGTCGTAGGCGCCTTTGTCGAAAGGGGTGTGGCAGTCATAACACGCCGCGGCATTTACCAGGTAGGCGCCGTACGCCAGCACATCGGTGGTGTCGGGGCGCTCGGTGAATGCGGCTTTGGCAGGCAGGGTGTTGATGATGATGTTCATGGGAAAATCCGAGTGCGAGGCAGGCGGTGTGTTGACAATGGGTGCCAGCGTGCGCACGTAGGCGATCACCGCATGGATGTCGTCGACGTCCATTTTGCCATAGTGGCCATGGGGCATCACGGGGAAGATCGGCTGCCCGTTCCGCTTCACACCCGTGGTCACGGCGCGGAAGATCTCGCCATCGGTGTAGGCGCTTAGCGCGGCCGGGGTGATGTTGGCGGCATAGTAAACGCCGGGAAAGCCCGACTTTTGATCAAACCGAAAGCCTCCCTGTCCCAACGTGCCCGGCACAATGGGTCCTGAAAATTCCGCCCAGTTGCGCGTGCTGTGACAATCCATACACACCATGACGTTGTTGGCCAGGTAGCGGCCGCGTTCAATTTGCGCGGGGCCCGCGTCCACTTTCATAATTGGGGCGGCGCCGACGTCGGGCAGGAACTTAGCGACATAGAAGATAAGGCCGGCAATGCATAGAACGACAAGTCCGAGTACGAGTCCGGCAATCTTTAAGAACTTTTTCATAGGGAATAGGGAGACAATAATTTGGATAATATAGGACAAATATTTGTATTCCTGGTAGTACGGAGGTAGTAGGGTTGGGTTTGGGGGGAGAGTACGGTGGAGGGAATCTTAAACGTACGTTATCGGGAGCCGGGGGTCAGGAGCCAGTAACCAGTAGTCAGGAGCCAGTAGTCAGTAGCCAGTATTCAGGGTCAGGTACCGGCCTAAAATTTGGTGCCGGTGTCTGCACTGTGTTAGGGAGAATATCTGCCGTGGTGAAAAAGAAGACGGGCGAAAAAAATTACGTGTTGTTATATTCCTATTACAAAGAAATTAATTTTTGTGACGACGGCGGTTCAGCTTATTGAGGGAATGTCCTGAGATGATCTTTGCGTAAGGTCTCATATCTCTTCTACCGATCGGACAAGTGGCGACGAATTTTTGATCGGGGCTTTGGTCATGCATTGGCGATATCAACTTTAATTTGATTCCCAGCAAAAATGAATTACATTAGTATATACTCCTTGATCCTCCCAGAACAATGCGCTCCCCCCACTCCCCTCTTGCAACGCGTTGATCGAAACCTGTTCTTACAGACCACAGCCCACCTGGAGTAAATAGTCTATAGTCCTATTTCTTAATCTTATTCAACCTACTAACATGAAGAAGTGCCTCCTCTGGATGGCGTTGCTCGTTGTTGGTGCAACCCTCCAAACCTGTAAGAACGACTCAGACCCGGTCGCTCACAAAGTTCAATTCACGTCCAGCCTTCTTGCTGCGTTGCCTTAGGGCGATCGCACGTGATCCATTGCGTCTGCGGCTTTGTCACGCAGTCTTCGCTCGTCCTTCGTTCTTTTGTTGTCGTGCGCATGGAGCTCGACCGTAATGGGTCACCCCGAAGAAAAAAATTGTCTATCTCAAATAAACTTTACCTCTCATGAAAAAACTTCTCTTTTGGATTGGGGTGCTCACGGTTGGCGCATCCCTCCAGCAATGCAAGACCGAAAGCAGTCCTGCCGCGATTCAAAGCGTTCAATTTTCGTTCGGCCTTCGGTCTCAGCCCTCGGGTGGTCGGACGGAGACCGCGGAACCTACCGCGTTATTGATCAGTATCGAAAACAGTGCGGGTGATCCCGTGTTCACACACAAGCGCATAAACTTGCTGCACGTAGGTTCCAGTGTGATGACAGAGCCCGTTCAATTGCCTACGGGCACCTACAACATCACCGAATTCCTCCTGGTCGATGACGCCGGTGTGGTTTTGTATGCCACTCCAAAAGTTGGATCACCTTTGGCCAGCGCGGTCACGCATCCCCTCCCCTACGCTTTCACCGTGTCGGCGGATGACGTCACAACGGTGGTGATGGAAGTGGTCGACGTTTCGCAAAACACGCCGGAAGATTTCGGTTATGCTACTTTTGATATTAACCTGGTGAACACACTCCAGGTGGCCGTGTTTATCAACACCGGCGGCGAACTTGTGCTGACTACGGCCACAGCCATTCTCGATCACGGCGACGAAGTGGTCGGCAACTATTCCCTCGAAGCAAAAACCAACATCCTTCCCTTTGCGGGTGACCCGCAGGCGTCTTACCGCCTGATCGTGATCAAGGAGGGGTTCAAAACCTACGTCAAGGATTTTATCTACAGCGAATTGCTCGCCACCCTGAACGGCGCGCCGCTGCAAGTTGTGTTGCATCAATTCACTATCCTGGTGAATACCGCAGAGGGATTTACGGCTGACTTCCGGATGAGTGTGGGAGCACTGGAAGGCTCCACCTTCCATGTGGATTGGGGCGATGGCACATCATCGGATGATGTCTTCGAACACACCTACACTACCGTCGACCGGTTTGAAATTACCATCACAGGCGATGTGGAATCGATCATCTCGATCCGACTCGCTTACGATCAGCCCAAGATCGAAGCCATTGATGTGCAGGCCCTGACCAACCTGAATGAGTTCTGGGCCGTGCTGACACCGGGACCCATTTCGATTGATCTCAGTCAAAACACGCAGCTCACTTCCGTAGCGTTCGCAGGCGACCGGATACTGCATCACGTGTTGCTTCCCGCAGCCAATACCATCAGCTACATGGACATTCAAGGCCCCATTGATCTTTCAACGGCAGAGGTAGACGACATCATTCAAAAAATTCATGATTCGGCGGTGCTCCGGAACACACGGAACGGCCGCTTCCTGCTCGACAAAAACTGGGCGATCCCGACCAACGAAATGGTGGGGCCGCCTTCATCCATCTCCGTGGAGATGCTCAGAGATCTGAAGGAAAACTACGGTTGGTCAATTGTTCCGGATCCGGGTGCATAAGGACATGCGCCTGTTTCAAGTGTCTTATCATCAAACCTTAGCATTATTCAATCATGAAAAATATTCTGTTTTGGATCGGCCTCGTCGCGATGAGCACAGCCCTCCAATTTTGTAAGAATGAAAATAGCCCGGTTGCCTTGCAAAAGGTTCAGTTCACCTTCGGCGTTCACCCTACTGCCCCATCCGGTGGCCGGATCGAAACGGCAGAGCCGGTTGCCTTGTTGCTCAGCCTGGAGAATAGCATTGGCGATCCCGTATTCACCAGCAAAAGAATAGCCTTGCTGCACATCGGTTCCAGTCTCATGACCGATCCCATCGATCTCCCGCCGGGCACGTACACCATCACCGATTTCCTGCTGGTGGACGATGACAACAACGTGTTGTATGCCACACCAAAAGCAGGATCCCCCCTGGCCACGGCCGTGACCCATCCCCTTCCCTACGACTTCGTGGTTTCCAACGCTGAAGTCACCAACGTAGACATGGAAGTCGTTGACGTATCCCAGCGCATACCCGAAGATTTCGGCTACGCTACCTTTCAGATCAACTACATCAACACCTTGAAGGTAGCCGTCTTTGTTTCCATCGATGGGGAAGTTTCGATGACCACGGCCGAGGCTACCCTCACGCACGGCTCAACCACCATCGGAACCTATGCACTGGAAGCGCGAACCAATGTGATTGCCTTCTCGGAAGAACCGAACATGATCTACCGGCTGGTCGTGACCAAGGAAGGATACCGGACCTACACGAAGGATTTTATCTTTAGCGAATTGTTCGCCGCGCTACATGGCGAGCCGTTGAAAGTGTTGTTGAACCAATTCACCATGCTGGCCGTGGTCGACGACGACCTCTTTTTCTCATGCACCATAGGCGGCGGTGCCAGCAAAACGATCGAGGTAGCGTGGGGCGATGGCACGCACGAAGAAATAGCCTTTCCTTCGGACGTAGAACCGACGGGACTCAATCACACCTACCCGGCCCCTGGCAAGTATGAGATCTCCATCACGGGCGCGCTCGAAACCGTCTGGTGGTTCTCGGCCGGTTTTAACCTGGGCAAGATCGACGCGATCGACTTCCAGGCATTGCCGAATCTCAGGGTCATGCTGATCAATCGCAATCACGGGCCTGAAACCGTAGACCTGAGTTTGAATCCGGAGCTAGAGTCTGTTGCTGTGGAAGGCATCCCCCAATTGAAACATGTCATCCTGCCGGCCACCCATCACATCTTCGACATGAACATCAATGGCCCCAATCAACTCAGCACAGACGAGGTGGATGCCATCATCAACAGCCTGCTCCTGTCCGCCGATAGGACCCGGCCCGGTATACTCCAGTTCGATCGAAGCTTTGAAGAACCAACCAACCTGATGGTTGGTCCGCCTTCTCCCGTCGGCATCAGGGATTTGACCTGGCTGAAGGTGATTGGCCGTTGGACCCTCATACCGGATTTGGATATTTGATTTCAACGAAACGCGGTTTCATCGTTAAGCGGTTCATCCGCATCGGCGATGGGCACAAAATAAAACAACCAGCAAAATGCTGGTTGTTTTATTTTAAGAACACTTAGCCAATGCGCCTACCAAGGATCGTTTTGCACCATCTTGTTGTTGGTGTTGATCTCGTTTTGCGGGATGGGGAAGTATTGGAACTTGTCTTCGTAGAACTCGCGGCCTACTTTGTCGCTGTTGGTGATCTCCTGTTGCAGGAGGCCCCAACGCTTGAGGTCATAGAAACGAAGACCTTCGCGATAGAACTCGATCATGCGCTGGTGGCGGATCTCCGCCATCATGGCGTCGGCAGACATACCGGGCGTCAGATCGGCCAGGTGGGCGCGTTCGCGAACACGGTTCATCAGCGGGTAGGCTTCGCTCTGACGACCCTGCATCGTGAGCGTTTCGGCATACATCAGCAGAACGTCGGAATAGCGGAGAACTTTTTCGTTGATCTCCGAGATCCAGATGCCTTCGTTGTTGTTGCGCCAGTTTTGATACTTGCGGATCCGGGCCTTCGAGTTGAAGGGATTCGAGAACGACGTATAGGGCAGATTGTAGTAGGTTGCTCCGGGATAATCCCATACCAGGGAAGCATACATTCTGGGATCAAAATCGTTGTCCGTAGTTTTCTCTTTTTCAAACTCGTTGAAGATCTTGTCTGTCGGGAACATTTCGAACCAACCGGCTACTTCGGTGGGAGCAAATTCCTGCGCAGTGGTGACACCTTGCGATTCGTTTGCATTTTCACCGTTCCAGGGCGCGGTTCCTCCTACGTTCTGGATCTGGATCTCGAACAACGACTCTTTGTTGTTGTCCATGCCGGCGATGAAGTTGTCTTCATAGTTGGCGAGCAGATCATACGTGAACGGCGATTGCGGCTGGCCATTGGATTGGGCCAACAGCTTGAACGTGTTTTCGGCTTCGGGCCAGTTCTTGGTATACACATAGGCTTTGCCCAGGTAGCCCAGCGCAGAACCTTTTGTTGCACGCCCCACACCGCTGGCATCATACGACACCGGCAGGCCTGCGGCGGCATCCTTCAGATCCGTGACCACTTGTGCCCATACATCGGCTTCGGGTGATTTTGCTACGAATGCATCGTTAGCCGTTTTCGGCACAGCGGTAATGACCGGCACCGATCCGAAATTGATGGCGAGGTTAAAGTGATTGACTGCGCGGAGGAATTTTGCTTCCGCTGTCAACCGCGCCTTAAGGTCGTCGGCCAGTTCACTGCCCGGCAGATTTTCAATCACCTGGTTAGCGCGGAAGATGGCGTTGTAGGCACCGGTGAACATGCTGGCGGGTGTGCCCGTGGTAGCATTGTTCGTGAACGTCGAGAGCTGATAGAGATCTTTCACGTCGTTGCGGATGAACGAGTCATCGCCGCGGCCGTTGGTGAGCTCGATGCCTCGCACGGCCCAATAGCCGTTGTTCACATCCTTCCACACTTTGTAGGAAGCTGCCAGGCCCGACTCAAAGTCGGATTGCGTCTTCCAGAAATTTGCCGTGGTGAGGCTGTTGGGATTTACCTGGTTCAGTTCATCCGTACACGCCGACACTGCGAGGAGCGTCAGCAAAACAATTGTATATCGTTTCATCGTGTTCATGTTTTAAATTAAAAGGAGAGTTGAACGCCAAATAAGGAAGTCCGGGGCAGCGGGTATGACACGTGGCCAAAGTCCACACCGCGATCCAGCACAGAGTAAGGCAATCCGGTATCCTGACGGCCGATGTCGGGGTTGAACCCTTTGTAGCCGGTGATGGTGAACAGGTTGTCGAAGCTCACATACAGACGGGCAGAAGTGATGCTCGCGCGGGTCACCAGGTTCTTCGGCAGCGTGTAGCCGATCTGCAAGGTCTTGAAGCGGAGATACGATCCATTTTCCAGGAAGCGCGTCGACGTTTGCGAGTTGTAGTTCGGGTCGTTGATCACGGCACGCGGCATGTCGGTGTTCGTGTTCGTAGGCGTCCAGGCATTCTTGGTCGACGCTGCATAGTTTTCCTCGAGGCTCATGCTTTCCAGATCCTGACGGAAACCGTTGTAGATCTTGTTGCCTTGTGTTCCCTGGAAGAAAATGGTAACGTCGAAGTTTTTCCAGGCTGCATTGCCACCAAAACCGTAAGAGAATTTCGGTGTCGGGCTGCCGGCATATTGACGGTCGTTCTGATCGATCACACCGTCGCCGTTGGCATCTTCAAACTTGATGTCGCCGGGTTTGGCATTGGGTTGAATCAGCTGACCGTTCTTCTGGTAGGCGTTGATCTCCTCCTGTGTCTGGAAGATACCGGCATCTTTGATCAAATAGAACGATCCTACGGGCAAGCCGGCTTGTGTTACGGTAGCCGAAGCACCGTGGTGGGTGGGCTGGCCGCCAAAGATCTGCTGGCTTCCGGTTCCGAGGGCGGTCACCTCATTGTTGATGGCGGTGAACGTGCCGGTCAGTTGATATTTGAAATCGTTGACCTGGTTGTTGTAGTTCAATGCCAATTCAAGACCCTTGTTGGTGATGCTACCGGCATTCACATACGGGTTGCTTCCGCTGGCACCCGACGACAACGGCAGGGGCACCTGCAACAGGATGTCGGTGTTCTTGCGGATGAAGTAGTCGGCGGTCAGGTTCAGTTTGTTACCAAAGAAACCCCAGTCGGTACCGATGTCGAACGTTTTCGAGCTCTCCCACTTGATGTTGGGTGTGGCAAACGCGGTTTGTGTCGATCCGTTCCAGAGGTGCTGATCTTGTCCTGTCACATAGTTGATGTTGGAGTTGATGGTGGGCGAATACAGGTAATCAGGAATTTCCTGGTTACCCAGCACACCATAGCTGGCTCTCACTTTCAAGTTGGTCACGACAGGTTCCAGCACGCTGAAGAAGTCTTCGTTGGACGCGTTCCAGGCCAGGGCCACGGAAGGGAATGTACCGTACTTGTAGCCATTACCAAACCGCGACGACCCGTCGCGGCGGAACGTACCGGTAATCACATAGCGGTTGTCGTACGAATACACGAGGCGTCCGAGGTAAGAAAGCAAAGCATATTCTTTCGCGTTGCTACCCACCGAGGCGTTGGCCGTACCGGCGTCGAGCACTTCGATGCCGTTGGGCATACCGGTCTTGTAGCCGGTGAGCGTGCGGTATTGCGTGTTCTGATAGGTGAAACCACCCAAGGCCTGCAAGCTGTGTTTACCAAAGGTCTTCGTGTAGTTCAGCGTATGCTCCTGGAGGAAATAATTGTTCTGGCTCTTGAACTCGGTGAGCTTGGAGAGTTGGTTCACAAACAAAGCACCCACCTGATACGGCGCAATGTAGTTGAAGTTGTTCGCTGCGGTGTTGGTGTATCCAAAATTGTATTTGTATTTGAGGCCTTCGAGAAGGGTTACCTCGGTAAACATATTGAGGATGGCGGTGTTGGTGTTGTTCCTTATTTTTTGAAGGTTCAACGATGCCACCGGGTTCGCCACGTCCACTACAGGTCCATAGGCGCCGCTGTAGCCTCCTACGGCTGCAGGATCGTATACATTGAATACCGGGATCATCTTCGTCGCGGCTTCCACGGGGTTTCCACCTTGTCCACCCAAGCCCGGAGGTTGCGGTCTGGCATTCTCGCGGGTGAGGATAAAGCTTTGTCCAAATTTGAAAATGCCTTTGGTGAACTCCGACTTCATGCGCAGGTTGATGCGCTCATAGTTGGTGTTCTTCACGATACCATCCTGGTTGAGGTATCCACCCGACACGTTGAAGTTGTAGTTCTTTCCACCACCACCGGCGGAGAGCGTATAGTTCTGCACGGGGGCAGTATGATAGATCTGTTTCTGCCAGTCTGTGCCGGCAGTTGTGGGTGCAGGATTGTTGGCTGCATCCAGGCGCGCGAGGCCTGCGTTGTCGTGGGCGGCGTTGCTCACCGCGGCCCAATCGGTCGCGTTCAACACGTCCATCTTTTTTGTCACGTTCGCCACGCCTACATAGGAACTGAAATCGATCTTGATGTCGCCTTCCGCTCCGGATTTCGTGGTGATCAGCACCACACCGTTGGAAGCACGCGAACCGTAGATGGCGGCGGCTGAAGCATCTTTCAGGATGTCCATCGACTGAACATCCGAAGGGTTGAGGTTGTTGATGTTGTCCACCTGAACACCGTCCACAATGTACAGCGGGTTGTTGCTGTTCAGGGAGCCGGTACCGCGGATCAATATTTTCACACCCGAGCCAGGCTCACCGCCGGCAGATTCAACCTGCACGCCGGCCGCACGGCCCTGCAATGATTTTTGGATGGTGTTGGATCCTTGTGTTTTCAGATCATCGGCCTTGATGGAAGAGATCGATCCGGTAACATCCTGTTTGCGCTGTGTACCATAACCCACCACCACAACTTCGTTGAGCGATTGCAGTTCGGGAACCATGATCACATGGATAGTCGTTTGCGATCCTACCACGACCTCCTGCGAGGCATAACCGATAAATGAAATGACCAATACAGACTCTTCGTTGGGAACGGAGAGCGTGAATTTACCGTCGGAATCCGTGGTTACCCCATTGTTGGTACCTTTCACCACCACGTTCGAGCCGGGCAAAGCCTGACCATCGGTGTCGGTCACCTGACCAGTTACGGTAACCACGCTTTGCATGCGCACCGCCTGCTCATAGCTGCTGGCGGGCTCCTCTGCTGTGGGAGCGGGTTTAAGAATGATTTGGTTGCCATCCACTTCGTACGAAATGCTGGGGCCAAGCAGTTCGGCCAGGGCGTCGCTGACCTTCACATCCGAGATGGCCATGGATACAGGGCCGATCGAACGGATCAGTTGCGACTGATAGGTAAATTTTACCTGTGCTTCCTGTTCGATGAACTGAAGCACAGACTTGATACTTTTCTTTTCAACGTGCACGGAGATCTTCCGGTCCAATATTTCCTGACCCTTCGATTCGAACCCATAGGCCCATACGCTGAAAATGCCAGCCATTACTGCTTGTATCAACGTTAATCTCATAAGAGCAATAATTTTTTTAGGAATAGGTTTATTCATACCTTTATTAGGTTTTGAGTGTAACAATTCAAAAACGAACGCCAGGTTCATCCCTTGGAAAAACCCGGTATGAGGCCGGTAATGCTGCAACATTATCGGCCTGCTTTTTTTGGTCAGATAGAATTAGCTCATAGTATCCGGATTAGGTTTGGGTAGTATGTCATTTTGATAATATCCATTTAATTCGCGCATCCATGGCTTTGCAACACGATGCGGGTGCCCTGCACTTCGAACGTCCCGCCGATGGCCTTGCAAATGATTCTCAACCGTTCATAGAGTCCTTCTTCCGAAAACACCGTAGTGAGTTCGCAGGACTGCAAGGTTTTTTCGTCATACAAAATTTCCACCGCATACATTTTTTCCAGGGTTTTCAGAATGGCCACTACCGGCTTCTCGTCAAACGTCAACACCTGCGCTTTTTCGGCTTTGGCCACCGGCTGGGGATCCTCCACCAGGGTCGTGGTCACCTTTTCTTCCTTCAGGTTGAAAATGGCTTTTTGGTTGGGCACCAGGATCGCCTCTTCCTTCACCGATTTGGTCAGTCCAAAATTCTTTTCCACCTGGCGTGACACCGAAACCCGTCCCGTTCTGACGGCCACCACGATCGCCTGATCGTCTTTGGCGGCATGCACCGAAAAACTGGTGCCGAGAACTTTGGTGATCACGTTCTTCGTATAGACCAGGAACGGCCGGCGCTGATCGTGCGCCACCTCGAAAAAGGCTACCCCGGTCAGCTGCAATTCACGTCTCTCTTTTTTGAAAGGCTTGGCCAACCGGATCGTGCTGGACGGCTGGAGCGTGACAACGCTGCCATCTTCCAGTGTCACCACCTTGGGTTCTGTCTCATAGTTGGTGATGATCGTTTCGGTTCCGGAGGCTATTTCAAAGTTGCCCTCTTCTACGAGTGTACGTTTAGTGAGAAAGAAGCCCACGCCCACACAGATGAACAAGGCTGCGGCCACGCCGGCAATTTTCCAGTACACGCCCAGCGTTTCTTTCTCTTTTTGGTCGTGCATGCGAAACGACAATTTCTGCCACAGGCTGTCCTCCAATTGTTGTTGGCGGTCTTCGTCCATGGAAAAGTTTACATCTTTTCCAATGGAATCATACCATTGCTGCACCAGGGCCTGCTCTTCGGGAGTGCAGGTTCCTTTTTGATACTTCACGAGCAGCTTCTCAAATTCCTTTCGGGGGATGGGGTTTTCGCGCATATATCAGTAGAAGACGAGGAAGGCGGGGGAATCCCTAAATCGATTTCGGAAAAAAATCAGGAGCCAGGAGCCGGAAGCCAGGAGTCAGGAGCTTGTTCTCGGCATTCTAGTAGCCAGTAGCCAGTAGTCAGTAGCCGGAGAAGACAGGAGCTTTGTTGGTGGCAGTCGGTTGCCGGTGTTAGTCAGGAGTTTAGCTGGGCGGGTTAGTGCTGAGGGCTGAAAGGGCGGGGCAATGGTCGGGGCCGAAAGTTCGGGACCAGGGAGTTAGGGATGCAAGTGTGTAATCCGGTGGGCGGAATTTTTGAAGTCAGCTACTAACTAAGGGAATAGACGTCGTCGGGTTCTTACATGAAGAAGAGGAGGAAGAGGAAGACGAAGTCTTTTAGGTAGACCTTGAGGACTTTGAGGGATTTGGTGAGGTGGTATTCGACGGCTTTTTCGGAGAGCTGGAGGTCTTTGGCTACGTCGGCGACGGATCGGCCTTCGAAGCGGCTGAGGGAGAAGATGGCTTTTGTTTTTTCGGGGAGGCGGGCCATGCCGCTTTCTAACGCTTCCACCAGGTTGTTGTAGGTCACCATCTCCTGGGTGTTGTTGGTTTGGCGGGGGATGAAGGTTTTGTAGTAGGTCCAGTATTTGTCTTTCACCAACCGGGCGCGGATGTGATCGATGCACTTGTTGCGCAGGGAGGCTTTCAGGTAGTGCTCCAGATTGGAGATCAGCAACGTGCTGCGCTTTTCCCAGAGCGTGAGGAACAAATCTTGCACGATCTCTTCTGCAATCTCATGCGACTGCAGTTTCGTGTAGGCCTGGTGATATAAGGTTTTCCAGTACTGTTTGAAGATGACATTATACGCCCGGGCATCGCCATTTTGCAATGCCGCTATCAGATCCTGCTCGCTCCATTCGTAGTCTTCCTGCATCCGTTCTGCCGTTATAAATGCCCAGCCTAAACCTGGGATTTTAAAACAAGTGTATGCATAACGGTTAATAAATGCAATCGTTTGTTCAAAATTTGGCAACGTTTGAGGGTTGGAAAGGCCGTTTGAAAGTCATTTTATTTGTTGACAAAGCATTCATATCCAATGCTTTGCAACGACACGGCACAAGGCCTTTTCAAGCGGATCACAAATTTGGATGAACGCGGAACGAGAACGTTACCGATAATGTCGATGGTTTGTGTGATGCACCTTCAACACGCAGACACGGCCCGACTTCTTTCAGCACCAACGCAGCGTCATCAACTATACGCGCTGTACTTTTTTATTTCAACAAGCCGCTTGTACAAATGCGGGTGGGTTAAAAACTTCTCGCTGAAAATCGTCCAGAAGCCTTCGTTCGCGACGGCATTGCTGATGTGTATGTCGATGTTGAATTTTGAATGGATCTCCTTTCCGGTAGTCAGGATGAGTACACCTTCGATGGAGCCCTTGGGTGAAAAGTCAAAACCGATCCGGTCACAGGTATATTCACAGCCGCGGGAATAGGCAAGCCCGAGGAATGGGATGATTTTCGAGGGAAACAGGTATTTTTCTTTGGTCAGGTGTTTTTGTTTGATATGTCCCAGCTCGTGCGCCGTCACATATTTTAAAACATCATAGTTGCCCGTCAACGTCGTCTCGATAACCTCGGAGTAAATCATCAGGATATGCGCCCGCGAGAACTTGGTCACAAAAGCATTGAAGTGCCCGGCGCTGATATAAATTTCAGGCAGCTCCTTCATCTTCAGCCGACGCGCCTGCGCAGCGATGATCTCATAGATCTCCGGGTATTGCTCTTTGGTCACCTGGATGGAATTGCCGCGGATGATGCCGATAAAGATCCCCATGAAAATTTTCTCCACCAACCAGACAAAAAGAAAGATCAGGACGCCCGCCGCCAGCACAAAAAGAAAAGACAGATCCGTCAACACCGCTGCTACCGACACGGCTGCAAAGGCCAAATACACCAGGATGCTCACCACGAGCTTCACATTGAAATACGTACTTTCTTTCGGGTGTTGCCGAATTTTGTAGTCACCTTCTTCTTCTTTTCCGTAATGCTTATCCGTCACATAATTGTGATTCTTTCCCTTCTCGGAATGCTGTTTTTTTTGAACCAGCACCTGGTCAATGTCCTCCGTATGAAAATAGTTATCCACCAGGTATTGAAGAACGCCTGCCCGATGGCTGTCTGCAATTTGCAAGTCGGCATCCACCGCCTCGTGCGAAATTGTCCAGTGTCGTTGGCCTTCCTTTTCACTATGGCCAAGCGTCACGGCGCCAAACGTCTCGCCGGACTTCAACGCCTTGAAAAGCTGGTAGTGACTCTCGAATCCTTGATTGCCAAAATTATACAATAACCACTTTTTGTAGTCGTTTACACTCGGTGCTTTTACATCCATACGATTTTGTGCTTAAATAAAAAGAAGGGACAGGGTTATAATCGCCACAAACCATCTCTAACTGACTGGAAAAGTACAAAAATTTTAGGAACTGGCGCAAGTGTACACACTTGTGCCAGCCATTCTCGCAGTCTTTAGACTGCCGCCTTGCAATTCTACGCTCCTCCCATTAAATTTAACTATTACCGTTACCCACCATGAGCCGTAAATACAAAATCCGCAACCAGGACAAACTATACTTTGTCACCTTCACCGTCATCCATTGGCTGGACGTATTCATCCGCAGAGAATACAAAGACATTTTTCTTTCCAGCCTCCGCTACTGTCAACAACACAAAGGATTGGAGTTATGTGCCTATTGCATCATGAGCAGCCATGTTCACATGATCATTGGCCGGAACGGGGAGCCAAGCCTCCAGGGAATTATTCGAGACATTAAGAAATATACTTCAGTGAAAATCACGGAGGCGATACGCGATAATCCTCGGGAAAGTCGCAAGGAATTGCTTCTTTGGTTGTTTGAGCGGGCAGGGCGACGAAACTGCAATAATGAAAAGAATCAGTTTTGGCAGCAGCATAGTCATCCCTTGGAGTTGAATACGAATGGGATGATTGATCGGGTGTTGGATTATATACATAATAATCCGGTAGTGGAGGGGATTGTGTTGTCGGGGGAGGATTACTTGTATAGTAGTGCTATGAATTATGCGGGGATGCCGGAGGCTTTGATGGACGTGATTTTAATTTAATTGTGATGGAAAAGTAAGTCTGAAGACTTACTTTATAATGGGTCCAAGTGTGACGGGTCGTTTTCTTTGGATACACTTGAATCTGCGTGCGAGTTGTCCTGGGTGTGTTGTTTGTTTTTTTAACACTTAAACCGGTAACGAAAGAAGCAGCCCGGAGGCTGCTTCTTCTTTCTAAACCGTAAATCCAAATCGCTAACGTTTAATTTCTATGCGTTGATGCCGGCTGAATGTTCCCGACGTTACGTGCACAATGTAGTACCCGTTGGGAAGCTGCGACAAGTCGGCCGCGTATGTGTTGTCATCAGGCCCAACCGCGCCAGCAGTACGGAATACGGTCGCCCCGGTAATGGCATGGGTGATGGTTACCTGGAAGGTTACTTTCTCGTTGGTTTCGAAGCGGAAGTAAAGTTGTCCTTTGGTAGGGATGGGATAGAGGACAAGGTCACAATGTGTAGGGACCCCGTTGCAGCGTTTCACTACAAGGTCGAGCTTGGCGTTGTTGCCGACGTCGCAGCCGGTGACAGCCCGTACTTTTATGGAACCGCTTTCGGAACCGATCTTCACCGTGATGGACGCTGTGCCCACGCCGGATTGGATCACGCTGCCTTTGGGTACCGACCAGTCATAGTACAACACGCCGGCCAACGAGTCGACGCTAAAGGTTTGAAGCGATCCCAGGCAAACTTCGGATGGACCATGCACGATGGCCGGGGTTTCAGCTTTGGAGCGGACCGTCAAGGTGCGCGCCGCGCTGCTGCCACAGTCGTTGACGGCCAGCACGCTCACGATGCCATTCACAAAAGGCGGGAACGTGATGGTGGCCGTGGTGCTGTCGTTGGCGACGATGATCGCACCGGGCACGGTGGTTGTCCATTTGTACGAGGTCGCGAAGGGAACCGGGTCGATGCTGTAGGTCACCACATTGTTCGGGCTGCAGATCGCATAGCTTTGACCGGCAATGGCGCCGGGTTTCGATGGCGGTGTGGAAGACAATGCCAGCGTGCGGAAAGCACTGGAGCCGCAACCGGAGATGGCCTTCACTTTAATGTCGCCGGCTCTGAACCGGGAGGTAAAGATGACTTGTATGGAATCCGTGCCCTGCCCGCCAACGAGCGCAACATGGGCGGGTACGGTCCAACGATATTCAACAACATCCTCGGTAGTGAAATCGATCGCGTAAGTCACGGGTGTGGATGTGCCGACAAAATCGCATACACGGGAAGGTCCGATGATCGTCTGCGGTGTAGCGGGTAATGACTTTATTACATTCAGTGAACGCGTGAGTACATCGGTGCCGCAGGTGCTCGTGATCTTCACCCCTATCGTTCCGCTGACAAAGGCACCAAGGAATTTAACGCGAATGGTATTGGTCCCCTGACCGGAAACCAACGTAGCTTGTTTGGGCAATGTCCACTCAAAGCTTGCACCATTGGTGGCCGCTACGCTATAGGTGGCCACTTCGCCGATGTGGCCCATAAAGGCACAAGCATTGGCAGGCCCGGAAATTTCTTCGGCCGACAGTTGACAACTGGCCTGGTAACCTTCCAACTTGTTGGCACCGGACAAGCGATAAACAAACACATGACTTTTATTGGCGGTAGCCGTAGCGATTCCGTTTTCCAGCGGCGACGACTGGCCATAGTCATTGTCGTTGGTGATGGCAATCGTGCTGTCGTTGAGAATGGCAAGTCCTTCGGCTTTGTCCAAAACCGAGGGCCATCCGTTGGCCAGCAGGTCCATGACCAGCGTTTTCTTCACGGGCTTGATGCCCTGTGCGCTGAGGCCCGTGGTATCGACGAGAGCTTCGAGGGTGAGGCCGTTGTAGAGCGCGGAGGTGACGGGTGTGGCGCCGTTCAGTTCGATGCGGTAGATCCTTTTGATGTCGGTCGTGCCGCGCAGGGCCGCTTCCAGCACGAGGAAGGAGTGGTCGTTGATGGCGGCCATGTCGCCGATCTTCCAGTCGCGCAGGCGGATCTGGTTGCTGCCGGTGCCGATGATGCCGTCGTTCACATAAGCAAACATCCGCGTGGCGTTGGTGACGGGATTTATTTCAAGGATGCGATGGATGCGTGTGCCTTCGCCTACACTTTTATTCGGGTAGAGAATGGGGCTCTGGATGATGGCGTAGATCTTTCCGCTGGGCGTGATCGAGATGCCCTCGAAGCCGCGGTTGTTTTTACGATACTTGAACACCGTATCGATCTGCACATCCTGCGGCTGGGCGCCGGCGAGGTTGGCATAGGGCGTGAACCGTTTCAACACCACACCGTTGGGACTGATCTTCCACACGGTGGGACCGCCTTCCTCGCACACCCAAAAGTTACCATCGCCATCGCGCACGATCCCTTCGGAGTCGATGCCCCACACATCTTTGGGAGCGATCTTCAGATTGAAGTTGGCGCAATTCAACACGGTGTCGGTCGAGGCCATTTCCTGGGCCGTGCTGCCAAAGCCGGCCGGGTTGATGATACCGGTGGCGTTGGTGCCATCCGGACGTTTCATGGTGATGGTCTGCAGGATCTGCACCGAGTCGCCGTTAACGCGGATGCGATGGATCTTGGGTGCATACGAAGGGAAACCATAGATCTTGTCATAGGTAGGACGACAAGCGGCAGGATTGGCGTTGGCTGCATCTACGTTGACGCCCCTGTCTGAAAGTGTCCAGAATTCTTTTCCATTGGTGCCTGGAATGGCGTATAGCCCGGAGAAGCCCGCCTCCCGGAAGTTGATGCCCTGGAAGGTTCCGATGGCGGCGGAATGATTGTTTTGATAATCCTGTAACAAGGTGATCTGCGCTTGTACGCATACGGTCGTGAACAGGAAGAGCACGACCAGCAACATTTGCCTGAGCCGCGAGGCCTGCGGGAGTGGCAGCCGGTCGCTGCCTATGCGCTGGGAAGAGAAGAGAGTAAAGGTTCTTTTCATGGGTTGGGGGGTATGAGGGTTGATTGTTCTGTAAGTATACCCCTCTAGTATTAACTGAAGTTCACTCCATTGTTACGTCTGCGTTTAGGAATAGCGGCACAATCTCCATTCCCATTTTCAGGGAGTGGCCATAGCTTGTGAAACCCATGGGCACACCACACATGCGACTTTTGTTCCATCGTCTTAAACAAATCGTTCATCCCTTCACGTAACGGCGGCGCGTCATAAGGCCCTTCATTTTTTTCTCCTATCTTCGAATCTGGAGCCCATCTTTCTGCATTTGCAGGAGATGGGCTTTTGTGTTTAAACTTTAATAACCCCTTAACCCTCTCTTGTATGAAAAGACCTCAGTCCGCACGTTGGCACTCCCAAAAATTCAGTCTGTTGAGTTTAGCCTTTCTACTGTTAATCGTTCTACCCATCGCCTGCAAAAAAGATAAACTGCCGCAGGACGTTGCCGTCAATCCCGCGTTTGAAATGAACCCACCGCTGGCCAAGGCTGTGAGCATTAAAAAGCTTGAGGATAACGAAAACAATTTGCTGGTCGTGGCCGACTTTGGCAAAGGCACGATCAAATCGCCATATCATGCGATCGCACTCCCCTCTGGTAAGATCGTATTGCGCGACGACGGTCGCGGGGCAGATGAAACGGCCGACGATGGAAAATTCTCCGTTGCTATCCATGAAGACCTGGGAGCACTGGAACAAGAACTCGACGAGCTGGATAAAAATCGCGGGCAGCTAGAGAAAGAGCTGTCCGTTGGATTTAAGGGGCGGGAGATCGTGCGGCAGGATATTTCGTTCCTCAAGGATTTCCGACCCGACGATTTCAAAAAGGGCAAGCATATCCTTTTTCCACCTGGGGTATTGTGCAGAATCTTGCTCGATGTTTCTTCCGAGCACTCGCTGATGGTCGTCCACCCCACCGTACTCAACAGCCCTGAGGCATCTGACGTAGCACATGGCGCCTGGACATTTGGCACACTGATGACGAACATTGCCAACACCCCGGTGACGGGTGTAACTGCAGAAGACCTATTGAAAAGCTGGCTGCTGGCAATACAACACGACGGCGTGGCCAACACCGACACGGCAAAAGCACGCCCCAAAATTTTTGTCTCGATCAAAGACGCCGTCATCCGGAGTGGTAGTCCCATAGGTAGCTTCGATGCCACCAACTGGCAAACCAAACCGCTCGATCCCTACAATCTTGAAGTGAACCTCATCGCGATTGTGAACCGGCTCGACCTGCGTGGCAATTTGGGTTACGGACAAACCAACAGTGGCGAGGGCCGCTTCATCTTTGAGATCATCGATCCCGAAACAGGAACGTCGCCGCTTCCTGCCGCTACCATTATTTTTGAATATGCCGTTCCCCTGCACACGTGTGCCGACTTGAAAGCGTACGCTCAAAAATGGTATGATCTGAAGAACCATCCCCTCGGATCGCCAGCCTACAACAGCGCGCTGAAAGCCATTACCGACGTGTTCTCCACGGCCAACGCCGACCCTATCCGCACGAACCGGAGCGCCCTAAAGCAAATCCGGACCAACGATCTTGTGCTCAGCAGCGACGGCGCATGGGAAATGCGCGAATTCAAATTGGATTCGGCAACCCACAAATTTAAACTGTCAACCACGGCGCAAGAGCCGATCGAAAAATACAACGAGGCATCACACGTCGACACGCCACCCGATGTGAACAACCTCGTAGCCTGGATCAACGCCCATGCGACGGAAGTGCTGGCCGACAAACACAGCGTGCCCCTGACGGTGGAAGACCAGGTCACGCATGCACAAGTTCCGTTCCTGGGAGCCAAGGCCCGCAGCGAAAACGGAAAATGGACTGCGCCGGGTGTGGCACTCGAAACCCGTCACCATTTTTCCCTGAACACCTGCACGGGCTGCCACCGCGATGAAACAAACACCGTCTTCCTACACGTGGGATCCGGCTCCGCCCTCTCCGGATTTTTAACAGGCATCGACGTACCCGACCCGTTACAGCCGGCGGTCATACACCACTTCAATGACCTGGAATTCCGAAAAGGCAAAATGGAGGACCTGCTGTGTGCCAGTTGTACGCGACCATTCCTTGACCTGGTACGTGCACTCACGTTCGAGCCAAACGCAATGGTACATTGATCTAGTCAGGGCGGTTATAAAAACATGGCCCCGAATTAACCTGAAGTCAGGTATTGTGAAAATGTAAACCATTCCCTAGCTTCGATACAGAGCCCATCTCTTCCGACCTAAACCAAGTCCGGAAAAGATGGGCTTTATAATTTCGTGTTCAAACATAAGTCGACATACCCACCTTGTGTCCCTGGTTCCAGGATGAACACAGTTCTCGTTATGACTATGGCTTAATCAAATCGACAAATAAAAAAATGACACCCTTCTACATCGACTTCCATTGCCATCCTTCCATGAAACCTTATGGAAAGGGCTTCGGCACCAGCAACCTCGGCATCAACAATCCCGATGCATCGGAACAAACCAGCGCCTGGTTCTATGATTCGCCAAACTTGTTCGAGCGCGGCCTCCAGATGATCAGTGGGATCTCCAAATTCTCGCAGGCCGATTTCACCACGCTCTCCTTTGGCGATGTGCGCCTCGTCTGCGCTTCGCTCTATCCCGTTGAACAGGGTTTCTTCAAAAACAAACTTGGCGACCGCATCCTGAGCGACCTGGTAAACGATTTTATCACCGGGGTTGGAAAAGAACGCGTCGACTTTATCCAAGCCAACCGAAATTATTTTGAAGACCTGGAGCGCGAGTATAAATTCTATGAGTCACTGGACAATCAGCCGGTGAAGACTGTGTCCGGTACTTTTAAATATAAACTCATCCGAAATTTCGCAGAGATGCAGGGCATTCTTCAAAACGACCCGATGCGCGATCAGATCGTCTTTGTCGTGATGACCATCGAAGGGCTTCATACCCTGAATGTGGATCACACGGCACCACTGGATGTTGCTTCGCTGGTAGAGAACGTAAAAAAAATCAAGCAATGGAAATACCCGCCGCTCTTTGTCACCTTTTCACATCACTTCAACAATTTCTTGTGTGGCCATTCGAAAAGCCTCACCGGCATTGTGGGTGAAGCAACCGATCAGAGCGATGGCCTGGGTGAGGGTTTCAGTGCAGCAGGCCTCTCGGTGGTGGATGCGGTGTTGAGTCGCGACAATGGAAAGCGCATGTACATCGACATCAAACACATGAGCGCGAAGGGAAGGACACAATATTTCAACATCCTCGCTTCGCCTGCGTATGCCGGGCAGGACATTCCCATCATCGTAAGCCACGGCGCCGCCAATGGCCTGAAGTCGATGAACGACAAGACCATGGACCCGCTGGCACAACATACGGCCAGCAAACTCTTACAGGAAGACATCAATTTCTACGATGACGAAATTGTGCAGGTGGCCCGCTCGAAGGGGATCTTCGGGCTACAACTGGACGAACGTCGTGTGGCCAACAAGCAAACGCTGCAGGCGGTGAAGCACTCCATTCACATGAGCCAGATCCGGCACTACCGCGCCGAGCTGTTGTGGAACCAAATACAGCACGTGGCCGAGTTGCTGGACCGGAATCATTTGCCGGCATGGGATTGTCTCGCCATCGGTTCCGATTTTGAAGGCATCATCAATCCCCTCAACGGCTTCCTGACCGCCGAATCGCTGGTTCACCTCGAGGCCTATGTCGAGCGCTATGCGTTCAACTACATGAATGAATTTGGGAAACAATTACAGGTAGGAAACCAGATATCTTCGTCGGAGATCGTGCAGCGTGTCTTTCACAGCAACGGGATAAACTTTATGAGTTTATACTTTTAAGCCTGGTCAAAAATATTTTCTAAGAAGATGATCGTCGACTTCTATGTTTGATGTTACGACGTGCGCCACCGGCACGGAACTGAATAACCCTGGCCTTTAGGCCAGGGACCAAGACATCTCACTCATCCGGGCTTTAGCCCTGACCACACCGATGATTGGGTAGACAGCGATACATACAGAGGAAAAGTCAGGGCTAAAGCCCGTCATAAGTAGGTGTCTGTACCCCGGACTAAAGTCCGGGGTTATTCAAAATATTACTGACATTTTCTGAACGTAGGCCTTAACCCAGGGTTGCTCACTCAATTATGCCCTTTCCCTTCAAAAGATATAGACCAAGCCTAAAGGCCAGGGGCTATTACGTCGGTATAAAGAAATACACCACCAACATTTGCGCTGTCGATTTTCCGGCGTTGGCCAAGGTGTGTTCCTCGCGTCCGTCGAAGAATAGCGAGTCGCCGGTCTTGAGCACATATTCCTTTTCGCCGATGACGTAGCGGATCGAGCCTTTGATGATGTACTTATATTCATAGGCTTCTGTTTTCACATAGGCCTTGCGTTTGGCGCCGGGTTTCAGTTCCAGTAGAACGACGTCGATGGGAAGGTTGCCAATTTCTTTGGTGAGAATTCTTCTGTAGGTAAATCCTTTCGTGGTTTCTTTTTCGAATTTTTGATAGTCCTTCGGCTTTTTGGTGATGACCTTGGGAACGTCCGCCATGAGGGTGACGTCTTTGAAAAAGTCGTTCAGGTCCAGGTTCAGCGCGCGGATGATGGAGAACAGGACCGGCAGCGAGGGGATCGTGCGGCTGTTTTCAACTTGTGAAATGAGCCCCTTGCTCACCTTGGCCAAATCGGCCAACTCCTGAACCGTGGCGTTCTTCGATTTCCGTGCTTGCTTTATTTTATTGCTGATCTGTATTAGTATATCCTCTTGCATACAGACACAATGATAAGTTAAAGCGCGGGATTAAGCGAATACAAAATACAATCTCATGCACGCCGTGGCTCCCCTTCTCGCAGCGGACAGGGCGGGTTCCATTAACAAAAACATAATCCGTTGTGCAGGCGGAAAGGATCAGGAAAATCCGGGATATTTGTTTAGTCTTTATAAAACTTATTCAGTAGCTATGAGCGGCTCCCCCCTGCGCACCGAAGGCGATATCAATTTGTCGGCGTCCCGAACCGCCTGGTATGCGGTGATCGAACATCCCGAAACGCGACAATACCTGGACGAGGATGCCCGCTATTTCCTGCATCAATCCCTCTCCACGCCCTGTCTCGACGTGCTGGCCTCCTGCCACGACATTTACCTGACCGACATCCGTGGAAAAGAATACATGGACTTCCACGGCAACAACGTTCACCAACTGGGTTATGGCAATGCCTTCGTGCTCGACCGTGTGAAAGCCCAAATGGACCAACTGGCATTCTCACCCCGTCGCTATACGAACATCCCCGCGATCACCCTCGCCAAAAAATTGGGTGACCTTTTTCCTGGCGATCTGAAGCGCGTGCTGTTTGCACCAGGGGGTAGTTCCGCCATCAGCATGGCCTTGAAACTGGCGCGGCTGGTGACCGGCAAACACAAGATCATCTCCGTCTGGGATTCTTTTCACGGCGCATCCCTCGACGCCATCGCCGCTGGCGGTGAACGCGACTTTCGAAAGGGCATGGGCCCGCTTGCACCAGGCGTCGAACGCATCCCTCCTCCCACCACCTATCGCGGTCCTTTCAGCTCCACGAATGATAGCGACATCGCCTACGCGGACTACCTCGAATATGTCATTGAAAAAGAAGGTGACATTGGAGCCTTTTTAATTGAGACCATGCGCAACACCGACGTGCAAATACCATCGAAGGCCTATTGGAAAAAAGTGAGAGAGATCTGCACCCGTCACCACGTACTCCTGATCCTGGATGAGATCCCCATCGCTTTCGGGCGCACGGGAAAAATGTTTGCGTTCGAACATTACGACATCGAACCGGACATCGTGTGCCTGGGCAAAGGCCTCGGCGCGGGCGTTATCCCGATGGCGGGTATTGTAGCACGTGAGTCCCACAACATTGCCGCAGAAGTTTCGCTGGGTCATTTTACATTTGAAAAAAGCCCCCTGGGAAGTGTGGCGGCCCTGGCCATGCTGGAGTACATCGAAGAAAATAATCTCCTGGAGAAAGTGCGCGACGATGGTCGTTTCATGCGCGAGCAACTGGATCGCCTGCAACAAAAGTTTCCTTTGATCGGCGATGTACGCGGCATCGGGCTGTTGTGGGGCGTGGAACTCGTGAAAGACCGCAAGACAAAAGAGAAGGCTGTGCAGGAAGCGGAAACGGTGATGTATGAATGCCTTCAGCAAGGTTTGAGTTTCAAGGTTTCGCAGGGCAACGTGCTGCAGCTTTCGCCGCCGTTGATCATCACGCGCGCGCAATTGTCGGCAGCGTTGACCATTCTTGAAAACGCTTTGGATGTCGCAAGCAGGGGTATATCTTTTTAACACACACTTGATCCCCAGAACAAAGCAGCCGCGGCACGCAGAACAAATCACCTATGCATGTCGGGGGCAAGGTGTAGCTTTCAAAGTGATCGCAAACAAAATGCGGACGAATACCTTTTTTCTGCAAAATGTACTCGAACGAAACAAACTTTAAGCGCCCTCGTTAAAGAGGACATTAGATTATTGGTTCAGATTTGAAGGGGCTGCCGTAAAAACGCAGCCCTTTCTATTTGCTGACTTCCCGTTTTCCCAGTCACCCCAAGGTCAAGGTCATCGTCATTTCACATACATGATTTCGACACCATCCCAGGGCAGCGACGACCCGTGTTCAGCCCGCTTTTCGCAGCGCTGCAAAAGCAGGAATAACAAACCGTCGGCGGGATTTTTCTGATGGAGTGCCGCAAAGATCTGCCGGGCTTCCTCATAATCACCGGCCTTCATGCGGGCGATGCCGCTTTCGTAGTGCATGAGGTATGAAATTTTAAAACTATCTTTTTCGGCATCCAATATTTCAAACACACGAATCGATTTCTGCTTTCCCTTCACGCGCACATCGTCCAGGTAACGAAAGTTGCGTTTGTTGAGTGCGTTGGCTTTGACGAGGGTGTCGTCGGAAACGATGATGGACGCATGATAGTGTTTGCAGAGACCCTCCAGGCGCGAGGCGATGTTCACCGCGTCGGAGATCACCGTCGTCTCCAGGCGGCTGGCGTTGCCAATGGTACCCAACACCAGTTTGCCGGTGTGAATGCCCGTGCCGATCTCGATCGGCGCGATGTTATTTGCCCGCAAATGCGCGTTGAAACGGCTGATGGCTTTCGCAAAGTCCAAGGCCGCATCGACGGCGTCGTCGGGCGAGTCGGGGAAAATGGCCATGATGGTGTCGCCGATAAATTTGTCGATAAAGCCATGGTGCCGCTCGATGACAGGCACCATCTCGCGCAAATAGGTGTTGACGAAATCAAAGTTCTGCTGTGGGCTTAGCGTCTCCGATAGATGGGTGAACGCACGGATATCCGTAAACAGCACCGTCATCTCACCGTGCACCTGGTCGCCGGGACCTACTTCTTCGATCGAATTTTTTCCAAGGAACTTCAGGAACGGCGTCGGCACAAAGCGCGCATTGGCTTCGTTGATGGCCAGGAGCCGTTGATTGGCACGATTCAATTCTGCGGTCCGCTCATCGACTTTCTGTTTGAAAAATTTCAGGTGACTGATCACCTCGTCTTTCAGCAATGTAAAGTTTGCGGCCAGTTTGCCGATCTCATCCTTCGTTCGCACAGCCGGTGCTTGTTCCTCCACCGTAAAATGACTGTCGATGAAACGGGTGATAAATTCCGTGAGCTCTGTAAGCGGGCGCGTGATCCGCCGGGCGATGATGAAACTGGCGACCACGCTCAACGCCACCAGCATCAGGGAGAGGAATAAGAACAAGCGGTTAAGCTGCATTAAACTTTCTTTCTCGCGGGCCTGTGCCTGGATCACCACCTGGTTCAGGGAATGACCGATGGCTTTGAGTTTATCGTCCATCTCCCGCTTCAGACCGGAGTTGCTGCGTATGCCCATGCGTGTTTCGAGTGCCACCATTTCGTTGAAACGATCGCGGTATCCCGCCAGGTGAAACGCGGCCGAGTCGGAAGCAGAGGGATAGCGCTTCAGCAGATCGGTCACCATCGCATTGAGCTTTTGAACATACTCGGGTTCCTGGCGGATGATGTAATCTTTTTCATGACGGCGCAGGCTCAGCATTTTATCGGCAGCGATGGCGTGGTGGTCTTCCAGCCAGTGGATATGACGGCGCATGGCACCCTCCAGGTTGTAGTCTTTGTAGCCCCGATCCAGCAAGAGCGCGGTCAGCGTGTCGAAAAGCGCTTCCGATCCTTTGAGTTGCCGCTCGACAACATACAACCCCGAATCCATGGTGTAGGGCAAATGCCGGAACGAAGCGATGGCGGCGTCCAGGGTGAGTTCGATGGAGTCTTTCATCCGCTGGTGGTCCCGCAGGTTTGGGCTGGTCCGGGTCTTAAAAAAAGCGGGCTGGTGAACGTCCTGGTTGAACAGGTCGCTCTTGATGTTGATGTCTTTCAACATCAAGACATAGGCCGACTCGATCAGTGCCGTAGAACGTGAAATTTTTTCCCGGGCCAGTTGATGATAGTGTGTGAGGATCACGATCAGAAAGCTTGCGCCGAGGATGAGCGAAAAACAGAAGAGCAGCCGTTGCCGGAAGGAAGTGAACATCCAAAAAGATAGTCATTCACGGTCACCCGAATGCGCCGCCGGGTTTAAGTTTTTGTTAAATAATCGAGACCGTCACCGGAAAAGAGACACCCGGACCCTCCCAACAAAGGCCGTCATCCGGCAATAAAATAAGCTCCGCGTCCGTTGTCTGGGCAGTCTTTTATTTGATTATTTTGGCAATGACTGTTCTTCCGGACCCTACGCGCATGCCCCACAAAACCGACCCCGCCCCTGTTGCTTATCCTTTCTTCGATCGCGATCTGAGCTGGCTTTCCTTCAACGAGCGCGTGCTCATGGAAGCCCAGCGCGACTCGGTGCCCTTGATGGAGCGCATCCGGTTTCTCGCCATCTACTCCTCGAACCTCGACGAATTTTATCGCGTGCGCATGCCCGCCCGAACGGCGTTGAGCGCGGTAGTGAACAAGAACGAAGAAAAAGAATTGAGGCAAACTTTGCCGGTCATACACGACACGGTGGTGAACCAACAGAAACGCTTTGGCAGCGTGATCGAATCGGACATCCTGCAGGCCTTGCGCGCCAATGGTATCCACCTGGTTTACAACGAACCCATTCCCGATTTCATCCACGACGCGGTGAACGACTATTTCACCTACACCGTCGCCACATTTCTGCAACCCGTAAAGATTGCTAAGCACACGGAGTTTTTTCCGGAGAACAACAAACTGTACCTGGTAGTGACCACGCGATCGACAGGAAAGCGTAAGGGCAAGGAAGTTTATATTGTCAATATCCCTTCCGAGGAGTTGCCGCGGTTCTATCTTGTGGCACACAATGGCATTCAGTACATCTTATTCCTGGAGGACATTATTAAACTCAACCTGGACAAGGTGGTCCACCAAAAGATCTTCACCCACCAAAGCATAAAGATCACCCGCGACTCCGACCTAAACCTGGAGGACGAGTTCAGCGGCAACCTCGCCGAAAAGATCGAACAACGCATCGGCACGCGCGACCTGGGTTTTGCCACGCGGTTCCTCTACGAACCCGGCCTCACCCCGCACACACTGGCCATCCTAAAAAAGAAGCTCCACCTCGGCACAGCGAATTTTATTGCCGGCGGAGCTTATCACAACCTCAAGGACCTGGCCACCCTGCCGCTGAAGGACAGCCGGTTTTGTTATGAGCCCTGGCCGGTCACGCGCCTGCCCGTTCCGCGGCAGTCGTCGCTTTTCCAGGAGATTCGGAAAAAAGACCTGCTGCTTCACCCGCCCTACAACAGCTACGAAACCGTGCTTCGTTTTTTCTCGGAAGCCGCGCTTGATCCCACCGTGAAGGCGATCTATGTGACGCTCTATCGCGTGGCTGCCGAATCCCGTATTGCCAATGCGCTCATCAGCGCCGCTAAAAACGGAAAGCACGTCGTGGTATTTGTTGAGTTGAAAGCGCGGTTCGACGAGGCAAATAATATTAAATGGTCAAAGCAAATGAAAGCCGCGGGGGTGCGCATCATCGAGAGCATTCCCGGGCTCAAGGTGCACGCCAAGCTAGCCCTGGTGAAACGGAAGCATCATAAAAAAACTTCCCTGCTCGGCTTGCTGGCCACCGGCAATTTCAACGAAAGCACGGCGCGCTTCTATACCGATCACGTCCTGCTCACGGCCCATCAGCCCATGCTCACCGAAATTCAATGGTTGTTTGATTTTCTGAAAAAGCGAAAAAAGCGCACACGAAAAACCGATCTCTCCTTCGAGCATTTGCTGGTGGGGCACTTCAACTTGCAGGAGCGTTTCCTCGCTTTGATCGATCGCGAAATTCAGCATGCGCAGGAAGGAAAACCTTGTGGCATCACGATCAAACTCAACAACCTGGAAGAGCGCATCCTCATCGCCAAACTCTATGAAGCTTCGCAGGCCGGCGTAAAGATCCGGCTCATCGTGCGGGGCATTTGCTGCCTGATCCCGGGAGTGAAAGGCATCAGCGAAACCATTACCGTCAAAAGGATCATCGACCGTTATCTCGAGCACGGTCGCATCTTCGTGTTCGAAAACAATGGCCACCCCGAAGTCTTCATGGGCTCCGCCGACTGGATGATCCGCAACATCTACCGCCGCATTGAAGTGTGCTTTCCCATCGCCAACGCCAGCCTGAAAGCCGAGCTCCTGGAAATTCTGCGCCTCCAACTGGCCGACAATTGCCAGGGCGCATTCATCGATGGCGAAGGAAAAAATGTAGAGTTGAGAATGCCTGGCAACGATTCGGCTGTGCGCTCACAGCGGGCGATTGCCGAATGGATCCAGACAAAAAAATAACATTCCGTTTCGTTGCCATCGCTGTAAAAAGCGACCTCATGCCGTTGACACATTCTTGCAATAGCATCACCGCTATGCGACGCCGTTAAAACCCACGGAAAAAACATGACATCCATTTTCATACCGGTACGACAACCCATAGCCATACGTATCGCAGATGCGCTTCACAATAGCCAACCCAAGCCCGGTGCTGGAGGACTTCGGGCTTTCCTTCGTGAAACGGTCGAACATTTTTCCGGGGTCCATTGTCAACGGTTTGCCGTGGTTGGTCACCGTGAGGGTGTGGTCATGAAGCTGCACCTGTACGTTCCCCTCCGGCGTATGGCGGACAGCGTTGTGGAATAGGTTGGTCAATAGGATCTCGATCAGGGCTTTGTTGGCGTTGATGCGCAGCGGTTCGAGCGTGCGGGTGATGGAAACATTTTCGGCGTCGGCCGTGAATGTGATGTTGGAGAGGAGATCGTCGGCAAGCTTCGAGACCTCCACCTCTTCTTTGCCCGTGAATTGTTCGTTGTCGATCTTACTGAGCAGCAACAGATTTTTATTGAGGCGCGCCATGCGTTGCGCCGTGGCCTCCAGGTCGGTGATGAGCGCGGCTTCGGCTTCGGACATGCCCGGCTTCTGCATGAGCAGATCCAGTTTTGCCTGGAAGATGGCCAGCGGAGTTTGCAATTCATGGGAAGCGTTTTCAATAAACTCTTTTTGATGCAGGAACACTTTCCGGTTGCGGTCGGCCAGATGACTCACGGTCTGATTCAGATCATTGAACTCGATAATATTGGTTTTCACGACGGCTATCGTTCCGCTTTTGTCCACCTGGTAGGCTTTCAACTGACTCAACGTTTTATAAAACGGTTCCCACAGTTTCTTTGAAAGCGAACGATTCAACAGCAACAGTCCCCCGGCCAGCAACACGATCAACGCAAACTGGACCAGCCCAATGGCATAGATAAGTTCATCGTTGTCCACCAATGACATGCGCAAGGTGAGCACATACGGTTTTCCTTTTATGATCACCTGCGACGAAAGTTCGCGAAAAGGACGCCGTTCATGCGCCACGCTGTCATACGACGAAATGGTTTCGTAGCGGCTAGCCCCTGTGTCCTGGTCATCCGAAGGCCGGATGTCGATGTCGTAGGCCAACTGGTCGAATACTTCGAGATCGGTTTCGAGATCCTCCAGGTAGTCGAAAGTTTTGATATGTTTCAGAAATTCCGCGGTGTGGGCGGCCAGCAATTCATCCACCTCGTCGTTCAAGATCTTATGAAGGGAGAGCAGCGACACCGGGATGCTGATGAGCACGATGACGAGCGAATACAACAATGAACTTCGTAAACTAACCTGCAGTAGTCTCATGTGGAAAACTTGTAACCCAAGCCGTAAATAGTCTTTATATAATCTTCACTCCCAGCCTCCGCCAGTTTCCGTTTCAGGTTCTTCATGTGCGAGTACAAAAAGTCGAACTTGTCCAACATTTCCGCATGATCGCCCGACAAGTGCTCGGCGATAGCATTCTTGGACACCACCCGGTTCTTGTTGGCCAACAGAAAGATCAACAGGTCATATTCCTTTCGCGTCAGCTCTACCACACGATCGTTCACCGTCACCAATTTTCCGGGGAGATCGACGGCGATCTCGTGAAATTTGATCTTGTTGCTCCCCCCGAATTGTTTCCGCCGGATCACAGCCGAAACCCGCGCATTCAATTCCGACAAATGAAAAGGTTTGGTCAGATAATCGTCGGCCCCCAGGTTCAGGCCTTCCACACGGTCGTCGAGCGAATCGCGGGCGGTGATGATGATGATGCCTTCCGGTTTGTTCACTTCCTTGAGCTTCTTCAAAATATTTAACCCGCTGCCATCCGGAAGATTGATGTCCAGAAGAATACAGTCATAGTCGTAAAGCATGATCTTCTCATCGGCTTCCTCCTCCGAACTGGCCACTTCGCAGATGTAACTCTCCTGCCGCAGAAATTGAAGCATGCTGTTTTGGAGGTCCTTTTCATCTTCGATGATGAGAATTTTCATAGGTCAGGAGCCAGTAGTTAGTAGCCAGTATTCAGTAGTTAGTATTCAGTATTCAGTGCCGGGAGCCAGTAGTGTTTGGTCGGGCTGGGTCAAATTTAGAAAATCATTTCGCAGTTGGTTTTTGTTTGGGCAATTTATGTGATCTATTCCCCTTTTGAGGGGCGGATGTTTGTTGCCATTCGTCCCTGTTGTTTTCCGGTTTTCAAAGATTCTTTTGGGGGTGGTTGGAAATACGGAAAGTCTACAGAATTGGCTTTTAGTTTTCGGGGATAATTCAAGGTTTGCTTCATATGAAATTAACATTCTCTTTTCTGTTGGTTCTCTTTTCGGTTTATGGTTATGCACAGCATACGCTTACGGTGACCGTGCACGATGGCGCCACGGACGAGGCGCTTCCCGGTGCCAGCGTGCAGGTGGAAGGCTCTGATCGCGGCGGCGCGGCCGACAAGACGGGGAATGTTATCCTCAAGGACTTGCCCAATGGCAGCCTGGTGCTGAAGGCATCGTTTGTGGGTTATCGCGACACGGTGGTGACGGTGAACGTGCCGGCCACGCAAAACCTGACCATCGGGCTTTCGGCGTTGGAAGAGGAGTTGGAAGAGATCATCGTCTCCTCTACCCGCACCAACCAGCACATCGAAGACCTGCCACTGAAAGTGGAAGTGCTGGGCTTGGAGGAAATGGATGAAGAAAGCACACTGGTGCCGGGTAACGTGGCCAGCATCCTGGGCGATCTGGCCGTGATCACCATTCAACGCACCAACCCCATCAATGGCAACGACGCCATCCGCATGCAGGGTTTGGATCCGCAGTATACGCTGGTAGCGCGCGACGGGCTGCCGTTGTACGGCGGCTTTTCGGGGAGCCTGGGTGTATTGTCCATCCCACCCCTGGATCTGAAACAGGTGGAGATCATCAAAGGCTCGGTGTCGACGCTCTATGGCGGCGGTGCCATTGCGGGCATGATCAACATCCTTTCCAAAGAACCCACGGCAAAACCACAACGCACCCTGCTCTTCAATTATTCAACCTTAAAGGAGAAAAACCTGAACACCTTTTTCAGCGGCAAGATCAACGCCAAGACCGGATACACGCTCTTCGCGGGCGTCAACGCCAAGTCGGCCGTCGACGTGAACCACGATGGCTATAGCGAAGTGCCCGAACACCAAAACTATACCGTCCACCCCCGGTTCTTTTTCGACCTCAGCGACAAGACCAAACTCAACATCGGCATCACCTCCACCATCGACAACCGGAAGACAGGCGACATGATCGCGGTGAAAGAAGGCACCAACGCCCAACACCCGTACCTGCGCACCGAAAAAACATTTCGCAACGGACTGGATGCACAATACAACCACACCTTTTCGGAGAAACACGTGTTCTCCTTCAAAACCGCCATCAGCGCCTTTCAACGTGAACTCACCGTGCCCGTCAGGTTCGTCCCCGGCTTCAGCTTCAAAGGCACACAATACTCATCCTACTCCGAAGCCAGCGACCGCCGCCAACTGGGCAAACACACGCTGGTGACCGGCGTGAACCTCATCACCGAATCGTTTCGTAAAACCGCGTCCGACAGCGTGCCCTTTACCAATTACGACTACGTGACCTTGGGCGCGTTCGTTCAGGACGACTGGCAAGTGACCGAAAAATTCACCATCGAAACCGGCCTGCGCCTCGACCACCACAACATCAACGGCTACTTTCCGCTGCCGCGCATAGCCCTGTTTTACAAACCCTCCGAAAAATTGTCGCTCCGCCTGGCATCGGGTGCAGGCTACAAAGCACCAAACGTATTGTCTTTGGTCGACCCCAACCCAACCCTGATCAACAACGGCGCCAACGTGAAGTCCGAACACTCTGTGGGCATCAACGCCGACATCAACTACAATACTACCTGGTTTGATGAAGTGGAGGTGAGCTTGAACCAAGCCTTCTACTATGGGCGGATCACCAACCCCTTGCGCGTGATCACCGACACCCTGAACCGCACCAGTTTCATGGAGAACCAAAATTATACGGTCACCACCTTGGGCACCGACAGCTATGTGCAGGCGACTTACAAAAATTGGGAACTCTATCTGGGCTACAACCACACCGAAGCCCTGCAAGACTACAACAGCGGCACCAACCCAATGCCCTTCAACCCCAAAGACAAATTCTCAACCACACTGGCCTACGCCGTAGCCGGCAAATGGCGCACCGGCATCGAAGGCAGCTACATGGCCAATCAATACGTCTACACCAGCCAATATTACTACAACAGCCAAACTATCTACCCCAGCACGCGCGTTCCCAACTACTGGTTCTGGGCCGCCATGATCGAACGCAAGCTCCCCTTCGGCAGCATCATTCTAAATGTCGAAAACATGTTCGACGCCCGCCAGGCAAAATTCGAAAAGCTGGTGGAAGGCTCGACAACCTTGCCGACATTCAAACCCGTGTGGGGACCGTTGGATGGGCGGGTGTTTAATCTTTCGGTGAAGGTTAATTTATAAAGAATCGGCCGACGACGTCAACCCTTTTCTCGACGCAAAATTTATTTTACATTTAGGTGCACTCCATTTCGGCCTGCGCCTGACGGATGACAACGCCTCCCTATAGTGAATTCAGAACCCCTTCCTTGAAAGGATGGATATTGATTTATGCCCTGACACTCCTGCTTATGGAGTCGGCGATGTCCGTCTGGATAATCTTACAGGTCATGAACGGCTGGGTAACGCTGATATTTCTGGTTCTTGTGCTATTCCCTTGTATTATTCTATGGAACTTTCAGGCCACTAAGGTTAGATTTGGTGCTGACTATATTGAAACCGCGACCTTATTTCGCAAAAAAAGAATCTACATAAAGGATGTAAATAAATTTGGCGTTTTTTCTGCGGGCCGATATACCCGTGCACAGATAACCCAGCAAAAAATCCTCGACGAAAGTAGCGACAACGACTTGGCCAGCCACAAAATCTATATAACTAAAAGTGAGGTATTCGACCTGCGATCCTTCAGTCCTGCAGAGCACGTTAAATTTCCCTACCGCAAAACACTCTATCTGAAGGTCAGAGAAATGATAGATCATCATCGGGAAAATGCCAATGCTACACCTTCCTGATGCCTTTATCAGCAAAAATCCATAAGCCATCAAAACTTGCGAGTCTGGACTGAAGTTTATATCATTGCCAGGTACGTTTTACCGCATAGTCGTATGTTGTTTTCCACTCTAAAAAGGCCCCTCCTGCTTTCCAGTCTTATTTGCTGTGTCTATTCCGGTTTTTCGCAAGAAAGATCCGTCGACAAGCTCGACGCAAAATATCTGAATTGGCAAAATCATGACCTGGCAACGGACAAGGAACTCGGCGCCAGCGTCAACAAAGCCTATCGCGAACTGCTCGAAAAAAAGACACCAAAAAAAGTGGTGGTGGTTGCTGTGATCGATGGTGGGGTGGATATTGACCACGAAGACCTGCAAGGTAAGATCTGGGTAAACGAAGACGAGATCCCGGGCAACAACATCGACGACGACCACAACGGTTACGTCGACGACATTCACGGCTGGAATTTCCTGGGCAATAAAAACGGGGAGAATTTACATTACGAGAACTACGAATTCACGCGCCTTTATAAAATGGGAAAGGGTCCCTTTTATGATCAGGCAAAAAAATTACAGGACGAGGCCGTAGCCAAACACACGCAGGAACAACAGAGTATCGCCAGGTTTGAAACGCTTTACTACCAGGCCAAGATCACCATAAAGAACAAAACGGGTATTGAGGTCAACTCGCTAAAAGACCTGGATGAAGTAACGCCCGAAAATGGCGAGGCGGTGATGAGGGCCAAACGCTTCCTGTTGCCGCGTTACGAGCAAGGTTTTAGCGAAAAGGATCTCGAAGCCTACAAAAATTACAACAAAAATGTGCTTGAGAAATACCTGAATCCAAACCTGGACGCACGTACACTGGTAGGCGACGATCCCACCGACATCAACGATGTAGCCTATGGTAACCCCGACGTGAAGGGCCCTCGTGCAGACCACGGCACGTCTGTCGCCGGCCTCATCGCCGCGGTTCGCGACAACAACCTGGGCATCGACGGCATTGCCACCGAAGTCAGGATCATGTGCCTCCGTTCAACACCAGAAGGCGACGAACGCGACAAGGACGTTGCTTTAGCCATTCGGTATGCCGTGAACAACGGCGCCGATATCATCAACATGAGTTTCGGAAAACCGATCTCCCCTCAAAAGAAATTTATTGACGACGCCGTAAAACTGGCCGAAGAAAAAGACGTCCTGCTAATTCACGCCGCAGGAAATGATGGCAACAACATCGACAACGTCGAAAGCTATCCCAGCGATCGCTATCTGAACAACGTGGAAGCTACCAACTGGATAAACATCGGCGCCTCAACATCCACCGACGGCGAGGCGGCAGCAGCCAGCTTTTCCAACTACGGAAAAAAACATGTCGACCTCTTTGCACCCGGCGCAAACATCATCTCCACCGACACCAGCAGCTACTACAGCATGAACGACGGCACCAGCCTCTCGGCGCCCGTAGTGACGGGAGTTGCCGCCCTGGTCTTGTCCTATTACCCCGACCTGACCAGCAAACAACTGATCCAACTTTTACTGGAATCATCGTTCAAAGTCAATCACAAAGTTTTGCTGCCCACCAAATCCGGCGAAAAGCCAAAAAAAGTGAAGTTCAGCACCCTCTCCAAAAGCGGCGGCATAGTCAACGCCTACGAAGCCCTCAAATTAGCAGAAGGCATGAAGTGAGCGAGGCGATCGCCATAGCATAGTCTCCCGCCTCGGGGACTATGCTATCTCAAAAACTCCCTCTCTCTACCATCATAAAAAAATCAACCCAACCGTGGACAATCACCAACAAAAAATCTCCCACCTCAAAGCCCTCTATCATCTTGCCGCTGCCGACGGTGTGTTGTCGAAAGTTGAAGGGATCTATATAAAGAACGTGGCCGAACGGCTTGGCGTAAACCTGGAGGAGTTGATAAATTTTGATCCCAAAAATGAACCCACGCTGGAACTACCCGACAGGGAATATAAAATTTACGCCCTGTTTCACCGGCTCGCCATCATCATCATGATCGACAACACGGTCGACGAGCGCGAGCGGCATTATTGTTTTACGCTGGGCATAAAGATGGGCCTTCACCCAAACGCCGTAGGTGAAATTATCGATCACATTATGGCGAAAGGTTCTATGAATGTGACGCCGGCGGAGGTGATGAATATTTTCAGAAAATATTTGAGTTGAGATTCACCCATCGTTTGAAGGGCTGACCGTTCAAACAGGGAAACGCGTTGAGACGACAGCGGTGATAGCCAGATCAGGCTTTTGATTTTTCGACAAGTCAAATCACTATATCTAGTGTTGCGCCGGCTAGCCCATTTCGCAGAATGGCCTGATCCTTTCTTCGGATCACCAGCGTTCCGGCCATGTAATCGTGAATGGCCTTTCTTCTCCGGTTGCAGATCAAAACAAGGCTTTCGCAGTTACTCCAAAGCAAGGTTAACATCTGGATCAATGCATTTGCCAGGGGGAAAACCTCGATGAGAATAGCATTTTTTTCGAGGAAACCGGCCAAGCCGTAGCTATCCTCCGGAATATCGCGGAGAGCGACTGCCGTAACACAAAGGGTCGCCAACGAAAACGCAAGGGTCACGCTCTCACGAATCGTGGCCTCCTTCCAACCTACATTTTCACCATTGTCCTTGACGACTTTGAGACCCAGAATGAGTTTCCCTGGCGTGCCTCCCCATCGCTTTACGCAATAGACATAAAAGAAAACCTGGAACAGGAAGGCAGGCACCAAAAAGATGAGGTACATTCCCCGCCCGAGCTCAGCCACAAGCAACTGAACGAGCAAGAAGAAAACCAGCAGCACCATGTCCAGGTACCGTGCGATCAGCCGAAAACCAATGCCGAGATAAATTCTTTCCAATACTTGCGAGGAAGGCTTTACAGAAGGGGTCATATTTTAACGATAACGAGCTTTTTCTTGTACCAAAACAAATATAACCCTTTATCCGAAAAGCACAGTCTCCCACCCCGGCCACACGCCAAAGTCAAAGCATAGTCTCCCGCCTCGGGGACTATGCTGTCAAAATTCTTCCCTTACCTTTAAACATTGAACAAAAATTCACCATGAAACCCCCACCCTATACCGTCAGAAACGCAACCCCAAACGAATTCGAAACCATCGGAAAACTAATGGTCAAAGTCTACTCTCAATTAGATGGATTCCCCAAGGAGTCAGAACAACCCCAATACTACCAGATGCTGGCTTCGGTAGGAACACTGACCACCAAACCCGAAACAGAACTCCTGGTGGCGGTTTCAGAAAAAGGCCACATCGCCGGCGCGGTGGTTTATTTTGGCGACATGAAACACTATGGTTCAGGCGGCACAGCCACCCAGGAACTGCACAGCGCCGGATTCCGATTGCTCGCCGTCGATCCCATCATCCGCAGCCAAGGCATCGGCAAACTTCTCGTGAACGAATGTATCCGCAAAGCGCGCGATAAAAATCTAAGTCAACTCATCATTCACACCACCATGGCCATGCTCACCGCCTGGAAGATGTACGAGGCCATGGGCTTCAAACGATCGGAAGAGCTGGATTTCAAACAAGGAGATCTGCCAGTTTTTGGATTCCGCCTGAAGCTGGCTTAACGTTAAGTGTTAGGTACCCGCGTCAAAGCATAGTCTCCCGCCTCAGACTAGCTGTCTTCTGACAATACACCACACAACCGGCCGATCACAACGCTAACCGGTATCTATATTTCGTCCGTATCCCTCCTGCTCTTCAGCAGGCCGATGCCGGAAACAAAAAAGATAAATCCCAGGATGGTGAACGCCCAGGGATTAAGCGCTACCACGTTAGGGCCAAAGATGCCGAGAACGCCAAGAATAAGACCTGCGATACCCAGTACCACAAGAACAAGGGCCAATATCTTTATCATTTCATTTTTCGTTATAGACAGACGACACGCGGTTGAATTCAACATACAACCGCGGTCTGCTACGCGTCTGGTCCCAATTTCCATACCCAAAATGAACAACCTCCGAAACGCGCCTGATTTCTCCCAAAGCTCAACAACACCCAGAATATCCCCGGCGTCATGGCCTTCGCCTTAAAAGCCAGCAACATCACTGCCGATGGAATGACCAAAACATTACCTGTTCCGGGGAACATTTTCCACACACCGAAAGCCAGCGCGAACGCGTCAAAGCATAGTCTCCTGCCTCGGGGACTATGCTGTCTCAACGCTATGCCGCACATCTGAACTGATCACAACTCATACAACCAGCCGCATCATCCCCTCATACTTCCTGGCGTCCGTTTCATAAGCAATCACCACCCCCGATGTGACGACACCCTCTCCATTGCGAATGGAAGAATAGTGATCGATCATCGTATCGCTTCCCGCCGAAAGATGGGCCTGATGAAATACTTCTCCCTGGAGTGCCCGGTCATAGTGCTGTTTCATGATCAGTATATTTTTTACCGGCAACGTCGAAAGATCAGTGCCCGCTTCCACATTCACGCCAAGGGCTGCATAAGATCGTTTCATATTCTTGTTTATTTGAAGCACCTTATAATGCCTGTCGAAGACCATGACCGGCGCCTGGATCGCATCCAGTGTCTCCACGAACGTCTTTTCTTTTTGCTGAACCTCTTTTAGCATGCGGCCCATTCCCTCTTGCGTGGCCTGCAGCTCCTCCACATTCTGCCGCATTTCCTCCTCTTGTGCTTTCATCTCCTCCGCTTGTTGCTGCGACTCCCGGAGCAATTCCTGGGTGCGCACGTTCACCCGCGTGGTCTTGACAATGACCGCCAACTCTTCGCTGATCTTTTTTATAAACTCTATCACATGTTGGTCAAAGTCTTTGAAGCTGGCGATCTCCAAAATGCCATACACCTCGTCGTTTGTCACAAGCGGCGAAATGACCAGCACCCGCGGCAGTGCTTCACCCAGGCCGGAGGTGATCTTGATATAACTGTCGGGGATTTCTTTCAGCAACATCATGTTTTTCTCGAGAAAGACCTGCCCCGCCAATCCCTCGCCAGGCGTAACCGATGATTTCAGGTGCTTCCTCCGACCATAGGCATACGCGGCCACCAGGTCGAGCGAGGTCTTTTGCTCGTCGCTGATATACAAGACGCCCTGGTTGGCGGAAAGATATTTCACGATGAAGCTTAACACATTATCGTATAACGCGCCCGAATCCTGCTGACGTCTCAGCAGTTCACCCAACTCGGCCATCCCCTGCGACGCCCATGTACGTTGTGACTCCGCTGCATAGGCCACTTGCAAATTGTTGCGCATACTCACCAGCGATGCCGCGATCGGCCCCTGCCCTTCGAACATTTGGGCCTGCACGGCAAAATTGTTTTGCGCCACGTTCCTGACAAAATCCATCAGGTAATGAATGTGCGTATTGAAAAGTCTAAGCGACCGAAGCATCCGCGAAAATTCATCCTTCCCGGCATACTCCTTTATCTCCGGAAGTTCACCTGAAGACAGGCGTTGCAAGATCTGTTCGGTCTCCTGTATGGGAGCGATGATGGATTTGCTGATGGCCAAAATGATGAGAAGGGTAATCGTCAGGAGCGATCCGGAAAGTAAAAGGGTGAACCACAAACTATTTCTTCGGCTCTGATCCATGGCCAACATCACCTCATCTTTATGACTTTGAAGTGCCGTGATGAGCTTGATGGCCTGCTCCCGCAACACCAGGAAGCGATCATTGAGATCGACGACCAATAGATTCCGGATGCGATTGAATTCGACGGAGTCATCCAAATGAACAACTTGGATCGCGGGCAAATTGTCGATGCTGAACTGGATATACGACTGCAGGGCGGCATCGAAGTGGCCATAGATCGCCAGCGTCGCTTCGTCCAGGCGGTCCTTCTGTATGCCGGCGGCGGATTCTTTGATCTGATCGATGCGTTCTTGCATCAGCGCAGATGCGCCTTTCACATACTCCTGTTGTGTGATGGGATCGGCAATAAATACCTGCATGATGTCGCCGCGCATAGAGTTGTAGTTGTTCCGGATTTGCCAAACCCGGAACTCCAGGTCGGTCAGGTAGTTGATCTCCTTCACGTCCCGGTCGTACGAGTGCGAAGTATTCCAGAGAAGCAAAACACAAGCCAGTGAAAAAGTGACGATCAAAATGGAAATCACTCTCAACCGGTTGTTTACGGTAAGGCTATTGATGAGTTTATACATATATCATTAAAGCTGGTATTGAAAAAAGAGTCCTGGAAATTTGTTGGCGCATAGCCAAAAAAGAACACGCGATCGCCTGGAGAATCTCCATGGTTTGATCGTGTTTACAAGAGAACTCAGATCAGAAGCTTATGCTGAATGATAAAGACGGGGCACTGCTGCGGGACGACAGAGGCGATGGTCGCGGGAATGTATGTAGGCGAATAGGGTGTGATCGATGCTATGACCACGGGTGAAATGTTGATGTTGAGCTTGATGGTCGCTTCGAAGTCTACCTCCTCGATCATGTCGGGCACCTGGTTGGTGAGCGTCGCATGACTTGTCGCGTGAAAGGCTTTTTGTTGGGTAGGCTGGTCGGCGATCCAGGTTTCTTGCATACAGCAACCATACGCCAGAACGGTCGCCATTGCCACGAGAAGATAGGTTAAAAATCTCGACATGAGGGTATCAAAAGCCTAGGCTAAATATACGTTACGGCCGCGAACATGCTAGCGGCGTCAAAAGAAAAAATGTCACGGGCCAGCATACACGCCTTATCAATTCAACAAAAAAAAACGATTGCTCCCCCGGCTTAAACGGCTAACGTTCACGGCATGTTCTCCGCATAAATCTCCTCAAACGTCTTCGTTTTTTGCTTTTGAACAATGGCGCTGAACCGCGCATCAATGGGGCGGAGCAATTGCAGACACAACTGCTTGTCGTCGTCGCTTAGATCCTGCACCAGCATGGCCACCGCTTTGAGCAGAAGTTGCTTGGCATGCTTCAATGTTTTTTCACCCTTCGCCGTCAACCGGAGCCGTTTCACGCGTTTGTCTTCTTTGTCGGCATATTCACTGATCAGTCCCCGCTTCATGAGCCGGATGAGCATGTTCGTACCACTGGAGAGCTCCAATATATTACCAAAGATCACTTCCGATTTTATGGGTTCTTTCTGATTGAAGATCGTGACCAACATTCCAAATTCCTCGATCTGATCCAGCGCCGTGCCTTGAAAGGCTTTGCTGGTATATACGCTGTGGAATTTCGCGATCCTGCCGATCAGCCTGACCAGCGACCCATTCAGGTCTGGCTGCATCTGCCCTTCCGGCACGGGCGTCTTCTCCCGGGGAACGGCGGCCGATGCCCGGTGCCGGCAAAATTCCTCTATTGTCGCCTCCGGATGGCGCTGTTCATACTCCCCCCAAAGCCGGACAAGCTCAACCGTTTTATTCATCGAATTCCTTCCTTTTGGAAATAAATCTATGAAAAACGAAGGAATGCGTTGCTTTTTGATACCAAAAGGTTTTGTTTACCGTATAAATACAACCAAAAGGCAGTTTATACAAAACAAAAAACACCAAACGGAAAGAACATCCCCAAACAGAAAAGCCAACCTATGAGAACACACATCTTTCTCCGCATCCTCCTAACGCTGCACATCACCGGCATCGTCATCATGGCCGGCACCTCGTTTATTGATTATTTCACCTTTAAACTCTTTTGGAAATTTGCCGACCACGGCGACAACCGGTCCCTGGGATTGCTTCCGCTCATGTCGCGCTATGGTGAGTTTGTCAGACTCGGTGGCGTTATCATAATTGTCACCGGGCTGCTCATGCTCCTCCTGGTGAAAGGCGTCTGGTGGGAACAACCCTGGTTCAAGATCAAGATGGCGCTGGTGGCCATGGTGGTCCTGAACGGCGTGCTCTTCGGAAACAAACTCGGTACAAAATTCAGGGAGGTCGTGGCCTATAACAGTACCGATCTTATTCAACAAACCGCAGACCTGCGCATCCAGCTCAATCGCTTCTATATCCTTCAGCTGACTTTATTCTTTGTCATCGTGCTGGTGAGCGTCTTTAAATTTAGCCGGAGCGAGGGTTGATCAGCCGGTGACAATGAGGCTGGGCACGCTTGTCGTCTTTCAGAAAATCCACGTTTTGCAAAAGATTCTTTGAACCTCGCATCGGTTCGTGTGTACAGCATTGTTGAAACCTAACGTTTACCTTCTATGCTGAAATTGAATCTCGTGCTCGCGTTGATGCTATTCTCCGCTATCCTTCAGGGGGCCTCGCCGCAGCCCATCGCCGCGAAGACAAAAGTGATCAAACCCGTTGCCTGGTATGAAGAGCAGGCCCGCGCGTGGGAACAGGAAATGGCTAACCAAAAAAGTAGCCCTGCGTCGTGGATGAACTATTACATGGCCAGCCGGTATGCCCTGCGACCCGAAGAACTGCTCTCCCATATTGCCGACGACATGCGTGCCGCCGTGCCCGGATCATTCGAATTGTTGTGTGTGCAGGCCTGGCAGGAAACCGATCGCGCAAAGGCCCTCCAACTGCTTGACAAAGCGTATGCGTTACGGCCCGACAACGTCGCCACCTATGCCGCGCTGTTCCTGGAAAATGAATTCTATGGACGTGAAGAAACCCGGAAAGCGTTTAGTCAGAAGCTTTTTAGCAGTGGACAGGTTTCGCAATCGCTTTTACATTATAGTTACAATGTATTGATGTCGGTGGAGAAAGATGCCGTTCTTTTCACCGAGGCCGATCACATCACGCTGCCCATCATGGTTCTCCAGGACGTGCTCCAGGTGCGCCCCGATGTAAAGGTGTTCAGCCTCGACTTGTTGCTGGAACCGGCATACCGGAACCGAAAGTTCAACACCCTGGGCTTGCAGTGGAGCGACGGGACCATCGGGGCGTTGCCCCCGGTCGAACAAAAGAAACGTCTTTGCGCCACATTGCCCGGCCAAAATAAAACCGTGAAATTCTACTACACCCTCACCCTGGGACAGGAAAATATTGCCGCCATCAAAAATCAACTTTATGTTGTAGGACTGGCCTCACAGCTCAGCACCGAGCGCCTCGACAACCTCGCCATAATCAAGGAGAATCTCGAGAATCGCTTCCTGCTCGACTATCTCACCGTAAATTTTGATGGAGAAGGTGAATCGGCCGCCGGCAAGGTTTTGCAAACCAACTACCTCGTACCCATGCTGCTGTTGCACGAGCACTATCAAAAAACGGGCGATATCAAGCACGCTCAATACTGGGAGGGACTTGTGGTGAAACTGGCAGCCGAAAGCGGAAAGGAAGCGCTGGTCAACAATTTTCTCGCCGGCAAAACCGATGAGACCACACCGTTCGTTCCTTATGCCCTCAACCTGAAAAAAATCGAAGAAGATTTCAAGTTTGTAAAAGACAACGTCTATGCCGCAGACGCGGAGGTGACCAATGCTGACTACAACAACTTTTTGGGTTATCTTCAGGACAACAAACGCACAGAGATCTACGAAAAGGCCCAGTTCGATCTTTCGCAATACCAGGAACCGGCCTTGTCGTTCATGAAAAGTTATATCGTGCGGTTAACGCCATCAAAGAAGAAAAAATACTTTACAAACCACCCGGCGATCAATGTTTCTTACCAGGGCGCGCTGGCGTATTGTGATTGGCTTACGGAACAATACAACAACGCCCCCGGCCGCAAATATCAGAAAGTAAAATTCCGGCTGCCTTCCGTGAACGAGTGGCAGGTGGCGGCCGCAAGTCTGCGCAATGCCAAGTCATGGGTGTTGGATGAAAATATGGTCGAGGTAAAAATATTTGAACCGGGACACGACATTTCCAAGAAATATGAAACCAAGACGGTGTCCATGGCCGACAAAGATATCCTGTATCCTTGGTTCAGGTACTACAACATGCGCAACAGCCCGTTGAATTCGCGTGGATGTTCGCTGGGCAATTTCAGATATCCCGACCAGCTTAAGCCTTGCCCGGGAACAAAGGCGACGACCGCCGACGGCTTCTGGCTGATGGGCCCGGTGAAATCGTATTTCCCCAACGACATCGGTCTCTACGATGTGGTAGGCAACGTGGCCGAGATGACCAACGAAGAAGGCAGAGCCTGCGGCGGCAGTTGGAATCATCCGCCGGAAGAATCGACCATCAAAAGCATCAACCTCTACCAGGGTCCCGGCGACGATATTGGCTTCCGGGTTTTCATGGAAGTGTTGACAAAATAACCGCGCATGTTTTTTGACCGCACCGGTAAAAAGACCGACGAAGAATTAATGCTGCAGGTACATCGGGGCGACGAGCGCGCCCTGACCGCCCTGTACGAGCGCTACGGCACGCGGCTGTTGCGCTACTTCTATCGCATGCTGTGGAAAGACCGCGACCGTGCCCAGGATTTTCTCCACGACCTGTTCGTGAAGGTGATCGAAAACGCCACGCGCTTTCAACCCGAAAGAAAATTCTCGACCTGGCTGTATTCCATCGCCCACAACATGTGCAAGAACGAATATCGCAAACAAGCCTTCCGCAAAGCCCATGGCCCGGCACCTCCCGACGAAAGTGTGGAAAACCTGGGCTATGCTGCGCTTCAGGACCAACAGTTCAAGGATGCCCTCGATGGCGCGCTCGAAAAACTGGAGGAAGCCGACAAACATCTGTTCACGCTCCGCTATGAGGCCGAGTTGAACCTCGAAGAAATAGCCGCCATTTTGGAATGCCCCGAAGGAACCGTGAAGTCGAGATTATTTTACTTAAAGAAAAAATTAGCCGGCTACCTGGGCGCCTATCACCCCGAAAACGCAATGCCATGACACCCTTGGAAAAAGAACAAAAACTCGAGCGACTGTTGGAAGAAAAAAGCTTCGACCAACTCACCCCTGAAGAAAAAGAAGTGGTGCTCCAAGAATTTGGATCGGAAGAGCAATACAGACTCGCGAGAAAAATCGGTCCGGCTTTGGTAAAACTCAAGACCGGTCTTTCTCCCGATCCATGGATTCTGGCCTCGCTACAAGACCAGGTAAAGATCCATCGAAGACCTTCCGTGTGGACCAATTTTTTCCAGGTCCGCGTACCCGCCTACGTGATGGCCGGCGCTTGTCTGGCGATCGTCGTCACGATGTGGTGGCTGAAACCCGATCCGGCACCCGCACCCGTCGCCGTGCGCACAGTGCGTGACACCGTGTACCTGGCCACCGCCCCCGATACGGTCTATCGCCGTAAAATTATTTACCGGTACCGGTATCGTTACATCACAGTGGCTGCCCCTTCTTCGACATCCGCCAGCGCCAAGGTAGCCGAACCCGTGGCCGGGTCGGCGGGGGTCACGATGAAGGACAAGGAAGAGCTTGAAAAACTGTTGGTATCCGGATCGGATAAATAAAAATACCTGCGATCATAAAAAATCCTTCGGTTTCCCCATGCCCGTGGTGGAAATCAGTCTTTACATCGTCCAAAAGGATCATTCAGGAAGGAAAATACGGTTGGAACCGCCCAACCTGTTCCTTTTCCGCCCGCAAACCGGAGGGACAATCCTTTGATTGGGACGTATTATCTTTATTTTGACAAATCGCTATCTAACCTAAGCCAACTGCTGTATGAAAACCACCCTGATCCTTGCCCTCCTCGCCATCACGATTTCGGTGACGGCGCAAACTCAAACCAAACCCGCGGTCGCCTACGGGCCTTCCATTACGCTGGATGCCGCTAAAAAGATCACTGCCGCGGCCGAGGCTTTTGCGGTGAGCAAGCAGTACACCGTGGTGGTGGCGATCGTTGACACGGGCGGTAACCTGGTGATGCTCACCAAAATGGACAACACACAGTTAGGATCCATCGAGGTGGCTATTGGAAAAGCAAAGACCGCCAACAATTTCAAACGCCCGACCAAAGCTTTTGAAGACGTGGTGGCCGGTGGTGGCGCGGGCTTGAAAGTGCTCGGCCTGAATGTGGTGCCTGTCGAAGGTGGCGAGCCGATCTTTTCCGCAGATGGAAAGATCATCGGCGCCATCGGCGTTTCCGGGATGACGTCGGCGCAGGATGGTGAAGTGGTGAAGGCTGCATTGGGAACCAAATAAGTTCGAACCCTTTTCTCACGGTTCATTCTCTTAATCGATGTCATTTCATAGATGATTCACATCCTGCGTCAGCTTGAAATGCACTGAACCGCAAGCTGATTTCAATGTTAAGTTTTTTGTCCCTCAAAAGTTCAAGAAATATCGACGCAACGCGGGCGCTGGTTAAAGACTTTCATGTCTCAAAACTCGCCGTTCATCTCTGCCGGCAGTGAAGCGGCCGATTTGCGTTGGAAAAAAGTTCCCTTTATTGGACATTTCTAAAACCGGAGACAAGCAGTATAAATGTTTGACGCCTGTTTGAACCGATTTTTCCACTTTTAAAGTTTGGCCTCAACCTTGTGTTGTCACTTTCGTTAGAGAGTGCACTATGCGCTCGATAATGCCTTTAAAATTCCACAATTCCCTCTCGTTGTGGGTTAATGATTCTACACTTTAGTTGGAATCCGGGGTTGTTTTAACTGGAATCGTTTTTGCACTATGCGCTTGGAGGGCTTAATCTACATGTACTTATCGATCAGGAGCTTTAAAAGGCTCAACGCACACCGTTTATTGACGTTGACATTGCTGTCTGTGATTTTCTATTCCTGCAGCCAGCATGTCGCCCAGGTTTCCGTCCCTGTTCCCGCGAAGGCGGATACGACGGCCGTCGTGACACTGGCCCCCGGGAAGCCTGTTTTGTTGGATTCTGCTGTCTTCGGAAAATCACTTACCGCTGAACAGACCAAAGCCCTGCAATTTTACCGCAAACGTTCCTTCCAGAGCCAGTGGCTGTTGGACAATCAACCGTCGCCGCTTTATACGGCCGTTGAAGCAGCTCTCCGCGACGCCGGGAAGTTTGGATTGGACCCGGCCGATTACGATCTGGCAGGGATACAGGAGAGCGTAAAATTGCTTTATGGCGATAAGGCTTCCAAACCACAGGCATGGACTGCCCTGGATCGCCACATCACCGAAATGCTTTTCAAGTATACTACTCACCTCAGCGTTGGTAAGGTCAACGAAACGAAAAGCGGCCGCAGCATTTGGATGCCCAGTCAGCGGATCGATCGCGGCCTCGATCTTGAATTGATCGGCAAAGCACAGACCCCCGATGCGCTCCTGGCCGCCATCCAGGCGCTTCAGCCGGCACAAGAACAATATGGCAAGCTGCAGCGTGCGCTGGCCTATTACAGGGCCCTGGAAAAGAATACCCCCGCTCCCGTTGAGATCACGAAAGGCGTAAAGATCAAACCCGAGGAACACCATAGCATCATCACAGCCGTGCGCAAGAAATTGTCGCTGACCGATATGCGGGTGTATCCTGTGGCCTACGACAGCGGCCTGTGCACCCTCGATTCGACGCGTTATGATGCCGGCCTGGTGTTGGCGGTCAAAGAGTTTCAAAGCAAGCATGGCCTGGAAGCCGATGGTATCCTTGGCGAGCGCACCTTGCGATTCCTGAATCAATCCTTTAAAGAAAAAGCTGACCTCATCGCCCTGAACATGGAGCGCTTGCGCTGGTCGCGCGAAAAGTATGGCGACAACTATATCCAGGTAAACGTTCCGGCCTATACACTCACCGTGTATGAAAACCGCAAACCGGCGATGGACATGCGGGTGATCGTTGGCGCCGTAGACAAACCGACGCCCATATTCAGCGACGCCATGGGCCACATTGTGTTCAGCCCCACCTGGACGGTGCCTACCAGCATCATCCGGGAAGAGATCATTCCACGGTTGAAGAGCGATTCTTCTTATTATGTAAACAAGAACTACGCCTTCTACAAGGACGAAGTGGCCATAGACCCCACCACAGAGACCTGGGACGATACGGCCAATCCTTACAAATACCGGATCGTGCAACAACCCGGCCCAGACAACTCCCTGGGACGTGTCAAATTCTTGCTGACCAACACCATGAGCGTCTACCTGCACGACACACCCAACCACCGGTTGTTCACAAAAGACTATCGCGCCCTGAGCCATGGCTGCGTTCGCCTGGACGAGCCCGCCAAGTTTGCCGCCTACCTGATGCGCGACCAAACCGGCTGGGACCTGGAGCGCATCAAGAAAGCCATGAACGACTCGATCCCGGCCACAGTCCGTTTAAAAAAGAGGTATGACGTCTACATTGACTACATCACGGTGTGGGTAGACGAAAATGACTCCATCAACTTCCGCGAAGACATCTATGGCCATGACAGACGCCAACTGCAGTTGTTGTTCCCGAAAGAAAAAGAGAAAGCTAAGATGAGTGGCGACGTCGCCGGGCTTTAACGAAATTCATCCCCTGAAAAATAAGTGTCAACCTTATGTCCGGATTACTCCGCGCTGCTGTGAGCTGAGACGGAGAGACTTGAGATCAAAGGAGCAGGATTAAGATACTGCGAACTTTGAAGGTAAGCGGCGTCGTTGTAGTAGGCGAAGATGAGTGTGTTATTTTTTATCGTCTGAATGATCTCCTTCGAAAGTCCCTTGGGCAACGCCGGGCAGCCCTGACTTCTGCCAAGCCGGCCGTATTTCTTGATCCAGCTTTCGCTCACATACTCCGCCTCGTGGATCACCACCGCGCGTTCGCGGGCATTATCATTGTAGCCCTTTTCCAGACCATCCAGTTTCAGGCTAAAGCCTTTGCCGCCGACGTAGGTTTCGGCCGTGGCAAAGAAGCCCATGCTGCTTTGGTTCGAGTGCACTACGTTTGAAAAGGTAGTGGCTTTGTTTTCGCCTGAGTTTTTTCCGTGGCTCACATAGGTGTGATAGGTCACCCGCAGCGCGGCCAGGTCGAGCGTGTAGAATCGTTTTTCTGTGCTCGGCTTTGTGAAGTCAATGATGGTGAGGAGTTTTCTGTCGCTGAGCCTGCCTTGTTGTTGCAGCGTGCCATAGCCGATCATGCCATAGCGGAACGCATCGAATGCCAGATCATAGTCCGACAACTTCATGGCGTTATAGAGATACACCAGCGAGTCTTCAAATTGCAGGCGCGCCGGTTCAGCCTTTGCGTCCACAAAACCGATCGTCGCGGTGCTGTCGGGATGAAATGCCTGGGATTCGTAAACAGGTTTTCCGGTATGGTAGGGCGTTAAAAAAGGAGTGTGTAACGCCAAAAAACTAACAAAGAGGAAGTACATGCTAAAAAAGAGGGTTATTTTCTACAAACCAAATGTAGTCCGTCAACGCCCCCCGAAAAGTGCATGTACGGCCTAAAAAGCACGCAACCGATTTTTGGGTCGATTCTGCCGGTGGATCAACTTATTTGGAGGACAAATGGAGCAACCCGAGGTCCCGGGACCCGCCTTCGCTAAAGCTTCGGCGGGCGAAGCCCGCCGAAGCAACCTAGCTCTCTGACCATGGGGATGACAGATGCGGGCCCACGACGGGGCTTTCTTGATTTTTATCAAGCCATAATTTATCGCGAAGCTTTCATATTTGCGGCGACAAAAAAAACACATAACCCCATGACAACTGAGCATCCCAATCTCACAATCATCAACACTTTTTTCACGGCCTATGGAAGTCACGACGTCGCCTTGATGCGTACCGTGGTGGCGGAAGACGTTCGCTGGACCATACCCGGTCATCATCCCCTGAGCGGTACCAAGATCGGGATAGAAGAAGTAGTGGCGTTCTTTTCTCAACTGGCCAAGTCCGATTTCAAGGCCGATCCCATTGTGCTGGGCGTCAACGACAATTATGTGGTTGATTGCCACCGCGGGTGGAGCAACCGGGAAGACGGCAACAACGTGGACATGCTCTGGTGTCTGCTTTGGAGGATCGAAAATGGAAAGATCAAAGAGGTGGTCAATTTTGCTGCCGACCAGCACGAGGCGGATCGCTTTTTTCACAAGGCTTATAAACTCAAGCCGGTCCAGGATAGAATAGCCGGCTGAAGCCGGTAAAAATCCGTCCCCCGGGATCTTTCCGGTATACATCGCACAAGGCTTTTTCTTATCTTTCATAAGCTTGTGCCCGCATGCGCTACCAGAAATTTCATCCCGCCAAAGTTCTGCTCCCCTTCGTGGAGTGCTATTTTATTTGGGAGGGTGAAGCGGCCGAAAGCATGCAGGTGCAAAGCCCTCCCAATAGCTATTCTTCCATCGTGTTCAACTATGCGGACCTGTACAAGGCATCGCAGCACAAAGCCGAGCCGGTGGTAGTGCCCCGCGCGTTTGTGTCGGGGCAGTTCACGTCCAACTACACGTTGTGGCTTCATGGCAAGATCGGTCTGGCGGGCATGGTGTTGCGTCCTTCGGCGCTCTATAATTTCTTTGGCGTGCGCATGTCGCAATTGGTGAACGCCCGGGTTTCGCTCTCCTTCCTGCCGGGACTGCCGGAAGAGATCCTTTGGACGGCCGTGAAGAATCAGTCTTCCGACGAGGGTCGCATCAGGGTGTTGGAGGAATTGGCGCTGTCGTATGTCACGGTGGCAAAAAGCAATCTCACCGTCATCGACGAGGCGATCGACTACATCGACGCGAGCAAAGGATGCGTTTCGGTTGAGGCCGTGGCCAGCCACCTGAAGATCAGCCGGCGATACCTGGAGAAGAAATTCCTGGAAAAGGTAGGCGTGTCGCCAAAATTCTATAGCCGGATCAAGCGATTCGGCAACTTGTCGAACAAGATCGCGCATCATGAAAAGATCGACTGGCAGGAAATTGTCGAAGAGTATGGCTTTCACGACCAGTCTCATCTCGTCAAGGAGTTTATGGAATTTAACCGCATGAACCCGACCCGTTATCATTTGGTCCACCAGGAGCTGACCCGTTTTGTAAAACAATAACCCGCGCCGTTCGCATTTTTACAAGGGCGGGTGACCGCTGCATGCGAGCTTTACAGCATCATCAAAAACAAACCCCTCATGAAAAAGACAGTTACCCTCCTGTTGTTTCTCATCTCCCTTGGCTTCTCCGGTCATGGTCAGGAAACCAAACTCTGGACGGAAGCCGACCGGAAATATCTCCTCGACAATTTAATCCGCTCGCGCGACGAATTGATCCGCGAAACGAAAGACCTCACGAAAGAACAATGGAGTTTCAAGGAATCGCCCGATCGCTGGTCGATCAACCAGGTGGTGGAACACATTGCCACCTGGGAATTGCTGATGACCCACGATGTGAGCCGCATGCTTGCAGTGGGTCCACAATTGGAGATGGCAGCCAAGGCGAATGCCGACAGCACCTACTTCGCTTTTATTATGGAAGAGAAACAGCACATCTCTACCGAGTATACCAAACCGTTCACCTATACCGTACCCATGGGACTGAACGACCTGAAAAACAATATGGCCTGGGTGTTAAAAATGCGAAACGAGTCCATCAGTTTTGTTACGAGCGCCACGGAGGACTTGCGTGTATACTTTATGCGGGGTGGCGGCAGTAATATTCATCAGCGCTACATCACCATCTTCGGGCATATGGACCGGCACTTGCGGCAGATCAAAAAAGTGAAGCAACACCCGAACTACCCGAAGAAAAAATAGGATGTTCTTATTTATTATCAAAAACCATCATCAACATCATCATTAAAAACCCCTCTCATCATGAACCCTTCCATTCACCAACAGGAGCGCGTTGACGTGCTCGCCAAAAAAGGAACCTGCATCGAATTCTTTTCCGCATACCAGGACATGGATGTGGACCGCATGCTCGGTTTGTGTGCGCCCAACGGCACCGTTTCGTTTGTTCCCCTGGGCGCCGACTATGCCGGCAAACTTCATGAGATCGGCAAGGCCGTCTGGTCAGCCTTGATGGACGCCTTCCCTGACCTGGACAACACCGTGAAAAGTCAGCAATACGACGAAGTGGCCGACGCGGTAACCTGCCAGGTGGTGATCTTTGGCAAACAGGAGAAAGAATTCGCCGGACTCGCTCCAAAGGGCAATGGCTTTGACAGCGAACATATTTTTATTTTTCGCTTCGACCCCGATGGCAAGATCACGGATTTGAAGATCGATTGGGATCATGAAAGTTTTGTAAGTCAGCTGACAAGATAAAATGCTTTGCGCTGTCGTGTTGGCTTGTCTCTTAAGGTAAAATAAAAGCCTGAAGTTTTTCTTCAGGCTTTTTTCATTCAGACCAAAATCAATTCTGGCAACGAAGGATGATCAAAAAAGAAACATCGCGTTTGTAACAAACCACCCCGGCATGCGTCTCGCTACAAACTTCAAGCATGCTTTCCCTGGAAACCCACAACCTCAGCCATCGTTTCAGCAGCGGGCAAGACGTGCTTCGCAACATCAATCTCGCTGTGGAGCAGCGGTCGATCTATGGATTTTTAGGTCCGAACGGAGCTGGTAAGACCACCACGTTGCGCCTGATCCTGGGGTTGCTGAAACGGCAGGAAGGATCGATCTCGGTCTTTGGAAAGCCGTTCGATAAAAATCGCATCGACATTCTGCGCCGGGTGGGGTCGCTGATCGAGAGTCCTTCGCTATACGGACATCTGAGCGCTAAAGAGAATCTCACCATTTTTCAAAAAATTTATCAATGCCCTGCGGCCAATATCCCTCACGTGTTAGGCTTGGTTGGGCTCGGCGACACCGGCCGGAAAAAGGCCTCGCAGTTCTCGTTGGGCATGAAGCAGCGGCTCAGCATTGCCCTGGCGCTGCTGCCTGCTCCGGAGCTGCTCATTCTGGATGAGCCCACCAACGGGCTCGACCCCAACGGCATCATCGAGATGCGCGAGCTACTCAAAACGATGAACCGGGAGCAGGGTATCACCATACTGATCTCCAGTCATTTGTTGGCCGAGATCGAAAAGCTCGTAACACACCTGGGCATCATCCACCAGGGCGAAGTCATCTTTCAAGGCACGCTCGACGCCCTGAAGCACAAACAACAACAGACCCTCCACATTGTGCTCGAGGCCGGCGACCCCCATGCGGCGATGCGTCTGCTGCTGGATGACGGGATGGAAGCCCTCTACACCGATGGCGGGATCCGTCTCCCGGCGATGACCAAAACGGAGATCGCGGCGATGAATAGAAAGCTGGTTTCGGCTGGGGTCGAGGTCTATGCGATCCGTCCCGTGAAGAACGATCTCGAATCCATTTTTATTGACCTTGTAAATCCCTGATCATGGCACACGCTTTTGTTGCCAGCCTTCAAAGCGAATGGCTGAAGAAAAAAGGAAGCCTGGCTTCCTGGATGGTGGTGACGGGTGCGTTCTTCACACCGACGATCATCATCATTGCCCGGCTTGTTTATCACGAGCGCCTGCCTGCGTTGTATGCGTCGGATGGCTTCTGGAGGTTGTTGTGGAAAAATGCCTGGGAATCGATGGCCATTTTCCTGCTGCCTCTCGGGGTGATGTTGGCCACCAGCCTGATCGCGCAGTTGGAATATAAGAACAACACCTGGAAACAACTTCACACCACGCCGCTCCCGTTCACGGTCATCTTTTTCTCGAAGTTCACGGTGATTGCTGCGATGATGTTGCAGTTCCTCATTTTGTTCAATCTCGGCATTTGGCTGGCCGGCGTTATCCCTCAAATCATCATTCCAGGTGTGCCCTGGCCCGGGGCGATACCGTATGATTATTTTCTGCGGGAAGACGTATTCTATTTCATAGACTGTTTGCCCATCATTGCCTTGCAGTATTTGCTTAGCCTTCACTACCGTAATTTTTTGGTCAGTATTGGGTGTGGCTTCATCTTTTGGATCGGGGCGCTGGGGACTTTATCGTGGAAATACGGATTTCTTTTTCCCTACACCTATTGTATGTTCAATTATTTGAAGGCCGGTGTAGAAACCAAAGCGGCTGTTCCTCCGGTGAATATACACGGGATGGCGATTGGCTATTTCCTGATCTTCACGGTGGCCGGTTATTATTTATATATCAAGAAGAAGGATAAGGGCTAATACCATGATTAATGGGTTATCCTCTTTTCAAATTCTTTTCGAAAGACAGAAAGGTCGCGGGTAAAGGAAGATTGATCACAGTCCGAGTTCTTACTCAAACAATTGACGGATACCGAGTCGCTCTTGACGGAATACCCTTTCATATAGAATGGTTTGTCGTAGTTATTCGTAGTCCTTTTTTGAAAAATCAGTTGATTCTCACAGATATAATATGTTGTTGCCGTATTTCCCATTTCCCCAAAATGTCGAACAACCAATTTCCTGATGTTCTTTGATTTATCATAATAACCCACGAAGGCACTGCCCTCGGTTGTCATACCCAAAACATCTATCGCCAAGTTTTTTAACGAATGATCTCTATCGATGGCCGTGATAAGGCTGTCCACATGAACATGGGCCATCTGATTTTTTTGAGCCAAGCAGTTTGAAAACACGGGGAGAATAAAAAGCAACAGAAATTTCTTCATGGAATTTATAGTTGGCCAACGACCGATCCATCTATCGATACCCATCCAGTCTGTCCGTTATCAATCTTTTTTCATTCGCAAGATGCAAACGCCGAATCATTTCTGCGAGGCCTCCTGAACGATTTTATCATAGACGCTCCGTGCGTGATCATAGGCTGCAGCTGCTGCCGTACGTTCACTGGCGCGGATCTGGCCCTCTTTCATTTTCCAGCATTGATCAACCGTCTTGCGGCACCAATCTGCGGCACGCAACTCCCGTATGGGTTTGCCATCGACGATAACAAACACGGGGTTGGTATGTGAGCTGGGATAAATTCTCAGCGCCAGCCAACTGGATTTGGTGATGGAATATGAAAAGTTGATATTCTTGAACGTGCCGTCCGCCAAAATCTCAGTCGACTCCACAGGTTCCCCATTGACAAGCAATTCGACTTTTACGTTCCGACTACTTCCTACGCGCGCTCTTTCGATGTGCCAGTAAGGCTGGCCGTCTACCGCCCGGGTGGCAATGGATTTGCCTTCGTCATTTTGTTGCGCAGGTAAATTGGCTGTGACCCGCGCGGCGACTTTCAGGGTTTGCTTGCCTTTCACTTGCAGCTCACTGTTCTTTGTGCCGGCTTCGGTTCCGTTTACCGAGAAGTCGAGAATGTGGGAACCTCCTTCGGTGACGTATGACCGTCCTTTTTTTATGGCTTCAACATAGTTGTCGTAGCTCAGGGGGCCGTCGGGTTTGAAATAGCTTCGTCCCAATCCCACGCGTTCGTCGTAGATGCAGGGGAAGTCGGTTTCTCCGCTGAGCCTTGTTCGGAATCCGGCGTTGAGAGTATTATACCACATGTTCAATTCCCACGGTGCCGGGGTATCGCCCAGGCTGTAGAAATCGACCATGCCGTGCGTGATGGTGACGATGTATTCCATGGCTCCGATCCCGTCCATCTTCGGAATGACATAATTGGGAAGATCTTTTGTGGGTTCCAGCGGCTCCAGGCCCCAGCCAGAGTGCGCATAGCCCACTACCGCGTTTTGAGACTTCGCCCACGTCAGCACGGGCAGCGTCCAGCTTGGCCAGTCTTCGATGGTTTTGGTGCCGGGGTAGTCGTCTTCTTTCAGCCGGAGCAATACGATGTGGCCGGCGTGTGAGGAGGGGAAGCCGGAGACTTCCACGTCATTGCGCATGATGTTTTTAGATGTCGAAAGCGGGTCGTCCTTGCCCGTGAAGAATGTCTTCTGGTGATACCAACTGGGGCCCCACGCCAACACCGCCGACACGTTCAGATCCTCGCCTAATTCCTGTCGCCACATGTCTGCGGGGGGCACGCCTTCTTCCGGGCTGTCGTAGTGACTGCATCCCCCGCCGTGCACGTGGTGATCGGCGCTATACCATCCCAGCTTTGCCATGTCGATCCAGCGGCGGAGTTGGAACGACGTCGTGAACGTCGATACGTTCGGCGGGATGATCAGCTCGCGGGTTTGCGAAATGTATTCGGGGCCTCGTGTGAAGGTGACGGAATATTTTCCCGGGGGAAGCTGCACGTGCTCGCCGTGCGTCCGGTAAACCTGGGGTTGAAAAAAGAAGTCGGGATATTCGTCGAACGCGGCCACCCGTCGTGAGGGAAGCGGATAGACGCCTTTCAGTCTTCCCGGAAGCTTGTAGTCGTCGTAATGAAATTCTTGTTGTGCCGCCCACAAGGGGAAGGGTCGTTCGTGCTGCAGGTTGTCGGTGCTGTCGAGCATGCGTTCGATGCCATCGGTGATGAGGAACGACGCCATGGTGGGAGAACCGTCGTCGTCCTTGACTTCGAACATGACCTTCACGGAAGGCTTGACGTCAAACAGAATGTTGATCGTATTCCGAAAGCCGATATCCTGTGTGCCCTGACCAATGTTGAAGCCTATCTCTGCTTCGCGCTGGCCGGCATCTTTGCTGTAGATCTGTACGACCACGTATTCCAAACGCAAACCCGAGAGGTGTGTCATCAACGGGCGGTTCCGGTATACCTGCATCTCGAGGAAGCGATTTGCCGCCTGTCCCGGGGAGATCACGTCTTCGGCTTTGACTTTCGGATTTTGACTCGGCGCATGCAACGGTTCCACGGCATTCGGGCTTTCGATATTCAACTGGGCGGTGACCCCGGCGTCGTTTTGTACTTTAACCAGAAAGCTCGTCCAGCCGCCCTGGATCAAGGCCGGTTTTGCCGGTCCACGAGCGACTTTTACACGCGCCTCCGGGTTGATGCTGACCATGGCGAGGCAGTAGGGATCGAGGATCGCCTGTATTTCTGTTACCGTCTCCTGCGTGAGGGCCTTGTTCTGCAACACCTTCAGACGTTTTGTATCGTCTGCCGATAGCGAGCTGCCCAGGAACGATAATGCTTCCTGCAAACGGACCGCCTGGGCAAGCAAGGGTTGCGGTTCAACTGCAGCGGGGGCCGGAGCGGTATGCATGGCGTGATCGGAATGTTGTGCGCACGAAGGCGCTGACAAGCAAAGACCAACCGCGAGGACGAGAATGTGTTGTTTGGGGAACATGTCTTGTCTGGTAAGGTGAACGATGAAAATTCGAACGGAAATTTCTCCTGCGGAGCACGAAGCCTCTTCACGTCCGACCCTTTGAAGTTCAACATTTTTTTGGATAGAATCGCCCTCCGCGGTCAGCATTCTGTAAGCTGAAATCGCCTGTAGATCAAAAAAAATTGGCAAGTCTGAAATCCATGGGGCAGTGTACATCCGTATGTGGGGTACAACTTAAAAAAAACAAACCCTATGAAATCGAAAAGAATGAATTCGGTTGTACTAACCGCATGCATGTTTGTGCTCGCCTTGAACCTGGCGACGGCGCAAGAAAAAACCGTCATGGTTGGTGGCGCGCAGATGTATCCTTCGAAGAACATCATCGAGAACGCCGTGAACTCAAAGGATCACACCACGCTGGTGGCCGCTGTGAAAGCTGCCGGACTGGTTGAAACCCTCCAGGGCAAGGGCCCCTTCACCGTCTTTGCTCCCACCAACATGGCCTTCGATGCGCTGCCTGCCGGAACGGTGGAAACCCTGTTGAAACCGGAGAACAAGGCGATGTTGAGCGACGTGCTCACCTACCACGTCGTGGCCGGCAAGCTGGACAGCCAGGAACTGATGAAGCGCATCAAGGCGGGCAATGGCAAAGCGGAGTTGACGACGGTGGCAGGTGGAAAACTTTGGGCTGCCATGGAAGGCAACACGCTGAAGATCTGGGACGAGAAAAACAATGCGGCGAAGATCACCGTCAAGGATGTTTATCAGAGCAATGGCGTGATTGAGGTGATTGACAAGGTGTTGATGGCGAAGTAAACGGGGAATCTTTGCTACGATGAACGGCGGCCTCTTCCGGAGGTCGCCTTTTTTTTGATGTCAGACCATTACAGTTTTAAAAATCTCAATCAACGGTTACCAGAGAAGGACTATCGTTATCGCGATCTTTTCGCATCGCTATTTAGCTATTTTCTTAAATCGCAAGGTCTCAAACGCTTTCAGCAATAATCGTTCGTTCTCTGCATTTAAATTTCTTCCATTCATTTGAAACCGGTCGCGAGCAGAGCCGGCCATCCAGACGCTGTCGATGTAGATGCCGGTCAGGCCTTGGCCCGTGCGTTTGGGGGATATGATCTTTGCCTTTCTGCCATCGACGGTTGTCCAGGTAATTTTATTTTCCAGGAAATTTTCGACGTTAACGGTATCCGCTTTCCCATAAAACATAAAGTTTGCGGCACCATCGGACGACACGCTATCCAAGACGTAGAAATCTCCATTCTGAATCATAAACTTCTTATCCTCATCCAGTGCATTGGAATACCATCCCAGATCAAAGTTTATCGTGTCCTCCTCACCCAGTGCGATAAGGCCTACGTAGGAATCAATGCCACGCACTTTAACGGGATCCCAAGTGGCCGGCACCGTGATCGTGAATTGCCCAAAATCAAGCATTTTGGTCTCCCCAGGCTTCGGCGTATGACAAGCTGAAAGAAAGGCAAAAATGATAATCAGTCTCCCGTGATTCTTTAAGCGCATCGCACGTTTCTTATAGTTCCTTTGCGAAGATATCCCATTTAGGACAATAGGTTATACGCGCGTCTTATTCTTTCCCCTGCCCAAAAAGACCCGCCATTCATCAAAATAACGTTCTCGGAGGGCCCCGCTTTCTCCCTCAGCATCCCCTTTTTCGCTACATTGACCCCCTGATTTTCAACACTGGATTCCTATGGATTTCGTTCGTCGCTGCTGCAACCCGACGGGCATTAAAGAAGCCGCATATTATAATCTTACAAACACATTTAATCTAGCCAAGCTATTCATGAACACCGAATCTTTTTCAAACCGATACTCCCTAAAACGCCTTTCAACGGTCGCGTTAGCCATTGGGCTTTTGGCGTCCTGTCAGCAAAAGGAAAAGGAAAAAGCTGTGGATCTCAAGATCAGGCAACTTGACCCCAAACAATCGGCCGAAATGGCCCGTGCGATCGAAGGGGTGGTCACACCGCAGCTCGCAGAAGGCCTCACGCTCAAACTCTGGGGTGTCGACTCGCTGATCACCGACCCCGTGTCGATCGATATAGACGACGACGGAAAACTTTATTACACCCGCGCCATTCGTCAAAAGCATTCGGAATTCGATATCCGCGGTCACCAGGATTGGGAGATCGAATCTATTTCCCTAAAAAATATTGAAGAGAAACGCGACTTTTTACACCGCACCCTCTCCCCCGAAAACAGTGAAAAGAACAAGTGGCTGGAAGACCTGAACCACGATGGCTCGCACGACTGGCGCGACATGACCGTGGAGAAAGAACAGGTCTCCAGCGTAGAGGATGTTTCCGGCGACGGCGTGGCGGACAAGTCACAAGTAGTGATTGAAGATTTTCATGATGAAGTGACCGACGCCTCTGGTGGCGTGCTCAAGCATGGCAAAGATCTTTTCGTTGCTATCGGCCCCGACCTGTGGCGTCTGAACGACACCAACGGCGACGGCACGATCGACGACAAAGTTTCGTTGTCGCACGGCTATGGCATCCATGTGGGTTTTAGCGGGCACGGTATGTCGGGCGTCGAGATCGGTCCGGAAGGAAAGATCTATTGGCAGATCGGTGATATCGGTTTTAGCGGTAAGGACCAAACGGGCAAAGCGTGGGAACATCCCAACAGCGGTGTCATCGTGCGCTCCAATCCGGATGGCAGCGACTTTGAAGTATTTTCGTATGGCAATCGCAACACGCATGAGTTTGTGTTCGACGAATACGGCAACCTCATCAGCGAAGACAACGACGGCGACCATCCCGGCGAAAGCGAACGCATCGTCTATGTGGTGAACGGCGCCGACATCGGCTGGCGCATCAACTGGCAGTTTGGAAAATATCGCGACCCCGAAAACAATACGTACAAAGTGTGGATGGACGAGAAAATGTACACGCCGCGTTGGGAAGGCCAACCGGCGTACATCACGCCCGCCATCGCCAACTATGTGAACGGCCCCACCGGGATGCTCTACAACCCCGGCACGGCGCTGGGCAAAGAATGGCAGAAAACCTTTTTCGTTGCTGAGTTTGTGGGCAACCCTTCGCAATCGGGCATCCATGCGTTTAAACTGAACCCAAAGGGCGCAACATTCGAGCTGGGCGAAAATAAAAAGATCCTCGGCGGTGTCCTGGCTACCGGCATTGACTTTGGTCCCGACGGCGCCATGTATGTAGCTGACTGGATTGACGGCTGGGGCACGAAAGGCCAGGGTCGTGTTTGGAAACTCGATGTCGCCAATGCCGACGCCGCTGAACGAAAAGATACCGAGACCCTGATCCGCAGTGACTTCACAAAGTTCGATGCCGCCAAATTAGAACAGTTGCTGGCCCACGCCGACATGCGTGTGCGCCAAAAGTCTCAATTTGAATTGGCAACCCGCGGCAACGAGGGCATGGAGGTTTTCAAAAGAAGCATCGCCCAAAAAGAACATCAGCTCGCGCGCGTAAATGCCATTTGGGGGATCAGCCAGTTTGCGCGCAAAGACTTGAAGAACGCCGCCGTGCTCGTGCCCTTGCTGCAGGACGCCGATCCCGAAATTCGCGCCCAAGCCGCCAAGTGGATTGGCGACGTGCGCTACAAGGATGCCGGTGCTGCGTTGATGCCGCTATTGAAAGACGACTACAGCCGCGCACGCTTCTTTGCTGCCGAGGCCATGGGTCGCACGGCGTATGAGCCTGCGATTGGTGACCTTATTGAATTATTAAAATCGAACAACGACGAAGACGCCTATATCCGCCACGGAGCGAGTCTTGCCCTGGCACGCATTGGAAAAGCAGAGCCGCTGGTTGCTCTTGCCAACAATCCGTCGCGTGCTGTGCGCATCGGTGCCGTGCTTGCCCTTCGCCGCCTGCGTGATCCTGGCATTGCCGCCTTCTTAAAAGACGGTGATGAATTTGTCGTGACCGAAGCGGCCCGTGGCATCAACGACGATCTCTCCATTGAAGGCGCGTTGCCTGCCCTGGGCGATGTGTTGAAAGAAACCAAGTTTACAGCAGAAGCTTTGTTGCGTCGCGCCATCAACGCCAATCTCCGGGTGGGCACCGATGCGTCGATGCAAAACCTGATCGACTATGCGGCCAACGAAAAATCTCCCGCGGCCATGCGTTCCGAAGCTTTGGCTGCCTTGAGCACGTGGGCAAAACCGTCGGTGTTGGATCGTGTGGATGGACGTTTCCGTGGTAAGATCACCCGCGATGATAAATCTGTGAAAGAGAAGTCGGCTGCGACGCTGACTACTTTAACCAGCAGCAAGGACGCTGCTGTGCGGTTGGCTGCAGTGAAAGCCATCGGCAAACTGAAGATCGCTTCCGCATCGGCTCAATTATTTGCCCGACTGAAAAGCGATCCCAGTACTCCCGTACGCGAAGAATCGCTGAAAGCGCTTGCCTCCATCGCCGACCCCAAAATTGGCGACGCCATCAAGACGGCTTTGGCTGATAAGGAAAAAGATGTTCGCGTGACGGCACTGGATCTCCTGCCCAAGATGAACATCGAAAAGGCTTTGATGGTGACGTTGCTCAGCGATGTGATCAACACCCGCACCGTAGAAGAAAAACAAGCAGCGTTGACAACCCTTGGCATGCTTCCGCTGGAGAGCACGCAACCCGTCTTTGAAAAACTCCTGACACAACTGGAGTTGAAGAAGCTTCCGGTTGAAATCAACCTGGAGCTTGCCGAAGCGATCGGCAACACCCACAACAAAGACCTGGACGCGCGCTTCAAAAAAATCAGTGCCTCGATGTCGACCGACACGTTGAAGGCTGCCTATGCCGGAGCATTGCTCGGAGGAAATCCTTCGCGTGGAGCGCAGATCTTTTATGGCCACCAGACGGCTCAATGTATCCGCTGCCATTCGTATGGCGACATGGGCGGCACAGCCGGGCCGCGACTTAACGGCGTCGCTGCACGCCTGACACGTGAGCAATTGTTGGAAGCGCTTATCAATCCTAGTGCGAGACTTGCTCCGGGCTATGGTATGGTAACGGTGGAGACGAAAGAGGGTAAGACACTAAGCGGTATCCTGCAAGAAGAAAAACCGGATTATCTGAAATTGAAGATCGGCAACCGGCCCGATACGCTCGTACAAAAACAAGCCATCGCGAAACGGACGAATGCTGCTTCCAGCATGCCGCCGATGCGATTGTTGCTGACGAAGAAAGAGATTCGGGATGTATTGAGTTTTATTGCTACGCTGAAGGAATAGTCTAATAAAAAACCAATAAAAGAATAGAGTAATCAGATATCCTGGTTACTCTTTTTTTTGCCATTATGCTTGCCTATCGCGGCGGTGGTGTCGTTGTTGATATCTCCCCTCTTGCATCAACGGAAAATTTGCTACCACCGCCGTGTATATTTCATACGGTCACACATAGGTAGGTGAATATTTTCTTTTTTTGAAAAAAGGTTAAAATTTAGTTAACGTTGAGAGCACACGTTTCTGAATTTGCCCCCTTACCTTTAGGCGTTTTTAAATAACCTCGACGCTCACTGCCTTGCCCGCCGACTTGCCCGTCGTAGCTTTAGCGAAGACGGGAGCTTTAGCGAAGGAGGGCCTTTTTAACCACTACAACTCATGAAAAAACAACTCAGTATCGTCTTGATCATGTTGATCGCCATTTTGAAGGCCAGCGGTCAAACGGATAATTTGCCGATCAACCACATCCAGGTGATCGGTTCCCACAACAGTTATAAGAAGGCCATCGATCCCGCACTCTTCAAGATCCTGAAGGCGCGCGATTCTGTGGCGATGAGCAAAATTGACTACAGTCACATCAGCATCACAGACCAATTGAATCTTGGGCTTTTGAATTTGGAGATCGACGTGTATGCCGACACCCAGGGGGGACGCTATGCTCATCCCAATGGATTGAATTGGGCTCCCGGCCAACCGCCGTTCGATCCGGAAGGCGTGATGAAGAAACCCGGCTTTAAGGTTTTTCACATCACCGACATCGACTTCAGAAGCCACTGCCTCACGTTTCAACAGTGCCTGCAAGACCTGAAAAAATGGTCGGACGCAAACCCGACGCACAATCCCGTTTTCATCACTATGAACGCCAAAGATGAAAGCATCCCAAAACCAGGTTTTACGGCCGCCGAAAAATTTACAGCCGCTACGTACGATGCCTTGGACAAAGAAATTGCCGATTACCTGGGCACGAGCTATGTGATCACCCCAGACCAGGTGCGCGGCAAATACAAAACACTGGAAAGCGCCGTCCTTGCCAACCATTGGCCTACGCTGAAGGAAGCCAAGGGAAAATTCATTTTCATCCTGGATGAAAAAGGACCGAAGATTGACCTCTACGTCGCCGGTCATCCCTCGCTGAAGGGCAGAATGCTTTTTGCCAACGCCGGGGTGGGAACGCCCGAAGCCGCCATCCTCATCATGAACAGTGCAAAGCGCGATCAGGAGGCGATCAAAGACCTCGTGAAAAAAGGATACATCGTTCGTACACGGGCCGACTCCGATACAGACGAAGCGCGCGCCAATGATAAAAGCAGCTTTGAAGCAGCACAACAGTCAGGCGCACAAATCATCACGACCGACTATTACCAGAAGAGTACACATTTCAAATCCGACTATGTGATCCGCTTTGATGGCAGCAATCCATACTTTCGCGAATCGCCGCTTTTCAAGAGCAAGACAGCGCAGGCAGGTTCCAAATAGCCCAATGTTAATGTTGCTTTGAATGCTCTTGGAATAAGAGACCCCTTCACTACCCAGGCCTGCGGGCCTGGTTTTTTTTTGACGAGTGTTGAACGGATCAGCGTTTGATATCAATCTCGTACGTAAAGCTGTCACCGCGATAATAACCCAGGTTGTACTCTACGGGGCGGTCGCCGGGGTCGCAGACAACGCGTTTGCGGAACAATACCGGATCACCTTTTTTTATGCTAAGCTTTTTCGCTACGTCGGTCGGAGCACCGATGGCATTTATTTTTTCTTTGGATATGGAGGCAATGGTGGCGTGCTCCTGCTCCATGATCTCATAGAGGTGACGGGTGAAGTCTTCTTTACCGGTGAGGCCCACGCGCGGATGAAAATAGGAAATGAAATATACAAACGGGCCTTTCGCCACACCGCGCAACCGTTCCAGCTTCAGCACTTTTTTGCCCTCATCAATTTGCAACGTGTTGGCAACGTCGGCGTCAGCATTGACCCAGCTGACTTTGATATCGAAGTTGACAAACTCCACGCCTTTGCTGTGCATCTCTTCGCTAAAGCTCAGCCAGTTGTTCAGCCGCGTGCTCACCGCATTTTTCACCGCCCGCGTGCCCACACCTTTTTTACGAACCAGCAGGTTCTCGTGCTCGAGTTTGTTGGTGGCTTGCCGTATGGTGTTGCGTGATATGCCCAGCCGTTTCGCCAGTTCAATTTCCTTGGGGAGCATTTTTCCGTCCTGATATTGCGGGCTGTTGATCAGCTGGCGCATCAGGGTCTCCACCTGCACGTGCAACGGAATGGGGCTGTCGTGATCTATTTTGAACTCTACCGTCTCTTTTGACGGCTTTGCTTTTACGGCCATACGAATAAAAAGTAATAGTTAAATTTACGGGTTCCCGGGGAAAGCACAAATTTATGTCCTAATGTCCCTACATATAAACGAGCCCGTGCTTCCGCACACGTATGAATCCGGATCGTTAGAAACGCGGACCCTCCACAAATACCTGTCCTTCGGTGCTGCCTTTGAAGGTGTCGGTGCGAAAAGGCAGGGCGGGTAGTCCTTCAGCGTTGTATAGATCGAGCGGACCGGGGTTGTTATCCCAGGCATATCGCACAGCGATGGGTTGCTTCACCTTGTCGCAGACCACTTCCACTTTGCCGTCGACAATCCGGGCCTGTGCCCAGTAAAATTTCTTGTCGGCTCCAGCCACTTGAAATCCGCGCAGGTATCCGTATTTGTCTTTCGACAGCAGGCCGCTTCCGATGTTGTCGTATGAAAGGATCAGGTGCTCACCCTCGACGTGCAAGGTTTTGAACGTTGGACCCGAAGCCACCACGCTCTTTCCATAGGCCACCTTCATCGCTGCGAGGCCGAGGCGTTTGCCCACATCCAGTTTGTTCCGGGGATGAATGTCTTGCGCCTCACCGATGTCGATGGCGCAGGCCATGCCGGTGTTGGGCAACGACAGCGTCAAGGCCTGTGCTTCGCGGAGTTCTGCCCAATGACTCTCACCGGGTTCCTTCGCTTCGTCCATGTAGTTTGCCAACTGCACAAACAGAAAAGGGAAGTCGCCCTGATTCCAATGCTTTCTCCAATCGCGGATCAGTGCAGGGAACAATTCGCGGTATTCGTATGCCCGGTCTACGTTGGTTTCACCCTGGTACCAAATGGCGCCCTTGATGGGAAACGCCGTGAGGGGCGCAATGCTACCATTGTATAAAACACCGGGAGATGAAAACGGTGTCGCGTTCGGCATCTCCACTTTTGGAAATTTTGCGGCGTCTATGGCCTCGCCTTTTTTATACAGCCAAGTCCCCAACATGATCTTGCTTCCCCAAAACGGGCTCGTCGTGAACCCACCGATGCCGCCGATATCGAACACGCGCACCACCAACACATTGCCCTTCGGCTTCAAAGTACGCGTGGGGACGCTGTAGTTCCGGTGGTTATGTTTGCCATAGGTCTCTCCGATCTTTACGCCATTCACCCAGGCCATGTCATAGTCGTCGATCTGCGACAGGGCGATGTTGAAATTTTCGTCGTGATAATTTTCGGGAAGATCGAAAGTGGTGCGGAACCACACTTCGCCGTCGTGATCTTTGAGATCGGGTTCGTTTTCCCAGGTGTTGCCCGAAGCATTGATCGGTTTCCAGTCGGCAACATTTGTTTCCGGTTTAAACCACTCTCCTTTTACGCCGGCGCTTTTGTAATAATATTTTTTGAACCAAACAGCTTTGTTCTTCTCGAAGTCCGCCGTCAAGGCTTCAAAGCTTTTGCCATGTTTCACTACTGGCTGAATAAGGCTTGCAAATTCAGGGAACTGCAAAAGCGCCTCGTTGCTCATCCACGCCTCGGCCGCTGTTGCCCCAAGGTTGTCGCTCACCAGGCCGACGGGGACATCGAGTTGTTCGTACAGATATTTTCCAAAGTGATAGGCCACCGCTGAAAACTCCCGGATGGTCTGAGGACTCAAGGTTTGCCAGCCATTTCCCTTCACGTCTTCGCGGGGTTGATAGTCCATCTCAAACGGCACGGTGAACAAGCGGATGTTCCCGCGTTTCAAGAGGACGGAATCTTTTTCTTCATAAGGTGTCTGATCCAGGCGCCATTGCATGTTCGACTGTCCGCCACAGATCCACACGTCGCCGATGAGAATATTTTTTAGCTCGATCCGGTTCGTTCCACTGATCACCGCTTCATAGGGCCCTCCTGCCGGCGTGGCAGGAAGTACGCAGGACCATTTTCCCTGTGCGTTGCTTTTTACACTGACGGTCTTCACGCCCATCATCACCTTCACCTCTTCACCCGGCGAGGCCCATCCCCAAAAATGCAAAGGAAGGTCGCGCTGCAACACCATGTTGTTGCCGAATATTTTTGGCAAGCGGACCTCTGCCCTACACAGAGGTGCCGCTACCAACAACACTAAAAACAGGATCGTAAAACGACAGGTACGAATGCTCATTAGACCTTTTGAGTTTCTTTGACTTTTTTTCAGAATGATCGGTGGTGATATTCGATCGGCCCGCGGCGAGAGTGTGCCGCAGGCCAGGATCGAAATCACACCAAACTATGATAGCCGTTGATAATATCTTCCGTGCGCACAAAGGCTTTGAGCGTGGCGCATTCTTTCCCGGCGGATTCACCATGGGGGGTGATGGTGTATTCGCCCACGGCTGCCGGTACAATAAAGGTTTCGGCATAGTGGATCACATAGGGTGCAAAAAGACCCTTCGGGCTCTCCACGATAACTTCTCTCCCTTCCACGAGGTTGATGACATTGACACCGCCGTTCGTGTTGTGCAGCACTTTCGTTGTAAACCAATGCCGGCGTGTTTCAATAAACTGAAATTCGTGCAGACCGGTGCGCTCCTCGATCCATCCATCGCCCGAAGCGATTTTCTCTACACGGTCCACCAGATTTTTACGCGTCCAGTCCGCTCGACGATCCCATGCGATCACTTTCTCGCCATGCTCGATGTTGATGGGACGCGGTTTGCCGTCCAGCCCAAGTCTGCCCCAATCCCAAAGTTTGAAGGTGAAAATGTAAGGCGTGGCGCTGATCTCCAGCACAACGCTATCCTTACCGGAACAATGCACCGTGCCGGCGGGGATCAGTACGTGGTCGTGTTTTTTGATAGGCCACTTCTGCACATATTTCTCAGCGTCAAAGTTACCGCCTTCATTTTGCGCCGCCTTGAGTTCGCTTATCATGCGCTTCGGGTCGGTATCCTCGTTCAGCCCGAGATAAACAAATGCGTCTTCACGGGCGTCGAGCATGTAATAGCTCTCGTCCTGTGTGTAGTCCATCCCAAAATGTTCGCGGATGTATTGCGTGGTGGGATGCACCTGCAGGCTGAGGTTGCCCCCGTCCATGGTGTCCAGGAAATCGAAACGGATGGGGAATTCCGCACCAAATTTTTCGTAGACGCGTTTTCCCAACAAGGCTTCCGGTTGGTTGAAGACCAGGTTGATGGAAGGAATCTCCACGGTCTCGCTCCCGAACTTCAGGAGCAAGCTGTTCTCCTCCGGAACGCAATCGAATCCCCAGGCAAAGTTCACGGCCGTCCGGTCGAGGTCTGCCACTTCCTTCAACCACTGACCACCCCAGGGCCCGGGATCAAAAAACGGCACCACCCGAAACGGTGTGTGTGTCGCTTTCTCGAGTCCTTTCAACACGGATGCTCCGGTGATCATCTTGGGGTGATCCGGTTTGTTGGTGTCGATCACAAAATCCCAACGATCCATCAACGCCACCTTGTGCTTGTCGAGTACGCGCCAATCTACGAAATAGGCTTGCTTATATTTTAAAGAAAACTCGGCGCTGGTATTGTTCACACCGAGGTTGCCCACTTCGTTGCGTCGCATCCGCAGCTGAATCTCCCAGCGTGCCATGTCGAGGTACACCACCATGTCGGCATTTTGCGCTACGTAGGCTGCGCCTTCGCCATAAACCACGACCACGCCGTTGGTGATGGCATCGATATCTTTGCGCAGCGCCTGTAGTTTCTTTTCATCAAAGAATTTCTCCAGCGTCAAACGAGTCATGAAGCCGAAGATCCGGTCGTCGGTGACGTCGGGATAGACCATTCGGGAAACTTCCATTTCCGGGAGAAACGCGGAGGTACTGTTGAAGAAGGGATGAGGCTGTAAACCTTTTCTCAGTGCGGCCTCCGTTTCTTTGTGCAACACACCATGATAACAATCGATGGCCACCACTACGCGCGTCTTTCCACGGGTGGCGATAAATTCCTGGAGATGTTTACAGATGCTTTCCCAACCGGTGATGCAATCACGGCTCTCCGGACTGACTTCCACGACTGGGCATTTATCAAAATTTGACTTCATAAAACCGGTTTGTAATCCTTTTGTAAAAGGGATAATAAATAATACATGCCTAAAATTCCTGCGTACTCCACCTGCTCGGCCACGACCAGTTCAATGGGAATATCGTTTATCCACGAGTCTCTTTCGATCATGCGGCGAACCTGTGGGATGAGCAAATTCTTTCCCTGCATGATGCCGCCGCCGATCACGACGCGCTCGGGATCATAAGAAAGAATGAGGTTGAGGATCCCCGTCGCCCACGCCTTCAGACAATTCTCCCGGATTTGGATGGCCAGTGCGTCGCCCTTCTCGGCCCAGGTAAACACCGTGTTGAAATTGATTTCCTTCTCTGACGCGAGCGCACTGGCTTTATAGTCCGGCGACCCGGTCACCTGTTTTTCCAAGGCCCACGTCGAGGCTTCCGACTCCACGCAACCCACGCTTCCGCAATTGCATTCCGCGCCGTGCAAGTTGATGGCGATGTGACCGCCCAGGTTGCCGGCATGATAGTGCTTGCCCTTTAATAATTTTCCGTGGATCAGGGCAGCCGATCCAACGCCCGTGCCCAGCGTGATCAACACGAGGTTGTCACAATTTTTTCCGGCGCCGTATTGCCACTCGCCCACCAGGGCAGCCCGTGCATCGTTCTCCAGTGCCAGCGGGATCCCCCATTGCTTCTGCGCCCATCCCGAGAGATCGACCCGGCGTGCGTCGGGGTATTTAACATACTTGGATAATATTCTATTGTTGTCCGAATCGACGATACCTGGAAATGCAATGCCCACGCCGGTAGGTGTACAGTTATTTTCAGCCAGCATCCTGTCGGCCTCCACGGCGATCTCCGCCAGGCGCTGCTCCAGGGTGACGTGTGACGCGGCCGGAATTTTCCGGGTCGCCACCAACACACCCTCGTGCACCAGCCCGATCTTTATGCGGGTGCCGCCCATGTCGATCCCGATCCCAACCTCCATTGATTTCACATTTTTTGTTGTCATAGTCACAGACAAATTATCGATGCAAAAAATTATCGCTTCCAGCTTTGCTCGATCTCTTCAAGCGTACGCTGTTTTGTTTCCGGAATTTTACGCCACACAAAAATTAGCAGGATCACGGCATTCACCATGAAGATCCCGAAGGTGCCGGCGCCTCCCAGCTCGCGCAACAACACGGGCGTGAACTGGGTAATGAAGACCACGCCAATCCAAAGCACCAGCGTGCAAAACGACATGGCCAGGCCCCTGGTTTTTGTGGGATAGATCTCCGAGATGAGCACCCACGGGATTGGACCCAACGACGACGCGAAGCAAGCGATGTAGGCCAAAATAAAAAGCAGGAGCCACGGCCCTTGCGTGATGCTGTATTGAAAGCACAGCGCGATGCCCAGCAAACAAACGATCATCCCTCCTACACCCCACATCAAAAGCGTTTTTCTTCCTGCACGGTCGATCAGCCAAATGGCGACGAAGGTGAACACTGTATTGATCACACCGATCAGGACGGTCTGCAAAAACGCCGACTCCGGTCCGAAACCGATGCTCTTGAAAATTTCCGGCGCATAATAGATGATCGCGTTGATGCCCGTGATCTGCGAGAACAAGGCGAGAACAATTCCGGCCACAAGCGCCATGCGCAACCCCGGACTGAATAGTTCAGCAACGGTCCCGTTCTCCTGCGAAAGCGCGGACTGTATCTCGTCGGCAATTTCCTTGGCCTTTGCTTTGCCGTTCACCTTCTCCAGCGTCAGCAAGGCTTCGTCATAGCGTTTCCGCTTGATGAGCCACCGCGGGCTTTCCGGGACCAGGAACAACAGCACGAAAAACAAAAAGGCCGGCAGCGTGCCCGAACCCAGCATATAGCGCCAACCCCATTCCACATTCCACGTGGGGTCGCCCTGCGCGGCGATCTTGAGGTTGACAAAGTAGATCAGGTTTATGCCCAGGACGATGGCGAGTTGATAAAGACTCACGAGTTGTCCGCGGATCTTTGCAGGTGCAATCTCCGAGATATAGAGCGGTGAAAGCATGGAGGCTGCACCGATGCCAAGCCCTCCTACAAACCGGGCCAGCACAAACTGCGTGAGGCTTTGGGGAATGGCGGCGCCCAATGACGAAACAAAAAACAACACCGCCGTAACGATCAACACTTTTTTTCGACCAAAGCGATCGCTCAGGTAGCCAGCCATCATGGCGCCGAGAACGCATCCCCAGATGGCGCTGCTGGCAGCCCAGCCCACCATGGCGGGCGTGAGGTTGAATTTGGTTTCCAGGAAGCCGATGGCCCCGGCGATCACCGCGGTGTCGTATCCAAAAAGCAATCCCCCCAGCGCGGCCACGACGGAAACTTTGAGAATGAATCCGGAAGTGTTTGCGGGTATAGTCTGCGTTGCCTGTAGCGTTTCCATGAAATGCGGGTTATAAAACTATTTGCCTGCTTCAGGCATGTTGAAAGTGATGCGAACAAACCGGGGGCGATACAGATCAGGAAGCGTCTCGATCCTTTTGGCAAAATCAAAGCAGTTCACATTGTAGCTCACCAGCAGTTCGCCAGGCTTTGAAATGGCCGGATGCGCTTTCGCATTATATGTAAAGAGTCCTTGCTCCGTGATGTCGGTTGAAGTATTCCAAACGATCTGGCGAGGACCAAACTGTCCTACGGGCGATGTCCCGATCTGCATATAGATGGTGGGCATCAAGCCTGCGTATTGATAGATCAACGCATACTTGCCGTTCCCCAGCGGTGTCACGCTCAGTTCATTGGAAACGCTGTCGACCAGGGGTTGTGCTTCTTCGGGTTTGGATGACCACGCTGTTCCATTATAAAATTCCCATGAAGAAAATTCGGTCAACTGTGCGGGTTTGATCCGGGCCACCACCAATTCCTTCGCGCGGCCTTTCACTCCATACACATAAACGAAGCCGTCGGCATCCGGAGCGCCGGCCGACTGTGTGTTCGACAGTACACCCACTCCGAAAGACGTTGTTAAAGAATCTTTCGAAGCAGAAAACGGCAGGTCAAATTGTTTCTGTTCCTTGAAGGGGTAACGTGTTCCTTTTGGGATAACGATCAGGTTGTTGCCCACTTCGCGAAACGGGAAGGCCGATCCATCGTTGGTGTTGCGAATGCGGTAGGCAAAAATGCAAAGGCTGCCGTCCATGTCGTTGTTCACAAAGCCATCGCCCAGCCAATAATAGTCGTCCTTTTTGGTTTCGGGTGAGGCCGGAACAAATAGCGATGCCGGTTTCTGGTCCGCGCCTTTGTTGATGAGAAAATGAGCGGCAGACGACACAGGCTCTTTTCCCTGCAGCATCATCACCGAGTTATTGATCATGGCATAGCCGGGCTTCAACACACCTTTCTCGATGTCGCCCACCATCGTGTCGCTGAAGAGGAACATGATGCTGTCGTTGGTACCGGTGCTTTGGTCAACGCCGGAAAAGGGAATGGCAAAAATACCGTCGCCCCCAAACCATCCGTGTTCACGCTTGAGCAGCGCCGTCCACTCCGGGGCGGGGCCTACGGTGAAGGTGATCGGTGTCTCGGGTTGTTCGGCTTGCGAAGACTTGTTTTCCTTACAGGAAAATGCGGCCAGACAAAAAACGAATACCGCAACATTAAGGACAATTTTCATGCGACTGCATTTTGGTTGTGATACAAATCTAAAAATATTTTTGATATGTATGAACATATGAACAAAGAAAAGGGGTACTTTTATTTGACCGATCCTACAAAATCTATTGGTTTATGACCCACACAAAAGGCTATTTCGGCCTATTTTTTATTACGGCATTCCTTTTTATGGTGGGATGCTCAACGCCTCCGCAAACGGAGAAAAACTACATTCCCTCGCTGGAGCAAATCTCCGGAAAGTGGGTAAAAGCAGACACCGTCGCCATGGAGCCGTCGTTGCGGAATTTCCTTGGCCAGGCCGTAGCCAACCGCGACCTCACCTCCATCAGCTGGTTTGCTTCTGCCCCCTATAGTGGTGGCTACCACACCGGTGTTTTCAAGATCGATGGCCAGGTGCCGCTCGTGGACATGTTCCGGTGGCAGCCCTACCAAACCCAGCGCAAGGCAAGTTATGAGAAGTTCGCCTTGTTGTCTACCACGCGCATGCTCCCCGAAGAAGACGGTGTGCTGTGGCGAATCGAGATCACCAATCAAAATGACCAACCCGACACGGCGGACATTTCCATTGACGCCATTGGTTTTATCAGCCAATACGGCGGCGACTGGCAATGGTGGTATCCGTATCCCAAAATGAACGGCATGGTCACCAAACGGGATGAAGAAGTGGAGCTGGTGCGCAAAAGCATCGGCAGCGCAACGATGGCGGAAACCCAGGTAGATGAATTGGTGGACGGGAAACCCACCGGAAAGAAAATGACCTTGCGTGCACCCTACGATCTACAAATCTTAAACGCAACCAAATACAACACAACCTCCTCCGGAAAAACATCCTTGCTGGTCCACGACACAGAAACGCCGGCCATCACGGGCTTCATCTTCAAAACCACGCCGGATACATTAATAACCCTCCACAGCGGCGGAACGGCCCAATGGAAATTGCCGCTGAAACCCGGAGAAACAAAAGTGATCGAATACCTGATGCACTACGGCAACAGCGACAACGCGGTGAGCCAACAACTCAACACCTGGAGCACAGGCTTTGATGAAAAATTTACCCAGGTCAAATCGGTCTGGGAACAGCGGTGGCAATCCATGTTCCAACCCAACAACAGTTTGTTCTCCGGATGTTTCCCTGTGTTGGAAACCGAGGACACGCTGGCCTCGCGCGTCTATTACACCGGTCCCCTCACCATGTTGTATTTGCTGAACACCAACCTGCCCCAACACAAAAAAGTAATTCTCACGGGTGGTCCGAAATGGGGCGCTACCATTTCATTTTTCTGGGACAACACCGAATGGTCGACCGTGCAAGCCGTGACAGATCCGGCACAATTAAAAGAAAACATTCTCTCGTGGATGAAAGTCGATCCCAGCAAATACTATGGCGTGGATAATTTTGGTGGCAAGGGCGTGGGCAACCCTTACTCGGCAAACTATTGGGCCCTGTTTCAGTTGGTCCGCTCCTACCTGGCCGTGACCGGCGACTATGCGTTCCTGAAAGAAAAAGTAGAAGGAAAAACCATATTGGAAACACTAGAGCATTATGCCACCAATGGGCAACGCATGGCCCTCTTTGGAAAACCAGGTTACACCGATCCCCTGTACAAGCTCGCCGATTTTGGCAGCGACGAATGGAACCTGCTCGAATGCGTGCCTACCTACAAACAAATTGTCCCTTCGTTCAACGCGGGCTACATCTGGATGCTGCGCGAAACCGCCGATCTCTACGCCACCGCTGGTGATCACGCCAAGGCTGATCAACTGCGCAGCCAGGCCACCGAAATGAAAGGCTACCTCATGAAACTCTACGCCGGCAACGGTGTGTGGAATTGTCTCTATCCCGACCACAAAACCATTGAAGTGCGCCACTGTCTCGACTTCATGTTTATGGGCCGCTTCATGGCACAAGATCTCAGCGACACCATGAAGACCGAAATGATCAGGTTTGTAGACCAGGAATTGATGACCGACCATTGGATGCGCGCCCAATCCTTATTGGACGTCGCTGCGAAGAATTCCGATCGCCCCGACCACGGCCCGCTCGGCGCCTACGACGGCTGGCCTGCGGGAACGATGGACGCGTTTGTGCAGATGGGATATCCTGAAAAAGCCCTTCACTTCTATCGCGCGCTCGAGCCCGTAACGTACGAAGGCTCCTGGGCGCAGTCGCACGAACTGTGGGGCGATGACAAGGAGAATCAAAAAGCCAAGGTGCGGATCGCCGAACGCGGATGGCATGCCCGCGATGCCATGGCCGGCATTGGCATGTCGCAGGTGATGTTGAAGTGTTTCTTTGGGTTCAATCCCGATCTGCAGGGACGAATGATCAAGGAACCGGGTGTCACGCATTTCAATGGCACGTTGCGGCACGTGCTCTTTCACGGTGAATACTATACGCTCACCAGTCTCGATGGGAAGATCAGCGCAGAGAAAGAAAAATAAGATAGTTTGGGTAGTGAATATGGGGTTCGTGTCATTTTGCACGGGCCCCTATTCTTTTGTGCAGCCTCGGGCACACCCCGATGCACGGAAACCTTCAGCATCGGCGCCCAAGGATCAAACCACTACACCCCGTTATGGGCCGGCGGTTGGCTCCCCTTAAAAACGTATTACAACAAAAAAATCCGGCCGTTGTAGAGGCCGGACTTTTTTACCATCGCAAACAAATTCTTTTTTCTACTTGGGCTCTGCCGTGTATTGATAGAGGAATGTCTCATCCGTTCCCAGGCCAAAGATCGAGAGATCGATGTCGATCGACATCTCCAGTTTGTCCACAGTCAGGGTCTGCATCTGGAAGGAGTCCACTTTCACCGTGGGGTCGAACAGGCCGTGGCTCTTCAGGATGAAGTATTTTTCATCGGCGGTGAGATACCATTTGTCGTAGATGGTAAAGCCATCGAACGCGCAGTCGCCTGCCCCGGTGTCGGCGCCGTAGTTCACGGTGACGGTGCTATCGGAATTGAACAGGTAGTAGTTGTCTTTCTCGCAATCTTTCAGGTCTTGCGAATTGTCATTGTCCACCCAAAGCCTGGACGTCCACGCCCATTTTTTGCGGGGAATGTTCTCGCGCGGCGACAAGGTGACCACGAGCGTGACGTCGCTGGTCAACACGTTTCCGGACTGATCCTGTGCCTGGAACGTGAGGCCGATCAGTTTATCAACATCGCCGTCCTGGAGGTTGTAGGTGTAGTCATATTTGGCTTGTCCCAAGGGGTCGATGGTGACCACGCCGTTCTGACCAAAGGTCTCATCTTTCTGTGTGGCCACGGTCTTCGTCACTGTGAGCGATTTCACGCCGTTCAGTGTCGAGAAGTCGGCAGTGATGACCACCTGGCCGTCCACAAGCTTGCGTGTGACTTTGTATTGCCCATGACCCGGCGCTTTTATCGATGCTCCATCGACGGTGAGCGGAAGACCCGGATCAGCAGCGTCCGACTGATAGTCATCTTCACAAGAACCGAGGCCTACAACGGTGGCCAACAGGATGGCGCCGTAAGCGATATATTGACGATACACATTCATGGTGTTAAATTTTACGGGTGATGCGGATGTATTTTCCCTGTTCATGATCAATAGTCATTTTGAGGTAAGTTGGGATCGAGATCCCGTTCGCGCTGCGGAATGGGGAACAAGTAGTGCTTCGCCTGCGGCGTCACGCCCGGTTTTGCCAGCGGCACGAGTTGCTCCAGCTTGCCCGTACGCGCCAGGTCAAACCAGCGGTGACCTTCTGCTGCCAGCTCATGTCTTCTTTCGACGAGCACGGCATCGCGGAATGCGTCTTTGCTAAGACCGGAAAGGTCTGCCAGGTTCGCGCGGTGGCGCACCAGGTTCACGGCGTCGTGTGCTTCCTGTGACCGGTCTTTTTCATTCAAGGCTTCGGCATACATCAGCAGCACGTCGGCATAGCGGATCACGGGGAAATCGATGTTGGCTTCCGAGGTGTTGAATTCGGTTGGTGTCGTCACATCCCAATACTTTCTAAAGTAGTAGCGACTGAACGGCACGTTGTAAGATTTTCCGCCCACCGTTTCACTAAAGCGATTGAACACGGTCACGTCACGGCGTTCGTCGATGGCGTCGTAGCTATCCACCAGGGCTTGCGTGGGCGCGGTCCATCCCAGGGTGTTGGAGGTGATTCCCGCCGAAGACAACTCAGGAGGCAGCAAACGCACATGCACTTGCGCCACTTCCCAGAAGCTGAGGGCATTTCCAGCCGTTCCAAAACCAACAGAGAAGATCGCTTCTTTCAATCCGCGGTTGGCAATTTTAAAGATGTCTGCAAAATTATCCCACAGTTCATACTTACCCGAGTCGATCACCTTTTCGCATTCGGCGATGGCGTTGTCATAGTCTTTCCGGGTGAGGTATACTTTTGCCAGCAGAGCGTGCGCGGCACCCGCGGTGGCGCGTCCCCTTCCGTCGGCCTGGTCGGCAGGAAGGTTGGTGGCGTCGTTAAGATCGGCAAGGATCTGTGTATAGATCACGTCTACTTCTTCTGCCGATGGCGTTGTCGACGTTACGTCGCTTGTCAGCAGGGGTATTTTGCCGAACATGCGCACCAGGTTGAAATACAACAATCCCCTGAGAAATTTTGCTTCGTTGATGTAGCGCGTCCTCAGCGTTTCATCCATTTGGATGCCCGGGATTTTGGCGATGGCCACATTGGCGAGGGAGATCGCCTTGTAGTGTTGTTTCCAAATCTCGTAGAGCGTCCCGTTGTTGGGGTCCTGTGTGAAGGTCGCCAACTGATCCTGGTCCGGCGAGCCCGACTGGAGATTGATCATCTCATCGGAAGACAAACCTTCCGTTACCCAGAACCCTCCAAAATACACACCACCAAAGGTGTCGCCGCTTTGAGAGTTCAGGTGGGCATAGATCGCATTCACGGCCGACAGGGCATTTTCCTCGGTCGTATAAAAGTTCGTCGTCGTCTGCCGGTCCTTCGGATTCTCTTCCAGGAAGTCCTTGCAGGAAGTTGACAACAGAGACAACAGGAGAATGGCACCGGCCGTCTTCATATGTATAGTCAATGATTTCATGGTTGTGATCGTTATAATTTTAAAAACCAAGGTTAAGACCCACCAGGTAAGTTTTCGTCAGCGGATAGCGGCCCTGGTCGATGCCGGGATAGGCCGTGGCCGTTCCATAGCTGCTGCCCTCCGGATCATAGCCACGGTAGTTGGTGCTGGTGAACAGGTTGGTGGCGCTCACATAGATCCGGAGGCTTCTCATCCCGAAACGGTCCAGCATCATCGACGGAACGTTGTAGGCAAGGTTCACATTCTTCAACCGTATGTACGATGCGTCTTCGATGAACTTAGAAGAAATCGTTCCCACATCGGCCGTGCGTTTTGCCAACGCGCGGGGATATTCGTTGCTGGGGTTTGTCGGTGTCCAGCGGTTCAGGGCTGCATCGGCCAACACGTTGTGCTCGCCGTTCATGTCTTCCAGGAACATCCGGTTCAGGTTGTTCATGTTGTTGCCCTGCGAGGCCTGGAAGAAAAAGTTCAGCGTAAAGTTTTTGAAGGAAAGCGTGTTGTTCAAGCCCCAGGTATACTTCGGCAAGGCATGTCCGATGATGGTCCGGTCCTTGTCGTCGATCACGCCGTCGGGCACGATGTCTTTGTATTTCCGGTCGCCGGCTTTGGCCTGGCTCGCTCCGCTTTTCTGGTTTGCAAACACGGCGCTCTTGCTGACCTCTTCGTCGGTTTGAAAAATGCCGTCGAACACATAGCCGTAGAACGTACCGATCGGTTGTCCTTCTCTCAGGATCAAACCATTGCCCAACTGCACATCGCTATCGGTGGCCAGCTTGGTGACTTCGTTCCGGTTCATCGAAAGGTTGAGCGAGGTGTTCCACTTCAGCGCACTGGAGGAGCTGGTGTTCACGGTCGTGATCTCCAGGTCAAAACCTTTGTTCTCCACGTTGCCGACGTTCAGGTAGGTGTTCTCAAAACCGGTGGTGCTGGAGATCGGCGTGTTCAACAACAGGTCGTAGGTATATTTTCTATAATACTCGGCGGTCATCTGGATGCGTCCATCTAAAAAGCCGGCATCAAAACCGATGTTAAACTGGCGAGTGGTTTCCCACTTCAAGTTCGGGTTGTTGTAGATCTGCGGCTGGCTGCTGTTGTAGGGCAACACCGTGGTGCCGTTGTTGAAGACCCCCTGACCATAGGAAGCCACCGTGGGAAGCGACTGATAGGGATTGATGGCCTGGTTGCCGATCGTACCGAGGGATGCTTTCAGTTTCAGGTCGGACAGGAAGTCAATATCCTGCATAAAAGATTCATCCGACATCCGCCAGGCAAATGCGCCCGAAGGGAAGAATGCGTATTTGTTCGCCGCGCCAAATTTTGACGAGCCGTCCACACGACCCGTGACGGTGAACAGGTATTTGTGATTGAGGGAATATTGCGCACGTCCCAGGTACGACACCATGCTCCATTTGCTCTCGCTGTTGTAGGGAGCCTGTGGGCTCGAGGCGCTGCCCACGTGGTGATATCCCAGTTGATCGTCGGTCCCAAAAACATTGACGCCGAACGATTCATTTTGGAATTCCTGCAGGGTGTAGCCCACTACCACATTCAGATTATCTTTTCCAAGTTGCTTGTCATAAGTAAGGGTGTTCTCGTTCAGCCAGGTCACGCCTTGCAACGTAGCCAGACCGGCGACGCCTTTCGCAGCTTGCGCGGCGCGGAGCCACGACGGCTGGAACATTCTGTCTTTCGAAAACACGGCGTCTATACCCAAACTGGTCTTGAATACCAGGGCATTTATAATTTTATATTTCGCTTCCACATTGCCCAGGATCCGGGTGCTGGTGCTCAGCGCCTTTGCACTTCTTGCCTCTGCCACAGGGTTGCCCGCCACGGTTCCGGTCTGTGCCGCTTGCGCCGGGCCAATGGTGTTCTCATAGGTGTATCCGCCTTTTTGTGCAGGATCATACACCGGCAGGATCGGGTTCATGGTCAATGCTTCGCCGATCACACCCGGAGCAATAAATTGCAGACCGGTGTTCAGCACATTGCCGCTTGTGCTTGAAAGGGACATGTTCGTTCCCACGCTCAGCTTTTTGCTGATCTCGGTGTTGATGTTGGTGCGGAATGAATAGCGCTTAAAGTCGCTACCGATAACGACACCATCCTGATCGAACAATCCGCCGGAGATGGCATATTGTGTTTTCTCCGTACCGCCTGTGAACGACAGCTGATAGTTTTGTATCGGGGCGGTGCGGTAGATTTCTTTCTGCCAGTCGGTTCCGGTGCCCAGGTTTTGAGGATTGGTGTACACAAGAGGCAAACCGGCATTTGAGCGGGCTTCGTTCACCAAACTGCCGAACTGGCTCGCATTGAGCAGGTCGAGTTGTTTGGATACTTGCTGCACGCCGTAGTAGCTCTCAAAATTCAAAGCGCTTGTTCCTTTCTTACCGCGCTTGGTGGTGATGAGGATGACGCCGTTGGCACCGCGCGAACCATAGATGGCGGTAGCGGAGGCGTCTTTCAATATTTCGATCGATTCAATATCGCTTGGGTTGATGGCTGAAAGCGGGCCAATGCGCGGGCCTTGGAAACCGCCGGCCGTTACATCCGCTGTGCTGCTGTTCACCAGCATACCATCTATAACATAGAGTGGCTCGTTGGCTGCGGTGATCGAGCTTGTTCCCCGGATGCGGATGGAAGCTTCTGCTCCCGGCTGACCCGAGGTTTGCTGCACTTGCACACCGGCAGCTCTCCCCTGCAACGCCTGGTCGAACGATGTGGTGGGGATGGCCTTCAACTCCTCGGCCTTCACCGACGAAACCGAACCGGTGAGGTCCGACTTCTTCACTTCGCCATAACCGATCACCACAATCTCCGAGAGCGCTTCGAGCGCCGGGGTCATGGTCACGTCGAGCCGGGTCTGGTTGCCGACGGTGATCTCTTCCGGCGAGAAGCCGATGAAGGAGAACACCAGGGTGGCATCCGGGCCGGGAACGTTGATCGAGTAGAACCCTTCGGCATCGGTCACCGTTCCTTCGCTGGTTCCTTTGATGATCACGTTCACACCGGGCAGGACCTCGTTGTCGGCGGAGATCACTTTACCGGAGATCTTGGTTTGTTGTACTAGAAAACTAGCCGGCGCTGAAAATCCAGCAGACGTTGTGGCCAGCAGGCAAACTACCGTCAGGAGGAATAATCCTATGTCGCGGTAAAATTTTTTATTCATAAAAAAGAATTTAGTTGGCATTAAAGCATGATTCAAAACGTGCACTGTCAGTATGTATGAACATATGAACAAGCCAAAATTGAACAAAAAAGGATTGCCAAAAAAGAATTTTGACTTTTTTTTAAAACGTTTGCATGAAAGGGGGAACTTTCGTCAAAAAAGTGCCCATAACGCTTTAAAACGCTTTGCTTGCAGGTTCAGGATGGTCGAAACCGCACCGCATCATTTTGCGGAGACCGTTCCCCAATTCCGGTTCGGTTCCTTCCCCAGCCACAACTCCAGCTGACCGCCGCGGGCATAGTCGGCATGGCGGATAAAGAATTGGTTATGCGTTTTGCCATTGAGTGTAGCCTTTTGAATATAGACATTCTCGTCGCTGTTGCCGTGCGTGGTGATCACGAACTGGCTGCCGCTATAATACTTAGGATCCAGTGAAATGGTGATCGTGTCAAAGATGGGGCTGGTGATCTCATAGACCGGATCTATGGCAGCGTTGCCTTGCACGCTGAACAAGCCCAGTGCCATCAACGCGCTTGTTCCCCCCATTTGTCCCTGATCTTCGTCGTGGCCGCCGTACCCCAGGTCGGGCGTTGTGCCACCGAAGGCTTTTTCTTTTACCTGGCGAACCCAGTACTGCGTGAGCCAAGGCTTGCCTGCATAATTAAAAACATGCGCGTTGGAGCAACCTGGCTGATTGGCGTAACTCACATAGCCATCCGTATAGCCAAATACAAAGTTGCTCGGTTCAGCCTTCTCAAATGCATAATTCAATTTTGCTGCGAGCGAATCCTGCCCCCCCATGAGTTTGGCCAGCCCTGGCAGGTCGTGCGACACGGCCCAGGTGGCTTGCCATGCATTGGCTTCCACCCATCCGCTTCCGCTGAGCGGATCGTCGTGCAGGAATTTCCCCTGTGCATCTTTCGGAAACAAGAGATTCCACTTTGGGTTGAAGCATTTCTTCCATCCCGCGGAGCGATCCATAAAAAATGCATAGTCTTTTTTTCTTCCCATCTTTTGTGCCATCTGAGCAATGGCCCAATCCTGGAGAGCGGCTTCAACGGTGATGCCCGCATTGTCTTTCCACCAGCCGTGTTGCGTATAGAAGTCAATGTCGGCAGCGCTTCCCAACATGCCGCCGGGGAGATGGTTGCGTTTCACGACTTCGAAGGCATGCTTGGCGTCGACCTTGGTCAGCAGGTTCTTCATGTAGGTGCTGGCGATGAGCATCGTGGTGGGACTGCTGGTCATGATATACGAGTAGCCACCGCCGCTGGGCCCGCGCGGAAGCAGGTAGCCGTTGTCGGCATACTGGATCATGGAAGCCGACATCTCATCCTGAACCGATGGCCACGCCAGGCCCCAGAGCACGTTAAGGTTCCATTGCGTGAGCCAAAAGGCATCCGAGTTGTACATATTGTATTTCAGATTTCCATTGGCATCGCGCGGCAAGGTTTTCACTTTGAATACAGCGTCCGTGAAGTTGCCCTCGCGTTTGCCCGTGGTGCGGTCGGGGTAATCGCCGGAGACGTCATTGATCTTGTGACGGCCCAGCAGCACGTGCCACAGGTCCGTATAAAATTTCACACGCTGATCGGCGCGACCGCCTTCTACCTTAATTTTTCCCAACCAATCGTTCCATATTTTTTGTGACTCGTTTTTCACGGCATCGAAGTCCCACGTCGTGCATTCCGTCTCCAGGTTCTTGCGCGCGTTGTCGATGCTGGTATAGGAGATGCCGATCTTCATTTGAAGTTGTTCTCCCGCCTTCACGTCGTAGGCTGCCGCGATGCCGAGGCTGTCGCCCGCCAGCGTGGTGATGTCCTTCATTTGGCGCGTGCCTTTCCATCCGTTGAGGTTTTGAAAAGGTTTATCAAAACGAACTACGAAATAGATCTTTACGTCTTTGGGACCTCCCCAATAGCGTTTCACTGAACTGAGCGAACCCTCAAATTCCGAGGCTGAGGTCTTCTTCACGTCGGCGTTGGCCATGGTGCTGTTAGACAGGTAGCCCCCCAGGTTAGCGAGGATCTGGGTCTTCATGTTGCGGGTGAAGCGGAAGCGATAGAAGCTCACGCGCTCGGTGGTGGTGAGTTCGGTCCAGGTGTCGGCATCCTGGAGATAGACACGGTGATAGCCCGGCTGCACCATTTCTTCGTCGTGTGTGAATTTTGATTTCCAGGCGGCCTCTCCTTTTGTTGGATCAACCGAAACCTGCGCGGGCATCACCTCGATGCCCGAGAGCATCCAGCAGTGAATTTGTCCGAAGCCCAGGATGTGCTGCTCATTATAATTATAGCCACCACCATTCTGATTCTTGTTGCGGGTATGCGGCGCAGCGCTCACCATGCCAAAGGGCCGGCTGCCGGTGACAAAGAAAAAGTACCGGCCTCGGTTGGTCTCTATGTACGGGTCGACCATTGACACATAGTCGGTGAACTGCTCCGGCGACGGAAAGACTTCGATCTCTGAAAAGCCGAGGTTCCTCCCCGTTCCATCGGTAGTGACGAACTTCACCCACCGAACGGTTTTTGTATCAAACGTAATCGCCTTCCCGGTTCCATCGCCGGGAAGTTGGTTCACCCAAATCATGCTGCCATCGCTGAACAGAAGTTTACCCCCGGCAATGTTCTCGCGCAGGGATGGGCGGTCGTATAAAACGATCTTGTTGATCTTCTGCTCCGACTTCCATTCCAATTGGATCCAGGGAAAACGAATATATCCCCAATCGGTCGTGTCGCCCAGGCAAGCCCATTCCCCGTTGTTTGGAATGCGGATCACGCCATCGGCAATGTTCCGTGCATTGAAATCGGCGTTGAGTTCGGTGGACGCCGTGATGGTCGCTTGGGGTGCAATGTTTCCGGGACCGGCCAGGAGCGGAATGGAAACGTAGCTCAACAAGAGGAAGACCGTACCTTTTAACAGAAGATTTCTCATCGCCATGATTTTTTTATGCTGTAGATCGATCGTGCAGTTCTCTGCCCGAAGCATCCGGAAAACTCACCGACCGCTTAAAGGTATATATGTATGAACATATGAACAAGTTAAAATTTCTTTTTTTAAGGAGCCCTTCTTCTTATCGATAGGATCGCTTGATTATTCCAACGGAAAATCCGCCATCTGCCGGGAAAACGTCTTTGACAATTTCCCGCTGTTGTGCACCGCCCATTCGGCCATGGCATAAAGCACGGGCCGCAACGCCTTTCCGGATTTTGACAACTCGTAGGTGACATGCGGTGGCACGGTCGGCTTTGCTTTTCGGGTGATCAATCCTTCGCTTTCCAACTGCTTTAGTTGCTGGATCAAAACTTTCTCGGTGATCGTGGGAACAGCGCGCTTCAGTTCGCTGTAGCGTCTGACCCCGCCCAACAGGTTGAACAAGATGATCGGTTTCCAGTAGCCGCCGATTTTATCCATGACAAAAGTTACCGGGCAGGTCACATACGCCTGGCTCTTGTTTTCCTGGATGGTGGAATTTGCTTTAATGGTGGTCATACATACTATAGGGTAAGTACTTGTACAAAAGTAAGTACAAAGATAGTTTTGCCCCGAACAATAAAACAAAACAACTATGAAAATTACAGTAACCGGTTCCCTGGGGAACATCAGTCGAGTATTGGTCGAAAAATTAGTCGCCCGTGGGCATGAAGTAAAAGTGGTGAGCTCGAATGCCGATCGCGCCGGTGACATCGAAGCACTTCATGCTATTCCGGCCATCGGTTCCGTTGAAGACTATGCCTTTGTGGCCAAAGCGTTTGAGGGCGCGGACGCGGTTTACCTGATGATCCCGCCTAACCCGCGGTCAACCGATTTGAAACAGTATATCCGCACCGTCGGTGAGCAATATGCAAAAGCGGTTCAGGCAAACGAAATCAGGTATGTGGTGAATTTAAGTAGCATCGGTGCGCATGATCCGGATGGCCTGGGGCCGACCGGTGCCAATTATTTTGTCGAACAAAAACTCAATGCACTCCCCGCTGTCAACGTGCTGCACCTCCGGCCGGGCATGTTCCTCACCAATTTTTTGGGTGTAATCGGCATGGTGAAACATCAAGGCATGCTGGGTAATAATTTTGATGCGTCGGTGACCTTCCCTCTCTCCCACCCCCGCGACATTGCCGAAGTAGCCTCCCAGGCACTGGATACATTGTCCTTTTCCGGAAAGCAGTTCCGGTACATCGTCGGCGATGAAAAGAGTGGCGCCGACGTAGCCCAACAACTCGGCAGCGCCGTTGGAAAGACCGATGTTCGCTGGGTTGCTTTTTCAGACGAACAGTTATTGAATGCGTTGTTGCAAAACGGATTCTCCGAACAAATGGCAACCGTGTACATGATTGAGATCGGCATGGCATTGCGGGATGGAAGTTTTACGGAAGACCTTCAAAAGCACAAAGCGCACGTGGCCGGGCAAACTTCACTGAAGGAATTTGCAAACGAGTTTGCCATGGCCTATCGGTCCAACTAATCAACATACAAGGCTGCCAGACAGCAAACTTGACATGTCGGGTTTCTTAATGGTGAAAGGGAGATGGGGGAACATAGCTTCGTTAAAATAACAAGCCATGAAAACCTCTCCCTTTATTGCTCCCGGAAAAATGGCCTTCGAAAATCAAGCTATCTCATTTGCAAATGTTGAATTAAATCTTATCTTGTTAAAGATTCCTTGAGTTGTCTGTATGCCCTCGTGTCGATCGAGCCCACCTGGAATCCGTCAGAATAAAATTGATAACTCACTCCTACCTGAGAATACTTAGGGAGAAATTTTCGTTTGCGTGTTTTCAGGAATTACGGAGTGCTATGGAGCATTTGACGTAAACGAATAATCGAATGCGTAACTGAATTCAGGGGCGCGATCAAACTCATTTTCGAAGTATGGAAACCAGGGAGGTCTTCACCGGCTCATTTTACTTGACGTTCACTTTATGACTTTGTCGGCCCAATTCCGGCAATCGGTGGCATTCTTTATCACCACAGGGTTGATACTGACCTTGCTTTGTTTATACTTTTTTGTGTATGTGAGCAATCGAGAGGAGGCGGTGACGCTTCGGAATTTCAGGGTGCTGGGACGCGCGGCGACTAATCTCAATCACAAACTGGAGCAATACAGGGAAAGGCACATCATTAAAAACTATCTATGGGAAAAGAGAGGGAAGATACACGCCAAGGACACTGCTTCAACTAAAACAACGTACAAAACAGAATTATTAAAAAAAGGGATCATTGTCGAGGGCCTAACTTATATTAAAGATGCGACCGCCTTTATCGATCTGGAACTATCTCCTTCGAAAATAATTTTCACAGACACTATTCTTGTTCTTCAAGATTCTGGAAATCCCCAGACCATCGAAAAGGATTCGGCCTATCTGCTGAAGGCCTCGATCACCTATCAGAACTTTACCAAAGGGCTTTTCCAGGATGTTATTGAAGACTACGTCTTGCTGAAAGCCGGTTCCGAAGTTGATCCGAAAGCTCATCCCGAAGTTTTATTCAACACCAATACCATTGGCATTTCGGATTCTGCCGCGATTTCGGTTTACAAAAATCAGGGACGTCGTACTACGCTCAACTTAAACGGCACCGCCTATGAGGTGTTCACCCATCCGTTTTCACTTGCCGGAAAAAAATGTTTGCTCCTGGGACTCCAAAAGGAAACCGATTATCGGGACGAAACCCGGAGCATTGAACCCTCTTTACTTTACACGTTGATCATCGCTGCGCTCCTCCTGGTGCTTTCACTGCCCATGATCAAAGTGATCTTTATTAGCAAAGTCGAACGCCTCAACAAATCAGACGTCATCTGGTGCGGTCTGTCTTTGTTGCTAGGATGTTTCCTTTGCACACTGACTATCCAAAGCCTGGAATTGAGCTCATCCAGGCTCTATGAGGAAGAAAATTTAGATCCCTTATCGAAAGCGATCCAGCATCGATTCGACGCGGAGATCAAAAACAATCTGAGTATTCTCGACACGGCCGATGCGTCATTCCCGCGTTATCCGAAAAGCATCATTATTTCTGGTGGAAAGTCCAATCTTAAGGACGTTCCCAATGGCATCCTCCGGCTATTCCCGGATAAAAAACCCAGTTCACTTCCCAATAAAAAGTTCAGAACCATGAGAATCCATTGGACGGACTCCACGGGAATGCAAAGGATCAAATGGAGCAATGGAATTTCCACTCCCCCGATTGACGTGTCGGAACGGGCATACTTCAAAGATTTCGATTCGAACAAAGCCTGGAGAAATCCCTTTGCTGACACGACGTTTGTCTTAGAATCGATCTTATCGTGGACAGAAATTGATCCCAAAGCTGTACTCTCCCAACGGTCAAGCGATTTAACCAAGATGAAGGTTGTCGGCATGACAACGAAGCTGCTCTCGGTTATGGACCCCATCCTGCCACCGAACTATAAGTTTTGCATCGCCACCAAAAACGGTGAGGTCTGGTTTCATTCGGACATTAATCGAAACAACAACGAAAACATATTCGAAGAGCTCGGCCTTCCCAAAACCACCTTCGAACAATTCTTCCACCAGATGCCCACCGATGCCTGGCTCTATTACAACAAAGAGCACCGAGTGAAGATCACGCCGATGCGAAATTTTCCGCTTTACTTAATTGTCATGAAGGATCTTACTGCGGAGGAGACTTCAAAGTTTTATGTCAAGCTCGTCACCACCGGCTTGCTGGGCATTCAACTGTTGATGGTATTGGTCACGGTCGTGCTCATTCGCTTGATTCACAAAAGAGCTATCGCGCATTTGTCGCTGGATTGGTTAAAGCCGGAAGTAAAAAAATCAAAGAAATATGCGAGCATCCTATGGCTAAATTTATTTTTGCTTCTACTCTTGATTTCCCTGTTCCTTTTTGGCGTGTTGAACGATCTGGAAGAAATCTTTGTGCTTATCACGCTCCCGGCTTGTCTGCTACCGCCCATCTTTGTTTATCTGAACATGCCTTCCTATCAAAACTATTACAGCAGCCCAAGACTGAGCATCCTCCTTGTGCCCATCGTCCTGATCTTCTTGCTGGACATTTTGGCGAGTGTCTCGCACGGTTTTCCTCATTTCCCTTGGGTGGTCTTCATTCAGATTGCCCTTATCGTCATCATCAACATGTCGTTGCCGTCGCTGAGGCAAATCAAGGAAATTGTCGATAAAAAAATTTCGTGGCGCGGTGTGGCCTGGTTGGCATCCCGCGTGAAGCATTCACCCGACGGTGTGCTATGGCTTTTCACACCCGCGTTATTTTCCCTGCTGCTGCTGATTGGGGCTCTCCCCACAGTCATCTTTTTTAAGCATTCCTTCAACCATGAACGATTGTTGTTTACCATGGCCAATCAGCTTGCCTTCACTCAAAAGTTATACAAAAATGACGGCACATCCACGGAAGGCGATCACGAAATCTACCGCTTCGGGATATCGGAAGATGAAACGTATAAAAGCGAAACGCGGAATACCCTGAGAAGCAAGCAGGCCACCTCCGGATTTCCACGTCTGGCCGCCTGGATCACAGGGAAGCCCGCGCTTACCTTTCTTCAGAACAACGACAGCCTCCAGACGCATTTTGGTGGAACCCTATGGCGCTGGACCAAAAAATCAAACTCGTTGGCACTGCAACCCGCCAAGTCCGGCCCTCCTCCGCCAAAGGCATCTGTAGCGCAGATCCCGACATTTCATCTCCGGATCTTTCCGTTCGTCATTGGCGTTTTGGCGCTGGTTTATTTATTCTTCCTCATCAAAGTGCTAAGCCAGTGTACCTTTATTTGTAATATCCATAAGACTCCGCTCGTCACGGATGTGTGGCTTGACAAGCTTTTATCATCCTCATTCATGTTACCCGAACTCTCGTCAAAGGAAAAATTCTCCCGCCTGGATAAATTCTTAGACTTTCAGCCTGTTTTAATCATTGGACTATCCTTCTTGGAGAACAATCTTTCAAACGCTGCATTAAAATGGTTTACCCGTCAACAAAGTTCCGCGAAAGCCATTTCAATAAACTTTCGTGATCCATCGTTTGCTTCCAAATCAAAAAAGTATGACGAGTCGCTAACATCGTCTGTCAAAACCCTTTGCATCATCGAACATTTTGAGTTTGACTTGAATAACAAGGACCTCACCCAAAAGAAACTGGGGTTCCTGGAAAAAATTCTTTCATATCCCCATGTTAAGATCCTCCTGTTTTCCGCTGTCCATCCGGTGCAATTGTTTGACGCCTTTCCGGAAATGGAGGTCAATATCAAATCGCGCTGGCATGCGGTCCTGGCCCGATTCCATAAGGTCATTCAGCCTCTGCAAATCTCCGGTTACTCAGGAAAAGTACCAAGCCAATTCGACAGGTTCATCAACAAGGAATGCAACCACGGACAATACCTTCAAAACCTGAAGCCTATTCTTCAGCGATTTGTCAAGCAATCCAAAAGTGTTGAAGTCGTTGAGCTGGTGGATAAAATAAAAAGCCTTGCTTATAACTATTACGCTTACCTGTGGGATTCCTGTTCGCAGGAGGAACGATACCTCATCTATGATCTTGCCGAAGATGGTCTGGTGAACCGGAAAAATGTGGATTCCATTAAACGTCTTTTGAGCAAAGGCATATTCGTCGGCCAGGGTTCGCTCCGGCTTATGAATGCCAGCTTTCGGGAGTTCGTGCTGTCGTATGTAAATCCGGAGCAAGCCCTCGTGCTGCGCGAAAACGTTTCGAAGGACGGAAATTGGAATCGGGTCCGGTTGGCGCTTATGATCGTATTGAGCGGTGTAGCCCTGTTCTTGTTATACAGTCAGAAAAATGCCTTCTCGTTGGTCATGGGTCTGCTCACGGCCGTTCCCGTTCTGTTCAGGGCGCTTGAGTCGGCACTTTCTACGATTCCAAAAAAGAAATAACCCGGAGCATCAATTCCTACACAACGTTGCCCCCAAGCAAAAGTCAACATGCAAGCGTCCTCCGCACGAAATATAATCTTCAAGAGATCCTTCCCTCATCCTCGCCAGTAACCTTCCCGCTTTAAAACATTTGGCTATTTTCGGTCCGACCACTACCTTATCGTTCTAAAAATTCTTGATCTATCCTTTGGCCTTTTTTAATTATGAACCCGGTAGAAATTTTACAAAAGCAAACCCAGAGCGCCTACGAGCTAACAAACAAAGTCATCGGTTCCATTCCCTACGATCGTTGGAACACCATCCCTCCCGTTATGGATACGAACGTAGCTTGGCAGGTAGGTCACTTGATCGTGAGTTTTTACTTTAATTCCATCATGCTGATCAAGGGTCATCAACCGGATGTCCTTCAAAAAATTCCACTGCGAGAGTATGATGCATTTTTTACCAATGCCCGCCCCGAATTATCACAAGGGCAGTTTGCCCCCGAAGCCTTGCACGAGCAATTGCTGGTGATGGAACAAAAATCGATAGCCATCATCGGCAGTCTATCCACCGAAAACCTCGACAGCCCGCTGCACCCTTCCCCCATAGCAAGCCCTATGGCCAGTACAAAATTCGAAGCCCTGGACTGGAACATTAAACACGCCTTCTGGCACGGCGGGCAGATCGGCATGCTGAAACGCATCGTTCACGAACGATACAATTTCGGACTGAAGCGGACATGACCCGCGCAATCAAGACAACGCCTGGGCTAAGGATGTAATATCTTTCCTGAAAAATATAAGAATTTAAGCCAGCCACCGCATAGAATTCCAAGTTTGGGCCGAAACAACAAGCCGGTAATGCACCGGAACGCAACGCTGGTCCACTTGAAATAAAGGCTTGTATACTCCAAACGGTGATGGCGGATACCCGACCCAAAGCCGGTTGTCGTGCCTTTAAACTTTCACGTTATCCCTCCGAAAGAATCGCCTGATCGTGGTGAGTTCTTCCTGACAATCGGTTAATCTATGAACACCGATCTTTCCGTAGCATACGTAAGCGTCAATTGATGCATGGCGCGAGTGCAGGCAATGTAGAGCATGCGTTTATCTATTTCGGTTTGATAGTTGCGCGCCGACGCAAACGGCACGATCACCTCATCGAACTCCAGTCCTTTGGCAAGGTGGGCGGTGGTGATGATGATGCCTTCCTTGAAATGTGTGCTGTCGGGCGTGAGCAGGTGTATGCCGTGTGCTTTCACTTCGCGGTAGACAAACTCGGCCTGCTGGCGCGTCTTGCAAATAACGCCCAGCGATTTGAAGCCCGATTGTTCGAACTGTTTCACCATCTTTTTGATGGCCTCTATCTCTTCTGCATTACTGCCAAAGCCTGTCACCGTCGGAGGCGCGCCATGGCGTTCCATGGCGATGAGGTTGGGGTTGAAAAACAGGCGCTGGGCAAAGGTCGTGATCTCGAAGGTGGACCGGTAGCTTCTGAAAAGTTTTACAATGTCGGCCTGGGGAAACACTTGTTCGATGCCTTCCGCATCGGAAGCGCTATACGGGTTCACCTGCTGACTTACATCTCCCAAAATCGTCTTCTTGCATTTGAACAATCGCGACAGCACGGCGTATTGCACGGGCGTGTAATCCTGCATCTCATCCACCAGCAGGTGCTTCACGTGGTCGTAGGTCTGCGCGCCCTCCAGCCGGATCTTGAAATAGATGAGTGGAAAGACATCGGCATACTCCAGGTCGCCATGGGAAGTTCTTTTGAACAGTTCGGGCTGGCCCGACCATGTGAAGAAGTCCTTGTAGAGATCGAGCACGTTGCTGAATTTCAGCATGCGTGGAACCGCTTCCCAAAGCCGCGCCTTTTCCTGGCCCGACAATTTGCGTTTGGTTTGGTTGCGGATGTACTGCTGGATATCCTGGATCACTTCGGGGAAGCGCTTCAGCATCGGGATGCGATGATAAGATTTGAACCGCTCCATGATGAACGGAAACGGAATCACCACACCGGCCAGGTGCAATTCAGTGGGATCAAAATAATTGTTCTCGACATGGATGAGATACTGGTTGAGGCGTCTCAGAAATTCGAACGACGATTTTGCCCGCACGCGCGCGATGAACGCTTCGTCGTGGTGCTCGAGGAGCGCGGCAACCTGCTGGAAAAAATTCTGGAACCGGTATTTGTTTTCCAACACCTCCATGGCCAGTTCTTCCATCTCCATCTCGGGGATCTGCTCTTCGCCCAATTCGGGCAAAACGTTGGAGATGTAGTCGGCAAAAACTTTGTTGGGCGAGAGGATGAGAATGTCTTTTGATGCGATGCTCTCGCGAAAGCGATAGAGCAGAAATGCAATGCGGTGCAACGCGATGGAGGTCTTGCCCGAACCGGCCACACCCTGGATGATCATGACGGGGGCGGTCTCGTTGCGGATCACAGCATTTTGGTCGCGCTGAATAGTGGCGACAATGTTCTTCATCTTGTCGTCGCTGGACTTGCTCAGCTCCTTTTGCAGGATGTCGTCGTGGATGTTGACGGCGTTTTCGATCATGAACTCCATACGGCCCTGTGCGATCTTGTATTGGCGTTTCAAAACGATCTCGCCTTTCACGGTTCGCGCCGGTGTGGTATAGGAGGCATCGCCCAGTTCAAAATCATAGAACATGGCGGAAATGGGAGCGCGCCAGTCGTAGATGAGGTTGGTCCGCGCCGTTTCGTCAAAAAATGTATAGATGCCGATGTAGACTTCGGTTTTTTCGCCTCCCCCATCCGCCTCAAAATCGATGCGTCCGAAGTAAGGCGACTCGCGGAGCTTCATCAGCTTCCGTTTCCGGGCCACGGCCGATTCGCCGGTGAAGGCCATGCGGTCGATGGACTGGCCGGCCGCGACCATGTCGGCCTCGTCCAGGCCCGATTGGTGTTCGTGGATGTACTCCTTATTTTGTCTTAGTTCGGTCGAAAACTGTTTTATACGGTCGTCTACCCGTTGGATGGCAAAAACCAGTTTTTCCTTGATCTCTTCCAGGTATTCGCGTTCGTGTTGCTCGGTGGTGAAACTCATTCGGTGGGTTGTAAAAACGCAAAGATTCAACAAAAAAAGGGGCAAAAAAACCGCACATAATCCTTCAAAAGACGGTCCGGATTGCGTTCTTTTGTATCAGAAATCCCCCGCGTCCAAAAATCCCCCCGACCGGCCAAAATCTTTGTTTTCTGGTTGTTTTGCCCGGATGAAAATCCCGCGACGGCTTGTCCCGGCAAGGGAGTTCGGTGGCGGGAGATAGAAAGGATCAAATATTGCACACATAAAACTTTAAACTTTTAACCATTTAAAATTATGCTAAGCGGAATAGGTGCCCAGGAGATCTTACTCATCGGAGTGTTTGTCCTGGTCTTCTTCGGAGGTAAAAAAATTCCTGATTTTATGAAGGGCCTCGGCAAAGGTGTTCGCGAATTCAAAGACGCGATCGGTGACGTGAAAAAAGAAGTCGACAGCGTGAAGAAAGAAGTTCCGAGAATTGATACGGATCTTTGATCGTCTTTAAAAAAATAATGTAAGCCAGGGGCATCGCTCCTGGCTTTTTTTGTTTCCGGGCCAACCCTTTGGCTGTTGGCAGCATCCGGGCGTTATCGTTTTATTTCTATTATTTTATGGAAAAGCCCTGCCCCCCGCATCCTAGGGGACGATGAACCAGCCTACGCCTTTATGAGATCCATTTTCGCCGTCCTCCTGTTTTCGTTGCTGTATACCGCCGCGGTCGCCCAACCTAAACTGACTTTTTACGAGAAACACTGGAGCGATGTCTACCAGTATGAGGTGCGTTTGCTGCCGCGGTCGGCAAAGGCCGTGGTGGACAGCATCTATGCGAAGGCCCGGCACGACGACAACCTTTCCGAGGCAGCAAAGGCGATCTTCTACCAGGCCAAGTTCATTTCGGCGTTGCAGGAAGACGCCGAGTTGAGCATTGTACAAAAATTCAAAACCGAGATCGCGATCAGCCGGGCGCCGTTGCGGAATATCCTCGAAGCGGCGCTGGCCCGCACGTATTGGGAATATTTTCAGGAACACCTGTCCACCTACTACCAACATTCGCGTACGGCGGAAAAAGTGAATGCGACCGATTTCCGTACATGGGACACGGATCAGATGTTTGCCGAGATCCACCGGCATTATCAAAATTCCCTTCGCGATGCGGCCGTATTAAAGACAACCCCTCTCACCACGCTGAACGATATTTTAACACCCGCCGAAAACTCGAAGGTGTACCGCCCCTATGTTTATGACCTGCTCGCCCATATCGCGCTGAACTTCTATACAAATTCCGACAATCTCAGCAAGAAGGCGATCCAGGCGTTTACGTTGAAAGATCCACGCCTGTTCGATTCGTTCGATGTGCTGTCGCCTCCACCGGCAGCCGATAGCTTGTCGCCGCTTTGGCAAGGCATCCAGATCATGAAAAATCTCATTGCCTTTCATCAACAGGCAAAAGACACGTTTGCGTTGGTGGACCTGGAAATGGAAAGGCTGGAGTTCCTCGTGGCGGAGGGTGTGTTTGAGGATGGTCGTGCCTTGCGCATGAAAGCGTTGGAGAAACTTGAGGCTACCTATCGCCATCATCCGGCATCCACGCTCGTGGCGTTTGAACTGGCGAGCGAGCTCAATCGCGATGGCAACCAATATAAACCGTTCGGGAACACAAAAGATCAATTCAAGAAACAAGAAGCGATCGCCTTGTGCGACGCCGCGATGGCGCGTTTCCCGGAAAGTGACGGTGCAGCGAGGTGTGCCCAACTGAAAGAAAGCATGCTCCGCGCAACGCTTTCGCTTCTGGGGGAAGAATATATTCCTACCGGAGCGCTGTCACGCCTGCGTGTTTCGTATCAGAACATCGACAGCATATCGGTTGGCGTGTTCAGGGTCACTGCCGATTTCGACAGGAAAGACCTTCGGGATGTTCCGGACTCGGCTCTGCTCGATGCCGTCTCCAAGTTAATGCCCGTGACAAAATGGAACACCGGGTTGAAGAATTTGCATGACTACCAGGTGCACAGCACAGAAATCGTTCTTCCCAAACTGCCGGCCGGCAAGTTCTTTGTTTTGGTTCGTGTTGTTTCGTTGAAAAAAAACATCCCGATCTTAGCCTTCACTTCCATCCAGGTTACGGACCTGGTCTTGCTCGACGGCCGTCTCCAAAACCAATATCGTTTTCAGGTAGTGAACCGCAGCAACGGCCAGCCTATTGCTGGCGCCGACATCCATCTCAAAGTGGACCAGAAGTCGACCACCGAGAGTAGAGTCGACGTTCATTACACCTCAGACAAAAATGGCTTTGTTGAGTTGAATGGCAATGAACGGTACGGCTACGACATCTACGCCACCGTGCGACACGGAGTGGACAGCGCCACGTTTGGAAATTATTATATCAACTTATATCCCCGCGACGAAGCCCCTGAAGAGGTGGACGTGGAATCTTTTCTCTTCAGCGACCGCAGTATTTATCGTCCGGGGCAAACGGTTTACTTCAAGGGCATCCTTACAAAAAGAGATAAAAAGAAATCCTCGGTATTGGCTGGAGAGTGGGTGGAGGTTTTGTTGAGAGACGTCAATGGTTCGGAGGTGAGCAAGATGCGCCTCAAATCGAACGCTTATGGTTCCTTCAGCGGCGAGTTTAAACTTCCCGCCAATGGGCTCACCGGCGAGTACACGCTTACGGCCGATGAAGACATGGAAGAAGAAAGCCGCTTCTATGACGAGGAGATGGATGATTTTTATGCGGACGATTTGACGATAACCGTAGAAGAATATAAGCGACCCACCTTCGAAGTATCGTTTCAGCCTGTGACGAAAACATTTATCCTGCGCGACACGGTGACATTGAAAGGCACGGCACGATCGTTTAGCGGGGCGAAGGTGAGTGGTGCACGGTTCAGTTATCACATCAAACGGAACGTGCGGTATCCCCGCTGGTACTATTGGTATCACTCCTACGCGCGGGAGGGTGACCGCGAAATTGCGTTTGGCAATGGCGTGACGGATGCCTCGGGCGAATTTCCGATCAGCTTTTCCGCCGAACCCGACGAAGCGGTTTCAAAAAAAGAACATCCCGTGTTTCACTATGAAGTGACGGTCGACGTAACGGACCTGAATGGCGAAACCCGCAGCGCCACCTTCATCGTCAAAGTGGGCTACACGGCACTGGTCGCCAACGTGAGTGCACCGGCTCGCATGAACCGGAAAGACCCGTCGCACACCATTGCCATCAGCACCGAAAATCAGAACGGTCAGTTTGTTCCCACTAAAGGTAACGTCGCGATCTATAAACTAAAATTTCCAGCAGCGCCCGCACGTCCGTTTCCCTGGGAGGCCACCGATATACCGCTAGCGACGGAAGAAGCCTTTCACAAACTCTTCCCGCACGATCTCTATAACGACGGCAGAAACCCCAAGGCCTTGCAAAAAGAAAAACGCGTGGCTGAATTTCCTTTCAACACCGGCGTGGCTAAGGAAATACCTTTCAAAATAAATCCGGCCTGGCCAAACGGCAGCTATGTGATGGAGCTGACCACCGTCGACGTGTCGGGCGACACGCTCACCGACCTGCATCGTTTCACCGTGTTCGATCCCTCCGCCAAAACCGTTGACGACAACCAGCTCCTGGTTTTTGAAATGGACAAACCCTCCTACCTGGTCGGTGACGTAGCCAAAGTCCGGATCGGTTCTGCCGCTGCCGATCTTACGATCACGATCGACATTGAAAAGAACAATAAGATCGTGAAGACCTACGTCGATCATTTCTCCGGGAACCTGAGAGAATACACCATCCCGGTGACGGAGGGCATGGGCACAGGGTTTGCCGTGCATTACAGTGCGTCCTGTTACAACGCGCTTCTTGTGGGCAGCAGAACCGCGCAAATCGAATCGCCGCGAAAGAAACTCGAGATAGAGACCGTCACCTTTAAAGACAAGTTGCAACCCGGCGGAAAAGAAACGTGGAGTTTCTCCGTGACCGGCGACGACTTCCTCCGGAAGCATACCGAAATATTGGCGTCCATGTACGATGCATCCCTGGATCAGTTCACGCCACACGCCTGGCGCTTTAACCCGGTTCATACCGAAGCGTATTATTCTTTGTACAGACCCGGGGGCGACCGGAGTTTCAGCGTATCCAAATTTACGATTCGAAATGGCGGCTATGGTTTCTATTCGATACCGCGTCAATATCATGATGATTTGTATTGGTTTGGATTCAGCATCCGCAACAAACAATATTACAACGGGCTTTACCTGGGTCGGCTGTATGCATCGGGCTCCAGCGTCAATCATCCCTCCAAGGTCTCTCTTTCCAACAACCGGAACGGGGCGAAAGGTTTTATCTATGGCAAGGTGGCCACGCACGACGGCGAACCGCTACCGGGCGTGAACATCGTTATCCAAGGCACCACCAACGGCACCCAGACGAATGCACAGGGCGAGTATTCCCTTGAGGCCGACCGCGGCGACACTTTGATTTTTAGTTTCGTGGGTCTTAGCACCGCGAAAGCTGCCGTGGGCCGGAAGAATGTTATGAACGTGACGATGGAAGAAGAGATCATGCGGCTTTCCGAAGTGGTGGTGACGGCTTATGGCGTCCAGGAGAAAAGATCCATGACCGGGTCGGTTACCACTATAAAAACGGAAGAAAGCGATGTGGTCTTCTCCGCACTGGAAGGTAAAGTAGCGGGTGTACAAATAACCGGTATGCCCGGCGGCTCGGGCTATTTAAGGCTCCGCGGCAATTCTTCTGTGAACTACGCTGACGCGTTATATGTGGTGGACGGCGTGATCGTAGAATCCTCGAAGATCGATCAGGCCGACCTTGCCGATGTGCAGGTGCTCAAGGGCGATGCGGCCATAAGCCTTTACGGCTCGCGCGCCGCCAACGGGGTGATCGTAGTGACCACAAAATCCGGTCAGAAAAAAATGGATGACGTGATGGCGAAGATCAACGCGCGCGAAAACTTTAACGAAACGGCTTTCTTTTTTCCGCACCTCACCACCGACGAAAATGGCATGATCCGGTTCACCTTCACCACGCCGGAAGCCTTAACGCGTTGGAAGCTTCAGTTGCTGGGACACACACGCGACCTGGTCACGGTCACACAAACCTTGCAGGCCGTTACCCAAAAAGAATTGATGGTGACCCCCAACATGCCACGCTTCCTGCGCGAAGGCGACGACGTGATCCTGTCGGTTAAAATTGCCAATCTCACCTCAAAGAGCAAGGAAGGAAAAGTGGCGTTGCAATTAACAAATCCCGTGACTGGTGCGGCGGTGGATGTGTACTACGGGAACCAGGTAAGAACCAAGTCGTTCAAGGCTGGACCGAAAGGAAATACGGAGGTATCCTGGAAATTGCATGTACCCGACCAGGGAGCCGAAGCCCTGCAATATAAAGTAGTGGCCAAGGCTGGGAGTTTTAGCGACGGCGAGCAGAATGCCTTGCCGGTGCTTTCGAATCGTATGCTGGTTACCGAATCGCTGCCCATGTTTGTGCGCGCCGGCCAGACCAAAACTTTTACGCTGGAAAAATTAAAGACCACCAACTCCACTACATTGGTCCACCACCAGGTGACCCTGGAAGTGACCTCGAACCCGGCGTGGCTGGCCGTGAAGTCGCTGCCCTATCTCATGGAATTTCCACACGAATGTGCCGAACAACTCTTCTCCCGCTATTACGCCAACACGTTGGCGAGCTATATCGCCAACAGCCAACCGAAGATCAAAGAAGTTTTCGCCGCCTGGTCTGCCTCCGGCACCTTGACCAGCAACCTTGAAAAAAATCCAGAATTAAAATCCATCATCATCGAAGAAACGCCGTGGCTGCGCGACGCTCAAAGTGAAACCGAGCAAGCGCAGCGGCTCGGTCTCTTGTTTGATCTCAACACCATGAAAGATCAGTCGGAGGCGGTGGTGCGCAAGCTTGGGGAAATGCAACGGGGCGACGGCGGCTTCCCGTGGTTCACGGGCGCCGATCACTCCTGCTGCTACATCACACAACACGTTGCTTCCGGCTATGGACATTTGAAACAGCTGAAGGTGGTATCGGGCAATGATAAAGCGGCGGCCATCGTGCACAGGGCCGTCGCCTTCCTCGATGAGCAGATCATTTTAGACTATGAACACTTGCGGCGTGAGGCAAACATCCAGTTCAAAAACAGTAAAGACTCCGAAAAGCTGATCCGGGCCTTCCTCGATAAACAGGCTTGCGGCCCGGAACAAATTCAATACTTGTACATGCGCAGCTTCTTTCCGGATGTTGCCGTGAGTGAAAGACTGGCGCCGGTGCTGGAGTATTACCGAAAGCAGACCGCGCGCTACTGGACAGAAAACGATATGTATTTAAAAGGAATGATCGCCTTGATCCAACATCGCCAGGGCGATCCCACCGTGGCCAGGGCGATCGTTGCCTCGCTGAAAGAGACCAGCATCACCAACGAAGAGATGGGTATGTATTGGAAAGAAAATACGCCCAGTTGGTATTGGTATCACGCGCCCGTGGAAACCCAGGCCCTCATGATCGAAGCGTTCAACGAAATTGAGAGCGATGACAAAACCATTGCTCCTGACCAGAAAATTAAAACGCTGGACGAGATGCGCATCTGGCTCTTGAAGAACAAACAGACCAGCCAATGGAAGACCACCAAAGCCACCACCGAAGCTATCTACGCGTTGCTCTTGACTGGATCGGAGTGGCTTCCCCTGAACCAAACGCTGGACGTGACAGCAGGCTCAAAAAAAATCACGCCCGAGGCCAAGTCGGTGGAAGCGGGTACGGGTTATTTCAAGACCTCGTGGAAAGGGGACGACATCACCCCCGCCCTGAGCACGGTGACCCTGGCCAAAAAAGAAAACGGCATCGCGTGGGGAGGATTGTACTGGCAATATTTTGAAGACCTCGACAAGATCACGCCCGCGGAAACGCCCTTGAAGCTTTCAAAAAAATTATTCCTCGTGAACCGGACGGACAAGGGTGAGCTCTTAACAGAGGTGAAGCCAGGCTCCCCTGCCCTTAAGGTTGGTGATCTGCTGCGGGTACGCATCGAGCTCAGGGCGGACCGGCAGATGGAATTCCTCCACATGAAAGACATGCGCGCGGCTGGTCTCGAGCCGGTGGATGTGTTGTCGGAATATAAATGGCAGGTCGGATTGGGCTACTATCAAAGCACCAAAGACGCCGCCACACATTTCTTTTTCGACACGATGGAAAAAGGCGTCTATGTTTTCGAATACGACCTCCGCGTAAACAATGCCGGTTATTTTTCGAATGGTATCACCACGATCGAGAGCATGTATGCCCCGGAGTTTACGAGTCACAGCGAAGGCGTTCGAATCGAAGTGGAGAAATGAGGCTGGGGATGGGATGGCGGGAGCTGGTCTATTTTTCGGAGACTGCCGACGGGTTTTGGCTATTGTTCATGTTCATCCAATATAAAACGACTTTGGCCAGTTGTTCTTCGAAATCGGGAAGTTCAACGGACTTGACCAGGTAGGCGTTGGCGCCTAGCCGGGCGGATTCCAGGATGTGGTCGCCTTCGCTCGACGATGTCAGGACCACGACGGGGATGTGGCGCATCAATTCGTCGCGTTTTATTCTTTTCAACAATTCAAGGCCGTCCACCTTGGGCATTTTGTGGTCCAGGAGGATAAGCTTCAGATCGTGGTATGCCTTGTTTTTGTAGATGAAATCGATTGCTTCGGCGCCATCGCCACAATGGTGGATCCCATCGACGATGTTGATCTTTTTTAATGCGCGCATCGCCAGGCGGGCGTCGTCAGGGTTATCTTCAATCAATAATATTTCAACCATAACGGGATCTTTAAACCAATTCTTAGCATAACGGCTTTCGCCTGGGGATTGTTTTTTTGAACAGGTTAAATCGTGGTGACCATTTGCTCCTAAAATGTACGTCCATCACGTTTCCGATTTAAATATAAAAAATGAAATGATGAAATGGAGCGCTTCGCCATCGTTCGGAATGTCCCCCAAGTCGTGCTAAGTTTTTGTTACGGTTCCGGTCCCGGATTTCGCGAATACAAAAAACTCCCTATTTTTGTCAGAATCGTTCATGATCGGGATCTGGCAGAGCAACGGATCAGCCCATCCTGGACGTCACCTTTTGGACATGCCCGGTGTCCACAAAACTGTGACAAGTTGCCTTTTTATCACATTTCCCGTTGAGCCCGGAAAAATCACGGCTGCCCTGAAAATAACCAGCGCGGCCTGGAGGATGGATTCTTAAACGTCGTGAACGCCATGAAAGAGGTGTCCGAACCGATCGATACCGACCTGATCGCCCGTATCAAAAAAGGTGATGCCAAAAGTCTGGAGCTCTTGTTCCGGAGGCTCTACCCCAATCTTTGCGCCTATGCCCGCAAGTTTTTGAATGACCCCGTCGAGGCCGAAGAAATTGTGCAAGAGCTGTTTTCCACCCTTTGGGAAGACCGTCACAAAATTGACGAACAGCAGTCCCTTTCCTCCTATTTGTTCACGTCCGTAAAAAACCGTTGTCTCAATTTCCTGATCGTCCAGAAACGAAAAACAAAACACGCCGACCTGATGCGCTTTCTCTATGTGCAGGAAGTTTCCGGCGAGGCCGCCCACTCCTACCATGCCCTGCTGGCCAAAGACCTGGAAAAAGATTTCCATACGGCCATGGAGGATCTGCCCACCGAATGCCGGAAAATCTTCGAATTAAGCCGCCAGGAAGGACTTAAATACCAGGAGATCGCGCTAAAACTTAACATTTCCATAAAGACCGTAGAGACCCAGATGTCGCGGGCGCTGGCCAAACTGCGTCTCCAGCTCAGGGAGCACATCGCCTTGGTGTTGCTGCTGGCCTTTTTCGAATAAAAATATTTTCAGGGGTTGTCGGGGTAAGGGCTAAGTTTATTGTATTAGCCACCGAAGCCTATGAACGAAGAAGCCCCACAACCGATCCAGGAAATCATCACGCGTTTTTTGGAAGGCCACGCCTCCGACGGAGATGTTGAAACGCTGTACGCCTGGGTACAGGAAAGCGAAGCCAATCGCCGCTATTTCCATGAAATGAACAACACCTACCAGGCCTCGGTCACGCTGGCCCGGTATAATCAACCCAAGATCAACGCTGCCTGGGAACAACTGGCGCAAGACATCCAGGCTTCGGGCCGGACCGTCGCCCACCCCGCACTGAAACGTCAACCCAAATCATCGCTCTTTTTAAAGATCGCGGCCTCCGTCACCCTGCTGGCCGTGGCCGGCACCATTTTTTTTGTATTGTCCAAAGAATTTGTGACGCGGCAAAGCACGGTGGTCTACAATGCCGGCGAGAACAACATGCGCATTCTTTTGCCCGACAGCTCATTCGTGTGGCTCAACCGGCACAGCACCCTGGAATACGCTCCGACGTTTGGGACCGCCAACCGTGAAGTGCGTCTGAAGGGCGAGGCTTTTTTTGATGTCAGAAAAAACAAGAAACAGCCTTTCATTGTCAAAGCCGAAAACATCCAGGTGCTCGTACGCGGAACAAAGTTCAACGTGCAAGCCTACACGGCCGAGCCCGCCATCAAGACCACGCTCGAAGAAGGCAAGATCGAATTATACGTCAACGGCATGAACTCCCATTTTGTGATGCAGCCGGGCGACCAGATCACGCTCGACACCGAGGCCAACAAAGTGTCGCGCAAAAAAGTGAACCCTGCCAATTTTTCGGCCTGGAAAGAAGAACAACTCAGCTTTGACAGCGCTCCCCTGCGCGACATCATCCTGCAGCTGGAAAATCGCTATAAAGTGAACATCGTAGCCGACTCAACGGTAGCCCTGAATGAACGCATGTCGATCACCATCGAAGATGAAACACTGGAAGAAGTGCTTGGCCTCATCCAGGATGTTTCCACGATACGCGCCAGAAGAGACGGAACCAACATCATACTGACGAACAACTAAACGCAAACCTAACAACGCAAACTATTTACCCTATGGAGATCAACTACCGTGAGAACAGGAAACCGGGGAACGGCTTCAGGCGAGGTGTGCTGCTTGGCATAGCCTTGCTGATGACCTTCCTGGTGAGAGAGGTTCAGGCAAATCCCAACGGCGGCGCCCCTACCGCAGCCGTGATTGAACTGAACCTGAAAAACACGCCGCTGAAAAAGGCCCTGAAAGAGATCGAACGCCAGACCAACTATCATTTCGTGGTGAACGACAGCCAGCTTCAGGATATTCAAAAAGAAGTGACCATCTATATCCGGTCGCAGAATATTGAAGAAGTGCTGAGCATTTTGCTCACCGGCACGAACGTGACCTATCGCATCAAAAAGAAACAGATCACCCTGACGGAAGTCACGCCGCACGAGAAACCTGCGGGCGTGCTCACCGCCTCGGCAAAGACGCGGCCGACCGGTGTGGCATGGGTGGCTAACCAACCGCTGTTTGTGTACGAGCAGCCTACGATGATGGCCACCGTGGTGACCGGCACCGTGAAGGATGAATTCGGAAGCTCACTACCCGGTGTGAACGTGGTGGTGAAAGGCACAACCATCGGCGCCGTGACCGATGCAGAGGGTAATTTTTCTTTGTCCGTACCCAACGACGACGCGGTGTTGGTCTTCACGTTTATCGGATACCTCACGCAGGAAGTTGTCCTCAACAATCAAACGACGTTGAGTATCCAGATGGAACCCGATGCCAAGACCTTGTCTGAAGTGGTCGTGGTGGGTTATGGTACACAAGACAAGAAAGATGTTACGGGATCGGTGTCCGTTGTGAAGGGCTCTGATTTTGAGAACATCCCTTCCGGCGGCGCACAGCAAGCACTTCAAGGACGTGCAGCCGGTGTTAACGTCGTTCGTAACGGCGGCGCACCGGGCAATGCCGGTTCTATCCGCATCCGGGGTCTTGGAACGGTGAACAACGCCGATCCCTTGATCGTCATCGACGGTGTACCCGCCGGATCGATGAACGATGTGAATCCCAACGACATCGAATCGATGGACGTACTGAAAGATGCATCCGCTTCCGCCATCTATGGTACCCGTGCTGCCAACGGCGTGGTGCTCATCACGACCAAGCGCGGCAAGTTTGACGACAAACTGAAGTTCACGCTCAACGCGTACACCGGCAGCTCACGTCGCATCAAAACCATCGATGTATTGGATGCGCCCACCTACACACAATTGAAGACAGAGGCCTACACCAACGATACGCCCGATGGTTCCACCATCCCGGCCATCTGGAAAGATCCTCAGTATCAAACCCAGAAGACCAATTGGCAAGACGAAGTTTTCAAGCGTGGAACCACCAACAACATCGATCTCTCGATCCGCGGGGGTGGCAAATATTCTTCCTTCGCCATCTCTGGTGGAAAATATGACGAAAAGGGTATCATCGGAAAATCGTACTACAAGCGATATACCTTCCGCATCAACAGCGATCATAAGATCGGCGAGAAACTGAAAATCGGTCAAAGCCTGCAGTTCACCAACACCAACAGCAACAGCGACATCAGTGCCAACGCACCCAACGCACCGTCGGCACAAACCGGTCTGTTGTGGAGCGCCATTCGCTTCCATCCCGGCTTGCCCGTAAAAAATCCCGACGGCACCTACAGCTCGAGCATTCCCGGTTTTGGTGACATCAACAACCCGTTGTACACCATCGATGTACAAGACGTGAACTACGCGCGCAATCGTGTTTTAGGTAGCGTTAACGGTGAATATGAAATTATCAAAGGCCTGAAGGTGAAAGCCAACCTGGCCATGGATGCGTCATTCCTGGATTCGCACAACTTTGAAGTGAAGGTCGACAACCAGTACCGGCAAACCAACTACAACCAGTTGACGTTGACCAACGAAAAGTACTGGGCATTTTTGCAAGAGTACTTCCTGTCTTACAACAAGGAGATCGGCGACCACCAGATCGGTGCCGTGGCCGGTTATACCTCGCAGACATTCAAAGACATTTACTCGAAAGAGATCGGACGCGAATTCCCCAGCGAAGACCCCACGCTGCGCTATATGTCACAAGCCGGGACGATCGTCAACCTTGGGTCTGACAACGGTGGCCGCACCTACGATGCACTGCAGTCGGCGTTCGGCCGCGTGAACTACGCATTCAAAGATCGTTACCTGCTCACCGCAACATTCCGCGCCGATGGTTCGTCGCGTTTCGCTCAAGGATACCGCTGGGGTTATTTCCCCGCCTTCTCTTTGGGCTGGCGTTTGTCGGAAGAGACCTTTATCAAAAATGCCCTGCCGTTCTTCAGCAACCTGAAGTTGACCGGAGGCTGGGGACAATTGGGTAATCAGAATGTGGCTTCGCTACAATACCTCGCACTGATCCGCAACGGTGGAACGTATAACAACTATGCGCTGGGTTCTGATCCGCAAAGCCAGATAAAGGGTTCCGCGCAAGCGCGCATTCCCAACCCTTACATGGGATGGGAAACTGCCCAGATGACCAACATCGGACTCGATGCCGGCGTGCTCGACAACCGCCTGCTCTTCACCTTGGCTTACTTCATTAAAGACACGAAGAAAATGCTGCTGTCGCCGCCTTCGTTGGGAACCCTGGGCAAAGCGTCCATCCCCGACCAGAACGTAGGCCAGATGCGCAACAAAGGTCTTGAAGTGGAAGTATCGTACCGGAAAACCACCGGCGACCTGACGTATACCCTGAGCGGTAACGCCACCTTCATCAAGAATACCGTAACCCAATTGCTGACACCGGGTAGCTTCCTGGCCTCGCAGACCTATGGCCGCACCGACCAGGAGATCACCCGCTCGTATGTGGGCAATCCCTACGGTACCTTCTACGGCTGGCGTGCCGATGGTTTATATCAAAATCAATCGCAGATCGACAGCGATCCAAACATTGCCAAAGACAGCCGCCGGACCGATGGTCTCATTCACCCCGGTGATGTCCGTTTCGTAGATCAGAATGGCGACGGCGTGATCGACGACAAAGACCGCGTGATCCTGGGCAACCCCAACCCGAAAGTAACCTATGGTATCAATGCCGGCTTGGGCTACAAGGGATTCGACTTGAACCTGTTCTTCCTGGGCGTAGCGGGCGTAGACCTCTACAACGCAGACCGGATGCAAGGCCTCAATGCTGCCTATTCGTTCAACATGTATCAGGAAGCCACGGGTCGCTGGCACGGCGACGGCACCAGCAACAGTATTCCGCGCATGAGTGCTACGGACCCCAACCTGAACTTCCGCACATCGAACTTGTTTGTGGAAAACGGTGCGTTTTTCCGGTTGAAAAATATCACGCTGGGCTACACGCTTCCCCGCACGGTATCGGAAACCCTCCGTCTCTCGTCGGCCCGCTTCTATGTGTCGGGACAAAACGTGTTCACCATCACGAAATACAAAGGCCTCAACCCGGAACTAGGTTATGCCGAAGGAAACCGTTCGGGTGGTCAATACACGCAAGTGAATGTTGACTATGCGCAATATCCTTTGTCAAGAACGTTTACCATCGGTGCAACCCTGACTTTTTAATCCTATGAAAAAGAATAACGTATCCATAACGAAGATCATCGGCGCTGCAGGATTGTGCTGTTTCGTGCTCCTGAGCGGATGCCAGGAAAACTTGCTCGACTCCACACCTTACGGCCAGATCACTTCCAGCCAATTCTGGCGCAACGGCGACGACGTCGTAGCGGCCACCAACGCCATCTATACGCCCTTGCTGGATGAAGATGGTTTTGCCCACACCGAATACACCTTTGACAACAGCTCGGACGACATGGTCCGCGCCGGTGACCACGGCGACGCCGAAGCACAGTTGGAGCTCTTCACTTTCAACGCCTCCAACACGCACATCCTCAACACGTGGTCGACCAAATACGAGGTGATCCAACGCGCCAACGCCGTGCTGATGAACGCACCGAAAGTGGTGATGGACGAATCGCTGCGTACGCGCTGCATGGGCGAGGCCTATTTTCTGAGAGGCTTTGCTTACTGGCGCTTGTCGGTGATCTGGGGCGAGGTGCCCCTCATACTCGAAGCCGATGTCGTGGCCAACAATTTCAACAAAGACAAGTCGTCGCTGGAAGAAGTGCGGGCGCAAGCCGAAGCGGATTTTCAGAATGCTGCGAACATGCTCCCCGCTTCCTACACGGGCGAAGACCTGGGTCGTGTGACCAAAGGCTCGGCCTATGGTTTCCTCACCAAGCTGTATGTCTACGAGGAACAATGGGCCAAAGCCATTGCCGCCGGAGCCAACATCACCAACAGCGCGACGTATAAATTGGCCGATAGCTTTGGGGACAACTTCCAACTCGCCACCGAAAACAATCCCGAAGTTCTCTACGGCTTGCAATACGAAGGCGGATGGACAACGGATGATTCTCCCGCGTTCTATCACACACCCGGTGGCTTGGGCGGCTGGGGTTTCCACGAACCCATCCAGGATCTCGTAGACGAATTCGAGCCCAACGACCCGCGCCTGGATTATTCCATTTTCAAACCCGGCGACCAGGTGACGATCATGAAGGATAGCGTTTATACTTTCAAAGCAGGCGATACCCGACTCACGGGCTATGCCTTCCGCAAGTACACCAACTTCACCGCTAATGGCGACATGAGCCAAAGTTTGAATGCGCCTTGGTTGCGTTCGGCTGACGTTTATTTGCTGGTTGCCGAAGCGAAGATCCGCTCCGGTCAGAATGGCGACGATGAATTGAACGCCGTGCGGAAACGCGTAGGATTGTCCGAAAAAACCGGCGCCACCATGGCCGACATCATGCACGAACGCCGTGTAGAGTTGGCCGGCGAAAACGACCGCCACCAGGATTTGATGCGCTGGGATAAAGCCGGGCTCGTCGACATCGTGACGCTCTACGCTCAAGACCGCGGTCCCTTCAAACCGGGCCGGACCTTTGTGCGCCCGAAACATTATTACTTTCCCCTGCCGCAACGCGAGGTCGACTTGAGCGCAGGTACATTGAAACAGAATTCCAATTATTGATAAACGCATGATTTCATTTGCCCGTCACGCCCGGGCAAATGAAAATGGAGCCCAAACGGGATTTGTGAAAAGGCAAGGCGTGTGAAACAATTGTAAGGAAGGCGCTGGTGAGTTCTGCGGGATATTTATTCTGTATCTTACCGGCGCCTGTCTTATGTGGCCTTAAAAAAGTTAATTGCTATGAAAACCACCCTCACCCCGCTTGTCCTTATTATTCTTCTGGCTTCTTGTGCACCCGATAAACGCGAACTGCTTCAGGGGTCGTGGAAAATAGATTCCGTTTATAGTTTTTACAATGGCTTCGGTTATACGCGAACCGACACGGAAGAAGAACCACTTCAACATTATCAACCCGACGGCAGGTTAAGGATGACCCGGGAAGCTGAATTTCGTTTCTTTTTTTATGAGATGCCTGCGTCGGATTCGTTGGTGCATCGGAGTTTGGATAAAAAGCTGTTGTCGAAATATCAGGTGGTGAAGCTTGATGATGAGCATATGGTACTAAGGAAGGAGATGCAGCCGGTGTTTCCGGGGAAGGGGCAGGTGCGGTATGAGTTGAGGTATTTTTCGAGGATTAAGTAGGTTGATTGGTGTGTGGTGGTCGTGGAGAACATTTGGCAGCTGAGTTGTTGGTGAAGAACACCAACAACGGCGGGGGAACACCAACAACGGCAGGGGAACACCAACAACGGCGGGGGCACCAACAACGGCGGGGGTGATGGTGGAGGGCGCTTGTAGCTGAATGGTGGTTGTTGGTGGGACACCAACAACCGGGTGTGACCACAGTGGAGCGTATACTCAAAGGCTGGGGATGTGCCCTGGCAAGTCCTGGTCTTCAGCAATGTGTTGGCTAAGCATTCCGGGATGTGTTACTAAATTTCCAGTTGCTATAATAGGACCTCCACCGCCGTTGTTGGTGTCCCACCAACAACTTCTTTCGGTGTGCGAGTGAACATTAAAATAAACCAGCCTTATTCGGAGGCGTTGATCACCCCTACTTCTCATTATACTCATGAATCAGCAACACCGCCCTCAAATATTTATCGATGTCGCTATTGCTTACACGATGCCGCCGGAAGAACGCGGTCATGTCTTCGAGTTCTGACAAGGCTCCATTGTTTTCAATTTTCCAGCCCTTGGAATCGACGATAAGAACGAAGCGACGCGCGCGACTGATCAAGACCCCCACGGTGTAGATGCCGATCGGATCATCGCCGAGCAACTTGGTGGAGAGCATATCACTACCATATATGGTCTTGAGGCACTTTTCGACACTTTTGTCTTTTTCGAAATATCCGCGGTCCTTGAAAAAATTTACAAGGGACACACCAATACTATCCAGTCTTCCTTTGGCCATCCTGTCTTGGGCATTTGTATCCACGTGATGCAGCGTCAGACAAGAAAATAGCAGAAGGACCAGTCTCAATGAATTATTCATGTTAATCTTCTTTAGGGTTCTTTTTTTATTGTTCTACCGTCGTTGTTGATGAACACAACATTCTTTCCAGCGCACAATATGAATTGCATCAATGGGATGCCGACATCCACCGTCGACGCTAACGCCGTTGTTGGTGTTCTTCACCAACAACTCTCCTTCCAGCGCATCATGTGAATGGCGTCAATGGATGCGACATCCACCGTCCTGGCTATTGTAAATCATCACCTTCACAGTATCCCCCACCACTGGCTTGTTGCCGTCAGTGTGGATCGCCACGATTTGTTGTTGGTGAAGAACACCAACAACGGCGCGCCAACAACGGCGGTGGAATGGATCAATGGGATGCAACATCCACCGTCCTGGATTTACCTTGTCTATTGTAAATCATCACCTTCACAATATCCCCCGCAATCCGAAGTTTGCGCGACGATTGAGATAAGTATCCGCCACCATAACAAAATTCGTGTTTGGATTGTTTGCCGTCGGTGTGGGTTAGGATGGCGTAGGTATCGTTGGGGTGGATCGCCACGATCTGTTGTTGGTGAAGAACACCAACAACGGCGGAGGCGGACCGATCATCACCAACAGCGGAAGCTTCCATGGTGCTGGCTTCGGTAGGCATGGGTGATGTGCTTTCCCATACTTTCAGCGTATCGTTATTTTGCGTCCCCAACACAAGTGTCTTTCCATTGCGATCGATCAGCTCAGCAAGCGCTTTGGCGTTGCCGTCCAAGAGGATGCCGGTTTGGTTTGGGGGGAGCGGGTGGAAATTTCCCTTGCCGTCGCCTTTTAGCAAGAGGCCTTTGAGGGCGTCGTAGCGGCCGGTCAGGACGTCGGTGTCGTAGGCGTTGCCGCTTAACAACACATCGGCGTGGCCGTCGTGGTCGTAGTCGCCGGTGGTGATGCCGCAGACGGGGGCGAACTGGGCTTGCGTGGGCAATGGCTTGAGGGACCAGCCTGCTTTCCCTTTGTTTTCGAGATAGCTGGTTTGAAAGGTTTCGCTTTGGAGAACCCTGGGCTTCGTGTCGGTGCCGGCGATGACGGTCTCGACCGTGGCGTCGGAATAGGCTTTGTAGGATTGGTATTTCTTTTTGAACTGCACGATCTGCTGCAAAAGGTCATCGCGAGGATGAGCCGGGCGGTTCACGTGTTGGATGTAGTAGGCCAATATCGCTTCCGTTGTGCCGTCGTGATTGAAATCGTCCACATATGCGCGCACGGGTTCTTCGGGTGTGGTTTTGTATTTTGTGTTCAGCCCTAAATTGCCGGCGATGTAGTCGGTGTCGCCGTCTTCGTCGGCGTCCACGGCTTGCAGGCTGTTCCACCAGCCGGTGGAATGCTGTACGGCGAGCGGTCCTTCGGCGGGTTTGAATTTTCCGTGGTTGTTTTTAAAGATCATGATGCCCATCCATTCGCCGGTGATCATCAGGTCGGGAGCGTTGTCGTTGTCGACGTCGGTCCAGAGGGCGGCGGTCACCATGCCGGCGTGCTGAACCTCGGGCGCGATGGCGGTGGTCACGTCGGTGAACCGGCCTTGTTGGTTTTGCAAGATGAAGCTTTGCCCGGGTTGTGGATAGCGGTGCGGCGTGGCTCTGCCCCCTACAAAAAGATCGAGGTCGCCGTCGCCATCATAGTCCGCGGCGGTCACACAGGAGCCGGTGGCGGTTTCTTTGGGGAGGGCTTCAGCGTCGTAGCTGAAATTTCCTTTGCCATCGTTTCGATACAGGCGGTCCTGGTAATAGGGCGAACCTTCTTCGAATTCGTTGCCGCCACTCACGACATAGAGATCGTTGTCGCCGTCGCCGTCGGCATCAAAGAGCAGTACGCCGGCGTCTTCTTCATATTTGGTCGTTGTCGTTAAGGGCTTTTGTAAAAATGTTCCATCGGCGCGCTGCAGAAAAAATTGGCCGGATTGTTTGAAGGCGCCGCCCACAAAAAAGTCCTCGAGGCCATCACCGTTCACGTCCCCTACCGCGATGCCCGGTCCGCTTTCGGAATACTTATGCGGCAGCAACGGCTGGATCTTGAAATCGGCATACTCGGTTTCCTGGTGACGATAGATGATCTGGCGGGATTTATCGGCGCGCAAAAAAAGCGGGCCTGGGGTGGGCAGGCTTTGCGATGACGCCGGTCGTGCATCGATGTAACGCAGGGCAAGCGCCTGATTCGCTTTCACGGTGCGCACGGTCTGTTGTTTGCCATCGGGCCAACGGATGAACACGGAATCTACCGCATCCCTTTTTCCAAGACCAAAATGAAGCCCGGGTTCCACGGTGGATTGATAACCACGATACGGTGAAACTTCCTGGTATTGTATGCTGTCGCCGTGATAGAGGGTGACCTTCGCTCCATAGCCCTGCAAGTTTCCCACCGGGCCATTCAAGTTGAGTTGCAGGAAATGATTTTTTCCCGTGAGCTGCTCGGCGTGATTCTCAAACACAAAGGCCGGACCGTTGATGTTGTTGGTAACGTAGTCCAGGTCGCCATCGCCATCGAGGTCGGCATAGGCCGCGCCGCTGGAGTAGGCTGGTGTGGTGAACCCCCAGACGGCAGACTGATCCGAGAACGTGAGATCGCCTTGATTTCGGAACGCAAACACGGGAAGGTGTGCTCCCTCGATGCTGCTGAGTGCCTCCTGCATTTTTTTCTTTTTCGATTGATCGTTCTCCTGCTGCATGAACTCCTGCATCCGGTAGTTCACAAAGTCGCGGTTGGTGATGTCGCGTGGGTAGCCGTTGGTGATGAGCAGGTCTTTCCTTCCGTCGTTGTCGAGGTCGGCAAACAGCGGGCTCCAACTCCAGTCTGTGGCCTCCACGCCGGCCAGTTGGCCGATCTCGCTAAAGAGCGGTTCGCCGTGGGGATCGTCGCCGTCGTTGAGTTGCAGGGTGTTGCGCATGAACTGGGGCGTGTAGCCGTATTGTACTTCGGAACGGTAGCGATCGTAGTTGGTGGAGCCGAACATCAGCTTCTGGCGTTTGTTGTCGGGGGGCAGCATGTCTACGGCCATCACGTCAAGGCGACCGTCGTTGTTAAAATCCGAAACGTCGTTGCCCATGGCCGAGTAGCTGGTGTGTTTGAAGTATTGCGCCAGCCGGTCAGTGAAGGTTCCATCGCGGTTATTGATGTACAACAAGTCGTTCGACAGGTAGTCGTTCGAGACATAGATGTCGGCCCATCCATCGTGGTTGATGTCCTGGATGGCCACCCCCAATCCATAGCCTTCGATGGTGATGCCGGCTTCCTTCGAAACGTCGGTGAAGGTTTGGTTGCCGTTGTTCCGGTAGAGGCGGTCGGTGTTGATCATCTCGCCGTGCACACGCTTGGGGCGGATCACGTTGGGGCCGGTCTGGTCCATGATGTTGGTGAGCAGGTATACGTCGAGGTCGCCGTCGCCGTCGTAGTCAAAAAAAGCGGCCTGCACCGAATGGCCCGTGTCGGCCAGGCCATAGGCCTTAGCGCTCTCGGTAAACGTGTTGTCGCCGTTGTTGATGTAGAGTTCGTTGGCGCGCCGGGCGGGGTCGGCCAGGGGGCCGGCATAACAAACATAAATATCGAGACGGCCATCCTGGTTGATGTCGACCATGGAAACGCCGGTGGCCCATTTTCCCGACGGCTTGAATCCTGCCGCATCGGTAATGTCTTCAAATTTCAGGTGGCCTTTGTTCAGGTAGAGTCGGTTGCCGGTCATGTTGGCGGCAAAGAAGATGTCGGGCAGTCCGTCGTTGTTGATATCGCCGGTGCCAACGCCCGCGCCATTGTAGAAATATTCAAACGTGAGGATGTTCAGGTTCTCATCTTCGTAGAGCGCGTTGCTGAAATCGATCCCGGTTTCTCCGGGCGAAAGCAGGCTCATGAGGGGTTGCGTTTTGTTCGGCGAACAGTGGGTCAGGCCCAGGCAGGCCAGTATCGCCAGGGCGAAAAATCGAGGGCTTGAAGGGTTCATCCTGAGGTGTATTTTCCTGCGATCCCGGAAGGCTTCACTCCCATTTTCCGGTCCACAAAATCCAGCTCAAGATAAAGCTACGCGCGCATAGATGCGGGTCCTTTTTTAGATATATTTTCTGACTTTTCGCTGCCAACAACACGGGACAAAACCGGCACGCTATTCATCCACCGCCGCTAGTATTTCCTCCATTATCGGGACGCCCTGGTCCACCGGATCCGTACCCCAATGACTCCCCGACATGACCACCACCAATTGCAAGGCCGGCACCACAAAAATGTACTGCCCACCATAGCCCCAGGCAAAAAAGGAGGAGACGGTTTTCTCTTTGTGTTCAAAATCTTTTGTCCACCAGAAGTAGCCGTAGCCAAGACCTGGGCGGGGTTGAATTTTTGGCTGCGTGGATTCCGTCACCCAATTGGCCGGCACCACCTGCTTTCCGTTCCAGCGTCCCTGGTTGGCATAGAGCAACCCAAACTTGAGCATGTCTCTCGGGCGCAGATCGATGTCTCCGATCGCACCCATCGGGGTCGGTTCGGCGATGTAGTAATTTTCGATACCCAGGGGCTGTAAAAGGCGCGTTTTGAGTTCGTCTTTGTTTTCCATGTGCGTGGCATGACGCAGCACGCCGTTCATCAGGATATGGTTGAGGGAATTGTAGGCAAAGATGGGTGTTGTCTTGGTATTTCGCGGGAGCAAAAGCAGGTGTATGAATTGGTCGCTGTCGCTCGAGGCTTTTACGAGGCTATTGCGGTCGTCGACATAGTCATAGGTTTGTTCGTCCCATTCGATGCCCGTGCTCATGGTGAGCAGTTGGTGGAGCGTAATGGTTTTATGTTTTTCATCGCAAGTCCATTTTTCATAGCCGGGCAACGACGTGCACAAGGTTTGCTGTGTGTTCCTGATCTCTTTCTTTCCTATCGCAATGCCCGTAAGCGCCGACACGACACTTTTTGTTGCGGACTGAATGTTATACACTTTGTCGCGATTGATCCGGTAGAAATATTCTTCGACGACCAACTCGTTGTTCCGGGCTACCAGCAGACTATGAACATCTTTGAATTTTCCATTTGCGAGATGCGTGATCACACTATCCATCCCTGCGGACGACAACTTTTGAGCTTCCCGCGTGTTCGTTTTTATCCCGTCTTCCATCAACGCCGGTTTTTCATAGGTGTAAACTGGCGACGACCGCGGGTGCAACCCGGAAACCGTGTCGGGCATCACCGCTTTGAAGTGCAATGGATGGGCCTGTGAATCCTCATCAATCCAAATTCCTTCGATACGATTTGTCGCCGGGTCGAAGCGACCCTTGTATTCCGAATAGTATTCCTTCATCCGAAAATGAAGCGAGTCACCCGAAAAGTAGATCGTGTCCAGCGGAAAAGGGTCGCCTTTGAACGTTGCGTTATACAACACCGGGACGGCCCCCTGGTTGTCGAGAAAGATATGGTAGGTGATGCCTGGCATCGCCAGCAATCCCAGGTAGCTGCCGCCTGGTTTTGGATGGGTGTTCGCACAGCCGTTCAGGATGAGGAAAAGCAAAAGGTATCTTCTCATATGACGACGCATTATGCGTCTTTGCGTGAAAGCCAGGATTGCAGACCCCAGCTGCCCGGGCCCGTGAAAAAGAACAACAGGGCGATCAGCGCAAAGAGGAAGGGATGCTGATCTTCATAATAGAATTTTCCGTTGCCCACAAAAAAACATATAAACAACATGTCCGTCATCAGGAACAATGCAGCCACGCGCATAAAAATTCCCAGGCAAAAGCAGATGCCCGTCACGAATTCGAGTCCCTTGCCGATGTAGACCATGACCGTCGGTGCCGGGAGTTTTTTGATCACCTCCCAGGTGGCGTAGCCCGCCATGAGTTCCGGGTTGAAGATCTCCAGACCGTGATAGGCCATCAGCAGACCGGTGATGATCCGGATGACGGCCAGACCCCTCTGGGGTGAAACAGGATCGCTGGTAAAAATCTTTGCAAGCATGCGTTATGGTGTTATGTGAACTCGCCCCTCCCGCTCCCGAAATACTTCCCAATCCACCCCGGTCATGGTGAACTGTGTTCCAGACAAGGTACTACATATTTTTTAAAAATTCTTTACTGAAAGCTCTGTCTCCAAACCAAAATTGCAACAACCCACACGGTCACGCTGCCATTCTAATGAGCAACCGGCCGTCGCTTAAATAACTTTTCAATCTCGACGGCGACAAGGACCACAAGCGATAGCGCAATGGAAATAAACAATTCATAAATGGTTAGCGGTTGTGTCTTGAAAATCTTATTGGCCACCGGGAGATAGATCACTCCAACCTGCAGAATGAAGGTAAAAAGGACCGCGCCCAACAACGGCTTGTTGCTGAACAGTCCTAACCGGAACAAGGACTGCCGGTCGCTTCGGATACCCATCACATGACCAAGTTGAGACAGCGACAACACCATAAACACCATGGTTTGCCAGTGTGGCATTTGACTGTGGACTGCCCAGGCTTCCGTTCCCAGCGTGACGCCGGCCATGAGCAACCCGACCCAGGCGATGTGAAAGCCAATGCCCCCTGCAAAAAGACTTTCATTGGTCTTTCTGGGTGGGCGCTTCATCATGTCTGGTTCAGCGGCTTCACTTCCGAGGGCGAGGCCGGGTAGCCCATCCGTGACCAGGTTGATCCAAAGAATGTGAATGGGTAACAGCGGAATAGGCAAACCAACGAGTGGTGCCAGGAACATCGTCCAGATCTCCGCTCCATTGCAGGTCATGATATACTTGACAAACTTCCGGATATTATCATAAATGTGCCTTCCTTCCTTTACGGCCTTTACGATGGTAGCAAAATTATCATCCAGCAAAACCATATCGGAAGCCTCCTTGCTGACGTCCGTACCGGTAATTCCCATGGCTACTCCGATATTGGCCGCCTTAAGAGACGGAGCATCGTTTACGCCATCGCCCGTCATGGACACGAAGTGCTTTTTGCTTTGCAGCGTTTTTACAATCCGCAATTTTTGTTCCGGCGAGACCCGGGCATATACGCGAACCTTTTCAACCTTCTCTCCAAATTCATCATCGCTCATCTGTTGAAGCTCCTTCCCGGTAACTACAAGTTCGCCATCCGACAGCATGCCAACCTGCCGTGCAACGTATGCGGCAGTCGCTGGGTGATCGCCCGTTATCATCACCACCTTTATACCTGCAGTTTTACACTCCCCTATCGCCACTTTTGCCTCTTCCCGGGGCGGGTCGATCATTCCGGCAAGACCAGCGAAGACCAGACCGCGTTCTATATTTTCACTGTTGATGGTTCCCGGAAAATGATCCACTACCTTGTAGGCAAATGCAATGACCCGGATGCCATCCTTTGCTGATTCCGTTGCCTTGTCGAGAATGGAGGCAGCCTTGGTTTGATCGGCTAAAATGGCTATTACGGATTCTACGGCACCCTTACACGTAACGAGAAATCTGTCGTTAAACTTGTGAAGTGTGGTCATCAGTTTCCTCTCCGAATCAAAGGGAAGCTCTGCGACCCGTTCAAGCTGAGCAATACGTTTCTCTGATCCTCCGCCGGGGTGTCTTTCATGGAAGAACTCTATCAATGCTATTTCCGTCGGGTCGCCCGTGAATTTTTTATCTGCCGATGCTTTCACATCATGGTTAAGGGCCAGACAACATTCGAAAGCCGACAGCCCATCGATTAGCGTCTCCGCGCTGTCATCTTCCGAGCGCACAACTTTCATCTTATTCTGAGTCAGCGTACCGGTCTTATCCGAACAAATGAAGGTCACCGAGCCAAGCGTCTCCACGGCGGACAGCTTTCTGATGAGCGCATTTTTCTTAACCAGGCGTTTAGCGCCAGAAGCAAGCGCCACCGTGATCAGCGCTGGCAACGCCTCCGGAATAGCCGCAACCGCCAGTGATATGGAGGTGAGCAACATGTTGAGAGGATCTTCATCCATCAGATAGCCAACACCAAAAAACACGACACAAATCAACAGTACCAGGTAAGAAAGCTTACTCCCAAAATCCGCCATGCGTTTTTGCAGGGGTGTGACGTCTTCCCCCTGCTGGAGCATTTTTGCAATTGACCCGATTTCCGTCGACATACCGGTAGCGATGACAACGCCAACCGCCCGGCCATTGGTGACGAGCGTGCTTTTATATGCCATGTTAATCCTGTCGCCCAGCGAAAGTTCGGCTTCGGGAAGCGCCCGATCCGATTTCTCGGCTGGAACCGACTCTCCTGTCAGAGCAGATTCATTGATGCGCAATCCATGAACCTCAGCCAGGCGAATGTCGGCCGGCACGACATTGCCAGCCTCCAGCTCTACCATATCTCCCGGCACCAGCTCGGCAGCGGGAAGGGTCACCCGGCTCCCGTTCCTTCTTACCTGCGCGTGCAGCGCCGAAATTTTCTTTAGTGCCTCCATCGCTTCTTCCGCCTTGTTCTCCTGCACGAACCCAACGATGGCATTGAGCACCACGATGACAGCAATGATCAGCGTATCGGTCAGATCCCCTGCAATGCCGGCAATGACCGCGGCGGCCAGCAGTACTACGATCATAAAATCCTTGAACTGGTTTAGGAATATGGTCAACGGAGGCTTGCGCTTCTTTTCAATAAGCTCATTCGGCCCAACCTCCGTCAATCGGGATTTGGCAGAATCATCGGTTAATCCTTGCTGGCTGGTGCTTAAATTTTTAAAAATGTCCTGGAGAGATGATTGCCACCAATTCATTGACAAGGGGATTAAGTTGTTGATCGCCTTGAAATAAGGCACCTTACAATATAAATCATCTTTTGGCAAACTGAAAATGAAGTTGCTCCGGCAAGCTTATGTCGCCTGATCGATGTTTAAATAAACAAGACCAATGTTCTTTTTTTTTCGATATTAACGGGACCGGGAAGGTCTCTCCATCCGGTCTTGCGCAGAACGAACGGAAACCGTAATATGAACAATGGAAAAATTTTTTAATGTCGTTTCCGCGTTAACGCCACTTTCCGCAGACAGCCAACAAGCGCTCGCGGCGATCCTAAAAAAGCATGAGCTGAGAAAGGGCCATATCCTGGTCCATCAAAACTCGGTTTGCAATCATTTGTACTTTGTCGAACGCGGGCTCACCCGCACGTATTATTACAACGACGGCAAAGACGTCACCGATTGGATCAGCCCAGAAAATACGTTTGCCTGCTCCATCGTCAGCTATATCTCGCGCAAACCCGACCGGCGACAGATCGAATTGCTGGAGCCTTCCGTGCTTTGGTCGCTCCAATATTATGAAGCGGAACAACTCTGCGCCAAACACCACGACATCGAACACATGATCCGGCTCCTGGTTAGCTCCGGTCTCATCCAGCTCCAACAACGGTTTGACGATCTTCATTTTGCGACGGCCCTGCAACGCTACCAAACCTTGATGAAAGAAAATCCTTCCCTCATCCAACGAGTGCCGCTAGGCATGATCGCCTCCTACCTGGGCATCACGCAGGAAACGCTGAGCCGCATCCGGTCGCAGGTTTGACTTTTTGATAAATGTCAAAGGACGCCAATGCGCGTGATCCTAGCTTTGTTCCAACAAAAACAAAGTCAAATGAACACAACCGTCCCCAGGTTAGCCCCGGTTGAAAATCCGGGAGGCCTCACCTTGAAAATCGCTTACTTCCTAAGCAAAAAACAATTTGGAAAAGTGATCGCGCCGCTACGATATATCTATGCGCGAAGCATCCCGGCACTGATGACTTCGGTGAAGATCTTTAATGCCGAAAAGAAATTGAGTCTTCCAAAAGAAACAAAGCTCTTCATCCGCTATTACACCTCGCACCTGAATGACTGCCCCTTTTGTTCGAACAGCTCCGAATTCATGGCCGACAAGGAAAGGCTAGCGCTCCAGCAATGGAAAGAGTTTATGAACTTCAGGAACAGCCCCAGATTTTCGGATAAAGAAAAAGCCCTCCTGGCCTATCTCGAAGAAGTGAATTTCACCAAAAGCGCCACCGACGCAACCTTTGAAACGCTCCGCAAACATTACTCCGAAAAAGAAGTGGTCGAGATCACGTGGTTGAATGCCACCGAAAATTATTACAACCTGATGGCCAAACCATTGGGGCTGACATCGGATGGTCTGAAGTATGGCCAGTAGCGAGCACCTCTCACTGTAAACGATTCTCCTTCATCAATTCCCTTTTAATGCCGTTGCCAATGTCGTCGCTGGTGATGCCTCCGTTCTGACGGGCCATCGCATAAAGACTGGCATATTGCATGATGTTGCTAATGGCGGAGCCACTGAACTCATACTTATCCGCGTACGATTTGAGATTGACATCGGCCTGCAGCGCAACGGTTTCGGGAACATTTTTCTTCCAGAGACAAAGTCGTTCCACAGCGTCGGGCATGGGAAAGTGAATGATGGCGTTGAACCTTCGCAGAAAGGCCTGGTCGATGTTGTTCTTGAAATTAGAGGCAAGCACAATCAGCCCTGGAAAATCTTCAATACGCTGTAGCAAATAGCTCACCTCCTGGTTGGCGTACTTGTCGTGTGCGTTGGAAATACCGCTGCGTTTCCCAAACAGGGCGTCGGCCTCATCGAAGAACAGGATCCAGTTCTTGTTTTCAGCCTTGGCGAAAATTTTCTCCAGGTTCTTTTCCGTCTCGCCGATAAATTTGCTCACCACCTGCGACAGATCGATCCGGTAGACGTCCTTGTTAAATTGTTTGCCCAGCAACGAGGCGGTCAGGGTTTTGCCCGTGCCCGGCGAACCGTAGAACAAGACGCGATAGCCCCGTTTCAATTTTCGCGCGATCGACGGATCTTGTTCCAGGCGATGATGGTGTTCGAGCCACATCTTGATGTCGTCGATATAGAGTTGTGTGGTGGGGTGCAGCACGGCGTCATCCCAGTGCATCCCGGTGTCGATGCGCTTGGCGGGGAAGTCGGGACTGAAGGCGGGGGCGTAGACCTTTCCCATGGTGAGCCACTCCACGTATTCCTGCGACAACATAATCCGGCCGCTCATTCGCGGCTCGCCTTCCTTTACCGCTTCGAGCGTGAGGATGTTCTCCTTGTGAAAAAAATGATCGGTCGAAAAATATTGCGCCACCTGCAGGCGGCCGGCCAGGTCGTTGCCCGCTAAAATGAACTGGGCAGTTTCGCCCGTGGGCAACATGCCCCGGTGGTTGTTCAATTTCACGCCGCCGATCTCCGGGAACTCACCACCTTGGGGAATAAATCGCTGCACGATGGCGTCTATAAAATTCGGCTGAAGGTGTGGCACCAGCGCCAGCAGCAGCGTAGTGTATTCTTCGATGTTGAGTTTGTGTTGAAGCAGGAAGTGATTGAGGGGCGCATCGTCGGGCGCAATCTTCAATTCGGGAAAGGCAAAACCTTCGTCCGTTTTATTAAAGTGGGCTTGCAGCCGCTGGTCCACAATTTCACCCAGGTAGCCGAGGGAGAGGATGATATTTTGATGAAGGTTTTGCACGCTGTAAAACTTTAAATTGAGTCGCCCGCTACCGGTATCCCCACGTTCTGGCTCAAGCCTTGCAGGAGACGGTGGTAAAATTCATTTTTCCCAACAGTTCACACGTGTACGTATAGCAACGCACCCTGGAGGGCAGATGGTTGGTACTGGAAGGCGACACCTGCACAAACACTTTCTGGTTGCCCAATTTCTGCACGGTGATGGCGGAACCGTCCACATAATGAACACGGCAACCGCCATCATCCGAGACTTCTATGCTTGAAACCGCGGGGAGAGTATTGAATTCCGTCACCATGAAATGCTCGGCCACTTTGATGCAAAAACTTTGCGGGTCGCTCTCCTGACCTTTGCAGTCGCCTTCCTTCGGGTCTGCTTGCCGATCGCCGCCGGTGGGCCCCGTGGTGTCTGCCTCCTCGCGCTGCACGGCCGTCGACGTGGCGGCGCCTTGCTGCACGACGTGCGTCAGTTCATGGGCCAGCAGGCGTTGACCACTCGCTGACGAAGGATTGAACTGCCCGGTGTTGAAGACGATATGATTTCCGCTGGTGTAGGCCAAAGCATTGATCGCAGCCGCCGATTTTGCAGCCACGGTGCCGGTGTGGATCTTCACCTGGCCAAAGTCGTAGCCAAAACGTTTTTCCATCGACCCGCGCACCGCGCCTTCAAGGGTATGTCCGCCAGTTCGCAGGGCATCGTCGACGATGGATGGCGCGGTGTGTTCCTGCGAGGATCGGCCGGTATCTTTGCGTTGCAACTTTTCTTCTTCTTCACAATGCGCGCATTTGGCCTGGACCAGCGGGCTGATCGCGTGGCCAAGCCCCGTTGCCTGCGCGTTGTTCACCACGGCATTCGCCACCGCGTCGGCCTCGCGCTCATAGACATCGTCGACGGGACCGATCGAGAGCTTCGGCTGAAAAAAAGGCACGTTTGTTCGCAGCGTCTGCCGGTGGAAAAAATGATGGCGCCGGCTATCCTGCGTGGACGATGATGTGGTTGAGAGGGTTTTCATTTTTTGTTTGTCGTTTACATTATCAGAATAAATGCATTCGCCTTTTTTCGAAGTGCAACAAGACGCCTTCGCGGAAGTTGAAACACTGGTACCAATCGGTTTCCCGCTGCGGTGCCATCCCCGTTTTTTCCAGGCAGGGATAGAACCACGAGACAGCACCGCGCTCATCGTTGCCCACCACGCCGTGCGGCTCGCCCAACACTTCTCTCACCTCATCGACCCGCAGGCCCGCGTGAATAAAATTCAAACACGCCCACGCCAACCGCTCGTCTATAGCATTGACAATTCCTGGATACCTTTTTTCCGGATAGGAATAGTCATCTATTTCCTTCTTCAGCAACGCGAGCACTTCCGCTTTCTCTTGGTTCTTCACAGTTGTCATGTGTGTTGTATGATCTTGTAGTTCGTGCTGCCGCCGGGTTTCTTGGATGCTGTTCCGGTCACATAGGTGTGCAGCATCTGTCCCGTGAATCTCGACCGCTTATTGAATTGCCATACACCGCCGGGCACCCCCCAACCTCCCGCGGTGTTGGGATCAAACAAGTGGGAGTCGGCAAACTCCACCACCTGTATGGCACTCATGGTGTACTCACGCTCCGTGAACGTGGCCTCGTCGATGTTTCGCTTTTTGGCCACATCTTTTTTGAAGAGCCCAGACGAATATAACTCCTGGCCAGTATTTAACCAGCTCCGGGTGCCCAGTAAATCTCCGGCCCGCATCAGTTCAACGTTGTCAAAGGCCACCGTCTCCTTCCCGATCTTGGGGTGAGCCGCCTTGATATCGGCCATGATGGACGTGACCAATTCCAAGCCTTTGCGGTTCATGTCCACGTAGTGCGTTTGGGGTCTGCTGGCGCTGGGGCCATAATTCTTCTCGAGGTATTCTTGCGGATTGGCGCCCGACGTTGTGGTGACGCCGCTCAATCCCGCGATGGTCGACCTTTCCAATCCGCCTGCCCCCGCGCCAAATACCGGCGTCAGCTCCGGATCGTGGGGTGCGTCCAGCACGTCGGATGCCAGGGGGAACGGGTTCGTCGCGCTGGTGCAGACGGTGTTCAGATCGAGAATGGCGTGAATGCATTCGTGCACAATGGTGTCTACCAACTCCAACGGATTGCTGGCATGTTCCGGGCGCGATGGATTTACCGTCAGGTCTCCCGGACCACTTCCCGACGACGGGCTGAATCCGCCAAACAAATCCACCAGCGTTCCCCGCACCCGTTGTTGAATCCGGGCGACGTGGAAATCGATTGTTCCCGCCGGGCACTTGGATAGGTAGTCGATCAGCGGTATAAATTTTGGGTGCGTAAAAAGTTGTTTGACCACGGCGGCATGATCGCTGCTGATGGCTTCGAGATCCTTTCTGAAATCGGCTACCCCCGATCGTTGAATGACGGGTTTTCGATGCAGGTTTTTACTTTGTTGCACGACGTGTGTCAACTCATGACCGAGCAGTTTTTTGCCGCTGTCGGTGCCGGGAGCATATTGTCCTTTGTTGAATACAATGTTATTCCCCGACGTGTAGGCCAAAGCCTGAACAGACTCCGCCGATCGTACCGCCGTCGCGTCGGTGTGGATCTTCACGTTGCTGAAATCGACACCATAGTGGGGTTCATAAAACGCGCGCACCGCTTTCGGCAAAGGCTGACCTTTGTTGTCCAGGCCTGATACGTATTGCTCGAGTCCTTCGCTCGCGATTGTCTCATGCGTACCGGCTTCTTTGCGCTGCACCAGGGAATCCGTGTGCTGATCGCGCGCATCGGTTACGGGAGGGATGGCGTATGGAGGCCGGGTAACGGGTTTAAAAAATGCAGACGTCCCGTCATAGGGAAAGAAAGTGTTCTTCGTTTTCCCGTGCGTTGGCGAGGGTGGCATGGATGAATGTTTCCGCATGTCAAAAACCGGTTAACACTCCGGGCCCCGGCCAGAAGCGCGTGTTCAGTGCTTGTGCCAACCGGGCCAGCGATTGGGCCCGGGCCTCGTCTACGCCGCCATAGCGCATCAGGATCAATTCATAGATGGTCAGCATGCGGGAATCTTCATTCAAACCAAAAAGCGCCGGGCAAAGGTGAAGCGTTTCCGCCGTGATGAAAAGGAAGTAGCGGTAGTAACCACCAACCCCTGCGTCACAACTCTGTTCGCATTCAAACGTGAGGGCTGAGCGCAGCCGGTTGTAGACGCCGTCGTAGGCCGATTTCGCGGCCGCGATCTGTGCCGCCGTGGTGCCACCGAGGTGGGTGGTTTGCAGATCCTGCCATTGTGAAAGCATCGTGGGGCGCGCGTCGCTGGTCATCACCTGTGCATTTCTGTTCCAACGCTCTATACTCGCCAAGGCTCTGCGGGCGGGAATCGATTGCTGGTCCTGACAATCATTCATGGCATCGACGGGCGCCGTCGTGGTGAATGTAACTCCGGTGCCTACTTCGTGCGTGAAGTTCTCATACGAGTCCGCATTAGTCAAGGCTTCGTCGGTGGTCAGTCTGTCGTACATCCGGTCGCTGAGGTATGCCCGATCGGTGATGAAAGTATTGCCCGTTAAAGAGTGCGCCATTTCATGAATAACCGCCGCGGCTTGCCAGGTGCTGGAGCCGGTGAAGAATGAGGGACAAAAGACAAACAGGTTTCCCGTCACGTATGCACCGGCAGCGCCGCAGCTTGTATCGGTGGCGGTGTGACACTCCGTTGTCATGTTTGGGTTCGTGGTCATATTTGACAAAATCCGTCGCAGGATCCCGAGCACGCGCCGCGCCGTCTCTTCGCTCGACGATCGGAAGTGTCTTTGCAACGAAGTCTGTATGCCCGGTTGTGCTGCGGGGTTGCGGATGAAACCGTCTAGACCCCTGATCGCCGTCATCAGCCATCCGCTCGCGGTTTGCACGGCTGGCACAATGGCGTGGTGCTGATCCAAACTGCACGCGCCCGGCGTGTTGGCCACCGTCACCTCGGTGGTGGTGTCGCGTTGCACCGTGTCCCCCATTTTCTTCTGCTGCACAACATGCGTCAGCTCATGACCCAACAACCTTCTCCCCTCCCCGGTGTGTGGTGCATATTGTTCACTATTGAATACGATATTATTTCCCGTGGTGTAGGCCCGTGCGTTGATGGATTGCGCCGACTTTGCCGCCACGGTATCGCGGTGTATTTTCACCTGGCTAAAATCATAGCCAAACCGGGGTTCATAATAATTCCGCACATCGTTGGGCAAGGGCTGGCCGGTGCCGCTCAAGCTGCTCACATAACTTTCAAACGAACTATCGACACCCCCTTCGCCTTCACGACCTTCCTTTCGTTGCACTTTTTCTTCTTCGTGACATGCTGCACAATGACGTTGCACGATGGGCATGCGCTGCAGGGCAGGTGTAGTATTACCCGGACGCGTCACCTTCTCCGCGGCCGTATCCGCCGCGTGTTCATAGACATCATCGACCAGACCAACGGCCCGTTTGGGTTGAAAGAAAGTCGCTTGCTTTTTTTCTTTCGATCCAAAGAATGCTCCCTTCGATTTCGGGTCTTTTCCCGTAGTTCTTCCTGATTCAATTTGTACCATGCTGCTGTTTTACATCTTTGTCAATGATCTATGGCGTTCGCGGTCGATTCTGTTGTTGTTGTTGTTGTTGTTGATTCCTGAACTGTTGATCGCTGTCGATATGTTGCTGCGCGCTCGTGGTGGTGGGTGCGGGAATGGTGGCGTTGGCAAACGAACGGGCACCGTCCACATAATCAAACACGCGCGACAACGTGAATCCCGTCACGATCCACGATGGCCGGCCAATCAAAAAAGCAGCATAGATGGTGCGGATGCGATCGTCGCTTGAAAGCGTGAACCAATCCGGGCACAAGGTCACCGTGTTTTGTGTCGAGATGGTCCGCAACGTGACGGCCGTCGTAGACACTTTGCCATGATCCGAATAGGCGACGGCGCCGTTGCAATTTCTGTCCGTCGCGGGAGGGCAGGCAAAATCCCACGTGGTGGCATCAAAGCCGCTGCGCTTCAGCGTTTGGAAAGCGTCGCGCAACGCCACGAGTTGTGCCGTGGTGGTGATGTTGGGGAACGCCGCGTTCAACTCGGCAAGGTTTCCTGAATTCAAGGTACTGAGTGCGGCGGTGCCGTTGAGCAGTGTCACATCCGTGTCGAGGTCGCTCAGAGCGAAGTGGTTCCATTGATCGGCGCGGGCAAACGCTTCCAGGACAACCGCGGGCTGTGTGCACGATGCCGCGGTGGTGTCGACCGGTGGATTGGAGAGTGTGGACGTGGATCTTGTCCGCAGCAATTCGGCCAGGGTGCCATAGGAGTCGGCGTTGTCCAGGGCCTCCTCCGGCGAGAGGTAGCGGAAGGCGCGGTCGTCGCGATAGGCGCGATCGCGCACACCGCCATTCGCCTGCACGGTATTGCTGATGCCCACCTGTGGTATGGTGGCATGAATGAGTTCGTGAATGAACGTGGCAATGGGCCGGCTGCCGGGGATGCCCACGGAACACATGGTGAGCGCAAAGGGGCTTCTCACAAACGCAGCCGTGAACGAAGCGCCACCCGACGTGCAAAACTGACCATTGCAATCAATGCTGATGCGTCCGCTGGCGCGTAGCAATTGTGCCAGGAGCAGGAATCTCCGGCGGATCACTTCTACATAACGCAGGTCGGTGGTATGAAATGATTCCCGCAAGGCCCGGGCGATGCGCGCATACCCGGGACGTGGTGCGACCACGGAGGCGAAGACTTCGTCGGCATCGTACTCCAGCAACTGTTGATAGATATCGTCCAACCACACCAGGGCCTCATTGACAATGTCCATGATGTCTGCCGCGTTGCAAGAGGGGTCGATTGTCACTGTGGTCGGCACTGTCGGTGGCGTCGTGGCCGTTGTGGGCGGGGTTGTCGCCGTTCCCGGAGGGCCATCTTGGCGTTGGACACTTTGCTGCAACGACGAGGGCCCTGCGCTTCCCTGTTGAACGACGTGTGTTAATTCGTGCGCCAGCAATTTTTTCCCGGGTGTCGTGTGCGGTTGATACTGGCCTTCGCCGAAAACAATATGCTCCCCATGGGTATACGCCAACGCATTTATACTTCGCGATGAGGCGTGCGCCGGTGCATCGTCGTGAATTTTTACTTTACTGAAATCATACCCTAGCTTGGGCTCAAAGAAACTCCTCGTCTCGCTGGGGAAGGACTGCCCGCCGTTGTTCAGCCCTCTTACATAGTGTTCCAGAGGGTTGCCTGCCCGCACTTCGCCAGGGCCACCTTCCTTGCGTTGTAATTTTTCCTCTTCCTCTTCACCGTGCGCACATTTGCGTTGGAGAGCTAGCGGCGGGGTAAAAACCGGTTTAAAAAAAAGCTCCTTCTCTCCCGGTCTTGCAAAGGCCTGAGCCCTTCGGTCTTTATTCGGTGTAGATATGGTGGAACATTTTTCCATGTCGATCTATCGCTTCCTTGTTTGGTTGTATCTGTTCAAATCACCTGGTGCATTCTGTATCATGATAGTCACCGGCATCCTCTCGCTACACCTGCCCGCGAGTTTTACCTCCCCGGACCTAAGCGGTTTGTCCGCCAGGAGGCAGGGGGGGCGGGCGAGGTGCATCGAAGGTGAACACAGAAATTGTTCCTGTCAAACAACAATCCGGCCCGGCGCTTGCCGGCACCCAAATATTCAAATAATATTCTCCCTTCTCGAGCTGCTTCCAGGTGAGGGTCACCGGCTTACCTGCGGGAACCTTCGTTGTACTGATTTCATCATCGAAGACCAGATTATCCTTTTCCAAACTCACAAAATAATCATCCGTCGAACAGCCGGGTGGTCGTGATGCACGCAACGTAATTTTCAGACCACCATTGTCGACTGGAAAAACACGTGACTTCAACAGCCTTTCGCAGACACTGATGGTGCTATTAAAATCCGCCAATTCCTTTGGCAAAAGCGGTGGCGCCATCACGGAGCCGCCCAACGACCTTGGACAATTGGGCACGGGCTCGGAACTGGTAAACGTGTCTCCATCGATCCGAGGGCCCCGCGACCCGGTGCGCATATCCATTAATCCATAATTGACGGTGATCGATTGTGTGAAGAAGTCTGCACCCGGGACGTAAGAATCTACTTTTGATTCATACCAGAGCACCTGGTTCAAATCGTAAACACGCATGAGCGCCGGTTCTTCTACTTTTGCATTCATTTGTCTATTCACGGAACTATGCGCAATGATAATATTCAACCGGTCATTACCAGGCCCGTGGAGATTTCGCAAAATAGACCGGTGCCGCGGTGTCATGCCATGAAGCATATGCACCGGTAGCCAAAATCGACCCAGTCCCAATTTTTTGATACACTTGAATTGCTCCGGGTAGACACGCCAATTGGCCAATGAACCTCGTGTATTTCCGGGACACCGGGTTAACGGTTCGGCGATCACCGTGCCTGCTTGTCCTGTAGGTCCCGCAGAAAAACTAACATGGGTCAATGGCATCCGCGTACTGCCACAAACGTTTTTGTCTTCATCCTCCGGATCAGGTGCAACCGGAGGAAGCGGGGGATATGGACGGGGATCAGGTTGTGGTTTGGGTGATGGCCCTGGGTCGGGACCAGGGTCTGGCGCAGGATCCGGTTCGACTGCAGGCTCCTCTTCCATTTCCGGTTCGATATCCATCTCCGGGTCTCCAATTTCAACTTCCGGGGGCATGGGTATAAATGGGGGAAGCGGCCCGATCTCAGGTATAGGTATGGGTTTCACACCTTCAAAGGGCATAGGCCTTGCGAAGGGTGGTGCTTCCCATGGAATAGTCACCTGCCGCTGTATGGTATGGGGCGTCTCTGAACCGATTGATTTAATGGATGTCACTTCGGGGTCCGTCTGAGACGACTCATCAGAGTCTGCTTTTTTTAAAATTGAATCTTGCGCGCCTGCATGACCACCTCCTTGTTGCACGACATGGGTGAGCTCATGGGCCAGTAATTTTTTTCCGCTGATCGATCCGGCTGAATATTGGTTGTGATTAAAAACAATATGATGCCCGGAAGTATATGCCAGCGCATTGATCGACTGCGCCGACTTCGCGGCCACCGTATCAGCATGTACTTTTACTTTACTAAAGTCGTACCCGAATTTTGGTTCGTAGAAATTTCTGACCTCGCCAGGCAATGACTCCCCCCCGCTGTCCAGGTTGCCGACATAGTGTTCGAACGCATCGCTGACCGAAGCCTCACCTCCCTGTGCTTCTTTTCGTTGCAAACGCTCCTCTTCCTCGCAAGCAGCGCATTTGCGTTGAATCGCAAGGGGTGAAATTTTGAGTTGTATCGATCTGCTATCGTCCATGCGCATAATGTGATCGGCAACAGCATCCGCTTCGCGCTCATAGACATCGTCGGTCGGGCCAATGGCGAGCTTGGGTTGAAAAAAACTGGCGTCGCATTTTGGTTGGTCAACCGGCCCGGCCGGTCGTTTCTGCCCCTGGAAAAACGGCGTCGTCTTCCTGACATCGGTGTGTGCTAATGGAACTTTTGTAACCATGCCTGTTTTTTATTCGTGCACATTATGGACGTATGAAAGACATTTCGTGCGCGACGTTATTCCTGTTTTGACTCCATCTTGAGTTGTATGATCATCCCTTCAGCGCCTTCCTGCTCCTTGCCGAACGTAGCGATCAGCAGCGTGTTGTCCTCACTCAGCGCCATGGCACTGGGGGCGTCGAGACCGGAGATCAACGGATGCGTTTTCCCAGGATCCTTTGGATCGAGCACCGACAATTTTCCCGTTCCCGAAGTGCCAAACTCTCCAAATTCCAAAAGCAGCAGCAACCCGTTTGGCAGGGCGGTGACGCCCACCAAATTGGAAAAACCTGTCGCCACAGTTTTGGGCTCGATCGTCATTCCCTCGGGTCGCCAGCGGATGAGCGATCCATCTTGTTTGCCCGTGCCCACCACGGCGCCAAACACATCTCCTGTCTGTGCATCCTCTGCCATTCCTTCCACACCCGACGCCACTTCGAAGACGGGTTTTAAGGGATTGGGATTGATGCGATCCCAGGGGCCCTGGTAAACGGCTTTCGTGCCACCCGTTGCCACGAGTATGCCGCCTTTGGTCAGCAAAATTCCAAAGGGATTTGTCGACTCCGTTCGTTGTAGTTCTATTTCACGTCCTTTCTTCACCGTCGTGGGAAAAGTAGCGGCATCAAACAAAAAAATGTGGCCACTGTCTTGCGCGGCGGCCACGAGCCAGCTTTTATCGGGAGTCACCGTAAGACCCAGCACGCTGATGGTGTAGCCACCGTAGTTGTCGGTGCCGAATCCTTCAATCAGCGGAATGGTTTTCCCTTCTTTGAGTTCATAGAGAATTCCCTTTCCGCTCTCCGCAAAAATGATCCTGCTGCCGTCAAAGCAAGGCGCCGCCGGGTTGTTGAGGTGGTCCAGCAACACTTCGGGCTTTGAACGGATCTTTACCAAAGAATTTTCGTGCAGCACCAGCTTGTCCAGCCTGGGATCCTTCTTGCACGACGAAAGACAACACAGGCCGACAGCGATCAATATCCCGCATAGCGCTGGCGTTGTTCGGTATGATGTTTTAGCGCGATCCATTTTTCTAAGGGTTAGTTTTTGTTCCACCAAAACCGGCACCACCCGTTCCTCTATTACATCCTCCTCCCACTTGCACACCCGTTGTGGTGTTGCACGAGCAGCCTGTTCCACCCGGTCTTGGCGTGCCAGGGAAAGCGGGGTACGGAGTTCCTGGAGTTCCGGGCGAGAGTTTGATGAGGGGCGTAGGAATGCGGCCGGCCATCCGGCCAGGTTCCGACAAGGTGATATCCGCTGCCTGAACACCACTGCTATCGGCGTCGACGCTATAGTTGATCACCTGGAATCCTCCACCGAGATTGACGGTTCCTCCTCGTGATGAGCCCAGGCAGGGCACACTACCCACCGAAAGCTGCTGACTCACCGTGTCGCCAGGGTCACCGGGTACGCCCCCGGTCTGCGCGTCGTCGATGCTTAAGCGCAACGGTCCACTGGTATTGCCAGGGACGCCAGCTTCCGACAATGCCATACCAGCTTGCGTTGGTCCTGCTGTTGAACGACCGGGTGTGATCGTTCCCGTTGCAATGTGCGATGCCTGTCCTTCCTGTTGCCGGATGGCGGGGCCACCGCGGGGATTGGGGATCATGCGTCCCGTGAAACTCTTGCCTTGCAGCACGGCCGAGTAGTTTACCGATAAAGGCATGCTGCCGCCACCATTGCATCCACACTGGTCGAGCACCAGGCTCACCGTGATGCGGGCCGTTTCATAGGAACATTCTGCCCAGTCGTCGTTGCCCCGCGAGTAGACGGCCGTTGCCACCGGCATCGGACAGGATCGGGGGCTGCTTTGCTGTCGTTGAACTTTGGCGGGCGCCCCATGCCCCTGCTGCACAACGTGTGTCAGCTCGTGCGCTAAAAGTCGTTTGCCTTGTGGCGTGTGAGGTGCATATTGTCCCGCGTTGAAGACGATGTTGCTTCCGCTGGTGTAGGCCAAGGCGTGGATGGACTGTGCCGACTTCGCGGCCGTGGTGTCGGTGTGCACTTTCACCTGGCCGAAGTCATAACCAAAACGATTTTCCATAAAGGACCGCGTGTCCGGCGCCATGCGCGAACCGCCGCCACCGAGGGTCGCGGAAACCAGCGCGGGAGCTTCAGAAGATGCACCCTCCTTTTCACTTTCTTTTCGTTGCATACGCTCCTCCTCCTCGCACGCCGCGCATTTGGGTTGAAGGGTCACCGGCGAGATCTTCGTTTGTATGGCAGCATGACCGTCGTTGCGCATCACCTGGTCGGCCACGGCATCCGCTTCGCGTTCATACACATCGTCGGTCGGCCCGACGGTGAGCTGGGGCTGAAAAAACAAGGCATGGTTCGGCTCCCGTTTCAGAAAAAACGGATGGCTTTTCGCAGCACTTTCGGAGGGCGTTCGTTGCACTGTCGTTCTCATAAAAGGACATTTATGTTTTTAAATGACCAAAAACTCCTTTGTGTCGCCCACGGTTGTCGCGAGCGACGCAAAGGAGTTTACGCGCAGCATCAAGGATGCTTCTTCTTCCGGGCGAGGATGATGATCACGATGATGAGGATCAGGATCAACAACCAAAACCACCAATGCGTCCAGAAGGGCGGCTGATGACCGGTGACGATCTCTGAAATAACGCCGGTGTAAATCGTCTGTCCACCCAGGGATATCGTCCCGGTCTCATCCACGTTGCCCGCGAGGGTGATGACATACGTTCCCTCACCCTTGTCTACAACGTTATCGATATGCGCCGTTGGGGCGTCCACCGTAATGGCGTTTCCCCATCCCGGACCGATATATTTTCCGTTGGAAGCGATCGGGCGGAATGTGAAGGTGTTGACGGCGAACAAGGCGCCCGAGAGTTTCAGATCAATGTCGGGGAAGTAAACATAGGTGCTGCTCCGCTGATACCGCACGATCTTTCCCAGGGTTGGATCGTCGGGAGTTGTTGCCCGGAAGATGATGTGATATACACCCGAAACATCCGTGCCCGTGAATTGGCCGGTATACAAACTATCCGCGGCGCCGTAGGTGAGCGTGATGAATTGTTTTTTTGCCAGCAATTTATTCAGGAAGGTGGAGTCGTTCAGCAGGTCCTGATATTTCAGCGTGCCCGGGTTGGCCGGGTCGCCCGGCGAGTTCGCCTCGCCCTGTGAAGAAGTTCTCGCCAGCAAATCACCAAGGTCATCGCCAGGTTTGAAGACAAAGACCTCGATCTTTGCATTCTTTATTGTTTTGATCCCGTGCCGCAGTGTCGCCGTAAAATTAAAGGGCATTCCGACTTTCTGACGTTGATTGCCATAGCCAAAATCATACTTGGTGATGTGGTCGTCGACGAGCGCGGTGATCTCATAAGGAGCCGGGGTAAATCCGTTGGTCTTCACGATCCAGTTGCCTTCGGGCGTTACGGCCGGCATACCTTTCTGATCTAAATCCAAAAAATACGACACAAAGCCATCGCCCCTTCGCATCCGGCCATATTTGGGAACGAACTCTGTTCCATCTTTTTTTACCGACGAAATGGAGAGTGCGCGGCTACCGGAAACAACATTGAAGACGAGCTTCCGGATGTCTTTGTTCACCACAAACGTATCCACGCTTTGAAGACCCGCGGTGCCGTTGGGTGTTTCCAGGCGTTTTTGAAAGGTGTTCACGATCTGTGGACTGCCCTTCTTTAAGATGGACTCTAATACGTTGATAAAATTCGTACCGTAGTTGCCGCTCAGTGCGGTGCCATCTTCCGTGCTGATTTGTACGGCCGTGGGACCGCCACCTTCGAGGCTTTGCGCCATCGACGTCAGTATCGCCGGCAAGGAACCTGCCGCACCGATCCCGATGGGATAGATCCGGATCGGATCCGTGGAGAACCGCGTGACATCCGTGTACACATGGTTGTCGGGGTTTACGTTCACATAAGTCGTCGAAGGCACGTTTTGTTCTCCATCGGTAAAGGCAATGATGAACCGGTTCCGGTTGGGATCGAATGTCATTTTACTAAGCGCGTTTTGCAGACCCGCGCCAAAGGCAGTGGAGCCACCCGGGCTGACCGCCCCGGAAAAATTTCCCGTCACCGCAGCAACGCTTCCCTGCATGGGGATCAGGGGCGTAGCGAAACCACTCGGGGGTTGGACGGCAGCATTGTCAAAAAAGGTAAGGCCGATCTTGTCGTTGGTAAGCGCAAAGGGGTCCAGCGTATTCATAAACAAGCCAACGCCATCCGTCAGCGCCTTCCACCGGGTGACGGAACTGGCGCCGGAATTCCATCCCATGCTGCCCGATTTGTCCAACACCAAAACCAGGTCCACGGGCTTGCGCACGACATGGAAGGTATAGGTTCTGCTGCAATTCTTGGTGCCATTGTTGGCCGTCAGGGTAAACGTTACCGCAAGGCCTGCTGCACCCGGGTCGATGGTGCCGGCGGTTGTACTCAGTGTAGTCGTGAAGGGTGCGCCTCCGCTTACGGTAAAAACGATATTTGTCACAATAGGCCCACCGTTAAGGGTCACAGGACTCGGACAGGGCGACGAACAAAAAGTTCCTCCGGGAGAAATGGCAATGCTCGTTATCTCCATACTTATCGCGCCGGGTGCTTGAATGGCCGGTATAGTGATTGCCGCCCCTGCCACCTGATCAGGAAATGGGTAGTCATCGTTGGGGCAACTCGGATCGGAAAAGTCAATGTTGAACTGCGCCATCACGGTCAGATAGCTTCCCAGAAATGCCAGGAGCGCAAAAAGATATTTTTTGCTACTCAAGCTAAAATTTGAACATCGCGTTTGCATGTTGAAAGGGATTAGGGTTGTAAATCATATTCATCAATCCCAGGTCACGGACAATACACCCGTCATCCAGGGAAGTTTAATCATCGATATCGGCCAGGGCAACCGGCTCAGCAAAATGTCTTGTGCCTTGTGCTCCACCGTGAGCCGCCATTTTCCATCTTGATTTTCTAATTTTCCGCTCCGCCGCAGATAGGCTTCTCTCAAGCCGGCGGCGGACGTGTTGCGCAGTGCATTCCAATGTTTCACCACTTCCGTGAGCAACTCGTCGCAGGCGATGCGGTCGTCGTCGGTCAACAGATCCACCGGGTGCAGCGCGGTCTCCAATCGCATGCCGGCGAGGAGTTTGGGGAGGAGCAGTTGGTGCTCCGGTGCCTCAGCTTCGCCCGTGGCCAGGTAGTGCAGGGCGTAGACGGCCATGGTTTGTCCATAGTCGTCCGCAAATTTTTCTTTCTCCACCCATCCACGGCTCCGGAACAATTGGGGCAAAAACGGGTGAAGCAAGATCACACCCGCTTCGTTTATCCAGAGCGCGTCGGGTGATGCTTCAGAGGGTTTTGTTTTACTCGGAATCTCCTGCTTTGTGCGCGAAAGCAAAACCTTACGGATCTCATCTGCCGTGTCGTCGAGAGAAGGGCTCTCCTCTGACCTCTGATTCTTAATTTGCTCAGGTGTATGAATTCCGCTTTCTATCCCTGCGGAAGGATTTTCGTTTGACGATGATGTCCGTTCCAATTCTGCCCGCCACGAAACAGGAACTTGTTCCACTGCAAGAACGCCCTGCAGCTCCGTCAATGCTTTATCCTGGAATAACTTTCGAATCAGGAAGAAGCATTCCTTATGATCCTTCAACACGCCTTCCAAACTTGGAGCGGCCGACGCATTCCACGCATGTGCCATCCACGCCAACCAATACCGGTGGCGCAAGACAGCCATTTTTACTACAAGGCCCGACGGTGGCATCTCAAAAGATGATGCCGGTCCGCCAGCTTGCGGCGAACGTGTTTGCTCTTTCTTTAAATTTTCGATGACGCGTTTCAACCACAGCCAGGTATCGATGATCTCCACCTGCCTGGTCGTACGCCAAAGAAGGCGGTCGATGAAGGCATCGGAGAATTGCGTGATCAATCGCGATCGCGATGCTTCGTCTGCGGTGGTGAAAAAATCCTTTAGGTCCTTCACCTCTGCTGAGGTCAATTCTACCAACCACGATTCGTCCCAACCGGTCAGTCCCGAACCCCACCAGGGTAAGTAGCCCTTTCGCAGGAAAAACAGTAGCGACTCAAGCCGGGCCTTTGGCGCGGGGTACAGGCGATGATGGGGTTCGTCTGCTTGTGTTTGATTTTCATTTGATGTCTTTGCTTGCTGCGGGTCATGATCAAAGGCGTGTTGTGAATCCTCTCTCCTTTCCGCATCCCGCGATGTAACGGATGCGCGATCAGATCGATGCGCTTCCAAGGCTTCGCGAAATGCCGCATGAAACCTTCCCGGCAATTCAGGATGCAGCATGGACGGGGTGAAACTTCCCAGGTCCAACTCCATTTTTTCGATGATGAGGTGATCGTGTGTGTCAAATTCCGACAGGCTGCGCTCGAGTTGGTCGGAGATCATTTTCACAAACTCCTGGTGTCCATCGGCACTCCACGCCAGGACTGCGCCAATGTCGGGCAGGGTGATGTCCACCACTTGCTTTTGGATGATATGGAGTGATCTCGTTGCCATGGGTATCGGTCAGGTCAGCGCATAAAGTTTGTTCAGCATGTCGACAAGGTTGTTGCGCAAGGGGCCGATCACGGCTTCCGATACTTCGTCGGCGAAATAGGCCGCGAGCCAATCGCGATAGCGGGTTTCGAAATTTTCAAAACAGGGATCAACCGGTAGAAAACCTTCCCGGCGATCCACCCAAAGTACCACCGGCAGGATGTGTCCGGGGCAAGCTTTGCGAATGGTGCGCTCGGCATATTCGCGGAACTCGAGATCTCGAAAACGATCGGGCTGACATTCTTCCCGGATCAATCCCTTGCGCACATATCCGGAAGGAAACACAAACGTGATTTGAAACGAGTACGTATCCTTGCGGGGAACGACAATCGGTTGACAGGGATTGGAGGAATCCTCGATCGCCAGCAGCGGGTCGGTGGTCGCCACAGGATAGAGCAAAATGTGCTCGACCATATAAAATCCTTCGAGGCTAAAGTAGCGATACAACAGCTGCCGGATCAATCCTGCAGCGGCTGCAGCGCCCGGCGTGACAAATGTTCCCGGCGAGCGCGCGAGAATAACACCGGTCGCGTCCTCCAGCCTGATCTCGAAAGGGCCGGCTGCGGGCAAGTTGGTCTCATAGTTCTCTGCCGCCAATCCATTTCGAATAGCCACATCGATGGCTACCCGGGTTGCTGCAACATCGGGAAAGTTGGTTTCGCTCTCCAAAAGGATCGGGCTGAGCGGATCGGGCGTTTGCCGCAACCGGAATCGCTTAAAAAGTCCATCGTTATAGATCTCGAAATAGTCGGTGACCGGTGTTACCAATTGGCGACGATCGCCGATCGTAGCGATCTCGAGCAGATGATAAAGTCGCGCCTCCAATGGCGCAAGGTCGTGACGCACCCACGTCTGCACGACACGCTGCAAGATCACGGGTATGCCATTGTTGGCATCCAGCAAGGTCGGAAAGAGCTGAACACTTCTTGCCACCACGTCTGTACCCGAAGATAGTCGCACGCGAAATCCTCCAACTACCGCCACAACGCTGTAGTTACTGGTCACGGTGGATAGCGACATCACCTCCTCTGCTTTCAGTTGCGCTGCGGTGGCCGTAGATTCGGGTGTGTCCTGCTGCCATAGGGCGGCTCCTGTATAGTCCAGGATTTGCCACGCCCACTCAACACCGGGCGTGACTTCGGTGACCCGGATCAATGTTTTCTTTCGCCACGCGGGAAGCCCAAAACTTTGCAAGCGCCCCTGGTGCAGGTCGGGCAGGTCATAATAAAACGCTGCTTTTTCCTGGAGCAACCGGCGCGCGGTGCTGCGACGCCGTTGTTCTTGTACTTCCGTGGAAGCGGCAGGTGTCGCGTAAATTTGGCGATAGGCCATCGCCATAAAATCTTCCAGGCTTTCGCCATGCCGCGACAACAAATGGTCGAGCATGCGATGCCTCCTGTCGAGAAACTGATCTTCTGTTTCCAGCGCAGTGTTCAATGTTTGCCGGTAGGCGTTGTCCGGGTCGGCCTGAAAATCTTCCCAGGCTTCTGCTGCCGGATCAAAATCGGCGAACAGGTCAGCTACCCGCGGCAGGTGATACAGCGGCTGTTGATATAGGGTGGTCTCCACATCGGGCCTTGCCGAAAAAAAGGAATTGACGTTGGCCAGTTGCGCATAGTGGCCGGCCAGCATTTGTTCAAATAAGAAGAGGTAGCCCTTCAGTTGCTTTGCCTGTGCTTTTCGTTCGTCGGTGGCGGTGCCGGGAAGTCCGTCTATTCCCACACCATAAGTAAGGGGCAGTGCGTTCTGCACGGGATAGTAATCCAACGGAAAACGCGTGCCTTCCGGCAAGGGCAGGTCGGGCGTGTCGGCCCCGAGGGCCACGGCGGCCAGGGATTTCTTTTCCTCGAAGAGCGCGATGGCCATACTCATATCATAGGCCACTTCCACCGTGTTGCGGATGAACACAATTTTACATTTGCCCGGACTCAGCCTCGGAATGTGCCGGATGCTGTCGAGCAATTGCAAACAATCCCGGGCGCCCGTGGTGATGCTGCGATTGTCGATGTACAGCGAAAGCGTGAGGTTGCGCACGGCAACGATCAAACGGTTGGTCAGGTTTTCGCGCGTCTGTATGTCGCCACCGTCGGGTTTGCGCAGTTGAAGAATGAGGCGGATGATATCGGATGTAAAAACTTTGTTCAGCGGAAGATTGGTATCGAGCGACTCGTCGACGATAAAGCCGTAGTGCGTTGGGGGACCTTCAAAAATTTGTTCGGTCAGGGTTCCTTTGTCCTGGAGCGCGGCGAGGGTGGAGACGACGATCTCGGGGGAAAGGTGTTTGTCGATCACAAAGAAAATATCGGCCAGCAGGCTTTCCACATGGATGTCGGGGGCCACTTCAATGTTTGCCGAGATGGCCACTTCCTGGAGGCGAACGGCGTTGTATTCCGCCAGGTTCTCGCACAGGTTGCGATAGCTCTTGCCATAGCGGCGCACCACGCGGCTGGTCTCGAACGCTTCGGTTACACGCCGGTTGTATTGTTTCAAGAGACTGGTGGGCCCGATCAGTTGGATCAGGTTGGCCGCTTGCTGCAAGATCAGCGGCAGGTTCACCGAAGGATTGTCTACCGGACTAGTGACCTGCAGGACCACCCACATTTCAACGCTGGAAGCAGGCCCGACCGGCGGGATGTAGTCGATCTTGATCTGCGTAAAATAAGCATCACTTCCTTCCACCGGCTGCCAGGGGGTGATGGGATTATCGAACGTCACCGCCACCAGCGTCACATCCTCTTGCAGGGGTTTTGCTTCGGGATCGTCCCAATACGGAAATGCAAATTCAACAAGGTAGGTCGCCGGCCCCACCATCACCGACCCTCCCAACACGTTTGAGTTCAGTTCTGTTTTTTCAAACTCCAGCAAGATGTTCATCCTGCCGAGGGGCTCGCCATACAAGGTGAATGCCCATGCCCTTCGCACCAGCGGATGGTCGATGAAGATCTTTTGAAAGTCGCGCAACGACACCGGTGCGGAGTGCAGTACCCTGGCCGTGGTAAAGAATTCCTGTGGCGCCAGTTGCTCGCCGCTGGTCAGCAGGTCGGGCATATCCAACGCCCCGAGAAAGCCGGCTTCCGTGAGTGCGTAGCAGAGCGCCTCGTGCAAGGTGATGCCGGGGTCGTGCAGGTTGTGATCGGTCCAGGTCTGTGGGGCCAGGCGCCGGATCACAACCAGCCCTTCTTCGCGGACAAACGCAAAGTTCTGGCTGTTCTGCTTCAGGTTGCTCAGGCTGATGGTAGCTAACTCGTCCATGGTTCGTTACTTTACACGGCGTCGATGGGTTGGGTCTGTACTTCGGCTTGTTTGCAGATCTTATCTACCGTGCCGACCACTTGCACATAAGGCAGTTGGCCCAGTGCTGTGAGCACGAGGTTGATCTCTTCAACCGTGAGCTCGAGGTGTATTTTTGGTTTTTCGTTTTTCATCGCTTCCTGGTTTTTCAAGTTTTTCGATTCGGGCATTGAGTTCTTTTATGGCATTGATCAACAGAAACACGATCGGTCCCTGGTCGTAGGTGAGGATCTCGGTTTCCTTGGCATCATTTTTCTCCAGCTTCATGGAGCGCGTCACGATCAGTTCGGGCAGGACCTTCTGAAGATCCTGGGCTACGAAGCCCATGTAGTCGCGACCATCATCTGGTGTCTCGGCTTTGCCGTTGAACTTGAAGGTGACCGGTTCGAGGGCCACAAGTTTTTGCAAGCCGTCCTTGTAGGGCCGGATGTCTTTTTTCACACGACGGTCGCAGGCGATCGGCAAAAATGATCCGCCCCCGGTTTTAAAGGCCTGCCCCACGACGGTCAGATTTCCCGATACGGAAAGATCTTTCGGACTAAAGATGGTACCGATGCTCACATTGGTGGTCGGCACCATTTCTATTCCGCCCGTTCCCGTGATGCGGAAGAGCGTGGCCCCGTTTTGCGCAAGCCCCAACTCGGTGCTTTGTGCGGCGTTGAGTTTTGTGTTGCCCTGGTTGTCCTGAAACAACGCATAGGCTGTATTACTTCCTCCGAGCGCGATGTGGCTGATGTAAGCACCCGGCGTGATGGAAGGCCCTGCATGGATGGCCAGGTTCCCAAACTTCACCCGTTGATCGGGGCCGCTGTTGTTTGTCAGCAGCACCTCCAGCCGATGTGTGGGCGCCACGGCAAACGTTCCGATGCCGACGTTCCCCCCGGCAAACGCGACGCTCGGGCCAGCGCCCACGGGGGTGAAGGCACCACCGGCGCCGGTGCTGACGCTTTTAAAAGATGTTCCGTCGTGAACCTGAAGTTGCCCGCCTTTAAAACGGATCGTACCGGCCTGGGAATTGTCGTCGGTATCTTTCAGCGCAAGGCCTTTGGCTACTTCCAGGTTGCCTTTTGAATCGACGGATACCCCATCATCGGTCTTGTGCAGGAAGGAAAGCCAGGCGCTGCCAAAGTCATCGCCACTGGGACGCTCGCCATTCCGGAATTCCTGGTTTAGCTGGAGTCTGCTGAGTTGTTGTATCATAATTGTTGACCATTAAAGTTGTTGATAAATCATTTTTACGATATGGGGATAAAATCCAATCCCACGATCATCTGTCCGATGCCGATCGTAGACACCCCCTGACACTGGAAGCTGGTTGCGTCCCACACCTCAATGCGGTGTACCGGGTTGGAAACCAAAATGGCATCCGGCCGCGTAGCGACCGCTACTTCCACGGGGTCGCCGATCACAAAATCAACACCAATGGTGGCACCGGCGATCGTGCCGTCGGCACTGCCAATGGTGGCCACCGGCTCGTCGCCGACAATGAAATCGAGCCCGATGGTCATACACGAAATGCCGCTGGGAAGTCCATCGCCTTCATAGCGATGATAGAGCTGAAAGTCCACGACGTAATCCACATACGGCCGGCCTTCGATGAAGGCGAGGATCTCCGATTTGTAGACCTTGCCACCAAAAACAATGTCGCGTCCTTCTTCATAGGCCCACGGGCTGAGAAAGCGACGAATATCTTCCTGCAATTGCGCAGCATAAAATCCCGGGTCGAAGCCGGCGTGAAAGGCCACCTTGCAGTCCACCAGCAGCGTCTCATATTCCGGGTTGGCCGCATGGGGCACGACGGAACTGCTGAGGTATTTTTCGGTGAGAAACGTCTCGATCGTGCGGAGGAAAGCCATACTGCTGCGCGGCTGCAACGGGTCACTGCCTTGTCGGAAACGCAGATCGGGTACGATCACCAGTTTGATATGACCCGGCGTAATTGTATTGTCCTGATCAGTGTGTGGCAAGCATTTTATCTTGAACACTTCCGGAAAAGCTTCCATCACCAGCCGTTCATAATCCCAGGTCACTACGCCCCTATTTCTATGACGCAAGCGTTCGCTGCTGCGTTTGAAAAAATCGGCGTCACGTTCCGATGGGCGACCGTTGAAAGAAGGATATTTCTGAAGCACGGATTTGATCGCCGGCACTTTATGCACCAGGCGACTGATCGTGGCCGCGTCGATGGTCTGCACATCGGTCGTGTTCGATGCGCGTGTTGCCCGCGCGGCCTGCGCGACAATTTCCTGGACGGAAGCTGCACCGTCGGCGCGTTGATCGGCCGTGGCCCTGATCCACTGCTGGTCGGCCGGCAGCAGACCTTCGCCTGCACTGGCGCTTCCTATGGTGAGCCCGATGATGCCCGGGACCTGAAAAATTTCCGTGGCCTCTTCCACGACGGCTTCCGAGGGCAAGGCCTGCCAATGATTTCCCGAAACATAACTCCAGCTGACGTCTGTTTTTTCCAACAACGCTGCGCCCGGAACATCGCCCTTCTGCATTTGAAAAAGAAAGGAGAACGCTTGCGGGAAGCTGGCATTTTTCAACCCGATGTAGAGCGCACCCTGCTTGGGAAACTCCGGCACCAGGCGCGCCGGGTCAGTCGATCGCGCTTCGGCGTTGCCGAAAATATCCAACACAAAAAACTGATCGATGCCATTGGGCGTTGCCCATGAACAAGTCTCTTTCGCGGTATAATCCAGGGTGACCGATTTCAACGTCGGCGTGTAGGGTTGATTCGGCAACACTGTGTTGGGAACACTTTTGGCCAGGTCGACTGACTTATGCGCATAGATCGACGGGAAAGATTTGTGACCGAACGCTTCAAAGGGCGCATACGATGGCAGGTTCACCAGGTCTGCCGTGGTGGGCCCATCCAAAACTAATTTGATGAATCCCTGTTTGGTCGATGGCGTGAACGATGGCAACGCACCCAGATCCGGATTTCGCTCGAAGCCTGAACTTTGCAAGGCCGGCACGAGGTTGGCGCTGCTCAGCACGGTGCTCTTCACATTGGCTGTGGCGGTTCCATCGAATAAGAAATTCCGCGCAAAGGACAGGTACGTCCAATTTCTTCCTGCGAGCACATACATATCAGCAATGAATACATCATAGCCAATCGACGGGTTGTCGTATCCTTTGTAATAGTCATTAAAGTTTTCCGGCGGATCCTTCCACTCCAGCGAAAGGGTGAGCGATTGAACGCTTTTAGAAAAGATTTCCGCGCTGCCGATATAAAAGTTGTTTTGAATGCTGGGCTGCGACCCGAAAGGCAAAGCGGGTTTGCCGGTAGACTGCACGTTCTCATCGTTTTGCAAAACAAGATTGCGCACACCCTTGGCGTCCACCACCAGGTCCATGCTCGTGACCACATAAATACCCAACGCCTCCAACTGGTAGGCATACGGCAACACAACACAGCGCAGCACCGGCCATGGCGTTTTGAATCCGGCACCATGGAGCGCCTCGCTATAGGCTACCACCGCCACTTCCTTTGCTGGCAGGCTACACGTGATCACCAATTGCGGCGGCAATCCGCTTGCCGCTGGTTTATAATCTACGGTATGGATCAACGGCGTCACCCAACCCTTCTCGCCCGTCAGCGTAATTTCAAACGCATAGCTTAGCCCCAGGGGATCCGTTGCGGGAGTAGAAGCCTGCAAATTTAAAGTGACGGTGATCGTCCGTTCTCCTTCGGCGAGCAACAGCGCTGGCGAAGCAATCCCAAAGCCAAGTTTTGCTTCGGTCATGGTCCGCGACTCCGGCGAGCGTTTCAACTGGCTGCTGCCAAACGGCCGCCAGCCCGTGGCGGTATCGTTCACCACCAGCGTGGCATCCTCTGCCTTGAAGATGATGGCCTTCCCGGCCGAGTTCACATCGGTATACGACGACTTCAGCGATTGCACCGTGCCCGCGTGAACTACCATCTCGTGGTCGAGGCTGTATTGCCGGGGTGTCTTGCCATCGGCAGATTTTCCAGCGTCAAGCAACGTGCCCGACGGCAAGCGCCAGGCCGTGGCATTTTTGGCCAACTCGAACACTACGTGCACCTGATCCGGCTGCGCCGCTTTTCGTTGCAGCCGCAGCACGTCCTCATAGTAATATCGCAGGTGGCGTCCGGTCGTCTCGTTCAAATCGCGCTGGGCAATGGCGTGGACTTGAAGGAACGCCATGAACAAGGCCAGGTGTGGAGACCAGTCGCTTCGCGAGAGGCCTCTTCTCAAATAAGTGATATCCGAAGCGCCAACCGATGGCTTCGCTACTTCCTGGGTGAAAAATCTGCGGGCGTGCTGGTCGCCCTCCATCACTTCCACAATTTGGCGATCGAGGAATGCCGTTTGATCCGCACCATCCGATCTTCTCAGTTGCGCAGGCGTTGTGCCGGTTCCTTGTGTGACTGTGTACACACCATTTTGAAATGCCATGGACTGTTTCCACACCAGCAACCGGTCGCCATTCAGCAAGGCAACACCATCCTGTGGCGGCAATGCGCCGTTGGCCAGCAGGGTGATCGTGGCGCCCAGGCCATCCGTGCCGTTGGAGTACAGCAGCGGCGGCAACGATCCAACCGTAGCGGCCCGCACCACGATGGAGCTGCCGGCATCCGGGAATTCGAAGAAGGGGCGCCAGTTTCCCTTTGCCTGGTCGTTCAGATCATAGTATCGGATCTGCTCCGACAATTTTACCGCAAAATCGATCAGGTCACTCTTCCGACGCTCATCCATGCGCACGAAATACGGATCGAGCGCTGCCAGGCTGCGCTGCAGTTGGTTTACGCCGTCGGTGCTGCGCAAGTATTGGTAGATGTGCGTGAGGTCTGTCATGGGTTAAACTTCCGTCAGGTAAAAAGGATAAACCAGGTTGCCGCGCGTGTTGGTGGCGCGCACGATGTAGCGCACGTCGATGATGATCAGACCACCGGTCTCGTCCGGCGTCAGTGCTATCCCTTCCAGGTCGACGCGCGGCTCATAGAAGAGTATGGCCTTTTCGATCCGGTTTTTCATTTCGGTCTGGAGGGTCACGTCCAGGTTCTCGAACACCATGTCGCTGAGGTTGCAACCAAACTTCGGTTGCATGATGCGTTCCCCCAGCGCGGTCGCCAGCAAGATCTGGAGGCTGCTGTCGATGTCATCTTCTCCCGACAGCATCGCCACCTGCGCGCTCGTGTTGTCGAACGTGGGGGGAAAGCTCCAGCCTGTGCCTAAGAAAGAATGATCTTCGTTCATATTGCTATCCGATTAAAACCGTAAAACATCCCACCACAATGGTTCCGCCGTGGGCCATCGTGTCGCCCATGCGTGCGGCAAACTTTCCACCGATCTGCACCGTGGTGGAGCCGGCTGCGATCGTATCGGGCGGGCCGGTGCAGACGGCCATGTCGCCCACGCAAGCAGCGGGCATGCCGCCAATCAACACCGTGGCACAACCCGGACCTGAAATGGGACCACCCACATGGGGCACGGGGCCTGTAGTCATCGGGCAAACATGCATGTCGGCTATACGCGCTGCTGGAGGCATGATCGTTTTAGTTTATTTGTACCAGTGAACCTTTCAATTTTGCCACCGCGCTGCTGGTGAGTTCCAGACCGGAGCTGCCGTCCGCCTTGAAACTCATCTGGGCGGTGTGGGTGATGTTCTTGCCTTGGATCTCGATGTCGTCGTCGGTCTTGAGGGTGATCTTCTTCTTGCTTTCGATGGTGATGCCATCGGCGTTGAGAACGATCTTGTTGCCATTGCCATCCTCCAGTTTGATCACCCCGGCGTCTTCATCCAACAGGAAACTCCGGTCGGCCGACGATTCGATCTTGATGGATTTCTTATCATCATTAAAAATCAATTTCATACCACTTCGCGACACGTATCCTTTCTCGTGATTCTCGTCGGTGGCGGTGAGCGGCGCAGGTTTCTTACTGCTGTTCAATGCACCCAACACGATCGCATGGCGCGGGTCCTCGTTCAGAAAGCCGACGACCACTTCATCGCCGATCTCGGGCCGAAAAAAACTTCCCCGCGTATCGCCCGCATCCATACACGCCACCCGCGACCAAATGCCGGTGTCATCGCTGTCGATGATGGGCAACTTCACCAGGATGCGATCTTCGCCCGCGGGGTCCTCTTTCAATTGCGACACAACGCCGATCTGCAACCCTTGTATGGCCGGCAACATGCCTGAGGCAGGCAGCTGATTTACCGGGTAGGTTTGTGTGAACCATTCGGGCGAGAGCCCAAACTGGATATCGGTCTTCCAGGTGCCGCTGCCAATTTCATGACGAACACCGGAGACATATACTTTTCCATTCATGCGATCGCCCAACCCGTCGAGGTTAATGAGATCGCCCGGCTTCACCTCGCCAAATCCGCGGATGCCCACGCGTCCCCGGATCTTCGACAACTGTGACTTCACCCACTGGGCATCGGCCCAGGCCTGTGATTCTTCCTGCGACAAAATCCCCGTGCTGCGCAAATCCAGGTGCTCCAACCCGATGACCGACGCGAGATCAGAAGGCGCGAGGTTTCCATTGCCGGCGAAGGCCGGGTCGGTCCCATCGGTCTCCACGATGGCCTGCGTGGCGGGATCCCAGGCAAAGGCTTTCACCGCCTGGTATTGATCGCGCGCATCCATGGTGGCATCAAAGTCGAGGATGGTGCCGCCGTAGAGTAAATCTAAAACCGGATCGCCGTCGAGGACGGGCGCTTTCACGGTGATCGTGCCATCGTCGACCAGGCAAACTTTTCCATTGGCCTCGGCGCGCGCGACCATGAAATCCCAATCGGTCGCACTGAATTGCACGAGGTCCTTGTGTTGCACGGTGGTGGCTTCAACATCCTTGTCGAGGCCGTAGGCGTCGATGATGTCTTCGATGGCTTCGCTGTCTTTTTTATCGACAAAATATTTATGCTTCGCTCCGACGGTGAGCTTCACTGCCAAGTTTTTACACTCCAGCGTGAGCATGGTGCTACCGTTGCCTTTGATCTTTATGCCATGCTGAATGATGATCCCTTTAAAAATGGTCGACTCGTCGGATTGATAGCCGGCGAGTATCTCGATTTCCTTTCCCGGAATGAACAGCTCGGTGTTGCTACCTTCGAAGGTCGCTCTCGCAGCACTTCCATCCTGGATCACCACCATGGCCGAGGGGACTTTGTTGATCTCCTTGTTGACCACGATCGACAAAATGCCATACGTCCGCGGCAAGGCCTCGCCATCCATTTTGATGGTGAAGGTGACCAGGTTGGCTGGCCGGCGTGTTGGCAAAACCCTGCTGGCGTTCATTTCAGACTTTTGTTGATGGGTGGAAATTTGATCTTCATGCCCTGTTGCAGGTTCCGGAAGTTGGAGAGCTTGTTCACACGGGCAACTTCCAGGTAGTAGGCAGAGTCGCCGTAGATCCTATAGGCCATCAGCGGCAATGTGTCGCCTTGTTTCACCACGCGAACGTGCGTGAGATCGGGCGAATTACTTTTTTCTTTCGCCACCCGCAGATCGTCTTCGATCGTTCCGGAAAACGCTGCCGTGGCCACCATCCGGATGGGCGTGCCATCGGGTTGAAAAAGTTTATAGTTGAATTGGAGGCTCGTGAGCACACCTTCAAAAAACAAGGTGCCCCACAGCAACTGCAAGCGGCGGGGCTCGTGCGCCGTGCTGTTGTAGTCGTAGACCACGCGCTTGAATTTCTCCACCTCTTTGATGAGGTCATACTTCTCTCCACCGGCCAACGCGCCGGCTATTGCCCCGGCGATCGGAATGCCACTCAAAGCCCCGGCAATGCCGCCAAGTGGTTTGGGGATGACACCCGTGCTATCAAAAATAAAATCGAACTGGAGCGTCGGCGGCGGCGTGTAGTTATACTGCTGATCTTTGCCCGTGGCACCCGCCGCGGGTGGCGTGGGGTTGTATTCCACCCGGTGCCGCACCGTGTAAGTTTCCGGGTTCACCAGCGCATCGTACATCAGGTCCGGATTGGTGGTGGCCACACCGTTCTCGATGGCTTTGATCTTCAGTTTTTTTAACTCGCCAGGCATACGCTATCGTTCTTTTTTCTCTTTGATGATCTTCACAACTTGCTCCACGCATTCCGCCACGATGGCGTCCACATTCGTGGGAGAGACCGATGAAGCGGTCGGAGCACTCTCATTTGGCGAATCGCCCTGCACGAGCACTTTAATGTGGAGTTCCCTGATCTCAACGGGCATGGTTCATTTTTTTAAATGCTGATGCTACCCCCAATCGATCCGGCAAGCGAGCCTGCCAGATCCAAGGCTGCACTGGCGGGATCATAATATTTGAAGTACTGATAGTTCAGTGCCAGCGTCTCGATCACCACCTCGCTCCTCTCGGCGTTGAAGCCGGAGATCTCCAGTCGCTTGGGAATGGCATTGATGACGTACCAATTGTAGAGCGGCAGGTGATCGTCGTTCAGCAACGAGATGAGGATGTTTGTGGGCTTGAATTCAAAATTCTCGATGGCGTTCTTGCACCAAAAGAGAATGCCCGACCCCATAAATTTCCCGCGCTTCAACACGAGCTCGCTGTAGCTGGTCCGCACCGGCAACTGATGCACAAAGCGGTTCTCGCCACCTTCCTTCAACGGTTCCGATTCCATCGTCACGTTGAGACCCGACACTTCCTGGAAGCGCAGGTCGTTTGGAAATTGGGGGAACAATTCAAACGCCACCAAAAAATGGAACCCCACCTGGGGATAGTTCAGGTCCATGCGCTATTCGTTTTGAATGGTCAGTCCTTCGTGTGCCAGCTCCAGGCTTTCGATGGCCACTTCATTGCCGTCGGCCTTGAGGTCGGTGGGCGTGATCTTGGTCGGCCACGCGTTCTTGACCTTCCACACGATCACGGGCTCGTGGTTCTCGTTGAGCAACGAGATCACCAGGTTACGGCGCTCGATGGTGTTCAGGCTCACGGTGTTGAACCAGGCATAGAATTGATTGTCGGCCTTGAACGTACCGCGCTTGAGCGAGATGTTCGAGAACTTGCGCTGCCCGGGCATCTTCACCTTGGAGTATTCGGGACTGGCGCCGTCGCGGTATTCGATGACTTCGGTTGTTATGTCAAGGCCGGACACTTCTGTGAAGCCGATCCTTGATCCACCCCATTCTACCTGGAAGTGAAATTTGGGAAGAGGATATTCTGCCATAGTTATTTTTTTAAGGCGTTTTAGAAAATGCTACTAAAGAAGGTTTGTCGATCAGGATTCCTGCAGCTTGTGTGCAAAGCGCATGATGATGAATTCGGCCGGTCGCACCGCCGCCATGCCGATCTCGATGATCAGCTTGCCGTCGAGGATGTCTTGCGCCGTCATGGTTTGTCCCAGGCCGCATTTCACAAAGAAGGCTTGCTCCGGTTTTGCACCGGCCAGCGCCCCTTGACGCCAGAGCACCGTCAGATAATTTTCGAGCATGGCGCGCACCTTCACCCAGGTGTTGGCATCGTTGGGCTCGAACACAAACGGCATGGTGGCTTTCTTGGAAGACTCTTCCACCATGATAAAAAATCTCCGCACCGACACATAGCGCCACTCGCTGCTGTTGCCATCCAGCGTGCGGGCACCCCAAACCAGCGTGCCCTTGCCCGTGAAGGCGCGGATGGCGTTGATCGACTTTCCGGCAACGTCGTCGACGTTGAGGGTATCCTGAATTTTTTCGTCGATGGTCACCGAGGGTGCCACCACCGAATTGAGGCTCACGTTTGCCGGCGCCTTCCAAACACCACGCGTGGCATCGGTCAAAGCATAAATGCCTGCAATCGCTCCGGATGGAGGAAGCTTGGACAACTCGCGCTGCAGGTACAACACCAGGTTGCTGATGATCGGGTGTGATTTATAAAGCGAATCCTGCGCGATCTTCACATAGGTCTGCACAGCCAAAAGCAGCCGGCTGAGGAAACCATCCAACCCGGTCATGATGGCATTGAGGTCGCCCAGGATGGTCAGGGCTCGCGCGTGATCCGAGACCACGGCCGGGGGATAATAATCTTTGGAGCTGGCGCCAATGGAGGCCACCGTGCCCGTGAGCCAGGTGGTAGCGGGCGGATCATATAGGGTGAACGTTGCTGCGGCAAAGGCACGCAACGCTACCACGTCCGTATTTTGTTCAAGGGCGATGAGGTCACCAACGAATTTGCGCAACCCCGTGCCGTTGTTCTGCGCCAGGGCGTCGAGCGATTGCACGGCTACCGGGTTCACCATTGACGTCCGCAGCGGTGGCAGGCTCACCGCCACCAGTTCTATGAAGTCGACCAACGCATCATAGGCCGCAACCGTGCCGGCATCGTTGGTCACGATGAGGTCGTTCTTCAATTTGTTGTAGCGATCCACGATCGTTGGATAGACGATCGCGCCATCCGTCCGCAGCGTGGTGATCAGGGCGTTCACCGTGGTCTGGTCCTGGGTGTTGCGCTTGATGGTCGTCACCAGCCCGTTCAGGTCGGGGTTGGCGGTGATCATTTCGAAGTTGATCAGGTTGGCAGCGAGCGTGTTGTCGCGCACGTGGCCATCCAGCAAATTAAAGTTGATGTCCTTGGTAAAGGCGCTGATCAGCCAGGGCGTGTAGCACGCGGCATAGTTAAGCGCGTTGATGCCGATGCGGTTCTTGAAATTATCGACACTGGTTTGCCAGGGTGTGGTGGTGCCGGTGTTGTTTTCGCGGAGATCGAAAATGCTGAACCGGTCTTGTAACGACGCGCACTGAGCGAGCGCCATTTGCTGCAGGGCAAAGAAGTCGGTGTCCGACAAAAGTACAGCGTCGGGGAACAGGATCAGCGTCGGCTCATCGTAGGTTTCCACGGACTTCACGCCGCCACGCAATCCCGTAGGAGGCGTGAGCGTTTCGTCGCCCGCGGCCACGGCATCGGCGTAGCTGCCCACGGACACGATATAGCATTTTCCGCCACCGTTGTCAAAGAAATGCCGCAAGGCATCGAACAGGTAGAACATCCGGTTATAGGTAACTTCGGTCACCGTATAGTTCTTGGTCGGATCGACTTTCAGTTCGATGTTGCCCGGCGCGATGTTAAAAGGGCCACCGAACAACTGCCTGAACTCGACCAGGGAGGTTATCTTGGTGGGCTTCATGGAGAGGGACTCTCCTTTGCGCTCGGCGATTTCCGTATACCCGATAAAAACAGGAACCGCAGTTTCGACCTGCGCAACGGACGGCGGTAGCAACGGAATTTCCGTAGTGTAAACGCCCGGCGTTCTGATGGCGGACTCATTGATCATTGACATAGAGAGTTTTTTTAAAGGTTATGGCTTACTTAAATCATATAGAAACGAGAAGTTTTGTTGTGTACTTGATTTCCCTGCAACGCAACGCCCCATCCAACAATCGATAGTTGGCGTTCAACGCCGCGTTGTGCTTTACCTCCGCCACAATGATCGTCTGACTATTCACCGGTGTGGTGAACGACGCCCGTGTGCGCAAGTCGGTCTGGCTGATGTAGGTGTTGTCGGGGATGAGCTTCCAATAGTCCGGTTCGCTCACCACGTGCACATCGCCGCTGCTGCTTTCCTTGATCGCCTTATAATACGCACCACCGGATTTCACCAGGTAGCCCTTCTTATAAGTATCAACATTATTATAGGTGGCCAACGGCTGCGTGAGCAACACGTCGGTGCCCACCACATTGTTGGCTTCGTTGGAGATGTATAGGACATGATCCACAAAATCATACGACGCGAGGTGACACCGGCTCAACAGGCTGGCATCCAATTGCACCTCGAACCGAAAGATCTCAGGAACCTTCAATGCGATCTCCGGTTTGCCAAGGTCTGGTCCTTCCGGCACCACATCGATCAACGCCACATACGCACCCCGCTGCCGCCTGATCAGCATCCCATAAGAAGCAAACCGCTCTTCCGTCGCCGCGTCGGGGATGATCCTGACAAACGGAGTGAGATCGTCCTTATAGCCTTCCATTTCCAATTGAAGGGAGAACAAGATCCGGTAGGCGATATGAATGGTGTCCGCGATCATGAATGTCCAACGTCAGTAGTGATTTCCTTGATGGGCAATGCATCCTTCTGGATCTTGTGCTCGTCGATGGTGATCATGCGCAGCTTGAAGATGACCGAAGGAATATAATGGCCACCCAACGTTGTCCACAGCTGATGGACTTGTTCAAGGTTCAGGTTCATCCAATCGAAGATCAGCTTCTCGACATTGAAGTCGTTGATCATGTTCGCCGTGGCCAGCTCGGGTGTGTCGCCCGGCGTGAACACATACTTGATCTGAAAAAACCGAACGATCTTTTCCAGTAACGCGATCGCCTTCGGATAGTCGTCGTGCGTGGCAGCAAAGAGCAAGGTAAGGTTCAGGTGAATCGCCGGATTTTTATAGCGGATCAGGTTATTCTCCTTCATAAAATTATCGGGCGACTTAGCCACGCGATCCTCTTCTATATTGACAATGGACAACACCAGTTTGTCTTTCATGTTCTGCGTGAACTCGTCGCCGTCGTTCACCCGCGAAATGTTCGACAACACCAGCGGTTCATCGGTGTGTCCCGGCAAGATGAATTCGTTGATCAAACCGACGATAACGGTAAGGGCCTCTGGTATCATAAAACGTCAATAAAGAGTTAAGTGTGATCGAGTGAACTCGTTCTGTGTCAATACAAATTGTACAGCTACCAATACGGGCCGCCCTGAGAATTTTCAATAGCCTGTGTGCCGAGCGGTCAAATCATCGAAGGGTTCTTGTGTTTGCGAATAGATCGCATTTGTTTTGCAAACAACAATCACCTGAAAAATGGTAGAGCAAAAATATTTTTCTTTGAGCGGGTCAAAACAACTGCGCTAACCATGATTGAATATAGGCGGGTCAAAAATAAGATGCAACGAATTCACAAATGATTTTTTCAGTGACCAGTTTTTCTGCTAGATGAATATAGGTAGAAAAAAACCAGGTGAGGCGGTTTAAAAAAAAAGAAGCCCAGGCACACACCCGGGCTTCACCTTCTCAGACATCAACAAATACTATGAATGCAACAATAACTCACTCTCCGCCGGAGCCACTTTGCTCGTCGCCTTCGTCATCTCTTGTTGAGGGCTGGCCTCTGCTTCCGGTACATCCGCCGCAGCTTCCTCCTGCCTCGACATGATCATCCGCGCCTGGATCTCCTCACCCGTCATGGTATACGGAATGCCATTATCAACAGTGATAGACACCATCAATTTCTCCTGCAACAACCAATCCTTCTCAAACGGGATCTTACCATCTTCATCCGGCACCAGCGCCTGCGACAGTTCTTGCGTGGTGATGCGCACCTGGAAGTCCGTGATCTGCTTCCGCGCAAATCCACCTTCAAATACTTTGATATACAAACGCTCCAGTTCAAAGTAAACATGCGGTATGATGATCGCCGGTTTCGTCTTCCGCACTTCCATCTCCGGATCGCCCAGCAGGTTCAACGCCAGCACCGACCACTTGTTATAATGATCCAGCGGGCCCCGGCTGCTCGTCAACAGCACATTCAACCGGCTGTTGTGCATCAGACCAATGTGCCGCGTATTCACCAACTCATGGAAGAACGCCCGCTCAAAGTCATCGCCCAACCCAATCCAGGAAAACCGCGTGTGCCCCACGTAGGCCACCGCGCCACCGTGTGGATTGTTGACCAGGCTCTCCGACATCGAGTCGGCATATTCATAGTCATTGGTAAGACACGAGTCGGCAAAGGCAATAAAATATTTGTTGCCGTTGGTGGCGTTGCCGGCCGTCCAACTGTTCACACCACAACAACCACCCATCGACCCATGTCCCGACAAACTGAGGAAGTGGTGACCGTCGTTGAGTGCCGTTTCCAGGGCAGCATCCGTAAACCGCTGCACCGGTGCAGCATTCCGGTTGGCTATCGGCAAACTGTCTATATCTTCATAGAGGCGATTGAACCGCCGGAAGAGCGGCAACTCGGCGTCGATCTGTTCGCGCAAAGCTTCGGAGTCCATCATGGAACCATCGGCTTCGGTGCGATCGAGGATAAACAACTGCGGTGCAATGTCCGATGCGTTTCCATAGATCACGATGGTGTTGGTGATCATCGGGAACTCGAAGTGGACGCCCCACGGCAGGTTGAACTCTATAATAGCGGGCCGCAGATCGGTGGGGCTAAAAGCGTAGTACCAACCGCGAACACCAGGTGCGGCATTTCGATCGTAAGGGATCAGCCACACATCGGTATCGTTGATCCAGGAGATCAGTTCCCACTCCCAGTCACGCGTGAAGTCGGCATTCGTTTGAAGAATAGCGCGGCTATGCGCGGCATCGGTATAGAATTGTCCGGCCGGTGGCGGATTCGTTGAACTGGCCCAATAGCCGATCCGGCCTCCCCAGTTGGTGGACACCAGCAACATCTTGTCGAGGTAGTTGCGATCGAGCGACGTGCCGTCTTCCATTCTGAATTTCTCGTAGGCCATAACTTTGTCTACAAAAACTTCCGCTTCCGCAGGCGTCGACGCCGGGGCGCGGCCCACCATGATGTCGGCGTGCCAGTTCACCGGGTCAAAGTCGCTGGCGTATTCGTGTTGTCCATACAGCCGGTTGTTGTTGGCGTCCCAGTCGTGTTTGCCGGCGATGCCATAGTTTGGTCCGAAAAGACTGGCGTAGTAGAAGTCGGTGGGTATGGTGTTCCAGGTATAGTGGAACCGCAGCGGCGCATGGATGATGGACGCATCGCCATCCACCCGCACAAAGTTGGTCGGCGTGGAGGAATATGTCGTGTACGTTTCGTCGGTGCAAAAATACCATCCGAGCCGGTGTTGGAATTGCGCGGTCGTTTCAAAGAAATCGATCGGCAAATGGATGAGTCCGTTGATGCGGACGTTTTCAAGCGGATGGATGGTGAGATGATTCAACGGCGCTTTTTTGGGGATCAGTCTGCCGGTGGTCTTGTTGGTGAGTTTCAGGTAGCTGTCGTTCACGCTAAACCATTCGCCCAGCGAAACGGCTTTGATCTTGGTGAACGTTCCCGTCCAGAAAGCTTCGTTGTCGTGAGGCGGATTGTTGGCGGTTTGCTCGGTCACATCGCCACGGCATTCGCCCGCTGCCAGGCGCACCGGCACGATCTCGATGTCGCCGCCGAGCAGACACCAGGTAACACCCCAGGCGGAGTGTGCATGTTTCATGAAATTGCGGATCACTTCCTGCAGATCGACTGCGCCGGTCTTGAAGTTGCCATAGACGCCGTTCATAATGTCGGTGATGGTGACCACGCGAGCCTTCAAGCCTTTTTCGCGTTTCCATTCAACCAGCTTAGCAAAGGCCGTCACCATGTCGCCCACCGCCGTCGACGGCTCCAGGGTCTCGCTGTTCCACCGCTTGTTGTCGGTGATGACCAGGTAGTCGTATTGACCAAACACAAACCAGGGAATGTGCGTGATGTCGATGACCTCGCGGGGATTGATCACGGTTTCCTTCAGCTGATCGACCAGGCTCTGCTGAATGGTTTTGTTCGGCGAGAGCGAGCGCATGGTGGTCTTGCGGTCGATCTTTTCCGATCGCTGGATCTTATAGGTGATCAGCAGGTCGATCACCTCGTTCAACACGGGGATAAAATCGGAACCGATCGTGATGGGGTTCACACGAATGGCGGCAATCAGGTTGTTGCCCGCCAGCGTGGTGTGCAGCAGTTCGGCAACGGGAACAGGCTTGCTTAAAAATTCATTGTACACTTTGGGGTCGGGCATGGCGCCATGCGAAAAAGGGATGGCCCGAGGCTCTTGCTCCAGTTGTTCGACGGCGCGATTGATGGATTCCATCCGTTGCTTTTCAACGCGAAAGTTCTCGCGTGCCGACGCCACCTGCAGGTCTTGCACAGGCATGACGAACACGGGCTTTTTAAAAAGTTTCTTCGACGACTCCACAGTGGTCTCCAGCTTCAGACGGCTGGCGTTGCCCGGCAAGGCCACGTTCACAATCTTCGAAGGCAAGGCCGGCGTGCCGGGCTCGTTCATACTCTTAAACTCTTTGCTGTATTCAAACCGCACGCCAAAAGGCGTTTCCTTGATCCTGAACTCCTCAGGACTCATCTCAATTCTGAAAGCGAAAGCGTTCTCAACACTCTGGTGCTCTTTCTGATTGCTCAAGTGTACTTTCATGTTTTTTTGTATTTAGGTGATTACTCCGAACACAAACATTTAAACGCAAAGAGCCCATCTCACTGCGATGATGCAGTCAGATGGGCTCTGGGGTTCGAAATTGGAAAATTAGATCGGAACAGCAAACACAATTCTCACTTTAGTAGGGCATGCTTTTTGAGAATTGACAATGCTGCCGTGAAGGAGTGAACGCACGATCATAATGGCAGTTATTGAGCGCTCACAAAAGACGGACCATATATTTTTTCATGGCCAAAGATCCGGAGCGAGTGTTCCGCATCCGTGCGCCTTCAACCACCATCAGAGTTTCGGAGAGAAGGTATACTGTTTCCTGGTTTTGTCATCACTTGTTTTCATACCCGGCATGTCCTGCGGATAGGATGCTCCTTCTATGATCTTCGTGAAATTGATACTCAAAAGCACGAACTTGCTCACGTCGATCTGAGAATACTTCGCCGCAATTTCATGGGGAACTGACAAGCTCTTTGTCGACACACCAGCGGGTGCGCTGAAATACCACCTGATCCACTCCGTGTCTTGCGTATAATCCCAGTTGGAAAAATAGTAATTGTGGTCTTCCGAGAAGCTGAACGCGAGATCCCGTATGCCATTACTCTGGAGTGAAAAGGTGAACGTGGGCATCGTAAACGAAAAATCGATCTCTCCGTCGTTCCGATAGCTTACCCGTCCATTGGCCTTTGTGTTGGTGACGACCAGGAGGTTACTAGCAAAACCGTCGAGATAACCAATGACCGGATGGTCGGTGGCATAGGCCGTTCCCATAAGCGAATACGTGTCCAGAATACTAAAATTCGATTTCCCGTCCGAACTGGATAGGGTAGCTGTATTCACACCTTCAAAGTCCAATGTTCGTTGGTGTGGTAAAGCGACGAAGTCTGTGTCAAAGTCACGTTTAATGATATCGCCATCCTTCACCTCCTTCGCCCAATTGTACACGGGCACGCCCGCGCGATACCCAGACAAAACAAAATCGGACGGTACGCCATAAAAGGAAACCTCCATATCCGCCTCAGTGGAAGTTATGGTGCCGGAGGCGCTATACGAATCGCCGTTCGAAAATTGCACGAATGAAGAGCCGGGATGAAAATTTGAGATCATAAAAGTAGCCTTACCCGGCAAAGACTCACGACGCGAGGGCGCCGGCACTATTAAGTGCAATGCGGTGCCGCTGGGGATGCCGGCATAGGTATTAAAAATGCTTGTCTTTGACGATGCCTCGTGATGCCTGAAAAACGTGACGGTAATCTTGTCTCCCGCTTTATCGCTGACCAGCGTGACGGTCTCTCCCCCGGCATAGGATTTCACATCCAATACTTCCCCCGCGTCATCGGTTGCAAAGATCCAGTTGTCGTCGGTAGCCAGGGTATATCCCGCGTCCACCTGTAGCGTTAAGATCGTGTGAGGGCCAGTGACTTCGTCATCTTTATGACAGCTGGAAAGAAGAAACGAGACGCCAAGAATAACGTGCAGGGAAATGTTTTTGAGTCGATTCATGTCAAACGGCAAATGGCCTGAGAACAGTTTTAATAGCGCAATATATATAATAGTCATTCAAATCATCGCTTCCCCGAAAGCTCATCCAGGCGACGGCGCTCCTGTTCACTGAGACTGTCCATGCCCCGGTTGGCAATCTTGTCGAGCAGGCGATCCAATTCCTGTTGTCTTTTATTGCGCTCCGCGTTGTAGCGCTCGTCTTTCGTTTCGTAAGTGTTGTTGCTGAAATAAGTTTTGTAAAGGAATACTCCGATACCGACCAGGATGAGGAAGCCGAAAATGCTCATGGGATCTAAAGATTACAGCGTGGCAAAGATACTATTTTTTCCAAATGCTTTCATCCCCCCTATCGCCATTGATAAATACCCCAACGGCACCCATCGCAAGAAAAATAACCCCTCCCATACCGTTGCATGGCGTTACAACCTTTGCCGCACCGGCACCCTGCCTAACGCTCATCCCTTCTTCGTTGAAATCAAATTCAGCACAAAATTCAGCTCCGTATCCACCCCCCGCATAATATCTTCAATTTTAGGACTCACATAATAGTCAGGAAACACACCCCTCCCTTTCATAAATTCCACATTGTTCACCTTCTTCGTTAGCGGAATTTCCACCCTTATTTTGGTATTGGGCAACTGAAGTTTTGCAAACGAATCCGATGTGTTTCCCTCCATGGTCCCACCACCTTCCTCACCAATAAAAACGGCCCTGTCGCTCGCCTTCAAGAAGGTGGCCACCACCGATGCCATCGAGCCGGAGGCCCCGTTCATCAAGACATAGATCTTCCCTTTATAATGGTCCTTGTTGGGGGGCTGCGTTTTGTAAAGATTATTGAAGTATTCGTCTTTTAGCCGATACACCCCGGAATTGGTTTTGTAGACGAGCGAATCATTAAAACGCAGGTCCTTTCCATTTTCCAGGTAATCGACCACCGGCGGATAGCCCACGAACTTTTCTTCGGTGTAGTCGTAGTGCTTATAAGGCTTGGTGATGAGATAGGTGATCAGCTTTTCGCCGGATCCGTCACCGCCTTCATTGTTTCTTAGATCTAAGATCAGATTTTTTGCATTCTTCTTATTCAGTTGCTTGAAAATACTGTCATACAAATTATTGAAGTCCTGCTTGAAATCATTTCTGTGATATCTCAAAAAGGAAGCGATCCGCAGATACGCTATATCGTTTTGAAGATATTTGAATTCTAACGGCGCTTTATACCCGATCCGTTCATTGTAAAACTTCCTGTAGTCCTGAAAGGAAAGACCCTTTATCGTTACGGTGCTTTTCTTTGATCTTGATTGCGGGTGAATAAACTCGATCCTGAATGTGTTTGTCCTCTCAACAAAAATCGGATAATTCAAATCAAAGAGGCTTTCGTTTTGCGTCATGCTGTAATCTTCGAGATGACGGATATTAAAGGTTTGGATGTAGCCATCAGACGGAATGGTCGGCAGCAAAATATTCAGGATTTCTTCGGCGGAATGTCCATTGATGAAAAGAATTTCAGCTCCCACAGGAAGTGTTTGCTGAAGATTGAAATTCTTATAAATAAATAACCGCCTGTCAAGGACCTTCAACGAAAATGGAAAATAGTGATCGGCGTTTTGTAACGACTGGTAATAGTCTTGAGAGGGCGTTGGAATGATATGCTCATCATTGATATGCGCGCAAGTCAGTGCGATGATCTTATAAAATTCGAGCTCAGCCATGGACCGATCCAACGCTTTGAATTGATCGTCCAAATACCGGGTAACGCTTACACTGTCTTCAAACCGGTAGAGGCTGGGATACGTGGTTTCCAGCGCTTTTCGAAAGATCAAATAGTCCTGGCGGATCTCCTCCACCGTATATTCAGCCTTGCTCTCCTTTTCGATTTTGGATTGACCCTTTACCACTACCGCTGAAGCGATAAGGAATAGCGACCATGCGAATACTCTCATTTCGTTAGGGTTGATTCGGTTTAACGTTGATAATAAGGACGAACTATTTAATACTCTCTTTAACGTGCGTGCACCCAAATAAAATTACTTACCACAACCACTTGATTCCTTTGTTGGAATCGGGGAAAGATTCGCTCTCCTCATGCCTTATTATCCCGATGAAATGGGTGACAAGCTGGAAGATAAGGTTTTCTGCTATTCTATCCAATGGGATTGCCGGCGTGATAGCACCCGCGGCACTGTCCGCCCACGGATGAAAATGTTCGGTAAGGGATTCAACGCCGGTTAGAATCCCTGCGCATGCGCATAAATTAAGCTTGGGAAAGCTGGCTGAATAGTTGATATACACCTCTCGACCCGCAACAAAAAAACACCCTATGAAACCCCTCACCCTCATCGCATGCCTCCTGGCCATTGTCTCATCCTCCTGCGCACAAACAACCCGAACGCCACCCGACGTACAGACCCGCATCGAGCAAGTGGAAGAAAGCCTGGCCGGGGCCGTGGTGTTGGAAGGCCAGAAGAAATGGACGCTCGAAGAACGCATGAAGTTCTACCACATCAAGGGCCTGAGCATCGCCGTGATCAAAAACTATACATTGGACTGGGCAAAAGCCTATGGCTGGGCCGATGAAGCCGAACACCGGAAGGCAACCACCGAGACCGTGTTCCAGGCCGCATCCATCAGCAAGTCGCTGAATGGCGTGGGCGTGTTGAAGCTCGTCCAGGAGGGCAAGATCGATCTTAACGCCGACATCAACACCTACCTCACTAGTTGGAAGTTCCCCTATGACTCACTGTCAAAGACAAAGCGCATCACCATCACCAACCTCTTGTCGCACACGGCCGGGCTAACGGTCCATGGCTTTGGCGGCTACGTGCCCGGTGAACCCTTGCCCACTGTTCCTGAAATTCTCGATGGAAAAAAGCCCGCCAACTCCGAAGCGGTCCGCTCGATGTTCGAGCCCGATCTTCGCGTGGAGTATTCAGGGGGCGGCACCACCATTTCGCAGTGCATCGTCACCGACGTCACCCAGGTTCCTTACGACCAATACATGTGGCGCAATGTGCTGCAACCGCTGGGCATGACCTATAGCTTTTACACTCAACCCCCGCCCTCCACACGCAAAGCATCGCTGGCCACCGGCTACATGAGCGACGGCCAGGAACTGCAAAAGAAATACCGCATCCACCCCGAACAAGCCGCCGCCGGCCTGTGGACCAACCCGACCGACCTGGCCAAATACATTATCGAAACACAGCTTTCGTGGAAGGGGAAATCCGCCAAGGTCCTCTCATCCGCCAATACCAAACTCAGGCTCACGCCCGTGCGCGACGCCGCCGGCCTGGGTGTCTTCGTGACCCAACGAGGCTCCGATCTTTTCTTTGAACACGGCGGCGCCAACGTGGGCTTTCGCTGTGTTTATATGGGCGGGGTGGAGAGCGGCAACGGTGTGGCCATTATGGTGAATTCCGAAAGCGATGGCATCCTCCAAGAACTCGTCAACAGCGTGGCCAGTGTATATGGCTGGCAAGGCAATTATGGCGGCAAGGTGAAAAAGATCGTGACACTGCAGCCCGCGCAACTGAAGGCGCTGGAAGGCTACTACGAATTGGAAGGCAACAAAGAGCTGCACTTACAGTTCACATCAAAAAACAATCAACTCATCCTGAAGCAGCTTTGGGATGGACGCGAAATAACCTTCGATGCCGAATCGGAATTGGAGTTTTTTAACCAGCAGCGCCCGTTCCCCTTAAAGTTCAGCAAGGATGCATCCGGCAAGGTGAGTCAGGTGTTGGCGTTTGAGCGGGACACGTGGAAAAGAGTGGATGGCTTTATGCCCTCCAAACCCTGACGCGCCATGATCCTAGTTTTTGGGCGTATAAACGTAATATTCCAATGCCGTTTCTGCATCCGTAACCGCCATGCCCGGCATGCCTTCGGGATATGACCGACCACTGACGAACTGATAGAATTGCATATACGAATATTGAAGTTTGTCGACGTTGAGGTGAGAGTACTTCGCGGCGATTTCAGCGGGAATGACAAGACCTCCCACCCTCTGACCCGATGGCACATTAAGCCTCCACCATGCGCCTTCGGTTCCGGCGGGCACGGCCCAGGTGATCTGATGATACGTGTAGGGCTCAGAAAAATTGAAAGCGAAATCTTGTACGCTGCGATTTGTCAAACTAAAGGTGAACGCCGGGATTTTGAATGACGGATCGATCGTCCCATTTTTTTTATAGACCGTCGCCCCATTGGTGTTCAGATTCATGACGAGCAGCTCATACGAATCAAACCCGTCGAGGTAGCCGATAACCGGATGTGTAGATAAGTTCCAAAGCCATGTACTGAGCAACGTTATACGCGTTTTTTTTGAATTAACGCCAGTTACTTCCGCTTTGTTACTGCCCTCAAAATTCAATTGAAAAGTATGGGGAAAGGGCACGAAATCCGATTCAAAGTCGCGGGCAACAACGTCGCCGGCATTCACGCTATTTGCCCAATTGTATACCGGCACCTCTCCGCGATAACCGTACAGAAGCAAATCCGAAGGGGCATCATAAAACGAAAAATCAACTTTTAACACGCCCGATTGCGACGACGATGTGGATGCTACCACACCGTGACCATTTGAAATGCCCATCCATTGCGTTATTGGCCATGGATAGTTCGAAATTTTCAAAGTCGCATCACTCTCCTGCAGCGTTTCTGTTTTTTCGGTCTCAAAGTGTAAAGTCGTTCCCCTGTCAATGGCTGCCCAGGTGGAGAAGAAGGGCCTTTCAGATGGGTCGCCGGGGGCGTAAAAGAAAGTCACGTTGATCTTATCGGGCCTGCTAACACTGGTGAGCGTAACGGTTTGTCCATCCGCATACGGCTTCACATCCAGTACCGCTCCGCTGTTGTCCGTAGCATATACCCAGTCGTCGCCTGAAAGGCCATAATCTGTGTCAACTTGAATGGTGAGAATGGTTTGAGGACCAGAAGGCTCTTCTGTTCTGGAACAACTGGAAAGAAAAACGGAGGCAAAAGAAAAAAGCAGTGCAACGATGCCAAAACGGTTCATATCTAAAATGTATAAAATCGCCGTAAATATAAGCTTTTTTGAGACCGCGCGTCTATTTCATTAATTCGAAGGCAACCCGCAGTTCACATCAAAAAACAATCAACTCATCCTGAAGCAGCTTTGGGATGGACGCGAAATAACCTTCGATGCCGAATCGGAGTTGGAGTTTTTTAACCTGCAGCGCCCGTTCCCCTTAAAGTTCAGCAAGGATGCATCCGGCAAGGTGAGCCAGGTATTGGCTTTTGAGCGGGACACGTGGAAGCGGGTGGATAATTATGTTCCGACAAAACCGTGACCACGCCAAGCTACAGTTCGTGTCTTATCCCTTTGTCGGCACCCAAATTTCAGGACCAGGCTTCTTGCCCGTTAGCATTTCAAGGAGACTGAACAGGAAGTCATCTTCGGATTGCCCGCTGTTGTCGACCGCTTTCTTAAATGCTACAGACGCGACTGGAAATATGGAGGTGAGGTCGACTTTCCATTGGCCCTGCTCCTTATAAAAATGAAAATAAATAGGCACTTTCTTGTCATTCACAACGAGTTGCCCTTTGGCAAAGGTTCCCGATATAGTGACTTCACCGATCATGCTGTTGACCACACTATTCTTCCCCACCATGCCTTTTTGAATAGCATATACAAACAATTTCGAACCGTCGAAGGACAAAATTTCAGCCTTTGAGGCCCGGTGGCGGATAGAAAACACCATCATTTTATCCAGTAGTGAGAGCGACTCTACCTTCGCCGAATCGAACATCTTCACTTCCTCCAGGATGTTGTCATAGTACTTGATCGTACGACCATCGATATGCTTCACGGCCTGCTCTCCCTGGTCGTTGAGGATAGCCGCTTTGTAATTATCAAATGAAGCCTTCACGGCGTCCACTTCCTTCTTTTGGCCGATGGCGGCCGTTACAAACAGAAATAAGGCAATGAAAAAGAAAAAGAATTTGGGCATGATGGAAAATTAACGAAATCACTTCACCCAGTAGACATACCCCTCGGCGGTGGCGTCAGCATTTGTATTGAACCCGCCCTGCACAAACTGCTCATACGACTGGCCCGTGATGACCTCGGTAAATTTCAGGCTGCCGTAGGCAAGCTTGCTCATATCCAGCTGAGGATACTTGGCCAGAATTTCAGAAGGGATGGACAAACCCTTCACCGCATAGCCCGGAGGTGCGTTTACGGTCCACGCGGTGTATTCCATTCCTTCGAAGTGTTGCCAGACGGCGGTGTGATAGGTGTAGTCGCGCGAAAAATCGAATGAGAAATTCTGAATGTCGTTGTTGGTGAGCGAAAAGTTGAACGTGGGCATGTCAAAGGTAAAGTCGATTGCGCCTTTTTGATGATAGGACACAGATCCGTCTTCCTGCGTGTTGGTCACCGTCATGTCGTAGGAATCATAGCCGTCGAGATAGCCGATGACGGGGTGGTCGCCCTGGTTGGGCCAGGCGGTATCCATCAACGTAATGGCGAGCGACTTCTTGGCATCATACCCCTGAATGGTGGCCGTATTTGGTCCGGGAAAATTCAACTGGAGCTGGTGAGGATACGGTGTGAAGTCGGTCATATAGTCACGCTCGATGACATCGTTTGACTTGACGCCCGGCGCCATGTAATATACCGGCACCCCCGACCGCCAGCCGTACAGCAAAATATCGGACGGCGCGCCGTAAAATGAAAGATCGATCTCCATGTTGCCATTGCTTAAGGACCCGCCATAGCTATAGCCATAACCATTGGCAATTGTGATGAGATTAGCCCCTGTATAATTTGAAACTTTGATGGTCGCTTCGCCCTTTTCAGAAAGGGCCGGAGCGTCGACTGTTACCAATTTAAAATGCACCGTCGTCCCACTGGTCACGCCGGCCCATGTGGCAAAGCCCAGCTGTGTGTTTTCCGTGGCGTATACGTTGTGGCCGAAAAAAGTCACATTGATCTTATCGGGATGTTTCTCGCTCATCAGCGTAACGGTCTGCCCATCGGTATACGGCTGCACATCCAGGATCTCCCCCTTTTCGTCCGACGCAAAAACCCATTTGTCGGCATACACGTCATAGCCTTTATCCACCTGCAGGGTTAGGATGGCCTGTGGCGCAATGGGCTCGTCTTCCTTGTGGCAGCCGAAAAGAACAGCGCCGGCATACGAAACAAAAAGCAGGGCGGCGACTCTGGAGGGTCTCATAGACGTTTTAGATTAGAGGGCACAATCGGTACTACAACTAAGGTAGTCTAAAAAAAGAGAAAGTTCAAACGATCATATTTCACGTTCCATCCGACGGTTTTGGCTTATCGCCGAAACAGAAATTCCAACCTAAAGGTAAATCACCTGAAAAGTGATCTGATAGGCCACATAAAAACTCAATGCGACAAGGTACGGTCTGTAATTCCGGTGGTTGACGCGATCAAAAATAATAAGCGCCACCAGGATCAGCGATATGGTCGCCAACGTGATGTGATGCATCGCCTCCGTATAATGGCCCACCCTGCTGGCAACCTGGAAAACCAATCGCCCTAGCGCCGGATCAATAAACACAAGGGCTACCGCGATCATATAGCGCATATGTTTACCGGGCTCTTTTTTATGAACGATGCCCAGCGTGTAAAAAATAACCAACCCCGCCATGTCGGCCAGCGCAAAAAAATTCACGTCATCCCTGCGGAGCAACGGAAAAAAAGAAACGATCAATAAAGCGAATACAACATAAGACAACTTGCCCACGACCCGGTGCAGGGCCACTTTTTTATAGCGCATCAAAAACGACTGCGTGACCAGCAGGACAAGCCAGAGCGATGCCACGACGCCATGAAAATGATGTGCCAGGCGAATGTTTGCGTTAAAGTTCGGGACCTGTGAGAAATAGCTCGCATAAAATCCTGCAAAGGTCAAAGGGAAGAGCAGGAGCATAAAATAGCCCGCGTTTTCATACTTCTTTTCCATAACCGGTTGTATTGTTTTTGATGGTAAACCAACAAAAAAACACCTCCCCGATTGTTGGAAAATTCCGACAATCAATCGGTCTATCTCTCACAATCGAATCAAAAGCAAAATAAGCGGTAATGCCAGGCCCCGACTATTCACAGGAGCCAAAAAGCTGGCTGTGCAGCACAGTAGCGGCCATGTAAGAAAATGTCACAACGGAAGGGGAAGATCGTAGGCAGCGGGTTACCTCTCTCGTTGACCCTTTATATATTGCGCTCCTATTTTTTGGAGCCTTATACTAACCTGACAACGAATGCTTTCTATCTCAACGAAACACCTCACGCGCTTCCTGCTTTGCGCGTTCCTGATCTTCACGCTTCAATCCTGTGTAGTAGCCACGCATACCACACAAACCCAACAAACTCCAAGCGGCAAAGTGCCTCCCGGCCAGGCTAAAAAGGCAGCCGGCAGCCAGTCTGCAAAACCTTATGCACCGGGTCAGCAAAAGAAAAAGAGCAAAAGCAAGTGATGGCGTAATTCACATTCGGCAATTTCTAAGATTTGGCCTCCCATCACGGAGGTCATTTACTTTTTAAACAGGTACACTTGCACCAGATGTTCAAAGTCACCGACGCGAAATTCTTATCGTATTCTCTTCGCTAAAATCCTGTCAATCCTTCACGAACCTCAACACCTGTTTTTTACTCGCTTGATCCACTACCGTTAAAAAATAAAGTCCCCCGGACAAGGTCGAGACGTCGAGGGTGTTGTTGTGGAGCGTGGGTGCCAAAACATTTTCTCCCACCGTGTTTGATACATGGCATGAACGGATAGGCTGTGGGCTGTTCACAAACAAAATGCCTTTGGTTGGAACGGGATAAATTTCCACGAAGGTGTGCTCCGCGTTTTCGGTCGCCGTCACCGGTCTGGTGGCGATGCGCAGTGTTCTCACATGCCGCGCATCCTCCGCGATGACTTTGACCTTGTCGTTCTCCTCGGACAGGGTCGTCCCCGTTACCCCTCCTGTCGAGTGCCCGGCTTTCAGAAATTGAAAAGACGTGCCATAGCCTAGCGTGATGTTCGACTTGAAATGCTGAAGTGTGGTGCTCGCAGCGACGTCGTAGATCAGACTGTCGCCGATCTCATACACCGACGAAGTGATGTCGGTGTTGGATAGATACGGCCGGAACCAAATGCTTTTGCCCGTGGTGCCAATATAGAAACCGTCGTCACCTTCACTGAGGCAGTTCAGGACGGTGGCCTCGGGAATGCCCGTCTCGGAGGTGCCATCCCACACGTCGCGTCCATCGGGTGAATAGAGGGCCGTTGTGTTGGAGACCCTGTACAGGTGATCGCCCCGTTTCAACAGATCCATGCTGGTGGCAACATCCCAGTCCAACGGCGTCCACGTGTCGCCATAATCCGACGACCGGTAAACCGCCACGTCCTTCACGGTGACATATATTTCGCCTTCCACGATGCTGACCCAGGAAATGTCTTTTCCATAAAGAAAGTCCACACGCTCCCAGTCGGTGGAATCGGAACGGATCTTATACAGCCCTCTGATGTTGACGGCGACCAACATGGTGTCGTTAGCGGCCATGTTGGGCATCTGGTAATCGTTTACATCAGAATTGTCCAGCCACTTCCAATGATCGCCGTTGTCGTAAGAGGCAAAGACGCCGCCATCGGTCGCAGCGAAGATAGCGTCGGCGTTGACGTCGAGCTTCCAAATGCGATAGTAGGGATTAATTCCCTGGTCGGCCAGGGTCCATTGTGCAGCCCCGGCAGATGTAAAATACAGGCCCCGCGATGTGCCGGCAAACAGCCGGTCGCCTTTCTTTTCGAGGGTCATCACAATCTTCCCGTCCAACTCCGGTGCAAGCTTCCAATCGGTGTCACCTGGCGCGCGGAAGTATATACCACCGTCCGTGGCAGCATATAGTTTGTTGTTAAAGGGCATGATATCATTCACCGTCGCGGTATTAATACCCCGGTTGGAAAGTACAAAAGTTCCTTCGCCGGCATTCCACCGGTAGAGCCCGCGTTCGTCGGAAGCGAAGAGATCCGTTCCGTCATAGTGGAGTGCTTCGTAGACGTGATCATCGATCTTGGTCCATGAGGTCTCTCCATCGTTCAGTTTGTAGGTACCCGCGGTAGAGGCAACAAAGATGTCGTTGCCAATGAACTCGATCTTCGATATGATCGCACTGGCGCCTACCAGATCATGAATGCCGTCCGTCCACGACACGCCTTTGTCGGGGGAGATAAACAGGTTAAACATTCCCGCGCAATACAAGGAGCCGTTATGTTCCTTCACACAGAGCAATTGAAAGTAGCCCGGCCCGGGATAGATCGCCGTCCAGCTTTCGCCGTCATCGATACTTTTATACATCCCATAGGTTTGCATGCTGCAGAATAAGGCGCCGTCGACGCTGGCCAGATCGTTTGTAAAATGCGTGTCATCGTCGCTAATCCCGTTATTTTTAGCAGCCCATATTTTTAACATGGCATCGTATTGATACACACCGGCGCTTGATGCCGCAAACAACTTTCCATGCGCCTGGTCAAAATCCTTCACGGCACCGGGCAACGACTGGCCCACTTGTACAAGTGTTTTCCGGACATTGTTATAGCTGTATACCGCACTCCCCCCAATGAGCAACGCCGTGTCGGTAACATAAAAGGCAGCGTCCTGAATGTCGGGAAAGGCAACCGACCAGTTTGCGCCGCCGTCGGTGGACTTAAAGACGCCGTTGTTATGGGAACTGGCAAACTGCGCATTGCCATAGCGAGCAAAATTAGCAATGCCTCCCGCGAACGCGCCGTCGTACTGTTTCCAACCCTGGCCGTTGACCGTCGTTGTAAAACAAATCTGCAGCCAGGCGGCTACTAAGATCATGATGATCGGGGAAAGCTTGCGCGTCTTCATAGGGAGTAAGGGTCAGTAGTCAGGAAGCCAACCGGGCAATTACACGCCAACCAAAATCACATTCAACGGCTCCTTTACAAAGAAACGCAAAAATCGCTAACTCCCTACCCTGGCGTTCTTTATTTCAACGTTCCTATTGCGGTAAGGGCCATAACGCGTACCTCCTTGCCTAGGATTGGGTTGAGCATTTAAGGATTGAACCGCCCCTACTCCGTCTTCAACCCCTGCACCGCATTTGCCTTCACCACTTTCCGTATCTGCGCAGCGACCGTCGTCAACAAAACAAATATCAAAATGACCACCGCGATCATCACATTCGAATAGTCAAGGGGCATGTGCACCGCATACGCCATATTCATCACCATCTTCATCAGCACATAACTCACCGGCGCCCCCAGCGCAAGCGCAACGGCAAACAAAATCACATACTGATCCGCGATCTTCATCGTAATGTGCTTCGCGCCCGCACCCAACACCTTGCGGATGCTGAACTCTTTCACCCGGCCCGCTACATTAAGCTTGATCAACCCATACAATCCCAAGCTGGCCAGCAGCACCGCGATGGTAGCAAACGCCCGCCACACTTTCCCATGAATGCCGATCTCCTGAAAATAAAATCCCCACACATCTTCCTGGTGACCACCCTCAAAAGGTGTTTCCGGAAAGAGCTTGGCCCACTGCCCTTGCAGCGCCTTGAGCGTTTGCAGCTCCGTACCTTGTTGCGCTTTTATCGACATATAATGGAAATCCGCTTTTGGCGCCACACTAAAGATCGTCGGACGCAAAGGACGCGAGAAACTATAGCTGTGAAAATTCTTCAACACACCCACCACCGCATACTCCACCGTATCGATCTTGAACGTCTCCCCTATCGGATTGCCCCACGCCATGTTCTTCACCATAAGCTCATTCACCACCACGGCTTGTTTGTCGCTGCCCTCTTCGTGATGAAAACCACGGCCGGCTTCGAACGGCAATCCCATCGTCTCGAAATAGTTGGCGTCCACCGCATAGTGGTCCACTTCATATTCACGATCAGGAAAGTGCAGCACCGTGGTCGTGTGGCGCTTGCCCAACTGATGCGTCGAGCCGGCGATCGACACCACGTTTGGATTTTGCAGCAAGGCCGCATTCAGTTGCTCGAATGCTGCGCCATCGGGCACTTCGGCATAGACAACGCGGGCCGGTTCGTAGCCCCAACTGCGCTTGGCCAGGAAGTCGGAGTTGCGCGTGAAGGTGATGCCGCCGGTCACCAGCACGCAGGCCAGGATCAACTGGAACACCAGCAGCCCCTTCGTGAGCGGGTTGCTCTGCCCGAACTTCACCGACCCCTTCAGGATGCTCACCACTTGAAATTTCGAGATATAAAAAGCCGGATAAAGACCCGACAGAATGCCCGTGAACAACAAGATCGCCGGCAGGTAGATCCACAGCTGGGGGTCGTTCAGCTTGAAGCCCATGCTGAAATCAAACAGCCCTTCAAACCAGGGAATGAACAGGAACGTGCCCAGCGCCACACCCACGACCAACGCAAAGGCGGTGATGAAGATGTTCTCCGTCAGGAACTGAATGATCACCAGGCTGCGGGCGGCGCCGATGGATTTGCGTATACCAATTTCTTTCAGTCGCTTGGCCGCCGACACGATGGCGATGTTGATGTAGTTGAAACACGCCAGCAACAACATCATCAGGGCCACGACGGCCATGTAGACGATGGACGCATAGTTGCTTTCCGAACTGTGCGCAATGTCATCGCGAATATCTTCAGAAGTTTCATGCAGCGTGGCCAGCGGCTCGAGGCCAAACGCGGTGATGGCCCATTCTTTCTGCACCGCCTCGTTCTGCACGCGACGATATTTCTCCATGCCTTGACGCAACAGCGCCGCATCGGCCGGGTTGTCGAGCTGGACGAACGTGGCGTTCACAAACGCCTTCCAATCCTGCATGTCATAGCCCGGCTCGGCCGTCTTCAAATTTTCGAAGTTCACCAGGAAGTCGAAGCCGAAGGAGCGCGACACGGGAAACTTGGCCGCCACGCCGGTGACCTTGAAAGCCTTGTTCACATTCTTACCAAAGATCACCACCATGTTTTGGCCGATGGGGTTGGTCTCGCCAAAATATTTGATGGCCGCCTCTTCGCTCAGCACGATGCTGTTCACGTCGGCCAGCGAGCCGGGCGTGCCCCACTTGAGCGGGAAGGTGAACATGTCGAGGAACTCCGGGTCCACAAAGCGCACGCGTTCGTGGAAGACGTTGTCGTCGTGTTTCACCACCACGTTGCGGTCGTCGAGGCGACACACTTTTTTGATGTGGGCAAAGTCGTGGCGCAGCATCTCACCCAACGGCCGCGGCGTGCGGCCGAATTGTTGCACGCTGCCATCGCGGTCGGCAAAGAAGGTGGCGAGGAACACTTCGTGCTTATGTTCATGAAACTGGTCGGTACTGTACGTCCACCGCCCAAACGCAAACCCAAACACACAAATGCCAATGGCCGCCGACAACCCGAACACATTGATGAAAGCACTCAAAGGACTCTTCATCATGTTGCGCATGGAAATTTTAAAGTAGTTTTTGAACATAGCGGCTTGGGTTAGATTTCTTAAGAACTCAAAATTCTCTAGCAGTGCGGGGCGCAGCAACTTCACGGCTTCCCAGGCATATAAACGCCGGGCTTTGGCCGGCGAGAGCTGCTCGAGGTTGTCGCGGAAACACTCTTCCATGTCGCCTTCGATTTCTTCGAGGTATTGCTTCTTTAGGAAGAAGCGTAGGAGGCGGAGGGGCCACTGCGGCGGGTGGATATCGTTGGGCTGGGTTGTCATGTCTTTTTTTATTCCGCGAAGCGGTGGTGGTGTGTCAATGGACTCTCGTATTCAACCCTTTGATCGGTCTGCTTTTTCAGATCATTTTCAGATCGGGCGACAGCTGCGGTATGGCCTCCCACAGGCCGGCGCGGACTTCACGCATTTCGGCCAGGACCTTGCGGGCATAGCTGGTGGTGGAGTAAATGCGTTTGCGTTTGCCTCCTCTTTTTGCTGTGGCTTCGCCAAATTCGGAGGTGAGGAAGCCCTTTTCCTCCATGCGCTTTAGGGCGGATTGAATGGAGCCTACGCTGAGCTTTTCTCCCAGGCGGGACTCTAACTCGCGCTTGATTTCTACGCCGTAGGCTTCCTGCTGGAGGGCGGCTACGGTGAGCAAGACGAGTTCTTCAAATTCGCCCAGTTTGGTGATTTTCATGGGTTTTGGGTGATATTGTTCGTGATTGTAGTAGATATACGTGGGATATTGTTCGTGGTTGCAGTTTTATTCATAATCCAGCTCCGACGCTATTTGGAATATTTTTCATTAAAAAAGTGGAATTTAATATATCGACAAAGTAAAAACGGTATATTTGAGATACAACACCACTTTTTTAACTAAAAAAACGAATGGACTTTTTAAATGAAAACACTAACGCAAAATCAGGCGGAAAAAGACTTAGAGCCTTATCTTCCCCTAATTTCCACTGCCATCAGAAATGGATTTAGTGACTTTTTAAAACTACAGCAGCAAACCAATGCTGCTGGCTTGCCGGTTGAGTATTCGATAAGAACAAAAGCGGGCATCATTCATGACTGTACAAAGACGCACATTCAGAATGCATTTAGAAGCACCCCTAATGTAAAAGTTGGAGTATTCAACAAATTGTTCGGGATTTGTATTCCCGATATTGCCTTTATTAGATTCAAAAAATTTAAAAAGGATTTATCGACATCAAACGTTCAAACAAAACAGACAAAACTTTACAACCAGCAGACTCAAATCGTTGGCTTACCTGAAGCACCTGCATATCTTTACGCAGGATATAGACCTAACGCCACATGGACTGATTTGGAGGATATCTTCATCGTCAACAGAAGAAGTAGTGTGATTGAATGGGCGATTAGCTTGAATAAATACAGCACCGAACAAGTCGTTATCCCGTTCACCATAAATTCCCCAACAGAACAACCAAGGGTTACTATAAAACCTGGACTACTAGAGGAAAGAAAAACCAGTTAGAATATATTGAACTATGACGTTATTCAATCCTGAAATGTTAGTTCTCGCGAGGGAATCGCGAGGACTAACACAAAAGGAACTTGCAGAAAAAATCAATATCGGACAGGGTACACTATCTAAGATCGAGAATGGGATTTTCCCGGTTGATGAGCACATCTCTGTATTAAGCGCGACGCTTAACTATCCCAAATCATTTTTTTATCAGACCTCAAAAATCTATCAACCCTCAGAGTATTTCTTTAGGAAGAAATTAAGCCTTTCAAAGAAAGAGTTAGACAAGATCAAGGCTATCACATCGATCTTTCGATTCAATATCGACAGCTTGCTTAGGTCGGTTAACCTCAAAGAGATGGATATTCCAATTTGGAACGTTGAAATTCATGGTACCCCGTCCCAGGCAGCTCGATATCTGAGAAGTTATTGGAGTATTCCCCGTGGGAGAATTGAGTCATTGATAGGCGCTCTTGAGAATAAAGGAATTATCGTTCTCGAATTTGCCTTCGATTCTCCTAAATTCGACGGCCTCAGTTTGTTTGCAGAAAGTGGAACCCCTATAATTTTCGTTAACAAAACCCTATCATCAGACAGACAAAGATTGACTGTGGCTCATGAACTTGGTCACCTAGTGCTGCATTGTCGCCAAATCATCGCTTCCATCAGAGATGTTGAGGATGAAGCATTTGAATTTGCGTCAGAGTTATTAATGCCTGCTGACGAAATCTATGGCAGCCTACTAAAATTAAGCTTAGCCAAGCTAGCAGATTTAAAAAGGTACTGGAAAACCTCAATGGCATCAATTATTTTTCATGCAAGGCGCATGAAAGCTATTACTGAAAATCAATATAAATATCTATGGATTCAAATGGGATCAAATGGCTATCGTGTTAAAGAGCCTGTTGCGCTAGATTTTCCGAAAGAAAAACCATCACTTCTTGGAGAAATTTTGGATGCCCACATAAACACGCTCAATTACACAATCGAGGAGTTGTCAAGTGTGTTCCATCTACATCCTAGCGAAATTGAACATTCTTATTTTGCTATAAATGAAAAATTCGTCACAATTAAGAGAGCGGTATAGCTATAAGGATTATGAAGAATGTAAAAAAATGTCATATACATCCAAAAATCTCATATAACATCCACCCAAACCCCTTTCCTTGATCATTGCGCTCTTAGCTTAAATAATTCCGGCCTAATTACATCTTTATAAAATTCGACTCCCAATTTGCCACTTAAATTTAGTGCGGTAATTTGCTCTAAAGGAAGATCTGGCGCTGAAATTCCAATCTGGACATATTTTAAGCTTACACTACTGAATTCGATTAACAGTGGTTTAAAATTACTTGTAAATTCATCGAATCCGCGCTTGATATGTCGCAATTTATTGCCAAGCACCCCTTGTCGCGTCAGCAGTCTTGAATAATCCGGACTAATCAAATCAATTTCATTAATCTCGCACTCAGCTCCAGCAGTTGTGCAGACATAGTTCGGAATGTAGTCTTGCTCTTTATATTGATACGGCTGACGGCTTACCGTTATATCTACTACTTTGAAGGGAGGGGCAACAACCCACACGTGAGCCGCTTTTATGTCGGGGTTTTCAACCAAGTCAGCCGCCCAAAAATGTTTCGTAGTGATTCCTAAATTTGGATCAAATTTTATGGTCAAACTCCCCTTAACAGTATAATTCCAAAAACCCTCCAATTCAAGTATCCGACTTAAAACAGATGACGCATCAATACAAGCACCGAGCCTACCGTCCTTAACTAGTTCTCTAAAAAGAAGTTCAGCAATAAATGGAATTTCTCTTTCAGCCTTTCTTAAGTATTCCTGAGTATAAGCTACGTTATTTACATAGCTAGCATAGTGACAGAGATAATCGCGATTCTCTTGCTCCTTTTGCAAGAACACTTCAGAATCATAGAACCCAGGTGACGTGTAATCGATCCCGTTGCTCTTAAACTCCAGTTCAAGTTTTTCTAAGCTATTAATTAATGTGAAAGCTGACATAATGAGGCCTTTTAGATTTGAGGATAGCGCTATTGATCAGAATATGTTATTTCTCCATTTTCGAAAACTATGATTGAAAATGTTCTGTTTTCACGATAGTCCTTGCCGGTAAAGAAATTAACAAAGACGCCAAATTCATATTTCAACTCTCTCCGAGTCATCTCTCGAAGTTTTAATAAGTCCCATTCTCTATCATTTACGTTCCTATTGGTGGATTTTTTAATTTCCATCATGATGAAATTATGATGGAAACTATTTCTATCATGAAAAATAATATCTGGAAGAATTTCCCTTGAAACTGCGCCGTGGCCGTCAATGAAGTTCTTAGGCCATTTAAATCTCGGCAACGACTCAAGTAAAAATTCAGCCTGTTTTTTTACAAGTTGATTATCCAATATCCTTTTGTTGTACTGTGAATCGATGCTGTAGGGAAAATCCGGAAATGATCTCCCTAAGTACGTTACTAGTTTAGTGGAAATTGACTCTTCATGCGCATCCTGAATAAGCAGGTCTCTCTCAATGTCCGAGAATGCTATCAATGCCAGTCTGAGTTCTTTAAGCATTTTTAAAAATCAAGTTAAATCCAGTGCAAATAGATATCTTCACAATAGTTCGCAACAATTTATAACTTCCCTACAACCTCCAATGGCAACCCCGTTATCTCCGCAATAATATCGTTAGACATTCCTTTTTCCTTCATCCTTTGGGCGACGGCCTCCACCCCCTTTTTCAATCCTTCTTTCATTCCTTCCTTCACTCCTTTTATCTCTCCCTTCTTCATCCCCAACTCCTCCGCTATCCGTTGCAATTCCTCAATCTGCTTATACATCGGCACATATTTCCTACTCTTTTCCAACTCTTCAAGCAATCCTGTATCAGCGAAACTCATGTAGGTGTTAGTGGTAATAATCAGATGGTCCAGCACGGGTGTATTCACAATAAGCCCCACCTGAATAAGGCGAATAGTAATATCTTTATCCGCCTCGCTAGCCTTGAGTTCCCCGCTGGGGTGGTTGTGGACTAGCAGGATCTTGACGGCGCGCTTTTGCAAGGCTACGCTGTATACTTCCATGGGTTCGACCAGGGCTTTGTCGACGGTGCCCATGGAGATGAGCTCGATGAACAACAGCCGGTGGTTGCTGGCCAGGCCGATCACCCAGAAGTGTTCGCGGTCCTGGTCGATCTTGTTCTCCCGCAGCAAGATGTCGCGCATAATCACGAACAGGTCGTCCGAGTTGAGGATGCGTACTTTTTCTTCGTCGTTCAGCTCAATGGTCATGTGCGACAAGATAATAACAATTGGGAAAATTAGCCGTTTGTAATCGGGTAAAATCACATAAATCAATGGCGCTCACGCATTGCCAAATGGGACGCTACCTGCCGTTTTTCTCCCATTTTTCAATTTTTTTCTCTCTTACAATGCTATCGCTATCAAATGTAAAAGTCAGGGTGGTGGTTGCAATGGGGTCTATGTCTGAACCATACTCCTCGTCAATTTTATAACCTATTTCATTTTGCTCATGGAAGTCAGCCTTTCCTAACAAGCCTTCAACTTCATTAACTTTTTCTCCTTCAAGTTTAAAGTACTTCACAACATTGTTGACCATTTTACTTCTTTCCGGGAATGTGCCTAAATCGCCTCGCTCTCCCCAAAGGTGATCGTTGTAGTAAAACTTTGTCCATTGCGTCACATAAAAAAGTGGAACCTTTCCGACGGCGTTGTTTGTATCTGCCAATATAGTTTTACCAATGACTTCATAAGCAAAGTCCGGGTCATAGTTCCAACTGGTCATGTCAACCAAGTCCTTCGGAAAATTGCCACAAACTTTAATATCTCTTGTCAGCGTGTCTGAAAGTTGCATTTTTATATCCTTGGGAAGGGTGAGCGGTCCTTGCAAATAATAAAGATCTAAACTTCCCGTGTTTGACACAAAGATCGCCACTAATGTATCAAGTTTTTGGTCTTTACGTTTCTCAAAAAGCCGCTGTTGCTCAACCGAGTTTTCATATTCATGGCACGAGCCGAACGCGAAAATTGTCAATACGATTAAGAGTCGTCTCCTTTCCATTGGTTGTTCTTAATTAGCAGGTAACTTGTGGCGATATAAAGGTGAGCATTTTAGTTGCCGATGTCCATGGTCACGGTTACAAGATACTAACTCTGGAGAAATTATCTGTCGGCAATCGGATGATCTCTTGTCAAAAAAAAACTCATGCGACCAGCAGCCCTCCTTGCCCTACTGGGCTATGATCTGAGCAACCCCCGTCATTTGATTTCTCGGTGCAATTGCTCGACAAGCAGACCCAGGCCCCCGTTAGACCGCAGCACCATCCTCAAACCCGCGTCCGCGGGTTTACTGTCATAACCCGGGTTTTAACCCGGGGTATCTGAACATACGAAATCGCTGCGCCACGTTCCCACGAAGATCGAAGCTCATCGCCGTCATAGCGCACACCGCGCTTCGCACGGATGCAGCGTGCAGATTGCGCGCCAAATCGTTCGAGGCTCGATGAAGTTTTCCGGTGGCGCGCTTTTGTTTGTGCGTTGTTTCCCCGGGTTGCACCCGGGGTTATGATGGGAAACTCCTACGGAGTTTAAGAAGGCCGCGTTCCATCAATTATTTTTTAAATGATAGGATAGTTCCCGTTTTATCAACGGTGAGATGATATATTTTTTTGCAGGTCGTTGTTTGTGTCTGGTTTGAGGTTGCGCTACCTAAATCCATCAGCAAAAAGTCTCTCAGCCGTCCATCGCCCATTTTTATGTCTTTGTCGACCCTCAAAACTTCCTCCAAAACCCGGTTAAAATCAAGATCACTTATGGTCGTCGGCTTTTGATTAGCGAAATGCCTTACGTATAGGTCTGCCTTTGCATTGGGGGTATGTTCCACGATACTGGCGTGCTCAGCGAGTATGTGTTCTATTTTGTCCAGGTCCATCAGATGCGCCGTCCAACGAAGTGCCGCGGGAGCGAATTGCTGTCCAAATATTGTTTCGCCGCACAATTCCAGTGCTTTCTCATACCCGTTTTCCCTGGCAAAACTTTCTATCAGCAGGGCCTTGAAGCCACCGATCTCATTCTTTGGAAATTTTGCCGGCTTAGATAGTTTAAGTCGCTTCTTAAATTCCACCACATTCCCCGTAGCGGCATAGTGCTTCAGGAGCACGCGATGTCCGGCATATCTGACGGGCCCTTTATCTTCATCAGGAAGCCCAGCGATCATCACCTCGCATAGTTCAAATTCCTTTTCGGCAACGGCCCGCTCTATTAGAAATAGTATCAGCCAGTTTCTGGTGTATTTGTTTTCAATCTTATCAAAAAAGACTCTAATGTCGGCCGTTGCCACAGCATTTTGCCCGACGACCGCCCTCAATGCCCAGTCGGGGGAATAAAATCTATTCAGATGCAAATCATTTTTCGAGGCCAGCGTCGCATTCAATTCGTCTTGCCCGTAGACGATGGCATATGCCCGCAACACGTCGGGATGTTTGTTGAACGCTTCCGCGGGTAGGTTGTCAGTGGTGTTGATCAGGTTTATCAGTACTTCGATCGTTTCTAATGCTGTCATGGTCTACATCGGTCCCGGTCTAAAGATACCATAAATCTCAGATCGTTTGATCTTCTACCATTCAGATTATACGCGCCCATCTCGCGCAAAAGTCTATTCTCTTGTATGTAGTCAGTGGATTCATCTCCGGGAAAAGATCCTCTTGCGCGTGGGGTCGATGAGCACTTTCCGGAATATGATCTTTGTTTTCATGACGCCTTCTTATTTTTTCCTTCGAGCTTGGAGAAATCAATATTCTTTAAAATCGCGACCGCCGCTTCCATCTCTTCCTTTCCGCGAGGGTCATCCTCATAGTACCAGGCCACGTCGTTGAGGTAGATCCGCTTGCGGGTGGGGTCGACAGGTATTTCACAAAAAGTAATCGTTTTTAGCATTGCCCGGAGCTTAGCCCGGTCAGTGCTCTTTAATAGCGCCGCGGCAGCTTCCATTTCTTCCTTTTCACATGGATCGTCCTCGTAGTGCCCCGCTATGTCGTTGACGTAAATTCTCTCGCGGGTGGGGCCGATAGGTACTTTTCGGAACATCTTTCTCATAACGTTTTCTTGTTTTCGTCCCGGAGTTTGGAAAAATCAATCTTCTCTAAAGTTGCGACCGCCGCCTCCATCTTTTGCTTTTCACAGGGATCGTCTTCATAGTACCAGGCTACGTCGTTGAGGTAGATTCTTTTGCGCGTGGGGTCGATGGGCACTTTCCGGAAAATGATCTTTGTTTTCATGGCTAGTCTTTGTTAAAACTTACGTTTCCGATCGCCTTCATTAAAAAAGCGTCGTAGTTCACATTTTTCTGGAAGGCAACGATCTCTGATCCTAAGATACCGTAAATTTTGCATTGCTTTTGAATCTCATCCAGTCGACTAGAGATCATCATTTGGTATAGTCTGTTTCTGGCCGCGGAGCTTCCCTGTGCGAATACATATGCCTGTGGATACCTGCGGCAAAATCGCATTATTATCCTTGCAACGGTAAGCAGTACTTTATTCTTGTCGGCATTATCAGACACGACATCGGTATCCATTTTGCCAGTGTGCCCATTAACATCGCCGAACGATACATTGTATACGACCGCTGACTGCATTTTACCCAAAATAAAATTGACCTTTTTCAGAATTCTTCCCCGCGGCCCGTGGCTATAAAACATATAACTAAAACGCTCCTGTCCCGGATAGCACTCATAAACCTGCGACTCCATAGCTAACGATCTAAATTTTCAGACAACGCGTTTCGGGGTCAGTTCAACTCGCCCTGAGTTAAGCACAGCAGAAAGATAGTATTCACCACTGCAAAAAATTTGCAGTCTCTTCCATCGCAAATCAAGATTTCAAAGGCAGCGTCACCTCCCTCCTGCGTATCGTTGTTATGATCCCCTTATGATGTTGCTATAATGATGTTATAATGTTGCTCGAATGGTGTAGCAATAGTGTTTGAATAAGGTTCGAGTAAGGCGGCCACAAGGTTATGATCATTGGAACTTTGAGGCGACATAGTCCCTGAGACAGGAGACTATGTCGCGGCGGCTTTCCGACGAAATATCGTCGGGCCAACGATATTTCGTTGGCTACTGCAATCGAGGGTTATACCAGAATGGTCAGAATGCGGTTTGGGGTTGGCACTGATTTAGTAATGGGGGGTGGCATGTGTAATTTAATCATTTTTAAACATGTCTAAATCACGAAACAATCCTCTCACTGAGGGGTTGAGCGGGAAGTTGGGGAAGACCCTGGTTTTTCGCAATGTTGGTGGTGAGACGGTGTTGGGAGTGGCGCCACGTCCGCAGAGCGGCGAGCCCACGGAGCAACAACTGACTCATCGCAACAGGTTCCGGATGGCGGCCGCCTATGCCACGGGGCAGATGGGTGATCCGGCTGCCATGTCCCTCTACAAAGAGGTTGCTAAGCGCAAACAGTACAAGAGTGCCCGCACGCTGGCTGTTGCCGATTTCTTCAATGCGCCTACCATCACGCTGGTCGATGCTTCGGCCTACACCGGCGCGGCAGGGACAAAGATCCTGATTCATGCCGACGATGAACTGGAAGTGAAAGCCGTGTCGATCGACGTGGTGAACGCTGCCGGTGTGTCGCTGGAAAAAGGATCGGCCGTTCAACGCGGCAAGTCATCGGTGTGGGAGTACACCGCGACCGTTGAGAACACGGCGCTCGCCGGAACCAAGATTGTTGTGAAGGCAATCGACCGTCCCGGCAACAGCGCGGTGAAGGAAGTGACGCTTTCTTAGGGCAGCATAGTGCCCGAGGCGGGAGACTATGCTGCGGCGGGAGCGACATAGTGCCTGACAGAGGCGGCTATGTTGCGGCCGAGCCCCTCGATCGGAACGCGTGCCGGTCTTGGGGTTCTTTTGTTGAAGTACACTAAAATTACCGACCTGGCCCCCGCGACCACCTGAAAATTGGATTGAACAACTCCACCATTGCCCGTCTCTTCAGTTTTGTTATTTTTACCCGCTGAAATCGCCGATGGAGGCATCGTTTATAATGGATAGGTGAACTATGAAAAAGATGTGTGCTGTGCTCGTTGTGGCCATGGTTGCCGTTGCGTGTAGTCCTAAAGTAAAAACCGCGGTATTAAAAAAGGATGTCGGGGCGCTTGGCCAGTCTGATGCCATTGTGGTGATCGACGAGGACAAACCAGCTCCGTCCAAAGGGATCCTGGTCGGGAGGATACGGGCGGCCGACACTGGTTTTACGGTCAATTGCAGTTATCCTGAAATGATCGAGCATATCCGGGCGAAAGCCAAAAGTGTAGGGGCAAACGTGATCAAGATCAGCGACTGGCAAAAACCCAACGGCTGGTCGACGTGCGATCGCATTTCGGCCGACCTCTATCGTGTAGACAACATTGGTGACTACGAAGCCGAAATAGCGTGGACACCCACCCGCAAACTTACCTGGGAGGACTTTAAAAAAGCGGAGAACAACTATCCGTCCGGCAGCTCCGCCAACGCTGCCGCCGTGTCGAGTTGTGGCATCGGTGTGACCTCGGCGCGCAAGGGGCTTTTTTCGGCACAGGCTTTTGTTGTCGCCGTGTTCTACGCCAACGACTCCTGGGTTCGCGCCGACGCGAAAAATCCGGCTGTGTTAATCCACGAACAAGCGCACTTCGACCTTGCCGAACTCTATGCCCGGAAGATGCGCAAGGTCATCAAAGAAGCCGGCAAAGAAGGGGTTCTCCTGGCCGGCGCTGTCCACCAACGCTACTACGCCGAATACGTTCAACGGCAGACCCGCTACGACATGGAAACCCAGCATGGCATCGACGCGGAAGCCCAACAGCAATGGCTGACCACCATCGAGCAGGAACTCAACGACCTGAAGGAACACGCGTGGCCCTCGCCCGAAAACCTGGCAACTCCCTGACCCTCCTAATCCTACCTACCTGCAATCGCCTTAGCGGCCCGTTACCGATCTTGTCACACGTTGTATTCAAAAATATGGCTATAATGTTGCTAAATTGGAATATTGCACGTCACCTGTTCCAGATGTCTCTCCATGATCTTAGGATCCCCATGAAATGAAGTCCTGCAAAAAATGAAATACCACAAACCTATATTGATTTTGCTGGCCGTCTTTTTTTCAGCTTGTGACAAGCCCGTCAAAAAATTATTTTGGGTTGAAGAAAACACCCCTGGAAGGAGTGACTTTATATTTTTAACGGAATCTACAAACCTGGCCCCTCTGAAAGTCGACAGTTTAAAATTGTTCTTAAGACCTTACGAGCTTGAACAATTTGATTCGATCTCCACAACGTACAAAAACTTCGGGCAAATCTACCATTCGGACAAGTTCAGCGCTTTCGTATTGCTATGCAGTATCGATACCCATGGAAGAGACTATCATTTTTCAATCAGAACTTTTAACAACGACCGGAAAGTAATTGACGACTTCGAGCTGGGAATTTGGAACGAAACCGAACATACATATTGCTTTGGCTCGATCGACGAGAACTTGATCATAGAAAGAACATGCGACAAGAAGGGAACCCCGGACATCATGCAGATTACCAGCGAAGGGAAAATAATGCCTTTATCCCACCAACCGCGATAGGCTCATGATCGATTCAAAACAACTCTTCAATGCCGCACGACACCTCCACTCCACCATAGTTTACAACGAGGATTGGGTTCATTTTGGTACTGGCGACCAAATAAAGCTCGATATGATCGAAAGATTAATTGACGATCATCTCACGTCCAATGAAATCTTATTCATCCAGGAACGAACAAATTCGGCGCAATTTAAAAAGCATGAAATTGTCGGTAGAATCAAGCCCATCTTAGGTAAAGAGAATTTTCAACTTTGGATGTTATCCATGGATAAAATGATTCAGTTTAATGCGATTGGAGTTCTTCGCCTGGGCTGTAAAAAAACTCTCCCGGCTGGACTATGACCTAAGCGGCGCCCAAGTTCCCCGACCCGCGTTAGCGGGTCCTCCATCATAACTCCGGGTGAAACCCGGAGTATTCGAAACGTGATGTACCCGCGCCACGTGCCCACGAAGATCGAAGCTCCTCACCGTCATGGCGCACACCGCGCTGCGCCCGGATGCAGCGCACCTATTGCGCGCCAAATCGTTCGAGGCTCGATGAGGTTTTCCTATGGCGCGCGTTTGTTTGGGACCTGTTTTCTCCGGGTTGCACCCGGAGTTATGATGGGGAACCCGCTGACGCGGGTTATGGAGGTGGATGCATTATTAGCGCATTCTCTTGACAAACTTTCCCAGAGATGGGGGATCATTTTCACCCAAGGTCCGTGCAATACCTGCCGCGCCGTTTGCGTTTCACTGCATATGCCTGACCGTCCGTTGATCGCCAAATGGTTTATCGTTCGCGCTGCATTCCCTTTTGTCGGCGCAGCCATCGTGCTGGCGTTGGCCACCTGCCAACACGGCAACGAGGCGCCCTTCAAAAAGACCTGCCTGCCCACGCACATGATCCGGTTGTTCGACTCCCTGGCGTTCACCTACGATGCCAGCGACCGGCCAACCACGTTGCAATACTGGAGCGGCGACGTTATGCGCCAGCAATATGTGATGACTTATGGAGGCCATGTAACCAAATGCACGCGCTGGCAGGACAATGTCGAAAAGGAAAGCTTTTCTTTTATTTATGACATCCTCGGCAAACCCGTCGCGCGCCTGCGCCTGGTCAGCGGCATTGCCACGGGCGATTCGGCCCTCTATTCGCACGACGAGGCGGGCCGGTTGGTGCAGATGGAATTCAGATCGAACGGTGTCTTCCAACGGCGCACGCGCTACGAATACGATGGCGATAACAACGTCCGCAAGATCTACAAACAGACCGGCGACAAACGCGAAAGGATTGTTTTCGAACATCTTTCATTCGACCGGAGGAAAAGATTTTTTGGGTATTCGCCCGAACTCGCGATCGTGGAGATCTATCTCCTCGAAGCAGAGCCCAGTGTGAACAACGTGACCCAGCTCAACATCTACTACCCAACACCCGAAGACGTCTACCCTTTGCCGTACCCCATTGATTATTATATTGGGTATACGCCGGATACGCTGATCAGCCAGTCGCATGACTTTTTTACTTATGATACGCTTTTGACGGAATTTACGAACGCCAACTATGTGTGTCATTAACCGTTTGAAGCAACATCGTCCCCGAGCCGGGAGACTATGTTGCGGGCGGAGCTCCGTGATCGGAATGGGTAAAAGCAGCTCAAGCTATGTTGGTTTTGAAAGTCGAATAATAATCTTCCTTAAAGTTGCCGATTATTTTCGCGGCGTCGTTTACTTTCTCCCTCATTTTATGATGCGTCCAGGTAAATTCAATCGTATCATTGGCGATGCCGTGTTCAGTTGAGATGTACCTAAACCATTCAACGATACTGTCTCGCGCGCCAACAGGTTCCACAAGATTAGGTATCCTGTAAACAATATATTTCCTCAAGCCCTTATGTGTGGCATTGTACTGCTCATATTCCCGCAGGCACCAATTCGTCTCCTCGTTCTTGTCGCGAAATGTCTCCTGCTGCGCCAGAATTACCAAAACAAGCGCACGTCCGCAGTAATCAAGAACCTTGTCTTTAATTTCATCTCCATTGACGATCTTGTCCTGGTCGAAAAAATAGTTGTTAAATCCATGCTCGTTAAGATATCGTACGATCAACTTCGCTATGTAGTTCGTTTTCTTAAATTCCAAAAAATCCGTCTGCTTGTTTAAGCCAAAAACAACGCTCAGCAGGTTTTCATAAGAGAAATTTATTTCCGGCAAGCCCTTGGTCGTATAGGAACAGAAATAATCTATACTATTTTCAAAAATGTCAGTCCCCTCATTAAACTTGCCCTTCAACGTCTCTGACAGATTGGAGTACTCCAACTCAAGGAAAAATGTCTTCACGATGTCGTAGGCATCCTTTCTACGATTTTCCTTAAATTTTTTTAGCGTATCCAACACAAATTTAACTTCGCCGGCCTTATCGCTCGCGAACAATTTTAGAATGCCTTCATACTCAATATACAACTCCTGGACCTTCGCCATGAATTCCTGAAGAGGCCTGTCATTCTGATAGGTGTCGAAAGCCGGAAAATTGATCGGTTGCCCGGACTTTATGGCTTCTATAAACCGCTGCAGATAGAGCTCTTTCATATTTATTGGGCAGGTTTTTGATTTGCCTCAGTCTGTATTTCAACACTTGTCAGCTTCCTTTTCAGGAATTCATTTTCGGCCTGTAGTGCCGAGAGTTTCGTTTCTTGAATCGATGCGTCGGCATTTTTCACGCGGACACTTTTAACCACATCGATATATACGAGATCCTTGTTGAGTTTATCCATTTCCATTTGCTCCGTCGGGATCAAATCTCTACGCGTTTCGAGCTTTTTAACCTTCGCCCTGATTTCGCTTTCTTCTGCTTCCAAAGCCGAATAGGCGAGGTATTGATCGTCCCTGTCTTCGATGCCAAACGCTCGCTTCAATAGTTCCGAGGCTGTGACACCAATAAAGTTCTCGTCGAATTGCCTCAGCCAGAAGCCATTCTTGTCGTCCTTCTGTCGAATCACGGCCACCTCTCGTTCATAGCATCCCGCGACAACCAATGGACTATGAGCAGTGATAATGAATTGGACATTGGGAAATTCTCTCCGCAAAATTCCTATGATCCGTTGCTCCCAGCTTGGATGAAGGTGCGCATCGATCTCGTCAATCAAAACAATTGCCTTTTCATGCAGTACATTTTGGCTATCCGGTTTTAGCTCGCTAAGAAACCGATAAATAACCAAGCAGATGGCCAGCACCGAAAATGTACCTTGCGATATTTTCTGCAGGAGAAATTCGTCGTTGCTACCTTCCGATTCCACGTAAAACTTATAATCGCCGGTTGCGTTTATCGTTTCGATCCGCTTGAATTTAAAAAACCTTGAAGACTTACTGATCTCATTCGTGGCATCTGTCGAAAGTTGATTATCGGCCAGGTTGGAGATTACCCGTTCGATCAAATTATAAGGTTCCTTTGTAAAATCAGTAGAGTTCTTCTGCGCGACGACAAACAATCCCTTTTTAATAATTTCCGAAAAGGGCCTTCCGTAAAGGAATTCAGTGGCACCATCCCTCTTCAAGTCCTCCGATGCTTTCTTTCCATTGTAAATTTCGGACTCAGATTTGTCGATAAAGCGGGAGTCTGGAATGGCGAGGATCGGAACCCTTCCAATGTTGCCCACTATAGTTTCGTAGTTGCCGAGAATCCGTCTCTGCTCGGAATCAATCTTTTCCATTTTTTCATTAAGCAGCTCGTTCACCCTTTCCAATTCAGGGCTTCCCTTGTCCGAGACTATATTTTTTGAATTTCTTAAATTACTCTCAAGGTTTTCCTTATTTTGAATTAACGCCGTTATTTCGTTTATCAACCCCGCGACCAAATTATCATTTACCGGATGATTGCTATCCACGTATAGTTTCGCCCGCGCATGAATGGCCGAGTCGGGGATCCACTCCCTTATTCTTGTTTTATCATCGTATAAGAGCGACACGATCAATCCCATCAAATGACTCTTTCCATACCCATTCTTCCCGAGTAAAATATTAATCCCGGGTTGAAAGTCCCATCTAAAACTTCCATAAAAAGGCAAGCCCTCCACCTCAAGCCTCTCCAGCAGAATCTCACGGGTAAGGTTGTCCCTATATTTCCTTTCATTGTTTAGCGCGACATAGCGTTCGGAGGTCACTTTCGCAGCGTCAAAGTCGGACATGGCATATTGTATCCTGGCTTTCAATTCGTAAAACCTTGGTTCGGGGAGGTATTCCTTATTCTGACCGGACTGCGTTTCCTCCCTCCCTATCGCCCTGTTAATGGTAGCCAAGGCCTTTTCATAGTTCATACGACCAAGCTCAATTTCAGCCAACGTCATGATGGCCGAGGATGTTTCCCCACCCAAATTCGTAAGGATCTCATTTACATGACTCACATCGTCCCCTGTTATTGATTCTTTAATTTCCTTGTAGACTGTGGTCGTTTTTCGTATCTCGCTTCTTAGCCGGAAATCCTCAACAACGCGTTGCTGCTCGTCCAGCATCGATTCCATTTCCATTCGATCAAACTCCATCAGCAGTGTATGATAAACATCGGTTCGGCTGGCCGATAGTTTTAAATATTCAAAGACGTACAAAACACAAAGCGGTATAGCGAACGCAAGGGACATCAGGAAATCGCTCCATCGGAAACTGCGCGAATACCCAACATATTCAAACGACTGAGAATCCGTCTTGGCAACCATTCTTTCCTTTTCGTTCGTATAGGCCAGTACGAACTTCAGCGAATCAATCTCATCAAGTACCTTTAGATATCTTTGAGGCAATCTATCCGACTCGTATCGATAATGCGTTGTATCTATTCCGTATCTCTGCACATAATATTCCTTCTCATAATCCAGCTTGTCAAGCGTTAATTCGACATGGCGTTTAATGACGGCCAAAGAATCCAACTTCTTACCGGCTTCTTCATCAACGAATGCCGACCTCGATCTGATACTAAAATTATTGACAGAGAAAATAAAGAATCCTATCGGAGCAAGGGCCATCGCCCAGAAAATTAAACGAGTCATTACGCGCCAGGAACTGATCAATTGCCTCACAATCAAGTAATGAATCAAAAGGCATATGGGCACCGCCAAAAACAGCCTGTCATATGACAATTCATATTCCGTTTGGACCACGAACGCAATCGTTAACAAGAATGCTGACCAAGCTCCACCGACGATATTATAAAATCCAAGCAGGCGGTATTTCTTCCGCTCCTCTCTGGGGAGTTCTTTCAGAATCATCGATTTTGCCCCCGACAAATATTCAAGTCCCCTAATCCATCCAACTAGATTGACCATTATTTTTTTGAATTTAATTTTCCACTATTCTAGGTCAAGAATGCAATGCTCCAGGCTCCCTAAAGACAACACATGTCATCTTCATCATGACCTAGTTTTAAAAAAGAAAAACCCACCACATCACCTTTTTCAGGCGACACGATGGGCTCTAAAACCAAGATAAGAATTTATATCGTGATCATAAACGGTTTTACAAAATATTAACTAAAACATTTCCCCGCTGTCTCGCCAGGCATCGAAGGGTTTCTCGGTCTGCTGTGATATCTTTAGAGCCGCATTAACGTTAACCATCCTCATGACCCGACTACCCATCCTCCTCTTCGCCGGCATTCTCTTTTCCTGTGGCGACAAAAGGACGCAAGAGCCTACCGAACCCCTGCCCTATGCTTCGGGCGATGTGACCTTCAAAAGCCTCGCCGGCGATGTTACGCTGTCGGGCACCGTAACGGCACCGTTGGGCGACACGTCATCCACGGCGGTGATCCTGGTGAGCGGCTCCGGCCCTGACGACCGAAACTACACAAACCAATTTGGCCATCGCCCCTTTTTAGTGTTGTCGGATTATTTGACGCAACGCGGCCTCACGGTGTTGCGCTATGACGAACGCGGCGTCGGCCAATCGGAGGGCCGCTACCGTGAAGCGACCTATGAAAACCTGGTCGACGACATTGCCGGTGGCGTTCAATACCTCCGGCAAAAGGGCTTCAAAAAGATTGGCATCATCGGTCACAGCCAGGGTGGCAACATGGCCCCGCTGGCTGCTCAGAAAGCCGCCGTTGATTTCCTGGTGCTCATGGCCCCTCCCAACGCTACTGGTCGCGACATAACCCGTCACCAGGTCCAACGCCGCCTGCGCGAAGTGGGCGCCAGCGAGGCCATTAGCCGTGAAGTTGTGTCGACCACCGATAGCCTGCTCTCCATTTTGCAAGCAGAACAAAACTCCGCCGCCGCCATGACCAAGATGGAGGCGCTCGTCGCCCAAAAAGAAAAATCCGCGTCGCCGGAATACAACACCATCACCAGACAAATGGGCGACGTCCACCACCTCCTGGAAGGATGGCTTGATCCCAAATTCGTCTTCGCCATCGACAACAACCCCGTGGCTGGGCTGAAGACCGTGACCGTTCCCGTATTGATCCTCTACGGCGATGCCGATGGCGCCATGGACGTGTCCGCCAACCTTCCGGCCCAGGAAGCAGCTTTGGATTCCGTTCCCCACCAAATCAAGGTCTTCCCCGGCTTGGGCCACCTGTTCATGAACTCCCAGGGGGTTCCGATAGAAAAACTTCACACGGTAGAAGAAACACTTTCGCCGGAAGTGCTGGAGACGATCCATACTTGGATACAATCTTTATGAAAAAGAATCGCATGATGGACCTGATACAAACGTCCCACTCGCTTGTATCAAGTCCATTTCCATCGTAATTTTAATACAACAATAAAACCGAACGTTATGCTTAAGGCAATCTTATTCCTGTCACTCCATGTTATCGTTACTGGTCTGTACGCACAAGCGCTTCCAGCAAATGGACAGGGGGCGGGCTCGGGCATGAATATTACCGACCATCTCCTGATCGCGGCCTCAAAAAGGGCAGGCAAACCGATAGAGGCAGAACCCATTGTCGGCACTCCATACCTGGAAGACGATTTTAAAGAAGGCAAGGTCATCACGACAAAAGGAGTGTTCGATGCCATCCCGATGCGCTATAATGTTGAGGGCGATTATGTGGAATTCAAACAGAAGGATGTGACCTACATTCTTGACCCCTCTCCCATTGTAAAAAAAGTGAGTCTTCCCGCCACACCCCTGGTCGTCGACAGCTATGACGTTAAAGGCAAGCCGGTCTATGGATACTACGTTCTGTTAGACAGCGGCCGGTTAACTTTGCTCATGAAGAAAAAAGTAATTCTTCGTCCCGCGCAAGCCCCTAAGGCCATTGAGACGGAAGGTAAACCTGCGCGGTATGAAAAACTAGGGGATGAATTTTTCTATAAGCTTAATGGCGGTCCCGTTACCGAGATCGTTTCAGTTAAGAAAATGTTGGAGGTTCTTACGGATCACCAGGATGAGGTTAAGGCGTTTGTGAGTAAGGAAAAGATCTCAAAGAAGGAGCGTGATCTTGTGAAATTGGCGGAGTATTATAATCAACTCTAAAAGTTGCTGCCCCGGTCCGGCATCATTAAATTGCGGAGATTTAACCGGTATAACACACGGCAATAAATTCTCGTCTATGATAAAATTCCTCCCCATTTTAGTGAACCTCGTCCTGGGAACCATGATGTTACTGCTCGGTTTTAAGGTGTTCGTCCCGAAGTTCCCCTCCGAAGAAGTGAAGGCCATGTTCTATAAAAGATGGTCGGCTTTTCTCATCATCGCGGGCTTTGTCATATTGGGTGCAACGGCGTTTCTGTTGATAAAGATGTTTTAGGGCAGGCCGTCGACCTTATAGCCCTTCACTCAAACCCACCTCCCTCACGCGCGTAGGCGAAAGGTTGTTACATTTTTTTTCAGCCTTATTACATTTCTGACACGGTTCATTCCCCTCCTATTTTATAGCATCCTTAAACACATCAACTTTGAAAGAAAAGTAAAGTTGAAAAAGAATGTCTTGTTGCTGCTGGGAATGCTTTCTCTGGCAGGCTCACCCCTTTTTGCCCAGACACCGAAGACCGGTGTTGGTCTTGGAATTTATCCTACCGGGACAGAGACTGGTTTTGGATTCCGTTCGTCGCGCGACAATCGCTGGGTCGTCGATGTGCGGGCAACGCGGGCCAACGTGTTCACCAAACCGAACTCGGGGTCGTTTGTGAACGAAGTTTCGCTCTTGTATCGGGTGGCGTATTATGAAAAGATCCGCTTTCACCTGGGGGCGGGCGGACGGGCCGATTGGAATTTTGCCGAAGGACAATCACACCGGTATGGTTTTGTAACGCCGCTGGGAATAGAAGCTTTTCCGTTCCCCTTTCAGCACGCCGGTTTGTTTTTTGAGGCCGCCCCTTTTTGTACGTGGACGAATAGTGGCACTACAAATGTCGGGATACGAACGGTTGCAGGATTTGTATTCTACTTTTTAAAAAAAGAAGGAAAAGATTAAAATGGGTTCTGTTCAACGTGCGGCGATGAAAGAATTGGTGAACACGACGCGTGAGGCCTCACCCTCTGACAAGCATTCGGGAAGGTGAAACTGCATCGCCTCAACGATTCACTCTCATAAACTCTAGCGGACGCTTGCCACAGATTTCCAGGAAACTATTGCTAAACGTAGACACACTTTCATAACCCACTCTGAACGCCAGTTCCGACACATTGTCGGCGCCCTGCTCGATGAGCTCCAGCGCTCTCAGGGTCCTGGCCGTTCTGGTGTAAGTGGAAAACGGCATCCCCAAATGTTGTTGGAATGCCCGCGAAAGCGTTCGTGACGAGTATCCAAATTGCCGGGCCATATCTTCCACGCCGAACTTCTCCCGCAGGTGTTGCTGGACATAGTCCAATACTGGCGCCAGTTTGCCGTCGGTCGTGGTGGGCAGGCATACGGGTGCAGACTTTGCCATCTCGTCCGGAAGAATGCTTCGCAAAACCTTGAGAAAGTCGCGTTCCTCATCATCGTGCGTTAGCAGCTTGTGCCACTTCGCCGTATGAGCGATCATCTCTTTCAGCAGCGTCGACGCGGGGAATACGCACGGCTGCCCGAAGACCTTGCCGGTCGTTAGTTCGCTGTCGAAATATAGCGTTCGAATATAGACGTCAGCATGATTGGACCAGACCTTATGATTTTTTGCGGCAGGCACCCAGGCGCAATACCAACCGGGTAATAACAATTTCCTTCCTTCAATGTCGACATGGATACAACCCTTCTCGGCATACATCAGTTGACCTTTGGTATGCTGATGCCATTCCGACTCAAAGGCGCCCAAATGGTCGTGCCAAACAAACGACTGTTTTGTATTGGAGGCTGTCACGAGCGAACATACGACCTGTTGCTTTGTCATGGCCGATATTAACAAAAGTTTGACGCATTCCAACACGTCTGGCCATCCCGTGTCTGATACTTTTGCTTTTCATTCTTATGCTTTTACTCAGATACTATGGAATCATCTCATCCCAATCTCCAACTGATCCACAATTTCTTTCAGGCCTATGCCGCCAACAACCTGGAGGCGATCGAACAAATTTTATCTCCCGACATTCAGTGGGTCATTCCTGGCCGTCATCCCTTCAGTGGCGTTAAGCAAGGCACCGGCGAGGTGTTGACGTACTTCAAACAACTCGGCACGTTCGCTTTTCAGGCACAACCTATTGTCATGGGGGTTAACGACCGTTATGTTATCGACTGCCATTTGAACTGGAGCAATCTTCCGGGCGATGATAACTTGCACAATATGTCTTGCTTGTTGTGGGAGATTGAAGCGGGGAAGATCAAAAGGGTTTATAATTTTCCGCAGGATCAACATGTGGTGGATGCGTTTTTTATGACGAAGGGGTGATCAATACGAATGGCCTCGGAGGGTGCTGGTGATGTGAATGTCCCGGGCCAGAAACTTGTTGGTGAAGAACACCAACAAGGGCGGCGGCGGGGTTATAATTTTCCA
>NZ_FQWQ01000003.1:0-921895 GCF_900129725.1 Chryseolinea serpens | reverse complement strand
GTGGCCTCGGAGGGTGCTGGTGATGTGAATGTCTCGGGCCAGAAACTTGTTGGTGAAGAACACCAACAAGGGCGGCGGCGGGGTTATAATTTTCCGCAGGGTCAACATGTGGTGGATGCGTTTTTTATGATGAAGGGATGATCAATACGTGTGGCCTCGGAGGGTGCTGGTGATGTGAATCTCCCGGGCTAGAAACTTGTTGGTGAAGAACACCAACAAGGGCGGTGGCGGGTTTATAATTTTGCGCAGGATCAGCATGTGGTGGATGCGTTTTTTATAGCGAGGGGGATGATGAAGGAGGGGGTTGCTTTGGTGAGGTCACGGTATTGGAATAAAACTTGTTAGCGTTCCGCCAACAAGTGGGTGCGCCCTTCTTATGGAGACACTGGCAAGGATGGGTAGAACTCGTTTTTGAAGGTCCAACAAACAACAGAGCGTTGGGTGACCATCATCACCCAAAATCAATGATTTGGGCTTGTCCTGTACAGGATCATTGCCGGATGGGTTAATTCCCGGGGGATTTTATCAGACGATCCAATTTCCGAAATTAGACGCCGGACAGGCGGCCTTCTGTGCGCGTCTGTTTTTGATTGTGCTGACTAAATCGACCGTCTATGAAATATGGTGTCATTGTTCTCTTTCTGGCCGCTTTGAATTTTCATTTCGCGCCAAGGAAGGTATATGTTTCCGAGCCCGTGGCCGTCGTGGAGTTGTTCACGGCCGAAGGATGTTCGAGCTGTCCGGCGGCCGATGAGCTCCTGGACGAGATGACCAGCATCATGCAAAAGGAAGGTAAGCGTGTCATCAGCCTTGCTTATCACGTCACCTATTGGAACCACCTGGGATGGATCGACCCCTACAGTGTCGAAGCCTATACCGACCGGCAAAAACTCTATCAAAAAACGTTGAAGCTGCCAATGCTTTACACGCCGCAAGCGGTGGTGAACGGAAAATATGAATTTGTCGGATCCAATCCTGTTTTCTTTCGCTACCTGGTGCAGGCTGCCCTCGATTCTGTGCCGGCGCGTTCACTCGAAGCCATCGCGACGAAAAGCGACAGTGTGGTCACCGTACAATACTCGCTCAGTAAACTCCCCAAGAACAGCGTACTAAATGTTGCCGTCATCGAGGAGCGCGTCGAGCATTCCGTGCTGCGGGGGGAAAATAAGGACAAGGTGTTGAAGCACTTTCATGTGGTCCGCTCCATGAAGCAACACGAGGCAAAAGAAAAGGACGAGATCAACCTGGTGTGGCCGCGCGGTCTTGGTGAAAATAAGGGCAGCATCATTCTCTATCTTCAAAATGCGAAGACTTTAAGGATCATCAGCGCCGCGGAGATTAAATTGAAAGCTTCGTAGCCTATCTTTCATAGCATAGTGACGGCACAAGGATGAACGTCTTCACCGTCACGCAATCATTTCAGTTTTTCCTTCACCAGGTCCAGCACCAGGTTATCTCCGATGTATCCACCATAATGGGCGGTACTCAAGTTACCTTTTTCATCGATGATGAATTCGCCCGGGATGGTGCTCGTGTGTCCATCTTGCGTCGTGGGTTCCCTGAAAAGTTTCTTTCCGGCCATGGCTTTTCCGATGAGCCCGTAGAACAATCCTTTGAAGATTTTTAAAAACGATCGCTCGATTTGATATTGTTTGTACAGTGTGTTTTCGGGATCCGCAATAAAATGAAAAGGCGATCGAATATCCACCAGGTAGTCTTTCATTTTTTCAACCGTCGATTCATAGACCAGCAGTACCGCGACTTGGTGGGTGGAGAAATAATCCACATGTTTCAAGAGTTCGTGTATCCGGAGATTGCAAACCGGGCAACCGGCGTTTCGTTCGAAGCTAAGATAGACTTTCTTTCCCCGCAATGCTTGCAGGGCGATTTCCCGGCCATAGACATCGTGTGTGGTAAAAACAGGAGCTTGTTGGTTGACTTGAAGTTTCATCGTTGGATTTTTATTCAGCTTTAATTCCAACGACCGGATCGGATCACCCGCCGCAACTAACTATTTTTTCTCGCCTGATCGAGACACTTATATTTCTGATTGTCGAACGTATGACTATTTCTATAGCCCATCTCCTCGATGAGTTGTTCGCGTGAGACACCCGCCAGAAAGGTCTTGGTCAGGAAGATCACACAATGTTTGGTGAGCTTGGCAAATATCCGTTGCAGGGCATTTTGCTTTACCGTTGCGGCTTCTTTCTCCTCCCACTCGGCCAAGGTCATGTCTTCCAGCTCATAGCTCGCGTCAAGTTTGGTGATGCGCCTGGCGTCCCTGAGCCGCTTCAGCCAAATGTTGCTGGCCACGGCAAAGATGTAGGTCTTGATCGATGAGGTAAGGATAAAATCCTCCTTGGGCACTTTGTCGAGCAAAACGATAATGGTCTCCTGAAACACGTCCTCGGCATCCGCATCGGTGCCGCTGTTCTTCTTGACGAACCCGGCGATGGTAGGGTAATAAAAAGTATACAGCAACGTATAGGCTGCATTGTCTCTTTTTCTTAAGGCCGAAACGGTGGGTTCGTTCATGGTTTCTGGTTAATTCCCATCAGGAAGGCTCAATCACCCAATTCTCAGAACTTTTTTTATAACCCGGAGGGGCCCTTTTTAGTTGCGCTGGCCCTTATTTTAGACGAAGTAATGTTGAAACGGCCAACTGGCCTTATACCGCCAGCGATGGTCACCACCATAAATAGAGCAACAGCAGCAGCACAGCCAGAAGAAATGCCGCCCATTTCAGGCCCCGGTTATGGTCCGGGAACTCATAGTTGCATACTTCGCAGACCTTGCTCCTCGCATCGATCTTCATAGCACATGAGGGGCATTCTTTCTTCTTCATATCCAAAGATAAAAAACAAGAACGACATTTTCCCGGACAGCCCTGGCGCTGACGCCGAGCCGTTACGGCTTAATTGATCCTTTCCAAAGCCTGGAGCTTGCGATCGGAATGCTCGTCAATGATCACCATGGTTCCATCGGCCTTGATGGTAGCCACGATCTTTACGCCATCCGAATAGCGCAAAGCACTAAACGTGATCTCTCCCTCACGCGACATGGTAGCGGAGTAGATCTCGTACGTATCGGTGGCGGGCAGACCTATCGGCTCCAATTGAAAGGTGCTTTTATCAACTTTATAGAACTTGTAGTTGTCTCTGCCATAAATGTGCGTATCGGTTATTCCCAATATTTTCATTTCGGGAAAGGCGCCGAGCGAATGGGCCACATAATCGCTTTTCGAAATCCTCGACCACGCCCAACCCCCGATAAAATAAATAAAGTCCTCGTCTTCCGCCCGGGTGAAATACCAGCTGCCCCCCACATTGCTGGTGTAGGCCGTGCTTTCCGTTCCCGTAAAATTCGCATTCGCGTAGTCGTACAATGAAAAAAGTATTTCCTTGGTCACATTGCCGTTTTCCACTTTATATTGAATGATCCTCTTGTCCTGTCCCTCAACCAAGATCAACCGGTTATCCAGTGTGGTGAACATCGAACCAAACGCTCCGGACATATCGGCGTAGAGTCCTCCCGATGCTTTTCTGACTTTTATTCCGTTTCCACCGGTGTATAAGCAATTACCCTCCTGATCGACCGCATAGCCTCCAGCCGTTTGGCCGTCCGGCAGATACGCTTCGCGGGTGATGTTGTCCGGGTCCGCTAAAGACATTTTCATGATCATTGATCCATACCGGTAATAAATATTGTTATTGCCATCTTGATAGTAAGCCGGGTCATCGTCTCGCGAGGATGGCACTGACTCGCCAAAATCGTAGATAGCGCCATCAACCGTTCGCACCAGCAGGTTAGTATACACCAGTGGATTGCCGATGGAGTCGTTCACCTGGAAATTTCCCGATAATAAAATATAATCATCCGTCAATTTCATCATGTTATAGACCTCCACAACCATCGTCATCTTTGTCGTATCGATGGCTGATCCATCGGCATTGACAAATTTGACCAGCCTCGACTCACCGGAGGGCAACAATTTATACAACGTTGAGCCCGAGGTTTTCACGCGTCCACCAGACAAGGCACTGTTTTCGTAGACCATCAACCCCTTAGCATCCCCTATATCGAGTTTGGCCTTTCCTTTCGTCGCGGCAGGAACATCGATGTCCTCGTCGTGACTACAGGAAAACAGGGTGATTATTAAAAGGGGTACGACACTCCATAGGAATTTCATAGACGATAACGATTTATAATTGCACCGAAAAATAGGAAGGGTTTCCCCGGGCGGTTCTTCGATAACCGCTGTGACCTATTCCATGTAAGATTTTGAGTAAAAAACATCTAGCCGCAACGGCCCCGCTAAGCTACATCCGGGATTACCCCTATGCGGACAACTCAATTGCAGAGCGACAAGGATTGATTCGCTGGCATCAGATCATTCCTTTACCACCTTAAATACTTTCACTCCATTGCCGTATTGCACTTTGACCACATACACGCCGGCTTCAAACTTTCGCAGGTCGGCTACGCGATCGGCTATCGTCAATGCTTGCGAACGGCCGGTCACGTCGGTAATGGCCACTTGCCGGATCGGTGATGAGAATGAGAAGATCAGGAAATCCGCGGTCGGATTCGGATGGACGGTTACATTCGCCAACGGGTCTTCTATGCCCGTGACGAGTTGAACCGTCAATTTTCTGGACACGGTTGCCGCAGGTTCATAGTTCCCATTGCCCGGTTGCAGGGCGGAAATAAGGGTCTCCCCTGATCCGTGAATTTTCAACACCTCGCCCTCCACGGTGGCTACGTTGGGATGTTCCGACACGTAGGAAACCGGCAACGCGGAACTCGCCACAGCATCCAGCACTACGTCATCGGCGCTCTCTGCCAATCCCATTTCACTAAAGCTGATTTGCTGAAGGGCTTTGGACACCACGAGGGTTTGTTCTACCGGGGTGGCGGGCTGATAATTATCATCACCTTGCTGAAGCGCGGTGATGGTCGTTGTGCCGGCGCCAACAATGACCACCTTCCCTGCTTCGATCCTGGCTACGCCGGGTTGCGAGCTGGTATAGGAAATCGGGAGCGCCGCATCGGTGGTGGCTGCCAAGGCAAAGGGTTCGTCGGCATATCTTTTCCCCGACAACGTTCCAAAAGTAATGCGCTGCTTCAAAAGAAGGACAGTGACTTGCCCTTGCGTTCCCGTAGGGGAAACGGAGATGTCAACTTGCGCGCTGCGAAGCCTGACGTCGGCCGTGATGGGCTCCTGCATTTGCACTTCATCCAACGCAAAAGATATAAGCACCATATACCTGCCTACGGGCAGATTGGCGAACTGATAAAAACCAGTGTCATCGGTTTGGGTCAGCCCAACCACGTTGCCGGATGCGGACAGCAGAATCACCGGCAAGCCGGCAACGGACAGGGTCTCGCTCCGTCCGTTTGGATTTTGAGTTTGACTAACGGTGCCGCTGATGACCATGGAGCCTTGGACCAATGGATTCACTTTCAGAATCGTGAATCGCACGCCTTTATCTTCTGTGAGCGACAAAAAAGCTTGATCGTCCAGTATAAGGCTCTTTCCAAGGATGGTTGGAACATAGCCGGGGAATGCTGTTTTGTCGGGAATAAAATATAAGGTGAAGGGGCTTGTATCCACCTGAAAGCTAAACGTACTATCCGTAAGCTCTCTTTGATCGACGAATTCGATCTCGTTGTTTGCCTTCCGGTATAAAAAAACTTTACCCTTCGTCAGGAACACGCCGTCTTCACCCTTTATAGTTCCATAGAGGTTGAACTTCGCTTCTTGAATGGTGAGGGGCATGGTGTAGAAGCCTCTAGCGAACCCAGCGTTGATGGTCAGCGTGTATTCGCCTGGCGCCAAAACGTGGTCTAACGGCAAGCTCCAATGAAAAGGACTGGTGCCGCCTGGGGGCAGGTAAATGTTTTCATATAGTGCGGTGGAATAGACTTCCACATTGTTCGCGTCCGTGATGAAAACCTTGTTGGGCACGGGTCCGCTGAAAAACGATCCGCGATTGATCATCGTACCATCCAGTTCAAGATGCGTATCCAGATTGCTGTATACGCCTGAAGGGCTTGCGTTCAAAATTTCTATATACTCATTCGGGGGATTGATGGTGATGGTTCCTAAGGACGTCGCCACATTGTTGAAGGTGTTCGTCTCCGGAATGGCGCCGTCGGCATTGATTTTTAGGATAACATAATTTGTCCCCCACAACCTGGGTTCACGTAAGTCGTTGAGAAAGACATCGAACGTACTGGAAATCTGACCGCCAGCAGGAACATAGAAGGCATTGTGTGTCATCGGCGCCGACGTGTTAACGAGATAGTCATTGACATCCAACGCACGATCCGCTGAAAGATATACATTGAAGGAATACCCCAACACACCGGTGGTGCCTTTGTTCAGTAAATTGAACATCACGCGGATTCCCGTAAGACCAGACTCCACATAGATGGCATCGGGCATCATGCCACTGGCTAAGTCCATGTCAACGTTGCCGTTCACCAAAGTGACCGGGGCAGAAACGGTATTGTTATTCTCGTTGGTTTCGGCAATTTCCGATTGTCCATTAGTGTTCTTATCGGCGATGGCAATAATGTAATATTGTCCGGCGGGTTTATGTGGCATCAGTAATTGATACCACGTTTGACTCGTTGCCTGCCCGGACGAGAATGCATCATAATATGCATTCAGCTTCACATCACTGGCGTCATACACGTTGTCCGTACTCAAATAGAAGGTGGTAAAAATGCTGCCCGTGAAGGCTGTGGATCCGTTGTTCTTTAGGGTGTATACCGGAACCACCACATCATCCATGGCGGCAGTTGACTTATCTAAACTAAACGACTGAAATGCAAAGTCGATATTCGGCGCCGTGACAACGTAGTCCGAAACTACCGTGATGTTGTTCGACTCATCCGTTTCCGCTTGAGCGTTTTGGGCGTCGGCCTTCAAAATAACATAGTAATTTCCCGGCGCAGATTTGATGACATTCGCACTGGAAGCCGAGAAGGAAGGCACTAAGGATTCACCTGCCTTTATAGACGTTACCGTGAAAAAACCCGTCCGAATGTCAGCCCCATCGATGGTCGCGTCTGTCGATAAATAGACGTCCACGAACGTAGTCTTGGTAATGTCCACAATACCCTGATTCTTAACGGTAGCGGAAACTGTAAACGGAACATACTGTTCGAAGGTCTTGGGCCCGCTTGTGCCGGTGATGACGAGGTCCTGACAATAGCCAACAACAGCCGTGAGCACAAGGAGTCCTGTGCCAATTAGATTTTTCATACGAAAGCCAACTTATATGACGCGTCAAAAATAGGAATTGCCACCAAACGCCCGCTAGCCATGTAAGAAAAGACCGGCGATCGTAGAAATCCCAAGCGTCTCGGCCTTCTATTGGCCGCATTATCGGGTTCCGTTATTTTTTCGACAAGTATACCTGTACGCCTATACTCAAATTGAATGAAGAATCCCGCTCTTTCCACTCCCCGCTTAGCTGACTGGCGTCGTCACGCGAAGTAGCGGTATCGTGTTGATAGGAAAGCACTCCTTCTACACCGACATTTTTTGCAACAAAGTAGGTTATACCAACCCCACCGTTGAAGCTATTCATGTTCCCTTTCACTTTCGTGGGAAAATCATTGTAGTCGGGATAGCCGGACTTCATCGTGCGCCATCCGTGCATGAAACTTGCCGTAGGAAAAACCGCCCATGATCCGAAAGGGAAATAGTATCGAACCGCGGGCCCCACAAAATAGGTGGAAGTGGTCGTAACCCGTTTACTATTGCTTGCTTTCTCATACGTATAGTCCCAGGGTGTGATCAACCCCACGGCAGCGTTATTCGCCACAAAATAAAAAAGACTAGGGTTGATGTTGATCGACCGGGTTTTCCATTCAGAGGATCGCTCCTTCGTGCTCTTTGCATTGGCTGATAGGGTCCCTCCCATCATAAAAGTTCCTTTGCTGAGTTGCGCGCAACTGTGCTGAATGCTCATGAAGATAAGGACGACGGAGAAAAGAATGGATTGGAATTTCACAAAACGCGTCATAACGAATTATTTTAACAACGGGCGCGAAGATAGAAAACGTTCAGACATCAAAAATGACAATGCCAGTAAGCATCAATCATCAAAATCTATGGACTGCCTCTGTATGACCCTATACTCGCCCAGAAGCCTTTCATGCAACCCTTCCTCTTTCGTATAGCCCGGCACCTTTATGCCCTCTTTGTTTGAGTTCGTAACCCCCACGGGAAGGGTTAGGCCACTGACGTTCATCCCGGCTCTTTGCATGCCATGGATGCTGTTGGTGAAAAAGTTGTTGTTTGCGCCTTTTCCACAAACTTCAAATGTTCTTTTAGAGTCGTCTTTTATAACTTCCCAACAGCTGGAATACATAGTATGTGCTTTAAATGATGAATGTTTGTCCTCTACCCCAACCCTGCTGTCATATCCTAACCAAGTTCAGAGACCGGGACTTTTCGGCCCGATGCAATTTAGCCAATTCTTTTACAATCAGGTTCCGGGGTTTCCGGTCAGGGATCAAACAAAAATGGAATCCCCTCCGTTTAACTCTTTTTGTCGGCCTTGGAGGAAGTTAATATATTTAGTGTGTATCCACTTCTTTGAAACTACCGACGCCAGATCACCCCCATACCCATGAAGCCCGTGACCATCATTGCCTACGAAGACCGTTACCAACCCCAGTTCAAAGCCCTGAACCTGGAGTGGCTCGATCTGCACCACCTCACCGAACAACGCGACCTCGATGTGTTGAACGATCCCAAAACACACATCCTGGAGCAAGGCGGTTTTATTTATCTCGCCATGGAGGGTGAAGAGGTGATCGGTTCCGCAGCCTTGATGAAAGAACACCATGGCGTCTATGAACTCGCCAAGATGGCGGTGGGCGTAAATCACCGTGGCAAAGGGCTGAGCAAGCCACTCATTGAAACCTGCATTCAAAAAGCAAGAGCGCTAAAGGCCGAAAAGATCGAGTTGTTCTCCAGCAGCAAACTCCAACCTGCCCTCAGGCTTTATGAGCGCTATGGATTTAAACACATTCCCCTAGAGGACTCTCCCTTCGAAACAGCCGATGTAAAAATGGTGCTGATGCTTTAAGATCCGCGAGACCGACACAACAAGCATGCCGGCTGACCCACGTTGCTAACTCGCCAAAACGTGCGATGGGTCTTCGTCTAACGGCAAGGTGATCGTAAAGCGCGAGCCTTGGCCCGGCACCGACTCCACCTCGATCGTTCCATGCAGTATTTCAACCTGCGACTTCACCAGGTAAAGACCGATGCCACGACCTTCCACGTGATTGTGAAACCGTTTGTAGAGCTTGAAAAGTTTTTCCTTGTGCACCCCAATATCGAATCCCATACCGTTGTCGCGGACCTCCAACCGAGCTTTCCCATCGACATAACTGCTGGTGGCGGTCACTTTCAGATCGCGGTTGGGTGAGCGGAACTTGATGGCGTTGCTCAATAAATTGTAGAACGTGCTTTGCACCATGGCCCGCACCGTGGCGATCTGGGGCAACGCTTCGAAGTTCGCCGTGATCTCTTCGTGGCCGTTGAGGCTGTCCTGTAGCAGACTAATGCTCTGCTTCCATTCTTTGTCGAGCTCCACAGTCTCGCGGTACTGGTGGGGTTCGTTGCGCAGATCCAGGATCTTGTTCAAGTCCTTTATGATCAGGTCCAGGTCTCCTGCGGTCTTACCGATCAGGGCAACCCATTTTTGGGCTTCTTTAAAATCCTGTTCGGCGATCACAATATCGGAAAGCCCCAACAGTCTCGCTACCGGGCCCCGCAAATTGTGTGATACGGTATAGGAAAATTGAAGTAATTCGTTGTTGTGCTTGGCCAGTTCCTCGTTGGTCGTGCGAAGCTCCAGTGTTTTCTGCGCTACGATCTGTTCCAGGCCGCGGTTAAGATCGCTGATGCTCTTGTTGCTGGCGGCAAGTTTGCTGGCTTGCGCCTGTATCTCTTCGTTCTGCTCCGAAACCTCGTGATACAAATGCTTTAACTCGGCATTCACCTCATGGAGTTTATCGGCTTGGGTCTGGATGCGTTTGTTTTTATCCGTGATGTCTGCATGGAGCACTTTGATGCGTTTATAAAAACGATAATACACCAGGGCCAGCGCACCCAACAAGGCCAGGCTGATGACGCCCCCGATCAGCATAATAAATTGCTGGCGTATCTGTGCTTGCTGCAAGTTTATTTTATTCTCCGCCAGTTGCTTGTCATTTTGCAACGCCTTGATGTCGCGGTCGCGTTGTTCGATCTCCTGCATTTTCTCCAGGGTCACAAACCGCCGCGCCAGGTCTGTGCGGTGAATGGAATCTTTCAACTGGCTGGCCAGGACGGAAAATCCCAAGGATTCTTTAAATCGATTTTGCGCGGCCAGCAGATCTCTTCGGGTGTTGTAGTTGATGATCAGGATTTCGTGGGCATGGATGACCCGGCAATATTCTTCCGATCGGTCCAGAAACTGTGCGGCACTTTTGTAGTCACCCTGTTTGAAATAAATGTCGCCCATTCCCCAATTCGACCAAGCCAGGCCATAGATATAATGGGACGCTTCGGCAAGCCGGATGCTTTCTTTGTACAATCCAAGGGCCTGCGAATACCGCTTCTGTTTCTCCTCTAAAAATCCAAGATTCATCAGTCCTTCACTGATCCCGCGATTGTCGCCCAACTGCTTGTAGATTTGAATAACAGAATCCAGGCAGGCCTTGGCGTGTGTGAATTCATTGAGGTCGGTAAGGACCACGCCCTTGAGGTTAAGCGCGTTCGCGATGTCTGCTTGCGGCTGGCGTTTGGTGGTATAGTTCAACGCTTCGTTCGCCAGTCGAAAGGCTTGTTTTAAATCGCCGAGGCGAAAATTTATCCAGCCAATACGCGTACGGATCACATGGGTCTCGACTTCATAACCACGCAGCTTGGCCAGCTCCAGGGCGACATATAAATTATCGAGGGCTAGTTCGTATTCACCACGATCGGAAAACACTTCTCCAATGTCGATGAGCATCGTCACGTATTTCCGGTACAGGGATGTTCTTAAATAATAATTGCGGGCCGAATCAAATAGCGCGACCGCTTCGTCGAACCGACCTTGTTGAAAAAAGACCATCGACTTCAGGTGGTGAATGTCCTGGAGATTTTCCTCGTCCTCAGGATGCTTGACGGCGACTGCCAGCGCTTCGTCGAGGAGGGCTTCGGCGGCGGGGACGTCGCCCATCATCCATTTGTTTGTGGCTTTGAGGGTCAGGGCGTCGGTGAGCAGGGTTTGGTCGGGTAATAACCGGCGGATCGCAATGGCGCGATCGAGATACACTCCTTGTTTTTCGTATTGATAGCGCTGGCCATAGACCGCGCTCATATTCCGGTAGATCTTGGAAAGCGATGCCGGCTGGGTGCTGTCTTTAAAAAATTCGTAGGATCGTTGAAGGAAAAGTAGTGCCGAGTCATTCTCCACTTCTTCGAGGCTGCAATTGCCTAACTGAAGCAACGTGTATCCCTGGTTTATTTTATCGTCCACTTGCGCCGACAACGAAAGTCCCCGGTGCAGATCTTTATGGGCTTGCTGAAGTTGTCCGGAAAGATATTCTTGCACGCCCCGGTAGGTATAGGCAATGCCCTCTCCTTTTACGTAGCCGATCTTGTGTGAAAGACGAAGTGCGTCATCACCATATTGCAGGACCTTGTCCGTGTTAACGGAAATGAATTCGTAAGTAAGTTGATTGAGGACGTCGACGCGCTCGCGATCGCGGGCATTTCCGAGTTTTTGTTCAAGGCTGTCAATAACTTTCGTCTGACAAAAGGCTTCCGCACCCAGGAACCCGAAAACGCACATGAGCCATAGGCCTTTGCTGAAAAGCATCCACTAAACGTTAACAGCCAGCAAGATAGCCAGATTAGACCGCTAAAAAAACCACCGTTGAGCGAACGGTCGCCCAGCGTGCGTACATGGCCGATGGACTACATTTGCCGAGGCTATGCCAATCCATATAAAATTCTGATCAACGCAACTCTGTTACAAAAAAGCGTTGTCCTTCCCGCATCTTGCCCTATGACCCACTCCCCGAACATTGTTGCACGGTTCAACTAAACTTTATTATATTTTTTTTTCGGTGGTTACCTTTTCGCGAACAGAGGCCTTCCTATGAGAATGATGCGGCGTTTGCAAACGTATGAAAGGAAAAACAAGATCTGGAAACGGTGATATGCTATCTTTTTGACAGAGGCTGCTTCCAAACACTTCCCTTAGCTCCTTCGGAGCAGGCCGTCAATGCTTAAAAAATTGATTATTCAGAATCAAAGAGTCATAAAAATCGTTTTTCAAAAACTTTCCGTTTTCGTAAACGCCAAATCCAATCCGGAGATTTCTAAGCACCTTTGCCGAATCGTTTGCCGCCCTTTCTAAATCTTCCCTTCCCAATATACCCCGGAAGAATTTTTTCTTGAATTCCGGATTAATATCGTTTATGTTCTCAGCAAGAAGGAAGACATGAAAAGAGTCTAATTTTATTGACCGCTGTATGTCCGACATGTAGTCATTGAACTGCGCTTCAGTAACCGGCTGATAATTTTTTAAGTAGACTTGATAAGGGCTCCATTTCTCTTGTTCAAATTCAAGCTTTGCCTTCTTTTCTCCACAGGATGCGATGAGCAATGACAATAGCAGCAGTCTTTTCATTTCATTTTTCATTCTAAACGTCATGCGAAAACAAAACTAATCCTTTAGAGACCATCCTCATACTCACTGCCGCAAAAGACGTGAAATCATTGCCCTGCCGGAAACACCACGAAGCGATGTTTTTCTACGCGTCTCCGGATTTTTTAATAACTTATCCCTTCAGAATCACCTTTCATGGCATCTCCCAGACCAGCGATGACAACCTACGCTTACCCCAAGATATTCCTCTACCGAAGACTTGTGCAAGCCAAGCTTTTCATCGATGCCCATTACGCAAGACCCATCGACCTCGACAACATCGCCGATGAAGCCTACTCTTCCAAATTTCATTTCATCCGGCAGTTTAAAAGCATCTATCGCCGAACGCCACACCAATACCTGATTTCGGTGAGGACAGAAAAAGCAAAGATCCTCTTGAAGGATGGCATGGCCGTTTCTGAAGTGTGTTATGCCGTCGGGTTTGAAAGCCTGAGTTCTTTCAGTGGACTGTTCAAGCGACTCTATGGCATCACGCCTTTGGCGTATTCCAAACAGCAACAACATGTAAAGGCGCAAATCAAAGAAACGCCACTCCGCTTCATCCCGGGTTGCTTCGCGCACAAAAGCGGCTGGCTCTGAAAAACAGCAATTTTAGAGAAATCAAAACCTCCGTCAGGACCGTTCTTTGTCCAAAAACAACCATGAAAACAGTATACGACAAAGCCACGCGCGACGAGTTGATCCACCGCATCAACACCCTGCAGGAGAACAGCGCGGCGCAGTGGGGCAAAATGAAAGTTTACCAGATGGTGAAACACTGCCGTCTCTGGGAGGAGATGATGTTGGGGAAGACGAAATATGATCGCGCCTTCATCGGCCGCCTGTTCGGCAAAATGGCCTTGAACAAGCTGCTGAAAAATGAAGCACCCCTGACACGAAATTCTCCCACGATCTCAGCGCTCATCATAAAAGATGATGGCGATGTTTCGATCGAGAAGTCGAAATGGATCGCCCTCATCGAGGAACACGCGCAGACGTGGGCGCCCGATCTCGTCCATCCCTTCTTTGGTAAATTAACCCGGGAACAGATCGGACGATTGGTCTATAAACATTGTGACCACCATCTCCGGCAATTCAATAGTTAACCCTACTCAACCCATGATCACAAAACTAACTCACGTGAGCATCTACGTGCTCGACCAGAACAGCGCTTATGATTTCTATATCAACAAACTTGGCTTCAAAGTCGTCATGGATGTGCCCCTCGTGCCGGCCAATGGCCATCGCTGGCTCACGGTGGCACCGCCAGACCATCCCGACTTCGAGATCAACCTGACGCCCATCACCGAGGGCATGTGGTACTCGAAAGAAACCGCCGAAACCTTGAGAGACCTTGTAAAAAAAGGAACCTTCGGCTGCGGCGTCCTCACCTGCGACGACATCTATGCCACCTATGAAGAGTTGAAGGCGAAGGGTGTTGAATTTACGAAGCCACCCAAAAAGGAATTCTATGGCGTCGAGGCCCTCTTCAAAGACGATTCCGGCAATTGGTTCTCGCTCGCGCAATTGGAAAAAGGGTAATCTGATTTACCGCACTCAATCTTTCTTTTCCTTTACCGCCAGCGCCCTGACCAACCGGACAAAATACACCGTCAACGGAATGGCCACAACGCCTTGCAGCACGCCGGTGAATTCAAACCAAAAGTCATTGGGCATTTCATATGTCGGCGGGGGGAATAGAAAGAGCAGCGTATCGTGGCTGACTCCCGTATAGAACAGCGCGTTTTTCAGAAGGTGATTGTAGACGCCCTCAAAGAGTCCGATCAACGCGACCGAAGCAACCAAGGTCAGCACCAGGTATATTCCAAAAAACAAGCTCCGGGTGCGGATTCCCTTTTTTAAAAACCAGTAGTAAAAAATAATCGTGAAGACGATCACCGGGACGCTGATCATTAGAATATGCAAACGCCAGGGCGTGTTGTAAATAATAGCACCATAGGCATGGTGGATCGATGTCAGGACCATTAGCGCTACGCTAAGACGACTGACGGTGGTAACTTCTTGTTTCATCATAACGTTGCAAGGTTATGAACGGGCGCACCGCAGGTCAAGTAGTTACCGGATGGGAACCGCGTGCATCCTGAATTAACCGACTGACAATCAAACGAATTGTTTTTTTATGGCGACCACCACCTACGATGCCTCCATTTGCATGATGACCCGGATCTTCGAGATGATCGGCGGAAAATGGAAGCCGATCATTTTATACCTGATCCAACACGACATCAACCGGTTCGGGGCGTTGCAAAGAAGCATGCCCCGGATCAGTAAAAAAGTGCTCACCGAGCAATTGCGGGAGCTGGAACAGGATCAACTCCTTGTGCGCCATATTGTTGTGGCCCATCCACCGCAAATCATTGAATATCACCTGACCTCTACAGGCGTTTCCCTGCGTCAATTGCTCGATGACATGGTGCGCTGGGGAACAACCTAAATCCGTGTGTGTCAACGGTTGACACATACGGAATTTTCCGGTTTTTTCTGTGCTCATAATTGCGTGAGTTACCAATTCGCACTCGCTGAAGATGAACATTTGTTCTGTTTGTAGTCACTTTCAGCAATGAATTGCGTATATGACCTTTCGATGAATTAAGCAGCACCACGACACAGTTCTTGCGGGTGTAAGAAAAGGGCGCGATTTCACAAGTTTGCTGCTTGAAATGCAATGAATTTTCGGCGTCTAAACTATTTGGCCGCAAATGAAGACCGTGCTTGTGCTGTTGAGTACCGATCAGTTTTCAGTGCCGTTGGTCCGTTATCTGGCGTTGGAAGGAAAACGCTATGGGTGGAAGATCTGCGTGGGAAGTATGTTTGGGGAAAGTTGCGTCCGGCGCATGCGCGAGGAAAAATTCAGCAACGATGTTCTCTTCATTAATATCACCGACTACCGCCAATGCGATCACGCCATCCGCAAGGTGGACCTGGTCATCGGCATGATTCCGGATGTTATGTTATTGCAGGTGGCCGACAGTTGCATCGCCCACGGAAAAGATCTTATTACGCCATCCCGTCTCACCCGTCAGTTGGTCGCTAAAAAATCGCAAGCTGAAAAAAGCGATGTCTTATTGCTTTTCGAATGCGGGTTCTCCCCCGGTTTAGATCACGTCACGCTAAAAAAAGCCATCGACAATATTCATATCCGCGGTGGCAAAATTGCTTCCCTGAAGACCTACAGCGGAAGCCAGATCGCAGAGTCTTATATCGACAATCCGTGGGAATATAAATTGACGGAACCGTCGCGCGAACTCATCAACCTGGGGAAGGGCAACAACCGTCACCTGCTCAACGGCCAGCTTCAACATATTCCTTACCATCAACTGCTGGACAGAAGCGAACCGATCGTCATCCAGGGCCTTCCCGATATCGTAGCCATTCCCGAAGGCGACGCGCTATATTATCGCAAGCTATACGACCTCACCGAGGCCCATACGGTGACGAAGGGAAGACTGGTGCGAAAGGGATTCGAGCGCATTTGGAAACTCATCGTCCAACTGGGACTGACCGACAACACCAACCGGATCGAGCTTTTTGAAAATAAATCCATTCGTTATTTCCTGCGCTCCCTCCTACCCTACTCACCCACAGAACCCCTGGAGACCCAACTCCAAAAACACCTGGGTGCAAACTGGATCGAATTGGAAGCGCTCCGCTGGCTCGGCCTGTTTGAAGACGATTGGCCGGAGGGACACCGGGAGATTACGCCGGCTATCATTCTGCAACACTTGCTGGAGAAAAAACTCAGCATGCGCGCGGAGGATAAAGATTGCATTGTCATGCGACACGAACTGGAGTACGACTACCAGAACTTCCGCCACAAATTCACGTCCACCCTTATCACGCAGGGCGAAGACCTCTTGAATTCGGCGACCGCCAAGGCCATCAGTCTCACCACCGGCGCCGCTGCAAAAGCTTACCTGGTGGGCAACATCAAAGTGAAAGGGCTTCACACACCCACAAAAAAAGAGATTTACGATCCCATCCTGAACGAGCTGGACGACCTGGGCGTGGCGTTTCATGTCGAGGACAAAAAGATCCTGGACGCCGATGTGAAAGAACCCTTTGATCAGATCGAATACATTGTTTCACAACTTCATACTCCACGTTACTCCTGAGAACCTTTACCAAATTCTATACGCAATGAAAAAGATCATTGATTTTCTTAAATCCGAAACGCTTGTTTTTCTTACGCTCATTTTTGTGCTCGTCGCCCAGATCATCCACACGATGTATATTTTCGAACACATCCGCGTGGCCGACATGAGTTTTAATTATGGGGGAGTAAGAATCACCGCGTTCAACTGGGCCCATGCTTTCATCTTTGCCGTCTCCATCGAGGCGGCCATCCTGATGTTTATCCTCAATGGAAAACGTCTGCCTTCCAAGATCTACGCCGTGGCTTCTTTCGCCACCAACATTCTTTACTACGGAACCTGGAACCCGAAACTACCGATACCCGACATGGTGGCCACGATCATCGCCAGCAGCATGCTCGCCGGCTCCATCTGGTTCTTCTCCGACCTGTTTGCCGAAAAGGTAGACTTGTTGCCCTACGGCCAGTCGCAGGAAGAGCTGAAAAAATTCCTGGCTTCGCAAGAGTTGGAAGAACGCAACAAGGTGACCTTTAAGAAGGCATTGTAAGCACGCTCCAATCGCCATCAAGTAATTTATCCCCTGGTTTCGCCAGGGGATTTTTTTTATCCTACGCGTTATTTGTACGTGACGTTGCCAGATTTACTTCAAGCTCGTCCCCGGCAGCCACTTTGCAGCATTCTTGAAATATAGTTTGTCCACCACCGTACGGGGCAACTTCAGTCCTTTGAATTCGCCATCAAAGCCATTCGATGTCATTTTGTTTTCGGTTGTAAAAAATTCCCAATCGCGCAGCCTGGCTTCGTGCACGAGCGTTTTCATTTCGACGGAATCTTTATCCGGATTCACCGCACGGTCGGTTGCGTAGAGCAGGCGATCCTGGTATTTCACAAAAAAATCGTGTGTCTTTTGCCAGTCCGTCATGGCATGATGCTGCAGGTTGGACATGCGCGCCAGGTCTACCGCCATGTTGGGAAACCGGTCGAGTCGTTTCGCCAGCTCATCCAGGCTCCATTCCAGGCTGCCCAAGTGCGCCCCAATGAAAAACAGGTCACGGTGTTTCTCCAGCATATGATCCCGTGCTGCGATCTGGTCGTCATAGGATGGGAACTCCGGGTGCAGATACATGTGATAGTCGGGGTGCTCGGCGTAGTAAGCACGGTTTCCCTTCATCGTCATTTTGTCGAGGGGCAGCCAGCAATCTTTGGGTTCGCCCAGGTGACCGATGAGTGTGATCTTATTTTTAGCCAGGTAGTTCAACAGGGAGTCAAACCTGGGATGGTCGATCATGACAAACTTCCCGTCCCTGTCGCGCAAGCTCATCCCCACATTCTTCCAAACTTTAACGGCCACCGCCCCGTGAGCGAATGCATTCTTCAGGTGGTCGATCGTTTCTTGCTCCCAACGATCGCTGTTCCAGTGCTTCACCGAAAACGTAGTAGCGTATGCCACACGGCCGGGGAATGTCTCCACTTGCTTCTGCGCAATCATTTCCTGGTCTTCCATCGGCAGACCGAAAGGCCGGTCATCGACAATGTCGAGGAAACGAAAATTGTCTTCGGCCGATTGGTGTATGAAAGCAGGAGCGTCCGTGTTCAAATGAATGTGGGTATCGAATTTTTCAACCGCCGCAAAATCGCTTACCTGATAAAAATCCGAAACCGGCGCTGCGGTTGATTCGGTGCGTTTTGCTTGCGTACAACTTTGTGAAACGAGAAGGCAAAAAATTAGAAAGCGATGATTCTTAAGGCTTGAGAAGTTTTTCATGGTTAGGCTGATCAGGTTTCCGGTAGACAACCGGTTCACAACCTAATCTGCTAAAACATACCACGCCATCAAACGGCGTTGTGGCGGATAGCCAAATAGACATTTTAAAGGCCGGAAGAAAGGATGAAAAATCCAACCACAAAAAATCGGCACCTCCACGATGTCAGGCTACTTCAATTTCAAAGCCATCTGAATATTGCAGCGTTCATAGGGGCTTGGTTCTCCAAATGTTTTTTGAAAGCCGAGTTTATAGTATAGGCTGATGGCGGGCTTGAGAATAGTATTGCTCTCGAGGTACACCGACGACCCGCCCAGTGCCTTTGCTTTTTTCAGGATGGCCTTGCCCAGCAGATAGCCGATGTTCTTCCCTTGCGCTTTTGGGGAGACCGCCATCTTGGCCAGTTCGTAGCTGTATTCCGGATGGTTCATCTTGATGAGGGCGCAAACGCCAACGGGTTCCCCTTCGTATAGCGCCACTAAAATAGCACCCCCTTTGTCGAGAATATATCCCTTCGGATTTTCGAGCGACTTAAAATCCGCGGCTTCCATCTTGAAGTAGGTGGAGATCCATTCCTTATTCAATTCCTTAAAGGCCTTTGCGTAAGCCGGCGTGTAGTCGACGATCTTCACTTTCTTGCTCTCGCGAAGCTTCTTTTTTTCGTGCACGCGGCGCAGCAGGTTTTTCTGATCCAAAAGGATTTCCCATTCCTCGATGGCTTTCCAAAGATCGTTTGTGGTTTGCGTCAGCATTTCCTCGATGGCCTCGTTCACGTCTTTATACTGATCCTGAATGCTCGTGGCAATGGCTTTCCCTTTTTTTGAAAGGCTGATCACATTCCGGCGCTTGTCGGCTTTGTCCTTCTTCTCCGAGACCACGCCTTTCCGCAGCATTTCGCCCACGATCTTGCTTACGGAAGGATGCGAGTGGCCGATTTGCTGGGCGATCTCCGTGATCGTCGAATCCCCACTGCACAGGGTGTAGAATACCGGGAACCACTTGGGTTGCAGGTCCACGTCATACAATTTGTAGATCTCCGCCGCGTCGGTAGTGACTTTGTCAGTGAGCAACCTCAATCGGCTGCCGATGGCCATTTTGCCGGTTTTGTTGTAGAAATCCATGGTGATCCCTTTTATGTTAATCAATTACGTAACCAGTTACATAAATATACCGAGCGGATTTGAGAAATCAAAATAATCACGTTTATAGTCGTGGGGGCTGACCCTAGCGTCCCGGGTCACGGACCCAGGGCAAGGCCCTCCAATGTTCCCCGGTTTTATGCTTATTTCTCTGTTTCGTCGTCATTTCTGCGTAATTTTTCCATATGAAAAAAATCCCCCTCTTGGTTTTCCTGGTGGCTTGTTTTTGTGGTTGTAAAGAGACCTCCCATCTCACCGACCAGGCCGGCGCCGATTCCCTGCGCGAACAAAAAATGCAGGAAGCCCAACTCGTGGCCGGCAATTTCAGCGACCAAACCTCCTTTCATTTCGACAGCAGTGCCTTGCTCTCGTTTGTGAAAAAGTACCCCGACTTTGCTTCCTACACCGACGACCTCGAGAAATTCTATCGCGCACGCAGCTACTCCTATGCCTGGTATGACCGCCGCGGACTGATCGAGCAGGCCACAGGGTTGTTCAACCGGATCCGAAATCTAGACGAAGACGGCCTCACCAAGACATTACCCTACATCCGTTTGTTCCAGGCCCTGATGGACGACCGGGACACGCTGTTGCAACGCGAGCCCATGAACGCCGAGGCCGAACTGATGCTCACCTCGCAATACTTCAGTTTTGCCCGTCACGTCTGGCAAGGCATCGGCGAAGACGAGACGCGTAAACTCGAATGGTATCTGCCCCGCAAAAAACTCGATCTCAAAACACTTATGGACTCCCTCCTCCTGCCGTCGGGGCATGCGTTTGTGGCGCGCGAACCCGTTTACCGCCAATACGCATTGCTGAAATCGTATCTAAAAAAATACAAGGAGATCGAATCGGCCGGTGGATGGAAACCCATCTCACCGGAAAAGAAATCCTATCAAAAAGGCGATTCGTCGTTGGTCGTTCTCCAGATCCGCAAGCGACTGTTCGCCACGGGAGAGTATGCCGGAGATACGACCTCGCTGCTTTTCACCCAAGATCTTGAAACCGCTGTCAAAAGTTTCCAGGAAAGCCGGGGTGCCATGACCGATGGCGTGGTGGGCACGGGCGTGATCCGTGAAATGAATATACCGGTGGGCGATCTCATCGAGAAGATTGTGGTCAACATGGAACGGTGCCGGTGGGTGCCCGAGCGGATGGATGGCGATTATATGGTGGTAAATATTCCTTCTTTTAAGCTGTATGTGTATCAGTCCGATTCGCTGGTTTGGGATATGAATATCGTGGCGGGGCAGGTGCTTCACCAGACGGTGATCTTTACGGGCGACCTGAAGTATATTGTATTCAGCCCGTATTGGAACGTGCCCACGAGCATCCTGCAAAACGAGATCATGCCGGGCATTCAAAAAGATCCGGACTACCTGGAGAAGCATAACATGGAGCGCGTAGACAACATGGTGCGCCAAAAACCGGGTCCACGAAATTCGCTGGGCCTGGTGAAGTTTCTCTTCCCCAACAGCTACAGCATTTATTTTCACGACACACCCTCCAAAAGCCTGTTCGACAAAGACAACCGTGCCTTCAGCCATGGTTGTATCCGGTTGGCCGAGCCCAAAAAACTGGCTCAATATCTTTTGCGAAACAATCCAGAGTGGACAACAACGAAAATAGATGCCGCCATGAATGCGGGCCAGGAAAAATATGTAACACTCAAAAAAACAGTCCCCGTGCTCATTGCCTACCTCACCGCGTTTGTCGGCCGCGACGGAAAACTGAATTTGCGCAAGGATGTATACAACATGGACACGCGACTCGGACAAATGATGTTTCAATAATCGTCATGTCGCAGGCACGAATGGTTTAAAACCGCATGCAATTCAAGACATCCCGAGTTTCGAGAGCACGAAATCCGGAAGCACTACAAAAGAGATAAAACGAAACCCGGCAAATTCAGAAAGCGCGCCACCCGTTCAGAAATGGGTACCACGCAGATTCCGGGGTGATTTATTTTATCAACATTTTAAATGTCTTGATCTAAATATCCGCTATCAATTGTGTCTATGAACGGTCGGCGTGTTCCCTCCAAACTCATGTTGGTGAAGAACACCAACATGGGCAAATTTCAATAAGAATTCGTACCTTATATATCATCGGGTGGATAATCATTATCAAAAATCATCATGCGCCAATCAATCTTACTTTTGTTTTCGGTCCTTCTTTCAACCAAAGGCATCTCGCAAGATCCTCCCTGGACAAAACTATTGACTGAAAAAGATCTGGCCGGCTGGGATACGTATTTGGGTCCCTCCTACGACACGATCTTAAACGTGTGGGACCACACTCCCCTCGGTCTGAACACCGATCCCCTGAAAGTCTTCTCTATCGTGACCATCGATGGCCGCGCGGCACTGCGAATATCCGGTGAACGTTTCGGCGGCATTTCCACACAACGGGCGTTCAAGAACTATCACCTGCGGCTGGAGTTCAAATGGGGCCAGTCCAAATCACATCCCAAGAAAAACAACAAGCGCGACAGCGGCTTGCTCTACCATGCCGTTGGCGAGCACGGGGCCGACTTCGGATTCTGGATGCGCTCACAGGAATTTCAACTCCAGGAAGGCGACTGCGGCGACTATTGGGGTGTTGCCGGCGGATCGTTTGAAGTGACCGCCAAGGGAGATTCTGCTAACTACATTTACAACCCCAAAGAAAAACTACTCCTGTTCAACGAGAAATCGCCCCAGGGAAGACACTGCATAAAAAATCCCGACGCCGAGAAACCGTCTGGCGAATGGAACGTGGTGGAGCTCTATTGTTATGGTGGCACGGCGGTGCACGTGATGAATGGGAAAGTGGTCATGGTGCTGCAACATTCCAGTCAGCTCGACAACGGCAAGCTGACGCCATTGCAGGAGGGGAAGATCCAGTTGCAAAGCGAAGGCGCTGAGGTTTATTACCGGAATATTGAGATTCAGTCCATTAGTAAAATACCAGCTAATTTGTTGAGGTGACACCCTATCGATATGTCGCAGGGCCCGCACGTCATGTCGCAGGCACGAATGGTTTAAAAACGCACGCTCGTAATTCAAGACATCCCGAGTTTCGAGAGCAGTGAATCCGGAAGCACTGCACGAGAAATAAAACGAAACCCGGCAAGTACAGATAGCGCGCCGCTCGTTCAGAACGCGTCACCCTGCAGATCCAGGGATTCGTTTTGTTTTATATGACATGAGATGTGCTCCACGTTGAATAATGCCAAGCGCACACCGAAAGCGTTCCGCCCCCTTCGAAATGCATCACCACACGGATTTCATTGCGCTATCCACGGGGTTCCTTGAACGCGTGCGAGGCTCGAGGCAGTTTGTGCCTGCGGAACGACATGCGCTGTCGGCAAATCTGTAGGGCTTCTTTAATTGCATCACCACACGAATTTCATTGCGCTATCCACGGGGTCCCTTGAACAAGTGCGAAGTTCGAGGCAGTTTGTGCCTGCGGGACGACGTGCTCTGTCGGCAAACTTGTAGGCCTTCCTTATTCCTGTCGCAATGAGTTTGTTGGGTTGGCGGTGGCGGCGCGGAAACAGATGAACCCTACCGTTGAAATGGAGATGATCAGCAAGATGATCAGGGGCGCTACGTACACATCCCATCCCGGAGAGATGTGGAAGGCAAAGCTCGAGAGCCAGCGGTTCACAGCAAAATATACAAGGGGCATGGCGATGAAATAGGCCACCAGCAGGAGCTTTATAAAATCGCGGGAGAACAAAGCCAGGATGGTCGTTACCGACGCTCCCAGCACTTTGCGGATGCCGACTTCTTTGGTGCGATGGACCACGGCAAAAATCGAAAGCCCCAGCAAGCCCATGCAGGCAATGATGATCGCCAGGACGGTGAAGATGCCAAAGACACTGCCGAGGCGGACGTCGGAATTGTACTGACGGTTGAAGTATTCGTCGAGGAAAAAGTACTCGAATGCGTTGTTGGGGAAAGCTTCGTCATATACTTTTTTTACGGCGTCGATCGATGCGGTCATGTTGCCGGTGCCCAGGTGGATGGAAATATAATTCCAGGAAAAGAAATCGGGGTTGATGAACATCATCGGCTCATAGCTCTCGTGCAGTGAAACCTGGTGATAGTTTTTGATGACGCCCACGATCTCTCCGTGTTGCTCGTTCGGTCCCATGCCAAAGGATATTTTTTCGTGGAGCGCATCCTCCGGTTTGGCAAAGCCTAACTTTTGGCTCATGACTTCGTTGATGAGGATCGGCGCTTCCTTATCATAGACAAACAAATCTTGCTTGGTCAGATCGTGGCCGGCCAGCAGCGTGATGCCGAAGGTGGAAAGAAAATTTTCATCGATTGATTTCTGGTAGCAGTTGAAGTTTGCGTCGGGCGCCTGGCTGATCCTGCGGGCTCCGTTGCGGGCCAGTAGCACTTTGCCCGGAACGCCATTGGAGACGGTGGCATTTTTTACGGAAGCCAATTGGGTCACGGCATCTTTGAACCATGAAATATGGGTCATGATCGTGGAGTCGAACACGGCCGGTGTCTTTAGCACCAGCACCTGGTCTTTCGCATAGCCCAGATCCTGTTTCTGCATGAACGACAATTGACGGTACATGGCGATCGTGCCCGCGATCAGAAAAATTGACAACATATATTGAAAGGAAACCAAACCTTGTCGCAGCCATTGACCCGACGCCGATTTATAGAATTTTCCTTTCAACACCTGCGCCGGATTGAACGACGACAGCAATAATGCGGGATAAGCGCCCACCAAAAGCGTTCCGATAAAAAGAATGAGGAGGGCCAGGATCAAAATGCCGGGGTTTGCCCACAAGCCATGCTCATACAATACACCACTGATATCCTTTTCAACGATCTGCTCAAAGAACGGCATCGCCACCACCAGCACGCCGGCCGACACCACCATCGCCAGGAAGTTCACCAGGAAAGCATCGAAGAAGAATTGGATGACCAATTGCTGTTTGCTCGCCCCAACCACTTTGCGCAGTCCTACTTCCTTGCTGCGTTCCAGTGACTTGGCCGTAGACAAGTTGATGTAGTTGATCCACGCCACCACCAGGATGAAAATGCCCAGCAAGCCCAGGAAGTAGACCACCCGTTCGCTTCCGTTGGTATCTTGTTCCAGGGCCAGGTTGGAGGTGAGGTGAATGGAAGACACGGGTTGCAGGAACATGCGGATGTCCCACTTGTACTCGCGCTTCACGTCGCCCAGGTATTTATCGACAAAGGCCGGCAGTTTGCTTTCTAACGCGGTGCGGCTTGCTCCTGGTTTGAGCAAAATGTAGTTGTAGAATTCCGGCCAGCGCCATTGATCATAGCCCCACTTTTCGCTGAGGGAAGAGAAGGAGACGAGCACGTTGAACGACAGGTGTGAATTTTGAGGAACATCTTTTAACACGCCTGTTACTGTGAGGCTGACTTCACGGTTCAGGCTCAATTGTTTTCCCAGTGCGGGTTCATCGCCAAAGAATTTTTTGCTGATGGTCTCGGAGATAACGATGGAGTTCGGCTCCTTCAGCGCCGTGGCCGGGTTGCCTTGCAACAGCGGATAGGAAAACATGGTAAGAAACGGCGCGTCGGCCAGAAACATTTTCTCTTCGTTGAACGCCAGTGCATTTCCCTTTTTATCCTGCGTGGAGAGGGTGACGGAGCTGACGAAGAAATTGGTCCGCGCCAAACGCGAAAACGCCTCCACTTCGGGGAAATCGGCCTTCATGGCCGGGGCCACAGCCGGGTGGTTCGTAGCGGACTCGTGTTGGGAATGGTCGGCGTCAATGTTGCTCAGGGTGACGCGATAGAGCCGGTCGGCGTTGGCATTGAACCGGTCGTAGCTGCGTTCGAATTGAATGTATTGATAGATCAGACCACAAATGGACAGGCCGATGGCGAGCCCGGCAATGTTGATGGTTGAAAACACGCGATTCCTTACAAGGTTGCGCCAGGCTACAATTAAATAATTCCGGATCATGCGCTAAAAGTTTTGGTTGGCGTTACCAAATTCGTTCCACCTTTCAAACGGGTCGAAAGGCTCATTTTGAGGTCATTTTGCGCCCATGCCGGGTGCGTTGTATCCGTTTTTGAAAATGGGGGGTTCGGAATCGGGCAGCGGCGCGGGTGTGATCCAGACCTCTCCGCCCATGGCACTGGCGCGATGCCGCTTACACTTCAAGTCGTGGAATTTTGATTGGCGTATGATCGTATCCCGTGTTGAGATTGATCTGCTGGGGGCTTTGCAGGCAACGAAAAAGACCAAGTGAAGAAGAAGAGCTTTTTCTCTTACCGACTGATAACTATAACGGGTTGTGTCCGGCTTGCTGATCTCCCCGCTTTCTTTCGTCCGCTTCCGTTTGCTCAAATACTTTTTCCCACTCGTTCCAGTCTACGCTGTTAAGGTATTCTCTCGCCTCTTGATTTTTACGAAAAACCTCCACCTTCATTCTTGTTAGTCCATAGATCGGAAAATAGATTTGAATTTTTTTTTAGATGATTGAAAATCATCAATGAGACATTTCCATGGCTAACATTTTGAAAGAATTACCTAACGCGATCGCTCTCCGGACACCAACACAATGTTAGCATCCATCACTGAAAGGATTTTGCAGCCTGTAAATTCGTGATGGCTTTCTCAAATATTTTTAAGACACAAGGCGGGCGTTCCACCAAACGATGTTATAATCCAGTCCCGGCAATAGTACAATAAAGAAAGTGGCGTTGTAAGACAGAACCTTCTTCGGCGAGCGCCCGTTTTAAATTCGCTATATTCGACGATTGGAATTTTCGGATTACACATTTTTTGATTCAGTTGGTCTATGGATAAAGCTTATTTACGTCTTGCCAGGTATTTCCAGGAAAACACGGCATTGAGCGAGGCCGATATTGAAGCCGTGATTTCGCTGTTCCATTATAAAAAGGTGAAGCGTCATCACATGCTGGAGCAAGAGGGAAAGGTGTGCAAGCATTTTTATTTCGTGGCCACGGGTTGCCTGCGGCTTTATGAAATCGATAAAAAGGGAAATGAGATCACGGGCAAGTTTGCGCTGGAGGACAGTATCATCAGTGCCATCACCAGTTTCATCACCCAGAAAAAGTCACGCGATTTTTTGGCTGCGCATGAGCCCTCGGAGCTTCTGATCATCAACCGGGAGGATTTCTACAAAGCCTTTCAAACCTTTCCCGCGGTGGAGGCGCTCTACCATAAGTTTATGGAGTTTGCCTTTGTCCATTCGCAAATGCGGGTTTATATATTTCTTGGAATGGAAGGCATCGACAGACTTAAATGGGTCATGGAACACGAGCCCAAGCTTTTGACCCGTATTTCGAGCAAGGCCGTTGCCTCTTATCTGGGCATGACCAACTCCACGCTGAGTAAATTAAAAGCAAAGCTCTAAAACGTTGTCATATGACAACGTTTAGGAATGATCGCCCCGGCATCTTTGCATAGTGATTTAAGTTTCATCCTTAAAAATTATTCATTATGCCACTTACAGTAATTGCAACACAAGGTGTCTTCTCACCTGCCAACGAAAAGAAAATCGTGCCCCAGCTATCTGCATTGATGCTTCGCGTGCATGGTCTGACCGGCAACAAATTCATGACCCCGGTGGTGATCGGTCACCTGGAGGTGGTCGCTCCGGACCTGATCTTTTCAGGAGGCGTTCCCGTCACTTCCGTTTTTATCGAATGGAAGGTGCCGTCCTTTGGTTTTGCCAGCCAGCAAATTCTGAATGACTATGTTAAAGAAGCTACCGAAGCGGCAGTGGAGCTCTCGGACGGAAAACTATCAAAGAAGAATGTCTTTGTAAATGTTGTTCATGCCGTGGATGGGTCGTGGGGGATCCATGGGAAGGCGTATACCAATGCAGAACTCGGCGCAGCAGTGCAAGCCAATCTGCCTTATTAGTACACATTCCTTGCGTTCGACGGTTGCCATTCAGATCGGTCGACGCAGGTCAATGCAACGGTTGCGGATATTGTAGGGACAAGAAAAACCAGTGACCATCCGCGCTTCACAGAATTCCCGCATGCCGGTCATGACATCCTTAACCGTTTTCAGGGACGCGCCAAGCATCATGCATTCCTCCTGCTGTGCGCGTCCCTATCGCATCACATTTCTGTAACAAAATGCACAGCAAATGGAACAAACCTGCTATCGGCGCACAAGTGACAAAACGAACTTCATGTCCCATTAATTTGGATCAGACAACAAGTTAGGACAACCAAAAAAGTACCCTTATGAAAACACCCTCACTCACGTCGTGGAGGATGCTCCTCCTTGCGCTCTTTGTAACCTTGCGTGCTGCAGGCCAGTTTAGCCCCGTTGCATTGCCCCTCGGCCTTCAGCCGACCGAATCCGAGATGGTCGTTTACCAGAACAACCTGTACCTGGTGCTGCAGAATGCGACGCACGACAGCTTCTCGCTTCACAAATACAACGGCAGCGTGTTCACGGCTGTGCCGCTGCCGGCCAGCTACAAACTTTATCCCAACACCCAGTTTGAAGAAGTGAACGGCCAACTCTATTTCATGCCCGACCACACCGCCGGCGATTTGGTCAACACCGCCGAGCTGATGCGCTATGACGGCACCACCCTGACGGCCATCGACATTCCCGATGCCATCATTCCCAGCGACATCCTGCAACTTTCAGGGCACCACCCGTTTGCCTTTGGGAACACGCTCTATATCGAAGCCGTGCACCTGGATTCCATCACATTCGATCTTTTCACACAGACCGTTTGGATAAAATATGATGGCACCACCTTCTCCCGGATGCAGGTGCCCTATCGGTTCACGTGCCAGCCCGTAGGCGAACCGGCGAGACCCAGCGACAAGAGGATCTATCAAGGCAAGATCTATATGCGTTACCAGGACCACATCACGGGCAGACGCGAGCTGATCAGCTTTGACGGCACCACCGTTAGTGTCGAGACGATGCACCCGGATGAAATCGCGCTTCCCGGTGGATGCGACATGGAGGTCTACAACGGAAATCTCTACATACCCACGTCGACCCCAACCTCACCCGACCGACCCTTTGCCGGCAAACTGGACCGCTATAACGGCACGGCCATCACGGCGGTGACTATACCTGCCAGCCTCAGTTATGCCAAAACAACACTAGCGGAATACGGCGGAAAATTATTTGGCGCCATGCACGATGCCAGTGTCGCGCCGCGGTGGTATGCCTATGATGGCACAACGTTCACCCTGGTTCCCACACCCTCCGGAACCGCCATCCACCCGGCTGGCGATCAGCAAGTCTTCCAATGCAAGCTGTACATCAACCTGCAAATCGGCATCTATGCCGGCACGCTCATTCATGCGCTCTATACCTACAGTGATATCGCAGCATGTTCTATAATACCCCTGCCCTTCGAACGGTTCGACGGGTTTGACATCCGGAACTATCGCCGGGAGCGCGACTGGTGCTGGACCGGGCCCGAAATCGATTGGTCGATTACGCCGTGCACATTGCCCGATTGCATCGACCCGCTCGTCCGCCTGTCGCTGCTTGACAAAGATTCCAAGACGGTGTGGTCGGAGACTTATCAGAAACCCTTCAGCACCGTCTTTCCCGTGGAAGACAAGCAGCCGCTAACGGAAGTCGTTGCCTTGGGACAAAAAGACAAAACCTTCCAGGACGCGCTCATCTTCGACAAGGATCTTGTTCCCGGCGGCATTCAGACCATCGGTCTGTCGATGAAGCCAAAGCAAAACAAGGTTCAGCTCGTCGTGGAAACCCAAAAAGGTCAGACAGTCCCGATCGTCATGGCCTTGCTGGATAGCAAAGGGAAAACATTATGGCAAGAAAAATTTGTGGCACCGCTCAATACTCAAGTCAACGCGGTGAGTTCCCAACGCGGCGTGACGTTGCGCTTTACGCTGGCCGAGGCACTGAAGGGAATAACCTCCGTATCCATTTTCCCTAACCCGGCCGTGGGCGCACCAGCCATCAACATCGCGACCAACGGTACGAAGGTACCGGCCACGGTGACGATCACGAACTTTAACGGCAAGACGGTCTACCAGAAAAATCTCACTGCCCCGATCATTGACCACCCCGATCTTTCGTTGGCGACACCCGGTTTGTATATCGTTACCGTTACAAGCGGAGTGGGTAGTGCGTATAAGCAGACTATTGTAATTAAATAAAAGGAGCCCATCGCGCTGGAGTGACTAGTGCGTGTCCGCAGAATGATGAAGTACTGCCGGTTTTCCGACAACGCTCGTCGTTCCGCAGGCACGCACGTTCCCCGTGCTTCGCACGTGTTCAAGGAACCCCGTGGAGAGCACAATGGAATCTGTGTGGTGATGCATTTCTAATCGGGCGGGACACTATCGGTGTTTGCCGGTTTTCGTTTTAACCCGTGTGCAGTACATCCGAGTTTTGTGCTCTCGAAATTCGGGATGTCTTGAATTGCGCGCGTAGGTTTTAAATCGTTCGTGCCTGCGACATGACGTGCGTCCGTCTTTCGTACAGCAAAAGATTAGAGCACCAAGTCATGTTTGACCGCTACACGTAACACCTCCGCCACACCCCAGGCCTGTGCTATGCAGCCTCTTGGGGTATGAGGAGCTTCCCCATCAAATATTTCAGAGACCGATCCAATGCAGGCTTCGTCCAGATGATGGAAGAATTTCAAAAGGAGGCGCGTCGCTTCCGCTTTGCCTTTGTCTTCTTTCACATACATCACGGCGTCGATATACGGCCCCAGCAGGAAGCTCCACACCGTGCCCTGGTGATAGGCACCGTCGCGGTACCAGAGGTTGCCCATGTACACGGGTTTATATTCGCTGTCGGTGGGCGACAGGCTGCGCAATCCTCTTGGTGTCAGCAAATGACTGCTAATGGTCGCCAATACTTTTTTTGCACGTTCCTTGGTGAGCAAAGGAAACGGCAGGCTTATGGCGAAAACCTGGTTGGGGCGGAGCGCGCTGTTTTTTTCTGTTTCCGTTATATAATCAAACAGCGCTTGCTGGTCTTCATTCCAGAACAGGATGTTGAATTGCTCTTTTACTTTTGCAGCTTTGACAGCATAGGGTTTTCCCAGGTCGGCTTTGCCGCTTTCGGTGAGCAGGAAATTCATGATACAATGTGCATTGTACCAAAGGGCGTTGATCTCTACGGCTTTTCCGCGCCGTGGCGTCACCACCCAATCGGCAACCTTGGCGTCCATCCAGGTGAGTTGCACGCCCTCTTGTCCACCGGAGAGGAGGCCGTCCGCTTCGTCGGCTTTGATGTTGTAGCGCGTACCCTTTTCGTGCCACATCATGATGTCTTCCAGGATGGGAAGGATCTTTTTCAGGAAGGCCTTGTCTGTTGTGCTGTTGTAGTAGTGATAGATGGCTTGAAAAAACCAGAGTGTGGCGTCGATGGTGTTGTATTCGGGTGGTTCGTCGCGGTCGGAGAAACGGTTGGGCAGCATGCCTTCGCTGACGATGCCCGCAAACTGAAGCAGGATTTTCTTGGCTTCATCAAAACGGCCGGTGACCAGGCATAGCCCGGGCAGCGCGATCATGGTGTCGCGGCCCCAGTCGGCAAACCACGGATAGCCGGCGAGGACGGTGCTGAGCGCTCCCCGCTTCACAATAAACTGATCGGCCGCGAGTGCGAGGCGCTTCAGATTTTCGTTGCTGGAAAATTTACCGACCAGGCCTTCCCTTCTTTTGGTTTCCCGGGCAAACAGTTTGGCCGCATCCTTTCCGGTAGGATCGTCTGTAGAAATGATCACACCCAAGGTGTCGCCTTTCTTTAGGGTGACGGAAAAGTTGCCGAGCGTATAAAGATCCTCGCGATAGTCCAACCCTCGCTCCTGCTCTACGGCATATTCAAAATTGCGATACCAGGTTTGATTTTCGGTGAAGCTTGAACCGGGCACCGCGATAAAAATCTCCGGGCACGTCAGATAATTCAACGTTCGAAAAATACCTTCATCAAAAATATACTGGGTACCAATGGCATCGTTGGCAAACGTGAGGCTGTGAAAATCGCGGCAAGAACTCAATGGCAGCAACTCCAACGTGAAGGGCCGCCGGGCGCGGATCACTTCGTATATCACGAGCGTTGTGTTTTCGCCGTGCACGGCAGCAATGGTTTTCCGGATCTCGACACCACCGGCCTCGTAGGTGAACACGGGGAAAAGCTGCCGTTCAAAATTTTTCAGATATTGAAATCCTTTTGGGTGCACAGCACCGGGATATTGGTTGGCGCCCAGCTCGAAACGCTCTTCCGTGTTGCCAGGCCCTTTCACCACCAACGTCTCTTCCAACTTCGACAACGCCACCACGCGACCCACGGGTGGATGTTGTGCCGACACCAGCAAGCCGTGATACTTGCGCGAATTTGCCCCGGAGACCGTACCGCTGGCGTACCCTCCTATACCGTTGGTCTCCAGCCACTCCAAACGAAGGGACTGATCAAAATCTGAAAGCGTTTTCTTGTCAAACTTCATGGCCTCATCCTTTTGTGGACGTTTAGCTTCCTCACTAAAAAAGAAACGGGATGAAATAGTTCCTAATTCTTTCTCCGCGGTTGTATCAATTTGGCAACGAGACCCGTCCAGCCCGTTTGGTGCATGGCACCCGCGCCCCGTCCCGTGTCGCCGTGAAAGTATTCATAGAAGGGTATATAATCCCGGAAGTGGGGGTCGTTCTGAAATTTCTTAGATTCTCCGAACACCGCGCGATGGCCATTGGCATCCCTGCGGAAAATACTGATCATGCGTTCCGACAGATCGTCGGCAATCTGTTTCAGTGTCCGCATGTTACCGGAGCCGGTGGGGTGCTCCACTTTGAAGTCGTCGCCATAGTAGTGGTGAAAGCGTTGCAGTGACTCGATCAACAAAAAGTTTACGGGAAACCAAATGGGGCCACGCCAATTGGAGTTTCCTCCAAACAGGGAGGAGTCGCCTTCGCCGGGCGTGTACTTCACCTTGAACTCGTTGCCGTTGGCGTGCAACACATACGGATGATCGAGGTGATAGCGCGACAAAGCGCGGATGCCATAGCCTGACAGGAACTCGCTTTCGTCCAGCATGCGCTTCAACAGCCGTTTCATGCGGTGGCCGCGCAACAGCGACAACAAGTGACGCGCGCCCTTGCCTTTCACGGTCCACCGCGAAATGAGGTTGGCCAGGTCGGGACGATTTTGCAGGAACCACCGGGCGCGTTCATAAAAGGCCGGCATCGCGTCGTAAAGCTCCTGGTCCAGCACCTCCACGGCAAACAAGGGGATGAGGCCCACCATGGAGTGGATCTTCATCATCGTGCGCTGGTTGTCGGGGGTGCGCAACACATCATAAAAAAATTCATCTTCTTCATCCCACAAGTCGATCTTTTCATTGGCCATGGCCCCGGCAATGTAGAGGAAGTGTTCAAAGAACTTGGTGGCCAGGCTTTGATAGATGGGGTTCTCTTTTGCCAACTCCAGCGAGATGCGCAACATGTTCAACGTGAACATCGCCATCCAACTGGTGCCATCCGACTGCTCGATGTATCCTCCGGTGGGGAGCTGCGAACTGCGATCGAACACGCCGATATTGTCCATTCCCAGGAAGCCGCCTTGAAAAATATTGTTGCCGTTATAATCTTTCCGATTCACCCACCACGTGAAATTGAGCAGCAGCTTGTGAAACACTTCTTCCAGGAATTTCCGGTCGCCTTTTCCACCTTGCAGCTTCTCGTCCATTTTGTAGACCCGCCAGGTAGCCCAGGCGTGCACGGGTGGGTTCACGTCGCCCAATGCCCACTCGTAGGCCGGCAGTTGTCCGTTGGGGTGCATATACCACTCCTTGGTGAGCAGCACCAATTGGTGTTTGGCAAACTCGGGGTCCACCATGGCGATGGGAAGACAGTGAAAGGCCAAATCCCAGGCGGCATACCACGGGTATTCCCAGGTGTCGGGCATGGAAATGATGTCGCAGTTGCTCAGGTGTGTCCAGTCGTGGTTGCGGCCATGCTCTCGTTGTTCGGGTGGCGGCGGTTGCGCCGGGTCGCCTTTTAGCCATTCCGATACATCGTAGAAATAGAACTGCTTGCTCCACAGCATGCCGGCAATGGCCTGGCGTTGGATGTTCTTCTTGTCGTCGTCGGCAATGCCGGTCTGCACCCTGTCGTAGAAGGCATTCGCTTCCTGCAGGCGTTGCTCAAACAAAGCATCGAAATCCTGGAAGGGATCGACTAAGTATTTTGCCGACAATCGCAGGGTGATGGTGCTGGATTTTCCGGCAGCGATGGAAAGGTTGTAATCGAAGGCGCCCTTTGTTCCGCGGTGCACGCTGCTGATGGCCTCGCGGTTGCCGTGCACGACAAAGTCGTTTATGCCATCTTTAAAAGGACCACTACCCTCGACGTTGTAGAGGCGCTTGAGGTTGGTTTCGTTCTCGCAGAACAACACTTCGGGCTTGCCGGCACCCACCAGGTAGTAATTGCCAAGATCGCGGTGATTGATCTCGATCACGCCGTCTTCGTCGCGGGACGCTTCGGGCTTATAGTTGTCATAACCCCACGCCCATGTGTTTCTAAACCAGATCTGCGGCAACACGCGGAGCGATGCTTTTTGGGGTCCGCGGTTGTGCACGGTGATGCGGATCAGCAAATCGTCCACGTCGGCTTTGGCGTATTCCATGAATACGTCGAAGTAGCGATCATCGTCGAAGATGCCGGTGTCGATCAGTTCATATTCGGGATCGAGCTTGCCGCGACGGCGATTTTCGTCTACCAACTGGCTGTAGGGGTATGCTTGCTGCGGGTATTTGTACAGCATCTTCATGTAGGAGTGCGTCGGCGTGCTGTCGAGATAGTAATAGATCTCCTTAACGTCTTCGCCGTGGTTTCCTTCGTGCCCGGTGAGGCCGAAGAATCTCTCTTTCAGAATGGGGTCTTTTGTGTTCCACAGCGCAACCGAAAAACAGATGCGCTGTTTCTCATCGCTTATGCCGCCAATGCCTTCTTCGCCCCAGCGGTAGGCCTTGCTTCGGGCAGCATCGTGCGACACATATTCCCAGGCGGTGCCACCCGGACTGTAGTCTTCGCGGACGGTGCCCCATTGCCGTTCGGTGAGGTAAGGTCCCAGAAAGCGCCAGTTCGCTTTCTTGTCGCGGTCGTCCAGCAGGCGTTGTTCTTCGGCAGTTGGCGTCATCGTGGTGGTGCTTGCGCAGTTTACGCTGAGTATTATTTTTTCAGGAATGAATTTTTATAAGGGAAGCTTCTGCAGATAGAAGTTTCCGTTAGCCGTTGTCTTCAAAGCCGGGATAGAGCAACATGCCGCCGTCGACAAACAGCGTGATGCCGTTCACATAGTCCGAGTCGTCGGAAGCCAGCCACACGGCTGCGCCGCCGATGTCTTCCGCTTCGCCGATACGTTTTTGGGGGATGAGTTTTAGCAACTGGTTGTACGACTCCGGCGTTTGCCAGGCCGCGTGATTGATGGGGGTGCGGATGGCGCCGGGGCCGATGCTGTTGACGCGGATCTTTTGCGGTGCATATTCCTGGGCGATGGTTTTCATCAGCATCATGATGCCGCCCTTGGAGGCTGCATAGTTGGCGTGGCCTGCCCAGGGAATGACTTCGTGTACCGAGCTCATGCAGATGATCTTGCCCGCGGCCCTCGAACGTTCGGGCACCACACCGCGGCGCAGGAATTCTTTTATGGCTTCGCGGGCGCAGAGGAACTGGCCCGTGAGGTTGATGGCGATGACGCGGTTCCATTCGTCCAGCGTCATGTCGTGAAATTTGGCGTCCTTCTGCAATCCGGCGTTGTTCACCAGGATGTCGACGGTGCCAAATTGTTTGATGGTTTCCTGGAACATGGCCTGCACGTCGGCTTCGTTGCTCACGTCGGCCTTTACGACGAGGCCGTTGCCCCCAGCGTGTTTTATCTCGTTCAGAACGGCCATGGCCTTGTCGGCGCTGGCGGAGTGGTTGATCACGACTGCGGCTCCTTCGGCCGCCAGGGCTTTGGCCACTCCCGCGCCAATGCCCGAGCTGGCGCCCGTGACGATGGCGGTTTGTCCTTCCAGTTTACGTCTCATGCAGTAGGGTTTTTTACGTAGGTCAAATTACGGGTTTTATCGCTATAAATTTATTGCACAACGGTAGTCTTCGGCTATATCTTTTACGGGTGGCCATTCAGGTTTGTTTGAGGATGCAAAGACGGCGGCCTCCTCTGTGAACACGAAGTCATTTTTTGGGCTCGAAAACCTGCCTCCGGGTGAGGCTTCCATTGCTAACTCGGCCGGGTCAGGAAGTGAAAAAAGCGTTTCGAGACCAAAAACAACATGGGTAACGCTTGCGATAGTGTGTGCCCAACACACTTTTTTATTTACGGCAAAGGTCTTTACCTTGCCACAAGTTTGTTTTACGGATCCCGCATTGCCCCGGGCCTTTACCTTGTTATTTGTATGAGATTTTTGACGGTTATCACGTTGTCCTGTTTTACCCAGAGACATCATTACCCTGCCCAAAACTTTGTTCTGTTAACCCCCTAACCCCCTAGTCCTTTTAGCTATGAGAATTTTGTTTGTTATTGTTTTGTCCTGTTCCTTTTTGCACGCTTTTAGTCAAATTGAATACGAGAAAGGTTATTTCATCAACAACGACGGCGTTCGAACCGACTGCCTGATCAAGAATAGCGATTGGTTTGGTAGTCCCGACAAGATCCGGTATAAGAATTCAGAGAGTTCCGACCCCGTTTCCCTGAGTGTTTCCGAGATCAAAGAGTTGGGCGTTGGCAACGCCAGGTTTATCCGAACAACCTTGATGGCAGAACTCGCGACCCGGGATATCCGGAAGATCTCGGTCAATAAAAATCCGGAGTGGAAGGAACAGACGCTCTTTCTACGCGTTCTGGTTGAGGGCAAAGCCAACTTGTACCATCACCGCACAAAAGGTTTTGACTACTTCTTCTTTTCCATCGACAATGGTGACATCAAACAACTGGTATACAAACTGTACCTGCTCACCTACGAGGAGATGAGGAGCAACGTGTATTATAACACCAATACCAACTATGGCGAGAACCGTGAATACATCAATCAACTTCAAACCTATGTGTATTGCGCTTCGTTTTCCATCGAAAAAGTAAAGCAGGTCAAATACGAACGGAAACCCCTCGCCAAATATTTCACCGACTACAATACCTGTCATGGCATCGTGGCGGTGGATCGCGAAAAGCATTCTAAACAAAAGGTCCATCTCAAGATCGCACCCGGCATCGGCACAGGTTCACAGACCCGGACCGGGACCGTTACGCATATTGATTACGGCAAAGGAACCGACTACCGGTTGGGAGCCGAACTGGAATTTGTTTTGCCCTTCAATAGAAACAAGTGGTCCATCTTTTTGGAACCGGGATATCATTCTTTTAAGACGACCGGAAAGAACGCCGTCACCTATCAATCCATCGAAACTACTATTGGTGCACGGTATTATTTTTTCCTGGGTAAAAACACGTCCTTGTTCCTCAACGCAGGGATAGTCGGCGATCTGGCCCTTACCTACCAAGCTCGCGATTTCAACGCATCGGGAGTCAGCATAAGTTTCGCGGGCGGCGGCGGCTTTCAATATAAAAAGTTTAGCCTTGAGGCGCGCCAATACGGCACCCGGAGACTGCTTACCGACGGATCAGACACTTGGTTAAATTTTCAGAAGCTATCTTTCATCTTGGGGTACAAGATCTTTTAAAGCTCATGTATAGACCATCATCAAAAAAATATTCAATTGAACAAGTTCGTCCCGCTCATATGAAATTCAAACCTTAACCAACCTTATATCTTATGACACAAACACAGAAACCATCCAATGCTTTTATCGCCGCATCCTGGATCGCACTCCTCGCGGGCATGGTCTCCTTCAACATCGGGCTCTGGAATGCTGAAATGATGCTGAACGAAAAAGGATATTACTTTACCGTGCTCATGTACGGATTGTTCTCTGCCGTGTCGCTTCAGAAAAGTGTGCGCGACCAACTGGAAGGCATCCCCGTCACCAACATCTATTATGGCCTCAGCTGGTTCTCGACCATTCTCGCCATCCTGTTGCTCGTGGTCGGTCTCTGGAATGCAACGCTGACGCTGAGCGAAAAAGGATTTTACGCCATGTCCTTTTTGCTGAGCATGTTTGCCGCCATCGCCGTACAGAAGAACACGCGCGATATGGCTAAAGCCGAAAAGGAGCAGGAACAACCCTAGTACGAATCGACCGACCGACACAAAAAAAACGTCCTGTGATCCAGGACGTTTTTTTTATTTAAGGGTATGTAGAAGCCGTCAGCTTCGCTGTTGACTGCTTAGAACTTAGCTGATTTCTTTACGATCTTACCCAACTTGCCTTTCAGTTCTTCGAACAATGCATCGGTGGCGTCCTGGCAAAGGGGTTGGATTTTGTTTACGTCCATGATCGGAATATTGCCTACTGCGGGCACTTTTCCTTTCGATTCGCCGAATTCGCGGATGCGGAAAACCTTGTCGCATTTCTTATCATACAAAAACATGTTGAGGTAGGCTACGGCTCCTGCCGCAAAGCCCATGCTGCGTCCTTTGAACTCGTAGTCCATGGTCACAAACAAAATGCCGTCAGCCTGGGGGAAGATCTTGGCCAGGTTGCAAGGGTCGCGCTTTTCTTCTTTCAGCAAGCCCTGGATATCGCCATAGGCCCAGATCATGCCTTTTACCATCGCGTATTGGATACCCATCGACTTGTTGAAGCCGCTGGAGGTGTCGGCCAACATAGACGACTTGAAGTTCTGATAGTCCGGGTTGCTGCTGATCTCATTCTGATCGATCAACTTGAAGGGGAAGTCTTTGGCAAACTCGTTCACGAAACGCTCGTAGGCTTTGTCTACCAGGGGTTGAAGGTTGAAGTTGGGATCTTTCATCAACGATTCGCCTATGGTGCTCATGCCGGTGCCACCAATTTTTTTGTCGCCATAAAACGTGACGAGCGCTACTTTCTTTTCCTGGCTAAAGCCGGTCAAGATCAAACTAAGGATGAGGGATGCAGATAAAATGATTTTTCTCATAGATAAGGTTTTAGGTACACAAGTCGAAAGATACGGGGACTTACCCATACTTTCTCCAGGGCAAATATTAAGATATTATGCAGGATTCGTGTTACCACGTAATAATTCCCTTCCTTTTCCAGAAATTCAGCGTGGTCTTGTCCCTTAAACCAGTTAGAGCAGTAGGGTTAGGGTGGTCTATTTCTTCAGGTCGGCATAACTGACCAACTGGACGCCCTTTCGGCGTATAGCCTCCCGTATACGATTGTCGGTGAACAAATCCGTTACCCCCTGCCGGTCCGTGGCCACATTCTCATAGCCAATGTGGAAGATGGCCTGTAGCTCGGGCGTATCCAGACCGGGGTGGTCTACAAACAAGTAGGTTTCTCCGGGCTTTAGCGTCTCCAGCATCGCCAGGAAGCTGCTCACCTTCTCTTCAACGGTTTGGTGAGGGCCCTTGTAGCCCACTCCCTTCACCCCTCGCTCGGCCGGGTCGATGTCGATCTTGTATTCTACGGCCAACCGTTTGGCTAGTGCCTTCACGGCCGGATCCATGTCGTAGCACCCCATGTGGGCACTGATGTGACTTATGCGCGGGATCTTTTTCAGCGCCAGCCCGATCTGTGCGCGCATCTCTTTTTCGATGTCGGCCAACGTCCATTTGTTTTCGGTGAGCGATTGGCCTGGGTAGTTCTTGTTGGGCCAGATCATGGGATAGAAATAGCCATCGGCGTCCGTCAGACTGGGACACGCCGAAACGGGGCGGTACTTGATGTTCTCCCATTCGCTGGTCAACGCAATGTGAATGCCGACGTCGATGCCCGGGTTATCGCGCAGCAGCTTCACCGCCTCCGGGAACCACGGCGAGGGCACGATCACTTCGATGGACGTTTCGATGCCGTCCTTATAACTCTTGATCAAGGCCTCGTTGCCGGCGTGTGAAAATCCCATGTCATCACCACGCACAATGAGCCGGGGCGGTGTTTGGGCCTGGAGCGTGGCGGCGGCCAGGAGCAGGATGGGGAACATGCTTTTCATGCGTTCTTTGCTTTGGGTGGATATTAATTATGGGTTGTCGCTTCAAAGGTGTAGTCGCCGCTGCTGATCTCTACCACACCGTAGCCGTCCACATAGCGCACATGCTTCGACATGCCCTCCTTGCCGATGATGGTGCCATTCTCTTTCAAGTCGCCGCCCGGCGTCAACGGGACCCACACTTCGCCGCGGGTGTTGGCGGGTATGGACACCGTGAGCAGAAAGCGGTTCTCCTCTTTTTTCCAGTCGCTCACGATCTTGCCCTGGATAGACGTATAACTGCCTTTTGCCCACGTCAGGTCACCGGCGGGCTGTGGCTTGATCTGTATTTTGCGGAATCCAGGGGCCAGCGGGTTGATGCCCAGCAACGAGCGGTAGAACCATTCGTCGATAGAACCGAACATCGGATGGTTTTGCGAGGGCGCGTTGTCGGGATATTCCCACGACTCCCACAAGGTGGTGGCGCCTTCATTCAGCATAAATCCCCACCCGGGATAGTCCTTTTGATTGGCGATGCGATAGGCCACTTCATTCTGCCCGCTTTGTCGCAGCACATCAAACATCATTTTAACACCAAAGATGCCCGACGCCACGTGATCCTTATGACGCGCAAACTCGCTCATCAACACCGCCCACGTTTTGTCTTTTTCCGGCGACAGGTCATACCACAGCGCAAACAGTTGTGCCGACTGCGTGCCGTTGTCGAAGCGGCCCGTATGCGGCACCAGGTATTTCTCCGCGATGCGCTGCCGGGTCTGACTGGCCAGCTTGGCATACTTCACGGAATCTTCCGGCTTCTTCAAGATGCCCGCAAACTTCGCCGCCAGCAACGCATGGTGATAATAGAACGCAGACGCGCTCAAGGCTTCCGGTTTTGGATCGATCGCCACGTGGTCGCTAATGTCCCAATGAAAGAGGCCGTCGATGGCTTTGGATTGGAGGAAGGCCAGTTGCCGGACCACGTTGTCGTATTGTGTGGCGATGATGCGTTCGTCGCCATAAAATTCATAGAGTTGTTCCTGCAGGTAAGGGAACCCCAGCTGCCATCCCAACGGACCCGATTCGTCGCCCAGGCCTTTGTCGGCGATGCCCGTGTAGGGCGCGGTTTCTGTGATGCCGCCGCCGGGTCGTTGTTCGTTGGCGAAATCGCGCACGGCCTTGGTGTAGAAGGTGCTCATGTCGAAGTTGTACATAAAGGCATCGGCGGTCACCACCATGTCGGCACCATAGCCCATCTTCTCCCGACCGGGACAATCGGACTGAACGCTAAACACGTTGCTCAAAAAAGTCCACTGGATGGCTTCGTGGATTTTGTTGAACATGGCATTGGAACAAGCAAACTCGCCGTTGCGGGTCAGGTCGGCGTTCATGCGCAGGCCTTCGATGTTGTCAACCGTGGGCTTGCCAGGCCACCCGGTGATCTCTACGTAACGAAAGCCGTGAAAGGTGAAGCGGGGCGACCACGTTTCGGTGCCTTCCCCTTTCAGCGTGTAGCTGTCTTCCTGCCAGGCCGTGGCCGGCGCACCCGGACCGCCGTTCATGTTCCATAGGGCTTTCAACTGGCCCGCTACTGTGGTGAGATAATTCAAAGTGCCATCGGGGAGCAAGGCCTCTCCATAGCGCAGGCTGACCCGGGTTCCTTTCTTTCCTTTGACCGTGATGCGTGCCACGCCGGCAAAATTCTGTCCCATGTCCGCGATGTAGACGCCGGGTTTTATTTCAAGGATTCGGGTGGGCTTTAGCGTGCGGGTGATCCGGATGGGGGGCTGCATTTGGGCGTGTAGCGCGCCCGCCGGGCCCTCGGCAAGGGATGCATTTTTCCACGCGTTGCCTGAGGGTTTCAACCCATTCCAGCCCTTTATTTCCAGGCGGGCGTCATAGTGCTCGCCCAGGTAAACGTTGTTGCGCACGATGGGGCCGTTGGCGGTTTGCCACGAGGCATCGGTGCCGATCACGTCGCTCGTGCCGTCGGTATAATTCAGATGGATCTCTGCCTTCACGCAAGGCCGGCCCGTCTGCTGCACCGTGCGGAGATTGAAACGGCCAAATAGTTTCAGGGGCAGCGGATCCCACCAGCCATTGCCCAACATGATGCCGATGACGTTCGGGCCGGCCTTTAGCGTTGGGGTGATGTCGTGCACGACATAAAGGGCTTCTTTTTTATAGGTGGTCCACCCAGGATCCAGCACGTGGTCGCCGATCTTCTTTTCATTGAGATAGGCTTCGTAGTAGCCTAACCCCGAAATGTAGAGACGCGCAGAGGCGAGTTTCTTTTGGACGTTCAGCGTTTTTCTAAACAAAGGCATCGGGTCGTCTTTGTAAAAATCCTCGTCGCGTGCGGGCAGCGTGCTTCCGTTGTCGATCCACTTGGCCCGCCAGTCGGATGGTTTCAACATAGCCGTTTCAAACCAAGCTTCACTGCTCCAGGAAGAGGGAGGATCGTGTTCGTGGTAGGTGCGCACTTTCCAATAGTAGCGGGTGAATGAGCGCAAGGGTTCGCCCTTGTAGTCGATCTGTGTGTTTCTATTGCTGATCACCTTGCCGGTCGACCAGACCGTTGATGGCCCGCCTTCCTGGCGAACCTCGATCTCATAGGCTGACTGGTACTGGTCTTTTGCCGCCGTCTCAAAATTCCATCCCAGCCGTGGTGTGTCCGTATCGATGCCCAGCGGATTACTTTGGTATTCGCAGGTAAGGTGTGCGGGTTGAAGGAAAGAAGTGCGTTGTGCAAAGGAAGCGGGAACGAGGACGAGGGCAAGCAGAAATGAGATGAGCGTTTTCAAAGGCGTACGATTTAGGGAGATGTTCAAAAGTATCGGGTATCACAGGAGTGGCTATCCTGTGCTGTCGGGCAACATGGCGTTCCGCGTGTTCATGAAAGTTACACAACAACGCGCCATCCTGAAATAACCCGGAAGTGAAATTTTTAAAGTACATTTCAGGAATTATGAAGCTTCACATTTACCCCGACTATAAAACCCTGAGCCGCGCCGTGGCGGATGTGGTCGGTCTGTATATTTCCAAAAAACCAAAATCGCTGGTTTGCCTCGCTTCCGGGCATACGCCAATGGGTGTGTTCCAATGTATGGTGACGGATATTTTGGACAAAAGACTGGATGTGAGTCAATGCACCTTTGTCGGCCTAGACGAATGGGTAGGCTTAGGCCCGCAAGACGATGGCTCTTGTCGCGCCATGATGGACGATTCCTTTTTTATCCCCGCCAGCATTCTGCCGGAGCAAATTCATTTCTTTGATGGATTGGCGACCAACCTGCAACACGAAGCCGAGCGCATCAACGCACTGATCAACAAGCACCACGGCCTGGATATTATGCTGGTGGGCGTTGGCACCAACGGTCACATCGCCATGAACGAGCCGGGAACACCGTTTGACACACCGGCCCATGTGAGCACGCTGGCCGAAGAAACCAAGACGGTCGGACAAAAATATTTCTCCCAATCCACCAAGCTCGACAAAGGCATCACCCTGGGGCTACGACACGTTCGCGAAGCCAGGCTGCCCATCCTCATTGCCAATGGCTATACAAAGAACGCCATCCTGAAAAAAGCCCTAGGCCTTCCTCCATCCGAAGCACTGCCGGCAAGTATCTTTCAACAATTGGAACACGGTGTGGTCATGGTCGATGCGGAAGCCGGCGAGGCCTTGTAACGCCGGGATAGTGGTGCAGAATTCAGATCAGACTAATCTCCGACAACTCCTTCCCTATGGCTTGCATGCCTTCCAGAATTTTCTCGGTTTGTTTTGGCGAAGGTTTTTTCACGCCTTTCACATATTGGATCAAAAGCGTGTAGTTCATCCCCACACGGTTTGAGAACGCCTTCACATTGATGGGAAAAATTTCAAACAGGTTGCTCATGTCAAGCTGAAAGTCAAGGTCGCGCGCCGTCACCTCCCGCCCTTTTCCCTCCTCCTCCAAATAGAGATTTAAGGATTCGATCATATTGGTGGAGAGTTCTGTCAACGTTTTTCCCGTGGTAAAGGCTGGATACTTTTCGCAATAGGCGGAAAAACCTGTTCCTGTTTTCTCAATTTTTACAACCAACTTCTTCATGTTGTTCTTTTTTAGGGTCTTAAAAAATTAGGGTCACTATTCTGTTTCTAAAGGCCTGCTCTTTTTTGAATATTCCGGAGAAGCCCTTTACCGATCTCCGCACTGCCATGATTGGGCACGGAGATAAACGCCTTTTCTTTTTCCGGATGCTTCATGATGACGTGCGATCCGCTTTGCCTGTCCACGTACCACCCCGCACGCTGAAGCCTGCGCAGCAATTCACTCGCTTTCATGCTTTTTCATTTGCCCCCAACGTTTACAACAAAGTAAATAAAAGTTTACCTACAACACAACAAATAAGTAAATAAAAATTTACCTTTATTATGCCCTTGGTGTCGAATTACAACGAACTTTAGCCGCGATGTTCCTCTCACATTTCCAACCGATTACTAACACCTGAATTCTAGCTCCCGACTCCCACATTCTGACTCTGGCTCCTGGATTCTGGATTCTGGATTCTGGCTCCCTGATCACAAAGGGTCTAGTCCTCCGTAAGTGGTCAGCCATCTTCGAAAACGTTCCTTAATATCCTTCATGTAAGCAATAGACCTCACGATGCGATCGTGACACCAGGGATCATCTGCACAGTCCGTTAGTAAAAGTTAATATGATCGGCGCTTCATCGTGCCTATACCTTTATCCGCAGAGGAGAATTTTATTTTTTATCATAAGAATAATCTTAACGAAATAATAATCAATACTTAATACTTGTCATATGCTATTCATGAAGAGAAGAAGAACGCAACGAATGAACATTGTCCGTGTGGGATTACTGTTGAGTCTGGCGATTTGTATCCGTGGTGTTTCCTTGGCGCAGACAGGCTACGTTAATCCGTGGGCGATAAAAGATGTGGGCACATTGCCGCCGGTTGCCAGTCTTACCGATGGCGTGTGGCTAAAGGGTGATCTTCATGTGCACTCGCGGCATAGCAAAGAGTCTTCGAATCATCCGATTTCAAAAATCACAGCCTTCGCAAAATCCGTTGGTATAGACTATCTCTGCATCACCGATCACGACAATCATGTGAATGGCGATGTTGCGCACAACACGTGGGCAGATCCTGAGTTCAAGTCATCGCCGGTGTTGCTTTTATATGGTGCGGAGTGGACTACCACCCGCGGTCATGGCAACACGTTCTCGGCGAAGCCTTATGATCACCAGCGGCTCTATGATGTCCGCGATCAGCGCGATGCAACGGTGGGTGCGGTGAAGAAGGAATTGGGCATTCATCTTTCGGCCAATCACCCGAGTGGGAAAGACCATTTTGGATATTCGTATGATATGATCGAGTCCATCGAAGTCTGGAACTCGGCCATCTGGTCCAAGAATGCCAACGCGATCATGATTTGGGATGACATGCTTTCGTCGGGCCGCAAGCTCACCGGCCGCGGGGGCAGCGACGTGCATCATGGCACTCCTGACACACCTGAACAGGCAACAAAAAATACGCCCCAGGCAAAGGCCAACTACATCGGAACGCCCACCACCTGGGTGTTTGCCACGGCAAGGACTTCACAAGCGATCATCGATGCGCTCACCAATGGGCGGGTTTCGGTCAGTGCAAATCCTTATGCACCCCGCGTTGAATTTTATGCAGACCTCAACCAGGATGGCAAGATGGACATGATGATGGGCGACAACGCCAAGGCTGCCGGAAAGCTCGTCACCTTCCGCGTGCAGCTCTCGGGAAGCGCTGCGGATGGCGAGTACACGGTGAACGTGGTGAAGAATGGTGGTACGTTCGGCACCTATCAGATCAGTGGCAAAACACCTTTTGTCGAGTTTACAGATACACCGGCAGCCTTGGGTCGCACCTATTACCGCGTCGTGGTCGAGGGCACACCCACGGCCTATCCGCAGGTTCCCGAATCCATGGCGTTGAGTGAGCACATGGTTGGGTTGTCGAACCCGATCTGTTTCAACTTCGACCCGAACTTCTGATACCCTGGCCCGACCCCTGGCCGGACCCCTGGCCCGCTACGCGTTGGCCAGTCCCCTATCGAGATGAACATATCCACCGTCCACGTAGACAAGTTGTCCTGTGGTGTGGCTGGAGCGTTCGGAGAGCAGGAAGGCCACGGCGTTGGCGATTTCCTCGGCGGTGGTCATGCGCTGGCCAAGCGGGATCTTGGATTCGATCTCGGCTAATTTTTCTTTGGGATTGGGCAGCGTTTGGATCCATTTTTCATAGAGCGGCGTATAGCATTCCGCGACGATGATGGCGTTGACCCGGATGTTGTATTTCAACAACTCGACCGCCCACTCGCGGGTGAGTGCGTTGCGGCCACCGTTGGAGGCGGCATACGCCGAGGTGCCGCCTTGACCCGTCTCGGCGGTCTTTGAGCCGATGTTTACAATGGCACCCCGGGTCTCTTTCAAGGCAGGCAGCGCGTAGTGCGCCATGAGGTAGTAGTGGATGAGGTTCTTATGCAGGGAGGCCACAAATTTTTCGTAGGAGCCATTCTCCAAACCCACGCCATCGTTCACGCCGGCGTTGTTCACGAGACCGTGGATCTTACCATATTTTTGCAAGGTGGCTTTCACGGCCTGTTCCGAAGCTTCGGGGTCTGTGAGCTCGGCTACGATCTGCGAAGCTTTGCCCCCCGCGGCCACGACTTCGTTGACGATCTTCAGGTTGTCTTCTTCGCTGCGGCCAACCACCACAGGAATGGCACCTTCGCCGGCCAGCACTCTCACGATGCCTTCGCCGATCCCTTTCGCACCGCCCGTGACGATGATCACTTTATCTTTCAGGAGTAAGTCCATATATAAATATTTTTATAGGTTATAGAATTTCATTGCGTTGGTTCCAAAGATCGCGGCTTGCTCGGATGTGCTGAAGGGCGAAAAATATTTCTTCGCCAGGTCATGCACTTCCGCATAGGAGGCTGCTACCAGGCACACGGGCCAATCGCTGCCAAACATGAGCCGATGGGTTTCAAAGGCTTCCACGACCGTGTCGAGATAGGGAACAAAATCGGCGGGCTTCCAATGTTTCCAGTCGGCTTCGGTCACCATGCCGGAGACTTTACACCAGACGTTGTCGTGCGCCGCCAAGGCCTGAATCCCTTTCTTCCACGACGACAAGTCGCCTGTGCGAATGGAGGGCTTGGCGATATGATCCAGCACAAAGGGTTGATCGGGAAATGCTTTTGCGAATTTTTCAGCGTATGCCAATTGATCCTGGTGGATCAGTATATCGTAGGTGTACCCGAATTTCTTCAATTTCCCAACGCCGCGCATGAACGCCGGGTTCAGCATATAGTCGCGCTTCGGTTCGCCTTGCAATACGTGGCGGAAGCCTTTCATTTTTGGAAAGGATTTGTAGTGCGCCAGTTGATCCTCCACGTCCTCCGCCTGCAGATCGACCCAGCCCACCACACCTTTTATAAAATCATGACCTTCGGAATGCTTTAACTGAAAAACATTCTCCGCCTCCGATTGATCCGACTGCACGACTACACACCCGTCGATCCCCTGGGCATCCAGCAACGGCTTCAGGTCGCCGGGGAAAAAGTCGCGTTGGATGGTGGCCATGGTGGCGTCGATCCAGCTGTCGCGCACGGGATCGAACTTCCAGAAATGTTGGTGAGCGTCGATGCGCATGCCGAGAAGTTAGAGTTGAAAGATCTTTTCCATGGGTATCCACTTCTCGCCGGGCTTGGCGTGCGGAAGCGGTTTCTGATAGTTCCACATCAGCTCCTCCCATTGCTGCACTTTGGGGTTGGCGGCATCTTGTGCGGCCTTGGCTTGTGGATCGAAGCTGTCGGTGGTTTCCATGATCATGAAGAGCCGGTTCAGGATGCGGTAGATCTCCATGTTGGTGATGCCGGCATCCAAGATGCTTTTCCGTATCTCGGGCCACACATTGCGGTGCCAGAATTCGTATTCAGAGATCAGGGCGGGGTCGTCCTGCAAGTCCAGGGCAAAGCAAAAACGTTTCATAATACGCTTTCCATTTTTATCGGTGGCTTTCGTGGGGATCGAAAGATATCTTTCCGATCCGTCATTCTTTAATTTTTTACAATCGTGTGTAGTCCTTAAATATAGTAGGATTCCGGCAACACAAACAATTTATCTTATTTCCCATCCGGGACAGCGCATCACAAAAAAGCATTTTCGTATTTTCGCCCGTGCCTTTCCAGAGGCAAAAACGAAACGCGCACGACATGAAGGCATGGCTTCTTTCTGTAGGAAATAAAATCAAAAACGTTTTCCTGTTCCTGTTTGCCGCCCAACTCATCTACATCATCATCCTGAAATGGGTTGACCCACCCGTCACGGCCACACAACTCATCAGTTGGGTAAAGGGCGACGGCCTGAAACGCGACTACATCCACCTGAACGAGATGTCGCCCAACGCCTGTCTCGCCGTCATGGCCTCGGAAGACCAGCTCTTTCCCGACCACAACGGCTTCGATGTGAAGAGCATCAAGAAGGCCATGGAGATCAACAAGAAAAAACCAAACCGCCTGCGCGGCGCCTCCACCATTAGCCAGCAGGTGGCAAAGAATGTTTTTCTGTGGCAAGGCCGCAGCTGGCTGCGCAAGGGCCTGGAGGTATACTTCACGTTCATGATCGAGGCCGTGTGGGGAAAGAAACGCATTTTGGAGATGTACCTCAACGTGGCCGAGATGGGCAAGGGGGTGTTCGGCATTGAGGCCGCATCCCGAAAATTCTTTAATAAGCCCGCCAAGAAGCTCACCCGTACCGAAGCTGCCATGATTGCGGCCTCGCTACCTAATCCCAAGAAATATACCGTGAAGCCGGTGTCTAAATACATCGCCAGGCGCTATCCTTGGGTGATACAGCAAATGAATTTCTTGGATGGGGATGAGGATATTAGGGCGTTAATGCCTGTGACGAAGGGGAAGCAATCTTAGGAGCCAGGAGCCAGGAGTCAGCAGGCGGCCTTCAGTAGCCAGTAGCCAGTAGCCAGTAGCCAGTAGTCAGTAGCCAGTAGCCAATGATTCGGTAAGCAATTGGCCACGCGAGTTGTTTGAGAACAAACATCATTACGTATATTCTACCGGTCACCGACCAGGGCATTGACCATTAACTACTTTGGCCCATAGCATACCGACTGCCAATCGATTGGCTATTGACTTCTAAATACTGGCTACTAGCTACTGAATACTGACTACTAGCTACTGACTACTGAATGCCGAGCACAAGCTCCTGACTCCTGGCTCCTGATTCTTTTACACTGGCGGCAACCTAACCGTAAGCTAAATTTAGATTCTTACCGTACCTTCACTGCACTATTATTTATCCCTATATGAAACGAGCATTATCCTTTATCTTTTTTGTGTTGGGCCTTGCCACTGTGGTGGTGGCGGCTCCAAAGCGTGAATTCTACGAGATCAAGATCTACCATGTTGCCAACAGCACCCAGGAACAACGGGTGGAGAAATTTTTGAAGGAGGCCTATCTGCCCGCCTTACACCGGGCGGGCATCACCAAGGTGGGTGTTTTCAAACCCGTTGAAACCGACACCACGTTTGGCAAACGCATCTATGTGCTTACCCCGTTTTCCTCGATGGATCAGTTTGTGAAGCTTCCCGAAACCTTGTTAAAGGACAAACAATATGAGTCGTCGGGTACGGACTATCTCAATGCCCCCTACGATAATCCACCCTATGCGCGCATCGAGACCATCGTGCTCCAGGCCTTCGTAAAGATGACACAACTGGAAGTTCCCAAATTGTCCACGCCGGTGAACGAGCGCGTCTACGAGTTGCGCAGCTATGAAGGATATACGGAAAAGATCTACCGGAACAAAGTAAAGATGTTCAACGACGGCAACGAAGTCGCCCTGTTCAAACGCCTCGGCTTCAACGCCGTCTTCTATGCCGAAGTGCTCTCCGGCAGCCGCATGCCCAACCTCATGTACATGACCACCTTCGCCAACCAGGCTTCCCGCGACGAGCATTGGAAAGCATTTTCCGCGGACCCCGAGTGGAAGACGCTTTCGGGTATGAGCGAGTATCAGCACAACGTCTCGAAAATCAACATTTATTTTCTGCGGCCCGTGGAGTATTCGGATATCTAGGGATTCAGGAGCCAGAAGCCAGGAGCTTGTTCTCGGCATTCAGTAGTCAGTAGCCGGTGTCTGTTGTTTTAAGAAGCAATAGACACTGGCTATTTTGTTTATGGGCAGCTGATTGGGTATTGGCTGGCAACTACTTGGCATATGATGACTACTTTCTGCTGGTGCACGATGACTGACTTCTCGCTACTGACTACTGACTACTGGCTACTGACTACTGATCTCCGATTCAAAAGATTCTGGCTCCTGGCTCCTGGCTTCTGGCTCCTCATTTCACCACCCCCATCACCTGGCGCAACGAATTATAATCCGCATCCGAAGCTTTCACAAATCCTTCCGATCCATACAATTCCCGAAGAATTTCCTTGCCCTTTTGTTCCGTCGTGAGTTTCACCAACGCGACGTACAGCTTTCGGGCAGCTTCGGGATCAAAGGCTTTGGAGAACACGATGGGATCGTTTGGAATGGCTTCGGTCTTAACGAGGGTGATCACTTTCTTTTCCACATCGGGATATTTGTCTTTGATGCGGGCGCGGGCGTCGTGCATTTCGCCGTCGGGGCCGGGAGGGGAGTAGAAGGCGGCGCCGGCGTCTACTTTGCCTTCGTATACCATGCGCACGACTTCATCGTGCTTTTTGGCAAACACCACCTTGGCCGGTTTGATGTTGTTCTTGTCCAGGATCTGTTTGGGATATAAGTAGCCGGATGTGGAGAGCTCGTCGGTGTAGGCGATGCTTTTTCCTTGCAGGTCTTTGATGGTCTTGATGCCTGAGCCGGCGCGACAAATGATCTGGCCGTAGTATACCGACTGGCCATAGCGCAGCGACCGGAGCTTTACCTGGGCTCCGAATTTTTCGTGGGCCAGCACATAGCTTTGGCTACTCATGATGGAGAAGCAAGGCTCCTTTTGCCCGAACTTGTCGACCAACTCGTCGTAGCTAGGTGGCACCCCCAGCTTGATGGTCATGCCGGTTTCCTTCTCCAGGAAATCCTTGATGAAGTTGCCACTCTTCTCCATGGATTCGACGGATACAGAGGGCGTGAGATAGAAATAGATGACCGGCTGCGTCTGTCCTTTCGCGGGAAGGCCATAGAAAAGAACAGATGCTACGATCGAAACGACCAGCACAACCAATTTTGATTTTCGCATGATGAGGGATTTAGAGGGTTTTTAAAGTTTTACTAACGATTTACAGGGACACCTGCTGGAAGCCTTTATAAGCCATACTACCCAACAACACTTTCGCAACCCTATTGAGCTTCCTGCAGCAATTCCAAATATAGGCAGCTTTCCAAACAGTGGAAACCGGGAAAGACCGTTCTGGAAGGAATTTCCGGCGTATGGTCAGCAGGATAAGGCTGTCCACCGAACAGGCCGGAAAAGGCGTTTTGGGGATGTGTGATAATTTTAGTTTTTTCGGGCTTTATTTATCCGTGTTCCTCATGAAGCATTCTCTCTTTGTACCGGTTGCCGCCCTCCTTTTCCTGCTCGCTTCGTGCACGAAAAATTCAGACTCCAACACCGAAACGCCCGCAGACACCCTGGCCTTGACCTACAGTGTCCTGAAAACGCTGCCCCACGACCAGGAAGCTTATACGGAAGGGTTGCTGATCTACAAAGGGAAGGTGCTGGAAAGCACCGGGCTGAACGGGAAATCATGGGTCGCCGAGGTGGATCCGGGCTCGGGCGTCCACACCAAAAAGATCATGCTCGATCAGCAGTATTTTGGTGAGGGCATTTCGGTCATCAACAATAAACTGTATCAGCTCACCTATCGCACCGGGGTCGGGTTCATCTACAACGCCACAACCTACAAACAGATCGGTGAGTTCAAGTTCAGCAACGCCGAGGGCTGGGGCATGACGCATGACAACAAAAACCTGATCATGAGCGACGGCACCGAAAAATTGACCTACCTCGACACCGCCAACCTGAGCGTAGTGCGTACGTTGACCGTGACCAACGAAGGCCAGAAGCTGAAGAATGTGAACGAGCTGGAGTATGTTGACGGCTACATCTACGCCAACGTTTATGAAACCTCCTGGATCGTGAAGATCGACGCCACTTCAGGAAAAGTAGTAGGGAGAGTGGACCTTTCACCCCTCACCGAAGAAGTGCGGCGCATGTATCCCAACATTGACTATTTGAATGGCATCGCCTACGATGTGAACTCCAAGGCATTTTTGGTTACGGGAAAGAATTGGCCAAAGGCCTTTTTGATCCGGATCCAAAAGCCTGCTGTAGCAAATCCTTAGTGCAATGCGTAACCGTCATCCATAAGGATTCAGGTATAGACACTTGAATCCTTTCTTATTTTTCGCTGACGTGCATTTTCCGCTCCGCGAAATGCTTCACGGCAAAACCGATCATCAACCCAAAGCAAGCAAAGCCCAGCACGATGAACAGGAGGTTGTCTTCAAAGACAGACGTCTTGAGGTCCAGGAACCGGCCGATGGAATAGCCCACCGCATTCACGGTCGACGACCAGATGAGCCCACTCAGCAAACTATAGAACAGATATTGCATGGGGCGGATGTTGCTCATGCCGATCACCAGGGGAATGATGACCCTGAAACCATAGAGGAAGCGGTACGAAAACAAGATCTGTATTTTATGCGTGTCGAAGAACTGTCGCACGGGGGCGAGCTTTTCTTTTAGGGCCGGGCGTTTCTCAACAAAGTATTTTCCATTCAGCCGCCCGATGGTGTAATAGAGCCAGTCGCTCACAAACGATCCGGCAAACCCAAAGAGGATCGTGTAGGGCGCTTCGAACAACCCCTGGTGAATGAGCGACGACGCTACCAGGATGGCGGTTTCGCCTTCAAAGAAGGTCCCAATGATTAGAGCGATGTATCCGTATTGATCCAGAAAATTTTCCACGCTGTTTCATTTACTTCACTATCCTAAAAACCGCCGGGCGTAACGAAAGTTACCTTAGTCTTCGGCAGGCTGGTCGAGCTTACAAAAATTGTCCATGCCCAGGTGCATGAGGGCATCTCCCGCGTTGATGACGGGTATGTTGTTGAGGCCGATGACAAACGCTGTCTCCGGTGCCATCACTTCTTCTTTGAATTCCCCGAAAGGGTCGGTAATGGTCCCCACCCACTCGCCTTTGTGCACCAGTTGTCCGCACTTCACATTGGGCTGAAACAGGCCGGCGTGGTGCGCGCGGATCCAGCTGGTGTTCCAGACGATCCGGTTTTCGTCCGTTGCTTCGGGCGCCACGTCGATCATGTTCAGGTGTTTCATAACGCGCAGTGTGCCGGCAATGCCGATTTCGATCGCCTGCTGGTCAAAGCGCAGCGACTCGCCGCCTTCATACACGATAATATATTTACCCCGGCGTGCTGCCTCCTTGCGCAGGGAGTTAGGGCGATACGGTGCATCGATGGTGAAGGGGGCATGAAAGGCTTCGGCAAGTTTCAGGTTGGTTTCGTGTCTCAACACGGCCCGCACCTGGGGATAGTTGGCGCGCATGGCGCCCCCGGTATGAAAGTCGATGCCGATGTCGATGAGGGGGATCACATCGTGCATGAGGTGATAGGCCACCCGGCTGGCCAGCGACCCCGATTTGTTGCCGGGGAAAGACCGGTTGATGTCCTTGCCATCGGGCACGTCGCGTGAATAGTTGAGGAAGCCGTACATGTTCACGATGGGCATGCAGATGGTCACGCCGCGCTTGGGTTTGTGCAGGCCGCTGTCGAGCATGCGGCGCACGATCTCCATGCCGTTGATCTCGTCGCCGTGCATACCGGCGGTGAGGGCGAGCACCGGCCCTTCTTCTTCGCCCCGCGACACATAGATGGGCGTGTCGATCACCGTATGCGAAGGAAGCCTTGCAATGTTGATGTCTATTTCCTTGAATTCCCCGGGCAGGATCTCTTGCCCGGCTATGACGATCTTACGCAATGGTGATATGGGTATGTGAAATCACGCGTTAATTTTATCCTTCTGGATCTTTTTCTTCCCCGCATTTTTCTCAATATACTGAAAAATCTTCCCCGCGATGTCCACCTTGGTGGCCCCTTCGATGCCCTCCAGTCCGGGTGACGAGTTCACCTCCAGGATGAGCGGCCCGCGAGCCGAAGGTAGCATATCCACACCGGCCACGTCAAGACCCATTTTTTTAGCGGCAGTGATGGCCGCCACTTTTTCGGCACGGCTCAGTCTCACCACCTTGGCGGTGCCGCCGCGATGCAGGTTGGAACGGAATTCCCCTTCCTTGGCCTGCCGGCGCATGGCACCCACCACTTCGCCGTTCACGACGAATGCACGGATGTCGGCACCCTTGGCTTCTTTGATAAATTCCTGTACGATGATGCGGGCATGCAATCCATGAAAGGCCTCGATCACCGACTTGGCGGCCTTCTTGTTCTCGGCCAGCACCACACCCAAACCCTGCGTGCCTTCCAGCAATTTGATCACGACCGGCGCACCGCCCACGGCCTCGATGATGCCTTCGGTTTCGCGCGAGTAGTCCATGAAGATCGTCTTGGGCAACCCCAACCCTGCGCGCGAAAGGATCTGCAGGCTGCGCAGCTTGTCACGCGAGCGGATGAGCGCCTGCGACTCCACGGCGGTGAACACCTTCATCATTTCAAACTGCCGCACGACGGCCGCACCATAGAAGGTGACCGACGCACCGATGCGCGGGATGATGGCGTCGAAATAGTCGAGGCGTCGGCCCTGGTAAAGGACCACTGGGTTTCGCTTCTCGATAAAAAGAACGCACTTCATGTGGTCGATGATCTCAACCTTATGGCCACGCGCCTCCCCGGCCGCTTTGAGACGGCGGGTAGAATATAGCTTGGCGTTTCTCGACAATATGGCGATGTTCATGAGGGACTGGTTTGCTTTACGCGTTATCGATTTTTACTCTTCTGCGCCCGGCGCTGCCGGCGTTTTTCCTGGTAGGAAAGGTTCTTTTTTGTGACGTCGATGAGAAAGCGGTTTCGCAGGATCTTTCGCCCGATCAGGATCGGAAATTTAAGCGAACCCCGGTTGCTGAGCGAGAACTCGGTCGTTATGTCTTCGTTAAAAATTTTTAGCGTGGTGTGGATCACAAACCGGCGCTCCACTTCACCAAACGAATTTTTGATGAGGCGCTCTTCGAATTCGCGGAACTGAAACTTCATCCCCGTAAATTCCGGATGCTCTTCATCCAATAAAATAAATTCAAGTACACCGTCGATCACTTCGGCCCGGTGGCAATGGAGGCTGGAAGTGAAGGCTCCCGTATCCACCTTCGCATGAATATTTTTCAGCCCCAGCAAGGGTAAGTCAACCCGGTCGTAACGTCCTAGAATATACATGGTGGCATGGTAAGGGATGCCAATATGCGGAAAATAAAAAAGCCCTGCCAGTGCAGGGCTTTTTTATTATTTATAAGAAGATTAACCTTTTATTTTGAATGCTACAGCGGTGTTCTCCCATTTCAATTGCACGTCGTCTTTGCCGAGTGCAATGTTGAAGGTTTCCACGGCAGCGGAAGTTTTGGTGGGTTTCACGGTCACGCGCAGCACGTCGTCTTTGTCCTTGTAGCTGTAGGCGCCCCACTGTTTTGCGTCTTTGTTGATGATGATGGTCCACTCATTTTCACCGGGGATGGTGAAGAGGGCGTATTTGCCGGCTGCCAGGTCTTTGCCTTCGATCTTTACGGGCTTGTCGAATTCGATGGTCGTAGCATCGTTCGCACCCGTTCTCCACACTTCACCATAAGGAACAAGGCCACCCATGATCTTGCGACCGCGGGCTGAAGGTTGACAATAAACGATTTTTACATTGGTGGCTCCGATCTTGCCTTCCACAGTGGCCTGGGGGCTGGCGGGTTTGTCCTGGGCAAATGCAGTGGTCAATACGGTTGCCAGGGCCACCATCAGAAATGTAATTCTTTTCATACGTTGTTTGAGTTTGGTTTAAGTGTTTTTACGATGTTGTATATACGTAAAAATGCCCCGAGTAGTCGGGGCATTTTCTCTAATTTATATAACAACCTGTAAACTACTGTAAGAACGGTGATATTGCCCGTTTGGTTTGTCTCATTCCCCTAAATTTTTCAGAAAAATTAGCACCGCAACCCGGCCGTTATCCGGCTTCTTTCTAACGTATTGAACGGCAGTAGCTTCACTGCTACCGGCAGGAAACCATGCATTGCACAACAAAAAAAATGATCCTAAGCCTTGGGTTTAGGATCATCATCTGAGAAAAGCCTGCGATTATCGTCCAAACGGATTCAATGCTGAAAGCGCACGTTTGCCGCCGCCCATTTTATTCATGGTCTTCATCAGTTTGCGCATGTCACCAAACTGCTTTAACAGCTGATTGACTTGTTGCACCGACGTGCCACTGCCCGCGGCAATACGATTCTTGCGACTGCTGTTGAGCATGTCCGGGTTTTCGCGCTCCTGCAAAGTCATCGAGCGAATGATGGCCTCGATGGGTTTGAAGGAATTATCATCGATGTCCACGTCTTTGATGGCCTTGCCCATGCCGGGGATCATGCCCAGCAGGTCTTTCATGTTCCCCATCTTCTTCACCTGTTCCAACTGTGACAGGAAGTCGTTGAAGTCGAACTGATTTTTGCGGATCTTTTTGTTGAGGCGGGCGGCTTCTTCCTGGTCGAATACTTCCTGTGCTTTTTCCACCAGCGACACCACGTCACCCATGCCCAGGATCCGGCTCGCCATACGTTCGGGATAGAACCGGTCGATGGCTTCCATTTTCTCCCCGAGGCTCATGAACTTGATGGGCTTGTCCACCACACGGCGAATAGAAAGCGCAGCACCCCCGCGGGTATCGCCATCCAATTTCGTGAGCACCACGCCATCAAAATTGAGGCGGTCGTTAAAGGCCTTGGCCGTGTTCACGGCATCCTGACCGGTCATGGAGTCGACCACGAACAAGGTTTCGGATGGATTGAGGGCGGCCTTCAGGCGGGCGATCTCATCCATCATCTCTTCATCCACCGCCAAACGGCCGGCGGTATCGACGATCACGATGCGGTGGTTATTTTTCTTGGCGTGCTCAATGGCGGCCTTCGCTATCTTTACGGCGTCTTTGTTTTCGGGCTCGGCATAAACCTCCACACCCACTTGCTCGCCCAATACTTTCAACTGGTCGATGGCAGCGGGACGATAGATATCGCAGGCGGTGAGCAACACCGAGCGGCCTTGTTTTTTGAGATAGTTGGCCAGTTTTCCGGAGAATGTGGTTTTACCGGAACCTTGCAAGCCGGCGATAAGAATGACGGCCGGGCTTCCTTCGATCTTGATGTCTTCACTTTGACCGCCCATGAGGGACGTCAGCTCATCGTTGGTGATCTTCACCAGCAACTGGCCGGGCGAAATGGCCGTGAGCACATCCTGGCCCATGGCCTTGTCGCGGATGTCGTCGGTGACTTCCTTGGCGACCTTATAGTTCACGTCGGCGTCGATGAGCGCCTTGCGGATTTCCTTGACCGTGGTGGCCACGTTAATTTCGGTGATCCTTCCCTGTCCTTTCAGGCTCTGAAAGGCTTTATCCAGCTTAAGACTTAAATTATCGAACATGGATCGTTGTATTATTTTTTAAAAATGAATTCAGATGCTTAAAAACGGGGTTTTCCGTCCTCTCCCTGTGGGATAAGGGGCCAAAGTTAAGGCGCTGAGGGCTAAAGAAAAAGCGGAATAATTTCTTCTTTGATCCGCTGCCGGATCAGGGAAAAGGCGTGATGCATGGCCTCCTTTTCGGAGGTCGTTTGATTGACCAGGTCCACCACTTTCACGGCCCCCAGTTCCAGCAGTTCGGCCGAGGTTAGGTCGGACGTTCCCGCCACAATGAACAGGGGCTTACTGTGTTTTACGGCCAGTTCCGAGACGCCTTTCACCACTTTGCCATACAGCGTCTGGTGGTCGACCCTTCCTTCTCCCGTAAAAATGATATGACTTTGAGCTACCTTCTCTTCCAATTTCACAAAGGATTTCAAAAAGTCGATGCCCGGCTGAAAGGTGATGTTCAAAAACGCCCGGGCGCCCGCCCCGATCCCGCCGCCCGCCCCAGCCCCGGGGAAGTTAATGTCCACCCCAAACTGGCGTTCCACCACCGCGGCAAAGTTGCGCAGACCATCGTCCAGGCAAGCCACGGCCCCGGCGTCGGCGCCTTTCTGGGGACCAAAAATCTGGGCCGCACCTTCCGGACCATACAAGGGATTGTTCACGTCGCACAGCGCCGTGAATGTGATTTTCTTTAGGGCCGTATCCAGGTGTGACGCATCGATGCGGTCGACATGCACCAGGTTTTTTCCCACGGGCAGCAACGGTTCGCCTTGCGCATTCAGGAAGACAACACCCAGTGCATCCAGCATGCCCATGCCCGCATCGTTGGTGGCGCTGCCGCCGATGCCGAGGATCACCTCTTCCACGCCCTCCCCGATCGCATGATGGATCAACTGGCCCGTGCCCCGCGTGGAAGTTTCCAGCGGGTTTCGCTCGCCCGGCTTGAGCCATTGCAAACCCGATGCAGCGGCCATCTCGATGAAGGCCGTGGTGCCGTCGCCGGATATGCCATACGTTGCAGGCATGGGTTGGAGACGCGGGCCGGAAACGGGTACGCTGATCTTTTGGCCGTGGCTGAAATGGGTGAGCATGTCGCACGTTCCCTCGCCGCCATCGGCCATGGGCAAATGGAGCGCGTGGAAATTGAAGCCGCCTTCATGCATGCCCTCTTCCATGGCCTGGCAAACCTGCGCGGCGTTGAGTGAGCCTTTAAATTTATCGGGCGCGAAAAGGATCGTCATCATAGCCGATGCGGGTAAAGAGAGGGTTGGTCGGTTATTGCCGGAAGGGAATATACGGAAAAGTTTCGCCCGCCTTAAAGGTGGATGCGGTGGCCGGCAATTCCAGGAACCCGGTAACGTTTTTCAAGTTTGCAAAATCACCCGAACCGCCACCGGCTTCGGGGTAGGCCATGAGTTTTCCATTTTCATTTTTTACGGTCACCTGCAGGAAGTAAGTAAGCGAGGGAGCGAAAGCGAAATCCGATGCCAATACCGCATAGGACGGATCGACGGACGTTTTCAAACTCTTCATCACCCACGGCCGGATGTAGCGATAAAAACACATGTAGGTGGACACCGGGTTACCGGGCAACGCAAACACCGTTAACCCTGCAGGGGAAACACCAAACCAAAAAGGTTTGCCCGGCCGCTGACTCACCTGGTGAAAGAGTTTCTTAACACCCAATGCCTCCAGAGCATCGGGCACAAAATCAAATTTCCCTTTGGAGACACCTCCCGACAAAATAATGACCTCGGCCGTCTGCGCTATTTTCTTCAAGCCTTCGATCATCGATGCTTTATCATCTTTCAAATGATGGATCGCTCCCTCCCAACCCAGCGTCTTCATGGCGGCTTGCAGCGCGTAGGTATTTGACCGGCGGATCTGGTGTGGAAGGGGTATGTCGTCGATGTGCACCAACTCATCGCCCGTGGAAACCACCGCGGCCTTGGGGAACACATAAACCTTCACCCGGCTTTTGCCGACCGAAGCCAGCAACGCAATTTCAGCGGATGACAAAAGGATGCCGGGTTCGAGCAGCACGCTGTCTTTCGCGGCGTCGACGGCCTGCCGGTGAATGAACGCGTTGTCGGCGGCCATCTCCGAGGTGATGTGCGCTGTCGCCTCCTCTATGCGAAGATCTTCATACCGGATCACCACATCGGCTCCGTCCGGCATGGGGGCGCCGGTCATTACTTCGATGGCGTTTGTTTTATTTTTTAATGTTTTGCGCGGTTCGCCCGCGGCTTGCACGGCCTCCAACTTAAAGGCGCGCTGTCCCATTTTCCAAGCGTCGCGGCGGATGGCGATGCCGTCCATGGCCACGCGGTCGAAGGGTGGGAAGTCGCGGTCGGCCGTGATGCGTTCGGCCAGCACCTTGTTCACGGCGTCCGTGAGGGAAACGGACATGGTGGTGGGTTGGAAGAGATTTGAAAAAACGACCGAGGTGGCTTCTGCTACGCTTACCATGTTAATTCTTTTTACCTTTACTGGCACCCAAGATACATGAGTACAGAACAATTTACACACATCGACGACGCGGGCAATCCCCGGATGGTCGATGTTTCCGAAAAGAAGGTCACCACCCGCACCGCCAAAGCACAGGCGCTGGTTCAGGTTGGCCCGGAAATTCTGCAACACCTGCAGGGCGACGAGCTGATCACCAAAAAAGGGCCCGTCTTTCAAACCGCCATCATCGCCGGTGTGATGGGCGCCAAACAAACGTCATCGCTCATCCCTTTTTGTCACCCCCTCGGGTTGGAGGATTGCCAGGTGCACATCGCTGTGCGGAATAACAAGATTGTTATCGATAGTGTTGTCACCATCACGGCGAAGACCGGTGTCGAGATGGAGGCGCTGACCGCGGTTACGGTGGCTGCCTTAACGGTTTATGATATGTGTAAAGCTTTGTCGCATAATATTGTGATCGAGGAAATAAAATTGATGAGCAAGACCGGTGGGAAAAAGGACTTTACCCGCTGACCCCCCGAAGCCCCCTTACCCTATGACCTTACGCCGAAGACTCTACCTCATCCTGGACCCCACAGCCAAGGGCGACATCTGGGAACGCATTTTCGAAACGGCGCTGATCGCCATCATTCTTGTGAACATCCTGGCCATTGTGGTGGATTCCGTAAAGGAGATCGATCATCAATATTCCGCGCTGTTCCGTCAAATTGAAGTGTTCTCCATTTTTTTCTACACAGTCGAATATGTGGCGCGGATCTATTCCATCGTGGAGAATCCAACCTATGGCGAACCGATGAAAGGCCGTCTGAAATACATGGTCACGCCCATGGCGATCATCGATTTACTGGCGTTCCTCCCTTTCTATCTGATCTTTCTTCCCCTCGACCTCAGGTTCCTGCGGATCTTCCGGCTCATGGCCCTGTTTCGCGTCTTCAAAATTGCCCGCTACCTGCAAGCCCTCACCATTTTCAAACAAGTTCTTTCGAAGCGCAAGGAGCAATTGGTGCTGAGTTTCTTGTTTATCCTTTTCATTTTGGTGATCATCAGCTTCATGATGTTCTATGCCGAACGCGAGGCGCAGCCGGATAAGTTCAGCAGCATACCGGCCACCATGTGGTGGGGCATCGCTACGATCACCACCGTGGGGTATGGCGACATGGTGCCGATCACTCCGTTAGGGAAATTTCTTGGGGGCGTGTTTGCCATTGCCGGTGTTGGGTTACTCGCGTTGCCTGCGGGTATTCTTTCTTCTGGTTTTTTCGAAATGCTCCACAACGAACCCATCAAGGAAAAAGGATCATCCATCTGCCCGCATTGCGGACGGGATATTCACGAAGGGACGGAACATAAAGCTGAATGATCTTTGTATCAAGTAATCAACTTGGGTTGATCTATTGCCGATACAGGATGGTTAAATGCAACCTGAGTAACTCTGGCCTTCAGACCTGGTCTATGCACACATCTTTCGAAGAGAAATGTGAATAACCCCGGACTTTAGTCCGGGGAAATACAAGCCATATCTACTCACGGGCTTTAGCCCTGACCACGCCGATGATCGGGCGGACAGCGATACATACAGACGGAAAGTCAGGGCTAAAGCCCGTCATAAGTGGGTGTCTGTCCCCCGGACTAAAGTCCGGGGTTATTCAAGACATTATTGCTGATATAGGATGGTCAACTCCACTCTTCGGTTCTGTGACCGGCCTTCTTCCGTCTTGTTGTCGCGGATGGGTTCGCTCATGCCTTTGCCATCGGCGGTGATGCGCGAAGGCTCCACGCCGCGTTCCAGCAGGTAGTCTTTCAACGTTTGCGCCCTGTATTGTGAAAGCTTGAGGTTGAATTTTTCGGAGCCGATGTTATCGGTGTGCCCGGTGAGTTTGATCTTCAGTTCAGGGTTGTCGTGCAGGGCCTTGGCCAGATCGTCGAGGTATTCGCGGGAATGTTCATCGAGTTCGGTGCTGTTGAACTCGAAGTTGAAATGGAGCGTGGCTTTTTCCAGGACCAGCGGGGTGTGGCTCACGGCGCCCACTTGCGCTTGCGTGCGGACGGAGTCTTGTTTCTGTTTGAGACGTGCGCTGAGCGCGGCCTCTTTTGCCTTCTTGTCTTTTATTTGAAGCGAGTCCTTTGCGATCGTACGCGGCTGAGGTTTTTTTACGGCGACGGTCGCTCCCAGTTTCTTTCCTCCCTTGCCTCCTGTTGTCTTGCGCTGTGCTTCATCGCGGGTGCGTTTTTTGGACACGACCAGCTTACGAAATATCACGCCGACTTCTATCGCACCTGTGTTGGCCACGTTCCGCGTAACCACCGGAAAATCGTAGCTGATGCCAACACCAAACTTCTCGCGATGCAATTGCAACCCCACAATGCCCGAACGACCGATGACATATTTTGTGATGAGATCCAAATGTGTTGCCGGTTGATTGGCCACCGGCTTGAGATCATAGCGCGTGATGCCACCCACATTGAAAACGGCTGTTCCGGAACCCATCGTCAACAGCGCCTCGGGGAAGATGCTGATGTTTCCTTTTTGATAAACACGAACGCCCACCGTGGCCACCGACGTGCTGTGCAGCGTGCTCGCCGCATCGAGGAAGGCATCGTCGGGATGGTTGAAGTCGAAGAACGAAAAGCCGGCATAAGCCAGCCGGTTTCCTTTGCGGTCTTCTTGTTGCCAGAAGAGGCCCGCGCTAAAGGTCATGAAGCTGGTGTTGAGTTGTCCCAGGTTCTCTCCGGATGCGAGCGATTCGTCAAAGCCGCGGTCAGGAATATATTGCGAGCCGGTGTACAAACCGTCGAGATTGATCTTGCGGGTTTGATACAGCACCTTCACGCCCATGGCCAGCACCTGGTATTTAGCCATGGGAATGTTGATCGCATACGACACGGCCGCTTCCTGTGTATTGAAGATGCCTGCTTGCCCGGACCGATCGTCCATCAATGAAATGCCCACCCCAGACCAACGCGTTCCATTGCGCGACAGGATGGGATAAGACGCGTTCACGATGTTGCTGTTCAGATGAAAGCCTCCCGCCGTCGATTGATTCCTGTAGTCAAAACTTAATGAAGCATAGTCGCTCGTGGCCACGGTGGCCGGGTTGATGCGTTGGGGGGTGAAATTATACTGGCTGAATTGAAAATACTGTGCCCTGCACCCTATTGATGCTCCTAAGCAAATTGCAGCCAGTATGAAATTCCTCATCTTTATTTGTTCTTATCGCACCAACACGATAGATCCGCTCTCTTTGCCATTTAACAATACCTTTTCTCCGTCGGCCAGGACGCCTTTCACTTTCCAGAAGTAGACACCCGCCGGTTGTCGCGACCCGTTCCGTGTTCCATCCCAACCCCGCTGTACAGCGTCGTTCACGTCCTGTGTTTTGAAGACCAGGTTGCCTTCGCGGTTGTAGATGCTGAGTGAGAAGTTCTGGGCGCTGGTAAGGCCATACACTCTAAGCTCATCGTTCTGACCGTCCTCGTTTGGTGTGAACAGGTTGGGAATGAACCCGGACACTTCCACGATCACGTTGGCATGGGCTGTGCCCTGACATCCCAACGAATCATAACCCGTGACAGTATAGAGCGTGGTCACGGTCGGAGATACAACCGGCCCCGAAAGATTGGCATCGATCAACCCCGTGGTAGGCGTCCAGGAATAACTGGCGGCGCCGGTGGCGGTCAGTTGCACCGAACTTCCTTTCAAGATCTTGACTTCTTCCGGCGTCACCTTCACATCCGGCACGCTAATGCCCAACCCTGTTTTGCGGATGATCGTGCAACCCACATCATTCGTCAGGACGACCGTTACCGTGTCGGGCTGGGTTGCCGTGTAGTTGATGGAAGGCGCAGACCCGAGCCCCTTTTTGACGTCGCTCATCCAGGTGATGGTTTGCCAACCGGGTTCGGTGGTGAAGGTGATCGGCGCATCTTTACATACGTAGCGTTGCGACCTCTCTGTTTTTATGGTATCGTTCTTTATTTTCCATGTGTAGCGCTTCAAGGCCGCACAGCCACCGCGCGCCGGCGTGTAGGAGAATACCGTATCGGTTTTATCCGCCCCTATAGTCCACGTAGAACCCTGTCCTAAAAATCCGCTCGCAAACGAAAACCACAGGGTCTCGGGTGGCGCGGTGAGGTCGGCTTGTTCGTTTTTGCAAAGCGACAATTCCTCGGTGGTGGCGTCGGCACAGGGTGTGCGGCCGCCGATACACAACGCACCTCCATGCAACGCATTGTCTACCGCCTGCACCGAGAAGTTAAAGGCTCCTGCCGGAATGTCTCTCAACAACTTGAAATTGTTCGTGCCATTGTTGCCATGCGCCGATACCAGTCGCTTTTCATTCAGCAAGTCGAAGCTACCCGTCTGATATTCCTGTGCGCCATTCAAAAACACATCGAAGGTTAGTGAAGCCTTGGGCGTGTGGTCGTCGCCAGGCTTTTCCCAATACAAAAAGGTGCGACCGAATACCGGCAGGGCCAGCCCCTTGGCAGGCGTGCCGGGCGCTTTGTTCTTTTGCGCCTCCGTATTTTTATAGATCACCACATGCAGAGCCGTTTCTTGTACCAGTTGGACCACATCCAGATCGCCGTCGTGCTCCAGGTCGCCGACGGCCTGTTGGATTAGGTTGACAGACTCCAATGTGTCATAATCACCTGCAGCATATTCGATGATGTTTACGGCATCACCCTCTGCGTTTGTGCCACGATACTGGACGTCGGCCACGCCGTTGGAGTTGAAGTCGGCCACAAAAAGTTGTGCATGGTTCAACGTAATGGGCAACGGCACGCTGGCATACAGTCCTTTGTTGCTTTGATACAGGCTGGTAAACCCTGTTCCGTTTTTATCCTTGCCGGCAACCCACACATCGAACAGGCCATCGCCATTCATGTCGCCGATGGAGGTTGTGCCCTGTCGGGACGACGTGAGGTAGGGCTTGAAATATGAATTGCCGTCGTTCTTCAGAAAGCCTGTGCACAATGAATCGGGTTTCACGCTTCCGCTGACGAACAAGTCGATGTCGCCATCACCGTCGGCGTCGAAGGTTTCGAGGGCGGTGGCTTTGATTTTCAGGGAGTCGAATACGGTAAACGAGAGGTCATCGCGTTGGGAGTAAAGCGAGGTGGGATAGTCCCAGGTCCAGGGTTCGCCGCTGGCGATCCATTCCTCGCGGCCGTTGTTGTCAAGGTCGGCGCGTTTTAAGATCGCGAACGGCCTTAGAGAGAGCGGCTGCTCTGCAAAACCAAAGCCTCCCTGGTTCACATACACCGCCGTTACGCGCACTGCATTCTTCAAACCACTGACCACAACGTCCATACGATTGTCGCGATTATAATCGGTCACCACGAAAGCTGATACCTCCATGGTCCGCGTCTTCTGTGCCGACAACACCGGCGTGTTCACCGTGTCGCCCTTCACAAATTGAAGATAGCTCCTTCCCCCTTGTGACTTCGTGAGCAACAAGATGTCCAACACACCATCGTTGTCGAGGTCGGCCCATTGGGTGGAGGCCGTGCCGATGGAATCGGGAAGCACGATGTCGGGTTGCTTTGCAAAATGCTGCGCAGTCGCTGTCATGGCCACCATCAGCAGGAAGCACCATAAGGTCCACGTGCGTTTCATAGCTATTCCTTTGATTTGATTCTCTGAATTTGAAAGGTAATGGGCAGCGCAATGCTGCTGGGCACCGGGCGACCATTGAGGGTTGCCGGTTTCCAGGCAGGCATACCGGCCACCAGGCGGCGCGCTTCCTTATCGAATGCTTCACCCAGTGACTGTTTCACCTCCACCTTCTCTGCCTTCCCTTCAGCATTGATCACAAATGAGATCGTCTCCACCCCCTGAACCGAATCTTTCACAGCCGACGGCGGGTAGACCAGGTGATCATTAAAGTAAGCATACAACAAAGCATAGCCCTGCACCGGCTCGGCCTGCACATAAACATCCTCCACTTTGGTAGAAGAGATGGCGCTGCCGGCAGGCTTAGGATCATTTTTCTTTGCGCGGGCAGGTTTGGTTTCTTCAGTTTGGGCCGGCCCCTCTTCCTTTCTCAACGGAACGGTAGCCTCCGGCTTCACTTCCAACGCGTTGGGGTCGGTCTTGGATGGTGTCTCTGCAGGTTCAGCTGCCGGGAGGGTTTCCTGCGGCGGAACAACGGCAGGCTTTTGTTCTTCCCGGAAGAAATACAGACTGCCTCCCACCAAAACCATGAGCGTTATCACGGCCAGCGACCACTTCACCACCGTATACTTTTTATTTATGCGCACGGCCAGTTGCTTATCGGCCACGAGGCGGTCGAAGTCCATGTAGCTTCGAATCTCTTCATCCGGGAGCTCAGGCTTGTGTTTCATTATCGTAAGGGATTGTTTCATTGTCGTTCTCAAGTCGTTTTCAAAAAGAGCTTTTTCATTTTGTCCAGTGCGCGATACACTTTCACTTTGGCATAGGTCTCACTGATCCCCAGGATGTCGGCCACTTCGCGGAAGGGCCGTTGATCGAAATAGCGGAGCTCGATGATCTGCAGGTCGTCGGCGCTCAGTTGCTGCAGGATGAGGGGCAGTTGTTGCTCCAGGTCTTCCTGTCGCGCGGCGGCGGTGAGTTCTTCGTGCAGGTTTTGAATGGTGTGTTCGTCCAGGCTCACCACGCGGTGGCGTTTGTGTTTGCGGAAGAAATCGTGGCACTCGTTCAGCGCGATGCGGAAGAGCCAGGCCGAAAACGGGAGACCACGGAAGGCATACTTGTCCAGGTGAAGTAAAGCTTTAAGAAAGACCTGGGAAGTGATGTCGGCCGTGAGCGCTTTGTCGCCCACGCGGTGCAGCACGAAGAGGAAGATCTTCTTGAAATACTTCTCATATAAAGGCCTGAATGCTTCGGGGTTGGCTTGCGCTTGCCGGATCATCGACGCTTCGTCGGCCGTTTCCTCGCGGGGTTGGATGTTTTCCTTGTGCACGTACAACTTGGTGAATTTATGGGTTCAAGTTTCTGAATTCTAAATGCAGAATTTCCAAAAAGATACACGCACAGCAAAACTCTTTTGCAAATTATTACAACGGGGCCGGTTACGGGAACAACTTTTTCGCGCATCTAAGCGTTAGAGGGTGAAAACTAATCCTCTCACACTTAAAACTAGTTGGTTATGAAAACGCTTAAACTTCACGTCAATCCCATCCATCGCGACTTGTTCATCGCTTTGCTGGCAGGTTTCTCGGTGGCCGTGTTAATTGTCTCGGCCCTCGTGATCGCGATGGGATAAAAAAGAAAAAGGCTCCGACACCGGAGCCTTTTTTTTATTGCCAGCTATTTGACCAACCCGGCTCAGGCTTTTTCCGCCACGGCTGCAGGCCGCGCGGAGATCCACTCTTCGCCATCTTCAAAAACTTCCTTCTTCCAAATGGGCACGTTCATCTTTACGTTGTCAATGATATATTCGCACGCATCAAAAGAATCCTTACGATGAGGTGTGGAAACCGCCACTGCTACTGCTACCTCCCCGGGTTTCAACGTACCAATGCGGTGACTGACGGCAAACCCTAACAAGGGCCATCGGTGCGACGCATCGTCAATAATTTTCCTGATCTCGCCTACGGCCATCGTCTCGTAAGCTTCATATTCCAGCCAAACCACGTTCTTTCCGTTCGCCTGATTGCGCACGGTACCGACAAAAACATTTACAGCTCCGGCACCTAAGCACGAAGCTGTATCAATGACCTTCTGAATGTCAATGGGCTTTTCCGTTATTTTAATCATGTTTAATAGGGTTGGATTGAACAATAAGGAAGAGGTGATGAAGGTAACGAAATGCCACCCAAATCACAAAACAAATCCCTTTTAGCCCCCGCTCACGGGCGGAATGAGGGCGATCTCGTCGGCGGCGGTGAGTACCCGGGTTTCGTCGGCATAGTCGTTGTTGACGGCGATGTAGAGGGAGCGCAAACCCAGCAATTGCGGGTATTTTGCCGTTAATTCGGCCCTTAAAGCCCCCACGGTGTTCCCTTCGATCGTCACTTCCGAGTCCCTTCCCCCCAGGAAATCCTTCGTGATGCCGAAGGCTTTAATGCGAAATGTATTCATAGGCCCTAAATTTACTAAAGGTTTCAATTTCCCGAAACCGGGGTGATCCCTGGGCTTGGTTAGATTCCGGAAATTTCCTTATACTTGTATATCAGTAACCAAAAAGAAGAATTTGATAAAACTCTCTACCTAACCTAACCTAATGAAAAGACCGCTTACCTGGCGGTCTTTTTCGTTGGGGCCATGTTGCTAGGTTATTGGCAACGAACACCTTGTTGCTATTCCTACGCATTAATAATATTTTTCGCCGCGTCTGTTATCGCTGTAGACGCCAACAGCGCTGTAGAGCTTTATGAATAAGTACACACTTGTTTCCGGTTTCCTGGACAGACCCCGGGAATTGATTATGGCTTCGGATCATATCGCCTATGAAAACAAGGATACAGTCGGTGACACCTTTACCAAACTTCTCCAACCCGATATTATTGGCCTGAAATGCAAGACGGAGGCAGTCTTCTGGTACGATGTGCGCGTGGGGGAAAAGTTCGCTTTCGCATTAAAAGACAAACATGGCAAAGAAATTCATGTGGTTATTAAAAATCACTTTGGCCTACGGAAGGACTTTGATGCATTGCACAAAGACATCGTCGCCGATCTGAAAAAATATTTCCTGATGCCACTTGCCCGCCACTACCTGGACACCTTCTTTGAGGAAAACTCGCTAACGCTCGGCTCATTAACGCTTGGGCCCTCCGGCATACAAACCCCTACCCTAGTTCTCTCCTGGCATGAACTTGCCATACGCGAATATCATAGTTACTTTGTCCTTTACAAGGCGAATGATCCGAACCTACATTATCGCGTGGGATTCACTGAATGGGACGCGAGCATCATGTTTACCGTTGTAAAGACTATTATACAAGTGAAAGCGTCTGAGGCATAAACCGCGCCGTCCGCATTTCGGGCCATATTCTGGGGCGTCGTGGCCCCATCTGGAATGAGGAGTTTACCGCGCGGGCCAGCTTGCAATCCATCATATTAGTACCTTAATTTCCATCATGAAAATCTTTGGCGTCAATTTCGGTTCCAGCAGCAATCACTTTAAAATTATTGAAGACGACAGGACTTGGTTGGAAGAAAACTTTAGGTGGTTAAAAAGTGCATTTGGCTATCCTAACAAGAGACAGGAGCAGGTGTTGCTGACGCCGAAATTTTTCCCGGCTACCTATTCCGTGACAACAGTTAGCGTCGACAATATAGTCACCGATCTCTGCAAATTGTTTGGCTTAGCCCGAAATGCCGTAGCATTCGAAATCGTGACCGACATCCGCGACTTTGGCATTCCGTACCAGATGGAAGGCCCCCCTTTTGAATGCGAAACCGACTTAACAAAAGGGCACTATAAAATTTCAATCGCCAACGACTTGCAGAAACGTCCCCAGAGATTGCTTCACCGACTTATCTACGAGTTTATCCGCATTCGGCTCACCGAAAGCAAAATTGAGTTCGATGGCGACGACGACGCTGGTCCGTTCATCTACCTCGCCGGTATCTATTTTGGATTTGGAGTTATTCTCTCACAAAATCTTTCGGATGTTGGGCGAAGCAGTCAAGGGGGATGGCAATCCAAGTGGGGCTACGTTTCTGAAATAGCGGAACCTGTGATGGCCTACGGCCTCGCGATGCCAACCTTTTGGGCGATAACGATCCTTCCTGGAAAAATGAGTTGAGGGCCGATTTCAAAAAACTGTTCGACGGTGCAATTGCTTATCTCCAAGCCAATCCAAATGATATCTATGATGAAAAGGAAGTAAAGGCCAACGATCTGTTCAACGAAGCCTGTAAATATTCCGAAAGCAATCAGTTTGAAACGGCTATCTCCACGTTGCAGAAAATACTCTTCCTGACCAAGGATGATCTTTTGAAGACAGATGTGTACAACAACATTGGCTATTACTACGCACGACTAAAGGATTATCAGCAAGCCATATCGAACTACAGAAAGGCATTGACTATCGATCCTGACCATGCATACACCAATGATAATCTGGGCTTTGCGCTAATCATGACAGGCGAGCCAAATGAAGGCGTGTTATGCCTTGAAAAAGCTATGCAAAACGAACAAAATGATCCGGCCTATACATACCGGAATTTTGCATTGTATCATCAGCACAAGAAAGCGTTCCACCTCGCCGAACAATTTTTCCAAAGATCCTTCAACGAAGGAACTCCTGTCGATTTGCTGGAGTATTACTACGCTGAATTTTTGCTTGAGCAAGGCGACATCGAAAACGCAAAGGCGTTCTTTCTAAAGTCCGCTCAGAAAAACGAGGAAGAAGGGATTGCCAGGCTTCGCCAATTCGACAGATCAGATTAATTGAAATATGTAACCATCCCCGGAGCAGCGCGGGAGAGGTCAGGGCCAAAGCCCGGTATTTGTCTGCTTGAGATAACGTTAAATTAACAGTGTCCAAAACCGTTCCCAAGCGTTTCGATTCCGGCCACCCTCTCCGCTACACGCCGTTCAATTTCAGCACCCATACAATCTTTTCGCCTTTAGCACAGTCTTTGCTAAGTGCCCTTCGTCAAACCGTCAACTCCCCCTTGAACTTTATAGTGGACGCGGGCGGTGGACCTTTAGCACATTCACCATGATCAGGAACTACTTCAAAATCGCACTTCGCTCCATCTTCCGGAACAAGCTCACCGCCTTCATCAACATCGCGGGCCTTGCCATCGCCATGACGGCCGTCCTCCTCATCTACTTTTTCATCAGCGACGAGCTCAGCTACGATCGCTATCACAGTAAAATAGACCGTACCTATCGCGTGACCCGCGAATTCCTCGGCGAGAACGGCGAAACAACCCTTAACCTCCCCTGCATCGCCGCACCCTTTGGCCCCTTCCTCAAAAACGACTTTGGCGAGATCCAGGCCATGGCCCGCACACTCGCCTACGGCCGCTACGGCTTCGACATGGCCGTCGAAGAAAATGGTGAAATCACCAAAGCCGCCCAGGAAGAAGACTTATTCTTCGCCGAACCCGACGTCTTCAAAATATTCGACATCCCCGTGCTCAGCGGAAACCCCGCCAAAGCACTCGAGCGTCCCCTCACGGTTATGCTCTCTGAACGTACCGCCCGGAAATATTTCGGCACCACCGCCGTTGTGGGCAAGCACCTCAAAGGCAACGGCAACCTCGACCTCGAAGTCACCGGTGTCTACAAAGACCTCCCCACTCAATCACACTGGCACCCCGATCTGCTCGTAGCCTTCAGCACCCTCAACAACATCTTCGGCCCCAATGCGTTCGACAACGACTATGGCGGCAACAGTTTCTACACCTACATCCTCCTCGAGCCCGGCGCCGATCCCAAAAAACTCGAGGCCGCCATGCCCGCCTTCATCGACAAGCACATGGGCGCCCACGCCCGCGCCAACTGGGGCGTAGCACAAAACTGGGTAGCTTCAAAAACCACCCGGCTGTATGTCCAGCCCGTAGCCGACATCCACCTCCGCTCTCACCTCGATGATGAGATCGAGGTGAACGGCAACATCAACAGCGTCTACATGATGGGCGTCATCGGCCTATTCATCGTCCTCATCGCCTGTTTCAATTTCGTAAACCTCTCCACCGCGCGCGCCACCAAACGCGCCAAAGAGGTAGGCATGCGCAAGGTAGCCGGTGCGTTGAAAAGCCAGCTCATCGGCCAGTACCTCAGCGAGTCCGTGCTCATCGCCCTGTTTGCCCTCATACTGGCCACCGCCCTCGCTGGCATTGCGCTTCCGTGGATGAATGACTTCACCGGCAAGTCCATCGCCTTTCATCTCACCACCCATTGGCCCGTCGTCATCGGCACGATAGCGTTCGCTTGTATCGTCGGTCTTCTCGCAGGCACCTACCCCGCGTTCATCATGGCCGCCTTCAGACCCGCTGCCGTACTCAAAGGCCAGCAGGCTTCCGTAAACGGTAAAGGCGGAATACGCCGGGTGCTCGTCGTCGCCCAATTCGCCATCTCCATCGTGCTCATCATCGCCACCGCCGTCACCTCCCAGCAGCTTGGATACCTCAACGCCCGCGACATCGGCTACAACAAAGACCAGATCATCACCCTGCGCAGCTACCCCGAGCTCGCCGATAACTACGACGCCTTCTACAACCAGCTCACCGGCTCCTCCGCCATACAAAACATCGGCCGCTCCTCACGCATCCCCACAGGCCGCCTCCTCGACTGGCAAGGCAACGCTTCCGTTGTCAAAGGCGATAGTCTCGTATCCACAGACATATTGCTCAGGTCCCTGCAAGTAGACTACGAGTTCTTCGCCACCTACGGCATCAACGTCGCCGCAGGCCGCCTCTTCTCGCGAAACATACCGAGTGACGACACCATCGCCTTCATCATCAACGAAACCGCCGCACGCCAGATCGGCTGGAAAAATATCGACGATGGCATCGGCAAAGACTTCGAAGCCGGCGACGCGAAAGGAAAGCTCATCGGCATCGTCAAAGACTTCAACTTCGAATCGCTCCACCAGGAGATCGTGCCCATGATTTTCCGCATCGGCGACCGTTCCAACAACAACCTCTCTGTCAGGATCGATGGCGCCAACTTCCAGCAAGCCATCGCCGATCTCGAAAAGAAATGGAAAGCGTTTCTCCCCACGCGCCCTTTCGAATACCAGATCATGAGCGACCGCTACCGCCTCCTCTATGAAGACGATCAGAAACAAAGCCAGCTCTTCACCATCTTTTCCGGCATGGCGATCTTCATCGCGTGCCTCGGTCTGTTCGGCCTCGCCACGTTCAATACCCTGCAACGCATCAAAGAGATCGGCATTCGCAAAGTGCTCGGTGCGTCGGTACCGAACATCCTCGCGCTGCTGTCGCGCGAGATCGTCACACTTATCCTCGTCGCCAGCTTCATCGCCTGGCCCGTAGCCTGGTTTGTCATGAGCGAGTGGCTGGATTCGTTCGCATATCATGTGGATATGAATGTGTTGGTATATGTGCTTGCAGCAATAGGCGCTGTATTCGTCGCCCTGCTCACCGTAAGCGTGCAGACTCTCCGTGCAGCCCTCACCAACCCGTCAGACACCTTGCGCTACGAATAGCAGCATACGTCCTGACATTAGGGTGAAACCGAGCGAAAAGAAAATTCACAATGGTGTGCCAGCGGAATGGCTGGATCAGGCTTCATGCTTTCTGGCCCGCAACGGCGCCCTGCATCCAGGCGCTGCGACGATGCGCCATGAACGCGGGCGCTTCGATTTCAATTCCTGCGTGGCGCAATTATTTTACTGCCTTTGTTTCCCCCAGTTTCACTGGGGGCTATGGTCGGTAACCCCATTCGGGGTTTAATGCAGGCAAAGCATAGTAATGTTTGCTGCCATATCTGTTGTTGGTGAAGAACACCAACAACGGCGGGCGCATTGCAACCCCGAAGGGGTTAACGAACAATGGCCCCCGGTGAACCCGGGGGAAAAAGCGAAAATTTCACGAGGGAGTGCCACAGGAACGATTGGATCTGGCTTCGTGCGTTCTGGCACGCAACTGCGCTCTGCATCCGAGCGCTGCGACGATGCGCCATGAACGCGATGCTCTTCGATTTTAGCACGAGCGTGGCGCAATTGTTTTTGTCTTTGGTTTCCCCCAGTTTCACTGGGGGGCCATTGTTCGTTAAACCCCATTCGGGGTTTAAGAATACAGGCAATGCGTAACAATGTTTGTGAGTCGCATCTGTTGTTGGTGAAAACACCAACAACGGCGGGACAATGGCGGAACGGCGGACAGCTACCGGTCAGCCGATCTCAGTTTCTTATTTTCTTCTTCCAGTTCTTTGATGTAGGCGTTCTGTTCTTCCACGATTCGCCTGAGTGCTTCCATTTCTGCTTCCGTGGTCCGGCCCGGGGTTGCTTGATCGTTTGAAGGAGTGCTTGGATTTTGAATTTGTTCGCGGATGTGCGCTAGGTATTGTGTAGCCTCCTGATAGGCAGGATTCATGTAGGTTTCGTATGCATCCTCGGCGAGCAGCAGGGTGAGGGGGTCGTCATAGTTCTCTTTCGACTGCAGATTGGCAACGATGGTCTGTTTGGAAACCATGGCTAACGTGTCCAGCCTGGCCGCTAGCAGGGAAGCTTGGGAGGCATGCTCACCTTCTAATCCCAATCGTTGGCGTAGCGTTGACAACAAAGCCGGTAGTTCGACATCGAGGTCTTTTTTAAGGGCCTCTTTCGATCGAAAGTCTTCGGGGCGATAGAGCCAGCTCAGTGTCCGGGTGTGAATTTCCCAGGCCATGCCTTCGGCCTGATAGTAGCTGCGCATCCGTTTATGACGGTTAACAATCGCTTGCACATCGGCATCGTCGTTACCCGCAGTCTGCGCTTCAAAGAGCGAGTCCTGTCTTGACAAGATGTCGTTGTAGCGCAATTCCAATGCATCAAAAACGGCGCCGGCCCTTTCGCTGAACGCGATGGCTTCGGCCATTTTCATATCATCTTCATAGTCCTCGAACGACAACACCGTACCCATCGCGCTTGCTGCCAGATCGACCAGCGTGTCCATCTCCACAAAGCCGACGTCCTCCTTCACATCGCCATACTTATGTTGCCACTGACCTTTCAACACCACATAATCAATTTGTGTGCTGCTGCGGAGGGCATCTTTGCTGCGGGTGTCCGTTTGTGTGTATACCCAGTGCAACATGCCCGAATATATATTCCGATAGAGGTATTTCAATTCATGAAGCGCGGTGATGGTCGAATCGGCTTTCTGCAAACGGGCGAGCCGTTCGGCCTTTTCTTTTTGGCCGCAGCCTGCCAAAATAATAGTCACTGCGATGAGGATGGCGAACAGTACCTTGATGGATGGCGTTTGCATGATAACGTTTTCGTTGGAGGATGCAAGATCAGAAAAAAAGTTAAATCATCAACAACATGCTTCAGTACACCGTTATCCTCGAAAACGATACCGGTATGGAGGCACTTTATCTAACTTGTGTTCCCCTTCTTTGGACTCTTAATTCATGAAGTTTTTTGTTGCTATTCGGCGCTGTCAACAATGCCCCTCGTCGCGTCTGTTGTTGGTGAAGAACACCAACAACGGCGTGGGACACCAACAACGGGGTAGCTGGTGTTGGTTGTGCGGCTGGTGAGGGTTTGTGATTGGGCACGTGTTTGGCGGTGGCCCGGCCAGGGATAGTAGTGGAAAGCCCGTAGTGGGTGGGTCGTGCGTGGACGGACTTGGAACGAATAGCCCGGCCCCGAGGTACGAGGGGGGGCCGCATGGGGCACTGCTGTTTCGGCACTGTCAACAATGACTTTCGCCGCGTCTGTTGTTGGTGAAGAACACCAACAACGGCGGGAGAACACCGACAACGGCGGGATTTTATTAAATTGGCGAATGAAGAAACTCCACTATGTTCTTGCGCTAGCTTTTCTAGCGCAACCTACGCCGGCCTATGCCGATCATGAAGAGGGGTTGATACCTTTGTTCTTGGGGTTATTGACGGTTATTGTGCTTGCTGTTGTGGTGCTTGGCGCGCCCCTGAATAGAATCGGCACACTAATACTTGCGACCATCTGTCTGTTCGCTATCGTACTGACGTTTAGCATAGTCGATTCGCTGCCGTTGCTCGACAATTTGGCCACGATCAATTTACTGGTTGTTGGTGTACCCACCATGGCATGCATTATTGGTTATTATGCCTTAAGAAATCGATTTGGAAAGAAATGAAGGTTAATGTTTTTTCGCGAATCCCTATGGAAAATAAGCATGCGTATGAAATTCTGGCGGAGGTGGTTCCGCATATGAAGGAGCGGCCGGGAATGTATTTTCATCCGGTGAACTTCAACAATTTGAGGCTTTATATGGAGGGCTTTATCACGGGCCTGGCGTGGGGTCCGGGCGAAGAAGGGAACCGGGAAATATCGCGGTGGCTGGGCAAGAAAGTGCAGCGGGGATCCAATGTTATTTGGACCGCTCATGTGCTTGCGTTGGCAAACGACGACGAGCAGAAAGCCTGGGATCTTCTCTTTCACTACCTGGAAGAGTTCTTGAAAGAAAAAGGAAACCCGCCTTCCAAAGAGTGAACCTTTAGAAAGCAGGTATTCATCTTGCCCTTGTGCGCCAACGGAGATGATCTCCACCCGCCGTTGTTGGTGTTCTTCACCAACAACAGATGCGGCGAATCATTGTTGATGGAAGAGAACGGCAGTAGTTATCCAATTCCTGCCCGAATATTGATTTGGTTCGGTCAATGTACGTTGCCATCAAATGTTGTTGGTGAAGAACACCAACAACGGCGTAGGGTGGGATTAATGACTCAACTGGAACCGGATGGGTAACACCATGCGGACCATGACGGGTGTGTTGTCTTGGTGGCCGGCGATCCATGGCGGCATGTTCTGCACGACCCGTACCGCTTCTTCGTCGCACTCTTTCATGATGCCCTTGATAACTTTCACATCGATGACACGACCATCGGTGTTGACGACGAAGCTGACGAACACGGCACCTTCAACCGTCATGCGGCGCGCGATGGCGGGATACTTCAGGTTTTTGCGCATGTATCTCGCCAGGGCCTCCGGGCCGCCATCGAATTGGGGCATGGCCTTGACCCAAGTGAGCGGGTCGGAATGTGTTTCCGGGGGAGCTATTGAAACGACCTCGGTCTTTGTTTCTATGGCTCCCGGGTCTGTGGGTTCCTCGCCAACGAGCGGGCCATCTGCAGTTCCTGAAGTGGCGTCGGTTTGTTGTTCCTTTACTTCCTCGGGGTCGCGGTGCGTTGATACGGTAGGTGCCACGTTGCTTTGTGCGCGACGCACCGGCGCTGATGGAGCGCGTTTCTGTGGTGTTAATTTGAATTGCGGGAAATCATTCCATACAATGCCCGTGTTGGGCTTCGTGTCTACCAGCATGGGCTCGCCGTGAAAAAAGAGCGTAACGATCAGGGCGGCGGCGAGAGCGGCGAGCACAAATAACAACGCTTTTTGAACATTGTTGGCGTAGGCCTGTCGGATGGAGTAGGCACCGTAGGCTTTGTTCCGGTTTTCAAAGACGAGGTCATTCATGCTTTGTATTTCTGCATTTTCGATTCTCATAAGACAGTCGGTTTAGGATGAACGGGGAGTAAATGTTTTCGCAACGAAAGTAGCGGACAGAGTTTGCCGGGGTTGGTGTACTTCACCAGCCCGGTCAACTCAATCTTGCCCCTGTGCGCCGAACCAACGGAGATGGCCTATACAACGGGGATGCGGTAGGCAAGGCGCACAGGGGAAGCCTGATGGGGTTATCGATTCAATTGAAATCGGATGGGCAGTACCATGCGGACCATGACGGGTACGCCGCCTTGGCGGCCGGCGAGCCAGTCGGACATGGCGGATACCATGCGAACGGCTTCTTCGTCACATTCCTTGCTGATGCCTTTTATTGCCTTGGCCTCGATGACACGGCCATTGGTGTCGATGATAAAGCTTACGTAAACTAAGCCTTCCGTCTCCATGCGCCGTGCCACGGCGGGATACTTCAAATTTCTTTGCACAAATCTTGCCATGGCTTGCAAGCCACCTTTGTATTGCGGCATGACTTCAGCGATGTCAAGCGGTCCTTTAGGTGCTGTTTCCACAGGCGTGGCTACAACGGGTTCGGCAGTCGCAGGTCCCGTACCTTCCATGGGTGCCACACCATCGACGGCGCCATCCGGCACACCCGTGTTTGTGTCCGTTGCCGGCGGAGTGATTTCCTCGGGGACAACGGCCGTTGTTACCGTGGGGGCTACGTGCGAGGCCGCTCGCCGCACCGGAGCACTAGGAGCCGCCGGACGGGGTGCTTCTATGGTTGGAAGAATATTGAATTGAATGATTTTCTTGGCGACTTCCGGCACCTTGATCAGGGGCTCGCCCGGATAGAATATTGTCAGCAGCATGACGCCGGCGAAGAAGACCATGACATATAACAGGGCCTTGTGAACATTGTCGTAGTAGGCTTTACGGATGACGTAGGCGCCGTATTCTTTGTTCCGGTTTTCAAATACCAGATCATCCATGCTGGGAACTTCTGCATTTTCGTTTCTCATAAAAACAGACGGTTTAGGTTGAACATGAACTATATGTTTTCGCGACGAACATCAGGGGCAAAGTCGTTCCTGTCCGGGTCGTTTTTCGCTACCGGCTTTGCCATTTGTGTGTTGTCACGGGCAATTAGAGTGTGATTCTTAGAAGCTTGTTTCCCCTATAAGTTCGGCGTCACGGAAAAGTCACGGGGTTTATCAGAATTTATTTTCACCCAACCTGGGCCATCCGCCGTTTGCGGAAACGGATCACAAAACCTATGACCGCAAAGCCTACGAACGCCCACGGCCAAACGCTGACACACGCCAGCACGGCGTTCATGACGCTGCGCCAGCCGTTTCTCAAGGCTACACTAAACTCCTGGGCGAAGCCCGTTGGCGGGGCTTGCAGGCGCTGAATGAAAACAACGTCGAGCGTGCAGTAGGTGGTGAGGTTGGTCATGCGCTTGAAGCGTGCTTCCATGGATTCGATCTCTTCGCGGGTCGTGCCCAACTGTTCCTCGATGGCAAGCATGTCTTTTACGGTCTTGGCTTGCTTGAGTATTTCGTGATAGCGGACCTCCAATTCTTTTTTGGAGCGAAGACGCGCCTGGAGGTCGGTGTATTCCATGGTGACATCCTGCGTGGTGACCGACCGTTCGACGATGCGCGTGGCCAAGGTTTCCAGTCGTTTCATCATGGGCTCAAACTGCGCTTCGCCGACGCGGATGGTCATGGTCTTTCGAAGATCATACCTTTGATTTTCCTGCGCTTCGTTGGAGGCATAGGCTTGGTATTGGCGCAAGAGCACGCTCACGGAATCGCTGATATTTTTTAGCGAGGCAACGTCCATCTCCAGTCGCGCCTCGCGGATGAGTTTACGATCGGTTTCTGCGGGTGGGGTGAGATAATTCTGCGCCCCCGGAGCTTCATCTGCGGCTGCCACGATCAAATCAGAATACGTAACCTTACTTTCTTGTTCTTTTTCACTACGGGGATGACACGCCATCAAGGTGACGACGGCCAGGGAAAAACAAATTGCTTTCATGGCTTTAACGTTTAGATAACACCCCTCATAATTCTCTTACACGAAGCAAGTCACAACAAAAGGCAAAAGAAATTTTGGAGCGAGGGCCTTCTTGGGAATTTGCGTGGTTTCAAATAGCTTTGCGTTACTTCAAATACCCTCTGTATGTCCCTCACTATCATTCGCGAAAGCAAGCAGTACAAGATCGCCGTGTCACCGGAAAAGAACCGGGCCTATTTGACCATCGTTGGTTTCTGGAGAAGTCCGGAAGTGGTGCCCGACTATTTGCCGGACTGGACCAAGGCCGTTTCAAAATTAAAAAGTGGTTTCACGTTGCTGACCGATGCGCGTGAAATGAAAACCCATCCCCAGGAAGTGCGCAAGCTTCATGAGCAGGCCCAGGCGACGTTGTTGAAGGGCGGTGTCAGGAAAGTGGCCGAGCTCGTGAAAGATGATGTGGCGGAGATGCAGTTGGATGCGGTGGCGAAGACTACGCAGTTTCCGAAGAAGAATTTCAGGAGCGCGGAGGAGGCGGAGAAGTGGTTGGATGAGAACGCATAGTCCCTGGAGAACGCATACCTTGAGGCAGGAGACCAGGCTGCCGCGGAGAACGCATAGTCACTGAGGCAGGGGACTATGCTACCACGAGATCGCATAGTCCCTGAGACAGGAGACTATGCTACCCCGGGATCGCATGGTCCTGAGACGGGGGTGCTGTGCTGACGTGCTGGCTGGGAAGAATATGTCGGCAGCCGCTGTAACCTTCTTTAAAAGTGATGGTATTGTAGCTATGTACCAAACTCCCAATTCGCTATGAGCCCTTTTAGCCGCTTCCTTGTCGCTTTCGCGATGATTTTTATGATCGCTGTGCCTGGTTTTTCGCAGGCTGTCGGCCCCGCACCTGCAAAGCAGGAAAAGAAGCCTGAAAAAGAAAAGATCAAAACAGATGAGCCTACTGACGAGTCAGACCGGTCAAGGGGTCTGAGGAAAGTATCTACCCGATCAAATGAATGGGATATTGATATTGACATAGACGAGGCGGAGATCGAAAACGAGGTTGAATCGAGTATTGAACTGGCCATGGAATCGATGGAGGAGGAGCTGGAAGACCTGGACATTGATGTTGAGCCAGTAGAGGTTGATATCGAGGATATCGACGTTGATGTTGAACCTGTGGAAGTTGATATCGAGGATATTGACGTTGATGTTGAACCCGTTGAAGTTGATGTCGAGGAAATGGATATCGATGTTGAGCCTGTAGAAGTTGATATCGAGGAAGTGGATATCGATGTTGAACCCGTGGAAGTTGATGTCGACATGGATGTTGATGTAGACGTTGACCTGGATAATGATCGCTTCGATTGGGATGATCATGATGATGACGAAGCCATCTTACAAGACGAGTTGAATTCATCGGCTGATAAGGATAAAGACAAGGATAAGGATAAGGATAAGATTAAGGAAAAGACTAAGGATAAGACCAAGGTCAAAGACAAAGACAAAGACAAGCAAAAGGACAAATCCGATACCAAAGAAAAGTATAAGCCAGCTAAGAAGGAGAAGAGTAAATCGAAAGGAAGTCGTGCGGATGAGTAGTCGTGCGTGTGGGTAAGGGGACGCATAGTCCCTGAGACAGGAGACTATGCTGGGACGGATGAGTGGTGGCTACTGCTTTATTTCCCAGCGGCCGTTTTGGTCTTTGCCGTAGGTGAGGCCGTTGCTCATGGTGTGTAAGGTGTTGCCGGCGGCGTCGGTGTTGGCGCGTTTTTCGTAGACGCGTATGCCGCCGTTCTCGAGGGTGAGGAAACGGATGAGGGCGTTTAGGGTTGGGTCGATCTCCGACAACGATTGTTCGTCGCCTTCTCTGACAAATGCCTGGCTCATGGTGGTGTGTTTATGATGTAAAGATACGTATCGTTGGCTGGTATTGGGAATGAGTGACGAAGCTGGTGTTGTTGGAGAAGAACTCCAACAACGGCGCTCCAACAACGGCGTGTGGCGGGTGTGTCACATTTTTCTTTTCAAATTCCATCCTTTGTCTAACAACCCTGAAGCGATCCTGTTCGTTCTGTGGACATGGATAGACGCGTAAAATTTGATTTTGAGATTTATTTCACCAATGGTGGCAACATCAAGGGGGAAGATTTTCGCCTCGACATCGAGGGGGATACTATTTCTGACAAAGCCCTGGCCGACTATATCATCGCCGACCTGCGGCTGCTGATGGTGGGGGAAGCCAAGATTCTGAACAAAGAAATTCTGACGGAGCCGCATAAGCGAAAGCCTATCAAGGAACAAAGCGGGTCGTCTGTACTCATCGATCTTAGTCATACCATCACGGCCGGGTTGGTCACCTACAAGGGTTTGCCTGCCCCGGTGATCTGTGATTATTTGAGTCGCGAGGATTCGAAACAATTTTATGCGCCGGGCACAACCTTTCAGATCGGGAAAATAGAAATGGTGACCAACACGGGGACCTACATCGATTGTCCCTTTCACCGGTTTGAAGATGGCAAAGATGTTTCCGAGTTTGGGTTGGAACGGTTTGCCGACCTGGAAGGGGTGGTGATCCGCGTGCCCTACACGGAGTCGCAAGCCATCACGCGGGAGCATGTGCAAAACTATGAAATACGGAACCGCGCGGTGTTGCTCCACACGGGCTGGGATGCGCATTGGAATACGGAAAAATATTATGAAGGCCATCCCTATGTGACCCGTGAAGCCGCCGAATTCCTGCGCGACTGTGCCGTGAAACTGGTAGGCATCGACTCCCACAACATCGATGATACCCGGGATAAGGAGCGGCCTGTACATACCACCTTACTGGGGGCAGAGATACTTATTGTCGAACATTTGTGTAACTTGTATACACTGCCGGCCGATGGGTTCACGTTCAGTGCCGTCCCACCCAAGTTCAAGGGCGTGGGCACATTCCCGGTTCGCGCCATGGCCCGGATACGATAGAGGGCGTAAACGGTTTTGACTTCCCCGCGAATCCATTCGTCGGGAAGGGAATGCAGAGTGTGCTGTGCTTCTGGTTTTCTGTAGAAGCGTGTGGATGGTTTTAGCAACCTAATGCTGCCCTTATGCGACTCCGAGTAGTTGCCGTGATCCTGATCGTGACGGGTGCCTTCTTTACCGTCTTTCAACTGGCCCGCACGGGCAATACGTGGTATTGCCTTGTTTACGTCATATTTTCCATGTTCTATATAGTGTTGGTGAACACCCCAGCGGCGCGAAAGCATCACAAACATTGAAAAGCATTGAATTCTATGGGCCAGGAAAATGTTGTAGAGACACCCCGTTTGCTTGAAACAGGCGACCGGGGAATTGTCAAATATTGAATATCTTTGACATTTACGACTGGTAAATTCAACGCTGCTGTGACCCCGCTTTACGACAATCATGGAAGGCCCCTCACCTACTTGCGCCTGGCCGTAACCGACCGCTGCAACCTGCGTTGCTTTTATTGCATGCCCGAAGAGGGCATCCGCTACCTGCCCAAAAAAGACTTGCTCACCTTCGAAGAGATCGAACGCCTCATCACACTCCTGGCGTCGCTCGGCGTGTCGAAGATCCGGCTCACCGGCGGCGAGCCCTTTGTACGGCACGATCTCATGGACCTGATGCAGCGCATCACCGAAATTCCAGGCATCAAAGACCTGCACCTCACCACCAACGGCGTGCTGACGGCACCACATGTGGGCGCTCTCAAAAAGATGGGCATCGCCTCTGTAAACCTCAGCCTGGACACGCTCGACCGCGAGCGCTTCCGGGTCATCACCCGCCGCGACGAATTTGAGCCCGTCATGAACACCCTGAACCTGCTGCTGGAACACGACATTGCTGTGAAGATCAATGCCGTGGTGATGGAAGGAAAAAATATCGACGACATCGTGCCGCTGATCGAGCTCACCCGAAACCAGCGCGTCGAGGTCCGGTTCATCGAAGAAATGCCGTTCAACGGCGAGGGCAACCACTACCCCACCCTGCATTGGACGTACACCCGCATCCTGGACTATATCAAATCGCATTACCCCAACCTGGTCAAACTTCCCGACCCGCAGCACTCCACGGCCTACACCTACTCCATCCCAGGCCACCTCGGAAACCTCGGCATCATCGCCGCCTTCAGCCGCACCTTCTGTGGCACGTGCAACCGCCTTCGCATCACCGCCCAAGGCACCCTCAAAACCTGCCTCTACGACGACGGCGCCCTCGACCTCCGCGCCCTCTTGCGCGCGGACCACTCCGACGACTATATCAAACAACAACTCCACACCGCCTTCCAACACCGCGCCAAAGACGGCTTCGAAGCCGAACAACGCCGCAAAAATCACCTCCCCGTAAGCGAATCGATGTCCACCATAGGCGGATAACCTGCACGCGTGGCAGGCACGTAACGCACTGTCCGATAAACAATTAAATCCCGTTAAGCCGCACAAAACTCCTGGCTCCTGGCTTCTGGCTCCCGGCTCCTATTTCTCCCAAATCCTTCTTATTTTGCACCCCTTATACCACATCCCCTTAACGGATTCATGAAAAAAATAAACTTCGCCAAAGACGTTCTGCCCCACGGCGTGGCCATTGGAATCTTCCTGATCGTAACGTTCTTCTTCTTCAACCCGGTGTTCTTCGACCACAAGGTGATCAACCAACATGACATCCAGCAGTGGGAAGGGTCTTCCAAGGCATCGCGCGACTATCGCGAGAAGACCGGCGAAGAACCGCTTTGGACAGAGACCATGTTTAGCGGCATGCCCGCCTACCTGGTCAACGTGCAGTGGAGCAACCAGGCGGTGTCTTATGTCAAGGCCGTCATCAGCTTCAAGCTTCCACATCCCGTTGCCAATATCTACCTCGCATTTTTGTGCTATTATATCATGCTGATCACTTTTGGCGTGCGACCCTATTTGGCGATCGCGGGTGCGATCGGGTTTGGGTTGTCGACGTATATGATCATCGGCATCATGGCCGGCCACAATGCGCGGGTCGGCGCTATCGCTTTCATGCCCTTAGTAGTGGCGGGAATTCATCTTGCTTTTTCAGGGAAGCGAATCCTTGGGTTTGGTGTGACCACGGCGGCGCTGGCATTGCACTTTCGTGAGAATCACTTGCAGATGACCTATTACTTGTTGCTGATCGTTTTGATCTATGGCCTGATCCGCCTCATCGAAGCCTTCCGCGAGAAGACCCTCCCCGACTTCGCGAAGACGATCGGTGTTCTGATTGTGGCGGCCGTCATAGGTGCCGGCACATTCTTTGGACCGATGTGGGCTGTGACGGAATATACATCCTATTCCATTCGTGGAAAGTCGGAGTTGGTGGCACACGGGGCCGAACAAAGTCAAACCGGCCCTGGCAAAAACTGGGCCTTCGACTACAGCAACAGCATCCTTGAACCCATGGTGTTGCTCATCCCGAATTTCTATGGCGGCAGCACCAGCAACCTGATCGCGAACGATCAGAACAGCGAGGTATACAAAGCACTGGTGCGCTCGAAAGATGAACAAATGGCCAACCAACTGGCGAACTACACGGTCGCCTATTGGGGCGAGCAAGGCCTCACGGCGCCTTACTATGCCGGCGCAGTGATCGTTTTCATTTTTGCCTTGGGAATCGCCTTCGCGGATAAAAAGTATGTTTGGTGGCTGGCATCAGTGGCTGTGCTGGGGATCATGTTGAGTTGGGGAAAGAATTTCTCGACCTTCAATTATTTCCTGTTTGACTACCTGCCGGGATATAACAAATTCAGATCTGTAACCTTCACCCTGATCCTGTTCCTGTTTGCTGCACCCTTCCTGGGATTGCTCGGCGTGGAGAAGATCATGCAAAAGGGATTGACAAAAGAAGCCAAGCGGAAAGTGCTTATCGCCTTTGCCTCCACTGGCGGCTTGTGCTTGTTGCTCTGGATGGGCGCGGGCATGTTCAGCTTTCTCCGCGAAGGCGAGAACCAACTTCCGGTCTGGTTCACCGGCGCGATGATCGACGACCGCATGAGTCTTTTCAGAAGTGACGCGTTCCGCTCCCTCGTTTTTATTGTGCTGGCGTTTACCACGATCTACTTTGAAGTTTGGACCAAAATATCGCCCGTGGCTTTCTACGCGTTCTTCATCGCCCTCATCACCCTCGATGTGGCCATTGTCGACAACCGTTACTTTACGAAGGCCAACTATCAGCGCAAGCGCGAAGACACGTTCTATACGATGACCGAGGCCGACAAAGCCATCGCACAGGACAAGACACTGTATCGCGTGTACAACATTCAACCCGGCGCCTTCACCAGCGAAGCCCACACCTCCTACTTCCACAACTCCATCGGCGGCTATCACGGCGCCAAGTTGAAACGCTACATGGATCTCTATGATTCTTGTCTCTTCAAAGAGACCAACGCGTTCATCACCGATGCGCAAGCCGGAAAGTTTGATCTTGAAAAGCGGGGCATCATGAATATGCTCAACATCAAGTACCTCGTATATGGCCCCGGACGCGACAATATCATACCCAACTCAAGCGCATTGGGAAATGCCTGGTTTGTCAACGATGTGGTCACGGTTAATTCCCCCACCGAAGAGTTGGCCAAAGTATGCAGCCTCGATACGCGCCATGCGGCTGTAGTGGATGCCTCGAAGTTTAAGGCGGGAAGTTTTTCGGCGGATAGCGCAGCAACCATTACGTTGACCGAACATTCACCAAACCGGATGAAGTACGAAAGCCAATCGCAACAAGACGGTTTCGCGGTGTTCTCAGAAATCTATTATCCGAAAGGATGGAAAGCCACGATCGATGGAAAAGAAACCGAGATCCTGCGCGCCAACTATGTGCTGCGGGCATTGAACATCCCGGCAGGCAAGCATACCATTGAATTCAAATTCGAACCTGCTGCTTATGTGACGGGCAATAAAGTGACGATGGCGGCTTCATGGATGATGCTACTGGTGTTGGTCGGTAGCATTGGATGGTCGTTGCGCGAAGAAAAATCATGATTTGAACCGCCTCACCTTCACTAAAGCTTCGGCGAGCGAAGGTGAGGCGGTGAAAAATTTTATACCGTCGGATACACCCACTCTCCCCGATACGCCCGGCTCAACAGCTTATTCGCCTCCGCGTCGTTCTTGATCAATCCCTTCTCTCCATCCCACTCCACACTTCTTCCCAACTTCCAACTGAGCATCCCCAATAAACTCATGTTTGTTGACCGCTGCCCTATTTCAATATCACACATAGAAAGCTTATTCGTTTTGATGGACGTTAAGAAATCCGCCCACAGCGCCGCGATGTTTTGCTGATCGGGCTCGTCCAGCTTTGGTGCTTCATGAATGATCTGTTTTTTTGTATCTGCAGGGTAGAACGTCCAGCCATCGAGCCACCCCATGTGGAAGGTGCCTTCCGTGCCATAGAAGTAGCAGCCGAGGTTGGTCTTCTCCGCTTCGTTGCCGGCATAGAGGCGGTGTTCCCAGGACGCCGTGAACGTCTCAAATTCGAAGAGCACGTTTTGCGTGTCAGGCGCGTCGGTGCTGTCCTGGCGGATGAAGCGGTTGGCCGTAGAGTAGACTTTCTTGGGATGTTTTTCTTCGGTCCACCACAGGATCTGATCCATCCAGTGAATGCCCCAGTCACCCAATTGGCCATTGGCATAATCCAAATACGAGCGGAAACCCTTCGGATGCATGGTGGGATTGTAGGCGCGCAACGGTGCGGGACCACACCACATGTTCCAATCCAAGGTAGACGGCGCTTCGGCATCGGGTGTCTTCTGGCCGGGGCCGCCCGGATAGTGCACGAATGCTCTCACCGATCCGATCTTTCCTGCCTTACCCGACTTCAAAAACTGCATACCGGAAATATTATGCGGCGACGCACGGCGATGCGTTCCCACCTGCACGATGCGCTGTGTGTCGCGCGCCGCTTTCACCATTGCTTTGCCTTCGTTGATGGTGTGACAGATGGGCTTCTCCACATACACGTGCGCCCCGGCCTTCATGGCCGCGATGGCGATGAGTGGATGCCAATGGTCGGGCGTGGCCACGATCACGATCTCGGGTTTTTCCTTGGCCAGCAACTCGCGATAGTCGCGATAGATCTTCGGCGTGTCGCCGCTGAGTTTTTTTACTTCCGCCAGCGTGGCTTTGATTTGATTTTCATCGACATCGCACAAGGCCACCACTTTACTTTCGCCGGCCTGGATGGCGCAGCGCAAAATGTTGCCGCCCCACCATCCCGAGCCAATGAGTGCCGTGGTGTATTTTTTATCCTTCCCCAAAACTTTGATGAGTGGTGCCGCCGCAAATCCCACAGTGGCAGCAGCAGTCGTTTGAATAAATGTTCGGCGTTGCATAATTTTTATGGTTGACGTTTTACTGATCGTCGCCTTTAGAATATGACTTCAATGTAACCCTGCGAGGGCAACTTCTCATAACCATGCAATAAACCGGGACGCCATGGAGGTCCTTCCTTGATAAGGCGGATCGCTTCCGCATCGTGCTCCGACGACACGCCCTCGATGATCACAAAGTCCCACATCGACCCATCGGCCCCTACATTGAATACCAACTTCACTGTACCACTCTTGAACCCCGGTGGCTTGCGTGTGTTAAGAAAAAGATATTTCCGGTATTCCGCCATGCCCTTTACAGGAAAGGCATAGAGGCTCGTCTGATCATAGACATAGCGCTTGCCCTTACGGTCTTCCGATACACCGCGAACGATACGGTTGTCGCGATAGATCTCGTGGAAATAGGGCTTGCCATCGGGATGAAACCCATACCAGTCGCCATCGCGGCGGCCGTTTTGATAGGGGCCTTCTTCAGAAACCTGTCCCGTGGTGTACCAGCGGATGGCTTTGCCTCGGCCGTTCTCGACTTGTGGGTTTCCCAACGAGTCCCATACACTACGGGTGTAGCCCTCGCCGTTGTAGAACACTTCACTTTCCAGCTTGCCGTTCCAGTGATATATTTCCCAGCGCCCGATGGACTCTTCTTTATCATAGCGTCCTGCGGAAGAATAGGTTCCTCGTTCCGAATAGTAAAGAAAGATGCCATTCTTCATGCCCCGCAGATATTGTCCTTTCATCTGGATGGCGCCGTCGCGATAATAGTCGCGCACGGGTCCCTGCCATCGGCCTGCCGAGTCCTGGGTGCCGATGCGATAAAAGCGCGCGGTGTTGGGGTCGTCTGTTTCGCGCCAGGCTGAATCAAAGAAAACCTTCTTCATCGCCATTGAAGGCGAAGGCGAATCGGTGCTGTCGGGTTCCGGCTCGCTGGGGCGCTTCGTGAAGGTGAGGCCATATTGCAACGGGGGCACGGTGCCGAGTTTTGCCGCCACCACCTCGAGGCTGTCCATGTAGACATAGGATTCGCGTAGGATGAGGTTCACTCGATAAGCTGTTTCATCTGCCCGGAAGCCCACGTACATTTTCATGGAGGCCGTGTCGGCGGCAAGCTTCTGCGGGACGGAGGGTAGATCTTTCAAGGATTGTCGAATGTCTTGCCAGCTGGTTAAGATCAGGCGAAGGCTGTCGCCCAGTTCGGCATCGGTGCGGAGATCGCGAAAGTAATGATGGGTTTGGTCTTCCGTGGCGCGAACGCGTTGATAGATGCGATAGTATTGAAGCTGGCCTTTCGGAAGCAACAGCAAGGTGAAGGGCAGCGCGACGGCGATCACGGCCAGGTACCGGTTGTCGATGAGGACACGCAGCTTAACGTGCAGCACCGCCAACACTACTCCCGCCACAAAACCTCCGGCATGGGCGGCGTGATCGAGGTTCATGAAAAATGAAACCCCCGTCATGATCACCAGGAAGATCACAAAATTGATGATCACCGACGTGAATTGTTGACGATCTTCGTATGTTCCCAGAAGATCGGCCACCAAACGATAGGCAAACAATCCGAACAACGCTCCCGACGCGCCCGCGCTGGGTACATAAACATTGAAGGCCAGGCTCATCACCCCTCCCGCCAATCCGCAAATAAAATAAAGAATCACAAAGCGAAGCGAACCAACACCCTCCTCCAGGTCGCGACCTAACGAATACAAGGCAAACATGTTGACCAGCAGATGAAGAATGTGAAAGTGGAGGAACATGGACGTGATCAGCCGCCAGGGCTCGCCACCCAGGGTGAACGGATTAAAATTAGCGCCGGCTTTTAAGATCGTGATGATGTCGACGGTGTCCAGTATGGGGCTCTGCTGGTGAATGGCCAGTATAGCATAGGCCACGAAATTAATGGCCATCAGCACATAAGTTGCAATCGGTTGGTTCTTCATGAGCAAGTGTGAAAGTAGCAAAAAAACGTTTTAAATCACGGGAGTGTTTTGTGGAGGTATCAAGGGGTTCACCGCCTCACCTTCGCTGAAGCTTCGGCGAGCACAGAAAGACGCAAAGGCGCAAAGCTAATGCGGAGAATTCTCGCATAACTTTGCGCCTTTGGGCCTCCGAGGTAAAAGTATTTTATCGGCCTACCAGAGCACTCAATTTAGCCTCAACCTCCGCGAAACGAAATTCCGCCAACGCGCGCTCCATGGCACTGCGTATCTCGCTAAGACAAAGGTTGCCAATGCTCCCCTCATGCGTATGATGCACGGTCGTATCGGGGTGATAAAGACCTTTCTCGATGTCCATGCCGACTTTCTTATAGGCATCCCGGAAGGGCATGCCCGCCAGTACCAGCTTATTCACCTCCTCCACACTAAAAAGGAATTTATACTTCTCGTCGCTCAGGATATGATCTTGCACCTTGATGTTTGAGAGCATCAGCTGCATCATCCGCAAGCAATCCTTCAGGTTTTGGATGGCCGGAAAAAGCAGCTCCTTCAAAAGCTGCATATCGCGATGATAGCCGGAAGGCAAATTGACGGTAGCCAGCGCAATATCGTTAGGCAATGCCTGCAACTGATTACACCGCGCACGGATCAGCTCAAACACATCCGGGTTCTTTTTATGCGGCATGATGCTGGACCCCGTCGTCAACTCATCCGGGAACCCGATAAAGCCAAAGTTTTGATTCATGAACAAACAAGCATCCATCGACAGCTTGCTCAACGTGGCCGCAATGTTTGCCAAAGCGCTAGCCACAATGCGTTCGGTCTTTCCCCTTCCCATTTGCGCATAGACGACGTTGTAGTTCAACGATTCAAACCCTAGCAGATTCGTGGTCATCGTCCTATTCAAGGGAAACGAAGAACCATAGCCCGCCGCGGAACCCAAAGGATTTTTATTGGCCACGCGATAGGCCGACTGCAGCGTGATCACATCATCCACCAAACTTTCCGCGTAAGCGCCAAACCACAAGCCAAACGACGAGGGCATGGCCAACTGGAGATGGGTGTAGCCAGGCAACAGATGATCTTTATATTTTTCACTTTGTTGCAGCAACAATTCAAAAAGTGGTTGTACTTCGCCGATCACATTTTCAATCTCCGCGCGAAGGAACAGCTTGATGTCCACCAGCACCTGGTCGTTGCGCGAGCGGCCGCTGTGGATCTTCTTGCCCATTTCGCCGCACCGCTTTGTGAGCTCCAACTCCACTTGCGAGTGCACATCCTCCACACCGGCTTCTACTTTGAAGTCGCCCGCGGCGATGCTGGCATAGATATTTTTCAACTCTGCCGAAAGCACTTTCAATTCTTCAGCGGTCAACAATCCGATCGACTCCAGCATGGTGATGTGGGCCAGCGACCCCAGCACGTCAAATGGCGCCAGGAACAAGTCCATCTCCTGGTCTTTCCCTACGGTGAATTTTTCGACCTCTTTCAACGAGGCCTTATCTTTTTGCCAGAGTTTCATGCGATTAAGGGTTTGCTTGTGGGAGTCAGCGACGCGATCACTTCCGCCGTGGTGGCGATGGAAGCATACTCGTCTTTCAAATTGGACAACGATACCTGGTGGATCAACGTGGAGGAATAGGTTGCACCGTCCACCCCAATCTTATCAAAGCTCGCCGTGGCATCCGACACCACCGTGGTGCGAAAACCCAACTCGCCGGCCATACGCGCGGTGGCCTCCACGGAATTGTTGGTGACAAAACCCGTGATGATCACTTTTGAAATATTGTGTGCCCTGAGAAAGTTTTCCAGGTCGGTTCTGATAAAGGCGTTGGCCGTTGATTTATGGATCGATTTCTCACCGGGTAAAACCGTGACGAAATCTTTTAATTGATTTCCTTTCTGTCCGGGACGAAAAGGCGATGAAGGATCGACTGAATCGTGTTGAATGATGACGATGGGCAAATTCAATGCGCGGCAGTGTTTTAATAACCGTGCGATATTGTCTTCCGCCGAAGGATTGTTCCGGTTGCCACCCCAATGCCCGGCCTCGTCAATCCCGTATTGAACATCGATCACGATCAAAGCCGTTTTCTCCGAGGCGGTCATGATACGATAACGTTGTCCAACAGTTTGATGTAGGTGGTGATGCCTTGTTCGATCTCATGCGCAAAGATGAATTCATCCGCCGAATGAGAGCGCGCCGAATCTCCAGGGCCCATCTTCACAGAAGGCACAGGAATAAGCGCCTGGTCGGACGTTGTCGGGGAGCCATAAAGCTCGAGCCCCAATTTCTTAGCGGATTGCACCAGGGGATGATCCAGGGCGATGCCCGACGAGCGCATGCGCAATGAGCGAGGTGTCACCTCGCAAGTAACATGTTGTTTGATGATCTCGAGTGCCTCTTCCAGCGTATAGGCGTCCGTCACCCGGACGTCAACCGTGAACCGGCATTCGGCAGGTACCACGTTGTGCTGGCTTCCGGAGTTGATGATGGTGACGGTCATTTTCATCTGTCCCAGCGTCTCCGAAACTTTCGGATAGCGGAAGGTTCTGAACCATTCGATGTCGGGTAAAGCCACATAGATGGAGTTGATCCCTTCCTCGCGCGCGGCATGACCAGGCTTGCCCTTTGCGAGGCAGTCCAATACCATCAATCCCTTTTCGGCAGTCGCCATGTTGCAGAGTGTAGGCTCGCCCACAATCGCAAAGTCGATGGGTGTCAACGACGACCAGATGCTTTCCACACCGCCCGTGCCGGAGATCTCTTCTTCAGCAGTGGCCGCGATCACGAGGTTGTATTTGAGATCGGTGCGATGATAATAATGCAGGAAAGTGGCCATGAGCGACACCAGCGGACCACCGGCATCGTTGCTGCCCAAACCATACAACTTGCCGTCGATGATCTCGGGTTTGAAGGGGTCGCGTGTGTAGCCGGAGTTGGGCCGGACCGTGTCATGGTGGGAGTTGAGCAACACCGTGGGTTTGGCGGGATTGAAATGCTTGTTGCGTGCCCATACGTTGTTGGCCCGGCGATAGGTGTGCACGCCATGCTTCTCAAAAAACTCCTCGATGATGAAGGCCACTTCCTCCTCTTCCTTACTGAAAGAAGGGGTAGCGATAAGCTTCATCAGGAGTGCCGTGGCTTCTGTGTGTAATGATTCCATAGTTATTTTGCCGCTGGATGCCGAAGCAAGCCCGCAGCTTTTACAAAGTTATCAAAGTACCTTCCGTTTCCGGGCCGGTGTTCTTCACCAGGTCGATGGCTTCGCCGATCAGCACCTCTTTCACGCCTGCATTCAATGCAGCGTAAGCATTCTCCAGTTTGGGCAAGATGCCATCGGCAAAAACGCCCTGCGGCAAGAGCTGGTCGTAGAGCTCGCGGGGCAAATGCCGGATCACCGATTCTGCTTTATTCACATCGCGCAACACGCCTTTCTTCTCAAAGCAAAAGATCAATCGCACATCATATAATTTTCCCAAGGCCACGGCCAGCACCGAGGCAATGGTGTCGGCATTGGTGTTCAGTATTTTTCCGTCGGCGTGTGTGAGCGGGGCAAACACGGGAACCACGTTTTGCTGCAAGAGCGTGGCCAGCAATTTCGTGTTCACACTTTCCGGTTTGATGTCGCCCACAAAACCGTAGTCAATATCTTTCACGGGTCGCTTGGTGGCCTGGATCAGGTTGCCATCGGCGCCGGTCACACCCCAGGCGTTGCATCCCAGGCGCTGCAGTTGGGCCACCAGTTGTTTGTTCACCAATCCGCCATACACCATCGTGACCAGGTCCAGCGTGGGCGCATCGGTGATGCGGCGGCCGTTGTGATAGTTGGCCGCTATGCCCAGTTGCTCGCCCAGCTTGGTGGCGATCTTGCCACCGCCGTGGATCAATATCGTATGCGCCTTGATGGTGGCAAAGTCTTTCAGGAAGGCGTCGAGCGCCCCTGCGTTGTCCAGCACATTGCCGCCGATCTTGATGATGAATAGTTTCTCCATGCGTTCTATCGACCCGCTAATCTAGTGTTTCTCTTTCAAAATCTCCGACAGCACCGCCTGCGCCGCCCACACGCGGTTTGAGGCTTGTTGCGTCACCACGCTGTTGGGACCGTCCAGGATCTCGTCGCTCAGCTCCACATTTCTGCGCACGGGCAGGCAGTGCATCACCTTTGCGTTGTTGGTGAGGGCCAGCTTTTGGTTGGTCAGCATCCACTGGGGATCGTTGCAATAAATGCGGCCGTAGTCCGTGTAGGTGCTCCAGTTTTTTACGTAAACAAAATCGGCTTGCGCGAGGGCCTCCGATTGGTTGGTGGTGATGGTGGCGCCTTTCGTAAAGCGTTCGTCCAATTCGTAATCTTCCGGGTGGGTGATCACAAAATCCGCCTGACCCCAGGCGTTGATCCACTGCGAGAAGCTGTTGGCCACACATTGCGGCAAGGCCTTCACATGCGGCGCCCAGCTCAACACGATCTTGGGACGGCGCTTCGTGGTATCGAAGTTCTCCATGATGGTGATCACATCCGTCAGGCTCTGCAAAGGATGGAGCGTGGCGCTTTCCAGGCTTACCACCGGTATGCCGGCGTATTTTATAAATTGATTGATGTAGAGCTCGCTGTAGTCATCGACCTTGTTTTGCAACGACGGGAACGTGCGAATGCCCAGCACATCGAAATAGTTTCCCAGGATCGGGGCGGCATCTTTCACGTGCTCCACGGTGTTGCCGCTCATGATGGCCTCGTCTTCAAACTCCAGCGCCCAACCGTCCTGGCCCACATTGAACACGATCGCTTCCATGCCAAGATTTTGTGCCGCCAGTTGCGTGCTGAGGCGTGTGCGCATACTGGGATTCAAAAACAACAACCCCATGCGCTTGCCTGCGCCCAGCGATTTTGCCTTGAAGGGGTTGGCTTTGCATTCCAGGGCTTTCTTTACGAGCCCCGGGATGTCGGGGACATCGGCGGCGGAAATAAAGTTCTTCATGACAGCGCTGCGTTGAGGGCGGTGAGGAAAATATCGATTTCGTTTTTGGCCAGCGCCAACGAAGGCAACAACCGGATGGTGTTGGGCTTCGCTTCGCCGGTGAAAACTTTGTGTTTCGTGAGCAGGTCGTTGCGCACGGATTTCTTTTCTTCGGGAAGATCGAACCCGATCATGAGCCCTCTTCCGCGAACATTTTGGAGAAGCGGGAATTTCTTCAACTCCTGCATACAATAGTCGCCCTGTTTCGAAGCGTTCTCCAATAATTTTTCATTCTCCATCACTTCCAACACGGCCAGCGATGCCGCTGCGGCAAGGTAGTTACCACCAAAAGTGGTACCCAGCATGCCACTCCACGGTTTAATATCGCCCTGGATCAGCACGCCCCCAACAGGGAAACCGTTGCCCATGCCTTTTGCCATGGTGATGAGGTGCGGCTTGATGCCGGCAAACTGGTGCGCAAAGAATTTACCCGTACGGCCATAACCGGACTGGATCTCATCCAGGATCAGCATCGAGCCGTTGGCGCGACACTTCTTATCTAAAAATTGAAGAAACGAATCGTGCGGAAGTTGGATACCGCCAACGCCCTGGATGCCTTCGATGATCACAGCAGCCACTTCGTTGTTCAAGGCTTTCTCAAAAGCAGCTTCATCATTGAACGGAACAAAAACAATGTCGTGCCCCGCGTTGAACGGCGCCACGATCTTCGGATTGTCCGTCGCTGCCACAGCGCCCGAAGTGCGGCCGTGAAAAGCTTTCGTGAAGGCGATGACTTTTTTACGGCCCGTCACAAACGACGCGAGCTTTAATGCGTTCTCGTTGGCTTCGGCGCCAGAATTGCAAAGAAAAAGTTGATAGTCAGGATAGCCCGAAAGCTCACCTAACTTTTCTGCCAGTTTCACCTGCAGCGGGTTCTGCACGCTATTGGAATAAAACGCAATCTGGCTCAATTGATCCGACAATGTTTTCACATAATGCGGATGCGAATGGCCAATGGAAATAACGGCATGGCCACCGTACAGATCGAGATACTTCTCACCTTTATCGTCCCAAAGCCACGAGCCCTGGGCCTTGACAGGCGTAATATTGAATAAGGGATATACGTCAAATAATTTCATGGTTCAAGATTTTGTCGGGAGACACTGCCAGCAGCGTCTTCACGTTGGCTTATGACATTATTACTCAGGAAAACAAGACTAGAAAACGATGCTCTTCAGCTTCAGTCCCGCGGTTTCTTTCAGTCCGCACATCAGGTTCATGTTTTGAACCGCCTGACCCGAAGCGCCCTTCAACAGGTTGTCGATGGCCGTGTGCACCACCAGCTTGTCGCCTTCTTTTTCCAGCGACAGCAAACACTTGTTGGTGTTCACCACTTGTTTCAGGTCGATGGTCTCGTCTGACACGATCGTGAAGGGGTGTCCTGCATAGAACTCCCGATACAGCGCACGAAGCTCTTCCAACGATCGGTCTGCCGCGATGATGGAACTCACAAATATGCCGCGCGTGAAATCACCTCGCCAGGGAACAAAGTTTATCGGCGCTCCAAAACCTGGTTGCAATTGTTGAACCGACCGGCCGATCTCTCGCAGGTGTTGATGCGTCAGGGTTTTGTAAGCAGAGATGTTGTTGGCGCGCCAGGTGAAATGCGTGGTGTCCTGCAGTTTTTGTCCCGCACCGGTCGAGCCGGTAATACCCGTTGCATAGACTTCCTTCAACAAGCCCGCTTTCGCCAAAGGCAAAAGACCCACTTGTACGGCGGTAGCAAAACAACCGGGGTTGGCAATGTTGTCAGCTTTTTGGATAGCGCTCTTATTCAATTCCGGAAGGCCATATACAAATGACCGCGCACCACTTGTTTCTCCCAAACGGAAGTCCTGGCTTAGGTCGATCACTTTAGCCTTAACATCCAGGGGATTCTCTTGCAGGAATTTTTTACTCTCCCCGTGCCCGAGACACAGAAAGATAACATCCGCGCCCGGAACAATCTGATCCGAAAACGTCAGGTCTGTATCGCCCAGCAGATCGGGGTGTACTTCATGCAAGGGGTTGCCAGCATTGCTGCGGCTGTGCACGAAGGTCAGCGTCACGTCGGGGTGGTTCAGCAGCAGGCGAATGGTCTCGCCGCCGGTATAGCCCGCACCCCCTACTATTCCGACTTTCAATTTACTTGCCATCCACGTCTTCTTTAACCTGGTGGAAGATGGCAGCCTGGTTGCCAAAGATCTTGGTAAACCCTTTCACATCGTCGCCCGTCCAGCCCAGGTTCATTTCACCATACTTGCCAAACTTGGACGACATGAGGTCGTAGGCCGACTCGATACCCAGCACCTGGAAGCGGTAGGGATAGAGTTGGATATGCACATCGCCGGTCACATGCTCTTGCGAGCTGGTGAGGAACGCTTCGATGTCACGCATGATGGGGTCGAGGTATTGGCCTTCGTGCAGCCAGTTGCCATAGAATTGCGCCAGCTGATCTTTCCAGCTCAGTTGCCACTTGGTGAGCACGTGTTTCTCCAGGGCATGATGGCCTTTCAGCACCAACATGGGTGCGGCCGCTTCAAATCCCACACGACCTTTGATACCGATGATGGTATCGCCCACGTGGATGTCTCTCCCCACACCGAAAGGTCCGGCGATCTGTTGCAAATATTGGATGGCTTCGGATGGGTGACCAAAAGCCTTGTCGTTCACTTTTGTGAGTTCGCCTTTCACGAACGTGAGCTTCACCGTTTCGGGCGTGGTCTTGGTCACCTGCGTAGGCCACGCTTCCTCGGGCAACATGCCCAGCGATTTCAGCGTCTCTTTTCCACCGACCGATGTTCCCCACAATCCTTTGTTGATGGAGTACATGGCCTTCTCAAAGTTCATGCTCACCCCTTTCGATTTCAGGAAAGCGATCTCTTCCTCGCGTGACAATTTCAGTTCGCGGATGGGTGTGATGATCTCGATGCCGGGCACGAGAATGTTCAGGATCATATCAAAACGCACCTGGTCGTTGCCTGCACCCGTGCTGCCGTGCGCCACAGCGTCGGCTTTCAATTCCTTGGCATAGATGGCCACGGCCAACGCCTGCGACATGCGCTCGGCGCTAACGCTCAACGGATAGGTATTATTTTTTAAGGCATTACCATAGATGAGGTAACGGATCACCTTATCGTAGTAGTTCTTTGTTTCGTCTACAGTCTTATGAGAAGCCACGCCCAGATTTTTGGCGCGGGTCTCGATCTCTTGGATCTCTGTTGCATCAAAGCCGCCGGTGTTGACGGTGATGGTATGAACTTCATAACCTTTTTCTTCGCCCAGGTACTTTACGCAGTAGGAAGTGTCTAATCCTCCGCTGAATGCTAATACGACTTTCTTTTTCATGTCTATTGTTTATGCTTCAACCGTTCCGGCGCAGGCCGGCGATCGAACGCTATTACCAAAAAAATATGCTCAAGAGGGATCTCTTTTTATCGGGCGTGTCGCCGTTGTCGTCGTCCTTGCGTTTTGCTTTCAAGAGGACGAATTGCTTGAAACGCACCCACCGGTCGAACAACGTGAGGTTGCCCTTGAAGTGGCGGTGACGGTGGTGCACCAACTCGCCTTCGGACGAAATGGTGGTGGAGACGTCCTTCTTTTCTTCGGCTTCCTTGGCGGCGCGCGCGGCTTCGGCGGCTTTCACTTTTTCCTCGGCTTCGGCCGGATCGAACAGCATGGCGGTGCACATACAGTTCTTTCTGCCCTTGCTCATCAGGATCTCATAGTTCACACAGCTTTTGCAGCCCTTCCAGAATTCCTCATCCGATGTCAGCTCCGAATAGGTAACAGGTTCATAGCCGAGGTCGGAGTTGATCTTCATCACGGCCAAGCCGGTGGTGAGTCCGAAAATTTTGGACGTGGGATACATCTCCCGCGAAAGCTTGAAGATGCGTTTCTTGATGTCGGTGGCCACGCCGGTCTTGCGGAAAGCCGGCGCTACGATAAGTCCCGAGTTGGCCACGTACTTGCCGTGCTCCCAGGCCTCGATGTAGCAAAAGCCCACCCAGGTGCCGTCGGTGGTCACGGCGATCACGGCCTTGCCTTCGTCCATCTTCTTTTCGATGTAGGCGGGCGAACGCTTGGCGATACCGGTGCCCCGCGCTTTGGCTGATTCCTCCATCTCGGTGGTGATGGTCTCAGCGTAATGTTTGTCGCCGGCTGTTGCCAGTCGGACGATGAGATTATGTTTTTCCAATGTATTTTAAAATTATAACCTTGATGAAACATCCGTGCCAAAAGCACAAAAGGCGCAATGTCCTGGACACCACGCTTTCTTAACAAAAAAGATTTGTAATGGAGGTATCAGATACGCACAAAGCGTGTCGGTCGAGGTCGCCTGGTCACCGTGCAGGCAATAGTCAAGAACTGAACCGTTCTCTGGGAATGGTACGCAGCGATAGCTGCTGATAGGATGGTGAACAATGTTTTCAATTTCTTCCTTAGCGTTTAATAGTTGAACGTCAGATAAAAATCATTCAGTTTAATTTTAGTTGTCATTCAAGAATGCAAAATTAAACGATAAAGTTTGGTAAAAGATAACCTTTAGATTAAAAGACTGTAATTTTTTTTGTTTTGCTAACGAAAGTTAGTACTGATCTTTTACTTCAGGATCGTTGCGGTTCTTTCTTCAGAATGGGTTACCTTTGCGCATCGTTTACGATTAGCTGTTATGGTAAGAAAGAAAATTGTGATCACCAGCATTTTTGCAGGGCTTATTGTTTGCCTGGCCGCGATTTTCCGGCCGGTGCCCGCCGCCTCACCCGAAAACACCCTCAAGAGCCACGGAACGGTCGAGACTGTGTTTGAGACAGGCGAAAATGATCTCGTTTTCAAGCTCAAAGGCGACGACCGCATCTATTACCTCAACCAAGGCCTGGAAAACGGCCTCACCCTCGCTGAATTACGGGAGGACCTCTCCGGACAAGCCGTCGAGATCTACTACGTGAAATACTGGACTCCCATCGATCCCCTCAGCAAACTGAAACACATTGCCAAAGTGGACGTGAACCGGACCACGCTTTACTCCGAAATCAAATAACAAACGTTTTTTTGCTGCGATGGCCCGGAATCTCTTGGGCATCTGTTAAAATGATCAACTCTCGTTCCTCCGGGAACTACCGAAGCAACACGACTTTGCCCTGCCGGGTAACCATTTTTCCCTCGACGGAAAGCATCATCTTGAAGATATAGACCCCGTTGGGAAGAGGGCTGCCGTTGGCACTGCCATCCCACCCAATCTCATTTTTGCCACTGTGGAAAGTGGGGAAATCCTCCGTTTCGAAGGTCGCCACCTGCTGGCCGTTTACGTTCGTGATCTCGAGGGCGGCTTGGTCGGGCAGCAAGTCGCCGGTGATGACCACCCCAAAGTAAACCTGGTAGCCGAAGGGGTTGGGATAGGGCGGCGTCACGGTGAGGGTGTTCTGATTCTTCACCACGAAGGTGATCACATAGGGCTCGATGCCACTCTTATTTCCCCGAGCATCCGCTCCCTCCACCTGCAATGTGTAAGTACCATCCGCTAATGATTTCGGGTTGAATTCTACCCGGAAGGGTGAAGAGGCCGTGGCCGGATACCACTTCGCGGTCTCACTGCCCAGCGATATTTGAGTGGCCGGGCAGGATTCCTGGTCACAGGGATAGGTAAGGAAAATACGCACGCCCACCGTGTCGGTCTTCAACACCAGCGGGTCCTCATCCCAAACCTTCACCACGATGGCGGGATTGGGCGAAACAAAATCGCCGTTCTCCAGGTGACGACCGTCGACGATCACGTCGAGCACCGGGTTGAGCTGGTCGACATGCACGTTCAGGTGGGCCGCCAGTTGCAGGATGTTGTTGTCATAATACTGCTCAGGCACCACGCGTGGGTTGACATAGACATCGATGTCGTTCAATCCTCCCTTTTGGGTGGTGTTCACCCGTACCGAAAACGCAGTGGTGTCGCCAGGCGCCGGGGCTTTGATCTTGATGTGCTCGTTCTGCGACGTCCGCGAGGTTTGGTTGAAGATGTCGTAGGCCACCGTCAGGGAATCTTTGAAGGTCTTGTTGCTGATGTTCACAAAACCGTAGTCCCCTTGCCAGGAGTCGCCTTCATTCAGCTTTTCCTGTTCCGCTTTGCCGTGATATACCAGGATGCCTTCGGGAACCGGCGTATAGGCCACAACCCAGTTCTTCAATTGGGCGGCGGTGAGTTGGGTGTCGTCCCCGGTCTTGTATATGATCTTGAGATAGGGGTAGTCGTTCGCAGAGATCGCGGTCAGATCCTGGTTGCCGGCAACGTCGGCCATCAGCGTTTGTTCGGCACCATTCAGTTTCACGCCGACGATGTCGAAGCTCACCACATCGGTCGCCCCCACTTCGCGGCTGCGGGTGCTGAATGAGGCCCAGGCCGCTGCGGGACCGATAAGACCTGAACTCATCGTGCCGGATGAATAGCCGCCGGTGATGGTCTGATTAACGTTCAACACATCGGTGGTCGGCGTGGGATTTGTGCTTCGAAAGATCTTTGCCGTTCCCGGGGCACTCCCTTTGCGACCAAAAATGATCAGCGGTTCACCCGCGACAACCTGGTCCCAAAAAGCTGCGTCGATACCCAACTCCGCCAGTTTCGTTTTCGCTGCAGCGGGCCAGGACGCTACCCCGGGATTGCCATAGCTGAACAAGAGCACCGAGTCGCCGGCGTGGACGTTGTCTACATACTGAAGGATGTCATCGTTGTTGCCCGTCACCATCTGCGTAGCCTGGAAACTATTGATCACCCAAGGCTCGCGACCACAGGCCCGGCCGTTGCGATCATACCACTTGAAGGGAACGCCGATATACGGTGTGGTCGATTTACGGTCGAAAGCGATAAGGTTGATGGTGTTCCCGCCACAATAAAATCCCTGGCGGGTCAGGTTATATTCCGCGCCGGAAATTTTCACACTCAACGTGGTCCAATTCGGACTGGCACTGCCATAGACCGTCAGCGACACGGGCGTAACCGTCTCGAGGAATTCAAATCTGCCAGGAGGAATATCTTTCGACAGACCCACCGCCTCATTATATAAGTATTGCGGAAAGTCTACCTGGGCCCATCCCTCGGGACCGTCTTTGATATACGTAAACGAACTCGATGTCCACTCCACACTTTCGCCAGGCTTGGGATCGGCCAGTTTGGTCCGCCAATAATATACCAGGGTGTCGGCGTCAAGCATCGCTATGTCCTGGCGGGCCAGGACCTGTCCCTTTAGCTTGAACTGTTTTTTATACTCGCTGTCGAAGGTATAGGCCGTGTCGATCTCCAACAAGAAATCGCGCTCGGCCGACAACAGGTCGGTCGACTGAAAAGATACACTGACCTGCCCGGTGTTCACAATGGCATAGGCCGAAGGATATAAGTTCTTCGTGCCGTTGGAGGGAATGAACAAGGTTTTGCCGGCGACGTTATTCTCTTCATTCAACTCGGGCAAGATGTGATCGGGATCGAGCGTGACCCGGAAGGTATTGTTCCCAAATCCTTCTTCCCTGCCTTTGCGGACCACAAACGTCAGCGTGTCGCTGTATTTCGTGGCAGGGATCAACGAATCGTAGGTGATGGTGGAGTTGTCGTTCAACGTGCGCACCACTTCAATGCGGATGGTGTTCTCCTTGGCCTGGCCAAAATTCCTGACGATCATCTTGATCGCAAAGGAATCCGAGAGCGCGGTGATGGGCTGTCCATCAAAAGATTCAAAGGAAAGATGGTTGTCGTTGATTTCCAGGTCGGCCTTGCGTGGGCCAAACAGTTTTACCGCGGGGTCGCCCAACAAGATCATCTGCTGCACCTGGGTGATGTTGGCCGGGGAAATAAAGGCATCGGCCATATAGCGCTTCGCGGTCTCCCGCTGGATATCGCCAATGCCTTGCCGGATGTAGGTGGAATCGCCATACCCAACTTGGTAGAGTGTCTCTGAATATTTTTTCAAGAGCTCCACAAAGCCAAAGGAACTGTGACCGATGAACCCGGTAGCCCCCTTGTCGCGGGCCAGCACCCAATCTTCTCCAAACAGGGTGTAGTTCACAAAGAATGAACCGGCATTACAGCCATTCATAAGCAGGATCGGATACTTTCCTTTGTTTTTATATCCCAGCACCGGGTCCGTTACATAGCCGACATCAAAATCCAGCGTACTCACCGACGAGTGCCCGAAAAACGTGACCAGGCTCAAGCCCGCATTCACTTGTTCGGCAATGTTCACGTGCTGGATCTCCTTGGAGTATTTCGCTAACGCAGCCACCTTGGCTCCGTAGTGATACCCCTCGGCGATGGTCTGAAATCCTTTCAAGTACGATTGGAACAACTGCGGTTCACCCTCTTCGATCCCACCGCTCAGGTGAAGGATGTTCTTGCGCCAGAGGTCGTCGAACGGAGTGGCTTCCATTTCTTTTACTTTGTCCAGGTAGGCCGCAACATCGTCGGGCTTGAGGGCGGGTATGCGTCCCGTGGCGACGGCAGGGTCATACGTCGTCCCTCCCAATCCAGCCGTGTAGGCCGCATCGGATGCCGGAACGCCCGAAGAAGGAATGAGGTCGCGGAATCCACCCAGGCCGTTGGGGTTGCGGAAGTAACGGTAGTATACATCAAGCCCCTTCCCTACCAGCAATAAATACTTCGGCATCTTCACGCTGGCCAGGTAGGTCATGAAATTGAAGATAGCCGTGGGAGAAGGCTCGCCATAGTTAAACTGATCATACACCTGCTGCACATTGACCAACAGCGTGTCATAGCTGCCCCCTTCCGGGGAAGCCCGGTAGGCGGCAAAGGCCTTGACCGGATCGCTATACCCGGCCGCCGCCTGCCGGAGCAGCGCGTGACTGATCATAATATAGTCATGCTGCGCCGGGTTGATGGGACGGAAACTAACCGGCTTGATAGACGGCGTCAGGACATTGGCCGTGCTGTATATTTTTCTTTCTGTATCCGTCGCGGACACTACGGCGTTTAGGGTCGTGGAAAATGTGGTGCCGATGCTGGAAACGGTGTTGGGATCGGTGACGTCGAACAACCGGAGCCCAGCTGCATTTTGGATCTCGATGTAGGACTTGCCCGTAGGATCTGCGGGCAAGATAAAGGTCTTCTCACTGGCCGACGCTGCATCTGTTTTTTGAGGGTACCGGAGTTTGACATAGACCGTGCTAAACCGATCAGGCTGTCCGCCAATGCCAATGGCCTTCAGCGTCACCGTTACGGTCCCCGAGCCGGGGATAAACGACCAGTCCATCGCCTGGCTTATGGTGTAGGTGCCAAAGCCGGTGAATTGAAAGGAGGTGAGGAATTGATTGTTGATGTAGACCTCACCCGAATGTTGCATGGGTCCCCTGCCCACCACCTCGATTTCCGCCACGGGCGCGCCGCCCGCCGGATAGGTCTGCAGGACATTGTTCAGGGTATAGGTGATCTGTTGGTTTTCATAGACCGGCTCGCCCATCCATCCTTCGCCCACGTCGTAGAAAGAGTTTTGAATGTCGCCAAACTCTGTGCCCAGCGAATAGCTGGTGGTGAGCACCATCAGTTTCTCGTCGTAGTGAAACGCCGCGGTGGGCAAGGCACCGGGGGCCTCGGAAAAGTTATTCATCCGCTTTCCCGATGTGCCGGCTACCGTGAGGAAATAGCACGTGGTGTCGCTATAAAGATTATAGTATTTGTTGACCTGGGCCGTGATGGGCTTGTACAGCCCGGCGTCTTGTGTGCCGTCGTTTCGCTGGCCATAGAATTCTATGAAATCGGCCGCATCGAACTGGGCGTCGCCTTGCCCTTCCACATAAATGGCCTGCTCCACACCGCGGTGATAAAGCTTGATCCGGGAGGGGTCTACGGCTCCCACGGGAAATCCTGCTGCTTGCAGGTCGGAGTACGTGAGCCTATAAATGCCTTCTTTGGCGACGGGAATTTTGAAATAGGGCTGGTTAAAATCGATCCACTCATTACCTACCTGCGAATAGGCTGATGAAGCCGCGAAAAGCCAGAAAAAAACAGCCAGGTACGAAGATCTCATCAGCAAACGAACAGCCCTCATGGTGTATACCAAACGAAATGCGAAAGTAATCAAAAAGCAGGAGACGCCTGGGCTCTCTGGCAACGTGACGTGCCGCACTCCCGCATGGCAATTGCTATATCACGGCTATGTCGACGACCGTGATGGAAAACAAATCGCAAAAATCCCTGCTGGATGCACGCCTGCGCGGTTATCGCAGCGATTTGACAAAAATTGTGGGGCTGGATGGCCTTCAGATCTTACAAATTTTGAACACAGCACTGTCCACATGTGAACATAATCGGGCTTTTTTGAAGGCGAATGGTTCACAGACTAAAAACATAAACCTCTTTTTTAGCACAAAAAAGGCACTTTTCACAAAATTTTAAACTTTTCAAAAGGTACTTGGTCATACATAGTACTTTTGCGTATAAAGAATTAGAAGAACTAAATAAGGGCGGTATGAATCTCGAAAACACGCAAGTACAAATGAGGAAGGGAATATTGGAATACTGCATCCTCCACATAATTTCGCGGGGCGAAGTTTACGCTTCAGATATGTTGGATGAATTGACGTCAGCAAAGATCATCGTCGTGGAGGGCACGCTGTATCCCCTTCTTACCCGGCTGAAGAACGCCGGGCTGCTGGAGTATAAATGGGTGGAGTCCAAATCCGGGCCTCCGCGCAAGTACTATAAGCTCACCGACAAGGGAAGCAAATTCCTGGGAAGCCTTACGGCAACCTGGGACGACCTTGTCCATTCTACCCAAATGATCACCTCCAGACCCATAGCTTAATCCCCTAACGAGACTTACAGAGTTTATGAAAAAAAATATAAGCATCAACATCAGCGGTATAATCTTTCATATTGAAGAGGATGGTTATGATACGCTCCGGAAATACCTGGACTCCATTAACAAGTATTTCGCCACCTTCGAGGACAGCAGCGAGATCCTGGCCGACATCGAAAGCCGCGTCGCAGAGATCTTCCTGTCCAAGCTCAACGAGGGCAAGCAGGTGATCACGGCCGAGGATGTGAGCGCGCTGGTGGCTACCATGGGTAGTGTTAGCGATTTCAAAGCGGCTGAGGAAACGGATGGTGCACCCGAACCGGAGCGCCGTCAATCCACGCAGAATTCCCAAAGGGCTGAAACCGAGACCAACACTTCTTCCGGTGGAAGCGGCGCGGGCACGGGTGCAGGCAGAGCTTTCCGGCCCTCCCAGCAATTATTGCGCGACCAAAAGCGAAAAATATTGGGCGGTGTCTGCTCGGGTATCGGCAACTACTTCAGTATAGATCCGGTGTGGATCAGGCTTTTCTTTGGCTTGCTGGCCTTTGCCTATGGCCTCACCATCTTGGTCTACATCGTGATGTGGATCGTGGTGCCTGGGTCGTATGAACTGGAAGAGACCGACATGGGCAAAAAGATGTTCCGCGACCCCGAGCGCAAAGTGATCGGCGGTGTGTCGGGCGGTGTGGCTGCCTATTTTGGAATGGACATCGTGGCGGTGCGGTTGTTGTTCGTGCTGTTCACCATCTTCTTCGGTGTGGGATTCCTGATCTACATCATCATGTGGATTGCCCTGCCGGAGGCAAAAAGTCTTACTGACCGCATGGAGATGCAAGGCGAGCCGGTGACGCTGTCGAACATCGAGTCTAACATTAAAAAAAATCTCGGTGACACGGGCACTGGCAAGCAAGAAAACCTGGCCACCAAGATCCTGTTGTTTCCCTTTCGATTGATCGGCTTGTTGCTGAGCGTCCTGGGCAAGATCCTGGTGCCGCTGGTGGAGGTGTTGAGAGTTGCCATCGGTATCGTGGTGATCCTGGTGGGGCTGAGCTTTATGCTGACCGCCATCATTTGCGGCGGCATCCTGATCGGGTTGTTCTCCGTCTCTGCCTTCTCGTGGGTGAACCAGGCCGAGATGAGCTTGCCCCTGCAGGCCTTCACCAACAGCTTCTCGGGATGGATCGTTTTTGCGGCCTTCCTGGCGCTGGTCATCCCCGCCTCTTTTGTTACCTTGTTGGGATCGTCCATCATTGCCAAGAAATATGTTTTCGGTCCCACGGTGGGCTGGACCATGTTTGTCTTGTTCTTTGTGAGCATCGCCATGCTGAGCGTAGGCATTCCCAAGATCGTTTATTCCTTTAAGGAGGAAGGCGAATACAAGGTAGAAGACACCTATAAGATCAACGGCAAGACTGCGGTCCTCAAGATCAATGAAGTGGGCATGGACGACTACCACGCCGTTAACCTGACCTTGAAAGGATATGAAGGCCCCGGTCTGAAGCTGGTACAAAATTTCAAGGCCCAGGGCACCACCAAGCAACAAGCCATTGAAAACGCACACATGGCCGACTATCATGTCAATGTGCAGGACTCGGTGCTGACGTTCGACTCCAATATCCAATTTGGCAAGGACGCGCTCTTCCGGGTACAACGACTGGACATGACCTTATATATCCCGTATAACTTTCCGTTCATCATGGACGAACATTCCAGCCGTTTCATCAGCCAATATGTTGACGATGACAAACGGGACGGCAACACCTGGACGATGACCGACAAAGGATTGGTGTGTGTGACGTGCCCTAAATCGGAAGAAGAAAAGAATTCGATCGCCGACGAATTTGGCCTGCGCGATTTTGAAGAGTTGGAAATCAGCGGCGTATTCGATGTGCACATCAAGCCCGGCGAGGACTATGCCGTGGAATTGATCGGCTCGGAGTCGGAGAAAAACAAGTACAAGATTTTCCGCTCCGGCGAAACGCTGGTGATCCACTACGAGAACAAAAAGAAGTTCAAATGGAACACCGACATGACCAACATGGACGAGATCCGCATCAACATCACCATGCCCAGGCTTGAAAAAATTGAAGCGGAGGGCGCCGGCAAATTGCGGTTCGAAAACTTTACCATGGACAACCTGGATATCGAAGTGCGTGGCCCGGTGAAAGTGCATGGTGAATTGGATGCTCACAACCTGGTGATCCACATGACCGGCGCATCGGAAGTCGAGCTTTCCGGCCGGGCGACCAACCTGGATGCCGAACTGCAGTTTGCCTCCAAACTGCGGGCCTACAACCTGGAGGTCCAAGATGCCATGGTGGACGCCAACGGCGCCTCCTCGGCCAAGGTGAACGTGAGCGGCAGCCTCGAAATGGAAGAAGGGATGGCCAGCGACATCGACTACCGGGGCAATCCTAACGTTATAAAGAAAGACTAAAGACTAATCCCAAACCCTGTTGTTATGATCATTTTTATCCTTTTCCTGCTCGTGTACCTGGCTAGCCTGGTACTTTAGTAAACGCTATTTTTGTACCGGCGCCTTAACCGTTTCGCATCGATCCGGGTTAAGGCGCTGAGGTATTTTACGGGGTTTTGGCCCGGAAAACAATTTTTCCGGCGTCGCGCAACCCCGGCCCCGATCGCTGCATCTTAGATGCTGGAAACCCTTTAAATGCAATTCAAAATTTACCGGGCAAAAGAAGACGAACTGATCAAAGGATGCCTTCGGCGCGATCGCAACGCGCAGAAGCTGCTCTATGACACCTATTCGTCAAAAATGTATGGCCTCTGCTATCGCTACGTGAAAGACGTGATGGAAGCGGAAGACATCCTGGTGACGGCATTTATGAAGGTTTTTGACAAGATAGCGCAGTTCAAGAGCGAAGGCAGCTTTGAGGGGTGGATCCGTCGGATCGTGGTGAACGAGGCGCTCACCTATCTGCGCCGCCACCGCTCGATGTACCTGGAAACCGAGCTGGAACAGGCCGACCGTGAACCGGACTACAACAGCCTGAGCGACCACCTGGAAGCCGAAGACCTCCTGAAAATGATCCAGGAGCTCCCCACCGGCTATCGCATCGTCTTCAACTTATACGCTATCGACGGCTACTCCCACAAAGAGATCGCCGAACAATTGGGCATCAGCGAAAACACGTCCAAGTCGCAGCTGAGCCGCGCACGGACCTATTTGCAAAAAGTATTACAGGATAAAGATTGGGTGGAGAACAAAAAATTAAGCAGCGATGAATCAGCAACCTGACAAATTCTTCCGCGACAAGCTGGAGAACTACCAACAACCGGCCCCTCCGCGGGCCTGGGACAAGATCGAAGCAGAACTTGAAAAAAAAACACATAAAGGATTATGGTGGAAAATAGCGGCGTCCCTCCTGTTGACCGCCCTGGTGAGCTATACCCTTTGGATGGGAATGAACAAATCAGACGTCAACCAAACGGCCACTACCGCTGAACCGAAAACTCAAAAGCCCGTTCAGAAAGAGACCTCTCCGACAACAACAACCGAATCGGCTACACCGGCGATCTCGCCTCAAGTGAAAAAAGATCCGGCGTCTTCAGGTGTTGCGCTCGAATCAAAAAGAAATCACGCGGTCACTGGCACACCTAAAAAAGAACTTCCGCGTCAGGCAGAAAAGAAAGAAGCACCGGCGTCCACCGACGTCATCCCCAACGAACCGGCGTATACCAATGACGTTGTAAACAGCGTGGCCATGGAGACCTCAACACCACAGGCTTCTGCACCGGCTGTTGCCGAAACAACTGCGCCTGCAAACGCTGCTCCGAAAAAGATCATGATCACCATCACGGCAGCAGAGTCGGAAAAATATTTGGATAAAGTTGCTTTGGCTGAAGCAACCTCTGAAGAAAAGAAGCCATCTACGTTTCAGAAGCTGTTGAAGAAAGCAGACGACCTGACAAACAATCAGGATCCGTTCGGCGGTCTGCGGCAGCGGAAAAATGAAATTCTCGCGCTGAATTTTAAGAATGAAAAACGTGGACAAAACAAGTAAAAACACATGGACAAGAAAATACTTTTAACGCTACTGCTAGGCGCCGCAGCTACCTTCGGCATGGCCCAGCAAAAAAGCGACACGGTGATCGTCGAGCTGGGAAAGACCAGCCGCGTCATCTTCACAGTAAAAGACCGCAAGGATCTGGATATCTTAAAGCACTACGACTTCCAGCAACTCTTCCAGGACATCCTGGTGAAAATTGAAAAAAGCGATTCCACATCGCTCGCGAAAAACGATTCCACAAACACCAACGCCGTAGCGACCGCCGAACCGACAACAGAAAATTGGAGCAGCAGTTCAAGCAGCAACGACAATGATGATGACGACGACGATCACGACGACTGGAAAGTGAATGTACATGAACGCGGCTGGGGTCGCACATGGCAATCGTTCAACTTCGACCTGGGAACCAACAACTACCTGCACAATGGCAAGTTCCCCGACGCCGACAACGCGCTGTATTCGGTTCGCCCCTGGGGATCGTGGTATGTGGCCCTCTCCTCGATACAACGCACGCGGCTGGGCAAGAAATTTTTCATGGAATGGGGCATGGGCGTGAGCTGGTACAACTTCAAATTCCAGAACGACAAGGTGCTCATTCAGAAAGACGACATCGGTGTTCATTTTGTGGAAGACCCGCGCGAGTTGAACTTCACCAAAAGCAAACTCACAGCGTCCTACGTCATGGCCTCACTGGTGCCCATCATCGACTTCGGCGATCACAGCCGCAAGTCGCGCATCTGGGAAGGCTACGACAACTCGTTCCGCATCGGTCTTGGCCCCTACGTTGGCTATCGCATCGGCAGCCACTCCAAGCAAGTCTATCACGACGACGGCAAGCAAAAGGACAAGAACCACGACAGCTTCTACCTGAACAGCGTCCGCTACGGCGCCCGCCTCCAGATCGGCTACCGTGCCACCGACTTGTTCCTCAACTACGATCTGAACGAGTTATTCTCCGCAGGCAAAGGACCCGCACTGAATGCCTTCAGCTTCGGAGTTATATTTTAGAATAAGTCGTCAGTATTCAGTAGCCAGTAGCCAGTAGTTAGTAGCGAGCATTAATTTCTAACTACTGGCTACTGAATACTGGCTACTAAAGGACTCAGTCCCTTTGAAACTCCCCAGGTGATAAATCGCCTGGGGATTTTTTTTCCACTAACGATTGTTTGTGTTTTATGAAGGTGAACAATCCCGAATGTGATGGGTTAATATCATTTTGAGATTTCACGCTCATTAACAGATTAAATTTTTTAACTTTAAGTTATTTAATGAGTATGTCAGACGCCATCGCCAATCTTTCAAGGAAGGAACAAGTCATCCGGAAGGCTGCAGAGCTCTTCAAAGACAAGGGGTATGCCGCCGCCTCCATGCGCGATCTTGCCCAGTTGTTGGGCATAGAGGCAGCCAGCCTTTATTCACACATTAAATCCAAAGAAGAAATTCTCCGCAGCCTTTGCTTTGATATGGCCGCTGAATTCAGGAAATCACTGGAAGAGGTGGAGAAGCAAAATGTGCCCGCCAGCGAAAAGCTGCGCAACGGCATCATTGGCCACATCCAGGTGATGGCCAAAGATCTTACCGCCTCGGCCGTCTTCATGAACGAGCATCGCCACCTCAGCGAGCCCTACTTACGCGACTTCTTATTGCTCCGCATCAACTATATCAACCGGTTCAAGACCATTTTCGAAGAAGGGGTCCGCACCGGTGAATTCAAGAGCACCATCGACAAGAAACTGGCCGTGATGACCCTGTTCTCGTCCCTCAACTGGATGCCCATGTGGTATGATCCGGACTCCTCCATCGACCCCCAGGCCCTGGGCGACCAGTTGGCCGACATGCTGGTGAATGGCTTGAAGGCAACTTCGACCGCCGGCTAACAATCGTTTGGTTCAAACGTTTTAATGTTGTAAAATCGCTGCTATTACCGGGGTCACGGATTTGACCGGGTAATGTCTACGAACGGTTTTTCTATGTTTAAACGTCAAAAACTATGTACGGTGGGGGAAATACTTTTGAGGGGATAGCATCCGACAGCCTGGCCACTGAGGACCCCGAAAAGCTCGCCGCTTTCGAGGCCCGCATTGCACGGGGCGAAAAAATAGAGCCTGCCGACTGGATGCCGCAACTCTACCGCAAGCAGCTCATCCGCATGATCGAGCAGCATGCCCACAGCGAGATCATCGGAGCCCTGCCCGAAGGCACGTGGATCACCCGCGCCCCCGGGTTTAAGCGCAAACTGGCGCTCATGGCCAAGGTGCAGGACGAAGTGGGCCATGCCCAACTGCTCTACAGCGCCGCCGAGACCCTGGGCAAGACCCGCGAGCAAATGATCCAGGACCTCATTTCGGGCAAATCCAAATATTCCAACATCTTCAACTACCCGGCCTTTACCTGGGCCGACGCCTGCTTCATTTCCTGGCTTGTCGACGCCGGGGCCATTGTGAACCAGTTGGCCAACGTTAAGGGCAGCTACGGCCCCTATTGCCGCGCCCTGGACCGGATTTGCGCCGAGGAATCATTCCACCTCAAATACGGCCACCACTGCGTGATCTACCTCGCCGCCGGCACCCCCAAACAGCGGGAAATGTTCCAGGAAGCCATCAACCGCTGGTGGGCTCCCATGATGCATTTCTTTGGCCCGGCCGACAAGATTTCGGCCCACACCCAGGTGCTCATGAACTGGAAAGTGAAAATGGCCACCAACGACGACACGCGAAACCAGTTCCTAGACATGTATGTACCCAAGATCTGGGAATTGGGATTTACCATCCCCGACCCGGCGCTGCGAAAAAATACAGAAACCGGCCGGTGGGAATACACCGAACCCGACTGGGAGGAATTCAAACGCGTGATCAACGGCGATGGGCCGTGCAACAAGGAGCGATTGGAAGTACGGAGAGTGGCAGAAACTCGTGGAAGATGGGTGCGGGAAGCCTTGCGATCGGCGACGATGAAATATGTAGAACCCTTGGTGTGAGGCTTAATTGTTTCGCGAGAACGGGCCGGCCAGCAGCAAAATCTCTTTCCAAACGGCAGTGAACGCTTCGTAGGGCGATTCGAAACAGCTCTTCAAATAAATGAGGCTGCTACTGTCTTCAGGGAGTTCGTTGTTGATCCACTTCCAGATATCATCGGCCAGCAACAGCAATTCGTTGGAGTGATATTTCGGATAGTAGCGATAAAGCAAATCCAAAGCCCAAAGAAAGTCCAGGTATTTCATACGCGCACGGGTGGTAGCATGAAAGGTAACACCAATTGCAGGCGTAAAGTTTTAAAAATACACGAGCGGAAAACCCTGAAGGATGATCCGGCATGAAACTTAAAAAAATAATGTATCCGTAATATGAAATCCCTTGATCCACGCGTAGAACGATTGCCTATTCCCGCCGCTGTGGGAGCGCCCTCACCCTTGGATCAATTCGGAACGTTCGAAGTTTTTGTGCAACCCAAAGAAGGCAAACCGTTTCAGCACGAAGGCGCCGTGCATGCACCGAATCTGGAAATGGCGTTTGTGTTGGCCAAGGAAACGTTTACGCGGCGCTTCACATGCGTGTCGCTCTATGTGGTGGAAACAGACAACGTCTTTGTTTCGGCGGTGACGGAAGGAAATCAAAATGTGTACGACGTGCTGCCTGACGCAAAAAACGGTAATGGAAAAGAAGAATCGTTTGAAATCTATCACCTGCTGAAACGCGGCAAGCAGCCGGTGCACGTGGGAACGGTGCAGGCGACCGATGCTGCGCGCGCCATGCTGCGCGCCCGCGAGCGCTTCAACAGCGGCGCCGTCGTGTTCAATGTGTGGGCGGTGCGCACTAGTGACATCCGGTTTACTTCCCCCGACGAAAACGATTTTTGGCAGACCCTTCCGGAAAAAAAATTCCGCGACGCCGGTGACTATAAAGGCGGCGACAAACTGAAAGAATTTCTAGAACGCTCAAAATAGATTTGTATTCCCCGAAGCTTATGAACACACCGGCACTGACCGAACTACTTTTTAAAATGGCCGACGATCAACTCATCCTCGGCCACCGGAATTCCGAATGGACGGGCTTTGGGCCGTTGCTGGAAGAAGACATTGCGTTTTCCTCGATGGCGCAAGACAAGGTGGGCCACAGCCAGGCCTTGTACGAACTGTTACACAGCCTGGGCCAGCCCGCTCCGGATGAAGTGGCCTTTCTGCGGCCGGCCGGCCAGTTTCACAATTGCATCTTTGTGGAGCTTCCCAACGGCGAATACGACTTTAGCCTGATCCGTCACTTTTTATACGACACGGCCGAATCTATCCGGTTCGAGCTGTTGCGAAAATCCTCCTTTGAGCCCCTGGCACAACTGGCGCACAAAATCCACGGCGAGCTACGTTACCACACCCTGCATGCCAACACGTGGATAAAACAATTGGGCACTGCAACCGAAGAAAGCATTTCCCGTTTGCAACATTCACTGGCGTTTGCTCTGCCCTATGCGTTGGGCATCTTTGAACGATCGCCGTTTGAAAAAGAATTGGCTGCCGACGGCATCTTCGAAGGCGAGGACGTGTTGCAGGAACGCTGGAGGGCGAAAGTGGAGGAAGTCATTTCTCAAACCGATCTGACGCTGCCGGCATGGAACACGATCGCGCCGGTTTTGGGTGGGCGCCAGGGAAAACACAGCGAACACCTCACCCCGCTGCTGGATGAAATGGGCGAAGTGTTCCGCATCGACCCCACGGCCTCCTGGTGAAGTATCGCGCGAAAGCGCTAAAAATTATAGTAAAGGGACATGAAACATACGATCGATGAACTGCGCCGCCTGGTGATCGAATACACCGCGAAGATCAGCGCCTTGCCGGAACCGGAATTTTCCGCAAAGCCTCTGCCACACAAGTGGAGCAAGAAAGAAGTGCTCGGCCACCTGATCGATTCGGCTCAAAATAATTTACGCCGTTTTATTTGCGGGCAGTACGAACCGTTCCCACCCCACATTGTTTATCACCAGGACTTCTGGGTCTATGCCAACGCCTATGGCCACGCACCCAAAGACGACGTGATCCAACTCTGGCGATTGACCAACGAGCGCATCTGCGAAATACTGCACACGATGCCACCCGAAAATTATGCCCGCACCTGCAACACCAGCAAGGACGATGTTCAACTGCGCACGCTGGAGTGGCTGGCCGATGACTATGTGAAGCACATGAAGCATCACCTGAACCAAATCATCCCCGGTTCGTTTGACATTGTTTACAAATAAAAAATGAAACCTTCTCCGATAACTTCGCGTGATGTGTACACCTGGCTCGAGGCCGTGAAAGACCCGGAGATCCCCGTGTTGTCGCTGGTCGATCTCGGGGTAATTACGGACGTGGTGGTGGAGAACAACAGCGTGGATATTGAAATGACGCCAACGTTTGTAGGCTGCCCTGCATTGGAGATCATGAAGCAGGAAATAACCGAAACATTGCTGCAGCGGGGCATGAAGGAAGTGCGCATCGTGGTCAACTTTCGCGACCCGTGGTCGTCGGACAAGATCTCGGAAAAAGGACGGCGCGCGCTGAAGGAATTTGGGCTTGCGCCACCCATGGCAGCGAAAGTTTTTACCGATCTGGACGTGCTGGAGCATGTGTCCTGTCCGCGGTGTGAGGGGACAAATACGACACTGAAAAGTGTCTTTGGCCCAACCTTGTGCCGGTCCATTCACTACTGTTTTGACTGCCAGGAGTCGTTTGAACAGTTTAAGCCCCTTTAAAATCAGAAAAAACCATACATATATTACAAATCACCCGAAACGCAAATAACATTTCATTTCTTTGCCACGTATTTGACCAACAGGAGCCAAACGTAAATCATGAGAACTGTCCTTCCCATCCTTTTAATTTCCTGTTGCGGAATAGCGTTGATGAACTGCGGGGAAAAAAAGGCCGATGGCCCCACCACCACCTTCACAAAGATCGATTCCCTGACCGACCGCTACCTGTCCTTACAAGACAGTATGTTGCAGTCGTGGAATATGATGATCAACGACGACAACCAGAAGCTCAAAGCCATGCACAACCTGCTGCACGAGCTCATTGTTTCCACCCCCGACAAACGCGACGTGCTGAGCGGCTACGAAGAACAACTGAGCCAGCTTTACCGATTGCGATACACGCAAAAATCCATGGGCAATGCCGACGTGGTGGAAGAATATGATTTTGCCTCGACATCGCTCATCAACGAGCTGATCACTCTCACCGAATCCAAAAGCGAATTCACCTACAACACCACCCTGCAAAAATTGGTGGACGATATCCAACAAGCCGACCAGCGGGTGAACAACTACCGCGAAGAATACGACTTTATCGCCAGCCACTACAACCAATTCCTCACGCGGAACAAGCCCGATCTGAGAGAGATCGCACACAGCGATTCGCTGGAGATGAAGCCGCTGTTCCAGATGGTGTCAGTCGAATAAATTTTCTTGATTAGGCTCGTGTTCGTGCGGGCTTCGTCATTCCACAAATCGCGCTTCTACCCTCCTATTCAGCTGGCGGGCTTCTTCAGTGGATGCAGCTACCAGCGGTTTGCTTTTTCCATAACTAAAAATTCGGATCCGCGAAGGCGCGATGCCCTGTGACGTGCAGTAGGCGGCTACTGTCTGGGCGCGCTTGAACGAGAGTTCTTTGTTGTAGCGGTCGCCCCCCACATCGTCGGTGTGGCCCGAAAACTGGACGTTGGTGTCGGGATGTGTTTCGAGCCATCCCACCAACTGGTCAAGCTCTTCAAACGATGAGCGGAGGAGTTTGTAGCTATCGAATTCGAATTGGATGTTTCGCAGCACATAGTCCTTGTCCCACTCCACCTCGCCCGCCAAAAACACGGGAGCACTGGGCGGCTCCACAGGCATTGCGTTATGCGGGATCACCTGCACATCGTCGATGTAGTAATAAGCGCTGTGGGCCAGCATGGCTTCTTGTATGGGCTGAAATTGAATTTTGTAGAAACGCGTGTCTTCATCGGAAGAGAAATTGCCGATGAGCAAATATTTCTCCCCTCCCCTGGCCCGGTACTCCATCGAGGCCTGTTCCCAATAGCCCGTCCGCAAAGTCAAAGCAGAATCCTGGACGATGGCAAGCGTGGGTTCGAGCTTCAACACTTTGTCGTGCCGTAGCGTCGCCGTGGTGTCCGCCAGGTGCAGGCCGATGCGGTCGATGGCATACATTGAATAAGAAGACAATTTATAGCGAAACTCGATGTGGTAGAGCGAGTCTTTCGCGAGGGGTGTCGTGAGGCGGCATTGGAGGTATTCGCGGTAGCTCTTGCCGTTGTCGGACCAGGCATAGACGCCTGTATAGCCTTGTCCCTCGTAGGCTTCGGCAACCCCTGCCCAATTGTAGGGCACGCCGGCTTCGCCGCGGCTGCAGGCATGAAAATGGTCGGGGGTGCCGGCGGAGGCACTGTGCCAGCCGGGGATTTTGAAGTCCGCTTTATCATGCGTGTAGCTGCCGGGACAGTGATCGTAGTCTTCAAAACCGCCGTTGGGCACCAGGTTCTGGGCGGCGAGAGGGGTCACGGTCAACAGGGCGGTGAACGTTGTGAAGAGGAGTTCAGAACGCAGCGCAAGCTTCATGGTGGTGCAAGGTTTATCATCCGCGAGCAGAGGCGGAATCATTCCATTTCCTAAAGCAAAAAAAGGAAAAATATTGTCCCGGCTGACGAAAATGTTGGGCGGGAGCACCGGGAGCCGCCTGCCGCCGTTGTTGGTGTTCTTCACCAACAACATTGGGGGGCGAGCACCAATAAATGCAGGGTACGCCCATGGACGGCTTATGTATTCTTGACTAAGGACAATACCCGTGGCCCGATGAGTTGTTGGTGAAGAACACCAACAACATTGGGTGGCGAGCACTAATAAATGCAGGGTACGCCCATGGACGGCTATGTATTCTTGACTAAGGACAATACCCGAGGCCCGATGAGTTGTTGGTGAAGAACACCAACAACGGCGAAGGAACACCAACAACGGCGAGGCAACGGCGATGGGGTTACTTATAATACGTCACCTCTACGCGAAAGCGCGGGTCGATGGCGCCGAGACGGTCGTAGGCTGATTTGGAAACCTTGATGACCAGCTTGTCGGTGAGGGCCGTCTCGGGCAATTTGCCCATGACCCGCACAAAGACTTCGCGGTTGTTCATTTCATTTTTCACTTTCAGGATGGTGCCCACGGGAGCGGTGCGGTGCAAGGCCAGGTATTTCCGGTTGCCATCGGTGCCTTCGATCAACTCGGCCAACCCGCTTTGCACGATCTCGTCGGTGTTCTTCACCGATTCGGAAATGGTAATGTTGGCGGGTTCTTTGACAGGGGTGGATTTAGGCGGGGTTGAAACAACAGGGTCCCTCTTTACCGTCTCAGTCTTTACTGTCTCAGTTTCTTTTTTTACGCCCGTCTCATCCTTTTTTATATCCGTCGGCGGAGGGATCACTGCCGTTTGAACTTGTGTTTGGGTTTGCGCCTGTGCGGGAGCTGCTACCAGCAGTTCCTGGCCGATGCTGATCTCGTTTCCTTCCAGCTTGTTCCAATCCTTGAGTTGCTGCACGGTGATGCCATACTGCTTCGAGATGGAGAACATGGTTTCCTTGGCCGCTACGAGGTGAACACCCTTCTTGGGGCCAACGACTGGAGGCGTGGTAGATGCATGCGTTTCAGATTGTGTTGCAGCGGTGGTGTGGCCGTTTTTCTTGACGATGATCTCCTGGCCGATGGAAAGGTTGTTGTCGGTGAGGTTGTTCCATTGTTTGATCTCGTCTACGGTGACGCCGTATTGCTTGGAGATAGAAAACATGGTTTCCTTGGCCGCCACGGTGTGTGTGGTGGTGGTGCCGTCAGCCTTCTTGGCCGTGGTGCGGGGTGTATAGGGGATTCGCAGCACCTTGCCAATCTCGAGCCCGGCGTCGACACCGGGGTTGTTTTGGATGATGGATTCGACCGTGGCGCCGTAGCGTCGGGAGATGCCGTAAAGGGTTTCTTTTTCGTCTACCTGGTGGAGCACGAAGATCTTGCCGTTGACGGTCTCTGTTCCGATAGAATCCTGCTGCACATGCGGATGAAAAAATGAGACACCCGCCAATATCAATTCATTAATCATAGATCTTGTAACTATCCAACTCTCTTGTATTCTTCACGAAAAATACGCAACCTGAAAGGATGAAAAAAGTATCCAGACCGATTCCTTTCCGCTGTTCGTCTAATTTTTCTTTCAACAACACGTCGCCTTCCGCGGAAAGCACCAACAAATAATTCGCCAATTCTTCTTCCCGGAGATAAAAGGAAATAAAAATCAAGGAACCATGCTCCAGATACTCCAACGCCACCACAGGAGATAAATTGAATTTCTCCTCCAAAAATGTTTTCACCGTGGCAAAGTGCGGGTTCTCCTCCAGGTATTGATACGGCCTCCGGATCGCCGAAGATACACGCGTCTGGACCGCCTGCGCGGGATCAACAGCCTGGCCCGTGGCCGCATCCAGCACCACCTCCCGGTGACCATACTTGGAGGCGATGCCCCGCACGTACGCCCCCGACACTTCCGTCAAAGAGAGATCATTGTTCCACCAGAGGATCTTCTGTTCGGTGAGATGATAGGCCAACACGCCCTTGCGGTCGGGATTCTGCGTTTCCAGGTATAACGTAAACAGCACCACATCGCCGGTCACGCCCGCCAGGTTGATCCACCAAGGCTCATCGAAAGTGACGTCGCGCCAGAGGAATTGGCCTGTCTGGCAATGACATGCGGAGAACGTAACCTGCTTTTTCTCGTGGTTACGCACCTCGGCAATGAGCACGTCGTGTTTTTCGGAGGCGAGCAGGTTCCAGACGGTGCCGTCAAAAACATGCGAAAAGTTGTGTTCTATGCTACGCCCCAACCGGTTTAATCTTAATTTTATGCAAATTAAAACAGGAATCCGACAACTATCGGAATCCGACACGATAGTTTATCGAGCCGATACTTTACCGGAGCCGATAGCTATCGGCTTAAAGTCCTGCACCGATATGAAAACGCTAAAACCCTGGTTAGCCCTCCTCCTCCTGGTCGTGTCGTCTCTTTCCACCCTGGCCCAGCAAAAGCGGGTGATGGTGATGGGCATCAAAGACGAGATCGACCCCCGTATGACCCGCTCCGTGTCGCTGGCCCTGGAGCATGCCGAAAAAACAAACGCCGACATCATCATCATTGAAATGGACACCTACGGCGGCGTGCTCACCGATGCCAAGGACATCGTGGACATGATCCTGAAGGTGAAAAAACCGGTCTGGGTGTTCGTCAACTCCGATGCTGCATCGGCCGGCGCGCTCATCTCCATTGCCTGCGACAGCATCTACATGTCGCCCGGCGCCAGCATTGGTGCGGCCACCGTGGTGGATGGCAGCGGCCAGAAGGCTCCCGACAAGTACCAGTCTTATATGCGCTCCATCATGCGCTCGACCGCCGAGGTCAATAAAAGAAACCCGACCATCGCCGAGGGCATGGTGGACGAACAAGTGCAGATCGACAGCATCAAAAAGATCGGCCAGGTGATCACCTTCTCCACCTCGGAAGCCATACACAACGGGTATTGTGAAGGCGAAGTGAATTCCGTAGAAGAGATCCTGAAAAAGAACAACGTAAAAGATTATACGCTCGATCAGTACGAATTGGGCGCGGCCGACAAGATCGTCGCCTTTTTTCTGAACCCCTTCATCAGCGGTGTGCTCATCCTCATCATCCTGGGTGGGATCTATTTTGAGCTGCAGGCACCCGGCGCAGCCTTTCCAGCCATTGCCGCCGTGATCGCGTTGATCCTCTACCTGGTGCCCTACTATCTCAACGGCCTGGCGCAGAACTGGGAGATCATCGCGTTTTTTGTGGGGATGTGTCTCATCGCCGCGGAGGTCTTTGTCATTCCCGGGTTTGGGGTGGCCGGCATCGCGGGGATCGTGCTCACGGTCGGGTCGCTGGTGCTGATCATGATCAACAACAAAGATTTCGATTTCGAATTTGTGCGGATGAACGACATCTTGCTGGCCCTCGCCGCCTCGGTGGGCGGACTGCTGGGAAGCGTGATCTTATTTTTTATCGGCGGCGCCAAATTGCCCGACACCCGTTTCTACAAACGCGTGGCCCTCACCCACACGCAAGACAGCAGCAAAGGCTATAACAGCAACTTCAACAAGGAATCCCTGAAAGGCAAGAACGGCACGGCCCACACCGTGCTGCGGCCCAGTGGCAAAGTGATCATCGACGGGCATCTCTACGATGCCTTCACCCGCGGCGAGTACATCGACCGGGGCGCGCCGGTGGAAGTGGTCGGTGAGGCGGGGTCCAGTGTGCAGGTAAAACAATTAACAGAACAATAGATGAAGATAATCGGACTGATACCCGCGCGGTATGCGTCATCGCGGTTTCACGCCAAGCCGTTGGTGGACATCAACGGAAAATCCATGATCCAACGGGTATGCGAACAAGCGGCAGCCGCCAAAAGCTTGTCGAAAGTGGTGGTGGCCACCGACCATGAAGAAATTTATAATCATGTGAAATCCTTTGGAGGCGACGTCTGCATGACGCGCGAAGACCACGTGAGCGGCACCGACCGCTGCTACGAAGCCCTGGCCTTGCAAAAAGAAAAATTCGACTACGTCATCAACATCCAGGGAGACGAACCCTTCATCCAACCCGACCAGATCGACCTCGTCGCCGCCACCCTCGATGGCAAAACCGAGATCGCCACCCTCATCAAAGCCATCGACGACCTGGAACAACTTTTCAATCCCAGCGAAGTAAAGATCGTGTTGAACGCAGCACGCGAAGCTTTGTATTTCAGCCGCGAAGCCATCCCCCACATCCGCAACACCGACCGGAACCTGTGGCTGGAGAAGCACCGGTTTTACAAACACGTCGGCATGTATGCCTACCGTTCCGACATCCTCCAAAAACTAACACAACTCCCCGTTTCCGCCCTGGAGAAAGCCGAATCACTGGAACAATTGCGTTGGCTGGAAAATGGATTTAAGATCACCGTCGTAGAGACCTCAAAAGAAACCTTCGGTATCGACACCCCTGACGATCTGCTAAAAGCGATCGAGTACTTAAAAGCATAAGACTCCACTTCTTTGCTTCGCCCGCCGAAGCTTTAGCGAAGGAGGGCGGTTCAAACCCTCACACCCGCACCAAACTCACCAAAAAGAAAAGGAGTTGCATCAAATGATGCAACTCCTTTCTTATTTTGATCGCGTGCTTCTTCAGCACAGTATCTTCAATTCTTCACCAACATCTCTTCTCCAGTACGCGTCAGTTTCAGTTTCTCCAACGCAAATTTCTCCACTGCCCCATACACCGCCGGATAGTCCTTACATTTTTTCTCAAACCCCAACGGATGAACACCAGCCCCAGGAATGGGCACAGCTTCCTTCATGTCATCAGGAGTGCCCAGCGCTTTATTCATTTCCAGCATAGCGCTGACTTTTACTGTAGGGTCCTGATCTTTCTCATCTTTGTAATAATACACCGTGAGCGACGGTTGCTTAACACGTTGAAAAAGATCTTTGGTCATGGTAGACTCCACCAGTTCTTCCAGCTGTGTGGTAGCTTCCAGTCTGTATTTAGTATACCAATACTGGGGAAATTCCTCTGTCTCGTCAATGGAATATTCTCCTCCCTTCACTTTCCGCACGATCTGCAATCCCCACGGATTGTTCAGCAGGAACGCCGCACCATTGTTGATGGCGATGTTAGGCGAAAGGTTGATGAGGGCATAAACATCGTTGGGATATTCGGCGGCCAGCTTCAGCGACAGTGTTCCGCCGGTGGACGTGCTCATAAGGATCACTTTGTCGCCCAATTGTTTTCCAATGGCCAGCGCTTCTTTGGCGCTTTCCCAGAGTCGGTCGGGTGTCATCATGAGCAAGGCCTCGGTGGTGTCGATGCCGTGGTCGGCCAGGCGGGGCAAGTAAAGGTTGCAGCCAAATTCCTTAGCAAAGCGACGGTGAGTCGGCTCGCCCTCCATGGGGCTGGCCGAAAATCCATGCACATACACCACAGCATATTCGGTGCGTTTCGGAACGCTGTCATACCACTCGATGCGCGATTCGTTGTCGGGCTTAATTTTGTGATGCGATTCTTTCTCCTTCACATAGGCCACCAGTCCCGTGGGGTCGGCCGGAACTTGCGGCAAGGCCAGGTCATACTTGGGCTTCGCCGGTTCGGAGCCTAAGAAATAAATGCCCGCCAGCAAGATGAGCGGGAAGGTGATCTTGATGATTTTTTTTGTGTTCATGAAACTAACGTTAGCAGCCGTAAGATAATGAAAGCCGGTTCGAAACCCAATGCGCTCCCCGCACGGTGCCGACTACGGGCCTTTAATCCCTCCGATTTTGTTTCTATATTGACCCACCACGGCCACACCGCAGCCATCAAATACATCCGGCGTATGGAAAAATCTTTATCAGGATCACCAAAACACGAACTGAAAAAAGTGCTGGGTGTCAGCTTTGGCGTGGCCGTCATGATCGGGGGCACCATCGGCGCCGGCATCCTGCGCACACCGGGCACGATTGCTTTGATGCTGGACAACTACTGGCTCATTGTTTTGTGCTGGCTTTTCGGTGGACTGTATGTGTTGATGGGTGTGAGCTCCTTTTCCGAAATGGCTACCATCATGCCGAAGGCGGGGGGACCGTATAACTATGTGATGCGGGCCTTCGGCACGTACTTCGGCTTCCTCACGGGCTGGCTCGATTATCTCATCAATGCCATTGGGCCCGCTTATTTTTGCATTGTGATCAGTGAATATGTGACCATCCTGTTCCCGGCCTGGGCTGGCCGCGAAACGCTGGTGGCGGTGGGATTCCTGTTGGTGTTCACGGCGTTTCACTTGGTGGGTGTGCAAGGCGGAAGCATCGCACAGCAGATCATGAGCCTGGCCAAGGTGATCTTTTTCGTGGTGCTGATCGCCGCTTGCTTTTTTGTGAGGGTCGATCACATTTCTTTCCGCCAACCGTTGCCTGTAGTGGGAGGCGGGTTGCTCATCGGCATTCTTAAATCGATGCAGCTGATTGTGGGGGCATATGATGGATGGTGGTCGGCTTGCTTCTTTGCCGAAGAGGATAAGGACCCCGAAAAAAATCTGCCGCGCTCGTTGTTTATGGGCGCTGTCACTGTCATTCTGATCTATGTGATTTTTAATGTTGCGCTCTTTTATGTTGTGCCCATCGGTTCCATTTCCACTTCCACGCTGGTGGCCTCAGATGCGGCCAAGATTGTATTTGGAAGTGGGGGCGCTACGTTTGTGGTGGTGCTGGCGATTGCTTCGTTGGTGAGCATTCTTAATGCTTATATGATGATACCGGCGCGGATTCTTTTTGGGCTTAGTCGCGATGGTTTCTTTGTACGGCAAGGGAGCGTAGTCAATAAAGGGGGCACGCCAACTGTAGCGTTGCTTTGTTCGTCGGGGCTTGCGTTGGGATTGATCTTGGTGGGGTCGTTCGAAGCGTTGTTTTCACTTAGTGCTTTTATATCATTGATCGTGTTGGGGTTTGCATTCGGGGCGCTTATCAAGTTGCGCAGGGCTGAGCCTAATTTGACCCGGCCTTATCGGGCGTGGGGTTATCCATGGACGTCAATATTAGTGTTGCTAGTAACGGTTGGGTTGTTTGTGGGGTTTGCAATTAGCGATTGGTATAATTTCGTACTCATTCTCATTATTGTGGGCTTGTCTTATCCGGCTTACCGTTTAATCAAGAAGGTTTAGCTAGCAAGCCCGTTAGCAACAAAATCAAAGTCATGGACAAAGAATTATCACAATACATCGCCAGCTATTATTCGAATTTGTTACCAAATAAGGACATACAAACAATACTCACCTTAATGGGTCAATACAACACTGAGGGTAGAGAGGGCATTGAAAGAAAGATCGCAACCTACAAGAAACAGGGTTGGCTTACATCCGATAAGGATGTTTTGGAGATGATAACCGGTGGGCCAGAACAATACACGCAAATCATGGCAAGGCGAATTCTATCAGATTACCCGGACAAAATATTTCTAAACAACTGCCCCAACTGCCGACGTCTTGCCAGAACACCATATGCAAAACAATGCCGTCACTGCGGACACGCCTGGCGGGACTGACAACACCGGAGATTTTTGAGGACTGGGATGGATTATACAAGATCAGAATTTTGGTTGACAAAGAGGATTTTGAATAACCTTGATCTGGAGGCGCGTGCTTCGTTACCATTATTGTTTCACAATTGTCGCATGCCTCCGAACCTGGCCGTTATATGCATCTCTAACGATTATGAAAACTGACAAAATAAATATTGACACCTTTGAAACCCCATTAGGTGTTATTAGACTTGATATTAGCTCCACTGTTAGTCTTAACACCATCACAATTTCGCAGACAAATTCGATGAAACTCGTTGACACCCCAAATTACCACATTGAAGTTATTCCATTTAGCAACATAAAAGGCTGGATGCGAAATACTGAGTTTCCAGTTGATGATTCCAAGGGATGGATATTTCGTATTACTAAGAAGAATAGCAACGTCGAACAGCTAAAAATAAATTGCGAACTAGTCAGCACTGACTCAGGCATTACCTCAACACCTGACAGTGGCGAGGACTTAGACGCAATCTGGATAGAGAACAAAACCCATGTTTTAAGCATAGGAACTGAAGATGGCGAAAGACTGAAATGCAGGGCATCCCATGACGACCTTATGCCTAAGCGGCTAGAAAAAGAACTTGGTTATCAACCAAAGAGCTCTTCCTTCACAAACTCTTCCTTTACAAACTATCTAGAACGAGAATTCGAAATATCAGTACCAGAATTAAAAACGGATGAAAGAATATATTTTCACTACTTAGTAGCTACTAAAAGCAAGGAGTACTCTATGGAGGGCGATATCTCCACAAACCTTGCTGTCGACTTCGCTAAGTGGACATTGCTAGAAACACTTGGATTGAATGAATGGGCAAACAAAGCCAGTCTCGGAGATTCATGACGTTGAATTTGATTGACGGCAAGTTCATCACCCATTTAAAACAGGCCACAAACTGCAACGCCATGGCCGGGAGTCTATCGGCTTCTATTTCTCCACCCCTTATCCTTTCCGGTTCCCCCGTTTTCTGATGCGGCAATTCGCAGGAAGTCGAGCAGCAGGTACATTTGGTGACCCATGCTGTCGAAATTCACGAGCCGGTGGCCGTGTTCGTGCGAGAGGTAGCCAAGATAGATATCAATGACAGTGTCGCGATAGGCCATGGGCGGGTAGGTGGTGAAGAGGTGAACCATGCCCTCCGTGATCGCGGGTGTTAACTTGAACGATGATTCCATAACCGTATTTTTTTTGGCTGATCTTTCCAATGCCACACACCGGACTATGCCAATGCGCCGGAAAAAGCTCAAACCAAAAAGACGTTGCCAGCGCTGCTGCTCAACAACGACGCATGAAACAAAGGAACGGCCAGAAACAACCCAAAAAAGCGCATGGCACAACCGCCCGGGTTGTTTTTCACAACTCGGGATTTAACAAAGACAACCCACATCGGCCACACGATCATGCGCCTGCACGAACTGAGACAAATGAAACAGGACACTCTGGCCGAAGCGTTGGGCATCAGCCAGCAAGCCATCTCGAAGATCGAACAAAGCGAACACGTGGAGGATTTGACTTTGGAAAGGATTGGGAAGGTGCTGGGGTTTCCGACGGATGTGACTAAGAATTATAATGATGAGGTCACCATAAATAATATCCAAACCAACTATGAAACTATAGCACCCAATAATGGAGGAACGTTTCATAATTGCAGTTTCAATGACGCGCTGTTAGCGGAAAACAAAAGGCTTGCTGAGGAGAATAAGAAATTGACGGAGGAACTGTTGAAGGACAAAGACGAAAAAAATTGCGTTACTGGAAAGACTGTTAAGCAAAATAAGCCCCGCACTAATCACTTGGAGCGGAGTAGATTCGGATTTTGCCGGGTAGTGGAGTTCCCTCACAATGAAGCAATTTGTCTTATCTAATGATGAAAGACTAATAAGATCACCAATTTTCCTTGTATATTATGGCAAACGATACTAACTTAGGTAAAGCAAGGAGAGTGTGTGGTAATACTCGCCTTATTCCTGCAGCTCCTATGCCGGATGTTAGCGGATAGAACCTAAGAAGTTGAACCAATGAGCAAAAAGTTAAAAACAACCAAAACGAGTTCTTTAAAGTTTGAGTCTGTAAATCTTGATTTCATATTCCCAACATTGGATGCAATTGCATGGTTAAACTTGCCAACAGTAAAATCAATTAGCCAGTTTGCAGGTATCGATCCTAGAACCACTGGCAAGATTTTGAAGAATTGCTTGACTATTGAAATTATTCAAAATTTAGCTGGAGACACTTTTTCGCTTAATTGCGCCTATCCGTATAAGGGGTCAAGCGCTCAAAAAGAAGCTGTTATCAAGGAGGCCCTTGTAAGACTTCCACTTATGATCCACTTAAAACAATTTCTTAACTTAGGTGATAGCGTGGATGCTGCAACAAGGAAAGCCGCCACAGTTGTTGGAATATTGAATTTTAACCCAAAGGACACGGCACCTCTATTGAAATGGGCTAAAAGTTATAAAGTTCTTGACCCATCGCTATTGATTGAAGATCTGATTGAAGAAGCGTCGACAATCAAGGAAAAAAGACACCAGACGGACTCAAAAAAAATTATTGCTTTCATTTCTCATAGTTCAAAAGACAAACCATTTATTCGACAATTAACAGGAGACTTGACGAAAGCAGGAATCTCGGTTTGGCTAGATGAACAGAGAATCTTGGTGGGCGATTCAATTGCAGAAAAAATATCTCAGGGACTAGTTGAGTCGGATTACTTTTTGTTAGCAATGAGCGACGCCTCGGTTAATTCTTCTTGGGTACAAAAAGAATTGAATACGGCCTTAATTAACGAGATTGAAAAGAGAAAAGTCAAGATTCTTCCGATCAAACTTTCGGATTGTGAGATACCCCCTCTAATAAAAGATAAAAAATACGCAGATTTCACAAAATCGTATAAAGACGGCTTACAAGATTTACTCATTGCAATAAAAACACTTCCGGATGACTGAACAAGCAAAACGTGTACCCCCCAAAGGAGGAAGAAAAGGCGGTACGCTATTTCCGAAAATAGACTTAAAAAAGGCGATTGAGTACAACAAGAAAATTGTTTCAAAAACTCACACCTCACCTCAACCCGAATCGATAATTCTACCAGGGGTATTTAATAATAATGGACCAGATGGCAAGATACGTGCATCTGCATTACGTCAATTTGGCTTACTCAATGATGACAATGTCAAAATGGAAGCAACCCCTCTTGGCAAGGAGATAGCTTCATCCCCCGTAGATGAAATTATCCCACATCTTCAAAGCGCTTGCCTCAAGCCCAAACTTTTCAAACAACTTTATGAGACTTTTAAAGGAGATACTGTTAATTTCCCTAAACTAAAACAACAGGCTGCAAAGCTCAAGGTACACCCAGACTCCGCGGACGAATGTGTTCAAATTTTTACCAGTTCACTAAAATATAGTGGTCTTGCGGAACTTGATGGTGACGCTTTTAAGTTTGTGAGCCAGCCGACCTCAAAGAACGCTAGTGACGCTAAGCCTCAAGATAATAAAAACGATGATGTAGAAGACACTAACAGTGGCGATGTTGATGGTGATGATGACAATGAAAACAACACACCTCCACCTCAACTGCCTATTAGACAGCACGCACCATCGTCAGTTCAAGTTAATATTAGCCTAGACCCTTCTATGGATCCTGAAAAATTGGAAAAGTTACTCAAACTCCTAAAGGCCTACGGAGCTATCTAGTTTACCCTCACTCCTCCTCGACGCTCTTTTCCCACTAAAAGTCCCTAAAGCAAATAATACGACACCCACGCGACGCAGCGCACGCCCTTCGACGCGTTGACAGCAAAGATGTTTGCCGGTTGCTGCAAAAGCTTCCCTTGGTTACGTCGTCACATCTCAAGAAAGCGCACCAAATGAAAACTTGGATCGTCGCACGATCTGGCACGCAATCGGTGCGCTGCATCCAGGCGCATCGGGGGATGCGCCATGAAAGTTAACCGCTCCATTTCCGTGCGCATGTGGCGCACGGTTGTTGTGTTGCTTTTCTCCGGGCACCCTGATCGCATCGGGGTACCCGGAGTTATGATGGAAAGTCCGCCTAGGCGGACTAAATTCAAAAGGGCGAAAAAAGTATCCCGAAAAGGCCGTGGGTTGACATGGCGTTGTTTCTGGGTCAGTCTGGATGCCCCCCCACGTAGAATGGGAAAGAAGGCTAACTTGACGGAGGAAATCATCAGCACGTCCAAAGCAGCAGAACTGGCGCGTTGCCGACTTACGCGACGAACTTGCAAGGGGATAATTTAGCCATTCAAATAAAGCATTCGGTGCCTTGTCATGTTGCTTTGTATATAAGGTCATAGTCATGTGCCGTCACCAACAGGGGCACGTTTACCCACGTCTTGCCTTTGGCTTTTCCGGCCTTGACGGCTTCTCGCATCAGTTGTTGGAGCCGGAGAATGATGATGAGTTCGCAGACTTCGCTGCCGCTGCGTTGTCGCTTGTCATGATATTTTTCTTTTTCCATGTAGTCGTCGTAGGCCTCTTGCAAGTCTTCAAACCCGGTGAGCAAGAAGGGGTCGTTCGCGGTGGAGTTTTCCAGTTCAACATCGGCGAGCCAGTCCAAGTCATCGAGGCCTTGGTATTCGTCGTAGGCAAAGACATCGACATACCAGAGATCGGGATTGATGGTGAAGCCGTTCATTTCGGCATAAAGGGCTTTGGTGGTAATCGTTGGTTTCATCCATTGATAGAAGGCATCCAAATATTTCGCCATGGGATCGACAAGGTGCAGCAGGTCTTTGCCTAAGATGGCATGGAAAGGAGTTTGCGGCAAACCCCAAAGTTCCTTTTCGGCCAGGGTGATGGCTTCATCCAATTTGTTGCTAGTGATGAGGGTGTCTAGTTTCTCAGCCAGTTCAAAGTTCATGAGTCGTAGGATGTACGTTGATTCTTTAACGCCAATATAGTGAGACTAAGATAAATGGTAGACATCTGGGACCTATTTCTCCCACCCGCCGTCCTCTCCATTTTCGCCGGTTTCCTGGGCAACAACTCGCGGGAAACCGAGCAGGTTCGTTGGAGAACCTGGATGAGGGTATACGCTTTTTACTGCGGGCGTATAGGGATGACAAAGCGGATGGTGCTCCATTCGAAGACGGCATCAATGCCTGGTTGGACTTCTGTCATAGAAATCGTGAATTTTTCTACGGCTGTGGAAGCGGTGGTGACCGGAACTTTTGTTTGCAGAATGTCGAATTGATGGTCGGGCATTTCGGCGCCGGATTTGCCGAGCTCGGTGTTTAGCATGATCTCGAAGCTGTCGGGGCCGGGGATGGCGTACATTCTGTACGTTCCCGCCTCGACGGGTTGACCGTTGAAGGTAACGTTGTTGCTAAGCGTTATTTGAGTGGCTTTGTTGGCACCGAGGCGCCAATATTCACCATAGGGTTGCAAGGCTTTTTGTTCTTTGGGGCCGAAGATGAGGCGACCGCGCACGGATGGCCGGTTGTAGGATATAGAGACCGTCAGGTCACCGACGGTAAGCTCAGCGGATCCGGGAGGGCTGGGTCGGGTGGCGCGGTAGATAAAGAAACCGGCGGCAATGGTTGCCAAGAGGATGATGCCGATGAAGACTTTCTTTTTCATGATCGTTGCATTATTGCCAAAGATAGGGATTGAATCCTGACACGGGGTGAAAAGATGGCCAAGGTCACAAAGATTACCCGGAGTTAGGATGGAATATACCTCCCGATCCGGAAGATGGATACAGATCAAAGCGGCGTTTTTATATCTTGCGCGAATGTATTCATCAACGATCTCCCAGCGGCGGGTGTGGCTGTTCACACTGTTTGTTTTATTTTTTGCCTGTTCCGGGAAAAAGACCCAGCGAGAGCTTTATGAAGATACCGTTTCCGGGTTGACCTATCGCACCTATAAAGCCACTTCGGGCACGACCCTTGGGCCTGCCGTAAAGTTGTATAACAACCAGCGGCCCGATTCGCTGGCGCCGCTGGATCCGGCGTATGCACATTTGCTTCTCGGGTATGGCTGGACGGTTTCTGCAAAGCCTGCCATGGCGTTTGCCGAGGCCGACCTTGCCGCGGCAGAAGGCGACGCTACGGTCAAGTACCTGGCGCTATCGCTGCGGTCCATTACCATGTATGAGCAGGGTTGGGACAGCCTGGCCCGCGAAGAATCGCAGCTGGCGAAAAAGCACCTGCTCTTAAAACCCGGCTCTTCGGTGCAGTATGAGGCTGCGGTATTCTATATTTTGATGGGGTTGTCCAGTGCGTACGATAAGGATTTTGCGCAATCTAAATTTTACTGGGCAGGGTTTGCCAACGAAACGGCTATTCATTGGCCCTATAAATTAACCGATGCCATCGATGACCTGCAGAACCATCGGCTCCAGGCCGGACTGATCAAGCTCAAGGCGCTGTCGCAGGATCCGGATGTGCCGCCGGCGTTGCAACAGGCATTGGGAGAGCAGATCACTTCCATCGAAGCAAAAGCAGGCGACGTCAATTCGCGGTTGTTCTGGCCGAAGCTTATTTCGGTAGTCGTGCTGGATCAATTGAAGAAGTCCTCGAATTCACAGTTGGGCGCCGTGGTCAGGGTGGTGGAGAATTTACGGGAGAAGGTGTGACGCGGAGTGCTTACCCCCTTCTTCCCGGGAGCCTGTCAAAAAAATGACGATTTTTTACAATGATCGGGATGCCGGTGTTTTTCAACTTAGGCGTCTAAGAAACTATCTCGCGGGCTAATAGTCGGCAGTAGTAATCAGAGACTTTAGTGCTCTGTTATTCAACTATGAATAATTTTTAACCTCATTACCATCGTGAACAACGTTATATCAAAAATCAACTTCGACAAGGCCGGCTATTATGTTTTCGGATTGGGGGCGATTGTTTTATTGGGATTTTGGCACGGGTATATTTCCGAATTGATCGCCGGCACGAGCAGGCATGCTTCACTTTTTCATTTTCATGGCGTCATGATGTCGCTTTGGATAGCGATGTTGATCGTGCAACCGATCCTCATCAGAAAAAAGAAATTCGCAGCCCACCGGCTGATCGGGAAATTCTCTTTTGTGGTTATGCCCTTGCTTGTTCTTTCCATACTGCAGGTCATGCACTATGAGGGACTGCTGTTTCCTGAAGAGGCGTTGACATTCTTAGGGGTGATGAATGGGTCGATCCTGATGTCGACGTTTTACCTCATTGCCATCGCCAACCGGTCTCGTGTAGCCATCCACGCCAGGGCCATGGTTTGTACCGGGATCACGATGATACAACCGGCTTCCGACCGCGTGCTGTTCCATCTTTTTAAGATGGAATTTCCCACCATTATTTTTGTGAGCTGGGCCATGATCTACGCTCTCTTGATCGTACTTATCGTTATGGAAAGAAAGGAAAAAGCGGGAAGGTGGGTATTTCCGTTTTATATCTTTATGCACGTCCTGCTGGTCGATAGTACGCTCTTCAACGCCAGAATACCCGGGGTAGATCCAGCTTTCGGGAAGTGGTTTTTAACCTTATCATTGACCACCAAGCCAACCGTAGTAGTGAAAGATCTGCCTATCCCAAAAAATGAAATTGACCGTTATCCAGGGGAATGGGGCGAATATGACGCCGGTCAACATAATGACAAATTCACCATCCACAAGCATGGCGACCAACTGTGGGGAACGCGGATCGAAAATGGCAAACCGGACAGCACCCGATTGTTGTATCAGGGCAATGGCGAATTTATTCCCGATAAATACAAGCCTTTCGCCAGGCTGATTTTTCGGATGAAAGATGGCAAGGCTGAGGCCTTCACGTTTTACTATGGAGCGATTGGCAGAAGTGGTCAAACCAAAAGGAGAAAATAGGAATAACACTTTTGCTATCCTTGCCCCACGTGTACGATTAACTCACGCAGCTCACTGTCTATTCCACCGGGCAATTTGTCCACTTCACCTTTCGGCCCCTTCGATGCTCTTTGGTTTTAAAGAACCTTTGTTTATTAAAACCAAGAAGATCATGAATTTGAAAACAGCAAAAACAATTTATTGGGTAGGCACCGCTCTGACCGCGTTGTGGTTTGGTGCAAGCAGTTTTTTTGAGCTTACTACAAACCCTGTTGTATGGGACGTCACGTTGGCACTGGGATATCCGGCGCACTTCATTTACATACTCGGCGTTGCTAAATTTCTAGGCGTCGCCGTGCTTTTAATACCCGGCAAATTGCTTCGACTAAAGGAATGGGTATTTGCAGGCATATTCTTTGACATCATTTTTGCCTTCTGGTCGAAACTGGCGGTGTTTGATTTCGCTTCGACGGGCGATGCCGTTTTTGCGCTGGTGATGGTCACCGTTACTTACCTCATGTTCAGGAAAGTGTACCCGGCAACCTATGCCGAAAATGTGGCAGGCCAATAGGAAATCAAAAAAGTTCGCGTGGCGCACGCTTGCAGAGTTGCTTTTACTCCGGGTAGCCCGATATCGGGGTACCCGGATATCTAATGAAAAATCCTACCAGATTAAAATTCGAAGGCGTGCATTTTGGCGAGTTAGCTAACAGCACTAAGCATCATGACAAACACCATAACTCCAAACGCAAGACAACCAACTGGTATGAATATTAGCCTGCGGGAGTAAATTTCAACTTGCGACGAATCTTCGGGGTCGTACATAATTTCTATTTCCTCTCCCTCGGGAAGAGCCTGAGGTATAAAGCTGCCAACCCGTTGAGTTATCCATTCTTGTTTGTCGGTCTGAAAGCGAACGACCGGGCAGTAGAACGAGCCTTCTTCGTCTGACGGATATGCACTGGTTTTTACCACAACGCCCATTGTGGTCCGGGCATTCTTAAGAAACCGGGAAACTTTCAACAAACGGGCGGTTGAAAAATAAATGAAGGCCATTGCCATAAGAAAAAAAAAGATCGCTGCAACATCTTGCTGGGCATTCGTCAACGGGACCAATAATACACTCCGGCTCATTTTCGATGCCGCAGCTTTGCCAATGCTTCGTTCAGTTTCTTGCGGTCATGCGCATAAGGTTCGAGATCAACAATCTCCACCTTTCTGAATTCAACCGGGTGGCTTTCGCTTTGCAGGGAAATATATCCCTTGGTGAGTGCTTTGCCGTCGACCATTTCTTTGGGGTCGTAGTTTGAAACATTGCCGCCGCCGATTTGGGGCTTTTCATAGTTCAGCACGGTGTCGCCCTCCACGATGTGTTTGACGAGCGAGTCGCCCAGCACCAATACTTCAACCCGGACCCACTGGTCGCCGTGATAGGTCTTGGAGGTAGAGTTGATGCAATGATTGGTGAAGAGATTGCCGTTCATCACCACGTTGGTGCCCGGGGTGCAGAGGTTGGCGGTGGAGCGCTCATCCTTGCCGTTGCCGCCCAGCAACTGCACTTCGATGGAGATGGGGAAGTCCTGTTTCACCCCCATCGATTCGGGCGATTGGCAATGGATCATCGCCCCGCTGTTTCGAAACGCCCAGTCGGGACCGCCCTTTACCTGCTCGCCCGTGAACCGGTATTCCACGGCCAGCAGGTAATAGGAAAAAGGCTTTTTATAAAAAAGGTGGCCGTAGCGTTCGTCAAAGTTTTCGTAGCCTTTATAGCTCACTTTTATCTTCCCGTCGCTCACACCGAAGGTGCCGGCAAAGTTTTCACCCAGCGGATAGCCCGCTATTTTCGGTTTCCAGTCATTGAGGTTCTTTCCGTTGAAAAGTTGGATCCATTTCACATGGCGATCCTTTTCGGGTACCGCCGCAACAAATAGAACCGCCATCAGGGAGAATACGATCCAGCGCATCATAGGCATTCAGTTTTTTTTTGCTAGATAGTAAATTGCCGGCAGTCCAGGGCCGGGTTTGTGATGAAAATTATAGCGATGGGATCAAGGCTTCTTTTCAGGCCTGTTATGAAATGTTTTATCTTTACCCTATTCCGTAGCCCATGAAAAATATTTCGATCCGACAAGGTTTGGCAGCCGATGCTCCGGTCATTGCCGCTCTTCACGCCGCGAGTTGGAGAATTGCCTACCGCGGACTCCTCCTCGACGAATACCTTGACAACGATTTGGCCGGCGAACGCGCGCGACATTGGTCAGAAAAGATGGCAAACTTAAAGGACAACGAATTCGTGCTCCTGGCCGAGCTCGACAACAACGTGGTGGGCTTTATCGCTGTCATGGACGTGCCGGATGCCGGCTACCAAGCATTGGTGGACAATCTGCATGTCGTACCTCACCTGAAAGGACATGGTATCGGTGGCAAGCTCATGCGTGCGGCTGCCAAAAAACTGTTGGCCGATGGAAGGAATAATTTCTACCTCTGGGTGTTGGAAGGGAATCATCCTGCTGAAAAATTTTATACGGCCATATCCGGCCGACCGATGGACCGTCATCAATCTGATTTTGGAGGTAAGGAAACGTGGGCCACGCGTTATGTTTGGGACGATTTTAGCGAGCTGCTGGGCGGGGATGACGCAGGGTAGACGAACGATTTGAAGCAACCTTGGATATTTCGAAATTCCAACGGAGAATCGCACCGTTGCCGATGTGGTTGTTAAGCCTCACGGAAATCAGCAAACCATTCTCGAAAGATGCTGCATGAAAAAGCACTGCGCGTACACCGGCGTTCGGACGAAGCGCAGGTGACACAGGCAGTGCCCTCTCAGCAATTTGTCAAAAATGATCCTAAAACTTCACCTTATTGAAAAACCACCTTTTTAAAATGCGCTCGCCCATCAACATTTGCTTTCACCATAAAAATGCCTTTTGCGTCTGAAGGAATGGTCACGTGTACTACCTTTTCAGTTTCCTTTCGGAGAGAAACATCCTTCATAAGCTGCCCTTTTATATCATACAGCTCGACATTGCTTATTTCTCCCGCGTCGGATTTCACGAGAACATAGCCGTTCAAAGCCGGACTTGGGAACACCGATAGAAAAATATCTTCTTCAACAGGATCAAGCACAATGATCTCAGGCTCCAGATTGGTCGCAGCAATGGTTTCATCGGGAAGTTTTTCAGGTACGTTTTGAGAGGCAATTCTTCCACCCGGTGGTGTGCCATTGTTAAAGTTCGCACATCCTTTCGACGCAATTTTAAATGTGCTTCCTGACTTTGCCGTGAAGCCTGGCTTCAAGCTTGCCGAGATACTGGCCAAATAACTTATGGACGAATTCGGCTGATAAACGGTCGCACAGGACGGCCCGCCCAACACAATGGACTTTCCATTCACAACACCATTGGCGCCCGTAAATGTCTGATTGCAAACAGCGATGTCGCTGTCAACCAGGTTTGAAAAGAGGTCGTAAATAAATGCTGAGCCGGAATAGGTGCAAGTGGTTTGGCTTTCAGGCCGCCCGACGACAAGATAGTTATCGGTTAACGCGACCGAGTTCCCAAATACATCATTGAGTCGCACATCATGAGGATCACGGTCGATTGTCTTGAAAACATTCCAAACACCGTTCGCATCCTTCTTTAAAAATTTGACCGACGTATTATAACGAACCACAGTTGCCACATCGTTGAGTATGGCAGGATTACCACCAAGGCCGGCGACGGATCCCTTCGAAACCCAATCGCCATTTTCCCATCGAAAAGACTGAACAATCCCTTCAGTTCCACAATTGCTCATAATTTCTTGTTCATCATTGGACATCGCCACCCTGTCATCAGAATATGAGCTATAGGAGCCGAATTGAATCCTTTTGAAGAGATTCCAAATATAGCTGCCATTCAAGAGTTGGTATCTGTATATATAAATAGCTTTTGTACCGGTACCCGCGACAACCGCCCAATTTTCTTTCACCTCCACAACTTTCCCAAAGTTTATCGACTTACCGCTCGCCTGCGGATCGAATTCCGGTTGTACTACCCGGGATACGAACGGCCAGGTTCCATCAGGCTGTTTCCGGTAAAAGTATGCAAGATCAAGAAAGGTGGTAGGAGAAGTAGGTTGATTTTCGAGGGGCGATCCAATGGCGATGTTGCTGGCACTGATCGAAACCGAATAACCAAAGGTATAGGATCCGGCTCCCCCCGCCAAAGTCTGCACCTTTGCCCAGGTGTCCCCTGTCTTTTTGTAAATATAGGCGGCGCCCAAAACTATGCCATCGCCAGGATCTCCGACGACGAGGTAGTCGCCGTACATATCGACTGCGAACCCAAATCGCCCGACCGTGCTCCCAATGGAAATTTGCTGGACCATCTTGACGTTGCAATCCAATCGTTTATAAATATATACTTTGCGTTCCCACGGGGCGCCCACGGCAATGTCATCACCATAGGCTGCCACCGAATAACCCAAACCCCGCCTCAAGTCGTCGGGGAAGGAAAGCACGAAGGAGTTCGGATCCTCAAGGGGACGCACCACGCAGGGGTCCGTACCACCACCACCGCCACCGGGATTTGTTGGCGTCGGGTAACTGTAGGTATCTATATACTGCGCTCCTGTCAGCGTTCTATCCAAATAGGAAGATACTGGATTAAAATTAACCCAGTCGTTACTTCCTGGATGATCCCATAACCAATCGAAGCGATTGAAAAAATCCGGTCCTGACAACGCATTGGTCTGGGAGCAACTACTTCCTATTGGGTCCGGCGAGTCGCTGCAGCGGGACACTCCGCCGCTAAGCACCCCGATGGCCCTTCCCGCGCTGATCAGCGGCGACCCAGACGAGATCGGTTGTGTCACGCCTTGGCTCCACGACACTTTCCAGACTTGCATGGTGTTATTCAAGCAGTCGCTATAGGTCATTAATCCGGTCGCGACGGGGTTCGATCCCACGGCCACTTTCTTGGCATCGCCCACCGGATGACTCACATTATAAACGGTGCCACCTTGACCGGTTTTTCTTTTATCCCATCCCAGATAAGACACCTCCATATAATTTTGAGGCCTGTCCATCATTTCAAGAAGACCGTAATCGGCATCGTTATAATTCCAGTTGTCATCCGCCATACTTCGGAGATAAGCGCCTTGAAAGGTCTTCGTCGTTGCGCTATTCTTAGGATCTGTAAGCTGATTATCGCACGTTGTGCTCTGATAGTTGAAATAAAACATAAAATCAAAGTAATACCCATCGGGTCTGGTGATAGGCAAACAGTGTCCCGCGGTCATAAAATAGGGATTTTTCGACATGGGGTCATCGGTAGAATTGATGAGAAACCCAGTACAAAAGGCACTCAATCCGACGTTTTCGTCATACTTTGAAATAAGGGCAACCGCTTTTGCCGGCGTCGCCACCGGACTGCCTTGCGTACAATTAATATTAATGGTGCATGATCCGCTTGCCCCATAGCCCTCGGCGTTGCCACTACGGTCCACTGATCCCCCTTGCAGCCCCAGGTTTTTGAACACGTGAATGATCCGGTTGATCACCAGTCTACCCGGTTCTTTACTGTATTTAGGCTCAAAGTATTCAATGATCGCAGAACCTGCAGGAAATATCGCCGTGGCAAATTTGCCACCTTCGTGTACGTTTTTCTTTGTAAAGGCCCCCATGATGAAGTCGGTCTGGTCGCTATAAATATGTAGCGTAGCGCCTTCCGGAATCCTGAATTCACTAAAATAGAATTGAAAACCCTTTGCCGACTTCGAATTGATCTTTACGGTCCAAATCGTGCCATCATCGGCTTCCATAACTTTGCCAGTGCGCTTGATGTCGATCTCAAAATCAATTCCCCTTCCGTAGAACTCCTTTCGGCAGGTGACACAGGTTTCTTGTCTAATCCTTTCGGCTCGTTCCCCCTCCGCTTTGTTATCGAGAGCAGGAAGCTCGACGCCCGAGTCACTACTCCGTTCAGTCGTCGCTCGCTGACGACCCATCTGAAAAGATCTTGGCTGAATGTTTTCGCTAATTTGAGCGTAACCGGTTATTGAAACCAGGAAAGCGAAAAAGAGGTAAAGTTTTTTCATGGCAGGTTAATGTGGGTGTATGTATCGGTTAAATTTCACTTCGTAAGGACCCTGTGGTTTGTCAATGATCATCCAAGCCACATTTCTGAAGCTCCGCCGGCAAATTCCATAGGTTTGAATGTCAACATTTATCGTATAAAGCTTATCGTGCACCTCAATACGGGCTGTCCATTTGGGTGGCAGACATCCCGACACCGACATGGTGTAGCCGATCAGTAATTTTGTATTAAAGTCGATATCCGGCAAAGGGTCGCAGTTGAATGCATCGTTAAGGACTTCAAGTTTTCCATAGTCTGCCGGGTCATCAACGACCAATGTTTCCTCCTTGATCCTGTCCAGGCATTCGGATGAAAGCGTATCGTATGGAATTGTGGTGGTGGTCTGTGAAAAGACGTCAAATGTGCAGAGACAAAAAACACATATCCTTAAGAATTTCACCAACGTAATAGTCAAAACGGTCATGAGGCTATAATAAATACAAACAAGGACTTAGTGAACGGACCTTCTACAAGATTTTATATTCAATACAACCAACGTTTTCCCCACACTCAGCTTACGTCACCGCTATACGTTCTTAGCCCACTAAAGATATAAAAAAGATAATAGAAATTTCGGTCTACAGCAAATAGCAACAAAAAAATAACAGCTTCGGCGGCAAATAATAAATCAACCGACGGAATAACCTCAAGATGCCTTGAACTTTGAGAACCCTGGGCAATTTCGGACTAAAGGGTAAAAGACCCTCACGCATTCGGGCCTTTAGCTTTGGCGAATGTCTTCTTTTTCCCTTAAGGATGGATGTAAAAATGCACGCCTTCTCACCGAATCAGTTGCCATTAATTATTAACTTGAAACGCCTTTATTTGAATGGCCTGTAACGCCTTGTGTGCCATTAAATTCAGAAAAGAAACGTTTATACATGAAGAGAGGAATTGCGTTATTGACATTGCTGGCTATTGGGACGGGCTTATACTTCTATCAAACGAATGCTGACCTTAAGTCAAACGTTGACAAGTGGATTGCTGGGCTAAGATATGACTCCTTAGACCGTGATGTTAAATGGGACACCACAAAGACAAGCCCACAGAAAGCGAAACCTAAGCCGAGAGAAAGAGTTCCTAAAAAGTTAAAACCGGGTGCGTTTGACCGATTGGACAAATACGCGAGAAACACACCTGAAAAGTATTCAAATCGCCTTCAGGATTTGACCGCCTATCTGGCTACTCCCGCTCAAAATGATTTGGAAAAAGCGAGATTAATTTACACCTGGATTGCCACTCACATTCGGTATGACGCAGACGCCTACAATACCGGAATTTATAAGGATGAATTTTCGCCCGCCGCTGTGCTTAAACGAAGGACCGCCGTATGCGAGGGCTATAGCACGCTATTCAAAGAATTGGCGCGACGAATGCATCTGGAGGTTGAAAAAATATCGGGCTATGCAAAAGGATACGGACTTAAAGAAGCAGCCAGGTTTTCAGACACCAATCACGCCTGGAACGCTGTTAAAATAGATAACGAATGGCAATTGATTGATGTGACCTGGGGCAGCGGCTATGGATTCACCCACAACAAAAAGCTTGAGACAAAAACCAGGTTTGATGACTTTTGGTTTTGTGTATCGCCCGAAGAATTCATTTTTTCTCACCTGCCGGAAAGCGAGGAATGGCAGCTCACGAATCCAAAGATCACTCTTAGACAATTTGAAGCCATGCCACACCTTGATGACAGCTTTTTCAAGCTTGGTTTCAATGCTGGAGATGCCTATAGGGATGTGCTTTCCGGAGCCATCAAAGAATTTGTGTCAACCTATTCCACTGATTTTCCGGTTCAAGCGATCGATGTGCCGTTGAATAAAGTAATGACGAAGGGGCAGGAATACGCATTGATCCTGGAATCAGATTATGCGGAGGAAATAGCCATCATAGATGACAGAGAATGGACCTACTTAAAAAAAGAGAATAGCAGATTCAGTTCGAACTATATTCCTAAAGGGAACAAATTGAGAATTGCTGTAAAGATTAACTGGTACGACAAAGCTTTTTCAACCATTTTAGAGTACAAGATTGATGACGAAAAAATTTAAGCACACAACGATTTTTAAATGAATGACGTTTGACTAGTCTAAGGGGAGGAAATTACGTTTAAATAACGGACAATTTGCAATATCAACAAATGTACCGGACAAGATACATCCTCAGAGCACTTTTTCTCCTGCTCACGGTTTCCCTACTTTACTATTTAAACAAAAGAACCGACCTTAATCTCGGGGCAATTGCCAAGTTCAAATACGAAACACTCAACAAAATCCAGTCCGACTCCTTGGACAGTAAGAATAAGCTCGACGTGTTGATACATGAGACCGAAAAGTTTAATGAACAAATTAATGAAGACTCCTCGCGTACCCTGAAAGTGATATACTTATTAATCGGCGTTGTGACCCTCTTCATGGTGAGCGAGCTGATTTTCACGATCATAATGAAGAGAGCGATTGTCGACAAAAGTCAGAATTGATTAATCATTTCCACAACCCGGCCGAATACTTCCTGATAAAGCAAATGGAGAAGCCTACACCGCTTAATTCGTATTTTGCTTTTATTTAATTTGTTTTTACATTGATTAGAAGAATTGGATCGATGGGCGATTCAAAGTCTGATTATATCGAGTTTTTTTAGCAGCTATTTTAAACGATATTAACTTGAGACTATTCCTACTAATTTTTACAGCGCTGTTTGTCCCGAGTCCAGGCGATATGTTGACAAACAACAACTTATTCCTTCCATCGACAGCAAATGCTCTTCCAGGTGAAGGCGTTGTGATTTTGAATAGTTATCCAAAAGCCGGACGATATACTGATTCTGAAGGACACGAATTTGGTTATGGAATAACCCGCACGACTTTGATTAATGTATCCGAGAATCCCTTACAATTAACAATTAATTTTCCGGCTGATTCATTTGCTTTCTCTACATTATCAGGTTCGTACGTAAAGTTGTTTCTTCCGCCAGATACAATATCATTCAATGATATGCCGTTCGATAATTCATCCTGGTATGTCGATGACGATTTAAGACCATTTTTGAATACAGGCCTTCATACACCAACCGCACTGCAAGAAACCATTAGCCCTAATCACGAGCGTGTTTTCTATATCGGAGCGCTCTATCAAAAAACAGCCGGTGTTCCAAGGGCCGAGCTTGTTTTAAAAGATCACAATCTTTTTTTTAGACCTTCACGGCTTGATTCATTATTAATTCCGTGTGGGGAAATTATTTTTAAAAAATAGCTATCCCTACCGAAGCGCCTACTTCACCATTACCACCTCACTCCTCGCCGACACGCCATTCTCACTAAAAGCTTCAACGGCAAAATAATAGGTAACCCCACGCGACAATGCCCGGATCTCTTTCGACGCAGGTTGGTCGGCAAAGACCTGATAGGTTTGATAAAGCTTGTCCTTACCGATACCCCACAAAATATTATAACCTACAGCACCCGGCACCGGCGTCCATGAAACAAAAGCATTGCGCACATCCGTGTCCCGCTTGGCTGTGATTTTAGAAGGTGCGACCGGGGGTTTTCCTTGGCCATTCCCAAAAACGCGAATATCGCTAACGGCCAGATTAGGCGACGCCACATAAACGTGTTCATACTTGATATAGCGGGCCTTCACCGGTTTTTCAAATTCCACATAGGCGTTTGGGCGGTCGCGTTTTTTTTCGCGTGTGAGATCGGTGATCAAATCCCATTGCTTGCCATCGCGGGAGGCAAATAATTTGAATTGCGTGTAGACCCGGGCCGTATCGTTGTCAAAAATATCCGACTTGTAGTCTGTATAATTTATTTGCACGGCTCTTACTTCCTGTTCTTTCTGAAGGTCGATCGCTGCCCACTCCCCTGCTTTGTTTTGGCGCGCCACCCAAAACGTCCGTGGGTTTTCGTCTGTTAAATTGGAGACGCGAAAAGTATCGCGCACCGATGAGGCTGTGGCCGTTTTCTTGTAGGACAGCAACATCCAGCCGGTGAACAACTCATCTTTGCTCGTCCATTTCTTTGTTGGCAGCCGGTGGGGCAAATCGCCAAAACGTGTGTTGGAAAACATTTGGCCGTCGGCGTCGAAGCCGGCGGGGAACATGGCGATGCGGCGTTCGAAGTTCCAGTTCACGGCAATCCAGGGTGTGCCGGTGTTCCAGTAGTTTCCATAGACATCCTGGAAGGTGTTGCCATGGCCTGCACCCGTAACAAAGCCGCCGGGTTTGTAGGAAACAGGATTGTAGGGTGCATAGGTAAAGGGTCCCAGCGGACTATCGCCCACATACGTACCGTTGGCATACACGTTATATTCCGTCCCTGGCGCCCCGTATTGCAGATAATATTTGCCGTTGTGCTTCGTCATCCAGGCGCCTTCCATGAAGGGCTTGATGCTGCTGGTGTGATCTCTTCCGAAACGCTCCCAGCCATGTTCCTCCGGTTGCAGGTAGAGCATGGGTTTGTAGGCCCCCTTATAGCTGAGGCGTTTGTGTTTGTCCAGTTCGCTGCCATACATGGGAAACACGTTCGACGAGCCCCAGTACATATACCATTTATTCAGTTCTTCGTCATAAAACAACGCGGGGTCCCAGGGCCCGACTTCCTTGGGTAACGCGGGGAGCCAGCGGTTGTAAAATTTCAGCTTTCCCTTTTCCGGTTCAAGTGAATAAAAGATGGGCCGTTGCTCAAAAGTGGACTGAAAGAGATACAACGTGTCTTTCACCGACATGGCCGCCGGTGCGCACATATCTTCCATGGGCCATTTATCGGGTACGATGTAGGACCAATCGACCAGGTTGTTGGAGTGCCAGTAGCCTCCCGAGATCGTCACAAAAAGAAAGTAGGAGCCTTTGTGGTTGACGATCACGGGGTCGGCGCCCGCGCGGTAGGAAATGCTGTCGTTCAGTTGCTCGTAGTTGTATTTGTAGTCGATGTCCATGGGGTTGCAATAGGTGGTCCGGCCGCCGGTTTGCGCGGTGGCCAGCAGGGGCAACATTCCCACGATAATGCTCCATCCTAACCTGGTAATGATCGATCGCATAGTTCTACAGTCAAGACCGTGAAGGTAGACACATTTTGGGCGACGGTGAAGCAAAGACCACCGAAAAACGAACATCGCGCTGCACAAAAATGAACACTCTCAAAAAATAAAAGCGTCATTCCCGACTCCAGGCAACCTTTTGGAAAAAAGCACAGTCTTTGTGTAACCAGAGTCTATCGATTCAGTTTACCCTGTTTGTAACCCTATCTGTATGATCAAAAACTATTTAAAAGTAGCCCTGCGGTCCATCTTCCGCAACAAGCTTACGGCCTTCATCAACATCGCCGGGCTGGCGTTGGCCATGATGTGCTGTATGCTCATCTATTTATATATCCGCGACGAGGTGAGCTATGACAAGCAACATGCCTCGGCCGACCGCATCTACCGCGTCACCCGCAATTTCCTGTCGGACGACGGCACCCCAAACCTGCACCTGGGCAACGTGGCCCCTCCTATCGGTCCGCTGCTCAAGAACGACTTTGGCGAGATCAAGGTCCTGGCCCGCACGGTCAATTTTGGGATCGTTATGGGGCTGGAAGAAAACGGGAAGCTGGAAAAGAATTTCTCGGAGGACCACCTGTTCCTGGCGGAGCCCGACATCTTTAAAATTTTCGATTTCAAGATCGTGACTGGCGACCCGGCCACGGCCCTCACGCGCCCGATGACGATCATGCTGTCGCGCAAAACGGCCATGAAGTTCTTCAACGATGTGAACGTGACCGGCAAAAGGCTGCGCGCCAACAATCAATTCGACATCGAAGTGACCGGCGTCTACGAAGACCTTCCACCCCAGGCCCACTGGCATCCCGAATACCTGATGGCCTTTAGCACACTGGACGACGACAAGATCTATGGACGCAAAAACCTGGAGACCAACTGGGGCAACAATTCTTTTGGCACCTACATGCTCCTGGAAGAAGGCGCCGACCCGAAAAAGATCGAAGCCCGCTTCCCCGCCTTTCTCGACAAACATTTTGGCAACTACGCCAAAGCCAACTGGGGCGTTCCCGCCGACTGGGTAGCCTCCAAGTCCACCACCCTCTTTCTCCAAAAAGTGACCGACATCCACCTTCGCTCACACCTCGACGACGAACTCGAAGTGAACGGCAACATCAACACGGTATACATGATGGGCATCATCGGTTTGTTCATCATCCTCATCGCGTGCTTCAACTTTATCAACCTCTCCACCGCCCGCGCCACGAAGCGTGCAAAGGAAGTGGGTCTGCGCAAAGTGGTGGGAGCTTTCAAGATGCAATTGATCAGCCAGTACCTCAGCGAATCGGTGCTCATTTCCTGGTTTGCGCTGGTGTTGGGGACAGGCCTTGCGTTCATCAGCCTGCATTGGCTCAACGTGTTCACCGGTAAAGCCCTCTCACTGAATCTCATTACCAACTGGCCGTTGTTGATCGGGCTGATCGCCTTCGCATTCTTTGTGGGGATCCTGGCGGGTGTGTACCCGGCCTTTGTGGTTTCCGGTTTCAAACCTGCTTTGGTGCTGAAGGGTCAACAAGGTTCCACCCGTGGCAAAGGCGCCCTGCGCAAAGCGCTGGTGGTAGCGCAGTTTGCTATTTCCATTGCCCTCATCATTGCCACCGCCATCACCTTCCAACAACTGGGTTATCTCAACAGTCTGGATTTGGGCTATAGCAAAGACCAGGTCATCACGTTGCCTTACTACGATGAGGAGCTGGATCCGGTTTATGACGCCTTTTATAACGAAATGACAAAATCGTCGCATATCAAAAATGTGTCCCGGTCCTCGCGTGTCCCAACGGGAAGGCTGTTGGATAGCCAGGGCGCGCCGCTCATCATGAAAGGCGACAGCCTGGTGTCCTCGACCGTGACCACAAAGGACGTGCGGGTAGATTATGAATTCTTCAAAACGTTCGACATCCCCATCGCCGCCGGCCGTGATTTCTCGAAAGACATCACCACCGACGACACGCTGGCGTTCATCGTCAACGAGGCTGCAGCGAAGGCCTATGGCTGGAAGACGCCTGCTGAAGGCGTCGGGAAAGATTTCGCCTATGGCGGCACGACGGGAAAACTCGTGGGCGTTGTCAAAGACTTCCACTTCGAGTCGTTACATCAGGAAATTGTGCCGCTCGTGTTCTATCCCCGCAAAGGCGGCTACCGTCGCATGGCGGTGAGCATCTCTGGAAAAAATATGGAGGAAGGCATGGCCCACCTGGAAAAGCTGTGGCATGAATTTTTGCCGAAGCGTCCGTTCGACTATGAATTCCTTAGTGAGCGGTATCAACAACTCTATGCGTCGGAACAAAAGCAAAGTCAATTGTTCACGATCTTTGCAGGCCTCGCCATCTTTATTGCCTGCATGGGGCTTTTCGGGTTGGCAACCTTCAACACGATGCAACGCGTGAAAGAGATCGGCATCCGCAAAGTCTTGGGTGCTTCCGTGCCGAACATCCTGGGATTGTTGTCGAAGGAGATTGTCGTGCTCATCGTGGTTGCCAATGTGATGGCCTGGCCCGTGGCATGGTACTTCATGCAAAAATGGTTGGGCACCTTTGCCTACCACATCGACATGAATTTGCTGGTCTACTTCCTGACGGCCGCGTCGGCCATTGCGCTGGCACTCGTCACCGTAAGTATGCAAACCATCAAAGCCGCCACAAGCAATCCCACGCAGACGCTGCGGTATGAATAGGACCCGTTGACGCTAAATCATAAAACAGAAAAAGAGGCTGCCTCAAAAAGGCAGCCTCTACTTTTTTGAGAGCGCCAGCAACCGGAACAAACCATGGGCACCCACTCCGGGTTTTAGTAATCCCAGGCTCTAGCCCGGGGTTACGGGCGCTATGAAAACAAGGCGCCACAGGAAAGTCGGATCGATCTTCACGTTTCTTGGCGCCGACCGCACGCAATGCCTCGTGCACCGACGTGGTGAGCCCTTCTCCTGTAGACTATCCATCCTTTGAGCGGGTGGCCCAATCGCACTTCGGTGCCAGAGGTGGTGAAGGTGCGCCATGAACGTTCGTGCTACTACCGAAATGCGAACGTGGCGCAGTGGCAGGCAGCCGCGCTAACCCCAGGCTAAAGCCTGGGGTTACAAGAAATTTTTTTTGAGATCGCAGACGATGCTCTCCATGCTAAGGTATTCATAATAACCCCAGGCTTTAGCCTGGGGTTAGCGGCATAACGAGAACAAGGCGCCATAGGAAAGGCGGATCGATCTTCACGTTTCTTGGCGCCGACCGTACGCAATGCCTCGTGCGCCGACGTGGCGAGCCCTTCTCCTATAGACTATCCTTTGAGCCGGTGGCCCAATCACACTTCGGAGCCAGAGGTGGTAAAGGTGCGCCATGAACGTTGGTGCTTTCAGTAACATGCGAGCGCGGCGCAATGGCAAGAGTCAGCGCTAACCCCCAGGCTAAAGCCTGGGGTTACAAAAAAGAGAGGCTGTCTTTTTGAGACAGCCTCCTTCAATAAATCCTCATTCAATTTTATCAACAAATCAAAAATCTCACAAGGAATTCAAACCCTCATTTCAACACAGTACACCTGTGAGATGGATTGATTTGATTGATTTTGATAAAATTTCATTGGGACTAGACATTTGTACCTCCTTTCTTTTAGTGAAACATGCGAAGCGGGTTAACAGTGCAACGACTGTCGTCGCAGCTTCGGATAACGTCCGTCATCAGCAATCAAAACGCAGAAATTTCGAAATTTGTTTGTGCGGTGGCGATAATATTTTCAATCTGGCAATTTGTCAGCCAGGTAGAAATAGGGTTCAAAAAGGTGGTGTGTGAAAATTTTTTCTTTGCTGTCGGGGAACTTTGTGAAGTATTCCTGATCGGCCAGCAAGATGATGAATGCTCCTGTGCGCACATAATCCGTCGAGTGTACGAAAGCGGGTGTGACATAGCCGGGCAAAGCCTTCTTTACGCGCTTTGACAGGAAGCTGCCGAGGTATTTTTCATATTTGCGCTGCGCTCTCCGCGGTGGTTTCTCTAGTTTGTTATACACGTGCTTCAGCGCGAGTTTCGCTGGGAACTTTTGCTTTTTGATGAACGGCCTCGCATTCACGAAGGCGTTGGTTTTGTTGAAGTCGTTCACCGTTTGAAGGCTGATGGGAGTCTCCGGCACCCAGTCGGCCGAGTTCACTACGTTGAATGCCCATCCCAGGGTGATGCTTTCATATTCGTAGGCATAATATAAATTGCCGGGCTTCGGTCCTGCGCTGCAATAGGTCTTGAATTGTATATCGGCCGGCAGATGTTTTTGTTGCTGCAGGCTGCGCAGGTGGGAGGTCATCAGGTACGAAATGGCTCCGCCCTGGCTGTGACCGACGATCACGAAATCTTTCATGCCGGCCTTATAGCAAGAGTCGATCTTTGGAACGATGTCCCTGGCCAGGAAGGCCGTGCCGATGAGCCAGCCGAGGTGCACAGCGGCTTTTGGGTTTTGGCTGAGTGCATAGCTGAATTCATAATCACTGGCCACCCTAATCTTGCCCGCTGCCGGAACCATAGCCGCATAAAAATTTTCCAGCCATCCCTTTGGATTCGCCGTGGTGCCGCGAATGCTGATCACGCCAACGCCATCACCATTGGTCCAGAGGTCCCACCGGTTGTCGAGACCCATCACGGGTGACCTGTAGGCCTTTCTAAAATCTTTCGGCCCGGGAATTTTGAGAATGGAAGCGGCCGTGTCAAAATGCCGTGACGTTATCCGAAGCATTTCGATGTATTCCGCTTTGTTGAATCCGGGTTTTAATTTTTGCGCTGTAGCGAACGTTGTCAGCAAGATCAACACCAACAGGGCGAAGTATTTTCTCTTCATGTTCTACAAAAAACGTTTTACCTAATTTACTATAATTGTTGGATCTCATCCCAAACCTTCTTCAAAACGGGTATTCCATTCTTTGTGTTTTCTTCGCGGGTGGCCAGCACCCTTTCGCCCGGGAAGATCACACGCGAATTCCCATCGGGGCGCGAGGCATGATAGTCATCGAGGATCTGTTGCAACGAGGCGGCCATGGCCTTGTAGTTCCCCAGCCGTTTCAGGTCGATGGCCATGAACACCTGGGAAACACCGGTCTCTGCTTTTTGTTGGGAGACGCCGGCGGTGGAAAGTCCACCCGAAAGCAACGTGGCCACGATATCCAACAAGAGCGATAAACCGGAGCCCTTCCAGTAGCCAATAGGCAAAATGCGTTGCGACTCGCGGATGGCCGAAGGGTCGGTCGTCAGCACGCCGTCTTTTGTGAAGCCGCCGGGTACGGGGAGTTGCTGTTTCTTGAGTTCATAGAAATCCAGGGCGCCATAAGAGTATTGAGACATGGCCATGTCGAGCACGATCGCTTCGCCCTCGTGGGGCACGGCGATGACGAGCGGGTTGTTGCCCAGTTTGTTGTCGAGGGCACCCCAGGTGGGCATGTTGGCGGTGGTGTTGGTCCAGCCGATGAAGACAAAGCCTTCTTTGGCAGCCTTCCAGCCATAGGTTCCGCCACGCATCCAGTGGTTGGTATGCGCGAGGGCCACACAACCCATGCCCTGTACGCCGGCGATCTCCATCACGCGCTCGGTGCACTGCAAGGCATTGAGCGGCCCTGCAGCCGACTGACCATCCCATTGCTCCAGGCACCCGGCGGCATGTTTCAGCACGGCTTCTTTCTCCGGGAGAATATGGCCCTGTTGGGTGTATTTGACAAACCGGGAGAAGCGGTTCACGCCGTGGGTGTACACGCCATCGATGCTGTTGTCGGTGAATATTGCCGCACACGTTGCCGCTTTGGCGGTGGGGAAACCATGGCGAAGCAGGATCTGCCGGAAGGCTTCTTCCATTTGAGGTTTAGGGATGTGTATGAATTCGGGTTTTGTCTCGCGCATAAGGCTGGTTACCGTTTGTTAGGGTTGATAAGGCTTACTAGTTCGTTAAAATTTAAACTGATTTTTATATTTTTTGTATTCTTTTGGGCTTCCCTGGGTTGTTTCTGACCCTTGATTTTGTAGATCCATCCAAACTACTTTATTTTGCCCCCTAAATTTAGGCAGCTCGTGCCATACCTGAACGGCTTTTCTTCGGTTCGACCGAGGGCCCTCCAAGTTAAGCGATGCCTGTCTCAGTTTTCATATAACCAGACCACCAATTCGCCTTAAATGAAAATTACTACGCGCTTCCTCCTTTTGCTGCTGGCCTTCACGCTTTTCCCTGCTGCTCACTTGTGGGCTGCCGATGCGCCGGTCATCGATTCCGGTGCCACGGCCTGGATGCTGACCTCGGCCGCGCTCGTGCTTTTAATGATCCCCGGCCTGGCCATGTTCTATGGCGGCCTCGTACGAACCAAGAACGTGCTGGGCACCATGATGCACAGCTTTGCCGCCATGGGCATCATGACGGTGCTGTGGGTAGCCTGTGGGTATAGCATGGCCTTCGGCCCCAGCGTATTGGGAGGCTGGTTTGGGTGGAGCGACGACTATTTCTTTCTCGGCGGCATCGACGACAAAGTAATGGCCGCCGGCATTCCTGAATATGTATTCTCCATGTTCCAGGCCAAGTTCGCCATCATCACGCCCGCACTCATCGCCGGCGCGTTTGCCGAACGGGTGTCGTTCAAATCCTATTGCTTCTTCATTGCCTTGTGGGGCATCCTTATTTACAACCCGCTTTGCCACTGGGTGTGGGCAGCAGACGGGTTCCTGTTCAACCTTGGCGCGAAAGGCGCGATTGATTTTGCGGGGGGCACGGTGGTGCACATCTCTGCAGGTGTGAGCGGGCTTGTGGCGGCCATCTATTTGGGCGGACGCAAGTCGTTCCCTCACCTTCCCATGCGTCCGAACAACCTGGTGATGACCATGATCGGTGCCGGGTTGCTTTGGGTTGGATGGTTCGGCTTCAACGCCGGCAGCAGTATCTCCAGCGGACTTAGCACAGCACAGGCCTTGACGGCCACACAAGTGGCTGCCGCGGCGGGAGCGCTTACGTGGATCATCATCGAAGGATTTCACCAAGGCAAGGCTACTGCCGTTGGATTTGTGAGCGGTATCCTCGCCGGTCTTGTAGCCATTACGCCTGCCGCAGGCGTGGTGAAACCGGTTGGCGCTTTAGCACTGGGAGCCCTGGCGACCGTGATCTGCTACCTGGCCATTATCCTCAAAAACAAATTGGGCTACGACGACACGCTGGATGCTTTTGGGATCCACGGTGTGGGCGGAATTGTAGGCGCTCTTTTCCTTACGTTCTTTATCCGCGACACCTGGATGGCTGAAGCAGCAACCGCTGCAGGAAGCTGGACCGTATGGCAACAATTGGGTGTGCAGGCATCAGCAGTAGGCATTGCCATTGTTTATGCAGGTGTAGGGACATGGATCATCCTGGTGGTCCTGAACAAGATCATCCCGCTACGCGCCAACGCCGAGGCCGAGATGCGTGGTTTGGATAACTACTACCATGGTGAAAGAGGATACGGCATGACGAATCCCAGCTAATTCATTCACACAAAAAAGTTGGGCATTCCACCCGGCGCTTTACTAAATTGAAACATCCATGAAACTCATTATAGCAATCATTCGCGAAAATCAACTCGACCAGGTGCGCGAGGCCCTGATCGATGCCGGCATCACGCGCATCACGGTGAGCCATGTTTCCGGTCACGGCCGCAGCAAGACAGAGGAGATCTATCGCGGGCAGGTGGTGATCCCCAACCTGGTGCCCAACATCCGTCTGGAAATTGCCGTCAACAACGAGTTCGTAGACGTCACTTGCAACGCCATCATCAGCGCCACCAAGGCCAACGATGGCGGATTGGTCGGCAGCGGAAAGATCTTTATCACCCCGCTGGAAGAAGTGATCCGTTTGCGTACCGGCGAACGCGGGCCTGACGCTATTTAAAGAAGTTCAGTACTTCGCTGGAAAATTCTTTGGTGGACGATGCGCCGCCATGATCGCCGGGCACGGTGTGAAACGTTGCTTTCGGGATCAAGGCAGCCAGCTTGCCGGCAGACCCATTATCGGAGTCTTTGTCGCCGCAAAGCACCAACACCGGTTTCTTTATTTTTCCCAATGCTTCTTTGCTGGTGGAGGGCTGTTCTTTTTGCATGAGCGCCAAGGCTTGTTGATCGAGGCCGGTATCTTGTATGCGTTTCACCACGGCTTCCAATTCTTTTACGGGCTCTCCGCTAAGGGCTTTGTAGAACATGATCCTTCGGGGCCACTCGGGGTTTGTAAAGTCGTCGCCCATCCCGCCGAGCACAGCATGGTCTACGCGTTTATCCAGCACCAGCAGCCGGGCGGTGATGATGGCTCCTCTGGAATAGCCCACCACGTCGTACGATTTGATCTTTAAGAATGAAATCAATCCCATGATGTCGCGTGCTTCCGCGTCGTTCGCGTAGGCTTCTGCAGTGTGAGGTTTGTCGGACTTGCCGTTGCCGCGTTGGTCCAGGGTGATCACTTTGAATCCGTTTGTCAGGAGATCGTTGTAGAGTGCTGTGCGCTTCCAGGATTCACCGTCTACAATGAATCCGTGAACAAGGACTACAGCTTTGCCTTCGCCTTTCACGTCGTAGTGGATCTTTACACCGTCGGCAGCGGTGAAGAATAGTAGCGAGTCAGCAGAATTGGATGATGGTTCCGCCGCGCGTACCGTTGCGAGCGTAGGAATGGTGACTGTTAAAAACAAAAAGATAGAAACAAGCTTGCGCATAGAGGGCATTTTTTGGTTGTCCCCTAAAATACAATTTCTTTGTTCCTTTCCCACATCGACGGTCAGGCTCAGCGACCTTCTCCTGCTAATGCCTCGATACCAAAGGCCAGGTATACCAACGGTGCATTCCAGTTGATCGCGATTTCATTGGATGCATAGGAACACACATTATCCACATAGGCTTCATCCGGGACGGCGCTGGGGTATTGACACTTATCCTGCATCGATGGATTGGGTCCACCCGCCAACAGTCCGGGCACTGGCTCAGCAATGCCGTCGGCTTCGGATGGGCGGTGGTGTGGGTGCATGGGTGTTTTCGAACCGAAGCCCGTAACAAAAGAATAGCCCGTGGCATTTCTTCCCAGGAGGTAGTCCAGGTTGGTCAGGGCGTAGAACACATATTTTTTGTCCTTTGTGAGGCGATAGCATTGCAACAGCAAGATCCCCTGATTGGCTGCCACGGCGTTGCTGCCCCAAATAAAATCTTTGGCCGTCTGCCCCATCACGGTTTGATAAGGTTGCAGGTCTACTTTCCGGGTGAGATCATCACCGGTTTGCAGCAGTCGCTTTTTGATCTCCGGGAAATCTTCCTTTGCTTTCCCCGTCAAGACCTCGGAAAAGCGCGCCAGCGAATAGTATCCCAGCAGTCGCACCTGTGGCCACGACGGCAACGGCATCTTTTCGTCCGGCAACATCGCCACAGCTTTGTAGTACGTTTCTTCGTGCGTGGTGAGATACAATTCGGCCGCGGCCCACATCCATTCGTCTTTCACGTCACTGTCGCCATACGCCCCGGTGGTGATCTTCGGTTCGAAGGCGGCATTGAGCTTGTTCTGGTCGTACAGCACCTCCGGATTTTTTGTCGCCCATTGCCATGCGTTTGTGGATGCGTTCAAACAAGAGTCGGCCAAGCCCGGGAATTCCGTGTCAAATTTTCTGTACACCCGGGAAGCTTGCGCCATGACCGCAGCCAAATCCAGCGCGGCCGCCGTACTTTTCTGTACGACATAACGGGGGTCTTTGGTTACTTCGGGCATCACCATCCCGTCGAATTTTGCATTGGTGCATTTGTGATAGACGCCTCCGTCGTTGGGATCTTGCATGGTGAGCATCCAGCGGAGGTTCCACAACACTTCGTCCAGGAGATCGGGGACGGCATTTTTGCTTTCGGGAATGTTCCAGGACGCCGCGTTCATGTATTGGGGGAAGTCTTCGTAGAGCGAAAGCAATGTCCCCGTGGTGATGCCGCTGTTCACGACATACTTATTGTAGTCTCCCGCATCGTACCAGCCGCGCGGCGATGAAATGATGGTGCCTGCTTTTCGTTGTGCTGAGGCGGCAGAGGGGTGAACCAGAACTTTTGTATCCGGATGTCCAGCCGCGCGAGCCCACTTGCCGGCATACGGTTTGGTGAGTGCTGTGGAGGCTCTGATAAAGTAAAACGCTTTTATAGAGCCTTTTGCCACGGCTTCGTGAACGTTGTTTTGGATGGCGAAGGGATGGGAGAATCCCAAGTCCTTCACGACAAGGCGATAGTTACCTTGTTGTTGAAACGATGTGAAGTCGGCGATGCGGGTCTTTTTGCTGGTGAATGTTGCCGGGCGATAATCGGTCAATTTTCCTTCCCATACTTTTTTCTTTTCTCCGATGGTTTCGATATAAAATTCAGCTGGGCTTTCAGCGGTGATCACGGCCACTTTTTGGCTTCTGGGGTAAAAGCCTGTTTGGTTGAGTCGGATGTCTGTCGAAAGACCATCTTGTGCTTTGCCTGCACACGTAGCATGGAGTAACAGGATGGTGATGAGGATGCTAATTTTGGATGACATAGAATTCAATTTCGTATTTTATTGCAATGCCGGATGACCGCGTCATGTCGCAGGCACAAGTTCTTTAAAGATCTACGCCCGGAATTCAAGACATCCCGAATTTCGAGAGCAGTGAAACTGGATAACCTGCGCATGTGCTGAAACGAACACCGGCAAACACCGATAGCCGCACGCCCGATTGAAATGCATCACCACACAGATCCAATGCGCCATCCACGGGGTTCCTTGAGCCACATGCGAAGATCGAGGAAGTGCGTGCCTGCGGAACGACGAGCTTGTCGGAAAGCCCGGCAGTACTTCGTCATGTCGCAGGCACACACTTTTTAAAAATCTACGCCCGTAATTCAAGACATCCCGAATTTCGAGAGCAGTGAAACTGGATAACCTGCGCATGTGCTGAAACGAACACCGGCAAACACCGATAGCCGCGCGCCCGATTAAAATGCATCACCACACAGATCCAATGCGCTATCCACGGGGTTCCTTGGGCCGCACGTGAAGATCGAGGAAGTGCGTGCCTGCGGAACGACGAGCTTGTCGGAAAGCCCGGCAGTACTTCGTCATGTCGCAGGCACACACTTTTTAAAAATCTACGCCAGTAATTCAAGACATCCCGAATTTCGAGAGCAGTGAAACTGGATAACCTGCGGATGTGGTGAAACGAACACCGGCAAACACCGAGAGTCTCACGCCCGGTTGAAATGCATCACCACACAGATTCAGTGCGCTATCCACGGGATTCCTTGGGCCACATGCGAAGATCGAGGAAGCGCGTGCCTGCGGAATGACGAGGTTGTCGGAGAGCTCGGCAGTACTTCCTGCATATCCTGTCATCGGCCGTGATGTAAAGTAACGCTAAATTACTGTGTCATTAATTTATCCAGCAAAATCATTTTGGAGCCGGAGACCCGGATGAAATAGAGCCCCGCGGGAAGATGGGCGTGAAATTCCGCGGAGGTTTGGGATGGATCGATGGCTGCTCTGAAGGCGGTTTTGCCCGTGGTGTCCAACAGTTCCATCCTGTCGAATCCGGCGGTCGGGAAATCCAATCTGAAATTTTCCGTGGCGGGATTGGGATACACTTTCATTTTCTGGACCGGTTGTTCTTTTTCTACGGGGGTGACAATGTTCTCGCCATTCTCGACCAAGACATAAACCACTGACCTGGGGGGAGCGGTCACTTTTACGCCGCTTCCGACAAGCGCCGACCGGGCTTTGATACTTTCCACATTTGCCGGCCCACCGGACGACAGCGTGGGCCCCTGACCGTTGACCGAAACCTTTAGCGAGAATTCACCATTGTCGGTGCCGCCGGACAGCGTGTGGGTATAGAATCGATTGCCATAGCCAAAGTGCTGCAGGTTTACGCTTACGGTTTGTTCGGAAGTGCCTTTGTTCACAACGACCAACCCGACCTCTCCGGAATGAAACGTAGAAGCGTAGGCCACGACATCCGAACTGCCCGAGACGGACGCGCTCACCATGTTATCGCCAAAGTATTGTTGAAAGTAATACATGTAGAAATAGATCGGTCTTGGATTCCACTTCGGGATGCCTCCTGGCTCGTCTCCGTTGTTGAACATGCCATGGTCGTCGCCGTTGCTCCATCCATTGGCCAGGTCCCAACGGCTGGCCATGCCGTATTTGTTTTTTATCAGTTCACCCAACACCATGGTTGCGTGCACGCCGCTGATGTAGGACACCATTTGTTTGGAATGTACAGCAAAGATATTCCACTCCGTGAGCGCGATGGGTTTTATAGGTTGGCCTGCGTCGGATATGGTTTTCTTCAAAAAGCTCATGATGTCTGTGGGGACGGTCAACGCGGTGGCGAGAATGTCGGCGGCTTTCGAGTCGGTATCGTAGGGTGTGAAGTAGCTGTGGGCAATATAAAAATCCGGGGTTGATGTTGCGTTGGACAACACGCCCGTGTTCCAGTTCCGTTCGATATCACCCGACCAACTTGCGGGTGGTGCTTCGAACAACTGGGCACCAATGTGAATTTCCACACCGAGCTCTGTGGCCGCTTTGCGCATGGAGTCGGCAAATACTTTGAAGTGTTTGCCATAGGTCTCACCGGTCATGATCTCGGGCTGGCCGTCTTTGTTGTCTGCGGTCTTGATGCGGTAGCCGGCTTGCCATGTGCCGTAATTTTCGTTTCCAAGCTCCCAAAACTTTGTACGACCGTTGTCATAGCGCACCCAATCGGCGGCGAGGTGCGCGGCGGCAGCGACGGGATTTTCGGCGGTGCTGTAGCGCGCATAGCTGTAGTTCACCGTGATGATGCCGGTGCTTTTTGTTTGCTTCAGCATTTCATAATAGTTATCCAGCGACATCGTCCAGCTGTCAGCATTCTTCCCAAACCAATAGGGATTCGGGTCGCCGGTGGTGCCATCGGCATTGATGAGTGTCGGGGGGACATCGGCCGGAAGCTGTGACGCATTTTGGGCATTCCAGAAATAAACGCTGCTGAGATTCCCGCCAGGAAAGCGCAGCACATTTGGCGATAAGGTCTTGATGTAACCCAGCAACGTGGGCTGATCTACCATTTGTGTCATGTAGACGTTGGCGTTGTTTCCGTAGAGATATTTCGATACGGGCGCCACCACATTGGAGACATCAACCGACACGGTGGCGGTGGAAGGTTTTGAGGGTTTATCAAATTCTGCAAAGGACGGAATAACAGCATCCTTTGCGGTTGCATCGTCCAGGAAAAAACCTTGCGTATCCTGGGCCATGACCGGCAAGGACAGGAGGTTCACAAAAAGAAGAATAGCGTACAGTCTCTGCATGTAAATGAATGAGTTGTCGGCAAGGGATACCGGGGTAAAAAATCCGGTGGCACATCTTTGCGGACGTACCACCGGTATAAGATCAAAATGCTCTAAAAGGTTTACAATAATCCGATATCATCTATAAAGATCACGTAGGGTGCTCCGCCCTGATCCTGAAAAACAAATTCATTGATGGTCGACGGGCTGCCCAATTCCGTTAGCGGAATGGTATAGTCGGTCCACACGCCCTCCGTGATGGCCAATGACTTTTGTGTACCCACTACACCGTCGTTGTCTTTGATAAACAACATCACGTTCTTCCCGGTTGTACCGGCTCCTCCAAAGATCGACAACTTCACCGCGGTATAATTATTGACCAACACAAACGTGTTTGACGGGTGCGATTGAGAACCACCCCAGGCGCCATCGTAGGTGATCTTCATGGATTTGTCGCCGCGCTTGGCTTGCTGCGTGCTCGTCCAATCGGTGGTGCTGCTCCATCCACCCCATTTCTGCCAGGTGGCCACGAGGTCCTCGTCGTAGATCACGAATTTGAAACCAAAGGCCGATGTTGACTTCACCGTGCCTGCCGAAGTGGTCACGTACAAGTAGGCGGATGTCACACCGTCGGGAACTTTCACTTCGATCTCTTTTCCGCTGGCAGAGACGACCTCCGCTTCAGCATCATCGAACTTGACGCTTTGCAGGTTTTCAAAGAACTCGCCTTCGATGGTCACGATGCCGCCGGCGCCGATAAAGGCAGGATCAAAACTGGTGATCTTCGGTCCGGGTTGCTGGATCACGAAGGGTAGCTCGGCTTGCCCGAATTCAGTAACCACCCTGATCTTGTTGGGCACATCGGCAAACGGTGCGTTGTCGGGAATGCGGATGATGATGTTGTCGTTGCGCACCAGCGTGACGTTCAGCGGCGCCAGCGATTCGTTGAAATAGACTTCGCGGGTTGTCGCCAGGTTGTTACCGTAGATCACATAGGTGGTCCCTCTCTTTCCGCTTTGCGTGGTGGAGTCTTTTGCCACCAAACTCACACGCTCCAGGGCCGGGGTGCCACCGGGCTCGTCGTCGTTACACGACACAAACAACGAAGCCGCACCGATCAACAGGCCCATGGCCGTCAATACTTTTCGTGTTATTTTCTTCTGTATATCCATAAGATTATTTTTTATGCTGTGGCAAGGCCTTTCATTTTCTCAGGCCTCGCCCAGCGCTTTTGTCGATCAGTTAAAAACATAAGGAACGGGTGTCTTCGACAGGTTGGGAGCCCGCAACACTTCGGTGGAGGGAAGTGGGATCTTAAAGTTGCCGTCGTCGACCGGGAAGGTCCGGGTTTGATCGTCGGGATCCGGTGCGATCGTCCACTTTGTTGGGTCGGGGGTTTTATCCGGTGTGATGCGATAGAAGCCCCGGTCTTGTGTGCTGAGGATGTCGTATGCCTTTTGCGGATTGTAATAGTGCAGGCGGACGAAATCATACCAGAGTTGTCCTTCCATGGCGAACTCCAGGTGGCGTTCGTCGAAGATATCCTGCCACGTGATGACGCCCTTGGTCGCAACGTTCGCGCGAAGGCGGACGCGGTTATAGTATTTCAAGGCTTCCCCGTCGGAGGTTGATGCCGCATCACCCAATATTGCTTCCGCATAGATCAGGTATACTTCGGCAAGACGCAGCATGTAGGTGCCGTTCTCCGTGTGTTGCTGAGAAACTTTTCCGTCGTTGTCCTCGGGACGGCCTACGACATATTTCTTCACCCAAGCACGGCTGTTGTAGCCACTGCCTCCGAGTGGAACGCGCAGCTCCTGGGTTATCGGATTGCCGGTGTTCGGATCAATCACCTGTTGGTGTATGTAGGTGTAGTGATCGCCCGGGAACATAAAGGTTGCTTTGCGTCGCGCGTCGGGTGTGTTGCCGTTGTCGATCAAACCGTCATACTTGTTCAACATATATAAAGAGGCACCGATATCGCCACCCCATCCATCGGCAAAGCCGGTGATGCTGGAACCGAAGGCAAGAAAAGCCTGCACGCTGTTCTGCGAACCCCAATCTGCACCATTGTACACCCACTGCAGGGCGAACAAGGTTTCTTGATTGTTATTGTTCTTGGTCTTGAACAGTTCTTCATAGTCTGTCATCAACGTAGCACCGCTGTTCTCGATCACGTCTTTTGCCAGGATGCGGGCGCTGTCCAGGAACACGGCATCGCGTGTTATGCTTTTACCCACGCCGGCGCGGGTCAGGTAAACTTTGGCCAGCATGCCTTCGGCGGAATATTTTGTAAGTCTTCCTTTCATGATGGGCGTCGCAGGAAGGTGGGTTGTTCCATAGCGAATGTCGCGGGTGATGAATTCCCAGATAGACGGCACGGTATTGCGCGTGATCGTCGTGTCCTGAAGCAACGCAGTGTTGTCGGTGATGATGGGCACCTCACCCCAGTTCTGCACCAGGAACATGTAGGCCATGCCGCGCATAAAGCGGGCTTCAGCGATGGCGTGTTCTACGATGTTCTGAGGCACATCTTCTCCCGCATATTTGCGCAGGTTGCTGATGAGGGTGTTGGATTGCCCTACGATGTTGTAGAAAGCACGCCATGCACTCAAATTCTCCGCCGTAACACTGGTGGTTTTGAATTCCACGTTCTCCAATTGATAAGAGCCCGACGTGAGCACGCCGCCTCTTCCATCGCCGATACCGTGCGATGCTTTGTCGTTGTAGGCGAACCACACCACGCCATACAACGGTCCACTACCCGCCAATACCTGTTCGGGTGTTTTGTAGAAGTTTACGTCGAGGATCGTGTCCTGCGGCGGCTGGTCCAGAAAGTCGCTGCTGCAGCCGGCAAACAGTCCAACCAAAAGCAGGACAGCGAGGTACGTTTTCATATGTTTTAAAGTTTTCATTGCTCTTGCTTTTTTTGTGACTTAAAAATCAACGGCCAGGTTGAAGGTATACACCGGTGTCATCGGGTACCGTCCAAAGTCCACACCGATGGATTGATTCGTGGATTGCGAATCGCGCCCCACATAGGCGCCCACTTCCGGATCATAGCCTTTGTACTTGGTGAACGTATACAGGTTTTGCACACCCACGGCTAATCGCACGCCCTGAACGACGTTTTGTTTTCCAATCAGTGTCTTGGGAATGCTGTAGCCAAGTGTGATGTTCTTGATGCGGATGTAGGATCCATCCTCTACAAACTTGTCCGTAAAGCGCAAGCCATTGCCGTTCACGTCGGGTGTTACAATGCGGGGGATGTCAGTACCCGGATTGGTCAGGTGCGCTTCCGAACCGTCACCTTCCACGCGGGCATAGTTGAAAGTTTCCGCCATCAAATTTCTACCCAGGTTGATGTTGTTGGGATTCGTGTTGCTGAACCGGAGGAAGTTGTAAATGTCGTTGCCATAGGAGGCTGTCAACAATATATTCAAATCAAAGCCCATGTACGTAAAGGTGTTGGTAAACCCGAAGGTTGCTTTAGGCCAGGGGTTACCAATGTTGGTGATGTCCTTTTCGTCGATCTTGTTGTCGCCGTTCAGGTCTTTGTATTTGATGTCGCCCACCCAAACTCCACCGGGCGCTACATCCTGGCGATCGCCATTGACCTTGACGGGGATGGCGCTGTTGTTGATCTGGTCTACGGATTGAAAAATGCCGTCATACAAATATCCGCGGAACAACCAGGGTGCCTGGCCCACGGCCGAACGTTGTGTCCAGTTATTGCCGGAGCCTGTGTCGCCGATGAACCAGGCGGTGTGATCAATAAAAGCATTGTCGGAATAGAGCTCCGTCATCTTCGTCTTGAATCCCGACACGTTGAAATTGCTTCGCCAGCTAAATCCATTCCGGTCGATATTCACGGTATTCAAGGTGAAACCCCAACCTCTGTTCTCCAGAGAACCGACGTTCACCTGAGGCGGGGAAATCGCTCCCTCGGCGCTTACTCCCATATAATCGGGAAGCGGACTCGTCATCAACAGGTTGCTGGTTTTCTTTACATAGAAATCACCTTCCAATTGAATGCGGTTCTGGAACAGGTTCAGGTTGAAGCCAATGTTGTTTGTATGCGTCTCTTCCCACTGCAGCGCAGCGTTTGGATAGCGAGACAACGGGAAGCCTGTGCCCCAAGGGGTAGACACACTGGCCAGGGGCCCATAATACGATGTACTTCCCTGGTTACCCGTTATACCCGTCTCGACTCTCAATTTTAATTCATTGATAAACGACACGTTTTGCATGAAAGGCTCCTGTGTAACTCTCCAGGCAGCGGACACCGAAGGGAAGTATCCCCATTTGTTGTCGGGGCCAAAATTGACCGAGCCATCGGCGCGGATCGAACCTTGCACGATGTACTTGTCATTGAAAGTATAGTTTAATCGTCCGAAGTATGATTCCATCGCCCAGGGTGACTGTCCACCCGAAGTCGTTGCGCCTTGTGTGTTGCCCACGTTCAAGTCGGGTACGCTGTTGGTCACGAAGCCTTTCTTGGATCCACTCACATTTTCCCAATGCGATTCCTGCGATTCGTGGCTGGCCATCACCCCAATATCATGTTTCCCAATGCGCGTATTGTATTGGAGCATTTGGTTCCAGTTCCAATACGTATTGTCGCTGGCGCCGGAAGTGAGGCTGGCCACGTCATTCGTTTTGTCGCCTAGCCGGTAAGTGGGTATGAAATAGTCGGTGCGGTTGAACCCGAGGTTTCCGTTGAGGGAGGTTCGGAAAACCAAACCCTTCAACAAGGTCACATCCACATTTACACCACCCAAAACCTGAAATTTCTTTTGTTTGTTCTGGATCAGGCTGGAGATTGCCACCGGGTTGAGGGGCGTGAACTGCACGCTGCTCCCGTTGGTGCCGTTGGCACCACCCCATGTTCCGTCAGGGTTTTTTACCGGGATGTTCGGTGCCAGTTGAAGGGCGTTGAGAATGGTGTTCTCCTGCGTGGCCGTGATTTTTTCCTTGGTTTGGTTCACGTTCAGGTTTGCACCGATCTTTAACCATTTACGCGTCTGGTTGTCGACATTGAGGCGAATGCTGGAACGTGCAAAGCTCGACCCGAGCGCTACGCCTTCCTGATCGAAATGTTCACCGGACAAATAGAATGTCGTTTTTTCACTTCCTCCACTAAGGCTTAATTGGTGTTTGGCGAGTGGTGCGGTCTTGAAAAGCGCATCTTGCCAATTGGTGCCCGGTCCCAACAACGCAGGATTGGCAAATTCCGGCGGCGGTGTGCCCCCGGTGATCGCGCGGATCTGGTTTGTCATTTCTGCAAACTGCGGCAGTGTCATCACCGGCAGGTTCTTCGGTTTCTCCTGCAAGCTATAAGTGAAACCATAGTTCACTTTCATTTCACCGGCCTTACCGCGCTTCGTGCTGATAAGCACCACGCCGTTCGTTCCCCGTGATCCATAGATGGCCGTGGCCGAAGGACCCTGAAGAATTTCAATGTTGGAAATATCCGAGGGGTTGATCCCTGCCAAAACGTTGGAAGAACTGGTGGCACCATAGCTGAGCGTCGATGGCTGGATCTGCACGCCGTCCACCACATACAGCGGCTCGTTCGATCCGGTGATGGTGTTCACGCCGCGGATGTTCACGGAGATACCACCGCCGGGCTGGCCGGTGTTCTGCGTCACATACACCCCTGCGGCCCGGCCTTGGATGGCCTGCTCGATGGTGGTGTTGATGGTCTTCGCAATTTGCTCGGACCCCACAGACGTTTGGGCTCCCGAAAGATCGGTGCGTTTCATTTCACCGTATCCGACCACCACCACTTCCTGGAGGGTGGATACATCTTCGCGCATGTCGGCATCGATGCGGGTTTGGTTGCCCACCCGGATCTCCTGCGATCTGTAGCCGATGAAGGAAATGACGAGCACATCTTCATCGCTTGCCTCCAGGGTATAGTTTCCGTCAATGGTGGTCGTGGTCCCATTGCCGGTGCCCTTGATGAGCACGTTCACACCGGGCATAGGACTGCCCGCGGGGTCCTTGATTGTTCCCGTGACGATGTGCTGGCCATAGGCGGCCACACTCGTCAGCAGCAACAAAAACACGGAAGCCCTTTTGAAAAAGCTTCGGTAGACTTCTTTCATAATCATAGATTTGGTTTAGTGGATAGAGTATAGTTGTTTGGGTAAACCACGTTCGTTCGGAACCGCGCCTGCCGGGAGGGTTGCCGGAAGGAAGCTGTTTCTATCAGCCAGCCTCCCCGGCAACGCCCGAATCATACCTAACCCAGGTACCGTTCTTTAGCAGACCAATCGTTGGATTTCTTTCGATTTCACAAACGATTGAAATTCGTCATGACAAATTTGGACTGGAAAGGCGCGGAGGAGGGTATGGAAATGTTGCGGATTACTTCCCGTGGCGTTAACCGGGGGGATGAAATGTTTCAGGAGACAGGGCAATTTGTTAACGCCGCGCGAAGAAAAGCCCGGAGCGGGCGAAAAAAAGGCGTTCAGGAGTCATCCTAAACCTGCTTTCAGTGCCTATCTAAAATCAGTGCTTGTCGGTCTGGGATGAGTCGGCGTCTACCGTACCCAGGAGGATTTGCGTGCCTAAATGGAGTTTATAGACTTGGGGAAAATCGTTGTTCACTCCGACCACCAGGGTTTTGTCATCTACAAGAATCATGCGACGAGCGTCGCCACGAACGGAAAGGCCGGTCGTGAGACTCAGGGGATCAGCCAACCTGAATTTGCCCTTGCCATCGCCCAACATCACCGTACCGAAATTTCCAGTAGCCTTACCGAAGCGTGAGCGAGCGGCGGAAATGTTGCCCGTTGCCACGATGTCGGCATGGTCGTCGCCGTTAACATCGAACACCGACAACGCCATCACCGGCGAGAACTGCAATTGAACCGGCAAGGGATAGGCCTTAAAGCCCGTGCCGTCATTTCTAAACCAGGTGGTTTGGAACGTGAAGGCCTGTAGCATGTGCCCCTTCTTTAGGTCCTCGGGCGTGAGCATGGTTTGCAACGTGGCCTGGGTGTAAGACGCATAGTCCGGAAATTTTTTCTTGAAGGAAGGTAGTTGGTCGGTCAGTTCATCGCGCGTGGGCATGGGATAGGACTTGTCGCCGATAAAATAGCTCATCAACGGGTCGATGGATCCGTTGTTATCTATATCGGCAGCAAAAAGCGTTACGGGTCTTTCGGGTGTTGCCTTGAATTGGTTGTTCATTCCAAAATTGCCGACCACAAGGTCTTTGTCGCCGTCGCCATCGAGGTCTTCGGCAACCATACAGCTCCACCAGCCCTCCGTGTTCTTATCTATATAGCCCTTCGATTGGTCTTCCAGCTTTCCTTTTTTGTTCAGGAATACTTTCACCGGCATCCACTCGCCCACCACGATCAAGTCGGGCCATTCATCGAGATCGATCTGCATCCATAACGCGTCGGTTACCATGCCGGGCCGCAGCAGCTCTGGGGCTATGGCCTGGGTCTGTTCCGTAAAATTCCCTTTGCCGTCGTTCAATAATATATAACTACGCGGCGCCTCGGGATATCGGCCGGGAATTATTCTTCCACCCACAAACAGGTCGAGGTCACCGTCGCGGTCGAGGTCCGCCGGTCGTACGCACGAACCGCTGCTGATCAACGCCGGCAATGCCACGGCGCTAAAATTTCCTTTGCCATCGTTTCGATACAAGTGATCGGCCAACGCCACATCGAGGGTGTCGTACTCATATCCGCCGCTCACCACATAGAGGTCCTGGTCGCCATCTTTATCCATGTCGAAGAACACGGCGTCTGTTTTTTCAGAGGTATCGTCCTTCCAGGCTTGTGCTTTCTCTGTGAACGTTCCGTCGCGGTGCTGTATAAAAAGCGCACTGCGTTGACCCTTCGCACCGCCGATGAACACATCGGCCAGGCCGTCTTTGTTTACGTCGGCGGAAGTCAATGCTGGTCCTTCCGTTGAATACATGCGCGGCAGCAGGGGTTGCACTTTAAAATCGATGAACGCATTTTCTTTGTGACGGAAGGGAAGCGCGCGCTCAACTTTCCCGAACCACGGTGGCGTTGCATTTCTCAATCTTCCGCCTTTGTTGATGGCTTCGGTTTGCTTCAATACCAATACTTGATCTGCGGCCACATTCTTTATTATTTGGGATTCACCACCCGGCCATTGGACCCAGAGCCAATCGATTTTCTGTTCTTTTCCCAATCCAAAAAACAAAGCAGGCTCCATCGACGATTGAAAACCTCTGTAGGGGCATAACGAGCGTGTCATCGACTGCCCACCCACGCTGATGTGCACCGTCCCACCTAACCCTGCGGTGTTGCCGTCATTTCCTTTTAAGCGTACGGTGAGGTAATGATTTTGTTTTTTATTGGCCGCGTCGTTGCGGTAGATGCCGGCAGTTTCATCGAGGTTATTCATCACCAGGTCCAAATCGCCGTCGTTGTCGAGATCGGCATAAGCGGTCCCATTGGTCAGATTTTTTGGTGCAAAGCCCCAGGTGTCGCTGACATCCTCAAATTGGATCCCGTTCGTGTTATGGAACATGTAGTTGTGCTCCTTGCTGGAAGGCATTTTGTTGAGCACATCCTGCAGGGTGGCATCGCGTTGGCCTTTCTGCGCTTTCAGGGCCAGGTCGATCTTGTAGCGAAGAAAATCGTTGCTGGTGAAATTGCGTTTGAAGCCATTGGACACAAACAGATCCTGCCACCCGTCGTTGTCATAGTCGGCGATGAGGGCCGACCAACTCCAGTCGGTGTTGGAGATGCCGGCCAGTTGCCCGATCTCGGAAAACGTACCGTCACCGTTGTTGAGGTGCAGCATGTTGCGCATGTACTGGTGGTGCCGTCCGCTCTTCACCATGGCGGCATATACATCGTAGCGATCGGGCCAAAAGAATTCTTTTTGACGTTGATTGTTGTCGGGAAGCATGTCCAGCGTGACCAGGTCGAGGCGACCGTCGTTGTTCACGTCGGCCATGTCCACACCCATGGAGAATTGCGACATGTGGGTGAGCAGGCTGTCGCTGACTTCGTTGAAGAACCGTCCGCGGTCGTTCAGAAGCACGTTGTCCTTTTCGGTGTAGTCGTTGGACGTGTAGAGATCGGGCCAGCCATCGGCGTTCAGGTCCCCATACGCCATGCCCAGTCCATAGTTGGAAGCCGGACCATAAATCCCCATGGCATCGCTCACGTCGACAAACTTTTGGTTGTCGTTCCGGAATAGCTTGTTCCCCACATAGGGCACGCGTGTCGTCTTGTAGCGCTGCGTGATGTCGTATGAATTGGAGATGGTGAGGCGCGAGTGATTGAGGAGAAACATGTCGAGGTCACCATCGCGATCATAGTCCAGGAAGGCGGCCTGGGTAGAATAGGAATTATCGTCTAACCCGAAGTCTTTGGCCTTGTTGGTAAAGGTGAGGTTCTGGTTATTGATGTACAGTGCATTTTGCCGGAGCATTTCGTGTTGCGGGCCGGATCGGCATACGTAAATATCCAGGTATCCGTCGGCGTTGATGTCCACCATGGCCACGCCGGTCTTCCAGCCGCTTTTGGCTCCCACGCCGGCTTTCTCGGTAATGTCTTCGAACGTGAAGTTCCCTTTGTTGAGGTAGAGTTTGTTCTCGCCTTGATTGGATGAGAAATACAGGTCGACATAGCCATCGTTGTTGATATCACCTGCCGCTACGCCGCCGCCGTTGTAAAAGTACTCGTAAGCGAGAATGTGCTGCCCCTGGTCTTCATGGTTGAGGTTGGCGAATGACACACCGGTTTGTCCGGGCTCCAGCTTCTGAAAAAGGGGACTTGGGGTTTCGGATGCAGGCTTGCTGCAGGAAAGCAAACCAAAGAGGGCCGCGGCAAGGACGATGGGGATACGCATGCTGGTCATGAAGCGGTACGCCTGGCCACTAGTTTACGATCGCATAGGCCATGGCGGAAGCAATAAATATATAGAGAATAATCTCGAGGACGAGCATGAAGCGGGAAAGTTTCTTCTTGTGACGGTCGGCCGGCATGATGGTAGCTGCGGTGTAATTTTCTTCAAAGCTACACGCTGGCCAAGCCCCGCACGGTTGTCAAATCGTAACAATATGGGTTTGAAATGTTGCGTGATCCAGAATTTCACAGCACAGAACGTTAACCCGTAGGGTTGCAAATGTTAAGTCTATCCTGCCGCGGGCGCTGGACCATTCTTTTTTGTGGCCACATACGCTGACGGGAGCATCCCAAACTCGTCCTTGAAATACTTGGCAAAATACTTCGGGCTGTTGAAACCCACTTTATAGGCCACCTCCGAAATGGTGAGCTGACTTTTCTCCAGCAGCTGCGCCGACCGTTGCAGGCGAATGGTGCGGATAAACTCCAACGGAGCTTTCCCGGTGAGGGCCAGCAGCTTCTTGTACAGGTGCACCCGGCTCATCCCAAGCTCGCGGCTCAGGTCTTCTACGGAAAAGTCGGCGTTCTCCAACTGATCCTCCACGGCCTTGATGGCATTCTTGATCAGTTTCTCGTCCAGGGAAGTGATGTTGATGTCGGTGGCCTTGACCTCGATCTGTTTGCGAAACTCCTTGTGGAACATTTCGCGCTGATGGATCAGGTTGCGGATGCGCGACTGCAGGATCTCGAAGTTAAAGGGCTTCGTCACATAGTCGTCGGCGCCAATCTCGAAGCCTTCCATTTTTTGTTCTTCGTTGGTGCGGGCCGTCAACAACACCACGGGGGTGTGCGAAACGGAGGGATCGTTTTTGATCTTCTTGCACAGTTCGATCCCGTTCATTACCGGCATCATCACGTCGCTCACCACCAGGTCGGGAAGGTGCTGCACAACTTTCTCCCAGCCTTCGCTGCCGTTCCGGGCCTCCAGGATCTGGTATTGTCCTTTCAAGTTGTCTTTCAGATAGAAACGAAAGTCCTCATTGTCCTCCACTAACAGCAACACGGGCTTTTTGAGTTGAGATGATTGGTTATCGTGGGTCGTCCACGCCGCCACTTGGTTCAGGTTGGTCTCTTCCCATTGGGGCAACGGATCCGGTACGCTTTCGGTCGATAGTTCGACAACCGGGATCCTCACCGTAAAACAGCTTCCCTCGTTGGGCGCGCTCTCTACCGTAATGGATCCGTTATGCGCTTTCACAAATTCCCGGGTGATCGACAGGCCGATGCCGCTCCCCTGGTTCACCATCGTGCGGGGCAGATCGTTTTGAAAAAAGCGCTCGAATATTTTTTCGTGTTTTTCGGCCGGCACACCGATGCCGGTGTCTTTCACTTTTATTTCCATCCATTTTTCGTCATCCTGCACGCGAACGGCCATGGCCACATCCACGTGGCCACCCTCGGGTGTAAATTTGAACGCGTTCGACAAAAGATTGAACAGGATCTTCTCCAGCTTGTCCTTGTCAAAGACGGTCTCCAGGGAAGGCACGGCCGTATGAAAGGCAAGCCCGATATTTTTCTTTTCCGACAGATCGGAAAACGAAAGTGTCGCTTCTTTTACAAACGCCACGATGTCGCCTTCGGAACTGTTCAGCTTCACCTCCTGCACCTCCATGCGGCGAAAATCGAGCAACTGATTCACCAGGTTGAGCAGGCGGCGGGCATTGCGATGGATGAGTTGAAATTGTCCGCGTTGTTCGTCGTCTTTGGTAACCTTCAACAAGCGCTCGAGCGGGGTTAGGATGAGCGTGAGCGGTGTGCGGAATTCGTGGCTCACGTTGGTGAAGAATTTTATCTTCATCATGTCCAGCTCATGAAGCTGTTGCGCCTCCTGCCGTTCTTTTTCGATCCGGTATTTCATGCGCTCGCGTTCCAGGATGAGCTGTCGTGAAAGCAACAACGCGCCGAGGATGATAAACACATAAAGGACAAAGGCCGTCTTTGTTTTCCAGAACGGCGGCAGGATGACGATCTTGAGCCGCGCCGCCTTTTCATTCCAAACTCCTTCGTTGTTGGATGCCGTCACCAGAAACGTGTAGTCGCCCGGATCCAGGTTGGTGTAGGTCACTTTGCGCTGTGTGCCGTCGGTGGTGAGCCAGTCTTTGCTGAAGCCTTCGAGCTTGTATTTGTATTGGCTTTTCTGGGGATGAAAATAGTTGAGGGCCACAAATTCGAGGGAGAATACGTTGTCGTTGTGGGGCAATGTGATCGTTTCGGTCTCGCCGATGGAACGCTCCAGGATCACTTGCTTGTGAAGGATCTCCCCGATCTTCACGCTCTTGTTGAAGATCTGCAAGTCGGTGAGGATCACCTTGGGAATGTTTTTATTGACCCCGATCTCGTCCGGCCGGAAAAGATTGAAGCCGTTCGATCCCCCGAAAACAAGTTCGCCCCGTGGGGTCTCCCCTACGGCGTTGTCGTTGAATTGCCGGCCTTGCAATCCATCCGATTCATCATAGTTCTTGCAGGAAACTTTAATCGCATGCGTAGTCGAATCATAGTCTATGATAACATTGGAAAGTCCATGGGGTGTGCTCACCCACAAATTCCGCTGGTTGTCCTCCACCAGCGTAAGAATGGAATTGTGGGGCAAGCCGTCCTCTTCGGTAAAGTGCTTGAACGTTTTGGTGCGGGCATCGAAAACATTGAGCCCGCCGTGTGTTCCAGCCCAAACCAGCCCGCGGCTGTCTTGCAGCAAGAAAAGCACACTGTTGTTGCTCAGGCTGCGGGGATCCTTCGGGTCGTTGAGATAGTGCGCTATTTTGCCGGTGGATTTTTCCATGACGTCTATCCCATACCCCGTGCCCACCCATAAATTGCCCTCCACGTCCTCCATCAACGACGGGACGTAGGTGGAGTGAACGGAATTTTCGCCGATCGGGTAATGATGGAATTGCGGGGTTTGTTGATCAAACCGCTCGAGTCCCTGGTTCAATGTACCGATCCACAACTGATGTTGCCGGTCTTCCAGGATCTCCCACACATTGTCGTCGGCAAGGCTCGACGGATTGTCGGGGTCATGTTGGTAGCGGGTGAACTTCACACCGTCGAACATATTGAGACCGCCGAAATAGGTGCCGATCCATAATTTTTTGTCGTGTCCCATCCGCAGACTTACAATCACATTGTTGCTGATGCTTTGCGGGTTGCTGGGGTTATGAAGGTATTGCGTGAACTTGTTTTTTTCACGATCAAAAAAGATGAGGCCCCCTCCGTTGGTGCCGATCCACAAATTGCCTCTCTCATCGCTCACAAATGCGTTGATGTCATCAAAGGGTAAACTCGTCGTGCCGGGAGCATGGCGGTAGAGGTTGAAACGGATAATGTTTTCGTGGTAGTAGTCCACGCCCTGTTTAAACGTGCCAATCCAGATGATCCCTTCATAATCCTTGTACATCGTGTTGATGCTGTTCTGGCTCAGGCTCTTTTCGTCGGAGGGGTCGTTGAAGAGATAGGTCACCTGCTGCGCTTTCTTATGGATCAGGTTGATGCCCCCATGATCCGTCGCTACCCAGATCACGCCTTTGTTGTCTTGCACGATGCCCCGCACGATGCTGGTCTTTAGCCGCAGCGGCGATGAACGGTCGTCGATGTGAACAAAGGTTCTCCCTCCGTTGGAAAATTGAAAAATTCCCCGGTTGCTGTCGGACATAAAAATCCAGGCATCGCCATCGGTGTCTACGGTAATCACATATTTTTGATCCTCACTTTTCAGCAGGTTGCGCAACGCTGCGCTGCGCCAGGTAACAGCGCCTGTCTTTAGATCTGCCTTTTCCACGATGCCATTCTTATGCACGAGCCAGAGATTTCCATATGCATCGTCGGCCAGCGACACGATGTGATTGGTGGCGATCGAAGTGGTGTCGGCTTCTTTGTGAAAGAGCGGCATCAGGGTTTGGGTGGCCGGCTGGAATTTGAAAAGTCCTAAAGTGTTGTGCACAAACCAGAAATTCCCCTGGCGGTCTTTGCGGATGTCGTTGATCGTGCCCGCGGGGATGCCAAAGCGTTCGAGATACACGCGGGGATCGTGATAAAAAGTTTCGGTTGCCGGGTCGTACACGTCGATGCCGGTCCAGGTCGAGATCCAGATCCGGCCATCGGGATCCTCGAACATTTTGTTGATGTCGCTGTTGCGGATGGAGGTGGTGTCGCCGGCCGTGTTGCGAAAGACTTTGATGGTATAGCCGTCGTAGCGGTTCAAACCTGAAAGGGTCCCAAACCAAACAAAACCGCGGCTGTCTTTGAGAAAGCATTTGATCTGGTTGTGGGATAAGCCCTGGTTCACATTGACGTGCGAAAACTTGTATTGCTCTGTTTGCGCACAAATCTCCTCAAAATCGCATACGAGGATCGACAGGATCAGGAACAGGTGTAGTCTCTTCTTCACAGGTGGAAGAAAAGTAGGAAAAATCTTTCGGATAATCACGCGCTTGTTTCCCGAGGGCTATCGCGTGATGTTGGGATGGCCAATAAAAGCTGGCTTTGGATGATCTCGCAACGATTTTATCCGCAAATGCAACATCCCTCCGGTCAACCCATAACCCAAATTCAAAGTAGCGTTCGAATGAAAATAAAAAAGGCTGTCACCTCTTTTTCGTGACAGCCCTTTCAACGCGTTTACCGAACGCGCCTCATATTTCTACACGCCGCATTTTCGGCACCAGGAAATGCATGATGGCCCAGGCCAGCAGGTAGGCCGACCCGCAGATGATAAACATAATATAGTAGGCCGCTTCGATGTTGCCGATCGCTCTATAATGCACGAATAAATCTTTCTGTACAAAAAGGCTGAAGGCAATTCCACCCAGACCGCCAAACATACCACCGATGCCGGTAACCGAGCCTACCGCCTTTTTGGGGAACATGTCCGACACCGTTGTAAAAATATTGGCGCTCCACGCCTGGTGCGCGGAGGTTGCAATGCCGATCACGATCACCGCCAGCCACATATTGACCTGTCCGGCAATCTGTGCAAACACGATGGGAATGACCAGGAAAGCATAGATGAGCATCGACGTCTTCCGCGCTTTGAACGCCGGCCACCCTTTTTGGATGAAGTTGAGCGGAAGCCAGCCTCCCCAGACGCTGCCGAACGTAGAGATCACATACACCATGGCCACCGGCAACGACAATTGGGTCCCCTTCAATCCATACTCGCTGGTGAGAAAATCGGGGAGCCAGAAAAGATAGAACCACCAGATGGGATCGGTCAGAAATTTCCCCAACACGAAAGCCCACGTCTGGCGAAACCCGAGCAACCTGAACCAGGAAACTTTTTCGGTCGACGACGCTGCATTGTCCTCTACATCGCTGTGAATGTATTCGAATTCTTCCTTGGAGAGTTTTTTATGTTTCGACGGCACGTCGTAGACAACGATCCACAACACCAGCCAGATGAAACCAAACGAGCCCGTGATGATAAAGGCCCACTGCCATCCCCATTCTTCAATAATAAAAGGAACACTGAGGGGCGCAATAATGGCACCGATATTGGTCCCGGAATTGAAGATGCCCGTGGCCAATGCGCGTTCTTTTTTCGGGAACCATTCTGCCGTGGTTTTGATGGCCGCAGGAAAATTTCCAGATTCCGTAGCGCCCAGGGCGCCGCGCGCTAAAACAAATCCCAACGTGCTGCCAGCGAACGCGTGGCCAATAGCCGCCAAACTCCACAAGCCGGTAGCCAGGAGATAACCCAGTTTCGTTCCCAGTTTGTCCATCAACCTCCCCGCGCCCAGCATGCCTAACGCATACATCAATTTGAAAGCGATCTCGGTGTTGGTATAATCGCCGTCGTTCCAATGAAACTCCGATGACAGTTCGGTTTTCATGAGGCTGATCACCGAACGATCGAGATAGTTCACCGTCGTGGCAAAGAACACCAGGGCGCAGATGGTCCAGCGGTAGTTGCCTTCGGGTTTGGACAGGTTTTGCACAATAAAATGTTTAGGGAAAGAAGTTTATTTTCGGATCGCCTTCACCAGGCGCAAGGTCTCCTCCACACGTTGTTTCAACAAAGGCCAATTCCGTTGTTGAAGTATATCTTTTGTAAACAATTGAGAACCCATCCCCACGCATACCGCGCCTGCCTTGAACCACGAAGAAAGACTCGCCTCGGTGGGTTCAACGCCACCCGTGATCATGAGCTGCAGATCCGGTACAACGGGCATGATAGACGACACAAAGTTGGGACCTAAGACCGAACCCGGGAAAAGTTTTATGATCTCGGCGCCCAGTTGCTTCGCGTTCACGATTTCCGTCGGCGTGGCACAGCCCGGAATCCACAACATGTCGTGGGCATGGCAGACTTCGGCCATCTCGGGTTTCATGATGGGCGAAATGATGAAGTGTGCCCCGGCGTCGATGAAACGTTTCGTCATGGGTCCGTCCATCACCGTGCCAATGCCGAGCATGAGATCGGGGTATTTTTCGCGGGCACTGAGCAAGTGCGAAAATACTTCAAAAGAATTTTTACGCCGGTTGGTAAACTCGAACACGCGAACGCCGCCGGCATAGGATGCTTCGAGTACCTCCTGTGCGTCTTTGGGATCGTCGTGTGTGAACAACGGGACCATGCCCGATGCTTTTATGGTGTCTACTATCTGTTGTTTGCTGAATGTCATGATCGTTATCGTAAAAGTTTTCCAATATTTTCACCCTTCACCAACGTCTCCACCTCTTCGACGGAGGCCAGGTTCACGTCGCCCTCCATGCTGTGTTTGAGCGCCGTGGCGGCTGCGGCAAACTCCACCGTTTGCTCATCGGTCTTGCCGGTGAGCCAGCCATAGATAAGGCCGGCCATAAAGGCATCGCCTCCGCCCACGCGGTCAACGATGTGTGTGAGCGCATAGGTTTTCGAAGTGCTCAACGTCTTGCCATTCCAGATCACCGCCGACACGTTGTTGTGCGATGAGCTGACCGACTCCCGGTAGGTGCATGACACCTTTTGGATGTTGGGGTATTGTTTCATCGCGTGGTGACTGACTTCTTCAAACGTCTTGCCGCTCACACCGATGCAGTTCTCAAAATCGGTGATGCCGGCCACGATGCGGTCGGTGAGTTGAATGAGGTCGGGCATTATATCGCGGGCGGTCTTGCCGTATTGCCACAAATTGCGCCGGTAGTTGATGTCGCCGGAGATCATCACGCCGTGTTTACGCGCCGACACCAGGGCCTCGTGACACACCGTGGCGGCACCTTGCGAGATGGCCGGTGTGATGCCGGTCCAGTGAAACCAGGCGGCGTCTTTCATGATGCTATCCCAGTCCACGCTGCCGGGAGCAATGTGCGCAAAGGCGGAGTCAAAGCGGTCGTAGATGATACGCGACGAGCGCTGCATGGCGCCGTTCTCCAGGAAATAGAGACCCATCCGTTCGTCGCCATAAAGGATGTGGCGCGTATCCACGCCGTTGCGTTGCAGGCTTTGGGTGGCCGCTATGCCCAGGTCATTGCTGGGAAAGCGCGTGACGTGGGCGGCTTCAAATCCAAAATTGCGCAGCGACACGGCCACGTTCGCCTCCGAACCGGCATACAACACCTGAAAACTTCCGGCCTGCGTGAACCGGGCAAACCCCGGCGCAGAAAGCCGCATCATGATCTCTCCAAAAGTGACAATCTTCTTCTTCATCGTTACTATATTACACCGCTTCAGTGAAGGAGGCGCCTCTCTTTGCTTGCCGAAGCTTTAGCGAAGGTGAGGCGGTTTAAATTCTTTTTTTACGCTAAGCCGATACCGCCTTATTCAACTTGCTGCTCTCATAACACAATTCAATCAACCGGATCACATCCCGCGACTCCTCCGGCTTCACCGCTACTGCCTTCCCTTCCCGTATGGCTTCATACACATTCTGGTAGAATCCCAGGTAGTTCCCCGGCACGGTCTCCACAGCCCCCTCCACATGGAGCGACCCAATGCTAGTGTTCAGCGTCCCCCACCATTCCTTCGTCTCTATAGCCCATGACGTAGATTTCGGGCTCTTACCCTCTTTCAAAGCCTGTTCTTGCAGATCAATTCCATATTTCACAAACGAACCGTCCACTCCGTGCACAATATAGCGGGGCCCCGGCTCGCGCACGAGGTAGCTGGATTTCACAATGGCATGAAAACCATCATACTGCAGGCGTATATCATAATAATCGTCCACTTTTCCACCCGGGCGCTGTGTGCCGATGCGGGCGTCGACGGTCTTGGGCATTCCGAACATCAACAGCACCTGGTCCAGCATGTGTGACCCCAGGTTATAAAGAATTCCCTTTCCGATGCCGGCCTCTTCTTTCCAGGTGTTGGGCTCGATGTAGTTGCGGAAGCGGTCATAATGCATCTCGATCTCCACGATCTTTCCCACAAGTTTGTTATCGATGACGCGCTTCAGGGTGAGAAAATCTCCATCCCATCTCCGGCTTTGAAAAACGGTGAGGGTCTTGCCCACCTTTTTTGCCAGGGCGATCAGGCTGTCGGCTTCTGCCGTGGTGACGGTGAAGGGTTTCTCCACGATCACGTGCTTGCCCGCTTCCAGGGCCTTGGCAGCATAGGGTTGGTGTGTATCATTGGGTGTATTCACCACGACCAGTTCGATGCTCTTGTCGTTGATCACCTCGTCCAACTGGCGTACGATCTTCACGTTGGGGTACAGGTCCTTGGCACGCGAGGAACTGCGTTGGAGGACGGTGGTGAGGTTAAATCCGGAATGGGCGTTTATTAAAGGGGCATGAAAAACTTCTCCTGACATGCCAAAGGAGAGGAGCGCTGTGTTGATGGGAGTCATTTGAGGATATTCAGGGGTTTTACCGTGGCCTGAATTTTACGAATACTTTTCAATAATGCTAAAAGATTGTGTTCAATGGCTTTCCAGTTTTTTTCCGCGATCAGGTCCTTCGTGAAAAGCAGGGCGTTCAATTTCACGGCCATCGCCCCGGACTCGAACCATTTCATCAACTCGGCATCGCGCAGGTCGGCTATGCCCGACGGTATAAATTGCAGGTCGGTGAACTGCCGCGCCACGGTGGCGACAAAGTCAGGACCGAGCACGTTGCCGGGCGATACGTTGATGACTTGTGCGCCCAATGCTTTTGCTTTTTCTATTTCGGGTGCTGCTGAACATCCGGGCATCCAGAGGATGTCGTGACGTTGACACACTTCGCCCATGTCGGGGCGCAGAAAAGGTGAGGCTATAAAACTGGCACCGGAGTGAATGTAGCGTTCCGTCATGGTGGCGTCCAGCACCGTGCCCACGCCGAGCATCAGGCCGGGAAACTTATCGAGGCGTTCCACGAGGTATTCGAAATAGCGCAGACCCTTGTTGTCGCGTTGGTGCATGAACTCGAAAGCGCGAATGCCACAGGCATAGCTCACCGACACACTGCGGAGCAACATGTCCACATCGTGGTGAAAGTAGACTGGGATGAGGCCGGTTGCCTTTATATTGATAATCGCGTCTTTCTTGCTTACTGACATTCTGGTATAGATATTTATGCAGGATTCGTCCAAATAAAATTTTCCTGTATTAAAATTTTAGATTTATCACTTGCAATCGATTGCGCAAGATAGTTTTTTTACCAGTATGTCAAACACGTTTTTAAAGATTCACCCGGCCGACAATGTGTTCGTCGCCTTGACCGACCTCAAAGCCGGAGAAAAAATTTCTTATGAAGGCAAATCGCTCGTGCTGAAAGACGACGTGAATGCCAAACATAAATTTGCCGAGAACGATCTGGCGCCCGAGGACGAAGTGTTCATGTATGGCACCGTCGTGGGCAAAGCCACACAGCCCATCAAACAGGGCGGTGTTATCGGCACACACAATCTCAAACACAAAGCCGCGCCGTATTCCGGAAGGACGAAGACCTATCAATGGACGCCGCCGGATGTTTCGGCATTCAAGAGCAAGACCTTTATGGGCTTTCATCGCGCCGACGGCCAGGTGGGCACCGCCAACTATTGGCTTGTGATTCCCCTGGTCTTTTGTGAAAACCGGAATGTGGAAATGATCCGTCAGGCCTTCCAGGACGAACTGGGGTTCACCAAACCGGATGTTTATAAGCACTATGTCCACGAGCTGGTCAATCTCTATCGCGAGGGCAAAACCGAAAAGCTCGGCGATGTGCGTTTTCAGCCGGCCACGGAAGTGCCCTCGAAACGCGTGTTCAAAAACATCGACGGTATCAAAGTGCTTACCCACCAGGGCGGCTGTGGCGGCACACGCCAGGATGCACAAACCTTGTGTGCGCTGTTGGCCGGCTACATCCACAACCCCAACGTGGCCGGGGCGACCATCCTAAGCCTGGGCTGTCAGAACGCAGAAATAAAAACGATCCAGGAAAGACTGGCCGCGCTCGACCCGAAAAGTTTGAAGCCCGTGATCATCCTGGACCAGCAACAATCCGGCACCGAGCAGGAATTGCTGAGCCAGGCCATCCAAAAAACATTCCTGGCCCTCATCGAAGCCGACAAGACCGAGCGCAAGCCCGCACCCCTTAATAAACTCGTGGTCGGCCTCAAGTGCGGCGGCTCCGACGGCTTCTCCGGCATTTCCGCCAACCCGGCGATCGGCCACACCTCCGATTTGCTGGTAGCTTTAGGAGGGAGCACCATCCTTTCCGAATTCCCGGAACTTTGCGGTGTGGAGCAGGAACTCATCAACCGCTGCGAGGAAGACGAAGCCGGCAACCGGTTCATCCAATTGATGCGCACCTATTCCGATGCCGCCGAAGCGGTAGGCTCCGGCTTTGACATGAACCCCTCACCGGGCAACATCAAGGACGGCCTCATTACGGACGCCATCAAGTCGGCCGGCGCTGCCAAAAAAGGTGGTACCGCGCCCGTTGCCGATGTGCTGCCCTACGCCACCTACATCCGAAAGCCCGGCCTAAACCTGCTGTGCACGCCCGGCAACGACGTGGAGAGCACCACCGGCACCACCGGCTCCGGCGCACAGATCATTTTGTTTACCACCGGCCTCGGCACCCCCACGGGCAACCCCGTGTCGCAGGTAATCAAACTTTCCACAAACACCCGGCTGGCACAAAAGATGCCCGACATCATCGACTTCAACACCGGCCAGATCATTTCGGGGGAGAAGACCATCGAGCAGGTCGGCGAAGAGATCCTCGACTTCATCATCGAGGTGGCCAGCGGCCGGACCACAGCAAAGTCCGTCGCCCTGAACCAGGATGATTTTATTCCCTGGAAACGCGGCGTTTCATTGTGACCATCCCTATCCACAAATTTCAGTCTTTACTCCGGTAATCCTTTCGGCGTAAAGACTGAATACTATACCGTCCCGGGTCAGCGTTGATCCTTTGCTGAAGCCCACTCCCGCAAGCAGGAGTGCGTATTTTTACTAATTTTGCCGGAATACTTTTTAGAGCCCGGCGATCCGGCTTCATTTTTTTAACCTTCTTCTGTGACTCGGAATAAACTGCATTACGTTTTCGGTCTCTGCCTGCTGGTCATCGGCTTCCTGCTGATCCTGTCGCGGGTAAAGCCTTTTGCGATCGGTGCATGGAAGGTCAAGAACGTCGACCCGCTTGCCGACATCCGCGTGACCGAGCCCGACACGGCCTTCGCGGAGTTGGATTCCCTGCAACGCGACTCCACCTTCCAGAAAGTGGACTCGCTGGCGAAGGTGGCGCGAAAGGGTTGTCCTGTCGGGATCACTTGTATCGAAGATTATTCCCCCGACAGCACCGGGATCCGGAATTTTGTCAGGGCGCTGAGTCATATCAAGGAGAAGCACAACGCTGTGCGCATTGCGTTCTATGGTGATTCCTTTATCGAAGGCGATGTGTTTTGCGGAAGCTTGCGCGATACGCTGCAGTCTGTCTTTGGAGGCGAGGGTGTTGGCTATGTCCCGCTCACGTCGGAAGTCGCGGGCTTTCGCACGACGATCAAGCATCAATTTGAAAATTGGAAAACCTACTCGCTGATCAGCAAGAAAGATTCCACCGTGACGGTTGAACTGGGACCGGTGGGGTTCAGCTTTGTGCCGCAGGAAGAGAACTGGGTGGAATACAAACCTACACACCATCGTTTTTTGAAGACCTTCAATACCGTCAAACTTTATTATAAGAATCAAGGGCACGCCAGCGTGGAGTACACCTTGAACGACACGATCACTTCCACCGAAGAATTAAAGACCTCCGACAAGCTCCAGGAATGGACACACAAAGGCAAAAACATCGAAGCCGTGCGCCTCGCGTTTCTTCAACCGGACAGCCTGAATTTGTTTGGTGCAAGCTTCGAGGCACGCGAGGGTGTTTATGTCGACAATTTTTCCATGCGTGGAAATTCCGGTATCGGCCTCTACAAGATCGACGACGCGATGTACACGGATTTCAACCGCTATCGCGATTACAAATTGATCATCCTGCAATATGGCCTGAACGTGGTGCTGGAAGATTCGATGAACTATGGCCGGTATGCACACGGCATGATCAAAGTGGTGAACAAGTTAAAGAGCGTTTATCCCAAGGCGAGCATTTTACTGATGAGCGTCAGCGACCGCAGTTCGAACACGAGCGGTGAATACAAAACCATGAAAGCCATCCCCATCATGCGCAATGCCCAGCGCCTGGTTGCCGAGCGCACCGGCATTGTTTTTTGGGATTTGTATGAAGCCATGGGTGGAGAGAACAGCATGGTGAAAATGACGGAGGGCAAACCTGCGCTGGCCGCCAAGGACTACACGCACCTCAACTTCAAAGGCGGCCGGAGGCTTTCGGGCAGGATGGCCAAAAGTCTTCTCTACGAATTGGAAAAGTATAATAAAAAGAAATAAGCATGATCGTCGCCTCACCCAAAACCAGCAAACACGCCGTCGCGATGACGCTGTTGCTGCTATGGGCGATGACACATCAAGCCCACGGCCAGGCCACGGTCAACTTCACGTTCCCCTCCTATGACCTCGCAGACGACACGGCCAATCTCATCCAAAACGCAGATTACCTCGACAGTTTTTTTGAGTCGCTGATCCAGTTGAAAACCACCGGGCGTGGCAAAGTGAACATCATTCACCTGGGCGACTCACACATCCAGGCCGATTTCATTACCGATGTGGTGCGTCGTAATTTTCAAAACGATTTTGGGAACGCCGGCCGGGGCCTCATCGTGCCGGGTCGTGTGGCGGGCACAAACGAACCCAACAACATCCGCACAGGATCGACCACCGCCTGGAAAGCCAAACGCTGCACCTACCCCGAGCAGCCGCTGCCGATTGGCATCGGGGGCATTACCGTGAACACGGAAGAATCCGATGCAAGCATCTCCATAAAAGTAGACAACACGTTGAACGATTACAGTTTTAGTTCGGTCACCTTGTTCTTTCAAAAAGATCCCAGCAGCTACAGTTTCTCCGTGAACGATGTTACGGGCCAGGAGTTGGGCATCACCGGACCCTACGAAGAAGGGATGGCAAACGTGTCGCACATCGAGTTGAACAATTGTGTCGACCAGGTATCCATCCAGGCCGTAAAATCAAACGACGATCAAAAACAAGCAACCCTTTTCGGAATCGAATTGGAGAATGGCAACGATGGTGTGTTGTATCATGCCATCGGCGTGAACGGCGCCAAGTACAAGCACTACAATGCGGCCGTTCACTTTGCCAAACAGACTGCGGCGCTTAAGCCCGATCTTTTTATCATCGCCCTGGGCACGAACGAATCGGTAGAGTACCCCTACCTGGACCCTACCCTGCTCTATCACATCGACAAGCTCGTGCAGTCGTTGAGAGAAGTCAATCCCGAGACAAAATTTATCCTGGTCACGCCCCCGGATGCGTTTCGCAAAAAGGTGAAACCCAATCCCGGTGTGGAGAAGATCCGGAACCAGATCATTCAATATGCAGTGGAAAACGGGCTCGCCTTTTGGGACTTCTACAAAGTAGCCGGCGGCAAACACTCCGCAGCCAAGTGGCGGGCAAAAGGCATACTCCGACCCGACGGCATTCACTTCACCAAAGAAGGCTATGCATACCAGGGAAATTTATTATACGAAGCATTTATAAAAACCTACAATCGCTATGTTGGGCTTCGACATCCATAAGCTGGCGGAGCAATTCGCCTATCACGCCGACGAGCCGCTGTTGTTCAACAGCGGGTTCTTCCTGTTTTTGTTTACGGGGTTTATTTGGGTCTACATCATCCTCAGCCCTATGCAGCGGCCGAAGCTGATCTTTGTCACGCTTTTCTCTCTGTACTTCTACTATAAATCGAGCGGTGGCTATTTCGTGCTGCTCATTTTTGCAGCCGTCGTGGATTTTACGCTGGCCAAATGGATTCACGCCAGTACCGATCCCTGGCGGCGAAAATTCTTCATCGTCGTGACGTTGCTCATCAACTTGGGTCTGCTGGGTTATTTCAAATACAGTAACCTGCTGTACGAGTCATTTTGCTTTGTCGCCGGCAAGCCTTTCGAGCCGTTGGATATCTTTCTGCCGGTCGGTGTCTCGTTCTTCACCTTTCAGTCGCTGAGCTATACGCTCGATGTGTACCGTGGCACGCTGAAGCCTGTGGATCATCTTGTCGACTACGCTTTCTTTGTGTCGTTCTTTCCCCAACTGGTAGCAGGCCCCATTGTGCGCGCGGCAGATTTCATCCCGCAGATCTATAAGCCGACGATTGTTACCCGGGAAATGCTGGGCCGCGCCATCTTCCTGATCGGCTGTGGGCTTTTCAAAAAGGCCGTGATCGCCGATTACATCAGTGTCAATTTTGTCGATCGCGTGTTCGACGCCCCCGCTTTATACACCGGTCTTGAAAATCTTTTTGCGGTGTATGGCTACGCTCTGCAGATCTATTGCGACTTCTCGGGCTATTCCGACATGGCCATCGGCATCGCTTTGTTGTTAGGTTTTCATTTCAACATCAACTTCGATTCGCCTTACCAGTCCAGGAACATCATAGAGTTTTGGCGGCGGTGGCACATTTCGCTGTCGTCGTGGCTGCGCGACTATCTGTACATTTCGTTGGGTGGCAACCGCAAAGGAAAACTTCGCACGTATCTCAATCTTATGATCACGATGCTGCTTGGCGGCTTGTGGCACGGTGCGTCGTGGCGTTTCCTCATTTGGGGTGGACTGCATGGCGGCGCCCTTGCATTTCACAAATACATCACCGAACGCGTCGACCTCTCCTGGCGTGGCTGGCGCATTGCCGGCGTGGTCATCACGTTTCATTTTGTTTGCTTCTGCTGGATCTTCTTCCGCGCGCCCGACCTCGACACCGTAGGTCAAATGCTGGCACAGATCGTCACCCATTTCAAACCGCAAATTTTCTTCGACTTTATTGCCGGTTATAAGGGCGTGGTCTTGCTTATGTTGTTAGGTTATGCCCTGCATTTCATGCCGAAGCGATTCGAATTTAGCGCCGAAGAAATCATTACCCGTCTGCCGCTTGTCGGGCAAGCCGCGTGCCTTACTGCCGTGATTGTGTTGGTGTTGCAGATGAAAATGGCGGGGGTGCAGCCGTTTATCTACTTTCAATTTTAAATCAGGAGTAAGAAGTAAGAAAGCGGGCAACGCCACATCTTACACCGCGTCGAATCTGCATAATTGCATATATTCACACGTAGCTGTCATTTTGACGAACGAATCCAATGATCAAACCGACAATAGTTTTAATGCTAGGAATTTTTGCATGTAGTCCTTCTAAGGATCCCCGCGACACGGTGGTCATTACCCAATCGGATATTGACAGTACGCTAGTCTCTTCCCACACCACAACAATCTTAGGAGAGGAATATAGAGGCTTTGGAACAAGCGAACAGAAACTATTTGTATTGAATTCGAAAGGAGACACAGTAGTTAGCCAGTCCGACATGTACTTTGATTTTGAGTTTCGCGATTTTGATGGCGACAGCTTAAAAGACATTGTCGTACACGAGTTAAGCAACACTCCCTCCGTCCAGGATTTACTTTTGTTCGACAGGGCAAAAATGACCTTCACCATGGTGAAGGGATTTAACAACTTTCCCGATCCCCAACCCATTGAAGGGACAGGCTATTATTACTCGTATCATCGCAGTGGTTGTGCCGACAATTTTTGGAACAGTGACTTATTTTACATTGCCAATTTCAAGACACAACGGGTAGCTAATATTTCAGGAAATGAATGTAGTGGTGAAATGGGGATAGTTGTGTCCAAAGTAAAGGATGAACAAAAGAAAATAGTTGAGAAATTTCCATTGGACATTTTGGAAAAATACCACGATCGTAAATGGGGATTCATTGCCGATTATTGGGCCAAAAATTATTCAAAGTTTATAAAATGACAGTCAACAAAAAAACAAGGCGTATAAATTAACGCCACCCTCGTTGCTGGAGTTCTTCTCCAACAACACCTCAACGCCAAAACGCTAATGGCGCTTCCTATATTTACGCTACCCATGACGCATGTAAGTGTTTATGTAACATTGGAAATTGTCTTATGAAAATCAACTGGCTGCTATTTCTCATCCTCCTTTGTTCACCCCATTCGATATATGGACAGATTGAGCCCTGTGAATGTTGCTCGTATACGTCTCTAAAATTTAAGATTGACTATGAGCCCCTTTTTCCGCACAACAAAATTCAAAATGGGAACATCCACGGCGTGACGGTTTTCACGCAGGGAACCGACTTACCTTCGAAAGAAAAGACTGACAGGTATCGGGAGATGAAGTTCAACTTTGACAACAAAGGACAAGTTGTCTCCAGGACAGAATATAACCGGGAAGGCAATCCTTCCCTTTATGAATTTGACAGAAATTCTTCCGGAAACATCGTGAAGCAAACGTTCACGTATCTTGACAGCCTGGAGCAAAAAAACACCAGTTTTTCATCCGAAATCACTGACTATACTTATGACTCCAAAAATAGGTTAGTCAAAAGCAAAGAACGCGACGGGAAGGGCAACGCCTTGGCAGACGAGCAGTCAGATTACTCAGCATTTGCCTATGACAGTAAGGACAGGCTAGTAAAGGAGATAAGGCAGTATTACGATCCCGGCGCAGGTCACGAAAACTCTGTATACACCACAACATTTAAATATGTGGATGACAAACTGACTGGTCAATCCCAAACCTATGAGAATAAAAGACTATTCCTCACCACAAAGCTTAAATACAACAGAACATGGAAACTCTTAAGAGTGGATGACTACAACAACTTAACAAATCGTCCTTCGACCAAGACGATCTATCAATATGATGCAATGGACCGATTAGTTTATTATGCCACCAGCGGTTCATTTAGTGAATGTCCGGACGGAGGAACCTATAACGAGGCCTACGAGTATGACGACAAAGGACTTCTATTGCGGATCACGCATTCGTACGGCGACAAACGATGTGTGATGACGTTTGAGTACCATTGACTTTGCCCAGCAGCGCCGTTGTTGGAGTTCTTTTCCAACAACATTTTCTAAAGGATTATTTCTTCTCCTCAAACACCGTTGTCCCCTTCTTCTCCACATCCTTTGCCCAAATCCTGATGTTATCGATCTTCCCACTATCATCAAACGACCCAAAGCCAACATAACCCTTCCCGAACGTCGTATCCTTCGCCTCCTCCACTAAAGTGCCATCGAAGAACACTTTGATAGTACCTTCCTCAATGTTCCGCTCCACCCGCACTTTATGCCACACATTTTGACCCCATGCCACACCTTGCGTGGTGAACGTGCTGATGTTGGTTCGCGGCGCGTTGTTCACCAGCATGATCTGGTGTGCGTTCGGGTCCATAGCCGTGGCAATGTGCGTGTAGTAGAAATGGGATGGATCATTGAATCCAAAGATGATGCACATGTCGCGGTGCCCATACTCACGTCCCGTCTGCAACATATCCACCTCGAGCACAAAGCTTCCCACCTGGAGCGTCGACAGCAAGCCGATGGTGTGTGGCGATCGAAACGGAGGCGTATAACCATCGCTGATGCCGGTGAACTCCAACGCCATGCCCTTGTCTTCTTTGCTCAACAACCATTTGACGGGTTGCGTGAACCGAAAATCCTTCAGCGCCTTATCTGAATTGAAGTCTTGCTTGTAGACTTCTTTATATCCCTTTGGAATTTCTTGCGCAACCAAGGAAGCGGTGACGAAGAACAGGCAGAGTGCCGGAATGCAGATGCGTTTCATAGTATTTTTATTTTGGTAAAAAATCTTTTCTGATGGGGTTAAAACTATCGATGATCCTTCCCTTCTCCGAAAGGAGTTGAATTTTATGTTGCTTGCCGGAAGGCACACTGAACATGTCGCCGGCTTTTAATCGCTGATCGGGTTCACCTTCACAAAAAAAGATAAGCTCACCGGAGACGACATAGGTAATTTGTTCATGCACGTGATGATGCGGTGGTTCAGGCTCCGGCCAAGGCCCTTTGTCAAAGTCGATCACCACCATCATGAGGTCGTTGGTGTGGATCAACCTTCGTTGAACTCCGTCCCTTACGGGGACGGCGGGCACATGATCGGCTTTCAGAACAGGCATGGCTATTTTTTGATGTATTTTATTTTTACTGGTGAAGCCAATCGCTGCGACATCTCCGTGAGATAGGCCGTCCATTTTTCAAACGCATCGAAGCGACCGGCTTTCTTCCATCCAAAACCATTGTAGTAAGTCACTTTGCCATCGATGGGCTTCGCCACCACATACAAATGACTCAGATCTTTTTTCTCCGTACGGAATTCCTGGAAGCGGATCACATCCTGCGGATTGATGATCACACCCGTGCCCAGATAGGAATCGTCGAGCGGCTCCCAATAGCTGGTCCAGCCGTGGATGGAGTCGGTCTTGGTCTCCCCTTTCTTGTCGTGAAGCGTGATGCCGATCGTGACATTGGGAAGCGGCGCCGACGTGCTGAGACTCACTTCAACCTTACTCATCTGCGTGCCCAGGTCGATGGTGATCCGTTTGGTCTCGTTCACCGTGACGTCGTCCACTTTCCAGGGCGCATAGGTGAGTTCGAAGAGCGTCCGGAGTGGGCCATTCGCAAGGCGCTTGTAGGTCGTGAAATTTTTTGAAACATAGAGTGAGTCATTTTTCCAAACACCGATACCACCATTCCCGCGGCTGGCGCCCACGTGGTAGTTGTCCAATCCCTCGCCGTCGTCGTGGTGATAGGTGCCACCGGTCTCGCCCTTTTTATACCATTTGTTGATGATGGGATAGTCAACACGCTTCAGCCAGCAATCTATTCCGCTGGAAAGCGTTCCCCCCGGTTGATTCTCGTCTACGAGGCGCTGCGCTTCGGGGCCATAGGTGCGAAAGGCCACGCGGTCGTTTTCCCAGGCGTAGTCGTCGATGCGTTCAGGTACAAACCGGGCATAGGTTCCCTGGGTTGTAGTGGTGTCGCTCGTTTTTTCCGTCCTTTCAACAGACACGGTTTGGGTTTCTTTTGGCTTCAGGGTGGCCTGAAAAATGATCTCTTCCGGCTTTCCGTCGCCATCCTCATCCAACTCCTGGCTGGGCAGGATATTTCCTTGCGCATCCTTCATCTGGAGATGCGCATTTTTATAAAGAGAAGAATCCAGCAGGTGCAGGTTCAGGGAGATCATTTCGGTGCGCTCCAGGTCCAGTTCGTTGGAGAGTTCGATGGCGGCTCCGGGCTTGCTGCAGGAAGCCATCGCGATGCATCCGGCGGTCAGCAGGACATAAGGCTTCAACTTTGTTTTTAGAGGAGTTTCTTTCATGTCGAAGAGACGTTCGGCGCTTACAGGTTTTATGCAAAGGATTTACATGTTATCAACTTATTCGCATAATGAAAAGCAAATCGTTCATTTTCTGCCGGAATCCGTTTTGTACGGTCGCACAGGCATCACACCTTAGCGCTTTTCACCCGCATTGCTCGAGGCTAAAACCATCATTTTAAATTTACAGTATATTGCATCCCTCACGACTCGATCTTATGAAACACGAAATCCGCTACGCCATCCATCCCGACGCCGTAAAAACATTTCAAACCCAGCAACTTCGCGAAGCCTTTCTCGTGGAGAACCTCTTCCCCGAAAATGAGCTGAGGGTTTGCTACACGCACTACGACCGCCTGATCATCGGCGGCGCCAACCCCGCCACAGCCCCGATCCAACTCACAACGTTCAACGCCCTCAAGGCCGACTTCTTCCTGCAACGCCGCGAGATCGGCATCATCAACGTGGGAGGCAAGGGCACCGTGACCGTCGACGACATGGACTATCCGCTCGCGAACAAAGAAGCGCTCTACATCGGCCGGGGCACCCGCGAAGTGACCTTCCAGCCCGGCGCCGACAAACCGCTTTACTATTTTAACTCCGCCCCTGCACATACCACCTATCCGCGACGCAAGGTCACCTTAGAAGAGGCAGAGACCGTCACCATTGGCGGACCCGAAACATCCAACCACCGCACCATACGCAAGCTGTTGGTGAATAGCGTGCTGGAAACCTGCCAACTCCAAATGGGACTAACCGAATTAAAAACCGGAAGCGTCTGGAACACCATGCCGCCACACGTACACGACCGGCGGATGGAGGCTTACTTTTATTTTGATCTTCCACCCAACCAGGTAGTTTGTCATTTCATGGGTGAGCCTGCAGAGACCAGGCATTTGTTTGTGAAGAACCATCAGGCGGTGATCTCGCCGCCCTGGTCGATTCATAGTGGAGCGGGAACGAGCAGCTATACTTTCATCTGGGGAATGGCGGGGGAGAATTTGGATTATGGAGATATGGATGCGGTGGCGCCGGGGGAACTGCGGTGAGTCAGGAGCCAGAAGCCAGGAGCCAGGAGCCAGAATTTTTAGGAGATAGAATTCAGGAGACAGAAGTCTTTAGGAGTCAGAATTCAGGAGACAGGATTTTGGTGTCGGTGATTCAGGCGTCATAAAAAAAAGAAACCGGCGAGCTTGTAACGCGCCGGTTTCTTTTTTTATGGCAACTGAGCTTTTAGGTGGAGCTCTTTTCGGTTTTGTCTTTGGATGAAGGGATCTTCTTGATGATGTCGTTGGCGAAGATGAAGACCATGAGGGCCAGGAGGAAGACCATGCCTACTTTTTGGGCGGTCTCCAGGAATTTGTCGGAGGGTTTGCGGCGGGAGATGATCTCGTAGGAGAGGAACATCACGTGGCCACCATCCAGGGCTGGGATGGGCAGCAGGTTCATGAACGCCAGAACGAGGGAGAGCATGCCGGTGAGTGACCAGAAGCGCACCCAATCCCATCCGGCATCAAAAGCATCCATGATGCCCAGCGGACCCGACAAGGATTTGTTGACGGACAATTTTCCAGTGATCAATTTGCCAAAGGCTTTCACTTGCGTGAAGAGCATCGAGAAAGCGCGCTCCGTTCCAAGGGGAATGGATTCGCCCAAACCATAGGTCACGGTTTCGAAGAGCGCGGTAGGCCGTTGTGCCTGAAATCCGATCATCGGCTTTTCTGTGTTGAAAGCTTCTTTGAAAGCGAGAATGTTACCATCGCGCGATACTTTGAATTCGATCGAATTGGTTTTTATGTTGCGGATCTCGCGATCAAGCTCATCCTTGTAGGTAATGGGTACACCATTCACCTCCACGATCCTGTCGCCCTTCTTCAGACCTACTTTCTCGGCAATGGTCTTCGGTGCAACCAATTCCACGATGGGAGCGAAACGGAACGTTACAAAATTTCCAGAGCTTCCTTTTTCGCTGAATTCTTCGATGAAATTGGCAGGGATCGGAATGTCTATGCGCTGACCGTCGCGTTCGATGGTGTAGGAGCTTGCGCCGATCAATGTTTCGGGCTTGGTGACGTCATCGGCATACTCGAAGTCCTTGCCGTTAATGGCAACGATCTTGTCGCCCGTTTTCAGACCGAGCGTTTCGCCGATGGGTCCCACCAAAAAACCGCCGTTATCATTCACGGCTTTTTTCAGTACATAGGTGTCGCCATAAACGTATGTGATCCCGATAAAGATGATGATCCCCACCACCACGTTCACAAAGATGCCGCCCAACATCACGATGAGGCGTTGCCATGCGGGTTTGGCGCGGAATTCCCAGGGTTGGGGTGGTAGCTTCATGGCCTCGGTGTCGAGCGACTCGTCGATCATACCCGAGATCTTCACATAGCCACCCAGCGGTATGGCGCTGATGGCGTATTCGGTTTCGCCTTTCTTGAACGACCAAAGTTTTGGAGGAAAGCCGATGGAGAATTGCTCCACGCGCATTTTAAAATATTTCGCCGCCAGCAAGTGCCCCATTTCGTGCACAGCCACCAAAAACGATAAGCTCAGCAGCAGCTGCGGCAATTTTATCATCCATTCCATTCTGTATTCCTCGTGTTAAGTATGTTAAATTCCTTTAATATTCCTGCTAAGACCTGCCATTGAGAAACTCGGATGCCCGGATTCGTGTCTCTTTGTCAGTATTTACGTAATCTTCGTAGCCCGGAGTCTTTATATAATCCATTTTTTGCAGGCATCGTTCCACTACGTCCGGCATCTCCAGAAATCCTATCCGCTCCTTCAAAAATGCTGCCACAGCCACCTCATTGGCAGCGTTGAGCACGCAAGGCATGTTCCCGGCCCGGTTCAGGGCTTCAAACGCCAGCGCAAGATTACGAAAAGTTTCCATATCCGGCTTTTCGAAGGTCAGCGAGGGGTAGTTCAGGAAGTCGAACCGCGGGAAATCGGACTTCAGGCGCTCCGGATACGACATGGCAAACTGGATGGGCAGCCGCATATCGGGCAGCCCCATCTGGGCCTTCATGGACCCATCCTCAAATTGCACCAGGGAATGGACGATCGATTGGGGGTGCACAATCACCTCCACTTGTGCTGTGGTGAGCCCAAAAAGCCATTTTGCCTCGATCACCTCCAGCCCCTTGTTCATGAGCGTGGCCGAATCGATGGTGACTTTCGCGCCCATAGACCAGTTGGGATGCTTCAAGGCCTGCGCCAGGGTCACCCCCTTCAGGTCGTGAGGCTTCTTTCCCCGGAAAGGTCCGCCCGAGGCCGTGAGGATGATCTTTTCGATCTTGTTATGGAATTCGCCAACTATGCATTGAAAAATGGCGGAATGCTCCGAATCCACGGGATAAATGTTCACCCCCTTTTCACGCGCCAGCGAAGTGACGAGTTCACCCGCCACCACCAGCGTCTCCTTGTTGGCCAGGGCGAGCGTCTTGCCGGCTTCGATGGCTTTGATGGTGGGGCGCAATCCGGAGTAGCCCACCAGCGCGGTCAGCACCATGTCGATGGTATCCATCTGCACCACCGAACTCAATGCGTTTTCGCCGGCATATACCTTGATGGGTTCGGTCTTTAATGATTCCCGCACAAACTCGTAGTGCTCCTCATTCACGATGACCACGGCATTGGGCTTGAAACGGCGCGCCTGCTCCACCAGCAACAAGGCATTGTGATGGGCCGTGAGCACCTCCACCTCGAACACATCGGGATGCGACGCCACCACGTCGAGGGCTTGTGTGCCGATGGACCCCGTGGAGCCTAAAATTGCAATTCTCTTTTTATCTGTGGTCAAGCGTAGAGCGGATTAGTCGTGTGGATATTAAAGTTCATTCAACGCGTTCGCGATCTTGCGATCGTTCGACAGGCGGGGCACTTTGTTCTGGCCACCCAGCTTGCCCATAGAACGCATATAGCTGATGAATGCATTTTTTTTCACGTCGCGGATGCGCAGCCTGCTCAGGATGTTCCCGGAGATGAGATCATCGTAATACACATTGAGCTTGCGCAATTGATCGTCGAGTTCCTGCGAGAATGCTTCCAGGTTGTCGGGGGCCTTGGCAAACTCGACGAACCATTCATGGTGTGGCAATCCTTCGCTGGGCGTTACCTCGGGCGCGACGGTGAATTCGATCAACTCTACACCCGGGAATTTTTCCATGGTAAACTTCATGGCCTTCTCCACTTCTTCGCCGATGACGTGTTCGCCGAAAGCGGAAATAAAATGTTTGATACGGCCCGTGACTTCAATGCGATAGGGATTCTTCGAAACAAACTTCACCGTATCACCAATGGAATATCCCCAAAGCCCTGCATTGTTGTTGATGATGACGGCATAATTTTTTCCGACCTCCACCTCTTCGATGCCGAGGCGGCGCGGTTTTTCGTTGAAGTATTCTTCGGTGGGAATAAATTCATAGAAGATGCCGCCGTTCAGCAGCAAGAGCAACCCGGGTTCGCGCTGGGAATCCTGGTAGGCAATAAAACCTTCCGACGCCGGGTAGGTCTCGATGCTGTCTACCGGTTTGCCAATGGAATCGAACAACTTGGCGCGATAGGGTTCGAAATTCACCCCGCCATAGACGAACAGGGAGAAATTGGGAAATACGTCTTTTATTTTCTTGCCCGTGCGGGCCCGGATGCGGTCGAAATACATTTGCGCCCAGGGCGGTATGCCCGAAATGAGACGCATGTCGGCCTTCAGGGTTTCGTCGATGATGCGGTCCAGTTTCTCTTCCCAATCGTCGATACAGTTGGTCTCGTAGCTGGGCTTTTGATTGGTGCGCAAATACGCCGGCACATGGTGGTTGATGATGCCCGACAAGCGCCCGGTTTTGATCCCCGCCTTTTCGTCGAGCACTGGGCTTCCGGAAAGAAAGATGAGACCACCGTCCAGGAATTGGGAGCGGCCGGTTTCGTGTACATAATTCAAAACCGCATCGCGTGAGCTGGTGAACTGGTGCACCACCGATGCTTTGGTCATGGGAATATATTTTATCCCCGACGTCGTGCCCGAGGTTTTGGCGAAGTAGGTGGGCTTTCCCGGCCACAGCACGTCGCGTTCGCCGTGTAGCACCCGCTCGATGTAGGGTTTCAGGTCTTCATAGTCGCGAATGGGCACGCGCTTGCGGAAGTCTTCGTGATTTTTTATCGATTGAAAATCATGATCGCGACCGAACTGCGTGTTGCGCCCTTCGGCAATCAGTTTATCGAATACCCGTTGCTGTGAACGAAAAGGGTCCAGGGACCATTTCCGGGTTTCTGAAGCGATGTAAGCGGCAATCGGTTTTGCCAGGCGAGATCGTATACCCATACCTTGCAAAACTAAATAAATTTGACCGCTCAACCACACTCTCAAATTTCCCCCGCCGTTCAATACCCGGCAGGCGACAAACTTCCGCGTGGATTGGTGCGTTATTGCTAATAATTTGAAACTTTTTGATTTTCGCACCCATCAGACAAAGACGTAAACTTTTCTTTCCTTATAAAAGATGAAAAACGCATTCAAGATCATCCTATTGGGCGCCCTGGCCGGTTTTGGGGGAGCTTTTTTATTTTATATCGGTTTTATCAAACCGGAACTGGCTCAGCGTCAATCGGAAGCACGATTCAACACGGTCAGCTACGATACACCGGCCACTACCTCCCCGGCCACTCCTTCCTATTCCACCTCTCCCACCACAGCCGTAACCCCGATCGACTTTAGCGACGCGGCGGCCAAAGCCACCCAAAGCGTGGTCTACATCAACAGCATTTCGCGCGGGGCCACGTACTCGACGTGGGACTGGTTCTTTGGCGAAGGCACGGGCGGTGGGCGCACACAAGTGAGCAGCGGCTCGGGTGTGATCTTTTCGGCCGATGGCTACATCATCACCAACAACCACGTGATCGAATCGGCCGAACGCATCGAAGTGAACTATAACAAACGCGTTTACCCCGCCGAACTCATCGGCACCAATCCCTCCACCGACCTGGCCGTGATCAAGATCAACGAATCGGGTTTGCCCGCCATAGCGCTGGGCAGTTCAAAAAATCTGCAAGTCGGCGAATGGGTGGTAGCCGTAGGGAATCCTTTTTCGCTGGCCTCCACCGTCACCGCCGGCATCGTGAGCGCAAAAGGACGTCGCATTGGCATCCTGGAGGACAAGTTCCCCATCGAATCGTTCATCCAAACCGACGCCGCCATCAACCCCGGCAACTCGGGTGGAGCGCTGGTGAACAAGAGTGGTGAGCTGGTGGGCATCAACTCCGCTATCCTCAGCCGCACCGGGTCGTACACAGGCTATGCCTTTGCTGTGCCGGTAGACATCGCGCGCAAAGTGTTTGATGATCTCGTGAAATATGGCGTGGTGCAGCAAAGCTTTATCGGTGGCCGCGTGATCGAATATAATTTTGAGAACGCCACCAAATATGATTTAAGCACGACGGTCAAAAATTTCAATGGCGTGCTCCTGGAGAGCATCGAAAAAACAGGGCCCGCCATCAAAGCAGGTCTCAAGCCCGGCGACATCATCACCCGCATCAACAACACGGACGTGAACACACAAAGCGCTTTCGAAGAAGAACTCAGCTACCACTACCCCGGCGACAAGATCTCGCTGACCTACATCCGCGACAACAAGACGTCCACCGCGAACGTCACCCTGGTGAACCTCAACGGCACTACGGACACGATCAAACGCAAAATTTTCACCAACGCCGCCATCGGCGCGCAACTGGAAGCCACACAATACGGCGTGAAAGTCTTCAAGATCAAAGACAACAGCATCTTCAAAAAAATCGGCGTCCCCGAAAACTTCACCATCATCGCAATCAACCGCGTGCGCGTGAAAGAGCCGGAGGAGATTGTAGAGTTCTTTGGAAAGTATAAAGGAGAAGGCTACCTCTTCGGCATCAACAGCTCGCGACAGCAGGTGGAGATTTCTTTTGCCGTGCCGTAATTTTAGCGCGTGTACGCTGTGGAGATGTTGTAGTTCAATGTGACTCGCACGCAATTCTTGTTGGTGAAGAACACCAACAAGGGCGATCCCCCGCCTTTGTTGGTGTTCTTCACCAACAAAACCAGCTGCCAACACACAATCCTCCGGCGAAAAGTGAAACGAGACGATAGTAGTTAGCGCACATTTGGCGGCCCCCCTCGTACCTCGGGTCAGGCTATCCGTTACAAGTCCGCCCATCACCCCAACCCAGCGCACTTCGGGCTTTCCACTTCTATCCTTGGCCGGTCCACCGCATGTCAGTTGTTTCTTGTTTGTGTTCTTCACCAACAAAGGTGAGTCGCCAGCACTAACATACGAGTTCCCTTCTAAACAAATAACCCCGGCCTTTAGGCCGGGGTTAACCAACAACATCGAAAACGTGCCACAGGAAAGATCAGATCGATCTTCACACTTCCTGGCACGAAACGCACGCACCGCCTCGCTCTTCGCACCGGCGGACGCGCGACCCTTACTTCAGTTCCTTTATCTTGATGCTGCGATACGACACATTATCACCATGATCCTGGATCAGGATGCGTCCTTTCTCCGCCATCCCGAAGTTCGGCCACTCTGCATATTTGCTGCGGGCCACGAGCGCATAGAAGATCGGTGTGCCGCGTTGATATTCCACCACTTTATAGCCATTCAACCAGTGCTCTATGCGTCCATCCGGGAAAACCACGACGCGTCCGAAATTCCACTCACCAATCGGGTGCTGACTTCCTTTGGGTTTTAGCGAGGGAATGAGATCATACAACGACGCGATCGTCCGATTCCCCACCGCGCCGAGTTTTGCGTCGGGATGTTTCTCGTCGTCCAGCACCTGGTATTCGAGGCCGATGGCAGACCCTTTGTTGCCTTCTTTTTCGGTCACAAAATATTTCACGCCGCTATTCGCTCCTTCGGTGAGCCGGAATTGAAATTGCAGATCGAAGGCTCCGTATTCTTTTTGGCTCACGATGTCACCGCCGTTTGCCGACTCGGCGCCAGCAGATTTCACGACGCTGAGCAGGCCGTCTTTTATTTCCCATCCGTTGGTGGGGAACTGATCTTTATAAGCACCACGCCAGCCCGTGGTGGTCTTTCCATCCCAAAGCAACGCATAGCCATTCTTTTTTTCTTGTTCCGATAAAGCATTCGGAAGCGTGTTCATCACAAAGATGTTGTCAGGTGGCGAGGCTTTCAAGCCTTCGGTTTGAATACGGATGTTGCGCCAACGCACTTTCTGTCCGGCCTCTTCGGGTTTGCCCACGGCGTGCACTTGCAAGCCGATGAAACCTTTCAAGGTGAGATCGTCAGAAAGATTGGCAGTAGCCACGCCGTTGATCCAGGTGCGAATGACCGGGCCGATGCATTCGATGCGGCACGTGTTCCATTCACCTTTCTTAAAAGCTTTTTTGGCGTCGGGGTTATATTCCAGCGAATAAAGCCAGCCACGTCGCGCCTCATCATAGATGCCGCCGGTCCATGCACGGGCAGAGGGATCGATTTCGGATTGGTAGCCGTGTACGCGGCCGTCCTGGTAGTCGGCTTTGCTCTCGCTTCTGAATTGGATGCCCGAGTTCATATCGGCGTCCAGTTTGAAGTCAAGCTCCAGGATAAAGTCGCCATACGTTGCCTCGGTCACCAAAAAAGAATTGGGTTCATTAAAGACCGTGGTGCCCACGATTTCTCCATTCTCGGCTTTGTACTGGGCCTTGCCGTTCAATTGCTTCCACCCGCTCAGGTCTTTCCCATTGAAAAGTTTCACCCATTTCGCCTGCGCCTGGCAAAACCCGGCCGCGAGAACCATGGCCATCACGGCCAGCATTTTGTTTTTCATATGGAGTACAAGTTTTCGATTTGCATATTTACCGTAAGACGACGTTTCTTTCACTATACCCTTACATGACGGACGGGGAAGATGGATGAGTGGTCACATTCCGGCAGCCTTGGCATTAGACTAGGATGATCGCTGAACAATTCTTCCTACCTTGCCCTGCTAAAATTTGTGATGAACCGCCAGCAACTCATCTCCGCCCTACAGGCTTACGCCTCGTCTGATCCCGATGAAATCGCCTTTGTCCCCCAATTTCTCGAACTGCTGCGTCATGCCGACGCCTACCAGCGCACGCACCTGCCCGGGCACATCACCGGTTCGGCCTGGATCGTAGACACCTCAAGAAAGTTTGTCCTGCTCACGCACCACGCCAAGTTAAACAAATGGCTTCAACCGGGCGGTCATGCCGACGGCGACGAAAATATTTTGCGCGTCGCGCTTCGCGAAGTCAACGAAGAAACGGGCCTTCACCCGCCCGACCTGCCACAACAAAGCCCCTTCGACATCGACATCCATCCTATTCCTGCGCGCCCCGATTTTCCGGAACATCTTCACTATGACGTACGGTTTCTCTTGGTCGCCGATAAAAATGATCCGTTGCTGCTCTCGGAAGAATCGCATGCCCTCGCCTGGGTTCCCTTGACGGAAGTGGCCGCGATCTCTCAAAACAACCGGTCCATGATGCGGATGGTCGACAAGCTACTTTGAGCTCACCAGCAACAGGCCAAACGCCAACACGACGATCCAGTATTTGTAGGGGTTGATGGCCGGGATCAACACCCAATGGAATTGCATGACGAGGGTGAGCAGCACTAGGATCACGGCTGCGACTTTGAGGATAGAACGGGTGCGGTTACTCATAGGATATGACCAGGTTAAAAGGTTTCAATCTAAATCAAATTTCAGAATTCGGATATTACTTTTCGCCGAGGGTCAAATTATTTCAAACAAAAGACATCAATACCAATCTTCGATCTTGTCGGCAGGCTTCCATTGGGAATCGGGCTCGAAATAATTCCACAACAGTCGCGACACTTTGCGCAACAACACATAGCCCTCGTTCGCCGGTGTCCAGCTTTGATCTTCTTGCTTTTTGGTGATCACACAGAAGACATAATCCCCGTGGGGCGCATTGACCAGCACGACTTCGGAGCGCGATTGGTCAACGGCACCTTGTTTGGAGGCGGCCTGTACGTAGGGTGGTATTTGTGAAAGCGCTTCGCTGTCCCAATAGATGCGGACCATGTTCCGGTAGATGCGTTCGCTCGCGCGTGGACTGATGACTTTGCCTTCGCGGATGCGGGTCACCAGTTCTGCCATTTCGCGGGGTGTGGTTTGCCCCCATCCATAGCGCGTGCGGTTGGCTTCGCGGCCGGGTGTTCGCGAGTTTACACGTGTATTTTCAAACCCGTTTTTCTCCAACCAGGCGTTGATGGCGGTGCCTGTGCCGGCGAGGGATTGGCACCAGAGGCTGGCGGTGTTGTCACTCGTGGTGATCATGAGCATCATGACCTTGCTGAGGGCAATCTGCTCTCCGTTTTTAAATGAGCCCAGGATGTCCTCGCCTTCATAAAGCAAGGAGTCTTTATAGGTGAGGGTGCTGTGATAATCGATCTCCCCCCGATCGATACGGTCGAACATCCCTATGGTGATGGGGATCTTTATCATGCTGGCCGTCGGAAAAAGGGTGTCAGCGTTTATGGTGACAGTCTTGCCGGTGCGAAGGTTGCGGACATACACGCCGGCCACGCCTTTGAAGCCCTGCAGCGTTTCCTGCAGTTTGCCGGTGAGCACCTTGTCCTCCTTCTGACCGTATGTCGAAAAGGTGAGCAAACTCATCCAAAAAAGCACGGTATATTTCATGGGGGATATCGTTTCCTTAAAGCGTTGAATAAAATTTTTATTGCAATTCTTTGAGACTAAATTCGCGTCCTCGTTTCGGGCAGAACAAAAGAACATTCCCAAAATTGGCAACCGTTGAACGACAAATTCTTGGTCAACAATAAATTCATGGCTTCCTTTAAACACTGAATTATATTTTTTATAGATTGAAAAAAAAGGACGTCAAATTCTATTTTTCAATAGTTAAAGTATACTAATAAAAGAAGAACAATACTAATTCCCGGCATATAAAAAGGGCGACATCCCTGAATAATATCCGGCTAGCTTTAAACAGAATGGCAGAAATCGGGACCGACATTTTAAAAGCGAAGGCCCTCCTGGAAAACGGAGAACTGGTTGCCATTCCCACCGAAACCGTCTATGGGCTTGCGGGCAATGCGCTGCAGCCGGAAGCGGTAGCAAAGATCTTTAAAGTAAAGGAGCGTCCCGAATTCGATCCGTTGATTGTGCATGTTCCCAACTTTGACCACGTGCAAAAATATGCCGCGGAAATTCCGGCCGGCGCGGCGTTGCTCGCCAAACATTTCTGGCCTGGCCCGCTCACGCTGTTGCTGAAAAAAAAGGACATCATCCCCGACCTCGTAACCTCCGGGCTGGACACCGTTGGCTTGCGTTGTCCCGATCATGCGCTCACCCGCGAACTGCTCTCGTCATTGGGCTTTCCCCTGGCCGCTCCCAGCGCCAATCCCTTTGGCTATGTGAGCCCCACACGCCCCGCGCACGTGAACGATCAATTGGGACAAAAGATCCCCTACATCCTCGACGGCGGACCCTGTGGCGTGGGCATTGAATCTACCATTGTAGGGTTTGAGAAAAACGTTCCCGTCGTCTATCGCATGGGCGGGCTTAGTGTGGAAGCCATCGAGAGCGTGGTAGGCAAAATTATTTTGCAGGCCTATTCGTCTTCAAACCCCAAAACACCGGGCCAGTTAAAAAGCCACTATGCACCCGGCCACAAAGTGGTGATCGGCAAGATCGAAGAATTGCTGCGCCGCTATCCAACCCAGACCTGCGGTTTGCTCACGTTCCAGAAGAACTATCATTTCCCTTATCAATACGTGTTGTCGCCATCGGGCACGCTGGAGGAAGCCGCGCAAAATTTGTTCACCGCGTTGCGCGAATTCGACAAAATGCCCATCGACATCATTCTTTCAGAGCCCGTACCCGACCAGGGCCTGGGCCGCGCCATCAACGACCGCATCCGCCGCGCCGCAGCCACCGACACCCCCTGAAAACCCGTTGTCAACTGTCAACTAATTTTTTTAATATTGACTGCAACAACCGTACTGCCATGTCTAAAAAGATCCTTATCCTCACCGGGGGTGGTGACTGCCCCGGGCTCAACGCCGTCATCCGTGGAATTGCAAAACGTGCCCGCAAGGAGAAAGGCTGGGAAACCTACGGCTGTATCGAAGGGTTCAATGGCGTGTTCAACGAACCGCAGGAACTTGTCCTCCTCACTTCCAAGCGCACCGCCGGCATTCACGTGCGCGGCGGCACGATCCTGAAGACCACCAACAAATCGAATCCCATCAACTTCCCCATGCCGCAGCCCGACGGGACCACAAAGTTTGTGGACCGCTCCGACGAGCTGGTCGCAAAATTGAAAGCCCTTCACTTCGACGCCGTGATCAACATCGGTGGCGACGGCTCCCAAAAAATATCGAAAGTGCTCTTCGACAAAGGCATTCCCGTCATCGGCGTACCCAAGACCATCGACAACGACCTCTCGGCCACCGACATGACCTTTGGCTTTCAAACGGCCGTACAAATTGCAACCGACAGTTTCGACAAACTCGTGACCACCGCCGAAAGCCATCACCGCGTCATGATCATGGAAGTGATGGGCCGCGACGCCGGTTGGATCGCCCTCCACACCGCCATTGCCGGCGGCGCTGAAGTTTGTCTTATTCCTGAAATTCCATACGATGTTCGCAAGCTGGTGAAACGCATTGCACTGCGCTATAAAAAAGGTCGCGGCTTTGTGAACATCGTCATTGCCGAAGGCGCGTGCCCCAAAGCGGGAACCATTCATTCCACGGCAGGCGACAAAGGTTCGGAACACGTTCGGCTGGGCGGTGTGGCTTACCAACTCTCCAAACAATTGAAAGACGCAGGCTGTACAGCGGAGATCCGCGAAACCGTGCTGGGCCACGTGCAGCGCGGTGGAAGCCCCGTAGCGTTCGACCGCGTGTTGGCCACCTTGTTTGGCGTAAAAGCTTTTGAGTTGGTGCTGGAGAAAAAATTCGGCCGCATGGTGGCCTACCAGAACAACAACATCACCTCCGTGACCCTGGAGGAAGCCACGAAGGATTATAATTTTGTGAAAACGGATTCATACCTCGTCAAAGCTGCCAAAGGATTGAACATCAGCTTTGGCGATTGACGCCCCATCGAAGCATGTTAAAAACGCATTACCGCCTTTCGCTGGAGCGCATAGAAAAAGCCGCCGAAAAAATTGACAGCGTCTTTCTTCAAACACCACAATATGTCGACGACGCCTTGAGCCAGGCGCTCGGTGTACGCGTCGTACTGAAAGTAGAGACGCTCAATCCCATTCGTTCGTTCAAGGGCCGCGGTGCCGGCTTGTTGGTTTCGGAGGCGGATCCCCACACGCCACTGCTCTGCGCCAGCGCCGGCAATTTCGGACAGGCCATGGCCTATGCCTGCCGCAAGCGAAACATAAAGCTCACCGTCTACGCCAGCGTCCACGCCAATCCATTAAAGATCGAAAAGATGCGACACTTCGGCGCCGGGGTGATCCTGCACGGCGATGACTTCGACGCGGCGAAGCTGGAAGCAAAACGCGCAGCATCCCAATCCGGCGGACGCTTCGTGGAAGACAGTCTCGACATCGAAACCCTGGAAGGTGCCGCCACCATTGGACTGGAACTATTAAAATTTAACGAACCGATCGATACCCTTTTGATCGCCTTGGGGAACGGCGCCATGGTCAACGGCATCGCCCGGATCTTTAAAGCGCGCAGCCCGGGGACCAAAATCATCGCCGTGCAAGCCCAGGGTGCACCGGCCATGGTGGAGTCGTGGCAACAAAAGAAAATGATCACGCACGAACGCGTCCAAACCATCGCCGACGGTGTGGCCGTACGCATCCCGGTGCAACAAGCCCTGGACGACATGGAAGGACTCGTAGACGACGCGCTGTTGGTAGCGGAAACATCGATACTAAACGCCATGCAACTCATCCACCTCCACACCGGTGTTGTCGTCGAACCCTCGGGAGCCCTCGGCATCGCCGCCTTGCTGGAAAACAAAGATCGTTTCCACGGCAGCACCGTAGCCACCATTCTTTGTGGTGGAAATGTCACCGAAAAACAAATGAACGATTGGCTCTGACGACGCGTATAAAGAACATGAGTGCATTGTACTTCGCTGCGAAAAAAAACACCTGTGTAAAAGTCCTCACCACACTTTGTCTTGGATTTTGGCTGATGACCGGAACGGTTGTTGCCCAGGAAAACCCCGAAGAGCAAGCCCTGCTTCAGGCCCAACGGATGGCCGCAGTCTTCAACAACCGGAACTTTGTCAAGTATACCAACTTCATGGCTCCCGGCGCCTATGGCAACCAGGAAGCGCGAAAGGAAAGATTCGTCGCTTCATTGAAGGAAAATGTACCCGGCGGCGCAGAGATCGTGAACCTCGAACGAGTGGCTTTCAAAACATTCGGCACCTCGCAGCAAATCCTTTTGCTCTCCAAATATGACGGTCAATTTCGTTTCATCGCCGGCATCTCGGACGACGGCGGCGAGCGTTGGTTGTTCACACAGCCCTTGCATCAATCCACGCACTTCGAGATCATCCAGGAAGTCATCCCCTCCTTCGATACTTCCTTTGCTGCGCTCATCGATCCGGGTTTCTACAAGCGTGCGCGCTTCACGTTGGGAAAGCCATTGCCTCCGTTTACGTTCATCGATTTGAAAGGAGATTCCATTACCCTGGACCAACTGAAAGGCAAACGCATCGTGTTAAGCTTTTGGTTGACGGGATGTAAATTCTGTGTAGAGGAGATCCCACAACTGAACGAATTCGTGAAGGCCTCCGACGGGAATACAGCATTCATTGCCCCTGTCTTTTACGCATCAAAAGAATCACTCGAAACCTCGCTGCCCGCGCAAACATTTTTATACACCGTGGTCACACCACGAAACGCTGACGACTACAGCGTCCACTATTTCCCCATGTACATTGTGACCGACGAGAACCACATCGTGGTGTTGAAATTGCAAGGCGATGATCCCGACCACCTGAAAAAAATAAGGGAAGCGTTGGAGAAGCACGGGCGATAGTCTCCCCATTTTTTACATTTTATCGAAGAAGTGGATCACTGCAAATGGCTTGCAGTAGGTCGGTCTATATTTGCTTCCGAACGCACAAACAGTAACCAATCCAAACGTTTTGTGTTTGATCCCTGGACTATTCATTTCACCTCTCCTAATACGTATTCAAAAAAGACCGACACCATTTTCAATGACTTGATCACGATTTCTCCTCGATGGCTAGACAGAAGAACTATGAATATGAAAAAACGAAATTCAAGTAAACCGGTCATTCCCCTTCTTTACTATCTGGTGGTGGGCGCCGTGCTCGCTTATCTGTTCCGGCACGGCGGCTCCGAACACGATGGGTGGCTGGGGCTCATGATCTTTCGGACAGCCTTCTTGTTGAGTTCGATCCTGCTGTTTTACACCCTAAGCAAAGCCATAAAAGGAGACCAGGCTTCCACGCTGGCGGCCATGGTCCACGCCATCGCCCTATTCTCGTCGATCGTGAGACTTGCCTTCCTTTAAAAAATGGACTGGCAAGGCTTAAACGGCCTTTTGATTCGTTTAAATCGTTTGCTGAAAAATAAGCGGGTGGCTTGCGAGGAGTTCTGTCGAGTTTCCTAAATTCGTCCCCGATCTACAAACAGCCAGACCTCATTTATGAAAACCATCAACGACATTAATTTTAAAGGCAAGCGCGCCCTGATCCGCGTTGACTTTAATGTTCCCTTGGACAAAAGCTTCAACGTAACGGACGACAACCGGATCCGTGCCACCATCCCCACCCTGAACAAGATCCTTCAGGACGGCGGTAGCTGCATCCTCATGTCCCACCTGGGCCGTCCCAAGGAAGGACCCGAAGATAAATACTCACTCAAACACGCCATCTCAAAGACCGAGCAACTGCTGGGTCGCACGGTAAAATTTGCCGGCGACTGCATTGGCGACGAAGCCTATAAACTTTCCGCCGCCTTGCAACCCGGTGAAGTGTTGCTGTTGGAAAACCTGCGCTTCTATAAACAAGAAGAAAAAGGCGACGTGGCCTTTGCTGAAAAACTTTCCAAACACGGCGACATCTATGTGAACGACGCTTTCGGGACCGCTCACCGCGCCCACGCCTCCACCACCATCGTGGCCCAGTTCTTCAAAGAGAAGTGTGCCGGCTATGTGATGGCCGCCGAACTGGACAACGCCAAGAAAGTGATGGAAAAAGCCGCGAAGCCTTTCACCGCCATCATGGGCGGCGCCAAGATCAGCGACAAACTGCTCATCATCGAAAACCTCCTCGACAAAGTGAACAACCTCATCATCGGGGGCGGCATGGCCTACACCTTCTTCAAAGCATTGGGAGGCCACATCGGCAACTCGTTGGTGGAAGAAGATAAACTTGAATTGGCCAAAGACCTGATCCAAAAAGCAAAAGCAAAAGGCGTCGACCTCTTGTTGCCCATCGACTCGATCGTGGCCGACAAATTTGCCGCCGATGCCAACACTGCCATCGCCAACAACCACGCCATCCAGGATGGTTGGATGGGGCTGGACATTGGTCCCCAATCCATCGCCGTCTTCTCCAAAGCCATTGGCGAATCCAAGACGATCTTGTGGAACGGCCCGATGGGTGTTTTCGAAATGGAAAAATTTGCCGGCGGCACCAAAGCCGTCGCACAAGCCGTTGTGGACGCCACGAAGAAAGGAGCATTCTCCCTGATTGGTGGTGGTGACTCTGCTGCTGCTGTAGCCCAATTTGGGTTTAATGATGACGTAAGCTACGTATCTACCGGCGGTGGCGCACTGCTGGAATACTTCGAAGGAAAAGTCCTTCCCGGCGTGAAGGCGCTGGAATAAGGGTTCCGATCATCCTAAACCAAAAATATAGAGGCTGTCCCATAAAGGACAGCCTCTTTTATTGCGTCCGGGCTTGAACCCGGCATCCTAAAAAAACATCAATCAGTTTATGCATTTCCCTCCCTTCATGCATCCTAAAGGAAAAAACGGCTATGAAAACGACGCTACTTTTTCTGGCACTTGCCATCGCCCAACCCACCATCACAAAACTTTCGGCGCAACCCGTTGAGGTTGCCGAAGATCAAACGGAAGATCAACTCGCCTTCGCCAAAGCGTTTGCCCTCTATGACAGCGGCGCTTATGAAAAAGCCGTGCTGGGCTTCTCGGATTTTATGGAACGCTTCCCCAGGTCGCCCCTGCGGGCGCGGGCTCATTTCAATGTGGCCTATCTATACCACGAGCTTCACTACAATGCAAAGGCCGCTGCCGTCTTCAAGGAGATACTGAACGAGGGTTACAACGAGAATGACGAAAACTCATTGATGGAACCCTATACTCTCTACAAACACAACAGTTGCCGTCACCTGGCGGAGATCTACCTCGATGAAAAAGATTTTACACAGGCCGAGACGTATATGGAGATGTTTGACAAAGAATATCCCTACCAGCATTTCTGCGGAAATGAATGGGCGGCCTATGACCACTTCAAAGCCACGATGTACGCCCGGCTCTATGAGGGCAAAGGACAATACGCGCGCGCGGTGCGCAACCTGGTTCCTTACACCTTTGACAATGGACTGGCATCCAATGCGGGTTTACTGCATGAACTCGTTCAGATTCTCCGCGCGCATTACACCACAGCAGAAATACAAACAGAGCTTCGCCGCGCGCTGACCACGCTTTCCATGCAGGCAAAAAAAGGAGGTGTGCAAGCCAGGCTGACGTTGTTTGGTGAGAAAGTGAACGTCACGCCGGATTATTTCATCCCGGATGTCGACTTTAACAGCCTCGATGGTTACAAGGTGGTGGTCAATGACAACGAACTTTTTAAGACGTTCTTAAAAGAATAATGCAACGCTCAAAAAATTGAACGTCCAGATCACTCCAGGTCAAATCGTTTTTAGGGTGATTTACTTTACGGCCTTCCGGATGGCTTCTGCAACTTGGGTCAGTTCGGCAGAAGACGGGTTGAGTTTGGGGCGCGTGAAGTTGATATCGTTCATGGTGTTCATCGGGATCAGATGAACGTGTGCGTGCGGCACTTCCAAGCCGATTACCGCTACACCTACACGACGGCAGGGCACGGCCTTCTTGATGGCATGGGCCACTTTTTTTGCAAACACATTTATTCCGGCGAGCGTGTCGTCGTCCAGGTCAAAGAGGAAATCGATCTCTTGTTTGGGAACCACCAGGGCGTGGCCCAACACCAGCGGGTTGATGTCGAGGAAAGCGATATAACGCTCGTCTTCGGCCACGATGTGGGCCGGGATTTCGCGGTTGATGATCTTCGTGAAGATGGAGGCCATGCTGTCTGCGGATGATTAGGCGGTGATCTTTACCACTTCAAATTCCATTTCACCGGCTGGTGTTTTGATGGTGGCCGTCTCGCCTTTTTTCTTTCCCAACAATCCTTTGCCAATGGGCGACATGGTGGAGATCTTGCCGGCCTTCAGGTCAGCTTCTTCTTCCGACACCAGGGTGTAGGTGACCGAAGCACCGTTCTTTTTATTCTTGATGGTTACTTTCGACAAGATAGATACTTTCGAAGTATCGATATTGGTTTCATCGAGCAGGCGCGCGTTGGACACGAGGTCTTCCAGTTGGGCGATCTTGGCTTCGAGGTGACCTTGCGCATCTTTGGCAGCATCGTATTCTGCGTTTTCACTGAGGTCGCCCTTGTCGCGGGCTTCCGCGATCTGGTGAGCGATGTCGGCACGACCCTTCGATTTGAGATGGGTCAATTCGCCTTTCAGTTTTTCCAATCCTTCCTTCGTATAGTATGATATTTTCTTACTCATAACTAAACATGTTTTCTCGTGAGATGTATAGTGGACGACTCCGCAGGTTTCGACAGAGGTCAAAAAAAGAAACAACGGTCTCATCGCTGAGACCGTTGCTAATGCACAAATGTAATACTTTTTTATTCGGAAATGCAAAATCAAACGCCCACCAGGGCCGGCAGTGCGGTTTTGATCTGCTCCAGGATCTCCTCGTCGAACTTGGCCAGGTAGAGGGTTTTCACTTTGGCCAGTTGTTCTACGGTCAATCCTTTCGCCCCGCGCAAGTCGGCTTTGTACAAGCTGGCATTTTCAAAATCAGCACCCATGAGGTAACAATTTTGCAGGTCGGACTCCATCAAAAAGGCATTGTTGAAATTGGCTTTGATGAGGAAGGCGTTCTCGAAGTGGGCCTTGATCAAAAAAGCATCCTTGAAGTTGGCCCCGCTGGCGTAGGCGCCCTTCAGATTGGCCTGGTTTAGGTTGGAGTTCTCGAAATTCGTTTGGTTGAGCCGCGCATTCTCCAGGTTCGATTCAATGAGCGATGACTGCGAGATGTTCGCCGAGTTCATGTTGGAGCCCGCGAGGTTGGCATAGTTCAGGTTGGTCCGCGACAGGTAGCAATTCACCAAATTGATCTCATGGATCTTATGACGGTTCAGACGCTTGATATTCCCCACCGTACGAAAGGCCGCTTCTTCCGACTCCCACAAACGAAAGTCATCGATCTCGTCTTTATACGTCCGGATGCGCTGGCGGATCTCGCCGTTTTGATTTAACCAGAAAATGAGAATACCGATCACCGCGATGTCGAAGATCATGCCGTGCGCCTCGGCCAACACCTGCTGAATGAAGGTGTCGAACTCGTTAATGTAGTACTGCATGCTGAGGCTCAGCACAATGATGGTGACCGCTACCAGGACCAGCGTGGAAGTAAGGAGCGGCTTTTCAATGATGCTATTGAAAAGTTCGTTCAGCTTCTTCAACCGCTTCTGTACAAAACTCATTCGGCGAGTAGAATTACGAAATGGAAATTAACGATTTTAATCTAGTAACGCTAACCTTTTTTCTCCAACTGTAGCGCCTTGATTTTCTCTACCAAAGCTACATTTATTTTTACATGTGATTCAAATGTCCAGCCCGCAATGTGGGGGGTCAATATTACATCCGGACGTCCGGCCAGAAAATCGAAGGCCTGGCGTTGGTTTAGGTTGAGTGTTGCGAGCTTTTCGTTCTCCAGCACATCCAGCACCGCACCCCGCACCTGCCCTTTCTCCAAAGCGGCGGCCAGGTCGGCCAACGACACAATCTCGCCCCGGGCCGTGTTCACAAAAACAATGGGCTTTTTGAAACGTGCCAGGTAAAGGGTGTCTACCATCCTCCGGGTCTCTGCCGTCAAGGGGATGTGGAGGCTAAAGATGTCGGCTTCCGCCCACAGGGTTTCCATCGATGCCTCGCGCGCAAAAGTGTCGCTGAAGCCGGTTTTATATTTGTCGTAGGCCAAAACCTTACATCCAAAACCCGAGAGCCGGCGGGCAAACGACTGGCCCATGTTGCCATAGCCAACAATTCCCACCGTCTTTTCCATGATCTCTTCGCCCCGGTTGCCCTCGCGGTCCCACACCTCTTGGCGCACTTGCGCGTTGGCGCGCGGTAGGTTGCGCAGGAGGCTCAACAAGGCCCCCACAGCATACTCCCCCACCGCATCGCGATTGCCTTCCGACGCGTGCAACACGTGAATGCCTTTCTCCTGCATGTAGTCCAGGTCGATGTTGTCCAACCCCGCACCGGCCCTGCCGATCAACCGGATCGTGGGCGAAGGCCCCAACAGGTCGCGGTCGATGGTGGTCTTGCTGCGCACGATGAGGCCATCATATCCGTCACGGATGGCTTTGATCTCGTCGCGCGTGATGGTGGGTTTGTAGTCCACTTGCCAGCCGATCGCCGTCATCATGGCGAAGAGGCTTTCGTGCATGGGATCGATAACAAGGCAAAGAGGCATATGCTTAAAGCATTACGTGAACCGTAAAAAAGTAGATCGTCAAGCCCAGCAAGTCGTTGGTCGTCGTGATGAAGGGGCCGGCGGCCAGGGCGGGATTGAATCCGAATTTATTCAAGATCAAAGGCGTGATGGTACCGATAAAAGAGGCGAACAACACCACGCTGAACAACGCCAGCGAAACCACCAGGGATAATCTGTATTCTCCAAACAGCAACACGTTGGCGCCGAACACCAGCAGGGCCAGGAACACCCCATTGAGGATGGCCACAAAAAATACTTTGACAAGCCGTTTCCACAAGCCTTCATCCACAAAATCGGGATTGGCCAACGACTGCACGATGAGCGACGACGATTGTATGCCCACGTTGCCGCCCGTGGCCTGAATGAGCGGCGTAAAAAAGGCGATGGCCGTGATGCGCACCAACTCTGCCTCGAACAAGCCCATGAACTTAGCGTTCATCAAGCCTCCAAAAATACCGATGAGCAGCCAGGGCAGGCGCGCGCGGGTGTTGCGCCACACGCTGTCGTCTTCCTCGATGTTCTCGGTGATACCGGCCATGATCTGGCGTCCTTCTTCCGCTTGTTCGGTGATCACGTCCACCACGTCGTCGATGGTGATCCGCCCCACGAGCTGGCCTTGTACGTTCACGACGGGGATGGATTCCAAGTCGTATTTCTTCATCATCTCCGCCACCTCAGTATCCGGCAAATAAGTCTCGGCCGAAACCACATCGTGCTCGTAGATGTCGGCCACCAACGTCTTCGCGTCCGACACGATCAGGTCTTGCAAGGCCACGCGGCCCAACAACACATCGCGTTCGTCCACCACGTAGACGGCATAAAATTTATTTACATTTTCGGCTTGCTTGCGGATCTCGTTCACGCACTCTACCACGGTCCAGTTGTAGCGCGCTTTGATCAATTCTTTGGCCATCAACCCGCCCGCTACGTGTTCTTCGTAGCGCAGCAGTTCCGTTACCTGCACTTTCAGTTCCGGCTCCAGACCGCTCAGCACTTGCTCGCGTTCTTTGATGGGAAGCTCGTTCAGGATGTCGGCCGTGTCGTCGGAGGCCAGTTGATTGAGAAAGTTGACGATCTCGGCTGGGGGATAGACTTTCAGGAAACGCTTCCGCGTATCGCGGTCCATGTCGCTGATGATCTCGGCCTGGGTCTCGATGTCGAGCAGGTCCATCACATATTTCGACTCCTCGGAGGTGAATTCATAGAGGAGCGTCGTGATGTCGGCCGGCTTCACATCCGCCAGGGTCTTTCGAATGAAATCGGCATCGCGCTCGTCCAGGGCTTCCTGGAAACGGGTCCGGAATTCTACCGTCAACTCAAATTCAACCAGGGGTTGTTGTTCCTCCACGACTGCGCTCGATTAAAGATGTGAGTTCTACAAAATCATTGACCGACAATTGTTCAGCGCGTTTCTCCATGATCGGAAGGGCTGAAATTTCGGCTGCCAAAGTTAGATTTTTTAAAGCGTTGCGCAAGGTCTTGCGACGGGTATTGAACGCCTGCTTCACCACCTGCACAAACAGCGTTTCGTTACAGGCCAATCGCTCCACACCATTGCGTTTCAACCGGATCACGGCCGACATCACTTTGGGCGGGGGCGTGAAAACTCCGGGCGGCACCTTGAACAAATATTCAATATCAAAGTAGGCTTGCAACAACACACTCAGTATCCCGTAGGTCTTACTGCCCGGGGGCTCTGCGATGCGCTCGGCCACCTCCTTCTGCAACATGCACACGACCTGCGTCACGCGGTGGCGTTGCTCCAGGGCGCGGAAGAAGATCTGAGAAGAAATGTTGTAGGGAAAATTGCCAACGATGGCGAAGGGTCCGGGGAACAATTTGTCGATATCGATCTCGAGAAAGTCGCCTTCGATGATCCGTCCCTTCAAGACCTCGGGATAGTGTTTATGAAGATAGGCCACCGAGTCGCGGTCGATCTCGATCACCTTCAAGTCCAGCTCGGCGCGCTGGAGCAGGTATTGCGTGAGCACACCCATGCCCGGGCCGATCTCCAGCACGGCAGCATCGGGTCCTTTCACGTCCAACGCATCCACAATGCGCCGGGCAATTTGCTGGTCGTGCAAGAAATGTTGCCCCAACGACTTTTTAGGTCGTACCTTGTTCATGGGTTCTCTTCTATACATCCGGCGCAATACTACAAGGAACAAATAGATATTTTCACTAAATCGCAAAAGAATTGAACGCAACCTAAACGATGCAACCACAGAAACCACGAATCGGTATCACCCTTGGAGACCTGAACGGCATAGGCCCTGAAGTCGTCATCAAAGCACTCGCCGACAACCGGCTGCTCGCCATGATCACGCCCGTCATCTACGGCTCGGCCAAAGTCATTTCGTTCTATAAAAAACAACTCAACATCGAGGAGTTCAACTATACGCAGGTGCGCAACAAAGGACAGTATGCACCCAAGAGCATCAATGTCGTGAATTGTTGGGAAGACAACCTGGAGATCAGCCCGGGCAAAGCTTCCAAAGAAAGCGGCAAAGCTGCCTTTATCGCGTTGAAACAGGCTTGTGAAGAACTGAAGGAAGGACTCATCGATGCGCTGGTGACCGCTCCGATCGACAAGCACTCCATCCACAGCGACGACTTTCCCTTCAAGGGACACACCGAATACCTCACGCAATTCTTCGGCGGCGAAAGCCTCATGTTCATGGTGAGCGACACGCTCCGCGTAGGCCTCGTCACCGAGCACATCCCCGTCAGGGAGATTGCCGCAGCGGTGACCAAGGAGAAGATCGAAGCCAAGCTGAAGGTGATGGACCACTCCCTGCGCAACGACTTTGGCATCAACAAACCCCGCATTGCCGTGCTGGGCCTCAACCCGCATGCCGGCGACGGCGGCCTGATCGGCCAGGAAGACGACCAACTTATCAAACCGGTGGTAGCCGACCAGAAGAACAAGGGCAAGCTGGTCTATGGCCCTTTTGCCTCCGACGGCTTCTTTGCCACGGGCAGCCACATGAAATACGACGCCGTGCTGGCCATGTACCACGACCAGGGACTGCTGCCTTTCAAGACGTTAGCCTTCGAAGAGGGTGTCAACTTCACGGCCGGGCTGCCCATCGTGCGCACCTCGCCCGACCACGGAACGGCCTACAACCTGGCCGGGAAGAACCAGGCCAACGAGAGCTCCATGCGTGAAGCCGTCTATCGCGCTGCGGACATTTTTAAAAGCCGGAATGAACCGTCCACAGAAAAATAAGCTTATTTGGAGCGGTCTTTCCCCTTTTGACCGGACAGAACGCCTTATTTTTTATTATTAATTATATTTGGTCTTCAAGTATTAGTTGAAATGGATATTGTCACAAAAAAGCAATTGAACATACTTATTCAACTGGCCGAGGCCGATAAACACTTCGCCAAGATTGAGCGGGAAATGATCTTTAAGATAGCCCGGGAGCGCAAATTCCCTGAAGAGGAGGTTCACGACCTCATCCGGAACCCCGAGCCGATCGACTCGTTGGGGGCGCTTTCCATGGATCAGAAGTTCGACTACCTGATGTCGAGCATCGAACTCGTTTTCGTGGACCAGAATGTGTTCGAGAGCGAGATTATTTTCTGCAAGAACATCGCCATCAAATTGGGCTTCAAAAAGGGCGTAATCGACTATTTTATCGAAAATTATGGGAAAAAGTCCCATAAAGAGTTCCGTGATGCTGCCATTCTGGAGTACATCTAGGCCCCAATTTTCTTCGTTTTTTTACTTTCTGATATAATTATCATAAATTTGCCGACTAATTTTTAACGCCCGGTAGGGTTTAGAGTTGGGGGCATACGGGATCAATATCGTCGGCCTGAGTAACAAAGAACACCAATTTGAATTCGAAATTGGTGACGCGTTTTTCAGGAAATATGGGTCGGACCTTCTGTCGGAGGGCACTTTCCATGCTGACGTCTTATTGTTTAAACACGAAACCTTCCTCGAAGCCGAGTTCAAGATCAAAGGAATCGCGAAACTGGTCTGCGACCGCAGCCTGGAACCCTTTGATTATCCGATCGAGAACGTGCACAAGGTCATGTTCAAGTACGGAGACGCCGACGAAGAAATTACGGATGAGATCATGATCATCCACCGCGACACGGCCACCCTGGAACTGGGACAATTGATGTACGAGTTCATCAGCCTGGCCGTTCCGCTGAAGAAGCTTCATCCTAAATTTCAGGACGAAGCCGACGATGACGACTCGGAAGGAAAGATCGTCTATTCATCCGGTGGCGACCCGGAAGATGGCAAGAGCAACGACAAAGATGACGATGATATAGATCCTCGTTGGAATATTTTGAAGAATTTACAATAATAAATGTATTAGACTATGCCGAATCCCAAGCGAAAACTCTCGAAAACCCGTAGAGATAAAAGAAGAACACACTACAAGGCTTTTGCAAAGCAACTGGCCGTGTGCCCTACTACAGGCGAACACCACCTGCCCCACAGAGCTTTCTGGCTCGAAGGCAAGCTTTACTATAACGGTAAGGTGGTTATGGAAAAAGAAGTTCTGGCATAACATTGCATGAGCCCGCTGCACCTCGCGAAATTTCAGTTCACTGAAAGCAGTATTCAAATTTTAGTGATCGAGGACAAGCCGGATTATCCGTGTTTCCCCTAGGAGAATTATGTTTCATGCTCGGTGTTTAAAACGCCGGGCATTTTCTTTTATATAAAATTGCAACTCCACCAGGAGTTGAACAAAAGTTAACAAAAACTATGACCAAGATCAGAGCGGCTATTACAGGTGTCGGAGGTTATGTTCCTGACTACATTCTTACCAACCAGGAACTGGAAACCATGGTCGACACCAGCGATGAGTGGATCGTTTCCCGTACCGGCATCAAAGAAAGAAGAATTCTGAAAGGCGAGAACCAGGGCGTGTCGGTGCTGGGCATCAAGGCTGTGGAAGACATGCTGGCCAAGACCAAGACAGACCCCAAAGAGATCGACCTGCTCATTTTTGCCACCGTAACCGCCGACATGACCTTCCCCGCCACGGCCAACATCGTGGCCACGGCCATCGGCGCCACCAACGCCTTCAGCTTCGACATGAGCGCGGCGTGTTCGGGTTTCCTCTATGGATTGACCACGGGCGCGAGCTACATTCAGTCGGGCATGTATAAGAAAGTGATCGTGATCGGCGGCGACAAAATGTCGGCGATCATGGACTATACCGACCGTACGACCTGCATCATCTTCGGCGATGGTGCCGGCTGCGTTCTTTTGGAGCCCACCACGGAGGACATGGGGGTAATGGATTCCATCCTGAAAAGTGATGGCAACGGCGAAGCCTACCTGCACATGAAGGCCGGTGGTAGCCGCAAGCCCGCCACCCACGATTCCGTGAACAATCGCGAGCACTTCGTTTACCAGGAAGGTTCGGCCGTCTTCAAATTTGCCGTGACCAACATGGCCGACGTATCGGCACAGATCGCCGAGCGCAACAACCTGAACGGCGCAAACCTGCAATGGCTGGTGCCCCACCAGGCCAACAAACGCATCATCGACGCCACGGCCAACCGCGTGGGCATCACCGAAGACAAAGTGATGATGAACATCGAACGCTATGGCAACACCACGGCCGGCACGATACCGCTATTGTTGTGGGACTATGAAAAGCAATTAAAGAAAGGCGACAACCTCATCCTCGCCGCTTTCGGCGGAGGCTTCACCTGGGGTGCGGTCTATGTGAAATGGGCCTATAACAGTTAAAATACGAAAGGGTTTCAAGCCGGTAGCCCTGGGGCATGTTGGCGCGAACTCTTGCAATTCATCAATTCATTTGTAACTTAAAGTTTGATTTTTTTATGGCAACCGTCTCTGATTTAAGCAAAGGAAATTACATCCGCTACAACGGCGAGGTGATGCAGGTGGAAGAACTCCAGCACCGCACCCCCGGCAACCTGCGCGCCTTTTATCAAATAAAAATGCGCAACGTACGCAACGGCAAAGTAGCAGAAAACCGTTTCCGCCCCGGAGAAGAAGTTGATATCCTGCGTGTAGAGACCAAAGAATACCAATACCTCTATGCCGACGGCGACAGCCTGGTGTGCATGGATAACATTACGTTCGACCAGGTATACATCGACAAGCGATTGCTTGGCAACTCTGTGAATTTTATCAAAGAAGGTGTTACTTTGCTCATCGCCTTTGAAAATGGCGAAAGTGCCATCACCGCGGAAGCCCCCACCCATGTCGTGATGGAAGTGCAATACACCGAGCCCGGCATGCAAGGCGATACGGCTACCCGTACACTGAAGGCCGCCACGCTCGAGAACGGCGTTGAGATTCGTGTGCCCCTGTTTGTCAACACGGGCGACAAGATCAAAGTCCAAACCTCCACGGGAGATTATGTTGAACGCGTAAAAGAATAACTACACCATGAGCAAAGCACGCGCAGTAAAACCCGCAGCCAAAAAGGAGTCTGCTCCTTCGAAGACCGCGAACGAATCAGGATCCGCTAACCAACCCGCAATGAAAACGACAGAAATAAGAGACCTCATCGACTTCATTTCCAAGTCGGGATTGAACGAAGTAAACATTGAAACCAAAGAGCTGAAGCTTCACGTGAAGCGTGAGCCCGATCAAAAGGTATTCAAGTCAACCCCCGTGATGACGCAAGCCGCGATGGCGCCCGTAGCGGCAGCCGCAGCGCCTGTAGCACAAGCCGCAGCACCCCGCGTGGAAGCGGCACCCGCAGCAACGGGCAAGAAGACCGTAGAGATCAAGTCGCCCATGATCGGAACGTTCTACCGCTCCTCGACACCCGACACGCCTGCATTTGTTTCCGTTGGCGACAAGATCACCAAAGGACAGACGGTGTGTATCATCGAAGCCATGAAGTTGTTCAACGAGATCGAATCAGAAGTTTCGGGAACCATCGTGAAGGCCATGATCGAAAACTCTTCGCCCGTGGAATACGATCAGGTTCTGTTCGTAGTAGAACCGGATTAATGAATACCATATTCCGAAGTCTTTTTGCTTACGCTGTCGCGTGATCCTTTCGCAGAGAGAGCACACCGGGCAGCCGAACAAATTTGTAACGGAACATGTCATGATTAGACGTTAACCCCAGACCACTGTGTTTAAGAAAATATTAATAGCAAACCGGGGCGAGATCGCCCTGCGGATCATCCGCACCTGTCGCGAAATGGACATCAAGACGGTAGCGGTATACTCCACCGCCGATCGCGAAAGTCTTCACGTGCGCTTTGCCGACGAGGCCGTGTGCATTGGCGGTGCGCCGAGCAAAGAGTCATACCTCAACATACCCCGCATCATTTCAGCCGCTGAGATCACCAACGCCGACGCCATTCACCCTGGCTACGGCTTCCTGTCTGAACGGGCAGAGTTCTCGGCCATCTGTCATGAGTACGGCATAAAATTCATCGGCCCCACGCCGGCCATGATCGAAGCGATGGGCGACAAGTCTACCGCGAAAGACACCATGAAAAAAGCGGGCGTGCCCACCATTCCCGGATCCGACGGTTTGTTGGACTCCATCGAACAAGGCATAGAGATGTCGAAAGAGATCGGCTATCCCGTGATCGTGAAAGCGACCGCAGGCGGTGGTGGAAAAGGCATGCGCATCATCAACAACGAGTCCGAATTCAAGAAGGCTTGGGATGATGCCAAACGCGAAGCCGGTGCTGCCTTTGGCAACGACGGTCTTTACCTCGAGAAATTTGTAGAAGAGCCCCGCCACATCGAGATCCAGATCGTGGGCGATCAATACGGAAAAGTATGTCACCTTTCCGAACGCGATTGCTCGATCCAGCGCCGTCACCAGAAACTGGTGGAAGAAACCCCCTCGCCCATCCTAAGCCAGGAATTGCGCGAGCGCATGGGTGAAGCAGCCGTCAAAGGCGCGAAGGCCATCAACTATGAAGGCGCCGGTACCATCGAGTTTCTCGTGGATAAACACGGCAAGTTCTACTTCATGGAGATGAACACACGGATCCAGGTAGAGCACCCCATCACGGAAGAAGTGACGGACTACGACCTCATCAAAGAACAGATCAAGGTAGCGGCCGGTGTTCCCATCTCGGGCACCAACTACTTCCCAAAAATGTTTGCCATGGAATGCCGCATCAACGCGGAAGATCCTGCGAACGGCTTCCGTCCTTCCCCCGGAAAGATCACCAACCTGCACATGCCCGGCGGCCACGGTGTCCGCATCGACAGTCACGTGTATGCCGGTTATACCATCCCGCCGAACTATGACTCGATGATCGCCAAACTGATCATCACCGGACAGTCGCGCGAGGAAGTGATCACCCGCATGAAGCGCGCGTTACAAGAGTTTGTCATCGAAGGTATCAAAACAACGATCCCCTTCCACATCAGTCTGATGGACAACGCCACGTTCCGCTCCGGCAAGTTCACGACGAAGTTTCTGGAAACTTCATTCGATTTCAGTACGCTTTCCGAGTAAGCACGCGCGATCCGCGAATAACCACTCATATAATCTATTGACAGAGGATACCTTTTTAGGTATCCTTTTTTGTTTCTTTGATTATTTTACAATGAATAACTCACAGGAATAACTCATTAACCTAAACCCATTACCCTTGAAAAGAAGAGAATTCGTTCAACTGGCCGGGCTCGGCATTGGCGGGATGCTGATGACGGTGCCCCTGATGGGCAACCCCATTCCCGTTGAAGCATTGTTGGATGTCCCCCTGGATGCGGTGCAAAAAAAGCAACTCGCCGATGTTGCCCTGAACACCGCCAAATCCCAGGGCGCCACCTATGCTGACATCCGGATCGGGCGTTACCTCAATCAATTTATCTCGACGCGCGAAAACAAAGTACAGAACATCGTAAACACCGAATCGTTCGGCGTGGGCATCCGCGTGATCGTGAACGGCACATGGGGTTTTGCTTCCACCAACACCGTCACACCCGATGGCATCAAAAAAGCCACCCAACAGGCGGTAGCGATCGCGAAAGCAAATTCGAAATTCCAGAAGGAGCCCGTGAAATTGGCTCCGGTAAAATCCTACGGCGAAGTGACGTGGAAAACCCCGATCGAGAAAAATTCTTTCGAAGTCCCGGTTTCCGAAAAAGCAGACCTGCTGCTCAAGACCAACGCCGCCGCCCAGCAGAACGGCGCGAGCTTTGTGAGCTCAAACCTTTTCCAGGTGAATGAACAAAAATATTTCGCCTCCTCAGAAGGTTCCTACATCGACCAGGACATTCATCGCATCTGGCCCACCTTCTCGGTGACCGCTGTCGACAAAGGTTCCGGTACGTTCAAGATCCGTCAGGCGTTGAGCGCACCGATGGGTATGGGCTATGAATACATGATCCCGAAAGCGATCGACAAACTTCACGGACCTGCCGATGTTATGTTGTACCGGAATAGCTACGACATGATCGAAGATGCCACCCTGGCCGCTAAGCAAGCCAAGGAAATGCTGACGGCAAAATCGGTGGAGCCCGGAAAATACAGCGTGGTATTGGAACCCAATCACCTCGGCCTCACCATCCACGAATCGGTAGGCCACCCGTTGGAGTTGGATCGCGTGCTCGGCTACGAAGCCAACTACGCCGGCACCAGCTTCGCCACACTGGACAAATGGAAGACCGGCAAATTCAACTATGGCAGCAAGCTTGTCAACATCTTTGCCGACAAGGTGCAGCCCGGTTCGCTCGGCGCCGTGGGCTATGACGATGAAGGCGTGCAGTGCAAACGTTGGGATCTGATCAAGGACGGCATCCTGGTGAACTATCAGGCGATCCGCGATCAGGTGCATATCCTGGGACAAAACGAATCGCACGGTTGCTGCTATGCGCAGAGCTGGAGCGATGTTCAGTTTCAACGCATGGCTAACATCTCGCTGGCGCCGGGCAAAGACCCGTATTCGATCAACGAGATGATCAAGGATGTGGAAAAGGGCATCTACATCGCGGGACGGGGCTCCTACTCGATCGACCAGCAGCGGTATAATTTCCAATTCGGAGGTACCGTATTTTACGAGATCAAGAACGGCGCCATCGCCGGCATGCTCAACGATGTGGCCTATCAATCCAACACGCAAGAGTTCTGGAACAGCTGCACGAAGATCTGCGACGAAAAAGATTACCGCTTGTTCGGATCGTTTTTCGACGGCAAAGGCCAGCCCTCGCAGGTCAGCGCCGTATCGCACGGCAGCTCCACGTCGCGCTTCGACGGCATCAATGTGATCAATACAGGAAGAACCATTTAACCGGCATACGTATGAAAAGAAGAGACTTTATTCAATTGGCCGGGATGGGCGCGGGCGCGCTGATGCTGCCCGTGTCTTCACTGGCAAACACCATCACCGCGGAGGAACTGCTCGTCCCCGGCCTGGACGTTTCGCAGAAAAAACGCCTGGCGGATGTAGGCCTTAACACGGCCCGCTCCAATGGAGCAACCTATGCCGACGTTCGCATCGGCCGTTACCTCAACCAGTTTGTCATCACCCGTGAAAACAAAGTGCAGAGCGTACGCAACACCGAATCCTATGGTGTGGGCATCCGTGTCATTGCCAATGGCACCTGGGGCTTTGCCGCCACCAATGAGGTGACACCCGATGGCATCAAGAAGGCCACCGAACGCGCGGTAACCATCGCGAAAGCGAATTCAAAATTCCAGAAAGAACCTGTGAAGCTCGCTGCCGAGAAAGGCTATGGCGAAGTGTCGTGGAAAACACCGATCCAGAAAAACGGCTTTGAGGTTCCCATCAAAGAAAAGGCCGACCTCCTGCTGAATGCCAACGCGAAAGCGATGGAAAAAGGAGCCAACTTTATCAACAGCATCATGTTCCTGGTGAATGAGCAAAAATATTTTGCCTCCACCGAAGGTTCCTACATCGACCAGGATATTCACCGCACCTGGCCCAACTTCCAGGTCACGATGATCGACAAGGCATCGGGCCAGTTCAAGACACGTTCTGCGTTCAGCGCGCCCGTGGGCATGGGCTATGAATACCTGGATGGAAAGGCACAGGACAAGATCCAGGGCCCCGGAGGCATCACCCTCTACAACAAGTCGTATGATATTGTTGAAGACGCTACGTTTGCTGCCGAGCAGGCCAAGCAGATGATTTCTGCAAAATCGGTAGAGCCCGGAAAATACGATCTCGTGCTGGAGCCCTCACATTTGTGGCTCACCATCCACGAATCGGTAGGTCACCCGTTGGAGCTGGATCGCGTGCTGGGGTATGAAGCCAACTATGCGGGAACCAGCTTTGCCACACTGGACAAATTGCAATCGAAGACGTTCCAATACGGCAGCAAGGCCGTGAACTTTGTGGCCGATAAAGTTCAGCCCGGATCGCTCGGCGCCGTAGGCTATGACGACGAAGGCGTGAAGACCAAGCAGTGGGACCTGGTGAAGGACGGCATCCTCGTGAACTATCAAGCCATCCGCGACCAGGTGCACATTCTCGGGCAAGGCGAATCGCATGGCTGCTGTTATTCGCAGAGCTGGCGCGATGTGCAGTTCCAGCGCATGGCCAACGTGTCGCTACAACCCGGCAAGACACAACTCACCCCAGACCAGATGATCGCGGGCGTGGAGAAGGGTATTTATATCGTAAAGGACGGATCTTTCTCGATCGACCAGCAGCGGTATAATTTCCAGTTCGGCGGTGTGTTGTTCTTCGAGATCAAGAACGGCAAGATCGCGGGCATGTTGAAAGACGTGGCCTATCAATCCAACACGCAGGAGTTCTGGAATTCGTGCGCGCAGGTTTGCGACGAACGCGACTACCGTATGAACGGGGCCTTCAACGATGGCAAGGGGCAACCCGCGCAGTCGAACGCTGTGTCGCACGGCTCGGCAACCGCCCGCTTCAACGGCGTGAATGTGATCAATACCGGAAGAACTCTTTAACCTAACCTATAACAACAGTATCATGGCTATATTTTCAAAAGAAGAATCGAAAAAAATATTGGAGAAGGTGATCGCCTTTTCCAAAGCAGACGCCTGCGAGGTGAACCTGAACGGTACCAACGGAGGTAATATACGCTACGCCCGCAACAGCGTTTCCACGGCAGGCGAGAACAGCGACGTTACACTGATCGTGCAATCCAACTTCGGCAAGAAGTCGGGCGTGGCCACGATCAACGAATTTGATGACGCGTCGCTGGAGAAAGTGGTGCGCCGTTCGGAAGAACTGGCCAAGCTGGCACCGGAGAACCCTGAGTTTATGGAGCCGCTTCCGCAACAAACCTATGGTGAATCGAAAACGTATTTCGAATCCACCGCGAAGATTACCCCTGAATATCGCGCGCAAGCCGCAGCCAATAGCATCAACCCAGCCATCGCAAAAGATGTGACCGCGGCAGGGTTCCTCGAAGACAACTATAGCTTCGCATCGATGATGAACACGAAAGGATTGTTTGCCTACAACCAATCCACGGGCGTGAACTTCACCGTGACCATGCGCAGCAACGACGGCACCGGTTCAGGCTGGGTGACGCGCAGCTTCAACGACGTGAACAAACTCGACACCGCCGAGGCCTCGCGCATTGCCATTGACAAAGCTTTACAATCACGCCAGGCCAAAGCCATCGAGCCCGGAAAATACACCGTGATCCTGGAGCCCGCCGCTTCTGCGGAATTGATCCGCAACATGCTGTTCAACATGAACGCACGCCAGGCCGATGAAGGCCGCAGCTTCCTCGCCAAAAAAGGCGGTGGGACCAAGATGGGTGAAAAGATCATGGACGAGCGTGTAACCATCTACACCGATCCCTTCAACCTCGACGTTCCTGCCTCTCCCTGGTCGGGCGATGGACAAGCGCGTAAGAAAATGGACATCATCAAAAACGGAACGGTGGCCAACATGTTCTATGACCGCTATTGGGCATCGAATAAAAATGTTGCTCCTGTGCCGTTCCCCGGCAATGCCATTATGGAAGGCGGCAACGCTTCGCTGGGGGATCTCATCAAAGACACCAAGAAAGGTATCCTGGTCACACGCTTCTGGTATATCCGTGCCGTAGATCCCCAGACTCAACTTTATACCGGCCTCACACGCGACGCCACGTTCTTTGTTGAGAATGGTAAAGTGAAGCATCCCATCAAGAACTTCCGCTTCAACGAAAGCCCCGTCATCATGCTGAACAACGTGGAGACGTTGGGCAAGCAAGTGAGGGTTGACGTGGACGGTGGTCCTGGGGGCGGGGCCAGCTTCCTCATCCCCTACATGAAGCTGCGCGACTTCACGTTCACCAGCTTGTCGGACGCTGTTTAGTCATCTAGTACTTCGATAGAAATCCCTGATAATCGTCAGGGATTTTCTTTTTATACCGGATTTTGAGGTATTGTCCAAACAAAAAATTGTAAGGGGACCGGTCCAAAAGATTGAATTTTGCAAAACTTTTGGATATTGCTTTTCGATAAAGCTCATAACGAATAACTCTAAACCCTTAAACTTTGAAAAGAAGAGACTTCCTTTACCTGACCGGCATGGGCACCACAGCGGCCATGTTATCGGCCATTCCCGGCATGGGTCGCCCCATTGCCCCGGAAAGAGCGCTCGAAACGGTTGACGTGGCCCTGAAGAAGCAGATGGCCGACGTCGCGCTCAACGCAGCCCGCGCCAAAGGAGCGACCTACACCGACGTGCGTATCGGTCGCTACCTCAATCAATTCGTCATCACCCGTGAAGACAAGGTGCAAAACATCGTGAACACGGAATCCTACGGCCTCGGCGTTCGCGTGGTGGCCCAGGGCGGTTGGGGCTTTGCCGCCACCGACAAACTGGACAAAGACAGCATTGCCAAAGCCGCAGAACTGGCGGTGGCCATCGCGAAAGAAAACTCCCGCCTGTTGACAGAGCCGGTTCAACTCGCTCCTCAAAAAGGCTATGGCGAAGTGAGCTGGAAAGCACCCATCGAAAAAAATGCCTTCGAAGTTCCCATCAAGGAAAAAGTCGACTTGCTGTTGGGCGTGAATGCTGAAGCCATGAAGGGCGGCGCCGACTACATCAACTCGTTCCTCTTTATGGTGAACGAACAGAAGTATTTCGCATCCTCCGATGGTTCCTATATCGACCAGGACATTCACCGCATCTGGCCCACGTTCTTCATCACGAAGATCGATGCCGCCACCGGAAAGTTCGAGACGCGCAATGCATTGAGTGCGCCCATGGGCATGGGCTATGAATATTTGTATGCCCGTCCGCAAGATAAAATTCAAGGCGTGACCACGCTGTACAAAGGTCGCTACGACATGCTGGAAGATGCCAAGGCTGGCGCCAAGCAAGCAGGCGAAAAGATCAAAGCAAAATCGGTTGAGCCCGGCAAGTATGATTTGATCCTCGATCCTTCACACTTGTGGCTCACCATCCACGAATCCACAGGTCACCCGACCGAATTGGACCGCGTGCTCGGTTATGAAGCCAACTTCGCCGGCACGTCCTTCCTGACGCTGGATAAATGGGAATCCAAAAAATTCAACTACGGCAGCAAGCTCGTCAACATCGTGGCTGACAAGACCCAAGTGGGTTCACTGGGCGCAGTAGGCTATGACGATGAAGGCGTGAAGTGCGGTCAGTGGGATGTTATCAAAGACGGCACGCTCGTGAGCTACCAGGCGATCCGCGACCAGGCGCACATTTTGGGATTGCCTGCTTCACAAGGTTGTTGCTATGCCGACAACTGGAGCAGTGTTCAGTTCCAGCGCATGGCCAACATCTCGCTACAGCCCGGCAAGGAAAAGAAGAGTATTGATGACCTCATCAAAGGTGTTCAAAAAGGAATTTATATCATCGGCGACGGATCGTTCTCCATCGATCAGCAGCGGTATAACTTCCAGTTTGGCGGACAGCTTTACTATGAGATCAAGGATGGAAAGATCGTGGGGGCATTGAAAGATGTGGCCTATCAATCCAACACCCAGGAATTCTGGAACTCGTGTGTCGGCATTGCCGATCAGAGCGACTATCGCCTGGGCGGATCTTTCTTTGACGGAAAGGGACAACCTCAACAGGTTAGCGCGGTGTCGCACGGCTCGTCCACGACACGCTTCAACGGAGTTAACGTCATCAATACATCACGTAAAATCGGATAATCTATGCCACTACTCACACAAGACGAAGCTCAGGCTTTATTGAAAAAAGTATTGAGCTATTCAAAAGCAGACGAATGCGAGATCAACCTCACCGGCACCATAACGGGTAACATCCGGTATGCACGCAATTCGGTCTCCACCAGTGGCGGCATCAGTACCAATACACTGGTCGTTTCTTCCGCCTATGGCAAGAAACTCGGGGTGGCTACCATCAACGAATTTGATGATGCTTCGCTGGAAAAAGTTGTCAGACGCGCCGAAGAGTTGGCCAAGCTGGCACCCGAAAATCCGGAATTTGTTTCTTTCCTCGGGCCGCAAAAATATGCAGAGCCTGTGATGTTCGTGCCGGCCACCGCGGCCATCACGCCCAAGCAACGGGCCGACGCCGTGGCGCAAAGCCTGCAGGTCGCCAAGGATACAAAAACAGTCGCTGCCGGCTTCATGGAAGACACGACCACCATGAACGCCATGATGAACAGCAAGGGACTTTTTGCTTACAACACATCGACCGGCGTGAACTTTTCCATCACCATGCGCACGGAAGATGGCAAAGGTTCGGGCTATGCAACACGCGGCTACAATGACTTCACCAAACTCGATACGAAAAAGGCATCGCAGATCGCCGCCGACAAAGGCTTGAAGTCAGCGACCGCCCGCGCCATTGAGCCCGGAAAGTATACCGTGATCCTGGAGCCCGCAGCCGCCGCCGTGCTGCTCGAAAACATTTTCTTCGGTCTCGACGCACGCCAGGCCGACGAAGGCCGCAGCTTCCTCAGCCAACCCGGTGGCAAGACCCGCCTTGGCGAAAAGCTGGTGGACGAGCGTGTGAACATGTATTCCGATCCGCTCAACCCAGAGCTGCCCACCAGCACCTGGGCCGGCGATGGAAGACCGCAGGAGAAAGTGAGCTGGATCGAAAAGGGCGTTATAAAAAATCTTACTTACTCCCGCTACTGGGCCGAGAAGAAAGGTGTGAAAGCGATCCCCGGCCCCGACGGAGTGATCATGGAAGGTGGAACAAAATCCCTCGAGGAATTGATCAAAGGCACCAAGAAAGGCATCCTGGTAACGCGCCTGTGGTATATCCGCCCCGTTGATCCCCAGACCCTCCTGCTAACCGGGTTAACCCGCGATGGAACGTTCTACATCGAGAATGGGGAGATCAAATTCCCCATCAAGAACTTCCGCTTCAACGAAAGCCCCGTGATCATGCTGAACAACCTGGAAGAGCTGGGTAAGGTTGAGCGCACGGTGAGCGTGGAGTCGAACGTGAACTATCTCATTCCGCCCATGAAGATCCGGGACTTCACGTTCTCGAGTTTGTCGGACGCGGTATAATATCTTCTATGCTTATGGACAAATCCCCGGCCACCACGCCGGGGATTTTTTTCTTTTGATATCCCTCGAAATCGTGTTCGGAAAAATGGATCCGTATGATCCCTGACCCCCCGTTCCCGCTTGTATAATTTCGTGGTGGTGATGCCAAAAGAAACCGCAAATTGCACGATTATCGTATGCGCGACGCGAACAAATTTTTCTTTACACGCCTGCAGTATGAGTCGGGCGACTGGGATGTTGATCAGCGCATGCCGGCCAACTTGCTGAACTCACTCATCGAGTACACGACCCTGCCCGTGGACACACAGGAAAATATTGTGCCCCTCAGCAGCACCGACATCTTTCAGTGTCCCTTCTGTTACCTGAGCGGTCATAAGCTGGTGGAGTTCACCCAGCAGGAACGCGAGAACTTTGAACGCTATGTACGGCAGGGTGGGTTTGTCTTTGTCGACGACTGCAACCACGATATCGACGGTCTGTTCTCAAAATCATTCGAAGGACAAATGGAACGGATCTTCGGTGCCAATGCCTTGAAGAAAATACCGAATCATCACCCGATCTATTCCATGTTCTTTCAGTTCGACGGACCGCCCACCACCTCGCAAGAGTTGAATGGCTGGGGAGACGACATCGTGCACGATTATTTAAAAGCGATCGAGATCAATGGCCGGATCGGCGTGTTGTATAGCAACAAGGACTATGGCTGCGAGTGGGATTATGATTTCAGGAACAAACGATTTTACAAAATTGACAATACGCGTTTCAGCGTGAACATCGTGATGTATGCCATGATGCGTTGACAACAAAGAAAACAAAACCGAACGTTTAGACATTTTACTGATATGACCCAGGATCTGAAAAACACCGAGCAAGCCGTACAGGAGATCATCGGCAAGCTGAATGCCCTCAAGCAGGAAATACGAAAAGTGATCGTCGGCCAGGAAGAGACCATCGACCAGCTGCTGATCACGTTCCTCGCCGGCGGACATGCACTGCTGGAAGGTGTGCCCGGGTTGGCAAAGACCCTCATGATCCGCACACTGTCGGATGCGATCGATTTGAAGTTCAGAAGAATTCAATTCACACCTGATCTCATGCCTTCGGACATCATCGGTACAGAGATCCTGGAAGAAGATCATACTACAGGAAAACGTTTTTTCAAATTCAACAAAGGTCCCATATTCTCCAACATCATTCTGGCCGACGAGATCAACCGCACGTCACCAAAGACGCAAGCCGCCTTGTTGGAAGCCATGCAGGAATTTGAGGTGACCTATGGTGGCATCACCTATCCCTTGGAAAGACCCTTCTTCATATTGGCAACGCAAAACCCGATTGAACAAGCCGGAACTTTTCCGTTGCCGGAAGCGCAGCTCGACCGGTTCTTACTTTACGTGCGAATCAACTATCCCACTGCCGAAGAAGAGCGCGCCATCCTGGAAAGCACCACCGGAAGAAAAAGCAATCCCGTTCAAAAAGTAATTGAAGGAAGCAAGATATTAGAGGCGCAACGTCTGGTTCGTGAAGTGCACATCAACGCCGACCTGATCGACGTTGTCAGCCGGATCGTTCGCGCCACACGCCCTGGACAAAGCGAAGTCGCATTCGTGAACGAGTGGGTTCGCTGGGGCGCAGGTCCCCGTGCCGGCCAAGCCATGATCTTGACGGCCAAAGCGCGGGCGTTGCTGCACGGCAACTTTGCCGTCACCATGGAAGATATTCAAAAGGTGGCTTACCCCGTGTTGCGCCATCGCATCCTGATGAACTTCAAGGCCGAAGCGGAGGGTGTGACACCCGACCAGGTCACGGCAAAATTGTTTGAAAGCATCGCGACGATAAAAAGCAATCGAATCTAAAAAATCGTGAACCCGCAGATCAAAGACTTGCTCAAACCCGAGATCCTGAACACGGTGAACGGCCTCGAACTGGTGGCCCGGATCATCGTGGAGGGATTTATGAGCGGGAGCAACAAGAGCCAGGCCGTTGGCGCGGGTCAGGAGTTTAGCCAATACCGCAGCTATGAACCCGGCGACGATCTGCGACAGCTCGATTGGAAGATGTATGCGCGATCGGAACGGTACTATATCAAGCAAGCGGAAATTGAGACCAACATCACCGTAAAGTTTATTATCGACGCCAGTCATTCGATGGCATATACGGAGGCCGGTGTGAGCAAACTTCAGTATACCAACGTTCTCGCCGCCGCGCTAGCCTATCTCTGCCGGAAACAAAGCGACACCTTCGGGCTGTATACGGTCAACAATAAGATCCTCAACACCGTGCAGCCGCGCTTTGAACAACAGCAATTCATCCGCTTTATCAATGCACTGATCCACATAAAAAGCGAAGGCACCTGGAAGAAAGACAACGGACTGGAACAGTTGTTTGATCACCACGGCAAAGAACTGATCATCTTCTTTACGGACCTCTACGACGATGGCGAAGACCTCCTGCATTTCATCTCGCGCCTGAAAACACCCCGCAACGAAGTGATCGTCTTTCACCTGATGGGCCATCACGAAATGGAACTGGACCAGGAAGGTTCGTTTACCTTTGAAGACCTGGAGACCCGTGCCCAGGTAAAAGTCGATACTGCACAGCAACAAGAACAATATACGGCCCGCATCAAAGAGTGGATCCGTCGCTCGCGCATGTGGATGTTGGAAAAGCATATCAGCTATCAACTGGTTTCCATGGGCGATCCCTTTGAAAAGACGTTGCGCGATTTTCTAAAAGTACGTAAATCCATGATCCGCTGATGATGTTCGCGCACCCGATATGGCTTTGGGGGTTGACGGGGCTACTCGTCCCGATCGGCATCCACTTGTTGAGTCGAAAGGAAGGCAAGGTGTTGCGCATGGGTAGCATCCGGTACCTGGAAGATTCCACCACCAAACAATTCAGAAGCCTGCGGCTGAACGAAATGTTGTTGCTGGCGCTACGCTGCCTGGCCATCGCGCTACTGGTATCCTTCTTAAGCGGGTTGCAATTCAACGCATCCGGCAGTCATCAAAAGAAATGGCTGGTCGTGGAAGCCGGCCTGGACAATGAAGCCCGCTTTTCCTCGCTTAGCGACAGTCTAAAAAAAGAGGGCTATGAATTGAAGCAATTGTCCAAAGGCTTCCCCTCCCTTGACAGCGCAAAGACAGAACGACTCGACTACTGGTCGGCGGTGGATCTGCTGAAAAGAAAATCGCTTCAGCAAGTGGTCGTTCTTTCATACAATTACGTGTCGGGATTTAAAGGTAAACGCCTGACGTTACCCACAAACATACGATGGATCACCGCGGCGCCCGAACCCATAGAGTTCCCGATACAAGCCGTCAGGCTGGCTGGCGATTCTCTTTCGATTCGCAAAGGAACCTCAACCCCTCAAGAAACGAACTTTGAAACGGTAAAGGCAATCACGCCACGCGGTGGGTACTTTCACATGGGCAAAGACTCCATTCGCATCAACATGCCGGACACGGTATCGCTGGCCTTTGTGGGTGATGAGGTGTTTGCTTACGATCAGATGATCCTGACAGCCTCTCTTGAGGCATTGAAAGGATCCATACCAACGCACATTCAATGGAAAAACTATAAACCCGAAAATATTTCGCAAGCTCCGAAGACCGCTTGGGTTGTCTGGCTCTCCACAGAAAAAATTCCAGAAGGAATGATCAATCGCCAAATCATTCTAAAACCGAACGGCGTTGAATCTGGCCCACTGCTATCGCGTCAACCGGGTAAGGAGGGATCCGAAACATGGATCATCACAAAACGACTGAACGAGGAGATCGCCCTTCAGGAAAAACTTCCCTGGCAGTTGGCCAACATCATACTTGTCAAACCCGAAGTCGATCCGGGATTTGACCGGCGAGCCCTGCCCGACATCGCACAGTGGTCAACCGAAGCCACCACGGGCGGACTACAGGCAGATATACCGGCAGGTCAAAATGATCCTTCCCCCCTACTGGCCTTTGCTTTCATGGCGGTGTTATTAACTGAACGGCTGGTGGCCTTTAAACGAAATCAATGAGCGCAACGGAGGCACGATATCATCTTCTTCGCCTGAAACGGAAATACCGCATGATCCGTGTGACGGAAGCCTTGTTGCTGGCCCTCGCTGCGGGATTGATCACCTACGCCGTGGCCTACTGGTTTATTCTTTCCGTATACGGACTCTGGCTGTTGGCGGGCATCGCGGGCCTGAGTTGCTTCATCGTGCGAAGCATTCAACTCGGCCTCTGGCAAATTTCGGAAGCCGGCGTGATCCACTATATGAACCAGCATTATCCCCAACTGGAAGAAAGCGCTGACCTGTTCACAAAAAAAGACGACGACCTCACGTCTTTGCAGCAACTTCAAAAAATAAAAAGCCTCCGTCAATTTGAGATCCTCTACCCTTCTGTAAAACTTCCGCACAAGCTTTTGCAAGCCCTGGTGATTTTTGCATTAAGTGCGCTGATCTCCTTTGGGTCGATGGGGTTTGCCGGAAAACACAAAATATCGCGAGAAACGGCAATTCCTTCCAACGAGCAGGCCGGCCCCTCCACCGAAGAAGTTTTGCCGGCCGCCATTCGCAGCGCCGCCATCACCTTCACGCCGCCCTCCTATACCGGAATTCCCAGGCAAACCGTGAAGACGTTCAATCTTCGCGTACCCGAAGGAACCAACGTGCAGTGGAACATTGCTTTCACTGAAAAAGTACTGGATGCCAAGATGATCTTCTCCACGCACGACAGTGTGAAACTCTCCAACACCGCCAGTGGCGAGTTCTCCATACAAAAACAATTTTCGGAGACAGCCTTCTATCAGATTGCCTGGAGAAATGCAGACGGCACCGCCAAGTACTCTGACTATTTTACTGTTGAAACCATCCGCGATCAGCCGCCCGTCATCGCCATAGAAAACCTGGATCAGTTCATCACCCTAAGCCTGACCGACAATTTAAAGATCAACCTGCAATCCACCTTGACGGACGATTACCGGGTCGACGACGCCTACATCATTGCCACGGTCAGCAAAGGAAGTGGTGAGTCCGTTAAATTCAGAGAGGAAAAATTGCGTTTCGACAAACCCGGCAAGATTTCCGGCAAATCCCTGCGCGCCAACCGCACCATCGACCTGGTGAAACTGGGACTCGATCCCGGCGATGAATTGTATTTCTACGTCGAAGCCCTCGATAACAAAGCACCCCAACCCAACAAGGCGCGCACGGAAACATTCTTTATCGCGCTCCAGGACACCACACAGCAAACCACGTCCATCGACCCGGGCCTGGGCGTAGATCTCATGCCCGACTACTTCCGGAGCCAGCGCCAGATCATTATCGACAGCGAGAAGTTGCTGAAAGAAAAAAAGAACATCACGAAAGAAGTCTTCAATTCCCGAAGCAACGACCTGGCCTACGATCAGAAAGTGCTCCGTCTCCGCTATGGAGAATTTTTGGGTGAGGAATTTGAATCGGGCATCGGTCCGCAGGCCGCCCTTCCCAGTGACGATGATCACGAAGAAGATGTGACCAAAAAGTATGGCCACGTGCACGACACGGAAAACGAACACAACCTCGTGGAGGAGAAAAAGTCAGCGCCCGCCCAGGATCACCACGATCACGGTGGCGACGACAAGGACGATCCCGTGAAGGCCTACACCCACGCCCACGACAGTGAGGACGAAGCCACCTTCTTTGCCCAATCGATCCGCTCGAAACTGAAAGCCGCCATCACGGTGATGTGGGATGCCGAACTGCACCTGCGTCTCTACGATCCGGAAAAATCATTGCCGTATCAGTACAAAGCGCTCAAACTGCTGAAAGAGATCAGCCAGGATTCGCGCATCTATGTTCATCGCACCGGGTTCGATCCACCACCTTTGAAAGAGGAAAAACGATTGACCGGCGATTTAACCGAATTGAAAAACGCCACAGCCGAAAAATCCAGTTCGAAACCGGAAACCTATCCGCATATTCGAAAGGCGGCGGCACTGCTGGAGCACATGTTGCAATCTGGCACGGTGACGATAACACCCGATATCAAAAACGATCTCCTCAAGGCAGGGCAGGAACTCTCGGTGGTCGCCATTGCCCAGCCGGGCCGTTACCTCAAGAGTTTGTCGTTATTGAAAAGACTCTCTGAAAACGAGATCGAGCCTGCACAGCAACCCGTCGCGATCGAAGCCATACGGGCGTCGTTGTGGCAGGTGCTTCCCAAAGAGGCCGCCTCACCCCAATCACACACCCGGCCCGTCCACGCATTGGACGAACGTTTCTTAAAGAGCATGGAGGCATTGAAGCAAAAATGAAAGTCATGATCACGTTCCATGCACTCGTATCGCCCACGCTCCTCGCCGCGCTGCTGGTTCCGTTAACCCTGCTGTTCTTGTGGCTGGAGTGGAAACGCAAACAACGCTTTCTCGTGTTGCGCTGGATTGCCGTGGTCGTGATGATGGCGATGGCCGCAAGCTTGTTCCTGCGACCGGTCGTGACCTCAGAAAAGAATTCATCCATCCTGTTGTTGACAGCGGGGTATGAGAAACAGAAAGTCGATAGCCTCCTCCAACATCATCCCGACTTGCAGCTGTGGCATCTAACGGGAGTAAATCCTTACAAAAAATCGTCCCTGCTTGCCGATCACGAATTGCCCATCAAAGGAGACCAGATCCGGTTTGTGACGGGAGAAGGCTTACCGGCCACTGACCTCGATTTACTCGACAACAAAACGTTCACCTTCATCCCAAGCCAACCCACGGCCGGCATCATGTCGTTGTCGGTTGTCCAGCCCGTGTTGGCGCATCACCCGGCACAGGTCCAGGGAACATTCTACAATACTACGCCGGAAAAAAAATGGATCGTCATCAACGGCCCCAACGGAAAAGAAGACTCGGTGCTGATGGAGGGACGAGGACTAAAATCATTCCACCTATCGTTCACACCTAAGCAAAAGGGCGAATGGTTGTACACGTTGGCCATACAAGGCAGCGATGAAAAATGGCAAGCGGAAAAACTTCCGGTTTATGTCGAGGCCGACGCGCCCCTCCGCCTGCTCTTCATCCAGGACTTTCCAACCTTCGAAACCCAATACCTGAAGAGCTACCTCGCGCATGCCGGTCACAAACTCATCTTGCGCTACCAACTCTCCCAAAAGATCTTCCGCTTCGAATTCGCCAACCGCCAACCCACCCAAGTCAACCGGCTGACGCACGATGTGCTTGACGAAACCGATCTCCTCATCATCGATGACGGCGCTTTACAAAAACTTACCGCCGGCGAAAAGAACATTCTGAAAGAATCCATTCACTCGGGACTCGGTATCCTCATTCTGCCCCATGCCACGAAAACCAAACGCGACGGTCTTTTCCCCTTCACCCTCGCGCCGGTAAAAACGGACAGCGCCACCATCGTCCTGCAAGACAAAGCCGTTACATTGCCCGCGTTGCCCGTGCGCCTCCAAAATAATTCAACCGTCCAATCGCTCGTGCAAAACAAGAGTGGCATACTGACCGGGTATGCATTCTCCGGAGCGGGCAAACTCGGATTTCAATTGCTCCAGGAAACCTATCGTCTCACCTTATCCGGCGACTCCGTGGGCTATGGCGCATTTTGGTCGCCCGTGATCGAAAAATTGTCACGCCGTGCAACACAGGCGTCGTCCATACAAATCACCACCCCCTTTCCGTGGTACATCGACGAACCCTTGCAAACAACCCTATTGTCATCCCAACCTAATCCAACTCTTTTCGCCGACACAACCCAGCTGCCGCTGCGGGAAGACGAACGGCTGGATGATGCGTGGCATGGCCAGTTCTGGGCAGGAACACCGGGCTGGCATTCGCTTCAAACGGACGCGTCTTCGCTTCATTATTATGTGAGTGAAAAGGGAGGTTGGAATTCGCTGCGTCAAAATATACAGCGCGAGCAAAATCAGTTGGTGTCGAGCGCCAGCAATTCAAGTGGAGAGCCGGTGTTGGTGCAGAAGGAGCTCCCGGCGTTGTATTTCTTCCTGGCCTTCGTAGCGGCCGCTGGATTTTTGTGGTTCGCACCCAAACTTTAAGGAAACGCGACGTTTCCCCGAGAACAATTCTCAACCTGGTTCAACTATTTTTGAAACTTCAGTTCAGCTTTTTGGCTTCTTCGGTGCAGGTTTAGGATGCTGCTCGATGGTGTCTTCCAATTCCTTGTACCACGCCTCCCCGTATTTACGGACCAAGGGTCCCTTCAGAAACTTATAGACCGGCACCTGCAATTCTTTTCCCAGCGCACAGGCCGGCGAGCAGATGTGCCATTTATGATAGTTGAGCGCTTCGAAATTTTTCTTTTGCGTTACGCGGATGGGATAAAGATGACAGGAGATCGGTTTTTTCCAATCGACGACACCATCATTATAGGCCTCTTCGATGCCGCACTTTAGAATTCCTTTTTTGTCATAGATCGCATACACGCATTCGCGGCCGGCAATCACAGGCGTGCAAAGTTCACCTTCGTCATCGACCACGTGGGTGCCGTGTTTTTCTATTTCCTTGATGCCTTCCGGCGACAGGTACTTTTTGATCTTGGGATAAATTTCATCGAGAATGGGGATCTCCTCTTTCGACAGGGGGGCTCCAAAATCGCCCTCTACGCAGCAGGCACCTTTGCACTTCTCCAGGTTGCAGACAAACTCCTTGTCGCGGATGTCGTCTGAGACCAAAATTTCTCCAATTTTCATCATAATTCGTAAAGGTACGGACAATGCCGCGTATGTTCATCATTTTTTCAAGACATCCCCTTGGCCTTCATGGCAATACCCTCTCCTCAACCAAATAGGTCAAACTGCAAATGGTCGCTCACATTCACATCGCGCTGGATGGCTTGGGCGGAGAATTGCCGGGTGAAAAATCCCATGTAGAAGACGGGCAGGTTGATGAGATGTGACTCCAGTTTGTGCACCGACAACGCCGTGTTCATGCCCATCACCAGCATGTTGTTTTGATAGAGTCGCACCAAATGTTTGTAGAACTGGATGTTGCTGGTCACTTTCGACAGGCTGCCGAACCCCGTGCCGCCGATATATTTCCGCAACGTGTCGGGGTGGTCTTCGGTGTAGTGCTGGTAGGTGAGCCGGTCGTTGAGGACAAAGGTGAACGGCACCACAAAGCTAAAGCCCAACTCGGACCACTTCTCCATGAGGCCTAAGGGCATATCCAGCGAAAACGGGTCGACCAGGCAGAGGACTGCAACTTTATGACCTCGTTTTGGTGTTGGTAGCGTAGTTCTGAAGCGGTCGGTCAGCTCCGGCAGCGCGTCCGTAAAAACCGAGACGTTTTTTTCAGGCCCATATTTCTTTACGCGCGCCTGCAGGGCATAGGCCTGTTCCGGGTCGCGCTCACAAAATATCCACCGATGGATGGGAAGATCGCCGGCCAGTGTTGCGAGTGCAACGCTGGGAAAGATCGCTTTTTGGTGACCTGTCGAATACAGACCGCTACCGGAAAATGCATCGACAAAAATAATTTCATCGGCCTTGGCCGCGGCGTTCATGATGAAGGCCTGAAGGTAACGTTGAACAAGTTGAACCTTTACTTTAAACCAGGGTTCGGCGGCGGTGATGCTCAATCCATCGGCTTGAAAATTCAGCGGAACGACGGGCGTTTTTACGTTCAAAAAGTTTTATGTTTAGCGTTTTTCGTTATCAAAAATAAAGAGACAAAGCGGTCTGTGAAAGGCCGGCGGGAAGTATCTGAAAAACCGTGAGAAAAAAACACGGCATACCGGGCATTCCCAAATCTCTACTCTAACTTGCACCCAATATGACGACGGATTATCTCGATAGTTTAAATGAGCCCCAACGCGAAGGGGTTGTCAATACCGAAGGACCTTGCATGCTCATCGCCGGCGCCGGCTCGGGCAAAACCCGCGTGCTCACCTACCGCATCGCCCAACTGATGAACAAGGGGGTGGACGCGTTCAACATCATGTCCCTCACCTTCACCAACAAGGCTTCACGCGAAATGCGCGAGCGCATCGAAAAAGTGGTGGGCCACGATGCCCGCAACCTGTGGATGGGAACCTTCCACTCCGTGTTCGCCCGCATCCTCCGCGCCGAAGCCCATCACCTGGGTTACCCCAACAATTTCACCATCTACGATACCGACGATTCCAAAACCCTCATCAAGAACATCGTGAAGGAAATGGGACTGGACGACACGGCCTACAAGGCCAGCACCGTCTACAACCGCATCTCCGCCGCCAAGAACAGCCTCATCGGCTGGGAGGACTACCTGCAAAACGCCGAACTCATGGGCGACGACGCCGCCAACCTGCGTCCCGAGATCGGCAAGATCTACAAAGCCTATGCCCTGCGCACCTTCCGCGCCGGCTCCATGGACTTCGACGACCTGCTGTTCAACACCGACAAGCTTTTCAAGGAGCACCTGGAAGTGCTCAACAAATACCAACAACGGATTCACTACATCCTGGTGGACGAGTTCCAGGACACCAACCTGTGTCAATACTACATCATCCGTAAACTGGCCGCCGTGCGCCAAAACATCTGCGTGGTGGGCGACGACGCCCAAAGTATCTACGCTTTCCGCGGCGCGGACATCACCAACATCCTGAACTTCGAACGCGACTACCCCGATTTGAAGGTGATCAAGCTGGAGCAGAACTACCGCTCCACCCAAAACATCGTGGAAGCGGCAAACTCGGTCATCAAAAAGAACCGGGCGCAACTTCCCAAGAACGTATGGACAGCCAACGAACAGGGACCGCTCATCGAACTGATCAAGGCCGTATCCGACAACGAAGAGGGCCGGCTGGTGGCCGGTTCCATTTTCCAGGAGCGCATGCAGCACCAGCTCAAGTTCAGCGACTTTGCCATTCTCTACCGCACTAACAGCCAGTCGCGGGCCATTGAAGAGGCCCTGCGCCGTATGAACATCAAGTATAAAGTGGTGGGGGGCCTCTCGTTCTATCAACGCAAGGAGATCAAGGACCTGCTGGCCTATATGCGCTACGTCATGAACCAGCAGGACGAAGCCTCCTTCCGCCGGATCATCAATTTGCCCAAGCGGGGCATTGGCGATTCCACGGTAGATAAGATCGTGGTGGCCGCCAACGACCACAGCATGACCATCTGGGATGTATTGCAGAATGCCGGGCACTTTGTGGGTGGCCGGTCGGCAGCCCCCATCGAGGATTTTGTGGCCATGATCAAACGGTTCACCCTGGAGATCGAGCGAAAAGATGCCTATGACGCCGCCTTCGAGATCGCCAAGGGTTCGGGACTGCTCCGCGAACTTTATGAGGACAAGACCGTGGAAGGCCTGAGCCGCTACGAAAACGTCCAGGAATTGCTGAACGCCATCAAGGAATTTGTAGACGACCCCGAACGCCAGGAGAAAAGCCTCGGCTCCTTCCTCCAGGAGGTGTCGCTGGTCACGGGCCAGGACGAGGACAAGGACAAGGATCCCGACAAAGTAACGCTCATGACCATCCACATGGCCAAGGGCCTGGAGTTCCGGTACGTCTACATCGTGGGCCTGGAAGAAGACCTCTTCCCTTCCCAAATGATGCTGAGCAGCCGCGCCGAGTTGGAGGAAGAACGCCGCCTGTTTTATGTGGCCATCACCCGTGCCGAGAAGCGACTGTTCCTGTCTTACGCCCTCACCCGCTATCGCTTCGGACGACTAAAGAACTGTGAACCGAGTCGTTTTCTTGACGACGTGGATCAATCCTACATCAAGGTAAGCAGCAAGTTCGGTGGCCTCGAGTCTGCGCCGCCCACCAGTCAGTATGCCAAAACCCTGGTGAACGGCATAAAGAAAACCATTGCCTCCACCCCCGTGAGCAAGCCACCCTCGGGCTATAAACCACCGGCCGACTTCGCTCCCAGCGACACAGCTGCTCTCAAAGAAGGCATGAAAGTCGAGCATCCCAAGTTTGGGTTTGGCACCGTATTGCAGATGGACATGAGTGGCGCCGACCGAAAAGCGCGCATCAACTTTGGGTCCGCCGGAGAGAAGACGCTCTTGCTTAGTTTCGCGAAACTTCGAATTGTAGAGTAAAATCTTACATAAAACTTTTTCGCATCATTTTTTACAGCAACGCTCAAGAGGTGTAATGTACTTTTATAGCCTGCCAACCGTGGCAGGCAAAACCCTCTTGACTCTCAATGAAAAAAGCTGCCTTCTTCCTTTTCGGTTGTTTCCTGATCTCCTGTTCCGACGAAGAAAAGTCACCTTCTATCCTTACGATCACCCCGAACGTCGCCGACTTCGAGCAGACGGTCACGATCGCCGGTTCGAATTTCAGCACCAGCCTACTGGACAACGAAGTGAGCTTTAACGGCACACCCGCCACCGTGACGTCGGCCACGGCCACCGAACTGGTGGTAACTGTACCCATCAACAGCACCTCGGGAAAGATTTCCATTAAAAGCCAGGGACGCCAGGTGATCAGCGCCACGGATTTTACCGTGACCTGTGGAACCTGGGCTTCGCGCGCAGCACTTCCACAATTCGGAGAAGGCGACAATGCCGCCATCTTCACCACCCAGGGCAAGGCCTTTGTCATGCTCGGCCAGGTTAGCGTCGGCGGCGCCCTCCAGGATGCCGCGTTGTTCCAATTTGACCCGACCAGCAATAGCTGGACACCCAAAATCATTTACGATAAAGAGTTTTTCCCCAGCTCCTTTGCCAGTTGGGGATCGAACGCCGGGAAAGGCTTCGTGCTGGAACCCTATGGCGGCGACCTGCATGCCTACGACGTGGCTACCGATTCATGGTCGATAAAGAAAAGTCCCTATACGGTTGACAATGGCGACAAATACCCCGTGGTGGCCTTCAACATTGGCGACGATGGCTATGTCGTGCTTTCCGATAACAACGTCTGGAAATACAATATCACAAACGACAGCTGGACAACCCAGGGCGTATTCGCCGGTGAGCTCGATTTCTCCCAGGAAATTTACGGCCTGGCCACCAGCACCAAGGGTTATCTCGGCAACGGCTCCAACCTTTGGGAATTCGATCCCATCACCAAGCAATGGACCAAAAAAGCAAGTGTCTCCGCCCAAACATTTCTGATGTTTGCCACGAGTGACCATGTGTATGCGGCCGACTACACCGAAGGCAAAGGGCTTTGGGAGTTCAACGCCGGCAACAATGGCTGGACACGGAAGGCAACCTTGCTGGGCAATCAACGGTATTCGCCGCTGTTTTTCGGCTTGGGCAACAAAGGATATGTAGGCGCCGGCAGCCAGACCTCCAATGACCAGTTATTGAAGGATTTCTTTGAGTACACACCTAGCGGAGGTATAGACTGATCCCGGCCTGGTTAGGCTGATGCCGCGGGGAAAAATCACCCCAATCCTTTCCCTTCCAGAAGAAAAACTTCAATTTCATCCGGTTTAGACGATTTCGCGGCTGCCAGATTTTCGATTTTCGAACCGAAACAGTATACTTGCTGTTCCAAATCGTAGGTAATACGCGAATTACAAGTCCATTTTTAATAAGCCAACGCGTTTTTTTCGTCACATTAACGTCACGCTTTCACATTTTACGCTTAACACAATCATGATCGGAGAATACAATTCATCGCGCCCGCATATTATTCTGAAAGAATACGGTCGCAACGTCCAAAAGCTGGTAGAATACATCAGAAGCCTTCCCAGCATCGAAAAGCGCACCGAGCTCGCCTATACCCTGATCGAGCTCATCAAACAACTTACCCCCAGCATCAAAGAACAACCCGACAACCCCCAGCGGCTGTGGGATGATCTATACATCATCGCCGACTTTGACCTGAGCGTCAACAATCCCTATCCGGTTCCCGAACGCGAGATCCTGTTCAAGAAACCCATGCGGATGGAATATCCCAAAAACGATGTCCGCTTCCGTCACTATGGCAAGAACATCGAGAAGCTGGTGAAAGAAGCGTTGAAGAAGGACGATCCGCAAGAGCGCGAAGAGTCCATCATCTACCTGGGCAAGCTCATGAAAACGTTCTATGGCAACTGGAACAAAGAAACCCTGGACGACTCGGTGATCCTCCGCGATATCCAGGCCATGTCGGGTGGCGCATTGAACATGACCATCGAAAAAGTGCGCGACGAAAACCTGTTCGAGAAGCTTTACAAGGAACGCAAGAAAGTGCGTCCCCAACAAGGACAGGGACAAGGCAACAGCACGCATCAGCAACCCCGTCATTCCGGTGGTGGCGGTGGTGGCCATCGCCCCTTCAACAAGAACAACAACAAAGGCGGCAACAACAATTTCCGCAGAAGAAGAGATCAATAATAGCAGTCGGGCGCAGACCATTCGGTGTGCGCCTATTTTTTTTCTGCCGGTACGATACCCAGTACTAATTTTTTAAGTCACCCCATGAGCATCTTCAAGATCAAAGGAGGAAAAAAGCTGAAAGGCGAAATCATTCCGCAAGGCGCAAAAAATGAAGCGCTTCAAATCCTCAGTGCCACCCTGCTGTCGGCCGAGCCCATCACCATCCACAACGTGCCCAACATCGTGGACGTGAACAAGCTGATCGAACTCATCGGCGACCTGGGAAGTAAAGTGGAGAAACTGGGACCGGAATCGTATCGCTTCACCGCGTCGAACGTGGACATCAATTTCCTGGAGACAGACACCTACCGCAAGAAAGCCGCCGCCCTTCGCGGATCGGTCATGCTGCTGGGTCCCATCCTCGCCCGCTTTGGTAAGGCCACCATGCCCAAGCCCGGCGGCGACAAGATCGGAAGACGTCGTCTGGATACGCACTTCCTCGGCTTCCAGAAACTGGGCGCCAAATTCAACTTCGATTCGGAAGAGCACCTCTTTCATATCGATGCCTCGGAATTGAAAGGATGCTATATGCTGCTGGACGAAGCCTCCGTGACCGGCACTGCCAACATCGTGATGGCCGCCGTGCTGGCCAAAGGAACCACCACCATCTATTACGCGGCTTGCGAGCCCTACCTGCAACAGCTTTGCCTCATGCTCAACCGCATGGGTGCCAAGATCAGCGGCATCGGCTCCAACCTGCTCACCATCGAAGGCGTGGCAAAACTTGGAGGAACCGATCACACGTTGTTGCCCGACATGATCGAGATCGGCAGCTTTATCGGTTTAGCCGCCATGACGCAGTCGGAGATCACCATCAAGAATTGCCGCATCGACATGCTGGGCATCATCCCCGAGATCTTCAAACGCCTCGGCATCAAAATGGAATTCCGCGGCGACGATATCTACATTCCCTCACAGGAGCGCTATGAACTGGAAACGTTCATCGACGGCTCCATCCTCACCGTATCGGACGCTCCCTGGCCAGGCTTCACACCCGACCTGATCAGCATTGTGCTGGTCGTTGCCACGCAGGCCAAAGGCAGTGTGCTGATCCACCAGAAAATGTTTGAAAGCCGCCTCTTCTTTGTCGACAAATTGATCGACATGGGCGCACAGATCATACTTTGCGACCCACACCGCGCCAACGTGATCGGCCTGGACCGCAAGCAACAACTGAAAGGCATCAAGATGTCATCCCCCGACATACGCGCAGGGGTGGCGTTGTTGATTGCCGCACTGTCGGCCAGCGGCACCAGTGAAATTTCCAACATCGACCAAATCGACCGCGGCTATCAAAATATCGACCAGCGTTTGAAAGCGTTGGGAGCCGATATCGAGAGAATTGCCTAACCTGTTTTTCGTATAGCCATCGTTGCTTTTCATGAGATCTTCAAATACCCGCGAAGTCTTTCAACGCTGGTTTTAAATTTTAAGAACAAAACACTACAATCTCTCGGATGTGGCGCAATGCTGCCAGGGAAGTACTTCATTTGAAAAATTCCTTCATTCCGCGTCCATGCCACCCGTGATTTTATGAATTCGCATGCAAATCTTACACCGGCGACGAGTATTGCTGACACACCGGTTCGTTCTGCTATCTTTACCTCGCAAAGGAACCAACGATGTTAGCAACGCTATCCGACCCGATCGTTATTGGCCATTTTGTTGTTTACTATAACCTGTTCATGAAAAACGTTTTAATTATTTTCGTTGCGCTCTGCGCCATTCCCGCATTCGGTCAAAATTTCAAACCAGGCTACGTACTTCAGCAAGGTGACACCCTTCGCGGCTTAGTGTCATTCCGTGAAACAATCGCCCCACCGGAGCGATGCCTATTCCAAAAAGAAGGCCAGCCCGAAACTACCTTCTACCCCGACAATCTTGAAGGCTTCGGTTTTGATGGCCGACACTTCCGCACGCTCAAAAACAAAGGCGCCGCACACTTCGCCGAGGTGATCGTGGACGGAAAAGCAAAATTCTATCGCGAAGGATTGTCGTATTTCGTTCAAAAAGACACGGCACTCATACCCCTTTCGACGGTCACTCAAAAAATTACCGTATCGGGCCATGAATACACCAAAGAGGATAAGACCTATGCCATTCGCCTGAAAAGTATTTTCTCCGATTGTTCCTCACTACCATCGGCTTATGAGCAGACCGAGCTTTGGACACTAAGCCCCTCATCAATTGAGAAAAAATATTCAAAGGTGGTTGCCAAGTACAATGCCTGCTTTGGCGACTCGTCGTCACATTACACGGCCACGAAAGGCAAGCCCAGGCTTTCGTTCGGGGTGTTGGCAGGGATGATCAGCTCGCCCAATTCGGCCAACGGCAAAAACCAGGTTGTGCACAGCCTCGACTCCAGTTTCCCGGTAAGCTTCGCCGCGGGATTTTTCGTGGATCAGGTCAATCCCCGCATCAGCGACCATTGGCACGTCCGCCTGGAGGCCATGTATTTCCGCACAAAATTCACCAGCATCGTTGCAGCATCATATGACCCGGCAAAAGAGATCGAACTTCGTTACACAACGTTCAAATTTCCGGTTAGCGTAGCCTATCATTTTAACACCGGTCGCGCCTTCTCACCCTATGTGAGAGGCGGTCTCAATTTTCTTATTTTCACCCAAAGGTCGTTTGTAGAAACGACCGACTATGTCATGGGAGCCTATCAGAGTAAAGTGCTGGATTTGAAAATCAAGACCAATACGTTCCTCGCCGGTGTTGGCGTTGAATACAAAGTCGGACAAAAACATACGCTGTTTGCCGAGTTGCGATACGATACAGGCTTCAATATTTTGAGTAGCTCGACGAACGACAAACTCAAAGTTCGCAACATCGGCCTCAATGCCGGGTTCTGTTTCTAAAACTGTCCAAGCGGACCAGCGATCGCGAAGAGAATCTACTGACCTGACAAACAGTGCCTGCAGCTTCTTCGCTGGGTTGGGAATAGCGTTAAGATCTGCGCTTCTAAAATTCGATGTTCAACGCCACCGGGCAATGATCCGAACCCAGGTATTGATTGTAGATCAACGCATCTTTCACATTACCCATTAGCGATTCGCTCACGAGGAAATAATCGATTCGCCATCCCGCGTTCTTGGCCCGTGCGTTGGTCACAAAATTCCAGTAGGTATACTTTACTTCTTCGGGATAAAATCTGCGGAACGTGTCCACAAATCCCGCTTCCAATAGACGCGTGAAGCCGTCGATCTCGCGCTGCGTGTAGCCTGCCGACTTGTTATAATTTTCCTTTGGCCGGGCAATGTCGATCGGCTGATGCGCCACATTAAAATCGCCACAGGCAATAACGGGTTTGCGGCGACTGAGCCACTGCATGTACTCCATGAACTCGCGGTCCCAGCGCTCGCGGTAGTCCAGTCGTGCCAGGCCTTCGCCAGCATTCGGCGTGTATACCGTGACCACAAAAAATGTCGGGTACTCCGCCGTGATCACTCTCCCCTCCTGGTCATGTTCTTCCAAACCCATATCATACGTAACGGACATGGGTTCTGTCCTGGAAAGAATGGCCGTGCCGGAATAGCCTTTGCGGGCCTTGGAGGAGTTGATGTAAGTATGATAGCCCGGCAACTGCTCCAGTGCTCCGCGCGCGTCCTCCACACCCGCCTTGGTCTCCTGGAAACAGAGGATGTCGGGATTCATCTCCGCGATGTCCTTCAAGAAATCCTTTTTGATGATGGACCGTATTCCGTTCACATTCCAGTTGACGAGGTGCATGGGCAGGGGTTGATGTTAGAAGGCGTAAAATAAAAAAAGTCCCGCTCTGGCAGGACTTTTTCAATATTTTAAAAGGAGGAAAGATTAAGCTTTCTTCGCTTTGAATTCTTCTTTGATCTTTTCTACATCCACGTTCTTGATCACGGGCTTGAAGTTTTGATTCTTCAGCGACTGACGTCTTACTGCGGATACTGCCTTATCTTTGCGGCCTTTTCTCTTAAGTCTGGTTACTGCCATGATTGAAATTCTTTAAAAGGAGCGCAAAAATAACCGCTAATTCCGGTTTTGCAAAGGCCCTTCGCCTTTTTATTGAAGAAAATCCCGGAGAAGCCCCAAGGTCTCATCCCAATCCGGCCTCCGGCGTCGAAATACGCTTGTTTTCGAGCTCGATCCTGAAATTGATTTTGGCCTTCAGTGCATCAAATATCCGCAATACGGTACCTACAGTCACATTGGTGGCGTTTTTTTCCAGTTTTGAGATCTGTGCCTTCTGGACACCCACCAGCTTGCCCAATTGCTCCTGGGTTAGATGCCGCTGCTGGCGCGTGGTCTTGATCATCTCCCCCAGCAACTCGAGGGTGAGTTCAAATTCGTATTCGTCGCGCCGGGGTGTGCCCCGTTTGCCGATCATTTCGTCCTTGACCTGGTCGAGGGTGTAGGTTTTCAATTTCGATTTCATGTGTATTGTTCAATATAAAGCTGCCTTAGACTATTTGCCTTTTTTATCTCCTCACGGGCCACCTTGTCGGTCTTCTTCACAAATCCATGCGTGGCGACCACCAACGTTGGCTTTTGTTTTACGTCCCAGAAAGCCAGCAACCGGTATTGCAACCCCTGGTATAGTGTTTCTGAATTCCCAGATCTCCGGCGTCAGTTTCTTCAGGAGGCTGACATCGTTCAGAAATCTGGCTTTATCCATGTTATACAGGATCTTACGCTGCGCTTTTTCATTTATAGACCCTATAAATGAACGCGCTTCTTCCAGGAAAACAATGTCAATTTTGCCTCCATCTGGTCATAGCTAACGAACACCCAAACCTACAAAAAGTTTCCATAAATGGAAACTTTTTTCAATTTTTTTCTCCCGCTTTCCGAAAGTCCCCAATTCCCCCAAAACGTCGCGCAGGCCCCTTCAAATCCCCGATTTCCTTTTTAGCTTTGCGGCCATATTATGGAAAAACCCACCTTACCCAAAGGCACGCGCGATTTTGGCCCTGCCGTGATGGCCAAACGGCAATTTATTTTTGAGACCATTCGAAACGTATTCCAGAAATTCGGCTTCCAACCCCTGGAAACTCCCGCCATGGAAAACCTGTCCACGCTCACCGGGAAGTATGGAGAGGAAGGCGATCAGCTTCTTTTTAAGATCCTTAACTCGGGCGATTTCTTAAAGGACGCCGATGCCGAGTTGTTAAGTACTAAAAGCTCAAAACAGATCACGTCCAGCATCGCCGAAAAAGGCTTGCGCTATGACCTCACCGTTCCCTTTGCGCGCTTTGTGGTGATGAACCGGAACGAAATAACTTTTCCTTTCAAGCGCTACCAGATCCAGCCGGTCTGGCGTGCCGATCGTCCCCAAAAAGGACGGTACCGCGAATTTTACCAATGCGATGCCGACGTGGTCGGGACCGATTCATTGCTCTGCGAAGCGGAGATCATCCTCATGATCACCGAAGCCTTCAAAGGCCTGGGCATTGTCGACTACACCATCAAGATCAATCACCGCGGAATTCTTTCCGGCATTGCAGAAACCATCGGTGCAAAACAAAACGAGACCTCGTTGTTTGTGGCCATCGATAAGCTGGACAAGATTGGAGAGGAAAAAGTAAAAGAAGAGCTGCGCCCCAAGGGCTTCTCCGAAGAAAGCCTCACCACCTTGTTCGAAATCCTCCATGTAAAAGGCTCAAACACAAACAAGAGCGCCTTCCTGCAATCACGCTTCGACGCGAGCGAGAGCGGCCAGAAAGGTTTGCGCGACCTCCAGGAAGTTTTCAATTTGCTTAAGAACTATAACGCCTCCGACAATCACGTGGAGTTTGATGTCTCCCTCGCCCGGGGCCTCAGCTACTACACCGGGTGCATCTTCGAAGTGAAGATCAACAACGTAGCCATCGGAAGTGTCAGTGGCGGCGGCCGTTACGACAACCTGACCCAAGCGTTTGGTGATAAGGAGAATTTGTCCGGAGTAGGATTTTCATTTGGTGTCGACCGCATTTACGACGCCATGGAAGAATTGAATCTTTTCCCCAAAGGCGCCACGGCAACGTCGAAAGTATTGGTCTGTCATTTGGATGATGACAGTCTCTACTATGGCCTGGGTGTATTATCGGCACTCCGGGCAGAAGGCATTGCCTCCGAGATCTATCCCGACAACGCCAAGCTGAAAAAGCAGTTGGATTTTGCCAATAAAAAGGCCATCCCCTACACGATCGTGATTGGCCCGGATGAAGCACAAAGTGGGCTACTGGCCTTTAAGAATATGGACCGCGGCGAACAGGAAAAACTCCCGATCGAACGGATTATTGAAAAAATAAAACAACCTTAGCAGGCGCCGACAACGACTATGGTGCATTACATCTCCAGCGCGAAGCTAACCCTGCAAGATCTCTCCCGCCTGCACGAAGGCAAGCTCACCGTGCAACTCTCCGAAGAGGCACGCGACCGCATTGCCCGTTGCCGCGACTATCTCGATAAAAAATTGCAAGGCACCACCCAATCCATCTACGGCATCAACACCGGGTTTGGGTCTTTGTACAACAAAAACATCTCCGCCGATCAACTGGAGCAACTGCAGGAAAACCTGGTGAAGTCACACGCCTGTGGCACCGGCCCCGAGGTGCCCGAAGAGATCGTGAAGCTTATGTTGTTCCTCAAGATCCAGTCGCTGGCCTATGGCTATTCCGGTGTGCAGACCGAAACCGTAGACCGTCTGGCAACGATGTTCAATCGCGACGTGCTCCCGGTCATTTACGAGATGGGTTCGCTGGGTGCATCGGGCGACCTGGCACCGCTGGCACACCTGACGTTGCCCCTGATTGGGTTAGGCGAAGTACACCATGAAGGAAAGCGGATCACCGGCAACGCGCTGCAAAAAGCAATGCAATGGCCACCACTCCGTCTGCAGGCAAAAGAAGGCCTGGCGTTGCTCAACGGCACGCAGTTCATGAGCGCCTATGGTGTGTGGTGTACGCTTCACGCCCATCGCCTGTTGCAATTGGCCAACATCGTCGGGGCGCTTTCGTTGGATGCTTTTGATGGTCGCATCGAACCGTTCCTTCCCCAGGTGCATGCCATTCGTCCGCATGCTGGACAAATGAGGGTGGCCGCACAAGTAAAAGATATTTTAGCAAACAGTGAGTTGATCCTGCAGGCCAAGAAACATGTGCAGGACCCCTACTCCTTCCGTTGTATCCCGCAAGTGCACGGCGCGAGTGCGGACACGATCGACTATGTGACGAACGTCTTCCTGGTGGAGGTCAACAGCGTGACCGACAATCCCAATGTGTTCCCCGACGAAGACACCATCATTTCGGCGGGCAATTTCCACGGCCAGCCCCTGGCCCTGGCCCTCGATTTTCTGTCGATTGCCCTGGCGGAGTTGGGCAGCATTTCGGAGCGCCGAACGTACCAACTTATTGCAGGATTGCGCGACCTGCCCAATTACCTTGTGGCCACTCCCGGTATCCATTCCGGACTGATGATCCCGCAATACACAGCCGCCTCCCTGGTAAGCCAGAACAAACAGCTCTGCATGCCAGCCTCCGTCGACTCCATTGTCTCGTCGAACGGACAGGAGGACCACGTGAGCATGGGCGCCAATGCGGCCACGAAGGCGCTCAGGGTAGTGAACAATCTCTATTCCATCCTGGCCATCGAACTGCTCACGGCCGCCCAGGCGCTCACCTTCCGGCGGCCTTTGAAAACTTCTCCGTATCTTGAAGATTTTGTGGATACTTTCCGAAAGACGGTGCCGTTTATAGAGGAAGACCGCGTATTGCATGATGACATCAAAAAAGCAGAAGAATTTCTGAAACACTGGAGCCCCTCGCATGAATCGTAGATCCCTCATACTGCTTTTCTTCTTGTTCATGGGCATCCTGGTGGCACATGCACAATACGTCAGCAATGATGGCAACTTCACGGTGGATCAAATCAAGGGATGCGCGCCCCTCACAGTGAACGTGGTGAGTACCGTTCCGCCCTGCAATGCCACGACACCCTGCGACATGGACTATGAGGGAAATAACAACTTCCAATCCCTGGCGTTCAGCCACGTCTACACACAACCCGGCACGTACACATTGAAAGTTCTGTTCCAAACCCTGGGTTTCGATGAGATCACCATCACGGTGGTGCCCAACATACAACCGGCGTTTGACCTGTATACCTGCGGTGGCAATGAAGTGCAGGTAAAGGTCTCCGACACCAACTACAATCAGTATATCATCAGCTATAGCGACGGCGTCGTGATGCCCCCGGTTCCGTCGGGCAGCCTGGCGAAAGACACACACGCGTTTGCGTCGTCCGGCAATAAAAGTGTCAGCGTGAAGGGCGTGAACCTGGGTGCCGCCGACAATTGCAATGCCGCCGTCCAATCTGTCGATGTGGTGCCGACGCTGGCAACGCCAACCATCACGCAACTGACTGTTTTAAGCGCCGACCAGATTCAATTGGATTTTAACGACGTTCCCAACACCCTCTACAAACTGGACATCGCCACCAATGCCGGCAATTTCCAGCAGTTGCAAACCGTCTACAACGCCACGACGACCACGGTGAAGAACCTGATCGCCGATGACAACTACTATCGTTTTCGGATGGGTGTTTTCGATCCCTGTGTCAACACCACGGTTTACCCCACAGACGTGATTGCTAGCGCGAATTTTGACGTGTCGCCACAAAACAACGTCAACAAGGCCACGTGGACTACTTCGGCAACCGGCATTACCGGCTACTCACTCGCCAAAAGTACTACAGGCCCCATCGCGGTCGCCGCGGGCGCCACGTCCTATGACGACACGGCCATCACCTGCGGAACGGAATATTGCTACCAGCTCACATCAAACTACGCCAACGGCAGCAAAAGCATCTCGCTTCAAAAATGTGCCACGGCCATCTCCACCAATATCCCCACCGTTGTGGAGGATGTTTCCGCCGTCGTGAGCGACAATTCCGTCGCCCTTCAATGGACGCAAGACCCGGCCTTCAACGCCAAAACCTACACCATCACAAAAGGGACAAACGGGAACTACATCCCCCTGGGAACGTCGACCACGCCTTCATTTACCGATGACGCCTACGCCACCGACGCCACCATCTGTTACCGGATCGGCTACCAGGATGTTTGTGGCAACAGCAGTCCCGCAAGCCCGGATGTTTGTCCGATACAACTTTCCGGCACGGTGCAGTCCGACAACAGCATCAACCTTTCGTGGACGTCCTATGGCGGCTGGAAAAATGGTGTGGCCAACTATCACGTAGAAAAATTCGACGACCAGGGACAACTGCTCCAGACTTTCGACACCGGCACGGCCACCACGCTGCTGGACGATGCGGAGGATTTCACACACCAGGTATACGTTTATCGTGTCACGGCCACCGCGGTGGATGCGGGCATTCCCGTGTCGGTGTCCAATGTGATCACGCTCATCAAAGAACCGAACCTCTTCTATCCCTCTGCTTTCACACCCAATGGCGACGGGTTGAACGATATCTTCAAAGTGGTGGGGCAATACACGTCGCGGTTCGAATTCAAGATCTTCAACCGCTGGGGTGAACAGCTATTCTTTACCGACAATGCCACGCAGGGTTGGGATGGCACCTACCGGGGCAACATCATGCCGGAAGGCACCTATGTGTTCAAGGCAAAGATCACCGACCTCATCAACCGCACCTCCGAACGATCGGGCACCATCGTGCTATTCCGAAAGCAGTAAAATCAAGGTTCTCAGGGACCCGGCAGAATGTATTGGATTTTGCCCACACCATTTACCCACAATCCTTTACCTTTACCGGGAAGAAAGCCATTCACAAAACCGAAACGAGCAAGCTATGTTTGATATGATGAAAATGATGGGCAAGGTAAAAGAATTCCAAGCCCGTATGAAAGAAGTGCAGGACAACCTGGAGAAGCTCCAGGCGCAAGGCGAATCGGGTGCCGGCATGGTGAAAGCTACGGTTACCGGAAAAAAAACGCTGATCGCTCTCGACATCGACCCCGCTCTCCTCAAGGGTGAAGACAAAGTCATCCTGCAAGACCTCGTGGTGGCGGCCGTCAACAAAGCCATGGATGCGGCTGACGTTATGGCCAAAGAAGAAGTGCGCAAGAATACGGATGGGCTGTTGCCCAACATTCCGGGTATGGACCTCGGCAGTTTGATGGGATGAGCCAAACGGCAGTTGTCATTCTCAACTACAACGGCGCCGCGCTGTTACCGAAGTTCCTGCCCTCGGTGCTGCAGCATTCCGGAGGTGCCGAGATCGTCGTGGCCGACAACGCCTCCACCGACAACTCCCTGGCCATACTTCAAAAGGATTTCCCGTCGGTTAAACGCATTGTGCTGGATCAGAATTACGGCTACTGCGGCGGCTATAACCGGGCGCTGTTGCAAGTTCAGGCGGACCATTACGTGTTGTTGAACTCCGACATTGAAGTCACCCCCCACTGGTTGTCCCCCCTCACCCAACTCCTGGATTCGGATGAGACCATTGCTGCCGTGCAGCCCAAGATCCTGTCGTATCGCCAGCAGAACACCTTCGAACACGCCGGGGCCGGTGGCGGGCTGATCGACGCCCTGGGCTATCCGTTTTGCCGCGGGCGCTTGTTTGATGTGGTGGAGCAGGATACCGGGCAATACAACGATACCACTGATGTGTTCTGGGCCTCCGGCGCCTGCCTGGTGATCCGGGCCGATGCGTTCCACGACATGGGCGGTTTCGACGAAGACTTCTTCGCCCACATGGAAGAGATCGACCTGTGCTGGAAGCTGAACCGCGCGGGCCTCCGGGTTTGCTACTGTGGACAGAGCACCATCTTTCACCTGGGCGCGGGCACCCTGGGTTATGACAATCCCAGGAAAACGTATCTCAATTTCCGTAACGGACTCTCGCTGATCTATAAGCATTTCGATCGCGCGGAGTTGTTCTACAAACTTCCGCTCCGCCTCGTGTTGGACTGGCTGGCCGCGGTGGTCTTCTTGCTCAAGGGCCAACCGGGAAATTTTAACGCCGTAGGAAAGGCACATTTACATTTTATACGGCACTATGCCAGGGATAGACGGAAGCGTCGAGCGATTCACGAACAATACCCAACGTATCCCCGAAAGGTAGTTTACCCGGGCAGCATTGTGTTGGATTTCTATGTGAAAGGGAAGAGAAGGATGGGTCAATAATCCCACACGGGGGTGCGCTTACGAAGGTGCTTGCGCATGTTCATGATAAAGGCCAGCGACAGGTAGATGATGACCGGTGACCCGAACGTGATGAAGCTCGCATAGATGAAAAAGAGGCGAATGGAGGATGTTGCAACACCTAACTTCTCCCCCAGGTGTGTACACACTCCAAAGGCGTAGGTCTCAAAGAAAAGTTGGATTTTATCTGCTACACGGTCCATATATGCCCTTTAGTATACTTTCGACTTCCCAAAAAGTTGATTTGTCGACCAAAAGTTCGGCTCACAAATATAACGCGCCACCCCCCTCAAAATGTCGGGGTCCTTCATATTTTTTTGAGTATAATTGCAAAAAAATACACATAAGTATAGTTTTGCAAACCTGTTTAAATCAACCAATAAATCTAAATCCAATGAGAAAAGTAGTTTACTCATTTCTGATCTTCGCAGTACTTACCCTCGCGGGCTGTACCCTGCCCAAGATGGTGAAAATGTCAAAAGACCAGCAATTGACGGTTACTCCGAACCCGCTGGAGGTTCACAAGGATACGGTTGCCTTCGATATGGCGGCTAACCTTCCGGTTAAAATGTTGAAGAAAGGAACCGTCTACACGGTAAACACCTTCTACAAGTATGGCACCAACGAACTGGCGCTGGACCCCATCCCGTTCAAAGCTGAGGACTATCCTAACAGCAAGACCGAGCCTCCCCGTGTAACCAAAAGCTTCTCATTCCCTTATCAACCCGCATACAAAACAGGTACTGTGGAAGTTGAAGGCGTAGCTTCCAAAGGCGAAAAAGCCAAGAAAACTCCCCGTCTCCCGGTAGCTACCGGCATCATCACCACCTCTAAACTGGTGAAACCCGTATACTTCGCTGCTTTCGCAGAACATGGTTATAACAACCAGGAAGAACTTGTTCCTGTAGTGATCCCTGATTTCATCTTCGAACAAGGCAGATCCGTACTGAGACCTACCGAAATCAAGAGCACAAAAGGTAAACAACTGGATGCCTTCATCGCTTCCAAGAACGCTACCCGTACCGTTACCATCACCGGTACCCACTCCCCTGAAGGTGCTGAGCGTATCAACGCTAAATTGTCGCCCGATCGCGCTGCTGCCATCGAAAAATTCTATCGTGCTGAAATGAAGAAGTACGACTACAAAGGCAAAGCCGATTCGATCAACTTCATCCTGAAGCCTGTTATCCAGGACTGGAACGAATTCAAGAACACACTCTCTACTTACGAAGGCATCACTTCCGAAGAGAAAGCTGAATACCTGAACATCATCAACGCTGGCGGTTCTTTCGAAGATGTTGAAAAACAATTCAAGAAACTGAAGACCTACAAGAAAGTGTTCAAGGATGTATATCCTAAATTGAGAACTGCTAAGACCGAGATCCTGGTGGTGAAAGACAAGAAGACCGACGCTGAAATGTCTGTTCTCTCCAAGCAAGTAACACAAGGCGCGATCTCTGCCGACACCCTTTCTTTCGAAGAAATGATGTACGCCGCTACGTTGACTCCTTCCCTGGAAGAAAAAGCAGCGATCTACGAAGCCGCTACCAAGAAAGGCTCCAACTGGAATGCTCACAACAACCTCGGTGCCGTATACATTGCACAAGCTATCGAAAACCCCAGCAACGCTGCTGCCCTGGCCGACAAAGCTCAGGCACAATTGGAAATTGCTGCTAAGTTGAACGAAGCTCCCGAAGTACACGCCAACCTGGCTTCTGTAAGCATGATGAAAGGCAACGCTTATGCTGCCTACAACCACGCTACCAAAGCTCTCGGCGCTGGCCTGAAAGGCGACAATGCTGCCGGTGTGAACGGTGTGAAAGGTGCTGCTGAAATCGTAAAAGCTCAGTACGCTGCCGCCGTTAGCTCCGAATCTGCTGCTGCCGACAACGCCGACAACCTTTTCAACAAAGGCTTGGCTCAAGTGTTGAACAAAGACTACCAAAATGGTCTGACTTCCTTCAAGGAAGCCACTGCCAAGAACAGCAACCTGGCCATCGCTTACTATGGTGCCGCAGTAGCTTCTGCCCGCCTCGGCAACGCCGACGACGTGGTGAGCAACCTGAGCAGCGCTGTGAAAGCCGATCCTTCATTGAAAGAAGCCGCTTTGAGCGACCTGGAATTCTCGAAATTCGCCGCTACCGAAGCCTTCAGAAATGCATTGAAATAATCGATCTCATTGGTTAAACAGAGAAGCCCCGGCCAAAAGCCGGGGCTTTTTGTTTTGGGGCTCCCCAATAAAAAGTGGGGAATGCTTTTATCCTGTTTGTCCGGCCCCTATTTTTACGCACTTTCTGAAGAAATGCTATGAGAGAAATCCAGTTTAGAGAGGCCCTCCGCGAGGCCTTGAACGAAGAAATGCGCAGAGATCCCAGCGTTATATTGATGGGGGAAGAAGTGGCAGAATACAACGGCGCCTACAAAGTGAGCCAGGGTATGCTGGACGAATTTGGACCGGAACGCGTCCTGGATACACCCATTTCCGAACTGGGCTTTGCCGGCATCGGCGTGGGAGCGGCCATGAACGGCCTTCGCCCCGTGGTGGAGTTCATGACCTTCAACTTCTCGCTGGTGGCGATCGATCAGATCATCAACAGTGCTGCCAAGATCCTTTCCATGTCGGGCGGCCAATACAGTGCCCCCATGGTGTTCCGTGGCCCTACGGGCAACGCGGGCCAACTGGGTGCCCAACACTCCCAGAACTTCGAGAACTGGTTTGCCAACACCCCTGGATTGAAGGTGGTGGTGCCTTCCAACCCCTACGACGCAAAAGGCCTCCTGAAGTCGTCCATCCGCGACAATGACCCCGTGATCTTCATGGAGTCGGAAGTGATGTATGGCGACAAGATGGAAGTGCCCACAGAAGAATACCTCATTCCCCTTGGCGTGGCCGACATCAAGAAGCCCGGCACGGATGTGACCATCGTTTCGTTTGGCAAGATCATGAAAGTGGCCCTGGCCGCTGCTGCCGAGCTGGAAAAAGACGGCATCTCCGCCGAGGTGATCGACCTCCGCTCGGTGCGCCCCATCGACTATGCGGCCATCGTGGAGTCGGTGAAAAAGACCAATCGCCTGGTGATCGTGGAAGAGGCCTGGCCCCTGTCCTCCATCGCTACGGAGATCACCTACCACGTGCAAAAGCATGCCTTCGATTACCTGGACGCCCCCATCCAACGCGTGAACAGCTTCGACGTGCCCCTGCCCTACGCACCCACGCTCATTGAAGCCATCCTGCCCAACGTCAGCAAGACGATAAAGGCCGTGAAAGGCGTACTGTACAGAGATTAAGATTTACTTTGATTAGTTAACATATGAGAGGCTGCCCCAAAAAGGCAGCCTCTTCTCGTTCGTTCCAGATTTTGACCTGGAGTATACCCCAGCCGTTGCTGATGGGCGCCGAAAGAATACTCACCCGTATTTCTCAAGCTAACAGGATGCTCCACGCTTCCTCTACACGGCCTTGTTTCAAATACGCTTGTGCCAGCCGGTGAATCGCCTCCCCACCATTTGTCCGGGCTTGGAGAAAATCCGGTTGGTTTCGGATGGTCTGTAGAGACAACTCACCTGGCAATTTTTCAACGTTCCCCAGCATGCCGAGGTCATTTCCCGTGAGGACCTTACTGAGCCGGATATGTTCCGGGATTTGATCAACACCGATGCCAATGGTCTGCAAGGGCTTGGGCACTTTAAAAATAGATTCCGGTCCCACACGACAATACCAGTCGCCGCCCAGCCGGGCCACGGCGTCGAGCTTGAAGGGATCGATCTTTCCTTGTTCGTCGAGGATCTCCTCCTTGATGTGCATCAGCATCACCTGGCAGAGCACCAGGTTGCCGGCACCGGCCTGGTCGCCCGTGGCAATGACCTGTGTCACTTTACATTCAAACGACACGGGCGCTTCACCCACCCGTGGAGGCTTGACCAGGGTGGAAGCCACCGGCGTGAGACCAGCCTTCACAAATTCGTTGACCCCGCGTGGATATTCAACGCTGGCCAGGGAGGCTTGCTGCACCATGGCGTGGTTCACGATGTTGATGACCACTTCCGGCACCTCCAGTACGTTTTCATACGTGTCCTTGGTCGTGTTGTCGCGCCCTCTCCGGGAAGGCGAGAAGATCAGGAGGGGTGGATTGTAGCCAAAGCAATTGAAGAAGCTAAAGGGGCTCAGGTTCACGTTACCGCTTTTGTCGACCGTGCTGGCGAAAGCGATCGGCCGTGGGGTAACAGCCCCCAGCAAATATTGGTGGAGTTGAGGCAATGGTATTTTTGTGGGATCCAGGGTCAGCATAACATCAGGGCATGGGCGTGATATCTTTATTGGCCGGAACACCGGGGTTGAGCGGCGACTCCGGGAAGACTTCATCCGGTTTGGGGAGCTTCACCAGCGCATAGGTAAAAAGCACGATCAATAGTGTAGGCAACAGGTAGGCACCAAACCGAAAACGCAACCCCGTGTGACTGTAGGTCCAGGTCGAAAAATCCATACCTGTTTTGACAAGCGCGGCAAAAGAAACGGCTATGAGGAGGGCCAGCACGATGGTTCCCAACGCCCGCTTCAACGTTCTCCGTTTCACCAAAAAGCTGATCAGCTCGGCCAGAACAAAAGCGACGACCACCACGATAGACACCGTGAGCAACGTGCGGGGAAAGGTGCGCAGGTAGTGATACTTATAAATGATCAAGCCGATCTTGCCCAGCAAATTGGGCTTGGAAAGCAGAAAGCTGTCCACGATAACCAGGGCGATGAGGAAGAAATAAAATGACAGTTTACGCATACACGTTTCGTTTATAGCGAGGGAAGTATTTTGCCGCTGCACGCTCCAAAGCCAATGCGAACCCCGTCGCGTTCGGCGTAAGCGTGCAGCGTCACCGTGTCGCCGTCGCGCAGGAACGTGCGCTCGGTGCCATCGGCCATGTGAAGGGATTTTTGTCCATTCCAGGAGAGCTCCAGCAGCGAGCCGAACGAACCGGGCGACGGGCCGCTGATCGTGCCCGACGCATAGACATCGCCAACTTGTATGTTGCAGCCGTTCACGGTGTGATGGGCCAGCTGTTGATTTACATTCCAATACATGTACTTGAAATTCGTCCGGCACACCACGGATGCCTCCACGCCTTCGGGCTGGATGAGCGCCTCCATCACAATATCAAAATTCTTTTTCCCCGCATAAGAAAGATACGGAAGCACATGCGGATTTTGCGATGGCCCTTCCACCCGAAAGGGCTCCAAAGCATCCATCGTGACGATCCAGGGCGACAGGGTCGATCCAAAGTTCTTTCCTAAAAATGGCCCCAGCGGAACATATTCCCATTGCTGGATGTCGCGTGCAGACCAATCGTTGAACAGGGCAAAACCGGCGATATGTTCCTCGGCTTCGTGGGTATGAATGGGATGACCCAGCGCTGTTTCGCTGCAGGTGATAAAGGCCATCTCCACTTCAAAATCCAATTTATGCGAAGGGCAAAAAACGGGTGGCTCCTCTCCCATCTTCACCTGGCCGCGCGGCCGGCGAATGGGTGTGCCCGACACCACGATGGAAGAAGCGCGACCGTGGTAGCCCACGGGCAAATGTTTCCAGTTGGGGAGCAATGCATTTTTCGGATCGCGAAACATAGACCCCACGTTGGTGGCGTGTTCTTCGCTGCTGTAGAAGTCCGTGTAGTTCGGCACACGAACCGGCAAGAGCAAAGTCGCAACGTTTTGGGGGATCAATACCTTGTTTACACTTTCGTGTGATGATAGTTCTTTGTTGTCGTGACGCAGTAACTGCGAAATCCGCTCCCGCACATTGCGGATCGTTTTCTTTCCCAACGCAAAAAAGTCGTTGAGGGTAGATTGACTAAAAATGCCGGATGGCAAATTCAGCGTCTTGAAAAACCCAAGCTCCGCTAAAGCGGCCAGGTCCACGATCACGTCACCTATCGCCACGCCTGCCCGCGGCGAGGTGCTGGCCGTGCGGAAAATGCCGAAGGGCAGGTTTTGGATGGGGAAGTCGCTGTGCGGGGGCACAGGCACCCAGCTTTTAAGAATAGGGTCGTTTGGGTTGGTCATACAAAAGCCAAGTTAGCCATTTCTCAAAACTGATCTTCAACTCGTCGTGATCAAATCGATAAATCAAATGCAAAGCGCTAATTTGCCCCGCTAACAAAAGGAATGCGCCAGGCCGGCGTGCTCTCGCGACGTATCCAGACCCCTTAATTTTTTTCATGAGCGATACCCAATTTCCACCGTCATTTGAGCTGCGCATGCGCGAGCAATTGGGTATGCGCTGGGATGACTTCAGCGCAGCCCATCAGCAACCTTCGCCGGTGAGCATTCGACTCAATCCAGCCAAACTGCAACGTCCACCCGCCGGCGCCCTGCCCGTGCCCTGGACGACGTCGGGATATTATCTGAACGAACGGCCCTCCTTCACACTCGACCCGCACTTTCATGCGGGTGCCTATTATGTTCAGGAGGCCAGTTCCATGTTCCTGGAGCAGGCTTTCCGGCAGGTGGTTGACGCACAAAAAGCGATCAACGTGCTGGACCTTTGCGCGGCACCTGGTGGCAAGTCAACGCATTTGCTCAGCCTGATGAATGAACAGAGTCTGCTGGTGTCCAATGAAGTGATCCGGTCCCGGGCGAACGTGCTGGCCGAGAACATACAGAAGTGGGGATACGGAAATGCCGTGGTCGTGCACAATGATCCGCAGGATTTTCAGCGCCTCCCGGGTTTCTTTGATGTGATGGTGATCGATGCCCCCTGTTCGGGCGAGGGATTGTTTCGCAAAGACAAGCACGCCATGGAAGAATGGTCGCCCGACAACGTGGCCCTCTGCTCCAAACGGCAACGCCGCATCCTGAGCGACGTATGGCCCGCCCTGAAAACCGGCGGCCTCCTCTTCTACTCCACCTGCACCTACAACCCCGACGAAAACGAAGACAACCTGGAATGGCTTCGACAAGAACACGATGTGGAATTCGTACCGCTGATGGTGAATGAACAATGGGGCGTTGAGGCCGTCGACCACCATGGCATTCCCGGCTATCGGTTCTATCCGCACCGCGTAAAAGGCGAAGGCTTTTTTCTTTGCGTGATCCGCAAAACAGAGGAGGCGCGGGAAAGCCGGGTGAGACATAAAAATTCGTTCACCGGTCCTTCAAAAAAAATAATCGAACAACTAAGTGCCTGGGTAAAGAACGGCGCCGAAAAAACATTCATCCTCCGGCACGACCAGGTGCAATGCTTTCCCCAAAATAAAACGCCAGACATCGACTTCCTCGCTAAAAATCTCTACCTCATCACGGCCGGCATCGTCATGGCCACGGTGAAGCACGAAAAACTTATTCCCGAACATCCCCTGGCTTTGTCAATAGACCTGCAACCGGAAAACTTCCTCCGGCTTGACGTGGGCCTCCCGGAGGCGCTACAATATTTACGAAAAGAACCCTTGACGATCTCCACAGAAAAAAAGGGATTCACCCTAATCTATCACAACGACATCCCCCTGGGATGGGCAAACGTGCTGGATAATCGCATGAACAATCTTTATCCTTCTGATTGGAGGATCCGAAAAGGGTCGTGACAACCCGCTTCTTCGCAGAAGATTTTGTCGTGATCAGCTACTGTGGTGTCAACTAAAAAAGAATGGCCGGTCAGAAAACCCGACCGGCACATTCTCCATAAACCAACCGTTGTTTATATTTTAGAAAGCCTGAATAGATTCCAGAATACCATCCGGCAATGCCACTCCGCTAAAAAATATACCGACGCAAAAAACTTTATCGTGAAAGGAAGCCCGCTGGATCGCCATGGGCAGGGAACTCACCGACAGGGACGTGAAGGCAGCCGTAAACAGGAGCACCATCACAACCACCACGACCGTCGACTGAAAAACAAAGACTGACAACATACTGGCCATGATCAGCGCAAAGCTGATCCAGAAAGATCTTTCCAGGCCGTATTTGTTCACCAGGTTGCTCACAGGCCACGAGATGAGTGCGGAAAGAACCAGGATGTTCACCAGGATGATCTTGCCCTGCCAGCCATTGAACAACACGCCGATCTTGGCTTCCAGTATGTCCGGGAACAAGTTGAACAACACCGTGGTGGCCGTGCCGAGCACGACGCCCATAAAGAATATAAAACCGTAGCTGGACTTTTCCTCAACCGGTGCGGCCGCAGGAGCTTCGTCCTTCTTTTCTTCGTGCAGGGAGAACAGCGTAAGCGAATTCTTCTTTAGTGCCAATCCCGAAACAAAAACAACTGCGCCACCCGAAATGAAGGTGAGCGGGGCGCCGATGTAGTCGATGATGTCGACGATGACCGGTTCAACGGCATAGATGAGGTTGGCCACGATGGTGAGGATGGCCATGGCGCGGGGCAGTTTATCGACGGGCGAGAAAAGCTCCATCGTCGACAATGCCGGGCTGGTGAAGATGCTCATGGCGATGAGCCAGAAAATGATGAGCACCGGCAATATCCAGCGGAAGATCTCGCCGGGATTGGTGAACAGGGTGAACGCCACGGCCATAAAGACCATGGAAGCAAAGCTGATCCCCGCGGTGATCACAGGAATGCGGTGCCCCTGTTCGAACCGGTAGCGGTCGCCTATTTTGCCCGCCAGGGGTGGCGTGACCACCAGGATCACGGCTTGGGCCAGGGTGAGCAAGAACGTGAAATCATCGAAATGGAACTGGACCAGCAGTTTGGGCTGGTAGTTCTGATAGGCGATCCAGCCGATAACGATCGAGCCGTATAGCGCGGCCAGACTCAGCATTTGTTTCCATTGGATGGTCTCCTTTTCGGGAGCCAGCAGTACAGCTTCCATGAGCTTGGGTTCGTTTGACATGCGATATACGAGGTATTGTAAAGGCCGGGATTTCGGAGGGCGGAAATTCCGTATTCAGGCCAATTTCTTTATTTTTACGCCCATTTTGAATCATTTTCAACCAACTGTACCGCCGTCGCCCCATGCTATCAACCAAATACAACCCTTCTGAAGTAGAAAATAAGTGGTACAGCTACTGGATGGAGCACGGTTTCTTCCATTCCGAGCCCGATCCCTCCAAGGAACCGTATTGTATCGTCATACCCCCCCCAAATGTAACCGGTGTGCTTCACATGGGCCACATGTTGAACAATACCATCCAGGACATCCTGGTGCGAAAAGCCCGGATGCAGGGCAAAGAGGCCTGCTGGGTGCCCGGAACGGACCATGCCTCCATTGCGACAGAGGCCAAAGTAGTGGCCATGCTGCGCGAACGGGGCATAAAAAAATCGGACCTCACCCGCGAGGAGTTCCTGAAGTATGCCTGGGAATGGAAAGAAAAATATGGCGGCATCATCCTGGAGCAGCTCAAAAAGCTGGGCGCCTCCTGCGACTGGGAGCGCACCAAGTTCACGATGGACCCCGACTACTACGAGGCGGTGATCGATGTCTTTATCGACCTCTACAACAAGGGAAACATCTACCGCGGACTGCGCATGGTGAACTGGGACCCCGCCGGAAAGACCGCTTTGTCGGACGACGAAGTGATCCATCGCGACGTGCCTTCCAAATTGTATTACATCAACTATCCCATCGAAGGGAATCCCAACGAATTTGTTACCATCGCCACGGTTCGTCCCGAAACGATCATGGCCGACGCGGCCATCTGTGTGAACCCCAACGATGAACGCTATAAACATCTCAAAGGAAAAAAAGCCCTGATCCCGCTCATCAACCGGGCCATCCCCATCATCGAGGACGACTATGTGGCCATGGACTTCGGTACGGGCTGTCTGAAGGTGACGCCGGCGCACGACATGAACGACAACATGCTCGGATTGAAGCATAACCTGGAAGTGATCGATATCCTCAACGAAGACGGCACCTTGAACGACAAGGCACAGATCTTTGTAGGGGAAGACCGTTTCGTTGCCCGCAAAAAGATCGCCAAGGCCCTGGAGGAGAAAAGCTACCTGCAAAAGACGGAAGACTATACCAGCCACGTGGGCTTCTCCGAGCGCACCGACGCTGTGATCGAACCACGCCTCTCGCTGCAATGGTTCCTGAAAATGCAGGAGATCACCAAGCCGGCCTTGGAGCACGTGATGAATGATGACATTCAGCTCATTCCTTCCAAGTTCAAAAACACCTATCACCATTGGATGGCCAACGTTCGCGATTGGTGTATCTCGCGCCAGCTTTGGTGGGGCCATCGCATACCCGCGTGGTATGACGAGGAAGGTTTTTATGTAGTCGCGAAGACGGAAGAAGAAGCTCACAAAGTATATCAAACAAAGAAACCCGGAGCACCCAAACCCAAGCTGACCCAGGAAAGCGATGTGCTCGACACCTGGTTCTCCAGCTGGCTGTGGCCGATTGCTGTGTTTGATACATCCGTATTCAAAGGCGACGGAAACAAGGGCAACAAAGATTTAAATTATTACTATCCCACAAACGACCTGGTAACGGCCCCTGAAATTCTTTTCTTCTGGGTGGCCCGCATGATCATTGCCGGTTATGAATACCGGGACAACCTACCCTTCCGTAATGTTTACCTCACGGGGATCGTGCGCGACAAGCAAGGCAGGAAAATGTCGAAGTCGTTGGGGAACTCGCCCGATCCGCTGGACCTGATCAGTAACTTCGGTGCCGATGCAGTGCGTACGGGTATGCTGTTCAGTTCGCCGGCAGGCAATGACCTGCTGTATGACGAGAGGCTAATTGAGCAAGGCCGCAACTTTGCCAACAAGATCTGGAATGCCTTCCGCCTGGTGAAAGGTTGGACAACCGACAGTCTTCCACAACCAGAAGAAAACAAAGTAGCCATCGCCTGGTTCGAATCGAAATTCAATGCTTCGCTGACGGAGTTGAATGACCATTTCAGCAAGTTCCGCATGTCGGATGCGTTGATGACGGCGTATAAATTGATTTGGGATGACTTCTGTGCGTGGTACCTGGAGATGATCAAACCGGAGTTTGGCAAGCCCATCGACGAAGCCACTTACCTCACGACCGTCGATTTCTTCGAGCGTCTCATGAAAGTGCTTCACCCGTTCATGCCTTTCATCACCGAAGAGTTGTGGCACGAGCTAAAAGAGCGCGTTCAAAGCGAATGCATCATTGTAGCCCCCTGGCCCACACCGAACGACCAGAACGATATTCTGCTAGCGGATGGCGTTTTTGCTTTCGAGATCATTACGGAGATCCGGAATTTCCGGAATGGCAAAGGTCTTTCCCCGAAGGAAGCCTTAAAGTTGATTGTGAAAGCTCCTGAAGGATCGCTGGTAAAATCTTTCTGGCCTGTCATCAAAAAACTCTCTAACCTCAGCGAAGTTTCGTTCACGGCTGACAAGATCAATGCATCGGGCTTCGTGATCAAATCGACGGAGTTCTTCATTCCGGTGGAAGGTAAGATCGATGTCGCCAAAGAACGGGAGGCACTGTTAAAAGACCTGGAGTATCAACGTGGATTTATGATATCGGTAGACAAAAAACTGTCTAACGAAAAATTCGTAAACAGCGCGAAGCCAGAGGTTGTAGAAATAGAACGCAAAAAGAAAGCCGACGCCGAAGCAAAGATCCGGTCACTGGAAGAAAGCCTGGGCCGACTTTAATTCGCTGTGATCAAGCCATTGTAGTGATTGAAGATCGTGACCAGGTCTGCTTCGCGTGAGACCGTGAGGTTTTGATCCTGTATGAACTTCCCGATCGCCTCAGCTTTGTCGCCAAAGAGTGGCAGTAGCTTCTTTTTGGACGATGGAAGTTCCATAACTTGACCATCCCTCGCAAAATACAACTCTGTTTTTTTCAGGATCTTGTCATCGCGACTGCCCACATCGAACTGGACGCTGTAATCTGCTTTCTTAACGTACACGGTGGTCTGCTTCAGCAACGGCAGCGGCCCGTCCACGACTACCTGGAAAAATCCCGACAGCGTTGTTTGGTCTTTGTCTTTAAAATCTTTCGCGTTCACAAAGTAACTGGGCACGCGACTAACGGAATCGATCCAGATAAAGCTCTTCACTTTATCGCCACTCACGATTTTTATACCACTTTGCGTCTTTACTTCTATTTCGTTGGCGCGAATATCGTAGCGAGTCAGGAAACCCTCGACCATTTTTTCATCCTTGTACAAAAGAATTGTTGAGGCTTTCCATTGCGTGGAGAAGTACGTGTCGCCTACCACTTTCCCTTCCGGTTGAGGAATGCCATACAGCATGTCCGTGCGTCCCAATCCATCGGGATCATAGAGCTTTTCGAGTGTATTTACGGAGCGTATGTTATTTGGAACAACATTGGGCTGAGCCAGGACCAGCAGACCAAGTGAGAGACCCAGAAAAATGAGGACCGGCTTTTTCATAACCCATAGGTGACAACCAAACTTACAGGTTAAAAAAAGGAGATCAATACCCCGTATTACGGGTTATTCGCCAGTCAAAAAACTCGAAAGAAGTGCAGAAAAAATCAGAACCGGGCAGCCAAAAGCAACTCGATGTTCTTGTGCTTCAAGCCAAATTTTCGCGCCACATGCTCGTTTGTCAATCCACCCTTGTAGGTGTAGACGCCCTTCATAAACCACTTGTGCGAAAAGATCATCGCCTCCACGCCACCCTCTTCGGCAGCGCGCAAAATGGTAGGCGTAAAAATATTGCTCAATGCATTCGCCGCCGTGTGGGCCACCCGTGATGCCACGTTTGGCACACAATAATGAATCACACCGTGCTTGCGGAACACCGGCTTACTTAGCGTGGTGATCTCTGAAGTCTCCACACATCCGCCCTGGTCGATACTAAGGTCGATGATGAGCGAATCCACTTTCATCTGCGTGACCATCTCTTCCGTGATCACATGGCGAGGTCTTCCTTTTTCTGCGCGCAAGGCGCCTACAACCACATCGGCGGTCTTTAAGGTGTCGCTTAAGGTGATGGTATCGATGGTGGAGGTATAGATCTGTTGGCCCAGCAAATGTTTGATGCGGCGCAACTTATACAAATGATTATCGAACACCTGGACATCAGCGCCCAACCCCAGGGCCGCACGCACGGCATATTCTGCCACGGTGCCTGCACCAATGATCACTACTTTTGTCGGAGGCACACCGGTGATGCCGCCCAGAATAACACCTTTCCCATTGTTGGCCGTGCTCAAATATTCGGACGCAATCAAGAGCACGCTGCTGCCCGCAATCTCGCTCATGGCGCGAATGATGGGCATGCCGCCCACCTTATCTTCAATGAACTCGTACGCCAGCGCGGTGATTTTCTTTTTCATCAGGGCTTGCAGGCTCTCCACTTTCAGGTGGCCCAATTGCAACGCCGAGATCAGCGTCTGTCCGGCATGCATCAACTCGATCTCTTCGAGGGTGGGTGGTTCGATCTTGAGGATGACGTCGGCCTGGTATACTTCCTGGGGCGAGTACACGATCTTCGCGCCCGCGTCACTGTATTGTTTGTCGGAAAATTTCGAGCCGATGCCGGCCTTGGCTTCCACCCACACTTCGTGGCCGTTGTTCACCAGCAACGCGACGGCGTCGGGGGTGAGGCTGATGCGGTTTTCCTGCAGCGATATTTCTTTGGGCAAGCCAATAAAAAACGTGTGCCGTCTCTTTCGTACTTCAAGCAACTGCTCTTGCGTTTGCATGCTGGCTTTGGCTAGCGCCTCAAAGCCCGTTTTCTTCTTCTCGGTCATGGACTGAAATCACTATGGTTCGTTCTGTATTACTGTCTACCTGGATGGACACTTCCGCATATCGCGGGGGGATTAGGGAAGGGATCTTTTCCGGCCATTCTACAAAGCAAGGATAGCCCGAATAAAAATACTCCTCTGTTCCAATATCATATGCCTCCGCTTCGTGCTTTATCCTGTAAAAGTCAAAATGAAAAATCTTGGTATGCGCCAGTGTCTCATATTCGTTTACAATCGAAAAAGTGGGGCTGCTCATAGCATCCTGCACGCCGGCCAGCTTGCCGATCGCCTTGATCAGCGTCGTTTTGCCGGAGCCCATCTCACCATGAAATAACCATACCGGGAACGCCTCCAGGCGCCCGATCACGTTATGTGCCACTGCTTCTAAACCCGATTGTGTTACCGAACGGAACACGGCCTCCTCTACGATCATGACGCATTCTTCGAAGTTAAGAAAATTATGGGTATGATGATCTCCTCCATGCTCACCCCGCCGTGCTGAAAGGTGTCTTTATAGAAATTCACGTAGTAATTGTAGTTGTTCGGATAGGCGAAGAACTGGTCCTCGATGGCAAACACATAGGAGGACGACACGTTGAGTTTTGGCAAAAAGAGGCGCTCCGGCTTCAGCACGGTCATTACTTTCTCGCCTTCATATCCCAGGTTCTTGCCCTGTTTATAGCGCAGGTTGCTGTTCACACTCCGGTCGCCAATGATCTTGAAAGGGCGCTTGACGCGGATGGTGCCGTGGTCGGTGGTGATGACCACTTTCACATCTTTCTCTGCGATCTTTTTCAGAATGTCGATCAGGGGAGAGTGCAGGAACCATGATTTCGTGATAGAGCGGTAGGCCGATTCGTCCGGCGCCAACTCGCGCACCATCGCCATGTCGGTGCGGGCGTGCGAGAGCATATCCACGAAGTTGTAGACCACCACATTGAGGTCGTTCTGAAAAAGATTGTTCACCGTGTCGGCCAGGCTTCTGCCTTCCTCCAGGTTCTTGATCTTGTGGTACGACATCTTCACGTTCAGATTGTTCCGGCGAAGTTGTTTGGACAAAAATTCGGATTCAAAATTATTCTTGCCCTCATCTTCGTCCTCGCCTACCCACAGGTCGGGGTTGGTCTTTGCCATTTCGGAGGGCAGCTGTCCGGAAAAGATGGCGTTCCGGGCATAGGCCGTGGTGGTGGGCAGAATGGAATAGTAGGTTTCTTCGCTGGTTACGTTGAAATATTCCGTAAGCACGGGCTCGATCACTTTCCACTGATCGTAGCGCAGGTTATCGATCAGGATAACAAACACGGGTTTCTTACCAATCTCAGGGAATACTTTTTTCTTCATGAGCTGGTGCGACAGCAAGGGCTTTTCGGCCTTGGGGTCGTTGAGCCAGGAATCATAATTCCGGATGATGAACTTGGCGAAGTTGGCGTTGGCCTCCGTCTTTTGCATGTCGAGCACCTCGCCCATGTCCTGGTTGTCGGCGTGGTCCATTTGCAGCTCCCAGAACACCAGCTTCTTGTAGATGTCGGCCCACTCTTCGTGGTTCATATTTTCCTGGAAGGCCATGCTGATCTTGCGGAATTCCTGCTGATAGTTCAGGTTGGTCTTCTCGATGATCAGGCGCTTGTTGTCGAGTATTTTTTTTACGGCCAGCAGGATCTGGCTAGGGTTGAGCGGCTTGATGAGATAGTCGGCGATCTTCGAGCCGATGGCCTCTTCCATGATGTGCTCTTCCTCGTTCTTGGTGATCATCACCACGGGGAGGTTAGGCTTATTATTTTTGATCTGGGTGAGCGCTTCCAGGCCCGACATGCCGGGCATATTTTCGTCGAGGAAAACCACATCAAAGTGCTTGTCGTCTGTGAGCTCCACCGCCTCCGTGCCGTTGTTTACCGGCGTGATATCGTAGCCCCGTTGTTCGAGAAAAAGAATATGAGGCTTCAACAAATCAATTTCATCATCCGCCCACAAAATGCTATATCTTTGCATAGTTGAAAATTTCACCAATTTAACCATTAATCGTTATCCGCTGACACGATCATCAGATAAAGGATTGACGTAGAACCCTGAAGGATGAACAAAAAGAAGATCATTAACGATCCCGTGTATGGATTTATCACCATCCCGACGGAACTGATCTTCGACATCATCTCTCACCCCTATTTTCAACGGCTCCGCCATATTAAACAACTCGGTTTGACCGATTATGTTTACCCGGCCGCCCAGCATACCCGCTTTCAGCACGCGCTTGGCGCCCTTCACCTGATGGGACTGGCTTTGGACGCCCTCCGGCTGAAAGGCGTCGAGATCTCGGACGAGGAATACGAGGCCTCCCAGCTGGCCATCCTCCTCCACGACCTGGGTCATGGCCCTTTTTCGCATACGCTGGAGTACTCACTCCTGCCCGGCATCCGCCACGAAAGCCTGTCGTACCTGATGATGGACAAGTTGAATGCCGAATTCAACGGCGCATTGAACCTCACCCTGAGGATCTTTCGCAATAGCTACCGGCGCAAGTTCTTCCACCAACTCGTATCCAGCCAACTGGACATCGACCGCCTGGACTACCTGAAACGCGATAGTTTTTTCACTGGCGTGCAGGAGGGCTCTATTGGCGTGGACCGGATCCTGTCGATGCTCACCGTGCACCGCGACCAGGTGATGGTGGAGGAGAAAGGGATTTACAGCATCGAAAACTTTCTGAATGCCCGCCGCCTCATGTATTGGCAGGTGTATCTTCATAAAACCACCGTGAGCACGGAGCGCATGTTGGTGAACCTGATCCGCCGCGCCCAGGTGTTGGTGCGGGGAGGCGAGACGGTGCCGGCCAGCCGGCCGCTGATGTCCTTCCTGGAAAACGAGTTCACCCTGGCCGACTTCAAGGATACCAAGCTGCTGGACGCTTTTGGCCGTTTGGATGACAATGATATTTGGGGCGCGCTGAAGTTTTGGCGCGACCACAACGACCGGATCCTTTCGCTGCTTTCGGAGATGCTGATCGAACGGAAATTGTTCCGGATCAAGCTCAGCGCCGATCCGATCCGCAAAAGCCAGGTAGAAAAAATACGGGTGGCCGTCATGCGCAAATATGGAACCCTGCGCTCGGAGGCCGCCTATCTTTTTTCGCACGGCACGGTCAGCAACGAGGCTTACGCCGAAGGGCACCAGATCAATATCCTGATGCGCAGCGGCGAGGTGCTGGACATCGCCCAGGCGTCGGAGTTGCCCAACATCAAGGCGTTGAGCAAAATCGTCAAAAAAAACTATCTGTGCTGGCCTAAAAATGTATCTTTGTAGATTCGTTATGCTGTGACCCCGCACGCTTTAACCGATAGCACAAACTTGGCTTTTGTCTGAAATCTGAAAGAGGAATAACGTATCGACGAACGATTTAACCATTGAAGGAATGGAATTTACGGTCAATCAAATAGCCGCGATGCTCGGCGGAGAAGTTAGTGGTAATGGCAATGAAAAGATCAACATGCTGGCCAAGATCCAGGATGCCAAGCAGGGCCAGATCGCTTTTCTTTCCAACCCCAAATACGAACAATACATTTACACCACGCAGGCCACGGCCGTTATTGTAAAAAAAGACTTTGTCCCCAAAAAAGAGGTTGTTTCAACGCTCATCCTGGTGGAAGATCCCTACATCAGTTTCACACGTCTGCTGGAGGAATATCACAAGCTGATCAGCTTTCAGAAGAGCGGCGTGGAGCAACCCAGTTTTATGTCAGAAAGCGCGACCATCGGCAAGGACTTCTATCGCGGCGCCTTCTCTTATATCGGCAACAACGTGAAGATCGGCGACGGTGTAAAGATCTATCCCCATGCCTATGTTGGCGATAACGTGGTGATCGGCAACCATTGCATCCTGCACAGCGGCGTAAAGATCTATGCCGACACCAAGATCGGCAATCACTGCGTGATCCATTCCGGTTGTGTGATCGGCAGCGACGGTTTTGGATTTGCTCCCCAGGAAGACGGTTCTTATAAGACCATTCCTCAACTGGGCACCGTCATCATTGAAGACCACGTGGCCATTGGCGCCAACACCGTCATTGACTGCGCCACCTTGTTTGGCGACGCCACCATTGTCCACCAGGGTGTGAAGCTGGACAACCTGATCCAGGTTGCTCATAATGTAGAGATCGGCAAAAACACGGTCATCGCGGCCCAGGCGGGCGTGTCGGGTTCGACCAAAATCGGCGAAAATTGCATCATTGGCGGCCAGGTGGGCATTGCCGGGCACCTTGTCATTGCCAATCACACGGGTTTGGGCGCCCAAGCGGGCATTTCCAAATCCATTAAAGAAGAAGGTCAGAAACTCATGGGCTCTCCTGCCTACGACTACGGGGAGTACTATAAGTCCTATGCCGTCTTTAAAAAGCTTCCGGACTTCCAACATCGCCTCCGCGAGTTGGAAGACAAGGTCAAAAAGTCGGAAAACACTTCGCTTTCAGTGGATTAAGGGGCTTTTCAAGGGGCTGTAAAGGGGGTGTAAAGGCAAAATTGGATAATCTCCTGTTTGCAGTTAACTTTGCCCACTTTTGCAACACTAAATGCTCAATATCAAACAGCAAACTATCCAGAAATCCGTAGCCCTTTCGGGTGTCGGACTTCATAGCGGGGTGCAGACCAACATCACTTTTGTGCCCGCCAAACCCAACCACGGCATAAAATTCCAGCGCATTGACCTGCCCGGATCTCCCATCATCGAGGCCGATTGCGACAATGTGGTGGATGTCTCGCGTGGAACCACCATTGAGCAAAGCGGTGCCCGCGTAAGCACCATAGAACACACCCTGGCCGCCTGTACAGGCCTTGAAATCGACAACGTACTCATCCAACTGGACGGCCCCGAGTGCCCGATCATGGATGGCAGCTCCATCGAGTTTGTAGACGTGTTGAAAGCCGCCGGAACCGAAGAACAAAATGCCCTGCGCGACTTCTTTGAAGTGCAGGAACCCCTGTTCTACCGCGAAGCCGCCCGCAACGTAGAGATCGCCGCCCTTCCGCTGGACGACTACCGCGTGACGGTGATGATCGACTATAATTCCCCCGTGCTGGGCAGCCAGCACGCTTCGATTACCGACATCCGTCAATTCGAAAAAGAGATCGCCTCCTGCCGCACCTTCTGCTTTTTGCATGAGTTGGAGATGCTGTACAAGAACAACCTCATCCGCGGCGGCGACCTGAACAACGCCATCGTGATCGTGGATCGCGTGGTACAAGAGAACGAACTGGAAAACATTGCCAAAATGCTGGGCAAACCTAAAGTTGCCGTGAAGCAGGAAGGCATTCTCAATAACATCGAGCTTCGTTACAAGAACGAGCCGGCCCGGCACAAGCTGCTGGACATCGTGGGCGACCTCACGCTGGCCGGAAGACCTTTGAAGGCGCAGATCCTGGCCGCACGGCCCGGTCACGCGGCCAACGTAGCGTTCGCCAAGAAGCTGAAGAAGGCCATGCAGGAGTCGGACAAAAAGGGAAGACCCAAATACAATCCCAGCTTGCCCCCGGTGATGGACATCAACAAGGTGGCCGCCACCCTGCCCCACCGTTATCCCTTCCTGCTCATCGACAAGATCATTTACCTCGACAACGAAAGCGTGTCGGGCGTGAAGAATGTTACGGCCAACGAATATTTCTTCCAGGGGCACTTTCCTGGAAACCCCGTGATGCCCGGCGTGCTTCAGATCGAAGCCATGGCGCAGATCGGTGGGATCCTGGTGTTGAACACCGTGCCCGACCCGGAAAATTACTGGACGTATTTTCTGGGCATTGAAAATTTCAGATTCAGAAAAATGGTATTGCCCGGCGACACGCTCGTGATCCAGTGCGACTTGCTCGCACCCATCAAGCGCGGCATCGCCAAAATGACCGGCCGCGCCTACGTAGGCAACACGCTGGTGTGTGAAGGTACCATGACTGCTAGCATAGTTCGTAAAGACGCATGAGCCGATTCCCATTGACCAACGTACACCCCGACGCCATCATCGGCGAAAACGTGACCATCGAGCCGTTTGCCACCGTTCAAAAGAACGTCGTGATCGGTGACGGTTGCTGGATCGGACCCAACGTCACCATCATGGAAGGTGCACGCATCGGCAAGAACTGTAAAATATTTCCCGGCGCCGTCATCAGTGGTGTACCCCAGGATCTGAAATTCAGGGGCGAAGAAACCACAGCCGAGATCGGCGACAACACCACCGTACGCGAATGTGTGACCATCAACCGCGGCACGGTAGACAAATATAAAACCGTGATCGGCTCCGACTGTCTCATCATGGCCTATGCCCACATCGGGCACGACTGCATCATTGGCAACAATTGTATCCTGGGCAACACGGTACAGCTGGCGGGCCACGTGGTCATCGACGATTTCGCCATCTTTGGTGGGGCCTGTGCCGTGCAACAGTTCTCCAAGATCGGAGCGCATGCCTACATCGGCGGAGGCTCGCTGGTGCGCAAAGACATTCCCCCGTTTACAAAAGCAGCACGTGAGCCGCTTTCGTATGCCGGTATCAATACCGTGGGTTTGCGCCGCCGGGGCTATTCGTCGGAGAAGATCAACGAGATCCAGGAGATCTACCGCATGATCTTTATGAAGGGACTCAACAACTCCAAGGCCATCGAAATGGTGGAAAACGAGGTGCCCAGCAGTGAAGAGCGCGACTACATCCTCGATTTTATCCGCAATTCCGAGCGGGGCATCATGAAAGGTTACGAAGGCAACGACTAAGCCGTGACCCCCGTCAACACCCCGCTATCGATCCAGGTCCAGCAATTGGGGAAGAAATTTAACCGCGACTGGATCTTTCGCAAGTTCGACTACACCTTCCAATCCGGCCAAACGTACGCCATCACCGGTCCCAACGGATCGGGGAAGTCCACGCTTTTACAGGTACTTTGGGGACAAGTACCCCCCAGTGCCGGCACCGTTACCTATACCACGCACAACGGTAGCATACCCGCCGAAAGCATTTTTCAGCATCTTGCCATTGCCACCCCTTACCTGGACCTTATCGAAGAGTTCACCTTGCGGGAACAACTGCGTTTTCATTTTAAACTAAAACCCTGCCGCCAGGGATGGAGCGAGGCGGAAGTATTGGAAAAGATGTATCTCACGCACGCCCGCGACAAATACATTTCCAACTTTTCGTCGGGCATGAAGCAGCGTTTGAAGCTGGCCCTGGCCTTTTTTTCACAGGCGGACATCGTGTTTCTGGACGAGCCGGGCACCAACCTGGACCAGCAGGCATTCGACTGGTACCAGCAGCAATTGGCGGCCCTGCCCCCGCAATGCCTGGTGTTTATTGCCAGCAACCAGCCGTCGGAATACCCGGCCAGTGCTCAGAAAATCGACATCATGCGCTTCAAATAGCGGTTACAACCGGGGACCGGAAGCCATTAAGATATGTTTCATCCCCGCAAGGGGATACGGTTTGATTTTATTATTTTTACTGGCATCTTCGTAATATTAACAGTTAACGCATGAAACATTTGAACCGAGTATTTACCCTTTTGATCCTTGTTAGCGCAGCGCTCTCTTTCAATGGTTGCAAGAAGGACGAGAACAAGCAATCCGAAGAGGAAACGCAATTAAACAAGCTCAAATCCGATCAGTGGACGCTCACCTCAGCCGCAGATCCCTCGGACCGGACGGCAGAATATCCCGGCATGAAACTCACCATTTCTGGCAATTTCACCGAAGGCGGAACCTATCACTACACCAGCACGGCCACCTCATGGCCCAGTGTGAGCCCTTGGAAAAAAGAAGATGACTGGAAATTCCAGCCTGCCGCGATCAGTTCTGGTATCGTGCGCCAAAGCGATCTGCAGGCCATGGACTATACACTCTCCAACTCCGACAAAACCCTGACCATTCACTTCACCTACTCCGGCCCGGGCTTTAACAACGGCCGCACGGAGTCAGTGGAAGGCGATTGGACGTTTGTCTTCACAAGACCTTAAGGTTTTTATACCCTACAGAAAAGCTTCCTCGAAAGGGAAGCTTTTTTTGTGGATGGAGGCCATTTTGTTTATCGCAAAAAGGTCATGCCCTTACTGGCTAAACTATAACTTCTAACCCCACACGGGTTGTCTAAATGATATTATGAAAACATCCACGACGATCTGGATTATTGCTGCCGTGGCCTGCCTGGCATGGGCTTGCAGCGTTGTAAAAAAGGAAGCTTCAGAAAAAGAAATCCGCGTTTTTCTTTCGTCGTTCCAGGCGTCGCTCGGCCAGTCGGACGAGGTGATCCTGAAACAGTTCACCAACAAGCAATCGCGTGAGTCGATCCTGTCGGCGATTGGGATCCTGCAAAACAAGGAAAAGGAATATGTTACCTGCGAAGCCTTTTTTGACAATGCCGCCATCGAAGTTGTTGCCACGGGAACAAAAGTGACGGTGCCCGTAAAGCTTCATGCCAACTTCCCTCCCGGCGTCGACTTTGGCGATGAAGACGATGGTTCGTCCTCGTTGGTGCTTTGGCTTTCGCTCCGCAACGGCGCGATCGTGATCGATCAGTTGGATGGTGATGAATTCTACAGCGACTTCGCACGACTCAAGAATCAGATCGAATGGTCGGTCGACACTGAAAAGGAAATTGCAAAACGCGCACCGTTCTATGAACGCGCCAAGGCACTGCAGCAAAACTTCGATTCGGTGATCTGGTATGCCACGTATAAGGCCAAGAATTATTACTATGTCGTGCAAGGAAACTGGGTTCTCGCAGAAGATAAGGGCAAGCCCGCCACAACCGACTACACCATGGGATTGGTCGATGAAGCCGGAAGCACCATCATCCCGGTCGAATATGAATTGATCGGCACCCTCGGGTTCGACAGCCCGAACGTTGTGGAAGTAATAAAAGGTGGCAAGACCGGGTACTTCAACATTGAAACCAAACAACTGACCATACCCGCCACCCATGACATGATCATTCCCTATGGAAAGGACAATATCGCTTACCTCGTAAAACAGGATACAACCTATGGCTGGTATAACGACACCTTGGAGTACCAAGTGGGTTTTCCCAATGACACCCTCCAGACTTGGGTGAAAAGCTTCGGTTTTTTACCCCGTGAAATGCGCTTCGCCAATGGCAATCAAACGTTTTGCGAAATACCCAACCGGGCCCACGCGGGCAGCGGCATTCTGATGCTCCCGTCGTATCTGGTGACAACCGGATTGTTCGATAGGGTCATTTCCGGCATTTCCACCACTCCATTTGCCATGAACGGGTGGACCGACTACATCGAGACGAAAGGGTCGCTCTTCCAAACGGTAACCGACCAGGTTAGCGCACTGGTTTCCACCATCCGCAACAGCTACATCGAAGGGCGGGAAGAATTTTATACCGAAAACCGGCTTGTCTTATTCGATAACAAAAAAAATGATACCCTTACGGTTACTACTATTTCGGCAGAGTCGGTTGAACACATCAAACGGGTCAGCGATAATTTACTGGAGATAAAATACTTGCCGACCTACTGGTGGGAGGAAGAGTATGAAGAAGAGAACCTGCCGCAATATTCCTATTTCTCATTGAATGAGGATTTTTCCATCGCCGCGCTACCCAGCAACAGAACGTTTGCGCAGACGCAGTTCATCAAATTAGATAGCAGTTATGTATCCGGCAAATTCACGACCCGCGACAAAAGAAACCTGGATTTTATTTCATTGGAAACTGCCATGTACCTGTACGACGACATTTTGGCCAGCTACGGCCTCAGCTATCCCGAGGAACAACGATACAAATTCCCTCAAAGCTACAATCCGCGCTATTCGACAAAACAGGAGTTCGACGATCAACTTACCGAGATCGACCGGCACAATATTGCGTTTCTACAAAAAATCATCACAGCGCTGTTAAACGCAAAACCGGCGGCATAGAAGAATTTATTCATGAAACGCTTATTGTGGGTTCTGGCATTTTTCCTTACCATGCTGCTGGCCGGCAACGCCCTGACCTATCTTAATTTCGACCCAACGTACAGTTTTCTCCGTTTGAAACAGGCGGCCATTGCCACGGGCTGGTACTTGCCCGCCTACTACGCGCACGTGCTGGTGGGCGGCGTCATTTTAGTGGCCGGTCTTTTCCAACTCCATCCCAAATCCAACCAAAAATTCAAAAAGACCCATCGCTTTCTGGGATATGTCTACGTAATGGGCATCCTCTTTTTTGCCGCGCCGGGCGGCCTCGTCATGAGCCTGTTCATTCAACGTGGCCCCTGGGTGTTGACGAGCTTTCTTCTCCAGGCAAGCTTGTGGTTTGCCTTCACGGCGCTAGCGCTCAACCGCATCCGCAAGAAAGATATCGCCGGTCACCGTCGATGGATGATCCGAAGTTATGCTCTGACGTTTGCTGCCGTAACTTTGAGATTGTATGTGCTCATCAGCTCCTTTCATTACAGCCTGAATGTTCCAGAAGCCTATGCCACCATCGCCTGGCTGAGTTGGGTACCTAATCTCCTGATTGCCGAACTTGTGATCCACCAAACTATTCCGGCGAGTCATCGCACGCATCATCCATCGCATACGCACCGCACGAACTGATATCGATCTTTGATTTTAGTTCCATCGCTGCCGACCGTCTACGTGTAGGTCAAGCGTTATCGACGTATTTCATGCCCTGTTTTCTGCCAATTTTACAAACTGCAAAAATATTGCAGCGTGGAGATACATTTTTGATTCGCGCATAGGATTGCGCGCGATTTAAAGCCATGTAACCCCACTTGTATGAATTTTGACAATCTTATTACGAATGACCGGCGGCGAAAGATCTTCGATGCCGTGATGTCGCAACCCGGACCTTTTACCATCAAACAAATTCTAAGCTCTGTTCCCAACGAGGGCTTCAATTACTATATGGTCCGGGAGTTGCTTCAAGCGCTGACCTACCGCGGATTTTTGACGGAAGAATCAATTCGCACCAACAAATCGAAGGGCGGGCGCCCCACTACGCTTTACATTCTTTCAAAGGCCAGCCAGTAGCTTTTGCTTCGCGCGACGCATCGATGGAAATAATTTTTACGGGAGGTGTTACTTGACGGTGGCCATAAATGCGGGCTCATTTCAACACTACCACGGTAATACCATCCCCCCCTCTTTCGATGTGTTCGTCTTTGATGCTGGCCACTTGTTTGTAGGTTTTCAGGTGATCGCGCACCACTTTTCTTAAAACACCCTCACCCTTACCGTGCAGGATGCGAAGTTCGCCCTGGGCCAGCAAGATGGCCGTGTCCATGAATTGGTCGAGTATGCCAATGACCTCATCGACGCGCTTCCCACGGATGTCGAGGGTGCTGTTGAATTGTGTGCGCTTTTCGTGGACGTTGATACCGGCCGACCGGAGCTTGGCGGCGATTTCTTTTTCCACCGTGGCCGTGATCTTTTCGAGTTTGTCGAGTTTGGTGATGGACTTTAGCAAACCGAATTGCACGGTCGCGTTTTTTCCCTGGATGTTGAGGATCACGCCACTGCCCTCCTGGCCTGTGATTCGCACCCGGTCGCCTTCTTTCAGTTCTACCTCCGGCTTCTTTTCTTTTTTAGGAGCCTCGCCTACTTGTTGCGTGAGGGTCTCGAGGTTCTTTCGCACCTTGATTGTCTCCTTCTTTTCCGCTTTGTTCTCCTTGATGTGACGGATGGTCTTCTCGATCTCGCGGTTGGTGTTCTTCAGCAATTGGGCCGCGTCTTCTTTGGCGCGGTTGATGATCTCCTTCTTGCGTGTTTCCAGGTCGGTGGACAGCGTTTGATATTTGGCCAGCGATTGTTTCAATTCGGTTTCCTGGCGCTCCATGCGTTTTATTTTTTCGCTCAGCTCATGGCGTTCTTTTTCCAGCGAGCGCACCATGGTCTCGAATCCGGCCAGGTCCTTGCCCACGAGCTTTTCGGCCTCTAGCAGCGTCTGTTGTGGAAGGCCGGTTTTGCGGGCGATCTCCAGGGCGAACGAGCTTCCAGGCTTGCCGATGTCGAGAATGTAGAGGGGCTCCAGGTGCTGATCATCAAAGCGCATCGCAGCATTGCGAATGCCGGGTTGCTGGCCGGCAAATAATTTCAGGTTATAGTAGTGGGTGGTCGCCACACCCCACACGCGTTTCTGGAGCAAGGCGTCCAGGATGGCCTGCGCGATGGCACCACCAAAATCGGGGTCGGTGCCAGAGCCCATTTCGTCCAGCAACACGAGCGACTTATCGGCGGCCGACTGAATGAACACGTTCATGTTTCGCAGGTGACTGCTATAGGTGCTCAGGTCGTTTTCGATGGATTGCTGATCGCCAATATCCAGGAAGATGTCTTGAAAAATTCCCGCCCGCGAGCGGTCCGACACCGGTATGAGCATGCCGCATTGCAGCATGTATTGCAACAGTCCGACGGTTTTCAAACACACGGACTTCCCTCCGGCATTGGGACCAGACACCAGGAGCATCCGCTGTTGCGCATTGAGCTCGATGGTGAGTGGCACCACATCGCGTTTGCCTTTCAGACTGAGGTAGAGCAAGGGATGCCGGGCAACGTACCACACCATCTCGGGTTTTGTTTCCAGGATGGGCAGGTCGGCGTTGATCTCGACCGAGAATCTGGCCTTGGCGCGGATGAAGTCCAGTTGCGACAGGAAGCGGTAGGCGCTTTTCAGTACGGGCAGTTGTTCACGGAAGTCGTCGGTGAGGGCTTTCAGGATGCGGATCACTTCGCGTTTCTCGGCGTGTTCGAGGTCGCGGATCTCGTTGTTGGCATCCAGCATTTCGGCGGGTTCCATGAATACGGTTTGGCCGGTGGCCGACTCGTCGAGAATGAAGCCCTTCATGCGGCGTTTGTGTTCGGCCTGGATGGGGATGACCACCCGGCCATCGCGGATGGTGGGCAGGGCGCCTTCGGGCACCCAGTTTTCGCTCACGGCGGTGCGGAAAATCTGGTCGGCCAACTTTCGCAGGCGACCTTGTTCATCGCGAAGTTTCTTCCGGATGCGACCCAACTCGGCGCTGGCCGAGTCGCGCACCTGTGCTTTGTCGTCGACGGTTGAAAAAATAGATTGCACCAGCGCTCCCGTTACCCTGACGGGCTCGGTCATGCGAAACAGTTCGGGGTAGATTTCGGCGGCCTTGGTCAGGAAGTTCTTGCAGGCCATGATGGTCTCCAGCGAATAGGCCATGCGCAGGAATTCGTCGGCATCGAGCCAGTTGCCTTCCACGCTGATCTTCTGGATCCATTCGGTGGCATCGAGGAAATATTGTGTGGGGAAGGCCTCTGCTTTTTCGAGGATCTGGCGAAATTCCAGGTTCTGTTTTAGCAGCACGCGTATAAATTCGGGCTCGGAGCTAAAGCGCATCCGGTCCACCCACTCTTCGCCGGCGGGTGAATGGCAATAGCTCTTCAGCTTTGCGCGGATCTGGTTGAACCCCAGTTTTTCTTCGAACGACTCGGGATAGATCATTTGGGCTGGCCTGAAAGAATGCGTTGCTCCCGGAGGTTCATGGAGTCAACCAGTTGGGAATAGATGCCCTCCATGATCTTTGGGCGATCGATATAATAATCCATTGACAGGCGAAAAATGGAGTCGGTGGTGCCGGCCTTTTCGAAGACCTTGTCTTTCAGTTTTTCAAAGATCAGGTCGGCCGTATCGCGTTTCAGCCCCAGGCTGTTCACTTTTTGTTCCACCACATAAATATCCGACAGCAGTTCGAGCATTTTCTCCTCGGGGAGTACCCCCTGCGAGACGCCTCCCCCTTTTCCGCACGAAAACAGCACGGCCACCACCAGGGCAAAACACCAGGGTGTGATGGGCAGATGCAGCAGGCCTTTCGCAGATTTTCTCAACCTATATTCAATTTTGGATCGGCAAAATACTCATAATTGTTCTATTTTTGGCCAATTCCCTATTATGGAAGGGCCTTGGTGGGCGGAAACTTGTTTCTTCCTGCGGGGTTTTAATCAAATTCAGTACCAATCCGGTGAAAGCGCTTTTAAAAAAACTACGTCGCTACGAGATCCAGATCCGCAAGGCCATCAACAGCCAGATGCAGGGTGACTTCCACTCTGTGTTCAAAGGATCGGGCCTGGAGTTTGACGACGTCCGCCCGTACCAGTACGGCGACGACGTGCGCATCATCGATTGGAACGTTTCGGCCAAGGGGCACGGCACGTTCGTTAAAACCTTCCGCGAGGAAAAAGAACAAACGGTATTCTTCATCCTCGACGTGAGCGCTTCCGAAGACATTGGCAGCCCCGGCAACACCAAGGCCGACATCGGCAAGGAGATCTGTGGGGTGCTGGCCCTTTCGGCCTCCAAAGAATCGGCACACGTCGGACTCATTTGTTTTTCGGATGTAAAGGAAAAATATATCAAACCCAGCAAGGGTCACTCGCAGGCTTATGAGATCATCAGCACGCTGGTCAAGCTGCGACCCCAGTCGCTGAAAACGGATTTGAACAAGGCCATCGCTTTTTCCCTGAACGCCATCCGGCGTCGTAGCGTGGTCATTCTTATTTCGGATTTTATCGATGAGGGATATCAGAAAAATCTCAAGGCCCTGGCCCGTCGCCACGACCTGGTGGTCATTCACATCAGCGACAAGCGCGAGACGCGGCTGCCTAAACTGGGCATCATCCCGGTGATCGACAAGGAGACGCAAAAGACGTTGTGGATCAACACGTCGTTTGGCGACTTCCGCGAGAAGATCAGCAAGCGGCACGCGTCGCGCAAAGCGGAACTGGAGCAATTCAGCCGTAAGCATGAGATCAATTTTATTTCGCTCGATACCGACGAAGATTATGTGCCCAAGCTGCTGCGATTATTTAAAGTAAGAAACAAATCGCTAAAAACTTCGTGACCGGATGAACCTGAAGTATAAGCCCTGGTGCATAGCTTTATTTCTTCTTCTCTGTAGCGCAGGCCACCTCCGCGCGCAGGACGTGGCCGTGCGCAGTGGTTTCTTCAAGGACAGCGTGCGCGTGGGCGACGAAACCGGCTACTATCTCACAGCCCGCTATCCCAGCAAGCTCAACATCCTTTTCCCGGACTCCGCTTTCAATTTTGCGCCATTCGAATACGACCATAAAAAATACTTCCCCACCGAAACCAAAGATGGCAAGAGCTACGACAGCGTGGTATATTATTTATCGACGTTCGAGATCGACCGCATTCAAACGCTGAGCCTGCCCGTGTTCCAATTGAACCCGCGCGATTGCGTGACCTACACCTCCGCGAGCGACACCATCCTGTTCACATCGCTGGTACCGGATCTGCCCGACACACTTTCCATCCAAAACCTACCGCTCAAAGTCTCCATTGCACACCAGGATGTCCCCAAGGCGTTCAATTACGTCGTGTTACTGATCGTGCTCGGCGTGCTGCTGGTGTTGTCCATTATCGGGTGGTTTGTCTTTGGCAAGCGCATTCTCAAACACTATCGCCTGAAACGCCTGCAGCAGGCACATCAAAAATTCCTGGAGGCCTACACGCCGCAGGTCGACGCCTTGCGGGCGACCTTTTCGGCGCCCACCACGGAACGTGCGCTTTCGCAGTGGAAAAAATACATGGAACAACTGGAAGCACGGCCGTTTACCAAACTCACCTCGCGCGAAATTGCGCGCTTGGAAAACAACGAGGCCCTCGGCAAAACTTTGCACGCCGTAGATGGCGCCATCTACGGCCACGACACAGCCGTGGTCGATTCGCTGGAGACCTTGAAGACGATTGCCGGCCAACGCTTTTCAAAAAAACTGGAGGAGGTGAAACATGGATAATCCAACCGATCTCACCGCCTGGCTCTCGCTGGAATGGTTCATGCCTTCTTCGTGGAAGGCGTTTACCTGGGAGAATCCCGCTTTTCTCTGGGGCATCGGCGCTGTGCCGTTGCTGTTCTTGTTCCGCTGGCTGTGGCGCTATCGGTTCAATCAGAAATTGCCCGTGGCCATGACGCAGAAAGATCTGCACGTGTCGCCGCTCACCCTCTTCCGGCTGCTGCCTGAATTTTTACTCATGTTTGCGATGGTCTTTATCTGCGTGGCGTTGGCCCGCCCTCAAAGGACCAATGAAAAGGTGGAGCAATGGACGGAAGGGATCGACATCATGATCGGGTTGGACATTTCGCAGTCGATGGAGATTTCGGACCTCGTGCCGAACCGGCTTGAAGCGGCAAAAGATGTGGCGCGCAACTTTATCAGCGGCCGCCTACAAGATCGTATCGGTATTGTTGTTTTCTCGGGAGATGCTTTTTCCCTGGCACCGCTCACCACCGACTATGACCTGCTCAAATCGTATCTCAACGAGATCAACTTCGAAATGATCGAGACCCGCGGCACGGCCATTGGCAGCGCCCTGGGCGTGGTGACCAACCGGATGAGTGAATCGGAGGCCAAATCAAAAGTGTGTATCCTGTTGAGCGACGGTGACAACAACGGCGGCAACATCGACCCCATCACGGCGGCAGAACTCGCGGCAGCCTATGGCATCAAAATATACACGATCGTTGTGGGCAAGGAGGGACAAGTGCCTGCCGGAAAAGATTTCTTTGGCCGTCCTATCATGATGGACAACACGGTGGACGAAACCACGATGCGCAAGATCGCCAAGATCGGCGGTGGCGAATTTTTCCGGGCCACCGACAACAAGGCCCTGAGCCAGGTATTTACGCGGATCGACCAATTTGAAAAAGCCGAGATCAAAGAGACGCGGTTCAAGGATACATACGATTATTACTTCGTGTACCTGCAATGGGCCGTCCTCTGCTTCCTCCTGTGGCTGGCGATGAAGTCGACTTTCCTGAGCAACGTGCTGCAGGATTAATGCGGAATGGTGTTGGGGAAAAAGATGAGCTTACCCGCAAAAACAATCAGCACAATACCCAATATGATGTTCATGATCCGGATAGACCGGGGCGTGATGATCGTGCGAAGTTTGTCGGCAAGTTTTGCCTTGATCAGGTCGGTGGAGAATACAGTGCCGACGATAGACCCAAAAAATATAAATGCCTCGTTGGGCAACGTGTAGCCTAAGCGCGTGGTGGCCACACCAACTGTGGCGATCCAAAAGAAAAGCACCATGGGGCTGAGGCCGTTGATGATAAATCCTTTCAGCGCCAGCCTGATCCAACTTCTCTCAGCGATGTTCTTCGGATCGAAAACGACGAGTTTCCTGCTCTTGACGGCGAGATAGTAGACCCCAAAACCTAACAACACCAGTCCACCGCCGTAGGCCAGGTAATGCCGGAAACGTTCGGCTTGCATGAACTGGATCAACCCCAAATACGACACCAGGATGTAGAGGGCATCGCTACACGAAATGCCGACCGCTACCCAGAAGCCGCTCCAGAAGCCACGCTCGATACTGGTTTGCAGCAATGCGAAAAACACCGGCCCGATGAGAAAGGCCAGCACGATCCCGTAGAGAACACCGTCACGAACGATTGCCATTCGAATGGGTTTGAAGGAAATTTTTCCAATCGTCCAACTGGGCGTTTTTCATTACCCTTGGAAATTTATTCTGACCGCCAACTTTCCCCTTCGACTCCATCCAATCATAAAACGTTTTCACCGGCAGCACATCCACAAAGATCTCGCGCAGGGCGGCGCTGCGCTCTACGGCGTAGTCGTCGTTCAGCACTTTGAGGTGCTCGTCTATTTTCTCTTTCAGCAGTTTCTTGTCCACCTTGTCGTCGGTGCCCACAAACCAGTGGTGGGCAAACAAGGATTGATACGGGATCCCGGCCACGGCAAACTCGGGGATGTTGATATTAAAATCGTTTGACACCAGTTCGATGGCCTTGTTCATGTTGTCCACCGAAAGGTGTTCGCCGCAAAGGCTCAAAAAATGTTTGGTGCGTCCCGTGATCACGATCTCCGCTTCTTCCAGCGAGGTGAATTTGATCACATCGCCAATGATGTAACGCCACGCGCCCGCGCACGACGACAGCAGGATGGCATAGTCTTTTCCCTCCTCCACTTCATCGATCATGAGCGTTTCGGCGTCGGGTTTTATTTCACCGGCGGCGTCGAAGTTCTTTTCATCGAAGGGCACAAATTCATAGAAGATGCCGTTGTTCAACACCAGTCGCATGGTGCGGCGATTTGGGTAGGCCTGAAAAGCAATGAAGCCTTCCGATGCCAGGTAGGTCTCGATGTAACTGATGGGCCGGCCTAATAACTTCTCAAATCCTTTGCGATAGGGATCAAACGACACGCCCCCGTGCACATACACTTCGAGGTTGGGCCATATTTCGTGAATGTTCTTGATGCGGTGGAACTTGATGATCTTCTCCATGAGGATCTGGATCCACGCCGGCACGCCCACCACGATGCCGATGTCCCAGTCGCCGGCCTTGCGTGCGATCTCGTCCAGTTTGGTATCCCAGTCGCGGTTCTTGGCGATCTTCTTGCCGGGTTTATAAAAGTGCTGGAACCAGAATGGCAAACGGGCCGCCTGGATACCGCTGAGGTCACCTTCAAAGTAGCTGCCCCGCTTGTTCAGGTGGGTGCTGCCCCCCAGCATGAGAATGCCGGACTGAAAAATTTCAGGCTCCAGGTCATACTTGGAAAGCGACAGGATCTGGCGGACACTTGTTTTCTGGATCGCCTTGGTCATGTCCTTTGTCACGGGAATGTACTTGGACGATGCCTCGGAGGTGCCCGAGCTCAAGGCGAAATATTTTATGCGACCCGGCCAGCAGACATTGCGGGCGCCCTGCAAAGCCAGCTTCCACCAGTCGGCGTAGATTTTGTTATACGTATGCAGGGGGATCGATTTGCTAAAGCGTTTATAAAATTCCTTGTCGCCTTTGCGGAAGCCCTGCAACACGTGGCCAAAGTTATAGTGCTTCCCAAATTCGGTCTGGCTGGCGGTCATCAGCAGCTCCTTTAGCTCTTTCTTTTGCAGATCGAAGGGAGAGGTATACTCCTGCTCCATCATCTCACGGAGCCGGATCCCTTTTTTCAGCAATGTTCCAAGGAGTGCCATATTTGCGTAGCTTTGGTGGTTTAGGGGCTAAAAATAGGCATGAATATTAAGAATAACATCAACAATCTTCTCCAAAACTTACCCGCGGGTTGCGCCCTGGTGGCCGTGAGCAAGACCAAGCCCGTGGAGCAAATCGCTGAGGCATATGCCGCAGGGCAGCGCGTTTTTGGCGAGAACAAGGTACAGGAAATGGTGCCCAAACACGAGGCCCTGCCCAAAGATATTGCCTGGCATATGATCGGCCACTTGCAGTCCAACAAGGTAAAATATATCGCGCCCTTCGTTACCCTCATCCATTCCGTGGACAGCGCCCGCCTGCTGGAGGAGATCGACAAGCAAGCAGCCAAGGCCAACCGCATCATCCCCTGTTTGCTCCAGCTTCACATCGCGGAAGAAGACACCAAGTTCGGATTCTCCGAAGACGAGGTGTTGCAACTTTTTCAATCCACCGCTTTTGCCGGTCTGAAGCACATCCAGGTGCAGGGTCTCATGGGTATGGCCACGCTCACGGAAGATGAAGGGCAGATCCGCAAAGAATTTCACGGACTGAAGACCTTTTTTGAAAAATTAAAATCTTCCGCGTTGCCGTCGCATGCGATGATGAAAGAATTGTCGATGGGCATGAGCAGCGATTATAAAATTGCAGCCGAAGAAGGCAGCACGTTGGTGCGGGTGGGATCGGCTATCTTTGGAGAACGTCATTACGAAAATCAAAAATGAATCAACGAAACACACTTCTGAGCGCAGCCGTGATGGGATGCCTCGCCGTCATTGTGGGAGCTTTTGGCGCCCATGCGCTCAAACCCACCCTGACTGCCACGGGGCGGCTAGACACTTACGAGCTGGCCGTGCGCTACCAGTTTTACCACGCTTTGGCTATGCTGGCCGTGGGGGTGCTGATGGGCCAATTTTCCTCAAAGAAATTATATTATGCCGGCTTCTTTTTCCTTCTCGGCATCTTCCTTTTCAGCGGCAGCTTGTTCGCGCTTTGTTTCACCGGCCTGGGCGTGCTGGGGGCGGTGACGCCCTTGGGAGGCGTGTTGTTCATCCTCGGATGGGTGTTCCTTTTTCTTGGCGTTTACAAAAAATAATGGGCAACGCGGACTTGCCGGTCCGACCAAAGACAAATAAAAAAGCCATTCATGCGAATGGCTTTTTATATCTCTTTAGAAAAACAAAACTATTGGGGATTCGCTTTCTTTTCGATCACGTTGGCCGTGAAAGAGATCTGTGCACCCTCCGCGTTTACGGCGTTGGAGACGATCGTCACCACTTTATTTTGTTTGCCCATTTTACCGGCGCTGTTGAATGCGATGGGAATTTCACCTTTGCCACCGGGAGCGATCGGATCGCGCGGCCAGCCTTCCGGCGTGGTGCAACCACAGGTCACCGCAACGTTGGTGATGATCAAGGGTTCGTTTCCGGTATTGGTAAATTTCCATACATGTTGAACCTTGTCGCCTTGCACCATGTCACCGAAGTCATGCGACTTCTTTTCGAATGTGATCACAGGACCGTTCGCGGCGGCGGTTTGTGCGCTGGCTTGCAGTACAAGACCTTGTGCTGCTACGGCCAGGAAAATCATCAGGAACAAATTCTTCTTCATAACCTTTACTTTTTTTCAAATTTAAAACCTTCATTCAACAATTCTGCCAGAATATGAAAATTTCTACGCCGGAATCATCGAATTTACGGTCAATATCATTTTTGCCTTACCGGTAACCGAATGGATGCAAAAATCAGCGAAACCTATGGTCACAAAGTGCGGGTACGCGCCTGTGGTCTTTGCTGGCAGGGCGACCGGCTGCTGCTGGTGAACCACAAAATGCTACGACAGGGCGACTTCTGGGCGCCCCCAGGCGGTGGCGTAGAGCTGGGTGAGTCGCTGGAAGAGGCCCTAAAGCGCGAATATCGCGAGGAAACAGGCTTGTTTGTCGACGCTCCCCGGTTTCGCTTTGGCTGCGAGTTCATCCAACCTCCATTGCACGCGATCGAACTGTTCTTCGAAGTGACACAAACCGGCGGTGAATTGAAGGCGGGGCACGATCCGGAGCTCCAGTTGATCGCCGACGCGAAGTTCATGACCCCAGGCGAAATCCAACGGCTACCCGCCGGGGCACTCCACGGCATCTTCCGTCTTGCCCGCACGGCCGATGACCTGCGACGACTATCCGGATTTTATCGTATTTAATTGACGTTCCGCAAATTCCGCTTTGTGATTTCCCCTTTAAAATAATTATTATTGCACAACGTGAACCCTGACTGGATACCGGACGGTTTCGACCATCTTTCTCTGCTCAAGCGTTTGCGTCGGCTCATGCGGCAAACCATGATAACCCGGCACTAACTTTGGAGACTACGACGCTTACCTACAAATTGATCCGTAAAATCAAGGATGATCTTTTTGATGAAGAGTTTCTTCATCAATATCACCTGCTGATCAATATCGGTGCGCGCGATTTCCAGCTCTCCGTCATCCGCACCGAAGACGAAAAGGTATTGCTCCTGGAAGACTTTGTCCTCCCCAACCTTACCTCCAACGAAGAACTCATCCACATTCTCGACCAATTGTTCGATTCGCACGCGTTGCTGAAAGCGAATTTCTGGAAAAAGATAAAAGTTTCGATAAAGAACCCCAAGTTCGTGCAGGTGCCGCAGGCGTTGTTTGCCGAAGCGTCGATCGCCGACTATCTGAAATTCAATGCCCACATCGACCCCACGAAGGAAGATGTGCTGGCGTCGTTCAATGAACGTTCACAGGCCGTGACCGTGTTTGCCATGAGCAGCAGCCTGCGGGCGTGGCTCAACAGCGTGTATCCCAACAACCCGCCGGTCTACACGCACCAGTCGGCCGCCCTCATTGAAGGCACCATGCAGTTTGCTGAAAAGCGCAAAGACAACCCGTTGTACATCTACGTGGATCGCTTCAAGCTCCACATTTTGGCGTGCCGCGACAAAAAGTTGTTGTACTACAACCAGTTTGCGATCAAGCAATTTTCGGATTATATCAAATACATCATGCTGGTGATGAAGTCGCTGAACATGGATCAGCAAACCAGCCAGGTCATTTTGTGGGGCTATATCGGCAAGAATTCGCCTCACTACCACGAATTCTACAAATACATCAGCAACGTCACTTTCGGCGGCGAACCGGACGACCTCAACTTCAGCTACGCCTTCGATGAAGTGCCCGAGCACCATTACTTTGATCTCTACAGCATCCACCTGATCCATTGATTTGCCCATGCCACACGGGGGCAAATAAAAAATACGCGCTATCCCGACCTTAACGCTTCCACCCCATGGCCAAACGCATTGCCCTTTTTCCCGGATCGTTCGATCCCTTCACCAAAGGACACGAAGACATCGTGCTTCGCGGACTCCAGCTTTTTGACGAGATCATCATCGCCATCGGCTACAACAGCCAAAAGAGCACACGCTATTTCGAGATCGACTTCATGCTGGAGCGGATCCAGACGGCGTTTCAAAAATACCCCAACATCAGAGTGGTGAAGTTCTCCGAGCTGACGGCGGGATTTGCCCGAAAGAACGGCGCACGTTTCCTGTTAAGAGGCCTGCGCAACACGACCGACTTCGAATACGAAAACAGCATTTCACAGGTGAACCGGAAACTCTATGAGGAAATGGAGTCGGTATTCCTGATCACCACGCCACAACTGGCCTGGATCAGTTCGTCCATTATCCGCGAAGTGCATAAGTATGGCGGTGATGTATCGGAATTTATTCCCTACTCCTTAAAATGACAGGTAAGGTGTTGTTGGAGAAGAACTCCAACAACGGCGACAAGTGGATAAAAACTACTGGCTACTGACTACTGAATTCTGGCTGCTAACTTCCCCCTCCTCCACAAAACTATTTCGCCGGATTGATCTCCATCACCTCATAGTACTGCTCGAACACATAGTTGATCGATTTGTACGAATGTTCCAGGGCGTGATACACTTCCTTGCGGTTCATCCAACGGGTTTCCTCGATATCTTCGGTGGGTTGGGGTCTCATGCGTGTGTCGTCGACGACGTCCATCACATACCAGCGTGTTTTCTTGATCATGGCACGCTTGTTCATGGTGTAGGTGTGCCAGGTGGTACAGATCTTTTGGCCTAGTTTCACAGTCACGTTGCACTCCTCCTCCACTTCCCGCACGGCGGCTTGTTTGCTGGTTTCGTCCTTTTCGCGTTTGCCTTTTGGCAGGTCCCATTTTTTGAGACGGTAGATCATGAGGAATTTATCCTTTTTGCGCACGAGGCCTCCGGCGGCTTTCACCACCTTGAATTTGCTGCGGAGATATTGTTTGGTGATATCGTAGTCCTTCACGGAAACGCTTATGGACAGCACACTGGTAGGCACCTTGGCATCCAGAAAATTGAGCAGCGTGTTCAATTCCTGCTCCCCCACGTTTTGGATCCAGACGTGATAGATGAGTTTTGCCTGGGTGACAGGTTCCTGGGCTGCGTCAATGATGTGGTTTACACGGCCTTCGCCGGGTTGTTCATCTGCCTTGAGGATTCGGACGGGAATGTCGTTGATAAAAATGATCATGGGGCGATGAGTTTACAACTTCACCATGTTCGCAAAAGAGCGAATAATTCTCAAGGTGGCAAGTGGATTCGGGATTTTTTACCGCCGGCAAATAAGTTTTTTTTCTGCCGGCCGTTCGGGGTTGCCCAGGGCATTTACCGGAATGATTTTTAATTCTACCTTTCGGCATTATGCCGATCATCAAAGTCCAAGAAGAAACCGCCGCCAAGGTCGCGGCCATGTTGCTGCAAATCCAGGCCATCAAATTGAACACGGAGAAACCGTTTACGTGGAGTTCAGGCTGGAAATCGCCTATTTATTGCGATAACAGGCTTTCCCTTTCTTATCCTGAGATCCGGACCGCCATTAAGCATGCACTGGTGCAGGCCATTCGCGAAAATTTCTTTACCCTGGAGGCCGTTGCCGGTGTGGCCACGGCGGGGATCGCACAGGGCGCCCTCGTCGCCGAGGCATTGAACCTCCCCTTTCTGTATGTCCGACCAAAACCGAAGGATCATGGCATGGAAAACCTGATCGAAGGCCGGGTGGTGAAAGGCCAGAAGGTGGTGGTGGTGGAAGACCTGGTCTCTACCGGGGGCAGCTCGCTCAAGGCGGCACAAGCCCTGCGTGAGGCCGGCTTCGAAGTGTTGGGCATGGTCTCCATTTTCAACTATGGTTTCGACATTGCCACGCGCAACTTCTATGAAGCCAACACCTCCCTCATCACCCTGAGCGACTACGGCCACCTGCTGAAATATGCCCAGGAAGAAAAATACATCACCGAAGACCAGGTGACCTCCCTAAAAGCCTGGCGCGTCGATCCCGCCGGCTGGAAGAAATAATCACCCCCCATGACACCCCCTAACCTGAACACGTTTGCTCCCCGGACCCGCACCGAAACCAGGGCACAGAAGCGAAATCCCTCGCTCCCGCCAGGGTCATCTGTTGTGGTCGTGGGCGCCGGAGCGTTTGGCGGATGGTCGGCGCTCTACCTGTTGCGCAAGGGCTTCCGGGTGACGCTGGTCGATGCCTGGGGTGCCGGCAACGTGCGGTCCAGCTCCGGCGACGAGACCCGTGTGATCCGCTCCACCTATGGCGCGAACGAAACCTACTTCAACCTCAATGTGCGGGCGCTGGAACTCTGGAAGGAAAACCAGGCACGCTTTGATAAGAAATTGTTCTTCAACACGGGCGTGCTCTGGATGTGCTACACCCCTGAGACACCCCTGGTGGATGATTCCATCGCCTTCGCCCAACAGCACCGGATGGACTATGAATATTTATCGACCGAAGAACTGAACCGCCGCTACCCGGAGATCAACACACAGGATCTCCACCACGGCTATCTCGATCCCTATGGTGGCTATCTGAAAGCCCGCGAAGCCGTACAAGCTGTGCAGACGGCATTTGTGGAAGAAGGCGGCGAATTTATTCAAGCACACGTGGCTCCCCTCGCCGACGTCCACGGCGACGTTAACAGCTTGTCACTTTCCAATGGAGAAACGCTCCATGCCGACGCTTTTATTTTTGCTTGCGGATCCTGGCTGGGTGACCTGTTCCCTCAATTGCTTCGCGAACAAGTGAACTGCACCAAGCAAGAGGTCTATTATTTCGGCCCGCCCCCACAACATGCCGCGGCCTTCGAGCGGCTGCCGGTTTGGGTGGATGTGGATGGAAAAGATTTTTACTATGGCATACCCGGCAACGCCCACCGCGGTTTTAAGATCGGTGTCGACATTCGCGGCGAGATCTTCGACCCCACGAACGGCGATCACACGCTGACCCCGGTGGCGCTGCAACGCGCGCGTCAATTCCTGGCCCATCGTTTCCCGCTGCTCAAGGATGCGCCCCTCGGCGAAAGCCGTGTTTGTCCCTATGAAAACAGCACCGATGGCAATTTCATTTTCGATCTTCACCCGGAGACACAAAATCTCTTTTTGCTGGGCGGTGGTTCGGGCCATGGGTTCAAGCATGGGCCGGCGCTGGGCGAGTGGGTAGCGCAAACCTTGGCGGGAGAGAAAGAACTTTTCGAAATGTTCGCGTTGAATAAACGGGATTGATCCGTCTGCATGGTATGTTTGCTTTCTGAAACGTTGAAGCCGAATGAACGAACTTCGCATAGTCTTTATGGGCACCCCGGAATTTGCCGTGCCCAGCCTGGAGATCCTGGTTGAACATCACATCAACGTGGTGGCTGTGGTGACGGCCCCCGACAAACCGCAGGGACGCGGACAGAAAATCGTTTACTCGCCCGTGAAGGAGTGTGCGCTGAAACACCATCTCCCCGTTTTGCAGCCCACCAATCTGAAGGCTCCCGAATTCATAGAAGAACTAAAAAGCTATAACGCCAACCTGCAGATCGTGGTAGCGTTTCGCATGTTGCCGGAAGTAGTGTGGGCCATGCCCGCGATAGGCACTTTTAATCTCCACGCCTCGCTGTTGCCTGATTATCGCGGGGCGGCACCCATCAACTGGGCCATCATCAACGGCGAAAAAGAGACGGGGGTCACTACGTTTTTTCTGAAACAGGAGATCGATACCGGCAGCATCATCTTCCAGGAGAAAGAACCCGTCCATGACAACGACACGGTGGGCACGCTCTATGAACGGCTCATGAAACTTGGCTCAGGCTTGGTCTTGAAAACGGTGAAGGCGATCGGAACCGGGAATTATCCTTCTACGCCGCAGCCTCCGAACGCCGTCGTGAAGCATGCACCCAAGATCTTTAAAGAGACCTGCGAGATCCGTTGGGATCAGCCCGCGGGCGTAGTGAGAAACTTTGTGCGGGGATTAAGTCCCTACCCTGCGGCCTGGTGCACGCTGGCAGACAAGAACTATAAGATCTTTGCCGTTTCACTGGCCAGCAAACCCGCCGGACAAAATTCTCCCGGCACCCTTGACACCGACAACAAAAATTATCTTTACATTAAAGCATCCGACGGTTGGATTTCCATCGACGAGCTTCAGCCGGAAGGCAAGAAAAGAATGTCGGTCCAGGATTTTTTCCGGGGAAATAAAGTGTAATCAGTAATTCATAAAAATAACCCTTCATGCTTGAACTGGGATGGCGTTGGCGCCGGGCCGTATCGAGCCTGTAGAAAACCGAACAGCACATGATCATCTCGCTCATTGCGGCCTTGTCGCAAAACCGGGCCATTGGCAAGAACAACGACCTGCCCTGGCACTTACCCGACGACATGAAATATTTCATGGACACCACCAAGGGTCATCACACCATTATGGGTCGCAAGAACTACGATTCTATTCCCGACCGATACCGGCCCCTGCCCAATCGCACCAACATCGTGGTGACACGCCAGCTGGGCTTTAAGGCACCGGGATGCCTGGTGGTGCACACGCTCGACAAAGCCCTGAACATCGCCGAGAGCAACGGTGAGCGCGAGGCCTTTGTGATCGGTGGCGCCGAGATCTATGCCGCGAGCATGGGCGTTGCAGACCGGCTTTATCTCACCGAGATCCACGCCACCGTGCACGGGGACACGTTCTTCCCTGACGTCGATCCAAAAGCCTGGAAGGAAGTATCGCGAAAGCCGCATCCCGCCGACAACCGGCACCCGTATGCTTTTGATTTTGTCGTCTATGACCGCATACGGGCTTAAAATTCTGAAACGTTAACGAACCGCACAGTTGCAACATGTCGAACCTGAAGAACAAAGTCATTTGGCTAACCGGGGCATCGTCCGGGATCGGTGAAGCCCTTGCCTATGCGCTGGCAAAAAAAGGCGCGAAGCTTATTCTTTCCGCCCGGCGAAAAGAGGAGTTGGAGCGTGTGAAGGGCAACTGCGAAGCGTCGGCTCAACCGAACATCCGCACCCTGCCGCTGGACCTTTCGCAACCGGCCACGCTGAAGCTCTCCACGGAAGCCGCCATTCAACTTTTCGGACAGGTGGACGTGCTCATCAACAACGGGGGCATCAGCCAGCGAAGTTTTGTCAGCGACACCGATATGGACGTATACCGCCGTTTGATGGAGGTGAATTATTTTGGCGCCATCACGCTCACAAAATATTTGCTGCCCCATTTTACCGAACGCAAGCAAGGGCACTTTGTCACGCTGAGCAGCGTCGCCGGAAAATTCGGAACACCCTACCGGTCGGGCTATGCGGCGTCTAAACACGCCCTCCACGGTTTTTTTGATGCCTTGCGCGCAGAAAATTTCAAAGACAATATCGCCGTTACGATGATTTGTCCCGGTGTGATCCGCACGCCCATCTCCATGTCGGCGCTGACCGGCGACGGTACGCCGCTGAACAAAATGGACACCGCACAAGCCAAGGGAAAACCCGTCGACTGGGTTGCAAGCAAGATCGTGGGGGCCATCGAAGGGAAAAAGGAAGAGGTGTATTTTGGCGGTAAAGAAGTGCTGCTCGTATACATCAAACGATTCTTCCCGCCGCTGTTTTCAAAGATCATCCGGAACGTGACCGTGCGATAAACCGCCGCCTATGCGCGTTGCTTTTTTTCCATATCATGGCTACGGGCATATGCATCCCGCCCTGGGGCTGGCCACTCCGCTGAGAAACCGCGGCGATGAAATTTTGGTGGCCGGCGCAGCATTTTTTCAGGGCTATGTCAAGACGTTGGGATTTTCTTATCATCCGCTGAAATCCGTACCGTTTGGGATGGGCTTTGAGTATTGGGTTAGCGAGGTCCAAAAGAAAAGATTTCCCTATTGGTCTTCGTTGTATGCCCGGGTAACGGACCGCCTGTACGCCGACCGGGAGAAGGAGCTCCTTCAGGTGCTGGACACGTTCCGGCCCGACGCCGTCGTATTGGATTGCGCCCTCGCTACGGACTTCATCATTTTGTATCGCCACTTAAAATCGCGTGGCGTACGCATTGCGATGTTTCACGCCATATTCCCCTCCTATATCCTCCCCGGCCGGCCGCCGGTGAACAGCGATGTATTTCCCGCAGACGAAGAAGGCGTTGAGGAGGCGATGGAAAACCTGGAGCGGACACAATGGGATAAAGTGAAACATCAAAAACTGAAATATTTCGGATTTGACGACCGTCACCTCATCGCACGGCAGTTGCGCAAGAATGGCATCCCCGCGAAATATATCTCCACGCTCCCCAACCTGATGAATTTTTCTGTCGATCAAATCCCCCAATTCATTTGCACGCCACCCGAATTCGATTTCCCGGGTTTTGAACCGCCGCCCACGCATCACTACGTCGGGTTCAACCGCTGGACTAGGATGGTCAATGTTTCGCAGGAGTACACCGACCGGATGGCCGCCATCCTGAAACAAAAAGACACTCAAAAAGCGAAACTGATCTACTGCGCTTTCGGCACGCTGGAAGCCGACACCAAAGCGCGGGTGATGCGCATTTTGCGTACGCTTTTGGCTGCCCTAAAACACACCTCCCACATCCTGGTCGTTTCCACGAAATTAAAGAACGATCTTCCGGCAATTCCCCAGAATGTCCATGTCTTTGACTTCGTACCCCAGTTGGCCTTGTTGCAGCACGCCGACTTGTTTGTCAGTCATGGTGGATTCAATTCCGTGGTGGAATCGATCGAAGCGGAGGTCCCCCTCCTGCTCTATCCCGTGCACGACGACTTCGACCCCCGCGGAAACAGCACCCGGGCGGTCTATCACGGCTGGGGTCGCCGGGGATCGGAAGACGACACGGAAGCTGACATGCTGGAGAAGATCAGTGACTTGCTGGAGAATGGATTGTACAAAGCATGCCTCCGCAGCATGAAACAAAAAAATGCGCGTTATTCTGACGCGACCTTCATCGACGCCTTTCATCCCATCCTCATCGATTAGGATGGACCTTTTCCGGTGGGGCACGCCCATCCCTAAAAACTCACCCGGCTTTTGTATCTTTCCTTTCAAACGCACGACCATGACAAAGACCCTGTACCTCCTCCTTCCGCTCGCACTTTTATTTTCCTGTAAACAAAAGCCCTCGCCGGAAACAACGGCAAAGGAAACAGCACCTGTCCCCTATGAAGAAAAATATCGTCCGCAATATCACTTCTCGCCGGATCACAACTGGACCAACGACCCGAATGGTTTGATTTTTTATAAAGGTGAGTATCACCTCTTCTATCAATACAATCCTTATGGCAATACCTGGGGCCACATGAGTTGGGGACATGCGGTGAGCAAAGACCTGTTGCATTGGCAACACGTGCCCGTGGCCATCGACGAATATGCGAACGCAGGTGGCGCGGACTCCACCATGATCTTTTCCGGGAGTGCGGTAGCCGACGATCAAAACACCAGTGGATTCTTTCCGAAAGATTCCGGCGGGATCGTCTCCATTTACACGTCGCATGTTCACAGCAGGGGCCAGCAACTGCGGCAACACCAGAGCGTGGCCTACAGCAGCGACCTTGGCCGGACCTTCACACGTTATGAACACAATCCCGTATTGGATATTGGTTTGAAGGACTTCCGCGACCCAAAAGTGATGTGGTATGCCCCGGAAAAAAAATGGGTGATGACCGTCGTGATCCCTGACCAATTCAAAGCGCAGTTTTATACGTCCAAGAATTTAAGAGACTGGACCTTGCTCAGCACCTTCGGCCCCCTGGGCGACACGGCCAAGATCTGGGAATGCCCCGACCTGGTGCAAGTGCCCGATGTTGCCGATCCATCCAAAAAGAAATGGGTGTTGCTCATCTCCAATTCGCATCCGCAGGGTCCGAAATATGTGGGCATGCAATATTTCGTAGGCAACTTTGATGGTAAAAAATTTACGCCCGATCATCCTTCGCAGTACCCACTGTACCTGGAGTATGGAAAAGATTTTTATGCCGCGGTAACCTTCAGCAACCTTCCCGCTGCGGACGGCCGCACGATCCTCCTGGGCTGGGCCAACAACTGGGCCTATGGCAACCACATTCCCACGTCGCCCTGGCGCAGTGCCATGACGTTGCCCCGCGAACTGTACGTGGCCAACACGCCAAAAGGATATCGTATTCTTCAACGGCCCGTGCGCGAATTAGCGAACCTTCGGGGCGACAGCATTGCGTTTGATTCCGCGGGAGAGACCACGCTCGACAAAGCCAGCGTGATCGACTACGCGTTCAACGGCGGCTCCGCTACCGGTTTTGGGTTGACGCTTCACACGGGACCTAACGAAGAGACCCGCATCGGCTATGATAAAACCAAAGGCGAGGTCTTCGTGGACCGCGCCCACTCCGGTCCCGTTTTCGATGCCGGTTTCCCCAGCATCGAGCGTGCTCCTGTATCACTCCAAGATGGCAAGCTGAAACTTCAGATTTATGTCGACCATTCCATCGTCGAAGTGTATGTCAACGACGGTGAGCAGGTCATTACCGACCAGATCTTTCCTACGGGTGACTATGTTTTGAAAACCTGGAGTGAAGGGGGTGATGCCGCGGTGGACGTCAGGCTTTGGAAGATGCGATCGGTGTGGAAATAGATCGCATGAGACAGATACTTATTACAGGGGATGTTTTTTGTGTGGAGTGAGAAAGATGCTGGTTTCGAGAAGGGCAGTGGAAGCTGATCTTGTTGGTGAAGAACACCAACAAGGGCGACGGTTGGTGAAGAACACCAACAAGGGCGGTCAAAGATCGCCCAACTGCGGACGCATGATGATTTCCTCCACCACGCTTCTTCCCGAGAGTGCATAGGCTCCATAGATCGCATCGGCAACGTCTTCGACAGGCATGAAGCGTTCGTCGGGGAGCGCGGTGCCGTCCCAGCTTTCGGTGCGCGTGGCGCCGGGCATGACGGCGGTGACGCGGATGCCTTCCGTCTTTAACTCTTCGCGCAGGCATTTTGAAAATCCCAGCAACGCAAACTTGGAGATGGCATAGGAGCCGCCGTTGGGATAGGCCATAAAACTGGCGATCGAACACAGGTTGAAAATATGGGCTGCCGCGTGGCGCGGGATGAGCGGCACAAGGCCGCGGGTGGCGTGATAGGCACTGTAGAGATTGGCGTTGATCATTTGCTCCAGCGTGTCGTCGGCCTCGGAGAGCAGCTGGCCTGGGATGAAGAACCCGGCGTTATTGACCAGCACGTCGACGGGACGTTGCAGGGTGGTCACCCACACACAGAAGGCCTTCACCTGGGCTTTGACCGAGAGGTCGGCAACCTGCGTGTAGACCTTCACGCCGAATTTCTTTTCTACTTCGTCCTGCAATTGACCCAGGGCAGGCTTCTGGCGGGCACAGGTGGCGACATCAAAACCCTGGCCGGCAAACTTTTCGATCACCGCCCGTCCGATACCCCGCGTGCCACCGGTCACTACGATGAGTTTGTTCATGAATGTTAAATGTTAGATTTTTGGGTATCTTTCGCAAGGTAGTGATTGCCTTCGTTTATTGCATCTATGATCAAAGAGATTGGAAAGTATTTCATGTTTCTCGGCAACTTGTTTGTTAACCGTGAATCATTCAAAACGTATTACAAGCTCGTGCTGGAAGAGTGCATGAACATGGGCATTGGCACCGTCTTCCTGGTAGCCTTGGTGTCCACCTTCATCGGTGCGGTGACCACGGTGCAAACGGCCTACAACATGGTGAGCAGCTTCATTCCCGACTACGTTATTTCGCAGGTCGTGCGCGAAATGGTCATCCTGGAACTGGCCCCCACCATTATGGCCGTGATCTATGCCGGCAAGGTCGGCTCCAGCATCGCCAGCGGTCTGGGCACCATGCGCATCACCGAACAGGTCGATGCCCTGGAAGTGATGGGCATAAATTCCATCTCCTACCTGGTGTTGCCCAAGATCATAGCGTCCATCCTAATGTATCCCTTGTTAGTGATCACGGCAGGTGTATGCGCCCTTTTTGGCGGCTACCTGGTGGGCACTCTCACGGGCATCATCTCGCCGAATGATTTTGTGTATGGCTTGCGTTCCAGCTACAACGAATTCACCGTCGTGTTCGCACTCATTAAGTCGGTGGTGTTCGCCTTCCTGGTGGCGTCTATCTCCAGCTACAAAGGATACAACACACAAGGCGGTGCCCTGGAGGTTGGTGTTTCCAGTACCCAGGCCGTGACCAGCAGTGTGATCGCCGTGCTCATCGCAGATTATTTATTGGCCCAACTCCTCCTCGCAAAATGATAAAGATCCAAAGCATAACCAAGTCGTTTGGCGAACGGGTGATCCTCAACGAGATCAGCGGCAGCTTTGAAAAAGGGAAGCCCAACCTCATCATTGGCGCCAGCGGCACGGGCAAAAGCGTGTTGCTCAAATGCATCGTGGGATTGGCCCGCCCCGACTATGGCCAGGTGTTCTATGACGGCCGCGATTTCTATGGCAGCGACTCGGAAGAAAGAGTGGAGATCCGTCGCGAGATGGGCATGCTCTTTCAGGGTGGCGCCCTGTTCGATTCCAAGAATGTCGAGCAAAACGTGATGTTTCCCCTGGACGTACTCACCAAGATGCCCCTGAACGAAAAGCTGGACCGCGTGAACTTTTGCCTCCAGCGCGTAGGCCTCGAAAACGTGAACACCAAAATGCCTTCCGAAATCAGCGGCGGGATGAAAAAACGTGTCGGCATTGCCCGCGCTATTGTGAACACCCCTAACTACCTGTTTTGTGACGAACCCAACTCCGGTCTCGACCCGCAAACTTCTATTCTTATCGACGAACTTATCCAGGACCTGTCGGAGGACCTTGACATCACCACCATCGTGGTGACGCACGACATGAACTCAGTGATGGGTATTGGCGAGAAGATCATGTTTCTCTACAAAGGCCATAAGTTGTGGGAGGGCACCAACAAAGACATCACGCACTCGGGTGTGAAGGAGCTTGATGATTTTGTGTTTGCAAACAAAGTGATGAACAGCCTGCGAAGTAAGTAGCGCAGGAGTCAGAATCCAGGAGCCAGGAACCAGAATTAAAAAAATGTAGCTGCATCTTTACGACATGAACAGCGTCGAAAAAATGCAGCTCATCGCTGGAGAATTGTTCCAGTGAAATTACTTATTACTCTCAGGAAATTTTTCTAAACACAGCCGTAGCGTTGTGTCCGCCAAAACCGAATGTATTGCTCATCGCCACATTCACCGGCTTCACTACTTTTTCTTTCAGCACGATGTTCAAACCCTGCGGCAGATCCGGATCCAGGTGTTCTGTGTTGATCGTCGGAGGAATCACCCCCTCGTGGACGGCTTTGATGGCGATGATGGATTCTATCGCACCTGCGCCGCCCAGGAGGTGGCCGGTGGCCGACTTGGTGGCGCTGATGTGCATTTTGGAGGCGTGGTCGCCAAAGAATTTTTTCACCGCTCTCATCTCACTTTCGTCACCGACCGGTGTGGAGGTAGCGTGCGGATTCAGGTAGTCTACGTCTTCGGGTTTGAGGTCGGCATCTTCCAGGGCCCACTTCATGCCCAACAGCGCACCGGCGCCTTCGGGATGGGTGGCCGTTAAGTGATAGGCATCGCCCGACATGCCGCCGCCGGCTACCTCGGCATATATTCTCGCGCCCCGACGTTTGGCGTGTTCGTATTCCTCCAGGATCAGCGCGCCGGCGCCTTCGCCCATCACAAATCCATCGCGCCCCACATCGAAGGGGCGTGACGCGGTCTGGGGGTCGTCGTTGCGTGTGGAGAGCGCTTTCATGGCACCAAAACCGCCAATGCCGGCTTCGTTTATGGCCGCTTCCGAGCCGCCGGTTACGAAGATGTCGGCTTTGTTCCAGCGGATATAATTCATGGCATCGATGATGGCCGTGGTGGAGGTGGCGCAAGCCGACACGGTGCTGAAGTTGGGGCCCATAAAACCATACTTGATGGAGATCCATCCCGAGGCGATGTCCACGATCACTTTGGGGATGAAGTAGGGGTTGATGCGTGGCGTGCCGTCGCCGCGGCCATATTCGATCATTTCCTGTTGAAAGGTGTAGAAGCCTCCGTTGCCGGACCCCCATATAACGCCCACGCGAGTTTTGTCCACTTTGTCGAGATCGAGGCCGGAGTCTTTCAGGGCTTCGGCACTCGACACCAGGGCGTATTGGGTGAAGGGGTCCATCTTGCGTATTTCGGTCTTCTCGAAGTGATCTTTGGGATCATAGCCTTTGATCTCGCAGGCAAACTTTGTCTTGAACTTCGATGTGTCGAACCGGGTGATGAGGGCCGCACCGCTTTTGCCGGCAATCAGATTGTTCCAGAACTCCGGAATGGAATTACCCAGGGGTGCCAGGGCGCCCAGCCCGGTAACGACTACTCTTCGTGGTTGCATGTTCTTCATTTTGTTACAAGTCTACTTTTTTAGTTAGGGCATGGCGGCTCTCACCAAATGCCCCGCGAAACTACAATGGCGTTTTTTCCGGCGCAAAAAAATATAGTAGGCCCACGGCGCCTCCCTCCCCTGCCGGAAAGGGGGCGGTCGGCCCTGCGTTGTGAAAACTGCGGTAAAGATACGTGATTTTTAATAATTATACCGATCGGTATAATTATTTACAAAAAAAGCGGGCTTGATTATCTCAAGCCCGCAGAGCCCAACATGAGGTTTTTTTTTAGGGAGAACTAGCACACAACCGATTTCTTAGCAGTAAACGTTAAGATTCTTCAGCTAACGGTCAGATTAAAGTTTTCCGGATTAAAGCCATTTAAACCAGTTCTTTTTCTAGACAGTAATCATTTGTTGCGCATAAGCCTTCTGTATCAACTGCGCTGAATTTTTGGCTTCGCTTTTTCTCAGCAGGTTCTTGCGATGGGTTTCCACCGTGTGGTGGCTGATGCTCAGGTGCGCTGCAATTTCTTTCGTCGTAAGTCCGGCAGAGATGAGGGCCAAAACTTCTTTTTCTTTCATGGTGAGGGAGCTCATAACATTAAATGGTTAGGTGTTTTGCCTCTTCATGATAAACCACCCCGGATGTAACCCATGCGTTCAGATTTTTTTTATTTTTTTTCCAAACGCGTCTCAAAATCGTGCCCTGAAACATCCTGCAACCGCCTTTTGGTGCGACCGGCGTCTTTCTGGTCGCGTGGTTCCGCGGGAGAAAAGCGGCGGTCTCTGGTTTGCCCGGCGGTTGCCGGGTTGGCCTTGGGTGGTCCTTTATAGAGCGGTCGCCTTTTTTCCCGGCAACCCTCCTAAACTTTTGCAATTCAATCACATTCCTTGAAAATTGCTATATTAATTGTTTCAAATTTTAGTTCTTTTGAGCCATGGAGTGAAAAAAATACATTAACCTGGGTTACAAATCCGTTTGCTCCACATTAAGTGCGCTAAAGATGATGCAAAGTGAAATCATAGAAAAAATACGGTCCGGGGGTCAAGCCGAGCTAGCATGGATCTATGAGGAATACCGGCAGGAATTCCTTCAATGGATCGGCAAGGAATACCGTTGTTCATCAGACGACTGTAAGGACATCTATCAACTCACCATTCTCATCTTTCATGACAACATCAAGCAGGGGAAGCTGGAGCACCTGGTCAGCAGTGTGAAGACCTACTTGTTCGGGATCGGTAAAAACATAGCCCTCGAAAATATGCGCAAGGAAAAACGATACACCCCCATCAACCAGGAAAAATGGCTGAAGGAATATCTCATCGACGATACTTCCCAGGGCACAGACGAATCTGTTTTCGAACTGGCCAAGACCGCGCTGGAGAAACTGGGCCAGCCTTGCCAGAAACTGGTGGAGATGTTCTACTACGAAAAGAAAACCATCACCGAGATCGCCACGGCCATGCAATACAAGAACCCGGAAACGGCCAAAAATCAGAAGTGCAAATGCATGGCACGGCTGCGCAAGATCTTTGATATAGAAATGACAAAACCTCAAAACGTTGTTCCGCATGGATACCAATGAAAACGACATCTTGTTGCTCGAAAAGTTCTTCGATGAAGAAATGAACGCGACCGAGCGCGAGCAACTGATGCAGCGCGTCAAAGACGACGAACCGTTTAAGGCTTTGTATGAACGGGAGAAACTCCTGATCATGGCCATACGCCACGACGGTCTGAAAAACAACCTGGGCTACCTGCAATCGTTAGAGGCAGCCATGGAGCGCGAGCCCATAGCCACTACGTCGCGAAAATGGTATTACCTGTCGGCCGCCGCCATCACGGGAGTGCTCATTACCCTTGCCGTCATGCTCTCGCGGCCCAACGACCCCGAGCAACTCTTTCAGAGTTACTTCACCCCCTACCCCAACGTGTTCGACCCCACGGTGCGCGGCGAACAAACCACGCCCCGTCATTCAGAGGCCTTCCAGGACTATGAGCAAGGGAACTATAGCAAGGCCGCCGACGAACTGGGGACCTTATATAAAGAGCATCCCGACCCCGGCGTGTTGATGTTGTTGGGCAATGCCAATTTAATGGTGGGCCGGGTGGAGGAAGCTAAACAGAATTTTATTACCTTAAACGACAAATTCGACTCGCTGGACCTTCAGGCCAAGTGGTACCTGAGCCTGTGCTACCTGAAAACCGGCGACATGGAGCAAGCACGGAAAATATTAAGGGAATTAGGAGAGACTGATATTTCGTATGCGTCGAAAGCCCGGGAATTATTGGAGAAAGTAAAGTAAACCTATAGCCCACTTTTAACTATTTCTGTATCATGACTCTCACAAAACAAGACATCTCGCATGCCAAGAACTTCATCGAGTTCAATCTGAAGGTGAATGCACACAAGAAAAGCAACGAGGCCCTCAGAAAAGCCAAAAAAGAAAATCCCGGGGCTGTATTGTATCACAAGGCCACCGCGGCACACGCCAAGAGCGACAAGCCCATGATCTACGACGAATGCCTGGAGATCGAACTGGATCTCAATCCCTACGGACGGATCTTCGACAAAGGCGAGGCAATATTGAAGCCGAAAGAATTGAAAGCCTTCTTTCAGTATATGATCAGCTTTATCGACCGGCTGGAGAAAGTAAAGAAGAAAGATGCCCGCACCATCACCAAAGTATCGTTCAAACAGAACAGTCCGGCCGTCTTCAATATCAGCTACGCCACTTCCCTGAACGGCGACGCGCCGCCCCCGAAAGTAAAACAAGCACTCTAATAGCGCGACCTGAATTTCCGGAACGCCGCGTACCCCACGAGCAGGACCATGAATGCGCCCAGCACGGCGAACAGGGTCCTGCTCCTGTCTTTTTGAAAGACCGGTTCCAGGTTTCCATAAGCGACGAGTGGCGCCCATATTTTGGGATCCGCCGTAATTTCATCGGCATGATCCACGTAGTCCAGCTTGGCTTGGGCCAGGGCCTCATCGATGCGTTCTCCCGTCAGCAGCCCGCCGTAAAAATTATCCATCAGCGAAACGGCCGCCTGGTCGTTCACCTTCCACAAGCTCATCAAAATGTTCTGACACCCGGAGAACACGAAGGCGCTGGCCATGCTGATCATGCCTTCGCCTTTGTAGGCCCTCCCCAATCCTGATTCACAGGAACTGAGCACAGCCAGGTTTGCTTTCAGTTTTAGCCCATACAATTCATAGGCATGCAGCTCGCCATCTTCCAGCGAATCGGACTTCGTTCGGAAAAATAAACTGGACGAATAGTTTTGTTCTGCGTCTCCCTTTCCGTGAATGGCGAGGTGAATGATGTCATACGCGGGCGCGAGCGTTTTGAAGTTTGCCTCGGTCACTTCCGGGCCCGACAAAAATTTTCCCGTGTTGAAACGCCGCTCCAATGCTTCCAGTTCTTTCTCGGCGCCTTCGATCTCTGTTAGCGGCTCCGCTGCCGCCCGTAGGCGCTTGCCGCCCGTAAAGCCCATGGCCAGGATGGCAGGGTTGGGCGTGTGGCGTTTGGTTTTGTTCAACAGGGTTGAAGAGGAGTACGCATAGCCCACCCGGTGGGATCGGATGAGGTAATGTGCCGCGCGGTAGTTGACCGGGCTGGGTTGGGATGGTTCGGTGAGCAGTACTTCAAAAGGGATCTGGCTGATGAGGCCGTCGGGAATGATCTGCAGCCGCTGGTTGGGTTGGATCATTTTTCCAAAGGGCGCCACCAGGCGTTGGTGCAAGGCATAAGCGTTCACCGAAAAATTTGTGAACACTTCCTGGCTGATGCTGGAATGCTCGTCGGCAAAATGTTGCAGCAGGTTTTGGACGTTCGTCTGCAGGCTATCGACACGGCCCAGTCGTTTGAAGGAGGCGTGGTCTTTCTCGAGCGCGAGGCCGTAGACCCACCGGTTGCCCCAAAAATATTCGATGATGACGTCGTTCTCTTTTTCCAGGAAGTTCTTCATCTGTTGAATGGAGGGGACGGGTGGTTCGCTGGTCACCGTGAAATAGCCGGGATATTTTTCTTCCAGTTGGGGTTTGATGGCCTGTATGTTGCGGTCGAGACGCACCACCTCCTGGCGCATGGCGTCGATGCTCTTTTCGTCGGGGTGATCCTTATCCTTTTCGCGGCTCAGCTTATCTTGGGCGGTGAACAGGTCACGGGTGAGGGCATTGTATTTTTGGAAGGTGGCGTCGTTCACATTGATCTTGCGGTCGCGTTCGGCTTTGCCCAGAGCGCTGTTGAGGGTATAGGATTTGCTGCGCTCGAAATAGTGAAAGGCAAGGTCCAGCAACGAGTCGTTGGGTTGCAGGGTCATCATCGTGTGGAGGGTGGACACGATCTGTTCGTAGAGATGGAAGTTGGAGTCGAGGAATTTCCATTTGGACTCTTCGATGTCGAGCGCGTTGCGTCCTTGCGTCATTAATTTTTCGGAAAGCATGAGGCATGCGAGGGCCTGGCGCAGGTAGCGCGCATCCTTTTTTGTTTCATACAGGGCGGTGAGGGTCTCGGCTTTTTTGCTCAAGATCCAGTAAACGAAATAGTGGAGGCCAACCTGCTCCAGGGTTGGGTTGACGTCGTAGCGCATGGAGGTAAACCCGGTGGCGGAGACGGTCAGGGCTTTCTGATAATAAAAAATGGAGGAGTCGGTGTTGTGGGTTGCCCTGAAATAGTCGCCCAACCCAACGTAGGATTCGGCCATGATCCGCTCCTTCCCCATGTTCATGTGCTTTACGGAAAGAATGCGCTGCCGATACATATCCAGTGCGCGCGCGTTATCGCCACGATGCTGGTAGGCCAGGGCCGTGTTGAAGAGACATTCCGAATAGAGCAGGATGTTGTCGTTGTGGGTTTTCCGGTAGATGTCAAGTGCCTTGGAGAAGTTGACGATGGCCGCATCGAACAGGGAGTCTTCGTCAAACGACTTCGCCAGTCCTTGGTAATGCCAAGCCAGCTGCCAGGTCTGCTGCTGAGGGCTGTTACGATTTTTCGGGTTCAGGCTGATGGCCTGCTGATAATAGACGCGCGCTTGTTTGGTCTCGCCCATGTCGCGGTAAATGTTGGCAACGATGTCGTAGCATCGTTCCAGGAACACGGGGTTGTTTATCCGCTTCACCATTTCGATCGTTTTGATGCCATAGGCGATGGCCTTTTCGTAGTCCTGCTGCGAACGGTTGGTGGTGGCCAGGTTATAATAAAGCTGGGCAAAGGTGGCCTCCTTTTTCCAGTGGATGTGTTCCCGGATCTGCAGCGATTTTTCGTAGAGTGCCTCGGCTTTTTCGTAGTCGAATAAGTAGTACTTATACATGTCCGCGCGCCCATGATAGCATGCGGCCACGAGGTCGTTCCATTCTCCGTACAGCGTGGTCAGGATCTTTTGGGCGAACTCGTAGTGGTAAAGCGTGGAGTCGTAGAAATGGTTGGCCTCATTTTGCAGCAAGGCGGCCGACATGTGCAAGAGCGCTATGTTTCTTTGTTGACGTAGTGCTGTTGCTTCTTTTAATGCCTGGTCGATCCACGTGAGGATGTGGCGTTGGCGTTCCGGGTTGCCTTCAAAATCCAGTTTAGACAGGGTGATCACACACAGAATATGAAATTCCGTTTCCTGGCGGTCCTGCGCCTGGTGCATGGCCTTCTCCAGCAGGCGAAAGCTTTTTTCTTCATCGCGCTCAGCCCAAGCCCTGCCCTCTTTGTACAAAGTGGAGTCGACGGAGTTTGCCAGGGCGGTAAAACCGGTGGCCATCCCGAACAGGAGAATAACGGTGTATTTGAAAACGGTACCCTTCACATCCCTGAAGATAGGGATAGATCGATCATTTTCTATATTATTATTCCCCCTCTAAAATAAGCGTTTGAGTGGCAGGCAATTACTTTACCACCACCATTCCACTTTATATCCACGGAGACCAAACAAGAAGATCACGCCAAAAGCAAAGAGCGGAATATACAACGCGTGCTGCATGTTGCCTTGCGACAACAGGCCCGTGAGCGGTGGCAACACGGCACCTCCCACAATCGCCATGATGACCAGCGCCGCACCCAACTTCACCTGGTCGCCCAGATTCTTAATAGACAACGCGAAGATGGTGGGGAACATGATGGACATAAAGAAATAGGCACAGGTGATGGCGATAATGGCGGAAAGCCCCTCGCCTACCAAAGCGTAGCCGATCAGTACCATGCACGCTGCGGCATAGGCAGCCAGTAGGTTATGTGCCTTGAATTTGGTGAGCAGCCAGGTGCCCACAAATCGTCCCGCCATAAACAATGCCAGTGCAAACGAGGCATGGAAACTAGCAATCGCCGTGGATGTGGACTCGGTGGTGATCGGGTAGAGCCATTCCACCAGCGGAATATTGTGCAGCTTTGACAATCCCAGTTTCAGATCCACAAAATAGCCCCACAGGGAAGCTTGTGCTCCCACATAAAAGAACTGTGCTATCACACCAAACACGAGGTGGCGATGACGAAAAATGCCTTTGAACGAAGCGTTCTTTTCTCCGTCGGATGATATTTCGGGCATCTTGGTGAAGGCAAATAAGATCGCCACGAACAACACGATGCCGCCCAGCACGAGGTAGGGCATCTGCACGGATTGCGCTTCGGCGATGCGGATAGCCTCCGCGTGTTCGAAAGGCATTTCATTCAACATGTCGTTGTTGTATTCCTTTGTTGAATAGATGAAAAGGCTGCCGATGATGGGACCGAGGATGATACTCAACCCATTGAACGACTGTGAGAAATTTATGCGACTATCTGCCGTGGCCGGGTTTCCAAGCACGGTAACGTAGGGGTTAGCCGCCGTTTCCAGAAAAGCCAACCCGCAAGCGATGATGAACAGGGCAAAGAGGAACAGGCTGTACACCCTGATCTCGGCTGCCGGGTAGAAGATGAACGCACCGATGGCGTAGAGAAACAATCCAATCAATATACCTTTTTTATAGCCGATGCGGTTCATGAGAAAACCTGCAGGCAAGGCCATCACAAAATAGCCGATGTAGAACGCCGAGTCCACGATGCCGGCCTGCGCCCGGTTCAGGTTCAGGGCCGTTTGAAAGTGTTTGATGAGCGTCCCGTTCAGGCTGTTGGCCAGGCCCCAGAGAAAAAACAGGCTGGTCACCAGGATAAAAGGGACGAGGTAGGACTTGGTCGACGTTCCGTTTTGCTCTACACGCACGGTGTCTGTGTTCAGGATCGGCATATTCGGTTAAGGTTTTTGGTTGTAGTGGCGGGTTTGATGGATTAGCCGCGGGCGGTTTGTTTTTGATCGCCCAGGCCTTCGATGCCCAGTTCGACAACGTCGCCGGGTTTCAGATAAATGGGTGGCTTGAAGCCGAGGCCGACGCCTGCGGGTGTGCCAGTGGAGATCACATCGCCGGGCAGCAGGGTCATGAACTGGCTGAGGTAGCTCACCAGGAAGGGTACTTTGAAGACCATGTCGTCGGTGTTGCCGTCTTGCATGGTTTTGCCGTTCACTTTCAGCCACATGCGGAGGCTATCCACATTGCCCACGTCGTCGGGTGTGACGAGGTAGGGGCCGAGGGGCGCGAAGGTGTCGCAGCTTTTGCCTTTCACCCATTGACCGTTGCGCTCCAGTTGATATTCGCGTTCGCTGTAGTCGTTGTGGAGGCAATAGCCGGCAACATAGTTGAGCGCGTCGCTTTCTTTTACATAGGATGCTTTCTTGCCGATGACCACGGCCAGTTCCACTTCCCAGTCGGTCTTCACGCTTTTGGGCGGAATGACCACGTCGTCGTTGGGACCGGCGATGGCGGTGGTGGCTTTGAAGAAGATGATGGGTTCTACCGGCAGTGGCATGTTGGATTCGGCTGCGTGTTTGGCAAAGTTCAGTCCGATGCAAATGATCTTCGAGGGCCGGGTGAACGGGGGGCCTAGGCGCACACCCGGTTTTACTTTGGGAAGGGAACCCTGGTTTTGTTTTAACCAGGTGGAAAAACGTTGCAGGCCATTGGTTTCAAAGAAGGTCTCGCCAAAGTCTTCGCCAAACGAAGAGGCATCGAGTATGTCATTGTTCACCAACACGCCGGGCTTCTCTTTTCCCGGCTCTCCAAATCTTAAAAGTTTCATGTCTTAAATTTTATAAGCTATTTCTTTTCACTGTCGCGCAGGCTCCGTGTGCGTGCGATCAGGTATTCAATTTTATGAACCCGCCGTCGATCGGGTAGTCGGTGCCGGTCACAAATGACGCTTCATCCGAACATAAATACAAGGCCAGGGCGGCAATCTCATCGGGACGGCCCATGCGGCCGATGGGCTGGGTCTTGGAGAGCTTGTCGAACATTTCGGTTTCCTGCCCGGGATAGTTCTTGGCCAGGAAATTGTCGACAAAGGCCGTGTGCACGCGCGCCGGCGAGATGGCGTTGCAGCGGATGTTGTCTTTGATGTAGTCCTTCGCCACCGACAGGGTCATGCTCAATACGGCGCCTTTGCTCATGGAATAGGCAAACCGGTCGGATAACCCCAGGCCTGATGCCACCGAGGCCAGGTTGAGGATAACGCCGCCACCTTGTCTTTTCATTTGGTGGATCACGGCATACATGGCGTTGTACACCCCCTTGATGTTGACCTGGAAGATGCGATCCATGTCTTCGGGCGACGTGGTTTCCAGTTTGCCGATGTGGGAAATGCCGGCGCTGTTCACCAGGATGTCGATGCGTCCGGCTTCCTGGCTGATGACGGCGATGGTATTTTTCAGTTGATCCTGGTCGGCCACGTTCACGGCGAATGCGGTGGCTTTGCCGCCGGCGGCTTCGATGATTTTTACGGTTTCGTCGGCGGTGGATTTATTCAGTTCGAGAATAAAAACACGGGCTCCCTGGGCGGCAAATAATTTGGCGATCGCCTGACCGATGCCGCTCCCTCCTCCTGTAATGACTGCAGTTTTGCGTTGAAGATTAAACATGATGGTTGAAAAATGTCAATGACTATGATGGCCGTTTAAAAAAGTATCCCACTCCCCGGCCTGACCATTCATGTGGTCTTTGAGGAAGATGGCGTAAGAAGGTTTATACGGTTTTTTGCGCAGGGGCATCTCGGCGTCTTCCGGGGTGTAGTCGCCTTTTTTGGCATTGCATCTTTTGCAGGCCGTCACCAGGTTGGTCCAGGTGTCGGTGCCGCCTTTGGCGCGGGGTTGCACGTGATCGATGGTGAGATCGCGACGGGTGCCGCAATACTGGCACTCGAAGTTGTCGCGCTTGAATATGTTTTGCCGGGTAAGATTAACGCCCTTGTAGGGGGCGTTTACGTAGCGGTTTAACCGGATCACAGAGGGCATGGGAAAGCTTTGGGTCACCGAATGCAAACGGTGCCCGTTTGCTGGGCGCACCATTTCGCTTTTGTTGAGGAACACGAGAATAAAGGCCCGTTCCACCGAGCAAACCATCAGCGGACTGTTATCTTGATTCAGCACCAATACCCTACTGTTCATTTGAAAAAAAGTTTAGTAGAGACTTCCCGATACGGCGGAAAACGTGTGTTTTACGTTGTTTCGCGATGGTAAGATAAAACCAATCTAGCTACCAAACAACGCGCCCATGCGAAGTTTAACCCGCCGGCAACCGGATTGCACCGCAAATGGAAGGTACCCGCCGATGAACGTCCAGGCAAGCTCCACGGGTTGCCCGAGGCAGCTTTAATCGGTGAGGATGCGGCGGATGTGCGAGAACTGGTGGGTATAGATCTTTGTCTCCACGTTCAAGATTCCCTCGTCGTTCAGGTGATCGATCCGCACACGCCCGGAGGCGTGGATGATCTTGTCTTCTTCCAGCAAAATGCCGACGTGGTGGATCTTGTCTTCCTTGTTCTTGAAAAAGACCAGGTCGCCCGGCCGGCTGTCGCCGAATTGCTTTACGGACTTGCCCTGGTTGGCCTGCTGACTGCTGTCGCGGAAAAGCCGGAAGCCGCAGACCTTGAAAACCATCTGCACAAAGCCGGAGCAGTCTATACCGAACGGGCTTTTGCCACCCCACTGGTAGGGGGCGTTCAGGTATTTCATGGCGGCGCTTCTCATGAATTCGAACTCGCGCTTTTGGCCCAGGTTTTTGGCCTCGCCGTTGAAGGCAAACTGTTCCTCCATTTTGAAAAGCTCCGAACTGGAGATGGGGATCATGCTGCCCATCAGGATGATCTGCGGGCTTTTGTTGTAGAGGATGCTGGTGGTGATATCGGTGGTGATCTTGAACTCGGCGCGGTTCAGATACTCGAAATAGTCGTGCGAGATGGTGTGATGTTGGCGGGCATCGATCCACCCTTCGTATTGATCGAAGTGGACGCGAATGCGGATCCATTTTTTGTCGTCGGCCTGCGACAGCACTTCGTAGTGGTCGCCAAAGAGAAGCTGTGTCACCTGTTCCGACTGGTCGGCAGCGCCCGCCCGTACGGGCACGACACTGAGACGGCACACGCCATAATCCTGAATTTCCATGTATCGAGAGAGTCTACGTTTTGTCTTTATTTGAGCTTCAGGCGGTCCAGTTCGCGTTTGGCGTCCCGTTCCCTGATGTTGTCGCGCTTATCGTGCACTTTCTTTCCTTTGGCCACGGCGATCTCCAATTTCGCCAGGCCACGATCATTGATAAACAGCCGGGTGGGCACGAGTGTTAACCCCTTTTCCTCCACCTTGCCTTCCAATTTTTTCAATTCCGACCGCTTCAGCAGCAATTTGCGTTCGCGGGTCGCTTCGTGATTATAGTGCGTGCCCTGGGCATAGGGCGTTATGTTTATGCCTTTCACAAACAATTCATTGTTGCTAAGGTAGCAATATCCATCCTGAAGATTGGCCTTGCCTTCGCGAATGGATTTTATTTCTGTACCGGTCAGCACCATGCCGGCCACGTACTTGTCCATCAACTCGTATTCGAAGCCGGCCTGCCGGTTCCTGATATTGATATCGTTGGAGAATCTTGATTTCTTCATTTTCCTTTGTTTACGCCGGGCGTTCTTCTTTCCGGAACAACGCCGCGATCTTGTCGCGTTTCAGGATCTTTTGTCCTGTTTCGCCGGTGGCTATTAAACGGCTGCCCACCTTGGCCTCGTATGTACACACCAATTCGTTTCCCTGCAGGAGCCGGACGGTGGCGGTAAAAACAATTTCCTCGCCTTCGAACGCGGGGCCCTGGTGGCGGATGGTCAGTTCGGTGCCCACCCCCTCCTCGTCCGCGTCGCGCAGTTGCAGCACAAACTGGCGCGAGGTCCATTCGGCGTCGCGCGCCAGGGCAAAAGTGGCGTAGACCGGGTGCACCACCTCGCCCTGAAAAGCAGCCACGTCGGCCGCGGCGATCACTTTCCGGTACTGCAAGGTATCGCCAATCTTAAAAAGGTTCTTCATCCGGGGTGCTAAATGGGCATGCGGGCCAGGGGCGTTACATCCAGCGCGCTGAACTCTCCTTTTAAAAATTTATAGTGCGCCGCCATGGCGATCATACCGGCATTGTCGGTGCAATATTCAAACGCCGGAATAAAAATACGCCAACCTTTCTTTTCTCCCACCGCTTTTAGCGAATTCCGCAGCCCCGAATTGGCCGATACGCCCCCGGCGATGGCGATGTCGCGGATGCCGGTTTGTTCGCTGGCCTGTATGAGCCTCGTCAACAGCATGTTCACCAGGTGCTGCTGCAGGCTGGCGCTGATGTCGGCCACGTTTTCCTCCACAAAGTTGGGGTTCTTCAGCTTCTCGTCGCGCAGGAAGTACAGGAACTGGGTTTTGATGCCGCTAAACGAAAAGTCCAGGCCCGGCATGCTGGTTTGGGAGAACTTGTATGCGTTTGCATTGCCCTGTTGGGCATACTTGTCGATTAACGGGCCGCCGGGATAGGGCAAGCCCATAACTTTGGCGGCCTTGTCGAATGCCTCGCCCACGGCGTCGTCCTGGGTTTGGCCGATCACCTCCATGTCCAGGTAGTCTTTTACCAACACGATCTGGGTGTGCCCTCCACTGACGGTGAGGCAAAGGAACGGGAAGCTGGGTTGGGATGGTCCTATAAAGTGGGCCAGCACGTGAGCCTGCATGTGGTTCACCTCGATCAGGGGTATGTCCAGCGCCAGGGCGAGCCCCTTAGCAAAGGAAACCCCTACCAACAACGCTCCCATCAACCCCGGTCCGCGGGTGAAGGCCACCGCGTCGAGATCGGTTTTGTTAAGGCCCGATTTTTGGAGTGCTTCGTCCACCACGGCCACGATATTTTGCTGGTGTGCACGCGACGCCAGCTCGGGCACCACACCGCCGTATTTTTGGTGCACTGCCTGGGTGGCGATAATATTATTAAGTACCTTGCCGTTTGTTATGACGGAGGCGGATGTCTCATCGCACGAAGACTCGATGGCAAGGATAACGGGACGCATATGTTGACAAATGAACTTGCAAGGTATCAAAAATAGGGTTAAGAAAATACTGGCCTACACCGTCACGGCCATCCTTTTCTTTGTCATCTCCTCCTTCCTGATCCTGCAAATGCCGCCCGTTCAAAACTATCTCATCGGGCGGTTCCTGGCCGACTTCACCAAGATGACCGGGTTCAAGACCACCATCGAGAACTTCCACATGCTGTGGTTCGACCGGCTGGAACTGGAAAACGTGTCGGTCTACGACCCGGCCGGCAACAAAATGATCGGCGCCAAGCAGATCCTCATCAACTTCAAACTGAGCCAGCTCATTGAAAAGAAGAACGTCAACATCGACGGCATCTACCTGGACAGCGCGCACGTATACCTCACCAAAATAAACGAGTCCGACACCTCGCGCGACCTGAACATCAACGTGTTCATCGCCAACATCAACGCCCACTATGCGGGCAGTGGCGGCTCCGGCAAGTCGCCCAAGATCAACATCGGCGAAGCGTTTGTGAATGCCAGCCAGTTCACCTACGTGAACCAGGACCGCGACAGCATCAAATACGGATTCGACTACAACCACTTCTCCCTCGGGGTGGATGAAGGTCAGCTGGATGGCTTTTTTATTTTGGGCGACACCACAGAATTCAAGCTCCAGACCCTCATTGCCCAGGACCTGGAAAGCAAGTTTACGGTGAAGCAGATCTCGACCTACTTCCGGATCTGTCAAACGTCGATGGAGTTTTTAAACCTGAATTTGCAAACCGGCCGAAGTACCGTGTCCGACACGGTGATCTTCTCCTATAAGCAACTGCGAGACCTGAACGACGTCATCGAAAAGCCAAAGGTCCACGCCAGGCTGAACAACACGCTCATCGATCCCCGGGACCTTTCCCTGTTTATGCCGGGGGTGGAAAAGATCGAACAACCCTTCCGGCTCGACGGCGTCTTTAACGGGCGCATCAACAAATTCAAATTCACCGACATGAAGGTGGACATCGGCAAGTCGCACCTGGCCGGGTCGCTGGATATGGATGGACTGCCCAACATCATGGAAACGTTCATGATCGTGAACCTGAAAAATTCCGTGGTGGATCCACACGATCTCGCCTTTCTCTTTAACGACAATACGTACAACCGCATTCTTCCCCTGGGAAGGCTGGTCATGGATGGACAATTTCTGGGTTATCCCAACGACTTTGTGGCCAAGGGGCAATTCTCCAGCCGCCTGGGCGACATCACTTCCGACATCAACTTTAAAGTGAACGAAGCCGACATCGACCAGTCGGTCTACAGCGGCCGGCTTTCGCTGGATAAATTCAAGTTGGGTACCTATGTGAACGACACCGTGACCTATCAAACCATCAGCATGAATGGTCAGGTGCGTGGCAAGGGCATGTCGCAACACTCGGCCGATTTCAAACTCGACGGAAAAGTGTACCAGCTCGGGTTCAAAGGCTACAATTACACCAACATCCAGACCAACGCCCGCTTTGCTTCCGAACGCTTTAATGGATTTGTGGAGATCGACGACCCGAACCTGCAGATCCGCGCCCGTGGTTCGGTGGATTTGCGTGAAGGCAAAAATCAAATCAACGTACAGGCAGAGCTCGACACCGCTTACCTCCACAAGCTGAAACTTACCCGCGACAGCATCTTCCTCCACGCCAACTTCGTAGCCGACATCCAGGGCCTTACGCTCGACTCCTTGCGGGGTCAGGCCGACCTCAGCGATTTTCACATTGACTACAACCACGAGTCGCTGCACCTCGACACGATCCACCTCAACGCCCAGCGCGACAAACGCCAACGCTCCCTGCTGATCGAAACCTCGCTGGCCAATGCCAATGTGACGGGTGATTATTATTTCAGCGATCTGTATCGCGATATCCAAACCTTGTCGAAAGAAATTTCACTCAACATCAAAAACAACGACAAGGTGCGGTCGGCCTATTACCGGGCGAAGACCTATAAACCCAAAACCTACCAGGCGAAGATCAACGTAAAACTAAAAGACATCAGACCGCTGGTTCCGTTGTTGCGATTGGACATGGACCTGTCGCGCAACACCGTGATTGAAGGAACCTTCACCAGCGGGTACACCACGATCTTCCAGGCCTATACGCACTTTGATTCATTGAAATATAACGACATGCTGTTCCTGCATTCGGATGTGGACCTCACCGCCTCGAAGATCGCCGACAGCACCAGCATACTGGCCATGACCACCATCAACTCACAGCGCCAGGAGCTGAACAAAAATCTCAAAACCAAGAGTCTGTTGTTTGAAGGCATCTGGAACAAGAGCCACATCGATTTTGGCCTGGACATGGACCAGGAAGGACAGACCAACAACGTGCGACTGAAAGGCACCGTCGACTTTTTGCTGGACAGCACGCGGCTTTCCATGAGCCCTTCGGTGGTGAAGGTGCTGGAGCGCGAGTGGCACTTTGCTCCGAACAACTACGTGATGGTAAAAGACAAAGATTGGGCCTTTCACGACCTGGCGCTGACCAACGAAGAACAATCTGTCGACCTGAATGGGAAATTATCGGAAGACCCGTCCAAACTGCTTTCACTCCGCGTAGACAAGCTCGACCTCTCGCTGCTGAATGCGCTCACCGACAAACAATTTACGGGCGTGATGGACGCCGAGGTGGACATGAGCAACTTCTACCGGAACCCCTCGCTGCAAAACAGCATCAGCATCCATGACCTCACCATCAACAAATTTCTGATCGGCGACATCACCGGCCGCAACCAGTGGGACACGACACAAAACAAGTTCGACATCAACCTGTTTATCGACCGGCTTGACAATCGTATTCTCAACGTTGCCGGCGACTACACGCCCTCGCGCACAAATTCACCTCTCAACATCAAGGCATCGCTGGAGAATGCCAACCTGAAAATTGTGGAGCCCTTCCTGGAAGACATTTTCAGCAACATCGGCGGCACCATCACCGGCGACTTCATGATCACCGGCCATTTGGAGGCGCCACAGATCGAGGGCGAAGGCACGATGCACGACGGGCAGATCATGATCAACTACCTGAAGACCCTCTATGCCATGTCGGGACACATCGGGTTGACCCCCACGTCGATCTATTTCAAGGACATCGAGCTGACGGACGCGTTCAAAAACAAAAGCAAACTGAATGGCGCCATTAAACACCACGACTTCAACAGCATGTCGATCGATCTGGATGGGACGTTCAAAAACTTCCAGGTGCTCAACACCACGGCCAAGGACAACAGCTTGTTCTACGGCCAGGCCTATGCCACGGGTGACATCAATTTCACCGGGCCGCTATCGAATTTGAAGATCACCTCCTCGGCGCGCACCGAAAAGAACACGAAGACCTATATCCCCATCGGCGGGGCCTCGTCGACTGACCAGAAAGAGTTTATCAACTTTGTAAACTTCACCGACACCACGTTCATCAAAACGATCGAGAAACATGTGAGCAAGAAAGTGAACCTCACGGGCCTCACCTTTGACCTGAACCTGGACGTGACGCCGGATGCCTATTGCGAGATCATCTTCGACATGAAAGCGGGCGATATTATCCGCGGCCGCGGCAAAGGCGATCTGCACATGCAAATGGACACGAAAGGTGATTTCAACATGTACGGCCCCTTCGAGTTCACGGAAGGCTGGTATAACTTCACGCTCTACGACATCATCAACAAAGAATTCGATATCCAGAAGGGCAGCCGCATCACGTGGTTTGGCGATCCTTACCAGGCCATCATGGACATCAACGCATCGTATAACCAATTGGCCTCTTTGTTGCCGATCGTGAACGATCCCGCAACCGCCAACGCACCACAGTTGAAAAGAAAATATCCCGTGCAGGTGTTGCTGGCGCTGACCGGCCCCATGCTGTCGCCCCTGATCAACTTCGACATTGTGGCCAAAGACCTGCCCACGAACGTGACGACCGAGAGCGGGTCGGTGAACCTGCAACTCGCGTTCACAGCCTTCAAGAACAAGCTCGACGAACAAGAATTGAAGCGCCAGGTGTTTAGCCTCATCGTGTTGCGCCGCTTCTCGCCACCGGATGCGTTCAACACCAGCGGCACCGTGGTGAGCAGCTTGAGCGAATTGCTCTCGAACCAGCTCAGCTACTGGATGAGCCAGGTGGACGAAAATCTTCAGATCGACGTGGACATTGCCTCGATGGACCAGGAGTCGTTCAACACCTTCCAACTTCGCTTTTCCTACACCTTCATGCACGGCCGGCTGCGGGTCACGGGCGACGGCACGTTCAACAACACCAGCGGCCAGACCACAGCAGGCACTCAACCCAATCCATCTACTGTGGCGGGTGACTGGACCGTTGATTACAAACTGACGGCCGATGGCAAGCTGCGCGTAAAGATGTACAGCCGCACCAACGTGAACCCTATCCTCGCGTCTGTGAACACCCAAACCGCGATGACCACCGGCGCCAGCCTCATCCATACCCAAAGCTTTGATGAACTGCGCGACTTGTTCCGCTCTTCGCGCAACCGCAAGAAAAAAGACAAGGAAGAGGCCGCCGCCCTGAACAAGGACGCCCTAAAACCCGAAGATGGTACGGAATAGTATAACTCTCTTCGTGCTGCTCTTCCTCTTCACCCTGTCTCAGGCCCAGGTGGCCGACTCTACGCAGGTAAACAAAAAAAGACTTCGCACGTTTGTGATCGGCTCCACCGTAGGCTACAGCATCACTCTGGCAGGGCTGAATGAACTATGGTACAAAGACGCCGGCCACCAATCGTTCCGATTCTTTAACGACGACGACGAATGGAAACAGGTGGATAAGACAGGCCATTTCCTTTCGGCCTTCTATCTCAGCTATGGCACTTCACGCGCGCTGCAATGGTGCAATGTGAAACCAAAGAAGTCGGACTTGGTTGGTGCCCTCGTGGGCTTTGGCGTGATGGTGCCCATCGAGATCTTTGACGGCTTTTCGCAAGCCTATGGCGCCTCCGCAGGCGACCTGGTGGCCGACGCTGCCGGTGCCGCCTTCTACCTGGGCCAGGCCCGCCTTTGGAAAGAACCCCGCATCTTTCCCAAGTTCTCCTTCCACCGCACCGACTACGCCCCGCTTCGCCCCAACACGCTGGGCGACGGCATGCCCGGCGAGATCTTCAAAGACTATAACGGCCAAACCTACTGGCTTTCGGTGGACATGGACAAATTCATGCGCTTTCCACGCTGGCTCAACATCGTGGTGGGTCATGGCGCCGAAGGCATGGTGTATGCACGGGTGAATGAGAACCTCGCCGCCGGCTACCCCGCCCCCTACCGCCAGTTCTACATTGGGTTGGACTTTGACCTCCGGGCGATCAAGTCGCGCTCCAAAGTGCTCAATACCCTAATTTTCGTTGCCAATATGATCAAGTTGCCAGCCCCCACATTCGAGTTCTCCTCCAAGGGTACCCGTTTTCATGCCTTCTATTTCTAAGGAACCGCAGTGTTACCGTAAAGCGTGGTAAATTTAATGTTGTCGCGTGTTCAGGATGCGCTTCAATTTTCCTATCTTCCTAGGCACTTAAATTACAGAGCCAAATGAACATCATGAACTACGTTCAGCAATACGCTGAACAGATCGGCGGTCAGTTCACAGACTACGATCATTCGAAATCCGTAGTAGTTGTTCCCCTCAATGGCAGCCGCTACCAGACCGTGCTGGCCATCACCCAGACCAGCGCTGTTTCCGGTCGCGACCAAGCTGTTTTCACGTCTAAGGTTTGCGAGTTTGCGCCCAACATCGATTTGAAAAATTTGCTGGAGCAGAACGCCAATTTCGACTTCAGCAAGTTTGTGCTGGAGGAAGGTTATTTGAAAGTGGAGGCGTCTTGCCTCGCGGCCAGCGTGTCGCAAGAACAGATCAAGGAAATGATCCAGGAAGTGGCGCAGTTGGCGGATCATTATGAATTTAAATTAACGGGGAAAGATATTCACTGATTCTACGCTCTTCAAAGCATTTCTTTCTGGGTCGCACAAGTGTGCAGGGGCTATGGCACCAGTGAAAACCTTTGGTAAGGTCATTGGCATGCTTGTTTTTGTCAGCTTGGACACTGACGATGGTATGCGCATGAGAACGATGTTCCTGTTGAACAATTCTAACCCGTCTCGAATCAAATCGCGCTGCCGTCAATTCGCATGCGCCGATCGATCAGGCCTCATACCGCCAATCTGATCACTGCCACCGGATGGTCACAAAATAACATTCCTACGCTATTGCTTGATGATACTTATCGCCATCGACTTTTTGTTAACCACAATCACACATTCGTAAGAACCCGCAGCAAGATCGCGAACATCGATAAGCTCGCCTGGTTCAATTTTGCCTTGCTTTACCGGCCTTGCGTTCGCATCATAGAAAATATAGCTAGCGGTAACCGCGCCATCCCATTCCAGTTTTAGAAAATCGGATACCGGGTTGGGATACACGGGGAAACGCACGGCGTTGGCCGCTTCTGTCGCCGTAATGATCACACTGACTACATCGCTAAATGGGCTATAGAGGTCGTAGTTGTCATAGGCTTTTACCCAATAAAAGCCTTCCCCTTTTAGTCCATCAACGTCGGTGAATGTCCTGCCCGGGGTGACGCCCAGTAGTACCACGCTCAATGAATCGCTTGTCTTGCTTCTATAGACAGCGTAGCCTTTTATATCAACCTCTTGATTGGCCTGCCATTGTATCGTGCTACTTTTACCACTCGTGCTGACCAACACGCCCGTTGGCTTCGCGGGGGGGTCATTAACAGGCATTCCCGACACTATTGCCGAGAATTGACTTTTATTACCTTGGATATCTACGGCGCGGATCTCATAATAATAGGTTTGTTGATATTCAACCTGTTGATCTTCGACCGTTGTGGTCTTCACGGTTTGATACAATATCGGGTCGCTAAATAAAGCGGTCGTACTCTTGAAAATTTCGTAAGAAGAAATGTCTGATTCGCTATTGGCCTGCCACGTTAGTGTGATGTATTTGTCAGCGGCCGAAAGCCTGAGACCTTTGGGTGCACCCGGAGGCGAATTCACGGGAGAACCGCTGTAGACCTGACTTACAGCACTTTGATGGCCGGCTTTATCCACGGCCTGAAGCCAAAAGTAGTATACGCTACCGTAGTCCACCTGGTCATCGCGAAGTTGGTTAACCGTGGGCGACGAATACAATGTCGCTGTGTTCCAATCCGGGCTCGTGTTTCTATAGACCCGGTACCCGGCCAGGTCAGATTCAACGTTGGCATTCCACGTCAACGAGATGTATTTGTCGGCGGTCTTTAAGTTCACTCCCGATGGCACTGTGGGTGGCCCGTCGATGGCCTTGCCGGAAACCACCAGACTCATCGCGCTTGTCAGTGATCTGGTATCATTCGCTACAACCCAGTAATAGTAAACTTTGTCATAGTCCACGGAAGCGTCCGTATATGTGGTCGACGTTGTCGTGGCCAGCACACTAGACGACGAGGATGAGTTGACCAGGGCACGATATACCGTATAGTTTTTCAAATCATCTTCCGTGTTTGCGGACCAGCTTATTTTTAAAAACTTGTCACCGGCTTGTAAGGCAGCATTTTTGGGGACACCGGGGGGCAGGTCGCTTGGCGTAGCGTTTGCAGGAAGCGAAAATGTACTGGTCGATCCCTCCGCAGTAGCGGTAACCCAATAGTAAGCGGTCGTGTATGGGGGCACCCCCGTATCCACGAAGGTCGAAGCTGCCGTTTGAGCGATCTCTGTGGCCCGGTTCGGTGTCCACGGAGCAGTGGTCAACCGATAGATATGATAGACAGCGCCTGGCGCGGCAATGGGTTCCCAAGACACGGTAACTCGTCTATCGCCGCCTTGGGCGGTCACTTTTTGGGGCGGGGCAGGCGGGAATTTATCTTCGTACGAGTAAACCCAAACGCCCTGTTGCTGGCGACCTGCGTAGACCAGATTCGAATTGGCGGGCAATAGAAATGCCTCCCCTTCCGACACGGATCCTTCCGACCAATGCGATCCCCCTACTTTTTGTTGTGTGCCCACGTAGGCTATCGAGCCATTCGTCATCAATTCGTAGAACGCCGATGTGTGTGCCGAATTTAAGATGAGGTAAGCCCCGGACGGCGTGATGTAACCAGCGCCGAAATCTTCGGCAGTCTTTACACGGCAAATCATGTCTCCAATCTTTCCCGTGGCGGGATCCCAGGTATAGGATTGCAGGTTACCGTCGCCATATCTCGCGTTGGCAAGATAGAGCATCTTACTCTGGTCGCTCAAAAATATATCGAGATAGTCACCAAATCCATAGGTCTGCAAGCTAGTGCTCTCCTGAAACTGAAGCAGCCCGGTGGTGTTGTCGCGTTGGAAAGTTATCAGGTTGTTGTTCCCGTCTCTCTCCGACACCACATATACGTACCGACCGTCGGGCGAAGGTATCATATCATAAGGCAACCAATAGGGCAGCTTGGTGAGGCTACTGGCCGTTAAGGTATTGATCAAAGTAAGATCGCCAGCACTGCTGCAACTGTAGGTGCGTAACGAATTATTCTCGTCGGTAACATAAAGGAACTTGCCATCGCTGCTCGACAATAGGTGGCGCAGCGACTTGACCGACGGTATTTGCGACTGGTATTTGATTGCCCCCGAAGCATCGATGGCAAATACCAAGACTATCCCGCCAGCAACCGCCGCGTTTGTGGTCGCAGCGGCAATCAAAAATTTCTTATCCTGCGTCACCCGCATCTCTTTAATCCCGATGATATTGGTGCCTCCAAAGCTTTCAAATGTGACCCGGTTGATCTCCTCCATCACACCCCCATTCGACAAACCTGACCGGAAAGCCGTTAAGAATTTCGAGTCATTGCCCCACAGACTTGTACCTCCACTGACATAGATCAGTTGGCCGTCGCTGCTCATGACCAGCGATGAAATGTCTGTCAGCCCCCTGTCCAGCGATTGAGTATACCAGAACGCCCCTACCGAATCGAGTTTGTTGTTTGTTTCGGTGAAATATTTCCCTTTCAATTCACCTTCATTCGATCCGAATTCATAAATAAACTTACCGTCATTGCTTAAGTACAAACCGTACGGGCCTTCTTTATAATCTTTTCTATCCAACAGCGTCAGCGAGCCATCCGTGCCTACAGCATAGGAAGTCACGTCGCCGTTACCCGCGGCACAGGCATAAAGACGCGTGCCCGTGGGATTCATTTTCAACGTCCTAATACCCAGGGGACCCAGCGGATTGTATTTGTTTTCGGGAGTAGGATATGTCATTTTACCAAGATAGGTGAGGAATCCGTTTACCGGATTCCTTTCAAAACGAAAAATCCCAGCGGGATCAGCACCCGTAAATAAATACTTTTCATCAGGCGTTACCGCCAAGCCGCCCGTGGGTTGCAGGTTGGGCGTAATCGGTTGTTCTTGCACAACCGTGAGATCACCCGTGCTTTGGTTCCGCAGGTATACGCGCATGTATCGGCCAAGTTGATATACATAGTCTCCATTGTTGCTAATGTATATCCCACCGCCTCCGGTATAAACGTGTGCTGTCTGTGTAAGGGATCCGTCACTCGTGTTGCGTTTGTAGATCTCGGTGTAAGCATCTTTTTGTACGTAGAGAAACTTATCATCGGGACTTATGGTCATGTCCGGGCCCGCGTAGATTTTGGTGGTCAAAGAAATGTTGCTGGAATAAGTAAGCAAGCCCGTAGCAACGTCGCGGGTAAAGATGGACACGTAAGGGCTGCCAACGACCGACGCATAGACAAACCGACCGTCGTTGCTGAAAACGAAATTGCCGATCGAGCTATCCTCACCAAATCCATACATCTCCATATAATGTACGTCCTTCACAACCATGGCGCCCGTCGTGGCGTTGTAGTCAAATATTGTCAAGCCCGTGCCGCTCCCGGTATAGGCAAACTTATTGTCCGGCGATATCCAAAAGCGATCGACATACTCGAAACCCTCTTGCATGCCACGGTTCACATATTTGTACTTAAGAAATTGCGCCAATGAGGGAGGAAAAAAGGTAACCAGTAAAACAAAGGCGAGAAACAGCTTAATTTGCAATTTACCGGCACGCGTTGTGCAACAAAACATCATAGCTTCAGGAAACGAATAAAACCGGGCGAAGAAACGTAAAATATCTGGCAAATTTCACTATCCAGTCCGTTAGCACGGGATGTTGTAAGAAAATATGAGTTTTAGCAAAAAAAACTAAAAGTCAACGTGTTGTATTGCTCAATAGGGGCACTGCTCAACGCCGATGGTTTGCCCCTGTCCCCGCAACCCACGGGCCGGGGTTCAAAAGGTGTTTTTTAAACCCCGTACCAAAGGAAAGCCTCCTCGTGTCGCTCACCTTCTGGCATGGGGCCCAATGACCATGCATCACGTGAATTTGCGTGTTCGCCATATTTTTTAAATGCTTTTTTCTCTGCACAACGGTATCGAAGACAAAACATTTATTTTTGACGATGAGATATTTCCTACAAATACTGACCATCACCACCGCGTTCATCCTGTTCTCGTGCGGGAGTGATTCACCCGAGGGAACCGTGAAACAGTTCTTAAAGAACATCGACAATTTTGAACATGACAAAGCGGAGGCATGCATTACCGAAAATTACCGGGAGTCGCTTGATAACGTCAAAAAAGCCTCGGCCGGCTGGAGCGAAAGCAAAAAGGAGACGTACAAAAAAGTAGCCAAGCCTTACAACATTCTCTTAAAGGAAAAAACCGATTCAACAGCATCTGTTTTTGTCGGCTTGGACACTGACGGCGGTATGCCCATGAGGACGATGTTCTTGTTGAAGAAAAGAAATGGGAGATGGTTGATCGACAAAAGCGAGGAGCAATTCTGAGCAACCTCGAATCACACCCCGTTGTTTTATGCCATCGAAGCGGCTGTAGTATTAGCAACGGAATCCAGGAGCGGGCGCCCGAATCAAATCCTGAATTTAGTTGCTAGTAGCCTATCCGGGTGGGCGGTCATTTGATGAAGAAATTCCGGATCGACTGTATGAATGCCTGATCGCCATGGTTCATCTTGGTATCGATGTAGAATTGAGCATCATTGCCGATTACATAACGTAATTGTGCTTTGCCGTCGGTGGCTGCTGTGTAGATCGTATGGGCAACATCTTCAGCTGTAGCTTTGGAGAGATGTTCGGTTGGCTTCGTGTAGTTTGCAAAAAACGACGCCATCAGCGGGTTGTATTCAGGGATTTCGTTCTTGATCATATCGAGTCCCGCGCGAAAATTGGTGTGGACACCGCCCGGCTCCACGATCTTCACGGCAATGTTGAATTTGAAAAGCTCATGCGAAAGCGACTCGGAAAATCCCTCCACAGCGAACTTTGTGCTGTTGTATAGACTTCCAAAAGGCAATCCCACAACACCACCAAAAGACGACACGTTGATGATGACACCTTCCCCCTGGCTGCGCAAGTGCGGCAACACTTCCTTCGTGACGTCCATCAAACCGAACAGATTGACATCGAATTGCCTCTTGATTTGCTCCCTGGTTGACGACTCGAACACACCCATCAGGCCATAGCCGGCATTGTTCACGACAACGTCGATCCGGCCAACCTTATCGATGGCGGTGCACACGGCCGCCTTGATCGACCCTGCATCCTGGACGTCCAACTTTGTGACCCACACATTCTCCAAGGTTGAAAGTTCCGCCTCCTTTTCCGGTGAGCGCATGGTTGCCACCACGTTCCAGCCATTTCTTTGAAACAACTTCGCGATCTCTCTGCCAAAACCAGAGGAAGCACCCGTAACCAATACTGTCTTTTTCATCGTTTTGTTTTTCGTTGTGATATTAACGATGTAAAAGTCTCAGATTGGCTGGTCATTGATTTATACATTTTCGGGTATCCCTTATACATTTTCATTGAAATGGCCAATTGACGCTTTCCCCATTTGTAGAAATAAAACCCCACCCCCGGCCGACCGCAACAACTCGTATGGAAACAAATACCCATAGAATCACTGTGGCATATTTCTTGGCCTATACAAGGAAATGACACGGTATGAAAACCCTATTGATTATTTGCACCATTTTGTTGCCGCTCTCCGGAGTTGTTGCACAAAATAAATACACGAGCACCAAGGGATTTGTCTCATTCTTCGCAAAAGCGCCAGTGGCCGATGTTGACGCGAAAAACAACAAGGTTAAAGTGGCACTAAATCCTTCCGATGGTGAGGTGACTTTCGACATGGCCATGAAAGATTTCGAGTTTAAGAATGGAAAAATGGGCAGGGATGCCGAGAAGAAATATCTGGAAACGGAAAAATATACGACGGCCGGTTTTAAAGGAAAAATCCTAGGAAAAATCGACTATGACAAACCCGGCTCTTATCCTGTTACAGCAAAAGGCAAACTAAAGATCCACGGCGTCGAAAAGGAAGTCTCCGAAAAGGGAACTGTTGTTGTCGACAAGGAAGGCGTCAAGCTTCTGAGTGATTTCACCGTCGCGCTGGCAGACTACAAAATCGAAACGCCGAAAATATTAGGTCAGAAAATGACGGCGGAAAAAATTCAAGTGAAAATTGATGCCAAGTTGATGAAGGGCGCAAAGGAGGTAGCTTCAAAAAAGAAAGATTAAATAGCCAAAGTCGAGAAGATGAAACGCCGCCTAGTGGATTCCTTGTTGCGAACTTCCTTAGGACAGTATCAACGCGGTAAATAAATAACGCAGCGCGGCTTTTCAAAGTCAACGAACAAGGCTCACCGCTTCCGGTGCGCCATCAAACCGGCGGTGTTTTCCGGCGAGCTTACCCAGCAGCAGTATGATGGGAAATATCACCTTCTTCACCAACGTGGGTATTTCGATGACATCAAATTCGGTTTTGTATTTCGTTTGAAGGAAGGCGCCGTCAAACGCCGAGGGTTCTTTCCCGCCATTGGCTTTTGTGGAGCGGTAGATCTCCGTGAGGAAATACTCCATGTTGTACGCCGGGCTGGCCCATCCCTTGCAGATGAGAACGTCGTCGCCTGCATTCCAAAACCGGTGTGCGACACCGCGCAGGAACGTGACGGTTTCGCCCGGACCGTGAAACGTTGGCTCCTGTCCGGCAACCTGCGCACCAATCCTGCCCTCTACCACCGTGAGGCTTTCATCCTGCAGGTGGTGAACGTGCATCGGAGGGCCCGCACCCGGGTGAACCCGGTTCTCTATTTCCAGCATGCCGCCTTTTTCATTCTCTTTGAGCCGGACGAAAGTGATCTGTTCTCCTGCGCCGTTTTCGATGGTGTGGGGATACGTATATCTCATTGCGCTGATTTTTTTGACGTTGTTATCAGTATCACAAATGCCAGAACCGTGTTGGCCGCACACAGGACGCTTCGAAGCCAATTCATCGTCGACCATTCTTGCCACGCCTGCCGGACGGTATCCACACCGGCTTCTATCGGCGCGACAAAGAGGATCTCATTTCGCGGATAGAAATAACCAAACGTAAACGCATCGGCCAGGACGGCTAGCACCAGCGACCCGAGAGCAATATAACGCGCGTTGCCGGACTTCCAGCAGGCGATCACGGCAATCAGGGCCAGCACCTGGTTGAGGGGGGAAACTACCCTAAAGAAATTGCCTGGGTTGGCAACCGTAAAGTAGTGCCGGGCCGCCACCAGGGAGTTGGGAATGTCTGCGCCCCAATTGGGGGCGTCGACCGTGGAATTGTAGAGATTGACAAAGAGGATCCCGGCCGCCGTTGCTGCCGAGAGTGCCAATAAAATCGAACGAATCATGGTTTTGTATAAGTTTTATATGATATTTGGACAATGACCTAATATACGGAGGCTTTCTCAAAAGGTTAGGACATTGACCAAATTTTTATGGAAAGTAAATCACCTACCGAAAAAAAGATCGTAGAAATGGCGCTGAAGATGTTCAATGCGTCGGGCATTGAATACGTGGGCATGCGCGAACTGGCCGCGGCCTTGAAGATGAGGGTCGGGAACCTCACCTACTATTTCCCTACAAAAGACGACCTGGTGAACCGCCTTTCGCTCGACCTGGCGGAAGAGAACAACCGAACCATCGTTCCCGTGGAGCACGTGACTTTAAAAGCTTTTTTTGATATGCTGCACCAGGTGTTTCGAAACCATATCCGCTACCGCTGCCTCATGCTCAGCTTTGTCCATATAATGGAACGAAACCCCATCGTGGCAAAACGTTATAGCAAGATCCAGTCCACCCGGAACGACACTTGGTCCACCAACATTCAAGCGCTTCAAAAAGGGAAATATATTTCTGCCGATGCCACTGAAGTTAATTTCCTGGTCTCCACCATTGCGCTGATCGCGCGGTTTTGGATCTCGGAGGCGGCTATCTCCTTTAAGCAACAGACCGAGGAGCAGCAAATGGAACACTACAGCAAAATGATCGCTCGCATCTTTCTGCCCTTCGCCACGGCCAAGGGAAAACGCGAGCTTGAAGAGTTGCTGAAGGCATAAGCCGTACACTCGATTCAAAATGTACGCTTGGATATTCCAAAGAAACAACAAAGGCTGCGTTCGCGCAGCTCTTATTATTCTAATCATTTTTCAGCGGAGGATCTGTGTTCCCTCCATCTTGTCTTCCAATTGCGCTGGCTGTTGGAAATGGTATCCTCAGCCTACACCGCCCTGGATTGTCTTATTGATGAGATCGTCAATCGAATGGACTTCGCCGTCAAGTTGTTTTGCTTTTTTAAATAGTTCCAGTGCTTTGGAATATTCGCCCTGGTCGAGATGGTAAATGCCCAGGTTGCGATAGGCATAGGCATTATTCTTGTCGAGCTCGAATGAATGATTTATATCTCCAAGTCCCTCTTCCTTTTTTCCAATCTTGATTTTCGCAAGTCCTCTGTTATTATAGGAATATGCAAGTAATTTATCAACTTCAATCGCCTTATCAAATAGAGGGATAGCTTCTTCAAATCTGCAGAGTATGTTTAAAGTAAATCCCATGTTATTCAACGCAAATTTATTGTCGGGATTCAATTCTAATGACTTTTCGTAAAACGCTAACGCCTCGTCATGCTGGTCGAAACGTGAATAGGAGATGCCTACGTTCGTAAAATCGTCAGAATCCATTTTACCGTAGAGGATGAACTGGTCAGAAATATCTTTCGCTTCTTTATAATTTTTCGCTTGCAGGAAGGAGCTGACGGCCAGCTTGTAGATATGTTCATTCTCGAATCCGTCCGTTAGCAAGGCTTTAAAACCAGTAGCCGCCTCCGCAAATTTCTCCTCGTTGCAAAGTTCGACTGCTCGCTCAAGCGCTTTTGGTATTCTCTTATAATGGAACAGTCGCTTCAATTGAGCGCCGTCGTTGTAGACCAAACTGCCATCATATAGTTTTACGGGAGTGCCACGCGGAATGAGATTTATAAATAAATCAAAGATCGATGAACCCAGAAAGATGATAAGAACGAGTTTGATCGCACCGTGAAGATCATAAGCAAAGGTGAAATAACAAGCTACGGATGCCACTACAACGGATGTCAAAGGCCCTGTTAATGTGTAAATAATTTGTTTGTTTATAGAAATGTGTTTTGCCGATGGAACACAAAGGCCAAGTTTCCACGAAAACGGATTATATTTAAACCAAACATCCAGTAGTCCAACGCTAAAATGCAGGCTCTTGTTTGGGTCACCATAAGAGCCTATGTAAATGGAAACCGATTTTCCGGTCAACAGAATTGCCGGAATGGCATGACCAAGCTCATGAAATAAAACTGTAAAGGGTCTTGTCGCCAGAGCAATCAAAGCAAAGAAAAGCATGGCGACTGCAAAGTATCCCATCATTTGTCAGATGTGTTATTTGAATGGCAAAATACAAAGTAATATTGGGTGCCTCAAAACACGTAGCATAGCACCATTGATGTCTCTCACCTTGAGGGTCCGGCTTTTTGAATAGCCCTTACCCAGAGCGCTAACACCGGCTGACCTTTCCTATAATCTTATTTCATTTAAGAGTATAGATCACTATATTCCTTCTGGATTTAACCTAACCAGACGAAATTTATGCTAGTCGTAGCCCTATTGTTCATCGCCTTTTCTGCCGGCACGGGTTTTACCGTGGCCTATGCTATTTTGACCAAGCGACTCCCCACACCAAAAGTGCCGGTTTTTATGCATGGCGTGATGGCCTCGGTGGGCCTCACGCTGTTTATCGTCTACGCTTTCAACAACGCCGATAATTTCCCGAAAGCAAGCCTGTATTTCTTCCTCATCACGGCCCTCCTGGGGCTGTATCTCTTCCGAAACGATCTCTGGAAAAAGAAACCGGGCCCAGCCCTGATCGTGGTGCTCCACGCCCTTTGTGCCGTCACCGCCGTGGTGCTTTTGATCTTGTTTATTTTCTATTGACGGGCATCTTAAAAAAAAAACGCAGGCTTTTTGTAACCCTTCCCAACGTCGCCCACTCTATTGGTTCGTAACCAAAACTTACGAACATGCTCTATCTTGCCATTGCTTTATTTGCCGTCGCGGCGGTTTTGGGTCTGACCATTCTTGTGAAATGGCTCACCCATAAAAATGCGCCCCGGGGCGTGGTCTATTCTCACGGTCTTGTTGCCGCCACAGGCCTGGTGCTGCTGGCTGTTTTTGCGCTGCAACATCCGGACAACTTTCCCAAAGTCAGCCTCATCCTGTTTGTGATCGCCGCGTTGGGAGGTTTCTATTTGTTCTTCCAGGACACGATAAAGAAATCCAACCCGGTGGCCATCGCCCTGGTTCATGCGCTGCTGGCCGTGAGCGGGTTTGTGGCTTTATTGTTGTTTGCCTTTGCCTGACGCCGGCATGAAGATTTTTGGACACCCGGTGCATGTGATGCTCGTCCATTTTCCTTCGGCGCTTTTCCCCATGGACCTGGTCTGCTCGATCATTGCCTATGCTTATGATATCAACTCGTTTGTCTATGCTTCGTTCTATGCCATGGCCGGCGGCGTTGTCCTGGGAGGTATGGCGATACTGGCGGGCGGCATCGACCTGCTCGGTGTCGCAAAAGACAAACCGCGATTGGTTGTGAAAGTGTTGATCCACGGAAGCATCAACACCACGGTGGTGATTGGCTACAGCGTGATTGCCTTCCTGGCCTACAAAAATTATCCGCAGCTGCTGCCCGATTCGTTGCTGATGATAGCAGGGAAAGGTGCGCTGGTAACGTTTATGATCGTGGGCAATTATTTTGGCGGCAACCTGGTTTTGAAAGAGAAGATCGGTGTCGATTAATGCGTAAATTCACTTCGTGAAAAATCAAACAGAGCAATATACCGACCAGGAAATCATCGAGAAGATCGTGCATGGAGAGGAAGCGATCTATGAGATGCTGATCCGCCGGTACAACGCTTTCCTTTACAAGATCGGCCGTACGTACCGGTATAATCACCAGGATACCGAAGACCTGATGCAGGAAACCTACATCAGCGCCTATATGAACCTGGCCAAATTTGAAAAGCGGTCGTCGTTCAAGACTGGCTCACCCGCATCATGCTCAACCACTGCTTTCAGAAAAAACAAAAGTTCAGTTTCCAAAACGAGATCACCGCCGACACCACCCCACCTGCCACCCCTATGTTTCAACAGCCCGCGAACACCGAAAAAAGTCTTGTCAACAAGGAGCTTGGTCGGGTGTTAGAAAATGCGCTGAGCCGGATCGACGAAGAGTACCGGATCGTTTTCACCCTCCGCACCCTAAACGAACTGAGCGTTGCCGAAACCATGGAAGTCCTCGACCTGTCGGAGAGCAATGTGAAAGTGCGACTGAACCGGGCCAAGAAAATGCTGCGATCGGAGATCGAGAAGATGTATTCGCCCGAGGATATTTTTGAGTTCAATCTTGTTTATTGCGATGGCATGGTGTCGCGGGTGATGATGGCGCTAGACCGGCTCCGTCACCCTGAATAGTCTCTCCTATTCAAATCAGCAAAGTCCCCGAGACGGGAGACTATGCAGGCCACCCTTTACTCATTCATCATTCATCATTCATCATGATGAACTGAAAGCTTATACCAATAACCTAGTTGCGACTTGGCGTGGTACTTTCTCCATAGCTGATCAAAACGAGATTCCGGGAATCGTTATTTTTTTTGCCAAACGCAATGCCCGCATGACACCGAAGGCCACCGACGTGTAGCGTTCGTTCGTTAAAGTTTTCGGCATACAGATAAGCCACACCGGCACCGACAACAAGACCTATGCGTGAGTTTTGATTGTTGCCGGCAGCCGATCCGATATGAAGATCGACCATGGCCGGAAGGTCAAGATCAGCAAAAGCTTTTGTCCGCGACCACCCCAGGGTGATTGGGAAACTAAGCGTGAGTGCGGCATCTCTATTTTGCAGCATCCTGATGCCGGGCGCGACAGTCACTCCCGGCGCATAGAGCATGATGGTTTGCGTTGGGTTGTAGGCCATGAAAAAACTCACTCCTGCCCGGGCATAGAATACGGATCGCCTCCCATGCGAAGGCTGCACCACCGGGGCGGGTGAAGTTATTGTCGTGGTGTCGGGCAGGGGCGGCAAAACGGGAACGTCCTGGGCCCACGATAACAGGCACGCGTGTATGCAGGCAAAAATGATCAGGACGTTCTTTTTCATCGCATGCATAGACGAAGGAATGCCATTCCCAGGCTCACCGTTGGCCGTTGGGATTGACCTAAGTAAAGATAGAATACAAAATGACTGCCTGTATTTCTATTTCTGCAAAATCGCATCCTGATCTTCGCGATAAATGCAACACCAACTGTCCCCCTCCGTCTCCGGCATAGTCCCCGAGGCAGGAGACTATGCTGATGGCAATGACCACCCTGCTATGAGATGAACCCCGGATGCCCTACCTTTACCGGCAACAAGCCGCCTTATCGCCTCCGAGCTTGCTGGGGGGAGGAAAGTCCGGGCAACACAGGGTAGCGTACTTCCTAACGGGAAGGGGCTTCGGGCAACCGGGGTCACAGACAGTGCCACAGAAAACAAACTACCCGTTCCGACTTGTCGGGACAGGAAAAGGTGAAAAGGTGAGGTAAGAGCTCACCGGCCGGCTGGCGACAGACGGTGCAGGGTAAACCTTACGCGTTGAAAGGTCAAATAGGCCATGGTTGGAATTGCCCGTTCCTTCGTGCGGCGCAAGCCGTATGTAACCGTGGCGGGTAGACTGATTGATCATGGTGGCGACGCCATGACCAGATAAATGATAGGGATCCGCTTCGGCGGAAACAGAACCCGGCTTACAGGCTTGCTATTTTTAAAACCTGCCCGTTTCAAAAAAGCGGGCAGGTTTTTCTATTTTTAACCTTTTAACACTAGCGCAACCATGTCGAAAATCCTCATCATTGAAGACGACCAGAAAATACGGGCCATCCTGAAAGAGATCCTCGAAGAAAAAGACCACGACGTTGAAGAAGCCGGCGACGGCCAGGAGGGCTATAAGAAACTGGAACAGGGCCAGTTCGACCTCTGCATCTGTGACATCAAAATGCCCAAAATGGACGGGCTCGAAGTGTTGGAAAAGGCCAAGGAAAACGGCATCGGCGCCAACTTCATTGTCATCTCCGCTCACGGCACGATCGATGTGGCGGTGGAGGCCGTTAAGAAAGGCGCGTTCGATTTTTTACAAAAACCCTTTGACCTTGGACGGCTGGAGATCACGCTGCGCAACGCGCTGGACAAATCGTCGCTGGTGAAGGAAACCAAAACGCTGAAGAAGAAAATCTCGCGACGCTTCGAAATGATCGGTGAGTCGGCTCCCATTGTTCACGTGAAGGAAATGATCGAAAAGGTGGCGCAGACGGATGCGCGGGTTTTGGTGACGGGCCCCAACGGCTCGGGCAAAGAACTGGTGTCGCGCTGGATCCATGAGAAAAGTAAGCGCGCCAATGGGCCGCTGGTGGAGGTGAACTGTGCGGCGATCCCCTCCGAGCTTATCGAAAGCGAATTGTTTGGCCACGAGAAAGGTTCGTTCACGTCGGCCATCAAACAACGGCTTGGCAAATTCGAGCTCGCCGAAGGAGGCACGCTTTTTCTCGACGAGATTGGTGATATGAGTTTATCGGCGCAAGCCAAAGTGTTGCGCGCCCTGCAAGAGAATAAGATCACCCGTGTGGGTGGCGACAAAGAGATCAGCGTGAACGTGCGCGTTATTGCTGCCACGAATAAAGACCTGCGCAAAGAAATTGACGCCAACCAATTTCGCGAAGACCTCTATCATCGTTTGAGTGTGATTGTGATCAAGGTGCCTGCCCTCAACGAGCGCAAAGAAGACATCGGCCTGCTTTCTGACAAATTCCTGGACGATATTGCCGAAGAATACGGCGCCCGCAGAAAAAGCATACAGCCCGCGGCGTTGGAGAAATTAAAAGAACATAACTGGACGGGTAATATTCGCGAATTGCGCAACGTGATCGAGCGACTCGTGATCATGAGTGGCGATGAGGTCACCGCCGCGGATGTGGCAAAGTATCTGTAAGCTAATCCCCCTTCGCAAAATGAAGAATTTAGGCCTTCCTTATTTAATCAATACGAAGATATACAGCATCAGCCAACTGGTTTTCAAGGAAAGCAATGGCATTGAATTCAACATGGGTGACACCTTTATTTTAGAGAACAGCAAAGGCCTGCTGCAAATTTTAAATGACTACAACAAGATTTACATCTTTAGCATTGCATCCGTCAAATCCGCCAAGATTCTGGGAGAATTTGAGACAGATCAGGCTGAGATTTATCTGAATAATACAAAAGAGGTTGCCAACGGTGGCGCCATTCAATCCATCCACAACTACACCCAGGCGTCGACTTATCTCTTTGGCTCAAAGTTTCTCGACAACAACGAAGCGTTTGTCCTGGGATTTTGCTACGGGTTCGACGAGATCATCAGCCTGTCTGCGCCTGCGTTTGAATCTTTGCTATCCGACTACAGTGATCGCAATGTCAGCGTGATTGCGGCGTCATGAACATGGGCCCATTTCTTCAATTGGTTTCACCGGCGCGCATCGTTATTGCAACCAAAATACGCGCTTCCCCTTCATCACCATCGCGCAGGATTTAATACCATGATCTCCCACCAGCAAATAGGTGGTGTCTGATTTAATCTTGCCGTTAAAGATTATCCTGTAGACCTCTCTTTCGGTTATCGATTCACCAAAATCCAATTCCGTATCGGCCGCCCTCACCTCCTCAACCACCAAGCTTACTCCTTCGTCCATTCTTTTCCGGCAAACCGAAGAAAAAAATACCAGGGCGTTACAACTTCCAAACTGGTCCCGAACGCCTTTGTCTACAAAGGGCTGACGACAGACCTCCTCATCTACCTCATTAGATTTTCGAACATAATTAACGTAGCTGTTCAAATGTTCAATTTTGTTATTCATCGACCGACAGGCGACCATCGTCATGACGAAGACAAGCACGAGGGCGTAGCCGTTGCCGAACTGCATTATTGTTGACTTCACTTCTGAACTGCTCACGCCCGGCCCCGATAAATCGACCCGCCACAAATTAAACCAGCTTTTCCATGTAAAATGAACCCGGTTCTCTTTCCGGAGTCAACCTCGGACATTTCCCCTTCAACTTTTCGTAGTGGTTATGATGGAGAAAGTTTACAGCCCCAATTATTTTCCAGTCGTTGTTAGACGTTAAGAATGCTTCCAATAAATATTGTTCATTCCAGAACTTTGCTTCCTCAAAGATCCAGCTCTCCGGATAATCTTTGGGCGAAAAAATATCGTGGATGTGAACGATTACACCTTTATTCAGGATGGGCAGCAATTCGAGGTATTCAAAAAGGACATCGCCTTGAGGACGTATCATGTGAGATGAGTCGATAAAGAGAATGTCACCACTTCCAAGACTTTGAAAAAGCATTTTATCCACATTCTCAACACGGTCTCGAATGATCTTGATACCCAGCTTTTCCAACCAAGGCGCCTCGAAGGGCTCGATACAAATATGTTCACATCGATAATCGGCACTCTCTTTTTTGTTATTTTCTATCGCCAAGCGAGCCAATCTCGTTGAATTACCACTTCCAATTTCAATTATTCTTTTGGGTTTTTTTAGACGAATTATATTATACCAATACTCCGCATCACCAGACTCAAAAGCGTTATTGTTGAAGTGGAATGTTAAATCATTGCTGTACTGTGTTCCAATATTTTGAAATTCGCCGTTGTAATGAAAACTATTTAAAATTGACAGTTGCTCCTCAACGTTCCAGGCAATGCCAGGCAATGTTCTGTCGTCCGAAAGCGGCTTGATCAGATGTTTTTTGTTAAAGAGGGGCTCATAATAATGGTCTCTGATGGGCATAATGCCAACGCTTACCATAACGCGTCGAGATATCGGAAGCTTAGCTATCCCAATTGACCGGGCTATTTTCAAAACAACAACGGAGACGAATACAAAAGGGACCATTAAAAGATCAACTATTGGATTCTGTAAAATCAGTTTTGCGATTTTCTTTGACAATGTTTCCATGAATCTTCTTCGTTAACAACCTAAACGGTAGCGAATATATTGTTTTATTAGCGAGCAAATCTAATCGCCTTCTGTGTTTTTGATTTTTATTGTCCTGTAAAGACGGGCTTTCGTTTTTCAATAAATGCCTGCACACCGGCCTTATGATCAGCACTATTGCCGGCTATTTCCTGACAATACGCCTCGTAATTAAGCATGTCCTCCAGCGATGATGTGGCTGATTTGTTGAGCATCTTTTTGATCAGGCCAATGGCTTTGGTGGGGGCGTTGGCGTAGTATTGGGCATATCCTTTTACGGCTTCGGCAAGGTCTTTTTGGGGTACGACCTTGTTTACCAATCCCATGACCAGTGCTTCTTTTGCCGACACGCGCGAGCCCATGCTGCACAGCTCGAAGGCTTTGGCCGCGCCTACCAGACGCGGCAAGAAGAATGAAGAGCCTGAGTCGGGGACGAGCCCTATTTGCACGAACACTTCGATGAGCACGGCTTCTTCTGCGGCTACGATGATGTCGCACGCAAGGGCTATGGAACAGCCTGCTCCGGCGGCGACGCCGTTCAGTTGGCAAATGATCGGCTTGGGCAACTGGCGCATAGCGCGGATAATCGGGTTGTAGCGTTTCTCCAACGACTCCTTAAACGAGCGATCCGGCTGCGACGCCGAGGCTTTCAGATCCTGCCCGGAACAAAACGCTTTGCCCTCCCCTGCCAACACGATCACTCTCACGCTTTGATCTTTTCCAACGGCTTTAAAAGCATCCTGCAGCTCGAACGTGATCTCATCGTTCAAAGCATTGTAAACTTCAGGGCGGTTCAGCGTAATGGTGGCGATGCCGCCTTCCAGGGTGTAGCGGATAAATTTATAGTCCATAAAAAGAAATTTATCAAAACAAGAGCACGATGCATCCGAAGCTGGTCACCAGACCGAGAATGCTTCCGATCATCACTTCACGCGGCGTATGCGCGTTCAACTGCAACCGCGACGTCATCACCACGCCGGCAACGACAATGCTGGCCAGCATGGGATAGAACAAGGTACCATCTTCAACCACCTTATTCAACGGCAGGAGAATCCCCACGATTCCCCAGGCGCCCATGGCGTGCACGCTCACTTTGTAGAACATCGTGACCACGGTGGCCACCACCACCAGCACATCGATGATGAGCAGGAACTTCAGGAGGTTGTCGTGAATGCCGATGCGGGTGCGGGTATAAAACAAATAGGTGATGGCACAGTACAATACCGCCATGAATACAAACGGGATCACACGGTCGCGGCGGTCGTCCATGGTATAGGTTTTGATGGCCCCGAAGGCTTTGAACAAACCGATGTTGAGCGCGGGCAACAAAAAGGTGACGCAGAAAATGAGCAGGACAAACTTGAGATGCCCATCCTCTTTCAAAGGCGAAAAGGCCTGGGGCAACGTAAAGGCAAACAACCCGAACAGGTAGGTCGCCAGCAACAACGGATGGAAGAGAAACGAGACAATACGCGCTACGCCATTCACCACTTACATCTCCTTTCTTAACCGGGCCACGGGTATGTTCAATTGCTCGCGGTACTTGGCCACGGTGCGGCGGGCAATGTTGTAGCCCTTCTCGTTGAGGATGGTCTCCAGTTTGTCGTCGGAGAACGGCTTGTCTTTGTCTTCGCTTTCGATGATGTCTTTGATGATCTGTTTCACTTCGCGGCTGCTCACTTCCTCGCCCGAATCGGTGGTGATGCCTTCGGAGAAAAAGTATTTCAGCGGGAAGATGCCAAACTCGGTCTGGATGGCTTTGCTGCTGGCCACGCGCGACACGGTGGAGATGTCCATGTTGATCATGCCGGCAATGTCTTTCAGGATCATGGGCTTCAGCTTCGTCTCGTCGCCTTCGAGGAAGAAGTCGTATTGAAAGTCGATGATGGCCTTCATGGTGCGCAGCAAGGTCTGCTGGCGTTGCTTGATGGCGTCGATGAACCACTTGGCGGCGTCCAGCTTTTGTTTCACGAACGTGACGGCTTCCTTCAGCTTCTTATCTTTCTTGTTGCTCTTGTCGTAGGCCTTGAACATGTCGGTATACGACCGGCTGATGCGCAGCTCGGGCGCATTGCGGCTGTTCAACGTCAGTTCGAGCTTGCCGTTGTTGTTGGTGAGGATATAGTCGGGGATGATGTATTGGTTCTTCACCACGGAGTTGGTGCTCTCCCCGCCCGGCTTGGGATTCAATTTTACGATCAGCTCCATGGCGTCGCGCACGAAGTCTTCGTCTTCGGTGTCGAGCTTTTTCTGGATCTTCTGATAATGCTTTTTGGTGAACTCTTCGTAGCACTCGGCAATGATCTTCTTGGCCACGGCCACGTCGATGTCGTGTCCGTTGTCCATGCGCTCCAGTTGCAGCAGCAGGCATTCCTGCAGGTTGCGTGCACCGATGCCGGGGGGATCGAAGGTCTGGATCTTTTTCAATACGGCCTCCACTTCTTCGGCTGTGGTCTCGATGCCTTGCGAGAAGGCCATGTCGTTCACGATGGCGTCGAGGTCGCGGCGGATGTAGCCGTCGCTTTCGATGCTGCCGATGAGTTGTTTGCCGATGTTGTATTGGCGTTCATCCAAGCCCAGGAAATCGAGCTGGCTCATGAGCTGCTCGTGGAGGGAGGATGACATGGGGATGGGCATTTCGCGATTGTCTTCATCGTCGTCGCCATCGCCTTGCATTTTGTAGCCGCTGTAGTCGTCGTCACCCAGGTAATCCTTGATGTCGACGTCGTCGCTGGTGGAAGCCGGTTCGGGGATCTCTTCCGTTTCCGTTTCGTTGCTGGATTCTTCCGTCTTCTCCTGTTCCTCGCCTTCTTCCAGCGCAGGGTTGATCTCAAGCTCCTCCTCGATCCTTCCTTCAAGCTCAGCGGTAGGCACCTGCAGCAGTTTGATAAACTGGATCTGCTGTGGTGACAGCTTTTGTTGTAATGACTGGTTTAACCCAAGCTTTTGCATGAATAGAAATTCCTTTTGTCGTTAGCGTTTAAGAACAGGTACAAAGTTAGAAAAATACTCCACAGTCAGGCGAATGTCGTGCCAGAGTTTCCGACGAACGGAAGTCTATGAAAATCAATCGTTTTTTCGTTTTTTTGCAACCCTTTACATAACGTCTTATTATACTTTTCCCCATGAAGCGCATCAAGATCAAGGAATTACTGGCCACGGCACCCACCGGCCAACCGGTGGCGGTACACGGGTGGGTCCGCAGTTTTCGCAACAGTCAGTTCATCAGCATAAACGATGGATCGACCCTCCAAAACCTGCAAGCCGTGGTGGAGCTTAACGCGCTGGGCGAAGACACCCTGAAACGCATCACCACAGGCGCCTGCATTTCCGTTTCCGGCGACCTGGTAGCCTCCCTGGGCAAAGGCCAGGCCGTGGAAGTGAAGGTGAAAAACCTCGAAATCCTCGGCGACTGCGACCCGGAGGCCTACCCCCTGCAGTTAAAGAACCGCCCAAGCCTGGAATATTTGCGCGAGATCGCCCATTTGCGGTCGCGCACCAACACCTTCAGCGCCGTCATGCGCGTGCGCCATGCCATGGCTTTTGCCGTTCATAAATTTTTTAACGACCGAGGTTTCTATTATATCCACACCCCGGTCATCACCGGTTCGGATGCCGAAGGCGCCGGCGCCATGTTCCGCGTCACCACCCTGGACCCCGCCAAACCTCCGTTGGACGACCAGGGCCACATCGACTATAAAGAAGATTTCTTTGGACGCGAAACCAACCTCACGGTTTCCGGCCAGCTGGAAGGCGAGACCTATGCGCTGGCCTTGGGTGAGATCTACACATTTGGCCCCACGTTCCGCGCCGAAAACTCCAACACCACGCGCCACCTGGCCGAGTTCTGGATGATTGAACCCGAAATGGCGTTCTACGATATCCAGGACAACATGCAGCTGGCCCAGGACTTCCTCCAGTTCCTGACACGCTATGCGCTGGACAACTGCGCCGAAGACCTGGAGTTCCTCAACAAGCGCGCCCTGGAAGAAGACCAGGCCAAACCCCAGGAGCAACGCAGCGAACTGACGCTGATCGACCGCCTGAAATTTGTGGCCGAAAACGATTTCCAACGGTTGTCCTACACCGAGGCCATCGACATCCTGCGCAACAGCAACCCCAACAAGAAAAAGAAATTCCAATTCCTCATCGACGAGTGGGGCACCGACCTCCAGTCGGAGCATGAGCGCTACCTGGTGGAGAAACATTTCAAAAAGCCGGTCATTCTTTACAACTACCCGGCTAACATCAAATCGTTCTACATGCGTCAGAACGAGGACGGCAAGACCGTGGCTGCCATGGACGTGTTGTTCCCCGGCATCGGCGAGATCATCGGTGGCTCGCAACGCGAAGAGCGCTACGACCGGTTGGTAAAACGTGTGAAAGAATTGGGGCTGCCCGAAAAAGACCTGTGGTGGTACCTGGAGTTGCGCAAATATGGATCGGCACCCCACAGCGGGTTTGGGTTGGGCTTCGAGCGTCTCATCCTGTTTGTGACGGGCATGACCAACATCCGCGACGTGATCCCTTTCCCGCGCTACCCCGGCAACGCTGAATTTTAATTTTCTAAGAACAAACCACCTTGGAACACAAGAAACCAACTTTCGCCAGCGACAACTACTCCGGCGTTCATCCCGAAATCATGAACGCATTGCAACGCGCCAACCAAGGGCATGTCGGGTCGTACGGAGCCGACCCGTTCACGGAAACGGCCGTTCAAAAATTCAAGTCATTTCTAGGTGACGATATCGAGGTATTCTTTGCTTATAACGGCACCGGCGCTAACGTGCTGGGGTTAAGCGCCATGACGCGCTGCTTTGATTCGATCATCTGCTCCGACCTGGCCCACATCAACGTGGACGAGTCCACGGCGCCGGAACGGTTCACGGGCTGTAAGCTGGTGACCATCCCCACCAGGGATGGCAAGATCTATCCTCAGGAGATCGAAGAGAAAATCCAACGCGTCGACGACCAGCACCATCCGCAGGTGCGCGTGATTTCCATTTCGCAAACCACGGAATATGGCACGGTCTATTCCATCGAAGAACTGAAAGCGATATCGGCGGTAGCCAAAAAACACAATCTGCTTTTCCACATGGATGGCTCGCGCATCTCTAACGCCGCGGTGAGTCTGAAAGCCGAGTTCAGAGCATTTACCCGTGACGCCGGAGTGGACGTGCTTTCTTTTGGAGGAACAAAGAATGGGATGATGTTTGGCGAGGCCGTCGTGTTCTTCAACACCGAACTGGCCAAGAATTTTAAATACATCCGCAAACAAGGCATGCAACTGCACTCGAAGATGCGCTTTATCAGTGCCCAGTTCGATGCGTTGCTCACGAATGACCTGTGGCGTCGGAATGCCAGTCACTCCAACGGCATGGCCAAGTTGCTGGAGGCCGAAATACGGCAATCGCCAAAGGCAAAGATCACCCAGAAGGTAGACGCCAACGGGATCTTCGTGATCCTTCCCGCGGAGATCATCCCCGCTTTACAAGAGGAACATTTCTTCTACGTATGGAACGACAAATTATCAGAAGCACGGTTGATGTGTTCCTTCGATACGACGGAGGAAGATGTTCGGAGCTTCGGTAGAAAATTGCGGGAATTGCTGAAGTAAACCTGATCAGGAAGTCTTTTTGATCAGTCCTTAAAATCTTTATGAATTTAGATGTGCCCTACCCATTTTTGGATCTGGATTGGTTCTTTATAGATATAGAAGGGCGGATCGCTCATGCCGCCTCCGGTGGTGGAAAATTACCCGTTTCGATTAGCCAGAATTATCCCTATGATTTTTTGCTCACCTTTTTCAAAAGTTTACCCTCTCTTGGTGACCCCGAGGTTAATCCTCGCTTGGAAAAGTATGTTACGTTTAGGAATGACAAAGAGCGTAAGCAGTATTTAGCCAGCTTTATTCAAATGGCACAACGAGGACTATATTCATTTGACAAAAGTGATGTGACGCGTACACTAGACGGTCGATATCATTTGGTTGCTTCGCCAAAAATCAAACTAAGTATAGCGATGTTGCCGCCAGAAGTGGCTTCGCAACTATCGATAACTAAGATCAACAGAAGAATTGAGGAGATTAACTCACTAGAGGTGTCCGAGGTCGCTTAGCAACGTCGTCCCTAGCGTTTCAGAAATTTATACGTGCCTTGCAATTTGGCGTGATCATCTTTTAACGCCAGCAGGTAGTAGCCGGTGTCGAGGTCTTTCACTTTGATGCGAATCTCGTGTTCGTCGATCAATTCGGACTCGAATTGCATTTGATTGCCGATGATATTGTGGAGACTAACCTTTACGTCGTTGAAATTGACATTCTCCAACCGCACGTGGATGTAGTCCATTGCCGGATTGGGAAAAATCTGTACGTGTTTGGCAATTTCCTGGCGTTCCTGAACGGGACCGCCATCGAAACTGGCTTGGGCATGCCCAAAAAAGGAGCCCACCAGCAGGGAGAGTACGATGAAGGCGGTAAAAACGCGCATTTTCTTTATTTATTTCTTATGTATACGACAATTTTCGGACCAAAGTTACCCGCGCAACGGGGCGATCTTCGGTTTATTATGCTTTAGATGCAGAAGGGTATCGAAAAGTTTAAAGCCAACGATAAAAAAGTTTTGCAAACGATTTCTAAAACCGCAAAGACGCTGAGGCGCAGGGAAAGGCGCAAAAGGGCTTTTGTCGAAACTCTTCTTTGACGACAAACACAGCATCCTCTGCGACTTCGCGGTTTATCCCCCCAATCGCGCGAACGCCCCACTCAGAAATTCGACAATGTCGCTGGCAATGAGGCTGTCCATGCCCTTCTCCCACGCGCCCAGGTCGCCTGCAAAACCATGCAGGTACACGCCGAGCAACGCTCCCTCTAAAGTATCATACCGCTGCGCCAAAAGCCCAGTTAATATACCAGTGAGCACATCTCCGCTACCACCGGTCGCCATTCCGGGATTACCCGTAGGATTAAAAAACGTTTTTCCATCCGGGGCAGCAATGGAAGTGAAGGCGCCCTTGAGCACCACCACCGACTGGAGCTGTGCCGCCAGTCCCTTTTGTTTCTCCAACCGCTCAAAATCATTTTGCCACGGCCCTACCAGGCGTTCGAACTCTTTCGGATGTGGGGTGAGTATGCTTCCCTTCGGAACGAGGTGGAGCAATTCGCGATTTTCGCCGAGTATGTTCAGGGCATCGGCGTCGATGACCATGGGGTGTGGAAAATTTTCCAACAGTTTGTGGAACGCCTTCACGGTTTCGGGCGCCTTACCCAACCCGGGGCCTATGCCGATGGTGGTGTAACGTTCCGGCTGCACTGCGCCGGCGAACACCGACGCATGCCCGTCGATGCTGAGCATGGCCTCGGGAACGGCCGTTTGAACAATGGAGATCCCGGCCTGGGGCGTGTGCACCGTGAGCAACCCCACCCCCGAACGAAGCGTGGCGCGTGCCGACAAAACCGCAGCACCCATCTTTCCAAGTGAGCCGGCCACGAGCAAGGCATGGCCAAAATTGCCCTTGTGATCGAACTTCGAACGCCGCCTCAACAAGCTGCGGGCGGTGTTCCGGTCCATAAAAAAATGCGACGTCTGCGCCTGGCGGATGAAGGCCTTGTTCAAACTAATGTCCACCACGGCCCACTCGCCAACGTACTGGAACGACGACGGGAAGAAAAATGCCAGCTTGGGCAGCTGGAATGAAACGGTATAGCGCGCTTCCACGGAAGGCCCGGTGGTGGGCTCGTCGGCCATGAAACCCGAGGGGAGGTCGACCGCCACGCGCGTTCCCCTGGCGGTGTTCATGCAAGCGATGACGTCAGTATAAACGCCCTCGACGGGACGCGACAGGCCGGTACCGAAAATGGCATCGATCAGGATGTCTTCGTCGGAGAAGATGGAACATTCCGGCGCCGCGGTGATCTCATCAATCTGCACGCCACCCAAATGCTTGAGCCGGTCGAGGTTGATCTTGAAATCGATAGACTCGGGGGCACCACCCTTTACCAACCAGACACGCACGGGGTAACCCCACTCCTTCAACAAGCGCGCGATGCCCAGGCCATCGCCACCGTTGTTGCCTGTGCCGCAGACGATGCCCACGGTGAAGCTGTTGTTGAAGCGCTCGGTGAACCACGCCACAAAGGCGCGACAGGCGCGCTCCATCAAATCGATGGAAACGATGGGTTCGTGCGCAATGGTATAGGCATCCAGGGCCTTGATTTGCGAGGCGGTTAGGATCGGTTGCATGGAGCGTTTTTTTTATCGGTCCACTTCCCCCATCACCACATCAATGGAGCCGATGATGGCGATGAGGTCGGCTATTAAAATTCCTTTGGAGATTTCGGGCAGGATGCTCAGGTTCACAAAGCTGCACGAGCGGCACTTGCAGCGCAAAGCAATGTCGTTCCGTCCATCGGCGCGGAAGAAAAATCCCAGCTCGCCTTTGGGGATCTCTGCCCTCACATAGAGGTCTTGTGCCTTGGGGCGGATCTTTTTGGGCACCAACGCTTGTGGGTCGAAGTCGCGCGTGCGCTTGTGTTCGCCGGTGAGTTTGGTCACACATTGCTCCAGGATCTTTAATGATTCGTGAATTTCCTGCACACGCACGCTGGTGCGATCCCAGCAATCGCCCACGGCGCCCATCTTGCCTTCGCCGATGGGCACGTCAAAGTCCAACTCCGGATAAACCGAGTAGCCGTCAACCCGGCGGAGATCGAAACGAAGACCCGAGGCCCGCAGCATCGGGCCTGTGATGCCACCGTTGATGGCGAGATCCAAGGGAAGCACGCCCACGTTGGCGGTGCGTTGAACAAAGATCTTGTTTTGCAAAAGCACCGTGTCCAATTCGGCAAGCTTGGGACGGATGTAGGTGATGAATTGCTGGCAGCGTTCTTCGAAGCCGATGGGCAAGTCGTAAAACAATCCCCCAATCCAAATATAATTGTAGAGCAAACGGGCACCCGAGGCCCATTCGAGCATGCGCAAAATATGTTCGCGGTCGCGCATGAGCCAGAAGAAGGGCGTGAACGCCCCGATGTCCATACCGTAGGTGCCGATGGCGATGAAGTGCGACGCGATGCGGTTCAGTTCGGCCACCATCACGCGCACATACTCCACGCGTTTGGGTATTTGATGTTCGATGCCCAACATGCGCTCCACGCCCATGGCATAGGCATGCTCGCTGTTCATGGACGCGACATAGTCGAGACGATCCACAAAGGGGATCACCTGATTAAACGGCAAGTTCTCTGCGTGCTTCTCGAAGCAACGGTGCAGGTAGCCGATATGGGGGGCGACCTCTCTTACAATCTCTCCTTCCATCAACACCTCGAGCCGAAGCACGCCGTGGGTGGACGGGTGTTGCGGCCCCAGGTTCACGATCATTTCCTCCGAACGCAGTTGCGCTGCGTCGAACTTATAGGGAACCGAGCGCGTGAGGTTGTCGGGGTGCGATTTATATTGGATGTGGTCGGTGGGCATGGCTAGTAGGCTACTTTGATATCGCGGTAATAGCCCTGGTGCGTATAGTCTTTGCGCAGCGGGTGGCCTTCCCAATCTTCGGGCATCAATATCCTTCTCAGGTCGGGGTGGCCGGTGAAATGGATACCGTACATGTCGAATATTTCGCGCTCCTGCCAGTTGGCCGTTTTCCAAAGGCCACTCAGGGAAGGCACTTCGGGCTTTTCGCGCGACACCTTTACTTTCAGCATGAGGTGCGTGTGAAACGGTATCGAATACAAGTTATATGCAACTTCCATCGTATTTGCCGGGGGGCCGTTGTCAATGCCCGTCACACAAGAGAGCATGTCGAAGTAGGTTTCGGGGGAGGTGAACAGTTGCTGTGCAACCGCCAAGAGATCCTCTGCTGCTACCACAATAGCTTTGGGCGACGCGCTGTCGTCCACCACGGGGGGTGTGTGGGTGCAGGTGTTTTGCACGAGGGTTAGTATCGACTCAAAGGCTGGCATGGGTTTCTTTTTTCTTCAATAGTTTTTCGATGGCCGTGGGCGCCATCATGCTTTCGTTCCGGATCTTTTCCTGGAGTTTGAGAAATCCGCCGATGAGGGCTTCGGGACGTGGCGGGCAGCCCGGAACATAAACGTCGACGGGAATGATGCGGTCCACGCCTTTCACCACGTGGTAGCCATGCTGCCAATACGGGCCGCCGCAGTTGGCACACGAGCCCATGGAGATGACATAGCGCGGTTCGGCCATTTGTTCGTAGAGGCGCTTGATGCGGTCGGCCATTTTGAAGGTGACGGTGCCGGCGATGATCATGACGTCGGCCTGGCGTGGGCTGGAACGTGGGGCCATGCCAAAGCGGTCCATATCATAGACCGTCGTACCCGTGCTCATGAACTCGATGGCACAACACGCCAGCCCGAACGTCATCGGAAACATGGACGACAGGCGCGCCCAGTTGAGGAGGTCGTCGAGGCGGGTCACGATGACGCCGCCGTGTTCAAAGCGTTGATCCAAGAGTCCACCCATAGCGTTCGTTATCCGTTGCCTTGTTCAGGTTTCTGATGCGTTTTATATTTTTCGTTGATGTTGTCGTACAAACTTTTTGGCACCTGCGACTTGAAGTCCGGCGGTTCCGGATGCGGCTTGATCCAATCCAAATGGTCGTTCACCCAGGCATAGGCCAGCCCCAGGGCGAGCACACCGATGAAGACCAACATCTCTGTCATGGAAAACCATCCCCAGGCGCCGTTTGTTGCTGCCTGCAGCTTTTTGTTGGCGAAAATGGTGGACCAGGGAAAGAGAAAAACGATCTCCACTTCGAACAGCAGGAAGATGAGCGCCACAACATAGAAGCGCAGGTTGAACTGCGACCAGGCGGAGCTCACCGGCTCCTCGCCGCTTTCGTAGGTGGAAAGTTTTTCGGGATTGGGTCGGTCGGGGCGTATGGCCTTGGAAATCAGCAGGGTGACGAGGATGAAAAGAACTCCTGCGAGCATGTAGAGGAGAATTTCACCAAAAGCCGAGAAATAGGGTTGCTGATCCATGAGATCAAAGATAATACTTTGCGTTGCACCGTTGGACAGAAGGAAAAAAACATTAGTTCTGAACGTTCCGTGAGATAGAAAGACTTTATGCGCAAGTTCCTTGCAGCATTTCATAGCCCCGCTCCGGGGCCGCGGGGCCCCGCATGTTTACATCAGGGCTTAACCCTATCCGCGCATGCCACTGCCAGGCCAAAGATAGGCTTAGGCCCTGATGTAAACATGCTGGAAGAGGTGTGGGTGTGAGGGTTTAGGGGTGTGGGGCAGTTTGTTATTTCATATATTGGGGAATTGATATTTCTAGTCCATAAGACTAAAAAAGACTGAACCAAATCCTGCATTTTGTGAGACGTTGTTTTGTTTTCCTGGCCCTTCTTTTTGGATGTTCGTTTCATTCGAAAAACGAAAAAAATACGTCCCAAATCAGCGCGCTTACTCCAGCTTTTACAACGTATTTGTCGCTGTACTTGCCGGCTGGCCAGACGATATCTCATTCTCGGATTGACGAGCTGGCAAAACAATCATTAAAATCTTTTGTCAAGGCTCTTCCGTCGGACTCCCTGTCTATGCTGGTCGATAGCTTCTATTTTACAGAAACGCAAAAAAACGACGCCGACTTCAGCCTTCCCAACGTCTCAGATATGCCGGCCTCATTTTTCCATCTGACGGATGCTGAACTTGAAGAATTTTCCCGTTCCCAGAAAAGCATTGATATGGTGTTCGCCGGCACTGGCGACAACGTGGTCGCCAAACGAAAACAGATCACCGACTTCATCCATTCTCTCACCCAAGACATTAAAGTTGTCATCGCCGATTACTCCACCCTCGAGTTTTACAGTTCCGCCACCTGGCGAGAGTTTCGGGTCGACGCCTTCCTAGACAACACCATAGACATTAGAGGTCACGTGACCATACACACCTATCGTGATGGCGAATTTTGTCGCGCCGTAACCTTAGGGATGACCGGATTTTCTTTGCCCGAAATTTCAGTTGCCCGTTTCCCCTGCTCGGACCAAAATGCATTTGCTAATCTGGTGAATACCGTGGCACAAACCTTGGTCGAGAATCCCGTCATGGGCAACGACTCCACATTGATAATCTCGCTAAAGAAAATCAAAAACAAAAAACTCCGGGAGTTCCTGCTCACGACCACGAAAGACAACGCTTTGTTGACAGCTTCCGTGAAACTGAAAGCGGTCCGGCCAGAAGAAGGCGACAATTCCTGGTCTCAGCTGCTGATCGCCTTTGAAAGCCCGGACTATTCTTCGCCGCAGGAACAAGCCAATAAGACCGTCGCCGATCTCTTTGGCGCCGAGGAATCCTATACCATAGCCAAACACGACGATGAGCTTTTGCAGGCCAGCGAAAATGCGAAGCGGCGACTTCCTACACTCAGGACCCTCTTCAACAAAGGCCTGGCGCCCGGGTATTCGATCATGGTAAAGAAACCTTTTGAAACGGCCAATGGCAACGAGTGGATGTGGATAGAAGTGACACAATGGGAAGGCGAGCAAATGACCGGTATCCTTCAAAACGATCCTTATGAAATTCCCGATCTGAAAGCCGGCGCCGTGGTGATCTTCAGCGAATCAGAAGTGTTTGACTATATTCTGAATAAACCGGACGGAACCTCGGAAGGAAATGAGACGGGGAAGATATTGGAAAGAAGGGAGTGATTTAAACGGTTAGGATTATTGTATTAGCCTTCGTTGTTGGCCCTGAACGCTTTGTGAGATAGGGAGACTTGTTTTAAATTCTTATGGGCCTTGACAGCCTGAAAAGCTATAGTAAAAATGACGTTGACGGGTGCTTTTACGACAAAAAAAAACGCAATGTGGGGCCGCTCGATAGAAGCGGAAAGAATTACAACGGTGTGGCTGAGTAAAATTAGGAGATCGTCGTCGTACAGACTTTGTTATACGTATGATTATGTATATATTTAGAATATCAACCATCACGATATGAAAAATTTTGCCAACATAATTCCCATTGTTACCGATATGATATCGGGGGCATTTGGGGGCGCCGTTATTGGCGATTGCATTGGAGGATTCCGTGGTGCAATATTAGCTGCAAGTTTAGGGGCAATCTACATGCTGTTCTATGGCATACATGTTATGCGACAACAAAGGATTCATGAAAAATCAACCAAAGTTTTACCGGATTGACTTTTGATCAAATTCTGAGCAACTCGCTCTACATCGGAATTGCTGTCGCCATTATTCCTTGTGCGATCTATATGTGGAATCATCGGTCAAAGGCCGTTTTTTTTAATGTGGCGAGCATCGTTCTTATTTCACAGGCGGTTGTTGGCGGACCTTTTCTTTGCCTGAAGGCATTATTCCTGCCCAACTGCGACTTTAGTTTATCTGAAAAATTATATGTGCTTATTGGGGGGATTGCTGTCGTCTGGAACGCCGTTATTTCATTGTCCAAAATTATTACCAAACCAAAAGCCTTGGGTTAATTTTGTCTTCGGCCGACCTATTGCCGCTATTCTTAAGAAATAACTAAACAAAAGATCCTACCTCGAAACCCGCTTTCGTCTATGCGTCAGATCATAGGCAACGATCCCCAGCACGGGAACGGCAACGACGACGAAGGCCCAGCCTCGTTTGCGTTGGCATCTGCTTGTTTTGAAGACATCATTCAGGACAATCGAAGAAACGCAGCCATGCACAACGGCCGCCGCACTCAGCGCAAAACCTATCATACCACAGTTTAAAAAATTTGAACTTCGGAAAATTGAATTTCGGAAGTCAAGATTAACTGATGGCGAACGGCAGGTTAATAAATCTTTACGTGTAAGGTATTCATAAAAAAGCGCGGGTTTGCAAACCCGCGCCTGGCATTGGTTACTTAAAAAAAAAACGCTTAAAACTTAAAAGAAGAATTGCTCCAGAACAATTTTACCATCGCGCACCTCGTAGACGGCGATCTCGTCCATCTTCATCCGCGGCTGGCCCTTCACGGTCACGTCCATGCCCATCACACACGAGAAAAAGTTGCCTGCCACTTGCGGTTTGTTGGTGTAGCCGCCGTGCATTTCTTCCACGATGGATTGCCATTGCTGGGCTTTCTCTTTCACCTGGCCAAGGCCTTCCACATTCTGCCAGGTGGACGTTTCGGGCTCAACGCTTTTTACACTTTCGTCGTACAGCTCGTCCTGGATCACATCGAATTTTCCTTCCTGGGCCAATTCGAAGAAGCGATCGGCAACCTCCTGGGTTGTCATTGTTTTTTCTTGCGTTGTCATAAATATTTGGGGTTTTTATTTACTCAGGGAAGGTAGTCATAAACTGCGATTAAGCGGATGAAGTCTTTGTTAACGTTAAAGCCAAGACCGTATTCTGGGGAATGATCTCTACAACACCGGACCGAAAGGCTTATGGCTTTATAATCCTTGAGCACTTAATCCTAAAAAACGGCTCGCAATTATCGCTGGATCATGTTGCCCGTCGTGACGATAACGTGGCTCCAGAGATCCGGAGCACTCCTACAAAAAAACTATCCCCAACATTCACGCGCCAACACCAGGCCGCGGATCGACGGGATAGCCACCTTCGGAATGGGATGGCTGCTTATCGCTTCGCAACCTTCCCGGCCAAGTCTGTTCGCTAAAACTTCGCGCCGGAAAAAGCCATATCTTCCATTTTTTATAGCTAATTTTTATAGCTAACTATACTTGGTTAGACGCCTCAAGGGCGCACTTGACAAAAATGAACGGACCGAAGAACCGAGACGAGACACCGGGGGTATCGGGTAGAAATAGCCTGTCGGATATTCTGAAAAAGTTAACCGACTGGATTGCACCCCCTCCTACCCAAAGTGAAGAAATTTCAAGAAAGGCCAGACTCCTGGCGAAGATCGTTCTTTCTATTTTTGTCACGAACACCATCGGTTTTGTCGGGGCCCTGTTGGAGCCCAAGAATAAGCTAAGTGTAACGCTCATTTTCTATGGACTTGCTTATACCGCCATCATCGGGTTTGTGATCGTGCTCCGGCAGGGAAAGATCAAACTCGCGGGCTGGTCTTTAACCGTCTTCATGTGGTGCATCGTTGCGTTTGCCACACTTTTTTTTGGAGGACTGCAGAGTCAGGTACCGGTTGTGTTTGTGGTGGCGATCATGTTTATAGGCAGTTTTTTAGGCGGACGCTCTGCCGTGATCCTCGCCCTGGTGACCATTGCCTTTCTGGGGTTCGTCGCTTTCCTGGAGGTCAATCATTTGATGCCGGCGCAGCTTGGTCCGGAGTATTCCCCGATCAATGCATGGGGTGGTTTGTGCGTCGCCCTTCTGCTCATGGCCATGTTGCTTCAAAATTCGCTTGCTTCCATCAAGGAGAGCGAGGAGCGGTACCAGTTGGCCGTGCGCGGCTCGGCAGCCGGACTGTGGGATTGGGACATCAAGACCAACGAGGTCTACTACGGCCGGGGGCTCAAAGAAATACTCGGCTATGAACCCACGGAATTTCCGTACAATTCCGCCACCTTCAATGATGCCATTCACCCGGAAGATCTTCCATTAATAAAAGCGTCGCTCGACAAGCACTTTCTTTCCCCGGAGAATCGTTTTGATGTTGAATTCAGATTGCGGGTTAAAAACGGTGATTACCGCTGGTTTAATTCACAGGGCGAAGCGGTGCGAAATAAACAGGGCCAGCCCTATCGCATGGTGGGATCCATTGCCGACATCACCAAACGAAAACTCGCCGAAGAATCCATCACGCAAAAAAACGAAGAGCTGATAAAAATAAACGAGGAGCTGGACCGGTTTGTCTACAGCGCCTCGCACGACCTGCGCGCGCCCATAACATCGCTGTTGGGCCTCATCGAAGTGGCCCGCCTGGAAGACGACATCCTGTCCATCAAAAAGCTATTGAGCATGCAGGAGCGAAGCCTGATGAAGCTCGACAGTTTCATTTATGACATCGTGAGCTACTCGCGCAACAATCGGGTGGGCATCGAAATAGAGAAGATCGACTTCCGGTCATTGTTGGATAACATCTATGATCTACTCCACCATATGGAACCGGGCAAAGGCATCCGGAAAGAAATCGAGATCGATCCTGATCTTTGTTTTTATAGCGACAAGAAACGGATCTACGTGGTGCTCAACAACCTGATCTCGAACGCCATCAGGTACAGCGACCCCACAAAGGAGGATCCGTTCATTAAAATACAAATTGCAAATTCCGGAAATGGCGTCACCCTCCGCGTGATCGACAACGGCGGAGGAATCGACATGGAGTTCATCCCGAAGATCTTTGATATGTTCTATCGGGCCTCGGAGCGCAGCGGTGGCTCGGGCATCGGTTTATATATTGTTAAAGAGGTGGTTCAAAAACTTCACGGGACGATAGAAGTTTTTTCGCAGCGATACCAGGGAAGCGAATTCATTGTGCGGCTGCCGGATATGAAGGGGCGGTGATAGGCTTCAGACAAAGATGCTTGACCGAATCTGCCCGATAGTGAACAAAAATTCCCGATTGCGTACTGGTACAAAAAACGTTGACGCGAGCCCAGGCTTTCTGGATGGTATAGTGTGGCATTTCCTTTGGTACGCCTGGCACGTTGCCTAACCACTTTCCCGCCTATGCTTACCAACTATCTGAAAATTGCCATCCGCTCTCTGCTCAACAATAAAGTCTATTCCTTCATCAACATCATGGGCCTCTCCATGGGCATGACCGTGAGCATCCTGATCCTCATTTTTGTGGTGCACGAATATCGCTACGACCGCTTCCATGAAAAGGGCGACCGGATCGTTCGCGCAGAAAAACAGTTCTCGCGCGATGGGCGCTACAGCCTCTATGCCAACCCCGAGTTTGGGCCTACCATGATGCAAACCGATCCCAGCGTGATCAACTATGTCCGCACCTTTTCCATGGGACGAAAAGTGGTGAAGACCGACAACACCCACAAGTTTTTTGAAGACCGCTTTCTCTTTGCGGACACTTCCTTTTTTAGCATCTTCTCCTTTCCGCTCATCCAAGGCCAACGAAGCTCCCTGGCGCGACCCCTCACCGTGATCATCACCGAGCAGACGGCGTCGCGCTATTTTGGAAAAACCGACCCCATCGGCAAGTTCATCACCCTCGATGGGACCTATACCTTCGAAGTTACCGGCGTTGCCAAGAATCCTCCTTCTCATTCGTCTGTCCAGTTTGATTTTATCGCTTCCTTTCCGTCGCTGTTAACCATGCCCAACGAGCGGAACATCGTCTTGAACAATTCGTCGGGTTTTCCCACCTATCTCCTGCTGGCCAACGCGGATGCCATCACCGGGGTGCGGAAATCGATCCTTAAAACAACCTATACCAACGACCACATCACCTATTCCCTCCAACCGCTTTTTACCAATCACTTCAATCTGAATTTTGGCGACGTCGCCAACACGCGCTATGTTTTTATTTTTCTTTGCATCGCGTTGCTCATCCTGGCCCTGGCACTGATCAACTACATGAACCTCACCACGGCACGCGCTACGGCACGCGCCAAGGAGATCGGAGTGCGGAAGGTGATCGGGGCGAATCGAAAAACGCTTTCATTCCAATTCTATCTGGAGTCGGCATTGACCACCATCGTTGCCTTTGTGTTGGCCATTGCGCTGATCCAGGTTTTTAAACCCATCTTTCTAAATGTCCTGCAGCAAACTATCGACACAGCGTTCCTCACTTCGCCGGTGTTCCTGACTGTGGTGGCCGGCTTGCTTTTTTCCTGCGTCCTTTTAGCGGGTAGTTATCCGGCGCTTGTCCTCCCCCAGTTCAAGCCCGTCGAAGTACTGAATGGAAAATTCAGCAGCGCCAACAAAGGTGCGGGAATACGAAAAATGCTCACCCTATTTCAGTTCACCGTGTCGATCGCCTTAGCCATTTGCACGCTGGTGATGAACCACCAACTTCAATACCTGCAATCAAAAAACACGGGACTTCAACGCGACCAGGTAATGGTCATCCCGGTAGAACAATTTTCCAACGCTGGTTTAACCGCATTAAAAAATGAACTTCAACAACAGACCGGCATTGAAGGACTGGCGATGGCATCCGTTCCACTCTATCGCTCGACGATGCCAGGGCTCTCGATGGTCACCTCACCCGTTTCCCAGGAAAAAGCCGGACTAAAATGGATCATGGCCGACGAGCGTTTCTTTTCCGTGTTGGGCATCGCATGGCACGCGAAACCAGAGGCATCAACGCTCGAAGGAAGTCACATCGTCAACCAATCGGCAGCAGAAGCTTTGGGGATGACCACCTTTCCCAGCGCAGACGACCTGACCATGGGTGGAGATCACGCGCCCGCCGTCACGGGGAAAATCCTGGGTATGGTGAATGACTTCAACTTTGAGACCCTGCGCTCGCCCATCCAGCCTCTCATTGTCAGCGTGGTGGCGGACAGCTTTCTGGTTAAAAATGAAAGTCCATCGTTATACCTGCGCATCAACACCCACAGTGGTCTTCCCGATAAAATCGCGGCCGTTAAAAAATCATATGAAACTTACGCAAACGACACACCCTTCTCCTACTATTTTCTGGACGACGCCTTCAACGAACTACAGAAAGGAGAGCATCGCCTTAGCAAGATATTCACAGTGTTCACCGGCATATCGTTGTGCATCGCTTGCCTGGGGCTTTTCGGCCTGGTCACTTTTTCGGCAGAAAACAGGACGAAAGAGATCAGCATCCGGAAAGTGCTGGGCGCTTCTATGGCCAACATTCTTATGTTGCTCTCGTCGGAGTTGATTGTATTGCTGTTGCTGAGTATTGTTATAGGCGTGCCAATAGCGTGGTTTTCTATGAAAGACTGGCTTAGTCAGTTCTATTATCAAACCAACATACCGCTATCTTCGATCGTGGCGCCGGCTGTGGCGATCATCGCCATCTCCCTTTTTGTGATCTGGGCGAAGGTGGTACGGGTGGCGTTGGAAGATCCGTCGAAGAATTTGAAGCGTGAATGAAGCTTGGCCCCAGGCAACAACGCGGAATCAAAATATTAATCTGACGGTTCCAAATACATTATTTCTATCCCTCCGCAAGGATATGTTGACCGACGGGGTATGCGTAGCGTTGCATTTGTCCTTTCATTTGTGTTTATTGGTATACCGCTTAAAAGCGTTTTAGACATTCTCCACCCTCGCTCGTTACCTATGACTCATCCAGAGCCCAAAAAAAATCGCCTGCTGTCCCCGGTTGCACTCAGCATATTTAGTTTCGTTTTAGTGGTTGTCTTGTCGCAGTGTAGCAGCGATGATGACAAAACCTCCATTTGCTCGCCGGCCAATGTATTTACCGGAAGCGATTCGATAGTCTATGTTTACGATGGCAACAACCACCTGGCCGAGATCCAAACCTTAGGCGGGAAAACAGTCTCAGAGCGCTATGTGATGACCTACACCGACGGCAAGCTTACGCAGTGTACCCATAGCTTTCCCCAGGTCTCCGGCCCCGACCTCACGACCGAAACCTTCACGTTCAGTTATGGCAGCAATGGAAAGCCCGCCACGCGTACGTATGCACAAGGCAGTGGCCCTACGTTCGAAACCATCGTTTATTCCTATGACGAAAAAGACCGGCTTACCCAGCGGGTAACCAAAGTCTTTGACTCACCGATCATGAGCACGCGATATGAATACAACGGCGACAATGTTTCAAAAATATACTATGTACAATCCCCGGGAGATGACGAGATCCTGGGCGCTGAATTGCTGAACTTCGACAATCACCAGCGATTCTTTGCCGGATCGCCCGATCTCATCCTGGTGGAGACTTATATTTTCAATTATGAGCCCAGCATCAATAATGTCATGGCGATGAAGATCTCGGCTACCCCTGGAACCACTTATGGTGTAGCTTTTTCCTACACCTGGCAAATAGGTTACAACGAGCAAGGCTATGTAAAGTCCATCACCACCGTCAATTCAAACGGATATCTTTTTCCGATATTTACATTTTCGCGGATGAACTATACGTGCCGCTAGTCTCAGGGACATCGTCACAACGGTGAGGTTTTTGTTGATTGGATCTGTACCATCTTAAGGATGTCTTAGCTATTAATCTTATACATCAAGACTATAAACAAATAGGTCACCGGCCACCACAATATGGGAGGAACTAAAATCCACAACCATTTTGCTCGCTTTGAAAGATCCGACTCACCAACTACGATTGCTCCATAAAGGTACAATGGGAAACCCAGGACAACGGTGTAATAAAAAAGGGAGATCAGAAACGCGATTATGATGAACACTATTCCCACCGTTGGCTTTTTTTGTTTGTGTTGTGACGTCATTTTTTGTTTCGTTAAAACTCGGTCCTTTCGGTGGTCTGCGTAAAGGTAGGTCAATTTGGGATTTGGCGGACGTTGGAGTGGGTGGGGATGGATAGGTGGACTTGATTTTTATTGTTTGTTTTCTTGACCCCCGGGTCCGTCTTCGTCGGACCCACCCCCTTTGGGAAGGGGGTTGTTGGGGGGGGACGATGCCGGGGGAGTAGTGGGTGGCTCTCCACATTGTGGGTTCCCATCGCCCCGGCATAGTCTTCCGTCTTGGGGACTATGCTGCCGACAGTGTCACTGATATTTATACTGCCGCTGAATAATCGTACTCGCATTCGCATCGATCTGCGTATACGCCGACCGGTCGGGATAGTCCTGGTTGTTATAAACAAATATCGTGGGGGCATTGTATTGCGGCACGCCGTCCTGGATGAGTTCGGTGCTGATGATGTTGTTCAGGGAAAGCACTTCTTCAAAGCCTCCTACATAGGCAAACACCATGTTTTGTTTGGCAGGATTGTGTTTGTTGTCGTAGGTGTAGTTGTAGGTGGAATACAATTGTCTTTTGTCGTCGTACACGAGATAGCGGTCGTTGCGGGTCACGTTGCCGGCCTGCCATTGGTATTCAAACTCAAAGTGAAAGGTTGCCGGCTGACCCGCATTGTCTTTTGCGGGACTGAGTGTCTTGAGGATGACGTTGCCTGCATCGTCGTAGGCATAGGTGTTGGTGGAGTAAACTTCTTTTTGTCCCGATGCCGGGAAGCGGTATTCTATTTCTGAAACACGTTTGCCTTTATCGTCATACGTCAACTCGATCCGGCTGGCCACAACATCGCTGCTGATTACCTCGACGGAGACAAGGCGGTCGCCGTCGTAGTTGAATTTTGTGTAGGTCTTGGCGTCGGAGCTTATTTTAAAAGTGCTCAGCCGGTCGTTGTCGTAAGTATAGTATTGCGAGTAATTGGAACCGGCGATTTCGACGAGCTGGTTTTTCATCGGCGCATCATCATGGTTCTGACAACTAAAACAGATCAGGCAAATGCTGAGCGTCAGAAAAAAGAGATAGGGGAATCTTTTTGTCATACGAGTATCCCTAAACTTGTGGGATGTTGTGGTTAGCGAGCGTGGGGAGAATTGGGGTGCTCTATACAAATATAAACCATTTTAGTACTTATCAAAGGGGGGAATCAGTAGTCAGTAGTAAGTAGTAAGTAGCCAGCAGTCAGTAGTTGAAAGTCATATGTCTGGAAAATGTTCTCGTCATAAGACTTGGCTTCTGAATACTTGAATATCGAGCATTGAAGGCTGAGTGATTACCACAATTGGTCATTGAATGCCGAGTATTGAATACCAGCTGCCGATCACCGAAGATTGAAATTCTGGCTACTGACTACTGACTACTGGCTACTTACTCCTGGATTCTGGCTCCTCCCCAGGGGAAATAAGACATTCTTTGTAGAATAAATTCTACTGGCCTCACCAAACAATCCCTGTACTCGAATTTACAAACGGTGTTACAGGGTCCACGGAGCCGTTTACATTCTCCTTTTTTCCTGGCATCATAATGCCTGTAGGCTGGACATACATTCATTTAAACCACTGATATTATGTCAACAAAAACAGGAAAAACCACCGCCAAAAAAGGAAATGCATCGCAGTCGCAGGAAGACATCGATTCATCGTTGTTGAAATTCTTCACCGATGAGATCAAAGACATCTATTGGGCCGAGAAGCACCTGACGAAGGCGCTGCCTAAAATGCAGAAAGCGGCTACCTCCGAAGAGCTTCAAGAAGCCTTTGCCACCCACCTGGAACAAACCCAGGAACATGTTGTGAGATTGGAAAAAGTTTTTGAGCTCCTTGACGAAAAAGTCCAGGCAAAAAAGTGCGAGGCTATGGAAGGTCTTTTAAAAGAAGGAGATAGCATCGTTGAAGACACGGAAGATGGCACCGCCACCCGGGATGTGGGGCTTATTTTAGCGGCTCAAAAAGTAGAGCACTATGAAATAGCTACGTATGGAGCGTTAACGCAATTGGCAAAGACGCTCGGCCGTGAGGATATTGCTAATATTTTGGGCGAAACATTGGGCGAAGAAAAAGAAACGGACGAGCTTTTAACCGAGATCGCGGAGAACGATGTGAATTATGAAGCGAGTAAGGAGGAGGCTTAGGCTTTTTTTCTTCTTCGCCGCTGACTCTAATTGGAATACTGCTGAGGTTGGCGGGTTATGTTTTGGAGTGGGCTGCAAAGCTTCAGGATTTTGCCGGATTTCGTTTTACTAAGGACGAAGCATATCCGGTTATAGTGCGCTCGGAATTCGGGATGTCTTGAATTGCGAGCGCATTTCTTTAGATAATTTGTGCCTGCGACATGACGCTCAGCAGCCACTGGCTCCTGGACACCGAACACTAAATATTGAATTCTGAATACTAACTACTGGATACCGAGCCTTGAATTCTGGCTACTGGCTACTGTTTCACGCCACCATCGTCACCGCCGACTGCAACGTCTTCTTCGCCTTCACCTGGTATTCCTTCGGCGTGAGCTTCACGATCTTTTTGAATTGCTTGTAAAACGTCGACGGATTATTGAACCCGCACGAGAAACAAATCTCCTCGATGTCGTGGTTGCCGAATTCGATGAGGAGTTTGCAGGCGTTGGCGATGCGGATTTCGTTGAGGTATTGGAAATAGCTTTTGCCAGTGTTGAGTTTGAAGTAGCGGCAGAAAGAGGTTTCGGTGAAGTTGAGCAGGTTCGAAACTTGTTCGAGGGAGATGGTTTCCTGGAAATGTTCCTGGGTGTAGTCGAATACTTTGTTGATCTTTTCGAGATCGGACTCTCCCATCGCATCGTGTGTGAATTGAATGGAGTTGAGGGAGTCGAAGCGTTCTTTGCTCAACAGGTCCAGGGCCTTTAGGACGGAAACAACCGGAACGATGCTTTTGCCGGTGGTCATGGCCATGAACACGGGCAAGAATTTTTCTTTGTCGACTTTAAATTTCAGCCCCCTGCTGCTTCGCTTGAGCAGGTCTTCGACGGATTTGAATTCGCGGCTGTAGAAGAAGCGCTTGCCCAGAAAATCCTGGTCAAATTGCAGACAGATGAGGTTGGCTTCTTCGGACGTTTGGATGAGGGCGTGGGGCAGATTTTTGCCGATCATGAACAGGTCGCCTTCGCCAAAGGAATTCACGTAGTTGCCGGCCATGATGGTGCCGGTGCCGTTCAGGCAAAACAAAATTTCGATCTCGGCGTGGAAATGGAATGGCAGATTACACCCCGTAATCGCATTGATCAAAAAGGATTTCCCCGGGTGTTGGAGAAATATTTCTTGTGGTTTGCTGGTGGACTTCGCTTTCATACGCACTTAACCCATTCGATTTTACAACGATTGCATTGCAAAAGAAAGCCTTTCATATAAAATTGCAAAGAATTGGATAAAATAGCGGAGGAGTGTGAAAAAATGGCACAATACAAACTAGCCGTTAACCCCTACCTTGAATTGGCGTGAACGTGAAGAATCATAAGCCCCTGCTGAAACTACGCTATGCAAAAAATTTCTGAGAATGACATTTCAAGGTACGAAGAACGAATTCGCAACATACTTTCCACCAAGAAGGCAACCCTGGGATTCGATGGTTTTATAGATTCGATCGTCAAGGTAATACGTCAAAGGAGTTCGCCATCGGACACTTATTTTGAATCCAGTCGCGATTTCGCACAGTATATCCTGGAGAAAAAAAACAAAAATTTCTCCATCGAACTAAAGGAGCAAACGCTGAAGCTTGGTGGCAACATGCCCATCATGGCCAATGCGCTGGCCCGCCTGGGACCGCAACTGTCTTGCATCGGCGCCTTAGGTATGCCCAAGATCCATCCCGCATTTCACAAGCTGCCCCAAAACTGCACGCTCTACAGCATTGCGGAACCAGGGATCAGCACCGCACTGGAATTCCTGGACAACAAGATCATGATGGCCGACATGAAGGAAGTGGACAGTGTGGACTGGAGTCTGCTCAAAGAAATCATCGGCACGAAAGAACTGATCGAGCTTTTCTCGCACCGTGATCTTTTCTGTTTGCTCAACTGGAGCGAACTCCTGTTTTCGACCAGCATTTGGAAAGGCTTGCTGGAAGAGGTGTTGCCCTTCACCGCAACAATCACCCCTCCCATCGGTTTCTTCGATCTCTCGGACTGTTCGCGCCGGGACGATAAAGAAATTGCGGAGGCCCTGACCTTGTTAAAAGCTTTTTCAAAATACTGGCGCGTCACCCTGGGACTCAACCTGAACGAAGCCGATAGAGTTTATGACGTGCTGGTCAAGAACCGCAACCCGGCATTGGACGTGTGGGAGAAAGGTCAGCATATTTACGAATCACTGGGCATCCAAAACCTGGTGATCCATTGCGCTTCGAAAGCCGTTGCCTGGGACGATCAGGGAAAACATTCCTGGTCAAATACCCTGATCAGTACACCCAAAGTGCTGACCGGTGCGGGCGACAATTTTAACGCCGGCTTCTGCCTGGGATTACTGCTGGGTTTGGGAGGGACGGAGTGTCTGGAACTGGCGCACACGGTGTCCAAATATTACCTCCTGAATGGAGAAAGTCCAACGCTTCAACAATTGAATACCATACTAAACCGGCCCCTTTTGGTGGGCGAAATGCACTAGAAAAAAAATAACCCGGATCGATGGTCCGGGTTATTTTTTTATCCGCCTTCTTTTGCTTTAAGGAAGTTCCACGATGCTGGTGGCCTCAACACCTTCACGCAAACGCTCGACGTACCACTCCACAAATTTTGCTACTTCCAGTTCCACCGGTGCATACGGACCGGGCTGATAGCGGCTGGACTCAATCCCGTTGAAATTATTTTCGCAGAGCTTCCAATCTTGTTCGCCGGTGATCTTCCAGAATTCGGTCAATCGTTCGATATTATAATCTCTTCCTTCTTCTGCTTTTCCATCGACCAGCCAGGTGAGATCGATGCGGCATTGCGAAGCGCTCTCGGCGGTGATGCGCATCGTCCATACATAATCGCCCACGGCATCCATCCAGAAGTTGGGATAGCATACCAGTCCTACGACGCCAGCATCATAATCTTTGTGCGCACCCATGGGAATGGCGACGGCCTTTCCGTCGAGGCTGTAACTTTCCACTCCATCGCGAAGGGGATAGCGGGTGGCAAAATGGAACGTGTCGGTTTGAAAGTCTACGCCTTCTGTCACCAGTCCTTTGCTCTTCCACGAAGCACGGCGTTCCACCAGGATGTCGTCGACGGATTCGCGGAGGTTGGCGCCCACTACGGCTTTGCAATATTCGGGGTGTGCGGGGCCGCAATGATAACATTCGCGGAAATTTTCAGCGATCAGTTTCCAGTTCGTACGGATGGTATAGCTTTTTTTGAAGGCTACTTTTGATTGATCAACCTGATACGTCTTTACATACGGCGCCAGGTCTCTCACCACGGGATCAAAGTCTACAGGCTCTTCGGCCAATGAAATAAAGATCAGGCCTTCGATGAGTCGGATGTGTACGGGATGCAGACCATACGATGCCCGGTCGAAGTCGTCGGGCATGAGGCGTGCTTTGAATAAGCTGCCATCGGTGTTGTAGACCCATTGGTGATAGGGGCACATCAGTTTTGGGGCGTGGCCTTTTTCGTCCTGGCAGATGGTGGAGCCGCGGTGACGGCACGTATTAAAATGCGCATGCACTTTTCCTTCGCGCCCGCGGATAATGATCACCGAGTCGTGACCGACGGCATAGGTGATGTAGTCCCCTTCCTTTGGAATTTCGGCGGTGACGCCCGCAAAAAGCCAGTACTTTTTCCAGATCAATTCGCGGTCGAGGTGAAAGATGTCGTCGCTGGTATAAAAAGCTTGTTCCAGGCTGTGACCCGGAAGATAGTTGTTCAATAGATTCACAATTTCAGCAGCTTTCATATGTCTCTATTTTAAGTATGCTCCGAAGGAACGGGATCGCGGAACCCGTCATACTTCAAAATTAATGGGTCCCGGCTGTCAAATTCTCTACTTCCTTTGCCAATGGTTACAGTATTTTCGCCAGAAAAGCAATTTTCCCCCCAAACGTTTGCCGAAGTTCATGTTGTTTGCAAGTTTTGTTTACACCGGGTCGCGGCTGACCCGGATTTGAACCAGACACTAAACATTATTTAACATGAGCAGTTCGGATAAAATTTCGCGTAAAAAATTCATCTACCAAGCAGGACTATTAGGAGCCGCTGCTTCCCTTTCGCCCCTGGTATCGCCGGCAAAGAATTCCGTTCAGCAAAAGAAAATCAAGGTAGCGATCATTGGCTGTGGCAGTGTTTCCACCCAATACCTCCCCCACCTTTCCAAATCGCCGTACGTTGAATTGGTGAGCACGTGCGACATCATTCCGGAACGCGCCGTGAATGCTGCGAAAAAGTATTCGATCCCCAACAATTTTCCGTCCATCGAAAAGTTGCTGGCCGGTCCTGCATTCGACCTGATGGTGAACCTCACCAACATGCAGGAACACGGACGTCTGAACAAGATGGCGATCAACGCCGGCAAAAATGTTTGGAGCGAGAAGCCTATGGCTACCACCTACCAGGAAGGAAAAGAATTGCTGGAGCTGGCCAAGAAAAAAGGCGTTCGCATCTGGGGTGCACCCGCCGTGGTAATGAGTCCTCAATTTGCGTTCATGGCCAAGGCCATCAATGAAGGCAAGTTGGGCAGAGTTTCTGCAGCCCATGCCCACTATGGTCACCTCGGTCCGGATTGGTCTGCTTTCTTTTATGAAAAGAACGGCGGTAGTATGCCCGACCTGGCCGTGTATAACATGGTTACGTTGACCGGCTTGCTCGGTCCTGTAAAATCCATTGTCGCCATGTTGAACATCATCACACCCGAGCGCAAAGTGAGCAATCGCCCCAACCCCATCAAGGTGGAAGAAGAAGACAACTCGATGGTGTTGATGGAACACGCCAGCGGTGCCCTCTCGCACGTGCAAAGTGGTTTCAATTATTTTGATCCCTACGGCCACGCCGGAAAAGGACAAGACAAACCCACCGTTTCCATTTGGGGAACCGAAGGCAACCTGCAATTGATCGGCTACGACTGGGCGCCTTTCGGCGTAGACATGGCCACAAAAGATAACGAAGCCACCCAACGCATGGCCACCGACACGGGCACCTACGTTTGGCAGCAAGGCGCTTCCGCCATCTGCGAAGCAATGGCCACCGGCAAAGAACCGATCATCACCGCACCACATGCCCTTCACGTGTTGGAGATCATTGAAGCCGCGCGTCAGTCGCAAGCCACCGGACGACGCATTACGCTGCAGTCGACCTTCAATTATCCCGTCATTAGTTAATGTAAATATTGCCCATCTATCCACTAAAGTTCTTCCTCGCTTGAGGGAGAACTTTTTGCTTTCATCCCGATGCAAACTTTTATCGCTTCCAATTCAAAAGAATTTGCGCAACAAACAGCAGATTTTTTATTTCAACGCTTCGTCCAGAAACCCGATCTCATCGTGGCGCTGGCCGCGGGCGAAACACCGTTGCTTCCCTATACCCGGCTCGTAGAAAAACTGATCCACGAACGCGTGGACCTCTCGCGCTGCACCTTTATCGGCCTGGACGAATGGGTGGGCATTCCACCGGACAATCCCGGGAGTTGTGCCTACTTTTTGCGCAACGTTGTTCTTGATCCATTAAACATCAAAAGTGATCGGTTCAAACTTTTCAATTCCCAGGCAGCCGACCTGCAGCAAGAATGCCGCAACATGGACGCGTTCATTCTTTCGCGCGGGGTGCTCGACGCCATTGTCGTGGGCATCGGCATGAACGGCCACATCGGTTTTAATGAACCGGGGGTGTCCGCAAAAAAATATTCCCACGTGATCGATCTCGACGCCAACACAAAAAACGTTGGACAAAAATATTTTTCGGAGCACACCGCCCTTTCAAAAGGTATTACCTTGGGACTGCAAACTTTACTGGACGCCAAACAAGCCATCCTCCTGGCCAACGGCGCCCGCAAAGCAACGATCATGAGAAAAGCGTTGGAAGGGCCTCTCTCCATTGAAGTGCCGGCCTCCATTATGCAACAACACGCAAACGGGTTTATCTTTATGGACGAAGCAGCAGCAGGGGAATTAACCATGAAACAAAACGGGGCATAGCAATTTATGCGGCTTACAGAGGTCAACCGTTTACGGCTACTTTATTTTCTCATCCTGAGCTGCACCGCTTCATGGCTTCCTTTGTTTGCCGACAACCTGAAGTCGCGCGGTCTTTCGGGGATCCAGATCGGGATCATCCTCAGCGTGACGCCCATCAGCATGTTCCTCGTCCAACCGTTTGTGGGCATGCTGGCCGACCGGTGGGGTTTTCGAAGGAGCATGATGGTCTATAGTCTCATGGCCACGATCGCTTTCTTTTTGCTGCAACTCGATGCCTCGTTTGGCATGCTGGTGGTGATGACGGTCTTTATGTCCGTTTTCTACAACGGCCTGCAGCCCGTTATGGACAGCCTCACCCTGCAGCTCACCCAGCGCGATCCCACGTTTAGCTATGGCAGCGTGCGATTGGCAGGCGCGGCGGGATGGGCGGTAACCGGAATTGTGATCGGTTACTTTATCGACGCCCTGGATACGCGGGTGATCTTCCTGTATTCGGGGGCTTCTTTATTGCTGGTCTTCCTCCTGTCGACCACGATCCCGCATGAATACACAAAAGAAAAATCAACGGAGGAATTTTCGTTTGGATCGGCCCTTCGCGAAATCGTCACGCCGTCGTTGCTGGTTATTTTGATGGCCTTCTTCCTGGTGTCGGCCGCGGCCACCACGATCTGGAATTTTTATTCGATCTACATGAAGGAGAATGGCGCTTCGGCTTCGCTGGTTGGGTTTGGGCTGTCGTTGCAGGGTTTGTGCGAGATCCCGTTCTTTTATTTTAGCGACGCCATCATTCGCCGCATAGGCCTTCGCAACACGCTGTTGCTCACGACGGCGGCCACGGCGCTCCGGTTGTTGTTGTACAGCCTCGTGACCGTGCCGGAAATGGCGTTGCCGATCGAAATTCTGCATGGCCTTTCGTGGTCGTTATTCTGGGTAGCGGGCGTGGAATATACCAACCGGCTGGTGGCCGTGCGCTGGAGAGCTACGGGGCAATCGCTTTTGTATGCGGCTTATTTTGGTATCGGCCAGATCACCGGAAATTTCTGGACGGGATTTTTATACGATCAACACATGCCGATCGCCTCCATTTTCTTTTTAAACTTTTTTGTGGTGGCCCTTATCGTGGTGCTCCTGGTATTCACGGTGAAGTCGGCTCCGCGCCCAGCGACTTCCTAACACTCAGAAGAATTTGTCCTTGTGTTCCTTCCGGAATTTTAACGGCGAAACACCCGTCACTTTTTGAAATTGCTGATAGAAGTTGGAAACATTTTTGAATCCGCTGTCGACGCTGATCTGGTCCACATTGAGTTGTGTTTCCGTCAGCATTTTGTGGGCGTGTTCAATGCGGATCTCGTTGAGGAACTGGATTGCGGTTTTGTTGGTCCGGTCCTTGAAGTAACGACAAAACGCGTTGACCGACATGTTGGCCACGCTGGCCACGTCTTCCAGTTTGATATCGTTTTTGAAGTTGATCAGTAAGTAGTCCAGCACGCTGTCGAGCCGGTGCAGGTCGGAGGCATCCAGTTTTTGTTTGTAGTGTTCCGAACAGAGGTAGGAGTAGTCCGTGCTCTCCGAGAGAATTTGCAGGATATCCATAAACAAAAAGAACTGCTCGGTGCCTTTCAGCGTGAGCGCTTCCTGAAATTTGGACACCATTAGTTTTTTTGTGGCGGCCCCAAATTTTATTCCTTTCTGCGAACGCATCAACAAGTTTCTCACTTTGTCCATTTCCGGAACCGAAAAGAATTCCTTCCCGAACGAATCGTTTGTAAAAACAATATAGATCGCTTCTGCCAGGCTGAATTGATTGCCTTTGAAATGGGTGTCGTCGCTTTTCCACACGTGTGCCAGGTTGGGGCCCAGCATCACCAGGTCGGTGGCCTCGAAGCGCTCCACGCTGTCGCCGACAAAGCGCGTGCCCTGTCCTTGCGTGACCAGCATGATCTCGATCTCGGGATGAAAGTGCCACGGCACTACGAAATAAGGACGAACCACCTTGACCACGTCGAACGACCGGTTTTCGGGAAATTGGATTTTTATAAATCTGGGAACCTTCATGCGGGGTTTAATTTCCTAAAAACTTCTGATACCACAGCGATAACGGCCCCGCAAACCATTGAAAAATGATAAGATTCAGAAAGAAATGGAAAAATTCCACTACTGAAAGCCCGCCCAGGAGAGGGAAATTATGCAGGATTTAGTACCACTTTATTAAACACCGATCTTATGTTAAAATTCTATCACATTTTTAAAAGCATGCTTTGTCTGCTGATCCTGCTTTCTCCAGGCTGGACGCTCGCGCAAGAGCGGACCATTACCGGGAAAGTTACATCAGCCGATGACAATATGCAGCTTCCGGGGGCCAACATTTTGGTGAAAGGCTCGTCGTCGGGGACGGTCACCGACGCGGAGGGTCATTTCAGTCTGGCGGTTGGAGAAAATACCACACTGGTGATTTCCTTTGTTGGGTATGTTAGCCAGGAGGTTGCGGTAGGCAACCAGACCAGCATCAACGTCAGTCTCGTTCCGGATGCAACGTCTTTGGCAGAAGTTATCGTGGTGGGCTATGGCACGGTTCAGAAGAAAGACCTCACTGGCTCAGTCACCAACCTGTCGCAAAAAGATTTTAATGCGGGGATCAACCCCAACCCGCTGCAAGCCATTCAAGGGAAAGTGGCCGGTTTAAACATCACGCAGCCTTCCGGAGATCCCAATCAAGCGCCCACGGTGCGACTGAGAGGCTACACGTCGCTAGCCGGCGGGAGCGATCCGCTCTATGTTGTGGACGGCGTGATTGGCGTGCCCATCAACAGCATCTCTCCTTCTGACATTGACAAGATCGATGTGTTGAAGGATGCCAGCGCCTCTGCTATCTACGGCTCGCGCGCTGCCAACGGTGTGATCATGATCACCACCAAACGCGGCAAAGACGGCAAGCCCACCATTTCGTTCAACAACTACATCGGCATGGAAAACATTTCCAAACGCCTCGACCTGATGAATGCCGATGAATACCGGGCCGAAGTGACGCGTATCAAGGGGGCGGCATCTTTGAGCGACGGTTTAAAATTCCCCACCGATGCCAACGGGAACGGCTACAACACGGACTGGATGAAACAGATCACCCGTACGGGATACACCAACAACCACGAGCTAGCGGTCGCGGGCGGTACTTCCCAGCTTTCCTACCGCGGCTCTTTAAACTACATGAAGCGTGAAGGTATCGTGAAAAACACGGACTTCGAGCGGATCACGGGTCGTATCAATGTGGATCAAAAAGCGCTGAATGACAAATTGCAGATTCAGTACAACCTGAACGTCACCCGTATCAATTCGAATCTGACCTACTCCGACGTTATCAATCGCGCCATTTTGTTCTTGCCTACTCTGCCGGTGCAAAATGCTGACGGAAGTTACTATGAGGTGCCCGGCAGCTTCGATCTCTACAATCCTGTAGCGATGCAGAAGAACTACAAAAACCCGAATTACAGCACGCTTCTGGTAGGTGCCATAAACGCAAAATACGAGGTCGTAAAGGGACTTACCCTCGGCGTGAACGGCGCCTTGCAGAGTGAACAGGCCCGCAACGCAGAAGCGTATAACGTGAACACCAAAGCCTTCCTGGGCATGTTGGGTCAAGTCTCTCAAAACTACGCGCAGGCCAACAACAAGCTCATGGAATTGACCGCACAGTATAAGATGAACTTTGGCGCCTCCAATAACCTGACCGTGTTGGGTGGGTATTCTTATCAGGGCTTTGTCAACGATGGCTTCGGTGCGTCGAACAATATCGGTGATGCCTCGCTGGCCGATATCGATCACTACAATCTATACGGGTACAACAATATGGGAATGTACCCCGGGACACTTATCAGACCACAGAACAACTATGTGTCTTCGTATAAGAATACCAGCGCGATCATTGCATTTTTTGGACGCGCCACCTTGAACCTGAGCGATAAGTATAATATCACGGCGACCGTGAGACGCGATGGTAGTACAAAATTCGGGGCCAACAACAAATGGGGCACTTTCCCGTCGCTGGCGGCGGGATGGACGCTCTCCAATGAGGGCTTTCTTTCCGGCGGCACCACACTCAATTATTTGAAACTGCGCGTCGGATGGGGCCAGACTGGAAACGCGGAAGGTATTGGTCCCTATAGATCGCTACTCCTCTATGGTAATCCGGGGAACGCCACGGATACACAGGCGCCAGTCTATTATGACCCGATCTCAAAACAGTTCTTACCGGGTGTTGACATTACACAAAATGCAAACCCCAACTTGAAATGGGAAGTGTTGTCGCAAACGAACATCGGATTGGACTTTGAACTTTTCGATGGAAAAGTTACCGGAACGTTGGAAGTCTACGACAAGCGTACCAAGGATATGTTGTATAACTACACCGTGCCGTTGGATGGCAAGAACTACTTTGTGAATACGCAGTTGGCCAACGTTGGCGAGATGTCGAACAAGGGCATCGAGTTGTCGATGGGTGGCGATGTGATCAGCGGCGATAACTTCCGGTGGAATACACGGGTGGTAGGCTCGGTCTTCAAAAACGTGGTGGAGAAATTGAGCAGCGACAACTACAAGTCCGGTCAAATTGTATACAACGCCTTCAACGGTCGTGGGTTGGGTCTGATCACGGCTTCCCAATTGCGTGAAGGCCATCCCATGGGTGAATTTTATATTCCTCATTTCAGAGGCTATGACGAAAACGGCCTCATCCAGTACGAGACCGAAGACGGCGGTGTGACCACCGATTATGCCAGCGCCAAGAAGTTTGAAAAAGGTTCGGGCATTCCCAAGGCCACCGCATCGTGGATCAACAGTTTCACCTATAAGCATTTCGACTTTTCCTTCCAGTTGCGTGGTGTTTTTGGAAACAAGATCATCAACAACATGCGGTCTAACCTGACCCTTTCGGGAAGCATCCTGGAAAACAACATGCTCCGCGACATCAATCAGTATCCGGCAAACTACAGCATACCCGGTTTGTCTGACCAATGGCTGGAAAGCGGCTCGTTCGTTCGCCTCGACAATTGGCAATTCGGCTACAACATCCCTGTAGGCGGAAGTACCATTAAAAACGCCCGCGTGTATGTGGCCGGAAACAATCTGTTTGTGATCACGGCCTACAAAGGAATAGACCCCGAATTGGAGGTTAAAGGCGACCTGGGCGGCAATTACATAACGCCAAACAGTATTGGCATGGACTATAGCAACGTCTATCCCAAAACCAGATCCTTCCAGCTTGGTGTTAACCTTACTTTTTAACGCTCAAAAATGACGACTATGAAAAATTTTCTGGCTATCAAAAGAAAAGTTGCCTACGCTTCGATACTGTTGATCGGCTTCAACCTCGGCTGTACGGACCTGGGTGAAACGGTCTATGACCAAGTCCCTCAAGACCAATACGGAAAGACCGAAGGGCAGCTGAACACCCTCATCGGCCCGCTGTATACCGGGTTGGGGAGCTATTTTTCTACATTCGAGCTCTTGAATTGCGTGACCGACGAAGAGCTTGCTCCCACGCGTGGTGGCGACTGGGGCGAACCGGAATGGAAGTTCATGACCGAACACACGTGGCCCACCAACTTCTATGGCTTCGACAATATGTGGAGCTTTGTTTATGGAAATATTGCCAAGGTAAATCAAAAGATCACCAACCCTGGCTTTCAAAGTCCCGAGGCACAGGCCGAGCTAAAAACCCTCCGCGCCTTCTACCACTATGTGGCCCTCGATAACTTTGGCAACGTGCTTATCGCCGACGAGACCGCTGGTGACACTCCTAAGCAAAGCAGCCGCAAAGAGGTTTATGATTATGTAGAGAAAGAATTGCTGGCAGCGCTGCCCTACCTTTCTACGGATGTGCGGGCAAAGTATGGTCGCATGTCGAAGTATGTGGCGCACATGATCCTGGCCAAGCTTTATCTCAATGCGGAAGTCTACACCGGCACCCCACAATGGGCCAATGCGATCGCGCAATGCGACAGCATTATCCAGCCGGGAAAATTCATCATTGCTGGCGATTTCCTTTCTACGTTCAGTGTGAACAACGAAAACTCGCCTGAGATCATTTTGTCGACGCCGTTTGACAAATCCAAACGCACCGGCCTCTACCTACAAATGTCCACCCTACATTATCTGCATCAGTTAACCTACGATCTGGGTTCCGCTCCCTGGAATGGCTATTGCACCTATGCCGAGTTCTACGATACGTTCGAACCGGACGATGTACGGAGACAAATGTGGCTGACCGGTCAGATCTACAGCTCCAGTGGCGAAGCGTTGTTTGACGACACGCAACCCGCCATCCTCACCAAGGAAATTCCTTCTTTCAAAATGCCCGCGGGTCCCGATGCCCGTCTGGCAGGCTATCGCAGTGTGAAATATGAAGTGGAGCGCGGTGCTACATTTGATATGAGCAACGACTTTGTGATCTTCCGCATCTCGGATGTATACCTCATGCGTGGTGAAGCCCACCAGCGATTGGGTCACTTAGGAGAGGCCTTGGATGATGTGAATGCCGTACGCACAAAAAGAGGTGTAGACGGTTTCTCAACCCTCACCCTCGACGACATCCTCGCCGAGCGTGGTCGCGAACTCGCATGGGAATATCACCGTCGCCAGGACTTGATCCGCTTTGGAAAATTTGAGAATGCCTGGGGCTTCAAACCTGTTACACAGGACTACCTGCGGCTTTTCCCTATTCCACAAAGCCAGATTGCGCTAAACCCCAACCTCACTCAAAATCCGGGCTATCCGCAATAATTTGTCTCTCCTTTCCGATCGAATAAATGCTTACAAGAACCGGGATTCTCCCGGTTCTTTTTGTTTTTTGCTGCTGCTATGAAACTTTGGAATGCGATCATTTTTCTCTCCGGACTCTTGTCTATCGGCATGTTTCAGCGCTGCGCTCCAGAGCGGAAAGAACCCACTCTATTTGAACGCGTGGATTCATCCGCGACACACATCGGCTTTGTGAATGTTGTGCCCGAGCAACTCGGCAAACTGTCGGTGGTGGAGTATCTTTATTATTACAATGGCGGTGGTGTCGCTACCGGCGACATTAACAACGACGGACTGGTCGACGTATTCCTGGTGTCCAACCACGGCGCCAACAAGCTTTATCTGAATAAAGGCAATTTCAAATTTGAAGATATCTCGCATGACGCCGGCATCGAAGGGTTTTCCGAATGGAAGACGGGCGTTACCCTGGCCGATGTGAACGGCGACGGTTGGCTTGACATTTATGTTTGCGCCCTCGGGAACTTCAACGGCCTGGAAGGTTCCAACGAACTCTACATCAACAACCACGACAAGTCTTTCACCGAACAAGCCGATCGCTATGGCCTCGACTTTTCGGGCATGGCCACACAATCTGCTTTTTTTGACTATGACCACGACGGCGACCTCGACCTCTATCTCCTCACCCACGCTAAACACGTTGCGCGTTCCTATGACCGTGCGATGGGCCAAACGTTAACCGATCACGCCGCCGTCGATCACCTGTTCAGAAATGACAACGACACATTCAAGGACGTGTCTGTTGATGCCGGCATCGACACGGCATCGTTGAGTTATGGGTTGGGATTGTCTATCGGCGACCTGAACAACGATGGATGGGAAGATCTCTATGTGGGCAATGATTTTTATGAAGGCGACGAAGTCTATATCAATCAGCAGAACGGGACGTTCAAAGAGCAGGGCAAAAATTTCTTTGATTATTTCTCGCGCTATACCCGCGGCAGCGACATCGCCGATATCAACAACGACGGATTCGACGACGTGATGACCCTCGATATCCGGGCCGACGGCGACGCCCTGGAGAAAGTGACGATCACGGAAGATCCGTGGGAGCTTTTCAGCTATAAAAAAAGTTACCACTATTCACCCCAGTTCTCGCACAATGCTTTGCAAATCAACAACGCCGGAAAAAACTTTTCCGAGCAATCCATTTCCGCAGGCGTTTATGCCACCGGCTGGAGTTGGTCGACACTCCTGGCCGATTTTAACAACGACGGGCAAAAAGATATCTTCGTCACCGCCGGCATTCCCAAGGCCTTGAACGACCTCGACTATCTCGACTTTGCCCACAAAGATTCTCTCCGTTATGCAGTGGACCTGAGCGACGTCCATCGAAAAAAGGCTTTCGACATGATGCCCGACGGCCGCGCAACTTCCCGTATTTTTGAAAATATCGATGGCACACATTTCCAGGACAGGAGTCAGCCGTGGGGCACGGATCTTCCCGGTTATGCGAGTGGGGCAGTGTATGCAGACCTCGACAACGACGGCGACCTGGATGTGATCACCAACACGATCAACGGCCCGGCGGCGGTCTATAAAAATCATACACGCGAAAACGGAAATTCCAATTACTTAACGGTTCGACTTGCGGGTGAAGGCAAAAACACAGCCGGCATTGGCGCGGTTGTGCATCTCTTTGTCAAGGGCACACAGCAGAAGTTACAGGTCATGCCGACGCGTGGGTTTCTCTCGGCGGTTAGTACCGATCTCTTTTTTGGTTTAAAAGACAGGGCGACGGTGGATAGTCTCATCGTGCAATGGCCTTCGGGAAAGACTCAAAAACTGGAAGGACTGAAATCGAACACAACGTTGGTCATCGATGAAAAAACGGCAAGCCTGAAGAAACCTTTATTACCGCGTGTGACTGAACGGGGTTTATTTGAAGAAGGTCCAACCCAACCCTACCGGCATAAAGAAAACGAATACTTCGATTTCTATCGTGAGCCGCTGATTCCTTTTCTGGTGTCACGGGAAGGACCTGCCTTAGCGGTGGGGGATGTGAACGGTGATGGCAGGGAAGATTATTATGTGGGGGGTGCCAAGCACCAGGTCGGAGCGCTGTTTCTCCAGCAAGGTGATGGAAGTTTTCAACCTCATCGGCAACCGGCCTTTGACAAGGACGCCGTATTTGAAGATGTCGATGCGACTTTCGTCGATGTCGACAACGATAAAGATCTGGACCTCTATGTTGTCTCCGGCGGCAATGAGTTCTACGGCACGATGGAAAATCAGCAGGACCGGCTTTACCGGAACGACGGTCAGGGCAATTTCAGTCGCGATGAGGCCGCCCTCCCCAAGCTCCTTCAGAATAAAAGTTGTGTGCGGCCGTGCGACATCGACAAAGACGGCGACATCGATCTTTTTGTGGGCGGAAGAATTGTTCCCTTTCAATATGGCACACCGGCGAGTTCATTCATGCTCATCAACGACGGGCACGGAAAGTTCACCGACCAGAGTATCCACTATCCTGGGATGGGTGCCCTGGGCATGATCACCGACGCACAATGGCTGGACATCGACAAAGACAACGACGCTGATTTGATTGTGGCTGGAGATTGGATGCCGGTCAGGCTGTTCATCAATGAAAACGGAACCTTAAAAGAATCTTCCCTGCTGGACGACACCTCCCCGATCAAAAATCTCAATGGGTTTTGGAAAGGCCTTGCCGCCGGCGATTTTGACAACGATGGGGATGTGGATTTTGCCGCAGGGAATTTAGGCTTTAACTCCGTGTTATACGCCGGTTATAAAACCCTGTGGCTCTTCCAAACCGACATTCAACTGCCCGGCAAGAGAAGTCTTTCCATCACCGCACGCGAAACCTTCGACGGCAAGGTTTATCCCCTGGCGCAATGGAGCGAAATGATGAGCGTGATGCCCGACAACTTTAAAGAGATCTTCCCCACCCATAAAAGCTATTCCAAGATCACGATGGAAGACTTGTCGAAGCAGATCGGCTTTTCGTATCCCGCGAAAGCGAGCGTCGACCAGTTTGCATCCTTGTATTTCGAAAACAGAAATGGGAAATTTATAGCCAAGGCTTTACCCGATGCCGCACAGCGCACGAAAATATTTTCCATCGTGGCGAAAGATCTCAATGGCGACGGACATGAAGATCTGCTTCTGGCTGGAAACACCACTGCCGCAAGCCCCCTGCAGGGCGCCTATCTTGCTGGCAGAGGCACAGTGCTGTTGGGCGATGGAAAAGGATCCTTTCTTGCCGCCACGGCAAACGCTACAGGCTTGACCGACAGAAAGGAAGTCAGAAACATAAAACCCATCCTGTTGGGAAATGGCCGCCGGGGCTTTCTCTTCGCCCATAACAACGATTCCCTGCAGTTGAGAATTTTAGCAAAATGAAAACACCACTAAAAAAAGTAATACGTCATCTCGCGCTCATACCCATGCTATTCCTGTTCGCGTGCAGCCATCAGGAGACTAAGAAGATGGACGACCCGCTGTTCGAGGAAATCGCGCCCGAACGTTCCCATATTCAATTTCAAAACAACATCGCCAACTCCGAGGCCCTCAATATCCTGACGTACCGGAATTTCTACAACGGCGGCGGCGTGGCGATCGGTGATATCAACAACGACGGACTTTCGGATATCTTCCTCGTATCCAACATGGCCGACAGCAAACTTTATCTCAACAAGGGAAATTTTACTTTTGACGACATCACCGACAAAGCCGGCGTCAAAGGCAAACGGGGATGGAGCACCGGGGTGACGATGGCCGACGTTAATGGCGACGGACTTTTAGATATTTATGTATGCAACGCCGGAAATCTTCCCAACGACGACCGCGCCAATGAGCTGTTCATCAACAACGGCGACCAAACCTTTACGGAATCAGCCCAAGCCTACGGCCTCGACGACCGTGGCTTCTCCACCCACGCCGCGTTCTTCGACTACGACCGCGATGGCGACCTCGATGCCTACATCGTGAACAACAGCTTCATGCCCATCGCCAAACTGGCCTACCGAAACCTGCGCAATGAACGCGATCCCCTGGGAGGACACAAACTGCTTCGAAACGATAATGGCAAGTTTGTCGACGTCAGCGAACAAGCCGGCATCTATGGCAGCGTGATCGGGTTTGGGTTGGGCGTAACGGTGGGCGACGTAAACAACGATGGCTGGCCCGACATGTTTATCTCCAACGATTTTTACGAACACGACTATCTCTACATCAACCATCACGACGGCACGTTCTCCGAGCAGCTGAAATCCAGCATGGGCCACATCAGTCACGCGTCTATGGGCGCCGACCTGGCCGACATCAACAACGACGGCTTCCTCGATCTGTTTGTGACCGACATGCTGCCCGGCGACGATAAGCATCTCAAGCAGGTGATGAGCTATGAAGGCTATGACCTCTACGCATTAAAATTATCCCGCGACTATCATCACCAGATCACCCAAAACATGCTCCAGGTCAACAACCAGGATGGGACCTTTAGCGAAGTAGCGCGCGCGAGTAAAGTAGAGGCCACCGATTGGAGTTGGGGAGCACTCATCTTTGACATGGACAACGATGGCTGGAAGGATATTTTCGTCGCCAATGGAATTTCCAAGGACCTAACGGACATCGACTTCCTGAAATTCCTGGCCGACGAGACGACAGCCATGCAACAGCGCAGGGAAGGCAAGATAAACTACAAGGTGATGGTCGACAGCATGCCGTCGCGCCCGGTGCCAAACTATTGCTTCCACAACCGTCACGATCTTCAATTTGAAAATGTCTCCAAACCATGGGGCTTGGAAGGACCTGGATTTTCCAACGGCGCCGCCTATGGTGACCTGGACAACGACGGCGACCTCGATATGGTGGTGAACAATGTGAATGCTTTTGCTTCCGTCTATAAAAACAAAACACGCGAACGTGGTCTTGGGCATTCGGTGAGCATGACGCTGCAAGGCTATTCAAAAAATACGTTTGGCATTGGCACGCGCATCGATCTGTTTGCCGGCGACCAACACCTCACCTTTGAGCAAATGCCCAGCCGCGGGTTTCAGTCTTCTGTGGACAACAAAATCGTGGCCGGCGTGGGACAATTCATCGTGATCGATTCGATAAGCATTCGGTGGCCGGATAATCTTGTGCAGACCCTTCGTCACGTACCGGTGGATACCTTGTTGACGTTTTCTCATGCCAACGCCGTCGCGGGATCAAAAACAATCCCGACGACGCCAGAGCATGTGCTTCTGGAAGACATCACCGAAAGATCAAAATTGAACTATCGCCACCATGAAAACGAATACGTGGATTTCTATCGCGACCCCCTCCTAAAACAAAAGTACTCCACCCCAGGCCCGGCGGTGGATTGTGGTGACTTGAACGGCGATGGTCTCGTCGACGTGGTGTTTGGTGGAGCGGTGGGTCAACCCATCAGCGTTTGGTTGCAGCAAGCCAATTTCACATTCCGCGAAAGCAAACCAAAAGTCTTCGACGCCTTCACACAAACAGAACCCGCAGACTTGTGTCTGTTCGACGCCGACAACGATCACGATCTCGACCTCTTTGTAGCCACCGGCAGCAACGAATTCGATCGCGACAACGCAAACCTTGCCGACCAGCTTTTTATCAACGACGGCAAAGGAAACTTTACGGTCTCCCAGGAACTCCCCCCGCTCCTCGCCAGCGGCTCGTGTGTGGCCCCGGGTGACTTCGACAACGATGGTGATGTAGATCTGTTTGTTGGAAGCAGACTTTTGCCCGGTGAATACGGCCTGGATGCCCCAAGCTATCTTCTCGTGAACAACGGCCACGGACAATTTAAGAACTACACCAAACGCTACTTCTCCCCCGGCGTCACCGGCATGATCACCGGCGCAGTGTGGGACGATGTTGACCGCGATGGCTTTCTTGATCTCATGGTGGTGGGCGATTGGATGGACGTCACGCTCTATAAAAACATGAAGGGCAAGAGCTTTTCAAAAAGCAATCCCATCCCCGCTGCCGATGGCTGGTGGAATTGTATCGTGAAAAGCGACATCGACCAGGATGGTGACCAGGATTTTATCCTCGGAAACGCCGGCGTGAACAGCCGCTTGCGCGCAGACTCGCTCCACCCCGCAGAGTTATGGGTGGCCGATTTTGATCACAACGGTGCCGTCGAGCAAGTCATCACCTGCGTGGGGCAAGACGGCAAGAACTATCCCATGGTTTTGAAGCAGGACCTGGAAAAGCAACTGCCCATTATCAAAAAGCGATTTGTGAAGAACAATACCTACGCCGGCAAGAACATCCACGAAATTTTCCTGCCCGCCGAGTTGGAGGCAGCGACCAAAAAAACGGTGCATCAATCACAGACCGGCATATTGCTGAACAACGGCGCAGGATCTTTCTCCTGGAAAGTCCTCCCCTTCATGGCCCAACTCTCACCGGTGCATGCCGCCATCGCGACGGACCTTTCGGGCGATCAGCAACCCGAACTTATTCTCGGTGGAAATTTTTATGATGTGCTTCCTGAACTGGGTCGCTACGACGCCAGCCATGGGCAGGTGTGGCAGGGTGTTGGAGAGCATCATCCCAGTCTCATTCCGTCCTCGCATTCCGGCTTCTTTTTAGAAGGACAAATCCGTCACATGAAGCTGATTGAACAGGGGGGCAAGAAATATGTGCTCGTGGTAAGAAATAATGAACAGGCCAGGTTGTTCGAAATAAAACATCAGGACAACACTACAGCCATCTCCGGCAAATAGCCTGCCCGAAAAGCATTGACGACCGATTTTGGTGTGAGCACGGATACTTTGCCCACTTGTGGGAAAGGGATGCCCTGCAGATAGCCGGAGGGTGACCATGGCAACAACATTTTGTTGAGCACTAAAAATGGGCCATCATTATGCAAGACAAAACAACCATTAGGAAGGCTGTGGACGTCTTCTTCAAAAACTACTTTTGATCCCTGGCGGTCTATTCTTTCGCCGTGCATGATCTCATCGATCTTTTGGATGGAAGTTTTTTTATCGAAGGCATACTCGGGATTTCCCTTTAGCCAAAACGTTTTGAATTTGCCAGCATCTTCTCTGCGGCATTCGAAACAGGGACGATGGCCGGCAGCAAAGGCCGTGGCTTCGTCCAGGAAAAAAAGTTCTGTCCACCGGTTGGGCGACATGATCTTTCTGTGTCTTCCTTTAAATTGAAGTTTGCAGATTATCCATGCTTTTAATTTGAAGGGACGAAGGATCTCCTGGTTTTCATTATGAATGACGCCACGATTCCCCATCCATGCACCGCGTGCTTTGGTTTTGATGAGATTGCCAAATGGGTCGACGCGGTTTTGGAGCATGCTGATTTCTGTAGTGGCAATACCTAAGCTATTGCCCTGAGCATTGCAAACGGAGCCCGCGAGAACAGGGTTACAGGTTATTTGTATTGAACGTGTCTCCTTGATTTACATCGCCCGTTTCAAAACCTTTCTTGAACCACTTCATCCGTTGCGCAGAGGTGCCGTGGGTGAATGAATCAGGGACGACGTAGCCTTGGGCTTGTTTTTGCAAACGATCGTCGCCGATGGCGCTGGCGGCGTTGAGGGCTTCATCAATGTCTCCCGGGTCAAGGATCTTGCTCATACTTTGGGCGTGGTTGGCCCAGACGCCGGCGAGGAAGTCGGCTTGCAGTTCAAGTTTTACGGAGAGCTTGTTGTATTCTTCCTGGCTCAGGCTGCCTTGCATGGAATGGACTTTGTCGGTGATGCCCAAAAGATGTTGCACGTGGTGACCTACTTCGTGGGCGATGACATAGGCTTGAGCAAAATCGCCTGGGGCTTCAAAACGGTCCTTCAGTTCCTGGTAGAAACTGAGATCAATGTAAACGCGCTCGTCTTCGCTGCAATAGAAGGGACCGGTGGATGAACTCGCCGTGCCGCAAGCGGATTGCACCTGGCCGGTGAACATGACCAGTGTGGGCTCGCGATAATCTTTCATGATGCTGTGCCACACATCCTCGGTGTCGGCGAGCACAACTTTTACAAATTCGCTGAGTTCTTGTTCTTCGGCCGTGGGCTGATAGTCGGGAGACGTTTGCTCCGTGGTGACGCCACCATCGGTTCCCTGCACTTGCGATAGTAGTTCGAGGGGGTTTTTCCCCATGATGAGGCTGATGATCAAAACGATCACCACCGTTCCAAGTCCTCCTTTAACCGCCATGCCGCCACCGCCACTGCGGCCGCGTTGGTCGTCTACGTTCGAGCTTTGTCTTCTGCCTCGCCATTGCATAATCGTTGGGGGTTGTTGTATTGTGCTTAGGAAAATACGAAAGACATTCAAGCCCTGCAACGAAAGCGTGCATTAGTTTTTTGAAACATCCTTCCACCCGGCACTGCTGGTGTAACAGGACCCGGGCGGAAAAGTTTTGGGGAATTATCTCCAGGCGGCCAGGATCACACCCATGAGCGTGAGTGACACCACACTGTAGCCGGCATTGATGAGAAACAACGTGAACGATTTCCGTTCAAAAAGATAGTGCGTGCCCACAAACGTAGCCACCCAGCCAAAGCCAGCGGCAAAGCCCCACAACGCACCCATGGCCGGGCGATTTTCGGGTCCCAGGAACATGGCCAGGTTGATGGCCGAGATCAGGGCGAGAAAAAACGCAAGACCAAAGATCTTGGCCATGCTGCGTCCTTTCATGCCCTCTTCCGTGAATCCGTTCTCACGCATCCAGGCTTTTCCAAAAAGCGCGGGCGAATACCAGAGACCGCCGACAAGAAACGTGGACAGGGCCGCAACGATCACGGCCAGATAGTTGGGTTGAACTTCCATAGTTTGTTAAGGTTTAGGTTTGAGTATATATACTGGGAAGGGTCAGGATTTCATTTGCACCACGATGATCTCGTTGCCATACAGATCGCGAAAATGGAGGAACTGATAATCGGCCATCACCACCGGTTCCTTCGCGATCTGCACCGCATGTTCGAGAAGGCGTTTGTAGACCGTGTCCAGCGATTCGGTGTAGAGCACAAACGCGGGTTGGCCATCGGTTTGTTTGCCTACGCGCGACTGTTCGCGGGGGTTCTCGGCTTTCAGGAACCAGATGCCGCTGGTGTCCGCCTCGTCAAAGCCGATGTGCAAATAACGCTGGCCGTTGGGTGTGGTGTTGTCGTGAAGGACGCGGGCGTTCAGCACATTTTTGTAGAACAAGAGGGCTTCATCATAGTCTTCCACGAGAACGACCATGCGGCCGAGAGAGATTTTCATAGCTTGTAGGGTAGTAGTTTCCATGTAAGGTATTTAAATATTGTTGGCAAAGCGTGTAAGTGCTCCCTGAAATTGTCATTTTTATAGTTGCAAAACCTGTCCGCTAAACCCAAACGGAAGAAAACGTGTCTCAACCGGAAAACGCCCTGCCCGAACCCCAGGTCGAGCTGAATGATAAAACCATCCGGCTCATCGGCATTCCGTTTTTTGGCATCGCCATCCCAAACCTGACGGGCATGTTTGGTACGCTGGGCATTCGCGATGGCGCCTATTGGTTGGGTTATGTCTATTTCATTTCGTTGGCCGCCCTGATCTGGCACGGCAACCGCTACCTTCTTTTCCGCACCCGCAAGCGCTTCACGTGGTTCGACCGGCCCATCGAAAAGTTGATCCTCCTTTTCATGAACAACATCTTCTATACATCGCCCCTCACCATTGCCTGGCTCTGCATGTGGTATGTGTGGGTGGGGTTCGATGTAAAGTGGAACACGATCCTCATCGTGACCCTGGTGAATGTGATCTGTGTCCTGTTTGTGACGCACGTTTACGAAACTGTCTTTATGGTGAAGGAACAACAAGGTGAACAAGTCCGTAACGCACAACTTTCCAAAGCCAAAGCCGAAGCTGAACTGGAGGCCCTGAAAAATCAAATTGATCCGCACTTCATGTTCAATTCCTTGAACAGCCTCTCCTACCTCATCTCCACCCATCCTCCCACGGCCAAACTCTTCACCGAAAACCTCGCCGATGTGTACCGCTACATTCTTTCTCAAAAAGACCGGAGCTTAGTGGTGCTGGAAGATGAGTTTGCTTTCATGGAAAAATATGCGGAGCTCCTGCGCCTCCGATTTGGAAAGGCACTTGACTTGCAGAAACATTTCAACGGGTCAACCGAAAAAGAATTCCTCATCCCTCCCATCTCCGCGTTCGTCGCGCTTGAAAATGCCGTAAAACATAACGAGATCTCGGAGCGCGTACCGTTGCGCATCGACTTCCATATGGACCATGACGTTTTAAGGATCGAAAATCATCTTCAACCCAAACGAAGCCTACAACACTCGTCTCATATTGGGTTAAAAAATTTGGACGAGCGTTTTAAGATCCTCACCGGAAAGGGAATCGAATCCGGAAAATCGGCTGAGGTATTTTATGTGCTGCTTCCCTTGATCCGGATTTAGAATAAAAGTATGGGCTAACCTATCTTACGTATCGTACACATGAAAGTCATTATCATCGAAGACGAATTGCTTGCCCAGGCGAAGCTGGAAGCCATGTTAACGACCCTGGACGATCACATCGAGGTGGTTGCCAAGATCACCAGCGTGAAAGAAGCACTGCAATGGCTGCCATCCCACCCCTCGCCCGACCTGGCCTTCGTAGACATCCAGCTTTCCGACGATCATTCCTTCGAGATCTTTAAGAAACATCCCATCGCTTTCCCCGTGATCTTCACCACGGCCTATGACAAATACCTGTTGGAGAGCTTTGCTTTTAACGCGATCGACTATCTCTTAAAACCCGTTACAGAAGAAAAGCTGAAGCGGTCGCTGGAAAAAGTAAAAACACTGGAGCGTCATTTTCTTCAGGGCAACGTATTAAAGTTCTTACAGCAACAGCAGGCACCGGCCAAGAACAGGATCGTGGCGCGAAAGGGCACCGAGTTCATTGCGTTGGAGTTGGATGAGGTGGCCTACTTTTATACAGAACACAAAATCGTGTTTGCACGCGATTTTTCCGGGCGACAGTTGATTGTCGATAAAAACTTAGGTGAACTCGAGGCAATGGTGGACCGGAACAAGTTCTTCCGGTTGAACCGGAAATTTTTAGCACACTTAAAATCTATTGAGCGGTTTAAGCCGGACAACGGAAAGATCCGGATTTTTATAAAGCCCGAGATGCAAGAGGAGATTTTCGTAAGTAAGGAGACGGCGCCGGAGTTCAGGGCTTGGATGGGGAGTTGAGGAGCTACAAGGTATAAACCGCTAAGACGCAAAGGACGCAAAGAAATTCCTTTGCGTTGACTTTGCGTCTTTCTTGCCCGCTGAAGCTTTAGCGAAAGCGGGGCGGTTCAAATCTGCATTTAATTTTTCGTCACCCCCGGATCACGATGCAAGAACTCATCATACAATAATGTCTGACGGCTCACCATCGGCACCTGCCATCCATCGATGTACACCTGCAAGATGTTGGTTTTGGTCTCGAAAGGATCGCCATCGCTTACCAACACGGTAGCGTTCTTACCCACCTCGATCGACCCCAGTTTATCAGACACACCAAAGATCTCCGCCGGCACGATGGTCACAGCACGCAACGCTTCTTCCTTACCCAATCCATAGGCAGCCGCAAAAGCCGCGTGATACGGAAGGTTGCGTACATTCGAAGCTTGTGCAGTGCGCAGTGCTACTTTGACACCGGCCTTTTTCAGCAAGCCGGGATTTGCATACGGTTTGTCATAACGATCGTAGTCACGCGTAGGAAGCTCTTGCACAGGGCCGGCCACCACGGGAATATTGGCCTTTGCAATTTCATCAGCAACACGCCATCCCTCGGCCACGCCGGTCAGGATCACTTTTTTCACTTTATGATCCTTCACCCACTTCAGCGCCGCTTGTATATCCTTGGAAGCATTGGCTTCGATCATCAAAGTCCGTTCGCCTTTCACTACCGGGAGCAACGCCTCCATTTCAGGGTAGTAGCCCACGCCTTTTGATTTCGTGGCAGAATCGAGTTTGTAATATTGCACCGCCATCTCCCAAACCGAGTTGATCCGTGTCATCGCCTTCTCAGCAGCCTTCTTGATGTCCTCATCCGTGCGACGGTCGAAGAATCCCTTGCGGCCGGTGTTCGGGAAATTCAACACCACGCCCTCAAATCCGGCATACATTTGATCCGGCGTATAGCCATACAGGTTGATCAGCGCCGCCGTTCCCGGAACGAGATCGCCTTCCGGCGCAGCAATGACCGTGGTCACACCACTGATGCGGGTTACGGGGATCAACGCTGAGTTCGGATTGACTGCCGTGAGCGCTTTCATCTGGGGAATGACATCACCCACTTCATTGAAATCTTGTGTGCGGGAATCGGAGCCCACCTCACTCAAGCCCAGCGTCGTGCCGCCGTCGATGAGGCCGGGATAGATCCACTTGCCTTTGCAATCCACCACTTCCGCACCGGCAGGGATGGATACGTTGGCGCCCACCGCCGTGATCTTGCCCTGGCTGAGAATGACGGTGCCATCCTGGATGATCCCTTTGGTCACCGTTTGAATGGTAGCGTGCGTCAACGCGAACGTGGCGTATTTTCCTTTTGGCTGTTGGGCCTGCACGGTCATGCTGATGAGCACGGCCAATGCGAGTATATATTGAATTTTTCGTTTCATGAGTTCTGCTTAGTTAAGGCCAAACAATTTACCAAACGCATCTTCCGCGCCGTCCATGCAATGATCTTCTTGCTCGCCGCCCTGGATGGTGGCGATGTCAACTGCCTGGGTGGGGTCCACATAGATGCGCACGTCATCGGCATCCTTCTCGCGATCGAAGCGTACGACGCCGTCCACCACGGTGATCATGGGGATGGTGTAGGATGAGAGCGGATGCGAATTGAAGATGGCGATGTCTGCTTCCTTGCCCACTTCCAATGAACCTACCCGCGCATCGATGCCCAGTTGCTTGGCGGGATTCAGCGTGATCAGGGCCAGCGCCTCGTCGTCGGAGAGGTTGCCATACTTTTGGGTTTTGGCGGCTTCATGATAGAGGTGGCGCATCAGCTCGGCGTCGTCGGAGTTGATGGAGGTCACCACGCCGTTGCGCGTGAGGATGGCGGCGTTGTAGGCCGTGGAGTAATACACTTCAAATTTATAGGCCCACCAGTCGGCAAACACCGATGCCATGGCACCGAACTTTGCCAATTCGGGGGCTACTTTAAAACCTTCGTTCACGTGCTGGAAGACCAATCGTTTTACACCGAAATCTTTACACACGTTCAACAGCATATTGATCTCGTCGGCGCGATAGCTGTGACAGTGAATGATGATGTTGCCTTTCAGGATCTCCGCCAGCGTTTCCAAACGGAGGTTGTAAGCGGGCGGCGTGCCACGAAAGCCTTTTTGTGTTTTGGCTTTGTTGTACTTGTCCCACGCCTCCATGTATTCCTTGGCTTTGCTGAACGACTCGCGGATCACAAACTCCACGCCCATGCGGGTGCGCGGCACAATGCTGCTGCCACCGCCGTGAACACGGGTAGGGTTTTCGCCGAGGGCGAACTTGATGGTACGCGGCGCGCCTTCCATGCGAAGACCGTCGCCGTCTTTTACCCCATAGCGCAACTTGATCGTTTCACACTGGCCGCCGATCGCATTCGCCGAGCCGTGCATGGCGTGAATGGTCGTTACGCCGCCGCCGAGTGCACGGTACAACGTAACTTGGAAAGGGTTCAACACGTCGCCGGTAAATACTTCTGCCGTCACGGGGCTGGTGGCTTCGTTGATGGCGTCGAGGCCGGCGTGGGAGTGTGCATCGATGATGCCGGGCATCACAAATTGTCCCGTAGCATCGATCACTTTCACGCCTGCGGGAGCGGCGATGTTTTTGCCGATCTGGGTGATCTTGCCGTCTTTCACCAGCACGTCTGTATTTTCAAATGTGCCTTTGGTCACCGTCAGCACGGTGCCGTTTTTTATCAGGAGGTTGCCACGCTCCACCTGCGCATGGGCGAAGGTGACCAGGGCGAGCAACGCGAAACTGTAGAATATCTTTTTCATGGTGTTCATGAGGTTTAAGTCTTAGCGATTGGGATCCTTTGTGCCCTTGGTGGGAAAGCTTCCATACTGAGCGGTGGTCACGGAGCCCTCGAAGGTATCGACGTCAACGGTGACCGCAGCGTCTACGTTGACCGTGCTGCCTTCAACCTGGAGCGAATAGGAATACGTCAATTGATTGTTGTCCAGCGATACCGTTTTCAGTTCAACCTCTTTATCAGCATACTGTGAGGTGATGGTGCCGCTGTAGTTGTCGCCTTGCTTCTTCAACTTCAGTTTACCGGTGTTCGCACCTTGTGGTGTCTCGATAGAATAGGACCACGTGCCGCTGACGTCAATTTTCTTTGCGTCCGCTTTCTTCTCCTCTTTCGGCTCATATTTATAGACTACGCCATCCACAAACACATAACGCACTTGCGCTTTCTCATTGAAATAAGGTTTACGCGTGATGACGAGGTTGGCGATCTTGCCATTGTCGATGGAACCCAACCGGTCGGACATGCCCAGAATTTGTGCTGCGTTTATCGTGAGTGCGGCCAACGCCTGGTCTTCGGTGAGACCTTCCTTGATCATGCGCCGCAAATTGGCGGGAATATCTTTTGTTTTGGCAGTGAGAGTGGAGAACCCGAAAGGAACACCGGCCTTTTGAAAAGCCGTGGGTTGTGCGGCATACAGGGTCACAAATTCAGCCTTGCGTTTTTCCAGTTTGTCTTTCTCCGGATCAGGCTTTGCCTTCTCTTCTTTCTTCACATCTTTCTTGTCGTCCTTTTTCTCATCTTTCTTTTCTTCGGGAAGATCGAGACTCAGGAATACTTTCACGTTGCCGGATTTTATTTTCGGGAGCACATCCCATCCTTCTTTCACGTTGGCCGCCACCAGGGAGAAACCTAAGTCAGTCTGAAGGGTGATGGCGCGTTGAACGTCGAGTATTTTTTCGGCTTTGAACAACACGGGTTCGCGCTTGTCGATGACGGGATAGAACGCTTCCAGGATCCGGTCGGGCGAAGGACGCTCAAGTCCGGTGCGATTGGAGGCATAGAGCGATTCATAGGATTTTGCCTGCGCTGCCTGCCGGTACAATTCACGATACTTGGCCATCACACCCAGCACGGTGGCGGGATAGATACGTTCGGCTGTAGTAAACTCCGAATAGAGTGCGGTCTTCGAAGCCAGCACCATTTCATCGGCCGACTTTCCGCCGAGCGACACCACCGCGGCATTGCCGGGCAGCATACCTCCATAAGGAACCACTTGCGCGGTAGTGAAACCCAGGGCGCGCAGATCTTCCACCGTTTTATCGGTCGGGCTCAGAAAATTGCGCACGTCGTTTTGCGGTGTGATGCCCGCGCGATCCGGGGGCGGGTTGCCCGGATCCTTTACTTTCTCTTTTGTTTCTTCTTTGGGTTTGATGACGCCCGTGCGGGAGAGACCGTCGATAAAGCCGGCGTACACAAAGAGGCTGTCGCCTTTAATGACGATGGCTTCGGGTGGAACGGCGATGCCTTTTCCAACGGCGGTGATGATCCCGTTTTTGATCACCACAGTGCCCATGTCCAGCTTGCGTCCGGGGGCCTGGATAACGGTAACGTTCGTGATGGCATACGTGCCGGAAACGGGACCCAGGGTTCGCTCCTCCTGGGCGCGAAGCAGGGTTGGCATTCCCAGTCCCAACACCAGCACCATAGCGGTAAACAGGTGTTTCAGGTAAATACTCTTCATTCGGAATAAAGTTTAGGTTAATGATGGGCGTCAATATAGGAAGGTTTGTCACAGACAATCAACCGGAATACACGGGTGGCGTTTAAAAAGTACATGAGGGAAGAATGCTTCCCAAGCGCGCAAAAACGGTCTCTGGAGCTGGATTAGGCTGGTTGCCGGGCAACGTTTGCAGCGACGCGTCCGTTTTCGATCGCACCTTGGACCGCACCATTTTCCAGGGAGCAACGGTTCAGTACACCCGTCTTACAGTTCGCTACATATCCCTTTCAAGGGGTGTATCTTCTCCGGATACTTGTACCGTAAACACGCCTAGAAACAAACGTAAACTTGCTATGACGACGCAATCTTGGTACCGGTGGATCTCTTCTTTTATTTTTCTGGCCTCCCTTTCGATCCCGGGCCTCGCGCAGGATGAAACCACGGTTTCCTCCTCCAGCGATAAATCCAACATCAGTATTCATTCGTCCAACGGCGTACAACGGTGGAAAACCTCTACCGGTGTCACCAACTTCAACGTGGAGATCCGCGGCAAAATCGAAGTGACCGACGACGACAAAGACATCAAAAGCCTTTCCGAAAACGGCTATCTCGAGATCACAAAAACCGTCTTCGGCAGCAAGCGCGCCATCGTGGTGGAGTCGCTGGGCGGCGGCAAGATCAAGAAGGAATATTATGAAGGCCGCAACAAAATGGAGTGGGAACCCAACGGCAAAACCTGGTTGGGCGAGATCCTGCCCGAACTGGTGCGCACCACCACACTGGGTGCCGAAGGACGTCTGAACCGGTTCTACAACCAGGGCGGAAGCGCTGCAGCGGTTGCTGAAATAACACGGCTGGAAAGCGACTATGTAAAAGCACACTACGCAAAGCTTTTGCTGGAAAAGAATATCCCGCCCAACGAAATGGCGAACGTGGTGACCAAGATCGCCTCGGCCATCAACTCGGACTACTATTTATCGACGGTATTACAAAACAACATCAACAAGATGATGGCCACGCCGGAGTCGGCGGATGCATTCTTCAAGGGCACGCAAAAGATCAACTCCGATTACTATAAGTCCGTGGTGTTGAAAGAAGCGTTGAAAAAAGTCTCGGCGTCGCCCGCACAGATCAAGGTGGTGCTGCAATCGGCTGCGGAAATAAAATCGGACTACTATCTCTCCGTCGTGCTCACCACGTTATTGGAAGAGGATGGCGTGAAAGAAGAATCGCTGAATGAAGTAGTGGTGGTATCCAAAAACATTCCCTCCGATTATTATCGCACGCAAGTGCTCACCAAAGCCCTGAATAAGCCCGGCATCTCGAAGGTGATGTTGAAAAACACCGTGAACGCCCTGGCCGACGTCGGTTCCGACTATTACAAAACGTCCGTCTTCAACACCATGGCCACACGCAACAACATGGATCCTGAAGTGCAGGCGCAAGTGGTGAGCCTGGTGGGCAGCTCGGTGGAGTCAGACTACTATGCTTCCGGAACATTGAAGAATATCCTGGAGCATCAAAAGTTCTCCGACGAATCGTTCAAGCAATTGATCACCGTGGCCGGGAACCTGGGATCGTCCAACTATGCCAGTGAAGTGTTGCGCACCGCCGCCCGGAAAGACCTCAGCCGAAACCAACTGATCGACATCCTCAACGCCAGCGCCAACATCGACAGCGACCATTACCTCACGGAAGTACTGATCTCCCTCTCCGAAAAGGTGAAGAACAGCGACAGCTCGGTGAAGGACGCTTATCGCGCCGCCGCGAAAAAGATCGACTCCGAGACGTACTATGGCAGAGTCATGAAAGCGATTGACTGACCTGCGCGTGAGCCTTTTTATGTGTACCTTAGTTGCATGAGTTCTTCATCCCGATCCTACTACATGAATGCCTTGTTTCGAAGAACACTCCTGGTCACCTTCATCTCCGGAGCCTTGGGATGGTTGCTCTTTGCCTACCTGCATTTCAGTGAAACGGATTCCTTTCCCTCGCTCCGCGAAAATTTCACGGGCATGCTGGCCGGCATCGGCATCGGATGTCTCAATGGCTTCGCCCTGTATTATGCCAACGGCCTGTTGGACCGTGCGTTGCCGTGGAGAAATTATTACGCGGCGCGCTTTGTTGTGGGCTACCTGGCCAACTATGCCGTAGCCCTGTTCCTTACCCTGGCCCTCGTTCAAGGTTGCATCGCACTTTTTGGAGCGTATGTTTTTTGGGAAGGGTTTTCCCTACAGGATGTCGACCTGAAAGTGAAGCTGGGCATTCTGTTGCTGGCCACCTTATTTATCTACAAGGTCATCTATGCCCTGCTCTACTCCTACCAGCACTATGCCGTCGCCCAGATCGAAAATATCCAACGCGAACGCAAACAGCTGGAGTTGCAGTTCGAGGCGCTGAAGAGCCAGATCAGCCCGCACTATTTGTTCAATAGCCTGAATACGATCTCGTCCCTTCTCTATAAAGACACGGCCTCCGCCGAACAATTTATTCGGCGACTGGTACAAACCTATCAATACATTCTATCCACCCAGCACAAGCAGTATGTGACGTTGCAAGACGAGATCGACTTTGTGCAGTCGTATTATTACCTGCTCCGGATCCGTTTTCAGCAGCTTCTGACGGTGGAGATCAATCTGCCCCACAACATCATGCACACCAAGATCCCACCCCTCACCTTGCAGATCCTGGTGGAAAATGCCGTGAAGCACAACAACCTCAACACCGACAAAAAGCTTTTTATCTATATCACCGCCCAGGACAACATGTTCCTGAAAGTGATCAACACCAAAACCGGAAACCTCACGGGTGTTCCGTCGTTCCGGGTAGGGCTTGAAAATATCCAAAAGCGATACGAATTCTTTACGGACAAGAAGATCGAGATCAAAGACGACGACAAGTTTTCGGTCACTTTACCCGTCATTCATTTGAAACCACGTGAGCAAGAACAGAAACACAGCGCATGAAGCGGTATTTTATCCATAATCCATTCTTCCGGCTCCTCACCCCCCTGGTGTATGGTGTGATGGCGTATTTGCTCGTCCTGCTCATCAACAACAACGTGTCGCAGCTGAACGACTTCTTCAGCAGCCAGGAAGTGTATGTGTTCATTGTGCTGATGTATCTGTCGCTGGAGTCCATGCGGATCGTCATCATTCTGCTGGACAAATTTCTTCCCGAGCGATACCTGCCCATCCGGGTCCCCGTTCAATTTATCATTACCACGTTGCTTTCCGTTGCTCTGGTTTTCCTGGGCTTGCATCTGTATTTCAAATATGGCGTCGGCTTCAGCATGAGCGGCGTGCAGACGCTGATCTTTCTCATCCTGTTCACGGTAACGGCCTTGCTATACAATATCCTGTATTTCAGCAACCATTACCTGCAAAAAGAAAACACCCTAAAGCTGAGCATCGAAAAACAGCAGCAAGAAGTGCTGGAGGCAGAGATGGTAGAATTCAAAAACGACGTAAATCCGGAACTGCTCTACGAAAGCCTGGAGAGCCTCATCACGCTGATGTACCGCGACGTGGAGCAAGCCGAAGAATACATCGATTGCCTGGCCAGCGCCTACCGCTATGTGCTCAGCAACCGTCACAAAGAACTTGTGCCCGTGGCCACGGAATTGGAGGCCGCCAAAAACCTGGTCAAACTGCTCAATGAAAAACATTTCGGCCAGCTTCGGTTGGAATCTTCCCTGGAGGATGCCGAGCTCGACGCCATGCTCATCCCCGGGTCGCTGCCCATCATCATCGAAAGCCTCGTGCGCAACACCATCATCTCGCGTTTCGAGCCGATGATCATCCGCTGCTACTGGGAAGACGACTATATCACCATCCAAAGCAAACTGAACGACCGCCTCTTGCAGCACCCCAATACCGAGCTGGCCATGAACCGGCTGCAACGTTCCTATTCCCTCTACAGCGACCTCACCCTGATCAAGGTGAAGGCCTACGAAGAAAATTATATTAAATTGCCCGTGATTCGCGTGGCGGAAGAAATCACGACATATTGATGAAGGTTTTAATTATAGAAGACGAAATACCGGCTGCCGAAAAACTGGAACGCTACCTGTTGAAGTACGACGCCACCACCACCGTGGCCGCCATCCTCGATACCGTAGAAAGCGCCGTCGCATGGCTGCGCGACCACCAGAACGAAGTGGACCTTATCTTCATGGACATTCAATTGAAAGACGGCCTCAGCTTCCAGATCTTTCAACAGGTGCCCGTGAAGAAACCCGTGATCTTCACCACAGCGTTCAACGAGTTTGCCCTCGACGCCTTCAAAGTGAGTAGCATCGACTATTTACTGAAACCCATCACGTTCACCGACCTCTCGGCCGCCCTCAAAAAACTGGAAAGCCTCCGCGAACAGCTCCATCAACCCAAAGATCAGCCTGAGCGCATGCAGGCGCTGGTGGCCAACCTGAAAACGAAGGAGTATAAAACCCGCTTCATGGTGAAACTGGGCGAACACATCCGCTCCATCACCACTGACCAGATCGGCCTTTTCTACGCCGACGGCCGCGACGTCTATTTAGTGACCACCCAAAACCGGAAATTCATCATCGACTATACGCTGGAGTCGCTGGAAGACATTCTCGATCCGAAGATTTTCTTCCGGCTGAACCGGACGTTCATCTTGAACATCAACGCCATCAAAGATGTGCTGGTCTACTCCAACAGCCGGCTGAAGATCACGTTGGTGCAGGAGTTCGATAAGGAGATTATTGTGAGCCGTGAAAAGGTGGGAGATTTTAAAGAATGGTTTGACGGGCTTCAGAATGCCTGACCAGCGGCTAAGCCTGGCCCGTTTTCATTTTTTTGTCATGTATTCTATTTATTCTTGGTTGAATCCACCAGATACAGAGAGGCCAGCAAAGTATTTGAAATGAGTCGGCGACGTATTCCCAAAGCCCTGCTTCTCTTTTTAATTCAATCGAATTAATCGTTCGACTCGGAAATTGAATAAATTTAAGGTACGCTAAAAGTGCAACTATCCTAACGATAACGCTTGGTGGATGCATTTCCTGCTGACTGTCCTCCATGCCTATTTGACTCTTCAGCATTTCATTGCAAAAAAATGCTACTGTCCAGATACTACAGAATATTATAAATGTCTTAAACTCTTTAACTGCTTTTTCACTGGCAGACACAACATACTTGTACAAACCCAGTCCAAGCAGCAATGGGTAAACGGTCATGGTGATCCAGGAAAAAATGAAATTCTCAGGTATTTCTGGCAACTCAAACTGGGTCAAAGTCAGAAGTCCGATAATCGCAAAGTAGAAGGCCAATAGCAGCAGGAATATTTGCCAATGCCTCAACGTCAATATCACTCTCATCCTGTCTTTGATTTGTATGCCGTCAGCAAATTGTCGGTATCCCTACTGCCGCGTTATTCATTTCATTTGGCTTTCTGAATCTCCTGTAGATGCCGCTATTTTTTTCGCACAAAAGTCATGTCATCCGCATAACAATCATAAAACTCGGATGCACAATGAAATACTAAAGAGTCCCCGTAGTTTGTACCGGTATAAGTCAGTCGAGCATCAGAGGACCCTCCACCTTGACCGTCAAATTTGTCCTTATAATTGTTGAGGGTAATTTGTGTCGTGAACACGTCTCCCTGCACAAATTCAAATGCAATCTTTGAACTATCAGCTTTAACTTTTTCAAGATCAGCTCTAAAAAAATAAAGACCATGTTCTTCCGCTGGGACCGGGCCAAATATCTTACCGCTTAAGCTGTCATGGTCACATCTGAAGATTATTGTAAAAAGATGCTCTGGAAGTTCAATGTCGGGCAAATATTCATAAATCACTTCGCCCTTTGTGCCCTCGCAGATTGAAGCTTGCTTCTCTTTCTGAGGTTTGGTTTCAGGCACTGAAATTCGCGGTTCCGTTTTCATATCAGCCCCGGCATCAACAACTTCTTTGTCCACCTTCTTACAGCCCAAAACTGAAATCAACATCAATAGTAATAACGGTAGTCTCATTTTATTCACTTAATTACTCCTTGCCAATCGAATTGGCCTTAAACCACATCCCAAAAATTTTCGGGTATCTCAAATTGATCGACTAACCAACCCGCTTCGCTTTATAACCTTCCTTCTGCAAGATCTGCACGATCTTATCCCGATGATCCCCCTGAATAATCACCTCACCATCTTTCACTGACCCGCCCACTCCACATTTCGATTTCAAAAGTTTCCCCAACGTTTCAAGATCATCACCTGTGCCAACAAACCCTGTCACCAGCGTCACCTGTTTTCCAGCGCGCATGCTTTTGTCCAACTGCACTTTCAGATTTTGTTGTTGCGGGGGAAGCGTTTGGGCTTCTTCGCCTTGTTGGTAGGAGAATTCAAAATCGGAAGACGTGGAGTATACCACGCCATCGCGTTTCTTCCAGTCGTTCTTTTTGCTCATGCTACAAAGATAAGATTATCAGGGTCATCATCACCAGCACGATGGTGCTGGTCACCCCGAAATTGAAACCGGCCTCGATCTTTTTGCGCTGGTACACACCCAGTGCCGAGATGACGAGCAAACTCAACGGCAAAAAAAGAAAATTGCCATACAGCGACATGCCGACGTGGTGAATATAGCCACCGGATATCACCTTGCGGGGAACATTGAACAGGCGCGACGAACGGAAGGTGATCGGCTGACCCACTTGAAAGAATTCCGTCAACTCGGCAGGGAAGTCGAGGGTGCGGCCTTGGTCGGTCTCCACCAACCAGCCCTGGTACGCATAGCGTCCCCCGGCTTTTTCCACCGTATTGGCATAAACGATCTTTTCCTCCGTGACCCGGTTTGGCAAAAAATAGTCGATAAAGAGCACGAGGGAAATGGCCAGGCAAAACTGAGAAGCCTTCGAAGCCCAGGGGAGATATTTTTTCATGGACTGCCGCAACGTGGGCCTTCCATTCTTCGGCGGCGGCGCGGCCTGATAGCCCCGGTAAGCCGGGTCGCGATGGCGCGGCCGCACCTCTGGATTTGGATGGACGACCACCGCATATTGACTATAGCGCCGTTGATCGTAGACGCTCTTTTTCACGGGATCGCTCAACACATCATAAGCGGCGTTGATGTCCTTGAAGAGCGCATGCGCTTTGGGATCGGGATTCTTATCGGGGTGATAGGAAACGGCAAGCCTCCGGTAAGCCCGCTTGATATCGGCTGCACTGGCTGAGTAGCTAACGCCCAAAATTTGGTAGTGATCCATAATGATAACCTATAAAAAAGCCCGGCTTGCAACAACCAGGCTTTCTAATACTTTCTTCTCTATACCGTCAACGTGTTTAGGAGAACAAATTATTTTCTGCGTTTCGTCACAAACGTTAGCACCGGACGTCTGGAGTGGCTCACCACTTCCTCGGCGATGCTGCCGGCCAATACGTGCGCAAACCCGGTGCGACCATGCGTGGCCATGGCAATCAGGTCGGCGTTGATGCTGTCGGCGAAGTAAACAATGCCTTCTTCCTCGCTCACGTCGTTGAATACATTGATGGTATAGTTTGTCAATTGCAATTTCTTGGCGAAATCCTCCATGGTCTTTTTCACCACGGCGTCGCGTTGGAAATTGCCCGGGGTGTTGATGCGCACAAGGTGTACGGTGGAGTTATACAGTTTTTGAGTCGTTCTCACGATGCGAGAAAACACTTCCTCGTCTTTTTCCATGGCGGTGGCGTATACAATGTCCTTGAAATTTTTGCTGGCCGGTTTCTCATGCACGGTCAACACGGGACAGTTGGAAAGACGCACCACTTTTTCCGTGTTCGATCCAATGATCATTTGCTCGAGGTCGGAGCGACCGGCGGTACCCATCACCACGAGGTCCACTTTCTTTTCGGTGATGATCGCGTTCATGCCATGATAGGGCGAACCGATCCGAAGGGCCTGCTTCACCCGCACGCCTTCCAGTTTAGGGTCTTCCACCAATTTGGACATTTGCTTTTTTGCTTTCTCGATCAGCTTCAGGGTGAAAAGTCTTTCCTCCCAATCGCCCTCCACATTTACCTGGCCTTCCACGTTCAGCGAGTTGCCGGTGGCTTCTTCGATAACGTGCAGAAAGGTGAGCTCGGCGCCTGATTTGCGGGCAATGTCTGCGGCCACAGTGGCGGCGATCTGTGCGGGTTTAGAGAAATCGGTTGGGACTAGTATTTTTTTCATGCGTTGTAAAAATTTATTTTTTTAGCGGACAAAGGGTGTGCACCCGTCTGTTTCATTTTAAGTGTTCTTAAAATTAAAATAAATCCGTAAACAAATGATAATCCTTGTTTGTTTTCGCTTTCCGGACTCCCCGTTATCCTGCAAAGACCTCCTCCTAATCCAGCCCTAAAATCCTTAATTCCAATAGTTTACCCTGAATTGGTTGCCCCGCACCCGTTCACCGCAAGTTTGCGACGCTGTGCCCAAAAATATGCCATATGAAAACCTGTTGCACTACCCGCCGACCTACCTTTGCATATGCACGATCATCAACACGATCACCATCACCACGCCCTCGATATCACCCACGTCAGCCGGATGCTGGTGATGGGGATCATCCTGAACCTGGTGTTTGTGGTAGTGGAGTTTGCGGCGGGATTTTACTCAAACGCCTTGTCGTTGCTTTCCGACGCCGGACACAACCTCAGCGACGTGGCCAGTCTGGCACTGGCCTTGGTGGCGTTCAAACTGCTGGCGGTGAAGCCAACACAAAAATACACCTATGGCTATCGCAAAGCGTCCATCCTTATCTCGCTGCTCAATGCGGTGATCCTGCTCATCGCCGTGGGCAGCATCGGCTATGAATCCTTCTATCGCTTCTTTTCGCCAAAGCCCGTGCATTCCAGCACCATCATTTGGGTCGCTTCCATCGGCATCGTCATCAATGCGCTGTCGGCCCTGTTGTTTTTCCGCAACAAAGAACACGACCTCAACATCAAGGGCGCTTACCTCCACCTCCTCGTGGATGCGTTGGTCTCGGTAGGCGTGGTGGTGTCGGGTGTTGTGATCTACTACACCCAGTGGCTGTGGATCGACCCGCTCATCAGCATGGTGATCATGGTCGTGATCATCTCCAGCACGTGGCGGCTGCTGCGCGATAGTCTTTTGCTTTCCATCGATGCGGTTCCCCGCGAGATCGACATGAACGCCATTCGTGCCGCCGCCCTGAAATTGCCGGGCATCAAAGATATCCATCACATCCATGTGTGGGCCATCAGCACATCAGAGAATGCACTGACTGCTCACCTCGTGCTGGGCGAGGCCCTTTCATTGAAAGACAGCGCTGAGGTGAAACGAAAACTGAAACACGACCTGGAGCACCTGGGCATTCAACATGCCACCTTGGAGACGGAGGTGTCGGATTGCCACGACGAATGCGGCAGCACTACCGTGTAGATCGATGAACAAAAAAAATCCTCGGGCACGTCGCGCGGTCAGTGTGACACAAATTTCAATCCGACAATAGACGCAATCAGCGTGGTCATAAAAAACATCCGCCAGAAATCGGCGGGTTCCTTAAAAAGAAGAATCCCCACAATCACCGTCCCCACGGCACCAATGCCGGTCCAGACGGCGTAGGCCGTGCCGATCGGCAGGGTTTGGGCGGCTCTGTACAACAACACCATGCTGATGGTGAGCGACACAAAAAATCCACCCAACCAAAGCATCGACGTCGTGCCGCTGGTCTCTTTGGCTTTACCCAGGCATGTGGCAAACCCTACTTCAAAAAAACCCGCGATGATCAGGATGATCCAATTCATTTTTTATTTCTTTCAACGGGCGAATATACAATTTTTGTCTGGCGCGATACAGGAGCGGCCTCGTTGATTTTATTACCCCACCCTGTCGATATACTTCAACATCCGCTTGGCTTTGCGGCTGGGTTTGAAGCGATATACAAAATTCAAACGGGCGTTGCCGGTGTTGAGCGTCACCTCTCCCTCGCCTTTGGCGTGCAGGTGGACCGCGTTGGTCAGATAGATGGCGCTGACGGCCCACACCCGCGTGTTGTATCCGCAAAAGACCCGAAAAAATGTGTTGGGACTAAAACCATACACCCAATAGTCCTCGGAGTTTTGGACGATCTGCGTGCCGCTGTAGTCGAGACTCACCGCCGCAGAGCCCGTGATATAAAAATGATTTCGGATAACGAGGCTATACGCATAACCGACATTCGGGCCGAATTCAAAAAACTTCAAGCGATCGGCGTTGCCCGTGGCCACAGGTTTGTCCACGGCCGTGGGCACAATGGTGCTGTCGGCCAACACCGTGCCATAGAAGGCTTCGAGTCCTGCGATGAACGTGCCGGCAGATTTCTTTTGCCACTCGTTTTGGTGAAAGGCCGCGCGGTAAGAAAACCGGTCGTGGTTAAAAATATACTGCGTAGAAACACCGACGAGATTCACCTTCAAATCGGGACGCAGGTAATAGCTGTTGTCGGTGGTGATGTCGGTACCGGCCAGGTAAAATCCGCGATAAAACTGTCCGAACGCGTCGAGTATGATCTTGCGACCATAGGTGTGGAACTGAAGATCAAGGTAGCGTGTCTTGCCCTGGCCGCGTTCGGGGTTGAGAAAGCCAAAGCCATAAGCCAGGTTTAGGGTGGCCCATCGATAGGTGGCACCTACACCCATGTTCAGGGTCGTGTTGGGCCGGTATGAAAAGCTGTAGCCTTCGGCAAAATTCCGAAAGCGCAGGAGCGTATACTTCTTGGAAAAATAGAAGCGGCCCGTGATCTGGTTTTCGTAGGAAACATAGTAGGTGGTGTCGTGCAGGTCCGGCGTATGCTTTTTTTGTGACGGCGATTGCGCCTGCATCGCGACGGCAAGCAAGGCAAACGCCAAAGTCGCGAGAGCACGAAATATGGCGAGCATCAATCAACCTTTAAAAATTGACACAACAGGATGCTCCCCTTGAACAACCTCAATCGTCTCTCGCCCCATTCAAACCGGTCAGCATCCTGCAGCGCTTTCATAAAAAGCGCTTCCACCGACGAGGTACACGCTACCTTGGTGCGGGTGAGCTGTTGAAAGGTGATCGCATTTCCTTGTGTGATCAGTTTACCCGAAAATTCATTGCACCCGGTGAAGCCCATAATGGTGCCTGCACCCGGATTGAGCTCCATGCGGGGTTGCTCCCGGGGATAATCTTTTTCCGTCACAGCAACATCCCCCAATTCCTTTAACACCCAAAGGTCGTGCAGTTTATAATCCACGAGGTAGTGTCCGCATCCCTTGAATGTTTTATAATCCGAGGCTGCATTGTGTTTTACATCAACGCTCACCACATAAGGGAATGTCTCGTCCGACAGATTATCGTGACACTCTTTTTTCTCGATCTGCACGATAAGCTCCACCGATGTGCCCACGCCGCGGTAGCGCGTCACCTTGGTGTCTTGCGCTGATTGCGGTGGCGGCACGGGGGTGGTGATCGCCGCTTCGTCGCTGAAGGATTTGAACATCATGGCACTGTCAAAATCCACGTCCAGGGTCCAGGAAGGCTCGTTGCCGGTGGCCACAAAGTCGATACCTTTTTGAAAGCGCACGATGTCTGCTTCGGGGTTGCGCTCCGGCAAGACCACGGGCTTGGGCGCCGGAACGGATTTCACGGTTGAGCAGCCGGCAACAACGACACATCCGGCAAGAAAAGAAAGGGCGGGCTTCATGTACTGGGGATTGAGTTCACTGCCTTCTTGCGGCTTGCGCCGCTATTATAAAGATAAGAAACAGATACCCCAATAACACGGGCCGGGCCGGTATTGTTATGCTCGCGTTCTACTAACGCTTTATGGCCGGAATTGCGCCACATCCAAAAGCATATCCAGGTCGCGCTGCCCAATTTCATTGCTCCACGTCCGCCATTGAATAAACCGCCCTGCACCTAGTTTTTTCACCCAACAAACCGACCGGCCATACTCATTCACCGCAAACGTCTCGTTCACCGCACCAGGCTTCACCGAAAAGTTGGCCACAAAAAAATCACTCAGCCCGTAGCGCCTGCCGGCAGCCGTCACCTCGCACGAATATTCACCGCCATCGTGCACCAGGTCGAAGTCCACATCCAGCAAGGCATTGGCCACGTCGGGTTTCTCGCCTAAAAAATTTCCCTTGTCATCAAACGCGACCAGGTTGGGTGCAAAGCTGGTCCAAACCACGGTCCCTCCCGCCTCGATGTATTTTCTGAACGTTCCCGACTTTTCATTCGGCGTCAGAAGACTGTGGGGCACGGTGCTGTGATTGAAGATCAATACGCTGGACGCTTTATCCTGGATGCGGTCGCTCATAAATTTTTTCAGTCCAGCCGAATCCAGCGCCTGAATTTTTTCCGCCTGCAAGAAGGCCGTGATCTTCGGGTTGCCTTTCAGGTAATCATGACCGAGGTCGGTCGCAAAAAACGCCAGGTGTTGCACGGGCTCACGGGAGCTTCCCCGCAAAGCGTACATCGCACCATCGTCGCTGCCAATGTACACGGTCGCACTGTCGAGCACGGGTGACGAGTAGATGCTGCCTTGCGTCTTGAACGTCCATTGCACCTTGCCGGTAGCAGCATCGAAGCCGTAGAGCTTGTTGTCGCCACTGCCAACCATCACCGTGTTTCCGGCAACGACCGGAGACGAATACACATAGTCGCCAGCTTCATATTTCCATACTTCCTTACCCGTCTGCAGATCGACGGCGCAGAACAGCTTGTTGTCCGACCATCCCACAAACACTTTTCCCTGGTGCACCAACGGGGAGGATATGCTCCAGGTGGGGCCGTAGGTAAATTTCCAGAGCAACGCTCTTGTTTTCATGTCGACCGCATACAAACTTCCATCGCGCGAGCCCAACACCAGCTTGCTGTCGGTCACAACGGGTGTGGCATCAATGGCATTGCGGTCCCATCCGAAGTCATCGGATTTGAGGTGGGCGCCTTCGGTTTCGTAGCGCCATTGCAGCGTGCCTTTGGATTTATCCAGGGCGTACACAACACCGTCATAGCTTGCCACCAACACACTCTGGTTCTGGATCACAGGCGTTGAGCGGATGCGACCATTGGTCTTGAATTTCCACAACACTTTGCCATCCGAAGCCTGCAGGGCATAGCACACCCCATCTCCGGCGCCGACATAGAGGATATCGTTCTCGACCACGGGTGTCGACTGGAAATATTCCCAGCCCCAAAAATGTGGCAGGAGGCTACCGGTTTTGAAGTTCCATCGCTCCTTACCCGTCGCTGCGTCCACTGCGTAGAGATGAAGATCGCGGCTCGTGAAGTAGAGCGTACCTTTGGCAAAAGCCGGTGTGCCACTGATCGCTCCGTTCGTTTTAAACTTCCAGACCACGTCGCCGCTTTTCCGGGTCACGGCGAAGAGATTTCCATCAGCACTTCCAAAATAAACGCGGTCGCCTGCCGCCAGGGCGCTGCCGCGGATGCTGCCCTGCGTTTGCACTTTCCATTGCACGGCGGCAATGGATTTGAACCAGGCATCTTTTAAGGTACGGCTTTGCGCGCTCGCCGGATTCCCGGCGAACACGATAGAAACAAGGACAAATAAGGCAATGGCTCTAGAAAATCTCATAGGGTAAGAAAAGGATTATCAAACAAGTATCGCATTAAATTCCAACTTATTAATCCCCCGGCACTCGTTATTTGGAGTGTCCGGGACCAACCAGTTTTGGCTAACTTTATTACCTTTGCCCCAATCAAGTCGAGGTAAGCCTTTCTGCTCGGTACGCATGGCTCAGCACAATTACTGCCTCTTTATTTATCATTAAATCTCAAAAGACTATGCAGATCACCAAAAACAAAGTAGCTGGCATTCACTATACGCTACGCGACAACGAAGGCACCATCATTGACACCAGCGACGGCCGTGACCCGCTATACTATCTTCACGGTGCAGGCAATCTCATCATCGGGATGGAAGAAGGGCTGGAAGGAAAATCGAAGGGCGACAAATTTCAACTGAAGATCGCTCCCGAAAAAGGCTATGGTCAGAAAGATCCCGCCATGACCCAGAAAGTTCCCCGTTCCGCTTTTGGCGATCAGGATGTACGCGTGGGCATGAAGTTCTCCACCGACCGCGGCGATGTGGTGACGGTGACAGAAGTGGGCCTGGATTCGGTAACGGTAGATGCTAACCACCCGCTGGCCGGCGTGGAGCTGAATTTTGCCGTAGAGGTCATGGAAGTGCGCAACGCCACCGAAGAAGAAATCACGCACGGCCACGTGCACGGCCCGGGCGGACATCATCATCATTGATCCTGGAGGGACAGACGCCTTATTCAGCGTCCATCCTTAATTTAGCCATGTTTACAAAAAGAAAGAGGCTGCCTGGGGTAGCCTCTTTCTTTTTTGCTGTTATTTCTTTTTTGTGGGTTTCTTTTTGGCCGTCGCTTTCTTTTTGGCCGGGGCTTTTTTGCTGGCCACCGTCTTTGTCTTTGCCGGCAGCTTTTTCTTTGCCGCTACTTTTTTTGCTGCGGGTTTCTTTTTTGCGGGCTTTGCTTTTGCCGGCTTTTCCACCCCGGGAGCTTCAACACCCAATGCCACTCTCGCCTTGCGGGTCAGGTTGGCTTTTATCAATTCATAGGATTGGCGGACGAAATATTCCCAGTCCTTCTGCTTCACCCGGTCGGGATTTTCGATGGAAACCCATTTGTTGCGAGCCATGTAGGGTGCGGGTATAAAGCCATCGCGCGCGGATACTTCTTCGAATTCTTCGTCGGTTACCTTAAATGAAAAACGGTGTGGCGGCTCCAAGCCAACAACGCAAAACATTTTTTCGGCGATCGTAAAACACAGGTCGTTGCCCCACTTGATGTCTTCGCGAACAGCAGGAAGGGCGTTGCAAAAATTCCGGAGGGTTTCTACGTCCATAACGGGTTTGTGCGGTTAGAAAGAGCGCCCTTAAAAATCAGGGCAGGGAATGATGAGTTTATCTCTCGGTGGTTTGCGGGGGTTGCGCATAGGCCAGGTGTAGACGAGGCTGATCTCGTGCGCTCCACCGCTACCAATCCCCAGCTTCGAAACGGTATAGTCAAAGCTGTAGCCAATGTTGATGGCATCCTTGGCACCCAGTTGCGTGAAGCCGATCAGCAACACAATCGATTCGTTGTTTACAAAGCCGTTGACCGACTTGAAAGGTATGCCGCGATACCAGGCGCCCAGCACGATCGGCGAGGCGGTAAAATAGAGGCCAAAGTCCGCCTGGTCGAATTGTCCCTGGTGGCGGTACTGGAAGGCGGGGGCAATGCTGCGTTCGGTTTTCTTGGCGTATATGCCTTTACCTGTGGCGCCCTGCCTCAGGTAAAATTTAAAACCGCCATGGACGGAAAGTTTCAGCGGCAGCGGGGTGTTTTCCCCGATCAGGCTTTGATTGGGCTGTGTTAAATGCCAGGCCGACACCCCAAGCCAGGCTGTGCGGGTAAAAAACACGCCTCCCATCGACAAGTCGACAAACGTCTTTTTGAAATTGGTATTGAATTGTTCGGCCGTGGGCTTATCCAGGAACTGGCCCGTGGTGGGGTCGTACTGGTCGCCAAAAGTGAGCTTGCCGAAGTTGATATCACGGTTGTAGAGCGACACCTGGATGCCCGGGCGAAAGCCAAGGTTTTCGTTGATCTGGAGCTCATAGGCATATTGGAGCCCGATGTTCAGGGAACGCAGCCCGGCAAGTCCCTCGCGGTCGCGGGTGATGATCATCCCCACAGAGCTTTTATAATCTTCGATATAATAGTCGAAGAAAGCCGACGTGGTCGTGAAATTTGCATCGATGGCGGGCCATTGATTGCGGTAGTTGATGCCGGCCCGGGCCTGACCCGTGGCCCCTGCCAACCCCGGGTTTAGGTAGAGCGGCGCAGCATAAAACTGTGAAAATTGAGGGTCCTGGGCAGTTACCGTCCCCTCAAGCGCCAGTATTAACAGACTTATAAGCAGGCATATCCTGTACATCAACTTCGGTGATTTTAAAGTACGCAATCAAGGCAAATTAAAAGTATATCGGAAATTTATGAAATAGTTTGTCGTTTCCGGTATCCGTTGTCAGTTATATGGTCATTAGCAATCGCTGAACGTTTCGTCTCTTGATTTTCCCGTTCGGTAGGGTTAGCCTACCATGATGACGACAGATACATAGTAACGGTCTACGGATAACGATATTTTATGCAAATTGTATACTTTAATTAGCCCTTGGCGTTTTACATTTGTTCAAGGATAGTTTTGAGCGTAAGTTGAAGCGTGAATACCCTATGAAGAAACTGAATACTAAATTATTACGATCGTTCTTGCTCCTGCTGCTCCTGCCCGTCACACTGACGGCGCAGAACTTCGCGAACTACAACTGGTATTTCGGGAATAGCCCGCAGGGCGTTCGATTCAGTCGTTCCAACAACACGGCCTCGCTGGTGAGCAGCCAGGTCGTTCCCTTTGGCACCGGCGGCAGTGCCGTAGCCAGCGACCAAACCAACGGCGACTTGCTTTTTTACACGGATGGCGCCAACATCTATGACATCACCAACGCCGTCATGCCCAACGGCACCGGCCTCAATGGTTTCACTTCCGGCAACCAGCCCGTTACCGTCGCCAAAGTGCCCGGCCAACTCAATCAATTCTACGTCATCACCAACAACGCTAACTTCACCACGGGTGGTTCGATCGAGTACCGCATCGTGGACATGGCGCTGTTTGGCAACGCGGTGTTCCCCACCCCCGCGCTGGGTGACGGCACCAACAACACCAACACGGCCATCGCCGGACTGACCAATCGCTCGGAAGCGATGATCGTTGTTCCCCACGACAACGGCGACGACTTCTGGCTCATCACCCACGCCAACGGCAGCCCTGACTACGCCGTGACCCTGGTGACCACCACCGGCCCTTCCACCACGACGACCTTTGCAGGTTTAGGATTGATCAACGTGGCCGCAAACTTCGCTTACCATCCCGGCACCAACCGCATCGCCGTATCGCCACAAGAAGGCACACGCGATGCCGAGATCCTGGCCTTTGATCCCGCCACCGGTGCACTGTCTTTTCAACAACGCATTCTCAACTCCGGGTTGCCCAGCACCACCAATCAATCCATTTACGACGTCGAGTTTAGCCCCAACGGCGACCTGGTATACTTGTCGCGTTCTGGCGAGCCCGGTGTGCAAGCTGATGTGTTGCAGTACAACCTGAATGGCGGCACCACGATCTCGCTGGCATCAGTATTGCCCACTCCCAACACGATCGCCAGAAGCTACGGCTTGCAGATCGGACCCGACAGCGCGATCTATCATCTTTACCAGGCCACCACGAACGGACCGTTCCTGCTGGGCAAGATCACCGATACCGACTCCATCGCACCAAAGGCGCTCTACACAAAACAAGCCTTCCCCGGCAACATCGACTTTAAAGGAACGCAGTTCCCTTCTTTTGCACCGCGCGACACCGTGGACCTGAAAGTGACCTTCACGGCCGACGGTCTTTGCGCCAACTCGCCCACTTCCTTCTTCCCAACGGTAACGCCCAGCGCAGACAGCCTGCATTGGGACTTCGGCGATGGCGCAGGTGCCAGCAGCGACTGGAGCCCGGTCTATACCTATGCCAAAGACGGAACCTACCCGGTGACGGTCACCGCCTACCTCAACGGTCAGAAAGCGACCTATACCGCGCCCGTTGTCATCACGCCGTTCGATACCAAGATCACCCTCGTGCAAGACACCACGGCCTGTAGCTGCGAGCTGCCTTTTCCGCGGGCAAAAAATCCTCCGCCCAAGTGCGGATCGTTTAAGGTCACGGCGAAAGTAGCAGGCACCGGCACACCGCAATTGCAGTGGTACGGCCCTGCTGGTCTTATGGCCGGTGCAACGTCCGCGACACTTACTCCAGACTCGGCCGGATATTATTATCTGGTGGCTACCGTGGGTGGCTGCTCGACTTATGCCGGCGTGAACATCAAAGAATATTCCGTACAGGATCAACGCGCCAACATCTGGTTCTTTGGCAAGAATGCGGGACTCGATTTCAATCCCCTCCCGGAAAAACCGGTGGCCCCCATCAAGAATGGTGTCATGGATGCACCCGAAGGAACGTCTACCATTAGCGATCGCAATGGACAGGTGATCTTTTTCACCGATGGCGATAAGGTGTGGAACCGGCAGGAACAACTCCTGGGTTCCGGCATTGGCGGCGATCCGACCTCCGCACAGGCAGCGCTCATCATTCCCGTGCCCAACGACGAAACTTTGTATTACATCTTCACCACCCAGGCCGTCTATGGCAGCTATGGATTTGAACTGCGCTATACACTTTTCGATCTCAAGCTCAACAACGGTACCGGTGGACTGGTCGATCCCGATGGCAACCCCGCCACGACTTCGTTCAGTACATTGCTGTTCACGAAGAGCACCGAGCGCATTACAGGTAACGCCAATTGGCTCATTGCACACGAATACGGAAACAATTCCTTCCGGGCCTATAAGATCTCCCAACAAGGCATCGGCAACCCCGTGATCTCCAGCATCGGCTCCGACCACGCCTATTCATCGGCAGAGAATGGTCAGGGCTATATGAAGCTGGGCGCAAAAGATCGTCTGGCGGTGGCGCTTTCCACACCGGGTGTGTCGAATGTGGTGGAAGTATTCGATTTCACGGATTCCACGGGAACGGTTTCCAATTTCAGATCGGCAGATCTTAAAAATGCCAACGGCCAGGTTTACGGCGTAGAACTCTCCCCCGGGGGAAATAAAATGTACGCCACGTTACAAGGTTCCGGTACCTCGCAGATTGTCGAGTTCGCGTTCGATTCGCTGTCGGTTCCCTATCTGAAGAAACCTCCCATCCCCCCGGTAAACCAAACGCTGGGCGCCATTCAGTTGGGTCCTGATGGTTCGGTGTATGTGGCGGTTGACGGGCAAACCAGTCTCGGTGTGATCACGGTAGTGGAAGACACGGCCAGCGTATCTACGTTCAACGTAAGTCAACAACCATTGCTGGCGGGAACCAACAGCCGGTTGGGATTGCCAAACTTTATACAACACTTGTCCGATCCCACGCAGGGTCCGGGCATATCCATCGTGGGTACGTGCGTACAAGATTCGATTGGTTTCAACGGCACGCCTACCGATCCCATCGATAAGTTTGCATGGCAAATTTTATCGGCCGGAACGGTCATCAAAACATCAAAAGATCAAAGCTTTAAATATTTGTTCACCGCGCCAGGGCTATACGATGTCACGCTTCGCCTGACTAACCGGTGCGGACTGGATACACTGATGACGCAGCAATTGCAGATCAATGGTGCACCGCCGGATCCCACCACCTCTGTGGTGCTTTGCAAAGGGCCGGTCGTGATCGACGCCAACCCCAACGATCTGACGGGCCTCACCTACGCCTGGTCAACAGGAGCGGTGACGGAGACGATTACTGTGAACAAGAAAGCCTTGTACAAAGTGACCGTTACCAACGCTTCCGGTTGTACGACCGACGGTGAGATCTTGGCCACCGATAATCGCCCCGTGATCGAGTTAGGACCCAACACGACCATTTGCCAGGGCGTGTCCATCGGCAGCCTGGATGCCCAGAACCCCGGTATGACCTACGCATGGACGATCAACAACGTCCCTTCGGGAACAGCACGGCAGCAAGCGGTGAGCACTGGGGTACCCAGCCCACCTACATACGAGTATGAAGTGACCGTTACTGACCCGCTCACGACGTGCTTTGCAAAAGATTCTGTGATCTATACCATCAACCCGATCCCCACGATCAACGCCCCTACGATCATACCTCCTTCGAGTTGTGGTGTGGCCGATGGTCAGATCACGAACCTCAGCTTTAGCGTTACACCGGCTTCCAGCAACCTGTTTTCTTACTTCATTGTAGGACCTTCTACGTCGGTTTCCGATACGGACTTAAGCGTTGGACCTATACCCAATGTTACAGGTCTTGCTGCCGGAACGTATGGCATCACCGTGGCCGACCAGGTAACGGGTTGCGCAGCGTCGACAACGGCCAGCGTAAACGATAAGGCCTTCACCATATCGGCAACCCAGCTTGGAACTTGCGATCCTATACAGCTCAATGTGTTCGTCGCACCGGTTGCGCCCTCACCGGCACCTACGCTTCCGATGCAATACCGTGTGATCAACAAGACAACCCTTGCCGTCATCGAGAACAATGTATCGGTGTCTAACCCTGCTAATTTCCAAACGTTACCCGCAGGTTTGCCCGCCAGCAGTTTTCAGGACACGCCGTATACGGTAGAGGTCAAAGCAGGTGCTTGTACGGCCAGTGGTGATGCGATCATTCGAAAAGGCCCCACGGTACCGACGACATTGTCATCCAATGTGTGTACCACGCCGGCCAACCCGAATATAACCCTGAACGCCAGCAGTCCAGCAGGAGCAAACTATGCCTGGACAGGACCGAACATTGTGGGACCTGCAACAGGGGGGCAGATTGTTGCAAACCCTCCGGCGGGAAGTCAAACGTATAACATAAAGATAAACCTGGTTGGTTTCTGCGAATTGGATACGGCGATGAGTGTAGTCGTCGACAAGCCCCTTTTGGCCAACTACACACAAACCGACCCTTGTGCAAACCAGGTGACATTGAATGCCACACCGAACGGATCATACCTCTACCGTTGGTTTGTGAATGGTGCCGCAACACCCGATCCCAATCTGGCAGGGCCACAGGTCATGGTTGGCCTGGCCAATGATAACATGCCCTACGCCGTGACTATCTATAGCCCCATAACTGGCTGCACCAGCACATTCTCCAATGTCGTGCAGGTAGACGGCACGTTGACCGTGACGCTAACCGGTACGCCAGCGTGCGAGGGGACACCGTTCACATTGACCGCCGTGCCGAGTCGCACGGCCGCAGTGTCGTGGGCCTTTGACGGCACGACGATTCCTAACCAAAGCAATGCCACCTTACAAGACACGCGCGGTGGAAACTATACCGTCACCGCGACTGCAGCCACCTGCGTGGCTACGGCCGACATGGACGTGACCGTTAACCCCACAACATCCGGCCTCTTGAAAGACGAGGCCTGGATCTGCCCTGACCCGGCCAACCCCGATCCCAATACCCGCGTAGCCGTGCTGGATCCGGGCGAATTCACATCGTATCAGTGGTTTAAAGACAATGTACAACTCGTCGATACTTCCCCAACCTATACAGCAATTGAGGTTGGATTATATTCGGTGAATCTGATCAATGGCTTTGGTTGCGCCAGCAGCGACAAAACCCTGGTGAAAGAACAGTGTGATCCGGTCATTGTCGGCCCCAACGCTTTCCGTCCTACCAGCGCAGTGCTGGGACAAGGCGGTGATTATGTGAACCAAACCTTCGCGCTATTCACCTTCTTTATCGACGACCAGAATTTCCAGGTCTTCATCTTCAACCGTTGGGGTGAGATGATCTACCAGTCCAATAAGCGCGACTTCAAGTGGAACGGTGGTTACAATAATAATGAAGGACAGCAGGCCCCGCCGGGCACGTACACCTACCTGGTGCGCTATCAGAGCTCCTACCGCCCTGAAAAAGGTGTCCAGGAAAAACGCGGTGGAGTGGTGCTGCTTCGCTAACTTTACTACCGGAGCCTTGTTAGTACAGGGCTCCGGATTTTTTTATTGTAAAGCCTCAAAACGTCTGATCTTATGAAAGCATCTCTCAAAATCTTTTCTGTACTCTTTCTCGCACTAGGGTTCCTGGTGATTTCCTCAGGCTTCCAGATCATCAAAACCCAACTGTCGGTCACCGTGCGCGACGAACTGGGCAACACCGTAGAAGGCGCCTCCGTACAGCTTTATGAAAACGAAGACGACTACGCCGCCGAAAAAAATGTGGCCGCACAGGGCGTTACCGATGCGAAGGGCGTCTTAAAAATGAAGGAATTGAAAGCGATCTCCTATTACGTGATCGTTCGCAAAGACGATAAAGACAACGTAGGCGGCGGCGAACAAACGGGGAAGCTGGATGCGAATCGGATCAACAAAGTGACGATCGTCATTCAATAGGCGTCCGTTCCCTGCACTGAAATATTTTAACATAAATTCTATCCCGGTGGATCTCCTACCGGGATTTTTTATTGGACGATGTAGTGATAGACAAACGCCCCAAAATACCACGCCATCACAAAACACACGATAAGCTTCAACAACGTCCCAAACAAAAATCCCGCAAAGGAGCCCAAGGCCGACTTGAACGCGCGGTGTGCGTTGTTGCTCGCCATCATCTCCCCGATAAATGCGCCCACGAAAGGCCCTATAATAATGCCAAACGGCCCAAACCAAAGGCCGGCGATCAAACCGATCGTGCAGCCCCACATACCCCATTTACTGCCCCCAAAAGTCTTTGCTCCGTACACCGGGATAAAGTAGTCCAGCACGGTCACAACGGTTGTAATGCCCGCCCAAGTCCATAGAAAGCTTGCCGAAAAGGGCGGGTCTGAATTCAGTTGCTGCACTAGCAATCCGACAAAACACAGCGGCGGGCCAGGCAGGAACGGCAAAACACAACCGGCGAGGCCGACCAGCATCAACAGCGCACCCAAGATCATCCAGAGTATATCCATGAATAGGTTTTCAACGAAAATACATAATTTCGAACATGCTTACCCTTCGCGCAGTTCACCACGTGGCCATCATCTGTTCTAACTATGAGGCATCCAAAAAGTTTTACACCGACGTGCTGGGCTTTCGCGTCATGGCCGAGCATTATCGCGCCGAACGCCGGTCCTACAAGCTGGACCTTGCCCTGGGCGATCGCTATTGCATCGAGTTGTTTTCGTTTCCCGATCCCCCGGCCCGTGTCTCGCGACCGGAAGCCTGCGGCCTGCGTCACCTCGCTTTTGAAGTGAGCAATCTCGACGAAGCAACGGCATGGCTAAAGCAAAAAAACATTGCGTTTGAGCCGGTTCGAATCGATGAATACACGGGCAAGCGATTCACATTTTTTGCCGATCCCGATAATCTACCACTCGAATTTTACGAACAATAAATCCTCTCTATGCTCTCCGTATCACACTATCTCCAGAATTTTGCCGCCCTTTTTCCCAGCCACGTAAACGTCGATCCCTGGACATTTTGCGCCAACATTCAATCCTTGTTGACGGAACGCCTGAAAAGCCTTCCCTCCGACTATGTAGTAAAGGGACACGTGGCCATTCACAAGAACGCACGGATAGAAGAGCATGTGGTATTGAAGGGGCCCGCTATCATCAGTGACGGTTGCTTTATCGGGGCGCACGCCTATTTGCGTGGCGGCGTTTTCCTGGGAGAGAAGGTTTCGGTGGGGCCGGGATGCGAGATCAAATCGAGTTACATTTTGCCGGGCAGTGCACTGGCCCATTTCAATTTCGTGGGCGATTCCCTGTTGGGTTCGGGCGTGAACATGGAGGCGGGAAGCATCATCTGCAATCACTTTAACGAACGGGCAGACAAGGCCATTCACGTGATGGTGGACGGTCAGAAACTGGCCACGGGCGTCACCAAATTTGGAGCGCTGGTAGGCGACAACGTGAAGATCGGGGCCAATGCGGTGTTATCGCCCGGCACGATCCTGGCGCCGGCGAGCGTGGTGAAGCGGCTGGAGTTGGTGGAGCAGGTTCAATAAAAACTATAGTCCCTTGAGCTTGCCGGCAACGTCGTTCCGGAAACGCTCCATGCCTTTGCGGTCTTGCAGCGTCACGAATACGAGTTTGCCGTTGAGGCCGCCAAACACGAGGTTGCTGCAATTCTTCCCTTTCAAGTTTATCTCACGGATCAAATCACCTGCAGGCGACAACACGGCCACGGCGCCTTTGCCATAGCGCGTCACATACAGGTTGCCTTGTTCATCGCATTTCATACCATCGAAACCGAAGTCCGGAAATTCGGCGAAGAGTGTTTTGTTGGAGATGTTTCCTTTCCCATCCACATCGAACTTCCAGATCTTGCGTTGCACGCTTTCGTTCACGTAGAGGGTGCGTTCATCGGGACTCAGCTCGATGCCGTTGGTGGTGCCCATCTGGTCGGTGAGCAACACAGCCTTTCCCCCACGATCAATGCGCCACAACTGGCCCGTGCTTTCTTTCCAATTGGGGTCCGACACAAAAAGCTGGTCGCGCGAATTGATGCAGAAGTCGTTGGGTTGATTGAATTTATCATTGTGAACATAGACGCCGATCTTCTTCGTTTTCATGTTCACCTGCAGCACGTTGTGGCCTTTGAAGTCGGCCAGCAACATCTTGCCTTTGCTGGTGAACTGGATGCTATTGGCCACACTGCCTTCCGGCAGGGTCAGAAAGAGCGTCACCGTGCCGTTGGGCTTCACCCATCCGATGGTGCCATCCTTTTGATAGTTCACCACATAGAGGTTCCCCTGGGCGTCGAATGCGGGGCCTTCGATGTTGTTGGTGAAGAGGTTTTCCTGGGTGAAGTCTTCGGCTTGATAAAGGCCGTAAACATCCTGGGCCACAAGCCCGGCGGAGATGGTTAGCAACAGGAAGGTGAGTGAGAGTGTCGGGCGCATCATTTCGTTCTTTTTGGAGAACGTTAAAGATACGGCAGGCCCTTGAAATAACGAAACCGGATAGATCAGGCCGTAAGCCCCAAACGGTGTTGGAAAAGGGTGGCAATGCTGGCAGCACGGCTTTTGGCTTCATCGGCCGTAGGGCCGGAAAAGTGTTCGTCCATGGTAGTGTAAAAAAGATGGAGCCATTGATCAAAATGCTCCCGGCCGATGGGCAGGTGAATGTGCTTCTGAAAGGGGTTGCCGCGATACGATTGGTCGCCCAGCAACATAGAAGACCAAAAGTTGACCATGATGGGCAAATGGTGTGGCCAGTCGACGTGGCTAAACACAGGCGCCAGCAAGGCGTCCTCCGAAACCCGCGCGTAAAAAGCGCTGATCAGCTTCTCTACCTGCTCTCTTGAACTCAGATCCGGCTTCATGGACATTTTCGTTTTATGATCTCAACAGGGAACGGACAAAGGTAGATCATTTCAGACCGATTCTTTATTTCGGAAACCCCATAAAAGACAAAAAGCCGTCGCGCGCACGCGAAGGCTTTTTGTTTCTCGAGAACCTGAGGTCTTAGAAACGTACGGTTTTAGTGTTACCGGCGTTGTCCGATACTTCGAACGTATAAGAACCAGAAGCTTTGATCGTGTACAGTTGAGCGAAGTCACCCGTTACCGTTCTGCTTTCGCTGTGCACCAGGTTGTTGGCTTCGTCATAGATTTTTACGCTTACTTCAGAACCAGCAGTCTTCGAAACGGCCAGGAGGAATTTACCTTCTTCGTTGGCAAGCTTCGATACGTGGATTGCGCTAGCTACTTTTGCAGGTTGGAAGTTGATCTTCTCAGTTTTCTTGCCAGCAGCGTCGATTACTTCTACAGTATATTCGCCGAAAGGCAGGCCAGAGAAATTCAGGGGGCGGATAAAGCCTTCTGCGTTGCTCAGGGTTTCGGTGAAGATCATTTTCGAAGCAGCATTGTAGATGTTGAGTTTTACTTTGCTTGCTGATTCTGATTTATAGATCAACTTGAATACTTCAGATCCTTTGACAGGTACGATGGCCACACCAGCAGTACGGGGTTCATCTTTTCCGACCGCGGCTACAGCTGCACTGATAACGATAAGTGCTGCGAGGTAAAGAGACTTTGTTTTCATAATTCGTGTTTGTTTGTTTTTGTTTTGTGATACAAATGTAACGGGACGTTGCGCAACAAAGCCGGAAGTTGTAAGGAAACCTGTTTTAATACTTGAAACAACGTTTGCGGAAAAAATTGTGGGGGAATCGGAGAAAACCTCCCGTCGAAAGTGCCCGCAAACGCAATCAGTAAAAAAAAATTTAAGCCAACGTTTGCAGTAGGGGTCAATTCCACCCAAAACCGACCCAAACCGAACCTCAAACAAACAAAAAAGCAGCCCAACGGATGGGCTGCTTTTTTGTATTTCTTCTGCGCAAAAGGCGCATCACAAAATGTTATTATCCCTATTAGTAGCGTAGCGTCTTCGTTACACCCTTGTCATCGCTGATCTCGAATGAAACTTTGCCGGTGATCTTTTCCAGGTTATAGATCTTGGCAAAATCGCCTTTGATCTTTTCGTTGCCCGAATAAATCAGGGTTTGGTCTTCCGTGTAGATCTTGATCTGCAGGTTTTCGGAGTCTTTATTAGACACGGTAAGGATAAAGCGCTCCGTATCGCCATTGAGACGTGATAAATGCGCCAGCTTCTGTACGGAACCGGTGTGATAGCTCACTCTTTCGATGCGTGTGCCGGTTTCATCGTTCACTTCGATGGAATAGTCGCCTTCGGGGAGGTTCACAAAATTGTAGGGGCGGGCAAAACCGGCCGTATTTTTTACGATCTCTTTATATATGATTTCTTTGTCGCTGTTGAGGATCGTCACCTTGACTGTATTTTCTTTGGGTCCTTTATAAAAGACCTTAAAGATAGAACCGGTCTTCATTACCGCCATGCCGGAAGCTGCAGCTGCAGCGGGCGTATCGAGTCTTCGCGCAAAGGTCAACGTGCTCATCACCATCAGCACAGCTAAAAGAGATACTGTCTTTTTCATAAGGATGTTGTTTTGTATATGTACCTAAGACGTCTGCTTTCGATTGAATGTTGCAGTGCAAACGTTAATTTTTGTTAACATGCGATTCATGAAACAAAAATGTGACACCAACGGCATGGCTAGTGCAAGCGTTTTCTTCAGGGGCGTATGAAACGGGAAGAATGGAAAGTGGATACAAAAAAATCAATAAATCTTCACACAACGATTTTATGTGAATAGGGTTTCGCAGAAGCAGGTATATTTAATTCAGGTGAAAATTATCCTTGCTTCGTTCTTCTTGTTCCAGGATGTGGACCTGGAATTTCATCCGGTTCAACAAAAAAGCCTCCCGGCGGTCTTCGGGAGTGGTCAGGAATTTATAGCGGTCACCCAAATCCAGGTTCAATTCGTTGGCCACCTGGAAAAGATTGAAAACATTAAAGTGCTGGGTGATGTTGCGCAGCTTTAAATAGTGCAGAAAAAGGTCGTAGAGCTCATGATCGGGGAATGCGTTCACCTCCACGTTCCAAAACCGGACATGGCCACCGGGATACAGCTTGGTTTTATAGGTGCGCAGGAGCATGTCGAGGCTAAAAATATCCTCGCACCGCACAATGATGTCCGTTTCACCACCCGGATATCGCTTGATGATGCTTTCCAGCTTCATGAGCGACCCGATTTTTTGTTCGTTGGTTTCATGGCTGAAATAGATACCGAAGGAGACGTCGTTCACCTCCGCGTCGTGCAAAAGCTGCCGGTACCGGGGCTCGAAAATATGGAGCGGCACCAATTCCCCCGGCAAGGGTAAGATGGACAAGGGAAACACGGGGATGTGAGCAACTTCGGACATACTATGCTTTAACAGGAATGATTACCGTATGGTTAATAGCTGGCCAAATAATGCGGCGCCAGCCCAAAACGTTCCGTCAGATTTTTTTCCCCCGGCAAAAAACTGAGGTTAATAATAAAGGAGAACCCTGCCACCACGCCTCCCAGGGCCTGTACAAGATCGGCGGTAGCGCCGGCGGTGCCGCCCGTGGCCAACAGGTCGTCGTGTACCAGCACGCGCCAGCCGGGCTGTATGGCGTCGGTATGCATTTCGATGCTGGCCGTGCCATATTCCAGTGCGTAGCTTTGCGACCGGGTTTTGTAGGGAAGCTTACCGCTTTTGCGGACGGGCACAAACGGGCAACCCAACTCATAGGCGAGAACCGATCCGAAAATAAAACCCCGCGCTTCCGTGGAAGCAATGGCGTCGATCTTTTGACCCGAGTAATCCTTGATGAGTTGCTGCACCATTTCCCTCACCAACACCGGGTTGGCCAGCAGCGGCGTAATGTCCCTGAACAGTACGCCCGGCTTGGGATAATCCTGGATGTCGCGAATGGAATGTTTGATCTTTTCAGAAAGCTGCATACGGTTAAGGGAAATGGCTCGGACCAAAAATAGAAGAGTGGCCCCGGTAATCAAATATATTGTAAGTTTAATACCGATTTAAGACGATTTGAATATTCACCCCATCATCGGCCACTCGTCACCCCATCGCCACCCTCGGTCTCATCGTTTCAGGGGGGCTTCACGTTTCCATTCTCTATGCTGACCCTTCAGAATTTCTCGAAGCACTACGGCGATGCGCTCGCCCTGGCCATCCCAAGCCTGCAACTGGAACCCGGCATCTATTGGATCAAGGGCGAAAACGGTTCGGGAAAAACGACCCTGTTCCGCTCACTCACCGGTCTGCTCCCCTGCGAAGGTCAAGTGACTTTCAACGGCAACATCTCGCTAAAAGATACGCCCCTCGCCTACCGCCGCCTGGTGAACTACAGCGAAGCCGAACCGTTGTATCCCGACTTTCTCACCCCAAAAGAATTGGTGCGTTTCATCGGCCAGGCAAAAGGCGCCAGCCGCGAACAGCAAGACCAGTTGTCGGCCCGGTTTGGTATCGACCAGTTTTTTGACAAACCCTGTGGTGCCTGTTCCAGCGGGATGCTGAAGAAGGTATCGCTCACGTTGGCCTTCCTGGGCGCTCCGAAAGTGATCATCCTCGATGAGCCGCTCATCACACTGGATGAAGCGGCACGACGGATCTTGTTTACGCTCATTCAACAATACAACGAGAAACAAGATGTCATATTTCTGTTGTCGTCGCATCAATTGTTAGAAGACGCGCAACTGTTGCTGAAAGGAATCTTCACCATACGCAACAAAACCATTCACCCGGCATGAAAGCCGTCGCGACCATATTGAATAAAGTCCTGGTGAGAGAATTCTATCTCGCCAACGCCACGTTCTTCCTGGTCGTGGTGGGGCTGGCCGGTGGGTTCATGCGCTCCATCGACCATATCATCCTGGCAGAGCTTTTGGTGAGTTCGCCCTTACTGATGCTCATCCCCATCAGCGTGTGGACGGTCTATAGTTTTAAAGTGACGCGTTTCAATCGCGCGATGTTGAAACGCGGGGAAAACGAATTTCTCTATTATGTTTCTACCCTGCCTGCCAAGCTGCAGGTGGTGGCGTTGACAAGGGCATTGGCCGTGCAACTGGTTCCAGTCTTTTTATATGCCGTGTTCCTGGCGGCTACGGCTGCAAAACACAGTTTGTATTTTACGGTGCTCCTCGTCCCCCTGGCTTGTGTTGTGCTTTTGTGCCTGTCGGTAACTGATTTGTTCGTGGCTTTGTTGAAAGGACATCGCGAACAAAAACTCTCTGCCCTGGCGCGATGGATCCATGCGCGCTTCACCAAGCCTTATCCGCTGTTCTTTCCGGAATGGATCGTGCGCCGTTCTCCCTGGATGGCCATCGGCACAAAGCTCGCGGGCGGATTTCTGCTTTTTGGTGTTGCCCAGGTGTACAAATCCGATACCTACGATGCGCGGCTGCTGGGCATGGGGGTTGTCTTTGCTTTCGCGGCCAACGTGAATATAATTTGGGAAATGCACCGGTTCGACAATCATCACTTCGACATCAACCGAAACCTGCCCATCCCCTTTGTTCGGCGCTTTCTCTATTTTATGATCACCCTGGCCATCCTAACCCTGCCGGAAGCGGGGTTGCTCATCAGTCATTTCAATACCGCAGTTTCCTGGGTCGAATTGGCGGGGGCGCTGCTGTTTGGGTGGAGCATCGCGCTCTTTCTTTATGGCTGGCTTTTCAGACATACCTACGGGCCCGATCAGCTGCACTCCATTGTTTTCTTTACGTGTATCCTGTTGGTTGTTCTGATCCTTTTCAAAATCCCTTTTTTCGTATTGGCCTTCGTCAACATTGCCGGGGGACTTTATCTGTGGCGAAAATATTTTTATACGTTCGAAATTCCCATGAATGAGGAGAAGGCGTAGCCTGCCGTGTGATGTGCCCGATGCATGTTGGTGAAGAACACCAACATGGGCGACCGGGCGACCCGCCGTTGTTGGTGTTCTTCACCAACAACATTCGCATCACGCATATCCTTGCGTGAAAAACGGCATCAGATCGCGCTCATTATTTTTCCCTGAAGGATCACCTGCTCCACAAACGGGCTTCCAAAAGCATAGGGCAAATGCGCGACGGAAGGGACGGGTTTAGAGATGAACACATTGGCCACTTTGCCGCGTGTGATGGAGCCGTGTGTACCCTGCAATTCCAGGGCCGCCGCCGTATTGATCGTGGCGGCGTTGATCGCTTCTTCCGGCGTGAGTTTCATGCGAATGCAGGCCAACGCGATCATCAGCGGCATGTTGCCACTGGGTGCGCTGCCGGGATTGTAGTCGCTGGCGATGGCCAACGGCAGACCCGCTTGCAACATGGCCCGCGCCGGCGGGAACGGCAGGTTCAGAAAGAATGCCGCGCCGGGCAAGGCCGTGGGCATCACGCCGCTGTTTTGCAACAGGCTGATCTCTTCATCGCCGATATTCTCCAGGTGATCGACGCTGATGGCCCGGGTCTTCACCCCCACCTGCACACCACCGGAGCGGTGCAATTGGTTGGCGTGAATGCGGGGGCGCATGCCAAAGCGTTTACCAGCCTCCACGATCATTTCCGTTTCCTCCATCGTAAAGAATCCTTGTTCGCAGAACACGTCGATGTAGTCGGCCAGTTTCTCTTCGGCTACCGCGGGGATCATTTCGCGGATCACCAGCGACACGTAGTCTTCGTGCGTATACGCTTTGGGGATGGCATGCGCGCCAAGGAACGTGGTCTTCACCGTAAGCGGTGTTTCTCTCCCGATGCGGCGGGCCACGCGCAGCATTTTCAGTTCATCTTTTACCGTGAGACCATACCCGCTTTTGATTTCCACGGCGCCGGTTCCGGTGGCGATGATCTCGTCGGCACGTTTACGCGTGCGTTCAAACAATTCATCTTCCGACAGCTGTTGCAACTTGTGCGCGGAGTTGAGAATGCCTCCGCCTTTTGCCGCGATGTCGGCATAGGAAGCACCTTTTATTTTCATGACAAACTCTTCTTCACGGGACGCAGCAAACACCAGGTGGGTGTGGGAGTCGACGAAGCTGGGAAACACAAAGCGACCGGAAGCATCCAGGGTATGTTGGGCATGGTGGACGAGGAGCGCATCCATGTTGCCATAGTCGGCAATGACACCGTCTTTGATGGCGAGATAAGCGTTGGGAAGTATGGGCAAGGTTGCCATGGCATCGCCCGCAACAATTTCTGTTCCGGGTTCGCGCACCTGGACAAGTCCTTTGATGTGGGTGATGAGAATGTCCCAGGACATGGAGGTTCGTTTTTTTCGTTCGGGTAAAGATAGACATTTTGGTTTAGGTTGATGTTGTCCAAAAAAGCCTGGACGCCGCGAGGGATCTGCAGAAAAAGCTTGGGGCAGAGTGGCTAAAAAATATTATCTTGATCCGTTCACCAACCCTTTCTGTCACCGGCGTATGCGCTATTTTCTCATCCTGCTATTTTGTTGCTTGGCCAGCGTGATGCTGGCACAAAAGCCGCCACGCGTGGGACTTACCCTAAGCGGTGGCGGCGCAAAAGGGCTGGCGCATATCGGGATACTGGAGGCCATCGACAGCGCAGGGTTAAAGATCGATTATATCACGGGTACGAGCATGGGGAGCATCATGGGGTCGTTGTATGCGGCAGGGTATTCGGGGAAAGACATCGAGCGCATCGCACGAACCATCGATTGGGCCGCGCTGTTCTCGGGGCGACCTTCGCTGCGCAACGTGAACATCGACGAGAAGGATGAGGTTGAGAATTATGCGCTGGAGTTGCCCCTGGAGAAGGGTAAGATCAAAATATATTCCGGCATCATCGAAGGACAGGAGATCTGGCTGAAGTTCCAGGAGCTGCTGTTGCCCGTGTATGACGTGAAGGACTTTTCAAACCTCAGCATTCCCTTCAAATGCGTCGCCACCGATGTGGGAACCGGCAAGGCCGTGGTGCTCGACCAGGGTGAATTGGTAGCCGCCATCCGCGCCAGCATGGCCATCCCCTCCGTGTTCACGGCGATCGATTACAAGGATACCAAGCTCGTCGACGGCGGGCTGGTGCGCAATTTTCCGGTGAAAGACGTGGTGGAAATGGGTGCCACCAAAGTGATCGGTGTGAACCTGTCGCAGGGTCTGTTGCAGGCCAAAGACCTCAACTCTGCCATCGATGTATTATACCAGATCGGGTTCTATAAAGACGCCGACGATTTTGAAAATCAGCGCAAACTCTGCGACGTGTACATAGAGCCCCCGTTGAAAGGCTTCTCCGCCGCCAGCTTTGGCAGCAGCGACAGCCTGATCCACATCGGCAAAGTTACCGGCGACAAATACTATCCCATCTTCAAAAGAATGGCCGACTCGCTAAAACTGTTGTATCCCGACTACGCGTTTGCCAAAGAGCGCCTGCCCAAATCAACCTATGTCATCCTCGACGACATCCGCATCGACGGCCTCAAGCGCACGACACGCACCGGCTTCACCAACCGGTTGAACCTCGAAAAAGGACAAGCCTACAACGGTGTGGACGTGGCCGAGGCCATCCGGAAAGTGTATGGCTCGCGAAACTACAAGCGCATAACCTATAGCTGGGAACCGACCACGCCGGGGCACGCCGTGCTTGTGTTCAATGTTCTTGAAAGTCCGCTCACCTTTCTGAAGGCCGCGTTGCATTACAATACGTACAGCGACGTGGCGCTCATTGCCACGGTCGAGTCAAAGAACCTCGTGTTCGACCGCTCCAAGTCAACGGCCAAAGTCAACATCAGCGAAAACTTCAGGATGTATTTGGAACAGAACCAAACGTTTGGCAAAAAGGAAAACAACAACCTGGTCCTTTCATTCTATCATGAGCGGATGGGGTTTCCGGTCTACCAGGATTTTAAAAATTCTTTTCTCTACCGCACGTCGTTCACGAAATTCGATGCACACATCCAACACAACATAAAGTCCAATGCCACCTACGGACTGGGCACGTCGCTGCAGGATATCAACTTGAAGCCTAAGATCGCCGCCGACGCGACGGTGAAGGCGGGCAACAAATTTGCAAACACGTATGTGTTCCATCAGTTCAATACGCTCGACAAAAAAAACTTTACGACGGCGGGTTGGAACATCTACACCGAAGCCGGGTGGGTGTATCATCAGCGTCCCTCCGATCGATACTACTCCAACGGCTCCATCGAGGCCTCTAACGACAGTTTATCATTTGCCGGGTACGGTCAGATCAAAATGAGGGTGGAGAACTACGCGCCCTTGACGGCACGTGTCACCCTTTTGTCCCAATGGCATGCCGCCGCCAACATTCATTCGGACGACGCTTATCTCAATTTCTATAATGTAGGTGGGATCACCGATTTTGTGCGCAACCAGTTTACCTTCTCAGGATTAAATGAGTTCCAGGTGACTTCCAACAGCGTAGCGACTTTGTCGCTCGGCGTTCAATATGCGGCGTTTAAAAATATTTATGGGATTGCGCGGGCCAATGCTGGGGTGTATGATTTCTCGGGAAGAAAGTGGGAAGGGATCAACTCACACAATTTCCTGAGCGGGTATAGTCTTACGGCGGGTTATGATTCAGGGATCGGGCCGATCACGATCACTATCATGTATAGTGACCAGGCGCAGAAAGTGTATGGGTATGTGAATGTGGGATTTCACTTCTGATGGTGCGTGACTTCATGTTGAACCGCCTCACCTTCGCTAAAGCTTCGGCGAGCAAAGAGAGGCGTCCTCCTTTGCTAAAGCTTCGGCGGGCAAGCAAAGAACGCACAAATGCTTTTACCGCAGCACCAGCTTCCAAATCAGGTAGATAACTCCCAGCAGGAATATAACGATCGAGAGCTTGTTGATACCGTGCATCATCTTGATGTTGATGTTGGATGGACGGTTGGGGTCCTTCTTGCGAAAGAAATAATTGCCCACTTCACCCAGGGAAAAGAACTCTTTTACGCCGGTCTTTTTTTCCCCGTTTGTCTTCCCTTTATTCTCTTCCATAATCTTTTTTTGTTTTAGTGTGCGATCGCACCATTGCCATCGGGCTCCAGCCAGTCGCCGTGCTCGCGGATGAGGTTGATGAGTTCGTCGACGGCTTTGGCGGTGGGCACGTTCTTGCGCACCACTTCCTTGCCCTTGTAGAGTGTGATCCTGCCGGGGCCGGAGCCTACGTAGCCATAGTCGGCGTCGGCCATTTCGCCCGGGCCGTTCACGATGCAGCCCATGATGCCGATCTTGATGCCTTTGAGGTGGCTGGTGCGCGATCGTATTTTACCTGTTGTTTCCTGCAAATCGAAAAGCGTGCGTCCGCAGGAGGGACACGAGATGTATTCGGTTTTCGATATCCGCGTGCGTGTAGCCTGCAGGATGTTGAAGGCGGTTTCATTCACCTTCTTGTCGGGCCCGCAGTTTTCGGCGGCGATAAAAATGCCGTCGCCCAGACCATCCACCAACAGGCCTCCGAAATCTGTGGCGGCGTACAGTTGCAATTGTTCAACTTCCAAATCAGCATAGGCCCGGCCGATAATCACCGGCACATCGCATCCCTTGTTCATGAGCGTCACAAACAGGCGGCGTTGTTCGGCCATGCCGTGCGCGTTGTAGGTGTCGATGAACAACACGGCGGTCTTGTCTTTTTGCAGGGCATCCACCAGCGCATCGTTCACGTCGGCCAGCAAGGCGTATACAAAATTCAACGTACTCGATCTCTCAACGCCTTGCAGGTAGTGTTCGGCACGAATAAACGGGTAAGCTTGCGGTCTTGCCTTTTGCGTTAGCCAGGTCTTGTGATTGTAGATCAATCCCAGCGTGCCCGGGATCTCGAAGTCAACTACGGTATCTCCCAGAAAAACATAGTCACACGCCATGTCGGTGATGTTCCACTTGTCCAGGGGTACTGAGTATTGATAGCCCACGCCAAAGAGTGACGCGGGGGTTACTTTTTGCTTTCCCGAAAAATCGGCGACGACGCGGGGCACAAAATGTTCGCCACCGATATTCAACACGGCGTGCGTTTTTCTGCGGTTGTATTCGAACGGTGTGATCGGGTAATGATCGATCGGCGGAATGGGATCGTGCGGCGCGCGCTTGTCATAGCGGCGGGCCAGTTCGAACGCTACGGGCACTTCCGCTTCGGGCTCCTCGGTGAGGGACACGCGAATGGTGTCGCCCAAGCCATCTTCCAACAACGTGCCGATGCCCACCGACGATTTTATACGGCCGTCTTCCCCATCGCCCGCTTCGGTCACGCCGAGGTGGAGCGGATAGGGTTTGAAGCCCTCCTCATCCATCTTTTGCACCAGCAGGCGATAGGCTTGCACCATCACTTGCGGGTTGCTCGACTTCATGGAGAGCACGATGTTGTAATAATTTTCGTCCTCACAAATGCGCAAAAATTCCAGCGCCGATTCCACCATTCCCACCGGGCTGTCGCCATAGCGGCTCATGATCCTGTCGGAGAGCGAGCCGTGGTTGGTGCCGATGCGCATGGCCGTGCCGTATTCTTTGCAGATGCGGACGAGGGGGATAAATTTTTCGCGAATACGATCCAGTTCGGCCTGGTAAGAAGCCTCGGTGTATTCGATGGTCTCGAATCGTTTCTTGTCGGCATAGTTGCCGGGGTTGATGCGCACCTTTTCCACGATGCGGGCGGCCAGTTCGGCCGCGTTGGGCGTGAAGTGGATGTCGGCAACCAGGGGTACGGAATAGCCTCGGTTGCGAAGCTCCTTTTTTATTTCCGCCAGATTTTGCGCTTCCTTGATGCTGGGCGCGGTGATGCGCACATATTCGCAGCCGGCCTCCACCATACGGATGGTTTGGGCCACCGATCCGGCGGTGTCCATGGTGTCGATGGTGGTCATGGACTGGATGCGGATGGGGTTGTTGCCTCCCATCGGCAAGTCGCCGATCTTTACTTCAACGGTCTTTCTCCGGCTATATTCCACCAGGCTATTGCAATACTGCCTGATGCCAGCAATTTGGTCGTTCACGGTGTGCAGATTTCCTGCAAAGTTAACCTGAAAAAGCGGAATTTTGTTCACCCCGCTCTAGGCGTCCTTTGAGCAAAAAAACTATACTGTAGGATGCACCCAAGGCGTCCGGTAAGCCCGCTGCAACAGTGCGGTAGCCTCCGCATCGCCTTTCACCTCGCGCCGCGCGGCGTCATAAGAAACCGGCCGGCCCAATTTCATCGAAATGTTTGCCAGGATGCAGCTGGCCGTGGAAATATGGCCTTCCTCGATGTCGGCCACGGGTTTTCCGTGTTCCTCGATCGCCTGGAGGAAATTGAGCATGTGCAGGCGGGTGGCCGGTGCGGCGTTGAGTTCGATGTCTTTTTCCTTGAGGTCTTCGGGATATTTTTCTTTTTCGTAGACCACGTCCTGGTGGATGGTCTTTCCTTTGGGGTCTACCGGTATAAAATCATAGCGCATGGTGCTGGCTTTCAGCGTTCCTTTTTCGCCATAGATAAAAAGCGCCCATGGGTAGTCCGGATCGGCGGGTGTGCCCCAGGCGCGGTGCTGCCACACACAATTCAGGCCTTCGTATTCGAACACAGCCGTTTGCGTATCGGGGATGTTGGATTTGCCGGTTTTATCCACGTAGATGCCGCCTTCGGAGCTGATGCGGTTGGGCCATCCCAGTTTAAGCATCCAGCGCGCCGTGTCGAACATGTGAACGCACATGTCGCCTATGATGCCGTTGCCATACTCCGTGAAGGTGCGCCACCAGCGCACGTGAGGCAGGCCATCGTATGGACGCATCGGCGCGGGGCCGGTCCACATTTCGTAGTCGAAGAAATCGGGCACGGCTTGGACGGGCGGGTTGCCATTGTTGCGCATGTGATAGTAGCAGCACATCTCCACGTGCGAGATCTTGCCCAACATGCCGGTGTCGATGATATTTTTCTTGGCTTCAATGAGGTGTGGCGTGCTTTTGCGTTGCGTACCCACCTGCACCACTTTGTTATATTTCCGCGCAGCCGCCACCATGGCTTCCCCTTCAATCACATCGACGCTGATGGGCTTTTGCACATACACATTCGCACCCGACTTCAATGCTTCGATGGTCTGGAGGGCATGCCAGTGATCGGGTGTCCCCACCAATACGATGTCCATTTGATTTTCGGCCAACATCTTCCGGTAGTCACCATACAATGCGGGTGCTTTGCTTCCTGCTTTGGCGCGTTGTTTCACCAGGTCGGCAGCGCCTTGAAGTTGGTGTTTGTCCACATCGCAGAGCGCCACCACATCGACGGGCGCCACTTGCATGAGACGGAATAGATCGCTTTTACCATACCAGCCGGTGCCGATGAGGCCTACCCGAAGGTTTTTTGCGGGATTGATAATGTCCATGCCCTGCGCACCAATGGCGGTCAGCGCAAGGGAGGCAGTTGCCGTGCGGAGAAACAATCTCCGGTTGATGTTGAAGTTTTCCATTTCGTCGGGTTTAGGATGGGCCGTCATCGGGGTTAGTGTTCTTCACCAACCTGGATGAGGCAGCCTGACGAAAATATAATGAAATAATGGGTGGCGCAATGGTTTAAATGATGGGTGGTGCGAGGGTGGTTGGTTTGAAGGCGAAGTTCGTTGAGGCAGGTATCTAAAACGGGGCTCGCCGCCGATCTTGTTGGTGAAGAACACCAACAAGGGCGATAGGGCGACAAAAAAACCGACACAAAGGATTCAGACCTCGCGCCGGTTCTTTTTGGGGAGCGGAAGTAATTTTATTCTGTGCGCAAGATCTTCGCCGGGTTGATGTTTGCCCCGCGGAAAATTTGCAGGCTTATGGTGCCCAGGGACAGCAAGGCAAGAATGACGACGGGCACAACGAACATATCCCACTGCATGCCTATGCGAAACGCAAAGCCCGCCAACCACGCATCAATGCCATACCAGGTCAATGGGATCGCGATAACACTGGCAATCAACACCAGCTTAAAGAATTGCCACGACAACAACGACATGATGCTACCAACCGACGCACCCAACACTTTCCGGATGCCGATCTCCTTCAATTTCTGCGCCGTTGTAAAAGACGCTAATCCCCACAATCCCAAACAGGCGATGACGATGGCCAGCATCGAAAACATGCTGAAGATCTTACCGAACTGTTGCTCTGATTTGTATTGGCTGTTAAAGAAATCGTCGAGAAAATAATAATCGAACGGATTGCCGGGGAACGCTTCCTTGTAGAGGCTTTCGATCTTGGCGATCGTCGTCTGCATGTTGTTGCTGTTGATGTGGATGGAGTAGTTGTGACCGGAGATCGTATCGGCTTTTAACAGCCAGGGACTGTGTTCCGTTTTCAGCGAGTTCCAATGATAATTTTTTAAAACGCCAAGGATTTGCACCGTATCACCGCCCAGCAACAGGCGTTCTTCGAGCGCATGCTCGGCAGTGCCCAACCCAAAGGTGGTGAGGGCGGCTTCGTTGACCAGCACCGACCGCATATCGGAGGCAATGGAGGGATTGAAGGAGCGACCGGCCAGGATCGTGATGCCATAGGTGGATACGAAATCGGGATCGACCCAAACCACTTTACCGTCCTTGCTTTCCTGTTGCTCCGTCCCGGAACGCCGCATGCCCGTACCCCAGTTATAGCCACCGCCGGGAATCGCTGCCGACGTTGCCACACCGGTAACACCGGGTACTTCTTTTATTTGATCCTTCAACGACATGAGCCGCATCTTGGCACTCTTTCGATCCAAAACACTTGGGCCGTTCACGATCAGCATCTGGTCCATGGTCAGACCTTTGTCCTGGTTCTTCATAAAGATCATTTGCCGGTAGATCGCAAACGTGCCGGCGATGAGGATCAGCGACGATGCAAACTGGAACACGACCAAAGCTTTGCGCAACGAAAATCCGCCGGTCATCTTCTCCACTTTGCCCTTCAGCACTTCCGTGATCTTGAACGACGACAGGATGAAGGCCGGGTAGATCCCCGAAACAAACGACCCGATGAGGAACAAGGTGGTCAACACCACCCAAAACCGATAATCACCAAAGTCGAACGTCAGATCCTTTCCAACGATGTCGCCCAACACGGGCAACAAGCCCACGGCCAGCAGCGTCGCCAGCACCACGCTGATGAAATTGACCAGCACCGATTCAAAAATAAACTGGCCGATCAGTTGGCTGCGATGTGCTCCCACCGATTTCTTGATACCCACTTCGCGCGCGCGTTCCATAGCCCGGGCGGTAGACAGGTTGATGTAGTTCACCCAGGCAATGGCCAGCACAAAAATGGCGATCACCACAAAAAAGTAAATGGTGTTCACACTCACCGTCGCGCTTGACTCATAGTCCAGGCCGGGGCTCAGGTGAATATCCAATATAGGCTGAAGCTTCAACACATTTTTGCTGTTGGATTCGGCCAGGTCCTTGCCGCGATATTTGTCCACAAAGGCGGGCAATTTAGCTTCCACTTTTTTGGGATCGGTATGATCATGGAGTTCGACATAGGTCACAAAATTATTCCAGCCCCACCCGTTGTCGTGGGTGTATTGTTCATTGCGCAGGAGATTGTGCGTGGGAAAAAGAAAATCAAACTGAAAGTGCGAGTTGCCGGGAACTTCTTTCAGGACGGCAGTCACTTCATAATCGCCATCGGCCCAGCCGCCGGAGATCTTCAATATTTTTCCCAGCGGATCTTCACCCGGTTTGAAATATTTGTCGGCCATTTTTTTGGTGATCACGACGGAGGCGGGATTGTCCAACGCGGTATTCAAGTCGCCTTCTAACGCCGTGTAGGTAAACACATCCAGAAAGGTAGAGTCGGCAAATTGCATATTCTCCTCGTGAAAGGTCGACGGGTCGCCGTTGTCGCGTTTGTAGATGACCACCGCGCCACCATACATGGGGTGCGTACGAATATAGCGCTTCACTTCCGGCACGTCGGCCAACATCGCCGGACCTTGCGCATACCCGGAAATAATGCTGTTGCCCCGGAATTCGCCGGCGCGGTACGACATGGTGGTGGTGCGATAGACGTTTGCTGCGTTGGGATGAAACGTGTCGTAGCTCAACTCAAAATCAACATACTTCAGGATCACCAGACACACGGCAACGCCGATGGCCAGGCCGAAGATGTTGATGAACGAATACAGCTTGCGCTTCTGCAAGTTCCGGATGGCCAGGGTGAAGTAATTTCTGATCATGATGGGTTTGTTTTTTTATCGCCTACGAACTCGATGACTATATCTATCCGATGCAGGGCAAGCAATTTAAGTTGTACAAAGACTTCCCTTTTATCCGCTGTCGCGAGCTGTCATTATTCTGACCTCAAGCCTATGTATTCTGTAGCGGATAGCACTACCGTCTCCAGGATACTTCGTGATCTGAAGATGGTTACACGAAAAAAGAAAATCCCGCTATCGAACGTTACTGTTCTATTTATGGCTATAACGGTCGGCATAGCCGAGAAAGGTTGGCCAGTTGGGACCGGTCGTGTGCCCACCGGCATGTTGACGAAAAGCAATGTCGCCATCCAACAACCCGGTTTCCATAGGCGGAAAAGTAGCAGTACCCAGGTCCTTTTTACCCAAGAGTTTATAGACCGGTCCCGCATGCACGCCGGCCAGAAACATTCCCCGGGCATCGACCCATTGCCCTTCGACCGTCGGGGAGCCAACACTGATAAACACCGGCCGTGGGGCACAGAGATCAATCAGTTCATGGGCATCTACGGGCAGATCGTTTGGCGTGAGCGGGCCGGCATATTTTATAAAATTGCCCGCAAACCAATGATATTCCCCCGATCCGGCGAGGTTCTCCACCTGCTCTCCAAAAACACGTCTCAATATTTTTGCACCCCCCGCGCCGGAAGACCCGATAAAGCCAATGAAAAAGCGAGGATCATAGGCCATTGTCACCAGCGCAGCTTTTCCAAAACGCGACAGTCCCTCGATGCCCACGCGTTTGGCATCGACAGCTTTATCGGTCTCAAAATAGTCCAGCGCGCGGCTGGCGCCCCATGCCCAGGCGCGCAGGGCGCCCCAGTCGTCGGGTTTACGGGGTTGGCCTTGGTTGGTCAGGCCGATGACGCCCTGGGTGAGGCCCCCGCCGTTGTCGGCCTGGAAGCTGGTGGGGATGATCTGGGCATAGCCCCAGCCCTTGGCAAGCAGCTGTTGTTTCCAGTCGGGTTCGGGTTTGGTGCCCGCGGGTGGCGCCGGCGGGGCAAATCCGGGAGGGAAGACAAAACTCAATTCCATCATCACCGGCACCGGCCCCCTGGCTTGGGCTGGGGTGGTCAGGGTGAGGTCGATGTTTACGGTAAGGGACGGATGGGCCGTATTGTCCACGTGACCGAGCAGTTTTTTGGTGACCACGGCGATCTCGCCGTTCATTTCGTTGACGGTACTCACAACCTCCCAATGCACCTTGGGCACATTCGCCGGGACACGTCCATACACTTCGCGGTCAAAATCCTCCACGATCTCCGGCCGCCGTTTCTCCCACCACAGCGCCGGAGAAGTGACGCGTTTTCCATTCTTCAGCACCAGTGGATCGGGCAAAACCTTGTAGGGCGACGCCTTTGCTTCGTCTGCGTTGGCCGCGTTGGGCGCTTGCGGGTTGCCGGAGGGTCCGCGGCGGGTGGAGTCGATGTGGAGTTTGGCCAGCATCGTTTTGTAGTCCTGCTCCGTGATCCGCTTCAGGCTGTCCCAACGGGCTTGCTCGGCGGGTGTCAGCTTGCGCTGGGCGTGGGCGCAGAGCGCGCTTGAAATAAGCAGGAAGCAAACGATGACCTTAGAAGAGCGTTCTTTCATGATGGGGTTGATTTAGGATGTCCATTCGTCCGCCGGGATCATCTTTACGTTTAATATTCAACATAATCATCCCCCGATGAAATGAATTTACATCGCCGGCGCGAGGCCATCACCCGGTTCCCACCAAAACCTGTAAATTTGAACGTATGTCGTACCAGGAATTCACACCCCATCCCTTGCTGCTGCCGTACATTGTCTGCTACTGGTCGTCCAAAACGGGTCGATCGTCTGCGGCCAGCAACATCTTTTCCGACGCCTGCTCCGATATTATCTTTTCGTTAGGCGCCGACGTGGCGGTTACCGGCGGAACACTGAAACACGGACATCAATACCTCGTCGGCATTATGACGCATTTTCACCAGGTTCAGACACCAGCCGAGTCCCATCTGCTAGGCATTCGCTTCAAGCCGTTTGGCATCTATGCCTTGTTGGGCATTCCGCTCCAGGGCATGGCCGATCAAACCGAGATGCTCACGCCGTCCGATTTTTTCTTCCCCGGGATCAACCCAGCCGCCACGGGCGTGGTCCAAAAGCTGGACGCGTATTTTCTGCAGCGGCTGAATGACAAGAACCGGTTGGTGGTCTCACTTTCTGAAACGATCCTGGCGGTCAACGGCAATATATCCGTGCAACAGCTGGCATCCCGTCATCACATCACCGAGCGGCAAATCGAGCGTCTCTTTCAATCGCGTGCCGGCGCTACCGTGAAGGAAGTGTGTAAACAGGTTCGGTTTCAAAGTACGCTAAAGAAGATCGAGGCCTGTCCGAAGGCAAGCTTTGCACAAATCGCTTTTGACATGGGGTATTATGATCATGCGCACATGCTGAAAGATGTGAAGCGTTATTCCGGTCTCACGCTGTCGCGGATAGCATCCTGAAATTGTCGGGTTTTTACTAAAAACTTTTTATTTTAAAACGGCACCTTTGTTAGCTTAACGGACCGGTGAACTAAACGGTTGGTTCGGGCTAACAGGAAACATTCACACTAACTTATTTTTTATGATAAAATTCGGCTACACCATTCTCTATGTGAAGGATGTTGAACGCTCCATTGCCTTCTATGAAAAAGCTTTTGGATTGAAACGGAAATTTGTAGCGGGTGATGCTTATGGCGAACTGGAAACGGGTGCCACCACGCTTTCTTTTGCCAGCATCCCACAAGCACAAAGCAATTTGAAAAGCGAAATTCAAATCAGCAGTTTAAAAGAAAGACCGTTTGGCATCGAGATCGGGTTCACGACCGACGATGTGGAGGGGACTTACAAGAAGGCGATCGCGGCCGGGGCTACAGAGGAAGCTAAGGCAGCTCATAAGTCACACAGCCAAACGGTGGCGTATGTGAGGGACCCGGATGGTTTTTTGGTGGAGATTTGTACACCTATGGGATGATCAAATTCTTTTTGTTATGAATGATAAACAGGAAAGTCTAAAGGCCTTGCAGCAGATTCCAGGTGTAGGGAAGGCGGTGGCGAATGATCTTTGGCGGATGGGGATCCGGGCGGTGGCCGACTTGAAGGGGAAGCGTGCGGAGGAATTGTATGTGTTGCATAACGATGAGCGTGGGCAGGTGCAGGATATTTGTATGTTGTATACGTTTCGGTGTGCGATCTATTTTGCGAATACGGTGAATAAGGCGCGTGATCCGGAGAAGTTGAAGTGGTGGAATTGGATGGATAAAGTCAAGATGAGTAGTGTGGAGAAGGATCGTGCGATACGAGAAGGACTAAACCGCCCCACCTTCGCTAAAGTTTCGGCGGGCAAGAAAGACGCTAAGGCGCAAAGAGTTTAGGAAATCTAAAATAGTGCGTTTCGGTTTATTTCTTTTTTGATACCACGTAATCATATAGCGTTTTTGATACGTCGTTCAACGCTTCTACAGCGGCCTTTTCATCTTTGAGGTCTTTCGATAATAACACTAATACATATTGCCGTCCATCCGGTAGCATGACGAGGGCGGAGTCGTGGTGGAGGCCTTTGATCCAGCCGGTTTTGTGGGCTACTTTGACATCGCGCGGGAGTTTGGCGGGGATGATGTCGTTGTATTTTTGGTCTAGTAAAATAGCGATCATGGCTTTCGAGGCTTCGGGATTTACGGCCTCGCCTTTGGCCAGCTTTTCGAAGATGAGCATGAGGTCGTAGGCGGTCACGCTGTTGTTTAGCTTTTGCTCAAAGGCTTTGTCGTCTTCCACGCCGCGCAACACCTGGATGTCTTTTGCGCCGAGGTCGTGCATAGTTTGTGTTACTTTTTTGGCGTCAACCCATTCGATGACGATGTTGGTGGCCAGGTTGCTGCTCACGGTGATCATTTCGTAGACCAGCGATTGCAGGGTGCGCTTCTTTCCCACTTGCCGGTACAATTCAAATTCGCTGTCATCATCTTCCGTGAGGTGGTAGGGGCTGCCGTCGACGATGCTTTTGAATTCATTTTTTATGAGGATGGAATCGGTCAGGGAAAATTTGCCCTCGGCGGCTTGTTTGAACACTTCGATCATCACGGGCGTTTTCATGGTGCTGGCCGCATGGAAGGGCATGTGCTCGTTGATGAAGAGCTCTTCGCCGGTCGACAGGTCTTTGAAGGCCACGGCAAAGGTTCCCTGCTGGCCGGCCAACGCTTGGGTTATGGTTTCTTTGACTTTATCGTGATCGGATTGACAGGAAGAGAAGGTGGCCACTGCTGCAACCAGGAGCACGGAAATTAGGCGTTGGACCATACAGGTTGTCGACGAAAAGGTTAAGGTCTCTAAATTTAGCAATACAAAACCGTTTCAAATCACTATCTTGAAATTTAAATCGATTACCCGCATGAAACGAATTCCGTTCCTGTTCCTTGTTGGCGCCTTGCTCGCCTTTGGCTGCGCGCAGAAGAAAGAAGCACAGACTTCTGTTGACCAGGCGCAAACCCGGTCCGTCATCGAACACCATTGGCAATCGTTCCAGGACCGCGACCTGGATGCTCTCATGTCGGACTACACCGACGAGTCCATCCTCATCACCCCCGACAAAACCTTCCGGGGCTTGGCAGAGATCCGCGAAAGCTATGCCCAGGCCTTTATTGTTTTCCCAAAAGATTCCACCTCCATGAAGGTGAATAAAACCATCGTGGAAGACGACCTGGGATACATCCTGTGGGAAGCCACCGTGCCGAAATTCAAGCTGCCCTATGCTTCGGACACGTTCGTGATCCGCGACGGCAAGATCGTGCGGCAAACCTTTGCCGGCTCGGCCGAACAGCTCTAACCTCCCCCACGTTGCGCCAGGTTGTCGTCAAGTCTGTCCTGAGCAAGACCAAACGCCGCGATGCCTGGTTCCTCGACGACTACACGGTGAATCCCTTTAGCGGGTGCGCCTTCAATTGCCTGTACTGCTACATCCGCGGCAGCAAATACGGCGAGCACATGGAGGAGAAGCTAAGTCTCAAAAGCAATGTGCTGGAGGTGCTGGAGAAGCAACTCAAACTCCGCGCAAAGAAAGGACAGTACGGCATCGTGGTGGTCTCTTCGGCCACGGATCCCTACTTGTCTGTGGAAGAAGATTCGCAGGTGACCCGCCACCTCCTGGAAATGTTGTTACACTATCGGTTTCCGGTGCACGTCATCACCAAATCAAACCGTGTCGTCCGCGACTTCGACATCCTGAAACGGATCGACCGGGAAAGTATCCTCCCCACCGACCTCCAACCCCTCCTCTCCCACGCGGCCCTCATCACGTTCTCGTTCTCTACGTTGGACGATGCGGTGGGCAAACTTTTTGAACCCGGCGCCCCATCGCCCACCCTACGCCTGCAAGCGTTACGGGAAACCCTGGCGGCGGGCTTTCATAGCGGAGTGAGTCTGATGCCCCTCATACCCTACGTGACCGACACGGGAGAAAATCTCCACCACATGTTCTCCACGTTTGAAACGGTTGGTGCAAAATATATTTTCCCGGCCACACTCACCCTGTTCGGCGACGGACCCGCCGACAGCAAGACGCTCGTCTTGCGGGCCATCGAAAAACATTATCCCCATTTGACCGAAAAATACCGGAAGCTTTTCGCCTCCGGCGGACAGCTGCCCCGTTGGTATCGTGATGCATTCGCTTCAAAAGTGAAGTCGCTGAGCGAAGCTCACCGGTTGAAAAACACCATCCTGGAACAGTCCGGTAGCGTACAGGGCTGACCGTGGTTGAACAAACATCGCAGGGAAAACGCGTTTTTCAGCGTTTTCTGGCACGCTGCGGTTTTGGTGTGAATTTGGAAGAGCCATTAGATAGATCACTGAAAGATGCCAGGCCTGAGCCTGCAAGTCCATAAAAAATAAGTCTATGACCCTCAAGCCCATCACCCTGGCCTGGCGCAATCTGATGCGTCACAAATCATTCACCTTCATCAACCTGCTGGGGCTTTCCATCGGCATCACGTGCTGCCTGGCCATCACCATCTTCATCCGCTACGAGAAGAGCTTCGACACCTATCATCAAAAAGCTTCGCGTACCTACCGCGTGGTTGAAAATTTTAAAAGCGCCGAAGAGGTGCTACATTGGAACACCACGGCCTATCCGCTGGCCGAAGCGCTGCGAAACGACTTCAGAGAAATCCCCCTCGTCACACAAGCTGCGGGCCCTCACCATCGCCTTTTCAAGATCGAAGACGAACATGGCAATGTGGCGCGCTACGAAGAGGATCGTGTGCTCATGGTCGATCCTTTCTATCCGCAGGTGTTCGACTTCACTTGGCTGGCCGGCAACCCGGAGGCAGCACTGGTTCAACCTAACGCTGTGGTGCTGACCGAAAGCGTCGCCCTGAAATATTTTGGAGCCTCCATGCGCGAAAAGCAATCCATCCTTGGCAAACACATTCTGCTGGAAAATAAAGATGAACTCACCGTGACCGGCCTCATCGCCGATGCACCACCCAACACGAGTCTGCAATACAGCCTGCTCATTCCCTATGAATTCTTTAAAAGGAACAATACCTATTCCGCTAACAATTGGTCCGGAAATTATCAGGGCACTACATTTGTGACGCTACAGGCGGGTCAATCCGTTCAAGACCTGGAACATCGCATTGCCAGCTGGAAGAAAAAATACCTCAAGCCCGAAGACGACCGCCGCATTACGTATGCGCTTCAACCCATCACTGAAGCGCACAATGATATAGTTTATGGTGCGGGACCGGGCAGCTATACGATGCCGCAGAAATTCATTTATGCCGCCACAGGCATCGCATTTTTTATTTTGTTGATCGCCTGCGTGAATTTTATCAACCTCTCCACGGCACAAGCGGCCAACCGCGCAAAAGAAGTCGGCATCCGCAAAGTGATGGGCAGTTCGAGGTTTGGGTTGGTAATGCAGTTTTTGCGTGAAAATCTTTTGTTGCTCGGATTCACGCTCACCGCCTCACTCGCGCTGACGCAAATGGCGCTCGGATATATCAACCAGGCGCTTGCCATCATCAACCTTCATTTGGCAATGGATGCTCAGGCGCTGCTCACGGCGTTGGCGATCGGCGTCTTGGTAATGATGCTGGCGTGCGTTTATCCGGCGGTGGTCATGGCATCGTACCGGCCCATCGAGGCACTGAAGCGCAAGTTTAGTAGTGGAAGCGAGCAGGGCATCACCTTCCGCCGCTCGCTCATCGTCTTTCAGTTTGCCATCGTACAGCTCTTCATCATCGGCACGATCGTCGTGGCAGCGCAAATGAAATACTTCAAAAACAAAGACCTGGGTTTCTCTACCGATGCTATTGTGACTACCTACCTGCATGACCAGGAGCATTACGAAACGTTGCGCGACCAATGGCTGACGCATCCCGCTATCGCCGATGTCAGCTTTTCATCGAGCAGTCCCCAGGCCAGCTATCAATACCGCTATGGCACCAGCTTCCGCCTGCCCAACCAGCCGGAAGAAGAAGGACAGGAAGCCGAGATGAAGGGTGCAGACCTCAACTATCTCTCTTTCTACAAGCTCACGCTTCTGGCAGGTCGCAACTTCACGAAGGTGGAAGACGACCTAAAAGAATTTATCGTAAACGAGAAACTGATCACCGCCCTGCACTGGACACCCGAACAAGCCATCGGCCAACGCCTCACGATCAACGAAGGCGAAGGCACCATTGTGGGTGTTGTCAAGGATTTTCACAACGAGTCGCTACAAGAAGAGATCAGTCCTTGCGTGCTCATCAATTGGAAACCCTTCCTGGAACTGGCCAACATCAAGATTGCAAAAGATCAAAACATGGACGAGGCCCTGGCCTTCATCAAAAAGACCTGGAAAGCCGGATCGCCCGACGGCATCTATTCTTATGTATTTCTTGACGACGCCATTGCGAGAAAATATGCGATGCAACACCTGGTATACCAAGGATTCACGGTCTTTGCATTGCTCACGATCAGCATCGGATGTCTCGGGCTTTACGGGCTGCTTTCGTTCATGGCCTTGCGCAAAACCAAAGAGGTCGGGATCCGGAAAGTGCTGGGCGCTTCGGTCGCGCAGATCGTGGGATTGTTCAGCAAAGAATTTATCACGCTGCTCTTCATCGCCTTTGTTATCGCCGCGCCACTGGCAGCCTATTTCATGGATGGGTGGCTGCACGACTTTGCCTATCGCATCTCCCTTTCATGGTGGATGTTTGCACTGGGAATGGGGTTGACCGTAGTCATTATGCTGCTCACCATTTCCTACAAAAGCATTAAATCGGCCTTGGCTAACCCGGTGGAAGCCTTGCGCAATGAATAGAGCTTCCCGATAATCTTTTTTCGCTTTTACGTATAGAAACCCGTGTCCCCAACACCGGTTTCTTTTGCCGGCTTGTTATATTCGTCATCGATCCGGTGAGGGCGTGTAGCCAGCACACGGCTCAACCTAAACCATGAAAAGAAGAGATTTCCTCAAAACCAGCGCCTTGGCGGGAATAACTCTCCCGGTCTTGTTGCAAGCGGCCTGTCAGTCGCATACCTCCCCAACCAGCGCCGCCAACCCGGAAACAGACACCGCGTTCCCGCTGGAGGAAGCGACGCTTGAGATCTTGCAACAAAAAATGCAACGCGGCGAATACACGTCACGGGCCATTGTTGAATTGTATTTGAAACGCATCGCGGCCATCGACAAACAAGGCCCGGCCTTGCGCTCCGTTTTAGAATTGAATCCCGACGCCCTTGCCATTGCCGATGCGATGGACAAAGAACGCAAAGACGGCAAAGTGCGTGGCCCCCTCCACGGCATCCCCGTGCTGGTGAAAGACAACATCGACACTGGCGACAAAATGATGACCACCGCCGGATCGATTGCATTGATCGGCAACCTTGCCACGCACGACGCTTTTATCATTGCGCGTCTTCGGGAGGCTGGTGCAGTGTTGCTGGGCAAGACAAATCTTAGCGAGTGGGCCAACTTCCGGTCCGAACGATCGAGCAGCGGGTGGAGCAGTCGCGGTGGACAGACCAGGAATCCTTATGTGCTGGATCGCAATCCTTGTGGTTCCAGTTCAGGGTCAGGTACCGCGGTAGCGGCCAACCTTTGTGCGATCGCCATCGGCACGGAAACAAACGGCTCGATTGCCTGCCCGTCGTCTCTCAACGGCGTTGTGGGCATCAAGCCAACGGTGGGGCTGTGGAGCCGATCGGGCATCATTCCCATTTCCAGCACACAGGATACGGCCGGTCCCATGACCCGCACCGTAAAAGATGCCGCCATCCTGCTGGGCGCTTTATGCGGGGTTGACGCCGCCGATGCCGCTACTGCCACAAGCCAGGGCAAATCCCATACGGACTACACCGCTTTCCTGGATGCCAAGGGACTTCAGGGCAAACGCATCGGTGTTGAAAAAACATTGTTGAAAGGACACGAAGCCGTGGACACCCTTTTTCAAAATGCGATCGACCTGATGAAGCAGGCCGGGGCCACCGTCGTGGAAGTAGACGTTCGCTCACAAATGAAAGATCTGGGACCGGCAGGCTACAACGTCTTGAAATATGAATTCAAACATGGCCTCAACCAATACCTGGCCGCAGCCCCGGCGGCAAAAGTGAAAGACCTGAAAGCGCTCATCGCTTTCAACCGCGAGCACGAACACGAGGCTATGCCTTTTTTTAAACAAGAAATACTGGAAGCCTCCGAAGCCCTGGGTGACCTCGACAACCCCGAGTACAAAGAATCGGTAAAGAAAACGCTGACCCTTGCCAGAACAGCGATTGACAACACATTACGCGAAAATAAACTGGACGCTGTCTGCGGACCCGCCAATGGTCCTGCGTGGTGTACGGACCTCGTGAACGGCGATGCCTTCAATGGCTATGGCGCCTACAGCACCGCGGCCCGGGCAGGCTATCCGCACATCACCGTTCCGATGGGGACCGTTGAAGGGTTGCCGGTGGGACTTAATTTTTTTAGTACAGCCTATGCCGAGCCGGTCCTCATCACGATCGCCTTTGCCTATGAGCAGTTGTCGCACAAAAGAACGGTCCCGGCGTTCCTGACCACCTTCGCCCCCGGCAACTGACCATCCTCATTCGGCATTCTTCATTTTTTACTGTAGAGATTTCTCAGCAGACCGTTTCCGAACTTCGCAAATCCACAAAACGTTGCGACGGCCCAGTGGGCTGAAATCGGCATTTTTCATCGGCATTTCAGTGTTCCGCTTTGGCGGATAAATTGGCACGCGATTGTTAGGCGTTCATCAAAATGGATTTCTTACCTAAAAACCGAAAGCCATGAAAAACCTAAAAATTACCTTACCCTTTGTTGCCGGAATGTTCCTGGTGAGCATGTCCTGCGCTTTTGCACAAATCGCTGCCGACACGACCGAAAATATTCGTGAAGGCAATCCGCAAGTTATCGAACCGCCGTTGGCGCAAAGCACGAACTACACCAAAGACATGGTGAGGATCAAGGCGGCCGACGTGCCGAAGCCCGTGCAACAAGCGCTTCAAAGCGCCATGTACAAAGGCTGGGAAAATGCCGCCCTCTATCGCAGCAAATCCAGCGACATGTACCTGGTGGAAATGAAAGAAGGCGACATGACCAAAACCTATCGTTTCGATCGCAACGGCAAACCCATCAAAGAATAGTGGGTCAGCCAAATCGTTTCTGTTTGATTGACGCACAAGAAAGGAAGTAACTGATCGGTTCCTCGGAAGGGCTCCTTCTCACTCCTCCCGGGATCATACAGAATCAGTTTCTTCAGCCCACCCTGCCTCGCAGACCTTCCCGCCGGAAGCACAGCGTGCAGCGTGGGCACTTTCATTTTATACCGACCCTGTATCCTCCCTACCAAATCAATTTTATTTTAAATACATTGTGGTTCTACAATCCTGAACCCTACTGTATGCGCATGAAAAAACTCTGTTACCTCCTCTTGCTTGTCACCACTACCACCTTTGCTCAACAAGGCCTGGTGAAAGAAAGTCTGAAAGTAAAAAGCGCCGCGCTCGGCAAAGACGTGGAATACAACATTTACCTGCCGGCCGACTATGACAAATCCAACCGCCAATATCCCGTGCTCTACCTGCTCCACGGCTATGGCGACGACGAAACGGGATGGACGCAATTTGGCGAAGCCCAGATCATTGCCGACAAACTCCAGGGCGAAGTAGCGCCGATGATCATCGTGATGCCCGACGCGGGGGTGAGCTGGTACATCAACAGCTACGATGGCAAAGTGAAGTATGAAGACTTCTTCATCAAAGAATTCATTCCCTACATAGACGCCAACTATCGCACGCGCCCAACAAAACAATACCGCGCAGTCGCCGGCTTGTCGATGGGCGGCTACGGCACGCTCATCATGGCCACCAAACACCCTGAACTGTTCTCTTCTGCCGCACCCCTGAGTTCCGGCGTTTTCACAGACGAAGAGATCATCAACGGCGACCCCAACATGTGGAACAATGTGATGGGCAATCTCTATGGCAAAAAAGACCTCACCGGCAAAGACCGCCTGACGGAGCACTACAACAAAAACTCCATCCTCAAGATCATCGAAACCGCCAACGCCGACGAACTGAAAAAAGTCCGCTTCTACATCGACTGCGGCGACAAAGACTTCCTCATCAAAGGCAACATGGCCCTCCACGCCGCCCTCATCGACAAAAAAATTCCCCACGAATTCCGCGTCCGCGAAGGCGTCCACAACTGGACCTACTGGAGAACCGCCTTACCCGAAGTACTAAAATTCATCAGCGTAAGCTTCCACCAGCAATAACATTTTAAGGCGGAGAGGCAAGCAAAGTTCCACCCCAACTTTGCTTGCTTGCTTGCCCGCCGAAGCTTTAGCGAAGGCGGGCCCGCCGTCACGTTAGCGAAGGTGGGGCGGCTATTTTGATCTGAGCAAAACACTCCAAATCTACTGACACACTGCTGACACATCCGTGGCTTTCTTTTACAAAAAATTCAACCCCATGGCCAAGCAAAAAGAAATCCACCAACTCGCCAGCGTCACCAACGAAGCCCTGAAAAAAGCCACCGGCAAAACCTGGGCCGCCTGGATCAATTCCCTCGACCGCAAAAAAGCCGACACCCTCTCCCACCCTGAAATCGTAAAACTCCTCGCCCCAAAAATCGAAAGCCCTTGGTGGCGTCAAAAAATCGCCCTCGGCTTCCGCGAAGCAAAAGGCAAACGCATCACCGGCCAAATCGCCGGCGGTTTCCAGATCGGCGTGCGCCGCGCGTTCCCGATGTCGAAAGACGAAGCCTGGGATTTTCTTGTTTCCCCCGAATGCATGAAGGTCTGGCTGGGCAAAGCGCTGGCCTTGGATGGTCCCCGACCCTACAAAGTAAAAAAAGGACTGGCTGCCGAGCTCAGGGTGTTCAAACCCGGCTCTCACCTCCGGATGGCCTGGCACCCCGACAACTGGATCTCTCCCTCCCTGCTCCAGGTGCGCGTGGTCGCCAGCGGAAAAAAGACAGCCCTGAGTTTTCACCATGAAGGATTGCCCAGCGAAGCGGCGCGCGAAGAAATGAAAGCCCATTGGACGGCCGTGCTCGACAAACTGGAGAAGCGCTTCGAAACGCGGTGACGCCCCGGCGGCCAATTTCTTTTACCAGGAAATCAACCTAACTTAGCCCGCTAAAATCCGAAGCGATTGAGCCACTTTAATTTCTTCACGGCGCTCGTGCTGGCTGTATTGTATGCGTTGGCCCGCGTGCAGCCGACGGAAGAAAATTATCTGTGGTTGCTTCCTTTTCTGATCCCGGGTGTGCTGGTCGTCAATCTCTTGTTGCTCCTGTGGTCGCTGATCCGGCGTAAACTGTCCGGGATCTACTATTTAGTGGCCTTGGGTATTGGAAGTCCCTACCTGGCAAGTACTTTCCCCTGGAAAGGTTTTGTTCACCGGCCATCACCCTCCGCTCAAAGTTTCTCGGTGCTCAATTACAACGTCTCCCTTACCGGCTTCCCCTATGTGCAGGACTGGGCCTTTTATGCACCGCCGCCGCTGGCCTTTCAACTGAAGGACTGGATCCTCCAACAAAATGCCGACGTGCAATGCTACCAGGAATTCATGACCTTCGACGGCGACAAAAACTTTGACATGCTCCGCTATTTCAAAGCGAAGGGCTATCACTATTATTTCTCCGCCGACATCAAACAACCTCATTATCCCGTGGTGGGCGTCCTCATCGTCACAAGATTTCCCATCCTGAAAACGGGCGACGTGGCGGTGAGTGAGAACGCCTTTAACCGCATCGCTTTCGCGGATGTATTGGCCGGCAAGGACACGGTGCGCATCATCGGCGTGCATCTCCAGTCGATGGGACTAAAACAATACGACCCCAGCAAGGCGTGGGATCTGCCTTCCGCGTTCGCCAAGGTCGGCCTCATCCTAAACCAACTGAAAACGGGGGTGCAAGACCGCCGGGTGCAGATCGAAAAGCTTTCGGCGTTCATCCAACGGTCGCCACACCCGGTGATCTGTGTGGGCGACTTCAACGACCTGCCTTATTCATATTCCTACCAAGCCTTGAAAAAAAATCTCGACAATACGTTTGAAGAAGCGGGCAATGGGTTTGGGTTCACCTACAATGGAAACACGTTGCGCACGCTGCGCATCGACAACCAGTTCCACGCTCATCGCATCCAAGCCTTGCAATTCAAGACCCTGAACACGGTGGGTTACACCGACCATTTTCCCTTGCTGGGAACGTATAACATCATCCCGGCGCAACCATGAGAAAGGAACTAGCCAAGCGTGAAGGCGAACGAAAGAAATTCACGGCGGTGTTTGTGCGCCTGGGGAAGAAAGTGAACTACAAGGGCTACTCGGAAGAAACGATCCTGCTGCAGCACATCAAAGATGCCGAAACGCAGCGCACGGTCACCGATCACGTTTGGTTCAGCTTTACGAAAGGATTCCAACAACTCACACTCTCGGAAGGCGCCGTCATCGAATTCGAGGCGCGGGTGAAAGAATATACCAAGGGCTATGTGAACCGCCGCTATGGCATCGACAAGAGCAAGCGCGACTACCGGTTAAGTCACCCTACAAAAATAAAAGTGATACAAACGTAAGTACCCGCCGGATGTGGCGGGTACTTTACTTCAGAAAGAAAATGTTCAACGGGTCTAACGCAAATCTGCTGTGTTGGTATACACCGCGTGCACATCATCGCGACGAAAAGCCTCATTGAGCGCATTCACGATCTGCGCAATGTATTCCTTTTTATTGCTCACCACGGCATTCTTCTCACCCTCCGCGGTGGCAATGCGCACGGCATAGCGCTCGCGCACAATGAGCATCGCGATCAGACCGAGCATCATCAAGCCACCACCAATCCACAAAGCGACATAGTTGGCTGTGTAGTAGGTGCCGTTGATTTGAATGTCGGCAATCACGGTGTTGGGAATGAGCTTAAACATTCCGAACAAACCCAGCAGGATGCCGATGCCCGCCAGAAAGATGCCCGGCAGTCGTTCCGGCTGGATGGTGAGTAGGCCGTGTTTTGTAATCCCGTTTAGTCTATACGACATGTTCTTCACTTGAAAAGTTGAATCGGTGACCGTGATGCCACGACCATCCGTGTAAAGCACTTTATCAGGTATCATAATGGTTAATTTTTTAGTGTCTAAAGATTTAGATCTTTCGCTTCCCTGCTACCAGGACGATCACACCGGCCACCAGCAGAATGCCACCTGTGATAGGCGACCAGTAGACAGGGGTCTTCTCCTCTTTGTTGATCTCTACGGGACCCAAATCGACCACCTTCTTTTTGGTGACGATGTTGAACCCTGTGAACACGGTCATGACGAGTCCCAGGACGAGTAGCGCAATTCCTAAAGTCTTCATATTTTTTTGGTTTGTGCCGGAAGTATAGCAATTAACCCGCCACCCGCTTTTCTTGAAGAATTGGCCGGTTTTGATCTTTTTTGTTGTGTACTTAACTCCACACTCGTCCACAAAGAGATCACCCTAAGTCAACGGTCCGCAAATCTCGTTTTGTTGCACAATCGCAACATGATCGGCACCAAACGCATGTGACAACACCCGGATCGTTGACCCACGAATAGTTTAAAACCGCTGGCCGATAAAACTTATTAATATCCGTTGGGTTGTTAGAGCAGATAGCGATAAAAGGGACTTACCCATTATCTTTATGCGAAGCTGCACTCATGAAACAACTCCTCAACATCATCCAGTCGCCTGTCACCTACCTGCGCGAAAAATTATCGCAGCGGCAATTCTTTGTACTGTCTGCTATTCTTGTCGGGCTTTCCTCGGGGCTTGCGGCCGTGATCCTGAAATATATCGTGCATTCCATTGAGGCGTTCGTCACCTACTACAGCAACTATTACGAGCGCTTCTTCCTGTTCGCCATCTTCCCCATCGTGGGCATTCTCCTCACCGTGGTCTACGTCTGCTATGCCTTGAAAAACCAGTTCAAAAAAGGAAGCGCCGAGATCGTGTATACCATTGTCAAAAAATCCAGCAACATCGAGCCCCAGCAGATGTACTCGCATCTGGTCACCAGTGCGCTCACCGTTGGGTTTGGAGGGTCCACCGGGTTGGAGTCGCCCATGGTCAGCACCGGCGCTGCCATTGGTTCCAACTATGCCCAGACCTATAACCTCTCGTATAAGGACCGCACCATCCTGTTGGCCTGTGGCGCGGCGGCCGGCATCGCGGCGGCCTTTAATTCACCTATCGCCGGCGTGCTCTTTGCCGTGGAAGTTTTGCTGGCCGACATCAGTGCCACAGCTTTTATCCCCCTCATCATCTCTGCCGCTTGTGGTGCTTTGCTCTCCAAGATCATCCTCAAGCAGGGCGTCGTGCTCACATTCTCGCTGCAGCAGCCCTTCAATTATCACAATATGCCGCACTATGTGGTGCTGGGTATCCTGGCCGGCTTCCTTTCCCTTTACTATGCCCGGGCCTTCACCTGGATCGAAGGAAAAATGAAAGGCATTGCCAACCGTTGGATCAGGGTGGTCACGGGTGGTTTGTTGCTCTTCGCCTTGCTTATTCTCTTTCCGCCGCTTTTCGGCGAAGGCTATGAGACCATCAAGGTGCTGGCCTCCCTGCGTCCTTCCGAACTCACCAACGCCTCGCTGTTGCGAAACTTCATCCATAGCGACGGCGAAATCCTTGTTTTCCTCGGTGCGCTCATGTTCCTGAAAACGCTGGCGGCCGGCATCACCATCGGCAGCGGCGGCAATGGCGGCAGCTTCGGTCCCTCTTTGTTTGTGGGCGCTTATATGGGCTATATCTTTTCACGCATCGTCAACCTCCTGGGCTATACCCATATCCCGGAAGTGAACTTCACCCTGGTGGGCATGGCAGGAATTCTCAGCGGTGTTTTTTATGCGCCGCTGACAGCCATCTTTCTCATTGCCGAAATCACCGGCGGGTATGGTTTGATGATCCCGCTTATGATCGTGTCGGCCCTCAGCATCACGGTGGCGCATTATTTTGAACCCCTTTCGATGGAGGGTAAAAAGCTTTCTTCGATGCTTGATATCTCTATTGAGAACCGTGACAAATTTTTATTGAGCAAACTCGACCTGGGTTCGTTGATCGAAACCAATTTCTCGGCGTTGAAACCCAACGACAACCTGCAGTCGCTCATCAAGGTGATCTCCACCTCCAATCGCAACACGTTTCCCGTGATCAACGATAAAAATGAATTACAGGGAATTATTCATATGGATCATGTCCGGAGTATCATCTTCAGCCCGGAGAAACATGAAAAAACGGTGATGAAGGATTTGATGACAAAACCGGCAGCGATCATTAAGACCACGGAGAACCTGCATAGCGTTCTCAAAAAATTCGACGACACAAATCAGTGGAGTTTGCCCGTAGTGGAGGATAATCAATATCTCGGATTTGTATCGAAGTCTAATGTGCTGACAAAATATAGATCGGAGTTGTTGAAGTCTGTGTAAGTTCTAAATCAATGGACCACCGAGTCTTAGAAAATTAACAAGCCTGAAAGGCTTCCCTACCATAGCCCCCAGTGAAACTGGGGGTATAGTTTTGTATGGGATTCAACCCCGGAGGGGTTACCCTATCCGACGTTGCACATTAAATTCCCCCATCACAACGCGCCGATTTAGTCTGTCAATGGGATGCCGTTATTGTCCCACGCTAGTGTTCCATTCAAATTCCTTTCTTCACGGTGAACTCTGCTGGAAAACGCCCTATAGGTAACCCCTCCGGGGTTGACTCGCCCATAAACAAATAGCCCCCAGTTTCACTGGGGGCTATGGTAGAGAAGCCTTTCAGGCTTGTACTATATTCTAAGTTGGTAAGTCCGTTATTGATTGTTCCCCTTCTTCACGGTGAACTTTGATAAGACTGCGTTCCGGTCAATTTTTCCAGCGTTGAAATCCTTCAGCACCGAGGCTTTCAAAGTGTACTCCAACGAGGACGGAATATCGCATTTGTTGCAGCGGGTGATCTTCACCTGGAAGACCAGCACCTCGTCGTCCTTCAGGCTCTTCAAGGTACGGCCGTATTCGACGATGTTGTCCTTAAGTTCTGTTTCGAATTTCGGGTAGATCTCTTTTGCTTTTTTGTCGCGGGTGGCTTGGTCCACGTCGTTCAGGCCCAGGGTGGGCATGATGTAGCGGCGGCTGTCGCGTTCGCGTTCAATGCCGCTGTAAGCTTGCATGTAGTAGATCACGCCGAAGTCTTTGAGGCGTTCGAAATAGATGTTGTCTTCCGTGAAATAGGTTTTCGACAAGTCGGGGCTGTAGAGCCGGCTGAAGATGCTCGCCAACAGTTCCAGGTCGGGCGCAACTTCTTCTACGGTCTCGGTGTTCACCACTTTCAGTTTAGCGAGGGCTTGTTCGCGGGTGATCTTGCCCAGGCGGAAGGCGGTGATGTCCGACTTCAATCCTTCTACAGAAAGATGGGTGCGGTTGGGGGCGTTAAAGAATTGGTTCACCCAAACGCGCGGGTTGTTGCCCTGGTTGGAGACCACCACACGCTCCGTGGGTTGCAGTTGCGCGATCATGTCGCCATAGTCGAGGATAAAGGTCTTGGCAGCCTCGACCACTTTCGCGTTGTAGGCGTCGCGCACGCTGTCCATGTCGTTGTTGCGCTTTTTGGTCTCTTTTGTGATCAGTTTAAATCTTTCTTTGTCGTCCGGGTCCGGGGGCATGACTGGGGCATCTTCCTCCTCCAACTCATTCTCATCGCCAACATAGTTGTTACCTACGTTCAGGTCATTACCATATACTTGCACGCCCGGGGGATTGTTGCCGCTGCCGTAATAGGTGATCGTGGTGCTGCCATTGCCATCGTTCCATACCATGGGTGTTGTGTAATCAGCCGGTAGGGTAAAGGTCACGCCATAACCCGACTGGTAGCTGCCCTTCACTTCCAAAGGAAAGAAAGTGCGTTGATTGCTGATCTGTTGTTTTATAAGCGTGCTCAGCACGTTCTCGGCCACGGCGATGTCGCGCTGCATCCGCTCTTCGTCAAACTTCTGTTGGGCCCAGGCGGGGGTCAGCATCGCCGTCATCATCAGGCTCACTACCCCAGCATACCATCTACTTTTCATATGTGTTGCCATTGCGTTCTTTTCTCGTTAATCGTTGTCGTTCAAAAAATCTTAGTTTGCCATGCCGACGCTGCTCCTTGTATTCACCTTGCTGATAATGCTGGTTAAGATTTGTTCGGTCTCTTTTCTAAACACGTCGTTGTTCTGTTGAAGGCTGTTGATCTGTGTCCGCACCACCTGCAGGTCGTCGTTGCGTTGTTGCTGCAGATATTTGGCAAAGTCCACCAGGAGGCCTTCCACATATTGTTTCTGTTCGTTGGCGCTCAGCTGGAAGTAGCTCTTCACCATTTTCGCGTTCTCGGTTTGCATCGAGGCCACAAATTCGCGCACCTGCGCCTCGGAAGCGGTGGAAGCTTGTTGCACCAGCTTGTCGATCTTGCCCGAGTTCAAGGCCAGGCTTTGATTGATGGACGCGTTCAGTTTCTTTTGCGTTTCATCCAGGCTGGCTTGCAAGGTCGCATTGTTTTGTTGCAGCGAGTTGTTGATCATGTCCTGCACTTGCTCCGGGGTGAGCGAGGCCACCGTGGGTTGAGTGACGGACGATTCAGTCTTCACTTTAGGCACATCGCCAAAGCTGATGCGCAATTCTTGTTGCTGATACCGTATGTTAAGTCCCGAAAGTTTAGCCACCAGGATCACCACCAGCAGCGACGCGGCAATGCCCATGATGGTCTTCATGTAGGGTGCCTGCCAGAAGCGTTGCGACGGGTGTTCGCCCACAAAAATCGGCGGGGCAATCACTTCCTTGTCTTCCACCTGGGCCAACATCCGGCGCAAGCCGTTCATTCTTTCCAGCTCCAGGCGGGCCGTGGGATTTTCCAGGAGATATTGCTCCAGCTTTTCGCGCTTGTCGTCTTCCAGCTCGCCATACAGGTAAGCCATCAGATCCTGTTCACTGGGTTTATAGCTCATAGCCTATGGTATCTTTGTTGATATTCTTACGTTCCAAAATTTTGCGCAGGCCATCCAGCCCATAATACATGCGCGACTTCACCGTGTTCTCCGAAATGTTCAGCACCTCCGCAATCTCCCTGAACTTCAGACCCTCATACTCCTTCATGATCACCACCTCGCGCTGCTCCACGTTCAGCTCGTGCAAAGCCTGCTGCAACACATCCGACAATTCGGCTTGCTGCAACTGGCGCTCGGGATTGTCAAACCGCTGCGATGAAGTCTCCCACGCCGGCGAATCCTCCGCCTCGCGATTCCAGACCACATCAAATGAAAGGGACCGGTTCCCTTTTCGCTTGCGGGCCTCCTCACGGCAGTAGTTCACGGCAATCTTATAGAGCCACGACTTAAAACGGGCGTTGTCTTGCAGGCTTGGCAGGCTGCGGCACATGGAAATAAAGGTCTTTTGCGACACTTCCATGGCCATGTCGTGGTCCATAAAGAACTTATAACCAAAGTTATAGATCCGCTTATACCAAAGTTGCACCAGCTTGCCTTGCGCAGCCTGGTCCCCCTCCTTCGCGCGGGCCAGAAGGGTGTCAGAGTGCATCATGGCAATGTCCAGTAAAGTCTCGGTCACAGATCAGGAATTTCAGGTTATTTATCGTTCGATGCCATAAAGATGGGGACCTCCAGCAAAAAGTTTTAGCCCCCAGAACAATATTTTGGCGGCCCCCGTCGGAAGCCTCCGGGCCGGGCTATCCGTTCCAAGTCCTCACCCCACCCTCCACCCAACCCTTCGCTGTGGGCTTTCCACTCCTATCCCTGGCCGGATGTCTCCCCCGTAACCAGACGTTCCCCAAAAGCCAGCCTACTTATGGCCAGTCCACCCAAATCTCAAGTCCCCCATTCCCAAAACCCCCACACCCATTTGTTGGTGTCCCACCAACAAATCACACTCCCTTTCGACCCCACCCCATTCATGCCTCCCCTCAAAAACACCCCAAAAAACCAAATATTTCTACCACACCAACAAATTACCGCCAACCCTTAACTTTGCGCCCGCATGAAAAAAATTATCGCGTGGCTCATCCGCTATGTGCCCCGGAAATACCTCCAACGGGTAAGCGGAGTGGGATTAAAAGCCGTCAGCCTGTTTTATATCGGAAACAACGTCACCTGCCCCGTCTGCAGCCGGGGTTTCCGCCAGTTCCTTCCCTATGGCCGCATCAACCCGCGACCCAATGCGCTGTGCCCTAATTGTTTGTCGTTGGAACGTCATCGCCTGATCTGGCTATACCTCCAGCAGAAGACCACGTTTTTCACCGCCACCCACCACGTACTCCACATTGCCCCCGAAGCCTGCTTCATCAAACGCTTCGAAGCCCTCCACGGCGACCGCTACATCACGGCCGACATCGAGTCGCCCCTGGCCAAAGTGAAGATGGACATCCACCAGATCCCTTTCCCCGGCAACACGTTTACGGTGGTGCTCTGCAACCACGTGCTGGAGCATGTGGCGGATGATATCAAGGCCATGAGCGAAATCCATCGCGTGCTACAACCGGGAGGATTCGCGATCATGCAGATCCCATTTTTCAATCCCATCCCCGATGTCACTTTCGAAGATCCTACCATCACCGATAAGCGCGAACGCGAAAAGATCTTTGGGCAAGATGATCATGTGCGGAAGTATGGCCATGACTATACACAACGCATTGCCCGCGCAGGACTAACGCCAGTGGCTGATGAATTTGTGAATCAACTTCCAGAGGACGTGCGAAAGAAGTACGGGTTGGTAAAAGGCGAGACTATTTACGTGGGTCAAAAAAAGTAAACCGTTCGATCAACCAGTCTGTTAATCCTCTTTCCGTTTTGCGGTGATTCTGTAGGTAAAAGTTATTTTATTAACCGGCCCCGGGTGTCTCAGGAGCTGGCGGTCAACCTCCTCGCGGAAATGCTTTTTATAGGATCGGATATTCTTCCTCGATACCTTTCCTTCCTTTGTTATTATGATCTCGCCCATCACACCTTTTTCATCCACCGAGGTAGTGAATGTGACAACGCCAATAGCCGGAGAACGCTCGCGAGTTCCATAAAGCGCCTTCGCGTCGATCGTCGTCTTTTGTGCGACCGAATAAAGCGGCAGGCTCAGCATCAAAAGCATTAAAAAAAATGTTCGCACAGGAGTCTAAAATTATGCCAGCCAAGATAGCTGAAAATAATTTGCAATAGGAATACCAGGAAGACTGCAAGGCCCATCACACTAACTCCCTCCGGTTCTCATCGTGCATTGCGATAGCACGTATCGTGCGCTTATGTTCGCGATGCATTACATAGCTCCGCTCCGGGGCCGGGGACCCCCGCATGCGGACAAACTCATATTCGCCCAAAAATTTTTCATATTCTTTCAAAGTCTTCGATACGAGGATGGGGCCCGCGCCTTTAAAGATGTGAACGGCAACAACAAACCCACTTCATACAGAATAGATCACTAGAGCCTGGCAACGACTTGAAGTTGAAAGATGCCACGAGGCTCATTTCAGATTCTGTTGAACCGAAAATGTTTGAGTGAAGCTTGAACGCTTTGCTGAGTGGCTTGAACGACCTTCGGATTTGTAATTGTCCCGATGGGTGAAATTTTGTCTTGCAGGTCGTGCGTGTACCGGGTTACAAAAAGGTAACTGAAACACATCTGTGCACACGCTACTTTTTAAAACCGTTTTCGTATACATCGGTTGAATTTGAACAACTGTTTAATGTAGCGACTTTATGAAGTCTTTCACCATATGCGCCAGTTTTGTACTGAGCTTTCTGCTTTTGTTTACGGCTCATGTACATGCCCAGTCCACGGCACCGAGTAAGTTATTCCGGTTCTATGAAGACAACGATTTTCTAAACGTCACGGGCCATGGAACAGACCGCGCCTATACCAACGGCACACGCATGGACCTCTTCTACCAACGTAAAAAGCAGCATCATTTTTTTCTCGATAAACTGTTGCCCAAAGCGGGAGAAGGCAGTGTCGACGTCTACGGCTGGAGCGTGGTGCAACTGATGGTGACGCCCAACAACATCAGCATCCCGGAATATCAACCCAACGACTATGCATACGCCGGCGCGCTATTCGCCATGCGTTCTCATTATTCATTCAATCCCACGAAGAAGTTCAGCTACCAGACGGAACTCGTCGCGGGCGTGCGCGGGCCGGCAGCGTTGGCACAACAAACGCAAACCGCCATGCACAAGCTGATCCATTATCAAAAGCCGATGGGCTGGGATAACCAGCTTGACACGCAACCACTGCTCAACGTTAACTTCGCGGCCGAAAAAAATCTGCTTTCATGGCATAACGTCGTCGAGATCAATGCAGGCGCCCAAGTCCGGGTTGGCAGTATGATGGACGCACTAGCCATTTACCCCATGCTGCGGGTCGGGCGCATGGCCCCCTACTTTAATGGATACCTGAGTCAGTACAGTGCGTTTGTGCGGAACAATAAACAGGTAAGAACGCAGTACTATTTTGTGTTCAAGCCCATCAACACGTTTGTGGTCCACAACGCACTATTGAAAGGCGACCGCGAACATTATCCCCGCTCCGCGACCGATCGCGCCGACAACACATCCGAGCGCATTGCCCACCGGGTTATGGATTTGCAATTTGGAGTAGTACTCTCCCATGGCAACTTTAGCGTTTCTTACCTGCAAACCTACAGCACGACGTATCGAAAAGGACTCTACAAACACACCGTCGGCACGCTAACGCTCCATTTCCTTTGGTAAAAAAAGGGATTGAGAATTGCGCTGGCTTCCATTCGGGCAGCTTTGAAAAATCCTGCCAAGGCTTTGAACAGAGTGATCTTTAAACTACGCGCACTTAACGTTTCAATGCGCGTGAGCCTATCGCCCGCCCAACAAACGCATATTCATTAAAGATTATGAACACAATATTTTAGTCTGAACCTTCAGGCCCTATCAATAAAATCATCAAAATCCTTTGCCACCCACGAAGCTTCTTCCCGCGACATGCCAATAAATGGCATTTCATACAACGCTCCTGTTTGTTTATCCACAGCATATGAAGTGCCTCCACCATCAGATCCGATGATGAAGAATCCGGGAGCGTACTCCTCAACCCGATAGCCTTCGTTGTGGGTGAACAAGTCTTCTATCGGCCAAAGTATAACGTAAGCGTTTTTCAGAAAACCTTCTGCTCCGTTTGAGCTCCGGATAAATCTCTCGTATCCTTCTGGCAAAGTAAAGTCAACGCGTGATAAGAATATTTCCACGGCTTCTGAAAGCGGCGGGGGATTCATCGTCAGGGACATGGTTCAATTTAACTGTTTCATTCTGAAGTAAACAAAAAAAGCTGGGCCATACGCCCCCGCATAGTCTCCGCCTCGGGACTATGCGGATTCCAAGGGGCATAACACTCTCGGTGTTTACCAGTCTTCGTTTTATCTCGTGCTTAGCATATCCGCTCTCCGTGCTCTCGAAACTCGGGATGTCTTGAACTACTGGCGTAGTTCCTAAGAGCATTCGTGCCTGCGACATGACGAGGGCTTCCCCTAAACAAAAAAAGCCGGGCGCAAACCCGGCTTTTCATTTTATATACCTTAAGAAAAATTATCCCAATTTCTCCAACACGTCCATCACTTCTCTCACCGCCTTGCGGCTGGATTCCATCAGTGCTTTCTCTTCGCTATTCAAGTCAAGCTCAATGATCTTCTCCACACCGTTCTTGCCCAACACTACAGGCACGCCCAGGTAGCAATCCTTGATACCATACTCACCTTCCAGCTTAATACAAACCGGGAACACGCGGCGCTGATCCTTCACGATAGCTTCCACCATCTGCGCAGCAGCGCTTCCAGGAGCATACCATGCCGAAGTACCCATGAGTTTCACCAGTTCTCCGCCACCCACTTTGGTTCTTTCCAAAATGGCGTTGAGTTTATCTTTATCGATCAATTCCGTTACAGGGATACCAGCAACCGTTGTGTAGCGAGGCAGCGGCACCATCGTATCGCCGTGGCCGCCCAACAGGATGGCTTGGATATCTTTGGGAGAAACGTTGAGGGCTTCAGCCAGGAACGCACGATAGCGTGCTGTGTCCAGGATGCCGGCCATGCCCATGATGCGGGTGCGGGGCAGACGCGAGGTGAGGTGCGCCTGGTAGGTCATCACATCCAACGGGTTGGATACTACGATGACGATGGCGTTGGGAGAATAGCGGATGATGTTTTCCGTTACCGACTTCACGATGCCGGCGTTGGTCCCGATAAGGTCGTCGCGGCTCATGCCCGGTTTGCGCGGCAGGCCCGAGGTGATCACCACCACATCCGAGTTGGCGGATTTGGAATAGTCATTGGTGGCACCTACCGTACGGCTGTCGTACAGGTCGATGGGGGCTTTCTGCCAGATATCAAGAGCCTTGCCTTCGGCCAGTCCTTCCTTGATGTCCACCAACACGATTTCGTTGGCCACTTCGCGGTAGGCCAGCACATCGGCACATGTAGCGCCCACATTGCCAGCGCCAACTACAGTTACTTTCATTGTTAGAATATGTTTAAAGTTATGTTTAAGAAATGATGCTCTTTCCTGGGGGCCTTTCTGAATAGGCGCGGCAAGTTATACATAAGGCAGGATTTTGGAAATATTTTCTTGCAAAAGGCGACACTCCCAACCGGCGGGCCCGACGCCTGACAAGCATGTCCCGGGACACTGGGGGACGATTGATAGACAGGCGGTTATAAACACACACGACACATTCACACACCGTGTGTCATCCCCATCAAAGTGATATTAAGCTCGTGGTTTTTCCGCGTGATCGGTCAGGACAAACCGCAGTGCGCGTTGGGTCTGGGGGGTCACTTTGAAGCGGTCGTCGATCCGGTGCCCGACCACCCAAACGATCTGCCCGGCCGACTCCAACACGGTGATCGTCTCTTTGTCGGCCACACTCAACTTCTTGTCGATAAAAAAATCGCTCAGCTTCTTTTTGTGATCCATGCCCAGGGGATGAAAGAAATCGCCTGCCCGCCACTTGCGCCACACCAGGGGAAACTGCAGGTGTGTGGCATCGAGTACGGCTTCGCGCGGATCGTTGCCCCGCACCGCCGGCGCTGTATTTTCCAGGCTCAGCTCCCACGGCCCGAGGGTGTGGCGACCGGCCAGGGTGCCAATGTGCTGCTCATCCCAATCTTCGCTTCGCGGCGTGATGAAGATATTTTCTCGGTCCACGACCAACAGAAAAGCAGGCGCTAAAAATTTCTTGCCGGGCTGGCCATTCAACGCGTGGATGATCTCGCGCGTCTGTTCATAGTTGAACCCATACGTTTTTATGAAGCGCCACAGCAACGCGTTGACTTGCGCACCATGGTTAAGTCCTTTCTTATCGATGGCGATCTTATCCTGCGTTCGGGTGATGTTCTTTACACACCAGGCGTCAAATGCATCGTGCAGGATCGCCAGTTCGCCTTGTATTTTTTCGATGCCGTTTTGCCAGGTGGTCTCCAGGGAGGGGTTGAGCTCCTTGAGTTGGGGGATGATCTTGTGGCGGATAAAATTTCGCTGGTAGTCGTCGGTCAGGTTGCTCTTGTCTTCGCGCCATTTCAGGCGATGTTCGGCGGCATATTTTTCCACTTGCGCGCGGGTAGCAAACAACAGCGGGCGGATCACGCGGCCATTCTTGACCGGGATGCCGGCCATGCCGTCGGTGGCAGCGCCGCGGGTGATGTTGAGGAGGATGGTCTCCATCGAGTCATCGAAATGATGGCCGGTGGCCAGGGCCGAGTAGTAGTGGATCTCCATCAGGTCGTCAAACCAGGCGTAGCGCAATTCGCGGGCGGCCATTTGGGTGGAGAGCCCATTCTCCCAGGCATAGGCATCTGTTTCGAAGCGGTGCACAAACACGGGAACGTTCAGGGTCTTGCAGGCCTGGACGACAAAATCCTCGTCGCCATCAGAATCTTTGCCCCGCAGTTGAAAATTGCAGTGGGCGACACCCACGGTGAAGCCTGCCGCGGTGAACAGGTGGAGCATGGCCATGGAATCCACGCCACCGCTCACGGCCAGCAAAATGGGATCTTCGCGCCGGCAGAGCGCGAACCGTTCAATGTGGTTCAGAAATTGCTCCAGCATGGCAGCAAAGGTACGACATCACCCCCGATAACTAGGCCCGGGGGTTACGATTTTCGCGTTTAGCGTCGTAGCTTGCAACGTTTTTTATGGACCTACGCTATACTTCGCGCGCACGCTTTTCCTGGGGGATGAAATGCCTCGTCCTGGTGGCTATTGCCTTGTTTTCGGGCATGAATTCGGCGTATGCCCAGAAAAAAGTAAAGCTGAAACAGGCCGACCGGCTCCAAGGCGGCAAGGCCGGCGAGGACCGTTTCGACCGTGTGATCGGCAACGTGATCTTCGTCCAGAACACCACCACCATCTATTGCGATTCCGCCCACTTTTTCAAGAAAAGAAACTACATCGAGGCCTTCGGCAAGGTGCGCATCCTGGAGGGCGACTCAGTGACCATCACGGGCAACAAGCTGGAATACGACGGCAATCTCAAACTGGCCAAACTGCGCAACAACGTGGTGTTCACAAAACTGGCTACCTCCACGCTTTATACCGACTTCCTGGATTTTGACCGCCCCAAGAATACGGCCTACTATTACAACAACGGCAAGCTGGTGGACAGCATCAACGTGCTCACCAGTGTGAAAGGCTATTACAACCTGACGTCTAACATGGCGTCGTTCAAAAAAAACGTGCACGTGAAGAACCCCGACTATACGATGACGTCGGATAGTTTGCAATACAATTCGCGCAGCAAAGTCCTTTACTTCCGCACCCCGACTACGGTGGTGGACAAGGACAGCGCCACCTTTGTGTACAACGACGGCGAGTACGACACCAAGACGCGTCGTTCGGACCTGAAGCTGGGCGAGGCCGAGTCGGTCGACTACAAATTGGAGGGCGACGACTATGCGCTCGACGACATCCGCAAAGTATACAAGCTGCGCGGCAACGTGATCATGACCTCAAAAAAGGAGAACATCATCATCTACGGACAGGCCTCCGACTATTATAAACTTAAGGGCGTTTCCAAGGTGTACAACAATCCCTACCTCGCCAAGATCACCGACAACAACGACACCCTTTTCATCTCGGCCGATACCCTGGTGTCGATCGACAGTCCCGATCCCCAGAAGAAAAGATTGCTGGCCTACAACCATGTAAAAATTTATCGCGGCGACCTGCAGGGTCTTGCCGACTCGCTCGAATACCGCTCGGCCGACTCCACCATCTACTTCTACAAAAGCCCGGTGTTGTGGACAGAGGGCAACCAGATGACGGCCGACACCATCCGCATGCTCATCAAGAACAACACGATCGACCGCCTCTTCATGAACGTGAACAGCTTTGTGATCTCGCAGGATACGCTACTCAACTTCAATCAGATCAGTGGCCGCAAGATGACGGCCACTTTCCAGGACAAGAAGATCAGCCGGGTGTATGTCGAGGGAAATGGCGAAAGCATTTATTATGCGCTCAGCGAAAAGAAGGCCGACAAGCCGGTGGGAGCCATGGGCACAAACCGCATCATTTGCAGCAACATTCTCATCCGCTTCCGCGAGGGCAAAGTGAACAACCTGAGTTTCTATACCCGTCCTGAAGCGCGGTTTATTCCGCCTCACGAATTGAAGAAAGAGGACATGACGCTAAAGGGTTTCTCCTGGAAAGGCGACAAGAAACCCAAGCGCGAAGACGTGGTGAAACCCTTTCACCGCAAGAGCCCGTCCATCCAACCCTAAGGTTAACATTCTGGTAACAACAGATTTCGCCACCCCCCGGAGACAGGGGATGCAAAACCGTTATGAAATGGCGAAATCGTTTGTGTGGAAAAAAAGTCGTGTCCGGCAACGAAAAAGTTCTGTTTCTATTATGAGGTCCGGTTAAAATGTTTAAATTTTGTGAAATACATATAGACCCTGGGTATGAAGCGTTTCTGGTTGTTGGCGATTCTGATTTCTGCCTCCCTTGCGGGGTTCGGGCAGGGATTCGAGCTCACTAGCATCCAGGAGTCCTACAAGGGCATCATCGGCGAGACCATCAAGGCTCCCCTCCGCTTCCGCAACACCACCGAAAAACCCATCACCCTCATCATCCGCAAAGTGACCGGTCAGATCGGCGGCACCCAAAAGAACTATTTCTGTGTCGACAACAATTGCCTGGATTCGAAGGTGGAGGATTACATCGTGAAGGTGGAACCAGGTCAAACTCTGAACAACCTCAACATTTCCCTGGAGGCCGGCTTTGTGTCGGGGCCCAGCACACTGAAATACATCGTCTACAACAAGTCAAACCCAGGCCAGCCCGTGGAATTCGTGCTCAACTTCGATGTGGAGGAAAAGCCCGAAAAACAGAGCCTGTACACTTCGAAATTCATCACCCTGCACGACGTCTACCCCAACCCCGTGGTGGATCATGCCCAGGTGGAGTATAAGATCCTGAACGACCAGATTAAGGCCAAGATCGTGGTACACAACCTGTTGGGTAACACGGTGGGCGAATACCAGCTTCCCAGCCTGGAAAACCTGATCCGGATCAAAACCGACGATTTGAACGCCGGAATCTACTTCTACACCCTGTATATCGACGACGAGGGTGTGATGACGCGAAAGCTCATCGTGAAAAAATAAATCAACTTTTTGGGCCGCCCGTGCATCTACAGGCAAAAAAATGACGTTTTCCAGTTCTGGCTTCTTATGCTATATTTGCGGGCTTATGCAACGAGTATCCTCCATTCTTTCCCTTGCGCTGATCCTGATCGTGGCGGCTTCCTGTAGTAAATTCCGCAGGATTGAAAAAAGCGCGGATTGGCGCGTGAAATACGACGCGGCGTTGAACTACTACAACAACAAGAAAGACTATTATAAGGCTTCCGTGTTGTTCGAGCAGATCATCCCCATCGTTCGCGGTCTCCCGGAGGGTGAAAAAGTGCAGTTTTACCTGGCCTATTGCCAGTTTTACGACAAACTGTACCTGTTGGCCTCCGAGCAGTTCAAGACCTTCTATGAGACCTACGGCCGCAGTGCCATGGCCGAGGAAGCGCGGTATATGTATGCCTATTCGCTGTACGAGTCATCGCCAAACGCCAACCTGGACCAATCCAGCAGCAAAGACGCCATGGCGGCCATGCAGCTGTTCCTGAACCGCTATCCCCAAAGCAGTTTCCGCGACAAGGCCATCGAGGTGATCGTGGCTACCCAGGAAAAGCTGGAGAAAAAGGGCTTTGAGAATGCCTACCAGTACTACCGCATGCGCAGCTACAAGGCCGCCATTGTGGCCCTGACCAACTTTAAAGACAATTTCCCCGATTCGAAATACCTGGAACGCACCTACTACCTGGTGATCTCGTCGGAATACCGCCTGGCCGAGCAAAGCATTTATTCCAAGCAATTGGATCGCTACAAAGGCGTGGTGGATCATTATAAAGAATTCGTGGACCGCTTTCCCACCAGCACTTACCTGGAAGACGCAGAGAAGATGTATGGGGACAGTTTGGCCAAGATCAGTAAATCAAAAAACAATAATCTGTAAGAATATGGCAGTTCAATCATCTGTAGTTACACGCGATGTAGAGAAGATCGCAGCCCAGACCGGCAACATCTATGAGTCGGTAGTGGTTATTTCGAAGCGCGCGCGCCAGATCGCCGTCAACATCAAGGAAGAGCTCAACAACAAGCTGGCCGAATTTGCCACCACGGTAGACAACCTGGAGGAAGTGTTCGAGAACCGCGAGCAGATCGAGATCTCCAAGTTCTACGAGCGCATGCCCAAGCCTACCACCACGGCAACTGAAGAATTCCTGGAAGAAAAACTGAACTTCCGTCTCCGCGGCGAAGACGACACGAAGGTCGAACTTTAATTGCGCGAAGCCATGCTGAAAGGCAAGCGGATCGTGGTCGGAGTATGTGGGGGCATTGCGGCGTATAAGTCGGCCGTGCTCGTGCGCCTCCTGGTCAAAGCCGGGGCCGACGTGCAGGTGATCCTGACGCCCGACGCCCACGAATTCATCACGCCGCTTACACTGGCTACGCTTTCCAAAAAGCCTGCCCTCACCCACTTCCAAAAAGCCGACACCGGCGAATGGAACAACCACGTTGACCTGGCCCTGGCCGCCGACGCCATCGTCGTCGCCCCCGCCACGGCCAACACCCTGGGCAAAATGGCACACGGCCTTTGCGACAACCTGTTGCTGGCCGTTTACCTGTCGGCGCGCTGCCCGGTTTTTATGGCCCCGGCCATGGACCTGGACATGCTGCAGCATCCGGCCGTCAAGGAAAATCTCAAAAGACTCAAAAGCTTTGGCAACCACATCATCGACTCCACGTTTGGCGAGCTCGCCAGTGGGTTGGTGGGTACGGGCCGCATGGCCGAGCCGGAGCAGATCGTGCAACACCTGGAGGATTTCTTTCGTCCCCAGCAAAAACTGGCGGGCAAAAAAGTGCTGGTCACGGCCGGCCCAACCTACGAGGCGTTGGACCCCGTCCGTTTTATCGGCAACCACTCCAGCGGCAAGATGGGATTTGCCATCGCCGAAGCCCTGGCCAACGCCGGCGCCGACGTGGATTTAATTGCGGGCCCCACGCAACAGCATACCGAAAATCCCCGCATCAGCGTTAAGCATGTAACTTCCGCCGAAGACATGTACAACGCCTGCACCACCCTCTTCTCCGCTGCCGACATCACCGTGTTGGCCGCCGCCGTGGCCGACTACCGCCCTGCGGTGATCGCCGATCAGAAGATCAAAAAGAAAGACGACGTCTTCAACCTCGAGCTGGTGAAAACGCGCGACATCGCCGCGTCGCTGGGCAAGCTGAAGCACAACGGACAGATCGTGGTGGGCTTTGCCCTGGAAACGGAACACGAGCAAGCCAACGCATTTAAAAAGCTGGAGTCGAAGAATTTTGACCTGATCGTGTTAAATTCGTTGCGCGACAACGGCGCGGGCTTTGGTCACGACACGAACAAGATCACGATCCTGGACCGGAACAACCAGGCCAAGGCATTCGACCTGAAAGACAAGAATGCCGTAGCACAAGACATTGTAGAGGCCATCATTGAAAAACTGCATGACTAAGCGTGCTTTTCTTTTGTGTATCACCCTTTGCTCATTCGGTTTCGGATGGGCGCAGGAACTGGCCTGCACCGTCACCATCAACTCCACACAGATCGCCACTTCCGACCGCGGCATCTTCCGCGACATGAAGACCGCCATCGAGCAGTTCATGAACTCGCGCAAATGGACGCCCGACGCCTATAAGGTCTATGAGAAGATCAACTGCAACATGCTGATCACCATCACCAAGATGCCCTCCGTGGGCAACTTCACAGCCTCCGTACAGATCCAGGCTGCGCGGCCGGTGTATGGCACGAACTACTCCAGCCTGATCTTCAACTTTGCCGACCGCGATTGGGAGTTTGAATACATCGAGTCGCTTCCCCTGGAATTCAACGACAATACCTACACCACCAACCTCACCTCCATGCTGGCGCTGTATGCCTACCTGATCGTGGGTGTCGATGCCGACACGTTTAGCGAATTGGGTGGCACAGCGTATTTCCAGAAAGCGCTGGCCGTGGTCAACAACGCGCAGCAATCCAACCGTGCGGGTTGGCAAGCCCTGGGGGGCAACAACCGGAGCCGCTATTGGATCGTGGAGAACTATAACAACGCGCAGTCGGTCGATGTCCGCAAGGCCCTCTACTCCTATCACCGCCTGGCGCTCGACAACTTTGAGAAAGATCCCGACAAAAGCCGTGAGATCATCCTCAAAAGTTTGCGCGACGTAAAGAAAATGCGCGATATCAACCCTGCGTCTATCCTGGTGATCAGCTTTTTTGACGCCAAGGGCAAGGAATTGTCCAACATTTTTTCCAGCGGCAACATCCAGGTCCGCCGGGAGGTCTACGACATCGTGACGGCCATCGACCCGTCCAACACCCGGGCGGGATACAGCAAGATGATCGAGAACTGATCTCCCCTTGCCCGTGTTTGGATTCATGCCCCGATTTCGGCAGTTTTACCGATCCTAAATTTTCTCATGAGCACCAAACAACTCCGCCTCAGCGACGCCGTGCAAATCCGGAAACGGGTGGCCGAATTTCTGGGTAAAAAAATTAATATTGTGCTCACAGACAACACCGCCATGTTTGGCGAACTTACCGACGTGAACGCCACCGAGATCAAGCTCCTGAACATGCGCCGCAAAAAAATGACCTACCGGATCGACACCATTGCCGAACTCTATTTCGACACCTTTGCCTGAATGCTGAAGCATATCACCATACAAAACTATGCGCTCATCAAACACCTGGAGCTGGAGCCCTCCCCGAGCCTCAATGTGATCACGGGCGAAACGGGTGCGGGCAAGTCCATCATGCTGGGCGCCATCGGCCTGCTCATGGGCAACCGCGCCGACACCAAGGTGTTGTGGGACGAAGAACAGAAGTGCATCATCGAAGGCTCGTTTGCCATCAAGGAATATAAACTCAAATCCGTCTTCAAAGCGGAAGACCTCGACTACGACGAAATCACGGTGATCCGCAGAGAGATCAGCCCCGGTGGAAAATCGCGGGCATTCATCAACGACACGCCCGTGACCCTGGAGGTGATGAAACGCATCGGAAATCTGTTGATGGACATCCACTCGCAACATGAAACCCTGCAACTGGGTCAGCAAAGCTTCCAACTGCGGTTGATCGATGCCTATGCGGCCAACCATACGCTACGCGAACAGTATGCAACGGACTGGCAAGCCTACGTCAAGGCCCGCAAAGATTTCGAGAATCTGAGTGCAGAGGCCGACACGCTGCGGCAGGAAGCCGACTATGTGCGCTTTCAACTGGACGAACTGAACCAAGCCCACCTGGAAGAAGGCGAACAGGAAACGCTGGAGTCGGAAGTGAAGGTGATGGATCATACCAGCGAGATCAAAAGCAGCTTCAACCTGATCCTCGACGCCGTGACGCTTTCGGATTTTGCCGCGCGCGTCAAGCTGAGCGAAGCGCGCGCCGCGTTGAGCAGTGTCTCTTCCTACTCGCCCGCCTATGCCGCCTTGTTGCAGCGCCTGGAAAGTGTGCTCATCGAACTGGACGACATCATGAGCGAAATTGAAAGCGAAGAAGAGAAGATCGAGTTCGATCCGCAACACGCCGAGTTTGCCAAGGAAAGACTGAGCACGATCTACAAATTGCTCAAAAAACATAAAGCCGAAGACCTCAAGACGCTGCTGGCCATCCAGGAAAGCCTGTCTCAAAAAGATGCGCTCACCTCCAACCTGGACGAGTCGCTGGAGAGAGCCAAGCAAGATTTTGAAGCGGCACTCAAAGTGGTGACGGCCACGGCAAAAAAGCTCACGGACTCGCGCACGAAAGTTTTCATCCCGCTGTGCAAACAACTCACTGCCTTGTTGCAAGAGCTGGGTATACCGAATGCCACGTTGCAAATTGACATGCAACCGGCCGAGTTGTCGGCGCAAGGTGCAGATCGCATCGATATTCTTTTTAGCGCCAACAAGGGCGTGGCCCCGCGTCCGTTGGCCCAGGTGGCATCGGGGGGCGAGTTCTCGCGGCTCATGTTCAGCATCAAATATGTGATGGCCGAAAAGACCGCCATGCCAACACTCATCCTCGATGAAATTGATACCGGCATTTCTGGGGAAGTGGCCATGAAGCTGGGCACGCTCATGAAGACCATGGCGACACGCCACCAGTTGATTGCCATCAGTCACTTGCCACAGATCGCAGCCAAGGGCGACGCGCATTACTTTGTCTATAAAGACAACACGTCATCCAAAACCATCAGCGCCATCAAAGTGTTGAGTGCAGAGGACCGCGTGCAGGAGATCGCCAAGATGATCGGGGGTGCCAAGCCTTCGAAGGTGGCCCTGGAAAATGCGCAAGAGCTGTTGGGAAGATAGGACACCCAACGCTTCCGCTACTCGTTTGTGGACACGGGTTTCTTTCCTGCTTCCCTCTCGAATTCCTCTTCCATGCGACGTTCCTCTTTCACACGGCGACCTAAGGTTCCCTGAAAGCGTCTCCAGAATCCTTCACGTTTCACGATCGATACAAATTCCGGGCGATAGGCTTTCGTCGTATCGATCAGCGGCAGTGGCTTGACTTCGCGGTTCAGGATATCATAGACCACGGGGATGGCCGTCACGCCGGGACAATACTTTTTTGAAAAGCTCCCTAACACGCGCGACTGGAACGGGTCGGTAGCCAGGGCAATTTTTTGAAAGCCCATTTTCTTGGCCATCTTCCAGGAGTAGTAGACGTTTTCCGTGCTGTGCTCTGCCCGGGTTTCGGCAAAGGTATGCTCCGGGGGAATGCCCAGCGAGTCGGCCATGGTCTTCATCACAATGCCTTCTACAAAATGGGTGTACACGGCCGAGCCGGAGAAAATAATATTTTTGGTGAAACCACTGTCGTAAAGATGCTTGGCCCAATAGACGCGCATGCGCATGATGGACGTTGTATTTTCTTTTTCGTAGGGAACACCGGGCACGATCACCACATCAAACGGTTTGTCCTTCTTTGCCTGTTCATACGATTTCTTGGCGTAGTGCGAGAACGAGCAATGGGTCAATAACAAGGCTGCGGCCAGGAAAACGTGAACGTAAATAAAAATCCTCAAAAATTTCTTTAACTGTCTGTTCATACCTCTATCCATTTATATTTACCCCCCGGCCCCCTCCCAGGGTCAGTCTCCATCCTGTGTCATATTCCAATTCGCCTTCGTCCACCATGTCGCGGATCACGTCCACGAACAGGTCGTGGTCGCGGGGTGCGATGATTTCTTCCACTTCTTCCACGGTGAGGGGTTTCTTTTTTAGCACGGTGAGCACTTCACCATGAAGATCCTCGAAGGCGTGTATATTTTCTTTTTTCCGATTTTGTACGCAAACATCGCATAGGCCACATACCTTAAACGTCACCTCGTCAAAATAATCTTGCACGAACTGCATCCGGCAACGGTGGGTGTTGGTCACGTAGCCGATCATGGCATTCATCTTACCCAGGATGAGCTGGCGGCGTTCTTCCATGCGCTGGAGGTTCAACGGAAGACGGTCGGCATCCTGACGGGGCATCAGGAAGGTTACCTGGGGTTTATCTTTTGCCGGCTCATAAATTAAAACCCGTAAGCCGTGAAGATGTTCTAGCATTTTAAACATTTCGCTAGTGGAAATTTTCAACGCTTTGGCCAGTTGGGCTTCCGATATATTTACAAAACCGGACATCAATTCACCGCCATATAGCCGGAGCAGCATTTTTATGGCCGGATCGAACCTCGCGTTGGCTACCTGGAACTCATAAAGCTTGCCTTTGTCCAGCGACAGGTGCAATCGCGAGGGGCTGTAATAGCTTTCGTTGAATTGGATCAGCCCCTCTTCCTCCAGCTTTTTGAGGCCGGCGTATACTTCCGTGGCCTGCAGGTGGAAACGCTCCACAAACTCGTTCAGTTCGAAATTATAGCTCTGGCCTTCCGCGCTGCCTTCGGCCAATTGATAGTAGTTGGCCAGGGCCTGGTATACTTTTTTCAAATAGGCCGGCGAGGGCTGCGACTGCTCCACTTTTGTTTTGAGGTTCACCAGGTCGGCCTCCTGGTAGATCACGGCCGCATAGGCCCGTTGTCCATCCCGGCCGCCACGGCCCGCCTCCTGGTAGTAGGCCTCCAGGTTTTCGGGCAGATCGAGGTGAATCACCAGGCGGACGTCGGGTTTGTCGATGCCCATACCGAAGGCGTTGGTGGCCACGATGACGCGTTTTTCATTTTTGATCCATTCCTCCTGTCGCCTACCGCGCTCTTCAAAATCGAGGCCGGCGTGATAGAAGGAAGCGGAGATCTTTTTTTTCACGAGCCAATCGGCAATGTCCTGTGTGGCTTTGCGGGAGCGCACGTAGATGATGGACGAGCCTTTCACCTTCGTGAGAATTTCCAACACTTTGCGGTCTTTGTTTTCAGTATGACGAACGACAAACGAAAGGTTCTCGCGGGCAAATGATTTTTGAAAGACGCCAGCCGGTTCTTTAAAGGCCAGCTTCTCCATAATGTCGTTGCGCACCTGTTGGGTGGCCGTGGCGGTGAGGGCGATCACAGGCACGTCGGGTTTCAGCTCGCGCAGCGATGCGATCTTTAAATAGGATGGCCGGAAATCGTAGCCCCATTGTGAAATGCAATGCGCTTCGTCCACGGCGATGAGGCCCACCTTCATGCGCTTCACGCGTTCGATAAAGATCTCGGTGAGCAAACGCTCCGGCGACACGTACAGGAATTTGATGGTGCCATACACGCAGTTGTCCAGCAAGATGTCGATCTCGCGGCGGGCGAGGCCGGAGTGGATGGCGACGGCCTCGATCTGGCGACGCTTCAACTGCTCCACCTGGTCTTTCATGAGGGCAATGAGCGGGGTGATCACAATGCAAACCCCCTCCAACAACAATGCGGGTACCTGGAAGCATACGGACTTGCCTCCCCCTGTGGGCAACAGCGCCAGGGTATCATTGCCCTGCAAAACGGAGTTGACAATATCCTCCTGCAGGGGCCGGAACTGGCTGTGATTCCAGTATCGTTTCAGTATGGTTTGCGGGGTCTCCAACGAAACGAAGATAGCCGAAAGGTTGCGCTATAAAAAAAGACCCGGCAAGTTTCGGCCTGCCGGGTCTTCCTCCTATGGAATGATGGTTATTTGGTTTGCGATTGCATGAGCTTTACGCCCGCTTCGCCCATGTGTTTGAACAAGATGGCTTTGTATTCCCGGGTGTTGGTGTACCCGCCATTAGCCGCAAAGAATTCCTCGAAGAGCGGTGCCCAATCGGAGCCGGAGGGCATGATGAAGCCGAATTGTTCTATGGCTTTGTCGGCCACGGCGTGCCGTTTTATGCTTTTCTTCATCTGGACCGCTTCCAGGTAGAACGCCAGGTCCAGATAGGCAAGACCTTTAGGATCGGCTAGCATTTTTTCGAGCGATTCCTGGCTGGTGGTGGTGTAGGACACCTTGAGATCGGGAAAATATTTTGTTTTCAGATCGGTAATGCGTTGTTCGTTCACGGTGCCCTTGGCCGTATAGGCGGTGAGGTCCGAAAATGTTTTGGGCATATCTTCCAGTTTCGACAAGGTGGATATTTTACCCTGCGTTACCAGGATAGCAAAGTTGGTGATGAAGGGCGGGCTGAATTTTACTTCTTTTTTCCGTTCGTCGGTGATGGTGATGTTGCCCATACCGACTACGCCTCCCTTGGAGATCTTTACTTTGTCGTACATGCTCTTGAAGTTGGACCCATCGCCCACAAATTTGGACTCGACGGTCACTTGTTTATTTTCCTTCACCCAGGCTTTGAAGTCGCCCATGATGTCGATGCAGATGCCCGCGAGTTGGCCGGTGTTATCGATGTATACGAAGCTGGGGGTTTGCACGTAGGCCAGCGAGAGGGTGCCTTTTCCATTTTTCTTGGCTTGCTTCCAGGTATCGGCCGAATAAGATTGCGCCAGACATGACGCGGCGCCTAACAGGATGAAAAAAGTAAACAGGGATTTCATGGTAAGGTGATTGAACCACGAGTTTAGAGGTTTCGCCTCTATAAATTCCAATGGGCGTAATATCGGTGTGCGTTTTTTCGAATAATTACGGGATTAGCCTGACTTTTCCCTTTTTACCAGGTGATTTTTTCTTTTTTCAGAAAGGCGTCTACCCCACGCTTGCAATCCCCGGTAGCCCGGGCGGTAGCATTGGATTCCGCCGCAAACGTCAATGCCTGTTCGAGGGGGAGCTCCTGTACGCGGGCAATCATTTGCTTGGTTTGCATCATGGCTTGCGCTGAGTTGGAGCGGATGAGCGATGCAGCAAAGGCGATGGTCTCCTGCTCCAGGTTTTCCTTCGGGATGATGCGGTTGATGAGGGAGAGACGCTGGGCTTCGTCGGCCGTGATCAGTTCGCCGCTGAGCAGGAGTTGCTTCGATCGGGCCTCGCCGATCTTGCGCAGTAAAAAGATCATGACGATGGCGGGAATAAATCCGATCCTTACTTCAGTGTAGCCAAACTTTGCTTCGGGAACGGCAAATACAAAATCGCATACGGTTGCCAGTCCGCAGCCGCCCGCCAACGCATGGCCTTGCACCTGGGCGATGACCACTTTTTTCAGCGTATAGATCTGCAGGAACAATTCTTTCAGGTGATTCGAATCGGCAAGATTCTCTTCATACGAAAAATGCTGAAGCTGCTGCAGGTAGCCCAGGTCGGCACCCGCGCAAAACGCCTCCCCTTGCGCTTTGAGGATGATGATCTTTACGGTGGCGTCCATCTCCAGGGCGGTGAAGGCCGCTTTCAATTCGCTCACCAATTCAAAACTCAGGGCGTTTCTTTTTTCGGGCCGGCTTAGGGTGATGGTTCCGATGCCTTGGTCTGCGCTGTATTGGATATATTTCATGTCTTTTGATTAAATCACGGTTCCCTTATATCATATCGATCGATCAAATGCGCCGTCGTGCCACACGGAATAAACCGGCTGGCCCCGTTCTTTCGCTTGTTGCAGCAACCGGTTGGCAAGATAGAATTTATTGCTGCTGTCGACGATGATCTGTTTGGCCACAACCTTTGACACTACGGAAGAAAGATCGCGCACGGCATTGTGACTAAGGATCAGGTAATCGACCTGCAAAGTTGAAGGAAGCGAAAATTCCCGGTCGGAAATGCGCAGAATAGATTCGCCATGCCACACCATCAGCGTGCAGCCTTTCCATTCGTTTATGGGTGGAGGCGGTGCCGTTTCCTGCGCGTTGTAAAGGATCCGGTTTGGGGCCAGGTGGAATTTCACTTTCGATCGATCCCGGATCAACGCGGTATCGCCCCAGCTAAAAACCGTTCTCTCGTTCATCAGGTCCACCGCCGTTTGCCCGGAGACTTTATAGACCGTTATGCGTTGCTGATCGATTTGTTCCCGCACATAGCTCCCCTGCAATACAGCAAATCCCACGGCGGCGAAACCAGCCGTCACCAGCCACGACATCCTTCTTGTTTCCAGCAACCGGACGAGACAGAGCAACATCGCGGTGAGCAAAACAAATTGCCAGGGCGTGATATAGACATTTTCGATCTTACTGAATGGGAAATTCTCAACACCAAAAACAAATCCATTCATCATTTTCACCAGCCACCCCAGCCCTATACCCAAAAAGCCGGCCACCACGGGCACGGCGCTTACGGCCAACAACACCAAGCCGGCGATGAGCACCCCAAAAGAGGCGGGGATGACCACGAGGTTTGTGATCAGAAAATAATTGGGGAACTGATGGAAGTACAACAACCCCACCGTGAACGTAGCAAATTGCGCCGCCAGCGACACGCTGCTCACTTTCCAGATTTCGTCCCATAACCTGTTCTTAGGCTCCCACAACGCATAGATACCGGGTTGAAAATAGACGATGCCCAGCAAAGCCAGATAAGAAAGCTGAAACCCCACCGACATGATCATGAACGGATCGACCAGCAACAAGCAAAAAGCAGATGCTGCCAGCGTGTTATAGATATTCATTTGCCGGTTCATCGGCCGCGCCAACGCCATAAATGAAAACATGGTGACCGCCCGCAACACAGACGGAGAAAGCCCTGTCACAAACGCATAGCCCCAAAGCACAAAAATGCTGACGACGGCCAGGATCCATTTTCCGGAGTAAGTTTTCTGAAGCGGCCGCAACATCAACAGCAGCAACCAATACACGATGCCCACGTGCAACCCCGAAACCGACAACACATGCAACGCCCCCGTCGCGGCATAGGCCTGCAGAACTTCATTGTCCAGCCCATCCGTTACACCCAAGACCAAAGCCGATGCCAATCCGTATTCGCGGTCGCCGGGCACAAAACGACGGATCACACCATCGGCCCAAAGCCGCACGGCAATGGCGTGACGCATCAAAGTTCCCGGAGGGTCGTAGGCAATTTGCTGCACATCGCCGGTGCGTAGGAATTGCTGATGATAAATTTGACGGTAAGAAAGGTATTGCCGGTAGTCGAATTCTCCCGGGTTGCCGGGAGGCGGAATGAATTGGGGCGAGCCTTTCACAAGCAAAACATCGCCATACGCAAAAGGCTTTTTAAAATCCTGTTTGGAAAGATACAGTAGGACGTTGCCTTGCTGTGGCCTCCACCGGCCTGCGGTGTTCACTTGCTGCACGGCGACTTCCAGTTTCCAGGATTTACTTTTCTCTTCTGAAGGCTTCGTCGCTACGGCCGTGTAATAGGCGACTGGCGTTTTCAGGTGAAGAAAATGAGCATCGCTTCGGGAGGCCGTGCGTTGGAGCGTGATGCTGAAACCGGCCACAAAGAGGGCCAGCAATCCGAACAGCCCGGGGTTGAGTTGCCAGCGGCGATAGGTCAGCGCCAGCACAAAGTAGATCATGCAGAGGCCCACCAACAGGGCTTGCGCCAACGGCGCGTCGATTGCGTCCGGGAGATGGATGGCCAGCAGGATGCCGCCCCCTAGAAATACCACCATGCGGACGAAGGCGTAGGGTATCCAACGGTTCATGAAGAAAGGTAATAAAATTCCGTCAGGAACTTTCCTTGTCGTAGGCTTCGATGATGTCGCGCACGAGGCGGTGACGCACCACGTCTTTCTCGTTGAGTTCCACGATGCCGATGCCTTTCACGTCTTTCAGGATGCGCACCGCTTCCTTGAGGCCGGAGCTTTGCCGCGTGGGCAAGTCGATCTGGGAAGCGTCGCCGGTGACGATCATTTTGGATTCGGGGCCCATGCGGGTGAGGAACATTTTCATTTGCATGGGCGTGGTGTTCTGCGCTTCGTCCAGCAGGATGAAGGCGTTGTTCAGGGTGCGGCCGCGCATGTAGGCCAGGGGTGCGATCTCGATGATCTCGCGTTCCATGTAGAAGCCCAGCTTCTCGAAGGGGATCATGTCGTTCAGTGCGTCGTAGATGGGGCGCAGGTAGGGATCGATCTTTTCTTTCAGATCACCCGGCAAAAAGCCAAGGTTCTCCCCTGCCTCCACCGCGGGGCGCGTGATGATGATCTTCTTTACCTGTTTGTTTTTGAGTGCTCTCACGGCCAGCGCCACAGAGATGTAGGTCTTGCCGGTCCCCGCCGGACCAAGCGCAAAGACCAGGTCGTTGTCTTTCACCAACTGCACGAGTTTGAGCTGGTTGGCGGTCTTGGGCTTGATGGGGTTGCCTTTGGTGCCATAGACGATCACGTCTTCGGCGGCCTGGTGTTCGGCTTGCACTACCTCGTGTTCGCGCTCGATGTAGGCTTGCACGTTTTCTTCCGTGATGCGGCCATACTTGTGATAGTGGTCCACCAGCGAGGTGAGCACATCGTCGATCTGGCCGATCTCGGCCGTGGGTCCTTTGATCAGTATTTGGTTGCCGCGTGATATGATCCTGCTTTTGGGAAAGGCTGCCGACAACGTGTCGATGGTCTTGTTCTCGATTCCCAGGAAGTCAACCATGGAAATATTTTCCAGTGTAACTACTTTTTCGGTCAAATGAATATGGATTTAGAGTAAAAGCAATGTGGCTTAAAAATGTTTACTTTGCCATACCAAAATTAACGAATATCTGCGGTAGCATCAACCATGGCCATTGTTACGCTTCTTACGGACTCCGGCGAAAGTGATCACTATGTGGCCGCGGTCAAGGCCCGGATCATCAGTATAAACCCGGGGGTTCGGGTGGAAGACATCAGCCATCACATCAAACCAGCAGACATTGCCCACGCCGCCTTTGTGTTGCGGGCTGTTTTCCGCGATTTTCCCAAAGGCACCGTGCACCTGGTCGGCGTAGATGCAACAGGAAACCGGGGCGATGCGTTCATTGCCCTGCAGTTGGAGGACCATTTTTTTGTGGGGTGCGACAATGGGCTGTTTGGCCTCATCAGCGAAAAGCCCCACCAGCAACTGGCCGAACTCAATGCCATCGCCACGGTGAGCACCACCTTTCCCGAACGCGACATCTTTGCACCGGCGGCCGCCAAATTGGCCAGCGGCGTGGCCATCACCACCCTGGGCAAACCCATGCCGGCGTTCAAAAAAATGATCGACCGCCAGATGAAAGCCACCAAAAAGCAGATCACGGGCAGCATCATCCGCGTGGACAATATGGGCAACCTCATCACCAACATCAGCAAAGATGCGTTCGACGTGCTGAGCCAGGGAAAAGCATACACCATCCAATTCGGGGGCGAAAAATTCCGCCGCATCCAGACCCAATACAGCCAGGCCGAACAGGGCGAATGCTTTATCGTGTTCAATAGCCTGAACCTGCTGGAAGTCGGCATCTACAAGGGGAACGCCTCGGAGTTGCTGGGACTTGGTTATGGGGGGACAGTGAATGTTATCTTCGAGGAATGACGACAACGGTCATCCTGCAGCCTGGTCCACTCACCCGTCTTTTGTCGTAAGCCATAAAAATTTAATCCACATGCTCATCCGAATCGTCCGCATGCATTTTAAAGAATCGGGGGTCGAAGAATTTCTCACCGTCTTCAACCGGCACAAAACCGAGATCCGGAATTTTGAAGGGTGCTCGCACCTGGAGTTGCTCAAGGATGTTGACGCACCCCACACCTACATCACCTATAGCTACTGGCGCGATGCCGCAGCGTTGGAGCGCTACCGGCAGTCGGCACTCTTTGAAAGTGTGTGGGGAAGAACCAAGGAATTATTTGCGGATCGGCCGCGGGCGTTTTCGGTGGAGAAATTTATCGATGTACCGGGGAATGCTTGAGACGGTTCTTTTTGAAAGAAGCTGAGGCGCGATTCAAACCACGTAAAAAACAAAGACTGCCCTTGCGAGCAGTCTTCATTTATTTCAAGGTACTGTGATGCTTTACGGTTTCTCGATGCAATTGAACATCCAGTTTATTCCATAGCGATCGGTGAACTCCCCGAAGTAGGCACCGAAAAACATATCTGCCAAAGGCATCGTCACGTTGCCGCCACTTGACAGGGCATCAAAAAGCTTTTTGGTTTCGGCCCGTGTGGAGGGTTCCACGCAGATGTGCATGTTGTTGCCCTGCGTGAGGGTCATTCCCATTTCCTTTGGCGCATCGGTAGCCATCAACACATGTCCGCCCAGGATGGGCAGCTCCACGTGCAACACCATCTTCTTGATCGGGTCGGGCACCGGGGGATGTCCCGCTTCCGGGGGAATATCGCCAAAACGTTTGATGCCTTCGCCGCTGAACTCGGTTCCGAAAACGGACCGGTAGAATTTGAACGCCTCCTCTGTGTTGCCAGGGAAATTCAGATAGGTTGTGACCCGCGGTTTTGTATTCGTCTTTAATTGTTTGCGAATTTTGAATTGAGCTTGCAGGTATTGCTCCAGGTTTCCGAGTGCCATGGTGAAGCCGGTCTCGAAGCCCATCGCCAGCAACTGCTGGAGGTTAGCCTCGCTTGCCGACGTGATCTCCACCGTGATCTCCGTTCCGCTGCCCATCGCGCGAAAGGCGATCTTCCAACGCGTCTCGCCGAATTCTGTATTCTTCACACCCTTTTCATCAACAAAATAATCGGTGGTCTCGAAGCTTTTTTGAGGATCGATCTTGTCAAAATCAACTCTCGCCCAATGCCGTTCGTTGTTGGGGCCCACCATGGAATAGAGCCAATGGCCACCTTTTTTGAAATCCATGGTTTTGGTTTCGGTCTGCCAGGGTCTCGGTGCCCACCATTGGTCGAGCAATTCCGGCTCGGTCCAGGTGAGCCAAACCAACTCGGGCTCGGCCTCAAAATACCGGGTGATGGTGATCTTTTTGTTTGCCAAGTCTTTCACGACTTGCGTTTCCTGTGTTTCTACGTTACTTACCATGACGTTTTGATTTAAGTTGTTTTAAAACATTATCCAGTTGATCGAAGCGCTTTTCCCACAACCGTCGGAAGGGCTCCAGCCATTCGTCTACTTCTTTCATTTTTTTGGGGTTACAGTAATAATAGATCTCCCTCCCCGATTGTTCCTGGTTCACCAGTTGGCATTCGGTCAGGACCTTGATGTGCTTTGATACTGCCTGGCGGCTCGTATCAAAATGTTCCGCCAGGGCATTGGGCGTCATGGCCTGCAATGCAATGAGCGTCAGGATTGCCCTCCGCGTGGGGTCGGCAATCGCCTGGAATACGTCTCTTCGTTCGATCATATTTTTAATCAGCAACTATATGGTTGCAAATGTAAAAGCAACCATATGGTTGCGCAAGACTTTTCCTGAAAAAATTTTTATGGAACTCCTAATTCATTAATACAAAGCGCTTTGGGTGATCGCGGGCGGACTTTTTTTCGGGAATGCCAATTCAGAATTTCACCAGAATTCGTGACGGAAGGGCATAGATTCTCCAGGCGAAGCGATTCGCAGGCAATGGTCGGATGGGCTTTGATGCTGAGTTAAGCGTTGCGGCTCATGGATATTGGAAGGTCATGTAATCCATGGTTTGAATGGCGTTGCCGCTGAAATCGAAGTAGGCACAATTGTCCAGGGTCGAGCCTGTACCCCACTGGTCCTTCATGCCCGACGTTATCGCTCCAGGCTCCCAGGGAATGACACCCACACCGCCTCCTTGCTTCACTTCCGTGGTGAGTTTTTTCATCAGGTCATATTGACCTTGGATGGTGAAGGGAAAACCATTGAGGGGTTGTGCATCGCCAAACAGGTTGTTGTAGCTGTCGGCGTTCTCGCGGGTCCAGGGATAGCCGGTTTCCAGGATGATCACGTCCTTGTTGAAGCGTGCTTTGAAGCCGGCAACTTTAGCGGAGATATCGTCTATGGCCACCGTGGTATGCCAGAGGGGATAATAGGAAAAACCGACCATATCAAAATCGGTGACCAGCGCCTGGCTTTTTATATTGTCGAACCACCATTCCACATTTTTCGGGTCAGCAACGTGCAGGATCACTTTTGTTTTGGTGGATGCAGAGGCCGACACATCGCGTACGGCGCGGATGCCCGCATTCAAAACTTCGCCGGCATTCGTCCATTGATTGTTGCAGACGTTGCAGGATGGAAATCCACTCGGCGCATCGGTAGACAGCAGGCCACAGTTGATCTCGTTGCCCAGTTGAACCAACTCCGGCTGCAGGTTTTTGCCCTGGAGATAATGCAGGGTTTTGAACGTGTAGTTATAGACCGAATCGCTCAAAACCTTTATCGATTTAATATCCTGCCAGGCTTCGGGGATATACTGTTTTTCGGGATCGGCCCAGGTATCGGAATAATGAAAATCAAGCAACACCTGTAGTCCCAAAGCTTTGGCGCTGGCAATGGTGCGCTCAACGTCTTTGATGTCGCTGTACAACTGAGTTCCCTGGTCGCCATACTTTTCTTTCGTCCAAAGCGGATTGTTCCAAAGTCTTACGCGCACGAGATTCAGTCCTTTGTTCTTGAAGATCTGATAAGGATCTTTCACCACGTTGTCTTCTTTATAAACGCCACCGTGGTCGAGGATCTCGTTCACCCACGAGAGGTCGGCCCCAAAATAAAAGCTACCCCCGTCGACCGGCGGGGGTTCGCTTTGGGAAGGATCGTCTGAATGACAAGCCATCAAACAAAATAAAATCAGGAAAAGAAATTTAGATGCGTTCAAGTATATTTTGTTTAAGTGATCGATTGTCATTCAGACTAAATTCAAAATAAATGATCTAGGGCATGTCTACTTCGAGGTTATAAAGATCCACAGTGATGGTATACGACCCCGTTGTTCCCGTGAACTTGAAATTGGAATCGTTCCCTCCCCCATTGATCAGCTGCGGGCTGATGGTTCCTTCTTCGAAATAGGGAAAGTTACCAAAACCGGCGGACCAATCGGGTCTGTCGAAAAAGCGGAAGATGGAATTGTTTGTAAAATTTGTCGTGCCCGTATACTTGCCGCCGCCGAGCCACGTCATTTTAAATGCGTTGCCCAGGTTCCAGCCCTGGTCGTCGCCGATCAGGTAAAGCGTGGGTTCGTCTGTGGCCTCCACGGTGATCGTCTTGGTATTGATGTTGACCACCAGTTTGTAGACTCCCGTTGTGCTATTGAACAGGAAATTCGAATCGCCATCGGCGCCGTCGCCCAACTTGCTATCGATCGTGCCGCTGGCAAAAAAGCTATGGCCATACTGATCTGCAGCCCAATCGGGAGACACAAAGAATCTGAATTTTCCATTCTCCTGAAATTGTCCGATCACTTCAAACTCGCCACCCCCCAAGCTGTGCATCTCCAACGCCTTGTTCAAATCCCAACCCTGCGCGTCGCCGATAATAAACAGCGTCGGCGCCGAAGCGGCTTCCACGGCGATGACCTTATCCTTTAACGAAACGGTGACCTTATAATATCCCGAAGCACCACCAAACAGAAAATTCGAGTCGCCATCGCCGCCATCCGACAACTCGCTGGCTATAGTTCCGCCACTGAAGAAACTCCATCCCCACTGTTGAGCCGTCCAGTCCGCTGTGGCAAAGAGCCTGAACTTGCCGTTGTTCTGGAAAACGCCCGTGGCTTCATAGGTGCCGGGTCCCGTGCTCTGCAACACCAATGCGTTCGCCAGGTTCCAACCTTGGGCATCGCCGACGATGTAAACGGGAGGAAACGTGGTGGCGTAGGGTGTTACTGTCAGGTTAATAACGGTTGAGTAAACCGGCGACACCTTGGCGTTGACAGACGAACGGACTCTTACTTTGATGCCTGCCGCTTCTTCCGGAGTCAATCCCAAGCCAAGCAAGGCTGCATTCAACTCGCCCACGGTCATGGTTGCCGTGGTGTTGTTTGCCGAAGGAAGCGTGAACGGATCCGAAAAATCGGATTCTGCTTTGTCGATCTCCAGCGTGTAATCCACCGCCGCTTCGAAGCCATAGTCGGGCACTGACCATGTGAACGTTTCGAAGTCTTTGTCGCCGTCGTCATACGAGAGCGTGTAGGTAGATCCCGATAGCGGGGCGAGTGTATTCGCGGCTACGTTTTCTTTCATGGTCACGATCTGCGTGTCTTCCTCGCAAGCCCATAAGGCCAGGAGCGCAAAACCGAGTATGAAGGGTATAATTTTGTTTTTCATGTCGTTCATTTTTTTGGTTTACTCGCCACCGGGGTAGCCATCGTTTTGCTTCAGGGTTGGGTTGGCCGCCAGTTCGAAGGCCGGTATGGGAAACAGGTTTCGGAATGCCTCGGTGGGCGCGCCGGCTTTGGTGTTTCCTTTCCATGACCACAAATAGTCGCCACCCGTCAACAGCCCATAGCGGATGAGGTCGGTGCGGCGGTGGCCTTCCCAGTAGAGCTCGCGTGCTCTTTCGTCGAGAATGAACGACAGCGTTAACTGGCCGGCATTGATGTTGCCCGAGTCATCGCCGAAGGCTCTTGTGCGGATCGCGTTCACATAGTCAAGCGCAGTGGACTGCGAGCCTCCCGCGCCTCCCCGCAACACGGCTTCCGCATACATGAGGTAGGCATCGGCCAGGCGGAACATGGGATAGTCGGTATCCACAAAATCGATGCTGCCCCCGCTGGGTGCGCTGCCGCCGGCCAGGGTTTTGTTCGTGAATTTTGTTACGGCATAGCCGTCGGTGAACGTGCCCACGTCGTCGATCTCCAACTTCTGTCCATCGGTGTGGAACATGGCGCGCGCATCGCTATCGCCACTCGTGTCGGGAAATTTCGCGACGAATTCGGGCGTGACACGATTTTGTGCCCAGCCGCTCGATACGCCGAAGTCGGCCGAATTCATGTTGCCGCCAATTTCTCCATGAATGATATAGGCCATACCACCATACGTCTGCGTGTGCACGGCGTCGTGGTTGATGGTGAAGATCAACTCGGGGCTGGTATTGTTGTCAGCCACGAAATTGTGACGATATTCGGTCGAGAGCGTATAGGCATTGCGCGACAGGAGTTTATTCAGGGCTGTGATACATTCCGTATTTCTCTCTGTTCCGGAATAGACTTTAGCGTTCAGGTAGAGTTTAGCCTGAAGCATCCACAACGCGGCCTTATCGGCACGGCCGTATTCAAATTTAGGTTCGCCCAAACCTTCCTCGATTTCCGTCAGTTCCTTTTCGATGTAAGCATACAAATCTGCGCGCGTGGTTTGCTTTGGAAAAAATGATCCCGGCTCATCGGCTTCCGTCACGAAGGGTGGATTGCCAAAAAGATCGAGCGCGTGGCTGTAGGCGAGCGCGCGGATGAAGCGGGCCTCGGCATGATACATTTTCACGTCCGTATTCGTCGATGCTGCGGACGCACGGATAAACTCATTGCAATAGGCGACGGTGAGCATCACGCGCGTATACAACGCACCGATGAAGGTGTTCGTGGGCGTCCATGTTTGCCAATGGAGCGGGTGGATGGTGCCATCCTCGGTCCAGCTGTAAACAGCCTCGTCGGTGGTCAGCTCCTGGAGATTCCAATAGCCTCTCAGGTAGATCCCAAAACCAATATCGAGGTTGGAGATGTCCGGGTCGGCGCCGGGACCCGACTGACCCGCCACGACAAAGCTGGCATATAGTTTGGCCAGCCCCATTTTATAATCCGCCGGAGTGTTGTAGGCATACGCCGACGTGACCGAATTCGGGCCCAGCGGTTGGGGATCGAGATCGCTGAAACAGGATGTGAGCAGCGCGAACACCGTCAGCATCACCATGGTCATTTTAAAGGATATGATTTTCATAGGAGTATGCATTAATAGGTAAGGTTTACACCCAGCATAAACACCCGGGCGCGTGGATAGATGTTGTTGTCGATGCCCGTGCTCACTTCCGGGTCGATGCCGCTGTACTTCGTGATGAAGAAGGCGTTCTGAACCGTGAGGCTCACCCGCGCTTTCAGCTTGTCCGACAACATCGGTTTCACATTGTAGCCCAGGCTCATGTTATCCATCTTGAAGAAGGAAGCATTCTCGATGTAATAATCCGAGAAGGCCTGATAGGTATAGAAGTCCGTGTTCCTGATGGCTGCGGGCATGTTGGTGAAGAATCCGATGGACTGGTACAGGTTTGCGTAGTTGGCCGAGCCGGCCTGAATGCCATTGTACAAATAGTTGCCAAAGCTGGCGCGTCCCGAAAAAGAAAAGTCCCACTGCTTATAGTTCACCCGCGAATTGATCCCCAGCAGGTATTGTGCCTGTGGACTGTGCAACCGGTATTTGTTGTCATCGCTTCCGGAAACCACGCCACCCTGACCGCTGCGATCCACATACAGTCCTTCGACAGGCTTGCCTTCGCTGTTGTAGACCTGCTGCAAAACAAAGAAGCTGTTGATGGGATAGCCCACCTGGATGTTCTGAATGTACTGTTGCTTACCAATCGCGCCGGCACTGACGCCTTGATAGTTGGGATCCTCTGTCTTGAGCAGTTTGGTCACCTTGTTGACGTTGTGTGCCGCGTTTACGCCGACGTTCCATTTGAAATTTTTTGTCTTCACCAGCGTCGAATTCAGGGTGAGTTCGATCCCCTTGTTTTCCAGGTTACCGACGTTGGTCACCAACACGTTTGAAAAGTTGCTGCCGCCCGGGATGGGGATGGAGTTGATCAGGTTGCTGGTCTTTCGTTGATAGACATCGATGGTACCGGAAAGTTTCCCGGCCAGGAAATCAAAATCAAGACCGATGTCGGTCTGGGCCGTCGTCTCCCATTTCAGGTTGGCGTCGTAAGGTTGCGGGCGATAGGTGTTGGTGAACGCGTTTCCAAATTGATATTGCGAGGTCGAAGAGCTCGACTGGTAGGTTGACAGATACGGGTAAGGATTATTCGAAACATCCTGTTGCCCGGTCACGCCATAGCTCGCTCTCAGTTTCAGATCGGTCAACGCGCTTACGCCGGACAGGAAGGCTTCCTTATTTATATGCCATCCCAATCCCACCGCAGGGAAGACCACCCACCGGTTGTCTTTGGAGAATCGTGAAGACGCGTCGTCGCGGAACGACAAGGTGACGAGGTATTTTTCATTGAAGGAATAATTCAATCGGCCAAAGAAGGAGATCAGCACGTTCGGGTTGGAGATGTACTGGCGGGGTATCGGATTTCCCTCGGCGTCGAGCGAATTGTCGCTAAAGATGGTTTGGGCCGCGTTGCGGATGAAGCTGGAGCCATCGCGGTCAAACCGTTGATAGGAATACCCCACGGTCACGTCCAGGTTGCTTTTGCCGATGGCCTTGGTGTAGTTGGCATACAAGTCCAGGAGTTTCGATTTGTTTTCGCCGGTGTAGTCGTTCAGTTGTCCTATTCCGCTGGCATAGGTGAAGGCTGCGTTGGTCGGATTGTTATTGTGGCCTTTCGAGCTTGAGTAGTCGAAGCCTCCGTTGGCGGTGAGTTTTAACGCGGGCAAAAATTTAAGCCTGTAGTCGATCTGCAAGGTGCCGATGCCGCGATACACACTGGCACGGTTGTCGGTCTGCATCAACAAGGCAACGGGGTTGCTGGTGGCCAGGGAGATGGGGTCGCCATTCGGATCCATCGTGGTGGCCGAAGGAGGATTCACCCACGAGAAGAAGCCACCCCACCGCGTGCTGCCGTTGTACACCGGCTGGGTGGGATCGAAAGAGACCGCCGAACCCACGGCGCCCGTGTTGCCAAAGTTCTGATTTGTATGCGTGCCTTTGAATGACGCGGATACTTTCAGATCGCCATCCAGAAATTCGGGCGTCAGGTTTACGTTCAATGAGTTCCGTTGAAAGTTTGTCGTTTTCAGAATGCCGTCCTGGTTGGTGTGGCCAAAGGATACACGGTAGGGAAAGTTTTTGAAAGCCCCCGACACGCTCACGTTGTGATCCTGTGTGAAGGCTTTCCGATAGATTTCTTTTTGCCAGTCGGTGTTGGCATCCCCCTGTCGTTCGGCAGCTTGTGCCGTGAGACCGGGCACATCGCCGCGGGCCAGCAGTTCGCTGGTGAGCGAACGCATTTCATCGCCACTCAAGACATCGACATATTTCATGGGTGAGCTCAGCGAGAAATTTCCATTGTAGGCAATCTGTGGCTTGCCTTCTTTTCCTTTTTTGGTGGTGATGATGATCACGCCGTTGGAAGCCCGCAGACCATAGATGGCGGTGGCCGATGCATCTTTAAGGACGGTGAACGTTTCAATGTCGTTGGGATTGATGGACGCCAGGCCGTTGGATTGGCCCGTCACAGCGTTGGCATCCAGCGGAAAACCATCAACCACGATCAGCGGCTCCTGGTTGGCTGAGATGGAGCCGCTGCCGCGGATGCGAATGGTGGCGCCTGCGCCCGGAGAGCCGTCGGTGGTGCTCACCTGCACACCGGCAATGCGACCGATGAGCATGTCCTGCGGCGAGGAGACCACGCCCTTGTTCAGGTCTTCAGGTTTCACGGCCACCACGGCGCCGGTCAGATCTTTTTTCTGATTCGAGCCATAGCCCACCACCACGATCTCGCTCAAGGCTTTGATGTCGGGGAGCAAGGTGATGGTGAGGTTGGTTTGGTTGGCGGGTTGGAGCTCTTGTGTGGCATAGCCTACAAAAGAGAAGCTTAGTGTGCCGCCGTCCTTTACCACAATGGTGAAATTTCCTTCGCCATCGGTGACGGTGCCATTGGTCGTTCCTTTTTCAAGGATACTGACCCCGGGCAAGGCGCCACCGTCGTCGCCGGACAGGACCTTGCCCCGGACGGTTTGCCCCTGGGCAAAAACACCGCCGGCCATGATCAGTAAGCCTAAGAGAGTGAGTAGTTTTATATTCATAAGCAGATTTGGTTTCAACCGTTTGCAAGTTCGATTCAAACGGTTTCGGCGGGCGAAAAAAATTGCGCACAAATGGAAAAAAATCGGTCAGGACGACAGCAAAAAAAGGTCGTTTATAAAAAAAATATCACCATCCCCTGACGGGTTTTTGACTCGAAAACCTCCAAATTCATCCTGATTTCACAGCTTTTCATTTTGACTTCCCCTCCGCTGGCAGGCTGCCGACGCCGGCCATCCCAATCCCACCCATTTCGGTTTTTAGTCGAAAGCCGTAATTTTCAATGTGAAGGCAACCGGTATGATCAGAAAAAGGACATGGGTTTTGGTGTTGACAGGCGTTGCGCTATGCCTCACGACCGCTCTGTACGGTCAGTCTTTCTTTTTTTCAAACCTGTCGACGCGCGATGGACTCCCTTCGAATGTTGTCGCCACCGTCGCGCAGGACACACACAATTATATATGGATCGGCACCGACAACGGCCTGGCGCGATACGATGGCTATGTATTCAAAACCTTCCGCAGCGCCGACAATCCGCATTCGCTGCCGGAGAATGGCATCTGCACGTTGCTGGCCGACGGCGACTCGTTGTGGGTGGGCACCTGGAAGGGATTGTGCCGGATCAACACGCGCAACTTTCAGATCTCGCGCATCACGCAAGTGGGCAACGCCGCCATCCGCTCACTCTATAAAGATAAAAAGGGCAATGTGTGGATCGGAACGCTGAATGGCTTGTGGCAATACAGTCCCGACAAAAAATTCAAAGCCTACACCGTCGAGAACAGCAAGCTCAGCCACAACACCGTCCGCAGCATGTATGAAGATGCTCATGGCACGCTTTGGGTCGGCACCTACGACAAGCTCAACCGGTTCGATGCGGCGAAGGGCGAATTTCTGGCGATCGACCTGAAAGGAAATTACAAGCCTGAGCTCAAAAACAATTTGATCGTCGACATCAAACCCGTGAAGGATGCCGATTCCCTTTTGTGGGTGGGGACGGAAACAGGTTTGTGTTTATTCAACACGCAAACCCTCCGCTACACGCATTTTGCAGGCAAAAGCTCCGGCTTTAGCAACGAGGTCATCAAACACATCTACACCGGCCCCGATGGCCTGCTTTGGTTGGGCACCGACTTTGGTTTGAACTTGTTCGATCCAAAAACAAAAAAGAACACCATCTACTTTCACAATCCTCGTGTCAGCTACTCGATCGCCAACAATGTGATCTGGCAGATCTTTGAAGATTCGGGAGGAACGATCTGGCTCATCACCGCCAATGGCATCAGCAAAGCCAACAAAGACAACCAGAATCTACGGTATCACGACGTGACCTATGAGTATGATCACCAGGCCATCGGCAACCAGGTGAAATCCATTCTCGTGTCGAAAAAAGGAATCGTTTGGATCGCTACCATTCACGGTGTGATCCGCATGGATCCAAAAACAGGCGCTCAAAAAATATTCGACATCGAATCGACGGCAGCGGATCGCATCATCTTCAACAATGTTTTTACGCTCGAGGAAGACGACCTGGGACGGATCTGGATTGGCACCGCCGGTGGCATCAATGTGTGGGACGATGAGAAGCAAACCATGCATGCCATCAGCGCCAATGCCGAAAATGGTCTCTCCTCCAACTATATCGCCCGCTTCATCAAGGGTCCCGATGGCTCGTTCTGGGTCAGCGCCTGGGAGGGCGGTCTTTTCAAAATGGTGTCGGGGTTTGAAAAACTGGATAAGATCAGATTCGAATACGTCGCCGATTTTGGAACGGAGAAAATCATTTACGCTGTCAATGCGCTGTGGAGCATTCGCAACCACGAGTTGTACCGGATCGATCTGAATGCCTATGTGCCCAAAAAAATCGAAACCTTTAGCAGAGCGGCCAAGGGACAAAACATCAACAACCTGTATTACGCTCCCAAAGGCAGCATCTGGGCCGGGGCGCTGAACGGATTGATCGAATACCGGCTCGACACCGACTCGGCGCGTTTTCATCCCATCATCACCGGCAGCGATGTGGTGTTGAACAATTTCATCAGCGATCCCTCCGGCAACATCTGGGCTGCAACCGACAAATACATCCTGAAATACAATCCCCAAAATGCCACGCCGGAAATTTTTCCGCTGGACAAAGACCTTCCGCTAAAAATGTTCTACGCCGGTTGTGTAGCCCGCAGCAAAGACAACGCGTTGCTTTTCGGAGGCGACAATGGTTTTGTGAGCTTCACCACCGACATCAAGCCCAACACCTATCAGCCCGATGTTTTCATCACCTCCATCGAGATCAACAACAAGCCGATCCAGCCCTTCCAGGAATTGAACAATCATACCACGCTCACAGAAGATGTTTCGTTCACCCCAGCCCTAACACTCGACTATTCGCAGCGCTCCGTCACGTTCAGCTTTGCGTCGCTGCACTACTGGCAGCCCGACATCAATGTGTTTGCCTATATGCTGGAAGGCCTCGACACCGACTGGACCTATGCATCGGGCACGAAAAATTTTGCCGTGTATTCCAATCTGTCGCCGGGCACGTATCGCCTCCACGTGAAGGCCACCAATAACTATGGCATCTGGAGCCCGAAAGAAGCCACCATCCAGGTGGTGGTTCGCCCGCCGCTTTTCCTGAGTCCCGGTTTTATCGTGGCCTATGCGTTGGTGGCAATCCTGGTCACCATCATTGCGTTCCGGATTTATGGCGTCCGCTTAAAATTGAAGAACGAAGTGAAGATCGCGCGCCTCGAAAAAGAACATGCCGAAGAGATCGTTCAGGCTAAACAGGAATTCTTCACCAGCATCTCGCACGAGCTCCGAACCCCCATCACCCTCATCATCCCTCCCATCCAGCAAATCCTCAAACGGAACAACCTGGACGAGGAAGATAAAACCCTGATCACCATTGCCGAAAAAAATTCGCAACGGCTGCTGCGTCTCATCAACCAGTTTCTCGATTTCCGGCGGATCGAGCACGGCAATCAATCGTTGAAGCTCAGCTGGTTCGACCTGGTGCCCTTTTGCCAGGAACTCTACAACCTGTTTACCGACAAGGCCGCGCGCAGCGAGATCGACTTTATTTTCACTCCGCGCGTGGAGTCCTGTCCCATCTGGGCGGATAAGGAAAAGATCGAGATCATTGTGTTCAACCTTTTCTCCAACGCCTTCAAGTTCACTCCCCGGAATGGGAAGATCGAATTTATCATCGACATCGAGCGGGATGCCTCTGGCAAAGGTTCCGTCCGGTTGACCGTTGCCGATTCGGGTGTGGGCATCGCGCCGGAAGAACACGCAAAAATATTTGAGCAGTTCTATCAGACCAACGACGCCCGGAAGATGGAAGGCGGCTCGGGCATTGGGCTTACGTTGGTGTCGGAATATACCAAGCTGCACCGCGGTGAGACAAAACTGACCAGCGAACCCGGAGCCGGAAGCACCTTCGCCATCACCTTGCCCCTGGGCAATGAACACTTTCCGGTAGACCAGCAGGATGAGGGACGCGAAGTGAACGTGCTCGCCACACGCGCCGCCAACAGTCCCGGCGATTCGTATGAATTCAACCTGAGGTCGAACAAACCCCTCATCCTCCTTGTCGAAGACAACGTCGACATCACGGACCTCATTCAGGTGTCGCTCAAAAACAAATACTGTTTTGTCACCGCCGAGAACGGGGAAGACGGGCTGCACAAGGCGCACACCTTGTTGCCCGAGATCATCGTCAGCGACATCATGATGCCGGTGATGGATGGCCTGGAGTTTTGCCGGAGGATCAAACACGACAACAAGACCAGCCATATCCCCATCATCGTGCTCACCGCCAAGAGCCTGGTGAGCCAGCGCATTGAAGGCATCCGGATGGGAGCCGACATCTACCTTACCAAACCCTTCGAGATAGAATTGCTCGAAGCGCACATCGACCACTTGTTGGAGCGTAAAAAAGAACTGGCCCAATTCTTCAAAAATGAATTGATCACCGAACCCAAAATGAACCAGGGTGCCGAAAACGAAGACGACCGGTTCCTCAAGAAAGTGATGAACGTGATCGAGGCCAACATCGCCAGCCCGGACTTCAACGTGGAAATGATCGGCGAAGAGATCGGCATGAGCACCAGTCAACTCTACCGCAAGCTCAAATCGCTGACGCACCTGGGGGCCAACGAGATCATCAAGAAATACCGCATCAAGAAAGCGTCGCTCCTGTTGAAGAACAAGGAGGGCAATATTTCGGAGATCATGTACGAAGTGGGGTTCTCGAACCTTTCTTATTTCTCAAAGTGCTTCCGGGCCGAATTTGGGCTCACACCAAAGGAATACCAGCAACGGGAAAGCAAACCGTCGTATGACTTACCGCAAAACCTGGAGACCGGCTATTCCGCCAAACATGCCAATATTGAAGAAGGAACGCCGATCAACGAATGATCCCGCATTTCATCTTAAAATGGTCTATTTTTTTCTTTTTGTGCAGGATTATTCTCCTCTCACACCCCAGTTTAGAAATTACTTTGCACGACCAGATACAACCCAGAAAATGAAAACGACTTTATCTCCCCTACTCCTCTTCCTATCGCTTCACATAAGCGCTGCAGCGACTTCCACCAACAGCCCTACGCCAGAAAAAAAAGCGCCGGCTTTTGTAAAGGGCGCCGACATCAGTTGGCTGCCGCAGATGGAGGCCGGGGGTTATGTTTTCTATGACGACCAGGGCAAACCACAGGATTGTTTCCAGATCCTCAAAGACCACGGCATCAATACCATTCGCTTGCGCACGTTTGTCAATCCTTCCGACAATCCGCACAGTGGCCATTGCAGCAAAGACGAAACCATCGCCATGGCCAAACGCGCCCAGCAGTGGGGCATGCGGGTGATGATCGATTTTCACTACAGCGACAGTTGGGCCGACCCGGGCAAACAAGTAAAACCAAAAGCCTGGCAAGGCCACGGGTTCCCACAACTGCTCCAGGATGTTTATGATTATACCCACGACGTGATGACCGGTCTGAAAGCACAGGGCATCACACCGGAATGGGTGCAGGTGGGCAATGAAACCCCGGGCGGCATGATCTATCCCGAAGGCAGCACAAAAACCTGGGACAGCCTGGCGCAACTCATCAACAAAGGGTACGACGCCATCAAGGCCGTGAGCCCGAAAAGCAAGGTGATCCTGCACGTCGACCAGGGCAACAACATCCCCCGTTTCAGAACGTGGTTTGACAATGCAAAAGCCCACGGCGCAAAATATGATGTGATCGGGTTATCCTACTACCCCTACTGGCTCGACGGCAACCCCGACTACACGCTGAGCATCGACGACCTCGCCAAAAACATGAACGAAATCTCCGCGCGCTATGGCAAAGAAGTGATGGTGGTGGAAGTGGGCGGCGAAGACGATAAAGTGCAAAACACCTACGACATGCTGGTGGCCGTCATCAAAAAAGTGAAGGCTGTGCCAAACCATAAGGGCCTCGGTGTGATCTACTGGGAGCCCGAAGGCGCCCAAAGCTGGAGCCGCTACAAGCTGAGCGCCTGGGGCAGCGATGGCCGGCCCACGAAAGCCATGGACGCTTTTTTGGTGGAATAACCTCGTTTGAGCGCTTTTTGCGGGGAATCCGGGGAGGGAATATTATTTTTTGTTCGTAAATAGTGGTAAGGAAGGTTTCACCTGTCCTCTTGAAAACCCCTACCCTATGAGATCAGTTGCCATATCCATTTTGCTGGTCGGACTGCTGGCACAATGTCACGAACCCAACATCGCCAACCGGGACTACTTTCCTCTCAACGAGAACACCGACTGGGAATACCTGCACCAATATTTCGCCACCGACGACAATAAAACATTCCTCTGGGCAGACACCATAAAGCTCACCATCAAAGGCGACACCGTTCTGGACGGCATTACCTACAAAAAGGTAGTAGACGACCAGGGGGCTATCGACAAAGCCTTGCGCAAAGAAGGAAACAAATACTACGGCCGGAGCCATGAAGTGTACCAGGGTTTTACAAACGAATACCTTTTCCTGGATGAAGACGCCACCCTCAACACGACGTGGACAAACGACAAGGGCAATGGTAACCGCACCGTCTACACGGTAGTGGCCGTGAACGGCACCCGCACTTACAATAGCACCACCTACAAAGAGGTCATGGAGTTGAAGGTAGAATACTACCTCGGGGATGATCTTAACTACACCACGCGTCATTATTATGCCCGTGGCGTTGGTGAGATTTATGCTTTTTATCCATACCCCTCATCGTTCACCTATAGCGATCTTGATATCTCGCTGTTGAACTACGCTCCATAGCGCTCGTTTGTCCGGGACGATTTTGCCCGTCAGGCAATCTTTGCCATGCTATCGACGTGATCCTAAGTGTTCTCCCCTGATAAATCCCAACAAAAGAGGTTGTCATTCGCGACAACCTCTTTTTCATTAACGTCTCTCTGAAACAAGATCTGCTTGTCGCTTGTTATTTTTTTGGATCGCGCGGTTTCCCCAAGCGAGCGTTTCTTTCGTACCTTACGGGAAGATTCCCTATCGGCAAATCTATAATTCTATCAGATGACAGTTACCAAGACACAGGTCAACATACCCAAATACGCTTTTGAACAAGATCCGTCCACGGGCAATACGGTGTTTCGAATCAAGAAAAACGATAGCCTTGTCAACTACCGGAAAGCCGAATTCCTGGTTCCCCATCGGAAGGATTACTATTTCATGGCGTTTATAAAAAAAGGCGGCGGCCGTCATTGGATCGATATGACGTCGTATACGATCAAGCCCAATAAATTCTATTTCACCATTCCGGAACAAGTCACCCTGAAAGAACAAGCCACGCAAATAACGGGGGTGATCATCTGTTTTACAAAAGACTTTCTTGCCTTGGATGAAAACCATTCCCTGAGGAAACTTCCCATCATTGAAAATCCTCATCACGGACACGAACTGGATCTGACTCCGAAGGACATTGTGTTCATAGAAGACATCCTGGAGAAGATTTATCTCGAATACAACGCGAAAGGCGAATGGCAAAATAACATGCTCCTGGCCTATATGGAAGTGCTCTTGATTTACTTAAGCAGGCTCTATACCGAACAGTTCAGCCAGCCCAAGGAATCGCCGGACCGCCAACTGTTAAAAAAATATCTTTCGCACATCGAAGAAGCCTTTTCCGAATTTCATGAAGTAGCGGCCTACGCCGACCTGATGAATATTTCCGCAGGACACCTGAGCGAATTCGTGAAAAAGCAAAGTGGAAAACCTGCCATCGTACACATTCACGAACGGCTGATCCTGGAAGCCAAGCGAATGCTTCTCCACTCCGACGACTCCATAAAAGAAATAGCCTTTCAGCTCGGCTTTGAAGATGCCTCCTACTTCAATAAGTTTTTCAAACGCCTCACCCAGCAAACCCCGCTGCAATACCGAACGGCCATCCGTGAAATTTACCATTGAAACCTGAAAGACTGCCGTTCCCGCCGGGCAGCGAAGAATACCTTTGTGTTGTTAAACCAACACTATGAAAACAGCACTGATAACGGGAGCCAACAAGAGCATTGGCTTTGAAGTCGCAAAACAACTCGCGCAAAAAGAACATTTTATTTACCTGGGCAGTCGTGACCTGAAGAAGGGTGAAGAGGCGGTCGCCAAATTGAAAGCACAGGGATTGAATAACGTCGAAGCTATTCAAATCGAAGTCACTGACCTGGATTCTGTGTCGGCTGCCGCCACCCGCCTGGCACAAAAAATAAATTCCCTCGACGTATTGATCAACAACGCGGGCATCAGCGGAGGCTTTCCGCAAAGTCCTACCGAAGTTGACACGGACATGATCCGGAATGTTTTTGAGACCAATTTTTTCGGACCTATTGAAGTGACCCGGAAATTTATGGGGCTGCTAAAAAAATCGGCATCTCCCAGAATTGTGAATGTCACCTCCGGTCTGGCTTCGCTCACGCTGCACAGCGATCCTTCGTGGAAATACTATGCGGTGAAAGGCGCAGCGTATGGTCCGTCGAAAACAGCGTTGAATGCTTACACCATTGTCCTAGCTCATGAATTGAAAGACACTAATTTCAAGATCAACATTATTGACCCAGGCTATACGGCAACCGATTTTAATCACCATCGCGGTCCCGGAAATGTGGAAGACGCCGGGAAGTTTGTTGCCAAGTATGCTTTATTGGGGGGTGATGGTCCTACGGGGAGATTCTTCAGTCTTGATTTTGAGGGGAAAGATAATGAGAGTCCCTGGTAAGATTTCTCCAGCAGGAAAAATTCCAAACGTACTCGCCTAAAAGAAGCAGTCGTTAAGACAACCGGTCTCGCAACAACAGTGCGAAGCCAGATCAAGCGCAGCTAGCCCGTGCCAATCCAAGCGCAGGAGATCGATCTGATCTTCCTTTGGCACGTTTTAAAATTCATTTGTGCAACCCCGGGCTAAAGCCCGGGGTTGTGTAAAAACAAAAGAGACCTTCTGTTTCAAGATGGTCTCTTTTGTTTTGACATACTTGTGAATAAGCTCTGGTCGGAACCGAGCGATTTCTTAGGATGGTCCTAAAGGATTTTAACGTACGGGTTACTTGCTACCAGGCATTTCGAAATCATTTGAGCGGCGAACTGGAAAACCGTTCTGTTGCAAAAACCACCTCCCATCGATAAGTTTGTCGTTGACAATCATCCCGACAGCTTATCCATCGATAAAGGCAACCCAAGAAATGCAAGATTTGAATGACGAAATAGAAAATGATGACAGTGGACCGGGATGCGGGGCTACCATTGTGTTGCTGTTAGCCGTCTTCATTTACTTAGGATATCGGCATATTAAGGATACGCAATACAGAGGGCAGGTCACCTATAGCCCCGCGTACACCGAAGGTGAAATCGTTGCATACCGTGAGAGCACGTCAGTGGAGGGCGCTACTTCTGCAGCTATTGAGTATAGCTACACGGTGGAAGGCAAACACTACAGCAGAAAAGTCGATATATCCGTGAGGTCTTTTAGGTGCGAATCCCTGGACTCCTGTTCAAAAAAACGGTTTTGGGTTGTCTACTCAACACGCGATCCGCAAAAAAGTATGATCAATTTCCAGCTCGAGGTTCAGCATACCGAACAACCCGAACCCTTCCCGAATACGGACGATTTTATTTAAAGAGACTGTCCAAAAAGGACAGTCTCTCTTATTGTGACCCAACTGTGAATTTGATCTAACCGAACCCCGGATTATTTCTTACTATCATCCGGCTTCTTCGGACCGTCGTTTTTCTTGGGGTCCATCATTTCCATCAGCTTCAATCCGAGCAAGCCTTCCATAGCGGTTCCGTTGCTGTTGGCGCCGCCACCGATGAGCACGTCGGGGATGAGTTTGATGTGACCTTTGGAAAGTTCTTCCGTGATCTTGTAGCGTGTGAAGTTCTCACCACCGAGGGCTTCCACCGCCAGCTCATAGGCTTCGGCCGTGGACTTACCGATGGCGAGGATCTTTTCTGCTTCCGCATTACCCGTCAACGAAATTTGCTCAGCTTGTGCAGACGCGCGCAGTTTGATCGCTTCCGATTCGGCTTGTGCGCGGGCTTTCGTGGCTTCGGCTTCGGCGTGGGCCCGCATCTTGGTGGCCTCCGCTTCGGCGCTCACCGCCAACTTCACGCTGGTGGCATCCCCCTCCGATTTTTTTACAGTGGCGTTGGCCGTGCGCTCGGCGATCTCCACGCTTTGCTGAGCCTTCACAATATCTTTCTGCATGTCGGCAATGGCGGTTTCCTTTTCCATGCCTTGTCGGGTCTCTTGGGCTTTCTTTTGCGTGTCGTACGTGACCTTTTGTTCTTCGGCGATTTTCCGGTCGGTCAGCGTTTTCATCAGCGACTCCGGCGGCACGATATCACCGATCAGTGTGTCGACGGCGTTCACGTTATATTCGTCCAACACCTTTTTGATATGAAACTTGGCGGCCTCCTGTCTTTCTTTACGCGTGCTGAGGAAGGCAATCACATCGCTGTCCTGCGCCGAGTTCCGGAAGTAGTTACCAATCGTTGGCTCGAGCACCTGCGACACGAGGTTGATCATGTTCCCGAAACGCGCAATCACTTTCGGCGCTTCCGTGGTGGGCACGTGAATGATCTGCGCCACGTCGAGGTTGAACGGGAAGCCGTCTTTGGAACGCACGGTGATGGTGCTAAGGTTTTTGTCGAGGTTGTGCGCTTCACTGCGCGCGCTCGCCCAGTTCAACACCAGGTTTGTGGTGGGCACTTGCTCCACCTTCATGATGTACTTGTTGATGGGATACTTACCGGGACCCAGTGGCTCGAGCCAAACGCCTTTAAATCCCTTCTGAACAATGTTACCGTGTTTGAATTCCACGCCCGTCAGGTCGTGTCCGTCCTGGCCGATGTAGGAGATCACCACGCCCACATAACCGATGGGAATTTCCGTCATGGGAATCTCTTCCACCTGCACCGCCCACGGGTTGAGGTTGTATGATCCCGCCAGGATCACCTGGGGCTGAAGTCCACGGTTACCCTGGTTCTTGATGAACCTGTCGAAATCCTGAAAGTTGTTGTGGCCTTCCACCAGTTGTCCGGCAATTTGTCCCGGCTCGATGGGCTGGCCGTCGAGGGTGGTGACAATGCCGACCATGCTTTCCTGGATGCGGATCATTTCGGTGATGGAGATCTGGAACAACAGCGTGTTGATCCGGTACGATCCCGATGTGATGTAGTTTGCCTGGCGGCCCCGTTGTCCGTTGTTGTTGAGAAATTTTTCGGCGTCCTGGTAGTTGTCACAGTCCACGCGTTGACCTAAAATATTTCCGGTCGGAATTTCTGCGCCGTCTTTGGAGAGGATCAAACCAATCTTGCCTTCGGGAATGATCACGAAAGGCTGCATGTTCACTTCATATTGCCAGAACCATTTTCCAAAATACAATCCCGGCGCCAGCGTCTTGGCCTGAAAGCCGGCTTCGCCACGGGTAGCGACGATGCGGCCATCGGGCAACTCGCGAAATTCACCAAAGAGTACGAATTTTTTTGTCACCAACCCGATCCGGTCTTCCGGCACGATGACCATGCCGAACAGGAACCGCAAAATGTACTTGTAGAGCAGAATGCAGATCACTACAACAATGACCCACCAATAACTGAAAATTGGACTTTCCATACGTGTTTTACTTTTAAGATTAAATGAAGGGGATAACTATAGACGGAGATTGTGAAACTGAATGCTGGCGATGAGGAATGGGATGAAGGCTATCCGTGGTGAGGTGTTCCGAAGAACTAATGTTTTAACTTTCATTAAACTCCGTATTGGCTACGGGCTTGTTCGGGGATGAAATTAAAAATAATTTCCATGCGTCCTGAAAAAGACCAGAACATTATTTTAAGCATCGAATAGACGCTGCTTTTGCTGTTTTTTTGATGCGCGCTATGCATCCCTATTGCATTTGCGCTCATTCGGTTGCTGCCTTAAATTGGCTTCACACGAAAAAAGATTGCGCGAAAGCGGAATGATAAAAAAGTGTCGGAAAATTTCATTATTTCTATAATTTTTCAATTTAAATTCATTTCCTCTCAAAAAAACCAACGCCTCGCTATGCATCATACGTTCAAAAACTGCCTGCTTAAAAATTTTCTGGCGGCCATGGATATGTTCAAAAATATCATTGTCCTATGTCCTGAAAAAGTATGGGAACAGGACAAAAAGTTTTTCTACCTGACGTATCACACGGCAATTTTTTTGGATTATTATCTTTCAAACCCCGTAAAAGAATTTTACCCAAGCTTGCCCTACACGATTTTGGATAGTTTACCGCCCGAGGCTGTTGATGATGTTATACCCAACAAATTCTACACGAAAGAAGAGCTAGTCGAATACGTTTCTGCCATAAGAAAAAAGTGTCAAAACTTGATTCAGCATGCTTCCGATGAAAAACTGGACGGGCGATGGATTAAAGATGAAGAAATCAATTTGCATGGCCTGTGCCCGACGTTGGTGTCGAACTATACGTTGATGGAAATTTTGTTTTATAATCTCAGGCATCTGCAACACCATGCGGGCCAGTTGAATTTGCTCCTGAGACGGCAAGCAAACATTGCGGCCGATTGGATTTCGCAGGCGGATGACCCTATTCACGAGACGGCAAACGGAGGAGCCACCAATATCTGAAAACTGGATTAGGCCTTCATTTCTGACGGGTTGGATTTGATTGATCCAAATGGCTAAAAAACACGGCCTGAAACAAAATGAAGGATTTAATTTGGTTTGCACCACAAACTAGATTTACATTTGTCTATAAACGCAGCGCTATGGAAACCGCAGAAAACGAATTAGACCCCGTGCAGAGCCTGCACATCATCACCGAGGCGATCGCCAAAACAAAGGAAAATGTCAAAGCGCATGGCTTTCTATTTCTATTGTGGGGATGGCTGATCGCGATTGCCAGCCTTTCATTTTTTATACTGCAGGCCTACACATCGTTCCAATGGTTCTTTCTTCCTTTCCCGGTATTGGTGCTGACCGGAATCATTCTATCCGTTCGGCATTATGCCCGCAGGAGTCATCAGACTGAAACCTATATGGGATACTATCTAAAAAAAATGTGGCTGGTATTGGGCATCAGCTTTATCACGGTGGTCGCCATGAATGTGGTCATCACCCAGCCTCCCTTTACCTATACGCTGCTGATCGGCGGCATCGGCACGATGGTTTCCGGTTTGGTGCTGCGCTTCAGACCGCTTGTGGTCGGTGGTGTCTTATTTTTGCTTTTCGCTGTGGCCAGTGTATTTACCCCAGACGTTTATAAACCCCTTTTGCAGGGAATCGCCGTGGTTACCGGCTACCTGATACCGGGATATTTATTGAAACATTCTAAAGTATAACGGGCATCCTGCATGTACAATGAATTGGACCCCGTTTTAAATACTCCCGTGCGCCTGGCCATTGTGTCGGCACTGATCAAAACGAAACAGGCGGATTTTGCATATCTCATGGAAATAACCAACACGACCCAGGGCAACCTGAGCCACCAAATCAAAAAGCTACACGAAGCGGCCTATATCGAAGTAACCAAAACGTTTAAAGGAAACTATCCCCACACGATTTGCAAACTGACTTCCAAAGGAAAAAAAGCGTTTGAGAAATATGTAGAGGACATTAAGAAGTATCTGCACTTATAACGCATAAAATTTCTACACCAGCACTTCGGTGCTTTTTTATAGATTTTTTAGTTTGCAATACAAACTACATTTATATGTAAAATAAAATACAGCACGCTGCGTCTTTCCTAAAAAGTGCCCTTTTTAAAAACCTATCATTTCGTCATTCTAAAACTATATTTTATGTATGAAGCAACCCACCCCACCCGGTCTCCCTATGATACGCATAGAGGGCCGCACCCAGGCATCATCGCCATTATCTATGTCTGCTTGTTTATTGTCAGCCTGATCCTCTTTGGTATTTTATCGCAGGGGTCAGGATTTCCAAGGCCCTTCGCACCCCCGGAGCAGGCGCAACAAATCTTCCAGCAGTTCCCGAATGCTATCCGTTTCAATGCGCTCTTCCAGTTTGGCGCCGCCATACCGCTTGGACTCTTTACCGCCGCCGTGACCAGCAGGCTTAGAATTCTGGGGGTGACGGCCACCGGTGTGAATATTGCCCTGTTCGGCGGCATCACGGCCTCTTTGCTCATCACCTTCTCGAGCCTTTGCAGTTGGTTGCTGTCGCAACCCGGAGTAGCCAACGATCTGCCGCTAATGCACGCGCTGCAACTTTTCGGATTTGCAACCGGGGGCGTAGCCCATATCGCGGCGGTAGGTCTGCTCTTGGCGGGAATTTCCGTACCCTGTCTTTTGGGCGGATATGCACCGAAGTGGGTGGCTTGGCTGGGGTTGATCCTGGCCGGCATCGCCGAGCTTTCAACGCTGAGCCTGGTGATTGAGCAGGCCAGCTATCTGCTGCCCGTGGTCCGGTTCGGTGCCTACCTCTGGATGATCAGCACCGGATTCACACTGGCGAAAAGCAAAACAGAATCGATTCACTCGAAGGAAAAATAATTCAACCATGAAAAATAAAGTAGTACTGATCACCGGCGGCACCTCCGGATTGGGCGCATCCGCCGTCAAAGCATTTGCAGATTTAGAAGCCAAGGTCGTTTTCTGTGGAAGGCGCACAACGGAAGGAAGCAGCATTGAATCGCAGATCCGGTCAAAGGGTGGCGAGGCCACTTTTGTGCAGGCCGATGTAACCAACGAAAAACAAGTTGAACATCTGGTATCCGAAACGATCCGCTTGCATGGCCAACTCGATGTTGCTTTCAACAACGCCGGCGCCAATCTATCCTTCGGGCCGCTTGAAGGGATGAGCAGCGAACAATTCATGAACACCGTCATGCTCAATCTGACCGGAACATTCCATGCCTTGAAGTATGAGATCCAGGCCATGAAAAAAAACGGGGGGAGCATTATCAACACCGCCAGCACGGCAGGGGTGAAAGGTGTTGCCCAGGGAATAGCAGCCTATGTTGCTGCCAAGCACGGGGTGATCGGTCTGACAAAAGCGGCTGCCCTGGAACAAGCACGCAACCAAATCCGAGTGAACGCACTTGTGGTTAGCGCGATGGCTACTGAACAATGGCTGCAGGGTGTGAACAGAACGCCGGGGATGTATGAAAAAATCGCGGCCGCCATGCCGTTGGGAAAAATAGCAACGCCAGAAGATATTACTCCCTTGATCACATTCCTCGCGGGCGACCAATCCACCTTCATCACCGGGGCTGCGTTGGCCATCGACGGCGGTGTCACTGCCGGATAGCGCACGACTCACCCGACAAAAATTCAACGGCATTTGGGCTGGACCACGAGATATTTAAAAGTTTCTTCTAAATTTGCCCCTCGCTTGCCTTCAGCATGACGTGCTGAATTGCGAAAGCAGATCCATAAAGTCCAAAAACGGCGAAATTGAGCAGATTTCGGGGTTATTTGGAAACCATGGAGCAAGCCAAAGTGGCGGAATTGGTAGACGCGCACGACTCAAAATCGTGTACCGAAAGGTGTGTGGGTTCGATTCCCACCTTTGGTACTACCTCAGTATCAGCAGGTTAAAGCCTCACAGTCCGTGAGGCTTTTTTATTGAAAATCGAATTTGCCCCACTACTCTCAGTTCTGAGAAAAAATTTTTCTACCACTGCCAAGGAGCGCATTTCAAATGAAAAAACCTTAGCTGTAGTTTCCCCAGCCTAAAGGCGACAACTTTCCAAGAAATGACGGAAGCTTTCACGAGTCAATATAACTAACGTGACGGTCCCCGGTAGCTATCGGCTGGTAGATGGCGCACGTCCCCGATAGTAATCGGTGTGTCTGTTCACATGTTTTAAATGACTGATAATCAGCATGGTATAAAAAAAGATTGAGCCGAACTGGATACGATTCGGGATCGCGCGCTACGTAACGCGGCTTAGCCAAAATGCTCTAGGACTTACATCATCGCGACCAGGCTGGACATAGATCGATGGCTAAGGCTTCAATGAATCAAAGATCAAGGCTTCTTCATTTTGCGTTTCCGCTGTATCTTTCTTGGGGAATGGGGTATCGAAACGTCCACCACAATGATTTTAATCATTGGTGAAATTTTATCCCGAAAATTTCGCGCAGGAGGGTTAACATCTCCACCGCTAAGTTGGAATTCTCCCTTGAAGATCCGGTTTTGGATTTTTGGTGTGGTCCAGCTGACCCAACCATAGCACGAGGTATATTCCGTATCCCTCAGAGCGATATTCGCGGGAGTAGTCTGCCAGTTGAGTTAAGGCGACGTGCCCCATGACGAAGAAAGAACGCCATTTTGAAATGCCGAACCCGTTGAGCGATGCGTATAAATAAGCTAACTCCATTTCTGTTTTTTATCGTTGCCTGTTCCTCAGATGATGCGCCTCAACCTGACTTGTCTGTTTATGTTGATCGTTTTGTAGCCGAGGCCAGGGCACGGGGAATTACGCTTGATGTCAGCAATCTTACGATGGCATATGTATCGGAAACCGACCCTCCGAATTATTGTGGTTATGGCACGGTCAGGCCCGAACATGTTCAGATCAAGTATTCGGATGATTGCTGGAATTCAAGGACCGATATAGATAAGGAATTATTAACGTTTCACGAACTGGGGCACGCCGTTTTGGGTCGTGTTCATTCCAACACACAATTATCAAACGGCGATCATCAAAGCATCATGTATATGAATCCATTTGGCCTATACAATGAAAGCACATTGGATAAAAAAGCCTACTATCTGGACGAGTTATTTGACATGACCACGCCCGAACCCCAATGGGCTCACGTCGATAGACCAAACCGTGTGGAAATTTTGAAGGATTCTGTCGCTGCGGTCAATGCATGGAAATTTGGAACTACTGGACTAATTGATCACGCGGGCGTTGTCAGCCATGAGGCATTTGTTTCGGCCGGGCATTCGCTTTCAATCCAGGCAAATGCTGCCGGATCCGGAATTTCCTTCTGGCGATACGATCTGAGTCCAGGTAATGTCACGATCGGTTCAGCGCTCACGCTTACCGTGAAGGTGATGACAAAAGATGTCACGGGCCCGGGATTGGATTTCGAATTGCAAGGGTTCGACGCACAAGACACCAACGTTTTTTATGTTTATTCAAAAAAAATTACCGGCACCCAGGACTTTAAAGAGTACACCATAGATCTACACTACTTTCCGCGAGACGTCTCCGTTGTTTCTATTTTTCTGCTGATGGATGGCCGAAGCACCGGAACTGCTTACATCGATGATATCTCCCTGGTGAATAAATACTGACTTTCCCCGACGTGAAGATCTTCAACGCATAGGATATTTACCGGCGATTCGCCACCTAAAAACCTCGAATGCATTCGAATTGGCCAGTGTGTGTGCTACACAACACGTTTTCAAATCGTGCGCACCATTCACTGCCGAAACTATTAATACCTGCGTTCGTTCGCCAGTCCTTCAATACATGAATTAGCAAAGTATCGACCTCTTGTGGGATTCTGGTTTGTCGAAAAATCACGGCGCATCAGATAGATCCCCTCTGTTCTGTTTGTAGCCGCACGGTGAAGACAAATGTAGAGATGAAGTTATTCTTTGACTTCCTGCCAACGTAATTCAAAATATGAACTATCGGCAAGAGGCCCTTAAAAAGCGAAACCCCATAGCTTGATTGCTCAGAATGAAATACGTGGAATTTGAAAAATAGCTAGAAAATGATAAGGAGAATTTGAGGTTTAGCAAAAGGCATACTTGTTGTCAACACCAAATCAAAGGCTTTCCAGGCGACACCCCCTCAGTCAGAATGGAAACAGGTTTAAAAAAAACCTTAACTTGTATGTAATGCCTGTAGACGTGAAAATAAGTAAAAAAAAGCATGTTCTGATACTCTTGGCGGCATTGGCACATTTGCCGTGTGATGCGCAATCTCAAAGTCTCGTTCCTGATCAGTTATTCTTTAAGCGGATTTCTACTGACCAGGGTTTGCCACAACCCTCTGTAAATAGTATCCTTCGCGACACACGTGGTTTTGTGTGGATGGCCACTGAAGACGGACTAAGTCGTTTCGACGCTGCCGAGTTTCGAACGTTTCGTCACGATCCTGCAGATTCCAGTTCCCTCAGTCATAACGTGGTTCATTTCGTTCAGGAAGAAGAAGCCACCGGCAATTTGTGGGTCGGAACGGTGTCTGGTATTAGCTATTTTGATCGCTCGCTTGAACGATTCAAGGTATATAAAGCAAACAACCCTCCCGGCACGGTTTACACCAATGCCACACTCGATAAAAAAAGGAACCGCTTGTGGCTGGCTTGTACTGTTGCAGGGTTAAGGTACCTTGATTTATCCAGGCAAGTAATAATTGATTTTAAAAAACCAGAACTCGACAACGAAACGGTATGGAATGTTAAAATCGCAGGTGATAGTTTATTGATAGCCACCCTTCAGGGCCTAAAAATTCTGAATTTACAAAACCAACAAATCTCTTCATTCTATAACAAGACTCCTGTAAGATCGCTTTTAATTGATCAGAATGATTTGTGGTTCGGAACAGAGGGTAACGGGCTTGGAAGATTCGATCGCGTTACAAAAAAAACAACCTTTTACAACCGGGAAAATGGTGGAACCAATAACAATGATATTTGGTCCCTTGCCCTAGACAAGGAACACAATTTATGGGTCGGCACGGATGGTGGTGGATTAAATGTGCTGATGCGCGGAAACAACATTTCACGGTGTTATCTGCACTCAGAATTTGATGATCGCAGTTTAAGTTACAATACGATTCGCTCTATCTTCATTGAACCGAATGGAAATGTGTGGCTTGGCACCTACAACGGAGGGGTGAACTATCACGAAAATAAGCCTATTCAATTTCAGTTGTATAGGAAAGACTTTTTTAATGACCTTTCATTGCGCAACAATGCCGTCTCAGCTTTTACAGAATCAACCGATGGGACAATTTGGATAGGTACAGATGGAGGAGGGCTTCATTACTTAAGGGACGGCGTTGTTCATCGTTATGCATTGCCTGAAAAACTAGCCCATGTGAATGTGATAACCGCTTTGCAAAGTGACGGACTGGGTTTATGGATAGGTTCGTTTCAAAATGGATTGATTTATCTGGATGGTCATGGAGGCTGGAAGCAATTCAAACATGAACCGGGCGATCGCACTTCGATTGCCGCCAATACCGTGTGGGATATTGAGAAAGATTCATTGGGGTACCTGTGGCTTGGGACAAACCGTGGCGTCAACCGGTTCAATCCCAAGACAGGAATCTGCCATCACATTGATCACCCCTTGAAAGGAAATATTGACAAGCTTTTCAAAAACATTCAGGCACAAACAATTCTTATTTCTTCTGACCACACGCTGTGGGTTGGATCGTATGGTTTACTTATGGCCTACCTACCCGCATCCGATTCAGTCATCGAGATCAAAGGACAAGATGGCCCGATACGGCCACCGCCCGATCTGCGGGTGAAAGCCCTACTGGAGGATGATGGGAAAATATGGATCGGCACCTATGGAAGCGGCCTTTGCCAATATAACATCCTCACCCGCTCCCTCCACGTCCTGGATGAACGTGATGGGCTACCCGATAACGTCGTTCTCTCTGTCGAAAAAGGAGAGCCTGGAAGTTTATGGCTAAGTACCAACAAAGGTCTGGTTCATTTTAATGAAGCGGATACCATTTTTACAGTATTTGACGCCAACTATGGAGTCCAGGGCACGACCTTCAACCGGAACGCTGCATTGCAAACATCAGACGGTCGTCTATTATTCGGGGGCACACATGGCTTTAATATTTTCAGACCCCATGCCATCTCAGACAATCGTGGGTCGTTAGAAATCGTATTTACGGATTTTAGCATTTTTAATAAGCAAATAAAACCTGGGAGTGACCTATTAAAACAAAGCATAACCGAAACGCAGCAACTCGATTTGCCACACGCTGATTCACGATTACTTACGTTTCACTTTTCAGCTTTTAACTTTTCATCACCTGACAAAATAATCTATGCCTATAAGCTTACAGGTTTCGATGATGACTGGCAAAAAACAGGTAAAGATCATAGCGTCACCTTTACCAATCTTGATCCGGGATCGTATACCCTCACGGTGAGGGCCTCCTTTAATGGCAAGGTATGGGGTCCGGAGAAATCGTTGACCATAACCATTCAAACACCCTGGTGGCGCACCACCTATATTCGCTGGCTTGCATTTCTTCTTTTTGTCATAGGGGCCTACAGCTTTAGTCGTTATCGCACCTACCAACTCAGCCAACGAAAGAAAGAATTGGAACAGTTGGTAAGTCAGCAGGGGCAGGAAATTAAAAAACAAAACCACGATCTGGCGGCACAAAATGAAGAGCTGATAGCACAAAACGATGAAATGGCCGCGCAGCAGCAAATGATTACCGAGCAGAATATCCAGTTAAGTGAAGCAAAACAAAGCCTGCAAATGATCAATCAATCCCTGGAACAGGTAGTCGATCAGCGCACGGAGAAGTTAAATGAGACCATTCACCAACTTAATAAAACGATTAAAGAACTGGATGCCTTTGTGTACAGTGCCTCGCATGATCTTATCGCTCCCATGAAATCCGTGACAGGCCTGATTGAACTGGCACGAAGACAAAATCAGAATCCGGACATCGGTGTCTATATCGATCACATGGAACGAAGCGTCAAAAAGCTCGAGGATGTAGTCCTAAATATGATGCAATACTCGCAAAATTCAAATTTAGAAGTAACCTATGAAGAAGTGAACGTGCATGATCTGATCCAGGAAAGCATCTCTGATTTAAAGTTTTATCCAGGAATGGACGCCATGAATTTTGTCATCAATTTTAATAAGGATGCAAGCGTTAGAACCGATAGGAAAAGGTTTAAAATCATTTTGAACAATCTGATCGGCAATGCCATTAAATACCGTGATGATCGAAAAGAATCAAATATCGGGCGGGTAACATTTGAAAATGGGAAAACCATTTGGAAACTTGAGGTGCAAGACAATGGCATCGGCATTGATAAACACTACCTCAGTCGTGTATTTGAAATGTTTTTCCGTGCCACTGATCGATCGCAGGGATCGGGCCTCGGGCTTTACATCGTAAAGGAAACGGTTGAAAAACTTTATGGAGAAATTTATGTCGATTCTGAAAAAGGCGAATGGACTAAATTCACCGTCGCTATTCCCCATGAAAATATTTATGTCCGAAAAAAATAAGCTTGATCATAGGGACGCGCCGCTGTCTAACCGATAAATATGGCTTATCATCAAACCAACATCACTGTATTCTTTTGAAGTGATATTCATAGCTATTTCCATAACAGGACATACGCTGGCAGGCAGATCGCAAAATGCCTTGATACCGGCGAAGAAAAGGAGAATACGATTCGTATTCTCAAATGGTTTGACGCGGTCAGTTTGGAGTTATTGGCTCCTGGTTCAACGCGGACCGGCCGGTCGGGTTTCACCTTTACCAGAATGGCGGCCGTGGCTTCGGCCTCGGAAATCCGAATCGAACCAGCAATCGCTGGTTCGATGGCTTCATAGCTGGAGGTAAAATAACTTTCTCGCTTCCAACGCTAAGAATTGATCAAGATGCTTTACCTCCGTTACTACGCTTATGAGATAACAGCCGATTTATTTGATGCTATAAAAGAAATTCTTTAGTTCCTCGGCAAAGGCGTCGGGCACTTCGAGGGCTGCGAAGTGTCCGCCTTCTTTCATTTTTTTATAGCTGACTACATTTACAAAACGCTCTGCCCATTCTTTCGGAAATTGCGCCTCTCTTGGAAATACGGACACCCCTGCCGGCACGTTGCTTTTCTTCAAGGGTTGCGAACCACCCCACTGAGCAATGGCATCTGCTTTATACATTCTGACCGAGGTGGCGACCGTTTGCGTCACCCAGTAGATCATGATGTTGGTGAGCAATGCATCCTTGCCGCCGAATGCCGGCTCTATTAATTCGGGTGTTGCACCGGCGTTGACGAAACTCAGCATCCAACCGGCAAGCGCCACGGGCGAATCGTTCAAGCCGTAGGCCAACGATTGTGGCTTGGTGGCCTGCACCATGGCATAGGCCCCCTCGGCATACCACCATTGTTGCACGAACTGTGCAAATTGTTTTTCGGCTTCAGTCATGGTGGCAGGATCTTCCTGCCCCATGGGATAACCCAAGTCGGTAAAATGCACGCCCGCCACTACTGCGGGATATTTCGACGCCAAGGCTTTGGTGACGCCCATGCCGATGTCGCCGCCGGCAGCATAGAATTTTTCATAGCCCAGATTTTCTGTCATCAGCACTTTCCATAGGTCAGCCACGGCTTCGCTGGTCATGGCGGTTTTTTCCGAAAAACCAAAACCAGGGATGGAGGGAATTACCAGATCGAAGCTTTGCTCGCCCTCGGTGAGCAGCGGAATGATCTTATGAAAACGGTAGTAGCTGTCCGGCCAGCCGTGTGTTAAAATCAGCGGCTTCGGATTTTTACCTTTGCCCTTGATGTATTGAAAATGAACTTTCACACCGTTCACTTCGGCGATGTACTGCGGGTATTTGTTGAGCAAGGATTCTTGCTTGCGCCAGTCGTATTCGGTTTGCCAATAACGAACCAGGCCGCGCAAATACGCTTCGCTGGTGCCGAAATTCCAGCCTGAGCCTTCGGCCTCGCCCGGCCAGCGGGTATTCTGCAACCGGTTTTTCAAATCGTCCAATACTTGTTGAGAGACGGCTACTTTGAATTCTGTTACGTTTTTCATTGCGGGTGTCTTTTTTGTTTGTGAATAACAACTCATGCTGCCCAGCGTGAGCAGGGCGAAAATGACAGCGTTTAGCTTGTTCATAGGGGACTGTTTTTAAACAAAGCTATGTTTCAAACCCGTTGGCGGTTAGATGAATTGTCGGGAGAAATGGTACAAATTTCGGTTTCCTTCCCTGTGTTCAGGCGACAATGACGCTTATCCCTTGCGGTACTCCGTAGGGGTAATTTTTGCCAGCTTTTTAAATGACTTGGTAAAATGGGAGGCGTCTTCAAAACCGAGCCAGTGACATATTTCCTGTATGGACATCGTGGTTTGCTTTAACAGGCTCTTGGCTTCCAGCGTCACAAATTCGTCGATGAAGGTTTTGGCCGACTTGCCCAACTCAACCTGCAGGACTTCGCTCAGGTATTTGGGTGTGATGTTCAGGCTTCGGGCATAAAATGCCACACCTTTATGCTGGGCAAAATGGTGGGCCACCAGTTTTCTAAACTCCCGGGCGATCGCTTCGCTTCTGGAGCCCTGTGGACTCTTGCCTTTCCCATTTTGCGCGGAATGAAATGAATTTGCCAACACCAGGAGAGAATGAACGACTCCCGGAATAGCCTCTTTGTCGTCTTTTAATACCTTGAGCAATCCGAACAAGGATTCTATCTTTTTTACCTGTTCGTCGGTCAGCTGGATCACATGATTACCTCCGTGAAAGAAGAAGGACAGCGAATGCAAAAATGATTTCGCCTGTATGCCTTCAAATAGTTCTTCCGTAAAATAAACCGTATCGTGTTCTGCCGTGTAATTACCCGCCCATTGACAGACCATCCCAGGCCCGACGGTCGTGAGGCTTCGCGCTTTCAGAGAATAATCCGTGCTGCCGATCTTAAACACATCGCCTTCGCCGGTGTAGGTAATGCCCAGCCCATAGGCAAATGTCCGGAAAGGAAAATTGACGTGTGCGTTCTTGTAGGTATGCCGGTCTGCCAAGAAAAATGGCACGTTAAAACCATGCGTGTTTTGGTGCTTTAAAAATTCATACAAGTTGAAAGATTTCAGATTGAATTTTTTCTGCATGTCAATATTTTTTGGGGGGAGGTGGCTTTCAAGGTAACATCCAGGGCAAGTGCCGGGTGCTGATCCATTTCACATCGTAGTCTGTACTATAAAAGAGATACTGCTCGTCCGGTGTCAGATAGGTGCAATATTCGTAGGTGTTCGTATTGAATTTGGCCCCCATGTTTTTTGCAGCGCTCCACGTACCATCGTTGTTGCGCTGTGAATAGTACAGATCGCCGCTGCCATATGAATCCGTCCGATCAACGGAGGTGAAAATAAGGTATTGTTCATCGGGTGAGATCATCGGATCATGTTCCATTTGTGCCGAGTTGATGGCAGGTCCTAGATTTTCGGGAGTTGTATAGCCGCCATTGAGATACCGGCTTACATAGATGTCGTGCGATCCCAGCGTCCCGGGTCGATTGGATGCAAAGTACAAATTGCCATTTTCCGCACGGGACATGTAGTACTCCGTACTGTCCGAGTTTACGCCTTCGGGATTTTCGGGCTTGGACCATGAACCGTCGGATTGAGGGCGGACAAGCCAGATATCGTAATCCGGGATGGTGTCGCCGATGTTTCGTGGCCGGTTGGAAATATAATATAACGTTCCGTCGCGGGATACAAAGGGGTCGGCTTGCGAGTACTCGGTTTCAGTGAAGGGTGCCAACACGGGTTTGCTCCATGCGCCTTCCCGCAGTTCGGTCATGTAGATCATCCACTTGCTATGGCTTGATCTTGAAAAATAAAAACGATTTCCATCCAAAGAAAAGGCTGCATTGAAGTCAAGCGAGTCGCCGCTCACAATTCCGGGAAGGAAAGGCATGGCGACAGAATCGGGCAAAGGTTGGGGGTAGTTAACGGAAGTATGGCGTCGCTGGTCACGGGCGCACTGGACCATCAATATCGTGATGGCTACCAGGAAAAGATGCTTCACGGATTTATCCATAACCATAGACGATCACGATCCAGTTGCTTTAAACTAATATGACCATCTAACGTCTTTTACTTGGCAAAGTTTTTTGTTGCCTTTAAAAATTATGGCAGACGGCATGTATCCGTGGTATCGATTCGTCTCATGCGATGGCCAAGGAGTCTAACCCGGCACATAGAAACCTCTGCGCGCATCGACACAGCTTCTATGGATTCATCAAATCCTGCCTTTACGTTTAACAAGCAGAATTGTAACCAAAATCTCCACTAAACGAGAACACTCTAAAATTAAATGTTCCCACCCATACCTAAAGGTCTCAAAAACGTGTGCCATTCGTCTCAATTGCGAAAAACGCGGCCAAAAAATTATACCCACGTAGTACATTTGGTCTCATCAGTATGGGTAGCCATTTCGTCCGGCGCCCCACATCATTTTCGACAAGTCCCCCTGTTGTAATGCTGCCCTAAAGCCATTGGATCAAGATCGGTCAATCCCCATATTCTGCCTAAAAATGTGTATATTCATTAATTCCCTTTGAAACACAATTATGCTTAAGACAAGCGCCCCTTATATATTGTGGTTTCTCCTTTTTTTGGCGTGGGAGGATTTTGCACAAGCTCCCTTAGAGAAAGTCAAATTCTCAAAGACCTCCATGACGCTGTCCAATCCACATGTGTCATCTATCTTGCAAGATTCGCGTGGCTTTTTATGGGTGGGCACGGAAGATGGACTCAACCGGTTCGATGGTTATGAAGTTACTGTATATCGCAATGACGCGAACGATTCCACCAGTCTTCTAAAAAATGTCATTCTAAAGATATTTGAAGACAGCCGTGGGGTGCTCTGGGTAAGCACGAGCAGCGGCGGGCTTCACATCTATAATCGTCAGCAGGACAATTTCAAACGGCTGTCATCCTATTCGTTTGACTGTGAGGTGAGCGAGTTCCATGAAGATGACTCCAGCGTATGGATTGGAGGCATACGCCACGGCAAAGCTTTTGTAAACCAAATCAATAAGAAAACGAACCGGCACCGGTATTTTGAACTTTTCAACTCGCGCAGCCCGGTGCACGCACTCATTCCGGCATCGGATCATGCGTTCTGGGTGGGTGTCCGCGGAACGGGTCTCTTCCTTTGGGATTTGAAACAAAAAACCATCCACCGGCAGGGTCCCTCCCAAAAGTTTCACCGCGCCGTAAAAGACCGGGAAGGCAACCTGTGGATTGCTGCCGGTGAGGGCTTGCAAAAGTATAACCCGGCAACAAATGACAATACGCTCTATAACACCCATTCGAATCCGGCATTGCCGGTCGATAATGTGCTGGACCTTTGTGCGGATGGAAACTACCTTTGGGTGGGCACGGAGAACGGTGGTCTTTGCCGGTTGAATACCCTTACCAATGAACTGTTAACATTTCAAGCGAACAAGAACGACCCGGAGTCATTGCCCGGCAACTCTATCCACGCGCTTTACAAAGACCGGCAGGAACGAATATGGACGGGCACATTTTCGAATGGGATCGCGGTGATTGACCGGTTACAGGAGAAGTTCATGGAACTGAATATCCCCCTGGAAAATGAAAACATAACGGCGATCGTTCAGGATTCAAAGAACCGCCTCTGGATTGGTACAGAAGACGGGCTGATCGTGAAATCCTCCCAAGGTATAAAACACTACAGACATACAGCAGCAAAAGAAAGCTTGCAGACCAACCCTATACTCGCCGTCTACGAAGACCGGCAACAGCGCATTTGGATAGGCACCTGGGGAGGCGGCCTGCATCGCTTTGACGAGGCCCACGATAATTTCATTCACTATATGCCGGATGAAAACCGCAAAGGGAGTCTTTCCAATCCCCATGTATTTTCCATTTCGCAGTCTGGAAAAACACAGCAACTGCTGGTGGCTACCTATGACGGTCTGAACATACTCACCGATGAACGTGCAGGCACGTTTGACCATGTTCGCGAAAATCGTTTCGAATTCAATAACTACATGCGAACGATCTACGAGGATAAAAAAGGCAAGATCTGGATCGGCACGATTGAAGAAGTTTTATGTTATGATCCCCTTCAAAAGGAGTTGACCCGGTTTGAAACAGCAACCCATCCCGACTCCATACAAGTCGGCGGCATGTGCAACAGCCTGCTGGAAGATCGTCATGGCCAACTGTGGATCGGCACCCGGAATGGTCTGCATCTGCTCGTCGATGGAGTGTTTAAAAAAAGATACACCACACACGATGGATTACCCAACGATGTCACACAGGCCATCCTGGAAGATGACGCGGGCAACCTCTGGCTGAGCACCGCCGATGGCCTATCCCGGTTCAATCCAGCGACGGGTGCGTTTCGCAACTATGATGCCGCCGATGGGCTTTCCGACGACACCTTTAATCCCAATGTGTGCATGCGTAACCCAACCGGGCAACTTCTTTTTGGCGGCAAGGGAATCTGTATTTTTAACCCCGACAGTGTGCGCGACAATCCTTTCGCACCCAGTGTCTACATTAGTGAACTTCGGATCCTCAATCAGCCGGCAAAGCCCGGCGATTTTGGTGGCATGCTACAGCATCAGATCAGCGAAACCCGTGAGATCACCCTTCCCTCCGAATACACCTTCTTCTCACTGAAGTATGCTGCATTGAACTTTACCGCCACGTCTAAAAATCAATACGCCTATAAATTGGAGGGATTTCATACCGACTGGAATTATGTAGGCGACCAGCGCTCGGTGATGTTTACCAATCTTGATCCCGGCACCTATACGTTCAAGGTGAAAGCCAGCAATAATGATGGCGTATGGAGCAAGCAAGAGGCAATGCTGGTCATCCGCGTCTTGCCACCGTGGTGGCGCACATGGTGGGCAAAACTGGCGAGCGTTATTCTGCTGACCGGTGTCGCGGTGTCGATCTACAGACTGCGCGTGGGCAGCATCAAAAAGCAGAACAAGATGCTGGAGTTGCAGGTATACAAACGAACCGAGGAGCTGGCACAACAAAACGAAGAACTTATCCAGAGCCAGGAGGAAATATCGGCACAACGCGATATCGTGTCGGCGCAGAATTTTGAATTGCAAAAAGCCCGACAGATCATCGAGGAACAGAACAATGAGATCATAAAACGCAACGAAACACTCGAAGCGGAGGTTGAAGAACGTACCCACGATTTAGTTGAATATAACCAGCAACTGGAGCAATTCGCGTTCATTTCCGCGCATAACCTTCGCGCGCCGGTTGCCCGGATACTCGGACTGGGGCATATATTGGAAATCAGCAAAAGTGATGTGCAAGAATCGCGCATGATCATTGACAAAATGATGATCACCACAGAGGAACTTGATCGTGTCGTAAGGGACCTGAATACCATACTGGAACTGCGCCGGGATTCCACGTCTGAGATTGTGCAGATAAACCTTGAAGAAGAACTGCGCCTCGTCAAAATAAACCTGCAGAAAGAAATAGAGGATAGAAAAGCAACGCTGTACGAAGACTTTTCGAAAGGCGTTACGCTTTGGACGGTGAAACCCTATCTCGATAGTATCCTATTGAACCTGGTCAGCAACGCCATCAAATATCGTCATCCCAACCGGAGGCCTGTGATTCGTATATGTTCAGAGCTGGTGAATGAACACCTTCATCTCACCGTACAAGACAATGGACTCGGTATGGACATGGCAATATGCAAAGACAAGCTCTTCAACCTATACAGTCGTTTCCATCTTCACATTGAAGGAAAAGGTATGGGACTGTACCTGGTGAAAACCCAGATGACTGCATTGGGCGGCAAAATTGAAGTAGAAAGCAGGGTCAATGAGGGTACGACTTTCCATCTCTTCTTCAAAAAAAACCATCATCCGCAGATGAACTAGCATGGGGAGAACGATCGAATGAAATATATCCAATGCGTCCCCCCTACTCTATCGCTTTTGGCGCTCCCCGTTACTGCAAATATATTTTATAGACCACGGCGATGTCATTTGACGTGGCCTTTGGCTTTTGGATGACCAGGTTGTCCGAATTTTGCTTCCAGGAAAGTTTCTCGGTGCTGCCCAGCATTTCAATATTTTTAATCCTGGTCTTCCCCTTCCCCAGCGACTTGATGTTTACGTTATCGACTGGCCTACCCAATACAGTGGCATATAGAGTATTCCCTTTTTTATTGAAGCGTATGTCGCTCGCGGTGAGTTTGACCTTTCCTTCGTTAAACCCCTGGACCTTCACCGGGTTGGCGGCTTCTGTCGATGGGCCTTCGCCAAATATTTCCCATGGGCGTGTATCGAAAATGCTTTCACTATTCACTTTCATCCATGATGCGATGTCTTCCAGTACGGCGATCTCTTTTTCGTCTATCGTTCCGTCGCCACGAATCGGGATGTTCAACAGCAGGTTTCCGTTCTTACTTACAATGTCCACCAGCATGTGAATGACATCTTTTGCCGATTTATACTCTCCCTTTTCGTAGATCGATCTTTTGTAGTGCCAGTCGCCAATGCAAGTGCAGGTTTGCCATGCCAGTGGCTGGATATTTTCGGGGGCTCCGCGCTCGACATCCCAGACGATGCATTTTTTCTGCTCTTCGTTCAGGACCTTTCCGAATAATACCCCCTCAAGTTTACCCTGATGCGTTGCCTGGCTGTGGTTGTAATAATCTGCTGCAATTTTTAAACCCACGTCGCTTACAGGGTAAAGCGGGAGAACCGAATCATCGAAGTAAAGCAGGTCCGGATTAAACTGATCAATAAGATCAACTACTCTGTTGTAAAACTTATTACAGTATTCCGGAGAAGGCGTGGATGCGCCATTGCCCCACTCCCACTGCTTGAACAAGGATGTTATTTTATCGCTTCCCTCACTCAAGGCATGATCTTGCGCATAGAGCTCCTGGGGATCGAGCCCTTCCCACCATGTTCCCTTTCCCTCCGCCTTTGTGAGCCGGCCATCGTAAGGCACGCCCATAAGGGGTCCGCTCTTATCGGAACGCTGCGAGGTCTCCAACCACGACCAGGCATGTGAAGCATGCACACTCAGTCCAAACGGAAGGTTATTATTTTTTGCCGCCCGGGCCCAACTGGCGATGATGTCTTTCTTCGGTCCGACGCGTACGGTATTCCACGATTGATACTTACTATCCCACATGTCCAGGTTATCATGATGGTTGGCCATCGCGAAAAAATATTGAGCACCTGCTCTTTTATAAAGCGCTACCAGTTTTTCCGGATCCCAGTTTTGAGCTTTCCAATCGTTGATAACTTCCTTGAAACCGGCCTTGGAAGGATGTCCATAGTGAGCCACGTGCCATTTATACTGCTCACTACCCTCATCATACATATGCCTGGCATACCAGTCGCCTTGCTCGGGCTGACATTGCGGACCCCAATGTGCCCAGATTCCGAACTTGGCGTTGCGAAACCATTCCGGAACCTTGTAGCCCGCTAACGATTGCCACGTTGGCTCGAACTTACCTTCTGAACCTGTTTGCTTGGTCGCGGATACGGGGGCTTGTTTCGAGGATTGGCCGAGTGATGGTTGATAAAATCCGATAACGGCGAAAACAAAAAGTACTATTGAAACAGATTTCATAATATATAGTATAAAAGAAGTGTTAGTTGATTCTACAATCGTCTTATCAGAAAACTCAGAGCTTGACAAGGTTGAGAAAGAACACATCATTTTCTCTGGTGTCAAGTTCACGCGAAAAAACAGATCCCGCCTTTATGGATACAATCTCTTTCAAAAATGGAGCACCGTCGTTTTGTCGCTTGATATGTTCCACCTGTAGCTTTGTAAGCTGTGCTGGCTTTCCCATAGAAAGATAGGTTGAGTAGGCGTCATTACTGCGATACCCCACTTTATATATTTCCAGCGCATATGTACCCGCCGGTATATGTGTAATATCCAGCTTTACCTTGGGCTTCGCCTTTGACGGCAAATCACGGACATAGTATCGCTGGTTGTTTACAGAGTCGCCGGGATGGGTGTTTGTAAAATCCCACACGACTGCCTGGACATTTCCTTCTTCATCTTTACACACCCAGGATGACTGATCCCTATTTGTCAATTCCGTATTCCCCAACCGGTTCATAAATTGGTACGCATAGAACACCGGCTTGTTAATCCCTTGGGTATTGAGCATACCAAACCCTCCGTGAAAGGGTGTGAACCTCGGGCCCGCCTCCTCGAATATATCCGTGAAGACCCAGTATGACATGGAGTTGGCGGCATCACCCACTTGCTTAAGCTTTTGCAAGACAAAGGCTGCTTCGTGATAACTGTCGTGTATCGGGTCTGCCGGGGTGTAGGAGGCACTCCACTCGGTATAGTGCAACTCGAGGTTGGGTTTGGATGAAGCGGAGATCTCTTTTCGTGAATCCAGCACATCGCCGATAATACTCATCGGATTCTTGTCCAGCACCGTACCGGAATTGCCAAACTCGTCGAGGTATCCCTGCTTTACGCCGTATGCATGTGTGCTGATGAAATCAATAGGCGTAGCGTTCTTGATGCAGTAATCAATCATCTCGCTTTCCCAGGCAGCGCCTGCTGTTCCCGGCCCGCCTACCCGGTAAGACGGGTTCACTTTTTTTATGGCATTGGCACTGTAATTATATAGTTTGAAATACTCAGCCTGGCTACCCGCCCAGAAGCCATCGAGATTGGGTTCATTCCATACTTCAAAATACCATGTCTTTACTTCCGCTTCGCCGTATCGTTCTGTAAAATGTTGTACGAGATTCGTGATCAATGCGGCCCATTTCTCATGGTCTTTCGGAGGCGTTACATTGCCCCGCCACCAGAAAATCGTTTTGTTACCGCTGGCAAGCTGTGATGGCATAAACCCCAGCTCCACAAAGGGTTTCATTCCGATGGAGTGCAGAAAATCGAACAACACATCAACGTACATATAGTTGTACTGAGGGTTCCCATTTTTATCTTGTGCGTAAACGGCCATGTCATCCGTCAATAGCCCGTGCATGCGAATGTATTTGAAGCCGCATTCTTTTCTGACATAAGCGAGTTGCTGTTGCCAGTCGGTGCGCAAACCTTCGTTGGCACGCCCCGCGCCCACACATTCCTTGAACATGGTATTCAGCGGTCCTTTTTCAACATTGAAATCAATGTTGATCAGACGTTCGGGTGCTACCTTTTTCTTACTTTGGGCCATTGCACAACTTGCCAACAGGCAAACAAATACAACGGTATAGGTCCGGTTCATTCTTGAATAATTACAATTCATAAAGCGTCTATTTCGCACCTTCCAGAATAGCATCTATCGTACGTTGATCTTTTACCGTATAATTTGCTCTATCCAACGCTCCGCCTGTGTCCCAGTAAAACGGCTTGATACCGTTCGCTATCGCCTGCTTGGTGACGTAGGTTAGCCAGTAGTCAACCGCGTCGTTGTGCGTGGCTAAGTCCAAAGGAATGTTTTTAGTGCCACCTCGTCGGTATGCGCCATATTCCCCCATGAGGACAGGAATGCCCTTGTCGACATAATTCTCCTTCCACAGTTTAAAGGCTTTCAGCTGTTCATCTTCTTCCCCCCAGTTTGGATTGCGATCGGGTTCGATCGTAGAATGATGTCCGGCACCCCAGTAGTAAAACATTTTACCCCAGCTCGCATCCCCATCCAAGGCTGTAAATTGAAAAGGCGTATAATTATGCGGCTCAAACATAAGACGGTTTGGCGAGGGATCGGTGGGGAATGAGCTTACGTCAAACCATTCGGGTGTGCCTTGCAGCACCAGGACGCGATAGGTGTTGCGACCTCCGGTGGAGCGAACGGCATCAACAAAAGTCTGATGATAGGAGCGCAACACACCCATTTTCGTGGCATCGTCGGCGTTGGGCTCGTTGGCGCTGGCAAACATGAGATGTTCATCGAAGTCACGCATCGTCGTTGCGATCTGTTCCCATAGTGCTTTTTGTTTGGCGTTGACCGAATCCTTTTTTACGGGGGTACAGTTATTCTCAAGCCATCCACCATCCCAGTGAATATTCAGCAAAACGTACATGTCATTTTTCACGCAATAGCCCACCACTTCTTTCACTCGGTTGAGCCAGTTTTGATCGATGTGCGCGGTTGCCTTATTATCCACGTGATACCAATTCCAGGCACTGGGAATGCGAATAGCATTAAAACCAGTTTGCTTTACAAATTTGATATAGTCTTCCGTGATGACAGGGCTACCCCACCCGGTTTCACCACCGGGTGCTTCCATGGTATTTCCAAGGTTCCAGCCCAACTTTATCTTGTCGGCGAGTTGCAGGGCTGTGCTACTCATCCCGGTGGCATCCGATGGTTGGGGAGATGTATTATACGACGGATAGATCTGAGGCAGAAAGATCTGGCTCGGCTGAGAAACGGTAACGCGCCTGGACTGGCCGCTATCTGAGCTCACCACCAACACCGCTGAACGCGTGGAACCGGTAGCATTCGATCCTGCAATTATTTGAATGGTGACACTGCCGCTGTTCCCACCGGTTTGCGTTAGCTGCAACCATGCGGAGGCAGCATTGTTAATACGCCAGCTATCGCTACTGGTCACGGTTATTTCAGACGTGCCTCCCGCGACGGGGAAGGTAAGCTCCGTTTCAGAAACCGACAGCTGTGGTTCAACCCCCTCCTTTCCGCAAGAGGAAAAGGAAATAACGACAATGAAAAACAGAGAAATTTTAAAAGGACATTTGATCTTCATTTTTTCTTCACTTTAGATGCATACTATTTCCAGCGAACGAAACCTTACAACATGAACTAACATTTCAATTCGCGTACATTTTTACGTTAGAGGGTCTTTTTAACAACTACTGCTCCGTTGGCAGATGACGGCTATTTGATTTTCACTACTCTGATATTATCAATGGCCGCAATCAACCCTGTCGCTGTAGGGGTAGCGGCACTGTTGATCGTATAGATGTTTACGCTTCCATTGCCCGTGCTTCCCAACAAATCGGTCAAGCTGGTAACGGCAACTCCCGTACCGTTATCCTTTCGAAATCCAGATAATGGAAGGGTTACCGTGCGCCAACCCTTGGTGGAATATGAAAACGTATTTCCGTTGGCGTCTTTCCACGGCTCATAGGGAGCAACATACGTCCATGTGTAATCCTTCAAGACAACGATAGAAGTCCCCTTCCATGCATCCGGAACATTGATCTCGAATTTAAGCGCGTAGTCGCCGACAGGATCGCTCATATTATCGACAGGAACCCATTGCACCGCGTTGGTATTGATGCTGCGTTGCCAATTCCACCATGACGCATCGCCAGCGCTTAAAACAGCATTATTGAGCACGGCATAGGATCCCTTGTTGCCCGGAAAATTGGTGCTGCTATTATCTGTGCCCGTGCCCCAACTAAGCGTATTGATGTTATCAAAATCACAGAGGACCCCAGTCGATGCATCATTCACATTGAAAGCAGTAGAATCTGCGCCCGACTGGTTCGCGACAATCACCTGTCCGCTTTGATTAAGCTCTGGCAACACGAAGCCCACAGCCGTACCATTGACCGATGAGGTGTACGCTGTGATCGGTACGCCGGCAAAACTTATTTTGGTAAGCAGAAATAAATTTGTCCCATAGATATATACCGAGTCTCCCGCGTTGGCATTCTCATTTGAGATGCTGGTGATGGTGGGTGCCGGTGCCACAATACTAAACTCAAATGTCGCTGACCCATGCGATGTAAAATATTGAATGGTATTGAGCTTCTCGGCGGGTATGGATGGGAACGGTATCACCGCCGGCACCTGCACGACAGCATACGAATCTGAAAATAATCCGTTGTTGAAATTTGCCGGCACGCCATTGAAGGAAATCTGGAGAGCGTCTTGCAAATTATGTCCGTTCACTACCACCCACTGGCCGGGGGTCAGACTTTGCAAGACCGTGTCATCCGGCGATGGGGCGTAATTTATGATGCCGGTTATCACCGGGGCACTCACCTCATCTTTTTCGCAGGCCTGCAGCCACATCAAAGTCACTGACAGTAAAAAAAGCTGCCGCGTATAGTTATACAGTATCTTTTTCATAGTTGATTTTTTTAAGTCTGAGCGTAAATCATCAATGGTAATAGCGCACCGGGGCATCCGCCAACTTGGGGTTTGCCGTAAGTTCCGCCGACGGCAACTGTAGCGTAAAGGTGCCGGGGTTCGCAGGGGTAATGCTTCCGATCGGGGCATTTGGCGTAGCGATACCACTGCTATAGGCAAAGGTTACGCGTTGCTGATCATTGAGAAAGCTCACGGCTTTTTGAGGGTCGTAGTAAGAAAGCCGGACCAGGTCGAACCAGTAATGTCCTTCATAGGCCAGTTCTTTTCGCCGCTCCTGGATCAACGTGTCGATATTCAGCGAGGGTGCCGGGTCGACGCCTGCCCTTTTGCGCACGGCGTTAAAATATTGCAGCGCCTCACCATCGGCGGTAGATCCATTGTTGCCCAAGATGGCTTCGGCATATACCAGGTACACATCGGCCAGCCTGAGCAGGGAATTATGTTCTACGGACGAGACGAGCGTCATGTTAGGTGAATTATTATCCGTTTGCGTTCCTACCATATGCTTTTTCAAGGTTGAACTATTGGAAGTATAGCCACCCCCTGCGGCGTTCAGTTCAGGGTACTTGTCGCCGGGAAGCATAAAGCTAGCCTTGCGTCGGATCGTGTCTTTCTTGGAATATAGTTTGTATAGATCGTAGGTAGGCTGCAGAAAAAGCCAGGCTCCTTGATTGTTGGGCGTGATGTCGGAGCTGGGAGAGTAGGTCTGCAGCATGTTGCCAAAGCCATACGTTACGCCAGGTGCCCATTGCAGTGCAAATAAGGATTCCGGGTTGTCATTGAATTGCGTTTTGAACAGGTCATAGTAACTGGGAAACAGCGACCGTCCACTGTTCTTACATACATTACCGGCATAAAATTTTGCGCTATCCAAATAGGTCTGATTGCGTGAGCCTCCCTCCTGCGATAAGCCGGACATCGTCAGGTACACTTTGCCGGCCATCCCTTGTGCCGACCACGTGGTGGCTCTCCCGGCGGCGTCTGTGGCAGGGAGGTTTCGCGAGGCAAAGATCAGGTCGGCCGTAATAAACCTGTAGACATCCGCCTTTGTATTCCGGTTCACCAGCGGTGAGCTGATGAGTTTGGTGTTGTCTTCAATGATGGGCACATCGCCCCAGAGCATGACCAGGTGATAATAGGCCATGGCACGAATAAACCTGGCCTCTGCAATGGCCGCATTTTTATCCGATTCCGGAATGGAAGCGGGTGCTTTTTCACGTATGGCATTAATGGTTGAATTACAATGCGCCACCACAATGTACAAGCCCGTCCAGGCTTGCTGCATGATGGCGTTTTGTCCCGTAATCGAGAACGTGTTCAGCTGCACGGCATCGCCCCACCATTGCGAGATCAAGTTACCGCTCATGACATCACCCAGCATCATGTAGGGCTGGGTGTTCCATTGCCACCAGGGAGAACCACCGTAGAGCGCGGCTGTAGCCAGTCTTAAGTCTGCCGTTGTCTGATAAAAATTATCAGAACTTATCTGTGATAATGACGGACGTTCAAGAAAATCTTTTTGGCAGCTCGTTATCGATACGATAACGAACAGCAAAGGGACGATCAAGGCATATATTGATTTCATTGCTTAATATTTTATTGTTTAAAAGGACCAATAGCCATGTATTCTTATAGTTGCAGGTTAGCGCCTATAGTAAATACCCGGGGCTGGGGATAAAAACCATTATCCATCCCTGCAGACAGCGGATTCCATGAACCGATTTCTGGATCCATCCCTTTGTATTTCGTTATGAGAAAAGCGTTGGAAACATTACCATAAATCCGCAAGGAATGTATGTGCAATTTCGACGTGATCTTTTCGGGGATCGTGTAGCCCAGCGAAATGGTCTTGCATCGAATAAAAGAACCATCTTCGACATACCGGTTGGAGATCCGATTGTTGTTATTCGTATCGTCATTTCGGAGCCCTACGATATCCGTTTCCGGATTGGTGACGTAGACGTTGTTGATGTCTGAAGCCGATCCATTGGGGTCAATTAACGCCAGTTGCGCGTGGTTTGACAGCGACTTAAAATAGCCAAAACTGGTCAACGGGTTGTCGCTTTGTATGCGCAATCCATTCAACACTTTGTTCCCCACGTTCGCACTGAAGAAAACATTCAGATCAAAATTCCTGTAGGTAAAAGTGTTATTGAAACCAATCTGATATTTAGGAATAGGCGAACCCAGAAACGTTTGGTCATGTTCGTCGATAACACCATCGCCATTGACATCTTTGAATTTGTAGTCGCCATACCAGATCGAACCCGACGATGGTCCAATCGGCAATTTTGCACCGGTGGTAGGATTAATCGGCAAGGGATGGGTTTCAAAATCGTTAGCCGTTGCAAAGAGGCCATCGGTTTGATAGCCGTAAAATTGCCCCATCGACCGGCCCACCACCGACATGGCCGCAACGTTGGCCCCATAGTAACCCGGCAATGAAGCCCCATCCGTGTTCAACTTCTCTATTTTATTGGTGTTGTGTGATACGGTGACATCGGTTCTCCAGGTAAACCCTCTTGTGGTCAGGTTCGTTGAGCTGATCCTGAAATCAAACCCTTTGTTGCTCACCGACCCAACATTTACATAGGGAGCTTCCAGGGCACCCGGTGAATAGCCTGTGGTGGTGCCGGAATAAAAAGGCAACGGGAGACTGAGCAAAAGGCCATCTGTTCTGCGGTCATAAAAATCCACAGAGAAATTGATGCGTGAGTTCAGGATGCCTCCATCCAGGCCAATGTTGGCGTACTTGGTTTTTTCCCATTGCACCAACGGGTTAGCCAGATTGCCGGTAAGTTGAGCAACGCCCGACAGACCATTGGAAATGGTGTTCAGCGTCGCTGCATAGGCATAGTCTTTTATATTTTGGTTGTTGGTAAGTCCATACCCTGCGCGGAGCTTTAACTCATTGACGGGCGTGTTTCTAAGAAAATTTTCATTTTGAATTTTCCATGCCAGCGCACCGGAATAGGTCGTTACCCACCGGTTATCCGCCGCAAATTTTGACGAACCATCCGCGCGCACGTTGCCGGTGAACAGATATTTATCGTTCCACATAAAATTGACACGACCGAAATACGATTCAAGTGCGTTCTGTCCTTTTGTGCCCGAGTTGGTGGCCGTTGTGGCATCGCCGCTGTTGATGGCGTGAACGTTGTTTGAAGGAAAATTTATGCGCGACGCCGAAACGCTTTCACTGGTATTCAACTGCGCTTCATGTCCCCCCATAACGGTGAGGTTATAGGCGGAATTGAACATTTTGGAATAGGTGAGATAGTTCCTGACGATCGTGTAGTAATTTTGTGTATAGGAGTACGTGGCAGAATTTGTTTTATTCACATTAAGTCCCATCGTATAGGTAGGATTGAATTTATCTTCCGTACCCATGGCGAAACTTCCTGACAATTCATTCCGCAGCATCAGGTTCTTGGTAAATTCTATTTCAGCGTAAACATTGCCGAAGAGCTGGTTGCGCTTTGCCAGATCGGTATTGATCAGGGCAAGGGCATACGGGTTTGCCATTCTGCTAGCGTTCACCCAGCCGTTTGGATCGATGCCACCTCCCCAGCTTCCATCCGGATTTTTTACAGCGATATCGGGTGTTTGACTGAGTGCAGTAGAAATGACATTTGAGTTTGTGGAGTTGACATTCTCCTTGATGTTGACGAGCTGCAGGCTGGTTCCAATTTTCAACCAACGGGTGGTTTTGTTATCCAGGTTGAGTCGCACGGAGACGCGCTGGAATCCGGAGCCTAGGGCAATTCCTTCCTGCTTGAAGTAAGCGCCGGAAAATAAGTACTGCGTCCGTTCGTCGCCTCCGCTCACCGTCACCGAGTGATTGCTCATCGGCGCGTTCCGGAATAATTCTTTTTGCCAATTGGTGCCCTCACCCAGGTATTGTGGATTGGCGAACTGAGGTCGGGTATCAAATCCCCAGCCTAACCCCGTGTTTCTGTCGTTTATAAAAGTGGCAAACTCGCGCAGGTTCATGGTAGGAAGCATCTTCCTCACTTGCTGATAGCCGGTATAGAAATCGTATGTTATTTTGGGTGGCGATACCTGGCCTCTTTTCGTCTTGATGATCACCACGCCGTTCGTGGCCTGCGAGCCATAGATGGCGGTAGCCGATGCATCTTTTAAAACATCGATCGACTCGATCTCCGAAGGGTTGATACCCGCCAACGGATTAGAACCCACTGCCGTATTCGCACCGCCGCCGATGATCACGCCATCGATCACAAATAAAGGCGAAGCGCCGCTAAAAGAGGAGATCCCACGGATCTGTATAGAAACAGCTCCCCCTGGCTGACCAGAGATCTGCTGCACAACCACGCCGGCTACTTTCCCCTGCAACGCCTGGTCGAACGTGACCGGATTTGTTTTTCGGATCTCATCGCCGGTGATGGAAGAGATCGCGCCCGTGACATCCTTTCTCTTTGACTCACCATACCCCACCACCACGATCTCATCAAGTGTCTTCACGTCTTCACTTAATGTCATGTCGAGCCTGGTCTGTTGGGTGATCAGGATTTCTTCGCGCTTATAGCCGATAAACGTGAATACGAGCGTCTCATTGGGGTTGGCATTAATGGAAAATGTCCCATCAGCATCCGTGACGGTCCCAATGCTCGTACCTTTTACAACTACACTGACGCCTGGTATGGTACTTCCAGATACGTCCTTTACGGTTCCCGTGATCGATCGCTGCTGCGCCGGAACCTGGAGGTAGCCTAGCATCAGGATCAACACAGAAATGCCGAAACATCTGTAGAGTTTCTTCTTCATATGATTGAGGTTTAGAGGTTAAACTTTACGGACTTGAGCCTGAAATCGAGCTAATTGACCCGTTTTGGTCCAAAGAGGGCTGACGATTTCTGAGCTACAATTCCGTAATCGTTTGCAGTAAATGTATGGCGGGAGCCCGCTGGAGACGGTATTGATTCGTCTTAGAGACAGGGATATGGAGTCTAAGGGGGTATTAAAAAGTCTCGAAAGTAGGTATGATTTTACCGGGTGGAATTCGTGTTGTGACAAATAACGGCTCCGCAACGCATTTTACACCAGGGAAAGGATCCACGTAAAAATGGAAATGATCAGCACATACATGACCATTTCAATCAAAAGCAGGATTCTTAGTTTTCGTTTCAAACCGGAATATTTGTCCGGCAAAAATAGACAGACGCCGTTCCCGCAAGCGTAACAAATAATCCTAAAGGTGGGTAACAAACGTCTAATACAAAGCTTAACGGCTAACTTCTTCGCTTGCCGTTGGCATACGCCGATGGCAATACGTGATACAGATCTTTAAAATGACGAGCGAAGTATTTGGGGTTATTGAAGCCCACACGGTAAGCGACTTCAGAAACAGAGAGCTGACTTTTCTCAAGAAGTTGTGCTGCATATTGCAACCGGATGGTGCGAATAAGTTCCAGGGGCGATTTGTTGGTGAGCTCTTGTACCTTTCTAAAAAACTGGGCACGGCTCACCCCCAGTTCATGACTTAAATCCATTACCGTCAGCTCACTGTTGGATACATTGTTTTCGATCGCCTGGACAACGCGATGGATAAATTGCTCGTCGAGCGAGGTAACCTGGATCTCGCTTGCCTTGATCCCGTTCTTCTTGGCGAACAACGCATGGAGATCTTTCCGCAACGAGATCAGGTTGCGGATCCTCGACTCTAACATGGGGAAGCTGAAGGGTTTCGGGATATAGTCATCTGCTCCTACTTCAAATCCTTCCAGTCGCTGCTCTTCGCCCGAACGGGCCGTGAGCAGGATCACGGGTATATGCGATACACGCTGATCGGATTTTATTTTTTTACAAAGCTCAATGCCATCCATACCCGGCATCATCACGTCCGTCACGATAAGATCCGGATATTGCAAAATCGCTTTTTTCAAGCCCTCTTCTCCATTCGCAGCTTCGATAACTGCATACGATGTCTTAAGATTATCCTTCAAATAAATACGAAAATCCTCGTTATCTTCTATCAACAAAATCAAAGGCTTCTCTTCCGATGCCGGCACCTCTTCTATGGGAGCGTCGACCACCGTGTTCACGGGCTCATTTATGGTTTCATGTACGGTGTGAACCATTTTCTTCAGCGGCAACACTACGATAAAGGAACTTCCTTTTCCCTCCTCACTTTCCACGCGGATCGTGCCTCCATGGATGCGCACAAATTCCTTTGTGATAGCAAGACCTACACCGCTCCCCTGGTTCATGAGGGAACTGGGTAAGTCGTTTTGAAAGAAGCGCTCGAAGATCTGCTCCTGTTTTTCGGCAGGGATCCCGATCCCGGAATCCTTCACCATGATTTCTACAATACTATTTTCAGCCGCGTCGTTAACCTCTACGACTATTGAAATCACCCCGGAGTCCATGGTGAACTTGAAGGCGTTCGAAAGCAGGTTGAACAAGATCTTCTCGACTTTGTCGTGGTCGAAAATAGCTTCCAGGGAAGACGTGTTTGATTCGAATGTGAGCCGAATGCTTTTTTTCTCAGAAAGATCGGCAAAGGAGGAAACGGTTTCACGAACAAACCGGATGATATCACCTTCCGAAGGATGAAAGCGAATATCATGAACCTCCATTTTTCTAAAATCGAGCAGCTGGTTAACGAGGTTCAATAATCTCTTGGCATTTTTCTGAATGAGATCTATATTTTTAAGCTGTGCCGGATCAACGACCTGTTCGCTGAGTTTTTCCAGTGGAGAAATGATCAGCGAAAGCGGGGTCCTGAATTCATGGCTCACATTGGTAAAGAACTTTGTCTTGATCATATCCAACTCGCGCGACCGCATGGCCTCTTCCTGTTGTTGTTTCATGGCAAACTTCATTTGCTCGCGTTGCTGGATGAGTTTACGCGCGATAAACAGCAGCAATGACAGGACGAGCAGGTAAACGACAACGGCCTTTGTAGATTTCCAGAAAGGAGGAAGCACTTTAATGGGAAGTGAAATGCCTTCTTCATTCCAAAGCCCATCATCGTTTGAGGCGATCACGCGAAACACATAGTCACCGGCATCCAGGTTGGTGAACGTAACTTTCCGGTTGCTTGCGTCCGTTACCAGCCATTCCTGGTTAAATCCTTCCAGTTTGTATTTATAGCTGTTTTTGGAGGGCTGAATAAAGTCGAGCGCCGCAAACTCGATTGAAAAAACATCATCATTTGCGGCCAACACGATGGGAGGATTGGTCGTGATCGAAGACGATAACGCGAAGTGCTTACCGTCCGCTTTTCCCGGCCGGACGCTTCGGTTGAACAATTGAAAATCCGTCAGGACAAGCCGTGGCATCGTTTTGCTATGCCCGATATCACCGGGTTTGAAAATATTGAATCCATTGGCGCCGCCAAAGACAAGCTCTCCATTCATCGTTTGGAGGACAGCATCTTCATTGAACCGCTGCCCTTGCAGACCGTCGGCTTCGGAGTAGTTGGCGAGCTCAAGCCGAATGCGGCCGCCTTCAGACACGATCGTCGCACACGCGAGTCCATTCGGTGTACCCAGCCACAGCCTCCCGGCTGCATCCTCTTTCATAGACATGATGGCATTGTGAGGCAATCCATCTTTCACGCTGAAGTTAACAAACCGGTTGCTTCCCTTTTGCCATAGACTAAGTCCTCCCTGTGTCCCAATCCAGATCCTCCCCTCGGAATCTTCCATTGTTCCCAGAATGGCGTCGCTTCGAAGGGATGTGGGATTATTCCGCTCTGATCCAAAATGCGTGATGCTTCCAGACTCCTTCATGAGTACATCGATGCCCACGGAGGTTCCAAACCAGAGGTTGCCCTTCGAATCTTCCATGATCGTTGAGATGTATGGGGAATAAAGCGCTATTTGCTTCGGATGACTGTACCGGGCAAATGTCTTATTTTTCCGGTCAAGGAGGTTAAGCCCCCCGTCGAGCATCCCAATCCAAAGCTGGTGCTGTGAATCTTCAAAGATTTCCCACACACTTTTACCGGGGAGGCTGGTGGCGTCTTTTGCATCGTGTTGATACCGGGTGAATGTCTTGCCATCGAAACAGTTCAATCCACCAAAGAAAGTCCCTATCCAAAGTTTGTCCTCATGATCCAGACACAAACTGACAACAACATCGCTGCTCAGGCTATGCGGATCTTTCGGGTTGTGTTTGTAGGTTGTAAAGCGCCCGCTCTGCCTGTCAAAGTAGATCAACCCTCCGCCGTTTGTGCCGAGCCACAGATTGCCTTTCCTATCCTCCACAAAACGGTTGACGTCCTCAAAAGGCAACGGATACGGTTTTGAGTGTCGGCTATAAACCGGGAACCGCATCATGCTTTCGTGAAAGAAGTTCAAGCCTTTTTTATAAGTACCCACCCAGATGATACCGTCTTCATCTTTAAACATGCCGGCAATTGAATTCTCATTCAGCCCTTCATTCGTCTCCGGATCATGCAAAATGCGTTCTATGGCAAAATTCTTTTTATTGAGAATATCAATTCCCGCGCTGCCGTATGAAATCCAGATATTGCCTTTATTGTCTTGAACGAGGCCCGATATCAAGTCGTCTCTTAGGGCTACAACTTTGGATTTTCTTTCGAAGTGGCTTACGCTATGTTTAGCTGCATTATAATAAAACACGCCTTCGTCTATATTGGACCGATAACTCCAGAGATCTCCATCGTTATCGATCGTCAATTCACATTGAAGATACCTGTCTTTGTCGGATGATTCCCTTGGTGAAAAAGAGACCCGGTTAACCACCTTGAGTTTCTCTTTTTCAAGGACAACGTTCTCTGCAACACCATTGGAATGCGCTATCCAGTAACTTCCATCCTGGTGAGCCACAACCGAAGTGACGTTGTTGGTGAAAAGGGTGGTCGTATCGCTATCCAGATGCCGGAACGGTCGCGTGGTCATCTTTTCTTCGTTGTAGACCACAAGCCCATTATTCTTTAAGAGAAACCAGTAGTTACCCGCTTTGTCATGAATAATATTGAGGAGATCACCAGGGTTTTCAATGGCATATTTTTTAAGGAATCGAAAATCCGTTGTGAACGTTTCTGTCGCCGGATTATAAAAGCAAAGCGAAACCGATGTTGCTACACCAAGCATTCCGCCGGGTGCTTCGTATAGTCGCACCACATCATCATTAAAAAGAGAAGTAGAGTCGGCTGGATCGTTGCGGTATACTTTGAGCGAATAACCGTCAAAACGGTTGAGACCCGACTCGGTCCCTATCCACAGAAAACCGGTCCTGTCCTTATAGAATGTTTTTACATAGTTGTGTGACAATCCCTTCCGGTCATCGATGCGGCCAAAGCGATGTTCCTGTGCAAATAATTTCATAGCCGGCTGGACCGCCATAAATACAGCCGCGATCCACGCTACCAAAAAAAAACTACGCTCTCTCACGACTTCACCTGAATAGTTAAATCCAAAATAAATGTAAGGCTTCTTGTTATCTCCCGCCGATCCACCTCAAAGTCGCGGAGCCCGTCGCGGGTTCAAACAGCATGCAGCCGTGAAAAAACAGGGCCAACAAATCCGCAATGCATATCCAAGCATTTCTTTTATCGACACTGGGCTTTTATGGGCCAAGTAAAGATACAACTTAATGCTATTCAGCGGAAAAGAATAACGCGACATCCGCCTTTCTGCTAGCTCCGTGTGAATCAGTTTGTAATGACGTCCCCGTTGGCACACACTATTTTTTATGATCCAGCACAATCCTCTTTTTTACTTTTTCCTGGTTGCGAAAAAATCACCACCTCGGTGTTTGTTACAATCACCGAGGGTCTCGCTTCGAGTAAGTCGCGTAGTGTATCCACCGGACGGGCGCGAAAAACCTGCATCAGTCCGTGATCACGTCTATTTCTGCGTATCCCATATTGTCATTGTCCTCCGCATTCTTCAATGCCTGCAACTTGATGAACCGGGCCTTTAGCGGGGCGAACTTCCTGATTTGCCACACCGGGTTGTTCTTGATGTTCGAAAACTCACCCTGGTCCACACGTTTCCATTTCTTATTATCAGATGACACATAAAATTCGAAGTGGGTTATAATCCCCGGCTCCCACCGGCTTTCATCGGGATGATATTTGAAGCCGCTAAGATTTTGTTCGCCTCCCAAATCGATCACCACTTCTTTCGTTTTATTTTGATGCCATGTGGTCGAGATATTTCCATCGAGAATCGTGTATGCTTTTTCATCACCTATTCCAACGATCTTCCAATCCTTTCGGGAAATATCAAATTTCTCGAGTGCTACCGGACTGCTTTTATCGGTAGCAGGATCATAGGCAATAGCCTTTATCTCTATTTTTCCCTCCGTCGGAACAGGACCGGTATATTTTTCCGACTTGGACGTTGGCTCGCTACCGTCCCGGGTGTAATAGAAATACGGTCCGATGTCATCGGTGGCGATGACTATTTCCCCGGCTTGATTTCTCATGATCGTGGGAGCATTCAGAAATACAGGGGCATTGAAAACGCCGATGTTGGAAATCACCGGACTGCCCTTGGCGTCTGTAATCGTGAAACGGATCTTGGTTGTCTCAACACTGGGAAAACGAAGAATGCGCTTGTACCCGATGGTCGTTCCTTTAGTCAGTTCTTTCCAGGTTCCGTCGATGAACCCTTCCACGGCAAAGGACTTCACCCGTTGCCCCAGACGAATAAATTCCTGCGCCAGAAAACGGTTGACCGAAGTTGGCTTTTCAAAATCGATGGTCAACGAAGCCGTTGTCACGCTGTCGTCGGTCGTCCAATACGTATCCGGATTGCTGTCGGTTGAATTTTCAGCTTCAAATTTTTTCGAATCGCCGCGCACATTCGTAGCACTTACTTTCTTTTTTTTCGCCAGGTTGTCAGCGAACGAGGCCTTCACCGTCGCGCCGAATTCCAACGCCGCTTTTTTGTCGTTTTCATGTATTAAACCGTTCGGCATAATGGGAAAATTGAGGAGCAGTGTTCCATTGCGGCCAATCGAGTTATAGTACGTCTCCATCAATTGCGGCACCGTCTTTACTTTGTTGTCTTCCTTGGGATGATAAAACCACTCCGGACGGATGGAAGTATTCACTTCTGCCGGCACCCATGAATCACCGTTTTCCAAACCATAATGCAACATTGCCCATTCTACTTCTCCTGTGGCGTTCAACAGGCTCCAGTTGGTTTCGCCCACATAACCGGATTCCGTTCCGACCCAACGAAGATCACCACGGTCGCCGCCATCATTCCAGATCACAATCTCGGGTTGTAATTGGCGGATCATCTTATAGGTATTCTTCCAGTCATAATAGGTGGTGCGATCAATGGTACGATTTTCATCGGCGCCCCCGTAATATCCGTTACCCCCGTTTGCACCATCGAACCATATTTCGAAGATGGGACCATAATTCGTGAGCAATTCTTTAATCTGGTTTCTGAAATACGTGATGTATTCGGGTCTTCCATAATCAGGACGATTCCGATCCCACGGAGAAACATATATCCCCAGTTTCAAACCGTATTCCTTACACGCGTCGGCCATTTCACGAACCACATCTCCCTTTCCGTTTTTCCAGGGAGCGTTTTTGACGGAATATTCCGTGTATTCAGAAGGCCAAAGACAAAAACCGGAGTGGTGCTTTGCCGTCAATATTATTCCCTTCATGCCCGACTCCTTGCAAATGCGGGCCCACTGCCGGCAATCGAGTTTTTCGGGATCAAACAGATTGATATCTTCATTACCATAACCCCAGGACTGGTCGGTATAGGTATTCAATGAGAAATGAACGAAGGCGTAATACTCCATTTCCTGCCACCGCATTTGGTTTTCCGATGGCACAGGGCCAACCGGGAGTGGCGCCACGGCTGTCTTGCCGCAGCCAAAACAAATAGAGCAGACGATCCCATACAAAAAATACCTGATGACGTCGTTTGATTTTTTCATATTGAATTTGAAGGATTTATTTTACTCCAATCCGAACCGCGTTGCCTTTCACCGAATCAATCTCGTTTTTTAAAACGGAAAGTAAAATGTTATCACGCTTATCTTGGGGGGCCAAACATCCCAGATTAGGTCATAAAAAGTCTATAAAGCGGAAACTGGGCAACAAAATGCAGGTTATTGGGGGGATTGCTTAGGTTTCAACACAAAGCCTCTACTGTATGACGAAGAGCCGGTCTACAACATTGCATCAAATTATATCCTGACGAATCCGCGGACTGCACGGGACTCTGCGCTACAAGCGGGGGCACTGTTACTAGATCTTAGCAACAACTTCATCTCCACACACCCCGGCTAAATCCGGAACCCAGTATTACTTCACCAGATTCTTAAACGCTGATCCGAAAATTAAATAACTCGTATTGCCCCCGATGGTACCTTCGTTTTGTCCCCAGAGGAATGGCCAGTCGTCGTAGTTTTCAAAGTGGTCGGGTTTTCGGAATAAAATACCCGGTGCTACGTTGCCGGGAATAAAAGAGAAGTCAGCCCGATTATTACCATAGAAGACTGCTTTAGGACGCGTTGCACCAACCGTTGCTACCAGTGAATAATTGTGATAGGGATGACAACCAAATAACCAGTTCGTAGCCTTGAACGCTTCACCCGGGGCAACAACGTCCGGAAAATACTGGCTTGCAAAACAGATCGTGGTACCGAAATTTAAAATTGCGCCACTGCCAGCCCAGTTGCCCAGCACAATCGGTACGCCATAGGGATTTTCCTTTTCTAGTCCTTTTATGTAATCCGCATACTTGACCACGTAGGGACGAAGCTTTTCCTTGAAGGCTGCATCCATATGCGGGACGGCATTCAGCGCCGTCAGCAGTGTGGTATTAACGTTGCGGTCAAGCGCTGGCCACAAGAGCTCCTGGAATTTATCGCGATACTGTTTTTCGCCGGTCGCTATATAGAGTTGAAGATTGGTGCCAACATTAGCCGACGCTCCCCAAGGCGAATTGTCTTCTGGCTTCGCGGCGAGAAGGTCGGTTGCTTCTTTCAGAAGTCTCTTAGACTGTACCAATGCTCTGGCCGAAAGATCATCATTATAACCCTTCAAAGCCCTGCTCGCCGCGGCAAACATGGTAGCGGCGTAAAGATCGAGTCGGGGATTGCGACTGGTGAATGCCCACATGTCATCCTTGACTCCGCTGGATCTTCCATCTTTTGCTTTTTCGTAAGGACCAAGATTCGGATTATAAGGAAGTCCATCCGTTAATGAAGCGGCGTCTCCCAGGTGATGGTAATTGTCGAGCACAGCGTTTGAAAGCGTTTGCGTCATGTGGCCAACAATCTCGGCCTGCGCTACCAGGTTCAATGTTCCATGCTCGATAAACTGCAATACATCGGGTGTTCCATCAGGTCGATGAAGGTCGACATAGCGTTGCTTCTGATCAACAAAGGTCTGATCACGTAATGGTTTAAAATACTCCCACGTTTGAACGAAGTTTTGTACTACACTAATATTCGCGCCTGTTTCGATATCAAAATCTCCTGCATCGAAAAATCCACCGACGTTTAGTCCCGGGATCGGCTCGAGGGCTTTATACTTCGTGTCCGTTGTCGGTCCTTGAGCATGCAGATCGAAATGGTCTGTGTTTGGCGGAGCTTGGAGATAACCTTCCTTGAAAGGCTCTCCATGCCACACCCTGTACGCCTCATTTACAAACATGTGATCCATGTGAATCGGAATCCATATGTCGCTCGTAGCGTCCGTGATTTTATCATACACGCTATTTTCAATCAAGAAGTCGTTCGTTTTGAAATTGCCATACTTGATGTAATATATACCCGGGGTAGTGACGGAGGTGAAATCAAATTTCACATAGTGATATTTATAGTAATCGCCCCATGAAACGATCTTCCCGCTGAACACCTCACGGGCACTCCCGTCGTTGCCTATGCTGTATAGTGAGGCTGTGGCCAGTGGCTTGTCTTTCTTGTCCAGTTCAATAACAGCGACTTTCTGCTGTTTGGGGATGTAACCGACTTGGGAGAACCCTATGTTTGGCTCTCTCACCCACCCTTTGATGGCGTTTGGCTCAACCGTCCAGGTTAACACTTTTCCTGTTTTGCCAGAGGGAAGAATGCTACGAACAACGAACCAACCATTTTGGGCCAACACCCGTCCATCGAAGAGCATCAAGTCGACATCCGGCGAAGTGATTTTCACCAGGCGCGAAGGTTCATCGGGTGCCAGAAGAAACGTACGACCTCTTTCAAGCGGAAGTGGATCAATGAATTTACCGGTACCCCGGTCGTCGTATGTTTTGTAACCTTTAAATTGTTTTGGCTTTTCGTTGTTCGGTCTTGCCACACTGTTACCCACCACGTAACGTGGGAATCGATTATAACGTCCGTCTGCCAGATAGGCTTTGCCCCAATACTGTGAAGGAAGAAATTCGAGATTAAAGCCTGCGCTTCCCTCAAGTTCTTTAGGAATGGGTTTGTCCAGGTAGACCGATATTTCAAAACCACTACCCTTCGCTGTAACAATCACACGCGAATCGAAATCGTAATCTTTATAACGCAATGTGCTCTCTATACTTTTCGACGCCCGGTCCACCTTTCGGGTTGATATTTCCGGAACCAGGTCCCACTGTTCAGGCGTGTTGGAGAGCCTCACCGCACCCCCTTGGACGGTCCTCACGCCATGATGAATTAACTCAATACCAGCATTCTTCTCGTCGTTAAATCCCCCTGTAAAAAGGTTATTGTAAACGAGGACATTAACGCCCTGCGTTTCAAAATATTCGAGATCATTAAGCTTTAGTTCCTGTGCGTAAGCCTGACTTAACGAAAAAAGCAGGACCGTTAACGTAATTATTGATTTTAAGCTCTTGAAAAACCCCTCTCTTACTATCATTGGAATAAGTTTATGCGTGTTGTTTATTAATTTATTGACAAACAAAATTTTCGACGTCGGTTAAAATAGTGCGCCTGTGCAGATGACCGACATTGAATGTAAATTATTTTTGCACTTCTGGCCCCGGTATTTCCACGGCTTCAGGCAAACTTTTTGGTGTTCTTATGAACGTGGTTATAATTCTGATTATTGAATTCATAATAGTATGCACCTTTCCTTGATGAACCTCTCTCCTTTTCATTCAGCTTATTCAGTACGCCAAGCGACCGCATTTTCTTTATGAAATTGCGCCGATCAAACGGCATTTCGTAGATGGCCTCGTAAAGACTTTGCAATCGCGGCAACGTGAATTTTGGAGGAAGGAGTTCAAAACCAATAGGATTACAGGCTACCTTTTCGCGTAGTCGTTCCTGAGCCTTCAGTAACAGTTTTTGGTGATCGAAAATAAGCTCCGGACTTTCCGAGAGCGGAAACCACTTCGCTTCGTGTTCAAGCTGAAGTTGTTTGTTGTAGTCTGTAATATTGATCAGTGCAAAGTAAGCAATTGAGATAACCCTGCCCGCTGGATCGCGATCTACATCGCCAAATGCGCAGAGCTGTTCCATGTAGATGCCTTTCATTCCGGTAAGTTGGTGTAGGACTCTGTTCGCTGCCTCATCCGTCCCCTCATCTTCACGGACAAAACCGCCCATCAACGACCATTTTCCTTTTTCAGGTTCAAAACCTCTTTTGATCAATAGCGCCTTCAACTGCGTCCCGTCAAAACCGAATATGATACAGTCAACGGCTACGAGAATTCTGTAATGGTTATGGTAGCTGCTTAGATCCATCCGCTTCCTTTTTACAATTCACTATCGCAACACAAAAAAGGACGTGAGCCATTCAGCCAAATGCACCCACGATCCTTTTCGCCCAAACAAAGCTTCCTTCCTATTCTGATCAAAGATCGCTGCGGCGAAACCGCTGACATAAATAATTTCCGCTTTCATTGATCAAACTTAGGCATGCTTAAACAAAACTTCTCTTACCGCTCGCGTACGTTATTTCTTCGCGGTCTTTGCAACAAGGAAACCATTAACATCAAGCCAGTGCATGAAGGCGTCGAACCATTTGTTGCTGGTCCGATTGGGATTGCCCAGGCCGAAGCCGTGGCCGCCATTCTGGTAAAGATGAAACTCGACAGGCCTGCCTGCTTTAAACCATGATTCGATCACACCGAACTGGCCGCGAAACAGAAAATCATCCGAGGCGATCACGTTAAACATTGGCGGAGCGTTCTTCGGTACCTCAACCGGTCCCATGCCGCCATATATTGGGCCAATAAAGTCGAGTTCCACGACTTTTGAATTAAGTGTGGTGTGCATCGTGAGACCGGCACCGGCGGAGAAGCCAATCATTCCCAGTCGACTTGTATCAACACCCCATTCCTTTGCTCGCGTGACAATCATTGCGTAGGCAGCTTCCGCATCCGCGAGTTGGTTGGACAAATCCATGCGCGGTGGACCTGGAGGAGGAGGTGTATCCTTCTTGCCATCTGCGGGAGGTGTTGCTGCTGCGAACGTTCTATTCATTGACTCCTTGAAACCATCGAGTGACTCCGGCGTGGGAAAGAGACGATATTTAAGTACAAAGGCAGCGATGCCCTGATCGGCAAGCGCCTGAGCAACTTCCCATCCTTCGTTACCCATAGACAACCATCGGAAACCTCCGCCAGGCGCCACGATCACTGCTGCGCCATTTGCTTTGCCTGGTTTAGGCAAGAATGGTGTAAGGGTCGCCTTTGAAATATTCCGTGCCATCGGATCGCCCCACTGCCTGAACCAGGTTTCAGGAGCAGGCTGCGCTTCGACACCGCCAGTGCCGAGCGGGATGGCATTCGGTTCCGCAGGAGTTGCGAGTGGATAGATTGTTCCGTCTTGTGCTATTGCCAAGGTCACATTAAAGAGTAACGTGGCGAGCATGAAGATTTTTGTCAGTTTGGTCAAAGATTTCAGCATCGTAGCTTTGTTTTATAAGTGGTTATAGTTGTATTGATCATGAGTCATCCTGCTTCAAGCCCGGGTCGATAGAAAAGAAGCGTGGCGTCCACATTACGACACGCAGCCTCTCCAGCCCATAGCCTAATTCAATGTTTTCGACGAGACAACGCTAATAGCATTGCACTATCCCGCTTGGCATCGCTGAACCACGTCAACGGCGCCTGATTCGATGTGACGATCCATTTGCGTTTATTGTCAATTTTTATCTCCTCTATCGCCTTGGCATCCGTCATAACACAAAAGCCACTTTGATAGGGAGGAATAATTTGAAACGTTCCATCACCATTGCCCAGAGCATACACACCGATGCCGGCGTCGAGATAACCCGACAACGTTTCCTCTGCAAACGAATTTCCGACCGCAAGAAAATCGAGATAAGGATCGTCGTTGAGGTGGCAGACGGTGATGCTATTCATGGGACTAACCTGAATACTTAACGGCAGGGCATGCAGTGAAAATTTTCCCTTGCCCTGGTTTTCCAAGTATGAGGACTCAAAACATGTCGCACGCTTCACGATCATGTTCTGTTCGCCCAGGTATTTAAGTATTTCACCCATCTCTGTCTTTCCGTATTTCGAATACGTCCGGAGAATGCGGCGTAGTCCGGGGATCTGTTCGGTCATCGTTTCCCGATAGTGTACCGGATATTCTTTTCCTTGTATATAGCGTGAAATGAACGGGTCCATTGAACCATTTGCGTCAAAGTCTTTTGCGTATATGGATACGGGTTCCTGCTCGCTTGCGCGGAGCACGGAATTTTTGCCAAGATTACCTAAGATGTAATCGGGATCTCCATCGTTATCGAAATCACCTTCTGCTATGCTGCTCCACCACCCTGTCTTAAGTTCTGTAACTTTTTTAAAGGCGCCCTTGTCGTTGCCAAATACGGTTACCGGCATCCACTCCCCAACGATGATCAGATCCTGCCATCCATCGTTATCAAAATCAGTGAACAATGCGTCGGTCACCATACCCACCGAATCCAGCCCACTCCCTATGCTCCTGGTCACATCCTCAAATTTTCCTTCACCATTATTTCGCATGAGATAACTCCTCGGCGTGGAGGGATATGAGACGGGCACTACACGTCCTCCAACAAACAAGTCAAGATCGCCATCATGATCTACGTCTGCCGCCGTCACACAACTTCCACTACTTTCTATTTTTGGCAAAGCGTCTTTATCCAATTGGAACTTGCCTTTGCCATTATTCTTGTATAGCCTGTCCTGATACTTGGATGTATCCTTACCGAACTCGCTGCTCCCGCTCACACAATATAAATCCAGGTCGCCATCCTTGTCTGCATCAAATAGTAAGATGCCAACATCTTCTGACGTTTTAACGGCAAGCGAATCGACATGAAACTTCCCGCCGGCCTCCTGTTGATATATCATGGCGCTATGATAAGCGGTACCCCCAACGATAAAATCGTCAAGGCCGTCACCGTTAATATCTCCCACGGCAAGTCGTGGGCCTTGTTGAGAAAATTTGTGGGGTAACGTAGCCTGACCAAATTTGTAGTCTGCGTAAGCCTCTTCAGGCATCATAGAGGCGATTGCAGATTCCTCTTTTACCAACCACGTCGAATTGGGCTTCGGACGTTGATACGTCAATTCCGCTTGATCGTGGGAGGCCGTAATACGTGTATTGGCTTTTACATCTCGCATGACCTGCATTTGCCCGTCGGGCCACACGACGATAACGGAGTCAACTTTTTTCGATCCCAGCCCAAAGTGCATTGTGGGATCAACGCTAGAGAGGTAACCCCGTTGCAACTGTTGTTCACCGTAACTGAGTTGTCCATCCCTATACACCCATATCCGGGTGCCGATTCCCTGAAGATTTCCCCGGGGCCCCTTCAGTTGCAGTTGCAAGAATTTTGCGTCAACTCGAGTATTGTCGGCAATCGTGTTCTGGTATAACCGAGCCACTCCGTTAAGGTTATTCAGTATCAGATCAAGGTCTCCATCATTGTCAAAGTCTGCGTATGCGGCCCCATTGGAATACGTGGGGTCGGAAAGACCCCAGGAGTTTCCCACACTCTCAAATTGAAAGTCACCCTTGTTCTGGAATAGAAAATCAGGTTTAAACACACCACCAAGTTCCTTAAGCGCTTTAGCAGCACCTATCATCTTTAAAGAATCTGTCCCAAACATGGTGACATCTTGATTATACGTTACAAAGTCGAGGTCAGTAATATCTTTCAGATAGCCATTGGAGATAAAAATGTCGCGAAGGCCATCATTGTCAAAATCGGCGATAAGAGGTGACCAGCTCCAATCGGTGGCATAAATTCCACTCTGATACCCGATATCACTAAAGGTGTTATTTCCATTATTGCGCTGCAGTACATTTCGAATATACTGAGGGCGATAATTCAACTTCAGACTCTTCATAAAGCGCTCATAACCCATCCAAGAGAACATCGTCTTTTGTCTGAGGTTATCGTCAGGCATCATGTCTACCACCACCAAGTCATTCAGCGCGTCATTGTTAAGGTCGGCCATATCCGTACCCATTCCGTTAAACTCCTGGTGATTCATCCAGGACGAAATCTCATTTCTGAATGTTCCATCGTGTTGATTCACGTACAATTGATCTGACGAGAGAAAATCATTTGCACAATAGACGTCGGGCCAACCGTCCTGATTAAAATCGTTTACGATAATTCCAAGGCCCCACCCCTCTTCAAGAATCCCTGCCGTCGCCGATACATCGGTAAAGTGAATGGTTCCGTCCTCCAGTGTATCTTGTCGGTACAGCTTATCAACACTTTTGCCACTTCCATCGGTGCGCTGGCCAAAGGGTGTATTACGATGGTAAGACTCCAGGGAATTCGTCAGCAGAAACATATCAAGGTCGCTGTCCAGGTCGTAATCAAAAAACACCGCTTGGGTTGAATAGCTTGAATCCGCAAGTCCAAGCGGCGCAGCTAAATCTTTAAACCGGGGAATACCTTTTTCATCCAATCCTTGGTTGACAAAAAAGATATTCGGCACTTTTTTGTCTTTGTTGGGATGCGCTGTGGAAACATAAATATCCAGTAGCCCGTCGTGGTTAATATCAACGATGGAGACGCCTGTACACCAAAGGCTTGTCTTTACTCCGGCAGCATCGGATACATCCTCGAAAGTTAAATTGCCCTTGTTCAGATAAAGCGCAGAACTATTGATGTTCCCCGCAAAGAAGATATCTGCGCGGCCATCGTTGTTAAAATCCGCCACACCTAAACCTGCACCATTATACAGGTATTCGAACTTCAGGGCATTCAACGTATCATTCTCCAGTAACACATTTGAAAAGCGTATACCGGAATCATCCGGTGCGACCAATTGAAATAGTTTACGATCCTGCCTGCATCCATGGAATAAAAATAAAAGAGCGACAACCGTGGTAAGTGCGAATATTTTCATTTATGAGGACATGTTTGTCAAAAAAGTAATCCCGGAATTGAAGCATTCCGGGATTACCAAATTAGATGGGGACTATCTTAAATTAATTCGTGTATCCAGGGTTTTGAGATGCCGAAGTAAATTTGGGATTCGTGTTGAATTCGTCTTGGGGAATGGGAAGGAGTTCATATTTATTGGCTTGAAAATAGCTAATAGGGTCTGGTCCCTTGATCTTTCCATTGGCTCTCCAACGAAGAATATCAATATTTCTGATCTCCTCACCAGCCAACTCTACGAATCTTTCGTGCTGAATAGCCTTCAGGATCTCATCTTTGTTCGTCACCGGAAATCCGGCATTATCCATAGCGGCTGTCCCATAGTTCGGCATGCTCACGCTTGTACGGTCTCTAAGTTGGTTAAGGTAACCGATAGCATTTGCTGCTGTACCCACTTCGTTCTCGCACTCCGCAAGCAACGTCAACACATCGGCATATCTCCAGAGTCTGTAGTTAATACCATCGTTGACATTGAAGCCGCCTGGATCAGCCTTATACATGATGGAGTACTTTTTCCATCTGATCTTCAATTGATTTCCCTCGTATAGCGTCGTATTGTCACCAGCAATGTTAATGGTTGTCTTGCCATCACCGCCACTGGTTACCAACGTCCTGGATCCATTGGCATACGTATCTCCCGGGAACCAGAAACATTCAGTGAGTCTCGGATCACCATCTTCATATTCGGCGACCAGCTTGTCTGATGGAATCAGGTTTGCCCAGCCAACAGCAGAAAATTCCTGGGAACGAACCCAACTGTCGTTTGTCGTACCGTTACCTGATGCATCCCAGCCATAGCCTGTATCCAAAAATCCCACTTCAAAGACCGACTCGGTGTTATACTCTGTTTCGTCCTTGAAATTGTCGAAGTAATTGGAAACAAGGCTATAAATACCCAGATTCTTTACAGCCTCAAGGGCGGTTTTTGCTGCTGCGTAGTCGCCTTTGCAAAGATCAATTTTTGCGGCTAGCGTTAGTGCTGCACCTTTCGATGCACGTCCCAAGTCAGCAGTGGCGTACGTGGCGGGCAAAACAGCGCTTGCAGCCGTTGCGTCTGCAAGGGCAAAAGCGAATGTTTCAGCCTGCGTTGACCTTGGCAGGGCATCACCGAAATTCGCTGCAGGATGGTCATACAGCGGAACGCCACCCCACAAAGCACCCAACGTATAATAAGCAAAACCTCTCAAAAACTTGGCCTCGCCAATATACCTGTCTAATAAAGGTTGGTCACCGGCCGACACTTGCAGCAACCCGCCATTGGTGATAACAGCATTCGCCCGATGTACGATGGTGAATAGACCTTTATAGACATCACTCATTACCGAATTTGTATAGGTGTGAGATCCATTCAGCAACTGCGCTCTGGGAACTTCCAATTGCCCGCCACCAGCTTTCATTTCATCGGATCTGAGATCATGAAGAAAGAAGTATTCTCTTCCTACCATTTGGTTGCCTTGCAACACCGCATATATCGCATTCACAGAAGTCCCGACCTGATCCAATGATTTATAGAAAACATCGTTCGTGATCTGATTCGGATTTTTGGTGTCTAACAATTTCTCATTGCATGAAATGACAATCGTCGACACTAAGACAAGGGTTAATATTAAAACCTTTTTCATATTCATATGGATTAAAATCCTAATTGTACACCACCAATGAACGTTCTCGGCTGCGGGAACTGTCCATAATCAATACCATTGACTAAGAAGCGGTTATTGTCACCAAAATTGTTGATGTTTCGGTTACCCACTTCAGGATCGTATCCCTTGTACTTTGTTACCGTCACCAAATTCTGAGCGGTGACGTAAATCCTGAACTTCTTGATCGCTCCGTTCGTGAAACCTAAAAGCGAAGCAGGTAAGGTGTAACCAATGTTCAGGTTCTTGATACGAAGGTATGAACCGTCCTCCAGGAATCGATCGCTGGGTCTGGCATTTGAATTTGGATCACCGCTTACGGCTCTTGGAACATTTGTGTTGGTATTACCAGGCGTCCAGGCATTCATTACTTCCGTACCCGAATTGAACAACCTTTGCATACCCTCGGTTATTACTCTGGTACCGTTATAGATTTTGTTGCCATGAACACCTTGAATAAACATCGTCATATCAAAGCCCTTGAACGTAGCGGACAGGTTTAATCCATACGTAAACTTCGGCAAGAAGCTTCCCATGTCCTTCATTTTGCCTGTAAACCGGATATCTCCAGGCCGGGTGTATTTACCCGAGTTAGCCGGATCTCTCCACTTGGCAAGATCTACGGTGCCGTCGGCCATTACCGGGAGGACCAGGTTGTCTTGTGTGGGTTTGCCTTCCCCGTTGACAATCTCTCCCTCATTTTGGAACATGCCATTCGTTTCAGAAAGGTAAAAATGCTGGATGCTGGATCCTGCTATCGTTCTGGTAATATTACCTGCTCCATAATCCTGGCTACCTCCGGCGAAGAATGCTTGATTTGCCGTATAAAGCGCTTGTATCTCATTTTTAATGATAGAAACATTTCCGGAAGCATTAAAGGTGAAATCCTTCGCCACCTTGTTGTAACCGAGTGTTAATTCAACTCCCGAATTTTTCATTTTTGCGGCGTTCAAGTCTGTAGCAACTTGAATGCCCGTCGACACCGGAGGTGAGGTGCCCAAAATCAGGTGATCCGTATCCTTTATGAAATACTCGGCTGTAAACGTGAGTTGATTATTGAACATTCCCAGATCAAGCCCGATGTTTTTCATCGTCGAGATTTCCCATCCATAATTAGGGTTCGGGAGTTTGTCATAGTATGATCCCTGTTGGAGAGCATTATTAAACGGATAAAACGTATTGGTGTAGATAGGGGAAACATAACTGTATGCCGAGTTAGGTTTAGCTCCAACCTTGCCATAGCTTGCTCTCAATTTAAGATCGCTGACTTGGGGGATACCTTGCATGAAACCTTCCTCGCTCAGCTTCCAACCCACAGATGCTCCAGGGAAGTTGCCCCATTTATGATCGGGCGCAAATCCTGAAAAACCATCCCGGCGCATGGAAACACTCAGCAGGTATTTTCCTTTGTAATCATAATTCACACGACCCAGGAAGGAAAGCAAAAACATTTCCCAGCTTTGATTATCGACCGTCAGGTTAGTTCCTCCTGTCAAATTATTGATGTCATTGGTCGCTAGTTTTCCACTGGTATTTAGGTAGTTGTTCTTCTCATCCTGTCTCTCTGCAACGACAACCGCATTTATACCATGAGCACCGAATGTTTTATCATAAGTCAACTGGTTGGAGTAATAGAGAGAATAATAGCTGTTTCTATTGTCTGTTAAATTGTGCGTAGTTCTGCCCTGATACCCGCCGTCGCTGAAAATTGGATCATTTTGTAAAGCGCGATCTTGCGAGGAATTCACACCGAACGTGAACTTGTATTTAAGGGCATCGGTGATCTTGAACTGCAGGAATGTATTACTCAGGATGTAAAGATTATGATTCTTTCTTATATCCATCTGTGCCAACCGAACAGGGTTTTCCGGGTCGGAACCGTCAGCCGATGTAGTTCCATTATAACCACCAGGATTATTCGGATTGTGGACCGTGATATAGGGAACGGAGCGGAGCATATGCATCACCATCGTTCTTCCACCACTCTCCAACTGATTTTGATTGTTGCTTTGTGTAACCTGTAAGTTCTCGCCAATCGTAATTCGGTTGTTGATTTTTGTCTCCACACTAAGTCTTCCATTGTATCTGTCAAAAGAAGTTCCCAGCATGATGCCGTCTTGTTTGAACCTTCCGAACGACATGTACATCTTCGTCTTTTCGGTTGACCCTGAAACAGAAGCCTGAACTTGCGAAATAGGCGCCGCACGGAACATCTCATCTTGCCAATCGGTGTTCGTTTGAGCAAATGTTTGGGTTGTCCCTGCATAAATGGGCTGATTCATATTGGAGAATCGCGAAGGCGGGTTGCCTCCTGCACCCGTTGCCAGTGCCGTGCCATAAGAAAGGTATTGATCGCGATTTAGCAAATCCAATTTCTTCCAGGCGCTTTGCGTTCCCGTGTAGGCTTCAATATCTACATGGACTTTCTGATCCTTCGATCCGCTTTTGGTGGTAATAATAACGACACCATTCGCCGCACGTGATCCATAGACTGCCGTCGCAGCCGCATCCTTTAAGATTTCAACCGACTCAATATCTTTTGTATCCACACTATTCAGGTTGAAATTTGGTGCAGGAAAACCGTCCACCACGTAGAGAGGATCCGCATTTTGCGTGATCGAACCGATTCCGCGTATCCTCACGATTGCGCTTGTACCAGGACCTCCATTATTGGTAACCATAACACCTGGAACACGTCCTTGCAATGCCGCAGAAACACTGGGCACAGGCAATGCTGAGATTTCTTTCGAATTGACTGAAGAAATCGCCCCCGTCACCGAAGACTTCGTCTGCGTACCGTAACCCACAACAACAATTTCTGTCAACGTAGACACGTCTGCTACCAGGGAAACGTTTATGGCGGTCCGGTCCCCCACAGCGATCTCCTGCGTAACATATCCAATAAAGCTGAAGATCAGTGTGGCATTGCCATTGGCCAGGGTAATGCGGTACTTCCCGTCGGCGTCGGTGGTCGCTCCGTTCGTTGTGCCCTTTACCACGACATTTACTCCAGGAATAGGAGCGTTTGTGTCGTCAAGTACCTGTCCTGATACACTCAATTCCTGAAATACCAGGGAGGACTTTGCTTCCACTGTGTTTGCGTTAACATGACACAGTATAAGTGCCGCAGATAAAAGCGGCAAGAGCTTAAACTTAAGCCTTAGCAGTCGCCTGAGGCTTGAAAAATTCGAGTAGATTTCACTCATAACTTCTTTTGGGTTGTTTTAGAATAGGTTTTCGTTGAACGCTCATACAATAACTGTTACTGCATGAGTTTTGAACCGGGAAGTATGATCCTGATTCGGGGGCTACATGGATCTTCCGTCTGGCTTTTAGGGTTTAGGTTAATTTTTTTCACGTTCTATGCGTGACTGGGAATGTTGCGAGCCTGAACGCATGGATCAGGTTTTCAAGATTCACCGCACACGTTTGCTAAAGTCCGATTTGAGCCCCACTAATACGTATCAAAAAATGAACATTCGCTTGAAATTTTGAAACGGACCGGGTTTTTGGACGATAATGGCGAGGAAGTGGCAGATGAAGGAGTCTGATCTCAGCGTAAGCACATTATCCACGAAAGCGAATGCGTGGACCTGCCTTAAAAAATATGAATTTAGTTGTACGGAGAAGAGAAACGTGATGCGTTACGCTTCACTGGATACATCACTTGACCCCACCAAACAAGGGATAAGAGCCGGACGACAATGTGTGTGCGCAAACAATACAAAGTTGACGCAGAAATTATTTGATCTAAGCGTGATCGAGATATTCTGACGGAGTCTTGCCGTATTCCTCCTTAAAACAACGCGTGAAATAAGACGCTGAATTGAATCCCACTTCGAAAGCGATCTCTGATAAGGTGAGTTTATGTCCATCCATCAGTTTGATGGCCTGTTTCATTCGTACCATTTTGATGAATTCAACGATAGACTTTCCGGTCAGCGCTTTGATTTTCCTGTAAACCTGCATCCTGCTCAAATTGAAAACAGCAGCCATTGAATCGACGCTGAGTTGCGAATCCTGCAAGTTACCAGCGACGTAGTCAATAGCCTTTTGCAGAAATGCCTGGTCTAAGGAATTCGTCGTCGCTTTTCCCGGGGTCAAATAAACGTCGTGACTGAATCGCGCATACAACTTTCGCCGGGAGTTGATCATCTGGCGGACGTGTTCGATCAGGCATCGCATGTTGAATGGTTTTGACAAGTACAAATCAGCTCCGTTCTTTATCCCGTTGATCTGGTCTTCTATAGTTGCTTTTGCGGTAAGAAGGACAAAAGGAATATGGCTGGTGTTCAAATCGGACTTAATGGCATTGCAAAACTCTATGCCATCTTTTTTCGGCATCATGATATCGCTGATAATAAGATCCGGATTTTCACTTAACGCGACTTCCAAGCCCTCCTCTCCATCTCTTGCCTCAAGCACCGAAAATTCCCTTTCCAGCTCGGCAACGAGGTATGCTCTTAACTCGAAATTATCCTCCACAATCAATATTTCCGGCTTGTCCATACCGTTGCCGAAATCCTGATGCTCCTCAGCGGTTGGTGGGATCGCAACTTCTTCGTGGTCTTTAATATAGATGACGTCCGGAATGGCTACCACGTTCTCATCCAATTCGTAAGCATTCGCGCTGATGGGAAGTAAAATGGTAAAGATGGTTGCCTGATCCGGCGTACTTTCTACCGTGATGGTTCCGCGGTGAAGTTCGACGAGCGCTTTGGTCAATGATAGCCCAATTCCCGTTCCCGGAGTTGAAATTTTTGCGGAGGACTTCGCTTGATAAAATTTTTCAAAAATGCGCGGAAGTTCTTCTGGCAATATTCCAATCCCATTGTCTTCTATCATTAACTCTATGCATCGACAAAGTGTACCATCGGATATAACCGAATGGTTAGTCTTTATCCGCAACTTGATCTCCCCCCCATCCGCGGTAAATTTGAAAGCATTTGAAAGAATGTTAAAGATTACGCTCTCCAATTTATCACGGTCAAACCACCCCATAATGACGGGCTCCTCACAGCTTACAGAAAAGTGTATTCTCCGCTTTGTCGCCATTTCATTGAACGCCGAACAGGATTCTGCAATGAACTGAACTAACTCACTGTGTTGAACTTTCAATTTAAGATTCCCAACCTCAAGCTTGTTAAAATCCAAAAATTCGTTCACAAGTCTCTTCATTCTGTCGGCGTTCTTATAGGCCGCGAAAATCCTTTCCCGAAACACCGACGGAACTTCGTTAGATCCCATTAGACTTTCGAGCGGAATTAAAACCAAGCTTAAAGGCGTTCTGAACTCATGCGCGATGTTCGTAAAAAATTGCGTCTTCGACTCGCTCAATTCATGTTCCTGCTCGCGTTTGAGTTTCTCGATGGTGATCTCGTTTCTCATTTTCAATCGCTCCACCCTGATTTTGATCAGCGCATAAATAAACACCATCCCAATCGAAATGTAGATACAAAACGCCCACCACGTTTTCCAAAAAACCGGACGAATGGTTATCTCTAGTGCCAAGGGCTTATCCACCCAGACACCGTCTCGATTTGCGGCTTTGACGACAAACACATAGGTGTCCGGATCGAGGTTCGTGTAAGTAGCACTATGGCTAAGCCTCGTACAATTCCAGTCCTTGTCAAATCCTTCAAGCTTATAGTAGTAAGTATAGTTTGCTGACGGGTTGTAACTGAGCGCAACAAAATCAATCACGAAAGACCGCTGATCGTATGACAGGTCCAGTTTGGAAGTCAGGCTGATATGTTTTTTCAGCGGCGAATCAACCGCGCCTGGTTTGATCGATTGATTATTGATTTTCAGGTCCGCTAAAACGACTCTTCCAGAGGCGGATGTTGTACGAATGCTGTCGGGGAAGAAACTGTCTAAGCCATTGCTGCTTCCAAACAAAAATTTTCCGGTGGATGTTTGCAGCGCAGCCTTGGGTAGAAAATTATTTGACTTCAATCCATCGTCGCGCGTGTAATTTATAAAAGTGTTTGTCCGGGTATCAAATTTAGAAAGCCCCGTGTTGCCACCGGACCAGACATTGCCATGCTTGTCGATCAGAATAGACCGGATCGCGTTGTCGGTGGTTCCCCTCGCCATCTCATAAGACAAGAATTGTGTGCTGTTCTTTTTCTTAAGCTTTAAACCTTCTGTTGTTCCAATCCATAAATCGTGGCTGTTCTTATCCTCCACGATGGCCTGAATCTGCGACCCTTTAATGCTCCCCATCCTGTTTTCAAAAATGTGCAGCCGGTAGGTAAATGAATTTCCTGATTTCCGCTTTAGCTCATATAACCCGTATAACGTTCCCACCCAGAATGTTCCTTCCGAGTCTTCAACAATATCTGAAATATAAGCCGTGTTCGGAATATGAGTAGGCTGATCGTATTCTGTTGCACTGACAAACTTGTCCGTTTTTTTATCGTAGAAGAAAAGCCCACTTCCCCACGTTCCTGCCCAGACCGTTCCCATCTTATCTTCGTACAGGCAAAAAACCTGATCATTACCGAATCCTTTTGATCGCAGAGAATAGTAAACCAATTGATTGGTCTGCGGATTTATCCGGATAACTCCCTTACCGGCAGTGCCGAGCCACAATTGGTCATCGCTGCAAGAAATTACGGATGTCACATCCTTGTTGTTCAATTGGCGATTGATCTGAACGGCAGGTTCAACCTTCTTACTATTAAAATCAATTTTGCCAAGACCATGACCATAGATGGCTATCCACAGGTTTCCATGGCTGTCTTCAGCAAAACTCCTTACTTCATTATTTTCAAAAGCGTTTCTTCCAATTGATTTTTCCTTTGTATCGAACTTCTTCCGGGTATTGTCCAGCACGAATACACCATCACTGAAGGTCCCGATCCAGATTAACCCGAGGTCATCAGCATAAATGGAGTGAATCGAATTCGTGGGTAAGCGTTTTGGATTACCTTCTTCGCCAAGCAAACGATGAACGTTGTTGGTTTTCAGGTCAATCCGATTAAAACCCGAACTCTCACCCCCTACCAGGATATTTCCGTTGTGATCGATACTTAATGCAAGGATGGCATTTGAACTATTGCCCAGTGCGTCGCGTGACAATAGTTCCTCGAAGGCGTAATGCCTGCCCGTCGAGATCAAACGGGTGATCTGGCCCGTTGTGGTGGCTATCAACATGTCGCCTGACTTTTCCGGAACGATCGTACCGATGTGAGCATTCGAAAACCGCTGAAGTGCTCCCAAAGGAAGTCGCCTATTCGTTCGTAGATCATATAACAAGAGTCCTCCCCTGCTACCGCACCACATCGTATCGCCCCGCTTTACCAGTACCGTTATAAAATTAGTTGACGGTACCACGCCGTCTTGGGGAGGATCGGTAATGTAGGAGAACTCCATTTTTGCAGGATCATATATATTGATACCGCCCTCATGCGTGCCGATCCAAAGCCGGCCCTGCGAATCGAATTCGAGATCCGTAATGTATCGGTTATTCAGATAATTGTGATTCGCTTTAATGGAATCGACGGTTACGAAATTATCCAATGCACGATTGTAGATGCACAACCCCTGCGCCGTACCCACCCATAGACGTTTGTCGTCACCTTCCAAAATGGTGTTAATCGTGCTATTCGCAATAGAGGTCCGGTCATTCGGGTCGTGAACATATCGAAAAGCATTGCTACCATCGTATCGGATCAGCGCATCGTCCGTTCCAAACCACATGTAGCCTTTGCTATCTTTGTAAACACACCGGATCGAAGCATTGGACAATGCCTCCGGGGCAACGGGGATGAAGGAAGGAGATAACTCCTGACCAGACGCTGAAAGCGTGAAGGTAAGAAGGGCCATCACCAATAGATATAAAAACAGGGTGACTCTTACCTCCTTCAAGAAAGAGATGCATTTCTGAAATTCGCTGCTCTTTTTTTCCATTAGAAAGCTCGTTTTTGGTTACGTCAATGAACCATTTAAATACACTAAGCCAACTTCATTTCAACTTCAAAACTAGCAAGTCTTATAGTCAATTTGACTATAAGCAGGAGCGTAAGAACAACCATGTAGGCGGTGTTGTTTAGCCGTTCTACATGGATTGCAAACGATTGTGTAAAAATAAATGTATTCTGTACATTTACAAGCACCTAGCCGAATAACAAGACTTTTTTTTTAGCGGTCGATCAATTCAACGTATAGTTTCAGCGTTTAAACACGCATCTCGCCAGCGGCTTCGTTCATTTACATCATTTGATCTCCGGCGTCAGCACATACACGCCGCCAGCCCGGGTATCTATATCATATAATTTTGTCTCAGAAAGTTGAGGTAATTGTACCGTCGCCGATGCAGAAATTAGCGGCGACGGGGTTTGCTCAACACGGAAGAACGGATTTTGATTTTCGCCAGGGGGTTGTTTCACGATGCTCCCTTTGGCCAGCTTCACATCATTAGGTACCCGGATCCGGAGATTTCCCCCGAGGTTCGACTTAATAATGGCTTTCACCAGCTTGCCATCTTGCCACTGGAGTTCAACGAGTTCAAAACCGCCGCGTGCGAGCAGCCCATTGACCTTACCATTTCTCCACACGTCTGGCAAAGCGGGGAGCAGATGAATTTCGCCGGTGGCACTTTGTACCAACATCTCTGCAATTCCAGACGTGCAGCCAAAATTGCCATCAATCTGAAAGGGCGGGTGCGCGTCGAACAAATTATTGTAGGTGCCGCCTCCGCCTTCATTGGAACCTACCGGCGTAAGCTGATTCTGAATAAGTTTATAAGCATGGTTGCCGTCCAGCATGCGAGCCCACCAGTTCACTTTCCAGCCCATGCTCCACCCGGTAGAAATGTCGCCACGTTGAAGTAGTGTATTCCTTGCCGCCGAAGACAATTGTGGGGTGCGGTAGGGGGAGATCTGATTCGATGGGAACAATCCATACAAGTGAGAGATGTGGCGGTGTTTGTCGTTGGGGTCGTCGATATCATCCAGCCATTCCTGCAATTGACCGTGCTGACCAATATGCATCGGTGGCAAACGATCACGCATCCGTCGCAGCGTATCGACAAATGATTTATCGCGATCCAAAATTTCAGCAGCGCGAATGGCCGTGCTAAAGACATCGAACACAATCTGGTTATCCATGGTTGTCCCAGCATCGAGTGACGACCCTTCATGTGCTTTAGGCGCATTCTCCGGCGACATGCCCGGATTGACCACCAACCAATGGCGACGTGGATCCTCCACCAGGAAGTCCACATAAAAAAGCGCAGCGCCTTTCAATACCGGGTAGGCTGTTTCAAGAAATTTTTTATCTCCATGATAGAGATAATGTTCCCACAAATGCTGGCTGGTCCATCCACCGCCCGCCGTCCATGCACCCCAGAAAGCACCATCAACTGCTCCCGTCGCGCGCCAGATGTCCGTGTTGTGATGCGCCATCCATCCCCGGGAGCCATACATCACCCGCGCCGTTTCCTGACCCGTCTCCGCCAGTTCACTGACCATCTTTAAGAAGGGTTCGTGCAGTTCAGAGAGATTGGTTTTTTCCGCCGGCCAGTAATTCATTTCGGCATTGATGTTTATCGTGTACTTGCTATCCCACGGCGGCCTCATTCGGCTATTCCATATGCCCTGCAGGTTGGCGGGCTGACCACCCGGTTGTGAAGCAGAGATCAACAGGTACCGGCCATATTGAAAGTAAAGCGTCACTAACTCAGGATCGGGTTCCGTGTTAAAGCGCTTCAATCGCTCGTCGGTCGGGAGCTTGGCTGCCGCGGTTACACCCAGGTCGAGTTTTACACGGTCAAAATATTTCTGGTATGCTTTCACGTGGGCCTTCTTCACCTCTTCATACGATTTTGGAAATGCCCGTTCCATGGCGTTCACGGCTCTCTCCTTTTCATTGGCCGTGATGTCGTGATAATTATTGAAGTTACTGGCCATCGAGACGTACACCGTCACAGCGTCTGCCCCCTTTACGACAATGGATGAGTCTGACGACGACACCGTTCCGCCCTCCAGTTTGAACCGCACAAGTCCCAGAAACTTTACTTTGCCTTCCACGCCTTCATGATCGCTCGTTGTGCCATAGATGCTCAGCTCATGCTTTGGTGACGTCGTAATTTTTGCCTTAGACTGCAATGTCGACAATGTGGCCACAAATGAAATGCGCTTGCTTTGGCTAGCGGTCAGGCGCATGACCACGACCGGGTCAGCATGGGAAGCAAACGTCTCGCGGGTATAGGTAACCTCTCCAACCTGGTAGCGGGTTGTGCTCACGGCCCTTTCAATGTCAAGCTCCCGGTAGTAATCTGAATAATCGGCATGACCTTCAAAGGTCAAGTGCAGATTTCCCACGGGTTCAAACATTTGACCGTGTGATTTTTTACTGATGATGAACTGGTCGGCAAGTTTCTCGGCTTCCTTTTGTTTACCATCAAATATGAGTTGCCTGATTTGAGGCAGTGAAGCCAGCGCGCCCGGGTTATCGTTTCGGTTGGGGCTACCGCTCCACACCGTGTGCTCGTTCAATTGAATAGTTTCCTTGCCCACGTTCCCGTATACCATGGCGCCTAGTCTGCCGTTGCCAATGGGCAACGCGTTCTCCCAGGTATCACCAGCGGGTTTGTTATACCATAGTCTCAAACCGGTCTGCTGAGCAGCGCCTGGGATAATAATGGCTTGAAGGAGGATGACGAAGAATAATAATCTCATAATTATTTGAACAATACCTGAGCAAAGGTATACAAATTGTTTCGCCACACCGGCCAGGTATGCCCACCGGGATATTCGCTGTAAGCATATTTGATTCCTATCTCATCAAATTTTTGCAACATGATCTTGCAGTTATCGTGTGCGATATCTTCCTTCCCCCCCATCGCGATCCAAAAGCTCTTCACGTTGCGATTGATGGAAGCCGCGTTATTTTTCATAAAGTCGTACTGAGGTTGAGAGAGATTGGGTTGATTGGCCCACCACCCGGAGCTGAAGACACCCAGGTAGGAAAACATGTCGGTATTCCTCACACCAGCATGGAGCGTCTGCAATCCACCCATCGACAAACCTGCGAGGGCGCGGCCCGTGGACTCTTTTGTCACGCGAAAATTATTTTCCACAAATGGGATCACGGCCTGTTTCAATTCGTTTTCAAACATGCGTAGCGTCTGCTCGCCAAAATTGGCAATGCCCCCGGTGCCCATGTTGCCATCCACCATCACGACGAGCATAGGCTTCGCTTTATTTTCAGCGATGAGATTGTCCAGGATCAGATCTGTTTTTCCCTGCGTTGCCCAGCCGCGTTCGTCCTCACCACCGCCGTGGAGAATATACAACACGGGATATTTTCCGCTTGCGTTCGCCTCATATCCCGGTGGTGTGTACACGTACATTTTGCGCCAGGTGCCCGTAACCGCCGAATAGTACCGCTTCATTCGAACATCACCGTGCGGAACATTTTTCTCTGCATAGAAGTCGTCTCCTTCAAATGGCATTTCAAATCCGCTCGCCATGCGCCCCATGCCATAAAATGTTTCGCTGGCCGGGTCTGCTATGGCCACGCCGTCGATGATCAATGAATAGTAATGAAACCCCGGTGATATGGAGTCGGTGGTAACCTCCCACATTCCGCTCTCGTCCTTCACCATATCATACTTCTTAGCCAGATCAATTTGTACTTTCTGAGCCTCCGGAGCCTTTACGCGGAATAGCGCCCGGCTTCCTCCGACGATACGCGGATACCGGGCCGACCGCACATTCGTAGATGCCGCTGCGCCCAGCACGGTGTAACGCGGAAAGCTATCCGGATTAACAGGCTTGAATAGCAGCTGCGAAAACATGTACAGGTCATTCTTCCAGACTTTAAAATCATGACCACCCGGCTCTACATAGAAGATGTGAGGCACGTGGCTTTGCAGTAAATAATCACGGGTGCGCTGACTGAACAGCATGAGGTTGTCGTCCAGCCCACAGGAGATCCAGAGCAGTTTCAATTTCGATTTGGCAACGGCAGGGTTAGGAACAAGGACGTCCGGCGCTTTTGTATTGGGCGCCGAGGAGAAGCCACCAACCCAGGCGAAGGTATCAAGATTGCCCAGACCAAAATTGAGCGACTGCCCACCTCCCATCGACAACCCGGCCACGGCACGCTGCTCCCGGTCTTTGTAAACGGGATAATTCTTTTCAATAAACGGGATCAGATCGTTCAACAGATCTTTTTCGAACGTGGCGAATGCTTTTACTTTCAAACTGTCAAAGACATTTCCGGTTGCCCGGTCGTCCTTCATGGCTCTTCCGTTGGGAAGCACTACAATCATCGGCGCCAGTTTTTGCTGCGCGTACAGGTTATCCAGGATGATTTGTGGTGCGCCCCCCTTCAGCCATTCCTTCTCATCTCCGCCGATTCCGTGTAAAAGATAAAGTACGGGATACTTTTTCTTCTTGGAATAGCCTGGCGGCGTATAGATGAGGGTCTTTCGCGCAATACCCACGGTCTTCGAGGGATACCTCACGGTATCGATCATTCCATGCGGGACATTGGCTTGAAAAACATCAAAGCCTGTAGGCGCCTGCAAGGTTGTTTGCTGGGCAAGCGCGACAGATGGAAGAGTTGCAAAGAGCAAGAGGAACAGAATCGGACGCTTCATAGGGCTTGTTGAAAATGTTAGGGTGGTTACGTTAGCTATTAATTCTTATTTTTTTGGCAATGTTCTGCATCACGCTTTTGTACAGAAAGTTGTCAGATGGGTCAAAAACTTACCACTTTGCCATAAGCGCTCTTCCTCTTAAGATTCTGATCAAACAACAGTGGATAATCCTTTCTGCCCCGCACCGGAAAGTTATCCAGCCAGGAGCCCCGATCACTTATATTCCAAAAAGTTACACCCGATAAAGACTGCCCATACTTTCTGAACAATTCGAAGCACATCCGATAGGTTTCGGCCTGTTTCTGTTCTTTATCCGATGTGAATTCCGTGTTGTTATCCTGCGCCGTTTTCGGCCGGGCATTGTGTTCCTTCGGATAGACCGAAATGTCCAATTCAGTGATCTGAATTTTCAGGCCCGCCCCGGCAAAGCGGGATAAAGTTGCGTCAAGTTGTTCGGCCGACGGTTCGGTGATGGCCCAATGCCCCTGCAGGCCTACGCCGTGGATCGGCACACCCGCTTGTTTTAGTCCGGTCACCAACTTGAATATTTTTTCGCGCTTGACCGGATCGATCTCGTTGTAGTCGTTGTAAAAGAGTTGAGCATCCGGGTCGGCCTGGTGGGCATATTGAAATGCCTTTGTGATAAACTCCTCGCCACAGATCTTATACCACGCCGACTTGCGATAGCGTTCACCGGGCGCATCAGAGACGGCCTCGTTGACAACATCCCAGGCATAAACCTTACCCTTATAGCGCGAGACCACGGTCGTAATATGATCCTTCAAACGCTGTAGCAATACTTCCTTGGACACCGTATCGCCCTTTGCATCCACAAACATCCAACTCGGCGTTTGATTGTGCCAGCATAGTGTGTGGCCACGCACCCTCATTTTGTTGCGCTGTGCAAAAGCGACGATAGAATCGGCATCGGCCCAGAAATACTCCTGCTCTTTGGGATGTATCGGTCCCATTTTCATGGCATTCTCAGGGGTGAGACTATTGAACTCACGCCTGATCAATGGCGCATCATCATGAAGCAACGCGCGCGGTGAAACCGCTACGCCTATTGGAAAGTAATCTTTATAATAATCCTTCAATCCTCTATCACCCACAACATCCTCGGCGAAGGATGACAAAGTCTGGATGGTCCCATCATCGTTGTACGTCAGTTCGGTGACCTTGACGTTGCGTAAATGTGTCTTGCCCGACAACTGCACGTCGTGGTAGAACAGATACCATTTACCCTTGAATTCAATTATGGAATGATGGTTCGTCCAGCCCGCTACCGGCTTTAACAGCACGCCTTTATAGACAAAGGGGCCATACGGTGAGTCACCCATCGCATAACAAATGTTGTGGGTGTCGCCGGTAGAATACGAGAAGTAATACTTCCCTTTGTATTTGTGCATCCAGGCAGCCTCAAAAAATCGCTTGTCATTCTGCTTTTCCGTAAACCGTTTCTGGTTTCCATCCACTATGGTAATTTCTCTAACTTCATCATGGAAACTCTTCATGTCCTTCGACAGTTTTGCTATGCGCGGCAATACGGCTTCTTCATCTGCCTTTCTTAACGCCCCTTTGGCGTTATATTTATTATCATCCCACCATTGGAGTTGCCCTCCCCAGATGCCGCCGAAATACATGTAAAACGATCCGTCGTCGTCTCTGAATACACAAGGATCTATACTGTAGCTACCCGGTATCGGTTTCTTTTCAGCAACAAAAGGACCTTCGGGATTTTTGGCAGTTGCTACGCCAATGTGAAACACACCGTCCTTATCCTTTGCCGGAAAGTACAGGTAATAGGTGTTGTTGGCATAGGCAGCATCCGGCGCCCAAAGCTGACGGCCCGCCCAGGGAATGTTCTTAATGTCGAGCGCAACGCCATGGTCGGTCACCTTTCCACCCACGAGATCCATTGACAAAACGTGATAGTCTTTCATATCGAAATGACCACCTTCATCGTCCTCTGCCGTATTGCTCTCAATGTCGTGTGAGGGATAGATGTATATTCTTCCGTTGAAAACGTGTGCCGAAGGATCAGCTGTGAATATGTGACTAACCAACGGGTCGGTTGCAAATTTCTGCGCATTCGCAGTCAACAGGGGAACGATCAAGAGGAAAGCAAGGCCTACGCGTGTCTTCATATCAAAGTATGGGTTGTTGAGAAGTGATCATCATTTTCGTTTCAGAACTTTTTGAACTTGTAGGACGACATTGCCTCATCTGCCCATTGTGAAACGGTTTTAATCCCGACGCCCATAATGACCGCCACCTCGCGATTGTTAAATCCACAAATAAGCATCAGGAACAGCGCCTCCTGGTGAAGAGGGGTAAGCTTTCGAATGCCCGGTGAAAGGCGTGATTCAAAAGTTTGCGTCTGATGCTCCTCACCTGAGACGTGCATACCGGGTATAGAAAATGTTTGACGAAGCACTTTTCGAAACTCCTTGAAAAGAGATACCTGACTGGACCTGTCTGCATAAAATTGGTGGCCCCGACTATTGATCTGGTTAAATAACTTCACCAAGGCCTCCTTAACTGCATCGCGATCCCTGGAAAACTGCATACCATAACCGAAGAGGTCCTGTACAAACCGATCATAGATCTGCCGCGCCGATATCGTCTCACGTTGTCCGAATAATTTTTTTCGAACTTCGAGCAAGCTGTCCACTATGGGCAGCACCCGACCAGAATAAAATTGTAACGAAGATGCCATGACTAAAATGAGTTTATGCATTCAACCAAATGATCCCCTATGTCCCGACTGACGGTGGTGTACAAGTTGAAAACCAAGTCACATTATAGTCATTTTGACTATAAGCTGACGCGCAAAAAGCCTATCACTTGATATGTTGTTTCTAATGGATTCATCAACGAATAGCCCAGCGCAATCGGTTGTGTAAAAATAAATGTAATTTCTACATTTACAAGGCCCTTCAGTTCGTGACACTCCTATTCCGTTATAAATGACTATCAATCAAGGTATTATTGCTTGAATGGTGTTTCAAAAATGGCCAAAACCTCGTTTCCATTTCTACGAATCCTGAAAAAGCTAACGATATTCAGATGCGTCGCTTTCATCGCTTTTTTTGGATCTGACAAGTCGCTTGTGATTCGATTTTCTGCCCTACTACCAGCCAGCCGACAGAAGAACTCCACGGAATAAAGGATCGAATGGCAGGTTTGGATTTGCCCTAATATTTTGATTTATTTACTTAACAAAATAGAAGCAAATGGGAAAAGAATACCTGGGCGAGTTTGAGGAGTTGGTGTTGATTCTGGTGGCAGCCCTTCAGGAAGATGCTTATGGCGCGGCCATTGCGGAAGAAATAGAGCGACGACTAAAACGTGATGTTACACTTAGTGCCGTCCATGTCACGCTCTATCGACTGGAGGACAAAGGTCACGTAAAATCAAAAGTAGGTGGTGCCACCAAGGAGCGGGGCGGCCGGCGTAAAAGACTTTTCACGGTAACCAGCGCCGGCATGGCGATGTTGAAAGCGATGAAAGAAACGCGTCTGGATTTGTGGAGCATGGTTCCTCAATTGAAAATGATTGCATCATGAAAGAAAAAGATCCCACGACGTCTGCCTGGCTGTTCCGGTTGCTTTCGTGGTTCTGCCCGGAACATCTCCTGGAAGAGATCGAAGGCGATCTTATCCACCAGTTTGACAAGGATGCAAAGCGCTTTGGCATGACGAAGGCGAAGTGGAGGCTGGCGTGGAGCATCCTGCGATTTTTCAGGCCTGGTATTCTTTTGAGAAACAGATTTTCGGTCGACTCAAACCCCTATTATATGTTGCGCTATCACCTCAAATTTGCCACGCGTGCTTTTCTGAAGGATAAATTTTTTTCTACCCTCAATATTCTGGGATTGGCGTTGGGCATTGCCGTGGGCGTCATCTTGTTGCTGATCCTCCAAAGCGACCTTTCCTACGACAAGCACTATGCCCTTCACGAGCGCATCTACCGGGTGGGGTGTCACCAGCAGCAGACGGGATTGGATATTCGTTGGGCCAGGTCGGCGATGGATTTGGGAATGGTCCTGAAGACCGAAATGCCTGAAATAGAGGAAGTAGTTCGCATCAACAGGGATGGTCCACGCATACTGGTAAAACATGAAGGTCGTGAAGGGCTGAAAGCGTTTTACGAGGAGGGCATCATCGATGCAGACACCACTTACTTTAACGTATTTGATCATCCCTTTATCTATGGCAATCCGAAAACCTGTTTGCAAACGGCCAATGCTGTAGTGGTCACGGAAACGATAGCGCATAAGTATTTTGGCTCAGAAGATCCATTGGGACAGTCACTCGTCATTGGAAGTGACGTCTGGATCGTTACCGGTGTCATCCGGGACCTGCCCGAAAACACGCACCTCAAGTTCGATCTGTTGATGTCGAACCGGAGTTTTGTGGAGGGAGAAAAGATCGCGTCGGAAAATTTCTGGAACCCGGGGAGCTATTTGTACATCGTAGTGCCGAAGGGTTATGAACCCCAGACTTTCCAGGCGAAATTTCCGGCGCTTTTTGACAAATATTTTAAAGCGTTTAGCGTAGAAGTAGACGGAAGATATTCTCCCATACTCGAGCCTTTAGCGGACATTCATTTTCATTCCGACCTTGACCAGGACGAGCCACAGGGCAACATCGCCTATCTCTATGGTTTTGGCGCAACGGGCATCCTGATCATGATCATGGCTTGTATCAATTACATGAACCTTTCGACGGCAAAGTCCACACGCCGGGCGACGGAACTGGCGATAAAGAAACTGGTTGGCTCCAACAAGCAAGCACTCGCCATTTCCATATTGGTCGAGTCGGTTTTTTTGTCACTGATCTCCCTGCTGCTTGCCCTTGTCGTGGTGTATGGTCTCCTGAATTTCACATCTTTTGATCGGTTGATCGGAAAGAATCTGTTCTTTGATCCCTTTCAAAACCCGGGATTGATGGTGGCGTCGCTGGCGGTAGCCTTGTGCATTGGTTTATTATCGGGACTCTACCCTGCCATTTTCCTCTCTACTTCACCCCTGCTGACCGCGTTGAAGGGCAAATTTAAAACAAGTCCGTCAAACCGGCTGTTCAGAAAAGTTTTGATCACGACACAATTTTCGATTTCCATTTTAGTGATCGTGTGTACTTGGTTTATGGGCGATCAGATCGAATTTATCAGCAACAAAGCGCTGGGTTTTAACAAGGATAATATTTTGGTTTTGCCCATTCCGGATAGTGCGGTGGAGCGCAACATTCCGGCCCTCAAAAATGCGTTGCTTCAAAATCCCCACATTGCCGGAGTGACCACCGGGGGAACAGTGGTGGGAGCGAACGTTGGTGGTGCGATGAATTTCTGGGCGGAGACTTCTTCGGGGATGAAGCAATCGGGCTATACGGTGATCTTCGTTGGCGACGACTATGTTAAAACCATGGGGCTGAAGATTTTGGAGGGTCATGATTTTAGGGCTGGTCCGGTGGCCGATGACGAAACCCCCTACATCGTGAACGAAACCGCGGCCAAGCGGCTGGGCTGGGGTGCTCACGCGGTGGGAAAGGCCATGAAGTTTTTTCATGGCGACATCCCCGGCCATGTTGTTGGCGTGGTCGAAGATTTTAATTTCAAATCGTTGCGCCATGCGGTGGAACCGCTCCTGATCATTCGAACGAATAGCGAGAGCGGCTATCTCCACATCAAACTGAACGGTGACGAACTCTCTCAAACCATTTCCGACATCGAAGCAAAATGGGCGCAGCATGCGCCCGGCCATCCCTTTAACTTTTTCTTTCTCGATCAGCGCTTCAACGAGCAATACAACGACGATCTGCGGCAGCATAAGCTGTTGTCGATCTTATCCGGTATATCCCTATTCATCTCCCTGCTGGGCTTGATTGGCTTATCGGCCTTTGCGGCAACGCAGCGGGTTAAAGAGATCGGGATCAGAAAAGTGTTGGGAGCAAACATCCCGGATATTCTTTTCTTACTATCGAAAGACATTCTCCTCCTCGTCGTCTTTTCGGCCGTGTTGGTCATCCCCGTTTCATGGTGGGTGATGACCCAATGGATGGAAAATTTTGTGTACAAAACCCAACTGGATTATTCACTCTACATCGCAGTGACCGTCATGGCATTGATCCTGGTTTTTCTGACCATAGGCCTTCAATCGTTCAAATCGGCACGCGCCAATCCAGTCGATAGTTTGAAATACGAATGATGCAGCTTCATTACCAGCCCTTTCGATGATGTTGTAACCGACAGGGGCAACAAGGCCCCGGGGAACCCATCGCGATCGCCATCGCACAGTCCTTATCTATTTTCTGAACCGGTTCAATCCCTGTTTTCGCTGCCCGCGCATCCCCAGCAGGCAGGGTGTGGGCGCCTGATTATCTGTGATTTATAAAAAAAAGCGACAATTCTCGTAAAACCGTGTCACGTTTTTTGGGGCTGTTTAGTCTTAAGCGAAACAAAACAAAATATGAAAGCAGTTAAAGTAACCTACACCGTAGCACGGGAGTTTGCAGAAAAGAACAATCAAAACATCCAGGCCTTTTTAGAAGAAGTCAAAGCGATCGGTGATCACGGCATGCGCTACCATGTTTTCCTGGCGGAAGATGGAAAGACTTTCACGCACCTGTCTATTTACAACAACGACGCGTCGCAGAAAAGATTTCTGGCACTTAAAACCTTCCTCACCTTTCAGCAGCAACGCGATGAAAACCTGGAGTCCGAGCCACGCATTGAAGCGCTCAACCTGCTGCATACATCACACGCTGTCTTTAACTAAACGCCCAGGCCACACATGAAAAAGCAGCCCAAACGGTGGAAGATCTCCGTCCTTACCTGGATAGCGATCTACCCCACCCTCACCCTACTGTTCGGCCTTTTTGGCGACATTTTTAACCGCATCGAACCCATGCCGTTAAGAACGCTGGTCATCACGCTCATCGTAGTACCTTTTATGGTATTTTTGCTGATGCCATTCCTGTTTAAAAAATTATCCAAATGGCTGGAATCTTAGCGAGCGACCAATGAAAGATTATCAACGGGTTCTTTTTCCATATGCCTATAACATCCTTGGCTCGGCCGACGACGCCAAGGATGCTATACAAGACGTCATGTCTGCCTTTCTGACGGCAAACCAGGAGCATGTGGAGAACGAAAAGAATTACCTGATCCGGAGTGTCATCAACCGAGCCATAACCATCAAGACCAAAAAGAAGAAGTTAAGCTATGGCGATGTGTGGCTGCCCGAGCCTGTAGCCACTGAAGGTGCCGATACGCAAGCCGACCTGAAAGATATCGTTTCCTACTCCATGCTCATTCTGCTCGAGCAACTCACGGCTAAAGAACGGGCTGTGTTCATCTTAAAAGAGGCCTTCAGCTACTCACATGAAGATATATCGGGCGTGCTCTCGACTACCGTGGAGACCTCACGAAAAATACTGAGCCGGGCCAAAGAAAAGCTGAAACATCAGCCACCCAACACCAAGTCTAAAACGGGTTCCTCTTCCGAAATTCTCCACCATTATATCGCTGCCATTCGCGCACGGAACATCGAGCAGCTGGAAGCGCTGCTCTCGCAAGACATCGCATTCCACGCAGACGGTGGCGCTAAAATGAACATCGTCGCCAAATACCTTTCCGGCGCACACGAGGTTTCGGGCCTTTTACTGTATATCTACGACAAATACCAGACGGGTTTCTCTATTATTCCCACGGAAATCAATCACGAGCCTTCGCTCCTGTTCTACTCCGGGTCAACCCTGGTAAGCTGCCAGGTGTTTGATCTTTCGCCCGAAGGAAAAATTCTACGGATCAACACGATCATTGACCCTGAAAAGCTCAAGAACATTCAGCTTCCGGTCAGGTAGGGAGAATTCTCCAGAACTCAATGAAGATCCGGGTTCCTCCATTTCTTCTTTACGGGATAACCGTGTCACGCCGAAAATAAAAGTCACGAGAATTTTTTCATCGCCGAAGCTTTTTCTAAAACATAAAACTAGGACGGCCAGGTTTTCTTGAAATTACCGACGAGCCTTTGTGATTTTTGTTTCAAAAAAATCACAAAACACTGATTATAAGTTAATTATAATAAAATTACAGGTTTTGCAAGGAGGGTAATTTCCCATAAAAATGGTGCGGAGAATGATGTTCACAAGCATCGAACATCATTCTCCGCACCAAACAAATTTTCCGGGTAGCAATAAAACCGACCCTAAGTGGTCGGACCATTTTGCTCATAGGCACTTTGCAGCCAGTTGATGAGCTCATCGTCGAGCTGTCTTTCATCGGTGATTTGCACGCGATGCGTTACCATTGAATTCCACGCATCGGCCGGGCGGAATCGTTTTGTTGGTTTGACTCCCTTAAGTTTTATCCCAAGGTCCATCCGAACAGATGAAACCTGAATGATGGCCATCTTTCTATCACCCCTTAAGACGCTTAAATAACTAGTCGTGGGGGAAACCTTAAGATCGTCGCCAAAGGGCTTTAGTTTTTTCATCAACAAGTCGAACAGGGGACGCCAGCGCACCTTCTTTCCTTTGAAAAACGATTCGAGTTTGTCATCCGGGCTCTTTGGCTTGTCTTTCTCCTTCTTAAAAACGGTGTAGATGGCCATGGCATGACCGTGGCCCAGGCCAAATTCTTCTTTTAGCCAGGCAACGACCTCCCCTGCCTTTATGCCATCGCCGAGCAATCCACGCTTTGCGGCGAGCTTCTTAAAATCCTCTGGAGACTTGCCTGTTTTTGCTTTGATATTATCCAGGTATGCTTGAAACGACATAGGGTCCTGTTTTAATTTTTAAAAAATTCAATCCATCGGAAAATAAAGGGTGGCTTTTGAATCCGGCAATTGTGAAAGGCGGAGATCTTCCATAGGCCCTGCTCGCGTACCAATACATTGGTATTTATGGAAAGTCTCGCCTTGGAAAATCGTTTCTGAAACCGAAGTTGAACACCTCCCGTCTGATGCACGATGGCGACATCCGGGTTTATGAAGCGTATTGACTTTATTGTGCCCACGAGCTTCGAGCCCTTCAAAAAGCCTGCGAAGAGTTTATGGTGAAAAGTTTCATGCTCAGCATTTCCCCTTAGGTGATGGCCGTCAAAAGTAACATAGTCACAGTCCTCGGTAAAAAAGGAAGCATAGCGCCCGCCATTCCCCTCGTCCCATGCCTGCGCTGCCTGCATAAACAACAACGTTATGGCCTCCATGTCTTCTTTTGACCCGGTCATGACTACCGCTCAAGGTTGTTTTTCACGTTTACCAGACTTTCCTGGATATCATTGCCAACAATCTTGTCCATATCCATAAAGAGCAGCATGAAATTCTTCGGCCAGTCCATCCCGCTGTTATAGGTCCAGGTCACTTTCGTTTGCTGTTCGGCAATGGATTGTGTGAGGAACGTTCCGTTCGCCGTAAACACAAAAGGTGCTAAGAAGCGTAGTTCGAAATCCATTTTCTCGCCATCGACGATGTTCTTTATCTCCCACTCGCCGGTTCCCGTTTTGTTGCTCTTACTCGAGAAAGTAAGTATAGCCCCAGGGGTCCCATCGGCAGCGCCCTTGAATTGAATTTTTGTATTGGGGTCCAATGCTAACCATTTGCTATAGGCTTGCTGATTCCGGTTTAGTCTGATATAAGCAAAAACTTCCTCTTTGGCTTTGTTTATAACAATGTTCCGCGTCAGGGTATACTTATTTTTGGAAAACATCGCGATGACGGCTGCCATTGAAACGATCGCCACCAATATTGTAAATGCTTTTAAGATTATCATTTTCATAGTATTTAGTTGTTTTATAGTCACGTTCCCACGCCTATGATCTGGCCCGGCATTTCCTCATTTCCTCAGCGGCACGATCTCTCTCAGCTTGGAGTCCTGCAGAAAAAGTCCAGCCCAAAGCAGCACGCAAAAGGTCAGCGGAAAAAGAAACGACCACTGGCCGTGGTACTTATTGATAAAAATGGCGGTGGCGCCGCCCAGGTGTGCCGTGAGAAGCAAAGCGCCAAATACAGCCGTACGAGGCACGGCATAGAGGATGGTGAAAATAAGCACGACAACACCAAGGGGCCGCACCAGGCTATCGGAAAATCCTAAACTGGCGGTGCCTTCGACCGAAGGTGTCGCTCTTACCACCTTCATGATCGCGTCAATCAGAAGGAAGATGATGCAAAGACCGCTGATGATCCGACCTGTCCATAGCATGGCCCTATTGGGGGACTGCACGGTTCGACTCGCTGTTGTGTTCATATAAAATTTGATTAGGTAGTGATTTTTGGATTTTGTGAAAGAAAACATATGACCCGGTCATCAATGCCAAGGCCAGGGTTTGTGGCCACAGCGACGTTAAGGGCATGCCGATGGCAATCAATGAGTAAATGGCAGCCACCAGGTCAAAGGTGAATCCGGCGTAAACCCATTCCTTGATTTTTGGAAATCCCGGAATAAGCAGCACGATCAACCCAACCAGTTTTGTTACGCCGGTGTAAACGAGGAAGTATTGCGGATAGCCCAGGCGCTTGGTGAAGAAATCGACGGCATAGTCATAACTGAAAGCGCTCGAGATCGTCGGATCATACATCCAGTACATGAATGCGATCGTAATGATCCAGTAGATGATCTTATTTTTTTTCATGGCAAAAAGCGTTCATGCCTCCATCCCGTAAGATAAGGTTCGATTGATAAGAGCATTTAAGTGTTATTCCGGACTAGTCTGCGGAGTAGTCAAGCATCCATTGAATTCCGTACTTGTCCTTGCACATCCCAAAGTAGGATCCCCAAAACGTTTTGTTCAAGGGCATTTCAACGTTGCCGCCATTGGCCAGTTTGTCAAATAATCGTTCGGTCTCCGGCTCGCTTTCCGTGTGCATACAAATGTGAAAGTTGTTTCCCACCTTCACCGGACCCATGGTCCGCAAAAGGTCGGTCGCCATCAGCGATACGCGCTCCGAAATCCGGAGCGTGATATGAATAACTTTCTCCTTGTCGTCGTCCGCTACCTTCTCTCCACCCGGCGTGTCTTTGTAGCGTTGGAAGGCAACAAATTCTCCACCGAAAACGGATTTGTAGAACGTCATTGCTTCTTCCGCAATGCCATCGAAGTGTAAATAGGGGGTTGTTTTTCGCATAGATTGATCCTGTAATGTGATTCAAATTTATGGTCATTTACCCTGATGTGGGAATGGATAATGCGACATTCTGAGGTGGGTGATTGCGACAAATTTTTGTAATAACTTTGATCCATGATCAACATCACGATTCTGGCACTCCGGAATGCCGTCTTAGCATCTATAGCGGATTCTTGTTATGTATTCTCCAAAGTGAACGAGTTTTTAACGCGATCGGGCAAGCCTCCTTTATTCAACGTTAGTCTGGCAGGGCTTTCGAAAGAGATAAACCTGAATGACGGAATGTTCGCCATTCACCCCAGCGTTGTCCTGGATGAGATCGTTCAACCTCACTTGATCATCATCCCCGCGATGACGGGCGATATGATGACGGCGACGCATTTAAACAGGGACTTTGCGGTGTGGATCGCCCGCCAATACAGGGAAGGCGCGGAAGTGGCCAGCTTATGTGTGGGTGCTTTCCTGATGGCATTCTCCGGTGTTCTGAAGGGAAAACAATGCACTACGCATTGGGCGTATGCCAATGAATTCCGGCACTTCTATCCGTCGGTAAAATTGATTGATGAAAAAGTTATCACCGATCAAAACGGTCTATACTCGAGTGGAGGAAACAATGCCTACTGGAATCTACTATTACACCTGGTGGAGAAGTACACCGATCGAAAGATGGCCATTCACACGGCCAAGTATTTTGTGGTAGATCTTAACCGTGACATGCAATCTCCCTTCATTGTGTTCCAGGGACTGAAAGATCACGAAGATGAACTCATTTCTAAGGCGCAGGACTTTATAGAGGAAAACTATCGCAAAAAACTTGTTGTCGAGGAGCTTGCAGACAAATTTAACGTCACGCGACGGACCTTTGAGCGGCGGTTCAAGAAAGCAACCCGCCACACCGTGATCGAGTACATTCAGCGCGTGAAAGTAGAGGCCACAAAAAAGCAATTGGAAACAACCCGAAAATCCGTCAATGACATCATGTATTCGGTTGGTTACGTCGATATACAAACCTACAGAGATCTCTTCAAGAAAATCACCGGGATGACACCTTTGGACTACCGTAATAAGTTCAATAAGGACGCAGGTAATTAGCCGATAAGACGAACGATTAACAAAATGAACATCCCCGACGCCAACGAGTACCGAAAGGCATTCCTTTTTTGTTGATTCTCGAAGGCCAGTTATTTAACCTAAACACCGACGAAAGCTTCGTCTTGAAATAAGGTATTTAGAAGTGATTTGCTTATTTTAAACCCTCATTGCCAGGTATGGGTTTAGAAAACGAAGTGTTCATTGGTGACAAAAATACTTTTGCCATAAGGTATGTTCCTGGCTTTTCGTATAAAGACAGTGGGCATTATTATGCTTATTGTCATTTAGTGTTAGGGGGACAAATCATCGGTGACGAAGATGAATCCTGCTTCTTAAGTACTTGGAAGGGAACGCTTGAGCGGCTCAAAGACAAGTTCAAGCATGATTTTAGTTCTTTTTCCCATCCTGAATTCAGGAACAAAAATAACGAAGAGCTATTTGAATTAATTTGGAAAGCCAATCAGCTAGAAGAAGATTTCAAACCTGAGTTTTCCCATTTGCCAATTTTAGACAATAAAGTGTGGGCCGCCTGCCATCTTTCAATTGATGAAACAACAGACGCTTACCAAATTACAATGACCAACGACAATGGAGCGATAAAGTTTTTATGGTCCGGTTGGAGAGAACCCTGTCCAGCTGACAAAATCGATAAACTTTTCTCGGTGACCGTTGATCGGGATTTTATTGTTGCAACCCTGGAAGAATGTTTGGAGCGAATTGAGAACGAATACTTGAATTATCCCAAAGTCTGAATAAAGATCATTGACAACGGCGGCCCGCCACAGTAACTTGGCTATATAATTGTTCTTTCGATCGAACACAAACTTGATTTTTTTTCAACAACGTTGCATAATAAATTTGATACAAACTCGTATTTTAAACAACCTTAACCCCCGTTCTATGCTCCTCCTCCGCCGATTGACCGCTGCTTCGATCATCTTGTTTGGCCTGCTCATTACCATTGACGGTTTTTCGCAAAAAGACAACTATAAAAAGAACGACAAAAAATCGAAAGCCGAAAATAAACGGTATGAAAAAGACCTAAAAGAAAACCCCAACAGTGCTGCGCCACATTGGCGGCACGCCAATATTGTCGGGGCATTCGATTTCGCGGAGGCTCAGGAGGCATGGCGATATTACGACAAGGCCTTGAAGATCGATTCTACCAACGCCGCCATCTGGTCCGACTTCGCCGACTACCTGCTCCGGGTGCATGAAGACATGAGGACCTCCCTGGCCCTGTATGAGCGCGCACTAAAGCTGGAACCGGACAATAAAAAACTGCAGGGCAAGGTGGACGACCTGACAAAAAAGGTCGAGCAGATCCAGGAAACCGCACGCCTTCGGAGCATCGGCAGATCGGACCACAGAAAGGTCGACCACGGCATCAAATATTCCGTGATCTCCAACTTCGATTCATTACAGGCCCTTACCCTGAATGCGGAAAGCCCGTATGCCTATGAAAAGCTGCTTAAACGATTTTTGGAAGACGACCTGATCAATGAATGGGAGACCTATCTTCTTTGTCTGGGGTATGCGAAGACAGAGACCTATAGTCCGTATTCAGATCTGTCGGGTGATCTTTATAAGAACAACAAAGATGGCAACTACGACAAGACGCTGGAGCACGAGCAGGAATTGTTGAAGGAAAACCCGGTAAGCGCTTCGATGTATCGCGAATTGATGTACGCCCACCGGCGCAAGGGAGAAAATGAAATTGCCGATCGCTACCAGCGCCGTGTCCAGAGACTGTACGAAGCCATGATCTTCACCGGCGATGGAACCTGTGACAAGCCTTATGTAACCCTCACCACCACCGAAGAGTACGCACTCATTAACTACCTCGGACTTTACAGCACCGGATCGCAAGCTTTGCTGACCTGTAACGGGGGATATGCGGACAAGCTCAGCATTATGGACCGCGATGAAAAGAAAGGTGAACTTTATTTCGACGTAAGGCTGCTTTTTAAAAAGATGAGCGAAGCGTTTAAGAAATAATCAGCCCAAACCTTCCCGAAAATTTCGTCTCATTTACTTCTGGTCAAGCCCCAACCTTACCGGTCTTGACTTTTCCGGCTCGCTTGTAGTTGGCCAAGATCACTCCTTTTGAGGTGACCGAACTCTCCGTTAGTGTAAATGCCGCCGGAACTGCGCCATTGGCAAACAACTTTTTCCCCTTGCCGAGGATCAACGGGTGAATTTTGAGACAGAGTTCGTCTACCAGATCGTTCTTGAGTAGCAGCTGAATAAGCTCGCTGCTGCCCCAGACCTGAATGTCGGACCCGTTTGAATTCCTGAGCTTTTTGATATCCGCCAAACCCTTGAGGAAAATTGACTTCTTCCAATCTGACTTTTTCACCGTCTTGGACAGGACGTATTTTGTCCCTTCATTGATGCCTGGCCAAAAGTCAGCATGTTTGGGCCAGTAGTTCTCCCAGATTTTAAATGTTTTCCTACCCAAAAGATAGTCTGCAGGTTGCAGCTCTTTTTTCACGGCCGTGGCATAAGCTTCGTCACCATAGGGTGCAGTCCAGCCGCCATATTGGAATCGGCCTGATGTATCTTCCTTCGGTCCACCCGGTGCCTGCATCACTCCATCCAGCGAGATCATTGACAAAACCATTATCTTTCTCATGTTATTCTCTGTTTTATGACAAATCTCGACAACCCATCCGATGCTGTTGCAGTGTGAATGCGACAATCATAGTGGCTGAATGCGAAAAACAAGTAAGGGCTGTATTCAACTCACAACTGGCCTGCCCAGCCCAACCTGGGTAAAGTAAAAGCGCTTAACAAAATCTTGAGCGTCTTTTTTCTTGACGCCCGATCCAGTAATGCGTATATTCAGACATGACCAGCTTTAGGGTCGCATACACAAACCTTAAACCATAAAATATGAAACGCTTCATTCAGTTACTTGCGCTTTTATGCTGTGTGACGGGAGTTCCTCCTGTTGCATCCGCGCAAGACCCCCGGGAACCTGAGATAAGACGACTGGAAAAACTCGAGAGGGAATCGGTATTGAAAGGTGACTCCCTCCCACTGTTTGACAAAATCTGGTCACCAAAAATGATCGTCAACACGCCGGCCAATGTGGTGGGTACCGTTGAGGGGACGAAAGCGCATTTTAGATCGGGCGACCTTCATTATCTATCCTTTGAAAGAAACATTGAGAAAATCGCATTCAATGATAACGTCGCCATCGTCATGGGCGGAGAAGTGATCAAACCACAAGGCAAGCAGATCAATGCAGGCAAAGTTGTGACCAGAAGGTTTACCCATGTGTGGCAGTATGGCAATAACAGTTGGAGTCTGATAGCACGGCAAGCAACGATCATAAAAGTAGAGTAGCAAAAACGTGTACGGTAAGTCCGGCAGCGTTAAAATCAACCCGTAGATCCGGAGACAATGACCTTTAAATAAACTGATACTTCGCCGCCAACCTGATCAGCACGGCCGTGTTGTTCACGCCGAATTTCTCCAACAGGTTTTTGCGATGCGTATCGACGGTAGTGGTGCTGATAAAGAGTTTATCCGCTACCTCGTGATTGGTCAGGCCTTCCGCGATCAGGGTGAGTACTTCCTTTTCCCGCCGTGTCAGGATCGGCATTTTCGAGTCCTCATTCTTCTTTACGGTCATGGCGGCTTCGTAGCTCAAAAACTTGCGGCCTTCAGTCACGGCCTCAATGGCTTCTATGATCTCTTCGCGCGTTGCATTCTTCAGCACGTAGCCCGAAGCTCCGTGCTCCAGCATTTTCTGGATGAAGCTTTGCTGATTAAACGAACTCAGTCCGATGATTGAAATACGAGGGTACTTTTCTTTCACCTCCCGGCACAGCTCGATGCCGCTTTTATCCGGGAGGTTGACGTCCATCAGGATGACGTCCGGCTGTTCTTGTTGCAGAAAAGCCAGGCACGATGCCGCGGTCATGGCGTGCCCCATCCATTCGATCTTCTTTTCGGGTTGAAGCAGGGAGCGAATGCCTTCAATCACCATGTAGTGATCGTCGACAATAAAAATGGAAGTTGCCATTACACGGTCAGTTCAATGAGTACAGACGTCCCTTTTCCGGGTTGAGAATTTACATCGAGTTTGCCTTTGAGGAATTCCACCCGGTTCTGAATGTTTGTCCAGCCGATGCCGTTGGACCTTCGAAGGATGGTGGTGTCAAATCCTTTTCCGTCATCCTCCACGGTAACGGATAACGCGCCATCATTCCGGGTCACCTGCACGATGGCCGATTGTGCTCCGGCATGTTTCACAATATTCGTCACCAGCTCCTGGATGACGCGATAGATGGTGATCGCCGTCGTCTGGTCGATGGGGGCATTCTCCAGGCCGAGGGATTGGTAATTGATTTGAAGGGCACCGCTTTGGTGGATGTCATTGCAATAGTCCCGCAGGGCGGTGTCCAGGCCGAATTTCACCAGCGCTTCCGGCATCATGTTGTGCGCCACGCGACGCATCTCGCGTATGGAACTGTCCAGCATATCCACGCTGCGTTCGAAGGCCTGCGCGTTCTCAGGCGTCATGATCAGGTTTCCTTTCATAGTATTCAGTCCATATTTAATGCCCGACAGCATGCCACCCAGGCCATCGTGCAGGTCTTTTGCCAGGCGGGTGCGCTCCTGCTCTTCGCCTTTCAGCACCGCTTCGGTGGCGGCAAGTTTTTTTTCAATTTCAAGTTCGGAGATACGCTGCAACTGGAGCTTTTGTTTTTGACTATAGGTGCGGTACGACAGGAACAGAATGAGCAGCAACGCGCCGGTGCCACCGATCAGCAGGTAGTTGAGAATATTTTTTTGTTTGATCGTTGCTTCCTGCAGCCGCCTCCCAATTTCCAGTTGTTCGATTTCGGTTTGCCGCTTCTCGTAGTTATAGCGCGCCTGCCGGAACTCCAACTGTTTAATGTTATCGGCTTTGTAAAGTGAATCTTTGATGGCCCCCACCGAGTCCTTGTACGCAAACGCCTTTGTGAAATTGCCCAGCTGCTTATACACTTCGGCATAGTTCTCAAAATAATTCTGCTTGGATACCGACAAGATGGAATAGTCGAGGTATTTGGCGGAAGAATCGAGGTGTGCGGCTGCCTGCCGTGGTTTCTTTAGTTCGGCTTCACACGCCGAGATGTTCAGATAGTTGTTGCCGATGTCGGGACTGGAATTATATTTCTTGGCAAAGTTCAGGCATGCGGTGTAATACTTGATGGCCTCGTCGTACTGCTTGGTGTTATAGTAGTACATGGCCTTCATGAAATCGCTGCCGTAGAGGTAGTTCGGATTATTCATTTCCGTAGCCATCATTTTAGCAGAGTCGAGGAAGATCAATCCTTCGTCTCCTTTCTTTGCTGTTACCAGGTTTCCCCCGTAAGCATACAGGGCGCCCATGCGGCTGGACTTGTCGTTGCCTCTACGCGCAAAGTCAAGTCCTTTTTTGCTAAACTTCAGTCCTTCCCCGTACTTATTGATGGTTCCGTAGGCGATGGAAAGATTGCTGTACAACACGCCCAGGTCGCTGTGATGGGGATCGGTCTTCAGATAAATGTCTTCGGCCTTCAGGTAATTTTCGATGGCCGTCTCATAGTCGTTGTGTTGATAGTGGAGCAGTCCGAGGTTGATATACGCGATGCCTAACGCGAGATTCGCCCGGCGATTTCCAGGGTACTTCACAAAGATCCGGATTGCATTTTCGAAGTTGGCAATGCCTTCCACCGGGTGATTCGCGAGTTGCAGGGTAGCTGCCAGCAAATACGACTCTCCGCGGAAATAGTCGTTCTCCTTTTCCGTAGCCAGGCGCACGATCTCACGCTGATGACGCCAGGCCCCTGTGGTATCGGCCGTGCGCAGCTTGTTCGCGATCTGAAAATGGAGCCTCACTTTTACAGTATCATTTTTTTCGATCTTGATTTTATTTTCCAAGCTGTCGATCAGTTCCTTTTGCGCGGAGGAGGGGATCTGTGCCGATGCACAAATGTGCAGGAAGGTCATGACGCACGCTACTGCGATAAAAGAACTGACGTTCAAAAGCCGTTGGCTCGGTTGGGGGTGAATAGGCATAGGGTGGGTCTTTTCCCTGAATTTAAATTCTAACCATCTACAATACAAATAAACGGCTGCATGCCGCGCCTTCCTCTCCTCTTTTTCCATGATTTTTTCGACGCCGTTGAAATATCCTGTTTTTACAGGATCATATCTTCTGTTTGCACGCCGCACTTTTACATCATCAAAAAAGACCCTCTTATGAAAACATTCCGTGTTTCAACTTCAACATCCCCTCGTTTGCGTACAGGCTGCGCGTGGATGTTTACCCTGGCGATGGTGCTGGCCTCTTGCAGCGATGCCGACAATCCGTCTCCGTCACCCCAGCACAACGATCCTGTCATCACCGGCGAAGGCACACCCAACGGTGAGCCAACGTCGGCTTTAATCGGCGCCCAAGGCGGAAGTCTCTCGGCTTCGGATGGTCAATTCACGTTGACCGTCCCAGCCGGGGCGTTATCGGCCAACACCAACATTTCCATCCAACCGATCACCAACGAAGGCCCGCTCGGTGTCGGCGCCGCCTACCGGCTGCAGCCGGAGGGGCTCACGTTTGCCGTGCCGGTGAAGCTGACATTCTCCTATACCACGGAAATGCTGACGGGCATTCCGGAAGATTTCCTGTGGATCATCACGCAGGCCGATGACGGAAGCTGGAACGCATTGCTAAAAAGCGAAGTGAATGCCGCGGCAAAAACAGTTTCCGTAGCGACCACGCACTTCAGCGACTGGGCAGCCGGCAAGTTCATCGACCTGTCGCTGACCCCTGCTTCGACAAAGGTGATGAAGGGCGACGCGATTCAGCTGATCATCACCGGGTTCTCGCCCAACGATGAAGAAGACGAACTGGTGCCCCTCGCCCCGATCACCTCCGAAAGCGATGACCTGGTTCCGCTAACCAGAATCCCGCCGGTAGAGTCGCGGATGATGACCTTCAAAGTGAAGGAGTGGACCCTGAACGGAAGCGCAGCGCCGGTTTCCAACAGCAACGGTCAGCTGGAGTCCAGCAAGAACACGGCCACCTACACAGCGCCGGACAAAATACCTTCTGTGAATCCGGTTGCCGTGTCGGTGGAGCTGGAAGCATCCAACAAGGAAGGGAGGAAGCTCAAGTATTTGCTGACCTCCAACATCACCGTTGTAGACAGTGATCTGTATCTCAGTGTCACCGTCGACGGACAAACACATGTGTATTATCAATATGGATACAATGGAACAATCCCACCCAACGGCAACGACATCTCAATCGCGAACAGCGGGCTGTCGGATGAAGACGTTCTGGAGATCGTGGGAACGCGGGTTGAGGGCAGCATCAATCTGATCGATGGGTTTGCACTCGCGGTGAAGAGCCCCACAAAGGGCACACGCTCCCTGGTGTGTTTCAACAACGACGGTGATGACGATATGTCGTTTGCGATAGGTCAGCAAACCGGGTATTTGCTGAGCTACACGAAGCGAACCCCAATGCCAAATGATTACTGCGATACCGAGTACATGTGCGGCGAGACTTCGATAACGTTTCTCGAAGACCCCAAGGATGAAGAGGGTTATGTGCGCGGTTCTTTCTCTGGAAAACTATATGAGGATAAAACCGAGTTTGGCATCAGCTGCCAGTCGCCCATCGAACATGCGGTGTCTGGAGAATTCCGGTTGGTGAGGGCGAACTAAAAATCAACATAACCAACGATGCCATGAAAAATAACATGAACTCCTTTTGCAGGAAGCTTGTCTTTGGCATGCTCATCCTGACCGGAATTTTTCTTTCATCACCGCCCGCAGCGGCACAGTGGTCTTCCAGTGCCTACGCCAACAATGCCATCTGCACCGCGCCGCTCAACCAGGACCAGGTGGCCATCGCCTCCGACGGCAGTGGCGGCGCTATCATGGCCTGGACGGACTACCGGGGTGAAAGCAGAATCTATGCGCAACGCATCGATGCCAACGGCTTGATCAAATGGACCATCGATGGCATTGCCGTCAGCACCTCGCAAAGTTTTGTGCCTGCCGTGGTGGAAGATGGCAGCGGCGGGGTGATCATCACCTGGGTTGATCTGGGCAATGGAAATGATTTTGATATTTATGCCCAGCGATTGAACGGACTTGGTCAGGCACAATGGCCCGCCGGCGGCATACTCGTGTCGGCTTCCGAAGGATGGCAAACAAACCCCGTCATCACGACCGATGGCCAGGGGGGCGCGCTCATCGCCTGGATCGATGACGGCCTGGAGATGGATGCTGCGAAGGACGTCTATATTCAACGGGTGACGGCCAATGGATCCTTGAGCTGGCCCGAAAACAATCCGGTAACGGAAGCCTACTACCGGCAGGAAGACATAAAAATTATCTCCGACAAAAACGGTGGCGCTATTCTGGCCTGGACCGATTATCGCAATACGCAGACTACTACTACCGGTGTGGATGTTTATGCCCAACGCATCAACGCTACGGGCGGTCAGGTCTGGGAAACGGATGGCGTGGGCGTTGCCGTGTATGACCGCTACCAGCAATATCCCCAGTTGACCAGCGACGGCAGCGGCGGCGCCATCATCGTTTGGGAAGACGACCGCGATGCCGACAACGCCGACGCTTTGAACATGGACATCTACGGCCAACGCATCAATGCTACGGGCAACATGTTGTGGACAGGCAACGGCATGGGTATTGGCGTTGCACCCGCTACGCAATCACGGCCTGTCGTGACGGGCGATGGTGCTGGTGGTGCAATCATCGCCTGGCAAAGCGGAAGCGGATTCAATAATGCTTATGCAAGCTACCTGGTGACCCAGCGCGTCAATAGTAATGGCGCAAAACAATGGGCCAGCGCCGGTGTTGCGCTGGGTAACGCCGGCAGGGAAAATCCACAAATCGTTTCAGACGGCGACGGCGGGGCGATCATTGCCTGGGAGGATTACACGGGCCAAGCTCCCATTGGCGCCCTCAAAGATATTTTTGCCCAGCGATTGGATGCCAGCGGCCAGAACTTGTGGGCGTCGGGTGGCGCGCCCATTAGCAACACCACTTTCGTACAACAAAATCCAAAGCTCATACCCGATGGTGCCCGTGGCGCCATCGTCACCTGGATAGACAACCGGACGAACACGACGCTGGACATCTACGCCCAGCGCGTACAGGCTGACGGTACGTTGGGTGGCGGCAATGGAGGAAAATCAGACCAGGCGATCACGTTCAATGCTTTGCCTTCCAAGAAAATATCCGATGGAGATTTTAATCTTAACGCGACAGCAAGCTCGGGACTGACCGTGACCTATGCGAGCGACAACCTATCGGTGGCGACAGTTTCCGGAAATATCGTGGTGATGACGGGCGTCGGCACGGCCACCATCACGGCCAGCCAACCGGGCAGCACGATCTACAATCCGGCAACACCCGTATCACAAACGCTTACCGTCTTAAAAGGTGATCAGACCATCGTCTTTGGTGCGCTCCCGGTAAAAGTGCCGGGCGATCCGGACTTCACGCTACAGGCCACAGCATCGTCGGGGCTTTCGGTAAGTTACACCAGCAGCAACGGTGCCGTTGCCACGGTGTCGGGCAATACGGTTACGGTTCACGGCACGGGGACGACTGTGCTCACGGCATTGCAGGCGGGCAACGCGAATTACACGGCAGCGCCCAATGTCATGCAAACACTCACCGTGAAGACCGCGCAAAGCATCAGCTTCCCCGTTGTGTCGACGAAAACATGGGGTGATCCGGCTTTCGCCTTATCGGCAACGGCCACTTCCGGATTGGCGGTTGTCTTTTCGAGTACATCCGACAAAGTCTCCATCGTCGGCAGCACGGCAACATTGCTAAAGGCAGGCTCCGTCACCGTGTTTGCCGATCAGCCTGGGAACACCACCTTCGCTCCCGCTCCACGCACCTCACAAACTTTCTGCATCAACCCAGCCCAACCCATTGTTTCGGTTTCGGACGCGGATCCTTCTGCGCCCGTACTCACGTCCAGCAGTCCCGGCGGAAATCAATGGTTTAAAGATGGCCAGCCGATAAGCAATGCGACCCAGAGCACGCTCACGGTACACGACGCCGGAACGTATTCTGTTGTGGTGACCATCGATAACTGCCAGAGTCAACCTTCGGCCGAAAGGACCTTCATTGTTACCGGCATCGAAGATCCTGCAGGGTCGGTCAATGTCTATCCAAATCCCATGCACGACCAACTGGTGGTTGATGCCGAGGCACTGTCCTCGGGAAGTCCCGTGAAGCTGAACTTATACGACGCCGTCGGACGTGTCGTTCACCAGGACGACGGCCATGGAAAATTTGTCATCAACGTGACCGCCTTAAAAGCCGGCCTCTACGTGTTGAAAGTTTCCAACGGAAAACAAACCATCACAAAAAAACTACTGAAATAATAATTATCCTATGCCGAACTCCATTCTTTCCCCCGATAAAATCCGGCCGCTGACCTTCCTGTTATTCCTGGTCACGTTGTTCTCCTGCAGCGCCTCCAAAGAGGAGAGCGCCCAGGACAAGATGCGAAAACTATTAACCTCCGGCACATGGAACGTGGTCGGTGTAACCGCAGACGGCGAGGACAAGACCGACGCGTTTGCAGGCCTTCGTTTGACGTTCACTGCCAACACCTACACGACCGATCAAGGCGACCCGGTTTGGCCGGCGTCGGGCACGTGGGCTTTTACCGATGATAAAGCAACGGCATTCACCCGCGATGACGACATGTTGGTGACCATCCGGTCGTCGACCGATACGCATCTCTCGCTATCCTTAATCTCCAATTATCCGATACTCGAAGAAGGCGGCAGGGCAGAATCGATCGCCGGCGAGTTTGTTTTTGAGTTTAATAAATGAAATGCAGTTAAACCGCAAGGAAGGGTGTAAAGTTAAGCTTTACGTTAACTTTGCTTGCCCGCCGAAGCTTTAGCGAAGGAGGGCGTCTTTGCGGTTAAATGCTTTCTTTCCCTCCCCCTGGCCGCATCCGGTCAACCTTCGTTCAACTACGGACTATGAAGGCCATCCAAACACGCTAAAAAATAACGTTACCCCCTATCCTGGACATTGGCACAATTATTATTCCTACATTTAGATATAATCATTCGGACATGAAGAAATATCAGCTCGGTGAATTTGAGGAAGTGGTGATTCTCACCATTGGGATCTTGAACAACGAAGCCTACAGCGTATCCATAAAGGACGAAATCGAATCCCGGCTTTCGCGAAGCGTGAGCATGGGTGCCCTTCACACGGCGCTCAGAAGACTCGAAGACAAGGGCTACTTAAAATCCTTTGCCGGTGAAGCCACGGAAGAAAGAGCCGGCCGCCCCAAGCGCTATTTTGAAATCACAGCCCTGGGCAAAAAAGCCATGGTATATTCGAAAGCCACTCGAGACGAACTCTGGAAAGCGATACCAAAGACCGTACTGCAAATCAACCTCGGAAGATGAAGCGCATGGAACCCAAAGAGGCCCCACCTCAATTCTTTCTTCGTTTCTTCCGGTGGTACTGCGACCCCAAGGTGCTCGGCTACATCGAGGGCGACCTCATGGAGGTTTATGAAAGGCGTTTGAAAACATTAGGAAAGAAAAAAGCGGACTGGAGATTTATCCTCGACGTGACCATGCTCTTCCGCCCGGGGATCATCCGGAAGGCAGGGAGCTCTAAAAATTTAAACCCATACAGTATGTATAAAAGCTATTTCAAGATCGGGTGGAGAAATCTTATCAGGAACAAAGGATACTCCTTCATCAACATTGGTGGCCTGGCCATGGGGATGGCGGTGGCGATGCTGATCGGTTTGTGGATCTATGATGAATTGAACTTCAATACCTATCATAAAAACTACAACCGCATTGCGCGGGTCATGCGAACCCTCCACGTGAACGGGGAAACGGTCTCCACCACGACCTTGCCAAACGCCCTTGGCGATGAGCTGAGAACCAAATACGGAAATCAATTCCAACAGGTGGTGATGGCGGCTTTGGCGGGTGACCATATCCTTTCGGCCTCGGGAGAAACAACGCTGTCGCTGCGGGGTGAGTTTGTGGAAAGTGCCGCCCCTGAAATGTTCACCTTGAACATGCTTCAAGGTTCGTGGTCCGGATTGAATGATCCGCATTCGATCTTAATTTCTCAGTCCGCCGCCAAGGCCCTTTTCGGAGACGACAACCCTATGGGCAAGCTCCTGAAGATCGACAACAGCGACCGGATGGATGTGAAGGTTGCGGGTGTGTATGAGGACCTTCCTTACAACACCGACTTCCACGACATGAAATTCTACGCGCCGTTCGACTTGTTGTTCTCGGCCAATGCGTGGGTGCAAAACGTGAGCTTCACAAACGACTTTCTCAATATCTATGTAGCGATCGCCGATCACACCACCTTTGAATCTGCTTCCACCCAGATCAAGGATGCCATCCTGAACAACGTCCGCGAAAACAAAGGTTATGTAGACGTCAACCCGCAGCTCGTCTTACATCCTATGAAAGATTGGCACCTGCGATCGGAATGGAAGAACGGCGTCATGGCGGGCGGCGCGACCCAGATCGTGTGGCTTTTCGGTATCGTCGGGGCATTTGTGTTGCTGTTGGCCTGCATCAACTTCATGAATTTGAGCACGGCCCGTTCTGAAAAAAGGGCCCGCGAGGTGGGCATCCGGAAAGCTGTCGGATCGGCGCGTCAGCAGTTGATGAATCAATTTTTCACCGAGTCGTTTTTAACGGTCGGCCTTGCTTTTGTAGTCGCCCTGGTCGCCGTGTCGACTTCCCTCAATTGGTTCAACCATTTGGCCAATAAGCAAATCGAGATGCCATGGATGAACACCTACTTTTGGTTGGCCAGTTTTGTTTTCATTTTGTTTACCGGGTTGCTGGCAGGTAGTTATCCCGCCCTTTATCTGTCCTCCTTCAACGCCGTCAAAGTGCTGAAGGGATCTATCCGTGTTGGCAAGCTTGCTTCCCTTCCCCGCAAGGTGCTTGTGGTGACGCAGTTTACGGTGTCGGTCACGTTGATCATCGGGACGATCATGGTCTACCAACAGATCCAGTTTGCCAAAAACCGCCCGGTAGGCTATAGCCGCGATGGATTGCTGATGATCCAAATGACCACACCGGATTTTCATGGCAAGCAGGACGTGCTTTTTACGGAGTTAAAAAATACCGGTGCCGTGCTGGAAATGGCCGAATCGTCAAGCCCGCCGACAGCCATCTGGTCCGAGAACGGCGGTTTTGATTGGAGTGGAAAAGACCCGGCATACGCACCTCAATTTGCGACCCTGACCGTGACGGCCGAGTATGGAAAGACCATCGGCTGGCAGTTTGTGAAGGGACGCGATTTTTCAGAAAACATTGCCAGCGATTCTGCAGGGTTTGTCATCAACGAAGCCACAGCAAAACTGTTGGGCTTTGAAAATCCCGTGGGTGAAACCTTGCGGTGGCAAGGCGGATGGCGCAGCAAATTCACCAGCTTCACCATCATCGGTGTGATCAAGGATATGGTCGTGAAATCACCATACGCTCCTCCTGTGCCTTCCGTCTTCTTTCTGAGTAAATACGGCACAAACTGGTTCAACATCAGGATCAATCCACAGACTAGTGTGGGCGAGGCGCTTCCCAAGATCAAAGCCGTCTTCAAAAAATTAATTCCGTCCGCGCCCTTCGACTATAAGTTTGCCGACCAGGAATATGCATTAAAATTTGCCGCGGAAGAACGCGTTGGAAAACTGGCTTTTGTATTTGCTGTGTTGGCCATACTGATCAGCTGCCTGGGATTGTCGGGGCTCGCATCTTTTGTTGCTGAGCAGCGCACCAAAGAAATTGGTATCCGCAAAGTGATCGGTGCTTCGGTTTTCAGTCTATGGAAAATGCTATCCAAAGATTTTGTTTTCCTGATGATCATCGCCTGCCTCATCGCGATTCCCACATCCTATTATCTTTTGGCGGCGTGGCTGGAAAATTATGACTATCGCGCGGAAATATCCTGGTGGATCTTTGCAGTGACCTTTGTTCTTTCTTTGGTCATTACCGTATTGACCGTCAGCTGGCAAGCCTTGAAAGCGGCCATGATGAACCCGGTGAACAGCCTTCGCTCGGAATGAGCCTGCCGTGTGCGCAGAGGCCTTAGCGTAGGAGAACAGTTGCCGTCAGCGAGCCTGGGCCGGAAGAGCAAAATGAACTGGCCTTCACGATTCCGAAAGCTGACCGCCAACCGGCGGGGCATCGGCCTTTGTCAGGAAACTATATTTTTCGCCCGATCGATAACCCAGTCAAATGCCCCGCATAAAATCTGGCGGGGATTCCAGCCTTTTGTAGACTGCACAAGCTTTTTTATGACGGCGACCTTCATAAATATCGCTATATTAGAGTGTGTCCTATCGTCCCCTACCATTGACTTAATCGTTCATTAGACCCTATGAAAAAAGTCAAAGCAAACCTCCCCCTGTTCCTGATGCTTTTTTCTTTTGCTGTAAAAGCACAAGTGGGTGTGCTGACCCAACATAATGATTTAAACCGAACGGGTTGGAATGCCCAGGAAACCATCCTCCATACAAAAAACGTGAAGCCGGGTTCCTTTGGCAAACTCTTTGTCCGCGCAGTAGACGATCAAATCTATGCCCAGCCTTTGGTCATGCTGAATGTCAACCTGCCGGTGGTCGGTAAGAAGAATGTTGTTTTTGTGGCCACGGTCAATAATACGGTATATGCTTTTGATGCCGACTCCGCCAAAGTAACGACGGCCTACTGGCAGGTAAATTTATCTCCCGCCGGAAGCCGGGCCATAAAAAATACCGACATGACGGGTGCCTGCGGCGGTGGCTATAAAGATTTCTCCGGCAATATGGGCATCGTGGGCACGCCCGTGATCGACCCTGCCACAAACACGCTGTATGTGGTCGCCCGAAGTGTGAATACCACCACCAACACCTTTCAACAGCACCTACACGCTTTGGATATCCTCACTGGTCACGAAAGAGCCAACAGCCCCAAACTAATAACGGCGCAAGTGAATGGTCACGGCAGTGGCAATGTCAATGGCGTCGTAAACTTTAATCCACAAAAGCAAAACCAGCGCTCCGGACTACTCTTACTCAACGGCGTTGTTTACATCGCCTATGCTTCACATTGCGATTGGGGACCTTATCACGGTTGGATCCTGGGCTATGACAAATCATCCCTGGCGCAGAAGATCGTTTACAATACGACACCCGAGGGCTACAACGGCGGGATTTGGATGAGTGGTGCCGCGCCGGCGGCCGATGAATCCGGCAACATCTATGCATCGGTGGGAAATGGGTCTGTCGGGGTGACCAATAACCCTTCCGACCTCACCAATCGTTCGGAGAGTGCTTTGAAACTGGTTCCCTCCGGATCTACATTAACGGTGAGCACCTTCTTCACACCAAAAAACATCGCGGAACTGGAAGCGACCGATCTCGATTTTGGAGTGACCGAAGTGTTGCTGATCCCCAACACCAACCGCGCCATGACAGCATGTAAAGATGGCCGCATCTACCTGCTGGACCGCAACAACATGGGAGGCTATAGTGCGACCACCAATAATGTCCTTCAGACCATCGATCTCGGAGCGACCGCTCACCTTCGTTCATCGCTGGGCTATTATAAAGGCCAGCAAAAAGAATTTGTATACTCCTGGTCCGAGAATTCTTTATTAAAGGCATATCCGTTTAATCGAAGTACCAACCTGTTCGATTTGAACAATACCATCAACAGCGGCGTGCAGGGTCCGGTCGGCAACAATGGGGCGGTGCTGGCGGTGTCTTCCAACGGGTCGGTGGATTCCACGGCCATCCTCTGGGCCAGTTTTGCTGCCAATGGCGACGCCAATCAATCGGTTCGCCCCGGTATATTAAGAGCTTTTGCAGCAACGGATGTGACCAAGGAAATCTGGAACTCGACGCAATACACCACCGACCCTCCGGGGAACTATGCCAAGTTCAATTGCCCAACCGTCGTCAATGGAAAAGTGTATCTGGCCACGTTCTCCAACCAACTGGTGGTTTATGGCATGACCGGAAATGTCCAGGCAGACCAATGCAGTTCACAAAACATCGGCTTGAAGAAAACGGCCGTGGCGTCATCAACTGAAAATGTGAACCGCCCGGCCAGCGCGGCCTTCGACGGCAACCTGGCCACACGATGGAGCAGTCTCGCCAGCGATCCCCAATGGATCTATGCCGACCTGGGTGAACGTTATGACCTGTGCAATGTCATCCTCCGCTGGGAAACCGCCGTCGCGAAAGATTTCAAGATCCAGGTCTCCGATGATGCCGCCACCTGGAAAGATCTGATGAGCAGAACGAACAACACCGCGCTTGAAAACTATTTGCCGGTGAGCGGCACAGGGCGGTATGTACGCATGTATGGGACAGCGCGCGGAACGCAATGGGGTTACTCCTTGTGGGAGTTCGAAGTGTTTGGAAAGAAGCACGTGGATTGTGCGACCCCGACTGCGCTCAGTGTTAACAACCTTTCCGAAAATGCGGCTTCGCTCCATTGGCAAGCCACCGGCGCTACAAAATTTAATGTTCAATATAAAACCGTGACGGCGGGTAGCTGGACCACGATCGCATCGACCACAAATTCCCTCACACTCACCGGGCTTGCTTGCGCAACCGACTATCTCTTTCAAATCCAAGGCGTTTGTGACGCAACTCATTCCAGCAACTACTCCGCGTCGACTTCCTTCTCAACGGTGACCTGCACCATCCCATGTTCTCCCCTGCCAACCCGATGGACGACAATGGATATTGGAGGGGTTGGCGTATCCGGCTCGGCTTGTTACAACAACGGGGTCTTCGAATTGCAGGGCTCGGGCGACGACATTGGAAATACGCAGGATGCTTTCCGTTTTGCTTTTAAAACCTTGGTGGGAAGCGGAGAAATAAGAGCGCGGGTGACAAGCATAGATCAAATCAACAATTTGAATAAGTGCGGGATCATGTTCCGCGAAAGCTTAACACCAGGATCCAGACACGCCTTCCTGGCATTGACCAGCGGCAACGGCCTCACGTTTCAAAACCGGATCGTCACCGATGACGTCAGCCATGAAGAAAATGCCGTCGCGGGAATCGATGCTCCGGTGTGGATCAAGGTAGAGAAGAACGGATCGGTCTACACGGCCTATCGCTCCGCGGATGGTATCGGATGGACACCAGTGGGCAATCCCGTAGACGCTGGTTTTGGTGCTGGTGTGCCGGTCTACGCAGGTCTGGCCATAACCAGTCATGACAATGCTGCGCTATCCGCCGCTCTGGTCGACAATTATCTTTTCGCGGGCATTTTGGAGATTGAACTTCAAAGTTTCACCGCCTCCGTCACGCTGACAAAAACCGTTGCGTTGGAATGGGTCACAACGCTCGAAACAAACATCAACAATTTCGTTGTCGAGCGCAGCGACAACATGCTGAACTTTACCGACCTCGACACGGTGGCAGCCGTAAGTAATGGCCGATTTACAAACACCTATGCCTATGAGGACACCGCCCCGCTTCAAACCATGAGCTATTACCGGTTGCGGATCACGGACAACGATGGCATCACCAGCTATTCGGCACCGGTTTCCATCTCCGTCATCACGTCCATTCAATCGGTCTTCGATGAAATCCCGCCGGCCGTCTATGCCAATCCTTCGCAAGAAGGCGTCATCCATGTTAAACAAGGAAGCGGCCGTATTAAAACGATCGCGTTATATGACAACACGGGACGATTGATGGTGCTCCGCGACGCGATCACTTCCGACATCACCGACATCCCCGTCCACACCTTTGCCAATGGACTCTACACGATTGAGATCAAAACATCAAAATTGGAGTATCGACAGAAACTGATGATCCGGAATTAATTCACGACACGCTTCACCAAGTCCTCGCTACTAGGATCTTCCGGCAACCCTTTGTATTCCGCCGCATCGAGGTTGACCTTCACCTCATGGAGAATATCATCCAGTTCAATCGAGGACGCTTTCAACAGGCGATGAATCTCCTGCGCATCCGGGCTCAGCCGATGTGTTTCGTAGCTCAGCAGGTTGACAAGTCCCTGGATGCGCGCCAACGGACTTCTCACTTTATGCGCATTGATAAAGGCGTGGTGGACAAACTTCTTATTCTGGTCAATGATGGTCAACGTTCTTTCCTTGACCAGGTCGTTGAGGTTTTCGTTGATCTGGGTCAATTCTTCCTGCGATGCCAGGAGTTCCTCCTCCGAAGCACGAAGCTCTTCCTCCGAGGCCGTGAGCTCTTCATTTTTTTCCTGCAGCTCTGCTTTTAACAGCAACTGTACTTTAAGATTCTCTGCATCCTGGATGGTGCGTTTATAGAATATATGGCTCCAGTAGGCCGACACGGCACAAACGCAGGCCGCCAACACGCCGTGGAAAATGAATGTTGTCAGATCCATGTAGTCCAGTTGGGTGAAATAGATCTCTTTATATCCCGCGAATTGAAGATAGGCAAAGGTGCCATGGTGCACCACCACGATGGCGATCAACGGTATTTGCAGTCTCCAGTTTTGATAGATGATCAGAATCGTGGAACAAATGAACACCCAAAAGTGCATTTCGGCCATGCCGTGCATCTGATAGATAAATTGTGCCGCAAAGATCGCCGAGACGCTACTCAGCACATATTGATAGAGGTCCGACTCCGGCAACATCTTTTTTGAAATGAAATACGCCGCCAGGCACAATCCCCCTACGGCAAAAGCCACCAGCCACGTGTCATAAAAAAAAGCGATGAATATCCCGAATACGAACATGGCGAAAAGCAATCCTTCATTTACTTTATCGGCAAATAAAAAAATTCCCTTCTTGATATCCGTCAGCTCGCTTTCGCTCAGTGCACCATAACTACCTGGTATTTGTCCGGTGCGGAATTCGAATGCATTCATTGTATCACCGGGGCTTCAGTTGTGGGGATGCTACAGCCATAGGATTGTATGGCGAGTTCATTGAACAGAGGCGGTCTCTTGTTGGCCACCAACGAATCAAGGGCCATTTGAACAAAGTTGCTTTCTTTGTTGGTGCAGTACCTGGACCGGTTATAATTTCCTCTGAAGTATAATCGATTTGATGTCTGTATGATGGCGGCCTGGGGGGTTGAATAAACACCACAGGCCTTTGCCAATTTCTTGCTGCTGTCAACAACGATCGTCACCCCGTCGCTGATCAGCCCCTTGGCGGGTTCGACCTTGTCTTCACTGTCTACCACGACGTAGAAATCAATCTCCTGGCTATACTCCTTGCGGAGTGCCTGGAAATGTTTCAGGTTGAATCGGGAGCACGGACATTCGGGGCTAAAGAAATGAAGCAGCTTCGGTTTTTTATGTTGCTGCGGGAGGAGTGCCGTATCGTATTGGATAAGCTCTTCCGGGTGGATCACCTGGTAACCGGCCGGCACAGGCGTGGGCGCCAGGTACTGCATCTCCTGATACCAAAAAATGCCTCCGATCGCCACGACGATACCGGACAGGATAATAATCAACGCAACTTTTTTCATTGGGGTCTTCTTTCAAAAAGTCAACACTACATACGCCTGCACCCGGACGGACGACTTCCCAACCGGCCGGTGCCAGCTTGAAATTTTCGTCCGGTAAGGTTGTGGCAGATAACAATCAGTTGACGCCTGAACCAGGCATCGTTTGACAACGGATAAGTGTCAAACACACAAATATAATGCCTTAGATTTCCAGAGAGCACTTGAAGTAACCAGGGTTCGATTATAACGTTTTCGAGGCCTTTTTTCATTGTGAAAAATAGAATCATCATACCCATCAGCAAAAGCGGAATGTCAAAATGGGAACATAAAATTTCAATTTGGTAACGGTGGGCCTATGCCATCGGACGGCTGCCTTCGGGGCAGCTTCAGTGGACTGTATAAGGACCAAATCCTGGCAAATGTCGCCCTGGGCGAAAGAAAAATGTTCGGCCCTGCCAATTCCTATTTATGCGTTGATTTTCAGTTCGTTAGAGCCTACTCCTTGCTCGTTTTTTCAGGAAAGGACCAACCTAGGTCAACTTCCCGGGGTGTTCCTGGCGCGATCGACCCCGTAGTTTGTCGTCTGCCACACCGCCTCACGGCAGATTTTCTTGCCACCTTTACTTTCAGAAAATCACAAACAAAAAAGCCATGACAAAGAAAGCATTAGCAACTTTCAAGGCCGTTCTTCAAAAAAGTCCCTCGAAGGGAGGATGGACATTTGTGAAGTGGCCCAACTCCGCAGCATTTTTCGGAACAAAAGGACTGGTCAAAATAGAGGGCACCGCCGACGGACATCCGTTCCAAAGCGCATTCATGGCCCTCGGCGATGGCACTCATAAATTGCCCATCAAATCTGAACTGCAAAAGAAGATCAACAAAGCTCCGGGCGATCCCGTAACGATTTGCATCAACAGTAGAAGGAAGTAGAATTCGCCGGGCTCGAAGCAAGGCCTCTGGGCGTCCTTGGCTCGCTGAACCAGACGATCCGGGATGGCATGTGCGGAATTTTTTCGATACTTTAACAATCCCTACGGGCAGTTTTGGGTAGGAAAGCATCGCCGCTATGAGCATGTCGTTATTCTTGAGAAATCTGTTTTTTACCATCCTGCAACCCGGCGTGGTGGCGGGGCTGATCCCTTTTCTGATCGCCCGGAAAAATTTTGAGCATAGTGCCGACCAGGCATTCCAGATCCATCACTACGCTGGCATTGCGGTCTGCCTTACAGGGATCGGGATAACCCTGCACTGCATCGCCAATTTTGCCATCCATGGCCGTGGCACGCTCTCGCCCGCCGATCCAACCAAGCAGCTTGTCATTTCGGGGCTCTATAGGTTCTCGCGCAATCCGATGTATGTTGGTGTTATGCTGATGTTGATTGGTGAGGCCATTTTTACTCAATCGACTGGTCTGCTGGTATACAGCATCGGGATCTTCACAGCTTTCAATCTGTTTATTGTGTTCCGCGAAGAACCGCGTCTGAAAAAAGATTTCGGGACAAGCTATCACGAATATTGCAAAACGGTGAGACGCTGGATCTAGCATGACAGATTCACAAAACTCTCTTGCTACCGCGGAACCTAAGAACGCTTTGATGCGTACCCTGGGATAAACGATCAAACGCAATCAATGAACACACGCCCGATGTCTCACCATTCCCCAAAACAGAAGTTGGTATTTTTAGTGGCCAACGCCACGTTTCTAATCGCTTTTTATATTCTTCGAAGCCTTATTTTGAATTTGAACGCATGGCTGTTTTCATTCATGGTGCTCGTGGAAGGATGCATTATTCTCGGCCTGATCGTTCCCCTGTTTTTTAAACGATTCAGAACCCGGGAAGGCGTTAGGGTGTCATTCCTTCATGTTATCCTTATACTATCCGTCTTTTTTTACGTCGGTCACCTGGTGACCGTGCCGGCGTTGTACCTCTATCACTATCGCGCCATTTCGGTTTTTACAAAACATAAAAATGACATACCCGAGGCCGATCGCACGAACGGTGATTGGATATTGAACGAAAAAGACTTTATCGTCTCTCCGGAAGAAAGAGCGATACTGGAAAGCAACTACGCCGCATCGAGCCCATGCTATTTCCAGGATGGATTCTGCTATTTCCAACTTGGCGGAATGCTTCACAACACCGGCGGATATGCCCTGCGCATCGATAAGAATAAGACGGCTCCCGGCGCTTTTGGGTTTGGACGAGTTAACGGCACCACACCACTTGTTGGTGACTGGTTCTATTACTATAAATAATATCGGGCGCGACCAGAATCTGACTTGAATCCTCCTCTTTCAACCAAAATCAACCCCATGATCGCATGCATGTCCTGACAAGTGTGTTCGCCTATCACCCTATGACCCAAAAAGGTGATAGACAGCCATGATCCTGGCCAATACCTTTGCTTCGTCAAAAAAAGGTTGGTTATGAAAAAAAATAGGATTCACCAGATTCAGGAAATGCCGGGCGGCTTTGCCCGTAGCTTTTCCATGCTTTTTGTCGTGGCCATCGTATTGGTCACGTCTTGCAACAAAGACGACGCGCCATCCCCCAGCGGATCCAACGCGGCCTGTCAGCTCGTCACCCAAACCAGCACGGTTACGGGGAGGTATGATGTGGCGGTAACCTATACGTACAAATCGGTGTACGGCATTTCGTACGATGAGGCTGGAAATCAGACGGAACAGTCCTATCAGTATGATTATACGTATAGCGATGGAAAAACCTCCACCTCAACATCAAAAATCAGTTTTCAATATGACGACAAAGGATTTGTGTTGCGGCGGGTCTCGCAATACAATGGTACGGACAGGGATGGCAAATCGACGTTCGAAACCTCCAATGGAGATTTCACTTATACGAATGATCGCCTGACCAAAGAAGCCTATGCCTACACCCGCGACGGCAAAGTGACAAACTATGCGACGCAGTTTGAATATGACGATAGTGGAAAACTGATCAAATACTCCAATACCTACAACAACTCGTCGGTCAAAATTGAGTACAACGGCGATGTTGTTTCGAAGATCACGAAAACCGACGGCGTGGGAAATACCATCACTCCATTTCTGGAGTATAATCAGAAGGGCTTACTCACCAAGTCGATAGAAACCGATGGGGGGTATACGGAAGAATATCACTATGAATACACGTCAGAGGGTTTAGTGGCGCGCGAGGAACGGTATATCAATGGAAAACCATCGTCGGCAACCGTCTACGAATATGACACCAAAGAAAATCCAAATGCTTACGTCTATGCGCGCCAGAAGGGATATCCTGTGGTTCCCTCCACGAGAGCAAATTTCACCTCCAAGCGCAACATCACCCGGTTGAACTACCTTACCTCAAATGCTGCCATGACCGGCTTTGAACCCAGCAGTTCCACGACTTACGTTTATGACTACAATGCGAAGGATTTTCCCACCAGCTACACCAGCCAGACCCTGGATAAAACCGGCGTACAGACCGGTACAGCGAACACAACATTTGAGTACAAAGGCTGTCAGTAATATCTATTTTGTATTACCGTGCCGCCGTCAATAGGTCAGGTAGTAAAAGGGCTTCGAGTAATCGAGGCTCTTTTTGTTGTGCTCCATTGACAGCAGCAATCCATCTGCTGCCGTTTTACCCGGGTTGCAAGCAAGCTTAAAAGGGTTGAAGTCGGAAATACACTAAAAACTGGACAGCTTTCGATACATGTCCAATTATTGGGCAAAACTGGACGTATATTGAAGCCTGTCCAGTTTTCTGATGTTACCGTTCCGTGTCATTCTCTATTGGAAATTCTCAGCATGGTGAGCCTTCGTACGCAACGGATGTACTAGCGATTTTTGTTGACTTGAATCCGGTGTTTATGACCGTTTAAGGCGGTTTAAACGCCAAATTTCCGTTTGTTTTTAGCATTATTTTTAACTAACATCATACAAGAATTCGACGCCGGTCTAGGGGCGTCGAGGCGCCTGAAAACATCTCGCAGGTTTGGATCGTGAAGAGAAATAAAACACGATTCTGTAACACCTGAATCCATTTCTCATCTAATGCCGAAAATGTAATGACATAGGAAGGAAAAAGACTTAAAACCAACTGGCCGTGAATCATTTTGGCCAAACAGCGCGAAAAGATCTCTGGTGGGTACGCCCGCTGTTGGTCTTTATTGGTCTTTTCTCGTTCATCGTCTATGCCACCTGGGCGGCCTTCCAGGGCGAACACTACGCGGTCGGCCCCTATATTTCCCCCTTCTATTCACCCGAGATCTTTGGCAACTCCCCCCATAGCTGGTTTGGTCCAAAACCTTCCTGGTGGCCGACGGTATTGGGGTTTTCTCCGGCGCTGCTCATTCTCTGGGCACCAGGCGGTATGCGGTTCACCTGTTACTACTACCGGGGGGCCTATTACAAATCGTTTTGGGCCGATCCGCCGGCGTGTGCCGTATCGGAACCCCGCAAAACCTACCGCGGCGAAAACTCCCTGCCGCTCATTTTACAAAACGCTCACCGCTATTTTCTATACCTGGCCATACTCTTTGTCATCGTGCTTTTCTATGATGCCTGGAAGGCCCTGTGGTTCACCGACCCCACAACGGGTCAGGAACATTTTGGGATGGGGGTGGGCACGATCGTGCTCACGCTGAATGCGACCCTGCTGGGCGGCTATACGTTCGGTTGTCACTCTTTCCGTCACCTCGTGGGCGGATTTAAGGATCAGCTTTCAAAGTCGCCGGTGCAACGAAAGGTCTACACATGCGCCAGTTGTCTGAACAAGCGACACATGAACTGGGCATGGTGTAGTCTCTTTGGCGTTGCCTTTGCCGATATCTATGTACGCCTTTGTTCCATGGGCATCTGGACCGATTGGAGGATCTTCTAATGACAAACTACGAAACATATCACCACGACGTATTGGTCATCGGCTCCGGCGGCGCCGGGTTGCGGGCCGCCATTGAAGCTTCTGCTGCCGGTGTCTCCGTCGCTGTCGTCTGCCGCTCATTGCTGGGAAAAGCACATACGGTGATGGCCGAGGGCGGTGTAGCCGCCGCGTTGGGCAACGTTGACGACCGCGACAATTGGAAAGTTCATTTTACCGATACCCTTCGCGGTGGACAATACCTGAACAACGAACGCATGGCCGAACTCCACGCCAAGGAATCGCCCGACCGCGTGAGAGAACTGGAAGCCTGGGGCGCCGTGTTCGACCGGACCGATGACGGAAGGATCTTGCAACGCAATTTCGGAGGCCATAAATATCCACGCCTCGCACACGTGGGCGACCGGACCGGCCTCGAAATGATCCGCACCCTGCAAGACTACACCATCCACCTCGGCGTGGACATCTACCAGGAATTTACGATCGTGAATTTGCTGAAAGAAGGCGACAAAGTTGTCGGAGCTTTTGGCTACGATCGGGAGAAGGGCCTCTTCAAAGTGTTTCATGCCAAGGCGGTGATCATCGCCACGGGAGGCATGGGAAGAATTTACAAGATCTCCAGCAACAGCTGGGATTGTACGGGCAGCGGCATCTCGCTGGCGTATCATGCCGGCGCAGAACTCATCGATATGGAGTTTGTCCAATTTCATCCTACCGGTATGGTATGGCCTCCCAGTGTTCGCGGTCTGCTGATCACGGAGGGGGTACGCGGTGAAGGCGGCGTGCTGCGAAACAATGCCGGTCGTCGGTTTATGTTCGACGATGTGCCGGAATCTTACCGCGCCCAGACGTCGACCAATGAAGAAGAAGGCTGGCGCTATACGCAAGGCGACAAAAATGCAAAGCGTCCACCCGAGCTGCTCACGCGCGATCATGTGGCGCGTTGCATCATGCGCGAAATAAGAGAAGGACGTGGCTCCCCGCATGGAGGTGTCTACCTCGACATCGCCTGGATAAAAGAGAAAATCCCGAATGCCACGGAACACATCCGGCGAAAGCTGCCCAGCATGTATCACCAATTCAAAGAACTCGCCGGCGTCGACATCACGAAAGAAGCCATGGAAGTAGGTCCGACCACGCACTATATTATGGGCGGTGTGAAAGTTGATGCCGACAGCCAGATGACCAGCACACCCGGACTTTTCGCCGCAGGGGAATGCGCGGCCGGTCTGCACGGGGCCAACCGGCTCGGCGGAAACTCCCTTTCCGATTTGTTGGTGTTTGGAAAACGTGCCGGCGAATATGCAGCAGCCTATGCCAGGAACACGCCTGCCGGAAAGATCAACGAACGTGAAGTGCAGGAGATCGCCACGGCGGCGCTCGCGCCTTTTGAAAGAGAATCGAGCGCAGCGGGAGAAAACCCATTCCAGATCCAATACCAGTTGCAAGACCGGATGCAAGAGCTGGTGGGTATTGTTCGAACCGGAAAAGAATTGGAAGAGGCCCTCAAACATATCGGTGAGCTCAAAGAGAAGATCATTCGCGTGGCTTGCAGCGGAAACCGGGGATATAATCCGGGTTGGCACACCGCGCTGGAGCTGACGCATATGATCACCGTGGCCGAAGCCATCGCCCGAGCAGCACTCCAACGGAAAGAAAGCCGTGGCGGCCACTATCGCGAGGATTTTCCGGAGAAGAGCGATGCGTTTGGAAAGGTGAACATCAACATCAAAAAAGACGACAAAGGGGAAATGACGGTCACCCAGGTGACGAAGCCAAAAATGCGCGACGACCTGCAGCAGATTGTCAATGAAATGAAATGACCGGCAACGGGAACAATGATCGCACGACCTAAAATAAAAACATAGTGCTTATGGCCTCTGTAACGTTTCAAATCTGGCGTACGCATGCGAGCGGTGGGCAACTTCAGGAATATAAAACTGAAATTTCGGAAGGCATGGTCGTGTTGGATGCCGTTCATCAGATCCAGGCGGAGCAAGCCAACGATATGGCAGTGCGCTGGAATTGTAAGGCCGGGAAGTGCGGATCGTGTTCAGCCGAAATCAATGGCCATCCCAAACTGATGTGCATGACCCGCATGAGCGATATGCCCCAGGACAAGCCCATCACCATCCACCCGATGAAAGCGTTCCCCGTGATCCGCGACCTGGTCACCGATGTGTCGGTGAACTACCGGATGAAAAAGAAAATAAAAAAGTTCAAGCCAAGACCCCCGGATGCGCCCGACGGCACCTGGCGCATGGCGCAGTCGGACATCGACCGGATCCAGGAATTCCGGAAGTGTATCGAATGTTTTCTTTGCCAGGATGTCTGCCACGTGTTGCGCGAACATCAGCTTCATGAAGAATTTGTTGGCCCGCGCCACATGGTCTATACCGCAGCTTTAGAAATGCATCCCCTCGACGTGGAAGATCGAAGGGAAGAATTAAAAAATACGGGTGGCATCGGTTTTTGCAACATCACCAAATGTTGCACGACGGTGTGCCCGGAACATATCACGATCACCGACAACGCGATCATCCCCCTGAAGGAGCGTGTAGCCGACAGGTTCTATGACCCCTTGATGCGGCTGCTCCATTTGTTCAGTAAGAAAAAAAATAACCATTAAGTCCCAACGCCATGATCCCACAAACACAGACGACCGAAAAAAGAGAGTTTGCGTTAAAGCCACTTTCAAAAAGCGGAATCGACGCTGCCCTGGAGAAAGCCGAGCAATACCGGCTGCTCAACCAACCGCGACTGGCCGAAAGCATATGCCTTGATATTCTGGCTGTCGAGCCAGGGCATCAAAAAGCGTCTGTTGTTTTACTGCTGGCGCTGACCGACCAGTTTGGACAATCTTCTGCCAAAACAGCAACCCAGGCCAAAGACATTGCCAATAGTTTATCGGACGAATACGACCGACTGTATTATACCGGCATCATTCACGAACGCCAGGGCAGCGCCTCCCTGAACGCGCGCACCCACGGCTCCGATTTCGATGCCTATGAGTGGTACACGGAAGCGATGGAGTACTATGAAAAAGCCGATGCCGTCAACCCCAACTCCAAAAACGAAGACCCGATCCTGCGCTGGAATACGTGTGTCCGTATCATCTCCGAAAATCATCTCCGGCAAAGGCCGTTGGATGACCTGCTTCCGGCGCTGGAATAGTTCGACCAAAATTCCTTTTTATGAAGACCCGGCTTTCGGTTCTCATCGTGCTCATCCCATCCCTGCTCCTGGCACAGAAAAAAGTAGTGTCCATACAAATTGATGGGACCATCAACCCGGCATCGGCGGAATTTATTCACCGCAGCATCGAAAAAGCCGGCAAGGAAAATGCAGAATGCCTGGTGATCCAGTTGAATACACCGGGTGGGTTGTTAAAATCGACACGCGTCATTGTCAGTGATATTTTGGAGTCACCGGTGCCGATCGTCGTCTTTGTTTCTCCCGGGGGAGCGCACGCCGGTTCGGCTGGCGTCTTCATCACACTCTCGGCCCACATTGCTGCCATGGCCCCCGGCACAAACATCGGTGCGGCCCACCCGGTGGATTTGCAGGGAAAACTCGATACGGTGATGAGTGAGAAAGTCACCAATGATGCGGCCGCTTTTATTCGTTCCATCGCGGAGAAGCGAAAGCGCAATGTCAAGTGGGCGGAAGAGTCGGTGCGCAAAAGTATTTCGATCACAGAAAAAGAGGCCCTAAAAAAAGATGTGATCGACCTTATTGCAGAAAACACAGAAGCCTTGTTAGATCAGATCGACGGCAAGCCCGTCACTGTCGCTTCAAAAACAAAGACGCTGGAAACCCGCGACGCGAAGATCGAGTTGGTCGAAATGGGGATGTTTGAAAAAATTCTTGATTTGATTAGCGATCCCAACGTTGCCTATATCTTCCTGCTGCTGGGACTGTACGGTATGCTCTTCGAGCTTTATAATCCGGGCGCCATTCTTCCCGGCATTGTCGGCATCATATGTCTTACGCTTGCCTTTTATTCCATGCATACTTTGCCGGTGAATTATGCCGGCTTGTTGCTCATCGTTTTTGGAGTGATCCTGTTTCTGCTCGAAATCAAAATTGTGAGTCACGGGATGCTCACCCTGGGCGCGATCGTTTCGTTGTTGCTCGGATCGATGATGTTGATCCGCCCGGATGCCGAGCTTGCGTTTCAGCATTTGTCGTGGGGCGTTATCATTTCGGCGGTGGGATTTTCCGCGCTGTTCTTCCTGGTCGTGCTGGGCATGGGCATCCGGGCGCAACGCCTGAAACCGGTGACGGGCGTGGAGGGAATGATCGGCGAGATCGGAGAATCCCTCGAGGTGCTTAACCCCGTGGGTACGGTCCGTGTACACGGCGAAATGTGGCAAGCCGAATCGCTCACCGGTCCCATAAAGAAAGGCGCCAGGATCCGCATTGCCGGGATAAAAGACCTGCTTCTGTTTGTAGAGACTGCTATTGAATAACAATTGAAATAAACCGTATATGGTTATGAGAATATTCGCATTGGAAGTCGTACTGATCGTGGTCTTCAGCATTATCATTCTGGCCAACTCCATACGCATTTTGCGGGAATACGAACGGGGCGTCGTCTTTCGCCTCGGGCGCTTGGCGGGCGGCGGCGCCCGCGGGCCGGGTTTGATCCTTCTTGTCCCGATCATCGACCGCATGGTGAAGGTCAGCTTGCGCACGGTGGTCATGGATGTTCCGCCGCAGGATGTCATCACGCAAGACAACGTGTCCATCAAAGTGAACGCCGTAGTTTACTTCCGCGTGATCGCTCCACAAAGAGCCATTGTCGAAGTAGAGAATTTTCTCTTCGCCACCTCCCAGATCTCGCAGACAACATTGAGAAGCGTATTGGGGCAATCCGAACTTGACGACCTCCTCTCGCAGCGCGAAAAAATAAATCAAAAGCTTCAACAGATCATCGACGCCCATACCGGTCCCTGGGGGATCAAGGTCTCCAATGTCGAAGTGAAGCAAATCGATTTGCCACAGGAAATGCAACGGGCCATGGCCAAACAGGCAGAGGCCGAACGCGAAAGACGATCGAAGATCATCGCGGCAGAAGGCGAGTTCCAGGCCTCCAAGCGACTAGCCGACGCGGCCAAGATCCTGAGCGAAGAGCCCAGCGCACTCACCCTGCGCTACTTGCAAACCCTTCGTGAAATTGCAACCGAAAAGAACTCCACCACCATTTTCCCTGTCCCCATCGACCTCTTAAAGCCATTTCTCTCCGGTCACGAAAAATAAGACTGATCTTCTTTCATAAGATGCGCATGAGCAGAACCAGGGTCTTGGTTTATATCCTTATATTTATTCCCTGAGCCCTGCCCATGAAAAGTATCAACCTGAAATTATCCCTACTCCTCTTTTTGCTTTTCCTCGCGGCGTGGCAACAAAACGCGTTTGCACAAAAGCCTCTCGCTCCTGGCGAACAACCCCAGCTGACCGTCGACAGGCAGGGAACGGTGCGGGTGGTCTTCGGCGAAAAAGATAAGATCTTCTATTCCGTATCCAAAGACAAGGGGAACACGTTCTCCAAACCCGTTTTGGTCGGTGAGGTCAAGGAGATGCATCTGGGAATGACCCGAGGTCCGCAATTGGCGAGCTCAAAAGACTATTCCGTCGTTACCGCCATCGACAAAAAAGGAACCATTCACGCGTTCCGGCTAACGCATAAAACTAGTCAATGGGAAAAGATCAAGAACGTGAACGATGCCGAAGCCTCCGCGCCGGAAGGATTGATAAGCATCGCTGCCGACGATAAAAATAATTTTTATGCCGTTTGGCTCGACTTGAGAGATAACAACAGCAACAACATCTGCTTTGCCACCTTAAAAGAAAATTCGGGCTGGTCGAAAAACAAATTTGTATACCGGTCGCCGGAGGGCCACGTTTGTGAATGTTGCAAGCCCTCCGTGGTCGTGAAAGAAAACAGGGTTTCGATCATGTTCAGGAACTGGCTCAAGGGATCAAGAGATCTTTATCTCACGAGCTCTTCCAATGGCGGCGAAACTTTTTCAGATAGTCAAAAGCTTGGCAATGGAACCTGGCCGCTAAAAGGATGCCCCATGGACGGCGGCGGATTGACCATCGATGCCAGGAACAATGTCCACACCGCCTGGCAGCGCGACGGTCAAATTTATTACGCCCAGCCGGGCCAGCCAGAACAGATGATCGCCGAAGGGCGAAGCGTTGGCATGAGTGGGACCTTGTTGACCTGGGAAAAAGGCTCGGACATAATGATAAAACCCCTGAACGGAACACCTCAAAAGATCGGGGAAGGAACAGCACTCAAAGTGTATGAGTTTACGGACAAGTCCATCCTCGCCGTTTGGGAAAAGGACAATCACGTGGTGTTCAAAAGAATATAGATCGACAGATCAGCGGATAGCGATCACCCTAATCAACGGGGCCCAAACAATTTTAAAAGACCGGGGCCGAGGGATGAGCAGAAGGAAAACAGGGATACTATTTTTTAAAGACCAGAACGTATCTTTAAATAACTTCTTTCTCCATGAATCGACCCATACGCTTCCTTCTTTTATTGCTCATTCTCGCGTCGTGCTCAAAGCCCGTGAAAACAAACTTCTACATGCCCGCCGAGTGGGAACCACATGACGCCGTGTGGCTGGGGTGGGAAGAAGCACACCTGACCTATCACCCCGTGGTCTTCAAGATGATCGGAGCCTTAATGCCCCACGTGCAGGTAAAAATTTCTGCGAATTCCGACAGCCTGCTGCGTGTAGCGAAACGGATATTATCCGAGCAGTCCATCGACACCACGCGTATAAAATTCTACGTGCACCCCAGCGACCGGTACTGGATCCGCGATCACGGCGCCGCCTACCTGGTCAACAGCAAGGGCGAACTGGGTGTGGCCGATTTCTCCTGGAACAGCTATGGCTTTCCATATTGGCTGCAGGAAAAATTTGACAACAACATGGACAGCGTCAAAAAATATTTCAATCCCGAACGGACCAAGAAGCTCGGCCAGGTGGATAGCCTCATGGCCGTCGCCGAACATGCAACACGCCTGAGCACTTGGGTGGTCCATGAAGGTGGTGCGATCGAAGTCAATGGACAAGGCACGCTGATCCTTTGCGAGGCCACCGTCTTTGATCGCAACCCCGGCAAAAGCAAAGAGGCGCTTGAACCCGAATTCAAAAGAGTGTTGGGAGTCGAAAATATTATCTGGATGAAGAAAGGCCTGGCCGACGACCCCAAGCATTTCTTCCGTCGGATCGTCGACAATTATGTCGGTGGCGGAACGGGGGGCCACACGGATGAGTTTGTCCGCTTTGCCAATCCGCATACCATCATGCTGGCCTGGGTGGAAGAGCGCGAAAAGGATTTAAATCCCATCAACAAAATGAACTACGAGCGCATGTCCGAAAACCTGAAGATCCTCGAAGCCGCGCGCGACCTGGATGGAGAGCCGTTCAACATCGTCAAGGTGCCCCTGCCCGATCTCGCAGCGCGAAAAATTGTCGCCCGCGTCAACGTCGATGACTCGCCAACAACCCTCGACGTCCGCCTCCGCTCCTTCAAGCCATCGGAAGCGCCCCACGCCGGCGACACGTTACTCCGCGTGCCGGCCTCGAGTTATATGAATTACCTGGTCACCAACGGTGTGGTACTCTTGCCGACGTATACCGCTACGGGCTCGTCGCGTGAAAAAGAAGAGCGTGTCCGCAAAATATTTGAAGAGCAGTTTCCGGGACGGGAAATCATTTTCATCGACGCCCTGCCATTGAATTGGTCCGGCGGAGGCATGCATTGCTCGACACAACAGCAGCCGGCGGTGGGTAAACATTAGCCCGGACCGTACTTGGATCGTTATCCCAACAGCAAATTTCTTTTGGCGTTATAATGAAGCAAGTATGTTTTTTTGGTTTCGGTATTCAGGAAGGATCGGCCAATCAACGCTTCCACCAACGGCTGCCGCACCCGGAAAGGGGCCATAAGTTTTTCGGCTCTTTGATCCGCAATTCCCATCCGACGCGCCAGCTCCAAAAAGTCGCTTGCAGAAGCATGACTGTTTTTCTTCCAAGCCGGCGACTGGAACGCATCGACGAACAATCTTCTACTCAATGCAAAATCCGTGTCCTCCACATGAATGCGGGTGTTCACCAAGTCATAGGCAGGACTTAACAGATAATCGCCCGCCACGCTCTCCAGCAAGGAGAAATTTTTCATGTGCGCATCGCCGTTGGAAAAGGCATAGTTGTAAACCACTAGCCTAAAATATTTTTCAATTTCAATCCGCCAGGCCGGAACATAGCGCTGGATGAGCATGCCGATCTCTTCGTAACTATATTCATATTTAAAATCGGCCCCGGCAGTGTCTTTTGTTTTCCCGGCCAGTGTAGCAAAATCTTCTTTGCCCCACTTGCCGCCTTCAGGTCTCACATCAAATCGTTTTGTGATATAAGCCGGCGAGCCATCTTTGAAAAAGATCATGGCGCTCTCTGCCGTATTGATGCCGTACACCTGTTTTGCAATTTGCATCGTCAGGTGTTCATTGGCCGGCACCTGGTCCACTTTTTTCAAGTCGCGGGGAATGGGCTTCAGGATATAGGTTCCCTGTTCGCCTGCATTGGTGAGGCGTAAAACATTTTTGGTGAGCACCATGCTCAATTTCTCTTGTACACCCGAGATGGAGATGCGCTTGCGATTTTCCAGGAATAGCTCGGCAACAGATTCGCTTTTTGACGGCGTCTCGTAAGGCAATACATGGCTTACTTTTTTGGTATGAAACACATGCCGCAAGGCGGCTGGACTATACGTATCAAAACCTTCCGCCAACGTTCCAGGGCACACGGTGACCTTGACCTGCGTTGGGCGCACAGGTGTCTTTTTTGTTTGATGGGTTTGTTTCTTATTCATCTTCCTTCACCGTTTCATCCGGCGTCACCGTGATCGCACCGATCGTATCGGCTTGCGCTGTGGCCAGCAATAATCCAAAATGATCCGCCTCGTCGATCCGGAGCACCGTGCTTTGAAGTCTTTTGTTTACACCCTCGCTGAGCATGTTGAAAAAAAATGGAAAAAGGTATTCGCTGTGGTATTCCTTTTGCGTTTTCGGGAGCGTCAGGCTAACGGCAGGCTTATTCGGATCGGCATACCAGGCCGCATCGTAGGAAAAGGTGTAGTTTTTACGATCGCGCTCGATGATATAGCCCACCAATTCACCATTTCGATAGACCTTTCCTTTTCGCATAGCGCTATACGGCAGGTTTTCTGATCTCCAACTTCAGGTCCATCCCCATAACATCGGCCAATTTGCTCAAGGTCTCCGCCGTGGGATTGCCTTTGCCGCTTTCAATTTCTTTTAGCGTTCGAAGGGCTACACCGGAGAGTTCAGCCAGGTGAAGCTGCGTTACGCCGAGAGTTTCCCTGCGTTCTCTGAGGGTCTCGTATAGATTATTGAGGTGCATCATAACACACTTTTAGTGTCTATTATCGATCAAATAACTCCAAATTTTGAATCTAAGTGCACCATTACGCACTTTTTAAGTAAATATCGAAGAAAAATCACCAAAATAGTAGTAAAAAAGGCATTATAACGCACTATAAGCAAATATGTGCGTGTAAAGGGTCATTAATATGTTAAAAAGTGCGCCATGATGCACATTGTGGCACCAAAAAAGCGTAGGGTGGCTGAAAAGTGTTGTTGGTGAGATGTTACGAATAAGCAGTTGGGTGTACTCAAAAATAATGGAGGTGGTGGCTGAAAAAATTCCGGGACAAATAACACCAACAACGGCGGGTTGGCTTTGAACAAAGAGATGGGTATGTGAAAATGCTAAACTAAAATTTCCCCCAAAAAAGTAGCCCGCATAACATGATCGCTCACGCCATGACGGGCTCTTTCATTAACCTAAAATCCTTGACCTACAACGTGCTCTAATGTGGTCGGGACATTATTCATTGGTCAGGAAGCCGGCAAATGAAAATGCCGGGGTGTCCTGACTAAAGAAACCTCCCATGCGCTCGGTGCCACCGCCTACGTATTCGCCGGAAAATGTTTCGTCATTTACGTGTTGCAAGATGGCAGCCATGTCCGCAGAAATAGCGTCGCCGTTGGCGTCGGATCCTCCATAGGTGAATTTGAAATTTCCGGATGCGTTGGCGGAGTAGGTGTAATTGTATTGGCAAAGAAATAAATCCTGCCCTTGCAGTACAGTGACGGTGATGTACATCTTTTTACCTGTGGCGTCGAAGATGAAATAGATGTCGGAAAGCGTGAGGCCGTACTGTCCGCTCAGCAGGCTGGTGGCGGCGTTGTTCCACAGCGTGGTGAAATCGGCTGACTGTCCCGGTACGGGGTTGGTGCCGGCGTCGTAGGGAATGCGCAGGGCGATGTAGTCCACGCCGATGTAGGATGAGAACGGAATGGTGGGTTTGAACACGTACACGTCGTTCAACACATCGACAGGTTGCCTGCCGATGCTCGTCTCGGCGTAATAGCGTTTGTTGTCTGCGTCCCATTGAAAGGATTGGATCTCGGTGCCGTTGGTCTTGATGGGCTGGCTCAGCACGAGTCCGTCCATGGAGATCACATAGGAGAGTTTGTTGTTCTCCACGTGCTTGCCATCGTCGGAAACGTACTGGGCCGTGAGCGACTTGGCATTTGCGTTGAAGGCGAAGGTGATGGCTTTATCTTTCGCGATCGAGAGCTTCAGGGCCTTGTTGGCCACGCCATAGTGCAGGATGTCTTTGATGCGTCCACCCAGCACCATCGTTTGCTCCTCTTCGGAAGCTTTGAGAAAGGTGATGCGCGAGCCGCGTTGAACACCTTCAAGCACCAGGCTGTCGCCGGAGGTGCCGGCAAAAGCAAACTCGGAATCCGAGATGCGGCCTGCACCATCATCGCCGCCATTCACCGATCCGTTGGGATCGGCTGGGAGGTGAATGTAGGAATAGGTAGTGAAACTGAGCGTGGTGGTTTGCAGGGCCTTCACTGTCCACAAACTCGCCTTGGGTGTGCCGGCGGTGGTCTCATTGAAATCCGACAGCATATTCACCGTGCCGTCGGCGTTGAAATCGAAGTAATAGAAATAGCGGATGCCTGTGCCGGTGAGCAACGATGCTTTCCAGCCATAGGATGCTGACGTGAGCACGGAGGTTTGCGCATCGATGTCGGCCTGCACGCGGGCGTCGGCCGATTCGCTGAAGACGCGGTCGTAGTCGTGATCGCATCCGGCAAGTATCAACGCCGCGAGAGCGAATAATGGGAGTATATAGTTTCGTGTGATTTTCATGATGCTGTGATTTTAGTTGCTCAGGACGCCAAGGCAATAGTCATTGGGTGAATCCACGGGAAACAGTCCGGGGTAGTAAACGCCGCTGCACATCTCCAACCAATTGGGATAGAAGATGCCCTGGAAATAGGTGAACAACTGCCTCGCGCCCACATCGTTTACCAGGTAGTCGGCGTTGGCGTCGGAGCTGAGATAAAAGAATTGCACCGTGCCGTCACCAGATGGGTCGACCACTCTGAAAACAAAATTCGCTTCCTTGTATTCGCGCGTCTCGGAATTGATGTTGTAGTAATACAGCGTGAGCATCGCCATGTTCGTGTCAGTGAAGGTGATCTTGAAGTTGTAGTCGAGGGCCAGACCTTTGGCGTGCAGTGTATTGTTGTCGATCACGTAGCTGGAGACCAACACTTGCGATTCGGGTGTGGTCATGAGGTCGACGTTGAAGGTGGTATAGGTTTTGGCCCATCCCCAAATATCCAGCAACGGGTCGGGTACCGATCCACCGCCACCGTTGCCGGGAGGCGCCACCGCAGCGATGGCCTCTTGCACTTTGGTTTGCAGGGCATAGAAATCGATGCTGAAAGCTTTTTGCAGATAGTCAACGATGAGCTTCTCTTTCTTGCGGATGGTCTCGTACGAATCTGCTGTTGTCTCGCAACTCAACATGCGTTCGTAGCCCTCCCGGCCCAACACCAGCATCATCGACACCATCTCGGCAATGTCTTCGTCGGGCGACGACATGGCATAGTTGGTAATGAATCCTGCCAGCCGTGCATCGCTCACAGAAACCGTGTTCCAGTTGGCGGTGTACTTCCCTGCGGAGATCGCTTTCAATTCCGCGGGATAGCTGATCTTTTGGTTTAGGATGTGAGTGAACTCGTGCTCGATCACGTGCGCCATTTCGGTGACGGCATAGCGATCGGTTTTCTGAAAATCATTCACCACATACAGCACCACCTTGCGCCCGCCCTCGGCCGTGCCCAGGGTGATGGTGCCGTCGAAGTTATAGTTGGCGCTCCCCACCAACACGAATTGCTTGGGACAATATTGTTTGATGAAGGCGTCGCCGGCAACGCTGGTGTAGGTGTCGATCCATACACTGCGCACCACTTCCATCATGCTTTGCACTTTGTCTGCGTCGGGGGGCACCAGCGTTTTGTAGAGATCGAGCTCGGAGGCATCCTGGCGATATTTCACTTCGATGTTATAGGGAAGGGTGAACTTTTCGTACAGCCAGTTGTCGAGTGCCGTTTTGGTTTGGGGACCGCCGGTGTATTCGTTGCCCGGAGATGCGTTGTCGTTGTAGGGATCATGGCAGGCCGTGACGGTGACCAGGATCACCAGCAGGGCCGTCAAAATATTTTTCATGTTCAGCTTCATTTCGTTACACTTTAAAATTTACTAGCGGGGATTGGGCGACAGGCCGCCGGTGGAGACAGCTTCCCGTGGGATTTGCAACACCCTGCGTTTGTCGGCGGCCTTCAACACGATGGGCTCCTCTCCTTTTACATTGTGGGTTATTTCGATGTTGTGTCGCAGGATGTCGAACCAACGCTGACCTTCGTGCACGAATTCAATCCGCTTGAAGTCCAGGATGGCGGCGAGCACCACGTCGCGCGAGGTTTTCTTGTCGGGGTAGTAGTCAAACAACTTTTCCATCCACAGGCCATCGGTGCCCACGGGGTTCACCACGCGGGTGGCGATCCAGGTGTTCAGATCGTCAAGGGACGCCGTGAAATTATTCAGCATGACATAGGCTTCAGCCCGGTTGAAGAGCACTTCTTCCGCGGTGAACAAGGGCACGATCGTGTAGGGGAAACCCGTGGTGGAATTGGTTCCCGTCTGTACAAAGTGTTCCTTGAATTTATACACGAAGTAAACACCCACTGAACTGTAAAAGCCATTGAAGGCATACCGCTTGCCGGAAGGGTTCGTGTTCATCATCTCAATAAATTTGGTCGCGCCCGTCGAATACCGGTAGGCATTGAACGACCGGGCCCAGAGTGACGATGTTTCACAGAGTAATAGGTTTGCTGTCTCTGTTGACTTGGTGTAGTTCAGTGAAAGCTCCGCGCCGGTGTAGGATGAGTAAGTCGTATTCCAGGGACGAAGGCGTGTATAAAAATCACCATCGGGAAAAACGGCATTGGCATGTTCGATCACTTTTTCGTAGTCGTGCTTGAATAAATAAAAGCGTGTAGCGAAAGCGTGGGCCGCCGCCTGGGTGAAGTGATATTTGGGAACACCGGTGCCTTCTGTTCCCGAAGCATAGGCCTGGTCGTTGATCAACGGCAACCCTTCCGTCAGATCTTTTTCAATCTGATCGTACACCGACTTCACGGTGCCCCGATCGTATTCCTTGAACGATTGTTTTTCAGGATCGGTCACATACGGAATGCCAGGGTTCACGGCATCGATGCCGGTGGCCGTATAGGTCTGGGCAAATAAGGTCACCAACATAAAATGATTGTAGGCGCGGGTGACGAGGGCTTCTCCCTTTTGTGACGCCAGATCGGCCGGGTCGCCGGTGTTGGCAATAAGCTCCAGCGCATGGTTGCTCGCGGCGATGGAGGCGTAACATCCGTTCCAATAGTTTTCGGGTGTGTCCTGGTCGGTGGTCGTACCGTCGCGCCAGAAATAGGGATCGGTGTTCGCAGGGTCCTTCACACCGCTGGGGTTGTCTTCCACGTTGTCGGACATGGCTTCGCAAAACGCGATGTAGTTCACTTCCGGGTAGGCGGTGACCAACAACTCCGACAATTTTTCCTTCGAATCCAGCGACGCGCGATTGTCCGGTGTTTTCGACAGAAAGTCTTCACAGCCCATGGCGACCAGCAAGGTGAGGGCTATACTGTATAATGTATATTTCTTCATGTGCATCTTCATTTTAGAAACTTAGCTTCACGGACGCGGTGATCTGTTTGGCCACCGGCATAGCCACACCACCGGAGTTAAAAAACTCGGGGTCCTGGCCGTGCAGTCTTTTGTCCGCATAGATCAGCCAGAGGTTGGTACCGGTGAGGGTGAGTGATGCCGTTTTGAACCCGGTGGCACCGAGCCATTTCACGGGAAGATTGTAGCCCAACGAAACGGTGCGCAAGCGCACAAAGGAACCGTCGACAACACGCGCCGTGGAATAGTTGTAGGTGTTGTAAGGATACGAAGCGAGTTGGCTCACCGTCAGCACATCGGCGATGGAGGGAATGTTGGTGTGTTGTTCATCGCCACGCACCGCCCAGCGATCCAGAAATTCCCTGGGCATGGCATCGAGGTCATTGTAAGCGCTCTTGAATGCGGGGTTAAGCCTGATCTTGTTGCCGGTCTGGTAGGTGAGAAACACGTTCAAGGTGAAAGCTTTGTACTTGAAAATGTTCGACCAGCCACCAGTGATCGTGGGATCTACGGGGCCTTCGTATTTCAGGTATTGGGTGGTCAGACTCTGCAGGTAGACGTTGGAGCTTTCCTTGCCATCCTGGTCGATGAAGAGAGGCACACCGGTTTTGGGATCCAGCTTTGTGAAATCCACAGAGAACAAACCCCGCACCGGGTAGCCTTCCATGGCACCGCCGTCGGGGAAGACAAGATCGGTCATGCGCGGTTGGTTCTTCAGGTTGGTGATCTCGCTTTTGTTGGTGCTGAAAATAAAATTGGTGGTCCAGTTAAAGTGGTTGCGACTGTAGACGGGTGCGCCGATCGACAGGTCGATACCGTGCGACTTCATGTCGGCATAGTTCACCGCCTTATACGCCTCTCCCCCGATGCCCGCCGTTTTCACCACGCCGATGAGGTCGAACTGGTTGCGCCGGTAATAGTCGAACGTGATGGAGAGTTTCCGGAAGAGACCGGCGTTGATGCCGATGTTGGCTTCGTACTGCTTCTCCCAGGTGAGGTCGGAGTTCTCCAGGCTTTCGATGACGATCTGCGATTCGTTTTCATTGAGATACGGGCGCGGTGTGGTGCCGCTGCGGTAGACCACGGATGAGTTCGTTGCATTCCCCGCATTGGCCGTGAGCCCGTAGCCTCCGCGCAAGGTCAGGTAATCCACCAAGCGATACGATTCCATAAACGACTCCGTGTCAATGTTCCAGGCGGCGCTCACGTTCCAGGTGGGCAGCCAGCGCGCCGTTTTCGATTCTCCCAAACGGTTGGAGCCATCGAGGCGCCCCACCAGGTTGAGAATGTATTTGCCACGGTAGGCATAGTTGCCGGACCCGTAGAAGCTGGCATAGCGGTCGTAGGTGTTGGCCATGCCGAAGTAGTTGAAGTTCCCTTCCAGCAGTTGCTTGATGATCCGATAGTCGGTGAACGGCACCCCCCCTTTGCTGAATTGATAGCCATAGCCGTTGTTGAATGCATTGCGCCTGTCCACGGATCGGATCTCCTGGCCGGCAACAGCATTGATGGTGTGTATGGTGTTGATGGCGTGTGTCCAGCTGAGTTGGTTTTTAAAATAGTAACTATTCATCTGATCGTCCACGCGATTGTAGAAACCGCCTTCCGGCAACACAATGACTGGATCAGCGTTGGGGTAATCAGGGTTATAGTAGAGAAACTTATTGCCTTGCTTGACCACCTGTGAATTGGCAGCGCGATACGCTTCGGCCATATTCGATCCTTCCTCCACACTGTGCTCGGTGTTGGTCGTGACACGACGGACGGCGCCGGTAAAATCATAGCGCAATTCTTTCGTGAGTTTGTAACCCAATTCTCCCTGGATCTTCAAATCGAGTTGGTTCACGCCGATGTAGTTCTTCTCGATCTCGTTCAGGATGTTGAAGGGCGCATAGTTGCGGGTGAAATATTCACGCTGGCCGTTTTCGTCGTAGGGCGTGAGCACGCGGCTGGTGTTGAGGGCATAGCTGAACGGGTTGATGTCGAAGTCGCGGCTATACGCTCCCTGCACGGGATTCATTTCACGGGCCACGGTGCCGGGGGCGCGCTGGGTTCGCGTGGAACCGGTTGCCAGGATGCCGAGGCTCAACTTGTCGCTGAGCTTGAATGTGCCACGCGCGTTGATCGTGTAGCGCTTCACGTTGTCGGCAATGGTCCAGCCGTTGTCATCGTAGTAGCTGGTGGAAAAATAGAGTTGTGAGGTTTCCGTTCCCGAGGAGACGCTGAGCGAATGTTCCTGTACAAATGAATTCTTGAACAGTAGCCCAAACCAATCGGTGTTGGCTTTCGCATAGCGCGAAAGGAAGGCTGCGCGTTCTTCGGGTGTGTTCAGCAATCCGAACGTGCCATCGTTGGGATTGTAGGAGGTGTTGATGAGGTCATACATCTTCCGGTACACTCCCCCGTTGGGGCTTCGCGACACGTCGGAGTGGTTCAACCATCCTTTGCGTTCCATCTCCTGGTACACCGCCATCTGGTCGCCGGAGTTCAGCACATTATAGTTGTCGTAGGACGGCTTGAGGTAAGAGGAAAAATTTCCGGTGTACGTAACGATGGGTTGGCCGACACGGCCCTTCTTTGTTTTGATCACGATCACACCATCCTTGGCCCGCGCGCCGTAGAGGGCGGTGGCTGAGGCATCCTTGAGGATGGTGAAACTCTCGATATCATCGGAGTTGAGGCCGGCCACCGAGGAGCCGATCAACGTGGTCGGGTCGCCCGTGGTCAACTGATCGGCCGACACGTTCACGACGTCCTCCAGCACCACACCGTCGATCACCCACAGCGGTTTGTTGTCGCCGTTGATGGACGTGGCACCGCGGATGCGGATCTTCGGTGCCGCACCAAACGTGCCCGAAACATTTTGCACGGAAACACCAGCGGCCTTGCCTTGCAGCATGCGGCTCACATCGGTGGTGCCGGCAGTCTTCACATCGTTGGCGGCGAGGTTCACCACGGCCCCGGTGAACAGGCGTTTGTCCACTTCCTGGTAGCCGGTGGAGACGACGGTCACTTCGTCCAATTTTTTCACGTCTTCTTCCAGCGTCACGTCAACGGTGGTGCGACCCGCCACGGCTACTTCCGTGGTGATGTAGCCGATAAACGAAAACACCAGCGTGGCATTTTCATCTGCGTTCAATTGAAAGCTTCCCGTCACATCGGTGATGGCGCCCTGCGCGGTGCCCTTGATGGAGACGCTCACGCCGGGGAGGCCCTGTTTGTCGGTGGCGGAAATCACTTTCCCCTGGATGCCAATCGTTTGGTTTTGTTGAACGGCACCCCGAAGTGTCAGGGGCAGCAGTACGGCCAGGAGCAACATCGTCACGGCACGCGTTCCGGCACACCACAGACTTCGATGGCGGTGTTGTATCATATTCATATCGAATGGAGTTAAGAAAATAAAAAAGAAACCCTGTCACCCGTCTACCGGGCGATCAAAATGCAAGCGTTCAATCCGTTGCTGATTATTGCGCCGTAAACTCAAACACCCAATCCCCCTCGGCCGAGTCTATTCGACCGCTATCCACATTGCAGGTGGCGCACGTGAAGGTGAGGGTCAGGGTCTTGTCGTCGACGGCGTAGTGCATGCGTACGCCATCGTCGCGGAGAATGACGTTGGTGGCGTCGTCCGCAAAGGTCCACAAGCCGGGTTGTTTCGACCAGGGGCTCGGCGACGGAAGCTTGCCGGCAATGGAATAGGAATACGGCCCTTTGGGTGTCTTGGCATCGAACGCGCCGGAGAGCGTGAGCGTCAGATCCGGTGATTCAAATTCTGCCGTGCGATCCACATTCTGAACCGCCCGCTTTATAACCCAGGTTTGGGAGAGCAGACTAAGCTGTTGCTCTTCTACAGAGCGTTCATTTTTATCGTCGCTGCCGCAGGCCGCTGCGAAGGCCACGAGAAGAAGGATATATAGACGTGAAGAAAAATTCATAATGATTAAAATTTGAGGTGGATGATCTTTTATGATTTATGCTCGCGGACGAATGGATGAGCACTCGTCCGCGGGCATAAACATCATTAGTGTCGGACGATCTTCGTTTGCCGTTTGCTACCGTCAAAGAGGACTACTTCCAGCAGGTAGACTCCCGGCGCTTGCGACGACACATCGAACTGCATCGCTTTGACATCGGCAAAACCCGCTACAAGCGTTCCCTGTGTCGTGTACAAACTCACCGCTTTCACCGCTGAAGGTTCCAGTCCCTTGATGTTAAAAGTGCCACTCGTTGGATTGGGATAGACTACGAAACCGTTGCGCACATTTTCCTCTGTGCCCGTCACGACGAACATATAGGGATCAGACACCGACGAGCAATCCTTGGGGTTCGTCACCTCCACGGTGTAGGCGCCGGTTTGCATTTTGTTTTTATGCAGGACCCAGGGCAGCTCTTCATTCTCAATGGGATTACCGTTGAAATACCATTGGAATTCATAGAATCCTTGTTCGGGCAGCGCATACACGACGGTATCATTTTCTGCAATGGTAGCTTTCGGGTACAGCGTCACGTCCACGGGGATGCCCGACGAATAGCCAATGTTCGGACACTCCTCGGGGAAGGCCATCAGGATGTAGCCGCCGGGCTCGGTGGCATACAGGCTATCGGTATCTGAATCCGGAATTGCCACGCCATCTTTGTACCACTCGAACTTCACCCAGTTGCCGGCGAAGGCATTGTTCAGCAACGTAGAATCTCCAACACTGCACAACTCCGCGTTGTCGCGGCTCTCGACCGCGGGTGTGTTGTGCACGTAGGTGTCGATCAGGATTGGATCGGAAACTCCCACGCATCCGTTCTCCTCCACCATAGCGGTGTACCAGATCGCCCCGGTCGCCGTAATGTCCAACCGGCTTCCAGCGGCATTCTCGATTTGCGTTCCCTGCTCATAGTGGTCATCGCCATTGTAAGACGCCTTATACCACTTGTAGGAGCTGTATTGATCCGGCAACTTCAAGGCCAGCGTGGCCTGATCGCAGTAGAGGAAATTGGCTATGGAGTCGTAGGGTGCTTTGTGCCAGCGATGAATCTCATGGTCCGGGTCGGTGGTGATGTTGGGGTTCACCGTCGGCAGCAGTTGGAAAGGATCGCTGGTTGCTTTCAACGCCGCGGGACACGATGTGTGACGGGCCTTTACTTGATAGCTTGTAAATTTCGACACCTTCAGCGTATTGCCGGTGCCGGCGTTGCTGATGGGCACATACGTTTCGGTATACGGCGAATTCTCGCCAAACACAATCTTCTTTTCCAACCACTGAATGTTGGTCCACTCCGAAGAAACGGAAAGCGTCACTTCCTCTCCTACGCAGATCGTCTGCTTGTCGGCGTCGATGTAAAATTTGCGATCGGCGTTGTCCCGCACCGTCACCACTTCCGATGTGATCGTCACCGACGGGCAGGTTTTGGGTGATGCTTTGACGAGGTACTTGCCCGTGGCGTTCGCCGTGTAGGCGGACGCTGTTTTTCCGTTGATGGCTTTATAGTCCGCGCCCGAAAGTTTGTACCACTGGAAGCTTTGATATTCGTTTACCAGGTCGTCGGGGAATGAAATATCGACCGTGCTTCCCGGACATAAATATTCTTTCGAGTAGTCGGTCAGGTAGGGATAGAGATCCACGTCGTTGTAGCTTTTCAAATATACGGTGCTGCTGGCCTCACATCCGAGGTAGCTGGCCACCACGGTGAGGTTGGTATTTTCCGAAAGGGTGAACACATACTCCGCGCCATCGACCACGACCTTGTCGTCGTTGGTGTAGTTGTAGCCCGTGTGTTTATACCAGGTGTAGGCATACCCTTCGTCCACCAGGGTTACCGTCGCATTTTCTTCGGGACAATAGTTTCCGTTCTTCACACCGCTGAGCACCGGCGCTTCGGGCGCAAAATAGTCGACCTCTGCTTCATCAGAAGTGAGTACGATCTCGGGCCACGCTGCGGTGGTCACGCTCACACTATAATAGCCGGACGCCGTAGTGGTTTGAAGGGTGTTGACACCACTGGCCCATCCCTCTCCGTCTTTGGACCAATCGTAGCTCGTGTATTGATCGGGGACCGAAAGCGTGATCGGCGTGCCCGAACAAATTTTCCCAAAATCGTTGACGGGCGGAGCGTCGATCGTAACCACCGGCTTTTTAAGGATGATCGTGCTGGCGGCGCGCGCCGGCGAGGTGATGGTACATCCCGACTGAACGGCCTTCACGGCATAATACACCGTGGTGCCCGTCAGCGTCACCGATTTTGTCGAGGCGTTTGCCGAGGCGATGGGTGTGAGGGCACCTGCCGTGGCGCCACTTAGCCACTGATAGGATGCGAGACCATCGTCGGCCTTCAGCGTGAGCGTGGTTCCGGAGAGGCTTCCCGTGAAGTTCACCCCGGCCCGCTTCACACGCAACGTGTTTGAGAACACAGACTTGCCCGACAAGGGCACTTGCACTTTGTATTGGCCGGGTTCGGTTGCGTTGTATGTGCTGGTCGTGGCGTTGGCGATGGGGGCATTGTTGAAATACCACTGGTAGCTGGTGTAGCTGCCGGTGATGGACAGCTTTTCGGTGTCGGGATCGCTGCAAAGGAATCCGTCGGCGGCGGTGATTTTTACACCGGAAGCAATGTCCACTTTCACGGTACTGGAATACTGCCACATGCCGGTGAAGTCCATTTTGCTGCCGCACCAGATATAGAGCGGCTCATTCACGTTTACGCTGAAACTGTAGGTTCCGTCGCCGTTGTCGGTGATGGCGGTGGACTGTTTCCAGCGGCTGTCGATCACATAAGGATCCGATTCCAGGTCGGGTTGGTCGGTGTAGGTGAAAAATGTCGTCGGAGCCGAATTGCTCTCAAACTTCAGGGTCACCTGCGTTCCCGCCGACACCTCATACGGTTCCTCTAGTCCGGGGGGCGAGACAAGGGTCAGCGTTTGGGCACTCAGGCCCGCAGCGCTAACGCCAAAGAGAAAAATGAGTAAAAATCTCTTCATGAGTTATGGGATTAGGTTAATGAAATTTTTTCCAGGCTCTGGTCAGAAATGTACGCCGGCGGGTGGGCGGTTGGTTAAAAAGGGGCGTGACAAGGTGTGACATCGTCCTGAAAAAGACAGGAAAAGAAGGCTTTTGAGAGATTTTTCAGAAAAAACGGCGTGACCAACCGATTTCCGACCAAGATTATATGGTCTTGTAGCGCTTTAGTAGAATTTTCACATCCTCGTCTTTTTCCAGGTGGAGCTTTTCCCGCAAACGTTGCTTTTTCTTGCGGATGGATTCGGGTGAGATGTTATAGATCTGGGCGATCTCCTTCGAGTTGAGGTCGATGAGCAGGTAGGCGCACAGCCGCAGGTCGTTGGGCGACAAATCCGGATAGGCTTCCAGCAACTGGCTAAAAAAGCGAGGGTGCACCTCCTCGAAGTGCCGTTTGAAGTCCATCCACACCTGGTCGATGTTGTTGTTGCCACGAATGATCTTTTTGGCTTTGTCGAGGGGTGACTTTATGTTTTGCCCGTCGGCCGGGTCGATGGTGTTCAGCACTTTGTAGATGGAGTCGAAGATCTCGTTCTTGTTTACCAGGTGCAGGGTTTTGGTGGCCAGCTCACGGTCTTTGAAGGTGAGCTCCTGTTTCATGCGCTCCTGTTCCAGGGCGTTAAGCTTTTCGGTGGCGACGATGTCTTTCTCCAACTGCTCGCGCTCCACGCGGTTTTTTTCCAGTGTGAGGCGCGTCACTTCCTGGTCCTGCTGCAGGATCACGTTCTTTTGATGCAGGTTTATGTTTTGCGTGCGCAACGCAAAGAACAGCAACGCGGCGATGACCATGCCGATCACTACGACGCCGATCCAAAACAGGCGCTGCCGCGTGGCTTCGGCCTGGAGTTGTTCGATCTCGTTTTCTTTTTTCCCAAACTCATAGCGCATCTGCAGCTCCGATATCCACTTGCTGGTCTTTTCGCGCAACAGGCTGTCTTTCCAGGCCAGGGTGAGGTTGGAATATTTCAGCGCATCGTTTGTGTTGCCCGATGCCTCGGCGGTGCGCGCCAGCCAATAGTAGGCATCTTCGATGTCTTCCGTGCTCGATGTTTCAAAAAAACCTTGCACGGCCTTTTGCAAATACAACGTGGCCGAGTCGTATTGACGGAGGTTAGAAAACGTTTTGCCAATACCGAGACAATACTGGGGGTGATAGAACATGTCGTTCACCTTCAGGTTCAGGTCGTACGCTTCGCGGTATTTGATCAAGGCGCTGTCGTAGCGGCCGCGCATGTAGTGCAGGTTGGCGATGCTGTTGATGGCAATGCTGGCGTTGAGGGTGTCGATGTCCTTTTTGAAAATGGAAAGCGCTTCCTTGAAGTAGGCCAACGCAAGGCTGTCGTCGCCTTTGTGGTTGAGCTCCGTGCCCAGGTTGATATAGTTCAGGGCCAGTCTTCGTTTGTTCACCTGCGTGCGGCTGATCTCTACGGCTTTCTCATAGTATTCCACCGCTTTATCGGTGGCGTTGTTCGCGGCGTAGACAATGCCGATGTTGTTGTAGATGGTATTGAGCAGATCGTCTTTTTTATACTTCGTGGCGAGTTCAAGCGATTGCAGAAAGTATTTTAGTGCCTCTTCATGCACGTTGTATTTCAGATAGAGCGCCCCCATATTGATGTTGCCGAGGATCTCGTTCTTGGCGTCACCTTGTTCCTGCGCCCGGGTGACCACCTCGGTGAGCTCGGCATGCGCCTGTTCGAAGTTTAAATCGTTTGTACTGCGGATGGCTTTTCGCAACAGCGAATCGAGATGGGTTTGGACGGTGGGATCGGCCGTTTCCGAGGGGGGCGACGAACACCCCACCAGGAACCAGCCCAACATCCCTGCGGCGAAAAAAACAAACCCGTTGCGCATCATACGTGACGTCTCCTTTGAGAAATTCAAAAAGCCGGGCTCTGACTTGTTGATTTTCGTTGATCCTTGAAATAAATAGAATCGCAATCTAACATATTTATAGAAACGAAAATGGATTGCGAAAAAGTTACTGGGAAAGGAGGGAAATTGGGTGTAAGGCCTGTCCGTGGAAACTCGTTGCGCTATCCATTCGCGCTTTAACTTACAACCACTGGACTATACCGAGGCTTCCTTTTCCCATGACCGGGGACGCTTTTCGTCGGTTAAGGAAGGACAGGGGCAGGTTAGGGATGGGATACTTCCGGTTCGGTAAGATTCCCGTTATTTCCATAGGCAAAGTTTGTATTTTCAGTATCTGATCAAACCCGTCAAAACCTATGAGCGCTTTAAACCGTCTTGCCCTACTCAGCCTCTTCGTGTTGCCTTCCTGCGCATCAAAAGAAACCAGGAACACCTTAGCCGATGACCTCGTCGGGGAATGGAGAAATGTCTACCTCAACGTCACCATGCCCACCGTGGGCAACAGCGACTCCACCGCGACCACCGTGTGCGACAGCGTCAACTGGGAAGCGATGCTTCACATCAAGCCGATCCATACTTTTTTTAATAAAGATGGAACCTACCGTTCGGAATACTATACCCTGAGCGATAGCTTGTTCCGCAAGACCTCCGGCACGTGGCACGTTTCCAACGACACGCTGGTCATGAACGAATCAGACGGTGTCACCTACAAGCTTCACACCACCGTTAAAAACAACCTGGCCGAGTTCGACGGTGTGCTTGATTTTGACTCCGATGGAAAAGCGGACGATCATTATGTGGGACGTCAACGGAAACAGTGACACCCATAAAATAAAAACGGCCTCTTTCAAGAGGCCGTTCGTTCTATTTCAACCTGGCTTATGACATGCGAAGACAGGGCTATGCTTCTACAAAGATCGCTCCCATCTTGTCCATGCACTGTTCCAATCCCATCTTTGCGAATACCGACATTTGTCCACCCACTTCCCAATCATATTCGGTCACCGTCATCTCTGTTTTATTTGCGCCGAGGCGTTTAAACGTCACCACCGTACGCACGTCCTCTTGAAAATCGGGAGGCATGCCCAGATCGGCGGGATTCATCTTCACGCCTTGCGCATTGGAAAGATTCTGAATGAACTCGATGCGTTCGAACGGGGTGATCTTTGTGTAGACCCATACACTATAGGTATCCTGACCACCAAATTCCTTCGGCGCCCGCATGCAAACAACGGACGCCCCGCCCTCGCGAAAATCCATCTTTGCACTGGGACACGTGAATCGGTCCGGACCCCACCAGCGTTTCACCAGTTCGGGTTCCACCCAAGCCCTCCACACGGTTTCCACCGGGGCATTGTAGATGCGGGTAACAACAATGTCTTGTTTCATGCTATCAGGGGTTTGCGTTTTTCATTACTTTCAATTTACCCCCCAGCCATGCCGTAGGCAACGCAAGCACAACAAGCGAAATCGCATACCAAGCCGGTCCGTACTCGCGCATTACAATCGCACCCGCAAGGCTGATGGCCAACCCAATAAAGCCGCTGATCATTGCGTGGCGCATCGGGTTGCTCGGTGCGAGACTGGCTGTGATATAGGTTCCAACAACGCCATAGATCGACCGGTAAAGAATCACAAAAAGAATAAACCAAACCGGGTTGAGATCGAACGGCTGTTTCATGATCCCTGTTTTTTCCAGCGCCTGATCGGTGGCGGTGGAAATGATCACGACGAAGATAAATCCGGCAAGAATAGCGCCGGCGCTTTTCAAGAGATTCATAGGCGGATGATTTAAGGTTATCGTTTTTTTGGTTTACGTCTGGGCTTGCTTTCCAATTCGTCCAGAAGAAATCCCAGCTTGTCCATTCGCGCGTTCCAGAATTTCTTGTAGGGTTCTACCCATTCGGCGATCTCGCTCAGTCTTTCCAGCCGGGCTTCACAAAAACGTTCCCTTCCCTGCTGGCTGATCACCACCAGGCCGCACTCCACCAGCACTTTGATGTGCTGCGAAATGGCCGGGCGACTCACGTCGAAGTTTCCGGCAATAGCATTCAGGTTTAGCGACCGGGCCGCTATGAGGTTGATGATCTCGCGCCGCGTCGGATCGGCAATGGCGTGAAAAACATCCCGTCGGGTTTCCATATAATATGTAAGTATCTGCTTACAAATATATATGTAAGCAAGTACTTACACAATAGCAATATGATTATTTTTTAAAAGTAGAAGCAGTGCCTTCTCAAAAGGAGGACTGCCTTATGCAGGATGATTTTGAAAGCTAATCCCGGTTGACATCTGATTTGGATTAGGATGAGGCGGACGCTAGACTTTCACCGTTCTCCGCAGCTTCGCCAGGTAGGTAAAAATGGCAAGGCCCGACGCCAGCACGATGCCACACATGAGGAGTTGGAGCAGCGAAGGTTTGATCACCAGCATCGCGCCAAAAAACTGGACGACGAGAATACAGTACAAGAACTGTGCTATGCGCTTCCGGGGAAGTTTGCTGATCACAAAAGCTCCCAGCGGGGCAAAAAAGGCAACGATGGGGACACAGGCAATCCACATCTCGAAAGCGGCGGGTTGAAAATCGCCGATGACCTGCGCGTGGATAAAAAATCCCAAAAGCGTTTCAATGGTCATGATGATCACCGACGACGGTGTGGCTACCTTCTCGGACACGCGGTAGTAGATCGTCATGAGGCAATACGTGAAAATATTTATCCCCGTTCCAAAGAGCGAGGAAATGATGCCCCCCACAAAGCCGAAGAGGATCAGGTTGATTTTATCTTTCCTGCTAAAGTTTTGGATGTCGTCGAACACTTGACGGGCGGGGTGTCGGTTCTCGATCCACAGCGCTACGCCAAAACTGAGCCATAGCGACACGAAGAAAAGCTTCGCCATCACCGGCGACACCAAAGGCACGATCTGGTAGGTTCCAAAGACCAATCCAAAAACACCTCCGAGCGTTACGAAGCGAATATAATTCCACTCCACTTTGATCCGCAGACCCAGGATGAGCAATGAAGCGGAGGTCATGCCGATGCTCTGAATGGCAAATGCAAAATTACGCGCAATGGGTGGGGCAATGTCCAGCAGCAGCGTGAAGACCGGGTAGGCAATAGCCGCGCTGCCTTCGGGACTCGAGCCCGCGATGAATGATCCGAAGATCATCGTGAGGGCTGCAGGCCATCGCCGTCCGTACAACGACATCAAGTCAATCTGTTGAACATAGATCAACCAGCTCACGAGCACGATCACCAAAAATAAAAAATAGAGAACCGGTATGTTTCTCCCGGTTTTTATAGTAGATTTCAATACGCTCGATTTTGTAAATGCAATATAACGAAGAAAAGCGGTGACGGGTAGTTTGCAAATCGATTTAAATAGTCATCCCTAAACTTTCATACCTATGGCAGAAGTATCCTCTCTCGTCTCGGCAAACAACAAGATCCTGAACAGAAACCACAAGCTGTTGACGTCGAACAACGGTCTCCTCAAAAAGAACGCAGGCTCCATCAACGCGAACAAAGCATTGATCGCGGAAAATAACAAGGTGCTAAAGGCCAACGCCAGATACCTGGCCGAGAACAACAAACTGTTGAAGGCTAACAACGCCTTCCTCAAGGCCAACCATGACCTGCTGATCCGGATTGCAAAAAAGGTCAAGGCTTAAATCAACACTTGCTCACAAAAGAACGGGCGTTCCCTTCTGTATCTTTCCAAAAATCGATTTTCAATCGTTGAAGTTGATCTTGGATGTTACCCTATTGGCGATGGGAATAATGAAAAAGGCGCACACGTAAGCGATCGGGAACATGGTCAACCACGTGACAAAACTTTTCAGGATCCAGCCCGAGACCAACCCGTAATTTCTAAGTACACCCACAAACGCCATGATCAGGGTCATCGGCCCAATGATCAATGCCGTGTTGATGTATCGACGAAGTCTGTTGTTCAGTTTCATAAACCGTAAGGGCCCAGGTTACGCCAGGCGCGAATAGAGGTTGCATGAGAAGACACCGGTGACGATTAATTGGGTTGGACTTTGAAAGGGGGAGTAAGGTATCCTTCCTCGGCCCGTTGCTTACCCATTCGGTCGTACACCTCCGGATCGTCGGGCGCCCACGTGGCCAGGCCATCCACATAGCGGTTGAACATGCAGAAGGCGGCGGCGATCAAAACCGTGTCGTGGATCTCGATGTCTGTCGCACCTTCTTTCCGAGCCGCTTCAACATCGGAGGGCTTGACCTCCTTGCCGCCCAGTTGAACTTTGGCGGCGATCTTTAACAAGGCTTTCAATTTATCACTGATGTTGGCTTGATCGGGGTCGACCTTCACCGCCGAAACAATGTCGGCGTTCTTCAGGTGATGCTTGGCAATGGCGCCGTGTACGGTTGCGCAATATTTGCAGGTGTTCAAACTGGAGACATAGGTAGCGATCAGCTCCCGCTCACCGGGACTCAGACTGGGATGGGGATTGTGAAGCAGGGTTTGCACGAGTGCATTGAGCGGGGCGGCGGTTTCCGGGCGATAAACAAACAAACTCCGGATCCCGGGATATTCTTTTGGCAGGTCGATGTGCGGCATAGGTTCACATTTTAAAGAGGTCTAAAATAGCAAAATCCTCGGTATTGCCGGTCGCGCGAAGGGGCTTAATTCAACAACTTTATTTACCCATTCCAAATACCTTCAACCCATAGCATCAGAGCCAATACACCAGCTTGGCCGTGAGCGCCTGGTCGCGCCTCAGCCAGGGATTGACGTCATGATTATTGGTATAGATAATATAAAAATCCGACAGCGGCCGGAACCTCCACTGCACACGGGCATAAACATTGAGATTTTCATTTTGATTGTTGTATTGCACGATCGTGTTAAAGAACAAAGATTTTGAAAAGGAAATATCTGCTTTCGGTCCAATGGCATACAGCGTGTTGTTGGCATAAGGCTTTGGCAACTGAATGCGATTGAAGTCGACGTTCAGCCCTACGGTGCCCCACGGCTGAACCTTCTGGTTTAGGTTGACCGTGACCTGCACAAAATTTCCGTTGAAGTATTGACCGGTCTTTATCCACAAGGTCCCAAACCGGTTCTTGCGGAAATCGGTTTCATAATACAAGCTGACGGCAGCATAGCGATGCACCGATCCAGGCGGTAACATGGGGCCCTCAGTTTGCGCCGGGTTAAACGGCGCAGTCAGGCGTGTGTATTCGTTCCAGCCTAACAGATAGAAATAAGCCGTGTTCTTGAACGTGACATACAATCCGTAGCGCCACTGGTGATCGGTCTTTTTACCCAGCGAGTCGAGATAAATATCATAGTGGATGATCGGCGCGACAAAGTTCAATTTGGCCGCCGGTTTTTTTGTGTAAAATTTATAGTCGGCTTCCGTATAAAAATTTGAAAAGTTGTTGCGGGGAACAAAACCCATGTCGGGCTGAAATTCCTTTCCCGCTTTGGTATAGCCCACATAACTTGCACTCCGCAACGTGTTACGCGAAAGCCAGACGCCCTGTGCGTTGGCGATTTTATCGCGATGGTCCCACGTGTAGTTCGTAAACACTTTCCCGGTCCAGGTGTTGTTGGCCGAGGCCAGGTTATATTCCGCGCCGATCAGGCGATTGTAGTTACGCTGGTCAAAACTGAAACGGGCGACAGAATCAGGTTTCATCGCCTGGCGGTTCTCGACGATGATGCCAATGTTTGATCGCGAGAACACTTTCTGTTGAACGGCCAGCACGGAATAATTTTGACTCGGAAATTTCAGCGTCGCGCCCGATTGCTCTGCAGGCGTATCCAATGCGTCGGTCTGCACGCTCATCGCGCCCACGCGAAGGTTCTTGTTGATCTTGCCGCTCAGCCGCAATCCGCCCAGCAATGGGGTCCGCTCCCACTGGCTGCGCGCAGCATTGTATTGCAGCCCGATGCGCCTGGAATAGAACGGCCGGATGGTAGACGTACCCGTTTGCTGAATGCCGAATTGTGAAAAGAGGTCGCTGTTCTCGATAAAGAAAAATCGTTTCTCCGGAAACACCAACTCAAAACGGGTGATGTTCAATTGAACCTGGTCCACTTCCGCTTGGGAAAAATCGGGGTTGATCGTGACGTCCAGGTTTAGCGCAGACGTAATCGAAATTTTTCCATCCAGCGAGAGCCGGGCGTGCGTGCCAATGGCGTCATCGGCGGTCTGGCTGGCGGCATAGGTGAGCGAGGGGATGATGGAATAATTTTTCTTTACCCTTTTAAGATGTTCGGGCCATTCCAGTGTGCCGTGATACGCCAGGTTGATCATGGAAAAATTTCTCGGCACTCGTGCCCACGATGAACGCTCGTTGGCGGCAATATCGTTGCGGACGAAATTGATATTCCACTCGTTCATGGCCTCTTTGAACCGAACATACTTCAGGGGGATGGCCATCTCCACAGACCAACTCGCGGAATCCTGGCTCACGGCGCTGTACCATTTCGTGTCCCACGTGCCGTCGGTGGTGATGCCGGCGAAGATCTGTTCCTCGCGCTGCACGCCATAGGCGCTCACGTAAAAACCATAACCATTCGTTTGATCGCGGTAGGTATCCAGGATCACACCAAAAGCATCGTTCTCCGCAAACGGATAATCCCTGCGCAACGACGACGCCACATACCGGCCGACAGACGTGTGATTGTACAACACCGCACCGATGTACACAAAATCATGGTCATACAGAACACGAACCACCGTCTGTCCCTTGGCCAAAGTTGTGTCGGCCGGAAAATTGGTCCAGAAACCAGTGGCTTCTTTCGCGTTCATCCAGGCGTCCTCGGTAAAATATCCGTCGATCTTTAGCGCTTGATCGATCGGCGTTGCTTCCAGGGCTGGGATGGTCATTTGCTGCGCGCCCACGGCAGCGCCGAGCAACACCAAAAGGGGGGTGAGCATTTTTTTCATAGTGGCCTTACACGGAATCTCATTCTCAAAGAAGAAAAGAATAGACCGGCTCCGTGCCGTTATTCGACCAAACCGATGCCGGGCATGTCACTCGCTGGTGGGATCGCACGGACGGGATTTATCCGACGCGGGTGTTGTCTGTCAGGTTGATGCGTTGTTGGTAGGCCCGGGACAACCCCTGGAAGGCTTTTTTCGAAAAAAGATCAAAAAGATTTCCGTTCCTGAAATACTGCTGACATACCGTTGTCAGGCAGGCCTTGTTTCTTTATGGAGTAAATCGAACAAAAAAGATCCATTGCCATGAAAAAGCTGATTCTGATTGTGGGCGTGCTGGTGGGAATCCTGGGAATGCTCGCCGCCCTCTCCACGCAAGGCCAACCCCAAACCGCCATGAAAGTAAACGTCGGCATCATTACGCCAAAGCTGAAGGAATCAAAAGATTTCTACACCAACGTGCTGAAATACAGCGTCGCCTTTGAAAACGATTTTTATATACTGATGCACGCTCCCGACAACACCCCGGCGGTCGCGTTCCTGCTCCCGAATCACCCTACGCAACAACCGGTTTTTCAACCGGCATTCCAGGGAGCGGGCATGTTCTTCACCATTGAAGTCAGGGACGTAGACGCAGAGTTCAGGCGAATCAAATCGCTCGGCATTCCCATCGCGATCGAACTCCGCGACGAACCCTGGGGCGATCGCCATTTTGCCGTGGTAGACCCCAACGGGGTGGGTATTGACTTTGTTACCTACAAGGCCCCTTAGATGGAATAGGATGGACAATATCCGGGTACCGATGGTGCGGAACAATTTGCCGGCACCGCTGTTAAAAAAATGAAGCCCCATGCATTCCTTCACGGGAAGAACTCATGCCATCAATAAAAATCGGCATGGAACACTCTTGTCTTGACTCCATCAAAAACGACAAAATAGAAATTTTATGCAGACGCTCGGAAAAAATAAGTCTACTCCAAAACATCGGGAGCGGAATGTCCGGAAAACAGAAACCACACAACCGGTTCATCAGCTTCTGGGACCTGTGGGAACATTGCACATCGACGACGGCGGAAAAGGAAAAACACCCATCGTATTTGTTCATTCGTTTGGTGGCAGCATCGAACACTGGAGAAATCAACTCGACCATGTTCGCAAAAATTACCGTGCCATTGCCTTGGATTTTAGAGGCCACGGCCAATCGGAACGTCCCCGTGAACTGAAGTATGCGCCCCAAGACCTCGCCCAGGACATCGCGGCGGTGGTCGATGTTCTTCAACTGGATCGCTTCATCCTCGTGGCACACAGCATGGGTGGTCATGCCGCGGTGGCCTACGCGAGTCAACATCCCGCACGTGTTGCCGCATTGCTTTTATCGGGAACCCCGGGCAAAACACCGGCGGAAATTTCCGAACAGGTGACCACCGCATTGGAGTCGCCGGCCTATCAGAAAGTGATGGATGACTATATGCACCAATTGCTCACCGAGTCGCGCCCCGAAGTTGCCGAAGCGGTGACCAAAGACTTTAAGGCCATCCCGAAAGATGAAACGATCAGCATCATAAAAGGTCTGTTCGCGTTTGACCCGCTGCCCCGGCTTGAAAAATATAAAGGTCCTTTGCTGCTCGTGGTCTCCGGCGCCGAAAGCAAACAACCCGGCACACTGCAATCCCAACTTCCGACCGCGGATTTCAAGGTGATCGACCACGCCGGCCACTGGACACAACTGGATCAACCTGAAGCCTTCAACCGGATCCTGGATGGTTTTCTTGCCGATCATTAACTGGGTGATTGCAAAAAACAGTAGACTATCCGTTGGCCTAGACACTAGTTTTTTACAAACCGGGCCGAATAGGTTTGGGATGACGTGGACACTCTGAGAATGTATAGCCCCGAGCACCAGCCTTCGGTGGAGATGACCAGATTGTTGTCGAACGACTGCGCGTAGGTGGCGACCAACGTTCCCTGGGGGTTATATACGGCCGCGTCAAACGGTACATTGTCGCTCAGGGGGAGCCGGGCAATGATCGCCGCCGATGTTGGATTGGGATAGAGATCAATCTCCGTCGCGGCGGCCGTCGGCGGCCCCGACGGCAATACGGAACACACCATTGCTTCGATGCCGAGGGACGCACCCATGCCACCCGGACTAATTTGCGTGATGGGCGCCCATCCCGAACCAAGTTTCACGAATGCCGTGTTGCTTGCCGGTGCGCGCCATGGCGACTGGGCAAGCGCAAACGTGTCTTTTTCGGAGTAGGCCATCGTGTACGTAATAAAATAGTCGCCCTCCACTTCCAGGTAAGGATGAAGCCCCACATAATTCACTTCGGGTGACATCTGAATGTAGGGGATGTAGGTTTGAAAAAGATCCGTGCCTTCCGGCAAACCGTTTTTACCCGAGTTAACCGACACGACCACGCCGCCCGGTGCATGCACATTGAGACTGCTGGTGAGGAGCGTGATGCCGGTCAAAAGTTTTTTACCGTCGTTCGGGATCCGCTCGGCATACGACTCAATGCCATCGGAGTTGTAGCCCGAAAAATAGCCCTTGCCCGAAGGGTATGGAATGAGTCCCATCGTCTCGGTGTTCGAAAAATTTGAAGCGGTGTCGCAACTGACGTTGAGTGCTTCATAGGGATCAAACCCTTCCAATGTTTGGATGCCCGATGAACGCGGGTCGAGCCAATATTTCAGCTGCTGGTCCGGTTCGGATGAAGGCGTCCAGCTTTGCGACAGTCGTTGAAAGAAATCGTTATAGGGATAGTTACACGTCGAGCCCCCGCCGGCCAGGCTGCCGATGATGTGATGATCGAGATTAAAAAGCGGCGCGCCCGACGACCCCCCCGCTGTCACACCCAAGTCCCATTTGCCAACACGCCAAAATCCATCGGATGCCCGGGGTTGCCCGGAGGGTGTCTCGAAATCGCCGGGTGTAACGGCGGCATTGCTAAGGGAAATTCTCCGCGGTGTTCCCAGCGGATGATGAATGCAACTCACATGATCCAATCCCCTGTCGGCGATGTCCCAGCCCGCGTAATAGGGTTTAAAACCCAACGGCGGCACGGTCTGTAATTCCAGCAATGAAAAATCATGTTCATATAAGGAAGCTCTATAAGAAGCCCCCACCAACGCATCGTCCTCGCTGACCGAACGGCCGTCGCAAAGCAGGTCTTCATAGTTGAACGTGAAGATGGATCTGCTGGCATCGAACTGACTGCCGATGCAATGCTGTGCCGTCAGCACAAAAGGCCGTTGGTTGCGCTCGGCGTTGTTGACGAGGGCGCCCGTACAAACCACGGCCGTATTGCTCCGAAAGACCAGTATGCGGACCACGGACCGGCGATCGTCCTGCCAGAACGTTCCTTCCAGGCAAGGATAACAAGTATCCTCCTGCTGTGTGCGCGAAACGGGTTGGCCTGGGGTGGACGGGGTTGTAAAAACGTCACGGTAAGCATGCGAAATACCGGCGATCGTAAAGGAGCCGCGTTTGGCGTTGCTCACCGGCACATCAAATTCGATGACAACCTCATCGCCCTTCAAAAAATTGGTGATCCATACGCCGGTGTTCGGCACGTTGTCGCTGGCCAGCGTGCGCATACTGTTCAGGTTGTAGACATATATTTTTTCACCCGGAAGTAAATGCACATCGGCCAATAGTGCCGCCAGGCCATACGCTCCGGGCGAGTTGATTTTTAGTAACCAGGTATTATAGCCCGGTCTGTAGTGTTTCCAAACACCATCATGGTCTGGCGTGAAGGTCGTGGCAAAGGTGTAGCCCACTTCCGGAGAGCGTGGATCTTCCGCGGCAAGCGTCGTACGCATCGTTCTCCTGCGGACAGAATCCGTCAACGACAAAGCCGGAATGTCCTGATATATTTTAAGATCCGAAATGAGCGGCAGCGATACGTCATTCGCTTGTGCCTGAGCAGCGATGCCCGCGTGGAAAAAAAAGATGCAAAGAATGATTGCCTGGAAAATTATAGATGCGTAGCCGTGCCGTCCTATTGATTTGTTTTGAGGAAAGGTACCGAAAGTCGAATATCGTTCGTGCATGACAAGGTTCACTCATCCGCAGCGTGGAGTGACCTTCGAATATAGCTTAAAATATTTTTTCTTATACTTTAAAATCCCACAGCGGCAAAAAACAATGGGCTGTCGTCCGAACGTATAGCCCGAAATGCGTTAGGTTTCATTTGAACAGGACGCACAAAGAAAATGCACACCGACAACACGGCCGCTTGAATTCAAGCCGGGGTGAAAATTCTCTTTTGGAGTGTTGCCCTGGGGATCAGAGCGAAGCTCATTTCCGATAACCGGGAACCCAGACTTTCCCTTGTGAAGTCTTATACCATTTGCCGGGCACCCAAACCGTTCGGTTCGCGGGGGGCACAGGGTTGTAGCCTTTCGACCAGTTGACGTGTCCACTGCGATACACATATTGGGAAGAACGTGCCACAGCTTGTGTTTGAATTCGCTCCGCCTTGCTGAGATTGTCGTGGCTGGAACAGCAAAAAAAAGACGCGCTGGCCAGGGCGATGAAGAGGGCTACAAAGTTTCGCTGCATGTCATTTTGTCGTTTAGAGAGTCAAATTCGCGGTTCGTCGACAGGATCCTCCGTGGTTCGTGCGACGCAACCTTGCACTTAGATGTACTCAAACCCCCGAGGTTTAAGATACTAACGACCTAATGAGTCATTTTTTATGCCGGAATAGTGGGACGCTACAGTATTGTCGATGAGCCGTGTTGTATGGCGACAAATCGTTAGAGAGGGAAAAATGCTTTTGGGCTGGAGATGGGAATAGGTTATTTAATACCCAGTTTATTGCGGTATTCTGAGGCCGTCATCCCCACCAGTTTCACAAAGATCTTGCGGAACGATTTGGGATCGGTATAGCCCGTTTCGTTGATGATCTCCGAGATGTTGAGGTTGGAAAGCTCCAGTTGTCGCTTGGCTTTCTCGATGCGGATGTGTTGCAGATACTCGATGGGTGGCACGCCCGTGGCCTGCTTGAAACGACGCACGATATTCCTGCGGCTCGCCGGGAGGTCTTTGGTGATCTCCTCCACGGTGGTGATGTGCAAATAATTTTCTTCCATGTTGCGCTGGATCTTTTTCACCAGCTCGTCGCTGTGCGAATAGTCGGGCCGGAACGTACTGAAGTAACTTTGTTGCGAGCGGTTGAGATCGATGCAAAAGATCTTGGAGATGCGCACAGCCAATTCGTTCCCACCATACTTTTGGATGAGAAAGATCAACAAATGAAAAGATGAAGTGGCGCCCCCGCTCGTATAACAACGTTCGTCGATGGTGATGGTCCTTCCCGGCTTCACATACACAGATGGATAATCGATGATCAAGTCAGGGCATGCATCCATGTGTGTCGTGGCCAGCTTGCCGTTGAGGAGACCGGTCGCGGCAAACAAATTAGCACCCGTGCAAAAGCTCGCGATCTCCGCCCCGGTCTTAAATTGTTTTTGAAGCCAGGGAACATACGCCCGATTCTTTTGCATCGTGGTGGCTTTGTCGTGCAGGCTGAATGCAGGGATGAGTACGATGTCGTACGAAGTCCGGGCATGTATCGACTTCACGGGATGCCCGTGAAAATCGGAACCCTGCTGCAGGATCTGCTCGGGCAGTTGCACCACCGTGACGACAAAAGGGACTTGTTTCTTTTGGCGCTCACAAATACGGTTCGCCGTGCCCAGTACGTCGAGAATGGTGGCGACGCTGAAGAGCTGGTAGTCGTATGGCAACAAAAGTCCGATCCGTTTCATGGGGGCGAGCGTATCCAGCGAATTTAAGTCTTTGTCCGGAATGCCCCTAAAGTTGGCTCCTTTTTTACGCTCGCGGCCGCGCGGTCGTGCTATCTTTGTTGACGACAAAAAAGCAACCGGCATGGAACAAAAAATAACGGCCCCAAAAAAGACGGTCAACAACAAGGCAGCGGTCCGGAAGACGATCGACGATTTTATGGCAGCCCTTTGCAACAAAGACGTAAAGAGCATGGTAGCGTACTACGCATCCGATGCGGTCCTGTTTGATGTGAAGCCGCCGCTCCAGGTTCGTGGCGCCATCGCGTGGCGGCACATTTGGGAAGCTTGCCTGCCGTTTTTCCCTCCTTCCTTTCAGGTGGAGATCAAAGACCTGGTCATTCATGCCGGCAACGACGTGGCCATAGCCCATTACATCTTCCGGTTGATCGCCACTGACAAAGATCACCCGGCAGCACAAACCTGGATGCGCGCTACCACCGGCTTCAAAAAAATTCAACGAAAATGGAAGATCGTACACGAGCACGGATCCGTTCCTTTCAACCCACACACCCTTCAAGCACAATTCACGCTGGAGCCTTGAGACACTAACCCACTTTGCGGCAAAGGCCGACCGCATCCATCAAAAAATTCGTCATCTTAATAAAAAAAAACCATCGCTCTGCAGAGGAGGGAACGGCTTTGTATTTCCAGTACGATCAATTGAACCACCATCCAATATTTCAACCCTAAAATCAACAACATGCAAAAAATCACTCCCTTTCTTTGGTTCGACGGCAACGCAGAAGAGGCTGTTAACTTTTACACATCCACATTAAAAAACTCCCGCATCGTGAACATGAGCCGCTATGGCGAAGGAGCGCCTGCACCGAAGGGCACCGTGATCTCGGCCACCTTTATTTTGGAGGGACAAGAATTCATGGCCTTAAATGGTGGTCCGATGTTTACTTTTTCGCCGGCGATCTCGTTCTTTGTAAAGTGCGACACACAGGAAGAGATCGACACGTTGTGGGAAAAGCTTTCGGCGGGAGGAAAAAAAGAACGGTGTGGATGGCTGAAAGACAAATTCGGTGTGAGCTGGCAGATCATCCCCCCTGTCTTGGGTGAAATGTTGCAAGACAAAGATCCACAACGGGCGCAACGCGTCATGCAAGCCATGATGCAGATGGATAAGATCGACATCCAGAAATTGAAGCAGGCCTACGATCAAAAATAAATCCGTGCCTCAACCTAAACTATGGCAAAAAGAACCCCCGTAAAGAAAACCAGCAAAACCGTCATGAAGACCGTTGCTCAAAAGAAAGCGAAGCCCGGTGCTTCGCCTTCTTCCCTGCTGGCCAGAGATTTTTTAAAACAACTCATGACACTCCAGTCGGATGATGAATTGAGAAAAATACAACGCTATTTCAAATCGGGTGAAGGCCAATATGGGGAGGGCGATAAATTTATAGGCGTTCGCATGGGGCAATTGTTCGCGCTCGCCAAAACGTTTATGGACATGGAGCCCACGGAGATTGAAAAGTTGTTGGAGAATCCCATCCATGAAGCACGGGCCGGCGCCGTGAGCATTATGGATTTTCAAGCCCGTTCGAAAAAAATATCGGCAAGCCGGCGCAAGGCATTGTATGATCTTTATATCGATCGCCACGACTGTATCAACAATTGGGATTTGGTTGATCGCTCCGCTCCTTATGTCGTGGGTGGATATTTGCACGACAAGCCTCGCGAGGTGCTCTACAAACTTGCCCGTTCAAAGAATATGTGGGAACGACGCACCGCCATTGTGAGCACGTTCTTTTTTATTCGCCAGGGCGACGTCGACGACACGTTCAAGATCGCCGAGATGCTGCTTCGGGACAAAGAAGACCTCGTCCAGAAGGCCACCGGTGGATGGCTACGCGCCGCCGGCGGAAAAGCACCGGCACGGCTCTTTCAATTCCTGGACAAATACGCCTCCACCATGCCCCGCACCACCCTCCGGTATGCGACCGAGCGCCTCGATAAAAAGAGACGCGAACACTATTTAAGCCTGGCAAAGCTTTAGCCTACCCGTTCTGTTAAGTATAGAAATCCTGAAAATTCAAATTTAGGATAGGGCTGACGTGATTTCCGCATAGACCATGGGATATTAGGCCTCCATATATCCCTGTTTTACAGGTGATTACATTACGTCATAGGATCAGCCAAGGACAAATCCACCTTGTTCTTTACCCCGTTGCTTATGTAATAAAAGTATGATGATTAAAGATAAACAAGTTGTTCCAAGCCGTATCTAGCGCTTTGTTAAACCTATATACCAAATGATCAAGCACTTAAGTCTTATTGCCGTTTTCATCATTCTTCATTCGTTGGGAGGTCTCGCACAATCGAAAGTGACCGTTGGAAAACCATACGAAGTTATTGATGCCGATACCAAATTGTATTTCACCCGGGGCGGTGAAATCCTAACCGTAAAAATTGACAAAAAGAAGAATGTCATTCTTCAAAAATTGAACTCGGTCGATCTCACGTTCAAGACGATCAAAATGTATGACGATTTTCCAAAGGGCGCCATGCTCGAAAAAATTACGCAATTCAAAAACCGCTATTTCCTTTTCTTTTCGCTCTATGAAGATAAGCTGGAACAGCTTTTCTACCGCGAGATCGATTTTGCCAAGGGCGCTTTCATCGGCGGCAGCACAAAATTAATTACGAGCGACGAGAAAGTTACCGGCATGCCCGTGATGACTGGTTTCTACCATTTTGCCACGACGGACAAGTTCAATTTCTACTTCTCATACGACTCTTCTTCCATGGTGATACAATATCGCGTAGCCCCGCAGGTGAGAAACGACGCCAAAAGCTTCGACCGGATTGGACTGCACGTGTTTGACCAAAACATGAATCAGAAATGGGGCAAGCGTGTAGAGATGCCTTACACAGAAAAGAAAATGGACAACCTCGACTATACGGTCGACTCCAAAGCCAACGTCTACATTGCTACGCGTATCTTCGATGACAACACCACCGACCTGAAAAAGCGCGACGAAGAAGAACCGAACTATCACCTGGAAATACTCAAAGTGGTCTCCTCCGGAGCGGTTACCAAGACGACCGTAGACGTTGCCGACAAATTCATAAAAACGATCTGGCTATACGAAAATGCCAAAGGCAACATGGTAGGTGCCGGGTATTACAACAAAGGCAAACGGACCGCCAATGCTGATGGTGTGATTATGTTTTCGATTGGAACCGACGGTAAACTGGCCAACCTGAACGCTTATGAAATTCCCACGGATGTGCTCAATCAATATGCAACCGGAAAAGAAAAGCGTCAGCACAATCGCAGCGAGAAAGACGACAAAGCCGAATTCGAAAACCTGAAGCTGCGCGACATCATCAACGGAAAAGACGGCAGCATCCTTTTGGTGGGTGAACAACAGTACCTCATCGTTCACACCAGTGGTGTTGGAACATCGCGCTCTACCTACACGACTTACCATAGCAACGACATTTTGGTCACGAAGATCGACCCCTCCGGAAAATTGGCCTGGATGAAGAAATTACCCAAACGCCAGGTCGGCGGCCAGGGTTTCTATGGCTTATCCTACCGCTATGTACGAGGCAATGTGAACCATTACTTCTTTTGTCTCGACAACGAGAAAAATCTTAACCTTCCCCTCACGGAGGTTCCCGCAGCACACGTGGCGGGTCAGGGCGGTTTCCTTTCCACCTATATCGTGAATGACAAAACGGGCGAAGTGGTGAAAAAATCGCTGGTGGATACACGCGATATTCAGGGTATGGAAGTCTATCAGTTCGACCCGGACCGCATCATGTTCACAGCTCCATTCACGCTGGTGTTCGAAGCGTATAAGAAAAAGAAAGAAGACATCCTGGTGAAGGTTGTTTTGGATCATTGATCTGCACCTCGCTACCCAAACTCCGCATAAAGCCCCGCTCCAGATTTGTTGGAGCGGGGCTTTTGCTTTTAGGGCTCGTCGTCGGTTCGAAAAGGAGATGCGGGAAGGCCTTCGTTGTTGTACAAATTTCCTCCTTGTGGGTTGTCTTCCCATCCATAGCGCACAGCAACCGGATGGGATACTCCATCGCTCCATACCACCACCTCGCGGCCGCGGATGACGGCTTGCGCCTCTACAAAATTCTTGTCCACTCCGGCTATCGTGAAATGCTTTAGCGCCTCACCTTTTGACGAAAGTCCGCTTCCAATATTGGCAAAGGTGAGTATGAGCTTATTGCCCTCATCCCGCATCGACAAAAATGTTGGCCCGGTGTGCACTACTTTTTTGTCGTGATAGGCGAAGTGTTGCGCCGCCAGCGCCAGTCGTTTTCCAACGTCTTCCTTGTTTAACGGGTGCAGATCATTCCATTCGCCGATGTCGATGGTAACGGCCATGCCGGTGTTGGGAAGGCTCAGCGTTTTTCGTTGGGCTTCGCGAAGTTCGGGCCATCCTTTTTCAGATGTCTTCACGGGGAGATAATTTGCCAACTGCACAAACAAAAATGGAAAGTCACCTTGCCCCCATTGCTTGCGCCAATCGGTGATCACCGCGCTGAACACGGCGTGATATTTTGCCGCTTGCATCGTATTGGATTCACCCTGGTACCAGATGGCGCCTTTGATGGCAAAGTTGGTCACGGGTGCGATCATGCCATTGAACAATCCCCCGGGCGTGTATTGAAAAAATGTTACCGGGGGAAGGGTGTCCGACATCGCGCCGACTTTGTACTGCCACGTTCCTTTCAAATCCAGCACTTCTCCTCCAGCCGAAAGCGTGTAGGGCTTGTCCGCGATAAATCCCCCACGCTCGGATGTGTTGATGACACGGACAACGATCGTATTCTTCCCCGCCTTCAGGATCGAATCAGGAACCGTGTATCTTCTAGGGGGATATTGATAGCCCGTCGCGCCGATGAACATTCCGTTCACATACACCGAGTCGCTGTCCACGATTCTTCCCAGCAGAAGTTTTGCCGGCTTCCCCATGAAGGAAGCCGGCACGTCAATGTCCTTCCGAAACCAGACAACACCGTGTATACTTTTTAATCCTTGGTCGGTCCAGTAGCCGGGAATTTGCATGGTCGGCCAAGCCGCGGCATCGACGCTCGTTTCAAACCACGGCACCTGTTTCATGCCTTCATCTTTTTTCCGAAGGGCGTTGTACCATGCCTTTACCATGGCGCCTTCCGTGTGCCGGATGCTGTCGGTGTAGATGGTGTTTTGAAATTTTTGTGCGCGTTGCACGTATTCGGGAAAAGCTTTCAATGCGTCGCCGCTCAACCAAGCCTCAGCGGGAGACCCGCCTACACTGGCATTGATCAACCCGATGGGCACATGGTATTTTTCATAGAGGCTGCGGGCAAAAAAATACGCGGTTGCCGAGAAAGTCAACACGTTCGCCGGCGTGGCGGCCTGCCAGGAGCCGGTGGTGAGATCATCTTTCGGATGGGCGAAGTCGAAGGTGATGGGGACGAGGAATTGCCGGATAAACGGGTTACCCGCCTCGGCGATTTGTTTTGCATACCGCTCTTTCACCCGTTCCATGGGCAGGACCATGTTGGATTGGCCCGAACAGAGCCAGACATCACCGACCAGTATGTTTTTCAGTGTGATCTGGTTGGAAGCCAGAATGTCCATCATGAAAGGGCCGCCTGCTTTTTGGGGAGGCAGCTTTACCACCCATTTCCCATCAGTGCTGGCTTTGGTTGGATATTTTTTGCCGGAAAACACTACCGTCACGGCCTCATTCGCGGCAGCCCATCCCCACAAGGTGAGTTCGGTGTCACGTTGCAGCACCATGTTTTCGCCGATCAGCCGCGGCAGTCTGACCTGGCCGATCGCCGGGTTGTTCAACAGCAGGGCCCATGATCCGAAGAGGACCCAGCATCGCCAGGTCTTTTTCAGGGCACGAAGGGGAGAAAACAGGTCTCTCATAACTTTTCAAAACACATTAAATAATCGCCTGCGCGCTGGTTCAAAGTCTTAAAATATAGGTTAAATTTAAGTTATCCCACCCCCATAATCTATTTCCGTATGAAAGACGAACTGTTGCTTCAGACTATCTGCAAAGTATCGCCAGTCAGTATCAGGGTCGTCGATATTAAAAATCGCGAGCTCATCTGCAACTGCGAATGGGCCACGGAGCAACTGGGCTATACCGAGGAAGAATTCTTTACCCTGAGTCATAACCTGTTTGAAAAGATCGTGCACCCCGACGATCGTCCGATTCAACTGAAAGCTTATCAATCGGTGTTCGAACAACCCGAAGCGCCGTTCCAGGAATTTACGATCCGTGTGCTAAAGAAAAACGGAGTCTACGAGCACGTCCAGATCCGGTTGGCCGTTCTGGCCCTGGACGAATTCAAAAAACCCAAGACCATACTCTCCATTGCCACGAATGTGGAAGAAGTGGTTGCGCTAAAGGAGCGAATCGACAGACAGGTGAACAAACTGGATCTCATCTCCTTCAAAAACAGCCACGAGCTGCGCGGCCCGGTGGCAACCATCCTCGGGCTGGTTCAACTCATCGAGCACGACGGCTTTGACGGCGCGCACGCAAAAGAGATCATCGATTGTTTAAAGCGCGCGGTGATAAAATTGGACACTGTCATTCATGAGATCAATGACAATGCGTATGATGCGTAGTGAACGGAAAGCTTGTTGGTGAAGAACACCAACAAGGGCGGTGGGCGGCTCTCCAGAAGAATCAATGAACCAACGATTAACGAATAAAAAAACCTGTTGATGAAACACCAACAGGCTGTAGGTATGATGAGTAGCAAGTAAAACTTAGCGTAGCCTATCAACGACAGCATGTACGCCTCGTCAATATTTTTTATCGATAGGTCAACGACACTCCACCGTTTGACGACAGATTGACGGCAATACCACCTCCGTTAGATTTTCCCCGAATCACTTTTTCATCGGATGTTCCGGAGAAATTTGTCAACGGTACATGCAATGACTCGCCTTTCACATCGAGGTCAAGACCGAGATGATCCGGGATGCTGATGTCGATGTTGCCGTCGCTGGTGCGCACGGTGAGGCTCTTTTGGAGTTCGATCATATCCCCTTTCACATTTCCGTCGGACGTTGAGCCGCTAAAGGAGCCGGCGATCTCGCGGAAAGAAATGTCGCCATCCGATGTGCTGGTGGAGATTTCGCCCTTGGCTTTGGTGATCGCGATGTTGCCGTCGCTGGTACCCACCGTGGCGTTGCCGGAGATGTTTTCCAGGCGGATGTTGCCATCGCTGGTCTTCATATCGATCGTGCCGTTTACCTGGCTCACGTGGATGTTGCCGTCGGAAGTTCTTCCGAACACATCGCCTTTAATGGAGCTCACACGAATGTCGCCGTCACTGGTTTTGCATTTTTGGTTTGCGGTAACGCCCGACAACGCAATGTTCCCGTCTGACGAACGGAGGTCACAAGCGGTTTGTGTGGGCACCAATACTCTGAAGTTCACCCGCATGCGGTCGTTGAACCCAAAGGTCCAGGTGCTGGGGGGATACTCCACGTCGATGGCGACACTGTTGGCCGTGGTCTCGATCGTCAGTTTCAATTCCTTGCCCAACTCCGCTTTGGAGATGTTGAGCACCTTGTTGCCCTTCTTCACCTGGAAATACACTTCAATGGAATTCCCTTGTGACGGCAACACTTCGATGTTGCCATCGGAAGAAGAGATAGAGAGTTGGGCCGGGGTGGACACCTTGTACGTTTCTTTGAACGAATATTCAGGGTCTTGCGCCGTGCAAACGGAGACGGCAAACAGACCGGCTGTGATCAGGGATAGGGGGAGTTTCATAAGCGTAAACGGATCGTTAGGGTGATGAACAGCAGACGTATGACAATCCGCATGCCACGCGGAAAAAACGGCCGCCCAACCCAATTCAAGGGCTGGGATCTTCACAGCGTGTCCACAATTGCGATCAGGGGTGTGCGCCTGCGGTCAGTTTAGCAGGGTCGGGTTCAAGGAAATGCCGGGGCTGGTTCCGGCCAGGCTCAGTTCTTTCTTAACAAAAGCGTCAGGATCCTCGGCACCTCATTCCGGTTGTTGTCATCAAAATACTCGTTCATCTCCACCGTAGCGAGGCCGGCGCGCCTGGCGCCTTGCGTGAAGTCGGAAATGTGGTGGTTGAAGCATTCCACCACTTGCAAACCCTGTTCGGTTTCAAAGCGTGCTTTGCTTCCGGAATATTGTTTGAAGGGATGCAACTCGCCGATATACACATATCCACCGGGCTTCAAAACGGCCGCTGTTTCTTTAAAGACAAGTTCAAGATCGTGAATATGCTCCAACACGAGACTGAAGGTCACCAGGTCATACGCTCCCGTTCCAAAGCTCCAGGGCTTGGTGATGTCGGCTTGCAAAAAGCGAACGTTGTCGGAAGTTATCTTTTCCTTTGCTTTTGCCAGCATGTTTTCAGAAAGGTCGACCGCAGTGATGAACTTTGCTTTTTTGATCAGCCACTCCGTATTCTTTCCGGTGCCACACCCTATCTCCAGGCACTGGTCTATCGAAATCGGCGACAATATCTCGCGCAGGGCCTTCCCTTCCAGGTCGCGTGTCCGGTTTAGGTTGGTGTCGTATTGAGCGGCCCACTGGTTGTAGGCTTGTTGTGTGTTCATGATTTTGTGATCTGGCTTATCGATTGGTGTACTGATCGTATACGGCGCGCGAAATTTGGGCGATAACCAAATCCAGTTTGGCCGCATCTTTTTCTTTCGTCCCCGAAATATAAACGACAATGGCTACGTGCGATCCATCCGGAAGTACCACGATGCCCACATCGTTGAAGGCACCCAACACGCCCTCCGCGTTGAAATCGCCCGTGCCTGTCTTATGGGCCACCACCGTTCCTTCGGGTAACAAACCCTTTATACGTTTAGGCCCTGTGGAGGTTTCCACCATCAGCTTCCAAAGAAATTCACGACTCGAGGGTGATAAGATCTTTCCCCGGTCAAATTGTTTCAACAGCGCCGTCATCGCCGCCGGCTCACACCAGTTGGTGAATTGCACCGGCCATGACGCGTGCATTTCTGTTTCCGTGGCCGCTATCGCAATCTGGGTGATCCCGAGGCCGTGAAGAAAGTCATTCACCTTCCGGGGTCCTCCCATCAGGCGAAACAATACATCACATCCACTATTATCGCTTTGCGAAACGGTGTAGCGAAGGATCTCCGAAAGGGCGAGGTCCACATTGCCCTCGGGGTATTTCGTGGCCATGGGGCTCCAGGTGTTGAGCATCATGTCTTCCTTTCGCAGATGGATCTTCTGGTCGAGTGTCAACGCCCCTCGATCAATCTCGTGCAAAACCATGATGGCCAGCGGAAATTTAAAAACGCTCTGCATCGGAAAGCGATTGTGACCACGCCAGGTCAGGGTGTCGCCGGTATCCAGGTTGAGTACCGCCACGCCCACGTTGGCCGAAAGGGAGCCGGTTATGCGCGCCATCTCGCCCCGAAGTCGCGGCGGCTGTGCCGTGGCAGGCGCCGTCAAAGTCAAAAGAAAAAGGATAGTTGTTAACGTTATGACGTTCATTTTCATCTGGAACATATTTACAAAAGACCCGCCGATGTCAGGCGTTTATTCTGGCCGCGGCGGCCTCATCCAAAAACCAAAACAGCCGGCCTTGCTCGGGATGGATGCTTTGCGCAGGATATTCATCCACATTCCGTTCTCCTTTCATGACATGATACAACGCGTTGGCCTTGCTGTCGCCAAACACCAGGAAGGCCACGCTGGTGGCGCAATTGATGGCGCGCGCCGTCAGGGTGAGTCGAAACATTTTTACTTTCTCGACATACACCTCCTTCACCAGAGCTTCTTTTTCGTGCAACACCTTGGTGTGCGGAAACAAGGAAGCGGTGTGTGCATCATCCCCGAGCCCCAGCAGCACCAGGTCGAAACGCATGGGGCGATCGCCGAAGTAGGCGCGCAAGTCGCGTTCATAGGCCAGCGCGGCCTCCTCGGGCGAAAGGTCAGTGTTCATCCGGAATACCTGGCCTGGGGTGGTCTTCATCGGATCGAAAAGGGTTTCACGCGCCATGCGATAGTTACTGTCGGCATGGTCGGCGGGAACGTAGCGTTCGTCGCCAAAAAAGAAAAACAATCTATCCCATTCCAACCGGTCACGGTATGTCGCAGATGCCAGCAAAGCGAAAAGTTTTTTTGGCGAGCTTCCTCCCGACAACACCAGTGAGAATCTGCCGTGTTCACGAATGGCGCGACGCGCTTCTTCCACGACAAACTCGGCCAGGGCCTGGATGACCAGGTCCGGGGTCTTCTGGATGCGCAACGTATGCTTATCCATGATGACCATTATTTTTCAACGGCAGGGTGAACCAATGGAATCCATCCCGCGCGATGAGGGCTTCGGCTGTTTCGGGTCCCCAGGAGTCGGCGGAATAGTTCGGGAAGCTAAGACTCTTTTTACCCGACCAGGCATTCAATATCGGCATCAGCAAATCCCACGCTGCTTCCACCTGGTCGCCGCGCATGAACAAGGTCTGGTCGCCCAACATCGTGTCGAGCAACAGTGTTTCGTAGGCTTCCGGGGTGTCGCCGGTATACGTACCGTTGTAATCAAAGATCATATCGACCGGGTTCAACGCCATCTCCAGTCCCGGGCGCTTGGCCTGCACTTGCATCCGCACACTCATTTCGGGTTGGATGCTAATGATGAGACGGTTCTGCTGCCATCCCTCCACCGCTTCCGACGGAAAGATCATGTGGGGCACGTCCTTGAACTGAATGGTGATCACCGACGATGACTGATGCATTCGTTTTCCCGTCCGCAAATAGAAGGGCACGCCATGCCAGCGCCAGTTGTCTACAAAAAATTTGATCGCCGCAAAGGTCTCGGTGTTGGATTGCGGGTTCACCCCCTGCTCTTCGCGATAGCCGGGCACTTCCTTGCCTTCGATCCATCCTTTGCTATACTGTCCGCGCACCGTGTTGCGTTGAATGTCTTCGGGTGAAAACTTCCGGACGGAGTTCAAGACATCCACTTTACGGTTTCGCACCTCGTCAGCTTGAAAGCTGACGGGGGGTTCCATGGCCACCAGGCACAGCAGTTGGAGGATATGGTTCTGGATCATGTCGCGCATGGCGCCGGCTTCGTCATAATATCCACCGCGGCTTCCCACCCCGAGTTGTTCGGTGACGGAGATCTGCACGTGGTCGATGTTGTTCCGGTTCCACAGCGGTTCGAAGATGGAGTTAGCAAAACGGAAGGCCAGAATATTTTGTACGGTTTCCTTTCCAAGGTAATGATCGATGCGATAGATCTGCCGCTCGGAAAAAATGCTGCACAATTGCCGGTTCAATTCTTTTGCCGATGCCAAGTCGTGACCGAACGGCTTCTCGATCACGATGCGCGTTCGCTCCGCGTCGGCGGCCAGTTTGTGACGGTTAAGATTTTCCGTGATCGTGCCAAAGAAACGCGGGGCCACGGCCAGGTAGTAGATCACATTGGGGGCTTCGCCAGCGTCCTGTGTAAATTTGGCTATGCGCGCTGCCTGTTCTTCGTAGGTGGCGGTGTTGTTGATGTCGGAAACCTGGAAGTATACGCTCTTCGAAAAAACATCCCACTTCGCCTGGTCGGCTTTGCCGCGGCGCGAGAATTGGTTGATATCCTTCAGGAGTTCTTCCCGGAATTGCTCGTCGGTGAATGCGGTGCGCCCCATGGCCACGATGGCGAGGTGCTTGGGCATCCAGCCGTCGAGGAAGAGATTGAACAGGGCCGGCACCAGCTTGCGCGACGTGAGGTCGCCCGTGCCGCCGAAAATAAAAAAGATGGTGGGATGCGTTTTGGATGAATCGGAAGTTGCACTCATGCGAATAGTATGGGTTGGGTCTTTAATACGGGGATTGTGTTACTTCTTGAACCATTGGGTGTGAAACACACCGTCCTTGCCGTTGCGCTCGTAGGTGTGGGCCCCAAAGTAGTCGCGTTGCGCCTGGATCAGGTTGGACGGCATGCGGGCGCTGCGGAAAGTATCGAAATAGCTGAGCGACGCTGCATAGGCCGGGGCGGCTATGCCCGCGGCGGCGGCGGAAGAAACAACGCTGCGCATACCGGCCGTGGCCTCGTTCACTTTTTTGGCGATGCCGGCGTCCAGCAGCAGATGTTCCAGGGCGGTGTTCTTTTTATAGGCCTGGTAGATGTCTTCCAGGAAAGTAGAGCGGATGATACAACCTCCACGCCAGATCAATGCGATCTTCTCCATCTGTAGCGTGTAGCCGAATTCCTTCGACGCTTGTGACAGCAAATGCATGCCTTGCGCATAGGCGATCACCGTGCTGAAATACAAGGCTTCCTCCAGCGCCGTCAGGCTCTTTTGAATGTGTGCCTCGTTGCGTTTCGGGTCTTTGTAGATGCGCGAAGCCGCTACGCGCATGGTCTTGTATTTGGAAAGGTCGCGCATCGCCACGGCGGTGTCGATGGTGGGGATAGGGAGTTGCAGGTCCATCGCTACCTGCGAGGTCCACTTGCCCGTGCCTTTGGAACGCGCTTCGTCTTTGATGTCTTCGAGCAGCAGATGGTCCACCCCAGGCTCGCGGAAAGCAAAAATATCGCGGGTGATCTCGATGAGAAAGGACTGGAGGCGGCCGGCGTTCCATTTCTTGAACGTCGCGTGAATCTCTTCACCGGATAAGCCTATTCCCTTTTGCATCACTTCATAGGTTTCGGCAATCAATTGCATCAGCGCATATTCAATGCCGTTGTGTACCATCTTCACAAAATGTCCGGCCGATCCGGGACCGATATAGGTCACACAGGGTTCGCCCTTCACCTTGGCGGCAATGGCCTCAAAAATCGGTTGCACTACTTTATAGGCTTGCGGGTCGCCGCCCGGCATCATGCTGGGTCCTTTGCGTGCACCTTCTTCGCCGCCAGAAACACCCATACCGAAAAAATGAAGTCCTTTCGCCTTGAGTTCGTCTGCCCGGCGGTTGGTATCCGAAAAATGGGAATTGCCACCGTCGATGATGAGATCGCCCTTGTCCAGCAATGGCGCGATGTCGGCAATGGCGCTGTCCACGATTTTGCCCGCCGGCACCAGCAGCATGACCGCGCGGGGACGCTGCAGGTTTTGGATGAAGTCGGTCAGGGAAGTGAATCCTTTCACATCGCCTTTGACGGCTTCTTTGCCCAGAAGCTCTACTTTGGTGGCATCTTTATCATAGCCTGCTACTTTGAAACCGTGGTCGGCCATGTTCAGCAGCAGGTTGCGGCCCATGGTGCCGAGGCCTACCATGCCTAAAATGTATGCGTCGCCTTGCATTGTTTTGATCGGGTTTTTGGTTGATGTTGGAACGCGTTTTTTTAACGCGGTACAATATCGCTGTTAAATTAAATTAAGCAAAGGGCAAGCTCGTGGAGCGGACCGGGTATTTATTGGCGTTTTGCTGAATTCTTTTTGGCTGAATCCTGTTGCCGAATGCTTTTTTCCGAACAACGGTCGTCCGCTATTGATCACATCGAAAACATAACACTTTGATTCTGGCCTTTCCGGGGCGAAATTTCCTGGCCTCATAATTGGAAAGGCAGAGTTCAATCTCGTGCATATGCTAAAAAATCATCTTCTCCTCGCGTTCCGGAATTTGGTCCGTCACAAGTCCTATTCGTTCATCACCATCTTTGGTCTTTCGGTCGGCGTGGCCTGCTGTCTGCTGCTGGTGCTTTTCATCCAGGATGAAATGCGGTATGACCAACAACATAAAGACGTTCAATCGCTCTACCGCATCGTCAGCCACCTCACCCGCGATGCACAAAGCGAAGATCTTGGCGTTTGTTCACCGCCCACCGCCATGGCCATGGCCGACGAGATCCCCGAAGTGCAGACCGCCCTGCGTTTCGTGAGCAGCCCAGGCGTGACGGAGAACCTGATCCGCTTCGAGAACCAAACGTTCTATGAAACTGATGGTTATATGGCCGACTCCACGCTGTTTGATTTCTTTTCTTTCACCTTTGTAGAAGGCACGCCAGGCAACGCATTGACCCGCCCCAACACGGTGGTCATCACCGAGAAAATCGCCGCTAAACTTTTTGGCCAAAGCAGCGCACTCGATAAAGTGATCAACATCACGCAAGGCGGCCCCAGCGGCGACTACAGGATCACCGGCGTTGTCAAGGAGATGGAACATAGCCACATCAAAGCCAATTTCATTATTTCGCTGGCCAGTCGTGGCGGCTGGACAGAATTTATCCGCACCTCTCCCGAATGGGCCGGGCAAAACTTTGTGCCTTCGTATGTGAAGCTTCAGACGGGAAGCCAAATTGCCGCCGTAGAGAAAAAAATGAATGATGTCCTGGCACGTCACGGTGCCGAAGCCATGAAAGCCTTTGGCTTTAGTAAAACCCTTAGCCTGGAACCGGTGAAGGATATCTACCTGCGATCGTCCGTCGATAAAAATCCGCGCATCGTGTACGTGTATATCGTCGCCGCCATCGCCGCGTTCGTTCTGCTGATTGCCTGCATTAATTTCATTAACCTGACAACGGCCAGGGCTACACGCCGTGCCACCGAGATCGGTGTACGCAAAGTGATGGGTGCCTTCCGCGGCGTATTGATCCGCCAGATCCTCGGCGAGGCGATGCTTGTGGTGATCGCGGCAGTGCTCATCAGCCTGGTCATGATCGAAGTAGCCCTACCCTGGTTCAATACCCTGGTGGATAAATCCATCACCTTGCACACCATGCCTTCGCTGTCGTTCTTGTTCACCTTGCTGGGCATCACGCTGCTCACGGGTTTGTTGGCAGGAAGTTATCCCGCCTTTTATCTCACCGCCTTTCAACCCGCAACCGTGTTAAAAAACAAGTTCACCACCGGCGGCTCCGGTGGACTACGCAAAGCCCTGGTTGTATTTCAATTTGTGATCGCCATTGTGTTGGTATGCGGCATGATCATGGTGTCGCAGCAATTGGCGTTCATTCGCAACAAGAATCTGGGCTTCGACACGAAAGCAAAACTTGTCGTGCCGCTGCGCACCGAGTCCGCCCGCAAGGCATACGCCGCCCTAAAACAAAATTATCTGCAGCAGCCCGCCGTACGGAAGGTTTCGGGTGCCGATTACCTCCCGGGCATGTATTGGAACGACATCGTGCTCTTCAGGCCCGGCAAAACCCGTGAAGAAGGCGTCGGTCATTTCATGAACGACGTAGCCTACGACTTCAACGACGTGCTGAACATCAAGCTGGTCGCCGGCCGGCCCTTCACCACGAACCTGGCCAGTGATCAAAACAAGATCATCATCAATGAAGCCTCGGCAAAGGCCCTCGGGTTCACACCCGCGCAGGCCATCGGCCAACAAGTAGAGCAAAGTTTCTTTCAGCAGGCCGATGGCTCGCTGGTGAGGTTCGAGATCGTTGGGGTGATGCAGGACTTTCATCGCATGTCCTTGCACGAACCCATCGAGCCCGCCTTCCTGAAACTCCCCAGAGTCGAGCGTGGTGAGGCCTTCGAAAACCTGGTGGTGGACATTGGCCCCGGCGCGCTTCCTAACGTGATGGCAAACCTGGAAAAGGGCTGGAAGAAAATTGTTAGCGACACGCCCTTTGATTATTCCTTCCTCGATGAAAACATTGGAAAACTGTATCGCGAAGATCAAAAAGCATCCAGCATCATCGTTACCTTCACCTGTATTGCCCTGGTGCTTTGCTGTCTCGGGTTATATGGATTGTCTTCCTACACCGCCGAACGCCGCGTGAAGGAGATTGGTGTGCGCAAAGTGATGGGTGCTTCCGTACAACAAATCGTACGGCTCATGTCGTCGGAATTTGCTAAGCTGGTTTGCATCGCCATCATCATTGCCATCCCGTTGGCGTGGTATGGGATGGTGCTTTGGCTGGAGGGATTTGCTTATAAGACTGCGATAAACTTCATGGTCTTTGTTTCCGGCGGATCCATCGCGCTTGCCATCGCCCTGATCACGGTGAGCTTTGAATCTATTCGCGCGGCGCTCCGCAATCCGGTGGAGGCGCTGCGCAATGAATAAGCGAAGGACTTTTTAGCACCATCGATTCAAAAGCGTTAAACCTTTCAGATAAAATCGACGCTAAGGCTTCGTGTATTGATACATCCAATTGTAAATGTCCATCGCGAAAGGATCATAGGCTGGATCTTCCTTGCCCATGCCCGAACCTGTGTAGGTCATTTTCCAACTGTTGTGTTCTACGCCCGGATAGAGGGTCAGTTTTGCACGGACCTTAGGATTCAGGGCATTGATCGCGGGCACAATGGCCTTTGAAAAATCCGGGGGCACGATCTTGTCGGCCTCTCCGTGAAAGACCCAGATCGGCACTTTAGAGATTCGCTGTGTGAACAAAGCATTCATGAGGCCACTGCCGGCGATGGGTACAGCGGCGGCGATCTGGTTGTCATCATAAGAGTTCAACTGATCAAATGTGCCATAGCCTCCCATGCTCAGCCCCGTGAGGTAGATCCGTTTTTGATCTACGCGATACGTGGTGCTGATGAATTTAATAAACTGCCGCACATGGTCGCGGTCCCACCATCCTTCATGACACTGCGGCGACACAACGATCATCGGATGTGTCGGTGCCCAGGTCTTGTTTTTGATCATGTTCGGCGGACCGTTCACTAACACCTTATCCAATTCAACCGGAGAAGTTTTACTGTTTCCTGTTTCGCCCGCGCCGTGCAGAAAGATGAGCAGGGGAAATGTCGGGCCGTCTTTTTTATACGTGGATGGCGTGTAGACATAGTATCCATAGGGCGCCGCATCTGAACCCAACAGCATGGCTTTGTGGATACCGCCCGTATCCGGCGTCGGTTTGCTGGTGGTTGTGGTATCCACCGGGTTGGACGTTTCCGGCTCAGGTGAAAGTTGTATAGGATCTTTCGAGCATCCCAGCAAAATCAAAGCCACCGCCAGCACGTTTACCATTGTGTTTTTCATGATTTACCGAGGTTGAGAGGTCAAACGTTTACGACTTCAAAGGTATCAAATTGCATACCGCTAACACCGGCCCTGGCCGTTGGGTTGGGATGGAGTTCGGAATTTCGCGTTAAACGCAGGGCTGGGCCGTTGAGTGCCGCCGATCGCAAAAGAAAAAGGTGCCGGAACGACCGGCACCAGTGTGTTATTCGAACCCAACCAGACCACAAATTCAACAGGTCTTCCGCAGGGTGTTTCTTGAATTTATCTTATCATCGCCTCGATGACACGTAAAGTGACCACGACGATTTCTTAATGAACTGGTTTTGTGTATTGATACATCCACGTATAGATGTCCATGTTGAAGGCGCTGAAAGAAGGATCCTCCTTGCCTCTGCCTGTACCGGTATAGGTCATTTCCCCGCATTCATGGGCCACCCCAGGGTATAAAGTCAGCCTCGCGCGGACCGTCGGCGACAGGGCATTCATGGCGGGTACCACGGCCATGACATATTCCGGAAGTACCGTTTCATCCTGTTCGCCATGGAAAAACCACATCGGTACATTGGCCATACGTTGTGTGAACAGATCGTTCATGACACCACCGGCGGCGATCGGCACGGCGGCGGCGATCTGATTGTTTTCGAATGAGTTCAATTGATCGACCGTGGCATTGCCTCCCATACTCATGCCGGTGAGGTAAATGCGTGTGGTGTCGATGCGATAGGTCGTGCTGATGAACCGGATGAACGTGCGCACATGCTCGCGATCCCACCATCCTTCATGACATTGCGGCGAGACCACCACCATGGCATGCGATGGCGCCCAGTGTTTGGTGTCGATCATCTTCGGCGGACCGGAGCCCAACACTTTTTCCAGTTCGGCGGGCGCGCCCTGGCTATCGCCGGTTTCGTTGGAACCGTGCAGGTAAATCAGCAAGGGGTACTTCAATGTGTCGGTGGCGTATGCTTCGGGCGTGTAGACGTAATACCCGTAAGGGGCATCATCCGTACCGCGTGGCATGGCTTTCTGGACACCTTTGTCATCGGTGACGGGAATCGTAGTCGTCGTATCTACCGGGTTTGTGCGGGTGGTATCTCCCGGTGTGTTCGGGTTGGAGGGATCGGGGTTCGGGTTGACGGGCTGCACCGGATCTTTGGTACATCCCAGCACAATCAACCCTGTGGCCAACAGGAGAGAAATCTTGTTTTTCATAAAATGAAAAGGTTGTTAGGGAACGCTTAATCTAACGGGGGGGACATCAAATTACATACCTACGTATATACCCTCAGTGAGGGGTCGAGGTAACCCTTTAAATTTGCTCAAAAACCGGGATTTGTAACCTTTCATGTAAAAACTGCCGACCAGGTAACCCGGTCGAAAGCCCAAATTGGAACTGTTTTTTTCCAAATTCTGGTCCGTCATTTCTGGCTTAGGATGGTCATTAATTGACGGATGGGTGGCTGGAAAGGCCAGATTTTCCGCCACCCGTCCGTTGGGTTCATTGTTCCTGTTGACGCCCTATCTTCCGCGAACCTTGTGCATCTCTATGGTGATCGCGTTCTCTCCCAGGGTGCCCGTGAGGATCAATTCCCTATCATTTTGTGTGGTGAGCGTGGCCTGCAACGGTGTATGGAACGTTGAGGGATAATGCCACGTAGCCCCCAGCTTTCCCGTATGCTCTTCATAGGCATATTTCCCGAACAGGCGTCTTTTCTGGTCGTTAAATTCAAGCACCATATCGTTTCCGACGTCGAGGTAAACCGTGGTCAATACACTGTCCTGACAAGTGCCTGGCTTTAGCGTCGCCTGATTCCATTGCAGTTTTGTCACTTCATATTTGCCCGTAAGCGCAGGATGCTGGTCTGGGTTTTCATAGCGTGCGATGAGCAGGAGGGGAATCATGACAACGGACAGACGGATACTTCTTTTGATGAATTTGTTTTTGAAAACAAGGGAAGGCATGGCGGTCTGCGTTTTAAAAAAGAATTCCACCAGCCGGTGATATTCCGTGAGCAGGAGATACAGCAGTTCCACGAAAATGACAGAAGCATAAAGCTGCTCACCCCAATCCAGCCCATAAAAGAAATCGATCAGCACAATGTTGAGCAACACCGGCAACAAGGTGAACAACGCCAATAACCGTGTGCGATTAAAAAGCAACAAGAACGACCCGATGATCTGGAGGCTACCGATCGTCACCACCATCGGATAGGAATGTCCGAAGTAACTCCACGTAAGGTCCTCGCCCGACAGGCTGCTGAAGGGCAGATCGAGCATGCCCATTGGTGACACCAATTGAAGACGGGTGATCTTTTGCCAGCCAAACATGGAAAGATCAAGGGCAATGGCGTAGCGAAGTATGCCCTGCCAAAAATTCAACTGCATCCAGAGGGGCGAAGGTGTGTCTGGGACGGTGGCGTTTTTTACTTTCTCACGTCTATGCCACACCACGGCGAGGACGAGGGCAGATATGAAAAAGAGAAGCGCAAAGGCCGCGATGACTGGAAGGGGGATCAACGGAGAAATAAATCTTCGGCCGATCCTGAGCGTTGCCGCCATAACGGAAAGGCCGGCAAAAAAACAGGCAACAAATTTTTGAAGAAACGAACGGGCTTTCATTTTGACTTTTGATTTAGGATGAACGCCCTAAAGTAGGCCTCCCCTGCCGCCGGGGTGTTCCGATGGAACCATCCGAACCCCTTTCCAGAGTTTTAAAACAAAAAAAGCTTTAGCCGCGCGTGTCCATCCGGCCTTCTTCAGGGCGTGCCGGCGGTGCCGGTTGGACTTCCCCCAGGGCGTTTCGCTGGAATTGGGTGGGCGATTGACCGGTAAATTTCTTGAAGGTCGTATTGAAGGTTGTTTTGGAGCTGAACCCCGCCTCGTAGGCGATGCCGAGCACGTTGAGATGGCGATGTTTCGGAGAAAGTAAAAGTATTTTCGCCTCGGCCACGCGATAGCGGTTAACAAACTGGAAAAAGCTTTCGCCAAATCCTGCGTTGAGCAGGTAAGAGAGATCGTGCGGAGACACGTGCATACGCCGGGCCAGCTGTGGCAAATCCAACTCCTGGTCCAGGAACGCCTTGTCGTGTTCCATGATCGCTTGCATTTTTTCTTTCAGCGTCGCCATCGCTTCGCCGGAAAGGCGCGGCGTTTTCGCGGTCGAGACCGGGTCTTCTTCCAGTATTTCGCGAATCGCTTCTACTTCTTGTCTTTCAAAGCGGAAGATCTCTTGTTGGCGAAGTGAAAAATAGCCGATGAAATAAACGGCCACCAGGTATCCGAACGGCGCCAGGGTTTTAATGATCGTGATACCGAAGAACAACTCGTTGAACCAAAGAAAGATGATGAACACCAGGGCCCAGAGAAAATACTGCAACCACCGCAAATTTATCGCCGCGGTCGTCGAAGCAAACATGCGAATGTTGCGCTGGTGCCAGACAAGTCTACTCTGACTCAACAACCAATAGGCGACGATTTGAATTTTTACACTTAAGAACATCGCCGCTCCCATCGCTTTTCCCAACGCCGGGGGGAGTAGAGGGGGGAGGCGCGGCGATGAAAACAAAGTGATGATCGAATACAGGGCAAAAAGAAGGAAGGGCAGAAAGTGGAGATACTCGCCTTTCTTGAACGTTCGCCCTGGCGAAGTAAAATTCAATACACTCATGTACAGCGCGGGAGCGATCGCAAATCTGGACAGTTCCGTCAACACCGTGAATGGCGTCGGCGGCATATGGGGTGGAAAAGAAAACAACGCCCGCTCCAGCAATGCGCAACCAAACGAAAACAGAAAAACGCCCAGCCATTTATTTGCCGTATCGTTCGCCCCCTTCGGATTCGCAACCGAAAGAAATGCCAGCAAAAAAACACTGCCGGCGGTGAGCGTAAAAAGGACAAGGTCTTGCATGCGCGAGATTGATCGCTGCAAGATATTTAATTATTATTTATAACTATCTTACATCATGGAACCTGCCATCGTCAAGATATTGAAAGTCGAACCCGTCACGCACAACGTCAGGCGATTTACGCTGGAAAGACCTGAGGGCCTTGCCTTCGTGCCTGGCCAGGCGGCCGACATTTCCATCAACACGCCGGAAATGAAGGGTGAAAAAAGACCATTCACCTTCACCGGTCTGGCCGAGTGGGACCACCTGGAATTCACCATCAAGATCTACACGGACCACAACGGCGTCACCAACCACCTGGGCAAATTGAAGACCGGCGATCAATTGATCATCCACGACGTTTTCGGTGCTATCCGCTACTATGGCGAAGGTGTATTCATTGCAGGCGGCGCGGGCGTAACACCTTTTATCGCCATCTTCCGACAATTAAAAAAAGAGGCGAAACTGGGCAACAACACGCTAATCTTTTCCAACAACACCGAAAAGGATATCATCCTGCGCGAAGAGTTCACGCAAATGCTTGGCAAGAATTTTATCAACACGCTTACGCAGGAAGAGACAAAATCATTTGATCATCGTATGATCGATGCGGCTTACCTGAAAGAAAAGCTGCCTACCTTCTCTACCTATTTTTATCTTTGCGGCCCTGACCCCATGGTGCTCGCTTTGCAAAAAACACTGATCTCGCTGGGGGCAGAATCCTCAAAAGTTATTGTTGAACAATTTTAGAGACGGTCTTATAGTAAGCGGGTCGATCAGTTTCCGGTCACCACAGTGTATGTAATATGGTTTTTGTCCTTTCCTGCTAAACTCCCCCAACTTCGCGCTGCAAAATACCGGCCTATGCCACTAATGGCATATATTCGCTAGTTGGCGGCAAGCCATTAGACTAATAAAATAACATGAAAAAACGATTAGCTCTTCTGATTTTCAGTTTCCTCATTTACCCTTGTGGGTTTGGACAAACAACCCAGGGTGATTTAAAAAGACCCGATGACCTACATGACGGCATTACGACTTCTACATTGGAAGATGTAGGAATGAATAGAGCCGCAATTAAACAAATCATTGAAGACATTGATTCGGGTTTTTATCCCAACAGACACAGTCTGCTTATATACAAAAACAATAAACTTGTTCCGGTGAAATATTCGAAAGGAGAATTAGGTGACTTAATTATTAATGAATTTTCAAATTGAAAATGGATAGACACGACATAGGGTTTCAGATTGATAGGATAGAAACTTACCATGAAAAATTCAAAGTAAGGTTATCATCTTACGTAGAGGCGTTAAAAATAGATTTCAGATCGCGAGACATAATTTCCTTTTATACAAGCATAATAAATGACATTGGATACTCGATTGTTTTAAACTGCGATAAAGATGAAATTTTTCAGAGCTTTTTTTACGCTCTTCAATTTGGGTTGAATCATTTCAAGTTGGCTTCTAACCCAAACAAAGAAAGAGAAATCCAAGTAGGAAAGACAACCATCAAAACAGTTGGAAAAGAGACTAGAGATTATATTGATTTCGGAACATGGATACCAGTGTTTTATACAGCCGTTATTTTAAGGGATAAAAAAGCTATTGATTTTTTAACAGATCTTGAGAACAGGTTTATGAAACAAGGAAACGTTTCTTTTGACGATGTAAGAATAGCCGAAGTCGAAGTTTATAAAGTTCTTTTTGAAGATTCTAAGTATTTAGAGAAAGCTATTGAGATTTATGAGTTAAAAGAAAAAGAGTTTAGTAAAACTAATCCATCAAGAAATTGGATTGACAATCAGGGAACTCCGGTTATAATGTTATGTAAATCAGTTCTTCAAAAAGATGCATTTGGTTTTAATGATCTTCTTGAAAAAGCTTTGAATAAACATAAAGAATATTTTAGTAAGAAAGATAGAGCGGCTGATTTCTGGGGCTGGGTTTCCTTTCCACTCCTTATGATTTGCTCCTATGCCTATGATAACGGAATTTCTATTACTGTAGAAAGTGACTATATACCTCGATGGTTATGTGAAGGTGATTTTAAAGATTGCGAACTAAATATAAAATAATTTTTTCTCCGCAGAGGCAAAATGCTTATTTCCGGGCCCGGCCAGGGATAGCAGTGGAAAGCCCGAAGTGCGTTGGCTTTGCGTGTTGGACGGACTTGGAACGGATAGCCCGGCCCCGAGGCCTCCGAGGGGGGCCGCATTAACAGATACCACGCTCCGAGGGCGACGCCTGTCTTTTTCCAATATGCACAAGCTTGCCTCGCTAGCTTGTTTGCCCGGCATCCGGAACAAAACTGATACTTTTTTAACATCAAAATATCCGTTAGTTTAGACCTGGCAAAACACCATCATGCAACCCGTACTCGAAAGATTGCCCATAAAATCGGAGGAATCCTTTGTCGTGAAGTATTTCGATTATCGTTACTACCCCACGCCGTGGCATTTTCATCCCGAATACGAACTGGTGCTGGTCACGGCCAGCACGGGCCAGCGCTTTATCGGCGACAACATCAGGACCTTTCGCGAAAACGACCTGGCGCTCATCGGCCCCAATCTGCCGCACCTCTATAAAAATGGAGCTGAATATTATCAGCCCAAAAGCAAACTGCGTGCGCAGTCGATCGTCGTCCACTTTCTCGAACATTCTTTCGGGGATGATTTTCTTTTGTTGCCGGAAGCCCGGCGGCTTAAAAGCCTGCTCTCACGCAGTGCCCGAGGTCTCGACATTTTGGGGAAGACCAACGAGAGCGTTCGTAAAAAAATGTTCGAGCTTTGCGCGCTGAAAGGATTCCCCCGCATGCTCAAACTGCTGGATATCTTGCAAGAGCTTTCGGAGTCGCGCGATTATCGCCACATCTCTAACGAACCGGTGAAAGGCGTGAACGCGGTGGAGTCGTCGCGCATGAACGAAGTGTTCGATTTCGTTTTTAACAATTATCAACGCGAGATCCGCCTGGAAGAAGTGGCTTCGCTGACCAACCTGGCCGTGAATTCCTTTTCGAGGTTCTTTAGTCAGCGCACGCGTAAAACCTTCACCTCCTTTCTCAACGAGGTGCGCCTTGGGCAAGCCACCAAACTGTTGATCAACCAGGACAAAAGTGTTTCGGAGGTTTGCTTTGCCTGTGGGTTCAACAACCTCTCCAATTTCAACCGGCAATTCAAAAAAGTTTATAAAGTCAGCCCGCTGGTGTTCCGGCAGGAGTATTGGAAAAAGGTCATGAAGTAACTATCGATGCTATGGAAAAATTCTCATTACAACCCATCGGCTACATACGTTCGTCGCTAAAGACGTTGGAAGATTGTCCTTTGCAAGAAAGTGAAGGCGCACCCGAGGCCGTGATCGAAATCGATGCGGCGTTCGCGGAGGGAATTCAAGGGCTGCGGGTGGGTGCTCCCCTGGTGTTGCTCACCTGGTTTCATCTCGCCGATCGCCGTGTGTTAAAATGTTATCCTCGCCGCGAGACCACCGCTCCGGAAATTGGTGTTTTCACGACGCGTTCACCCGACCGACCTAATCCCGTCGGTCTCCATCGTGTCAAGGTCATCGAGGTGTTGCCGGGTAAACTGAAAGTGCATCCGTTGGAAGCACTCGATGGCACGCCCGTGATTGATATTAAACCAGACATTTCGCCGCGGTAAATATTCCCAGTGCCGGCGTCAAACCAAAACGTTGCGCCACGCAGATCAGCGGATCGAAGCTGGATCGAACAGCAGCGGAAAAAATTGCCCCTGCATTTTATTGCCTGTGGCGATGGCCGGCACGCCGGTCAAGACCGCGTCGTCGGTGTTCGACACTGTGCCGTCGGCAAATACATTCAACACAAAGGCGCGACGCGAACGAGGCGAGCGGTTCTCGTAGGAGCCGTGCACCATCAGCGGATGATGGAACGTGGCATAGCCGCGGGGCATTTCGATCGCCACCTTGTTGGCAAATTGTTTTTTCTGTTCGTCGGTCAGAAATCTCTCCAGTCCTTCCATGTCGCCGGCCAGAGTTGTTCTGTCCAGCAAATCCCAGCGATGACTTTTTGGGATGTAATGCAAGCAACCATTTTCGCTCGAGGCGTCGTCCAGCGCCACCCAGCAGGTGAGGTGCTGCATCGGTGTGGTGCGTGTCCAATAGCTATAGTCCTGGTGCCATGCCACGACGCCGCCATGGTGTGCCGGTTTGCAAAACAGTTGGTCGTGCCAGAAACGCACCGCGCGATTTCCGAACAATTGGGATGCGGGAATAACAAATCGCGGATTCCACAAAACATCATGAAAGCCCGGCGTGATGCGCCAGTGCCCCAGGGAATGAAACAATACTGAATTTGGATCTCCGGATTCGTTGGAATGGAATTCGTAAAACAAGTGATGGAGCGGGTGTGCAGGGTTCATGATCTCGGTCAACTCCTGGTTGAGTTGATCTACCTGGTCATGTTCCAACAGTTTGATGTTGGCGAGGTACCCGTTCTCTTCAAAAAAAGCGAGTTGGTCGTCAGACAATTTATAGGCTTCCCAAAGTTCGCGGGTGTTGGCTTCGGGAAACATCGACCCCAGTAAATAATGATGCTCTGAAAGATCGCTGTACATGTCCATATTTTTCAGGTTTGGGTTGAGACAAAGTAGCGAAAACAATGCGGCACAGTTCTTCCTTTATTTTAACAAAAAAATACACTATTTTGTATAATATATTGATATAAAGTCCATTATTCCATACAAAATACAGGATAAATGAAAGCCGTCTTCGAAAAAGTAAGAGCCCATGAGGAAAGCTCGGTGACGGCGTTCGATTACCAGGGGCCGGTGTTTGATGCTCCCTTCCATTTTCATCCGGAGTATGAATTGACGTATATCGTGAAGAGCAAAGGCATCCGTTATGTGGGCAATCACATCTCGCCGTTTGCCGAGGACGACCTGGTGCTCATCGGTTCGAACGTGCCTCATTATTGGAAGAGCGACAAGGCCAAAACAACCGTCGCGCGATCTTTAGTCATTCAATGGAATGATGCGATCATACAACCGTTAAAGGAATTTGCGGCCATTGCGTCGCTGTTGAAACGCGCCGAGCGTGGCATCAAATTCGACGACGCGTTTGCCCGTCATGTAAAAAGCAAGCTGCACGAAATTATCGACAGCAAGGGAGTGAACCGCTACCTGCAGCTGCTCGCGTTGCTGGAAGAACTGACGCATCAAAAAAAGATCGCATTCCTCTCCACGCCCGATCACACCTTCACTCTTTCACACGACGTGCACGACCGGTTGAAGTGTGTACAGGAATACGTGCATGAAAACTACGCACGCCGCATCACCCTTGCCGAAATGGCCTCCCAGGTTTCCATGACGGAACAATCTTTCTCGCGTTTCTTTAGCAATGCCATGCGAAAGCCTTTCTTCAGCTATCTGAACGAGTACCGCATCCAGGTGGCCGCCCGGCTTTTGGCGGAGGGCTCCACACCGGTGGCACAGGTGGGATATGGTACCGGTTTTGAAAGTCTGCCTTTTTTTTACCGGCAGTTTAAAAAATACAAGAACACCTCGCCGCTACAATTCAGAAAACTACAAATGCCCGGTCCGTCCTAGGAGACGCGAGGCATCAACCTAAGCCAACCCATTCACCCTGCCGCATTCGGCCCCGCTGATTGTCGTTTTCATACAGCTTTTATTTTCCTTTGTTTGGCTAGCTTGTCATACATCAAAAATCTCACAGACCATGGCAAAGACTATGAAAAGCCCACCCGCCGAAAGCATCGATGCCTACATCGCCGACTTTCCGGAGAACATCCAGAAAATTCTGAAGACCCTACGGGCCACTATTCGCAAGGCCGCTCCAAAGGCAGAGGAAACCATAAAATATGCGATGCCCACTTTTACCCTCGATGGAAACCTCATCCATTTTGCGGCGTATCAAAAACATATTGGAATATACCCCGTGCCCACGGGTGTGCAGGGTTGGGATGAGGCACTGGCGCCTTATGTGAGCGGCAAAGGCTCTTTACAACTTCCCTTGGATAAGCCAATGCCTTTAACGCTAATCGATAAGATTGTAAAATTCAATGCGAAACGCAATGCCGAGAAAATGAAGGCTAAAAAGAAATAGCGGAAGCGAATGCTGCTTTCATGCAGGCTCGCTTCCGCTATTTAATATTCCGTTCTAAAAAATCAGGATTGCAATGTGGTCTCGCGGACCTCGACTTTTTCAGGCTGCGCGACAGCGGCGACGGCAGTGCCGCGTCCCCACTTTATTCCACTCCAGATGCGTTCGTGAACATAGAAGAACGCCACTTTGGTAAATACTTCGAAGCCGCCGATCTTGAGCGCGTCGAGAGGAACACCGGTGATGAAATACGCAATGAACATCGTGTCCAACGTACCCACTGCACGCCACGAGATGCCTTTCAGCAAGCTGCGCAAGTGTGAAGGTTTTTTGTCGCGGGTGCGGGCGAAGGAAGTGGTGTTCCAGATCCGTTCGTGGAGGTAGTATAAAAAGACTTTCGTGAACACTTCCGTGAACCCGATCTTGAGCGCGTTGCCGATGTTTCCCGTGACGATAAAGGAAAGGATGATGGTGTCGATGGTGCCCACGACCCGCCAGCTTATACCCTTCACGAGACTCCTCGCGTGGCTGTCCAACGTATTCCGGTTTGTTAAAAACATGTTCTAAAGTCTATTTTTATTATTTACTCTATCGAATTAGTAGCGCATCAGGCACAAACATTGACCGCGGTTATTCATTTTTCTTCAAAAATTGCGGGAAATGCAGGTTTTCTGCGTCTAGGAGCCCTAAAGGTAAGACCGCTCCGGCCAGAAACCAAAGGTCAGAACACCCAATCTCAGAATAAAATGTAACTAGCTAACGCCCGTTATTTGTATTTCTTTGCCTGCCAGACGAAGCTTCAGCGAAGGAGGACAGTTAAAAAAGTACAGGCCCACCCTACTCCGTGCGAATAGACTTCACCGGATCAGCCGAAGCCGCGCGAAACGAATGGTACCACGTGGTCAGCCAGGCAATCACCAAAACCAGGAGCCCCGCTGCAGCATAGACCATAAGTCCAATATCAACTTTATAGGTAAAGTTCTCCAACCACCACCGCACGCCAACCCAGGCCAACGGCGCGGCGACAACAAAAGCAATCACGATCAGTTTTGTAAACTCACCCGACAACAAAAAGACAATGCTGGCCACCGAAGCCCCCAAAACTTTCCGGATGCCGATCTCCTTTGTACGCTGTTGCGAAGTGTAGGCGGTCAGTGCGAACAACCCGATGCAGGCGATGATCACGGCGAAGGCGGCAAAGATGCCAAACAACTTTGCGAGGCGCTGTTCTCCGGCATACATGCGCCCGTATTCCTGGTCGAGAAAAGAATATTGAAAGGGTTGGCCTGGCGCCATGCGTTTCCATGTGGCTTCGAGTTTGTCAATGACCGGCTTTGGGTCGCCATCAAACCGAATGCTGACAAAACCGTCGCTCTTGCCCAGGAAAAGTGCCAGCGGGCCGATGTTCTCCTTCAGTGAAGAGAAATGAAAATCGTCCACGACGCCGATCACGGTAAAGAATACTGGGTGATCAAAATCCGGAACACGGCCGCCCCCAAATGTAGCGATGCGTTTGCCGATGGGATCGGAACCCAGGCCAAAGCGATCGGCACCGGTTTTATTCAAGACCACCGCAGCTGAATCGGATGGGAAGTCTTCTGAAAAACCTCTTCCATCCACTACATCCAGCCCTAGCGTGGTGATGTAGTCAAAATCCACACTCCATTGTTGGATGTTGACCAGGTTGTCTGACGAGGGCTGCGTCCCTTCTTTCCAAAATGAACGATCGCGTCGGGGAAAATCCGAACCGCCTTCGACGGGAATAAATCCCGACACCGTCGTGCTGCGAACGGCTGGAATCTTCGCCGCCTCTGTTTTGTATACGCCGCTATTGGGACGAAGGGCATAGGCGTCTTTCACCAGCAAAACGTGATCCTTTTCGAAACCCAGTTTCTTGTTTTGAATATACGCCACCTGTTGATTGACCGTGAAGGCGCCTACCATTAGCAGTATGGAAACTACAAATTGAAACACCACCAGTCCGCTGCGCAGAACACCGTTGGAGCGTAAGGATGTTCGTCCCTTCAAAACACTCACCGGTTTAAATCCCGACAAGACAAAGGAAGGATATGCCCCCGCCAGGAGGCTCACCACGCCTGTGGCGACACCTAGCGCCGCATAGAACCACGGTTCTGTTAGTGGAAGCTGCAGCGGTTTCTGAAGAATGCTGGAGAACAGGGCCGTCAGCAACTGCGCCAGGCCGATGGCAACGGTGAACCCCGCTCCGGTGATGATGAACGACTCCAGCAAAAATTGTCTGACCAAATGTCCGCGCTGTGACCCCAGCACTTTCCGGATGCCGACTTCTTTTGCGCGTTGTGTGGATTGCGCGGTCGCCAGGTTCATAAAATTGATACAGGCAATGATGAGTACAAATACCGCCACGGCAAAAAACAAATAGACATAGGTGATGTCGCCGTTTGTTTCCAGCTCGCCGCGCAGCTGTGAATGCAAATGAATGTCGAGCAGGGGCATCAGTTCAAGCCTTGCAAAATCCCCGCCTTTCGATGGGCCGTTGTACTTCTCTACGAACGCGGGAAGTTTAGCTTCCAGGCTATGCACATCGGCTCCAGGCCGGAGCAGGATATAGCTGTTGAAGTTATTGTTTGAAAATCCACTAAACCTTGCCTCACGGGCTGCGGGCCAATCGCCCGCCAGCGAGATGAGCATGTCGGCATGGAAGTGGGACACCGCAGGAAGGTCTTCAAAAACGGCGGTGACCTGAGCGTGGATCCGGTTGTCGAGCACAAGTGATTTTCCCAGTGCGCTGGCATTGCCAAAGTATTTCACGGCCGTGCGCTTGCTGATCGCCACACCGTAAGGATCAGCCAAGGCCTTGTTGGCGTTGCCTTCGAGGACCTGTAATGAAAAAATTTTAAAGACCGTGCTGTCGGTCCACAGCACATGATATTCTTTGATACTCTCTTTTGCCTCGGCTGCTCTGACCAGATACGTGCCGTAGTCCAGGAACCGCGTGGTCGATTCAATCTCTGGAAATTCTTGTTGCAAGGTACTGGCGGCCATTGCCGGCGTGGTGGCCATGTGCGCATGATTCTCGCCGAAACGATGCTCAAAGTTCAGCCGATAAATGCGATCGGCTTTTGAATTGTAACGGTCATAGCTCCGTTCGTGAGCGATGAACAATAAGATCATAAGACCCACTGCGCCGGAAATGGCAAGCCCGCCGATGTTCACCACGGCATAGCTTTTATTTCTAACCAGGTTGCGGAATCCAATCTTCAAATAACTGAGCAGCATGGCGGTTTGGGCCGACGCGCCGGCATAGGGATGAAACGCCGCCCGTTGTTTTCTTCGTCGCAAGGCATAGGAAAAAATCAGCGACAGCACGTGTCGCCAATAGTTCCATTTGGCGCGGCGCACCGACATCTTTTCCAGGTTTCTAAAAAACAATTCTTCCAGGTCGCCGTGCAGGTCTTCAATGGACGCATTGTTACAGTACCATTCAAAAAGGCGGTCGGCCAGGCGTGGGGGTTTAACGGAGGGTTTTGTTTTCATTTGGCTAGCGTGAGGGTGGCTTTTGAAAGTTTCCAAAGTTCATCCCGTAGCGCCTTGATCTCGTGCAACGCGACCTTTCCCTGGTGGGTGAGTTCGAAGAATCGCTTTCGTCTCCCACCCCGCTCTTGTGTGGGCTCGCCGAGCCACGATCGGATAAATTTCTTCTCTTCCAATCGCGTGATGGTGGAATGCAACGCCCCCAGGCTGATGTCGCGATCAGCCCGCATTTCGATGTCTTCTTTGATCGCGACGCCATAAGCATTTTCGCCCAGGCTTGCGATGGTGAGCAATACCAGCTCTTCAAATTCGCCGATGTAGCCTTTCATTCACTACTTTGGTTTTCTTGTAAACAAAGCTAATGATATGTTTCTACTTTTAAGATATAATTAGATACTTTTATTTCATCAGCAAAAGAGCCCGGCCGCTATATATACTTCATCCATCCTATTTCCGGATGTTCGGCCTTATACCGGGCATACCACCGGCAGACATAATACAAGATCACCACGTCGATAGCCCATACCAAATACAACAACGGCAGGCCCCAGCGCTGATCTTCGGCCATCCCCACGAACGGTGCATTCGTGTACCAGTCCTGGTGTATCGCTCCGTACAACAATAGATTCACGATGAATGCAGAGAGGTGGATCAATAGCAAATGCAGCAGATAATAAAACATCGGCACACGCCCGACGATCTTCACCGCGTCGGCCAGGCGGCCGTGCGTTTTCTCAGCCCAGGGTACAAGCGCGATGATGGGACCGAGGGTCATGAGCAGGAAGAGTTGAGAAGGCGGATATTTTTTTTGGCCGAGCAACCGGAACAGGAAAGGCGTGGTGTCATCCGGAGGTATGTTTATCGAAGCCATGATGATCCCTCCGACGAGAAAAAGAACCACCGCTCCCAGGCCTATGCGCAAACAGAGCTTTTTTACTTCAGCCGATGGTCTCAGCAACAATTTTCCGAAACCGTATCCCGCCATCATCACCCCAATCCAGGGGATGATCACATAGAAAATGCTGAGGCCAAACGGTTTGTCCATACCCGATGTTCCGGAGAGGTTTCCGGCGCCAGACAATCCCTCCATGGCCGGTGGATAGAAGAAGCCCCAGACTTTTGCTACGGACCCTTGCAGGGAAGCCGGAAAAAGCTGTGGCACAAATTGAAAAACTTGCTGACCGAAAATGATCACGAGTCCTACTATACCCAGCGTCGATGGACGGAGCCCGACAAAGGCCGCCATCAACACCATGCACCATCCCAGCATCCAGATCACGCCGGTGAAAGTGAAGGTGGCGTAGTCAAAATTGAACATCCAGAAGAAACGGATCACTGTCATTTCCAGCAGTACCAGCAGCAGGCCGCGGGTTAGTAAGAATCTTGCCACGGGTCCCTTATCGCCTGTTTTTTGAAAATACAGGAACGCACTGGTGCCGGCGAAGAAAACGAACGTCGGTGCACAGTAATGGGTGATCCAGCGGGTAAAGAAAACATCGGCGGTTGGCCCCCCGGCGGGAATGCCGGAATAGACGCGCACGTGGTCGATTGCCATAATGATCATGACCGCACCTCGCAAAAGGTCTACCGATTGTATGCGAGAGGCTCCGCCGATGTTTGGAGAGGAATTCATAGAGAGGGTCGGGTTGGGCTCCTGTTTACCTAAGATACTATTATCTTCTCTTATTTTTATGCGCTGGTGGTCGGATCCATAATACTTCTTACTTCGGATACTTTGTCGGCAGGAAAGCCACCCTGGCGGGCGTGTTCCAAAACCGTTTCGCGGTCGGGTGCGATGTGGACACAATACAGTTTGTTATCGGTCACGAAGGTTTGGATCCAATGGTACTGTGCCTCCAGGTTGTCCACAACTTCGCACGACTTGGTGGCAATGGACTTCAATTCGGAGGGGGTGAGTTTGCCGGCTCCCGGCAGCTCGCGTTCGATGATGAATTTTTTCATGCAGAGAATTTGTTTTAATTTCTCTGCAAGCTGGTTTTGGCTGGGCATTTGTGCGCCAGGAGGATTCCCTATTTTATCCTCCCGGGGTCCCCTATTTTAAGATACCCAACTTCTGCGCCTCCAGCACCGCCTTGGCGCGCGAGGTCACTTCCAGCTTCGAGAGGATGGCCGAGATATGATGGTCCACGGTTTTGGGCGAGATGAACAACTTGTCGGCTATCTCTTTGTTGGGCGCGCCGCCTTGCAACAGGTTCAGGATCTCGATCTGGCGGCCGGTGAGTTGGGCGGGATTGTTTCGGGTGCTTTCGCGCGGTCCTCTCGGAATGTTTCGCATGCCCAGTCCTTTTAATTTCAGCTTTAGCATTTCGCTGGTGGCGGTGGCGCCCATTTCATCGAGCAAGAGGATGCCTAGCTTTTGATGTTTCTCGTCGCCACCCAGCAGCGCCAGCGCGTGTTCATAGCGGCACCCGGCTTCCTCCCATTGTTCTGCGGCAGCTTTCCAGTGGCCCTCCATTTCTAAACGGAAGGGACCAACAAAATCGATGTTACTGGTCAACGGCAGTCTGCATTTGTGCATCCAGTACGCCAACGCGGTATAATGCCAGGATGTATCTTTTTGAAAGAACAAGGATTCTTCTACGCCTTTCAATTCTTCCAGGGGAAGAGGCTCCCCGGTGATCCAGCTAAATTCCATTGCGGCGGTCAGCACGGGAACGATGCGTTGGGCTTCGCTGGTTTGGGGGGCGATCCGTTTTCCTTCCTCAATCAATTGTCGCGCTTCTTCAAATTCTCCTCGCCTTGTCTTCAGGCGCGCCAGCGTAACGATGGCGCCGATCTTTGTGGTGATCGGTTGAAGAGCATTGCTCAGTAACGATAGGGCCAGTGCTTCGGCTTCAGGCCAGGCGCCTGTATCCAACAGGATCTTCACCCTTTCGCTCTCCATATAATACGACCATGATTTCAAGTCGCGCTCTTCACAGTACTTTAGTCCCTCATCAAAAAATGTGGTAGCTTTTTTATACTGCCGGATCAACACATAAGAATAAGAGAGATTGGTGTAGGCCCGGGCCGCGTGTTCGTGCAAGCCGTTCTTTAACGCAATGGCCAGGCTCTCCTGGAGCTTGGCTGCTCCTTCTGTTGCATCGTTACTAAATTTTATTTGCACCGCGCCCACATTGTTGAGGGCATGCGAAAGGATCTCCTGGTCGTCCATGCGCTGTGCCAGGTCGATGGCTTTGTTTCCCCAGAGCAACGTGTTTGCGGGATCGTCGGCCAGCATGCTGAGTTGTGCCAGGTTGCTATAGGCCAATGCACGCTCGCGTGTTGGAAAACCGTTCTCCAAAACTTCGATCGCTTCACGTGCCAGTGCGATGGATTGTTCACGATGCCCGCTAAACCACCAGAGTCGCGACAAAAAGCGAAGGGTGTCGCCTTCTCTCAATTTCACTTTCCGTTCGCGCCACATCGCGAGCACGATTTGTTGTGAGGCGATAGCCGGTGCGATCTGGTTGGTGAGATAGCATTCGTAGGCATGACGTTCATAGAGCTCTACCAGCATAGGGTCCGTGGGGTCGGTGTATTCAATGGCCGTCAGGTAAAGCTTGGATGCCTGAAGGTGAGCACCCAACGCGGCGGCTTCTTTGGCGGCTTGGGGTGCGAGGCGCGCTACGGTCGCGCGGTCATCGGCTAGCCTGGCGTGGTGCACAACTTCCGAGAGGTTGTTGAATTCCACAGGGCAGTCCAACATGATCTGGAGTATCCGGTGGTGCAGGCTTTTGCGCCGGTAGGGCGTCATCGACTCTTCGATGGCGATGCGGTAGAGTTCGTGTTTGAAGTAGAGGAAATCATTTTTGCTCACGATAATACCTGATCGCATACAGTGTTCCAGGCCCTTTGGAAAGTGAGGATCGATCTGTTCCGCTTTTTTGTAGTCAATACCCGAGGGCAGGATGGACAAAAATTCCCACAGCGCTTGCGTGGTTTCATCACGCCCGTGAAAGACGGTGAGGATAGCGTCTTTCACCTTTTCGGGGATGCCGGGGCTATAGCTGGCGAGGATCTCCGTCACATAAAAAGGATTCCCGGAGGTGAGGGCGTATACTTCTTTGCCTGAAGCGTAGCCTTTCTCCAGTGCCATGCGGTCCACGGCTTCGCGCGAAAGTCTTTGTACAATGCGTTTGGTGAACAGGCCTGCGGGGAGTTCACCGAACAAGGCCTTCAGGGGAATATAAAAGTTGGCTTCCTCATCGCGAAACGTCAGCAGGAACAAACACGGAATGCGGGCAATGCGACGCGCCAGGAATTTTATGAAGTCGATCGTAGCTTCATCGGCCCAGTGAATGTCTTCGAACACCAACACGACCGGGGCACCCGGGGTCGACAAGGCTTGCAGAAAAGAGGTAAAGATCAGTGCGCGGTCCTTTTCATTTCGCAGCAGTTCCAGCAAGGATCTATCCAATTGCCCGGCAATGTCATAGAGGGGTCCGAGGGGTCGCGGTGTGAAGAGGGAATCGCAGGCGCCGGTATAAATTTTGGCTTTGCCGGCTATGCCTTCCAGGAAACGATTGACGAGCGAGGTCTTGCCCACGCCCGCCTCCCCTCCCAAAAACACGGTATGCCCGACGCCGTTAACGAGGTGCTGATACTGTTCTGCCAGCATACTGAGGTACGCATCGCGCTCGACTAATTCCATGTTGCGAAGAGAGGGTTTAGTAAAAATAGGGAACCGGAATACTAAAACGGGGAAAACCTCCGATGAGATTTGCTTTCCCTTGAATTTCCTTTGTCCTAGTTAAAACTAAATCACGAAAAATGAAAAAGACCTGTATTGTTTTCCTCTCCCTGGCCCTGGTTTTGGGTGCTTGTTCCACGAATGTCCAACAGCCTAAACCAGTCGAACGACAGCTTTACATCGATGTACACAACCTGGAGCCCGGTAAAGTAACGGCCGCCGACGTGGCCGGTGCCCACCAGAAAGATCTGGCAACGCAAGACAAATTTGGTGTGAGTTTTCTAAGCTATTGGGTGGACGAAATGAAAGGCAAAGTGTATTGCCTCTCTGAATCACCTAACGATTCCGCCATCTATAAGACACACCAACAAGCGCATGGCCTTGTACCCGACCTGATCGAACTCGTCACCAGTGGGACTGCCGCTGCGGCCCAGTCGCATGGTTCACTCTTTCTCGACGTTCACCATCTCGGTGCCGGCAATGTAACGGCCAAAGCCGTCGCCGACGCGCACGTGAAAGACCTGGCCGTTCAAGGCAAATACGATGTGAACCTGATCAACTATTGGGTAGATGAAAAATCAGGCGTGGTGATGTGCCTGGCCGAAGCGCCCGACTCGGCCGCCATGGTGAACACGCACAAAGAAGCGCATGGCCTTATCCCCGACGAAGTGCACCTGGTGAAGCAGGGGAATTAAGCGCGGAAATCAGAGACTTCCATGGAAGTGAATTGTTAATAGTAAAAGAGGGCTGCCTTTGTAGTGCAGCCCTCTTTGTATGCTTAGGTGTCGTTTGTTTTTATGCTAAGGAACATTGACGACGCCGACATCCGTTACCACTCCCAGAGATACCGATACGGCTGGTTTCTCTGTGGGTTGATAAGTCGGTTTAGGGCTAATCTTTAATGTATAGGTGCCCGGGGCGATGCCGCGCAATAAGAAGTTACCCGAGGTAGTATCGCTGTACGTTGTGGCCACAGTGTCGCCACTCATGTTCACGGCGAAGATCGCAGGTTTTGAAATGGCGGGCACAATCACTCCTTTAATGGCACCACTGGTAGCTTCACTCACGCCGCGGATCACCGGCTTGAGATTGAAGCCGCCGTTGCCTTTTTCAACAACAGAACGCGCTGCGTCGAAGTCGAGTAGAATGGTGTAGGTAATGCCCGGCGTGAGGTCGGCATTCACTTTTACTTTTAAACCCGACTGCTGGGCGCTGGGTGTTTTCAAGGGAGTTATAATGCCGTTCTTTTTCACGCTGTTATTTTCACCCAGTATCAGTCTGATCTGGGAGATATGACCTGCGGGAAGTTCCACATGGCTCAACACGGTGTCCAACCCGTTGGTGAGTTTGAGCAGGTTGTAAACGCCTTGGTGTACTTCAATTGTTTTCCATCCCGAATCCGATTCGGTATCGCTGGCGTTGATCTCTACGGATTGGATGTCGATGTTCACTTCTTCATAGTCGCCGGGGGCGTCGGTCAATCGAATCTCGAGTTGCGCATTTTCGTTGCTGTCGGAGTTGCTACAAGCCGTCGCGATCAGCAGCACGCAGAATATCTGAAATAGTTTTTTCATAGTCGTCATAGTTGTCGGGGTTAATCTTTTAGCATACACCTTTCATACATACTCCTTTCAGTATAAAGGTATCGTACGATACATCCTCAACTGTCTGTGAGTGTATATGCGCACACTAAAAGTCCGCAATATTAACCAATCTTAACCTTATCTTGTTTGTCCGTTCAAAGAAGCACCGAGGCCTTTCAACGCCGTTAACTACATGTCCACGGCGTTGCGATTTCGGAGGCCTTGATCTAGCGACTAACCTCGTGCCCTGCGATAAAAACAGCATTTATTTCTCTCAGATTTTTTATATCGCTCAAGGGATCGGCATCCAACACCAGGAAGTCGGCCCAGTGGCCAGGAACCAGTGTGCCCACGTCCTTCAGGCCCAGGTATTCTGCAGGGTTCTTTGTCGCCGACAAGAGAATCTGTTGGGGTGTGAGACCGGCGTCGGCCATCATGCTCATTTCTATGTGTTCGAAGTAGCCGATAAATCGGGTGGGCACGCCGCTGTCGGTTCCAAAAACAATGGGAACGTCCTGGTTGCAAAGGATTTTGAGATTGGCTTTGGCTACGGGCAATTGTTTCTTATACGTTTGCGCGCTTTTGCTGTCGCGCATTTTTTTTTGGCGCGCAGGATCCAACAGGGGTTTGATGGTGGTCGTGTCGTATTCGCGCAAGAAGAACGGATCGGAGAAAAATTCGGCCGTATCCTCATAGACAAAGGTGGAAAGTTCGCGGGTTAAGGTTGGACAATAGCAGGCTTTCTTTTGTTTGATCAGTTGAATAAAGGCATCGTCTACGGGGAGGTCGCGAACGCTGTGGGCCATCATGTCGGAGCCGGCGTCGAGCAGTTTGCGGGCGTCGTCGAGGTAGTACATGTGGGTGGCCATTTTGTAGCCGAGTTCGTGTGCGCGTTTGATGGCGGCGCGATAAATTTCCTCGGGCATTTTCGGCGAAGTCCCGAGATTGTCGTCCACCCTGATCTTCATGATGTCGACCCCCATGTGGTGGTTGCTATCGGCCACGGCCATGGCTTCCTCCGGTGTTTTGCCATTGATAATTTCACCGGCAATAAATAAGCGGGCGTGCGCTGTGTTGGTGGTATCGTTCACCGCCCGCAGCATTTCCGCTTCCGGTTTGTCGCCGCCCAGGCTCACCACCGTGGTGATGCCATAGCGGGCATAGATCGACAGATTGTCGATAATATTTTCTTTCGAATAATGGCCGCCTTCAATACCCTTCACGTCGCCCACGTGACCATGGGCGTTGATCAATCCGGGGATAATGGTTTTGCCCATTACATCGTGGACCGTGGCATGCTCCGGAATTTTCACATTTTCCTTTGTACCCACAGCCACCACGCGCCCATTGGAAATCAAGAGCACGCCATCCTGGATCGGGGTGGAGCCACTGCCATCGATAATGGTGGCGCCGGTGTAGGCTGTAAAGGATTGACTGGTTTGTTCAGGGCGCTTGCACGCCATCGCGGCGATGAAGAGCAGGGGGAGTAGTCTCACGAGGTTCATGGAGGGAATTTAAACAGTTTCCAGGTATGATCGTTGGGTTATTATATATCCGGTGGAGGCGCGACAATTTTTCTGACGCATCTGCCCCCTTAAGTTGACGTTTTCAGGACGTCGTCAAAAGCGTCCCCTACCCTACCTTTGAATGGCACAACGACGCGGAGTATGAATCACCAAACGGTTCGCCGCACTGGTTCAGCACAGCTACTAGATTATATCATTCATAAAAAAACAAATTTAACCATGACAAAAATCACCAAACGAATCGCCACGGGGTTGTGGTTCGACACCCAGGCCGAAGAAGCAGCAAATTTTTATACGTCGCTTTTTCCCAACTCACACGTCGGAGTTATTGCACGCTATGGCAAAGAAGGCTATGAAGTTCACCACCAACCCGAGGGACAGGTGCTCACGGTAACCTTCAACCTCGACGGCCAGGAGTTCATGGGCACCAACGGGGGACCGCTCTTCAAAATGAATCCGACCATATCCTTATTCACGGTTTGCGAGACGGAAGCGGAAATCACAAAACTCTGGAAGGCGCTTTCAAAGGATGGAACCGTGATGATGCCGCTGGACAAATATGACTGGAGTGAAAAGTGGGGCTGGGTCAGCGACCGCTACGGATTGTCGTGGCAACTCAACCTGGGCAGCGTGAAAGACGTCGGTCAACGAATAACGCCCATGGTGATGTATGTCGGCAATCAATTTGGAAAAGCGGAAGAGGCCGTCAAGTTCTACACCACCGTGTTTGAAAATTCCTCCATCGAAACCATTCAGCGCTATGGTCCGGAGATCGACGGTCATGAAGGCAAAGTGATGCATGCCCGTTTCAAACTGGCCGGCCAAACGTTTATGGCCATGGATGGCGGCTTGCAACACGATTTCGAATTCAACGAAGGCATTGCGCTGGTCGTGAACTGTGAAACGCAAGCAGAGATCGATAACTACTGGAAGAAACTCACGGCCGGTGGCAAGGAAAGCATGTGCGGGTGGTTGAAGGATAAATTTGGTTTGTCTTGGGAAGTTGCGCCGGTGCAACTCGGGGAGATGCTTATCGATCCCGATCCGAAGAAAAAGGGAAGAGTGATGAATGCCTTTTTGAAAATGCGGAAATACGATCTGGCTACTTTGGAAAAAGAGTATGCAGGATAAGCGGGTTCCCCGGAAAGGAATGTCATAACCTCGCACTTTGTGGAATTTACGCCGCATGGAAAGCAAAACGTTGCTTCCCTGCGGCGTTCTTTTCTTAGCATCGCTGCGTTCCACGAACATTGCCGATGGCAGATTGTTAGTCTCAGGGAGAAGGAAAAAGTCATCCACCACAAAAAAAATCTTTTTATGAAAACAACCATCGCCGGCAACCATGTTGTCAACAAAAGTATTCGCATAAAAGGAACCCCTGCACAGGTTTGGGATGCGCTGACCAATCCTGAAAAAACAAAAGAGTACTTTTTCAACTGCGAAGTGATCTCCGATTGGAAACCAGGCCGCGCCATCACCTTTAAAGGCCACGTCATGTCAAAAAAGATCGAATTGCGCGGTGAGATCCTGGCCATCGAACCGGAAAGACTCTTACAATACACGTTGAAGAATTCCGAGGACAAGCATCCGGACAGCACCTCGACCGTAACGGACCGCTTAGAATACCAGAATGGCGAAACCGTTGTGTCCATCACAGACGACGTGGGCGCGGGAGACGGGGCCGAGACAAGGTATGAGAAGTCCGTGCAGGGATGGGATAATGTTCTGAACGGCTTGAAAGCGCTCGTGGAAAAAAAGACGGCTTAGCCCCTGCCCATTTCATCCGGCCACACGAACGATCCATCCCGAAAACGCACACTTCTCGCAGGTCAACCCCATCCGACTACAGGACTTCAAAAAAAATTCCTTTACAAAAATTGTAACCTTTCCGATTTACGCTGATATTTAGGCAAAGGTGAAACATATAAATATGAAAGGGACCTATTTGGGCGAATTTGAAGAACTGGTCTTATTGGCGGTGGGCATTTTATTTGGCGACGCTTACGGATTAGCCATCATAGACGAATTGGAAAAGAAAACAGGCCGCAACATCATGATCAGCTCCGTACACAAGACGCTGGTGCGCCTGGAAGAAAAGGGCTATCTCAAATCGCACATGGGCGGAGGCACGCAACAACGCGGCGGCAGAGACAAACGATTGTACACACTCACCCAAGGCGGGAAGAAAGCGCTCCAGGAGGCCAAAGAACTGCGCAACGCCATGTGGAAGGAGATCCCAAAAGTCGTGTGGGAAACCGTGAAGCTATGAAGGGCGGCACTCACCCTAAACCAGCCCCGCCGAAATGGGCCACGCGCTTCTTGCGCTGGTTCTGCAGCGATCACCTGGCGGAAGCCGTGCTCGGCGACCTGGAGGAACTTTACGAACGCCGCGTTGAAAAGCTCGGAAAACGCAGCGCGGATCTTTTGTTTGTTGCCAACGTCATTCAATTCCTGCAGCCTTTTGCTTTTCGAAAAAGAAATTACCGATCCACATTAAATCAACGCGACATGTTTCAGAACTATTTCAAGATCGCCTGGAGGACCATGTCCCGCCAGAAGATGTATGCCGGCATCACCATCGGGGGCTTTGCTTTAGGATTGGCCACGTGCCTGGTTATTTTTCTTTTCATTCGCCAGGAGCTGAGCTATGACCAGCAATATGCCGATGGGGATCGCATCTTTCGTTTATACAATGAATATAAAGGACCAAAAGGTGACCGATGGGTCAATATTCCCCCACCCGTTGCCGGCATTCTTCGAACGGATTTTCCGGAAGTGGAAAAAGCGGGCAGGCTTATGCCGGGTTCGTTGGGCTTTGGCACGAAAGGTTTGTTCCGTCGTGAAGACGCCGTTGAGAATAATTTTGAAGAAGGTTTTGGTTACGCCGATCCAGACCTGTTAGAGATCCTGGAAATTCCGATGGTCTATGGCACAACCTCCACAGCACTCGATAAGCCTAACACCATTGTACTCTCCAAACGCAAGGCGGATCAGTATTTTCCGAACGAAGATCCTCGCGGAAAAAGCATCATCCTCAACGATGACAAATCCAGGTTGTTTACGATCGGCGGCGTGATGAAAGACATGCCGGCAAACACGCACTTTCAATACGATTTTCTGATCACGTTGACAGGACAAGAATTCTGGTCGGGTGAACAAAGTAGCTGGTGTTGCTGGAATTACAATGTCTATGTCAAATTGCGATCGGGCGCGAATCCCCTCGCACTCGAACAGAAAATGACCGTCCTGCGCGACACGCATTTTATCAAATACCTGGAAGAACAGGGGGATCAATCGGCAGCGGATGTAAAGAAGAATCACTTATTCAGATTACAACCGGTTGGAGACATTTATCTGAAATCGAACGGGATATATGATGACATGCGGCATGGCGACATCCGCTACATTTGGTTGTTCGGCGGTGTCGCGACATTTATCTTGTTGCTAGCCTGTATCAACTTCATCAATTTGTCTACAGCCAAATCGGCGAACCGTGCCAAAGAAGTCGGGTTGCGCAAAACGGCAGGTTCGGTTCGGGGCTATCTGATCGCCCAGTTCCTTACGGAATCGGTATTCTATAGTCTTGTATCATTCGCGATTGCCCTGTTCATGGTTTGGGCTACCCTTCCGTTCTTCAACACACTGGCCGGAAAATCGCTCACCATTCCCTGGCTGTCGTGGTGGTTCTTTCCTTCATTGGTTGTGGCCATGCTTTTTATCGGTGTGGTAGCAGGCCTCTATCCATCTTTTTATCTATCGGCCTTCAAGCCCATCGATGTGCTGAAGGGAATTGTGAGTCGTGGAAGCAAAAGCTCAGGGCTGCGCAGCGCTATGGTCGTGTTTCAGTTTACCACTTCCATCATCCTGATCATTGGAACCTTGGTCATTTATCGTCAGATGAATTACCTGCTCACCACAAAGACCGGCTTTGATAAAGAGCAAGTGGTCATTCTCTATGGCACGCATACATTGAATAACCAACAGCTCACCTTCCGGGATGAACTGCTGGGGTTAGCGGATGTGCAGCATGTCTCCATCAGCAGTTACCTACCCGTAGATGGCGGTAGTCGCGAAGGATATGGCTTCTGGCGCAAAGGCCGCGAGAAAGCTGACCTGCCTATTACCTCACAAAAATGGCGTATCGACGTCGATTACATCAGCACCATGAAGATGCGCATCGTTGAGGGGCGCGACTTCAACCGGGAGCTTGCCTCCGACTCGCAGGCGGCGGTGGTAAACCAGGCGTTTGTCAAGGAATTCGGTTTAAAAAAACCGGTGGGAGAGCAAATCACGAATGGTCCCCAGACGTTCACGATCATCGGTGTAGTCGAAGATTTCAACTTTGAGTCGATGAAGGAAAAGATCAGACCGCTTTCCTTGGTGATCGAAGGGGGCGGCAACTCCGTCATGACCGTGAGGGTAAAATCAAAGGACATGCAGGCCACGCTGGGATCGCTCACGAAGGCATGGAACAAATTCATGCCGCACCAACCTTTTCGCTATGGCTTCCTCGATGAAAGCTACGCCCGCATGTACGACGACGTGCAACGCATGGGCCGCATCTTCGCAGGCTTTGCCACGCTCGCCATCATTGTGGCCTGTCTCGGTCTGTTTGCACTCTCTGCCTTTATGGTCGAACAACGCAGCAAGGAGATCAGTATTCGGCTTGTGCTGGGCGCCACTACGCAAGGCATTTTTCGTTTGCTCACACAGAATTTTGTGAAGCTCGTCTTCGTCTCTATTGTGATCGCTACGCCACTGGCGTGGTATCTCATGCGGACCTGGCTAGCCGACTACACGTATAAAATCCCTATCACCTGGGACGTATTTGTATTGGCGGGTGCCATGTCGATATTCATCGCCTTGTCGACGGTGAGCTACCAATCCATCCGGGCGGCCCTGGCCAACCCGGCGAAGAACCTGCGGTCGGAGTGAAAAAGAGCCTGTAACAAATTCGCTTCCCATTTTGTTATGAGTAATGTAACCATTACTTGCAGGTGGGCATACTACGAATCGGCACCAGCGGAATTGTTGTTCCAGGCACGAAGGAAACCTTCCCCGAAGAATACCGCTCGGGCAGCCGGCTGCACTATTATGGTTCGCTCTTCAATACGCTGGAAGTAAACAGTTCCTTCTACAAAGTGCCCTTGCCCGCGACGTTTGAAAAATGGTCACAGGAAGTGCCGGATGATTTTAAGTTCACTGTCAAGCTGTGGCGCGCGATCACGCACAAAAAGAAATTGCCCTACGACCCGGAGGACATTACGGCATTTCTACGGGCTGCCGACAAGATCGGGGACAAGAAAGGATGCCTGCTCGTTCAATTTCCCACCAGCGTCAAAATCGAACTTCGACGCGAAGTAAAGAATATATTGAAACAGATCCATGCTCTGAACAGCGCGCCGGGATGGCGGGTGTGCGTTGAGTTTCGCGATATAAATTGGTATATCGGCCCGGTATACGAACTGCTGGACCGTTACGAGGCTTCTGCCGTCTTGCACGACATGCCCGGTTCGAAACCGCCGGTTTCGGATGAGGCCACCCGGGTTGTCTATCTGCGGTTTCACGGGCCCGAGGGAAATTATCGCGGTGGATATTCACCGGAGTTTCTGGAAGGCTATGCAGCTATGATCAAAACATGGCTTGCCCGGGACAAAGAGGTATATGTCTATTTTAACAATACTGTGGGCTCCGCTTTTGAGGACGCCCAGACGCTTCGAAAATTAGTGGAAGAATCAAATCCGTAAAAAATTCCATGGGCCGGTGCGATGGAAGACGAGAAAAAAGTCCAACCTAATCCAAGGCAAAGGTCTGCTCCACCAGCTCCGCGGGCAACGACGGCTGCTCGCTCCGGTCGAACAAAAATCTTCCCATCACCAGGTAATCCATTCCCGTGCGCATAAACCCAACATAGGCCTCCTGCGGTGTGCACACGATCGGTTCGCCCCGCACATTGAACGATGTGTTGATCAACATGCCGCAGCCGGTAATCGCTTTGAAGTCGCGCAGCAGTTGGAAAAATTTCGGGTTACTCTCCCGGGTCACGGTTTGGATGCGCGCAGAATAATCAATGTGGGTCACGGCGGGCACATCCGACCGCACATGATACAGCCGGTCATACAAAGGCAGCGCCTGATAGTGTTCCGGTTCAGGTTGACGCAACTCACAGCGCAGTGCAGCAACAAACAACATGTAGGGCGACGGTGTGGTCGTATTGAAATAGTCCTGAAGATCCTCCAGCAATACACTTGGTGCAAAAGGCCTGAATTCTTCGCGGGACTTTATCTTCAGGTTCAACATTTTTTGCAGGACCGGGTTGCGTGGATCTCCCAGGATGCTCCGGTTGCCCAAAGCCCGCGGCCCAAACTCCATCCTACCCTGGAACCAACCGACGATATTTCCGGCAGCGATCTTTTCGCTTACCTGCACGCTGAGGTCAGAAAACTCTTCAAAACGGTGAAAAGGGGCATTGAATTTTTGGGCAGTGTTGAGAATCTCCTTGTCGGTGTATTCAGGCCCGAGGTAAGCATGCTGCATCGCATCGCCTGGGATGGGCGTTCGCTCCTGGTGATGCCCGATGTGAAAGGCCGCCAGTGCCGCACCGAGTGCACCGCCGGCATCTCCCGCAGCGGGCTGCATCCAGATCGCCTCAAATATGCCCGCCTCCTGGATCTTGCTGTTGGCCACGCAATTTAGCGCGACGCCACCGGCCATGACCAGGTTACGGCTCCCCGTGAGTTGCCGGGCCGTGCGCGCGAGTATCAACACGATTTGCTCCGTTACCTGCTGCAGGGCCAGGGCGAGATTCATGTGGGCTTGTTGTATCTCGGATTCGGATTTGCGGCGAGGCAAGCCTAGCAGGTCCTCCCATTTTTCATCGCGCGTCATCGTGAGTTGGGTGGCGAAGTCGAAGTAGTCCATATTGAGGAGCAGCGAACCGTCGTCTCTCACGTCGACAAGCGTGGAGAGAATTTTTTGACGGAATTCGTCGGTTTGGGGTGAGTGCGGGTCTCCGTACGGCACCAGTCCCATTACTTTATACTCGCCGCTGTTTATTTTGAAACCAAGGTAATAAGTGAACGCCGCATACAAGAGTCCGACCGAATGTGGGAAATGAAGCTCTTTTAGAATTTTAATGGTGTTGGATTTTCCATAGCACAACGTGGTGGTAGCCCACTCTCCCACGCCATCGAGGGTGAGAATCGCGGCTTCCTCGAAGGGCGAAGGATAAAATGCACTGGCGGCATGCGACAAGTGATGTTCCGGGAATAGCATCGGCACCTTCGCGTCACCTAAGGTTTTCAGTTGCCGGCGCAATACATCCTTCATGAAAAGCTTTTCTTTCATCCACACGGGGAGCGCTGTGACAAAGCTTACCAGGCCGCGGGGCGCGAAGGCGTGATAGGTCTCCAGCAAACGTTCAAATTTCAATAAGGGTTTGTCGTAAAATGCAATCGTGGTGAGCTCATGAAATTCGACGCCGGCCTCCCGCAACACGTAACGGATCGCGTGGATGGGAAAGCTCGCATCGTGCTTCTTCCGGGTGAAGCGTTCTTCCTGCGCGGCGGCCACAATGGATCCATTCACGACCAGGGCGGCAGCGCTGTCGTGATAGAATGCCGAGATGCCCAGGATCACGATGCGCGTCATACTTCAGAACAAGGCATAGATGAAAGGCGCCAGGGCCGAGGCACTGGTCAGCGCGATGAGCGCCGCGAAAAGCAGCAACACGACAATAAGCGGCAGCAGCCAGAACTTTTTCCGGGTGCGTAGAAAGCGCAGGAGTTCTTTTAGAAATTCGATGGCCTTATGACGTTAAGTTTTCAAAATGTGTCTTTCAGATCGGCTTCGGTATAAACATGGTCGCGGTTGCTCATCACCGACGATCTCCCCTTTTTGAATTGACGAAGCCGCAACGCATCGCGTCCCATCACGCGGCGCACCAAACCCAACGGCGTCACCATCACAAAAAATAAAATGCCGAGCAACACCGGCGGCACGACCGCCGCCAATAGTTTCGCCAGCCCAAACCATACCACGGCAAATGGATAAAATACCATCGGTACCACGATCGTCAGTAGGATCAAAATTAGCGCTGCCAGGATGAGCGCATGATCGTCCTTAAAATATAGTGCGGCCAGTAAAACAACCAGCACAGCCACCTGACCAAATTCCATACATTGCTTTCTGGTAATCAATGTAACAAGTGATCTCATACTTCCCGTTTGGGTTTACTTGTGACTAAGTTTTGCCTGCAATGCCAACGCCGTGGCATTGCGCGCGTCGAGTTTAAATATTTTACGAATGTACTTTTCCGTTGCGTCCTGATTGTCCATACTAAAATAGGCCTGCGCAATCTCATTCAAAAGCGTTACGTTGGTGGTGTCTTGTTTCTGAATGGTCTGCAGCTTTATTATTTTTTTCGCATACGTTCTCACGGGCAGAAGCGTAGCGCGTGAAGGACTGTGGGCCATAACATAGTCCAGGTAGGGCAAGGCTTCGACGGGCCGGTCTTGCTTCAGGTAAAGAACAAAAAGATACCGTGCTTTCTCGGTCGTGGGCGCACGCCGAAAAGTCTGCTGAAAATACACGAGGGCATCGGTCAGGGCGTTCACCTCACCACTCAACATCGCCGCCTTTTCATACAGCCCTGCGTCCTCTGGATACTCGAGCACAAAGGTTTCCATCACAGTCTTTGCCGCGCGAAAGTCCTTCTTCGCTAAGTAATAGTTGTACAGGCTGTCGGTGGCCGCTTGCCACGTCACTTGCCGATTGGCCAGCTTTTGTGCGAGCAACTCCTCATAGGTCTCCACTTTCATAGAATCGCGGTGAAGGGCCTCGCGGAAAGGCCAGCTTCTTTTTAGCCGGTCTATTTTATACAAACCCGAAAGCGAGTCCACCTTCGTGACCGGCATAGCTTTCAGAAGCTGTTGCACCGTCATTTCCCTTTGCGTATCCACGGAAACAAGTTTCTCTTTATTCAATGCCTCATAGAACGCATCCGACAACACGCCATAACCGGTCAAGTTGGGATGGACGTGTTCCAGGATCAGCGCATCTCCCGTCACGCCATGTGAGGAGGCCTGTTCGAAAAAAGCTTTTGCATCCACTACATGGGCATTACGGTGTTGCTTGCACGTCTGTCGAATGATGTCATTGGCTTCTTCCGGCGCTCGAAAACGAAGGCCGTCAACGTCTTTTGCCCTTTGGAAAGATCGTTTGGCTTTTTCATAGTCACCATAACGGTAGGCCAGTCTTCCCAGATAATATTGACTCAACGCGTGACCATCACAGATGGAATCCGCTTCTTTCAAATACTGATAGGCACGGGAAACATCATTATCCCGAAGGGCCTTGACGGCAGCGGTAAACCTTTCCTGGAACCCGGGATATTTCACACTGTCCACCCGAAAACTGACAAAGGGTTTCAGGTCTCTTTCATTGCTCACCAGCGTGCTGACAAAAACCGGGATGTGGTGTTGCTGGAGAACGTCCAGTGTCTCCTGCAGGTTGGCCTTGAATTGTTCCATCCCGCGACGGTAGAGTTCCGACCCGAAGGGGATCTGCTCGTCAGCCACCATCATTTTCATGCGGGTGCCGCCGTTGGTTTGCGATGAGGGCGCAAAGAGCTTTTCATACAATCGCGTCATGCCCTGCACAATCCTCAGTTCGCGCAACAACAACATAGTTTTCACCATCAAGCGGCTCCCTCCTATCCGATCCGTCGACGCCACGCCCAACGTGCCGTAATACTCATTATGGCCCGTATAAATAAAGACGGCGTCCGGCGAATAATCGACCACCTCCCTGGCAAAGCCCATTACTGTATACGAGTTGACCGCCGTCAGGGCTAGGTTAATGATCTCGAAGTCGCGTTCCGGAAAAGTATGTTGCAGCCGGTACTGCAGCCAACGGTGAAACGAACCGTTGTGAAAATACGGGTAGCCCAGCGTGGTGGACTCCCCCAACACAAAAATGCGCAGCGTGTTTTTATTTTTCACCTTCCTGAAAAACTCCACATTCCCGACCGTCGCCGTAGACGCGTTCGTAAAATATTTCTTCGAGGCATCCGGGTTCATGACCAGGAGTTCTTTGTTCCCCGGATATTCCATAAAAAGATCGGTGGAGTATCCATAGTGAAACACCCGCAATAACACCTCTACCAATACCAGAAATACAAACGGCAGCAAAACACCGATCACCTTAAACGCCAGCACCCTGCCGGGTCTTGGAGCCGATGCGTTTGGTTGGTCGTTGATGCTGGGATGCGTCATAAAAAAATTTCTTCAGGGAAAACTACAAAAGCGTCCTTTCATTTCCGTTCCGGCAATGTAAAAGTGAGCGGCTTTTCACCGCGCAACATTTTCGCTGCCTCACCGGTGAGCCAGAGATAATGATCGGAAGGTTTGTGATCGAGGTCCATGAACTGAGTTGCACCCCCCACGGGTGGGGTATCGCTCACTTTGAAAATGGCCGTGCCCTCGTTCACCTCGTCGAACATGGCCACGTAAAGCATCTTCGCGCCGGTGTTCAGCGCGGTGGCGATCAACTGCCAATAGAACCTTCCCCCCTGACGCGGAATGGAAGCCACTGGTTTGATGTCGTCTGGGAAAGCGTGGACGCTGAGATTGTGCCAGCTAAAACCCGGGTATACGCAAGGCACATAGCCAACGTGATTTTCTTCGCACCACTTCATGTCGGCCAGCATCAGGTCACGGTACCGGTCCATGTCGTTGTGCAGCAAAGGTGAGAAGCGCTGCACCGTCCAGGGCAACACCAGGTCGGCGGCGCGAATGAGATCGTGCAGATAAGGGTCGGGCAAACAATCGGCATTCAATTCCCGCCAAGCCGTGGGCACGCCAAGCATCACGGAACAATTGCCATAGACGGGGTCATTCTTTAAAAAATTTATCAAACGCTCCAACCCAATGTTGCGGATGTTATACGGCCGGTCGGGAAAGCCCACACCCCAGATCACCACCAACGGTTTGCCGTTGTGATGCAAGTATGTATTGTTTTCTTTCTGGCTGGTGACGCGAAGCTGGTCCACCAAATATTTCCAATCTTCAATAATCGAGGAACAATCTTCCCCTGATCCTTTCAATCCCGAAAGATCGTACATGACCGCGATGGCGCGTTTATATTTCGTCGCCGCCTCCATGGCGTTCGTCAAAATCGCAGTCGATTCTTTTTTGCGGTTATTATCACGCGTGTCATCGAAGAAGCGTTGCATGAACACGCCGTCTACGCCGTATTGTTGCATCCATTTAAAGTGCAGATCGACGGTGCTCTTGTCGAGCGAGCTAAAGAATTTTGCTTTGGATCCGTTCGGAAGCTTGAAAGGAGTTTCGTACGTTTTTTCGTATTCCGAAACGTCGGGCCATGCGTCGATGCTCGAACGGCTCTCATCGCCATAGGCAAAGTGCCGGGCTTGACTACCGTCGCCAGCCGCACGGAACCAGCCCTGGTAGCCGGCCATGACGAGGCCGTTGTAAGTAGGAAATAAAGTTTTTGGATTGTGTTTGAGTTGGGAAAAAGCAAGAGGAGCTGTTGCTAGCAGTATCAGAAGAAGTATTTGTCGTTTCATTTGTGCTTATGTTAATAATGATGGTGTGATGAAAGTTGTGTGGCTCGTGCGTAACTTGTGTGAGGTGTGAGGTTTGTGTGTGACGTGCACAGTAGGAAGTGTGTAGCAAAGGCGCGAAAGAAGGTTCATCACCTTTATCACGTGCGTAGGCGCGCCGTAAAATAACTTTGTGCTGATCAGGCACCTTGGTGGTGCCTGATCAGCACAAAGTTTAAAATGCAAGAATATGCTACGCATCTTCTTGATGGATTCAACCCCCGTTTGGCTCATTCAATTCGAAAAAGCAAGCATCCGCTCAGCGGATGCTTGCCCCTAAAGCTGTTGGTGTAGCAAAGCTGTCCGCCCCGGACGGCTTTGCTACACCAACCAGCTCCAACCGCGCCGCTACGAGCGAAATAGATTCGTACGAACCTTCCGCGGCGCGAAACAGCAGTCCCTTGCAAAATGAAGGAGAGCTGGGGAACCCTTTCCCAGCTCAACCTCCCTAAAAGTTAAACCACACGCTACAGTATAGTTCAACCTAACTCAACAAAAATCAATACCCATCATTCTGTTGCCAGAGGGGATTCCTGTACATCTCGTTCTGGGGAATCGGCGCGAGATACTTGTCGTTTAGATTGCCAGATGTGTTGATCGCATTTTCTTTGTCGCTTCGGGCGGCAATAACTTGTGGCAGCAATTGCAACCGCACGATGTCGAACCAGCGGATGCCGAACTCTCCGGCAAATTCGTAGGCGCGTTCATAGACCACAGAGTCGCGGAACGCTGTTGCAGACAATCCGGTGGTGAGATCCTTCAGACCGGCGCGGTGACGCACGGCGTTGATGGCATCGTAGGCGGCTTGGTCGGGGCCGGTAGACATGGCTTTGGCTTCGGCAAAATCCAACAGTACCATGGGATAACGGATGATGTCGAGCGCTTTGTTGGTGCTGGGGTTCATGGTGATAATGGAGTGGTCGGTCTCGGATACTCCATCGCCATTAAGCCCTGCGCGGAACTTCTTGAAATACGGGTGGCGGGCGTGTGTTTCCTCATCATCCCAGTTCACCAACTTATACGTCACGTTGTCGGCCTGGCGCAATTTGATCGTGGTGTAAAACGTGTCGTCGCTGCGTTTGCACTTCGGCGCGTTCAGATAGAAATTGATCTCGGGATAGTAGTCGTCCCATCCGCTGGAACCGTTCAAGGCTACTTCTTCCAACGGAACAGAGGAAGATCCGAAGCTCCTTTGGGGCGTTCCGCCGGCTACGTTGTACTGCAAGGCAAAGATAGACTCCGAGTGATTGTTCGTAGTGAACACCGTGGCGTAGTCATCCACCAACGTGTAGGTTCCATCCATCACGCCTTGTGCTTCCTGGGCAGCCAGTGCGTAGTTGTTGGTTTGGTTCATCGGCCAGCCGGCCATGGTGAGATACACATCGGCTAGCAACGCGCGTGCAGCCATCTGGTTGGCTCTGCCGGGTTCGCCGTCGAACTTCACGGGCAACAAAGATTTCGCCTGTTGCAGATCGCTGATGATGGTCGCATAGATATCGGCAATCGGGGCGCGGTCGGGGCGCGCGTTCACATCGATAGGGCCCGTCACGAGCGGCACAGAGCCGAATGTCCGCACCAGGTTATAGTAGCCCCACGCTCTCAAAAAATAAGCTTGGCCTGCCGAAGCATTCTTCGCAGCCTCGGTGGATTCTACTTTCTCATAGTTGGTGAGCACGTTGTTGGCCTGGTAGATACCTTGCCAGGGTCCCGACCATTCTGCTACCATGCTGTTGTTCCCGGCGCCACCGGCAAGGCGATCGAAATCGCGGAAGTCGGCTTTGTTCAACGCGGGGTCTGTGGTCAAATCGTCCGCTCCAAAGTAGGAGGTCATCCGACTGGTGAAACCATAGGCGCCGTCGATGGCGAACTGCACATAGATCGCCGACACGGCCGCGTCTAGATCGGATTGCGTTTTGAAATACGTCTGTGGCGTGAGGGTGGCTTTCGGATCTTCGTTGAGGTCCTGGCAACTTGCCAGGGCCAGCAGTCCAACGTAGGCGAAGGGTATAAAATATTTCTTGTTCATAGTTACGTTTTTAAAAATGGTTGTGAGGTTAGAAGCCTGCTTTCAAACCGATGGTGTAGGTTCTCGGGTTGGGGATCACACCCATTTCGAGGCCTTGTGTAACCGCGTTCTGCGCGTTGTTGATCTCCGGATCATAGCCCGGGAAATGCGTGATGGTGAAAACATTCTGTCCGCTCACATAGATTTCCAGGTTCTTCATTTTCACTTTATCCAACAAGCCCGTGGGCACATGGTAGGACAGCGAGATGTTCTTCAGCTTGACGTAGCTGCCATCGTACACATAGCGGCTGCTGTTGATAAAGTTCTTACCATTGCCGCCAAACGAAGGGTTGTCGGTTTCGTTGGTGGGTGACCACATGTTCATGGCTTCGCTGGTGGTGGCATTCTTGGCTTGTCCTTGTCCGCCCCACAGATAGGCCATCGTCTGCGAATAGATCTGGTTGCCGTGTGTGCCCTGGAACATAAAGCTCAGCGTAAAGTTGCCGTAGCTCACGTCGTTGATAAAACCAAAAGAATACTTCGGTGTGCCATTTCCAATCGGCTTGAGATCGGCAGAGTTGTAAGCATGGTCACCATTGACATCCGTATATTTAGCTGCCCCCGGCAACAGTCCGAATTTGGCCGCTTCATCGGCTTCACTGCTTTTCCAGGTTCCCAGGAATTCGTATCCATAGAATTCACCCAGCGGTCGGCCTACCCGCATGATGGCGGCACCGTCTTGTGCCGAACCGATATTGTTCGCTTGGATGTTGTCGAGTCCACCCAAGTCGAGCACTTTGTTGCGGTTGAAGGAGAGCGTAAAGAAGCTGTTCCATTTCAAAGCACCCGTGTTGATCGGGGTGCCCCGCAAGGCGAACTCAAGCCCTTTGTTTTCGATCTTACCCAGGTTGGTTTGATAGTAGCCGCCACCCATGTAGAAGGGCGCCTGGTAGTTCAACAGCAAGTCGTTGATCGTTTTTTTATAGGCATCGACGGTAAAGGTCAAACGGCCTTCGAGGAAAGATGCGTCTAAACCGACGTCAAACTGATCGGTGGTTTCCCATTTCAAGGTTTGTGAAACGGGCGAACCCAACGGTGTGGATACACTCGCTTTGGTTCCGTCGAAATAGTAGGCGGGGTGCGGACCGCCCGTTGTAATTTGTGCCAGCGACGAGTAGGCCGGCACGGCCTGGTTACCCGTCTTGCCATAGCTCGCCCGCAGCTTCAGATCGGCAAACAGCTTTTGTGATTGCATGAACGATTCGCGTGCAATGTTCCAACCCACTGCCACCGAGGGGAAGGTGCTGTATTTTTGCACCAAGTGCGACGAACCGTCGGTACGCACACTGGCGGTCAGGAGATATTTCTGGCGATACGAATAATTCACGCGGCCCATATACGATTGAATGGCCTCGTTAAAGTAGCCGGCACTGAGCTGTTGTGATTGCCCCAGCGCAAGACCATAGTAGCCCAGCGCATAACTGGACAAACCGGCCGAGCGGCCGTTAATGTTGCGACTGATGCGATTCTGCTGCTCATACAAAGCCGTTACCGTCAACGCGTGCTCACCAAAACTGTGATTATACGTGAGGAAGTTGCTGTTCTGATAGGCACGGCCGCTGGTGGCCTTCGTGTTCGCATAAAATGCCGAGCCCGGATCGGTGCCTGGTCCACGCAACCCATCCTCAAAACCGGATTGGATCTGATACGTGTTGTTGGACGTGAACACCAGGTCTTTGAAGATCCGGTAGGACAACGTACCGATACCGGTCACGTCGGTCGACTTTCTATCTTCCTGTTGGCTCGTCGCTTGCGCGATGGGGTTGAAACCCGTGGATCCATAGGAAGAGCCGTTCACCCAGGCGCCGGTGGTCGGATTGCGCACGGGAGATGTGGGATCCCAGATGTTTGCTTGTGAGAAGGGGTCTGTAAGGTCGCCCTGATATTGCGTGTTGCGGCTTTGTGGAAGTACTGCCGTCACTTTGAATTTCAGATCAAGTCGGTCGTTGACTTTCACATCCACATTCGTACGGAAGGTTGTCCGTTTGTAGTATTGGTTGAGGATGAGACCAGGTTGGTCGAGGTGGTTGAAAGAGAAAAGGTAGTGTACCGCCGATGAGCCACCCGACATGTCGAGTTGATAGTTCTGAAACACCGGTTTCCTTTGAAGCTCCTTCTGCCAGTCCGTGCCGCCGTTCTCTTTGAATTGTTGGAGTTGCGCATCGCTAAAGGCTGGGCCCTGTCCCACCTGCGACTGTTGCAAATTTACGGTGCGGGCAAAATCATAGGCGTTCATGATATCGAGTTGCTTGGGCACCATCGCTTTGCTGAACCAGGTGCTGAAGTTGATACGGGGTGCGCCCTCTTTGCCGGTTTTGGTGGTGATGATCACCACCCCGTTCGATCCCCGCGATCCATAGATAGCGGTCGCGGATGCATCCTTCAATATTTCGAGCGACTCGATGTCGTTGGGGTTGATCGATTCAATGTTACCACCGATAAAGCCGTCGATCACATAGAGCGGATCGTTGGAGCCGCTCACCGAGTTTGAACCCCGGATGCGGACACTCAGGCCCACACCAGGCTGGCCGCTGTTGCTGGTCACCACCACACCGGGCGTGGTTCCCTGCAGGGCCTGCTCCACGCGCGTAATTGGACGTTTCACAATTTCGTCGGACTTCACCGTAGAAGTTGCGCCCGTAACATCGCGCTTTTGTTGTGTACCATACCCCACAACCACCACTTCTTGCAAAGTGGAAACATCGGGCGTAAGGGAGAGACTGATGGCCGTTTGCGTTCCCACGCGCACTTCCTGGGATGAATACCCGATGAAGGTAAACAACAGAACAGCATCCGGTCCGGACACATTGAGCGCATACTTTCCTTCCACGTCGGTCGTCGTACCATTGGAAGTTCCTTTTTCAATCACATTCACGCCGGGCATGGGGTCCCCGCTTTCTGAAGTTACCACCCCCTGCACAGCCTGTGCCGTCCGTGCGGCGGCCAGTGGCTCCTCATCGGGGGGAACCGTGGTGTCGAGAGCAGTCGCGTTGGCGATCCGCCCCACATTGCGATCTTCGTTCAAAGCATCCTTCGAACCGGCGTTGCCGGCTTGCAGAAGGGTACTTGTGCCAACGAAGAGCGCCAAAAACGTGTAGATTTTGATCATCGTTTTGGATAGTTAGTTAAGTGGAACATGGGTTGGTATAATCATCGTTTGCGATGGGCAATTCAATCGTTTACGATGAATCAAATCTATCCGGGGGGAATTAATTATCTCTTAAAAACCTATTAACAGGGATTTTTTTGAAGGTTTTTGCTTTTTACGGTTGAAAAAAATCAAGTGTCATCCATTCTATCGAACCGCAAGCGTAAAATTTGATCTTGCCGATCGTCGCAACATGTCCATTTGGAAAAAAGTGGAGCTGGTTTGGGATGGGGTGAATCGAATTTACCGGTACGCCTGCCACGCCGCCATAACAAAATACACGATGGGGGTTGGGTCCGGAAGACTGTGAGGATGATGTGCGAAGCCCGGTTTATGGATCACCGTGATGTCGCCGTGAAGCGCCTTTACTTTTTGCTCGAACGGTATCGTGTTTTCGATCATGGGCACGTCGCGGTCCGCATCACCGCAAACGTGCAACAGGGGATAATGTCCGTTTACGATCAACGACACCTTGTCGATGGGACTCCCTTGAAACGCCAGCGCCGCCTCATCCGAAACCAACCCAAAGTCCTTTTTGAAGATCTCCCACTCCGGCCGTTCGGTTTTGGTGCGCTGACTCCCTGGCCAACTCTTCAGGTCCAGCACGGGGTTGTCCACATAAACAAATATTACTTTCTCCGGATTGGCCGCCGCCCAATTATAACAATACACCGCACCGCGACTCATGCCTTCAAGCACCGCCTTAGGATAGAGTCCGTTTTTGGTGAGCCTATCATAGAACACATTCCAGCGTCGCACGGCCTCGGCGTTGCCGAATAGTTCGGCCACATCGCAATACACCACGTGAAATCCTCGCTCCAGCAACGCGATGTCCGTCTGAGGTTCGTGACCCCAGAAACGCGCGCGCCAGATCCAGGGGTGATGTTTCGCAGCGCGTTTAGGCTGGACGATCTTGCAGGGATGTCCTTCCATGGCGAATTCGGAACACGCGTAACCATAAAACGACTGCAGGTGTTCGGGTTTCAGGGTTTTAAAAATATCGAAACGGTCGTCATTGTCTTGCGTGAGAAAAGCGTGAAGTCGTTTCGCCATCAGGGCGGCGCCAACTTCGTCGGGGTGTATTTTATCCGGCATGTGCGCGGATTGGGTCAATAATAATGGATGCATATCCAACACTTCACAACCCGCATCGAACGCAACGTTGCGCAAGTGCGGGATAATCGTTTTCACAATCGCCGCGTCCCAGATCGCCGTTGTATCGGCCACAAAGGAGACGATCGGCAGCAGCAAAACAACCCGCGGGTGCGAGGGAAGTGCCCGAAAGGATTGAACGAGGTCACGACCATCCTGTTCCAGCGCACCGGCATGCACGCGGTTCACCAGCTTGCTGTCGTTACCCCCCAAGTCGATGAAGACGATGTCGGGGTTGCTGGCCAGCGCCGACGCATACGCTTTTGTACTCCAATAAGGATAATCTCCCTGGCGCAGTAGCGTGGTGCTGTTCACACCATAGTTGGTCACGGAATAACGGTCGCCTAACAGGTTTTGAAGTTGCGCGGGATAGGATTGCGTTTCACGATCGGCAAGACCGGCGCCATAGGTGATGCTGGCCCCAATGCAAGCGATGCTGATCTTACGGTTGGGCTGGGCGCCGACAAACGAAACGGAAAGCAGCATCAGCAGAATTCCGGTTGTTAAAATACAAACACGCGCGATCATGGAATAAAGTTGGACAAAAGGCCCGGAGTGAACGAATGAAATTTATGTCAACGGCAAAAACCAGGTGATTACTATCCATCATGCCGGCTCCTGCGTCGAAACACCATCCAAGATCCGCTTCCGTTGGTAGCTGATGATGTCTTTCATTTTCCGGATCCGGCTTTTTGCCAGGCTTAGCTTCTCTTGGGTTTTGCGCAGTTGAGTGTTTTTCTTTTGCATCTTGTCGTGGGTAAGGGTCAACAGCATCATCAGGTCTTCCTTCTCCAGCTTGGCAAGCTCCTCTCGTCGCATAGTATTTTTCGATGTATTCTTTTTTATTTCGGATAAGTTGAAAAGGTCAAGGTGTGATGAGCGGATGTGCCGACATCACAAATTCCAATGTGCCTCCTTTTAAAATATCTTCGTGCGTGATGAACGGGGTTTTGAGTGGCGTGCCGTTCAAGCTCACTTTGGTGACGTATTTATTGGTCACGCTGTTGTTCTGCGCTTTCACCACAAAAGTTTTCCCATTTTCAAGATGCACTTTTGCTTCGCTAAAAAGCGGACGCCCCAAGGTGTAGGTGGGATCTCCCGGGCTCACCTGGTAAATTCCCAGGCTGCTCAGAATATACCATGCCGACATCTGTCCACAGTCTTCGTTGCCGGATAAGCCATTGGCATCGTTGAAATAGAGTGTGTTCAGGATCTTGTCGGCAAGCTCCTGGGTTTTCCAAGGTTGGCCTACATAGTTATAGAGATAGGCAATGTGATGACTGGGCTCGTTGCCATGCGCATACTGTCCAACTAAACCCGTGATGTCGGCCGAAGAATTGTTGCCTTCGATATCCGATTGCACCGAAAATAAACTGTCGAGTTTTTGAATGAACGGTTTCCGGCCGCCGTGCAACGCCATGAGGCCATCGATGTCGTGGGGCACAAACCACGACCATTGCCAGGAGTTGCCCTCCACGTATTCGTCGCGGCGGTGGTTGGAGAAGCGCGGGTTGAACGGCGTCTTCCACGTGCCGTCGGCATTCACGCCGCGCATGAAGCCGACGCGTTTGTCGAAATATTTTACATAGCGCCGTGATCGCTCCATAAACGTTTCGTAGTCTTTCGTTTTACCCAGGGCTTTTGCCATTTGAGCAATGCACCAATCATCATAAGCATACTCCAGCGCCTTGCTCACCGACTCATTATCTTTGTCGCACGGAATAAAACCCAACGTCTCGTTATAATACTTGCCCACGGGCATCACGTTGTTTTTGATTTCAGCATCAGGGAAATGAACGGAAACCGTGTCGAAGTGCGGTGCACGCAACAATCCTTCGTAGGCTTTCTGTACATTAAAGTTGCGATTGCCTTTCAAATAGGCGTCGGCGATGACCGATGCGGAATGGTAGCCGATCATGGTGCCCGTTTCATTGGCGGCCAGTTCCCACATGGGCAACACGCCGTCTTGTTCATATTTTGTGATGAGCGTTCTCACCCAAGCCTCGTTGCGCGAGGGATTAATGATGGTCATCAGCGGGTGAAATGCGCGGAAGGTGTCCCACAGCGAAAACACGGTATAGCTTTCTGATCCCTTTTCGGCGTTGTGTATTTTCTTATCGAGGCCCCGGTAACGTCCATCCCAATCCGTATAGAGGTTAGGACTGATGGCGGAGTGATATAACGCGGTGTAAAAAATGGTTTGCTGATCGGACGTGCCACCTTGCAGGTCGACCTTGTTCAACCATTCGTTCCAGACGGCAGCGGCGGCGTCTTTTACCGCTGCAAAATTCCAATCCGGAATTTCGCTCATCACATTGTTGCGGGCCCCTTCCATATCGACCGCCGAAATGCCGACGCGCACTTGCAGTTGACCGTCATTCAGGTTTTCAAATTTCAACACGGCCTTGGCGCCCACGGCGTTCAGGCTAGACTGGGATGAGGTGGCATAGGCATCACCGCTCGCCAGCCGGTAGGTAAAGGGTTGCGAGAACACCGCATGGAAGTAAACATGATGTTCACGCGCCCAGCCCCGGGTGAACTTGTGACCCCGTATTTCGTGGTCGTTCACAATTTCAATAAAGTTCTCCGCATTTTGATGACTTTGCAGCGTATGGCCCACGTCGATGATCAGGCCTGGGATGGTCCCTGCGGGGTAGGTGTACCGGTGCATGCCGGCGCGCGTAGTGGCCGTGAGCTCCGCCAGGATGTTGTCATCTTTGAGGGTCACGCGGTAATAGCCCGGTGTTGCCGACTCGGACCCCTCCACTTTACGGGAGCAATAGCCGCTCTCCGGGTTGTCGGCCGTGCCTTGGTTTAGCCAGGGTTGGCCGGTCACCGGCATAAACAAAATGTCGCCGTAGTCGCCAATGCCGGTGCCACTCAGGTGGGTATGCGAAAATCCGAGGATGACCGGGTCTGAGGCGTGGTAGCCGGAACACGCATCCCATCCGTTCAAACGCGTGTCGGGACTAAGCTGAACCATGCCGAAGGGAACCACCGCACCCGGAAACGTGTGGCCATGGCCGCCCGTGCCGATGAACGGATTGACGAGCGCGATTTTGTTTTGCGGCTTTTTTTGTTGCGCTTTCGCGGGATGTTGCACCAGGGCCGTGAGGGCAACCAGGATCAAAAAAGAAAACAACACTCTCATGGCCATGCATCTTTTATTTTGGATTGCCGTGAAAGTAGGAGTGGCCTCTTAAAATTGAATTAATAACGACTTAAAGAAGCCGTTCAAACGTTTTTTTATCGCGTAATGAGGATTTTTTTGACTAAATTCGTTTTTAAAACAGTGATGGAGAAATACAGGTTGCGATGCTTTCTTTAACTCGAACTTTTCTTCGCGTACTCCCCCTCCTCTTCTTCGTTACTGGTCTTTTTGCGCAAAAAGTATCGACCGTTCCGGACTATGGATTGTCGTTTGCGTCGCACGAAGTGATCAAAGATCAGCGCACTTCTCTCAACCTCACCCCCGAAGCCCCTTTTGGTTTTGACAATGGCTTCGAACTGTCCTTCAATCTTTCGTTCCACCGCCTCACCAATGCCTACGGCTACGTCGTGCGGATCATCGCCAACGACTCGGTGAACATCGACCTCTTGTCCAGCCCCGAACACAGCGAGTTCCACGACATGGGCATCATCGTGAACAACAAACAAACGGACATCCAGTACGAATTCCTCGACGTGAAACTGCAGCCCGCCTTGTGGACGCCCGTGCGGATTGCCTTCTCACCCCAAACCAACCAGATCACCGTGACCTGGAACGGCGTAAAGAAAACGCAAGCTTTCCCCGTATCCCAACTCAAGACCTTCCGTTTCTTTTTTGGCGCCAACGACTTTGGCAGATTCAACACGGCCGATGTGCCCCCCATGAGCATCAAAGACGTGGTCCTCCGCGACAACGACAAGGTTGCGGCGCAATGGGAACTGAAACGCCACGCCGTCAACGAAGTGTATGACAGCCAAAAAGAGCGCGTGGCCTTTGTGAAGAACCCCACGTGGCTCATCGACCAGCACACCAAATGGGTGCACCGGAAAAATTTCGTGATCGGCAAATATCCCGGCGTTGCCTTCAACGGCAAAGACGGCATTTTATATGCTTCCGATGTGAACGGCGTCTACACCCTGAACCTGCAGCATGGCGAAATTCAATTCGAAAAAATTACTGCCGGCAATGCCGTGCACACCGACGCCAACCAGTTGCTGTACGTCGAACAGCGCCATGCATTGATCAACTATGACGTGTTCACCAACACCCTCTCCCATTACAACCCCGAGCGCCATACCTGGACAAATCACGACACGGCCTACCACGAACCGAACTACTGGCATAACAATAAATTCTACAACGCCGCCACGGGCATGCTCTATGCGTTCGGGGGCTATGGCTTTTTCTCCTACAAAAATGCCTTCTGGCAATACGACACCGTCGCAGCGAAATGGGTCAATCTGAAAACTAAGGGCACCATTCCTCCCCGCTACCTCGGTGCGTCCGGCGTTACGTCAAAGGGTGATAAGGTGCTGATTTTTGGGGGCTACGGAAGTCAAAGCGGTAAGCAAGAATTGTCACCCCAAAGCTTCTACGACCTCTATACGTTCGACATGAACGATCACAGCGTGAAAAAGCTGTGGGAATTCCCCGAGGGACACAGCACGGAAGACCTCGTGTTCTCCAATTCGCTGGTCATCAACGAAGCTGACAGTTGTTTTTATGTGCTCAGCTTCCCAAAGAATAAATACGAAAGCCACATCAAGCTGCGCCGTTATGCCCTGCGCGCACCCGAAACCGAAGTGCTGGCCGACTCCATTCCCTTCCGCTTCCACGACGAGCACTCCTTCTGCGACCTCTTTCTTTCCCGGGCCACCAACGAGCTCGTAGCGGTGACGGCCCATAAAGAAAAAGGCCAGTATAAAGTAGACGTCTACACCATCAACTATCCGCCGCTTCGCACCCAGGATGTTCAGCAACAACCGGTAACGGCGTCGGCCGCGGGATACTATGTTGTACTCGCGTTTGGCATCGGTGCCATTGTGCTCTTTATCTTACTCCGGAAAAAGTCAAAAGCACCCGCCGTGCAGGCAAACATCCCCGTCCATGACGCAGCGCACGACATCGACTTTTTGAAAAACCTGCACGAAGAAAAACCCGTGGCCACCGTCAATCTCTTTGGCGGGTTCCAGGTTTTCGATAAGACCGGCCACGACATCACCGGCAAGTTCACCATGACTTTGAAAGAACTGTTCGCGCTCATCCTCCTGCATTCTGTCAAAAATGAAAAGGGCATCTCCACCACCGAGCTACAGGAATATTTGTGGCCCGACAAAGACGAAGTGAGCGCCCGCAACAACCGGAATGTGAACATCAAGAAGCTGCGCACGTTGCTGGAAGAGATCGGTAACATCACCATCGAAAACAACAATTCCTACCTCCGCCTCGACATCGGTCCTGAAGTGTTTTGCGACTACCAGGCGGTCTTCAAAATTCTCAATGCCGACAGCAGCGCGGTCCCCGAAAATCAAAAAATAGAGTTGCTCTTAAAATATGTAAAGCGCGGCAGCCTGCTCCCCAACCTGCAAACCGGGTGGCTCGACAATTTCAAGTCCGACATCTCCAACAGGGTCATCGACGCCCTGCTGGCCTATTCGGCAAAACTTGACACCTATAAAGACGACAAGCTCCTGCTGGACATCGCCGACGCTATTTTCAATTACGACACCATCAACCAGGAGGCACTGGTGATCAAGTGTTCGGTGCTCAACAAAAAAGGAAAATATTCACTGGCCCGCACCTGGTACGATCACTTTGTGAAAGAGTATAAAAATCTCTACGCCGAAAACTATCCCAAGACTTTCGACGATGTGATCTCCTGAGCGCAGGAAAAACCAATACAGGTTTAAGGGCAAGTTTCCTGTAACCATTCCACACCGCAGGCGAAATGTAACAACGGCAACGCCTAGGACAATTTCTTAAAAAAATCGCGCCCTTGCATAGACGGCAATCCGCTGGTGCGCGTTGCTATGGTATCCCCCTAAACCAACCACACCCGTTCAGAAAAATAATCCGTAACTTCCATCTCCACAAAAAACTCCCTCCCTATGAGCACTCCCCGCATCTCCTTCCTCCCCACACTTTCGGTGAGAAACTGCCTGGGCGCCATTGAATTTTACAAGCATGCTTTTAATGGCGTAGAACTTATGCGAAACGTGAGCCCCGATGGCGAGGCCGTGGCCGAGATCGCCATCGGTGACTGTCATTTTATTGTGGCCGACGAAGCCCCGACCTATGGCAACTATAGCCCCGAAACGTTAGGAGGCACCACCATCCGCATGGGACTACAAGTTGAAGATCCCGACGCGGTTGCACGGCAAGCCATTCATGCCGGGGCCCGGGAAGTCTATCCCGTAGCCGACCAGAGTTATGGCTATCGGCTTGGACGCGTTGTTGATCCGTTTGGTCATCATTGGGAAATTTTTAAACCATTGAAGTAATTCCAAAATGGATCGTCTTCACGCAGTGCTGATGTTATGATCAAATTAAATGTGCTCTAAATAAAATGTGGCGTATGAAAAACACCTCTTCCTGGACCAGCCTCCTCACGATGACGTTGCTCCTGTTCACCTCGTTTGCCTTGTCGGTTTGCTCTTCTTCCGTGCAAACAAAAAAATCAGGCACGACCCAAAACAGTCCTTGCATCGATTCAACCAAAATCGATTTGAATGGTCCCTGCATCATGATCTACGCGCCGGTGTGCGGATGCAACAACGTGACCTATGACAACGAGTGCCTGGCCACACGGTCTGGCGTGCTCCGATGGAAAGAAGGTAAGTGCAAATGAAAAATTCCTTCAGCCCGATATTTATGCGGGATACGCTACGGGCAGCTTCTCCTGAAAATCTTTTGCGGCATCGAGCACGGTGTCTTCTTCTCCTGCCCTGCCCACCAACTGAAGTCCGGATGGCATGTTGTTTTTATCCATACCACACGGGATGCTGATCGCCGGCAAACCAAAGTAGTTGGCAAAAAAAGTATTGTTGGGCGACACTGCCTGAGGACCTGATTTCTGCGCAGCCTCAAGGGTCGGTGTCAGATCCGTAGTCGTTGGTAAGAGCAAGAGGTCGATGTCCTTAAAGAGTTTTGCGTTGATCTTTTCGCGATCGGCATCGATCGTTCGAACATCAAAAACAGCCGAGGCAAACGGCACATCAGTTTCGGTGAAGATGTGTTTCGATTCTTTCAGGCCTTCAACGACGGCATAGAACAGGTCGCGGACGTCGGCGGTGGCTTCGAAATTACGGACCACCCCGATCCTGTATTTTTTCCCGGAAGCAAAGGCCATGCGATAGTCATCTTTGTATTGCCGCTTGCTGTTGTCGGCCAGCGCATTGAGAAGGATAGCCGTGTCGGCTACCCAACGCGTGGTTATTCCCACATGGGCCAGCTTGAGGATGGTCTCATCCGCGCGTTCGCCTTCCAGGATCCCTTGGCCACTCATCAATCCGTAGGTAGCCTTAAAGCCCGTGACCCCACAGCACGAAGCCGGCAAACGACAGGACCCGACGGCGTCCGTATCCACCGTGGCATAACACATCCCGCTGGCGACAGCAGCAGCCGATCCACCCGAAGAACCACCGGCAACGTAAGCCACATTCCACGGATTGTGAACGCTGCCAAAATAGCTTATCACCGACGTTGTGCCCATTCCCAACTCATGCATGTTGGTCTTGCCCACCACGATGGCGCCGGCCGCTTTTAATTTTTCCACCATCACCGCGTCCTTCGCCGGCACACGGTCCTTGAAGTGAACAAACCCGGCTGTGGTGCGAATGCCGGCCGTATCATAAAAGTCTTTTACCGCCACGGGTATGCCGTGTAACGGCCCCCGCCATTGTCCCTTTTTGATTTCCGCTTCGGCCACGGCGGCCTGCTTCAAGGCTTCGTCCGACAGCACCGTGATAAAGGCATTTAACGTTGGATTCAGCTGCGCAATACGCGTCACACATTCGTTTACCAACGCCACCGGCGAAACCATTCCGCGCTTTATTTTTTCGCTGGCTTCCATGATGCTCATGTAGCCATATTTTTCTTTTTCCATGACACAAAGGTTTGAAACGCCTCAAAGTTGCATTTTTCAGCGCTCGGAGGCGATGCGGATCGCGACAACAAGAGGGCCATTTGAGACAATCACCCCTCGGCACGCTCCACTTCGGGAATCTTTCTTACTTTTGCCGCGTTTGCCGTGAAGCTCGGCTAAAAGTCATTCTATGTTCGACATCTGCTGCATCGGTCACCTCACACACGACAAGGTGGTGACCACCAAAAAAGAAGTACACATGGCGGGAGGCACCTCCTTCTATTTTTCCAATGCCATCCGCAACATGGATCTTTCCTATGGCCTGGTCACAGCGCTGGGTCAGGATGAGATACGCTTCGCACATGCCCTCCGCGAAAAAGGGATCGATGTGCAAGTGCTCCCCAGTGCACACACCGTATACTTCGAAAACATTTACTCCGGTAATCTCGATCATCGCACGCAACGAGTATTGCAGATTGCCGACCCCTTCACCGTAGAACAACTCGCCGACGTGCAAGCAACGGTGTTTCACCTCGGACCACTGCTGGCACACGACATGCCTCTGGAACTTATCCAGTCGTTGGCTGCGCGCGCGAAGGTCTCCCTCGACGTGCAGGGATTTCTCCGGAAAGTCGAGAACCAACAAGTGTTGCCCATCGACTGGGCCGACAAGCACGCCGCGCTCCGCCACATTCATATTCTGAAAGCCAACGAACACGAAATGGAAGCCTTGACCAAACAGACCGACCCCAGAACCGGCGCACGCATGTTGAACGAATGGGGCGTGCAGGAAGTGCTGATCACCCTGGGCAGCAAAGGCTCCATCATCTACAGCAACGGAATCTTTTACGACATCCCCGCCTACGTTCCCGCGGCCGTTACCGATGCAACCGGTTGTGGCGATACCTACATGGCCGGCTATCTCTACCAACGCCACCACGGTGCAGGATTCCAGGAAGCCGGCGAGTTTGCTGCCGCTATGGCCAGTCTGAAAATTGAATCGTCAGGCCCTTTTTCCGGCACCTACGACGACATCCTGGCCTTGCTGAAACAAGGTCAAAAAGTGATGCCGGTCGCGTAAGCTGGAAAACCCGGCGAGTCCGCCGTTACCGGAATTTTTCCATTCAAAACTTTTATCCGGATAGGGATGGAAAAAATTGTCAAAAGGTTTGTTCACCAAGATTTTACGCGATAGTATTGTTACACCCCGGAGCGGCTCTCCACACCGCGCTCCCCTAAACGGTACTTTTATGAAGCGATCTCTTTTGATTTTTATTTTCGGATGTCTCCTCAGCGTCACCCTGAAAGCCCAGGCGCCAAAGAAAGACAGCATCATGCTGAACCACATGGCCATGTACGTGCACGACCTGAAGAAGAGCACGCAATTCTATGAAACTATTCTTCGCTTTAAAAAAGCGGACGAGCCCTTCAAGGACGGCAAGCACACCTGGTTCGACCTCGGCCCCACCAGTCGCCTCCACCTCATTGAAGGCGCACCCAACGATATTCCCCGCGACAAAAATGATCACTTGTGTTTCAGCGTGCCATCGGTGGATGACTTCATCGCACGGCTCGAGAAAAACAATGTGTTCTATTCTAACTGGAAAGGCGAACCCAAAACGTTTACGCTACGCGTGGATGGGGTGAAGCAGATCTATTTCCAGGATCCGGATGGGCATTGGATTGAGATTAATGATGATGGGTTTAAGAAAAAGTAGGGCGCTTGAAATGTTATGTATCATGGATGTGAGTTGCCGGAAACTTGTTGGTGAAGAACACCAACAAGGGCGGTAGCGGCACGTCAGGCCAGCATGACCCGGTTGTATTTATTTCTGTATTGCATGGGCGACAGGCCAGCGATGCGTTTGAAGGTGGTGCGGAAAGCTTTCATGTCGGTGTAGCCGACGTTGAGCATCACTTCGTTGATGTTCTCTTGTGATTTTTCCAGACTGATCTTGGCGGCTTCTACTTTCACGCGTTGGATGTATTCCACGATGGTGTTGGATGTGGCCTTTTTAAATCTTCGCTCCAAATTCCGGCGGCCCACGGCGAGCATTTCCGCCAGTTGATCGACCGTGATGCGCTCGCGGAAATTGGCTTCAATAAATTCCTGCGCTTTTTTGATCGACTCGTCGTCGTGGTCGCGTTGGCCTTCGAACATGATGAAGGGTGACTGGCTTTTGCGGTCGATCTCGATGGCAAACAACTTGGACGACATGATGGCCATGCTGCGATCGGTGTATTTTTCGATGAGGTACAGAATGAGATTCAAATAAGAATAAGCGGAGCCGCTGGTGTAGATGCCGTCTTGTTCCGTAAGAAGCCGGTCGTCCACCAACTGGGCGTTGGGGAACATTTTCCGGAACTCGTTGATGTGCGCCCAATGGGTGGCGCATTTTTTACCCGTCAACAAACCTGTTGACGCCAGTAAAAAAGAGCCGGTACACAGGCTGGCCACTTCTGCACCACCTTCGTGCTGACTTACAATCCAGGGCACGAGTTCCTGGTTCAACGACAAACAATGATGCATTTCGCCGTGCATGGCCGGGATGATGACGAGGTCGAACTGAACGCCGTCTTCGATGAGCACATCGGCGTGAATGCTGAAGAAATTGTTCTTGATGCGCGAATCGCGGCGGGGGCCCACGAGGTGGATGTCGAACAAACGAAGTTTTCCCGCGCGGATCAGCGCCTTGTTCACTTCGGTCAGGATATGATGGGTGCCTTCAACGTTGCTGACGCTGATGTCACCGGAAGGAATTAGAATGGCTACGTTTTTCATAGAGCAACGATAAATAAACCTGTTGTCGTAATCAACCCCTTTAATTTTCGGAATCTCCCCCTCTCATTGCGGCTTCCTGAAACTAAGTTTGTCCCATCAACACGCGTCTATAAAAGAAAAATAAAGCCGATGAAAAAGCAAGTACTATTCGTCCACTGTGGCGGCACCCAGGGACCCAATTGCGGCAGCCGCGACCTGGTGGATTACTTGAAAGACGAATTGGGCGTTTCTTATGACGTGTTGTACCCGCAGATGCCCGATCCCGACAATCCTCAGTACGCGTTGTGGAAGCACACCCTCCAGCAAGCGCTCCACTATGTCGACGACAACATCATTCTTGTGGGCCACTCACTCGGCGGATCCGTGCTCCTGAAATTTCTTTCCGAAGAAATCTCCGAAAAAAACATCGCCGGCCTTTTCCTCATCGCCCCACCCTTTTTCAGCGCGGCGACCTGGCAAGTGGATGACTTTATCATGCAGGATTGCCTCTTCCAACGCCTCCAGCAAGTGGAACACATCTTTCTGTATCATAGTCGCGACGACGAAGTGGTTCCCGTCGCCCACCAGGTCCTCTATTCCGACAAGCTGCCAACGGCCGCGGTACGCGAATTGGCGGATGGCGGACACCTGTTCACGAGTGGCATCGTCGACCTCGTAGATGATATCAAGACGTTGCACATTCCCGAAACCCACATCACATTTTTAAACCCCCAACTTAACTGATACAAACATGAACGCGCTCATCATTATCCTGCTCATCATCGCCGTGCCGGTGGCCCTATTCCTGCTCGCCGGTCTGTTCGTAAAAAAAGAATATTCCATCGAACGGCAGATCACGATCAACAAAACAAAACAAGAGGTCTTCGATTATGTGAGGTTCCTGAAAAATCAGGAACACTATAACAAATGGGTCATGGTCGATCCCGCCATGAAGAAAAATTTCAAGGGCACCGATGGCACCGTGGGGTTTGTGTATGCATGGGATGGCAACAAGAAAGCCGGCAAAGGTGAGCAGGAAATAAAGCAGTTGCGCGATGGCGAAAGTATGGACATGGAACTTCGCTTTGAAAAACCTTTCGCAGGCGTTGCTAAGGCATTTTTTACCACCACGACAGCGCAATCCGGTCAAACGACGGTGAAGTGGGGAATGAACGGAAGCAGTGCGTTCCCTATGAATGCCATGAATCCATTCGTAATCGGAATGCTCGGCAAAGATCTCGAGCAAAGCCTCTTCAATTTGAAAACAAATCTCGAAAGGGCTTCTTAATTCTTTGCGCCTTTCTTTGCGTCTTTGCGCCTCCGCGGTTCAAGATCTCTACCGCGGAGACGCAAAGCTCAGCGCAGAGCTTTTTACTGGATGAGTTTGGCTTTCGATGATAGAATGGCTGTACCCAACCCGAGGGCAGCGATGACGGCAAACGAGTAACGCAAACTCGCCGCTTCCGCGATGAAACCGATCAACGGCGGGCCAATAAGAAATCCCAAAAAGCTGATAGTTGACACAGCCGCCAGCGCCATGTTCGGCGGCAGCGTCGGCGATTTCCCCGCAGCGCTGTACACTAGCGGTACTACGGAAGAAACGCCGAAGCCTACCAGCAAAAATCCAATGGTTACCGGTATGATGAAAGGAAAGATCACCGACACCATCAATCCCACGGAAATAAAAACCCCACTCATCTGTAGCATTTTCCTTTTGCCAATCGTGTTGGCCAACCAATCGCCGACAAAGCGTCCGCCCGACATCGTGCTCATAAATGCCACATAGCCCACCGTGGTCAGGGCTTTCGGTGCATTCAATACTTTGTCAAAATATACGCCGCTCCAGTCAAACATGGCGCCTTCGCAGGCCATGCCACAGAAACCGATGAGCCCGAGGGCCAGCAGCGCATTGTCGGGTTTGGCAAAGATGGGTTGGCTGCCGCTGCTCATGTTTCCCCGCAGCGTGAAGCGATGGGCGATGAAGATGGCCAGAAAGCAAAATATAGCGACACCTGAAAAGTGAAACAACGGCGGCACACTGACCAGCAGCGTACCAATCGCCGCACCGGAAAGTCCGGCAAGACTCCACGCACCATGAAACGATGCCATGATCGATTTCTTATAAATATTCTCCACACCGATCGCCTGCGTGTTCACCGCAATGTTCACCAGGTTACCGGTCAACCCAAAACAAAACAACGCGGCCACCAACTGCCAGGTCGCGCTCACAAACCCGATCGACACCAATACCAACACGTAGAGTAGGGCACCGAACAACAACACGCGCTTGCTCCCCAGACGTGAAACCAGCCACCCCGACAAAGGCAAGCCCACGATAGAACCCGCGGGAAGCGCAAACAATACGCTGCCCAAACCCGCGTCACTTAGACCCAACAAATTTTTGATGTGGGGAATACGGCTTGCCCACGAGGCAAAGCATAGCCCCTGTGTAAAGAAAAAGGTGCCCACGCCCAGGCGGATCGATCCCTTGATAGAGATGGCGCGGCGAATGTTCCAGATCCGCATCTTGGCCGCGGGCATCACGGGCAAGTCTACCGTTCCGGGAAGGGATTGTTTTGAGACCGGCTTTTCATTTTCTACGGGAGGGTTCATGTATAGTATGCGTTAAGATTCGGTTGGAACACGTTGAATCGGTGGCGGGGCCTCTACCTCGAGGGCCATACGCCGGGCGATGCGGCTGACAAAAAGCAATTGCAGCGCATGATACATCATGATGGGAAGCAACACAATGCCGGCGGCAGCCGACTGCTGAAACAACACCTTCGACATCACCGTGCCGTGGACAATTGATTTCTTCGATCCACAAAACAAAAGTGTTATCCGTTCCTCGCGCTGCAACCCTACGATGCGCGCCACCGCCGACAAGATGAAGTATACTATGAAGAACAACGCGGTCATCAATTGACTCAAGAAAATAATTTGCAGCATGGTAAGCTGGTCGAATACGTGTCCGGCAAAAGAATGACAAAACGAAGTATACACGATCGTCAGGATCACGGCCTGGTCGAAGTAGCGTAGTTGCTTTTTATATTTCATGGCCCAACCGCCAAAATACGAATGCAGCGAAATACCCACCAGAACCGGCGCCAATACTTGCACCGCCAGCTTGAGAATGATCCCGCTCGTATCCATCCCACTAACATCCGCCGATAAAAATAACGCCATCCACAACGGCGTGATAAACACACCCAGCAGGCTGGAGATGCTCGCGTTGAAAATCGCAGCCGGTATGTTTCCCCGCGCCATCGACACCATCACCACCGAAGACGACACCGTAGAAGGCAAAGCAGCCAAATAGAACGTGCCCAACCAAAGCAACTCAGCTTGCTGTGGCACCAAAGGTTTCACACCCAACAACAGGAGCGGAAATAAAACAAACGTTGCCGCCTGCACCAAAAGGTGGAGACGCCAATTCGAAAGCCCATCGCGCAATTCCTTCGGGCTTAATCGCAACCCATAAAAGAAAAACACGAGCGACAGTCCATAGTTGGCCAGGCTACCCAGCGATGCCGGTCCTGACATCAACCCCGGACCGGGCCAAAGGTAGGCCAGCACGATCAGGGAAAGGAGTGCCAATAAAAAACCGTCGAGCCCCACTTTGTTCAGGAGCGTTTTCGGGGACAAGGAAGTTTGCTTCATAAAAAGAAATCGCCGGATCCGGAGGCTACATGAGCTTCAAAGGTAAGGAAGTAAGCGCACATTGACGCAGCCACTCATCCCCCGCTGCCCATAAAAAAAGTTATCGCGAAAGCCGTTGGCGACTTTCGCGATAACTTTTTTTATCGGGCACCCCAATCCTGAGGCGGGATGTAGGCTATCGTTGTACGACCGCCGTTTTGCCCGTGTCTATCTTATTGCCATCCTGGAGAACGTGGTAGATATACATTTCACCGGGTGTAAAGATCTGCGTGTACATTTCCGGGCTCCACTTGCCCATGTACAGGCGACGGCCGGAACTGTTGAAGATCACGACGGTGTAGTCGTGGCCACCGGGGTAATGGTTATCCAGAAACACAAAGTCATCTTCTGAAGGCGTTGTCTCTGTGGTCGTCGGATCAACCACCGCAGTGTCCGTTGCCGGCGCGACAGGCGTCGTGTCTACGTTGATCGTGCGGGCGACCGAGAGGCCCTTGGAAGTAAGGGCTTGTTCTTGTGTCAGGTCAATGACCACAACCCAACCCACGTAGCCGAAGTTCATGGCGCTGCCGGCCATCTTGCGCGCGCTGATGCCGATCTCGCCACTGGCGTTCGGAGTAAGCGATGCATACTCCACTTGCAACGTGGCATTGTTGGTCACGTTCAAGGTCTTCACGACACCGCCTACGCGGTATTCAAACGTACCATATTGATCAGACGTACCGTTACCGGTTGCGCGTGAAGCACCCATCTGGATCGTGTACTGGTGTGCAGGATTGAGCCGGGTCAGTTTCAGGTTGTCGCCTTGCAACACACCATTAACGGTAGTGCCATACGCGGCGTTGAAGTTGAACCAGTTGGTTTGTACTACTGCGGCAGGTTGAACCGTACCATTGGCAACACCACCGGCATATGAACTGGTGTTTGTGCCATAGTTAGCCGGGTTCCACTGGCCAGTAGCCACGCTGCTCACCGTGACGTTGGTCGACGGATCGGTTGCTGTGATCACACTGGCGTGAGGTGCACCCGCCACGCTGATCCAGCCGCTGATGCTGGCCGCTGTGGGCGTGAAGTTGAAACGCGTGATGGCGCCTTCCGAAACACTTACCGAAGCATCGGCGCTGGCGGCAGCACCCGCGTTGTCTTTCACTGTCAAACGGAAAACATAAGAACCTTCTCCCATGCCGCTCACGGAAGCCGTGGACGACGCTGCGTTGGAAAGCGTACAGGTACCTCCGGAAACTTTGGCCCAGGTGTACGATGTGATGGTACCATCCGGGTCAGATGCACTTCCCACCAGGGCAACCGAATTGGTGGGCAACACCAGGTCTTTGGCGCCGCCCGCGTTAACGGTCGGTGCTACGTTGGCGGCGATCGCTACAATTACGGTCTTATCCGCAGAGGCAGTGGCACCGCCGTTGTCGGTTACGGTGAGACGAAATACATAGGTGCCCGTTACGAGACCGCTAAGGCTCAGGGTCGCCGTGTTGGCGTTCGTCAACGTGGCCGCACCACCGGATACTTGCGTCCAGGCATAGGTCGCAATGGTGCCGTCGGTATCGGAAGCCGTGCCCGTGATGGTCGTTGTCGCCGTAGTGATGTTCAGTGTTGTGCCTACGCTTACCGTGGGCACGCTGTTGGCTTTTACCGTCACCGTCACGTCGTCGCTGGCGGTGGCGCCGGCGTTGTCTTTCACGGTCAGACGGAACACATAAGTACCAGCTACCAGGCCGCTCGCGGTCACGGTGGCCGTGGCAGCGTTGGTCAATGTAGATGCCGTACCAGACACTTGTGTCCAGGTGTAGGTGCTGATGGTGCCGTCGGGATCAGAAGCGGTGCCGGTAATGGCAACCGAAGCGGTGGGCAGGGTCACGGTCTTATCGGAACCTGCGTTGGCCAGCGGAGCCTGGTTTGTTGCTCCTCCAAATTCAAAAGCGCCTTGGTCATATGCCCCGACACGCGCCTTGCCGTCCATGTCGACGGTCACGCCATAGGAAGTCAGGTCTGTACCCGCATTGATGGCCGGTGAGCCCGTGAGCAGGTGATAATCCATGGCGGCGGCGTTTGTAAACTTCACGCTGTTGATGTCGGTCGTCTTCAGGTTATTGGCTTCCACCGTGCGCGCTTGTGCCGTAGGGCTGTTGTACTTAATAAAGGTGTAGCCGCTCGCCTGGTTGGTCACAAAGATGTTGTTGGCAATCCGCGACGTGGGCGGGCCTTCGCTGTACATGATAATATCGAATTGCGGGCAGTTCACGATGGTATTGTTCATCACCATGAACCCGGTCGGAGCATAATTGCCGGCATAGTCTATTAAAGAGAAACCTCCCAGCAAACCGTTGCGGGCGATGTTGTTGTAGTAGATACCACCCCCTCCGGAATCCCAGAAGCAATAGCCGTTACCGGTATCGATGATGTTGTCGTATACTTTTGCCTGTGTGGTACCGCCGCCGGCCTGGAAGCCGTTGGTGTGTCCATAATTATTGAGTGCGCCGTAGTTGGTCACGGTGTTGTGGTGCACTTCACAGCCAGAAACGGCCGCTCCGATCTGGATGCCGTCGTTACCGATGCTTTGCAATGTATTATTATAGACCTTCACGTTCACCACATCGTGTTCCATGATGGTGAGGTTGGTGCCGTTACAAGTCTTGCCTACGCCCGAGTCGTAGTGTGAATTACCTATGTAAAATCCTTCGCATCCCGTATTGCTGATTAAATTGTCGTGAAATGATGTGTTCTTCATAACGAAATTGCCCTTCCAGGTGGAAGCGTCGCAAGTGGGGTCGGTCTTGGCCACAATACCCACACAACCCGTGTTATGAACATAAAGGTGATCGACTTCGAAATCCGAGCTCAACTGCTGGAAGTTGATCCCCATCTGCCCGCCGGTGATCTCAATACCGTATTTAACAGACGGATTGTTGCTCCCGGTGAACTTCACGTAAGTCACATTGTCGACCTCGATCGCGTTTCCGTACGACGACGGAGCACTAATAATGACCGAACTGGTGCTTTCATTCGAAATAATAACCGGCTGTGCCGCCGTACCGTGGATATTTACAAGTGCAATACCCGTCCTGGTTCCCCCTTTGAAACAAATCCTGTCCCCCGGTTTCACCCCCTTTGCCGCCCCATCAAATTGCCACTCCGTCGCCGAGGTAGAAATTGTGAATGTACAGCCGCTCTGGGCCATAACTGCCATCGGAAATAGCAGTACTGCCCCCAACAAACCTAGAATCCTTCTTCTCATTGTACATTTATTTATGGATACAAATGTATAATGGAATGTACCTCGTGTATCAAAAAGCGGACATTGGGTAATAGTTAATCGTCACCCTTGTAACTTTATCTGTTTTTTGTTTAAATTAGAGTGGCTTTAAACTTTACCTCAGTATGCCTAAAACGCTACAGGAATTACAGGTGATTATCCGGAAGGAACCCATCCGGCGGGTCAAGGATTATATAGAAATTCGTCACGACGCCAAAGTCTTAATCGACGCTTCGGGCGAAAAATTGGAGGACATAGCGAATGCTCTTTGCATAACCCGGCAAAGCCTCTACCGAAAAAAAGAAGGTGAAGCGTTGTGGAAACCGGAAGAGCTTCTGATGCTTTTTGAGTACCTCGGAATCTGATCATGTACCATTTTTTGGTGTAGGAAATTTTTTTGGCGTGGATGTTCCAATCTTCGCTCAAACCGCTCATGATTTTCAGTTTTTTTTAAGTTAAAAAAAATTTTCTTCATCGCAACGGTATGGCTATACTAAAATGAATTCCACACTTTTTAAGGAGTTTTTAAGGGAATACGCCACAATGATCAAAACGCAACACACCTTTTTTTATTACACAGAAATTACAAAGCACGAAAACTTATTTCGTGAGCACATTCACACACAGCGATGACGCGTTCTTCATTTTTCATAGAGCAAACGTGTGCGGTGACAACGAATATGTTGACACTATTTTTCATCCGTCAACGCTTGGGACAGATCACGGAATTTAAACTCCATCCCAGGTCAACTCACATCGTCATCACGCACTTCATCGACACACGCTGGCAAGTATGGTCACCGTGATGTTTTTTTGTGTTCTCTTCGCGGCGTAATTTTTTCCTGCGTTTTTCTGCGCTCACTTTCCGGAAATTTGAATGTATTTTTGGTGATGCTGCGCATCGCCACCCGAAGAGATTTCGTTTTGCCCATCGTCCTGGCCGTGCTCTGGTTGGGGATACACACCGTTCTCTTTCTTCACTATGGCGTCCGCAACCTCCTCGATGCCCATCGCTATGCGCTGAAGGCGGATTTTCTTCTTGCCCAGGGCCACCTGGAGGAAGCCAGCGACCTTTTTTATGTGGTTCACATCGGACTATTGGCCCTTTTTGGAAGGTTTTTTCACTCCGCCACCCTTCCCGTGATCGTTTTCCAGTGCATCCTTTCTGGGTTCGCCACGGCGGCCTTGTATAAAGCCTCGTCAAAGCTTTTCGATGACCGTATGGCTGGTTTCTTTACAGCGGTCATTTTTCTCCTGTGGATCGACCACCTCCAATGGAACCTGGTGACACTCACCGAATCGCTGGCCTGCAGCACCGGATGCTTTGTGCTCTATGTGCTGGTCTATTTTGATGGGAAAGCAAAATGGTTCTTCACACTCGCCCTCCTGGTTGCCTTGAGTCTTTTTACCCGCCCCACCGGTCTGCTGACCCTCGCGGGCGTGCTCGTTTTTTTTGCGTTCTACTATCGCTCGCTGTGGAAGACGTCGCCGGTGGTCATGACGGCCGCTGGTGTGTCGATCGCGATCCTGGGAACTTGGGCCGGACTCACGGTGCTGGACCAATGGGATTTCACCGATCAGCTCGCGCGGGGCAACATCATTACCTATGTGGACACGCTAAAAGGTGGCCCGCTCTATGACGCGAGCTTGCGCATGGATACCACCGAAATCATTCCTCCCCGACACATGCCCTCCACGGTCGGGAAACTGTTGTTCTTCTTTCGCGACAATCCGTGGCTTTCGGCGAAGGCAGCTTTCCTGAAAGTTTTTTATTTGATCACGGCGGTGAGACCATACTACACAAAATGGCACAATGCTTTTTTGTTGACGTGGATGGCCGCGGTCTATTTCTTTTTTTTCGTGGGATGGTCGATCGTGCGGCGCAATCCGGTGGTGTCTTTTGTGAGCGCCGTCATCTTGTTGAATGGCATACTCATCGCGATCTCTACGGTGGATTGGGACAATCGGTTTTATGTTCCGATGGAACCCGGGATTGTGTTGTTGGCCGGTGGTGGGATGGCGTCTGTCTGGAAGAAATGGGGCAAAAGAAAATCAGGCCTGCATGCTTAATTTTTGCTTCGATTTTAGCGAGCGGTCAAGAGGTGCGAAGCTCTTATCCCAGGACGTACGTTTCGTGTCAAACAGTGTGAAGCTTGATCCTATTCATGAACTGGCAAAAAAAATTGCACTCAAGCCCGTAGGGCTTATTCAGTTTAACATCTTGAACTCGCCCCTTTTTCCAAAGAAAGTTAATACGCCGCCTATCTAACGGTATGCCTACAGCATCTATAGAAGCGCCAGGCGAATGGCTTCCTCCACCGGGGAGTACCTCCCCGCGGGATTGTGTATTGAGAAGGGTGTCTTGGGCATCAACGGAGGTTGGGCCATGAAGCGGGGTTCGGTGCCTTTGTGGGGTTGGGCGGCGTGCGCGAGGAAAGGGTGGCAGAGGTATACGGTGCCGGCTTCGCCAGTGGCTAGCACTTGTGGGCAGTCCTCTGTCGTGTTCAGCCGCGCGGCCAGTTCCATGAATGACATTCCCTCCTCTCCAGCCGGTTCCAATATTCGCGCGACGACGTGATGTGAGCCTGTACGAATGCGCGTGGGCGCGTCGCGTTCGCCGACATCGGAAAACAAAAAGAGCATGAGCAGTGCGCGGCCTTTCGAGTGTAGGTTGACGCGCCATGAAAAAAAAGACTCATCCGCTCCCGGAAAGCTTGCATCGACGTGCCAGCCGGCATCGCCTGGATCTTCATCGCTGGGAAATCGCACGGGAAAACTGCCGAGGCTGCCACGGGGTACCCAACGGCCCTCGCCTACCAGTTGATCAAAGGCGGCATGCAGTCGCGGGGTGTTGGCGGCTTCCGCAAAGGGCGCGTGGGCATAATCGCCCAGGCGAACAACAGGCCTTGTCCACGTGGACTTGTCCCTCGGATCGCACCCGGTATCGCGCCATAAGATCTCGCGGGCGCGGACCGCTCCGTCTTTTGAAAAAGCACCTTCCACTTTGACAAATCCTTCCTCAATAAATTGCCGAACCTGATCTTTCGATAGTGCTTCCATCTTTGCATTCTCTATAATTCTTTGCGGCGTAAGAGATCTACCGCTCCATGATCATCGTGATCCCCTGTCCTCCTGCAGCGCAAACGGAAATGAACCCCCGTCCGCTTCCCTTCTCCTTCAACAATTTTGCCATGGTGGCGATGATCCGTCCACCCGTAGCGGCAAAGGGATGGGCGGCGGCGAGGCTGCTTCCCTTTACGTTCAGCTTGGTGCGGTCTATACTTCCCAACGGCGCATCGAATCCAAATGTTTTCATCAACTCGGCGCTTTCCCATATTTTCAACGTCGCCAGCACCTGCGCGGCAAAGGCTTCGTGGATCTCGTAAAAATCAAAATCCTGCAGACGCAATCCGGCCTTCTTTAACATACGGGTCGATGCATAGATGGGCGACAGCAGCAGGTTGTGCTGGTGCTGCACATATTCGATGGCCGCCAGTTCGGCAAACGTGATGTAGGCCAGCACGGGCCAGCCGTTCTCGCGTGCCCAATCCTCGCTGGCCAGCAGTACGGACGATGCGCCGTCGGTCAAGGGTGTGGAGTTGCCGGCGGTCAGGGTGCCATTCACTTTGTCGAACGCGGGTTTCAATTTGGCGAGCTTCTCCAGGCTGGTATCCTTGCGCACATTGTTGTCGCGATCCAGGCCCATGTAGGGTGTGAGCATGTCGTTGAAGAATCCTTCGTCGTAGGCTTTCACCGTTTTCTGATGACTTTGCAAGGCCAGCAAGTCCTGCTCCTCGCGCGGGATGCCATAATATTTCGCCGTGATCTCGGTGTGTCCTCCCATAGACAGCCCGGTGCGCGGCTCCACATTCAAGGGCGCCACCGGGGCCAGGTCTTTGAACCGTATTTTGGAAAACGCTTTCAACTTGGCGCCTGTGGTTTTTGCACGACGGGCTTCCAACAAAATTTTCCGCAGGTTCTCGCCCAGGAGCAGCGGCACATTGCTGGTGGAATCCACCCCGCCTGCAATGCCCACCTCAAGCTGACCCAGGGCGATCTTGTTCCCGATGTAGACGGCCGCTTCGATCCCTGTGTCGCACGCCTGCTGCAGGTCGCATGCTGGGGTCGACGGATCGAGCGCGGTGCTCATCACGCTTTCGCGCATAAGATTAAAGTCGCCGCTGTGTTTGATCACCGCACCGCCGGCCACCTCGCCCATGCGTTGACCGTGCAGCTTGTAGCGGTCGATCAATCCATTCAGCGTCGCCACCATCATGTCCTGGTTGCTGGCGGTGCTGTAGGCGGTGTTTTGTCGTGCGAAGGGGATCCGGTTGTAGCCGATCACGGCCACTTTTCTTCGTTCATTGGGAATGAGCATAGTTCTTCAATTAAGGTGGTTGAAAGATAGGAATTACGGGCAAGCAAAATGACCCTGTCAGCGGGGGAAAATTCAGGAGCCGGAAGTCAGGAGCCGGAAGCCAGGAGTCAGGAGCTTGTTCTCGGTAGTCCAGTAGCCAGTAGTCAGTATTCAGTAGCCGGAGATTTTTTTGTTGGGGATTTCGTTTGCGGACATTTGGTTTCGTTTCCGGGCAAGGATTGGTTTGGGGAGGTGGAATTTGATGGGTTCTGTTGGGATAAATGGATTGGTCTGATAGTTGGATTGGGTGGGGAAGGAATAAAATGCGGATGATTATGATCAAGAATTATGTATTGGTGGCTTGGAGAAGCTTTTTGCGCCAGAGAGAATATTCCGTGTTGAACGTGGTGGGACTCACCATTGGGTTCACGAGTTGTATGATCATCATGCTCTATGTTATCAACGAGCGGAGTTTTGATCGCTTTCATTCGAAGGCGGACCGGATCTTCCGGGTGGTGCAGCAGCTTCCGGCCAATCAGGGTTGGGCGTGGACGGGCGGGGTGATGCCTTCGTTGGTGAAATCCGAATTCAAGGAGGTGAAAAAAGTGGTGTCGATTCATTGCGCGACCAGCTGGAATGCAAAGCGTGCCAACGCGCAATCCTATACGTATGTGAGTTATGAAAAAGGAAATCAGGAAGCTGTTGCCTTTGAGGAGGCCAGGATCTTTTATACGGATCCGGAATTTTTTGATGTCTTTGATTTCGCATTTGTGAAAGGCTCGCCGGGAACAGCGTTAAAGGAATCCGGGCAGGTGTTGATCACGGAGTCGACGGCGAAGCGCTATTTTGGATCGGAAGATCCCATTGGAAAAACATTAAAGCTGGACAATTTTCTACCGGTGACCGTGACCGGCGTGTTGAAGGATGTTCCCTACAATTCACATTTCCGTTTCGACTTCCTCTGTTCGTTTGCAACCTTCAAGGCATTGCAAAAAATGCCCACCACGGCCGAGTTCACCAGCCATTGGTGGCCCGTCGTGTGGACCTATGTGTTGCTGGATGAACCGGGATCGGCGGAAAAGATCAACGCCGCTTTTCCGGAGGTGATCCGTAAACACCGGTCGGCGGAAGAGGCCAAGCTTTTTGTGCCGCACCTGCAACCGCTCACCAGCATCCATTTGTTCAGCGATTTGCAAAACGAGATCAACCCCAATGGAAGCATCACCAATGTCTACATCTTCACCACTGTGGCGGTTTTCAGTTTGGTGCTGGCCTGTATCAACTTTATGAATCTGGCCACGGCGCGGGCCGTGAAGCGGGCCAAGGAGATCGGTCTCAGGAAATCGATCGGTGGTCAGCGGAAGCAGATTGCTGTGCAGTTCTTCTACGAGTCGGCCCTGCTCAATGTGATGGCCTTTGCCTTTGCCATCGTGCTCACGGAGATCCTCCTGCCCCTGGTGAATTTGTTGTTGCATCAGCAGCTTGCGTTGGGCGATGGCCTGCTCTGGTGGGGCATGGCCGCGGGCATCGTGGTGGTGTCGACGTTGCTTTCGGGGTCCTACCCGGCGCTCTATCTTTCATCGATGAAACCGAGCGAGGTGCTCAAAGGTGTTCAGCTGCAAGGTGGTGGCGCGGGGCTGCGTCGTGGGCTGGTGGTGTTCCAGTTTGTGCTTTCGGTCACGCTGCTCTTCTGCACGGCCGTGGCCTGGTTCCAGGTAAATTTTTTAAAAGGCTCCAACCTCGGCTTCGAACAACACCGGGTGGTTGCCGTCCGCACAGGGCCTTCGGTGACAGACCGCTATGCTGTTTTGCGCGACAAACTTTTGCAGGATAAAAACATCGAGAGCGTGACCGGCGTCAGCGACCTTCCGGGCATCGATCCGGGTTGGGGGCCGCAAGTAGAGTTCGAAGGATACAATCCCCAGGAATTTCCATTCATCTTTCAACAATTCGTTGACTATGATTTCTTCTCCACCCTGAACATTTCTCTCCTGGAAGGCCGGACCTTTTCGCGCGAATTCAGCGACGAAGGAAAAAGCAGCTTGCTGCGCAATCAGTTCCCCGCCCACGAGGGAAGAAATTTTGTGATCAACGAAAGTGCGGCCCGCTTTTTTGGAAAGACCCCGGCGGCGGCGATTGGAATGCCCTTGCGGCTGTTCACGGAAGAAAATGGCGAATTGTTCAGCGAAACCAAAGGCATGGTGGTGGGCGTCGTAAAAGATTTTCATACGGCCGATCTGCACAGTCCCATCCGTCCCACGGTGTTCACGCTCCTGAACCCGAATGAAAATGCCGAGCTATCCTACGCCCTGATAAAGATCGCGCCCGGAAATTTCTCCAGCACGCTCGACGCCATCAAGAAAAGCTGGCGGGATGTGAATGGAAATGCGGCATTTGAATTTTCATTCCTCGACGAAGACATCAACAAGCAATATTGGCAAGATCAACAGTTGGGCGACGTGGTCGGTGTGTTCGCCGGCATCACGCTGTTGATCTCGTGCCTGGGATTGTTCGGACTCTCTGCCTACACAACCGAGGTGCGGACAAAAGAAATCGGCGTACGCAAGGTATTGGGCGCCTCCGAGCAAAGCATCGTGCGATTACTTTCGCGCGAATATCTGGCGCTGGTCACTTGGGCCATTGTCATCGCGCTCCCGCTCGGCTGGTGGATCATGACGCAGTGGCTGGCAAAATTCCCTTACCACACCTCGATGAAAATAGGGCTATTTATTTCCGTGAGTGCATTGGCCGTGGGCATTGCCCTTGTGACGGTGAGTTTTCAATCCATCAAAGCAGCCACGCTTAACCCCGTGAAGGCCTTGCGAAACGAGTGAGCACAAAAAATTATTTTAATCCACGGATCATTTTCTCCACCGACTGCATGACGGCCTTCCGGTAATTTATTTTTCCGGTGACTTTAGCGATCATGATGCCGCCTTCGATCAGGGCGATGATGGCAATGGCCGTTTGCTCGGCGTCCACGGTGGCGCGGATCTCTTTTGTTTTGATACCTTTCTCCAATAAACTCACCAGGCTGTTCTTCCACGACAAGATCGCCCCCGCCACTTTCTTCCGAAGCTCGGGATGGGTGTCGTCGGATTCGGTGGCTGTATTCAGGATGGGGCAACCGCCCAGGGGGAATGGATATTTCTCAAAGCCTTCGTATACGGACACATAGGCCATCAACTGGTCCAGCACACCGGTGCGTTTGGCCATCTCCGCCTTCACAATGTTTTGCACTTTTTGAAAATTGTGATCGAAGGCAGCGAGGGCCACTTCGTCTTTGTTGCTGAAGTTGCCATAGATACTCCCTTTGGTGAGACCGGTCGCTTCCGACAAGTCGGCCATGGACGTGCCGGCATATCCTTTCGTGTTGAACACCGGGGCGGTCTTTTCAATGATGAAGGCCTTGGTTCGCTCGGCTTTTGACATGGTGATGGGTTCTTTCGTGAAAGATAATAAATATACCGTTCGGTACAATTATAACACGTCACGGCTTTTTTGGTTCCGGAAAAACAAAGGATGCATTACCACTCGCCTTGAAATAAGGGCAATTGATCGTTCCCCTCATCCCGGCGCGACCGCTCTCCAGGCTCGCCGAAATTCGACAGCGAAATCCCCAACAACCGGATCTTTTTCTCTTCCAGGTCGGTGGCCAGCAGCAACTGTTGCGCTATCTCCAGCACGGTGGCTTTGTCGTCGACCCCTTGCGTGAGGGATTGGCTGCGGGTGACTTGCTTGAAGTCGTGGTATTTTATTTTCAGGGTGATGGTGCGGCCCTTCAGTCCGTGACGCTTCAGCCGGCCCTCCAGGATCGTCGCGATCTTGTCGAGCTCCTCCACCATTTCGCCAGCCTCCTCCAGGTCGTAGGGGAACGTGTCTTCGGCTCCTACCGATTTTGTTTCGCGGTCGGGCTGCACGGCGCGGTCGTCGATGCCGCGCACGATCTTGTAAAAGAACTTACCGGGCTTGCCAAAGCGCTTGACCAATTCTTCTTCCGAAAGTTGCTTTAGGTCGGCTCCCTTGTGCAGGCCCATGTTCCGCATCTTCTCCGCCGTCACCCGGCCCACTCCAAAAAATTTTTCTACCGGCAAATCCTCCATAAATTTTTCGATGCGCGAAGGCCCTATGAAGGTGAGGCCGTCGGGCTTGTTCATGTCGGACGCGATCTTTGCCACAAATTTATTGATAGACACACCCGCCGAGGCCGTCAGCTGCAACTCGTCGCGGATCGCCTGCCGGATGAGCTTGGCAATGTCGATGGCCGAACCAATGCCTTGCTTGTCGTGCGTGACGTCGAGATAGGCCTCGTCCAGGGAAAGCGGTTCGATAATGTCGGTAAACCGATGAAAAATCTCGCGGATCTTTTGCGACACCTCTTTGTAGACATCAAACCGCGGCCGCACAAAAATAACCGTCTCGCAAAGCTGCCGCGCCCGCTTCGACGGCATGGCCGACCGGATCCCAAACTTGCGCGCCTCATAGCTGGCCGTTGCCACCACACCTCCACGTCCCTCCGGCGACCCACCCACCACGATGGGCTTACCCCGGTATTCGGGATGATCACGCTGCTCGATGGAAGCATAGAAAGCATCCATATCGATGTGAATGATCTTGCGGAAATTTTTGGACGGAGAGGTCATATCGCGGGGATCAATCTAGTAAACGAGTAGCTTTCGTGAAAGTCGGTATTCAGGAGCCAGGAGCCAGGAGCCAGGAGTCGGAAGAGTGTGAGTAGCTGGGAGGCAAGTATTTGGGGGTGCTGATGGTTGGCGTTATTTTTCAAAGGCAGCATCGCTTACAAACTCAAAACCCGCACTCACACTCCACACCTCCACTCCCACACCTCTACTGGCTCCTGGATTCTGGATTCTGGCTCCTGATTGCCAACGGCTATTTTTTTAGTATGTTGTCGCATGAATAAGGTGGATCGCGATACTTCCGGGAAAGAGTCCATTATCATCCCCAGCGACTTCCGGCTGGAAGATGACCTGGCCGCGGCGTACCACATGATGGAGTTCACCAACGAGACCCTTTTTCTGACCGGACGCGCGGGGACGGGGAAATCGACGTTGTTGAATTACTTTCGGAAGACTACGACGAAAAAACATGTGGTGTTGGCTCCTACCGGGTTGGCGGCGCTTCACGTGGGAGGAGGTACGATCCATTCTTTTTTTGGGTTTCCGTTGCGGACGTTGGTGAAGGACGATCCGGAGATCCAGCCGTGGGGGAAAGGACATCCCCGGTTGCGCATCCTTCGCAAGATGGAGACGTTGATCATCGACGAGGTGTCGATGGTACGGGCCGACGTGTTGGATGCCATCGACCTGTCGCTTCGGCTCAACATGAACAACGACCTTCCTTTTGGCGGCAAGCAACTTATTTTTATTGGTGATGTGTTCCAGCTTTCACCGGTGGTGAGCTCACAAGACTTTCAAAGTACCGACCTGGACAGCTATGAGAGTCCTTATTTTTTTAGCGCCGATGCCTTTCGTGCCAGCCGTCCCAAGGTGGCGGAGCTAAAGAAGATCTACCGGCAGCAGGATGATGATTTCATTTATCTTCTCAATCGCATCCGCATGAACAATGCCGACGGCCACGACCTGGAGGCCTTGAACAGACGCTACCGGCCGGGAGAGGATGAACATGAATTTGCCGTGTCGCTCACCTCGGTCAATGCCATTGCCGACCAGGTGAATCTGCAAAAGCTTATGGCCTTGAAGACACATGGTGAAGTATACCGCGGTAAAATGGATGGCGCCTTCGATCAACGTCTCTTCCCGGCCAGCCTGCAGTTGAGCCTGCGCGAAGGGGCACAAGTGATGATGGTGAAGAACGATCTGCAAGGGCGATGGGTGAACGGCACCATTGGCATCGTGGACCAACTCACGCCCGGGGTGATCATGGTGCGGTTCGCCGATGGCGCCATCCATCGCATCGAGCCCGTGACCTGGGAGCGCAAGGCCTATACGTGGGACAAGCAACTGAACACCATCACCTTCGAAGTGCTGGGCACCTACACGCAATACCCTATCCGTTTGGCTTGGGCGATGACGATCCACAAAAGTCAGGGCCTGACCTTCGACAACGTCGCGATCGACATGGGGCGCGGGGCCTTCGCCCACGGGCAACTCTACGTGGCGTTGAGTCGGTGCAGGACCCTGGAAGGGATTACGCTGAAGTCGAAGATCAACGCCCGGGACATGATCGTCGACGAAGCCGTGGAGTACTTTGCGGGACGTTGTGGTCTGGGCTGAACCGGATTTGCGGCATTCCGCCAGTTTCGGAGGGATCATGACTCCATCCTAACCCCAACCTTCCCGGAAAAGGCAAGGCCGGCAAGAACCCGGCCGGGGCGTTGTAAGGCGCCTATTGTTTTCTTACTTTTATCTCCCGTTCACAAAAAACGGGTCATGAATTCCGGCATGCCACCTGTGGGATTCATCCCTTGTATGAATATGATCAGACGACTGCTTACATATGCCTGGTGTTTTTGCTGCGCATCAGCCTGGGCTCAAACCTCGATATTGGAGATCGCGAATCCCGCTCCCCGCGCCGGCGAGGAAGTGGAGATTATCATCACGGTAAAGAAGGAAAGCCTGGAGGCCATCGAAACCAAGGAGAAAAAATCTACCGACGACTATGCGGCCTTGCGCAAGAACAAGATCGCCTACGGCAATCTGAAAATATCACAAGTGCTGCCCGATACAGGCAAAGTAAAGATCGGGCCGTTTCGTTTCTCCATCGCCGACCGCGTGTATGAAACCAACAGCCTTACGTTGCGTGTATATCCTAAACTTCCCGACACGGCGCGCGAGGGATTGTGGATCCGCCAGGTCGACTACAACGGACAGAGCTACCTGATCATCGAACAGCGCAGCGAAACCGAAGACGCAAAGTTCGCTCAGCTGAATCGCGACAAACTGGAAGCCTCCGGCCTCAACATCGTGACCAGCACATCCAAATCGGAAAGCCAGTTCCTGGACAAGAAAATTACCGCAGGCTCCACGCCGGTCAACTACAGAATATCGACCTACAAATTCAAACGCACTTCCGCCTTCAAAGGAAAAGTAAAGATCGACAAAAGCCTTTTTCTTGATTTCCCGCCCAACGTGTCGATGGACGAGCTTTGGATCAAAGGGTAGAGGAATCTACACCGTCAATCTTTCGGCGTGAACATTATGCTGTGAAAATTTTTGCAGCGTCTGAAACCCATAGCCCTTGCGTTTACACCAGGATAGCCAGCCGTCAAAGGCTTCGATCATCTTTGTTCCCGTTTTGCGTTTCACGAACCCGGGAAAGCCGAAGCGCGGCAGGGTGAGGTCCGTGAATTCCCAAGGATGAAAATAGATATTGAGGTAGTGATCCTTCCGCATCGTGATCGCGCAGAAGTTGCGATACAGCCACTGCGGCAGGTTGTGAAACGACAACCAAAAAAGCGGGAACCGCACGAAGGGGGTCGCCGATGCGGGAATCTCCAACAATGCCCCGCTGCGAAACCACGTTCTGTTTTTGAAATAGTTGTTGTAGCGACCGGGGATATAAACCGGGTTCAACGACGAGTTATACCGGTAGCCCGCCCGGATGATCTCCTCCGTTTCCACCGGCATCATCCGCGCCATGCGAAAACCATCGATGCTTCTTCCCGACAAGCGCTCCAACTCCAATCGCGATTGCAACAAGTGCTCGTTTCTAAAATCGGAATGATAAAAACCATGCGAGGCCAACTCATGTCCTTCGCCGAGGATGCGCGCAATGACGTCGGGGGCATTTTGTGCAAACACGACCGTACTAAAAAAAGTGGCGCGCGCGGAATGCTTCTTCAGCAGATCGAGGATATGGTGACAGCCGGTTTTGGATATGGAGATCTGTTCTTCGAACGAAATGGATTTCCCATACTCTAACGGCATGTCGAATTCCTCAATGTCGAAAGAAAGGTAGAGGAGCGATCTAGGCATAGGTTGTTTTAACAACAGCAGGATGGTTGGTGGTCCGGATCACATATTGTGGCCTTCCTTTTCCCTGCATAACAATGCGGCCGAGATACAGGCCGATAATGCCCAGCATGAGCAGTTGGAGGCCGCCAAAGAAGATCACCGTCATGATGATCGAGGTCCATCCCGAAACAGCATGGCCCGTAAAATAGCTGATGAGGGCGTAGGGAAGATAGATCAGCGAAATAAGAAAAAATATGATGCCAAGATAGGCCGTGATGACCAGCGGCTTCGTGCTGAACGAGGTGATGCCTTTGAAGGCAAGAGCCACCATGCGCATAAAGCTGTATTTGCTTTTTCCGGAATAACGGCCATTGGGAAAGTAGCGTACGGAAGTTTGCTTGAAACCCATCCACTTCACCAGTCCGCGAATGAAAAGGTCGCTCTCGCCAAAACGAATAAACACATCCACCATCGACCGGTCCATGAGGCGGAAGTCGGCCGCTCCTTTTTCCAATTCGATGCCCGACAATTTATTCAGGAGTTTGTAGAAATAGGATGAGCTCTTGCGCTTGAACCAGGAAAGGCCGGGATCTTCTTCCCGCACGGTGTAGACTACATCGTATCCCTTTTCCCACAGGTTCACCAACTGCGGGATGACTTCGGGGGGGTGCTGCATATCACAATCCATCGAGATCACACCGTGGCCGCGGGCCACGTCCAGGCCGGCTTTCAGTGCATGCTGGTGTCCGAAGTTTCGCGATAGTTCGATGAAGAACACGTTCGATTGACCCGAGGCGATCTCTTGCACGAGTTCCAGGGAATTGTCGCGGCTTCCATCGTCAACGAAAATGATCTCGTAGTCGTAGGGAAGGGTATCGAACACGCGCGAGAGTTCCGCGTAGATCTTCCGGATGTTGCCCGCCTCATTAAAAACGGGCACCACCACAGAAATGAGCTGTCGATTCATTGGGTTCATGTTCATGCGATTGTCTTTTGCCATTTCGAAGATGGATTGTATTTCAAAAGCTCTGCCATTAAATATAACCAAACAAACACACACGGCACGGCCTTCAATGAATACGACGTGATGAACGCTCTGACGGGACGGGGTACAAGGTCAGTAGGCGACAACGACGTTAACACGAAAGCAAAGATCAGCAAGCCTAAAATAATTTTCGCCGGCGGTGGTTCATGCAGAAGGAACCAAAGTGACACACCCGTAAAAGCAACAATATAGGTAGACGACTCCGTACTGCTGCTGAACAAACAAATGAAGAGCAACACCGAACACAACATGAGCTGCTGGAACGTGGTGTCGTCATAATATTGCGTTTTAAGATACGGCAACAGGAAAAGAACGAGACCGGGGATCAAAAAGTAAAGCATCGGTATGTCGCGGTGGCCCGAAACGCGCCGCACCACACCCGACAGGGAAATGTCCTGGTGGTGCGACTCCTTCGCATTCAATTCATCTTTGGTTTTGATGGAAACATACCAATCCCGGTACGACTGCACCACAAAGGCCGGCCCGGAAATGACCATCGGCGCGGAGAAACATACGATCGCCCAAAACACGCACGATGCTACCAGGTTTGTTTTGTTTTTCGAAAAAAAGAAAAATGCCAGGCCGGCGATGCTGTACAATTTTATGAAGGTGCCGGCCATGATCACCGCGGCCGCCCAAAAATCTTTCCCCTGCCGCATCCAGGTATAGGCCAGGATGATCGACGCCGCCACCAGCGGATTGATCTGCTGGTTGGAATAGGATGTATACAACTCGTTGGTGACGAGCCACAGCAAAGCGATGATGGTGGATTCTTTCAGCGGAAGCTGACGGATGGCATAGAACAATACGGCACCATTGAACATGATCCACAAACAAAGCCCGGGGGCATCCGGCAGCAGGGCGAAAGGTGCAAACACCACGCTGAAGAAAGGCCCGTAATGATTGGAGTCGTTGTGTTCGTCGGGGTACAGCGCGTAAAGGTTCTTGCCCTCCACGCTGTTCCAAAACACATTTTTAAAAATGCGATAGTTATTATAGTGACCCAGCGCATAATGCTGGAGGCCCGCCACGGTGGCCAACGACAGCCATACAATCAGGATGAATAGGGGCTTTCTGAAAATCTTTTTTATCAGGGGCACAACACGGATAGAGAGGCTCACTTTACACAGGTTTATGTTTCCGATCCTTTTTTTCCTTAGACACCAAGATACGACAAGAAGATGCTATGCTTTGAAAATTTAAATTCAGGAAATCGGTATCGTTCATTCAAAAACGTCTGTCGATACAAGGGTTAAAACTGCTTTCCGTGAGAACCATTAAAAAACGCAGTTGGGGGGGCGGCCGCTCTATGTTCCCGCAGCCCAAAACTACAACGGAACCTGTCTTAAAATGCAAGCACCTTATGATATTATTTTTTTGTTTCCCAATCCACGCGCATCCCGAACAGTTGTTCAGTAAAACCAAGACCTCGACCCGAACCCAACGAGAATGTAACGAATGAAAGGCCTGGGTGTTGCCTTTGCCAGTACGTAACGGAGAGGACCCCGGTTGGTTTGCCGCATAAAATTTTTTTGCCCTTGTCAAGTTTACAATGTTCCTGTTATCTTGCGGCCAATGGAGAATTTTGTCGTATCGGCACGGAAATACCGCCCCACGGGGTTTGACGAAGTAGTGGGCCAGGAGCACATCACCACTACGCTCAAAAATGCCATCGACAACAACAAACTGGCGCAAGCCCTGTTGTTTTGCGGACCCCGCGGCGTGGGGAAGACCACCTGTGCCCGCATCGTTGCCCGCCTCATCAACGGGTTTGAAGAAAAGGCCGAAACCAACTCCCTGAATATCTTTGAGCTGGATGCCGCCTCCAACAACTCGGTAGAGGACATCCGCAACCTGATCGACCAGGTGCGCTACCCTCCCCAGTTTGGAAAATTCAAGGTCTATATCATCGACGAGGTGCACATGCTTTCCAACGCCGCCTTCAATGCTTTTTTGAAGACGCTGGAAGAGCCCCCCTCCTATGCCATCTTTATCCTGGCCACCACCGAGAAACACAAGGTGATCCCCACCATCCTCTCGCGGTGCCAGATCTTCGACTTCAACCGCATACAGATCAGCGACATCGCGCATCACCTCAAAAAGATCGCGCAACACGAAGGCATCCCCGCCGAGGATGAGGCCCTCCACCTGATCTCACAAAAAGCCGACGGCGCCCTCCGGGATGCTCTGTCCATCTTCGACCTGATGGTGACCTATTCCTCCGGCAAGGGCGTCACCTTCAACGCCACCCTGAGCAACCTCCACATCCTGGACTATGACTATTATTTCCAGGTAGTCGATGCGCTGTTGACCCAGAATCACACCCAACCCCTGCTGTTGCTGGACGAAATCCTGCGCAAGGGGTTTGACGGTCATAACTTTATCGTGGGCCTCAGCGAACACCTGCGCAACCTGCTGGTATCTCAAGACGCACGCACCACCAACCTGATGGAGGTGCCCGAAAGCGTGAAAAAGAAATATGCGCAACAAGCGCAGTCCTCACCCCCGTCGCTCCTACTCACCTGGCTGAATATCGCCAACCAGTGCGACATCAACTACAAAGGCAGCAAGAACCAGCGCTTGTCCGTGGAGCTTGCCCTCATGAAAATGGCAAACGTGGGAGCTGTGCTCCAACTGCAACAGTTGAACCACCTGGGGGATGGGTTAAAAAAAAAATTAGTGTAACGTCGGAAGAAACCGGAACCACCGCAGCAGAACCAACTCCTGTAGCGGAAACACCCACGCCGACAACACCAAGCAGTCCCACGCCGCCACCTTCCACACCAAAGGAGCCATCCGCACCGGAGACACCGCCATTCCCCGGTCTTTCGCAAAAGCCCGATTTCTCCGAACGCTCCCGTTTCAAAACGGCCCCCAAGACCACGGTAAAACTTACCGGTCTCACCAAGGTCGAACCCAAACAAGAGCAGACCGAGCAGCAGCAAATCGAGATGCAATCGCGGGCCAGCCAGTCGTTCACACCCGAACAAATGCAGGCCGCCTGGAATACTTTTGCCGAGCAACGAAAAAAATTCCAGGCCGAATACCAGCTCCTTTCGCAGCCCTACGAACTCCGGGGCACCCAGGTCATTGTCCATTTGTTGAGTCCCGTCCAGGACACCATGCTCAACAACGTCAAAGCCGAACTCATCACCCACCTGCGCGACACGCTGCAAAACTATTCCATCCTGGTGGTGGGCGAAATGCGCGAAATGGAGGAAAAGAAAATGATGTACACCCCCCGCGACAAGTTCGACTACCTCGTGGAGAAGAATCCCAACCTGAAGGAACTGAAGGAAAGACTTGGGCTTGACCCCGATTTCTAGGTAAATTGGTTGTACCCAAATCGCTTGTCTATGAAACGGATCCTTATGGCGTGCCTGGGCATGACCCTGGCCTCTCTTCTTGTTTCGGCGCAAAATCCTGGCTCACCTCAAACTCCCGCTGTTATGTATGTGGAACGCAACGTCTTCATCCTAAAGTTCGGCGCCAGCAAAGACGCTGTGCCGATGTGGAAAGAATATCTTGAACGCGTGCAGAAACGCGACAAGAAGATCCACGCGCGACTGTTGACCGATGTGTCGGGGACTGCGTATAGCCTGGTGTTGGAGCTGGGGTATGAGACCTTTGCGGAAGCCGAGCCGTCGCAGTGCAGACTGACGCATCAGGAAGATTGGAAGGAGTTTTATGCGAAGTTTATTCCTTTGTGCGAGCGGTCGGAACGGACGTATTATAAGTTGCAGGTAGAGTTCTAGAAATTCACGTTCACGAGAGACGCAAAAGGCGCAAAGCCAAAACTCCTTTTCGTTAATCTTGCTCGCTTGCTTGCCCGCCGAAGCTTTAGCGAAGGAGGGCGGTTGAAAACTTTAGGGGGCGACGTCTAAAATAATCCACCTCTCCTCTTCGAACTCCGCCGCGTACTTGTCCCGAACAAGACTCCAAACACTCCTCTTACCAACTCCCGCCCTACTTGCTTGGCCACCGGCGACGCAATCACTTCCTCGAAAGTAGATTTCTCTCGCCGCGAAGAAGTCTTCGCCTGGGCCTTCTGCTCCTTCGCCTCTGCCTGCTCCTCTTCATGCTGCTTCATGCGCCCATCCAACATCTCAAACGCGCTTTGGGGATCGACGGTCTCTTTGTATTTTTTATACATGTCAGACGATTCCAATTGTGCTTTATACTCACCCTCACCCAACGGTCCCATCACTGACGCCGGCGGCGCCAGATGCGTCACCACGGTTTCGGTGGGAATGCCTTTTTCGTTGAGCACCGTGATGAAGGCCTGACCCGTGCCCAGTTGCGTAAACTGTTGTTCCATCTCGTAGTACTCCGACTTGGGAAACGTCTTCACCGTTTCTTTTAAAGCTTTCACATCGTTGGGTGTGAAGGCACGGATCACGTGATGCACCCGGTTGCCCAACTGTGCCAGCACCGAGGGCGGCACGTCTTGCGTGAGTTGTGTGCAGAAGAATATGCCCACACCTTTCGAGCGGATCAATCTAATGATCTGATCGATCTGGTCCAGGAAGGCTTTGGGCGCATCGTTAAAGAGCAGGTGGGCTTCGTCGAGGAAGAAGATGAGTTTGGGTTTGTCCAGGTCGCCGGCTTCGGGCAGGCGCTGGTAGAGCTCGGCCAGCAGCGACAACATGAACGTGGAGAAGATGGCGGGTTGGTTTTGGATGTCGGCCACGTTGAGCAGGCTGATGACACCGCGGCCGTCGATCTTTTCGAACAGGTCTTCCACGTCGAACGAGGTCTCTCCAAAAAGGCTGTCGACGCCCTGTTGCTCCAGGGCCACGATCTTGCGCAGAATGGTCGAGGCGGTGGCGCCGGATATTTTTCCGTAGTCGCTTTTGATCTCCGCGGCGCCGGGGCCTTCCGTGAGGTAGTTCAAGACTTTCTTGAGATCGTTGAAATCCACGACGGGCAAATTCTTATCGTCCGCATACTTGAAAAGAATGTTCAACACGCCGGTCTGGGTGTCGTTCAGTTCCAGGATTTTGCTGAGCAAGGTCGGGCCGAACTCCGTGACGGTGGCGCGCATTTGTGCACCGAGTTTTCCGGTCAGGGAATACAATTCGACCGGAAATCCGGAGGGTGTATATTTTATGCCCAGTGCATTGGCGCGCTCGGTGATCTTATCGTTGGCCACGCCGTCCTTGGCCATGCCCGACAAGTCGCCTTTCATATCGGGCATGAAAACACAAACGCCGGCGGCCGAAAGCTGCTCGGCCATCAATTGCAAGGTGCGCGTTTTGCCCGAGCCGGTGGCGCCGGTCACCAATCCATGCCGGTTCATCATGCGCAGGGGTAAATTCACTTTGGCTTCGGCGATGATCTCGTTGTTGAGAACACCCGCGCCGAGATAGATGGAGGGAAGCGATGTGGTGTACGCCTTGTTGATGGCGGCGATGAAGCTTTCTTTTGACATGGGCGATGGTTTTTTATGCAATTTAAAATTATCGCGATAGCAAAAGAAAAGGCCTGAAAATTTCAGGCCTTTCAAATATGGATGTTGGGACCACGATCCCGTTATTTCGGTTCCTCGTAGTTCTGGAAGGTATAGGCAAAGCCCAGGTTGAACGCCTGGCTGATCTGCGCACCGGAATCCTGGTCGTAATCGTAGAGCAGTATCCCTCCTAAACCAACCTGGATGAACCGATTCACTTTTGCATTCAGCAGCAACTCCAGCCGGTGGTCGATGGTTTTCCAGGCCAGGGTCTCGTAGTTGGCGAACATGATGTAGCGCCATTGCAGGTTCATGTTCTTGGCAATGTCCTTATTGAACTCGGCCATGAGTTGGAAGGCCAGCCATTCAAAACGAGTTTCGTCAGGGGGTGTGACGCCATACGGTTTTACGGGATCTACGGAAGGAATAAACCGTTCGGAGTTGCGCACGATGGTGACCCTGGGGGCAAACGGTGACATGCGCACTTTAAAATAATCCACGGGATGGTACTCCAAACCCCAGGCTGACGTAATGTAGGCGGGGGCCAGAAAATCGGAGATCAAAATACTTTGCTCCACGCCGTTGGCGTCCTTCTCATATTTGTATCCGGGAGCAAACTGCGAAATGAAATTGAGCGAAGAGAACAATCCCCAGTTCTTGCTCAGTTCGTAACCATACTTGGTGTCGATAAAAATGCGATCCACGGTCTTGCGATAGCCTTGACCTGCGTTGTTCACAAAACCGTAGAGCAGATCGATCTCGTTCTCCCATCCGTTCCGGCCGTGTTTGTAGGTGAGTTTATAATTGAAGCGGGCATTCAAGCCGATGGAGTTCGTACCCCCAGCCTTCCAGTTGGACGAAAACGAAGCTTGGTTTACGTTGACGTTGAACAACAACTTCCTCTTCCAGTGCGTGAGCGAATCAGGCTTCACTACTTGAGCCTGCAAACCCGGGGCGATGATCAGTAAGAAAAAAGCAACAAGGACGGTGAGGAGGGTATGGGTCTTTTTCATAACAGTGGGTTTTTAACAAAACTACTAAGTACCGTTAAAAACCCAAACAATGAAAAATCAGATATTGTTTAGCTTGATCTCGTCGAGGGCCACTTCCGTGAGGGGCTTGGTGATGAACTTGATCACGTGATTGTTGTTCACGATCTTGTCGATGTCGCGTTTGTTGTCGGAGCTGGAGAGGATGATGACCTTGCATTTGTTTCTCACCACTTCGTTGAACTTCTCAAACTCGTAGAGAAAAACAAAACCATCCACGATGGGCATGTTGATATCCAGGAAGATCAGGCTGGGCAGATTTTCAGCATTGGTCTGGTTCTCGCGCAGGTAGTCCAACGCGGTTTTGCCGGAACCTTTTACTTCCACGCGCTTGGCAAACTTGGTAATCTCGATGATACGCTTACTGATAAAGTTATCAGTGTCATTATCATCAACGAGCATTACTAAGTCAATGGCTTTTGTATCAGTTTGCATCAATAATCAGTAAATCAGGCCTCACTTTCAATTCCACGAATCACAAAAATATCCTTTTGTTAGAATATCCGGCATGGGTTCCGTAAAATTCATGAAGTCAGGTAATAAATTATCTAAAAACGTCAAAAAACCGCAATTTACCTACTCTTGATTTTCAGCCGCTCGCCAATGGACAAGGTAAAGTCCTTTTTATTGTTCCATTCCATCAGTTCCTTGATTGTTACGTTATATTTTCTGGCGATGCTGTAGAGCGTATCGGTGGACTTCACCTCGTGTTCGATCTCCTTTGCCGGGGGCGCGACGGGCGTCTCGACCTCAACCGGCTGACTATCAACCAACTTGATCACCTGGCCCGGTTTTATGCCTTCCTGGAGGTTCAGCTTATTCCAATTCACCAGGTCCATGACGGCCAGGTTATATTGTTTGGCAATGGCATACAGGGTTTCGCCCTGCTTCACGATGTGCTCTCCTTTGTTTTCGGGAACGACAACCTCGATAGTTTGTTGTGTCGCCGTGTCCGGAGCGACCACAGCGGGGGTGCTCGGCTGTATGTTTTGAACTGAATCTTTCGGTTCCGGGCTTTTCTCCGCCGGAAGCGTGGTTGTTGACGCCGCGGCGACGACAGGACCTGCCCCAGGCGTTGTGGACGGGGACGGCGACGACGCTGTTCCTGCGACAGCTGTCGACACCGGGGGCACGATGGCCGCGGCGGGCTTTACCGATACCGTTGGTTCAGTCTCCCCGGATGCACCCCACGAAAACGTCTGGCCATTGTCGACCTGCACCACTTCGGACGGGGCCGTCATCTTATCAGCATCTTTTGGCTTCACCGACGCCAGCCAGAGCGTGGTACCCGCCGTCAACGGAGCGTCTGTGGACGACAACCGGTTGTAGCGTCTCAGCTTTTTCATCTGCACGCCATATTGCTGGCTCACGGCCCAGAGGTCTTCGCCGGCCAACACTTTGTGGTAGGCCTCCGTAGCCCGGGCGCGTTTCTTGCCCAACAAATAATATCTATCCGGCACCAGGGCCGTGGTGGTCGTGATGTCGTTCCATTTTGCCAGCTCACTGGCCGTCACACCCGCACGCGAGGCCAACTGGCCCACGCTTTCGCCTGCCATGGCCTTCACGGCGTTGATGCCGTTGATCTTGATGCGTGCGGCTTTGCTGGCCATCGCTGCTCCGGCCGCGATGGGGGCTGCCCCAGCTTGGGCGGAAGCCACAGTGTTGGCGTTCTCCGGAAGCTTGAAGGGCTTGCCGTCACCTTTCATGGGAATGAGCACGATGTATTGGCGGTCTTCCGGAATGGTGCCTTTCTTCACCCACTTATTATACTGCACCAGTTCGGTCTCGTTCACAGAAACTTCGCGGGCCAGGTCGCTCAGGCTCTTTTTGCTCCGGTTCTCGTAGGGCACCACCTTCGTTTCGCCTTCGCCTTTCACCGCATTTTCAAACGCTACTTTGTGGGCGAGGAATTTCTTTACATACCAATAGGTGCCGCTGTTGATCTCCATGCTCTTGGCACCGCTTTCTCCCTTGTCCACGGTCTTCATCACACCTCCTGCGCCCATCTGGTAGGCTTGCAGGGCGTAGACCCAGTTGTTAAAAAAGAAGTTGTTCTTCTTGATGTAGCGCGCCGCAGCGCGCGAGGAGGAAACAATGTTGAGGCGCTCGTCGATCTCCTTGTCCACACGCAAACCCATTTCCAGGGCGGTGTATTCTTTGAACTGCCAGAAGCCAACGGCATTGGACACCGACACGGCATCGGCAATGAGTGCGCTTTCCTGCAGCACGAGATACTTGAAATCGTCGGGCACGTTCTCCTCTTCGAACACTTTTTGGATCAGCGGGAAGTAGGTCTTGGCCCGTTCCACCTTGATGTTGTGGTGGCGGGGTGAGGCGGTAAGCGCATCCACGTCCTTCTGGATCTCGCGTCTGGCATCGTCACGGATCGTGAGCGTCATGCCGGCGAACTCCATCTTATGAGGAACTTGTGGTGTTTGCGCAGCAACCGTAAAGCAGGTTGCAAAAAATAGCGCGAATAGTATTCTCATGATCAAACCGTTCTACAAAGATACTTTTCTTATTGTCAAAATCCCATCTCTTAACGGAAGAAGTGTGTTTTCAACGCGTGGATCGTTCTGGATCTTCGTGTTGAAGTCGATGATCGCCTTTGTGTCCTTGTCCACGTCGCCTTGCAACACCTTGCCGCTCCACAGCACGTTGTCGGCCAACAGGAAGCCACCCACTCTCACCTTGTCAAAGACCATGTCAAAGTAGCGGGCATAGTTCTCTTTATCGGCATCAATAAACACCAGGTCGAACGTTTCGTTCAGCGTGGGGATGATGGTGCGCGCATCGCCTACGCGATAGTCGATCCTGGCGTTAAAGCCCGATTCCTTGAAATAGCCCCGCACGCGGGTTTCCAACTCTTCGTTGATGTCCAGTGTGATGATCTTGCCGTCGGCGTGTAGTCCTTCGGCCATGCACAAGGCGGAGTAGCCGGTGTAGGTGCCGATCTCCAGGATGCGCTTGGGCTGGATCATGTGGCTGACCATGGATAAGAAGCGCCCCTGCATGTGGCCCGACAGCATTCGCGGACGCAGCACCTGGGCATGTGTTTCGCGGTTGATGCGTTTCAGCAGGGCGCTTTCCGGCGTGGTGTGTGCCTCGGCGTAGCGCTGGATGTTCTCGTCTATAAATTCCATAAGAGAGGGTATTCTATTACTTCAGATCCGGCTCCATCGTCAGGTAGCTCAGGTGGCGCGGGTCAAATGTTTCCTGGGCCACGGTCTGCAAGGTTAACGCGTCTACGGCCTCGATCTTGTCGAACGTCTCCTGCAAAGGCGGCACTCTGTCGAGATCTATGACGGCTCGTCCCATCATGATCATCAACCCGAGGTTGTTTTCTTCCGACATGGCCAGTTGCCCCTTGATCTGTTCCTTGGCCGAGGCCAGCTCGCGGGCGCTCAGCTTCTTTTCGCACAGCTTATCCATTTCGCGGTGCACCAGCGCCAGGCATTTTTTTGCCTGCTTCGGCTCTGTACCAAAATAGATGGCAAACATACCCGTGTCGGCATAGGCCAGGTATTGCGCGTCGATGGAATAGACCAGGCCGTGTTTTTCACGCACCGAAAGGTTCAGACGCGAGTTCATCCCCGGACCTCCCAAAATATTGGTCATCAAATAGAGCGGTATACGTTTTTCGTTCAGCAAGGGATAGGCGGTGCGACCCAATGCACAACGCGTTTGTTTCACACCCCGCTTCAGGCTGTTCTCTCCTTTCTTGTATTTCGTGAATTTCTTACGCGAGGCACGGGCCTTGAGCCGGGGAATGCGGTCCAGGTATTTTTTTACCAGTTGCTCCACCTCTTCGAGCGTAATGTTGCCAATGCAACTGAACACGATCTTGCGGCTGTCGGCATGGTCGGTAAAGAACGACACGAAGTCTTTTTTTCGAAAGTTGCGCACGGTCTGTTCATTGCCGAGGATGTTCATGCCCATGGGATGATCCTTGTAGATGAGCGCCTCCATTTCGTCTTGCAGTGAATCGTCGGGGCTGTCGAAATACATGGCCATCTCTTCGAGGATCACGCCGCGTTCTTTTTCCAGTTCTTTTTCGGGAAAGGTGGAATGAAAGGTGATGTCCGTCAGCACATCGAGCGCGCGTTCAAAATATTCTTTGCGTACAGAGGCATAGAAAACGATCTTTTCCTTATCGGTAAACGCATTCAACTCACCGCCGATGGAGTCAAGGCTTTTGATGATGTCAAGCGACGTGCGTTTGCGGGTGCCTTTGAAGGCCATGTGTTCCCAGAAGTGAGCGATGCCCTGGTTGGCGATCTGCTCGTCGCGGCTGCCAATGCCCACGAAAATACCACAATGCACAATGGCCGTTGTCGGAATATATTGATGTACAACGCGCATGCCGTTGGACAATGTAAAGATGCTACAGTTTCTCATTTGGCCACAAAGGTAACCCATTCAGCCGAATTCGCGCCCCCAAAATACCGCCACCGGACCCCAAAAAAAGGCTTTTTTGACCATTCTGACCCCCCACCGCCGGATCGACACACCGTCCCCCACCCTCGTTCGCTACATTGGTTTTGCTCCCGTCAAGTCCTTGCCCAGTTTATAATCCGGGCCGACACCCTTTTGTTGGTGTCCCACCAACAAAAAAATCCTTCAACGTTCCATTCCTAACACCTGCCCCGGCGACGTTCCACACGTTATACCGAAAGCCAAAAAACGAACCTCTCAAACATCCCTACCCTCGAACGGGGTAGGCCGTTCAACACCAAAAAACACCGCTTCCCAACGCCGAACACTTATGCCCGTTCGCGGTCAAACACTTGACCCAACGCATCGTTTTTCTGTATTATTAATACAAAAATCAACTGGCATAACTATTGTAAAATTCTACTTGCTATGGACACACAAAAAGTAAGAACCTGCTTCACCATCACCTTCACGGATGATCAATACAACCGCGCAAAAGGCTACGTTGAAGACATGAAACGCCATCCCAATCGCATTTTTTGGCAAGGCAAGCAAGGCAAGACGGACGATGAGCTCATCATCGAGCAAATCGCCCACCGCATCCTTTCCGGCTTCTACAACAACGAGCCCTTTGCTGCTGCCAAGCACATTATGCGGATGGATAGCTCCGTGAATATCTAGCATTTGCCGGCGTCGCTTACCGGGGCGTGCGCTTCACCGAAGAGCGACACGAAGGCAAGTCATTTAAAGAACTCTAGCCCTAATAACAACAATGGTCGCCGGCGATACCAGCGACCATTGTTCAATAATTCCTTCACGTTTCGGTGTCCTGCCCTCTCTTAAATTCTCTCCAGCACTTTCTTGATCAACGCGTCGATCACTTTGTTCGGATCCTTTGAGAATTTGTTTTTCACCCGGTTGGCGATGATGGCGTTCACGCTCAAAACATCGTGTCCCAACAGTCGCGCCAAGGCATAATAACCTGCTGTTTCCATTTCGAAATTCGTCAGCCAAAAGTCATTGCTTTTGTTGTGATAGCGCGTCAGGTCTTCCAGTAGTTTGGGATACTTGATCGGAATGCGCAGCGATCTACCCTGGGGCGCATAGAAGCCGGGCGAGGTGATCGTGTTGCCGGTGATCATGTCGGCGGCGATGTTTTGTTTTAGTGTGGCCGATCCTTTCACCACGTAGGGCGAAAAAGGAAGGGCCAATTTCTTTTGAATATCGCGGGCGATGCTTTCTTCGAACCCGTCATTCTCCAGGTTGTAGAAGTTCATGAGGTTGTCGAAGCCGACGGCGTATTCGGTGGCCAGGTGCGCACCGAGGGGAATATCGTCTTGCAAGGCACCCGATGTGCCGATGCGAATGATCTTCATGCGCTTGCGTCGCGCTTTGGGTTCGCGCGTTTTGAGATCGATGTTCACCAACGCATCCAGTTCGTTGAAAAAGATCTCGATGTTGTCGGTGCCAATGCCGGTGCTGATGACGGTGATGCGCTTGCCTTTGTATTTACCTACGTGCGTGATGAACTCGCGCTTGTTCATCTCAAATTCAACATCGTCGAAATATTGACTCACGCGGTACACGCGGCTGGGATCGCCCACGGTGATGATGGTGTCGCTGATGTGTTTGGGCAGCAGGTTGAGGTGGTAGACGCTACCATCCTTGTTTAAGATCAGATCGGTTTCAGAGATCGGCATATCAAGATCCTTTCGTCCATTTTAGACCGGTGCGGATAATAAAGAAGCAAACCGTAGCCATGAGGGCTAGCGCTATTAATTTACCGAGTAAAAAAAATGTTTGATTGGTCAGGCCTATACCCTCAGGTACGAGGGGAAACATCGCGAACACAGCAGCTATAACAAATACATTCCCGACGACCAGCATCAGCACCCCGAAAATTCTCTTCATATGCCGGTCAGGTTTTAATTTTTTGAGCCGGGTTGCCGAAAACGGTCTCGCCGGCTTTTACGGGCGCCACCACCACCGACCCAGCGCCAACGCGCGCACCCTTGCCTATTGTGATGCCACCTACGATAGTCACGCCCGAGCCGATAAACGCCTCATCCTCCACAACCGTCCCAGCATTGATCACCGTACCTGAACCAAGCTGTACAAAATTACCGATCTTCACTTCCATGCCCACAATAGCCCCGGCGTTGATGATGTTGTGATGCCCGATCACGGCGCCGGCGCCAAAGATCACACCGTTGTCAATAAAATTTCCATGCCCCATCTCCAACGACTGGGGCAACACGGCGACTTTGGGCACGACATTGATGGGTTGCACGTGGCGCACTTCCTGCAACATCGCCACCAGGTTTTTGCGCAGCTTGTTTTCGTCTGCAGCCACGAAGGCTTCACATTTTTTTCCGATCAGTTTCAGGAAACCGTCGTCGTCGGTGCTCCCCAGCACGACAATGTTGTCTATCTCGGTGTTGTGCAGTTGTTTGTTGTCGTCCAGGAAACCATAAACCACATTGCCATTGCTTTCGAGGATCTCTTTCGCTTGGCGACCTAAGGGGTTTGCACCAAGGATGATGACGGGATTTTCCATACGTATTTTGCGAGCAGCAAAGGTAGAGTCCGTCACCCTACCGAACAAGGCGGGCCCATGATCTTTCTATGAAACGCGTAGCCCGGTTCACCAAGGGATTTTCAATCGATATCAGCAAAACAAAAAACGGAAGAAAGCCTACGCGATATCGCGCGAGGGTGCCATAATTAGGCGTGGACAAAGCCAGGAAGACGCACAGCAACACGGTGTACAACAGCACGGACACCACCAGCATGCGGTGCGGCGATGCCAACCCTTTCCTGAGGTTTGTCAAGGCGGCGGCGGCCAAAATCAGTAAGCCTACATTTTCCCAGGCCAGGGCCATCTGTAACCCGTTGCTGGCTTCCCAGGGAAAGGGTCTGAACAGCCCTGCCACCAAGGCCCGCGGCGCATTCATTACCATAGAAGACGCTGTGGCCTCCAGGCCGGGGTACTCCACCACGTCTTCGGGCTGTGAAATGGTGTGGAAGACTTCATAGTTGGAGGCAATGACCTCTAGGAATCGTTCGGGATAAAAATTCGGATGGACGAGGGTGGCCACACACAGCGGGATCACGAAGATGACCACCCACAACATGCCCTTCACTGCCACGGAAACGTGCAGCCGGCTGAACAGGAATTGGGCCACCAACGCGCTGGAGATAACCGGGAAATAAATGGCCAGGTAATAATACTTCAATCCCCATCCCAGCCAAAGGCAAATTCCCGTGACCACGCCTTGCCACCAGGCTACACGCTGCCGTTGCCAGAGTTTCAAAAAAATGACGGTGACATAAAACAGGCAAGCCATGGCGATTCCCTCCTTGATCAACCCCGTGCTCCAAAAAACCGCCGACGGAAAAAAGAGCAACGCAAACACGGCCGCATTTCGCCACGCTGCCTGCATCTGCACGACCGCTTTCACGAGCAGCCACGAGGAGAAGAATGCCACACATGAAAAATACAAGGACGTTACCCAGTAGTTGTCGTGCGTGAAAAGGTTGGCGATGCTGGTGATCTTGGCCATGAACAACGCGCGGGGCTCCTGCAGGTTCAGGTTGTTCCACACCGGAAACGATTCGTCGCCGCTCCAAAGAAATTGGAGGTACGTGGCCGGATCGGTACGGGCCAACGTCGCGAGGTGTGTGCCGTCGTCAAAATAGGCCAGCGTGTCGCCCAGGCCATAATGATATTTATAGAGCGCGCCCAGCGCCATTCCGGCGAGACATTTCACGATGAGCCCCGGCCAGAAGAAGGGCTTCAAAATGGCGGGTTCATTTCGCCACAGGCGGAACGCCACGAAGAGCAGAAATCCTACATTGATGATGGCAAAGAAAACGTCCATTTCGTCTCGTAAAAATAAATCGCGCTACCCGCCGCACCATCCCGACCGTTGCGGCCCGGAGGTTGTTTACACCGGCCGCCCCGGCTTCACCAGCGACGCCCCGATGCTGCACTCCAAACATCGCCGCTTCAGGCAGAAGTTGTTGTAGAGCTCCACCAGGGCCTGCGAATCAAATGCTGTCTTACAGGCCAATCCCACGTTCTTCCATTGCTGGATGATCCGGTTGGCTTCTGCATGAACCTGCTGCAAGATAGCGACTGCCCGGTCAACATACAGGTTTTCATCTTTTGATTTTCCATAGGCCACCAGCAGCGGCGCCACCGTGTTGATGATAATGTTGCCCACACTTGCCTCGCCGATGTTGGCCACGACATCCCTCGCGGGCTTAAAGAACTGATAGTGGCGTTGCCAATAGTCAGATTGGGGCACTGAAAAAATTTCGGCCAATTCCTTCGCGGTCTCTGCTTCCATGAGGTTGGAGAAAAGTTTGGGTCGCTGATGAATGAGCGAGGCACATTGCGCAATTCGCAAGGTCGGGAAATTCGCTGGCCTCAGGCGCATGAACTTCCACTGAGCTTTCTGCATCTGCTTCCCCCACAACTGGTATTTGTGGCACAGCAAATGGTATTCGCGTTTCAATTTTGAAAAGTAGTCGTCGGTTTCGTCGGCCTCCAAAAAGCCGGCTTGGCCAAACAACAGGGCTTCAACCTGGAGGAGTTGATCGCCGTGTTTCAGCAGCAGGCGATAGGGCAACGCCCTGGCCAGTTGCTGAAAGGGATCCACGTTCACTTTAAACCCAAAATTGCGCGCGAGCCATTGATAGCAGGTCTCTTCCCAATTGTTCCGGTTTCGTTTCAGCAGGTCGTTGATCACGGCGGTCTTGGCTTCGAGGCGGTGCATGAGCGCACGGTCCAGCATGGAGATCTTCACCAGGTCGGGTACTTCCGCAAGCTGCGGCGCACAGGGAATCGCGCCCGGGGTTTGGAGCAGCAATCTGAAATCGGTCAACAATTTGTGATCCACGCGATGTTTCAGCTCCAGCGCAGGCAGCGGCGAGCCGTCGTTGCGACACACGGGCTTGTCGTTGCTCCACACCACGTGCAGCACCACATTTTCATAGGCCGCGTCCTCGTGGTGATGATGGTCCATCCAACTGCCGGCCTGGATGTGGATCTCCACATTGCCCACCCATTCGGTGGCGCCGATCTTCAAACGGGCGTTGAAGAAGTCCGGGCCTGCGTGGGTATTTTTTTGGCCGGGGTGAAAGATCTGCAAGACGTCGCCTTGCGTGGTGCGGAGTTCGTTCTTATTGAAATACTGGAACTGCCAGAGGTAGTGTAAAAATGATTCGGTCACGACACAACGATTTAGAAACGAGTATACCATTTTCTCGTTCCAAAAACAACGGTATGGCCACTGTTTATTTGTAGTAGTCCTGCAGATGTCGCGCCATTTCGTCTCTCACGTTGACCGCCTCTTCGCGGGCGCGCTGGGCAAAGTCGGGGCCGCTGGAGGCATAGATGATGGCGCGCGCAGAATTCACCAGCAGTCCGCATTGGGCATTCATGCCGTATTGCGACACCATTTTCAGATCGCCGCCTTGCGCACCGATGCCCGGCACCAAAAAGAAGTGCTCCGGTGCCTGGGCGCGGATGCTTTCCATTTTTTCGGCTTGCGTGGCGCCCACCACAAACATGAGCTGGTCGGGCGTGGCCCATTGCTGCGATTTCTGCAGCACCTCTTCATACAATTTGCGGCCGGTCACCACGGACTCCAGCAGTTGAAAATCGGAGCTCCCCGGGTTGGAGGTGTGGGCCAGGAGGATCACCCATTTGTCTTTGTACAGGAACGGTTTCACGGAGTCTTCGCCCATGTAAGGGGCCACCGTCACGGAGTCAAAGTGGAAGTATTCAAAAAATGTCCGCGCGTATAGTGCCGAAGTGTTGCCGATGTCGCCGCGTTTGGCGTCGGCGATGGTGAAGATGCCTTTCGGGATGTAGTCCATCGTTTTTTGAAGACTCTCCCACCCCTTGGGGCCCAGCGCTTCGTAGAATGCGATGTTGGGTTTGTAGGCGACGCAGTAGTCGTGCGTGGCGTCTATGATCTGTTTGTTGAATTCGAAGATGGGGTCGGCGGTGGACCGCAAATGCGCGGGGATCTTTTCCATGTCCGTGTCGAGGCCGATGCAGAGGTAGGAGTTTTTCTTTTTGATCTGTTGGAAAAGGGCTTCGCGATCCATAGTACCAGGGTTGAACGGGCGCTAAATTAAGAAAGTTGGGGATTGTTTTAAACGAAAGAAGCCATCGTTGCAGGATGGCTTCTTTTTTTGTCGGCTTATATCGGAACTATCGAAGATCGATCACTTCCACGCCGGGATATTTTTTGGGGTCAAAGGTGAAGAGGTTGTCTTCTACTTTGGCGTTGGGAACGAATTTGGTGATGGTGTATTTGTATTTGTTGCCACCCTTGTCGAACATGGTCCAGCTTTGGATGTTCTTGTCTTTTTTGTTGATGAACATTTTCACCTTGAAATATTGCGCATCTTTTTTCTCGGGCACCAGGTCGATCTCTTCGCAGAGCACACCGCCTTCGGTTTTATCCTGGAGGTAGAGGTATTTAAAGCCTTTTTTATAGATCTCGTAAATTTTGGACGGGTTCACATCGTCGGAGTTCTTGTCGTAGTTGTCGATGTTCACTTCTTTGGCTTCGGGCAGGTAGGTCCAGATGGTGGCGCCGTTGTTGATCACTTCCTGTTCGGGCAATACCATGCGGAACTTGTCGCCTTTCACGGTGAGTTTGCCTTTGAATTCTTCGTTCACTTTTTCTACGTCGTTGGTGAGCACATACGAGAAGTTGGCTTCAAAGGCAGGGATGGACTTGTATTTTTTACTCATTGCCTCCAGGATCTCCAGCGCTTTGGGATCGTACTGGGCGAAGACATTTACGGTTAAAAGGAGGCAAAAGCCTGCAAAAATCAAATTTTTCATTTCTTTTAAAACTTAAAAAACTGCGTAAAGTTAAGATTGACTGTGTTTTTCTTTCAATGTGTTCAATAATTGTTCCAAACTGAGCTCGTCCTTGATCAAAACTTCGCGGGCTTTGCTGCCTTCGAAGGGCCCCACCACCCCTGCGGCTTCCAATTGATCGATCAAGCGGCCGGCCCGGTTATAGCCAAGCTTTAATTTCCGTTGAATGAGGGATGTGCTGCCCTGCTGATGGCCCACGATGAGTTTCGCCGCTTCTTCGAACAGCGCGTCGCGCTCCGAGAGGTCTACGCTGGAAGGTCCCGATTCTTCGTCGCCTTCGTACTCCGGCAGCATATAGGCCGAGTCATAACCGCGCTGGGACCCGATAAATTCCACTACTTTCTCAATTTCAGGTGTATCCACAAAAGGACACTGGAGGCGGATCACATCCGAACCCGACGACAACAGCATGTCGCCCTGCCCCACCAACTGATCGGCGCCGCCAGCATCGAGGATGGTGCGCGAGTCAACTTTAGACGTTACACGGAACGACAAGCGGGCCGGGAAGTTGGCCTTGATCACGCCGGTGATCACGTTCACGGAAGGCCGCTGCGTGGCCACCACCAGGTGGATGCCGATGGCGCGGGCCAACTGGGCGAGGCGTGCGATGGGTGTTTCCACTTCCTTGCCGGCCGTCATCATCAAATCGGCGAGTTCGTCGATCACCAGCACGATGTAGGGCAGGAAGCGGTGGCCTTCTTTCGGGTTGAGCTTGCGCGACACGAATTTGGCGTTGTATTCTTTCAAGTTCCGGGCCCCGGCATCTTTCAGGATCTCGTAGCGGTTCTCCATTTCGATACAGAGCGAATTCAGGGTGTGGACCACCTTGCGCGTATCGGTGATGATGGCCTCCTCACTGTTGGGCAACTTGGCGAGATAATGGCGCTCCAGCTTGCTGTAGACCGACATTTCCACCTTCTTCGGATCCACCAGCACAAATTTCAACTGCGACGGGTGGCGTTTGTAGATCAGCGAGGTCAGGATCACGTTCAATCCCACCGATTTTCCCTGACCGGTAGCTCCGGCCACCAGCAAGTGGGGCATTTTGGCCAGGTCGATCACCAGCACTTCGTTGGAGATGGTCTTTCCCAAGGCAATGGGCAGTTCCTTGTCGGTTTTGGCAAACCCCGGGGTGCCGAACACCGAGCGGATGCCCACCATCTCGCGGTTCTTGTTTGGCACTTCGATACCAATGGTGCCCTTGCCGGGAATGGGCGCAATGATCCGGATGCCGAGGGCCGACAAGCTCAATGCGATATCGTCTTCGAGATTTTTGATGCGCGAGATCTTGATGCCGGCGTCGGGCACAATTTCATAGAGCGTCACCGTGGGGCCGATGGTGGCCTTGATGCTTTGGATGCCGATCTTGAAGTTGACCAGCGTGGCGACGATCCGATCCTTATTTTGATTGAGTTCTTCCTGGGTCACACCCGCTTTACCCGCATCGTATTCGTTCAGCAATTCGAGGGGCGGGAATTTGAAGCCGCTCAGATCCAGGGTCGGGTCGTAAAGGCCTTGCTCCTGCACCAGTTGTTCGGCGAGCTTTTCGGTGTCGGTGGTTTCTTCTACCGTAAAGACCGGTTCAGCGGCTTTGGTTTCTTTTTTGGGAGGCGTGGGCGTATCGAGGTCCAGCTTCACCTGGTTCACCGCAAGGATCTCTTCTACGGGTGGCTTAGGAGCAACCAACGGTTTTGGAGCCGGCTCCACTTTGGTGGGCTCAGTTTGGTCGGGCCAGTTGTCTTTATCATCGATATAGGCCGAAAACAGCGGTTCCTCGCCTTCTTTCTCTTCGTCCAGGATGGCATCGTTGCCCATGGGCTTGGGATCTTTGACAAAGAGGGGGATGGCAGTGACGTTGAAATAGAAGATGATAAAAATGAAAAGGCTAAGGATCAGGATCAGGAAGGTGCCCCAGCCAAACATGCCATCGCTCCACACGGCCAGGTAATAGCCCATGCCGCCACCCAGGAAGCTCCATTCGCTCACGCCGTCGTTGATCATGGTCATGTAGCCCAGCAACAGGCTCAGCCAGAGGCCCGTGAAAATCGATAAAATGGAAAAGGAAAAAATCCGCAACAGTTCGCGATTGAAAACGATCTTAAAACCGATGATGAACAACAGGGGCGGAATGAAAAATGCGGAGATGCCGAACCACCGGAAGATAAAGTAATGCGAGGTAATGGCACCGTACAGGCCCAGCCAGTTGGCCGCCTCCTTGCCCGACTCGATCACAGACGCATCGTGCGCCTCCACAACACTTTGGTCGGCTTGCCCGGTGAAAAGATATGAGAACAGTGCCAGGAACAGGTAGATACCGGCGATCATAAGGAAAAATCCGGTCGCCAGTTTGAAGCGGGGATCTTTCAGAAATCCGAGTGATATTTTACTTTTCGAGGACGATTTCCCCTTCTTTTCCTTCTCCGGCTTTTTAAATGTATTTGACTTATAGGTGTTTTGTGCCATTTATTATCAGTGTCGCAAAACTAAAGAAAAAACTCCCATATCCCTATCCCGGGCGCGGGCTATTCTGCCATGGGGCGACGCATAAAAAAATGGGCCGACGGGGCCCGACCGACGGGGCCGGATTTCGCCGGATGATCTCCCGGGAACGGGCGCGTCCCTCCGATTCAATGTCCATCCCAATTCAAAAGTTTCAGGTATTCCGGAGAAAACGCGGTGTGCTCTAGCAATTCCGTTTCAGGAAATGCAACGAAACGTACACTGGTCGAAATTATTTCGCGCCGCCGTCAATTTTTTTTAACTTTCAAACTGTTTTAAACCCTTTCCGAATGATTGCCGCTACTCCCACGTCAAGAAGGCTCGTCACTTTTTTGGCCGCGTTGTTTTTCACCTTTCGCCTGTTGGCACAATCCGGTGAACACCTCCAGGAAAACTGGATCACCGACTCGGACGTCAACCGCATTGAACATTCCAACGGTTATACTATGCTCTCCGGCTACTTTTCCCAGGCCGGCCCCTACCAGGGCGGTGGTGTGACTACCGATCCGACGACGGGCGTGGTCGATACGGCCATGCCGAAAATACACGGGTCCGTGCAAGAGGTTATTTCGGATGGAAGCGGCGGATGGTATGTCGCCGGATATTTTGAAGGCATCGACACCGTGCGCATCCAAAACCTGGCGCACATCAAGAGCGACAAGACCGTAGACCGGACATGGAAGCCCAATCCCGATGGCGGCGTGACCGTGCTCGCCCTCGATGGCAGCACGTTATATGCCGGTGGAAATTTCACCCTTATTGCCGGACAAAGCCGCAAAAATCTTGTATCGTTCAACGCTACCACGGGCGCGCTTACCGCGTGGAATCCCGCACCGGACAACGAGATCTACACCATCGCCGTCGCCGGCACCACCGTATACGTGGGCGGATACTTCGGCAAAATCGGCAGCGCCACCCGGTATGGCGTGGCCGCCATCGACGCAACGACCGGGATCCCCACGAGTTGGGCGCCTGTGCTCGCGGGCTCATCAACACCCTATGTGAATGTCATCAAATTAGATGCGAATAATATTTATATCGGGGGCTATTTCACCACGGTAGGTGGTGTGGCGCGGGGCTCACTGGCCCAATTTACCCTCGCGGGTGCCCTTACGGCCTGGGATGCCAAGCTGACGGCTACGCCCTACCAGGTTTATGTAAACGACATCGAGGTCACGACCAACGTGGTCTTTGTTGCTGGATATTTCACCGCCGTCAACGGCACCCCCAGAACCACGCTGGTGGCGCTCGACAGGGGCAAAGCTTCGCTGCTGGCCTGGGACCCTGCGATGACCGGTTCGTCTGTGTCCAAACTCTCATCCCTTGGCAACATGCTTTATCTGGCAGGGTATTTTGACTACGTGGGTGCGATTCAGCGCTATGGCGTTGCCAGTATCGACATCTCCGATCTGAATACCGTCACCGTCACAAACTGGGCGCCGAGACCCAACACAACCTACGGCTCCGTTGTAACACCCGTAGGATCGACTGTCTTTGTAGGTGGCTACATGAATGGCTTCAACTGGCTTGACCGTCCCGGTTTCGTGCTCATGAGCGAGGCCACACACGAGGCATGGCCATTTCCCGTCGACCTGAGTGGCGGTGGCAACATCAACACGATCGCTGTTAAAGGCAATGTGCTGTACATCGGCGGGCGGTTCAATCTCATCGGCAGGGATACACGCAACAACCTTGCGGCCTTTGACCTCACCACCGGCGCATTGTTGCCGTGGGATCCGTCGGTCGATGGCCTTAGCGTGGGCGATCCCAATGCGGAGGTCTACAACATTCGCATCAAAGACAACCTGTTGTATGTAGCAGGTCGGTTTAGGTCGGTCAATAACGCGAACACCATACGCTTCGGACTTGCGGCAGTCGAACTGACCACGGGTGCGGCCAATGCGTGGAATCCTTCTGTTGGCGATGGCAAGACCATCGATCAAATGGTGCTCTCCATCGACATCGTTGGCAACACCGTCTATGCCTCAGGATCCTTCAGCCTCGTAGGGGGCAGCAATGCGCGTGGCAACCTCGCAGCCATCGATGCCACCAGTGGTGCGGTATTGCCCTGGGCACCGATAAGCAACGGCCCGGTGCGCAAGATCAGAGTGGCTCCCAATGCCGCCTACGTCGTAGGCGATTTTGCCAATGGTATCGGCGGACAGGTTCGGACCGCGGGCATTGCCGCCCTGGATCTCAGTGCGGGAAAAACACTTCCGTGGGATACCCTTTTTGGTGGGTCGGTCAGTGATATAGCCTTGAGCGCTACCGATCTCTACGTGTCAGGGTATTTCGATTACGTTGGAAAGTCGTTCACGTTTCGGCCTGGCTTGTGTTCCTTCTCTTTGGCCACCGGCGCACTCAACCCCTGGTTGCCCGACAATGGTGATGGCGGAGAAGGAGGCTATGAAGTCGAGGCCCTCTCCATCTCGCCTACCAAACTTTATGTCGGCGGATACATCAACTATTTTGGTATTGAGAACCGCGAGAATTATGGCGAGTACGGCATCTGCCCCGCCGCACCGGTGATCAATTCCTCCGCAGACGGGACCTCCCTCACTACTCCCACACCACTCGCGGGAAGCACTATACAGTGGTATCGAAACAATGTCGCCGTCAGCGGTGCTACAACGGCTACGCTACCGATCAACATGTTTGAAAACGCCACGTACGCTGTCGAAGTAACGTACTTTGGCTGTGTGGGGCGTTCCACCGATTATACCTATCTGATCACAGGCACGGAAAAACCAAGCAACATTTTAGCACTGTACCCGAACCCGGTACGCGATGAATTGAACATACACCTGAAAGAAGCTGCTGCTTCCGTAACATTCACCATCAACGACATTACCGGCCGGCCGATGAAAGTTGTTCAGGGCAGCGGCCAGGAACACGTGTTGTCGCTGCGCGACTTGCCTGCGGGTCCGTATGTGCTCATGATCGACAACGGCGCACAAAAGCAGGCGCACAAAATCATCAAGGTCAACTAATCCAGCAGTTCACTCAGCCAATTTATCACGATATGAAATCTATCCTTGCCAAAATAACTGTTCTTGTCTTCCTGGTCCTCGAAGTGTCGTGCGGGGGAGACATTCCCGATTGCCCCAGCAAGATGTGCGTGCTGTCGGGCGAGTGGCGGCTCACGCAGATCTACGCCAACGGTGTGCTCGATACATCGATCGACCTGGAGAAATATAAGCTCACGCTCATCATGCCCAGTCCCACCACAGCTACCACGGCCAATTTCAACCGCGTCAACCTGTCGGGTGTTGCCGACACCGGTACGTGGACCATCGGCAACAACAACACGGTGCTGACGTTGACCCCGCAGACAGGCATCTCAGAGCCTTACATCATCAAGTCCTATACGCCGCGCAAGATCGTGCTCGTCATCGAGCGCGATGTGAACAAGACCGGCCCCGATGAATTCGAATATGTTTTAGAACCCTTTTAAGCCACGACCATGAGAATAGCATTCCTGATCCTTTTTCTTTTTTCTGCCTCGCTGGCCTCGGCGCAGATCTGGTATATCGGTGTGAAAGCCGGACCGACCTTCTCCAACTATAAAACAAAAACGCCGTGGAAGGAAGCCTCGAATGTCGGCTACACGTTTGGCTTCACGTCGTTCAAGCAAATGGGGCCGCACTTTGGTCTTGCCCTGGATTTTCACTACATCCAGAAGGGCTATTACCACAAAGTGTGCAACACCATCACCGACAAACTGGAGGCACATTACCTGGAGGTACCGATCATGGTTGATTATACTTTCATTATGCCGGGGTTAAAGAATTTTAAACTCCATGCCAACGTGGGGATTTACACGGCGTATTGGCTGAATGGCGTTTATAAAACCAAAGGGTACGATCCGGGTGGGGCGTCGGATAACGTCGACTTTAGCCAGACCGGCACGAAGCGCTTTGACTTTGGGCCGAACGTGGGTGGACGGTTGGAGTATTTTTTGAAGAATGGAAGTTTGTCGTTGGACCTGCGGTATGAGTTGGGGGTTTTGGACCTTCAGTCGAATGCGCATGATAATACGAACAATACCAACCGGGCTTTTATTGTTGGGATTAGTTATATGAAGCCTTTGGGGAACTGAGTTCTTTAGTCGTCTCGTCCTGGCGATTTCATATTTTACAGCCTCACCTTCGCTAAGCTTCGGCGGGCCCTCCTTCGCTGAAGCTTCGGCGGGCAAAGCAAGCAAGCGAGCGAGCAGAGTTGGCGCAAAGCTTAGGCTCCTCTCAGGTCTTATTGTAGAACTGAAAGGAGCCATTAGAATTCCAAAGTTAGAATCGGGAAGTGATGGTGGTGATGTCGGCGTTTTTCCAGGAGGCGGAGAAGCGTTTGACGGTATTGAGGACGGCGTCTCTTTTTCCTTGTTCGTGTTGGGCGCGGTGGAGGCCCGCCAGGGACCAGCCGTTTTCGCGGTTGCGTTTTAAATCTTCGTTGTATACTTGTTCGGCTTCGGCAAATCGGGCGGCTTCCAGCAGGGCGGCTCCGAGGAAATGGCGCGTGGGCAATTTCCAGTCGGGGGGCTCGTTGTAGCGCATGCCGTCTTCGGCTTTCACGGCTTTTTGAAAGAACGTGATGGCCTCGTCAAACTTCTTTTCTTTTAAGGCGATCTCGCCGTGCAACAGGTCGGAGGCAATGCCTGCTGCCATGGAAACGGGATTGAAGGAGATGTACATCGTCTTCAGGGCATCCAGCTTGGCCAGCGAGTCGAGCTTAGAGAGTTCGTACTTGGCCTCCAACGCAAAGCCCGTACGCAGCAGAGCCATGCCGCGGGTGAAGCGCCACATCACTTGTGGATAGGGTTCTTTCCCCGGATCGGGCAAGGCCAGAATGTCGTTCCACTTGCCAAAGCGTGTGTAGGCGATCATGGGTTCCACTTGCATGTACTGCGAAAAGCCCGGCGCGCTCGACAAAATAAAATTGGCTTTATACGCCAGCTTCAGCGCCGATTGAATGCCCAGGTTGCTCCGGCCTTCCATGTAGGAGCTATAGCAAATAAAATCGATGTTGTGCGGGTAGTACATGAGGCGATACATGCCCTGGTTCTCTGACCGCGCCAAATATTTTTCGTCCACTTCCGCGGCCTTCACGTTGGTGGTCACCGCGCGGGTGTAGTCGCCTGTGCGGATGTAAATGTGGGAAGGCATGTGCACGATGTGTCCCGCGCCCGGCATGGCGGCTTCTAAAAACTTGGCGCTGTTCAAGCCCAACTCGGGTGTGGGCGAGGCTTCGATGAGGTGTATGTAGAGGTGGTGTGCACCGGGATGCCGGGGAAATTTTGCCAGCGTCGACTCCAGCACGCGTTTCGCTTCCTGGGTTTGAAGTTTGGCCTTGCCGTCGGGTAGCCAGTAGTCCCACGGCATGGTGTTCATCACCGCGTCGGCATAGAGAATTTGCACTTCGGGATCTTCGGGGTAGCGTTGGGCGATGGTACCCATGGCGCCGGCGTATACCTGGTTGAGCGAGTCGCGCACCTCGTAGGCCTTGCCGTTATAACGGGTGGCCAACGCATCGATCATATCTTTTTCTACCTGCGAGATCCGGGCCTTTCTTTTTTGGGCTTGCTGGATAGCTTCGAGTGCGAGGCGTTCGCGGTCTTTCGGATTTACGTCGTTGAGATTGGGTCCATAGGCAAGGGCCAGTCCCCAATAGGCCATGGCACACTCGGGATCGAGACGCGTGGCCTCCCGGAACGATTGGATGGCTTCCCAATGATTGAAAGCATAGACAAGTCTCAGGCCCTGTTCAAAAAACTTTTGTGCTTCCAGCGAAGTGGTGGTGACGGGGTAGTGCAGATCGCCGAGACCATTGAGCAACCGCGGTTGGGCGAGCAAGGTGTCGGCCATGTCCCACGAGATGGCGCCACATAAGGCAACGGGTGTGTTGGGTAATTTTCCATATCCCTTCGCCTTGGGGCGTTCCCAGGTTTTCCAGGAGATGAAGAGCACACTACAAAGCAGAAAGAGACAAGCAGGAAGCAGGGTTCTTGTTTTCATGAGAGGGTCGATCGGAATGAGGTTGTGAGTATACTAAAGATAATGAACAAATGCGCAAAGAGCAACGCATTCTGCGCAACAGGGTTACACTTTATCTTTCGTTATTTAAGGGTTCGAACAGAACGACCAAAAATGGCGTTACAACAATAGATCTTTTGTCGAACTTATAAATTAAAGCATCATGACCCCCCGCATTATCACATTCTTCCTAGGTTTGAGTTTCATCCTCCTGGTGTCGTGCAAGGACGACGACAAGTCCTATCCTTCCGTCACCGGAAAATGGCAGGGCACCTTGCTCACGGCCGAGATCACGGTCTATGGCGTTACCCTCCCCAACAAACAAACCGACGACACCTTTGATGCCGTGGTGGAATTCAAGTCCGACGGCACGGCGATATTGACGGACGACAATCAGACCTCCACGGGCACGTGGTCACAGAACAATGATAAACTCACGCTATCGGTCACCTTCGGCACTGAATTTATCGACTTGTCGGGCACATACACCATCCAGGAAATCACCGACAAGAAACTCACACTGTACATTGAAAAGGACGGCAGCTATACCGATCCCGACACGAAAGTCGAAGTGCAAGGTACGGTGAAGGCAACTTTGAATTTCGATAAGAAATCATGAGCAGAGGCCGGGGGCACCGGCACTCAAATTTTCTGCTTCACAAGGCGCTTGTTGATCCTTTTGGCCAGGGCGGGACCTTCATAGATAAACCCGGTATAAAGCTGCAACAGGTCGGCGCCTGCGTTTATTTTTTCGATCGCGTCTGCCGGCGAAAAGATGCCACCGACGGCAATGATGGGAAACTTTGGACCCAGGGAGGTGCGTAAGTAGCGGATCACTTCGGTGGACCGCGCCGTCAACGGTCGGCCACTAAGCCCCCCGTTGCCGATACGATCGAGTTCCTCTTTGCTGGCGCGCAGGCCATCGCGGGAAATGGTGGTGTTGGTGGCGATGACGCCGTCGGTTCCCGTTTCGCGCAGGATGTCGACGATGTCGTTGAGTTGTTCGGGCGTGAGGTCAGGGGCGATCTTCAGGAGTACGGGTTTGGGATGAGGCTTGGCCAGGCTGCGTTGCTTGATGGACTGCAACAATTTTCCGAGGGGTTCCTTCTCCTGCAATGCGCGCAAGCCCGGGGTGTTGGGCGAGCTGACGTTGATGACAAAATAATCTACGTGATCAAACAAGGCGTCAAAGGCGCGCACATAGTCATCCATCGCGTTTTCGTTGGGCGTGACTTTGTTCTTGCCGATGTTGCCGCCGACGATGACCCGCGACGTTCTTTTTCTCAGCCGCTGCACCGCAGCCTCCACCCCTTCGTTGTTAAAGCCCATGCGGTTGATGAGCGCCTGATCCTGTGGCAACCGAAAAAGACGGGGCTTGTCGTTGCCGGGTTGCGGCAGCGGCGTGAGCGTGCCGATCTCGATGCTACCAAAACCCAGGCAGGCCAGCTCGTCGATGAGCCGCGCATCTTTGTCTAACCCGGCAGCAAGGCCAATGGGGTTTTTGAAGCGGATGCCAAACAGCTCGCGCTCCAGGCTGGGGTGCTCATAGTGATAGGCCCACCGCAGCAACGTCTTGCCACCGGGGACACGGCCGACGAAACGGAGAAAGCCAAAAACAATGTGGTGGATTTTTTCAGGATCGACAGCAAACAGCAGGGGACGGATCAGGGAGTACATGCAGGGCGTTACGACTTTTTCTTTTTATTCCGTTTGGGAAATTTCTTGAAGGCTTTATACACGGAAGCATCCAACGCACGGTGCAGGTCGGCGCCGTTGAGCACCAGGGTGGCGTTGGCTTTCCAGAGTTCTTTTTTGGAGCGCGCATCGTCGATCTCGATCATCATCATACCTTCGCGGGTTTCGCGCGACCAGGTGCGCGACTGGTCCATGTCCACCGGGTTGTCGGCGGGGCGTTGGCCAAGGGGACCGTTGGAGCCGCCGTCAGTAAAGTTATAGCCACCGGCGACGTAGCTCACCACCATTTGGGCAGAGTCGTCCACGTAGGTATAGCCGCGCATTTCCAGTTCTTTAATGATCGATTTTTTTATGGTCGCGAACAGGGCGTCTTCGGAGGTATTCTTTTCGTCGGCGGGGGTCATGAACTCCCCTTTGGTGACGGTGAAGGTCTTGTATTCGGTGAGGTCCACACCTTTTTGTGTGTGCGTTTCAACGCTTTGGGCGTAGGAAAGGCTAAACCCAAGAAAGAACGCACACAAGGCTACACACATGATTCGATTCATGGGGCGAAGGTACGAAAGATATTTTTATGGAAAATCTTTTAAACAGGGAAGGCTACAACTGTTATTCAAACAGCATAATGCCAAAATTCTTGTAGTCGTGAAAATTGGTTTTCACTTTGTTCCACGACCACGCGCTTCTCCCATCATCGAAATCGACCCGGTACATGTTCATGCGCCAGCGGGTTCCCTTTTGAGGCGGTACGTGCTGGAGGGGTTGTAGCAATTTGTAGGGAACGAAGATCTCCGCGGTCCAGGAAGCGATCTTTCCGGCTGCATCCTTGGCGGTGGTGACGAGGTGTTTTATTTTCCGGTCGCCCTCGTAATGCCAGGGCCGCCATCCCAGGAACTGCCCGTCATAGTTGGGAATCAGCAGCGCGAGTTCGTAATTGAGGGGTGAGATCTCATATTCAAAATAGAGCGGCGAGGATTCATCGGTCCAGAAAAAAACTTCCATTACATCTTCCTTCCATAGGTCGGCAAAATCTTGCGTGTTGGTTGCCGTTATCTTTTCATCGTCGCAATGGAAAAGTACGTAGATCCCTTGTTCGCTGTAAAGCAATTTGGCTTTTGTTGCATAGGATTTGTTTCCCTGGCGTTGGGTTAGGGTGAGCCAATCCGCATCCTTCCACGCCGCGGAATTGCCGGCTCCGGTGATTTCAAAATCTTTGGTGGGCTTGATGTGAAAGGTTTCGTGTGCATCGGGGGCTACTTGAGCCAGCGACCGGGAAACCAGCAAAAGAAACATCAGCGCTGTTGGGCAAGAGAATTTCATATAGCCAGGGTGTAGTTGGTAAAAATAACGTTTTTCCTCATAACAGGCCTGCTAAATTCAGTCGTATTAGTGACTTTGATTTTCATTCCAATCAACCTTCGTCACTCTTTTATCGTCCACAATGATTACCGACACTTCTTTGTCCAACGCGGTACCATAAAAGTCCAAGTTCACCAAAACATAGTCGTCATAGCGAGTGGTGAGTGGATTATGCGTGTAGATTTCATTATTAAACAAGGGATTTACGATCTGTATGTCGGTTCCATTGATTTCCGCCAAAAATGTTAGTCCATTCAGGTGGGCGATGTTGATTTGTCTTTGTCCTGCACGGAAGCTTGAAAATAATTGAATCTCAAAAAAATCAAGCAGCTTCTTAAATGCCGCGGATTTGTCTGCGTATCCCAACGTCTGACCATCCTTCATTTTGCTTATTTCCTTTTTCCCGGCCATGGCAAGTTTGCGCGGATCCTCAATTGACTTAATCTCTGAGGTGCCAAGCATATGCCCCAACTGTGCCAGTACAAAATAGAAGTCACCTTCCTTATATACCGAGTTCGCACACGTCGATTCTGTGAAGAAAATTTTCCCGGATGCTTTTTCAAAGAAATAAACTGTTCCTCCAAATTCTCCATGACAATCATTAAAGACAATGAATCGACTATCTTCAAAAAGCTTCGGCTGCTTTCGCAATGGAAAGGGGGTCTTCAATTTAGTCCACCCGTTGTTCCAGACATAGATCGTATTTCCGGAAAGCGCGGCCAGGTGGTTACTGATTATCCAATGATACTTGAATCGTTTGGTGTTCAGTTTTTTTTCAAAGCCGGCATCTCTTGTAAAGCCCTGCAAGGTGTGGCAAACAAACTTGCCGTTACCAAATAATGAAACAAGCTTGTTGTCGTAAATCACCGAGTACGACGCCGGGTAGTTTTTGTAATTATCATCGTAATCCTCAAAATCGTCGGTGTAGTAAGGATTCTTTAGTATGATGTGGGCCGTGTCAAAAGGGATGGGATTCTTGCTTATGGAGACACCATACTGATCCGTGCGGAAAAGACAGGAAGCGGTTACGGAGTCGTTCTTTTCACCAGAAAGCGGATCACTGCGGAATGACTGTTTGAATTGTTGAAGTATCTTATCAAAGGAGACGCTATGGGGCTCAACAGGGTTTTGCGCTATCACCGCCGCAACCCAAAGGAAAGACATCGATATGGATAAAAGGAATTTCATAGCAAATACAGTTTTTTACTGGGAATAGCTTAATAACGAGTACGTCTCTCTTCGACCAGGTAATCCGCCAGCTCCATAAGAAAATTGCTGTTGCTAAAAATCTGCTTGCCGATAAAGTCCTTGGGTACGCAGGTGTCGATAAATCTTGACAATGCGACCTCATAGCTATTGAAATGCCGTCCTTTGTAGAGAAACCGCCAGGGCAAATTCCAAGGTTTGTTTGATTCAAAATAGTACCTCGTCGCGCTCAGGGTATCTCCCTCTGCATTGACAAAATCCACATTAAACCAATAACTTGTCGTACTCCAAAATCTCTCTCCGCGATCCAGAGCCTTCTTTATCGATGTTGCGCTGAGCGTGTCCAGCAATGACGGCATGCTCTTGTAGATTGTTTCATTTTTTTTGAATGCCGCATATCCATCATAGCCACGATGCTGAGCGCGCTTACGCACCAATTTGAGGTACTGATTTTTGTCGGAATCGGTAATGTTAAATTTGTCGATGGTGGGCCCTTGGCCGGCATACAAATCTACCGTCCGTAGGATTTTTTCAAGACTAACCAGACTGACTTCATTTCGGAACAAAGATTGATGGCGGTCGTCGTAGGAGCTGCTGACTGCTTCCATGGATGAAAGCGTGGTGTCATTTTTCACGCGATAAGAAATGATGTTGCCTTCATTGTGGAAACATCCGCGACTTCCGGCATCTATCTGGACGGAAACCAGTTTCCCTTTCAAGAAATCCGACAGCGGATTTGTATGGACATAGGGGCGCAGCAAAGGATCATGGAGCGAGTAGGTGTAGTTGTCGTTGCCATCCCAAAGTACCACCAGGCTATCGGTCAATACCAACAGGTCGTGAAAACGACGGCCAAATTCTTCCAATCTAAACCAGTCCACTCCGTGGTTCCGGGACATATACAACTGATTGCCGTTCAATCCCCATGTGAGCAAAGGACCGTTCCCGATCAACGCCGGCTCGGCAATTTTCCGGTCGGTGGTATAAAAGGCCGCCCGGGTGAACCCATCCTTTTTTAGTTTGATAATAGCAAAGGCTTCGTCTAGCAGAAATACCTCATCCTTTACGACTTGGATCGACCACGGCATGGCCGGCAGCGGATCTTTGGTCAGGTACGTTGGCCGCATATTGCTGTCGACCTGTATGACGTGTTTGTTTGTCAATACGCAATAGAGCATCCGGCTCTCCGCATCGACATGGAAATCGGAAACGGAAAAGGGAAATGGCTCCCACATAATGTTGTCAAGCCCTGAATTGAAAACTCGCCCGCCCTGGCTAACAATTACCCTACTATTCCATAGTGCTACGGACTCAATCCTTTCACCGGTTAAATCATCAACATCAATTTTGCGTTGATCCTCCGGCGTTACGATCTGTTGAGACGTTTGCCAATTGTCGTGGGTGATGTAAATCTGGTTGTGCAATGCCCCGGCCACGCCGTCGTTGCTGTTCGCCATGAATATCTTGTGCATTCGGGTGGAGGAGTTAAACGGAGAATTGAGTTTGGTCCAGGCATCACCAAAATTCCCAGAAAAGTAAATATCCCCGGAAGAACCGCCCATCCAGGCGCGGCCCGACCGGTCTACAAAAGCATCATAAATCCAGTCGTTGCCACCAAAGTCAACAACCCTCCAGTCGCGTCCTCCATTCGATGTTACGTAAATACCGTTCTTGACCAAATCTCCATGCACCACTGAGATGTACCCCGAAATGAAAGCCGTATCCTGGTTAAAGAATGACACGCGGTCAAATGTGGGATCGTCCCAAGGCTTGCCATTCTTACCGGAAAATATAGTTGGCCCGTAATGCCAGTTTGAGTCAATGCGCTCCGCGTAATAACTGTGCCCGGTCGCAGAGACCAACCACAATTTTCCATTTGGAGCGACATTGATCCCTGCCACGCGACCCTCCACATCGAGCTCGGCTCGCGTATCAAGTCCTTGTCCGGCCAAAGAACCACTCAGAAGGGTTAGCATTATAAATGTCCGCAGGAACCTCATGACGCTAAGATAATAATCCGCTATTCCACACATAGTACTCTGTGTCAATCCATGTTTTGTAATTGTAATTCTCATAAAACTTATTTATATCATTGGTATCACCAAAAATCTTTCTACGTCCATGACGTGGTACCGCTTAAATCAAGCGGCGTGCCATACCAAAGTTTCTGCGCTAAATTAAAAGCTATTTTGGTGCTTCTACCCCGGGGTAGCTGAATGAATCATAATATTTCACCATATTCTATGTTTACTCTTTTCATCTAAATAGTCATTTAAATTTCCACATCCTTGCTATGTATGAGCCAGTTTTGTAGTTACTACGAGTTGTTTGTTTGAGCTATTCGCGAAAACTAATATCTATCATGTTTTTAAGCCTTGCCTTAGTTAGCAACTTGACATTATTGTTGTTAGTCGCAAATTTCGTTAGGTATAGATAAAATGTTCCGTCATACCAAAGTATAAAATCAGTTTTTGCATCGAAGTCGAAGTCGCCTGTTGAATAAACATAGGGAATCGAGCCAAATGCGTTTAAGGGCAAGAACGGGAGGCCGGCTATGCGCGCGGATGAAACTCCTGGATCACCTGGCGGAGATAATCGCGGTCGAGGTGTGTGTATATCTCGGTGGTTGTGATGGATTCGTGACCTAGCATTTCCTGCACTGCACGTAAATCGGCCCCACCCTCGATGAGATGCGTGGCGAACGAGTGACGAAACGTGTGCGGGCTGATCGTCTTGTTCAACCCGATATGGAGGGCGAGATTCTTGATGATCGTAAAGATCATAACCCGCGTGAGCTTCTTTCCATTTCGATTCAAGAACACAAAACCCTCATGCCCCTTCTGCGCCGGCTTGTGTGGCGAACGTCCGCGGATCTCCTCCACGTAAAGCTTCGTATACTTCAACGCATCACGGCCAATCGGCACAAGCCGCTCTTTGTTTCCCTTTCCGGTGACCCGGAGAAATCCCACGTCGGCGTGGACGTCGTTTAACTTGAGGTCGACCAGTTCGCTGACACGGAGCCCTGAACTATAGAGCACTTCCAGCATGGCGCGGTTGCGGCCGCCTTCGGGTTTGGATTGGTCGATGGCCTGCAGGAGCTTTTCGATCTCGGGATAACTCAGCGTATCGGGAAGTTTGCGGCCCAGCTTCGGGCCTTCCAGCAAGGCCGTGGGATCTTTTTCGATGAGCGACTCGAAAAGCAGGTATTTGAAAAAGGCCTTGAGACCGGAGAGGATGCGCGCCTGGCTGTAGGCGCTCATGCCCAGCTCGTTGATATATTGAAGGAACTGTTGGCAATGTTTAGTGGTGACCGTGAGCGGCGACGTGTTGGGGTGGTGCATGCTCATAAATTGTTGAAGCAGGGTCACGTCGTGCAAATAGGCTTGGATGGAGTTTGGCGACAGGGAACGCTCGAGTTTGAGATAATGATTGAAATGTTTGGTATGGAGGTCCCAGTTCATGGCACTAAGTTAATGGCTTTCGTTGAAGCCTCAGCGGGCTCCTTCGAAGAAGCCTCAAAAGGGCCGCGCCCGTCGAAGCTTCAGCGAAGGCGGAGATTTTTTATTTCGCCTTGGGCCCGTAACTTTCCTGCTTAACTTAACCCCATGAACATACAAATCATCAACGGCCCCAACCTGAACCTGCTTGGCAAGCGGGAGACTTCCATTTATGGCAGTGAATCGTTTGAAGACTTTTTGGAGACGCTGAGAAAGCGTTTTCCGTCGTTGTCGCTCCACTACTACCAGTCGAACGTGGAAGGCGAGATCGTGAACAAGTTGCATGAGGTGGGCTTTTCGTTTGATGGGATCGTGTTGAATGCCGGGGCGTATACACACACATCGGTGGCCATCCACGACGCCATCGGGGGGATCAAGACGCCGGTGGTGGAAGTGCACATTTCCAACGTCTATGCCCGCGAGGAGTTCCGGCACAAAAGCCTGATCACCTCCAAATGCGCCGGCATGCTCACCGGCTTTGGCATGGAGGGCTATGCCCTGGCCCTGACCTTTTTGATGGGTCGGAAATAGGCTCCTGCACCTCATTTTGAGGCCATTTTTGCGCACTGGAGCAGGGCCGTTGTGACTTTGTTTGCCGGCCAACATCTAAACCACGTCGAAAGCCGTTAAGGTTTTCGAACCCAAAACAGATACTCCCCCATGATCAGCTTTTATCCAGGACCTTCACGCGTACACGACGAAATACCCCGCTATGTGCAAGACGCGCACGAGTTGGGCGTGATGAGCATAAACCATCGCAGCGACGCCTTCATGGCCATCTCCGAGCGCACGGTTTCGCTATTGAAACAACGGCTGAACATCCCTTCCGACTACACGATTTTCTATACCTCGTCGGCCACCGAGTGCTGGGAGATCATTGCCCAGTCGCTCATTACCGACAAGAGTTATCACTTATATAACGGCGCCTTCGGACAGAAGTGGCACGAGTACACGCAGCGCCTGCACAGCGGGGCCACGGCCGTGCCGTTTGGTGTGGAGGAGAAACTGGACCCCGCCAAGCTCACCTTCGCCGAAGAAGGTGTGATCTGTATCACTCAAAACGAAACATCGAACGGAACACAAGTGCCGTCGGCACTGATCAAACGGATCAAAAAAAATCACCCAAAACATCTCATCGCGGTCGACGCCGTGTCGTCTATGGCCGGCATTGCCCTGGATTTCAAAGCGGCCGACATTTGGTTTGCTTCTGTTCAAAAATGTTTCGGGCTTCCCGCCGGACTCGGTGTCATGATTTGCTCTCCCCAGGCGATCGAGCGCTCCAATCACATCGCGGAAAAGGAGCATTATAACAGCCTCACCTTCATGACTTCGATGATGACCCGCTGGCAAACACCCTGCACCCCCAACGTGCTGGGCATCTATTTGCTGATGCGCGTGCTGGAAGACAGTGACAACATCAAAGACACGCAGGAAAAAATCGTGGCACGCTATGAAGACTGGGTCACCTTCTTGTCGGAACGTAAAACGATCGCCCCGCTGGTGAGCAACCGCGCGGTTCATTCACACACGGTAGTGCCGGTGACCGGCGACGCCGACACGTTGCAACACATCAAGGCGCTGGCGAAGAAGCACGACATTTTGCTGGGAGAAGGCTATGGCGAGTGGAAAGCGACGACGTTTCGGATTGCCAATTTTCCGGCATTGAAGAAAAAGGAGATCAAAAAACTGATGGCCATTTTAAAGAAATTTTAAGTTCAGCGTAAAGTCCTGCAATCGATTGTCAAAACGCCACATGTAAGAAAAACTGCGTGGGAAGTTTTCGATTGTCATGAATTTATGCTAACCTTTGTTTCTGATCATGAGCGCAATGTCCAGGATATCCAAGCAAATTGTTCGCGTAGCACTCATCCTGCTGCTGTTTCAATTTCTTGCTCCCGCATTCCTCCCCCTGGTCGTGCAGGAGATCCCCGCCGATCGGGAAACTGCCTTTCATCCACAGCATAACTCCATTGTCGTTCCCCTGCTGTTAAAAGAAAATGACGAAAAAGAACACGATGACGTGCTCACTTCCGAGGGCACGCCCCCGCTGTTGGACCTGGCGGCTCACGGTGTGAACCTCATCGCGTTTTATCAAAATAAGCTCACCATAGTCAGTGCCCCGGATAACCATCCGCAACGTGCGCTGTTGACGTTGTTCTGCACCTTCCAGATCTGATCCCTTTTTGCTTTGCGGCGGGATTCCGGGAAGAATACCGACGCTTCCATTCTTTTCATGTTCAGCAATAATTTGACGTTCGGCATATGGCCCCCGGGTGATGTCGATTCAGGTATCAAAAGACTTGTAAACGTCATTTTTTGACAGGATTTGGATGGTCAGGGCATAGCTCACCTTTTGCCTTGGGCAACATCGCACCCCCCCTACTGGTATTCAAAAAAAATTGTTGTCTGGCCTCATTTTCACGCGGTGTTGCGCCGCCGACTTGAGATTAAAATTTTTCAAACATGAAAACATTAGAAATTCCTAAAGACGGTTTGGAAGGCCTGAAGCAGAACTGGCGCACCGATGCGCTGTCGGGCTTTCTCGTATTTCTACTGGCGCTCCCGCTCAGCTTGGGTATTGCCAAGGCCAGCGGTTTCGACGCCGCCATGGGTGTGCTCACGGCGATGATCGGCGGTTTGGTGGTCAGTATTTTTCAAGGGGGGCGACTCACGATAAAAGGGCCCGCCGCCGGTTTGATCACCGTTTGTGCGGGTGCTGTGACCGACCTTGGGGGATTGGGCATCGAAGGCGTTAGCGCCACACAACTCGCCTGCGGCGCTGTTTTGGTGATGTCGGTCATCCAGGTGGTCTTCGGATTTTTGAAGTTTGGATCGTTTAGCGATTTCTTTCCGCACTCTGCGGTGCACGGCATGTTGGCCGCCATCGGTGTACTGATCTTCGCCAAGCAATTTCCCATCCTGTTGGGTGTCAATCCATCGTTCACAAAAGATCTGTCGCCCATCCAACTCTATACGCACATCCCCGTCTTTATCGCCAATGCCAACTGGAGCATTGCCATCGTTGGGATCGGCAGCTTGATCATCATTTTCGGTTTGCCGATGGTAGGCGGCATCTTCAAAAAGATCCCCGCCCCCATGATCGTGTTGGTCATCATGATCCCGCTGGCCATGGTGATGGATTTCAAAGGCCAGTATAAAGGCTCCCTGGTTTCCATCGGCAAATTCTGGCAGAACATTTCCTTCAATGCCAGCTTTGCCGCCATCGGCACATACGTGTTCTGGAAATATGTTTTCATGTTCTTGTTTGTGAACAGCCTCGAGTCGTTGTTGACGGTGAAGGCCATCGACGGCCTGGATCCCTACAAACGCAAATCGGACTATAACAAAGACCTCAAGGCTTTGGCTTTGGGTAACGGCATCTCCGGCTTGTTGGGTGGTCTGCCCATGATCTCGGAAGTGGCCCGTAGCTCGGCGAACGTAAACAACGGTGCACGCACCCGCTGGGCAAACTTCTTCCACGGCCTTTTCCTGTTGATCTCGATGCTGGTGTTGATCCCGGTCATCGAAATGATCCCCACCGCCGCATTGGCCGCTATGCTGATTGCGGTGGCCTATCGCCTGGCTTCACCGAAAGAATTTATCGGTACGTATAAAATCGGCCCTGAACAGTTTGCCATCTTCTGCGTGACCATCATCGTCACCGTGGCCGAAGACTTGTTGCTCGGTGTCGCCGCCGGCATCCTGACCAAGTTCGCCTTCCACATCATCAACGGCGCGCCCGTGGCCAGTCTTTTCAAAGCCGACTATACCCTGACCGAAAACGACGACGAGTACAAAGTGAACGTAAAAGGTTCCGCAACCTTCTCGAACTTCCTCGGCTTCAAAAAACTATTCAATCAATTTAAACCCAACAAAACCATCATCTTCAATTTTGCCGATGCCAAGCTGGTGGATCACTCGTTTATGGAGCAACTTCATCATTTCGAAGACGACTATCATCTGACGGGTGGCAAATTGATCTGGGAAGGTTTGGACAAATTCAATCCATTCTCCAATCACCCTTTGGCCGCACGCAAACACACGCCGGGCAACGCTTCGAAACTGGAGATCCGGTTGTCGACCCGCCAGATCGAACTTCGGCGACTGGCAGAAGACAACGACATGGTGTTCTATCCCCAAAAGGTGAAGAACTCGCTGAAGTACCGGAACTTCCCGATCCAAACCGGAACGAAGATCCAATACGAAGAGAACATCCTCACGAAGTATACCGAATTCGGAAAAGTGGAAATCTCCGATCTGATCCTGACGGAAGGCGATGTGACCAAAACCGACACCACCATCACCGTGGTGCAGGTGTCCGACATCGAAGGCACGCTCCCGCATTTTGCGTTGGAGCCCGAAAAATTATGGAACAAGCTTTCGCAAATGACCCAGGGCAAAGACATCGACTTCAAGAACCACCCGGAATTTTCGCGCCTCTTCTACCTGCGCGGCGACGACGAAAATGCGGTACGCGAATTTTTCCGCGAAGCGGTGCTCACCTACCTGGAAACGCACGACAGCATTCACGTGGAGTCACATCGCAACAGACTGGTCGTCTATGCCAAGCGTGATAAGCTGTCGCCGGAAGAGATCAAGTCGGTACTGCTTTTTGTGAACGGGTTTATGAAGGCGGTGGGCAAATCCGAAACTCAATTGGCATAAGCATGAACAGTCTGACGACGCTAAAGCCCCTGATCGGGTTGAAGAAAACATTGGTGATCACCTGCCGGGAGTGTGGTTTGCAGGTGACGGAAGACTTTTCCGGACAAGTATTCACACATGCTTCGCTTGGCGCCATGCTGCAACGTCACGACTATTTGCAGCAAGAGAGCCTGGAGTATTTCGTGGGGACAAAAGGATGCACGCAGATCATTGTCGTGGGCCATACGCATTGCCACATTATGGATACCCTGAAAAAGGACCCCTTCCTGAGCCGTATGCTGCACTTCAACCTGGGCGCCTACTTCAAAAATCCCAACGTGCGGGTACTTCCCAAGACCGTGCGCGACCAAATGCTGCTGGAACTGAACGTGATCGATCAGTGCAAACTGTTGCTCGACTATCCGTTTCTGCGCGAGCGCATGCAGGCGAACAGCCTCCACCTGATTGGAGTGGTGATGGGCAACGGCCCGGCACAACTCAAGCAAGTTTTTTATAACAACATCCTCTACAACACGGTTATCGCATTGAATTAAATTCGCACGAACATACCTTTGTGCCTGCGATTTAAAAACAAACCAACGAACACATGAAAAACTTTACCCTACCCATCCTTGGGATGGTGGTGATGCCGTTTATATCCGCGTTCGCCCAGGAACAGACTCCGCCTCCCGCGCCGAAGCCTGCCATCGAAGAGATGCGTTTGAAACTGAACGAAGACGGAAGCCATTATCTGAAATGGACCTTCCTGAACCAGGTGTGGCTGCGCTACAACGACAGCAACCCCGGCACTACCGTACTGAAAGATCCCGCCAGCAGCACCGTGGACATTGGCTTGCGCCGAACCCGCATCCAATTCTATGGTCAACTCACCGACCACGTGTTCTTCTATACACAATTCGGACAAAACAACTTCAACTTCCTTTCCAACAACGCCGGCAACCGGAAGCTCCAGGTGTTCTTCCACGATGCGTTGGGGGAATACAAGGTTTGGAAAGACAATGAAAAGCTGAAGCTGGGTGGCGGTCTCACCATCACCAATGGGTTGTCGCGCTTTAGCCAGCCCAGCATCGGCACGATCATGACGATGGATGTTCCCGTGTTTGCACAGGCCACCGTAGACCAAACCGACGAGTTCTCGCGCAAGCTGAGCATCTATGCCCGTGGTCAGCTCGGAAAGTTCGACTATCGCATCGTGATGAGCGATCCGTTTCCCATCACCACCAACGGTGCAGCACTACCGGCGATCAATCCCAACGCCACCTTTGCGCAGCAGGGGCACCACAAACAATATCAAGGATTCTTCATGTATAATTTCTTTGACAAAGAATCCAACACCACGCCGTATATGACGGGCACCTATTTGGGCAAGAAAAACGTCTTCAACCTCGAAGCCGGTTTCATCACGCAAAAGAATGCCCTGTGGACTTCCGAAGATGCCGGCGTAACACAACAATACCACAACATGAACTTGTGGTCGGTGGCGCTGTACTATGATGCTCCCGTGGATGAAGAAAAAGGAACCGCGCTGTCGGCCTACGCCGGATATTTCAACCTGGACTATGGACACAACTACCTGCGCTACAACGGCGTGATGAATCCTGCCGACGGCATGGCCCCGGGCGCAAACCCCGGAGGATACGCTGGTACGCAAGGCAACGCATTCCCTATGTTCGGCAGTGGAAAAGTGGTGTACGCACAAGTGGGCTACCTGCTGAAGAAAGATCTCCTCGGCACGGGCAACGGCACACTGATGCCCTACGCTTCCATCCAAGCCGGCAACTACGACCGCCTGGCCAGCAACATGAATGTTTGGAACGTGGGGGTGAACTGGCTCATCAAAGGCCACACCAGTAAGATCAGCCTGGACTATCAGAACCGCCCATACTTTGAGACGCAAGGCACCGATATGGTGAAGGCCGGCAACAAAGGACAAGTGGTGTTGCAATATCAGATCAACTTCTAAAGATTTACGCAAGTAAGGTTTACAAAGAAATGCCGGGCAAAAGTCCGGCATTTTTAGTTTAGCTTTGTTCCAAATTTTGGTTCATGCTGGACGTTAAAGAAATTCTTTCAGTTTCACTCATTCTCTTTTCCGTTATCGATATCCTGGGATCCATCCCGATCATCATCGCCATCCGGAGGCGGGAAGGAAGGATCTATGCCGAACGGGCCACGCTCATCTCGGCGTTTCTCATGGTAATCTTTCTGTATCTGGGACAGTCGATCCTGCACTTGTTCGGCCTGGATGTGGCGTCGTTTGCTGTGGCAGGGGCCATCGTTATCTTCATCGTGGCCCTGGAAATGATCCTGGGCATCACGCTCATCAAAGACGACCCCGACGCCAAGGGCTCCAGTTCGGTGGTGCCACTCGCCTTCCCGCTCATTGCCGGAGCCGGTACGCTCACGACCATTCTCTCGCTGCGGGCCGTGTACCATGAGTGGAACATCTTGGTGGGTATTCTAGTGAACCTCGTATTTATTTATATCGTGCTCCGTTCGTCGTCGTGGCTGGAGCGCGTCATCGGCAAGTCGGGCTTTGCCGTTTTGCGTCGTGTGTTTGGCGTGATCCTACTGGCCATTGCCGTGAAGATTTTCAAAACTAATGTATTCCCCGCATGATTCGCATCTACACGGACGGCGCCGCCCAAGGTAATCCCGGTCCCGGCGGATATGGCGTAGTGATGAAGTTTCAGAGCGCCGTGAAAGAGATCGCGCAAGGTTTCCGGCTTACCACCAACAACCGCATGGAACTGTTGGCTGTCATCACCGGCCTGGAGGCCATAAAAAAAGAAGGCCACCCGGTGACCATCTATTCCGATTCCAAATACGTCGTGGATTCGGTAGAGAAAGGTTGGATCTGGGGGTGGCAAAAAAAGAACTTCGCCAAAAAGGCCAACCCCGACCTGTGGCAACGCTACATTCCGCTCCATCAAAAATATAAACCGAAGTTTATCTGGATCAAAGGCCATGCCGGCCACCCGGAAAATGAACGATGCGACCAGTTGGCCGTACAGGCGGCATCCGGCGGGTCGCTGCCTGCCGACCAGTGGTATGAAAATCACCGCGACAGTGTGGATTCATAAGGTTTATTAAAACCAGGGTTATTTTTATCTTTATCCCAAACCCTTTATTTTTTCATCCCAAAAAATTACCCCCCTTGCATCCGGAAACTCCTAGCATCAATTTCTCAGAAGGCAGCATCACACTGATGAACATCTGCCTGGCCTTCATCATGCTGAGCACGGCCCTGGAGATCAAACGCGAACATTTCACACAGTTGCTCTCGCAGCGGAAAGCGGTCATCACCGGCTTGCTGGGGCAGTATGTGTTGTTGCCGCTGGTCACCGTCATCGTCGTCACGCTGTTGCCCGTCAGCCACGGTGTGGGCCTGGGGTTGATCATGGTGTCGTCGTGCCCCGGGGGAAGTGTTTCCAATTTCTTTTCGCTACACGCCCGGGGAAATGTCGCCCTCGCCGTAGCGCTCACGGGATTTTCGTCGATGTTTGCTTTTGTGATGACGCCGTTGAATTTCTTTTTCTGGTCATCGCTCGTGCCCTCCTTGCATTCGGACGTCAAGGAACTCCACGTCGATTTTTGGTCACTCACCTCGAAGATGCTCCTGGTCTTGCTGTTGCCTTTGGTGACGAGCATGTTCGTGGCCGAAAAATGGCCTGCCATTGCCAAGCGCGTGGCCAAGCCGGCACGCATCATTTCCATTATCATTCTCACGATGTTCGTGGTCATGGCCTTCCTGAACAACAAGAGCATCCTGATCGACACTTTTCACAGGATCTTTTGGATCGTGCTGCTCACCAACGGCTGCGGCCTGGTCTGCGCCTACTTTTTTAGCAAGGTGCTCAAAAACGACGAGGCCGTGAACCGGACCGTGGCCATCGAAACGAGCGTCCACAATTCGGGACTGGGTCTCATTCTGATCTTCAGTTTTTTTGGGGGCAATGTCGAAATGGCGTTGGTCGCCGCCTGGTGGGGCATCTGGCACCTGGTGAGCGGGTTTGGATTTGCTTCGTTCATGCGCAACAGACCCCTGCCGGCACCAACAACCTGATCGCGAAGTCTGCGAACGGGAATTGTTTTTTACCGCGACTCCATTAATTTAAGGCCGTGTTTGCATTAGCTTTTTACGTTTCCCTGAAGCAGTATTGCCGCCTGGCGCTGCGTCTCTTTTTCCGGCAGTGGCAGGTGCGCTTCGTCGCTCCCCTACCGAAAGGTCCCGTGATCTTTGTGGCCAACCACCAAAGCGCTTTCATGGATGCCATCCTGGTCATCTGCAGTTCGGCAGCCAACCCCTGGTCCATCGCCCGGGCCAACATCTTTGGGAAGCCTTGGGCCGTCAAAGCGCTGACGCTGGTGCAGATCAAACCGCTCTATCGTTTTCGCGACGGTTTCAGCACCATGCGAAAAAATGATGCCGCCATGGAGGAGTATGCGCAAATGCTGATCAACGGAAAATCCCTCCTCATCTTCGCGGAAGGAAACGACGACGGCTACTGGAAACTGCGCCCCCTGCAAAAAGGATTTGCCCGCATCGCCTTGCGCGCCGAAGAAAAAAGCAACTACACGCTCGGGCTCACGATCGTGCCCGTAGGCATTCAATACGAAGATCACGCGAAGTTCCGATCGAGAGTGCTGGTCACCTTCGGAGAGGCCATTCCCGTGGTGTCACATCAAGCCGCCTCCACGGACAATGGACGAAGCCCGAAGGATGAGCTTGACACCGATACGCTGATGAATAAGACCAGCGACGGCCTCAAGCCCCTCATGTTGCACATCGCAGGCGATGGCGACGAGTACGAGCGAAAGGTTTCTTATCTCTACCAACACCATGTGACACAAAACGATCTGGCAGCCCAACTGGCGGCCGATCAAGCGATCGTCAAAAACATCCCCGCCAACTTGGAAAATATCGCGCCGGTACGCACAAAGAAAAGCTGGCCTTGGCTGAACCCGTTGTTCCTCTATGCCTTTATCAACCACCTTTTGCCGGGCAGCATCATCACCTGGTTTGTAAAAAAGAAAGTACACAACGAACAATTCCATTCTTCCATTCAATATGCCTTCGGACTGGTACTCGTACCGTTGTTCTATGGTTTACAAACGGGATTGTTTTTTAGCATTACGCATTCCGGACTTTGGTCGTTGATTTATTTCATCTCGCTACCCATATCCCTGTCGTTAACCGGGAGAAAATTAGTCGTTAGTCCATTGGCCTAAGAACGGTCAGGGATAAGCCGATGAGTGGTGTCTTTGTCCCTAGCCTAATGGTCTAGCCTAAGCACAAATTATCGTGATTTAACTTCTTTGGAAAAAGGGGCGAATTCAAGACGTTAAACTAAATAAGCCCGTAGGGCTTCCCCATCATAACGCCCGGTGCAACCGGGCGAAGCGAGTCCATGTATTTCAACCCTGTAAGGGTTACCGCTAGTGTGGGAATGTAAATTCGTAGGCGCAACCTATATTAGTACGAATGTTCTAGAGTGCCAAATGCGTAAGGTTCCATCGAAGGTTCGGGGTATGGTATGCTGAGTACGAGTAAATGGAGATTCTGAAGTGTAATAGTGTGAATCGGATCTGCAAGGAGAACCCACTCGAAGGGTAACCCCGCTGGGGTTGTTATGTATCGTCGCTGTTCGCCCGGTTGCACCGGGCGTTATGATGGGAAAGCCCTACGGGCTTGAGTGCATTTTTTTTGCCAGTTCACGTCGAGCTAAGCCCAAGGGTAACCCTGATGAGGTTGGGGTGCATGGTCACTGTTATTCAGCTCCGGGCCATGTACATAGACAAGACGCTAAGACTAAGAACTACGACTTTAGGACCTCAATATTCCGTTTCTATCAAACGAATGCCATAGAGCGCCAGCGCTTCCAGGATGGGATCATAAAATTCCTTTGTCACGGGAATGGCAACCCCGCGGGTTTTGATCTTACCCTCCAACAACAATTTAGCGGCGATGCCGACCGGCAGCCCGACCGTTTTGGCCATGGCGGTGTGGACCTCATTCTCCCCGGTAGCGACAAGGTGCGCCTGGATTTCTTTTTCTTTTCCCGCTAAGGTGAACCGGAACCGATGCCACATCACGATCAGATCTTTGTCGCCGGGATTGAGCTTCCATTTTTTTGCCAGGATGTGTTCCAGGATCTGCGCCGGTGTTCCCGACGCCAGCCCCACGTTTTCCTCCGAAAACAGACCGCTCCATTGCAGGCGTTTCATTTCTTCGCCTTCGCGGGAGATGTGAAACATTGCGGCGATCTTTTCTTGCAGTGTCGCCGCCGGCGCCTCCACGAAAGCATTCACAAAGCCGCGATGGGTCATTTCGGCGACGCCCTCCATCGCATACGTATCGTCGCAGCATCCCAATTGCACCAGCACATTCCAGGCGTGACAATAGCCCTTGTTTCGCAGGGTGCCTCTCACCATGGTTTGTATGCCTTGCAGCCCATAGGTTTCCAGGTATTTCAGGGAGTCGCGGTTGGCATAGCCTTCGTAGTCGCCATAGCCGGGAACCGACACGGTGGTGAGGCGCTGGAAGAGTTGTTGATAGGGAATGTATTTGTATTGTCCGTCTTGTAAAAATTTTGCCGTACCCTGGCCGGCCATCACCACGTTGCGCGGGTTCCAGGTGAACTTATAGCGCCACGGATTTTCGGGGTCGGTCTCGGGGGCAATGAGACCGCCGGTGAACGACTCGAACGACAGCAACGTTCCTCCCCGGGCCTTGATGCCATCGATCACCTGCAGCGCACTCATGTGGTCGATGCCCGGATCCAGACCACACTCGTTCAGAAAGAGCAACCCCTTGGATAAAGCCTCGGCATGATACGACCGCATTTCGTCCGACACATAGCTGGCGTTCAACAGATGCTTGTTCCATCGCAGGCAATGCCGGGCCACCAGCGGATGCAAGGTGGCGGGCATGAGCGAGATCACCACGTCGGCCTCCTGGATGGCCGCGCTGCTTTGTGCTTCATTGTTGATATCAAAGGCGATCGCACGGCCGTGCGCCGACGTCCCGATCTTTTCGCGGGCAGCGGCTTCGGAGAAATCGCCGACCACCACCGTCCACGGTCCGGCCGCAGCATGCTGCAACAAGTATTGAATAAGCGACGAGGACGAGCGCCCAGCGCCCAGAACAAGAATGGTCTTCATAGGGGATCCACGATTTTAAACGAACCTCAACAGGACACCCCTGTTGCGCCGGCGACAAATCTATCATTTATCGGGAAATTGCGTCGTGAAGCGGGCGGGGTAATTTGAGCGCAGGTATCAGGAGCCAGGAGCCAGAAGCCAGGAGCCAGGAGCTTGTTCTCGGTATTCCAGTAGCCAGAATTCTTTCGCTAGAAGTTGGAGGAGTGTGAGCAGCCGAGACACTTGTAGGAGGAGCTGATCGTTGGGGATCTGCTTTTCAGAAGGATGAAACATCGCCCACAAATTCAAAACTCACACTCGCACCACACACCCAAACCCCTACTGGCTACTTACTACTGGCTACCGGGATACCGAGAACAAGCTCCTGGCTCTTGGCTCCTGGATTCTGGCTCCTGATTTATTCTGTATCTTTAACTACAACACTCGTCCTTCCCTTATGAAAGATTTTGTCCTTGCCCCGACCCTACAAGCCCTCGACGCTGAATCGCTCGACCTGGTGCGTCACGCGGAACGCGCCCTGCCCACGGCGCATGCACCCTATTCGGAATTTCAAGTCGGTGCAGCCCTCTTGCTGGACAATGGCGTGATCGTGGCGGGGACCAACCAGGAGAATGCCGCCTATCCCTCGGGCATGTGCGCCGAACGCGTCGCGCTTTTTGCCCTGGCGTCTCAATACCCGGGGCAAGTCATCCGGAAGCTGGCCGTGGTGGCCCGGCACCAAACGGGCACCGAGCTGACACCCGCCACCTGCTGCGGAGGTTGCCGGCAGGTGATGCTGGAGTTCGAACACCGCCAGGGAAAACCGTTCGAAGTGGTGATGCAAACGGAGGAGCGTCAATGGGTAAAAGCACCGTCGGCCCAATCGCTCCTGCCCTTCTGCTTCACCTCCTCCACACTTCGAGCAGCCAAAATCAACTAAGTTGCCCTTAACCTGACATCCTGTTTTGGCTTTCGCCTTATTTTACTTTCTTTGTTTACTTTATACTGGATTATGAAATTTTGGCGCGATAAATCTCTGAAGCAATGGGGCGTATACATCCTGGTGCTGATGACCATACTTTTTATCGCCGAGTATTTTGCCGTTCATCACACGATCCAACGCCTCAACGAGTCCGAGCGCAAAATCGACTATGCCCGCAGCATCCAGGTGAAGAACCAGGAGATCGCCTTGCAGGTGCAACAATTCATCAACGGCCACAAAGACCTGGCGGCGCCACTGGCGGCGGAACTGGAACAACAAGATCACGAGCTGCAAACGCTGGCCAAGGGTGGGCGCATGGACGGAACCGATTTTTTTTTGACACCCCTGTCGCGCCTTCCCCACATCACCTACGATAATCTCTACCCTTATTGGACCCGTTACAAGACCAGTGTTCACACGCTGCTCACCGAAAGCGAAACTGTAACCCTGAAAACTGCCGTTGCCGCGCCAGCCGATTCGTTGGCAGCGCCCACTCCGGAAATGCCGGCCACTACCGAGGGCAACCCCAAATACCATCAGGCGAAAGCCGACTTTGAAGCCCAGTGGATCTCCGTTTCCCATTGGTACGACAAGCTCATCAAAGACCTGGAAGACGAGATCGCTTCCCGCCAACAGGCCGTGCTAAACTGGTTTGCTTTCTTTCTGCTGGCCGATGTGCTGTTGCTGGGTGGGCTGTTCTATGTCTTCAACCGCTTCGTGCTGTCGCCCATCAAACGCCTGGAAAGCAATACGGCAGGTCACGTCCATACCCGCGACCTCCCGGGTCATGAGATTGGACAACTGTCGCAAAAGATCAACCAGACCATCGAAAACCTGAAAGATGCCACCGACTTTGTGACGGCCATCGGCGAGGGCAAGCTGGACGTGGACTACCGCCAGACCTTCGACAGCACCTACACGCAAGGCAAGAACAAACTGGCCGACTCGCTCATCGAAATGCAGGCCAAACTCCGGGCGATGAACGAAGAAGAGCGCAAGCGCCAATGGGCCAACGAAGGCCTCGCCAAGTTTGTGGACATCCTCCGTTCCTCCAACGACAACCTGACCACGTTGGGCGACCGGGTGATTGCCGCCCTCGTGCAATACACGCGCTCCAACCAGGGTGGCCTCTACCTGCTGAACGAAGACGACGCCAACGACAAGCACCTGCAACTGACGGCCTTGTTTGCGTTCGACATCAAGAAGTTCGAACAAAAAAAGATCAAACTGGGCGAAGGCATCCTGGGGCAGACGTTCCTTGAAAAGGAGACGACCTACCTGCCGGAAGTGCCCGAAGAATACATCCGCATCACCTCGGGCCTGGGCGATGCGCCACCCAAATCCATCCTCATGGTGCCGCTCAAGGTTGATACCCAGGTCTATGGCATCATCGAACTGGCCTCCTTCAATTCCTTTTTGCCACACGAGATCGCTTTTGTGGAGAAGTTGAGCGAGTCTATTGCCTCCACGTTGGCGTCGGTCACGGCCGCGCAGAAGAACCGCAACCTGATCGAGCAATTCCAGGAGCAAACGGAGGTGATGCGCGCCCAGGAAGAAGAGATGCGGCAGAATATGGAGGAAATGCAGGCCACCCAGGAAGAAGTGTCGCGGAAGGAGAAGAACTACCTGGCGCGTATAGCCGAACTGGAAGCCCAACCGAAATCAACCGCCAACCGAGCCGAAATAGAAGCCCTACAGGCCGCGTGGCGCAAAAAGGAAGAGGAATACCGACAAGAAGCAGACGCCCTGCAGAGCAAGCTGACCCATTCCCCCAAAGCCGACGATTGGGAGCTTGCCGTGGCCGTGGAGCAGGCCCTCCAGGTGAACTTGAAAGCGTTGCAAATAACGCAAGAAGAATTGGATAGAAAGACGGCGCGCTGAGTCTGGACGGCCTTTTCCCCGCGTTGAACGGCAACGCGAGGTTAGCGGTCATCCCACTTTTTAACGTCCTTTTCCTCAAGGAATTAGTACGAATGGGTTAATTTGATTTTCTTTAAAAATAAAATGCTTCCGGCCATTTTCCACGCGTGTAAGATTTCTCGTTGAAATTCGTCCGGCAGTAGTATGCTTGAAGTAATTTTGAGTTCCTTTTTAAAAGACCACCATGTTGGACATTGATATTGCCGACCTTAAACGGATCTCGGAGTTCATTTATCAGAAGTATCACTATGACTTTCGGAATTACGCTATGTCGTCTTTCAAACGGCGCGTGCTTCGGATCATGGAGCTGAAGAAGCTCTCGGTGGAAGGTCTCCTGAAAAAACTGAACGACTCCCCTCCCTTTATCAACGAATTTCTCGACGAGCTCACGGTCAATGTTACCGAAATGTTTCGTGACCCCAGCTTTTGGCGTGTGATGCGCGAAGAGATCCTGCCCGCCATCATGCTCAACCATAAGCAATTCAAAATCTGGCATGCCGGCTGCTCCTCGGGCGAGGAAGTGCTTTCTATGTGCATTATGCTAAAAGAGATGGGCGTGTTGCACGATGTGACCATGATCGCCACCGACCTGGACGTGAACATCCTGGAACGCGCGAAGGCCGCTACCTACCCCATCAAGAACATGGAGCTCAACGAAAAGAACTACATCCGGTTCCAGGGCACCAAATCCTTCAAAGACTACTATCAAGAAGAGAACGGCATGGCCGTTTTCAATAAAGACCTGTTGATGAACGTTTCGTTCCGCCGTCACGACCTGGTGGTGGGCGACATCTTTAACAAGTTCGACCTGATCTTGTGCCGCAATGTGATGATCTATTTCAACCAGACGTTGCAAAACGAAGTGTTGAAGAAATTCCATGAAAGCCTATTTAAATACGGATATCTGGCCATTGGGTCAAAAGAGTCATTGATATGGTGTGATTATGCCAACCGTTTTATCGTGGTGAATAATGAAGAGAAGATTTATAAGAAAATAAAAGATTAGGAGAGTTGTCTATTGACGAATGAAAAAAATCAGCCTAAATAACAGCTATAAGGCCGTTGTTATCGGTGGGTCAGCAGGCAGCTTTCAGGGTGTAGTCAAAATCCTGGCGCAATTGCCCAAAGGCTTTCCACTGCCGATCATCATGTGCTTGCACCGGCTAAAGCACGTGCGCAACGGCTTTGTGGAGGCGCTCTCCATAAAAAGTGTGGTGCAGGTCACTGAACCCCACGATAAAGAGAACATCAAAAAAGGCAGTGTGTACCTGGCGCCGGCCAACTATCACATGAGTGTGGAACTGGGCCACAGTTTTGCCCTGTCCACCGAAGAGATGGTGAACAACTCGCGGCCGGCCATAGACATCACGTTGAGCAGTTGTGCTTTTGTTTACAAAGAAAAACTGGTGGGCATCCTGCTCTCCGGCGCCAACAAAGACGGCGCCCTGGGCATGAAACACATTCACGACCGCAACGGTCTGACCATTGTGCAAGAACCCACCGAATGCATGATCGACACCATGCCGAAGGCCGCGCTGGCGGCCACGGAGATCGACTATGTGATGAAAGTAGACCAGATAGTAGAGTTTTTAAAAGAACTAGATAAACAATACCGATGATAGGCCTCTTCAACGACCGATACAAAATAAGCCTCCTTCTGGCTTCACTGTTCCTGTTAGGAGCAGGTGTATCCGTGTATTTCATTTACTCTTTGCCCGGCAGCCTCAACCTGGCCCGCGGCTTCGAGCCCAGCTTTCTGAAAGTATACCTGGTGATCAGCCTCACCTTCCTGATCGGGGCGATCAGCCTGGCGAACGCGCTGCGCTACAAGAAAGAAGTCATCGTGTTCCGCGACCGCAAGCTGGAAGACTCCCTGGCCCAACAGGAAGCTGCCGCGTCGGGCAAAAGCACCATCAGCCTCGAGACGGTGAAAGCCAGCCTGGAGCAAACCAAGGGTGAAAAACAAATCTTACAAGCCGGTCTGCACGCCATCTGCAAACAGGTGGATGCCGGTCAGGGTGCCTTGTACCGGATCGTGGAAGAAGACGGAAAACGCTTTGCCGAGTTGAAGAGCGGCTATGCCCTGAACCTCGCCGAAAGCTCCGTGATCCGTTTCGAATTCGGTGAAGGCCTCATCGGTCAGGCGGCCGCGAGTGGCAACACGCTGTATGTCGACGATGTGCCGGAAGGCTATATCAAGATCGTTTCGGGATTGGGTAGCGCGTCGCCAAAATTCTTGTTGATCACCGCCTTGAAAAAAACAGGGCAGGTGCAAGGGATCCTGGAGATCGCTTCCTTCAGCCCCATCAACGAAGATCAGCGCAAGTTTGTCGAAGAAGCCGCCCAATTGATTGCCGACAAGATTTCTTAAGCACAAATCCTAGCGTCCAACGCATATGATGAAAAGCATTAACATAAGTACCAAGATCACCCTCCTTATCCTGGCGATTTCCCTGGTGGCCGTTGCAGCCATCAGCTTTTTCAGCTTTGACTATCACCTCAAGGCAAACCAGGAGAAGTTCGCCACCAACCTCGGCGTTATTGCCGACAACCGGGCGGCCTACTTCAACACCTATTTCGAAAGAGCGGGTACGGCCATCAAGATCCTTCAAAATTCAGATCGCGTCAAAGGTGGTGGTACGGCTGCCGCCGCGGCTCCGGCCGCCGATGACATGTCGGCCTTGATGGGCGGCGCCCCTGCTCCCGACGCGGTGAGTGGAGACACCATATTGAATACATCCGTATCCACCGACCAGTCGATGTCTGATTACCTCACGAGCCAAAAATATGTGCTGGGTGTCGACGAGATCACCATCACTTCCGCAACGGGAGCGGTACTGGCGTCGACGGATCCTGCTGTGAAGGGCAACCTGGTGGACCCCGACGGTGTGACCTTCGATCGCGCCAAAAGCAACCTCTATTTCTCCGCCATCCTGCGCGACAAGACCAAAAAGAATTACTACACCTACGCCGTGGGCGCAGTGACGGACAATGCCGGCGCACAACACCTCATCTTCATCAAGCTTGACTTGAACGTGCCCTACAAGGTACTGAAGAGCTACCAGGGACTGGGCACTACCGGTGAAGTGATCATTGCCCGTGAAGACCCGATGTCGCGCAAGATCGCCTTGGTGAGCCCCCTGCGCTCCGACACTACGGCCGCCATTCAATTGCTGGACCCGAAAGATCAAAAAGATAAATTCGTAGCCGCTTTCACCCCCATATTCGAAGGCAAGACCCCCCCTGTGCAAGGCGTCGACTATCACGGTCATGACGTGCTGCAAGCGGGTCGCAAGATCAACCTGGCCAACCTGGCCCTGTTGGTCAAGATCGACAAAGAAGAAGCCGACGGCCAGGCCTCCGATCTCACGGCCCTGTTTATTTATGCCGCCCTCTGTATCCTGGCCCTGTCCACCTTGCTGGCCATGATGTTTTCCCGCTCCCTCACTCGTCCGCTCTATGGCATGCGCAACACGCTCGGCCTGGTGGCGCAAGGTGTTTTGCCCGAGTCTTCGGGCGAGCAAAGCGGCGACGAGTTCGGCCAGATGAGCACGAAAGTTGACGAATTGGTACAGGCCCTGAAGAACAGCGCCGATTTTGCGCAACGCATCGGGGAAGGCAAATATGACACCGCTTTCAAGCCCGCCAGCGACAATGATATTCTCGGGATGTCGCTCATCAACATGCGCAACAACCTGATCGAGAACGAGCGTCGCGATAAGGAACGCAACTGGATCGTACGCGGTGTGGCCGAGATCAGCGAGATCCTGCGTATGCACGACTCCACCGATGAACTGGGCGAAGATGTGATCAAATTCATTCTCGCCAAGATCGGTGCCATCCAGGGCGCGTTCTACATCGTGAACGACGACGATCCGAAACACCCCGTCATCGAAATTCGCGCCAGCCATGCCTATTCGCGTAAGAAATATCTGAAAGGAAAATTCAAGTTTGCGGAAGGCCTCGTGGGCCAGGCTGCGGCTGAAAAAGATACGATCCTGCGCACGGAGATCCCGTCCGACTACGTGACGATCACCTCGGGTATTCTCGGTGACCAACGCCCGCGTTGTATTCTCATCGTGCCCCTCATCACCAACGAAGAAGTGTATGGCGTGCTGGAGTTTGCCGGCTTCCAGAAGTTCGATCCCTCGCAGGTGAACTTCGTGAAAGAGCTTTCGCTGATCCTGGCCCGGACCATCTTCAACATCAAAGTGAACGAGCGCACGCGCAAGCTGCTGGCCGAGTCGCAGGAGATGAGTAACGAGCTGAAGGAAAAGCAGGAAGTGCTTCGCCAGAACGCCGAAGAAATGCAAGCTACCCAGGAGGAGCTGCAACGCTCCAACCAAAAACTGGAAGAGCAGATCGAAGAGGTGAACCGCACACAGAGCCGGATGCAGCTGTTGCTGGAAAACGCCTCGGAAGTGATCACGATCTACGAAGAGGACGAAAGCATCCGCTACATCTCCCCGTCGGTAGAGTCCATCCTGGGCTATGGCCAGAAGGAAATGATCGGCCGGAGCGACATCGACAAAGTGCACCCCGACCATCGCGATACTTTCCGGGAAATTTTCCGGAAGATGAAGGCCACTCCCGAAGAGGAGGTGACCATGCAATACGAATACCGTGCAAAGGACGGCAGCTTTATGTGGATCGAATCCACGGGCCGGAACCTGATGTCCAACCAGGCCATCCACGGTTTCATCCTCAACTCGCGCGACATCACCGAGCGCAGAAGAGCGGAACAGGAACAACGGATGCGAAGCAAGATGCAGGCCTTGTCGGAAAACTCGCTCGACCTTATCACGCGTTTGGAAGGCGAATCGATCTCGTATATCAACCCCGTTATCGAAGAATATACCGGCAAGAAACCGGCATCGTTCCTCAACCAGAAAGTGAAGGAAGTGGAGCTCGACGCCTCGATCCTGGAAGGCTGGTTGAAGGTGGTGGAAGAAGTGAACAACACCAACGAAAAGGCCTCGGCCGAAATGGACTTTGCTTCCGAAATGGGCAAGCGGGTGATGCAGGTAAACGCCATCCCCGAATTCGACGAAAGCAACAAGCTGGAATCGGTGCTGGTGGTGTCGCACGACATCACGGAGCGGAAGATGATCGAGTTGGAAATTCAGAATAAGAACAAGAAGATCACGGAAAGTATAAACTATGCCAAGCGCATTCAGAATGCCATCCTGCCCAACTCCAGGGTGATCAACAAGGCGCTGCCGGATTCCTTTATCCTCTACAAACCCCGTGACGTGGTGAGCGGAGACTTCCCCTGGTTCGTGCAGATCAAGGACGATATCTTTATCGCGGCCGTAGACTGTACCGGACACGGCGTGCCCGGGGCCTTGTTGTCGTTGATCGGCTACTTCCTGCTGAACGATATCGTACGCAGCCGGAAGATCACCGAGCCCGGCAAGATCCTGGATTTGCTGGACGAAGGCGTAACGACCACCCTACGTCAGGACGAGGACGCCACCACCAAGGACGGTATGGACATAGCGCTCTGTAAGATCAATATGACCGCCGGCGAGGTAGAGTATGCCGGGGCGCACCGCCCGCTTTACATCATGAAGAATGGCGTGATGGACGAGGTCAAGGGAAATAAATTCCCCATTGGAGGCGGTATTTTTAAGAACCAGACTAACTTTACCAATACAAAGATCAAACTCGAGAAAGGGGATTCCATTTACTTCAGTTCAGACGGATTCCCGGATCAGTTCGGAGGCACGGAAGGCCGCAAGTTCGGACCGAAGCGCACCCGCGAGATCATCGAGCAGGTTCACACGCTGCCCATGCAAACCGCGATGACCACGTTTGACGAGCAATGGGAAGGCTGGCGCGGCGACACCAAACAGACGGACGACGTACTGCTGATCGGTATAAAATTTTAACACGAACACCCTCTCCGGTGTAGTGCCGGAAGGTTTTAAAGGATAAAACGTATATCTTAGTGAACCACAAACTTAATCATCTAATCTTCTGAAGCATGAATTTTATTTATGACCTGCACCGCACCATGATGTCGCAGAAACTGATTCTGGTGTATCAGGGTGATTTCACCCAGGAGAGCACCAAATCCATACTGTCCATGGCCGAGCGAAACCTCGATTCTTCAGGGGAAGAATCCAGCATCAAGCGCAAGGTGTTCAATGTAATGGTCGAGGCGCTGCAAAATATTGTGAAGCATAGCGATGAACTGGTCGACGGGCAGATCCGCAGTCATGCCGCCATCTTCCTCATCGGCAAGGAGGCTAACCGTTACAGTATCATGTCGGGTAACCCCGTTCAAAAAACCAACGTGCCCAAGCTTAAGAAAAACCTGGAACAGATCAACGGGTTGGATAAGGATGGACTAAAGGAGTTGTACAAAGAGATCATTAAGAACACCACCATCTCCGACAAGGGAGGTGCAGGATTGGGATTTGTGGATATGGCCCGGAAGTCTGGCGGAAAACTCGAATTCGAGTTCCCCGAAATGAATGCCGACTATTGCTTCTTCTGCTTGAAGGTGAACGTACCCCGCGACAACGAATAATATTGATGAACCACTTAAAATAGATTGATACCATGGAAATTTTAAATCTTGAAGGAACGGAAGACACCCCAAAGATAATCCTCGATAAAAAGAATGGCATATTCGAAATCTCCGGTCGTTCACTGCCCGAAGACTCCGCCGAGTTCTATCGCCCGGTATTGGAATGGATAGAAGCGTATGGTGGCGAGTCCAACCCTTCCACGGATTTTGTCTTCAAGCTGGAGTACTTCAACACCGCATCGTCCAAATTGATCCTGGATGTTCTCTCCGCGCTGGAAGACATCAAAGGCATGAAAATACTCTGGTATTTCCACGAGGACGACGAGGATATGGAAGAAGCCGGCCAAGAGTTTTCCGAGTTGGTGGAGATCCCCTTCGAGTTCAAAACCTACTGAGTTAAGCCCTTCATAATTAATCGGTTACTGGCCATTTCTAGAACGTCCGCACAGGAATTCTATAGGCTGGTAACCGATATTTTTTTATTACCTTTATAGTCCAACTCGCTATCTATGAGTGAAGAAATACTCAAGGCCCTCACCCAACTTTTTGGCATCATCACAAAACAAGACGGCGGGGTCACCGTTCGTGAACGTCAATTCGTCATCAACTTCTTTCAAACGGAACTCGACCAGGATTCTGTCAAAGAATACCTCGAACTCTATGACCAATACTCCGGTTTTGGCAAAGAGGAAGAAGAAGGCAAGTCCAAACTTACCTCGGTAAAAGATTCGGTAAAGACCCTGGGCATTTGCAAGAAGATCAACAAGACCCTCACGCAAAAGCAGAAAGTCGTCGTGGTCATCAAGCTGCTGGAACTCGTCAGCACCGACAAGAACTTCACGCCCCAGCGCATGGAGATCATCAACACGGCCTCCACCGTTTTTAACATCGTTCAATACGAGTACCAGCTCATCGAAAACTTCGTCATCTCCGAAGACGCCAAGACCCTCAACTTTGCCGACATCCTCTTGCTGGACAAGGCCGAAAAAGCCGAGGAAGGCAAGCTCTACAAACACGTCCACGGCCACATCGAAGGCAGCCTCATCTTTATGCGCGTGCGCGGTGTGGACATGTATTTTGTGAAATACCTCGGGGAAGAATCCAACACGCTGAACGGATTTCCCATGCCGTCCAACCGCGTGTACCTCTTCTCACACGGCAGCACCATCAAGACCCAGGCCGGCGACGCGCTGTACTATAGCGACCTCGTGGCCAACTTCAACGAAGAACTCAAGACCACCAAGCTCAGCTTCAACGTGAACATCGAAGAGCTGAAGTTCGCCAGCGGCGGCATCGGGCTGCGCAACGTGGTCATCTCCGAAGGCCCCGGCAAACTCATCGGCATCATGGGCGCCAGCGGCGCAGGCAAGACCACCCTGCTCAACGTCATGGCCGGTCTGGTGAAGCCCACCAAAGGCCAGATCCTCATCAACGGCTTCGACATCAACCTTCAGAAAGATAAAATACACGGCGTCATCGGCTATGTGTCGCAGGATGACCTGCTCATCGAAGAGCTCACCGTCTATCAAAACTTATACTACAACGCCAAGCTTTGCTTCGCCACGTTCACCGAAGAACAACTTCACAAGCGCGTGATGGAAGTTTTGGAGAACCTGGGCCTCGACCAACGCAAGGACCTGCGCGTAGGGAACCCGCTGGACAAAACCATCAGCGGTGGCCAGCGCAAGCGTCTCAACATCGCGCTGGAACTGATCCGCGAACCGGCTATTCTCTTCCTGGACGAACCCACTTCCGGTCTCTCTTCGCGCGACTCGGAGAACGTGATCGACTTGCTGAAAGAACTTTCGCTAAAAGGCAAACTCATCTTCGTGGTGATCCACCAACCTTCGTCCGACATCTACAAGATGTTCGACAAGATGATCATCATGGACACCGGGGGCTACCCGGCCTACTACGGCCCGCCCATCGAGGCCGTTACCTATTTCAAGAAATCCACTCACCAGGTCGACAGCAACCGCGGCCAATGCGAGGTCTGCGGTAATGTGAACCCCGAACAGATCTTCAACATCATCGAAGCCAAGGTGGTGGACGAATACGGTCAGCCCACTAACAAGCGGAAAGTGACTCCGCCACAGTGGTATGACCTGTACAAAGACCGCTTCAAGATCAACCGCGTCGAGGACGTGCGGGAAGAACCGCCCCAGTCCTTGAGCCTGCCCAACAAACTGAAGCAAACCCTGATCTTTGCCACCCGCGACACGTTGTCGAAGCTCAGCAACAAGCAATACCTCCTCATCAACCTGCTGGAAGCCCCTTTGCTGGCCATCATCCTGGCCGTGATCATCAAGTACAAGAGCGCTCCCGGCGGCACGGGCTATATGTTCCGGTTCAACGAGAACCTGCCTGCATTTTTGCTGATGAGCATCATCGTGGCCCTGTTCATGGGATTGACCGTGAGCGCGGAGGAGATCATCCGCGACCGCAAGATCCTGCGCCGGGAGTCTTTCCTAAACCTGAGTTGGAACAGCTATCTGATGTCGAAGCTGACCATTCTGTTTGTGCTGTCGGCGGTGCAGACCTTTTCGTTTGTGCTGATTGGCAACCTCATCCTGGAAATCGAGTGGAGCATGTTGTTGCCAACGTGGTTCATTCTCTTCACCGTGTCGTGTTTCGCCAGCGTGTTGGGGCTCAACATTTCGTCGGCCTTCAACTCGGCGGTTACGGTGTATGTCATGATCCCGCTGTTGCTCATCCCGCAGATGATCCTGAGCGGTTTGCTCTTTAGCTTTGACAAACTCAACAACATCATCAGCACCAAAGGTAAAGTGCCCATCGTGGCCGATCTCATGGCCTCGCGTTGGGCATATGAAGCGCTGGCGGTGGATCAGTTTAAAAACAACAGCTATGAGAAGCCTTACTTTTTCCTGGAGAAAGTAGAAAACCAGGCCGACTTCAAGGCGTCTTACCTCGTGGATGAGATGGACAAAAAACGGAAGTTCATCGTTGAAAACGCCAAAGACAAACGGGATTCGGTGCAACAGATCATGCGCACTGATCTTCAGATCATCGAACAAAATCTGAAGAACGACCCGTTCACACAGCGGGACAAAGGCTTTGCCAAATACTTTGCCTCCGAATGGACGCCTGCTAAATTCACGCCCGAGCTCAACAAGGCGTTGGAAGAATTCCTGGCCGAATACAAAAAATTCTACCAGGGCATGTACAACAGTGCTGTGGCCGCGCGGGAGAAAGAGATCTTCAAGAAGGAGAACGACAAAGCTGAGAAATATGACCTCAACATCGCCAAGAACCTCTATTTCAACGAGAGTCTGTCGGACCTGGTGAGGAATGTGTCGGAGAAGGACCGGATCATCGAATACAATGGCGAGCTTATCCAGCAGATCAACCCTGTGTTCCTTGACCCCAAACCCCGCAGCCCCCTGGACTACCGCGCACAGTTTTTTGCACCGCAAAAGGAGTTTTTGGGGCTGAGGATCGACACCTTTGTGTTCAATAACGTGGTGATCTGGCTTATGACCCTGTTGCTATACGTCACCCTGTATTTTGAGTGGCTTCGCAAGCTGATCAACTCCTTCGATAAGGTGCCGGGCAAGTTCAACCTGCCCAAGAGTAAACCGAAAAATAAATAAAGCATTCAGGTAACTTTTTGGCTGGGAATGCTGAATTTCTAACTTTGTGAACGAATAATTTTATAGCTATGAGAATTGTATTGATCGGGCTAATACTGACGCTCTTCGCATGCGGCGGCTCTTCCAAGAAAACGGATGAGCAGGCTTTCATTGAAGGGCTGGACACGGCGAAAGCCGAGGGGCCTTCGATATCCGAAGGCGTTATTGGTGATATCCTGCAACAGATCCCAAGCCCGTTGGAGATCTCGGTATTGCTGAAAGAGTCCGGCAAAAAGTACAACGTGGGCTACCTCAACTCGGCCGACAACAGCTCGAAGTACAACAGCAACTACAAGAAAGCCCTCAACCTGGGCGTTTATGGCACCGACCTGGGCTACACCAATATCTATGAACAGAACAACGACGGTGTGAAATACATGGCTTCCATCAAGAGCCTGGCCGACGGCCTCAACATTGGCCAATTTTTCGACATCGAAACCATTGGCCGCCTGGCCACCAACAGCAAGAACCTCGATTCGCTGCTGCTCATCACCACCCAGAACTTCAACAGCATCAACCACTACCTGCAAACGCAAAACCGCTCGAATCTTAGCGTGTTGTTCCTGACCGGCGGCTGGCTGGAAGCGCTCCACATCACGTGCGAAGTGGCACAAGCCAACCCGACCAACAAGGAACTGCAAGAAACCATCGGTGAGCAAAAAATCATCCTCGAAAACATATTGCTGCTCCTCTCTTTCTACAAGGAAACGGACCAAAATATGGCATCATTGTTGACTGACATGGAGGAGTTGAAAAAGATTTATGACAAGGTAAACATCACGTATACCTATAAAGAATCAACTTTCGAGATCGTGGATGGCGTTATGGTCATCAAAGACAACAGCTCCAGCACGATCGATATCAAGCCCGAAGATATTGCCAACATCCGGGCCACAGCCTCTTCCATCAGAAACAAGATTATAAGCTAAGCATATAAAAGGAGCCTATGAAAAAGTTAATTGCTATTGTTCTATCCGTTTTCGTTCTAAGCGCCTTAGAAGTGATCGGACAGTGCAACTCAGAAGCCTTAAGCAACCAGTGCATTCCCAAGCTTTCTGCAGGTTTCAACTTCCTGAAGAGCTATAAAATTGAAAAGGGGGGAAAAGACTTTGTGGAGTATAGCTACGTGTTCACCAAAGGCACGCAGTATATGATCAACATCTGTGCAGCAGCCCAGCCTACCGATGGCATCGTGGTGAGCCTGTACGATTCCAACCGGAACAAAGTAGCCACCAGTAAGATCAACGGCCAGTTCATTTCGGCCATTGCTTATCCTTGCAACACCACCGGCATCTACTACATCCAGTATACCTTCGATGGTTCTACCGGATATTGCGGCGGCAGTGCACTGGGTTTCAAACGCTGATCGCGCACCGACCAACATCACAAAGGCTTCCTTACCGGAGGCCTTTTTTTATTGCTTACTTTTAGCGCATGGAGCAACACCCGATCGTCATCCCCTACCAGGCCCGTTACTTCACCCTGGGCACACTGAGCACCCAAACCCGGCAGATCTGGTTTGTGCTTCACGGCTACGGCCAACTGGCGGAACACTTTCTGAAGAAATTTAAAGTACTGGAAGACCAACACATCTTCGTCGTTGCCCCCGAAGGACTGGCCCACTTTTACCTCGACAACCTGCAGACCACCGGCCGCGCTTCCGACCGCGTAGGCGCCTCGTGGATGACCAAAGAAAACCGGTTGGTGGACATTCAAAACTATCTGGCTTACCTCAACGCCATCGAACAAAACGTGCTGGAGAACGTCATGGACATTCCCGTGACCATCCTGGGATTTTCACAAGGCGCGGCCACCGCTTCACGCTGGGCCGTCGAAGGCAAAGTGAAATTCCAACGCCTGATTCTCTGGGCCGGTGTCTTCCCTCCCGACATGGACTTTCATTCGGCTCACCAAATTCTGGAGCACAAGGAAACGTGCTTTGTCTATGGCACCTCCGATCCCTTCATCAACGACAGTCGCTTCGCCGAGATGAACCTGCTCTCCGCTAAATTGGGCATCACACCGCGCGTCATTTCCTTTGATGGAAAACACGAGATGGACAGTGCTACCTTGTTAAAACTTAGCTAAACTCTTTTCACCACCGCAGCGCTGGCTTGGGCCGTGGGAAACACCGTAATGTCGGCCAGCACAACGTGTGGCGGGGCTTGCAACACATACAGCATGATGTCGGCAATGTCGGGCCCGGTCAAAGGCTTCATGCCCTTATACACACTGGCTGCTTTTTCTTCGTTGCCCTTGAAGCGTACCAAGGCAAACTCGGTTTCAACAAGTCCCGGGTTTATGGACGTCACTTTTATGTTGTAGGGATTCAGGTCGAGGCGCATGCCCTTGGTGAGCGCGTCCACAGCAAATTTGCTGGCACAGTAGACGTTGCCACCGGGATAGACTTCCTTGCCGGCGATAGACCCCAGGTTGATGATGTGGCCCGAAGCCCGTTCCGTCATGCCGGGGATCACTTCCTTCGACACATAGAGCAGGCCCTTCACGTTGATGTCGATCATGGCATCCCAGTCCTCCAGGCTGCCCGTTTGGATGGGATCAAAGCCGTGGGCATTACCAGCGTTGTTGATGAGCACATCGATGGCCTTCCATTTCTCCGGCAGGGAACGGATCGCGGCTTGTACGGCCTGCGCGTCGCGCACCTCAAACGAAAGCGTTGTCACGCTGGTCTGGGATAAGAGCTCCTTTTGAAGGGCGTCCAGCCGGTCTTGGCGGCGGCCGCAAAGGATGAGATCAAAATTGTTTTTCGCCAGCAAACGGGCGGCGGCTTCTCCGATACCCGACGTGGCGCCGGTGATGAGGACGATTCTCTTGCTCATAGTGGAACGATGGGATTTTTTTGACTTGCCCAAAATAACGTAAAACTTCGGGCGACTGCCGCGAAAAATCGGTTTTCCTTTTTGCGCCCGAACCGGAAATTTGAACGGCGGTCAGGCGGTTATTGGAACATGAAATACAAGGTGATGGTATTGGTGTTCATCCGGTGCAAAGGCTGGCCGTACACGTTGTTGGGGTTGCCCAGCACGTTGACGATGCCACGCGAAAAACGGAGTTCTGGAGAAAACTTGAAGAGCGGATAGTAGAGATCGAACCCAAACCCCGCCTCCAGGCTCATGTTAGAATTGGTCACTTCCAAACTCTCCCCTGAATCGCTCTTCTTGCCCGATGCTTCGATGGCCGGCTTCACCCCGCCCACCATGTACATGCGGATGTTGCCGCGGCGTTCGGACTTGTATTTCAACAACATCGGAAATTCCACCATGGTGGATTCGATGCGCTGGTTGTCGATGCGCTCGTCGGTGTAACGGTACTGGACCCGTTGTTCATAGAACGACACCTGCGGTGTGAGGCGCACGTCCAAATATTCGGTGATGCGGTAGTTCACGATAAAGCCCAGCGAAAAGCCCGACGTCCACGACGGGTTGATGGAATGGACCGTGTCGAACTTGGGGGTGATAAACTTGTCGGAATACTGAACCTGGTAAATGGACGAATGCAGGGCGATGAGGAAACCGTAGGTCAGTTTCTTATTGTCGTAGTTGGGGTTATTTTTCTGGACCCAGGTGTTCTTTTGCGCCTCCGCGGTGAAAGCACAGACCAACAGCGCGAGCGCGAAAACTATTTTATGCCGGTGTAGATAGAGCTTATGCCAAAAGTGAGTGACTTGCATTGGGTCTGTTTAAATCCTACGTCGCGCAAGATGCGAAGAAAATCCTCGCCATCCGGGAAGGCCTCGACTGACTCCGGCAGATAGGTATAAGCCGTCTTATCACTCGACACAATCCTGCCTATTTTAGGTAAAATGAACTTAAAATAAAAATTGTATCCCTGTTTGAATGGGAACTTGCGGGGTCTTGAAAACTCCAATATCACCGCTACGCCACCCGGTCTCAGCACCCGGAAGATCTCTTCCAGGCCGCGTTCCAGGTGTTCGAAGTTCCGCACTCCAAACCCAACGGTCACGGCATCAAACTTATTTTCCTCAAAGGGGAGATTTTCAGAATCGGCCAGTTGCAGCACGATCTTGTCGGCTACGTTGCGGTCCTGCATTTTTTTTCGTCCCACCTGCAGCATGCCTTCGGAAATGTCTACGCCGGTGATCTTTTCGGGGTTCAGGCTCAGGGCCTGGAGAGCAAAGTCGCCGGTGCCCGTGGCCACGTCCAGCAGTTGGCGCGGCTTTAAAGGACGCAACAGGTTGATGGCCTTTTTACGCCACCCCCGGTCGATGCCCAGGCTCAGAAAATGGTTAAGAAAATCATAGCGGTGGCTGATGTTGTTGAACATCCGGGCCACCTGCTCCTTTTTTGACGTGTTCTCCTCTTTGTACGGTACGACTGCCATGCTTCACTAAAACAGGCCCGAAGGTAACGGGTTTGGGTTTAGGAAAGAAATCACGGCTATTTCTCCAACACCTTGAATTCCACGCGGCGGTTCAGCTCGCGTCCATCCTCCTCGTCGTCGTTGCTGGCCAGGGGCTTGGATTTGCCATAGCCCACGGGCTTCACACGACGTGTATCGATGCCTTTCTTCACCAGGTAGTCTTTCACGGCCTGGGCACGACGTTGGCTGAGGTTCTGGTTGTATTCCTTGGTGCCGACGGCGTCGGTGTGGCCACCGATCTCGACCACCATGCCGGGGTTCTGGTTGAGCATGGCCTCCAGCTTGTTCAGCTCGGTGTAGGAATCGGTTTTGAACGATGCCTTGTCGAAGTCGAAGTAAATGTTGCGCAGGATCGAGAAGACGCCCACCACGAGTTTACGCATCTCGATGGTTTTGTTGATGGTCTTCTCCTTGCTGGTGGCCCCTTCGATGCGCAGGTTCTGGTTTACGAACACATAGCCCTCCTGTTCCACCGACAAGCGATAGTCCTTCGGCTTCGTGTTGCTGACGCTGAATTCGTACACCCCACCCCCTTTCGGGGTCATGGGCACGATCACATTGTCTTTGGCGCCCACCAGGCGGATCTTGGGTTCCATGGGTGTTTTATCGTCAGCATTCAGCACGGTTACCACGTATTTGATGGGCACTACGTCTTTTTTCGCCGGGGGCACTTTGGCCACCACCACGACGGGGACTTTGTTGGTATTCTTGTCGTCAGGCTTCGGGTCTGTAGGGGTGACCTCCGGCTTCACGGCTACGCTGGCTGCCGTATCCACCGGGGGCGGCAGGTCGGTCGGTTTCTTGGAGGTGACCGCATCGGTGTTCTTCAAGCCTTCCGGGATGGTGATGCTGTAAATATCCGTATAGCCCATACCGTCTTCGCGCACCGACGAATAGTAGGCGCGCTTGCCGTCTTTGGAGGCCACGAAGTAAATGTCATCGTCGGGGGTGTTGATGGGGTAGCCCAGGTTTTCGGGTTCGCTCCATTCGTTGGTTTTCAGGTCGAAGGTGGACTTGAATACGTCGAAGCCGCCCATGCCTTTGCGGCCTTTGCTGCTGAAGTACAGCGTCACCAGATCGTAGTCGATAAACGGGCCGTCGTCGTCCAGGTCGGTGTTGATCTTGGGGCCCAGGTTCTTCACGTTGGTCCATTCCCCCTTCGAATCTTTGGTGGCCCTGTAAATATCAAGCCCCCCAAATCCGCCGGGGCGGTTACTGGAGAAGTACAAGGTTTTCTCGTCCTTGGAAATGGTAATGGATTTCTCTTCGAAACTGGAGTTAATGATCCCAGGCAGGGCGACGGGTTCGGAAAACTCGCCCGAGGGCTGGCGCTCGCTGAAGAAGATATCGCCGCCACCTTCGTCCTTGAAGATGAACAACGTGCTACCGTCGGCCGAAAGGGCCAGGTTGGAGTCGTGATAGGGTGTGTTGACGATGGGGCCGATGTTTTTGGCGTAGGTCCAGGCGCCGTTCGCCTTTTTAGAGGTGAAAATATCTTCGTAGGGTTTGTTATCGTCGAACACGTTTTGGTTCAAGTTGTCTTCGCGGCGACGGGTGGTGAACACGATCTCATCTTCATTTTCGTTCAGCACGGGCGCGTAGTCTTCAAATTCAGAGTTGATCTCCCGGCCGATGTTGACGATGGAAAAGTTGCCAGGGTTTGAAGTGAATTCTTTGCCATTCTGACACTCGAAAATGGTGCGGTCTACCGTTGCATTATCTACCTTGTCTTTGCCCTGGTAGCTGGATTTTTTAACCAGTTTTTCCTTGTAGAGGGCGTAATATTGCAAGGCCTTGTCGAATTGCTCGCCGTATTGATAGCCACGGCCGATCAGGTATTCTATGTCGAATTTGTAGGAGGGGTCCTGGCGGTATACGCGGAGGAAATATTTTACCGCACGGTCCTTTTGTACGGTGCGCAAGTGCATCCAGCCGGCCTCGTAATTGGCTTTGATAAAGGTGGTGTCCAAATCGGCGGCCGTCACCATGATTTCACGGGCATCGTCCATAGCTTTGGTTTCTCCGAGGATCAAAACAGCCTGTTCGTAGTATTGGCGAGCTGTTTCTTTGGGGTCCTGCTGACTAAAACCGGGGGTGATAAGGGCCAAAACGAGTGCTAAAAAAATCAGTACACTTCGGATACTGGTCATCGTTTAAAAAATTTTAACAATAAAGTTATCTAAAAAATCTATTCCAATATAGCGACAAGATATGAAAAAGAGACAATTTTGGCCCATAAAATTGAAATCATAAGGCACACAGTTATTACATTCTTAGTATTTTGACCTTCAATCATTACTTTAACCATGAAGATAACCTCCGCGGAATTCATTTCAAGTTATGCCGACGTTAAGAAATGCCCCGCGCCCGACCTTCCGGAGTTTGCTTTCATAGGCCGTTCCAATGTTGGCAAGTCTTCGCTGATCAACATGCTCGCCGGCATGCGCAAATTGGCCAAGACGTCGGTGACACCCGGTAAGACCCAAACAATCAATCACTTCCTGATGAACAAGACGTGGTACCTCGTGGATTTGCCCGGCTATGGCTATGCCAGCGCCAGCAAAAGCACACGCGAGGGGTTTGGCAAAATGATCGAGGAGTACGTCAAGCAGCGCGAGAACCTCAATTGCCTCTTTGTGCTGCTGGATTCGCGTCTCCCACCCCAGGCCAACGACCTCGACTTCATCGAGTGGGCTGGGGGCCAGGAAGTGCCCCTGGCGTTCATCTTCACCAAGACCGACAAACTCAAGCAGAACGAACTCCAAAAGAACCTGGCGGCCTATAAAAAGACGCTGCTCACCCGCTGGGAAGAACTGCCCCCGATCTTCCTCTCCTCGTCCGAGAAGAAACTCGGTCGCGACGAGATCCTGGCCTTCGTGGAAACCGCCATCGCGAATGGAAGCGGGAAGAAGTGAGACGCTGCTGGACTTTTCTCGCCATTTCTTTAGCTTTGCCCCTCATTTAAAAATTGCATATGACCATATCTGAAATCGCAACGGTATCGGGAAAAGGAGGACTCTACAAAGTGGTTGCCCCCACCAAGTCGGGTGTCATCCTCGAATCGCTGGACGAAGCCAAGACCAAGCTCGTGGCCACCACCAACCACCGGCTCTCGTTGCTGAACGAAATATCCATCTATACCACCACCAAAGAAGGAACCGTTGCGCTGGAAGACATCCTGAAAAAGATCCACAAAGACTTTGGCAACGATCTGGGCGTGGATGGCAATTCCGATGCGGTCGAACTGAAGGCTTTCCTCAAAGCCGTACTCCCCGAATATGACGAATCCCGCGTGTATGTCTCCGACATCAAGAAGCTGGTGCGCTGGTATGAGTCGATCCTGAAATATGCCCCTGAACTGCTGACAGAGGAAAAGAACGAAGCGGGTAAAGAGGAAAAGAAGTAGTATCTCTTGCCGATCTGTTTTTTTCACGGCTTTCATTTTTTACAGCAAAGAAAAAGACAAGCGTTGGTCATCATTCAACGGTTGGGGTATCCAGGAAAGCGTGCTTCGTCGGCGCGATGAGGTCCTTAACCAAGGGACTCAGCCTTCTCCACCATGTTTTTGGAGCCTACATAGAACGCCGTGCGTTGGTGCAGCTCTTTTACTTCGATGTCCAGAATGCGATCCTTGCCATTCGTGGCACTGCCACCGGCTTGCTCGGCCACGAAGGCCAGGGCGTTGCACTCGTACATCAGACGCAATTTTCCATTGGGTGATTTCGCGGTCGCGGGATAGATGTAGATGCCTCCCTTCAGCATGTTGCGATGAAAATCAGCCACCAACGATCCGATATAACGGGCGGTGTACTGGCGGTCTTTACAATACTGGATATAGGCCTGCACTGGCGCGGAGAAGGAGTTGGCGAGGCCTTCGTTGATGGAGTAGATCTTTCCGTCCTCGGGCATTTTCAATTGGGGGTGTGATAAAAAATATTCTCCGAGCGTGGGCTCGTAGGTAAAACCGTTCACGCCGTGTCCGGTGGTGTAGACCAGCATGGTGGATGAGCCATAGAGGACATAGCCTGCCGCCACCTGGTCCGATCCTTTTTGGAGGATGTCCGACGGTTGGATAGGTGTTCCCGCGGGACTCTTCCGGCGGTAAATAGAGAAGATGGTGCCGATGGAGACATTCACGTCGATGTTGGAGGAACCATCCAGCGGGTCGATGGCGATCACGTATTTGCCTTCGTTGTTGAGGTCGACGTAGGTGTCGGACTCTTCGGAGATGAGGGCGCAGACTTCGCCGCCTTTGGCCAGGGCGCGGGTGAAGCGGATGTTGGCTAGCACGTCGAGTTTTTGCTGGTCGTCGCCGGCCAGGTTTTGGGAGCCCACGGCACCCATCAGGTCGATGAGACCGGCCTTGTTCACTTCGCGGTTCACGACCTTGGAGGCCAGGGCGATGTCGCGCAGCAGTTGGGAGAGTTCGCCGCTGGCATAGGCAAACTGGTCCTGGTTGTTTTTGATAAAGCGGTCCAGGGCGGTGCCGATCGAATGCGCGATTCTTGACGATTCGATGCTTGGCGCATTACCATTATTGAATGATCTTTGCATGCTCATAAAGTAGCGCAAAGTTAGTTCGCAAACGATTTAGTGCAATAAAAATGAAGGTTTTTAAATTTGGAGGGGCCTCCCTGAAAACACCGGAAAGGATCCGCCACGTGGCTTCCATCATCCGTTCGCATGCCACCAGCGACCTGCTGGTGGTGGTGTCGGCCATGGGCAAGACCACCGACCTGCTGGAAACCCTGGTGGCCACCAACCGCACCCCCCAGACCATGACGGACGCCCGGCTGGCACTCAAGAAATATCACTATGATATTATCGACGCCCTCTTCAAGGACACGTCCTTCGTCCGCGCCGCGGTGGATGTCCAACTGGAGGAAATTGCCGACACGCTGGCCTCGTCCCTGGAAGGCGACCTGCTCTACGACCAGGTGGTTTCCAAAGGCGAACTGATCTCGTCGGTCATCCTCCACCATTATTTTGCCACCGAAGGCATCAAGAGCCACTGGCTCGACGCGCGCACCTGCATCAGCACCGACAGCAGCTTTCGCGAAGGCAAAGTGGACTGGACGCTCACGGCCACAAACGTGCAGCCGCTGGTGCCGCTCCTAAAAGAGAACATCGTGATCACCCAAGGTTTTATCGGGCGCACGCCGGATGGGTTCACCACCACCTTGGGTCGCGAGGGGTCGGACTACACGGCGGCCATTTTCACGTCGACCTTGGGGGCCGAGTCGCTCACCATATGGAAAGATGTGGCGGGGGTGATGAATGCCGATCCCAAGCGCTTTCCGTCGCCCGTGGTATTCGAGGAGCTGCCCTTCAAGGAGGCGGCCGAGATGACCTATTATGGGGCAAATGTGATCCACCCCAAAACCATCAAGCCGCTCGCCAACAAGAACATTCCGTTGCTGGTGAAAAACTTTGACGACCCGTCGTTGCCCGGGACGCGCATCCACGAGTGCACCGTGGACCAGTTGCCGCCCCTGATCGTGTTCAAAGACAATCAATGCCTCATCTCGTGCAAGGTGACCGACTATACCTTTATTTCGGAAGAGCAACTGAGCATCATTTTTCATGCGCTGTCCGAGCTGGACATCCGCATCAACCTCATGCAGAATTCGGCCATCTCCTTTTCCTTCTGTATCGATTTCCGCGAGAGCAAGGTGATCAAACTGATCGGCAGACTGCAAAAGCGATTCGAGGTGTATTACAATACGGGCCTTACCCTCATCACCATAAAGAACTACGACGAGGCGACGTTCGATACCTACCGGAAACAGCCGGGGGTGATGATGGAACAGTCGTCGCGGAGCACGTTGCAAGTGTTGGTGAAGACCGGAAACCCGTGAGATCCCCGTTTCAAAAAAATTCCGGCGAAGGCCGGGCCAGGGAAGTCCGGGATGCGAAAAAATATCTTCGCAACAATAATGGTACATGACCTTTAACAAAAGCCGTAGGAGCTAAAAAATATATTATTTTGCGGCCTTTAGCCTCTAGAGACCAAACCTAAATGAAAAAGATTCTCATTCTGTACTACTCCCAGTCGGGTCAGCAACTGAACATTCTCCAAACCTTAGCCAAGCCTTTTATCACCGCTGGCCACAAAGTCCACTTCGAAGAAATTCAGCCCCAGGAAAAATTCCCCTTTCCGTGGAGCGCCTTTGATTTTTTCAATGCCTTTCCCGAAACGTTTGGTCAAAAAGCCCTGGCGCTCAAATCCCCATCGGCGCAAGCCTTTGATGCCTACGATCTGGTGATCCTCGGCTATCAGCCCTGGTTCCTCACGCCTTCACGGCCCGTGAGTTCGTTCCTGCAAAGTGAAGAAGGCAAGAAAATCTTACAGAACCGAGACGTCGTCACCATATTGGGTTGCCGCAACATGTGGCTCGGCGCCCAGGAGAAAATGAAGCGCCGCCTCACCGAATCGCAGTCACGCCTGGTGGGTCATATTGCGCTCTGCGACCGTTCGGGTAACCTGACCAGTCTCATCACGATCTTGCGTTGGATGTTCACCGGCAATCGCAAACCGTTCTGGTTCTTCCCCCAAGCCGGCGTGTCCGACCAGGACGTGCGGCATTCGGAAACCTATGGCGAATTGATCAATCAATCGTTGGAAAGCGGTCAGTACGGTGGCTTGCAGGCCGCCTTGGTAAAAGAAGGCGCCATCGACATCAAGCCGAACCTGGTGCTCATGGAGCGCCGCGGTCAGAAAGCGTTTGGTGTGTGGTCCAAATTCATCGCCTCCGGTGGCGGCATCCAATCGACCGCGCGGAAGATCCGCGTGTATATTTTCATGTACCTGTTGCCCACCGCCATTTTTATTCTATCGCCGTTGCTCTGGATTCTTTCCAAGGTCCAGCTCATCGTGAAGCGCAAGGAGCTCATCCAGGACGTAGAGTATTTCAAACAAAATTCGCTTCGCTAGCAGCAGAAAACATACGAGAAACTGAACGCGCGTTAGCCCCCAAAATGCGTCAATAGTTTTATATTCTTAAAGGAAAAAAGTACTTTCGGGGCTCGAAACTTTAATGAACTGTAGCAAAACATAAAGCAGAGGATGAATAGGAGTGTTTACATTACGAGACTGGCGAGTTTTTTACCAAACGAGCCCGTTTCTAACGATGAAATTGAGAGTATCTTGGGATTGATCAACCATCAATCTTCAAAAGCAAAGCCCCTGATCTTGCGCAATAACCAGATCAAAACCCGGTATTACGCATCCGATAAGCAAGGCAACACTACGCACACCAATACCGACCTCACCACGAAGGCCGTCGAAAAACTCCTGGACAAGGATTTCACGTTGGAACAAATCGAGGTGCTCTCCTGTGGCACCACCACCCCCGACCAAATGTTGCCGGCCCATGCGGCCATGGTGCACGGTGTGCTGGGTGGTATTCCGGTAGAGATCAACTCGGCCACGGGTGCGTGCAGCGCGGGCATCCAGGCCCTTAAATTTGGTTACCTCTCCGTGTTGTCGGGAAGTGCCGAGAACGCTGTCTGCACAGGTTCGGAAAGATTTTCAAAATGGATGCTGGCCAAATTCTTCAAAGAAGAAGCCGCCAAAGTCGCACAGCTGGAAGGCGATGGTATCATTGCTTTCGAAAAAGATTTTCTTCGTTTCATGTTGTCGGATGGCGCAGGTGCCGCCCTCCTGGAATCGAAGCCCAACCCCACCGGCTTGTCGCTGAAAGTGGAGTGGGTGGAGCAACGCTCGTATGCGCACGAGCTTCCCGCTTGTATGTATTCCGGCGCCGTGAAAGATAAAGAAGGAAAATTCATCGGCTGGAGCGATATCGACCAGGAACATTGGACGGCCGAGTCTGTTTTTTCCATCAAGCAAGACACCAAGCTGCTGGGAGAATTTATCGTAAAGAAAGGTGGCGAACTGTTGAAGAAGATCGTGGACGCTAAGGGCGTCGACGTAGAGAAGATCACCTATTTCCTTCCGCACTTGTCGTCACAATATTTTGCCAGCCGCATCGAAAAGGAATTGGCTTCCCTGGGCATGAACATTCCCGGATCGAAGTGGTTCACCAACTTGTCGTGGGTGGGCAACGTCGGCGCGGCTTCGCCTTATTTGATGCTGGAGGAGCTTTTCCATTCGGGAAGACTGAAGAAAGGCGACACCTTGCTGATGATGATCCCGGAGAGTGCGCGTTTCAACTACGCGTATGTGATGCTTACTGTAGTATAGTCAGGCCGTTGATGCACGGGCGATGGTTGACGGCTTAACAGGGAACGAAAACCGTATTCGATCAACTCACGATAGACGATTAAACGTTTGAGCCTATGAACCAGGAACAGGTCCCTCAAGATCAAGAAAACCTGAACGAAGGAAAGCTTGCCAAGCTGTATTACGCCACCGACGAGAAAGGTCACTATGTGAAAGTGAACAGCATCGGGTGGGAGCCCGAGACCGTGGCCATGCAGCAAGCCTGGGATGTGGTGAACGACGAAGTAGAGGAAGCGCGCCAGAAAGTATTATCCGGCAAAGCCAGCCCGCTGCTCTATCACATCAAAAAGAATATCATGACCCCGGCGCTGGTTGCCTCCTATGCCGGCACGTTCGGCTTCATGGTCCGGCTCCACTGTCATCCTTCTTTCTTCCGGCGCCTGAGCCGCAAACAATTGGAAAAATACGCCTACACCTTTCGCATTTCCGTGGAGCAGCTCACCGATGTTGAACGCTTGAAAAACCCCCAATGACAGTAAATTTTAACCACAAGCAATCTGCACATTGCGAAAGCGGCGTAGTATCCAACCTGCTCCGCTTCCACGGCATGGACTTTGACGAACCGATGGTCTTTGGTATCGGGTCGGGATTGTTTTTTGTTTACCTGCCCTTTGTCCGTGTGAACGGCATCCCGGGCACTGCCTATCGCACCTGGCCTGGGCAGATCTTCAAACGCTTCTCCGAGCGCATCGGCATCAAGATCGAGCGCCAAAAATTTTCCACACCCGAAAAGGCCATGACCGCGCTCGACCAGATGCTCGACAAAGGTCAGCCGGTGGGCATGCTCACTTCCGTATTTTATCTCGATTATTTACCGGCAGCCTATCGTTTTCACTTCAACGCCCACAACATTATCGTGTTCGGCAAAGAGAACGGCCGCTACCTGGTGAGCGACCCGGTGATGGAACACACCACCGAAATTTCTTATGAAGACCTGGCGCGTGCCCGTTTTGCGAAAGGCATGCCCGAACCGAGTGGCCGCATGTATTATCCCGTGCAGATGCCCGGCGAATACGGTCTCAACAAAGCCATCTGGACGGGCATCAAACAAACCAGCGATCACATGACGCGCATTCCCATGCCCCTGGTGGGCAGCAAGGGCATGCAATACCTGGCCAAGCGCCTGCGTCACTGGCCCGAGCGCCAGGGCGACCGCAAGGCCATCCAATGGCTGGGCAACGTGATCCGCATGCAGGAGGAGATCGGCACCGGGGGCGCGGGCTTCCGTTTCATCTATGCCGCCTTCCTGGACCAGGCCAGTCAACGCCTTCAAAATGAAAAGCTCTTCGACTTGTCGAAACGCCTCACGAAAAGCGGCGACCGGCTTCGCGACTTTGCGTATGAAGCCGGCCGGGTTTGCAAGAACCGGAAGTCGGACGTGAAGACCTTTGTCGAGTTGGGCGATATGCTCGAGGCGGTGGCACACGAGGAGCAGGCCATATTCAGTGAACTATACGATGTGAGCCGGACCCAATGAGCAGCGTAGTTCGCCTTGATCATCTTGTCAAACAATACCCTAATGCCCCGAAGCCTGCCGTTTCGAACATGACGCTCGAAATCCCGGAAGGCGCTGTGTTCGGCCTGCTGGGACCTAACGGCGCGGGCAAGTCCACCACCGTGATGATGTTGTGCGGATTGATGCGTCCCGATTCCGGCAGCGTGGCCGTGATGGGCCTCGACATGCAGGAGCACGGCGCAGCGGTGCGCAAAAAGATCGGCGTCGCACCACAAGAGATTGCACTCTTTCCTACGCTTACCGCCTATGAGAACCTGGTGTACTTCGGCCGGATGTATGGCTTGAAGTCTTCGCACATTCATACGCAAATCAAAAAATACCTTTCGGTCTTTAATCTCCAGGAGAAAGCACACAAACAAGTGGGGACGTTTTCGGGAGGGATGAAAAAAAGACTTAACCTCATTGCCGCTTTATTGCATCAACCCAAGCTGGTCATCCTCGATGAACCAACGGCAGGGGTAGACGTGCAGTCGCGCAATATGATCCTTGATTTTTTAACCGATCTGAAATCAGAAGGCACGTCCATCATTTATTCATCGCACGTGTTGGAAGAAGCCGAAAGGATCTGCACGCACCTGGGCATTATCGATGAAGGCAAAGTTTTGCAAACCGGAACGCGGAGCACCGTGATGGGAGATCATCCCGATTGCTTTAACCTGGAGCAGTTGTTTTTGAAATTAACCGGTAAAAATATTCGCGATTGAAGATCCTGTCGACCATATATAAAGAATTCTTATTGCTGGTGCGCGACCCGGGTGGCATGGCCCTGATCTTTATCATGCCCCTGGCCCTGGTGATCGTGATGGCGCTGGTGCAGGACGCTCCTTTTCGCGACTACCAGGAAGTGAAGCTCGACGTGCTTTTCGTGGATGCCGACGCCGACTCGCTGAGCGCAAAGATCCGGCAAGCGTTCAGCGCTTCACCCAATGTGAACCTGATCCTGGAAAAAGATTCGGCCGCCGCCAAACGGCGGGTTCAGGCCGGCGAGGTGAAGGCCGCCATCGTGGTGCCTCCGCAGTCCAGTGTGCGGCTGCGCAACAAGACACGGCAGGTCATCGCCAACGTCTTCGCCAACTTCGGCTTGCCCGCCCAGGTAGACTCCACCCTGCTGCCCTCTACCGACATCAAAATATTTTTTGATCCCGCCATCAAAGCGAACTACAAGCAAGCGCTCTCCGGCGCCGTCGAAAAGATCATCGCCAATGTGCAAGCCGACTGGATGCTGGACGAACTTCAGAATCAACTTGGCGAAGGGCGGCCCGAAACAAAAAAGACGGAGATCAACCTGACGGATATCATTCACGTGAACACGGCCTATGCTTCCGAAAACAAATACCAGGGCGTCATGTTAAACTCGGTGCAGCACAATGTGCCGGCGTGGACCATGTTTGCCATGTTCTTTATACTTTATCCCCTGGCAGGAAATTTCATCAAGGAACGGGAAGAGGGTAGCATGTTGCGTTTGCGGCTGATCTCGGGGTCACAGTTTCCGGTGATTGCCGGGAAGTTTGCCTTTTATTTTTTGGTTTGCCTGGTGCAGTTTGTGATGATGGTGGCGGTGGGCATTTTTGTGATGCCCTTGCTGGGGCTGAACCGGTTGGTCTTGGGTGGTGATGCCCTGAACATCTTTATCACGGCCTGCGCAGTCGCCATGGCGGCTACCGGCTATGGGGTGTTGATCGGGGTCTATTTTAAGACGGCCCAACAGGCGTTGTCATTCGGATCGGTGTCGGTGGTGATCCTGTCCGCGATTGGGGGGGTTTGGGTACCGGTTTATGTGATGCCGGAGATTTTGCAGACGCTTAGCCGATTTTCTCCCATGAGTTGGGGCTTGGAAGCCTTTAATGACTTATTTTTACGACAGGCATCCATCGGTGTGATCTTGCCCGACGTACTAAAACTCGTGGGGTTTGCGCTGGTCACTTTGTCGGCCAGCGTCCTTATCCATAAATCGAGGACGGTTGTTTAACATGGGCACGGAAAGGTCATACGATGCAAGCGCCAACTGTCAGGCAGACCCCCGGGAATGTGCAGGAGCACGATCATTCCATGCCGCTCATCAGAAATTAATAAAGTAGGATATACATGAATCAAACGATAGAAGAACTCACACAGGAACTTCGCCAGGAGCTGATCAAACAATTGAACCTGGAAGACATGATCCCCGCGGACTTCGACGAGAACACACCCTTGTTTGGCGAAGGCCTGGGCCTGGATTCGATCGACTCGCTGGAGCTGGTGGTGTTGCTGGACCGGAACTACGGCATCAAGCTGAAGGACCCCAAAGAAGGACGCCAGGTGTTCCATAGCATCCGCACCATGGCCGAGTACATCCAAAAGAACCGGGCGCAAGTATGAGCCAACGTGTGTTCATCACAGGTTTTGGCATCATCACATCCATCGGAAAAAATACAGCAGAAAATTTAGCGTCCCTCCTTCACCGCCGGTGTGGTTTTGGCGAATTGAATGTGCTCGACACCATTCACAGCAAAACTTTGCCCGCCTGCGAGATCAAGCTTTTTAACCAGGAGCTCTGCGAACTGGCCGGCGTTCCTAATGGCAAGGGCTATACACGCACGTCGCTATTGGGATTGATCGCATTGAAAGAAGCGATCCAATCCGCATCCCTTTCGCCTGCCGAAGTGCGTGATGCAGGCTTGCTTTCGGGTACGACAACGGGCGGGATACGCGAATTTGAGCGGCACTTTTACGAGCTCATGGATCCGCTGCAAAAAGGAGACTTCGCTCAATTTGCCGACACCGCCAACCCGGGCGAGCACGGCGAACGCATGGCCGACGCGGTGGGCATTAAAAAATATATCGCCACCCTCAGCACCGCATGCTCCTCGTCGGCAAACTCGATCATGCAAGGTGCACAGCTCATCAAACACGGCAAGCTGGACCGCGCCATCTGCGGCGGCACCGAAGCGTTGTCGCGCTTCACGCTCAACGGCTTCAATTCGTTGATGATCGTTGATCCCAACCACTGCCGCCCCTTCGACAACACGCGCAAAGGATTGAACCTCGGCGAGGGCGCCGCATTTTTGGTGCTGGAATCCGAACGCGCCGTGATCGAAAAAAGAAAAACACCTTTGGCCGAACTGCGGGGCTATGGCAATGCCAATGACGCCTTCCATCAAACGGCATCATCGCCGGAAGGCACCGGGGCCTATAACGCCATGAACCTGGCGATGGCCATGGCAAACCTGGCACCCGGCCAGATCGACTACATCAACGCCCACGGAACCGCCACGGAAAACAACGACCTATCCGAAGGTTTCGGCATACAAAAGTTGTTTGGCAGCGACGTGCCGTTGTTCAGTTCCACCAAACCCTACACCGGTCACACGCTGGCCGCCGCCGGCAGCATCGAGGCGGTCTATTGTTTGCTGGGTCTGCAACACCGGGTGGTTTGGCCCAATATTAATTTTCATGAACAAATGCCTGAACTCTCTGTTTCCCCCGTTAGAGAATTGAAGCAGGAAGTGGATCTCAAAAACGTACTGTCCAACTCCTTTGGCTTCGGCGGCAACACTTCTTCAATACTTATCGGATTGGCATAACTATGGCGGGAAAAGCGCAGTATTTCATTCAGGGCATCGGCATGATCTCTCCGCAGAAGACATTTGACAACCAAATGTTTTTGGAGGAGATCACGACCTATGATCAAAACGTACTGACTGCTGTTGTTCCCGATTTCAAGGCCTATATCAACCCCATTCAATTAAGACGCCTCAGCCGCATGCTCCGCGTGGGCCTGGCCTCGGCCACGATCTGTTTACGCGATGCGGGCATAGAGCATCCCGATGGCATCATCACGGCCACCGGCTATGGCTTCCTGGACGAGACGGAGAAGTTTCTTCGCGAGATGCTGGAGATGAAGGAAAAGCAACTCACGCCCACCCATTTCATGCAAGGCACTTACAACGCCCTGGCCGGGCTGGAGGCGGTGATGATCAAATGCATGGGCTATAACAACACCTATGTGAGCAAGGGGTTTGCCTTTGAAAACGCACTGCAGGATGCCATGATGCGGCTGGATGAGCATCAGGCTGCTCATTACCTGGTGGGGTCTTACGACGAAGCCGCTCCCGTGCAATTCATCGCCAGCATTCGCGAGCATCACTTCAAAGCCGAACCGATCGTTAACCTGAACTTATTCGATACCACCACGAAGGGAACGATACAAGGCGAAGGTGCCGCGTTCTTTGACCTCACGGGCACACGTCATGAGAACACCTGGTGTGAGTTACTGGACGTGGCTATGGTCTATCGCCCCGAAACCAAAGACCACCTCGCCGCTTCCCTTGCTGATTTTCTGAAAGCAAATAACATTTCGCTGGAAGAGGTCGACGTTTGGCTCAATGGCATTACCGGCGACGCCGTACGTGACGTCATTTTGAAAGAATTAGAGCATTCGGATTTGAAGGCAATTCCACAGGCCCGATACAAGCACCTTTGTGGTGACTATTGCACGGTCACGTCATTCGCCCTTTGGCTGGGTGCATCCGTGTTGAAAAAACAATCTATTCCTGAGGTGGTGAAGGCTTCTGCTTTCGAAACCCCAAAGGAAATTAAAACGGTGTTATCGGTGAGTCACTACATGAACCGGAACTACGCTTTCATGTTGATGCAACGCGCATAGCTCCGCTTTCAGAGGCCTTCTTTTTTCTGCGCATTCGTTTCCTTCAAAAGTTTTACCGACATAAAACCCAACACGGCAATCACGCCGATCACAGCCACCCAGATAAAAGCCTTTGTGGTGAAAAATGTTGGAGAAGTTTCCGCTTGTTTTTGTTCGAACACGGTGATCACCCCGGTATGGACCACTTGAGGTTGATCCGGGATGCTGTCTTTGAAGAAAGCGAGATCGTAGGCGGGTGTTGACAAAGATTCCTGACCAACATCCAACGTATGTGTCATGCCGCTTTTTAAGTAGGCGGTCAGGTAGCGGCGCCGCTGAAAGGGCTTTGCCTCCGCGACTTCCAGCGGTGGGTTGTCCTGATTGTCGATCACAATCAAAAACTCTTTCACCTTCAATGCGGGAAATTCCAGTGTGGTGGGATGGTGAGAATTCACTTCCATCTCCTCCACGCGATTGTAGTACGTAGACGTCTCTCCTTTTTTGGATGCGCGTTGCTGCGGTTCATACAACACGGCGTGCCTGAGAAAATAAGGCGCACCCTTCATTTTCAATTCCAACTTGTCGACGAGGCGGGCGGTATCGAAACGGATGGTGACATAGGTATTCTTTTCTCCGGTTTTTTGCCCGGTGGTTATTTTTCGCACGGGCACTTCCGTGAATTTTGCTTCCTCCACGCGGCTATCTTCCGTATAGCCTGCATTTAAAATATTCAAAGGCGCGCTGGTGGAGTCGGCTATTCGCAAGGAGTAATAACGGTAGTTGCTCAGCGGAAAGTCCACGATCTTAACCTCGGATATTCCATTGGCATTGGCGGCGGGGGAAAGAGAGAAATGCTGTTTCAGCGCGAACCATTGTTTTCGATCGTCACTTCCCAGCAACGTCGCTTCTTTTGTGACCTCTGCGTTGCGGATGATCAGTTGGATGGAGTTGAGTTCGCTTTGCTTTGGATTGTGCAGGATCAGCGAGGTGCAACATCCTTCCTCTTGCTTTTTCTCCAGGATTTCGTAGGGCGTGAATTGTCCGGCATAATAGCGCGCCGACTCTTCCCGCAGGAGATAGGGTACTTCATGATGCTGGGCATCGTAGAGCCGAATGTTTCCGAAGGATTCATTCAGGTACACGGCCAACGCCGGTACGATCTCGACTTCATAAAATCCATCCTTCGTAACGGCGGGCAAGGTGGCTTCGGCCACGAAGGTTGGGGTTTGTGCCATCCCCTTGCCAGCGATCAAACAAACTGTCAATACGATCAACAAACGTCTCATGCTTCTGGATCATTTTCTTTAGTGGAAACTTCATCGGCCAGCAACAACTTCTTCAACCGCTGATACATGAACGACACGACCAGCAACAACACGCCCAGTGAAATGAAGGCGGCAATCTTCCCGCCTTCCGAGATCCCCCGGATATCCACGGCAAACAGCTTTACCAGCGTGATCAGAAAAAGGGTTAGTGATATGATGCGGAGGTGTTTCTTCTTTGTTTTCAAACCTACGGCAATGAGCAAGAACGACGTTACGCCCCACAGGATGGGATAACCGATCTTGTGGTTCTGCGTAAGGATGTGCCCCAGCGACTCCGGAGTGGAATAACCGATGCTCACCACGAGGTTATCGAGTTCGGCGCTGGCCACAAATAAATAGAAGAATACGAAAAACCAGGAATAGATATTCTGCGAGCTTTGATTAAAGGACTCCAATTTCTGGATCTCTCTCAAACTAAGAACGGACACCACCAGCAAGGCCGCGACCAAAACATAGTGAAACACAAAACCCGTTGCACTGGTCATGTCCAAAAAGTATTCGTTTCGGGCGATGACGCTTTGGCCCTGATAGAAGAACAAGTAAAGTAACATGGCAAACACACCCAATACCGCCGGGGCATATTTTGCCTCTTGTGGCAGGGGCAGTTTCTTCTGCGCTAAAAGCAATCCGGCGATGAATACCATGTTGTATACACCGATGATGATGTTTTGCGCCTCATACGAAAATCCATCGGCCGCCAGGTGGTAACGCAACTCCAACAGCTGTGAGAAATACAGCAACGCGATACCGGCAAACGTGAGCAAGGTTTTATAGACCCGCACTTGCTCCTGGCGCTCCTGCGTTTCCGACTTCAATAAGATCAAGGTCAATACGATGGAAGCCAGGGATACCAGGCTGGTGATATATCCTTTGTTCAAGATGATGCGGAGGGCTTGGTCGCCATTTTCCCCGAGATAGATCTGCCCCCAATCCATCAGCAAGCTGATCACCATCAGCACCATCACAATCACGGAGGTCAATTTCATCAACCGGATGCCCGACTTTTGCGAAAGCCACAACAACAGCACGGCTTCTGCTGCCCAGAAGAGTGTGATGTAGTTACCTTCCAATTGTACCGGCGCTGCGAGGCTTATGAAGGTCAGGACGAGGCCGATCAGCAGGTAGACCAGGTTCTTGTCCACCCGCGTGCTTTTGAACAGTGCATAGGCAAATATAAAATTGAAAATGCCGAGGCTGGCGGTGAATAGTCCTTTGAAGTCTTCGCCGTGCGGGTTGTTCAGGATCACCATGCCGGCGGCATAATAGAAAAAGGTTGTGCTCAGCAGCATGCCAATCTCCAACGCCTCGAACGACGTGCGCTTGCGCAGGTTGTTGATCATGTTCATGGCAAAGAACACGAGGTAAAACAAGGTGGCAAAGATCATGGCGCCGGCGATCATGGAAGTGTTCTCGCCATCGAAACGTGCCCCCACCCACGATCCAAAAAGAAGGATCGTGAAGGCATAGCAAATGATGTTGACAATATTCCATTTCTTGTAGTAGGCTAACACCAGCATACCGCCGTCCAGGATCAACACATAGGTAAACAACACCACATAATTCCCTTCACCCGTGCTCACCATGAAGGGCGACGCAAAGCCACCCAGGATGGACAGGATCGCGAGTTCCTTGCGGTCATACCCCAACGATAGCACCACCGCAAACGCCGTGATAACGACCATGAGCATAAAGGCCACCGTCTGGGAGAATATTTCATAATCATGAAAAGCGATATAGATGGTGAGGTAAAGTATCGCAATGCCTCCACCCACCAACACCGAGCTGAACGCCACAAAGGTCTTGCGCAGGCGATGGGCTACTCCAATCAAAATACCGCCACAGAGCACGCCGATGAATACGCGGCCGATCTCACCGATCCAATCCTGATCGATGGCATATTTCACAAAAAATCCGATGCCCAACACCAGGATACCAATCCCCACCTTGTTGGCGAGATTCTCGCCGATAAATTTCTCAAGATCCGGATTGCGCTCGAAAAAGCCGGGACGTTCGGGCTTGGGCGCCGGCACGGGTTTGCGCGGAACGGGCTCGTAGGAAGGTGTTGAAATGACTTTGGGGACGGGCACGACTTCTTCGGGTGGCCGGGGCGTCGACTTCTCCGCTGCCGGCTCCGGTTCCTTCACGGGTTCCACTTTCTTTTCGGGAACAGGCACAGGCTTCTGAACGGGTGTGGTGTGGGAAGCCACAATATCTTCCAATACCGAGCGGGCTGGCGGCGTGGGAGGCACGGGAGGCTGTTGGAATTGCAGCTTCCGCAACTCCTTCCGCAGGTCTTCTATGGTCTTTTGAAGGGTATTGAAATGACTATTGACCGTGCTCTTGACATTGAGAATGAGCGCGACCAAAATCACCGCGAGAAGAAAGACAAAAAACGCTTCCATAGAGCTAAGTTAGTGCAGGTGTAAAAATTCAGAATATTTTATAAACAGGTTCTTCTTTGTTAAACAGGCCCCTTTTTCTACACCCCTCTTCCCCGTCGCAAACTACTCGCTCCAACAATGTTGTGGAGCAAACGTATGTCCATTGACATGAGATGTATCTTTCTTCGAAATGAGATTGTTCGCGGAATTTGCCATTGGCTAGCGAGCCATGAAATTTAAAATCAGATCCTCCTCCTGACTAAAATCCATCATCCGATTCTTTTTTCTTTTCGTCGTCCTTCTTCTTGATGGTGGCGGTGCTGTCACCAAAGCTGTAGGGCACGTCGTTGCCAAAATATTCGCGGCGGAAGCGGTTGATGAACGACAGCGTTTCGTCATCACTGCCGGGAATGAAAGCCACCTCGCCGATCTTCGCTTTGCCGGCATTGGACTTCTTTGAAATGATCGTGTTAAAATCTGAATTGGACGACTGCACCATCAGGCGGTTGTCTTCCAGGCCGAAATAATACCAGGCTTCCGGCGAGGCCTTGAAGAAGACGTGGAACACCGGTGAGCCGTCTTCGTTCTTTTTTATTTCCATGAAACCTTCAAACGCGCCGTTGATGTCGTTGCGCCCACTGTTCGACATGCCCAGTGGCCCTTCGCTATAAAACGCCTTGTGTTTGGGGGACCATTTCAGATTCACGTTGGCAAACACCAGTGGCTTGGCCGTGGGGGCCAGCGTGCCCAGGGAGACATAGCCCTGGAGGCTGCGTTGCTCAAAATCTTTTACAGCTTTTTCGCCCAGGAAATCGCCGATCTTATACAACAATTCCGTTTGGTCGCCCAATCCTTCTTCCGCGCCTTCATTCTTGATCACGTCCTGGATCTGCTTGGCCATGATGTCGAACGCCTGGATGGGCACATTGGAATCGACCATGACGAAAGTATTCATCTTGATCTCATTGTTCTCCATGCTGCCCTGACCCAGGGCGGAGGCCGTTACGTTGAAGTCTTTGCTTCCTTTGAAAAGGTTGATGGGGCCTTCAAACCGCACCTGCATGTTTTCGTCCTTGTAGGCAAAAAGTTTTCCCGACAGCTTGTTTCCCGCGGCCTTCTCCATGTCTTCGATCTTGAATTCGCGGGTGGCGGTGTCGTAGTGCAACATGCCTTGGGGCATAAAGAAATCTTCGTCGTCGTCGGATTTCTTGTCGTTCATGAACGTGATGTAGAGGTCATTGTCGGAGCCTACGTGCAGACCGGCAATCACGCGCTTGCCTTCTTCGGTCACGGCGTTGGCAAAGTCGACGACCACATCGGTCTCATCGCCGCTCTGTGCATATTGGATCCACGTGTTGGCACCCTTGATCTTTTTGATATCGAGTTTCACATAGCCCGACAATTGTAACGCCGGACGTGTGGCATACATGATCATGTCGCCTTTGTAATACATGCCCGCTCCTAATACCAGCATCTCCTTATCCGTCACCGCACCGGTCGCCACCGTCTGCATACTCGCCGCAGATGACTTCCGCTTCGACGAGCGTTTGGTCAAGTCAAGGGGTTCGATGGGCTCCAGGTGAAAGTTGGTCATCTTGATGGCAAACGTATCGCGGAGGAGGTTCACATATTGATAGGTAGCGTACCCGGCAAACTCTTTCCGCGACACGATGTCCACCACGCCCTCGGTGAGGCGGTGATAGCCGTTCAACGTGTCGAGCACGATGGTGGTGTTCTTCAGGGTTCCGATCTTGGCGTTTTCCAGGATCAACACTTCGTTGTTCTCGGGTGTGATCTTAGCATCCGCCACGATGATGTAGGGAATGCCACTCACTTTCAACTCCTGGGTCTTCAGATTATATTCGGCTTTTTCGGCGTTGAAGTTCAGTGAGTCGAGGTCTTTGCGCGTGGTGTAGAAGTAGGAATTTTCCAGGGGCACGTCCGGATCTTTGCTCATGGTGATCTTCTGTGCGTTCAGATCCCACCGCATTTTGGGGATGGAAGTCTTGAATTGCGCAAAAGGGAACGCGATGGCGGCTACGCCTTCTACTTCCGGGCTGATGTCGGCATAGTTTTGTTCGAGGTTAAATTTCAGGCGGATATCGTTACCCTGCATCAAGGGTTTTTCGGGATCGTCGGACTTCACCTTGAATCGGGCGTGACGGGCGCCAAAATCCTTGGCGGCAAAATTCATGTTGCGCGAGATCAACTCGGTGCCCCGTGTCTCCAGCTTGCCCGCACCTGCCACGCCTTCCTTCGAGACGGTGACGGTGCCCTGCATTTGCGCGGTGGAGTCATAAAAGCTGAAGGGCGCCTTCATGTTCTTGAATTTCATCTTGTCGCTCTTCGGGAACCACTTCATGTCGTAGTCCGTCAGCGAGGCATTGGGGAATTCGACGCCACCAAATTGCTTTTCCGATATCGTGGCGCGCATACCGCGGGCCAGCACCGAGTCGGGGTAATAGACAAAATCGTTGGAGGTCACGGAGGCTGCCAGGTAATCAATTCTACCCGTTCCGCGGAGACCGCGGTTGTTCATGGAAAGGCTTCCGTTCATTTTTCCTTCGCCCTGATAGAGTTGATATCCTCCCTTTGGAATGGTATGATCGAAGCCCAGCGATTTGTCGGGCTGCGTATGCAATTTCTCTTTGAAGCTGGGGAACATGCCGCTCACGAACGTGCCATCAAAATTGATCGAGGCCGGGTCGGCGTTGTTCAAACTGTCGAGCTTGAACGGCGGCACTACGAAGAACATCGACCGGTCGTAGGCGCCTCCCAGCACCTCCTCTCGATCGAAGTAGATCACCCCGCCCGCTGCCGCATCCAGACGCGGATAGTGCGCCAGCTTTTGCTTGCCGGATTTGTTGTTGGCCTTGCTGATGAACAGCGTGCCCGAGGTTTGCTGCTTGTTGTCCAATCCCCCGGCCGCCGCCGCGGTGGAGTCGGTGCCCACCATGGAGTTGTTGATCTTGCGACGCACACTCTGCCCTCGTGCATTGGTTTCCGTCACATAGAAGTTGATGGAATCGATGTGTGTGAGGCTGATGTAGAAGCTGTCGTATTTCAGGGTAAAGCCTTTCCCGCTGATCTCGAAGTTCCCGGCGTTGATGGTCCCGTCGAACTTGATGTCGCGGTTTTGAAGGAGTGTGATCACACTGCTGTCGGGCTCGATGCGAACATTCAGCGAGTCGCTGACATCGAATTCCTCCACCCCGCGCACGACCATGTATTCTTTTTGGAAATTCAGCGTGGCGTTCGGAAAACTATCGATGACGGAATGGATCTTGAGGTTGTCGTAGTCCATTTCGCCACGATAGGCTTTGTAGAGCAGGATGGCTTTTTCTTTCACATGCACGACGTCCGTTTTCGGGGAATAGTCGATCAATCCTTTTTCACTCAGAAACTCGATGGCCGCCTTGATATCGGGCATCTTCTTTCCGGAGAAGGAAGCCAGGTCGCCGGAGTAGAAATCGCGGACTTTGTTTTTCAGGCAATAGTTGGCCACCAGGGCCAGCGGGTGGAACGTAAATCCTTCGCCTTTCAGCAATCGATAATCTTCGGCGTCGAAGTAGTCTACCGACTCGATGATTACCGGCACCGTATTGCGGCCACCGTCGGTCAGGATGTTCAAACTGTCGGCAAACAGATCCCAGCGGATCACGTCGGCAGCAAAATCAATATTGAAGAACGACGCCGAATAGGGCGTGTGTTTCATGTTGCCTTTGTCCTTTTGCAGCACCAGGCGCTGCGTGCTGTCTTTTCCAAAGGTGTAGCGCATCCGCACCATGCGGTGCGTGATGGAGTCGCTTTTCATGCGAATGCTCACGCTGGAATTTTTCGCCGAGATCGTGGAGTCCGTGAACACGAAGTCGGGCGACTTGGAGGTGAATTTCAATTCGCCGTTGTGATACACTTCGATGGTCGACGGGTCGCCGGTGACAGAGGCGCTGGAGATCCTCCGGCCGGTCAGCGAAAAACCGCCGCTGTATTTCACGTTCTCGTCGCCAATGCCTTTGATGGCCAGGTTGTTTTGAAATGACTTGAAGCGCGGGTAGCTGGAGGGCACGGAATCTTTGCGCGCGGCCGACTTGAACTCGAACGTGCCGGGAATATAGCCGGGCGTTTTGCCGAGGTAGTTCAGCTTGACGAGGTCCGATTTAAATTCCGGTTTGTTGACGTTGAAATTGTAGACGGTGAGATTACAGTTCACACTGTCGGCGCTCAATTGGGCGGGCGTCCAGTCAAACGTTCCCTCCTCCCCTACAAACAAGGCGGTACGGAACGAAAGCATGCCCTTGGTATTTTTCAGGAACACCGAATCATAGCGGGTCACGAAGTTGAGCGTTACGCGGTTGAAGCGGATCACGGCGCCCTCCACGATGGGTTGCGGCGGGGGGTTCATCCACAGCGGCGGCATCTCCACGTAGGCAGTGTCGGCCGAAGCGTCTGTATCGTCATGGGACGGGGTAGCCAGCGGATCGGAGACCGGCGGGGGATTTGCGTCTCCCGTGCTGGTGGTGTCGTTCATGTCAAAGGCCGGCGCGGGGATGATGTAGTCGAACGCATAGTCATCGTCGCGGGCATAGAGCCGAAAGGGTTTTTCGTAATGGAGGGCGTGGTGTTGAAAAAAGGTGTTGCTGATCTGCAGGAAGCTCGCCGCTCTTTGGGTCGTCTCCTTCTCGATCACCTGGCCGGCCACGTTCAGGAAGCCTGAGATCTTGGAGGCGTCGGCCTTTTCGGTGGAAACAGCGTTGGCGATGGCGCCGAAGTAGTTCACCTGGTGGGGCCGCAGCGGATATTTCTTCCGGCGCATCATGAACGCCTGTTTGCGGATAAGGTTCTGCTGGTCGGGAGCCAGGCTATTCCAGGCCGACGCAAAGCTGGCGCCCACCACGGTAGCATCTACATTGCGGGTGTTTTCCAGGACGATGCGAACGCTGTCGGGGAAGCTTACCGGAACCGCCGGCTGTTCCTTCTTTTGAGCCATGGAAACAACCGCCGGGAGAAGGAATGCGACGAAAAAATATGTTCTGATCTGGTTCACAGAAAATCTAAACCCTGAAATTCGGAAATATTGTGCTAATAAACTAAGGACCATCACCGTCCTAAACGACGATGTAAGAAAAAACGTGTTATGGCTCGTTAAAAAGCGTTTTGAGCGCGTTTTTCAGGGCTTTTTAGTGGCAAAATGCGCCACGCCATCGCAGGGTTTTATGACAGCGAATGCATGAAGGAATTGCGGAAATACTCGTCGATGTATTTCTTGTAGTTCACCCCGATGGGCAATGCCACCTGGTCCACAAAAACATCCTCGGCGTTATAGGCCGTGATCTTGTCCACGTTCACGATAAACGAGCGGTGGATGCGCACAAAACCATTTCCCAGCAGCTTCTCCATTTCGGCCGTGCTCATCTTGGTGACCACTTTGTTTTTGGTCGTGTGAACGTATACGTATTCCCGCATGCTTTCCACGTACAGGATGTCGCTGAACATGACCTTGGTCATGGTCTTTTTTACATTGAAAAAAGCAAAACTTTTGTCGGAGGAAGGCTGGGCTTTATTGGTCAGTTGCTGTATGGCGGCCGGGTCGGGCTTGGCGGCAATGCGGCTCACGGCTTTCAGGAACCGGTCGAACGAGAAGGGCTTCATCAGGTAGTCGCGCACATCGAGTTCGAAGGCCTCGATGGCGTATTGCGAATAGGCCGACGTGATGATGACCTGGGGTGGATCCTTCAGGATCTTGAGAAAGTCCAGGCCCGTGAGGGTGGGCATCTGGATGTCGAGGAAGATCATGTCCACGTCGTGCTTCTTCAAATAATCCAACGCACTCACGGCATCGTCGAAAACGGCGGCCAGACTGATCCATTCCGTTTTTGACAGAAATGATTTCAGCACTTCCTGGGCGGGCTTCTCGTCCTCGATCACGATGCACGTAATGTCAGGCATAGGTCAGCGATTTTTTGGCTGGAATATAAAGTGACACAATATATTTTTCCTGCGACTCATCCACATTCAAGCTATACTCTTTCCCATACAACAACTCCAGCTGTCGCCGGATGTTGGAGATCCCCTGCCCGCGTTTGTAGCCGTTGCGAGAGGTGGGCGATGTTTCCTTGTCGTTGCCAATCAGCAAATGCAAACGGTCTTCCTCGCCCCGGATGGAAATATCGATCGTGATGGCCCCGCGCTTGTTCAACAGCGTGTGCTTAAAACTATTTTCCACAAAAGGCAGAAAGATGAGGGGACTCAGCATCATGTGGGGATTTACGTCCGTTACTTCCAGGTTCACATTCAGGCGCGCCCCATGGCGCAGCTCTTCCAAAGCTATAAAATCTTTCACGACTTTGATCTCGTATTGCACGGGGATCAACGGTTTCTGACACTCGTCCAGGATAAAGCGCAGCAGGTTCGACAGGTGCAACACCACCAACTGGGCTTTCCCCGAGTCCTGGATGGTTTCCGAATACAGGGTGTTCAGGGTATTGAACAAAAAATGCGGGTGCATCTGCGCTTTGAGAAATCCCAATTCCGCCGTTTTCTTTTCAGCCGCCAATTCCTCGTTCTTTTGCTGGAGCTCTGTTTTATTTTTGATGAGCTTGATGGCGATGGCCATGGAGATCACTACCATCGACTGCAAGATCTCCGAGAGAATGCGCCGGTAGTCCCACACATCAAAGTCGATCACCTGGTTGGGGTCTACCAAGGGGCCCAGGATAAAATAGCGATAGTAACGCACGCCGACCCCCAGAAAAAGCATCACCCCCAGTATCCAAAGAAACAATTTCCCTTTGTCGCGCTCTTGCGAAAATTTCGGGATGAGGTAATAGAGGATAAAGTAGGTAGCCAGCGCAATGAGCGGAATGCGGAAAACGATCTTGTATACCTCCACGGATGTCACCTCCGTGTTCACGGAAATGATGAGGAGGTAGTTGATAATATCGGTCACCCAAAACAGCACGTGCCTGAAGATCCGAATGGCCGGGCGGTTGCTGTAAATGAAGGTGGTCAGAAAACTCATGGGTGATTCAAATGCCGGGTTCAAAGTACAAAAGAAAATACACCTTCAATTTGTGATGGCGACGGATGTGTTGTTGCACCATACCAATTCGACTCTCCGGAGGCTCAATCCGGGTTATACACTCAAAAGGCTTATTTGTACCGTTTCGCGGGGTGTCTGTAGCCGCGCCCCGTTTTGCGTTACAAAACTCGCGTACTTAAAGGTATAAAAACATCGTTCAACAAAAACCCAAAAGCTATGCAAGTAACTCTACAAGAAATTTCTTCGGCCACCGGCAAGCTTCCCTTGCCCCTGGCACCCAAAAATGTGACCCTCATCGACCCAGACGAAAATTTCTCCACCGTTGTCGCTTCCCTCATTAAAGTGTCGGGCCGCTACAACCTGGTGAGCACCTACACCGATTGCCGCGAGGCCATCAAAAGGGTGAAAGATGACCTCACGGAAATCGTGATCATGGACATCGATTTTGAGGAGATGAAAGGCACGGAATTCATTTTGAAGTTGCGGGAAAAAATTCCCGGGCTGGAAATCCTCGTCACCACCCATCACGAAGACGAAGAGGTGGTGTTCTCCACCCTCAGCCACGGCGCTTCCGGCTACTTGTTGAAGCGCAACTGCATCGAGCATCTGCTCGACGCCTTGAACACGCTCACAGAGGGCGGATCGCCTTTGGATCCCCTCATTGCGCGGCAATTGGTGCGGTCGATGCACATCAGCGAGATCTCACCGTTGTCGAATCGTGAATCGATGGTGTTGAAGCTTTTGATCCAGGGAAAAACGTACTCCACCATCGCCACGGAACTCTATATCTCCGGGGAAACGGTGAAGTCGCATTTGAAGAATATTTATAAAAAGCTCAATGTGAATTCAAAGGCGGATGCGGTGCGGAAAGCTGTCACCGATCAACTCGTGACGGGGCACATGGGATATTTCATGAGTCACTGAGAGAAGTTTCAACCGCAAAGGCGCAAAGGACGCAAAAAAAGGCGCAAAGAAAATGCACGATCTCTTTGCGTCTCCTTTGTGCTCTTTGCGCCTTTGCGGCTAATTTTTTTATACGTTCCCTTTCTTACTTTCCTTCACCGCATAATCAACTGCGCGGGCCGTCAGCGCCATGTAGGTAAGCGAAGGATTCTGTGTGCTGGTGGAAGTCATACACGCCCCATCGGTCACAAAAACATTTTTGCACCCGTGAAGCTGATTCCATTTGTTCAGCAACGAGGTCTTCGGATCGTTCCCCATCCGCACGCCACCCATCTCATGAATGTCCAACCCCGGCGCCTGTTTGGAGTCGCTGGTTTTGATATTGGTGAAGCCGGCCTTGGTGAACATTTCCGTGAATTGCTCCAGGTAATCTTTCACCATCTTCTCGTCGTTATCGTCGTAGTCGATGTTTATTTTTAACAGCGGCATGCCCCACGCATCTTTCTCATCTTTGCTGAGCGACACGGTGTTGCTTTCTTTCGGAATGGTTTCGCCCATGATGTGCGAGCCCACGCTCCAGTTGCCCAACGATGGATGGAGCAAGCTGTTCTTCAGGTCCTGTCCCACCCCATCGCGATTTTGTTCCATCCGGCGGAAGCCGCTAAAGCCTGCCGCATAGCCGCGAAGGAAATCGGTTTCCTGTTTGTACACATTCCGGAAGCGCGGCACGTAACAGCCGTTGGGACGGTTGCCATATTTTGTAAAGTTCTCGAAGCCTTCATACTCTGCCGAAACTCTTGCGCGGTAGTTGTGGAAGGCCACGTATTTGCCCATCAATCCATTGTCGTTGCCCAATCCGTTGGGGAAGCGCGACGATATGGAGTTGAGCAGGATCAGGTTGGTGTTCAGCGCAGCCGCATTGACAAAAATGACGGGCGCGAAATATTCGGTGGCCGCCTTGGTCTTGGCGTCGATCACGCGCACACCGGTGGCTTTGCCTTTTTGTTCGTCGTAGATGATGGAGTGCACCACGGAATCGGGGCGCAGTGTTAGGTTGCCCGATTTCAGGGCCCAGGGTATGGTCGAGGCATTGCTGCTGAAGTAGCCTCCAAACGGACAACCGCGTTGACACAGGTTGCGGTGTTGGCACGAGGCGCGGCCTTGTTCGGCGAACACCGGACCGGGTTGCGTGATGTGCGCGCAGCGGCCGATAATGATGTGACGGTCCTTGTAGGCGCCGGCTACTTTCTCGCTGAAATATTTTTCCACACACGTCATCTCCATCGGGGGCAGGAACTCGCCGTCGGGCAATTCTTTCAGGCCATCCTTGTTGCCGGAGATGCCGGCAAATTTTTCGACGTGACTATACCACGGTGCGAGGTCGCTGTAGCGGATGGGCCAATCCACCGCGAAGCCATCGCGGGCGGGGCCGGTGAAATCGAAGTCGCTCCAGCGCTGGGTCTGGCGCGCCCACAGCAGCGACTTGCCGCCCACCTGGTAGCCACGGATCCAGTCGAAGGGTTTATCCTGCACATAGGGATGTTCGTCGTCTTTCACAAAGAAATGTTGTGCGTCTTCGCGGAAGGCATAGCACTTGCTCACCACGGGGTTGGCTTTGCGCACTTCCTCGGTGATCTGACCGCGGTGCTCAAACTCGTAAGGCTGCAGACTGGTGGTGGGGTAATCCACGTTGTGTTTCACGTCGCGCCCGCGTTCCAGCACAAGCGTTTTCAGTCCTTTGTCTGTCAATTCTTTTGCGGCCCATCCGCCGCTTATACCCGAACCGATCACAATGGCATCGAAGGTGTTTTCCTTCTTGCCGTCAATGTTCATTAAACTCATCCGATTACCGTTTGAATATCATTCTTATCTTTTATCTCCACGCAGCCGTCGAAGCGGCCGGGGATCATTTTGTGGACCAGCACGTTGGTCATGATGTATTTCGAGTTCAGAAAGCCTTGCACGGTGTGGCGTTTGGTCATGCCATAGAAGGTGGCCAGGTCGCTCGGCTGTGTCTGCGCTTCGTCGGCTTTTTTGCGTTCTTCCTCCAGCCCTTTCAAAAATGTCTCCCGCGCAGCAGTGTCGCTATCGGTGAACGTTTTGCCGGTTTTCTTTTTCATTTCGTCTTCCAGTGACGTCAGCCCCGCCACGAAACTTTTCTGCTGCTCAGCATCATAACAGTCGTCGACCATGCGCAAAACGAACGATGGTACGTCCAGCCCTTTGGCACCGGGGATGTCGGTGGCTGGCAGGATGGTTTCGGCCACTTCGGCCAGCAGTGTTTCCTGGTCACCGGTGATGGTGATGTGTTTCAGCGATACGGAAACAGCCTTGGCCTGGTTCACGCAGGAGGGCAGCAGCAGCACGCCGCCGGTAATGATGCCCAATTGCTTCAGGGCGATTCTTCGGTTGATCAGCATATGGTCCAGCTTGTCGTTTATTCGGCCAATTTCTCACGCTCCCCCATGGCCTTCCAGGAGCGGGCCTAAAGTTAATAAAGTTCGGAATTCCGACAGGCTCCGGACATTTTTTTTGCGGGTTCCGGCAGGGATGGCTTTAAAGGGCATTTTGCGGTGAGGGCTTGTGTTTTTTAAATTTTCGACGAGTTGATCTTCACGGTCGTGGAGTACGCGCATTTTGACGTCTACTATTTTCTTGCGTCTTCTGTGAGCGACAAAGAAAATCGCCACGGAATCGTTCGTTCTTTCGGATTGCTCCACAACGGAATGGGTACTGTTCACGATGACATTTTTGTCACCCTAAAAATCCTGTCACTGCAATTAGGTTTCAGTTTGTGCCTTCACCTTTGCGATGGACCTTCCGCCCTATGTCCTATGAAAAAGAAAACGCATCACTTTTGGCAGCTTGCCATCACGATGGTTCTTTCCGTGGTGGTTTTTGTTTTTTTGTTCCATGGCTGCAGCCGGCGAGATGAACTCCCTTTGGTCCCGCCAATCATTTCTTCCATCGATCCCGACAGCGGCATGCCGGGAACGGAAATAAAGATTGCCGGCACCGGATTTGGATCAGATATCGACAAGGTTTCTGTCACCATCAACGGGGTGGCCGTGGTAGTGGAAAGTGTGACGGAAACCCAGATCGTGGTGATCATTCCGGAAGATGCAGGGTCAGGGCCGGTGAAGGTCACAGTGAATGGCGTGACGGTGACCGGGCCGTCGTTCGCCTTTCAGGACAAACTTATCATCAAAGACATTCAACCCAGAGAAGGCCCGGCCGGCACCCTGGTGGCCATTATCGGGAAAGGTTTCAGCGCGAGGGCGGCCGACGACAAGGTGACTTTCAATGGCAAAACTGCCATCCTGAAAAGTGTAAAAAAAGATACGCTCTATGCAGAGGTGCCCTTTCAGGCCGGCGATGGCACCGTGGGCCTGGTGGTGGGAAATCAATTGGTGACGGGACCATTTTTTGACTTCATCGAGTCTACCGGACTCACCATTACCTCCGTAAACCCGTCGACCGGAGTGGCCTCCACGGAGGTGACCATTTTCGGCTCGCAGTTCGGAGCCACGAGTGCACAAAACATCGTGAAGTTTAACGGTGTGGCCGCGACGGTCACGCAGGCCACCACAGCGCAACTGAAGGTGACCGTTCCTGCAGGAGCCACCTCCGGTTCCGTTAGTGTAGAGGTAGCGGGTCAACGGGTGACGGGTCCATTGTTCACGGTGTTTGGGATCTCACAACTCGATCCGGCTGTGGGCACACCGGGCACGGTGGTCACCGTCAACGGCGATGCCTTTAGCCAGGTGCCCTCTGGCAACACGGTGCTTTTCAACGGCGCAGTCGCCACCGTGACTTCGGCGTCGGCACGGCAGCTGTTGGTTGTTGTCCCGCTGGGTGCTACGACCGGGGCGGTGACTGTGAAGGTTGGCAACCTGATGGCTACTGGCCCATTGTTCACCGTGAGTCCATCGGCTATTTCAGATATTTCCCCAAGCCGGGGCTTTCCGGATTCGGAGGTCGCGATAAACGGGCAAGGGTTCGATACTCAGAACGCTCCGCTCGTAAAATTCAATGGGGTTGCGGCCGACGTTAAGAGAATTTCGTCCACGCAAATTAAGGCCCTCGTGCCCACCACGGCCACCACGGGCTACGTGACCGTTGAATATAGTTCGCGGTTGTTGAGCGGCCCCATCTTCACCGTCATTCAAACCAATGTGGGTTCGGTACAACCGTCCTCGGGTCCGGCCGGCACAACGGTGACCATCAGCGGAGCGGGCTTTAACACCGACATGAGTCAAATCGTTTTAAAATTCAATGGCGTGCCTGCGGTCATTCAAAGCATTACGGAAACGCAGATCATCGCCGTTGTTCCACAAGGCGCTAAAACCGGGAACATTTCTGTGAAATACGGTAAGCGTGAAGTCTATGGACCTGTGTTCACCGTACAACAACTGTCGTTCGGCTCTTTCGCGCCGGCAAGCGGGCCGGTCGGCATCACGGTAACACTGACGGGCACGGGATTCGATCCAACCCTGGCGGGTACGCTCGTCACTTTTAACGGCGTCGCGGCTACGGTGGTGAGCGCAACATCCGCGGAAATCGTCGTCACGGTTCCCAACGCGGCTACTACCGGCGACCTGGTGCTCACCGTCAACGGCTTTCAAATGAACGGCGGCACCTTTACCGTTACGCCCACCACCGGGATCACTACCTTTATCAGTGGATTGGCGGCGCCCCCGCTAGGCATTGCCATTGGGCGGGCCGGGAACCTGCTGGTCAGCCAAGGAACCATTCACAGCATTTTGAGCATCGATGGCAGCGGAACAGCCACCACCTTTTCCGGGGGGAACGGACCGGGCTTTGTCGACGGCGCCAACACTGCCGCTGCGTTCAACATCCCCAATGGTGTTTTCGCCGATGTCACATCGGGCGATCTGTATGTTGCCGATGGGAACAACAACGCGATCCGCCAGATCAGCAACGGTGTTGTCACCACGCTGGCCGGCGGAACACAAGGGCTGCAGGATGGCACGGGAAGCAACGCCCAATTCCATTATCCCCTGGGAATAACCATGGCGCCCAATGGCAACCTCTATGTTACAGATTACTATAATCACCTGATCCGAAAGATCACCCCGGGTGGAAATGTCACGACCTTTGCCGGAAGCGGCCGTGCGGGCGCCGTGAATGGCGTTGGAACCGCGGCCTCCTTCAACGCACCCTATGGCATTGCCAGCGACAACGCCGGCAACCTCTATGTCTGTGATCTGAATAATGACCTTGTGCGGAAGATAACCCCTTCGGGCGAAGTGACCACCCTCGTCAATTTACCTATGCCCATGGGCATAGTGGCGGACAAGACCGGACCGCTTTACGTATGCACAGGCCACTCGCACATCTATGAAGTGTCAACCGGAAGCCCTGTGCTGGTCGCAGGGTCAACACCGGGCAATACCAACGGCCCTCTCCTGACGGCCTCATTGAATACCCCCGTGGCCATGGCCATCGACGCCGATGGAAATCTTTATGTGGCCGACTCCAATAACAAGTCCATTCGAAAGGTCACATTGCATTGAGGTGTACCTGGCATAAGCACTAAACCGGGAGTAGAATTCCTGGTAACCTTCCGCAACGATTGCCGTCAAGCCCGTTACGTAATTCCTGGAGCGTTACTTTTCGCGATACACATGCGCTCTTATTATCCTTCACGACATTCACCGACAAAGTAACACTACCTTAAAAAGAACTTAATTCCGTACATTTTTCCTGGAATGTATGTGACTTTATGAACAAGCTGTGATCTATAAGCTTTGTTTCGATTGGTGAGGGATCAAAATCCTCCTGAATTTGCTCTATCTTTAAATGTTTTTTTAACGTCCCTTATCCCGGCCATGCGTTATCGAATATCCTTTCTATTGGTACTTGGCTACGTTGTTTGCCTGACCGCAGAAGCACAGTCATCTATGAGTCTGCAAGAGGCATTGAAGGCCGCGCGCGTGAACAACCTTTTTCTCAAAACGGAGCGCTATACCATAGAAGCCGGCCAGGCCGATATTGTCTCGGCCAAACTCCGGCCCAACCCGGCGCTGAACAATCAAACGCTGCAACTGGCCAACAGCAAATACTACGCTGAGAACACCGCCTGGAACAGTCCCCATAACCGGCAGGTCTGGTGGCAGCTGACCAAGCCCTTTCAATTGCCCAACCAACGGAAGTACCGCATCGATGTCGCCAATCAAGGCTACAATCTCATCAACAAGAATTTTCTGGAATTGGAGCGGAATGTCTTTTTTGACGTAGCCTCCAAATGGCTTGATGTGTGGATTGCTCAAAATCAGATCCGCGTCATTGAAATTGCCAAGAACAACGCCGACACGCTGGCCAAGATCAATGCGCTCCGTTTGAAGAACCAGGTGATCTCGGAGACCGACCTGATCCGGACGCAGCTGTTGTCGGAGCAGTATGCCGTTCAATTGAAATCCGTCCGGCAAGATCTCTTGAACAAGCGGAGTCAATTGCGTTTTTTGATCGGTACAACCGACTCGGTGGATGTGGACCTGACCAATGAATTTCTATTTCCCGAATCCATCAACATCGATACGCTTTTGCGATACGCCCTCGCCAACCGGTCGGATATCCAACAGATCCAGACCATGATCACCCTTTCGGAGAGCAACATAAAATTCCAGAAGTCGATGGCCCTTCCCCAGCCGGAGCTGGGCATGATCTGGAACCCACAGAACACCGTGCCCTATGTCGGTTTCTTTGGCACGATCGAGTTGCCGATCTTTTCCCGCAACCAGGGCGAAATTCAAAAGTCAACGATCTTAAAAAGGCAAGCCGAACAGAACTATGTGACGGTTCAAACGCAGATCCAAACCGAGATCAACACGGCCTATAAAAGCTTTATCGTTCAGCAACAGAATGTGGAGCGGTTCACGGGCATCCTGCAACAGGCACAATCCATACTCGACCGGGTGCGCTACGCCTACCTGCGCGGCGGCACCACGATCATCGACTTTTTGGAAGCTCAACGAAGCTGGCTGGAAACGCAGCAGCAATACTACGACGCACAACAACAATACCGGCAAAGCTATATTCAGCTCTTATTTGTCTCAGGCTTAATAAACCAATTGGCACAATGATATCTCGACGTTTAACATGGGCCAGCACGGCGGCTTTCCTGTTATTGATTTCGTGCGGTAAAAAGGATCCGCACGTCCCGGTGGTGAGCTATGCTCCCGAAGTCAAGGACCATGGCAACACCATCGTGTTTCATGATACGCTCGGTATTAATTTCTTTAAAACGGAGGTGATCGGAAAAAAAGGTATCACGGCCAACCTCACCATTCCGGCCAAGGTTTCGGCCACCGTCATCCCTTCGGGCGAGGGCGCCACGCAAAACATTGTGCTCTTCGAAAACCCTGACCTGGCGGGCAACTACACGTCGTTGATCCAGCATCAGATCAATATCAACCAGATCCAAAAAATCAATATCAAACAAAAGGAAATCGAATTGGGCCGGATCAAAGACCTGCAGGCTCACGGTGTGGCTACCGGCAAAGACCTGTTGGATGCCCAGACGGCCCTGGCGATGGAACAAACCAACCTGGCCAACGAGCGCGCCGCCCTGATCGAGCACGAAACTAAATTGAAGTCGAACGGCTTCAATCCGGAGGCGCTGCGGAAGTCATCGGCCGGCATGGCCTACATTACGTGTGACCTCCCCGAAAACCAGCTCAGCAGAGTCACTGAAGGCGGACCTTGCACGATACAGTTCACATCGTTCCCCACCGAGACCTTCCACGGAAAAATTGACGACATCGCCGATGTCGTAGACAACGCCACGCGCATGGTGAAGCTCCGCGTGACCTTGAAGAATGCTCAAAACAAGTTGAAGGCCGGGATGTTTGCGTTGTTGTCTTTTGGCGTCGACGAAGGAGAGGTGATCAGCGTTCCCAAATCGGCGGTGATCACGGTGCAGGGAAAGCATTATGTTTTTGTTAAATCAGATAGCTTGCAGTATCAGCGCCAGGAAGTGAGTATCGGCGCCCAGGTTGGAGATCGCACCCTCATCAGCAACGGCATCGCGCTTGGCGCCAGGGTGGTGGTGGAAGGTTCCATTCAGTTAAAGGGTCTATCATTCGGCTATTAACCCCCATACACATGCTGCAAGCACAGATCTTTATCGACAAGGATGAACTCCACGGATCACAGCCCTTGTTCGAATACATCATCCGATTTCTGATCCGCCATAAGATAAAAGGAGCAACCGCGTTTCGGGGCCACATCGGCTTTGGTTCCAACCAACACCTGAAGCGCCCCGACGATCTTTTCAGTTTTGACGAGCCCCCCATGATGATAACGTTTATAGACGAAGACGAAAAGGTGCTCCACACCGTTTCCCAGCTTCGCAAGGAATTTAAAAATGGATTGATCATTACCCATCCGGTAGAAATTCACTAACCCATGATCAGAGGGCTCTTACTTTTTTCGCTTCAAAACAGGTTGATCGTTGTCGGCGTGAGCGTGGCCATGATGGCCATCGGCTATTGGTGCTTCACGCAATTGAAGATCGAAGCCTATCCCGACATTGCCGACACGAACGTGATCATTGTGTCACAATACCCGGGAAGAGCCGCCGAGGAAGTGGAGCAGCAAGTGACGGTGCCCGTTGAACGCGCCCTGCAGAACACACCGCGCGTGCTCGACAGAAGAAGCCGGACGATCTTTGGTCTGAGCGTTGTGCAGTTAACATTCCAGGATGGCACCGACGATTATTTTGCCCGTCAGCAAGTGTTGGAGCGCCTGCAGTCGGCACAATTGCCCGATGGCGTTGCGCCCGAATTAGCACCCCTGTCCACCGCCGTGGGCGAAATTTTTCGCTACGTCGTGGAAGGACCACCATCGTTCACGCCTACCGAGTTACGGGACTTGCAAGACTGGGTGATCAAACCCTACCTGCTCCAAACGCCGGGTGTGGCCGACATCACCACGTTTGGTGGCCCGCTGAAACAGTTCCACATCCTGGCCTCCCCCGAAAAACTCCGCCGCTATGACCTGGCGATTTCCGATGTCGAGAATGCCGTCGCAGCCAACAACCAAAACACGGGTGGAAACCTGATCGATCAGGGTGAACAAGGCTATGCCATCCGCGGCCTTGGCGCCATCAAATCCGAAACAGACATCCAAAACATTGTTTTGAAATCCGAAAACGGTGTGCCCATATTTTTGCGCGACGTGGCGAGTGTGGAGATTGCGCCGCCGCCACCAAGTGGTGTGCTGGGCTATTCCGTGGCCGAAGACAACACGAACGTGAACAGCGGTGTGGAAGGCATTGTGCTTTTGCGTCGTTATGAAAACCCCAGCGATGCGTTAAAGGCCCTGAAACAAAAACTCAAAGACCTGCAGGAGCACGAACTGCCCGAAGGGATCCGCATCCGTACCCTGTATGACCGGAGTTTTCTGATCGATCATTCCCTTCAAACCGTGGGAAAGACCTTGGTGGAAGGTGTCAGTATTGTCGTGATCATCCTCGTCTTGTTTTTAGGAAGCATTCGAAGCGCCCTCGTAGTGGCCCTGACCATTCCATTCTCTTTGTTGTTCGCCTTTATCCTAATGCGGCTCACCGGCATCCCGGCCAACTTGCTTTCCCTCGGCGCCATCGACTTCGGGATCATTGTGGATGGAGCCTGTGTGATGGTGGAGCACCTGGTGCGAAAATACCGATCGTCCAGTGCGGACGAACGTCGTCAGGGCATTATCAAGATCACGAACCTGGCGGCCCAGGAAGTGGGACGGGAGATCTTCTTTTCCGTCACCATCATCATCCTGGCCTACATGCCGATCTTGCTGATGACCCGGGTAGAGGGCAAGCTCTTTTCGCCGATGGCACTCACCCTGGCGTTCGCTGTGATCGGTTCGATGCTCGCTGCGCTCACGCTGATCCCCGTGCTGGTGTCGTTTGCCTATGGAAAAACGATCGCCAATGTGGATGAGCCGATCAAGGAGCATAAAAATAAAGTACTGGACTTCCTGCAAAATCAGTATGGCTCACTGGTGAAGGGTATCCTCTCCAAAACAAAACTGACCGTGTTGGTCGGATTCACCATTGTGCTGATCCTCGTTGGTTTTGGATCCAAGCTGGGAACAGAATTTCTGCCCGAGCTGGATGAAGGTTCCATTTTTCTCCGCGGTAATTTTCCCTCCGGGATCACCATCCAGAAGAACGCGCAATACTCACCCCAGATCAGGGGCATCATCCGACAATATCCACAGATCGCTTTTGTGATCACACAGACCGGCCGAAACGACGAAGGCACCGACCCTTTTCCTGCCAACCGGAACGAGATCCTCGTCGGCTTGAAAGATTATCATTTGTGGAGTGACACCGTTTCGAAAAAAGAACTGGTGTCGCGGATCCGCGTCGACCTGGAGCGGGCTTTCCCCAGCGTGCGGTTCTCGAGTGGCCAGCCGATCATCGACCAGGTCATGGAGATCGTGACGGGAAGCGCCGCCGACCTTGCCGTCTCCATCATTGGGGACGACCTGGTGAAGATGAGACCGAAAGCAGATTCCATTGCGGCCATCGTCAGAAATATGAAAGGCAGCGAGTCGGTGAACATCGAACAAGAGGGCCCGCAAGAACAGTTGGCCATCAAGATCAACCGCGAAAATGCAGCTCGCTTTGGCATCAACATCTCCGACATCGAAAATATGATCGAAGCTGCCGTGGGCGGGAAAGTCATCTCCGTTCTGTATGACGGCACCAAACGCTACGACATCGTGATCCGCTATCTGCCGGAGTTCCGCAACAACGTCGATGTGATCAAGAACCTGCAGGTGTCGTCGATTGCCGGCGCCCTGATCCCTATGAGCCAGCTGGCCGACATCACGTTCGTGGAAGGGCAGACCAACATCTACCGCTACAGCGGGAAGCGCATGGTGACCGTGCGCACCAACATCCGCGGCCGCGACCAAGGCGGGTTTGTAAAAGACCTTGAAGAAAAGATCCACGAGTCCATCAAAATTCCCAAAGGCTATAGTGTGATCTATGGCGGTCAATACGAAAACCTGGAAAGGGCCGGCAAGCAACTGCTGATCACCATTCCCCTCACCATTGTGATGGTATTCCTTTTTCTGTTCATGCTCTTCAAAAGCCTCAAGCACACGCTCGTCACCATGAGTTGTATCTTGTTTGCGCTGGCGGGCGGAATTCTCGCGTTGCTGCTGAGGGGCTATTACTTCAACGTATCGGGGGGCGTGGGTTTTGTGAGCATCTTCGGGATCTCGGTGATGGCGGGTGTGCTGCTCGTGTCCGCATTGAACCGGGCCTCCCTGGAAAATACGTTTAACGTCGACACGGTGCAGAAGACCGCTGAGGAGCAAATGCGGGCCATCCTCTCCATTCTCATTGTAGCCATTGTGGGGTTAATCCCCGCAGCGACATCGTCCGGCATTGGCTCGGATGTGCAGCGGCCTCTGGCTACGGTAATTATCGGTGGCCTCACGTCCACCCTCATCTTCGCGCCGATACTCATTCCCCCGCTGTACTGGTGGGTGGAGCGCAGTAGTCACGCAGAAGAAAAGAGCGACGACGATAGTGAGGCCTAGACCGTCCCAACGGGTCGCGATCGTGCGTGATGTGATTTGGCTAAAAGTCGAAGAGGTCTTTCGGCGATACCTTAAGCGCGCGGGCCAGGTCGAAAACTGTGCAGACGCCGGTGTTGAGGTGTCCGTTCTCCACTTTATTTATGGTTGAAAAAGCAACGTTGGCCCGGTCGGCGAGGTCTTCCTGCGAGATGCCCTTTTCTATTCTGATGCGTTGAAGATTATTTCCGAAGGCAGCCAGCTTTTTGAGATTGCGCTGTTTTGTGTTTTGGGTCATTTTAACGGAATTGGATGTATAGCGAATTTGCTATATTTTTTCAGAGCAGAGTATAGCAAATTTGCTATACATTGTGTATTCTTGTTTGGGATATGAAAAATATCCTGTTCCATAACCCAAATTCCCGATAAGGGACCCGTGGAGTCCAACTTCCCCGCCCGTGGCATGCGTTGCCACGGGCATTTTTTATCGCTAAAGGTTTCACCGCCTCGCCTTCGCTAAGCTTCGGCGAGCAAAGAAAGACGCCGAGGACCCTCCTTCGCTGAAGCTTCGGCGGGCAGGCAGCAAAGTCAACGCAGCGTTAATCCAGCCCTTGCTTTGTGCCTTTAATGCAAAATTGATTAACCCACCACTCACAACGGGCAACACTACACGCTACGATAAAAGAAACGCCTCAGCTGCGAAGGCAACCGAGGCGCGAGAAACTAATTTATAGATGGGCTTTACTTCGTTCGAGACAGGTAGAGGTCATTGATGAGCATATGACCGTTTTTTTCGGTGAGGAAGACCTGACCCTGCAATGTGCTTGTGGCGGCGTCAACAAAGACAGGGTCAGTTGAAAAGTCTTCCTTCAGATTTTGCCGGGTGAGCTTGCGCACGGGCATCTCCCATCCGGTACTGTAATAGTAAAACGTCTTGCCTCCAGTCTTGTGGTTGACGGAGCGTTTGGAATAAATGATCAGGCCTGCGTCGTCGAGCACTTTGTAGTAGCCCGACGTCTTGAAAATACTCTTCTTGCCAAAGGCACGGTAGCGGTATCCGTCTTTATAGTAACCGGAAAGCGTGCCGAACGTATAACGCTGTTCAACGCCTTGACGGGTGACCAGCACCTGGTCATCGAGGTTCACCACCAAGGTGTTCAGATCGTCGGTCGTCGCCTGTTCAGTGACGTTGTTGGTGGCGAGGTCCCGGGGTGTGATGAAGATGCCGTTCGTCAATATCTCCCCTCCCGCATGCTGATCGGATGCGCTGACGGTGGTCAGCGGAAGCGGCAACAGGAAAAGGAAATACGCTAGTCGTTTCATGCGCTTTGCGGCTTATACTTGCGACCATGGTTGCGACGATTCGCGAGTTCGTAGAAAATGGGAAAGATCAATAAAATCAGAACCGTGGCCGTGATTAACCCCCCGATTATCACTATGGCCAACGGTTTCTGACTTTCTGACCCAATGCCCGTGGACAAAGCCGCAGGCATAAGACCTATAGACGCCATCAGCGCCGTCATGACGACGGGCCGCGTGCGTTGCTTGATCCCGAGCGCGATCGCATCGGACAAGCTCATATCTTTATTTAAGTTTTCATTGAATTCCGTGATCAGGATCACCCCGTTCTGCACGCAGATGCCAAAGAGCGCGATGAATCCCACCCCCGCAGAGATCCCGAAGTTGATCCCAGTAATGTGAATGGCAAGTATGCCACCGATGAGCGCGAAGGGCACGTTGATGAGCACCAGCCCCGCATCTTTGGCGTTGCCGAAGGTGATGAACAGCAGCACGAAGATGGCGATGAGACTGAGGGGCACCACTTGCGCCAGCCGGGCCGTTGCCCGCACCTGGTTCTCAAATTCGCCCGTCCATTGTATGGTGTAGCCTTGTGGTATGTGCAGGCGTTGCTTCACGCGTTGCTGTGCCTCCGCGATGGTGCTGCCCAGGTCGCGCTCGCGCACGGTGAACTTGACGCCGATGAAACGGCTGTTGTTGTCGCGATAGATAAAGGCCGGACCGGTGATGGCCGTGACCGTTGCTATCTCTTTTAAAGCTACTTTGGTTCCCTTCAGCGTGGGCACCAACAAGCTGGTGATCTCCTGTTCCGACTTCCGGTATTCGTAGGGGAAGCGCAAGCGGATATCAAATTTCCTTTCGCCTTCATACATGATCGAAGCGGTCTTTCCCCCGATGGCCATTTCGATGACGGCTTGGGCATCGCTGGTGGTTACACCATAAAGCGCCATTTCATGATCGTGCAGTTTGATCTGGATCTCGGGCTGGCCTACGTTGCGCAGGATGCCGGCGTCTTTGATGCCGGGCACGTCCTGGATGCTGGCGAGCACCTGCGTGGCCAGCTTGTCGAGCTCCGCCAGGTCGGGACCGAATATTTTCACAGCGTTGTTGGCGTTCATGCCGGCCACTGCTTCCGCGACGTTGTCGATGATCGGCTGCGAATAGTTGTAGTTGATGCCCTGGTATTTTTTTAGCTTTTTGTCCATTTCGCCGATGAGCCCATCGAGGCTGATCTTGCGGCCCCACTCCTCTTTCGGTTTCAGGTTCACCTGCATCTGCACATAATAGAAACCGCTGGGGTCCGTGCCATCGTTGGAGCGGCCGGTTTGTGACAGCACGCCGTTCACTTCCTTGAACGAACTCAGTTCATTGCGCAGCGTGTGCACCATCTTCACCGTCTCGTTCAGCGACATGCTCATAGGCATTTTTGCTTCTACCCACAAGGCACCTTCGTTCAACTGGGGCAAGAATTCCGTTCCGAGCCATTTGGTCGAGAACAAGGTGGCCGCCACGATCGTGAGGGCTACGGTGAGGCTTACGGTCTTATGCGAGAAGGTCCAATGAAATCCTTTCGATACGATGCGATCGAAGAAGGTTACGATGAACGTATGTTTTTCTTTTACATTCTTTTTCAACAACACCGCGCTCAGCACCGGCACCAACGTGAGCGTAAAGATCAACGCACCCAGTAACGCGAATCCGAGCGTATAGGCCAGGGGCGAGAACATTTTTCCTTCCACTTTTTCGAAAGAGAAAATGGGCAGGAGTGCAGTAATGATGATCAGCTTGGAGAAGAACACGGCCAGGCCTGTGCGGGACGCGGTCTTCTTGATGATCCCGAGTTTCCCGATCTTGTTGAACCGCTCCATACCATACCTCTTCGCGGTGTGGTCCAGGGTCACGAAGATGCCCTCCACCATCACCACGGCGCCGTCGATGATGATCCCGAAATCTATCGCCCCCAGCGATAGCAGGTTGGCACTCATGCCTTTCATCTTCAAACAAAAGAACGCAAACAGCAGCGACAGGGGAATGATGATGGACACGATGAGCGTGGTGCGCCAATCGGCCATGAACAACAACACGATGGCCGTCACGAAGATGATACCTTCCACCAGGTTGTGCATTACGGTGTGCGTGGTGTAGTTCATCAGCACGTCGCGATCATAGAACGTGGCCATGCGCACATCGCCGGGGAGAATGTGGGTGTTCAGCTCTTCAATCTTGGCTTTCACACGCTTCAGCACCTCACTGGGATTTTCGCCCTTGCGCATGACGATGATGCCTTCCACCACGTCGTCCCTTTTATTCAATCCCACTTGCCCCACGCGGGGGAGGTCGGACTGGATAACGTTCGCCACATTTTTTACCAACACCGGCACGCCGGCGCGATCTTCGATAATAATATTTTCAATGTCTTCGATGGAGTTGAGCAAGCCCATACCCCGCACCACATACGCCTGGCCATTCTTCTCGATCACGTCGCCGCCGACGTTGATGTTGCTTTTCGTAACGGCCTGGTACACGTCGAGAGGGGTGATCTCGTAGCGGTTCAGCTGGGCGGGGTTCACCTGGATCTCGTAGATCTTTTCACGGCCGCCGAAGGCTACCACGTCGGCCACACCAGGTACGGCACGGAGCTGACGGTCGATGATCCAATTCTGAATGGTCAGCATCTCGCGCGTGTCCTTCGTTTTGGACGTCAGGACATAGCGAAAGATCTCGCCGGTGGGCCCATAGGGTGGTTGCACTTCAGGCTCAGCGCCTTCGGGAAGCGACACCGTCACCAATTGGTTGTTCACTTGCTGACGGGCAAAGAAATCTTCTACGTTGTCCTCAAAAATGATCTTGATCACCGACAACCCGAACATGGAAATGGACCGCACGTTGGTTTTGCGCTGCACGGAGTTCATGGCCACCTCGATAGGGATGGACACAAAACGCTCGATCTCCTGTGCACTTCTTCCCTGCCATTGCGTGACAATGATGATCTGGGTGTTGGTGACATCGGGGAACGCTTCGATGGGCGTGTTCTTATAGCTCACCACACCGGCCACCACCATGATGGTCACCCAAAAGAACGTGAAGAACCTGTTCTTTAACGAAAACGCTACGATATTTTTTATCAGCTTGATCATCCGCTAGTCGTTAAGAGCATCGTAAATGAAGAGCTGATTGTGACTGATCACCACTTCGCCCGGTTTCACACCTTGGGTGATCCACGTGATATCCTCGTCCGTTTTATACACCTCCACCTCGCGGGTGTCGATGTTGAACCGGTCTTTGAAGATCATGACGAACTGGCGACTGTTGTCGAATATGATCGCGGACGACGGTACGGCCGTCATGGATTTATCTTCGTGGTACGTGGCTTTGATGGTGGCCAGCATTTGTGGCTTCAGCTTGAACTGCGGGTTGGGGATGCGGATGCGCACCTTCATGGTTTTGGTTTCCGGATCCAGCACACTGAAGATCTTGTCGATCTTGCCGCGGATCAGGTCGCCGGGATAGCTTAGGGTGGTCACACACACGTCCATGCCTTCGCGGATGCGGGAGATGTCGCTTTCGTAGACATCGGCAATGGCCCACACTTCGTCCAGCTCGGCTACCGTGAACACACTTTCGGTGTGGCCGGCGGGCAAGGTCATGTCGCGCGTCAGGTTCTTGTAGATCACAAACCCGTTGATGGGCGCCTTCAGGCTGTATTCCGATTTCTTGTTGAAATTGTAGATCGAGAAAGTTTCCGTGATCCGCCGCAGCGCGGCTTCGGCTTTTTCCAGTTCTTTTTGAGCGGCCACCAGTTCGCGATCCGACGACAATTTAGAATCGTAGAGATCTTGCTTCACGCTCAGATTCTTTTGCGCTACCAACACGTCCGACTGGGCTTCGATGAGTTGGCGATCGTATTCAGCCACTTCCCCGCTTTTAATGGTCGCCAGGGTCTGATTTTTCTTTACATAGTCGCCTAACTCCGCATCCACCTCCACGACGTTTCCACCCACGATGGGAAATATTTCCACGAGCCGGTTTTCATCGGCCACGATCTTTCCGTTCAGGTTCAGGGTACCGTTCACCGGCCTCACGGCAACCGTGTCCAGTTTTATGCTTTTCAGCATGGTGTCGCTCAAGGCAAACGCCTTGTTCTCGGCCGGGTCTACGGCCTTCTTCGGGTCACATCCCACCGCTAACAGCACAACCGACCACACCAACGGCATCCATGGGCAATTTTTAATGGAGATCTTCACCCACGGCATAATTGAGTTCTTCATATGACTTATTTAAATCGGCTTTGAGTTGATTTAATTCGATGATGCTGGAGTTGTAGGCCTCAAACATGTCGGTGAATTCCAACAGGGAGATGTTGTTCTTGCTATAGTTGCTCACCAGCCCTTTGCTCAGCAAATCAAGTTGCGCCTCGAAGTCTCCGCCGGAGGCTTTGTATTGGGCATCCAACAGTTGAAAGACCTTCCACGCCGCTTCCACTTCACGACTAATTTCCTGGCGGCGGCTTTGCAGCAGCACATCGGCCTGGACCATGCCCACCCTGGCTTCCTGGATGCGGCCCTGGTTCCGGTTGAACAAAGGGACTTGCAACCCGAACGACACACCTTTATAGTTGGGCACATAGCTACCGGCCTGGTCATAGACGGCGCCTGCCATCAGGTTGGGGACGGCCTCTTTGCGCTCCAATGAATAGCGCAGTTGGCTTTGGGCTTGTATGCTTTGAGCAGCTTTAATTTCCGGGCGGTTCTCCATCGACTTCTCCACCAATTCGGGCAGGGTGACGGCCGGTAACACCGCGATCACGGCGTCCGATTCGCTGCGCGCCGGCGCAATCGCGCGGTCGTCGGACAGCAGCACTTTCAGGGTTTCCTGCAGCCGCACCAACTCGGTTTGCGTGTCATTCACTTTGTTGTTGATCTCGAAGTAGGTCGACTTCAAGCGGGTGAGTTCCTGCAGCGAGATGTTGCCTTTGTTGTATTGCAGTTCGTAGATGGAAATGAGATTTTTTAACAGATCCAGTCGCGAGCGGATGTTCACGATGGCGTGGTTGAGATAGTAATAGCGGTAGAAGCTCACGTGAAGCTCGTACTTCAGGCTTCGCGCCAGCTCATAGTACTGCCACTCGGTCATACGCTTTTCCTCTTCCGCCAGGCGGATGGCCGTTCTACGCTGTCCGGCGATGCGGAAAATCTGTTGCAATTGCACGATCTTCTGCCCGTTCTTGCCGGTGTCAAACCATTTTTGTGCTGTTGGGTTATATAAACTCCATTCCGTATACAGTTGAGGGTTGTTGAACAACTTCTCCTGTATCTTCCTGGCCTCTGCCTTGTCTACTTCGTATCTATATGCCAGCAACGACAGGTTACGCATCACCAGCAAGCTGTCGGCTTGCTGTATAGAGACCCGTAAAGTGTCCTGAGCGTGAAGTGAGATTGTTATACACAAGAGCGCCACCACAAATCCAATAAAACGCATCATTTCTTAAAATGCACCATTTCTAATGTCCTACAAATGAACGCGTGCAGACTTTAGGGGGGCTTAAAGGGGTCCTTAAATAAACCTTAAAATTTCAGGTGTGGGGTATGGTGACCTGAAAATGGTGTTTTTCGTTTTCGAAATAATAGCCAACGGTGCCATTCATTAATTCAATGATCTGCTTGACGATGGAAAGTCCCAGGCCGTGTCCGGGTTTTTCCTGTTGTTGCGTCTGCCGGTAGAAGGGTTCGAAAATGCGCGTGTCGGGAATGGGGTCGTCGCCGGCGTTGACAAAGGTGAGTTGCAAGCCGTGGTCTTCTTCGGATATTTTTATGTTCAGCTCGGGCGTGGCGGAATACATGGCGGCATTGGCGATGAGGTTGCGAAAACAGATCTTCAGCAACAACGTGTTGCCCACCACCGTCAGCTGGTCTTCGGTTTTAATAGACGATTCGATATCGATCCGAACGGCCTGTTGCGGAAAGGTCTCGTTCACATCCTTCACACTTTCATAGAGCGATTCATCAATCCGCACTTTCGCCGTATTCACGGGCAACTGCGACTGGAGACGCTGGATCAACAGCAGCGACTCCACCAGGTCGGCCTGGCTGTCGACGTCCTGCTCCAGGCTGGTCAGCAAGACTTGCATCTCGGGGTTTTGACGTCCCGCGAGCTCGTCCAGGCGATCGAGCTTGCCGTGAATGAGGGCCAGTGGTGTTTTCAATTCGTGAGCCGCGTTCCGTACGAAGGCGCGTTGCGACTCGAACGCTTTGAAAAGCCTTCCCAACATTTGATTGTAGTTCACGGCCAACTGGTCGAGTTCATCGCGATTTTTTCTTCCGTTCACGGGGATAAACTCGTGTAGATTATTTTCTCCAATGGTTTGTATCGATGAATTCAAGGCATCGATGGGGCGGAATACTTGCCGGATATAATAGTAACTGGACAATGCGATCAGCAACGTGCCCAACACCAGGGCGATGATGACCAGGGTCTTTAAGTTTTCCAGCTTACTGATGCCATAGGTATCATAGGCGGAGGCCAGCACCACATAATCGTGGCCCTGGCCGGTGTAGTGCACGCCCACCACCTCATCGCCGTCATCGTCGACATAGTATTTGTCGGCGCGCTTCCGGATCTGTTCAATGGTCCTTAGGGAATACGGGATCTTTTCGTCGTCGAGACTGCTATAGATCAGGGTGTTTTGTTCGTCGAAGATGAGGATCTTCTCGTCATACATTTTGTTGATGGAATTCTGGTCGATGATCTTGAGCAGGCCGATGTCGATCTCTTTTACGTCGATGAGCAGCTTGGCCGTGTTGAAGCTCTTTTCGCGAAGGCGCGCAAAAAATTCGTCGCGCCGGAATTCCGAATAGGAGATGTAGATGAAGACGAGGATAGACGACAGCACGAAGAAGAAGAGCCCTACGAAAAGCAGCGTCAGCCTCGTTTTATAGTTCATCGCGCTGATCGTTTAGATAATAGCCGAAGCCGGGCTTGGTCAGGATGAGCTTCTTTTCAAACTCCTTGTCGATCTTGTTGCGCAGGAAGTTGATGTATACTTCAATGGTGTTGTGGGTCACGCCGTAGTTGGCGTCCCACAGGTTCATGGCCAGTTCGTCTTTGGAGATGATGCGGTTGCTGTTCTTGAGCATGTATTCCAGCAAGCCGTATTCCTTGGGGGTGAGGTTTATTTCCTTGCCTTCGCGGATGGCGATCTTTTTGTTGGGGTCCAGTTTGATGTCCTGGAGTTGATAAAGCGGCTGGGCTGCGTTAGGTTGCTCGGCCCGTTTCAGGAACACTTTCACCTTGGCCAACAACTCGCGCAAATGAAACGGCTTCACCAGGTAGTCGTCGGCACCCAGGGTGAAGGCTTCCATCTTGCTGTCGATGTCGCCAAAGGCGGTGATGATGAGGATGGGGATCTCGGCGTTGGTTTCGCGGAATTTGCGGCAGAGGTCCATGCCGTTCATTTTGGGAAGATTGATATCGAGGAGTACGAGTTGGTAGCTGCCTTGTTGAAAATATTTCAGGGCCATGTGGCCGTCGAAGGCGGGTTCGCAGCCATAGCCTTCCTTTTCCAGGGCTTTTGTGACGGACTCTGAGAGGCGGTGATCATCTTCGACGACAAGGATCTTTTTCACGGCGGATGACATTTAACGGGGGAAATTTATAAAAAATTCACGGCTTTGCGTCTTCCTCTGCGTCTTAGCGCCTCCGCGGTTCAAATTTTTTACCGCAGAGGCGCTAAGACGCAAGGAAAGGCGCAAAGAAATGCACTACTTCTTGCGGGTCAGTTTGTCGTAGCGTAACAGGCCTTCCAGGTAGTAGTAGTCGGCGTAGACGATGGGGGTGTCGATCTCGCTGTTGGCGGGTTTGTGGCCAGTGGAGTGCTTTAACAAGAAGTTGTGATTGTCGGACGAGGCGAAGTATTCTGGCTTCGACAGGTTCTGCAGCACTTCTTCCGCGAAAGCGAAGTAGGCTTTGCTCTTCTCGCCTTTCACGTAACCGCTCAGTTCCAGTAAGGCAGAGGCGGCGATGGCGGCGCTCGATGCGTCGCGAACGTCGTTGGGGATGGCAGGCGAATTAAAGTCCCAGTAGGGCACTTTGTCTTTGGGCATGTTGGGATGATGCGTAAAGAAATCGGCGATGTGCACGGCCTGGTCCAGGTATTTTTTGTCTTTGGTTTCGCGATACATCACCACATAGCCATAGAGACCCCAGGCCTGTCCACGCGCCCAGGCCGATTCGTCGGAGTAGCCTTGCGCCGTCTTGCGTGCGATCACGTTCCCTACGCTGTCGTAGCACAACACGTGTATGCTGCTGTAGTCGGGACGGAAATGATTTTTCAGGGTGTTGTCGGCGTGTGTGACGCTGATGTCGTAGAACTTCTTGTTGCCTGAAGTTTTGGCGGCCCAGAACAGGAACTCAAGGTTCATCATATTGTCGATGATGACGGGATAGGTATAGCCGTGAAAGTTGTTCCATGATTTGATGACCCCCACGTTGGGGTTGAAACGCGTCGACAGCGATTCGGCGCCTTTGAGCATGATGGGCTTGTAGGCCGGGTTGCCGGTGAGACGATAGCCGTTGCCAAACGAATTGTAGAGCATGAAGCCCAGGTCGTGGGTACCCGTGTTGTATTGTTCTTTTTTCAGGGCCATGGTCCATTTTTCGGCGGCGGCCTTCATTTCAGGGTCTTTGGTGTATTCGTAGAGGTACCAGAGCGAGCCCCCAAAGAAGCCCGTGCACCACCACTCGCTCGGCATCTTTTTGTAGGTGCCATCGGGATTGACCGACTGCGGGAAGAGGGTCGTGTCCGTAAATTCTTTCAGCATGCCTTTGTATTGCTGCAGGCTCAGTTTCATTTGTTTGTCGACGTCAATTTTGGGTTGTGCAAAAGCTGCACACGCACTCAGGAGCAACGCTGCTGACAGGAGATTTTTCATAGGTATAGTTATCAATAGTTTGGGGTTTCTTGGCCACGTCGTCCGTCGGCCGGAGCGAGCCCATTTGCTGATCAGGCGCGCTTTCGCGTACGGACAGTATTTTTCTTTATAATATTTCACATTATTCCGGATTGATGCAACTATTATTTTCCGGGATGGTTCCCGCGAAAGCTTGGAGAGACGCGTAATCGACAAACTGTACCTTCGTCCCGCATCTCCATCGTCACATTACCGATGAGATTTTGCATGTATGTTTCCGATAAGTAAAACAAAATTCAATCAACCCATGCGAAGACTCGCAGGAAACCTCTGGTGCAAATTTTTACCCGTTCCGGAAATTATTTTCAAACTGCAAAAGTGTTTCAGTAGCCATACCGTATTTGTCGCAGGAATAATTTTTTTGTTTATGAAAATCCACAAAGAATTTTTAGAGACGATGCTGTACCGACGGAGCATTCCCGTCACACCGCTGCGGCTGCGCGTGCTGCAATGTATCTTCGAATATACCGAATACTTTACAGCAGAGCAGGTGATCGGAAACCTCAACAAAACAGAGAAGGTAGACACCGCGCACGTATCGAACATCCTCACACAATTTAATCGCAGCGGGCTGATCACGCGCGTCGAGGATGAGGAGATGAACATGCGCCGGCCGGGCCGTAAGATCAAAAAATACATCTGGCTTCATCAATACATCCGCCGCATCACCCAACGCGCGAGTTATGTGCCCATTAATTAAAACGAACGGACATCATTCCTTTGACGGATGTATGCTCTGCACGTCCATAAAAAATCAACCCTCGTTTGAATCCTTCCTGAATACATCAACCCTGCACTAACCCCCACCCCTTCCCAGCCTTTGGTAACCCTAAAATCGTTGGCGGCCGAAAAGCCGTCAACTTTCGACCTTCCGGTGCCGCATTATTCGGCAAATCTGAATACTTTACCCTCCGGAAAACGATCCCTTCCGCGCAGGCGGCAAAGGAAGCTTTCATTAACCATCCTAAACCATTATGGCGCAGCCTGAAAAGACACAGGGGCAACTCGTACGCTCCCTCGGATTGTTCTCAGCATTCATCCTCACCGTCAGCTCGGTCATCGGGTCGGGCGTGTATAAAAAAGTGGCGCCTATGTCGTCCGAGCTGTTGTCGGCCGACCTGGTGTTGACCTGCTGGGTGCTGGCCGGTCTGATCACCCTCTGCGGCACACTGAGCAACGCCGAAGTGGCGGGCCTCCTGGCCGATTCGGGTGGGGAGTATGTTTACTTTCGGAAGATCTACAACAAATTCTTTGCTTTCCTTTTCGGCTGGACGGCCTTCACGGTGATCCGCTCGGCGGCCGTCGCGTCGATCGCCTATGTGTTTGCCCATTCCTTCAACGCACTGGTGCCCCTGCCGGAGCTTCCCGCCTCCTGGGCACAAATCTCCCTGGGCGGTGTGTTCACACCCTTCGACAATTTTGGGGTCAAGACCCTCACCGTGCTGCTCATCGTGGGCTTGTCTTATAACAATTATATCGGTTTGAAATTCGGCGAAGGCCTGAGCAAGACGGTCACCATCATTGTTGTGGTCAGCATCTTCCTGGTTATTGTGCTGGGCCTCACGTTGGGCGGTGGCAGCTGGGCCAATTTCACTACACCCGCCACGGGCTATGTGCATCATGCCTGGACCGAGGGTGCGTTCATTCAAAGCATTTTCGCGGCGTTGTTGGCAGCCTTCTGGGCCTATGAAGGATGGAGTGCCACGGGCTACATCGGCGGAGAGATCAAGAACCCGAACCGGAACCTGCCGCTGGCACTGGTGCTCGGCGTTTCGTTTGTGATGCTGGTCTACATCAGCATCAACTTCACCTACCTCTATGTGCTTCCCATCGACGAGATCATCGCGGCCCACAAATCACAAAACACGATCGCCGCCGTGGTGGTGATCCGTCATTTCCTGGGAGAAGCTGGAGCATTATTCATTGCGTTGCTGATCCTGCTCACCACGTTTGGTTGCACGAATACTACTTTGCTGGGGCCGCCACGTCTGTATTATGCGATGGCCAAGGAAGGTATGTTCTTTAAATCCGCCTCCTACATACATCCCCGCTACAATACGCCATCCAAAGCCATATTTATTCAAGCGGTGTGGTCATCCATACTGGTGTTTTCGGGGAGCTTTGATCAGTTGACGGACATGCTCGTGTTCGCGGCGTTTATTTTTTATGGGGCCACCACGCTTGGGGTCTTTGTGCTGCGGGTGAAGATGCGGGATGTGCCACGGCCGTATAAAGCCTGGGGGTATCCGGTGGTGCCGGCGATTTTTATTTTGTTTTGTGTGGCGTTGATTGCGATCACGATGATCACGAAGCCACGGGAGGCGTTGATTGGGTTGGCGTTGATGGGGAGTGGGTTGCCTTTTTATTGGTATTGGACGAGGTCAGGAGCCAGGAGCCAGGAGCCGGGAGCCAGGAGTTAGCATTCAGGAGCCAGAATTTTGGAAGTTGTCGGTGCATGTCTCGCCAGTAATAAACATGTGGGAAGGAATGTTGTTGGTGAAGGAACACCAACAACGGCGAACATCAAACATGCGACGCTCCCTCTCGATGACGTCGGCCACCATTGTTGGTGTCGCACCAACAACTTTTTTTCAGCATACCAATCATTTTTAAAACGACGAAGGAAAGGGAGCATTACAATTTGTGTATTCCCATGCTTTGGGTCCTTCTGCATAAAGTTTTTTCCAAGCTAATCGTTGTTGGTGGGACACCAACAATGGGGCACGCTCGCGTTGGTTATGCGGCTGGTGGGGGATTTGTGATTGGGGCACATGCTTGGCGGTGGCCCGGCCAGGGATAGGAGTGGAAAGCCCGTAGTGGGTGGGTTGTGGGTGGACGGACTTGGAACGGATAGCCCGGCCCCGAGGTACGAGGGGGGCCGCCAAGTGTGTACGCCGAATCTAATACGTCCATGCTTTGGGTGACGACGACGAAAAATGTTGTTGGTGGGACCCCAACAACGGCGATGACCCACTGTTCGGGAACTCGGGAATATAAAATCGTGGATGGTCAATGTTGTGATGAAAACAAAAATGCCATTACGCTTTGCAGGTAATGGCATTCCAATCAAATCCTAAAATATTTTACTTCGGCTGGTTGTTCAGCTTGCTGCGTTTGATGCTATAGACGAAATAGATGACGATGCCGATGGCCATCCAGGCGATGAGGCGGATCCAGGTTTCGAGCGGCAATGTGGCCATCACTCCCAGCGAAGTCAGCACGCCCATGATGGGGACGAAGGGGAAAAGTGGCGTCTTGAAGGGACGGTGGATTTCGGGGTTTTTGTAGCGCAACATGAGCACGCCGGCGCTTACTAATACAAAGGCGAGCAACGTTCCGATGGAGACGAGCTCTCCCAACAAGTTGATGGGGAGCAAGCCGGTGATGATCATGGCTACGCCGCCGATGACGATGGTGGTGATGTAAGGGGTTTTGAATTTGGGGTGAGTCTTTCCAAAGCTTTTGGGCAAGAGGCCGTCGTTGGCCATGGAGAAGAAGATACGCGATTGTCCGATCAGCATCACGAGGATCACGGAGCTTAGACCGGCGATGGCCCCGATCTTGATGGGCGTGCTTAACCATGTCAGTGCAGAGCCGGCAGAGTCGACGGCCACGGCGATGGGGGCGGCGGTGTTTAGTTCTTTGTAGGACACCATGCCATTCATGACGAATGCTACGGTGATGTAGAGGATCGTGCAGACGATGAGCGAGCCTAAAATTCCCCAGGGCATATCGCGTTGAGGATTCTTCACTTCCTGCGCGACGGTGGACACCGCATCAAACCCTAGATAGGCATAGAACACGATACCCGATGCGCGGAAAACCCCGCTCCATCCAAACTTACCAAAAACACCGTCGTTTGCGGGAATGAAGGGCTCCAGGTTGTCCATGGATACATAGGTCAACCCAAACCCGATGAACAACAGGATGACCGCCACTTTGATGACCACGATGATGTTGTTGAAGTTGGCCGACTCGCGAATACCGATCACCAGCAGGGTGGTGATGATGGCGATGACGAACATGGCCGGAAAATTCAAAAGACTTCCGGTCCTGATCCATTCGTGCGTGGCCGTGTCGTAGGTGAAGGGTGCATTGCAGAGGGCGTCGGGGATGTGGATGCCAAAATTTTTCAGGAAGCTCACCACGTAGCCCGACCAACCTACGGCCACCGTGGCCGCGCCAAAAAGGTATTCGAGAATAAGGTCCCAGCCGATGATCCAGGCAATAAATTCACCCAGGGTGGCATAGGCATAGGTATAGGCACTTCCCGCGATGGGGATCATGGAGGCGAACTCGGCATAGCACAGGCCCGCAAACCCGCAGGCAATGCCCGCAATGATGAACGAGAGGATGATGGCCGGTCCAGCGTAGTTGGCCGCTGCCTGGCCGGTGAGCACGAAGATGCCGGCGCCGATGATGCCGCCCACGCCTAACATGATCAGGTTAAATCTTCCCAAGGTTCGCCGCAGGCCAACAGCCTTGTCGGCGGTTTCGGTCATGAGCTGTTGTAGCGGTTTTGTGATCCAGATGTTTGCCATGTAATGTCGGTTATTTTAGCCGTCGCAACTCAAAATACGAGGGTCTGTATAGGGAACCTAGCTACGGCCATTCAAAAGATGCGCTAACCGGTAAGCCCAGAGTTTGCTCGGTCACAAAGTAAACCAAATGTTTCATTAGTCGGTACCCCGCACTGTAAAATATTGAGAGAAAACCAATTATACGGCTTTGACCTTTTTCGCCGGTTTGCCATGCCGCACCACGTTCATGGCACCGTGCGTGGCAATGCGGACCCAATAGTTGAATACCGATTTTGTGGGGATGCGCGTCTGGTCGATGGTGGCCGTTGCATGCTGTTTGTTATGCTTCAGCACAATGCCGTCGGCCAGCAACGTGAGCAGGGTGCTGCCCAGGTTTTTCTTTTCGGGGTCGGTCTTGGAAAACAACTCGAGGTGCAGGTTTTGGTAGCTCATGGTGGCACTGCCCACCGCCCTCTCGCGGTCGGCCGTTACGTCGAGGTGGAGCGCTTCCAGGTCACCTGATCTTATCTCCATCGCTTTCAATGGGACGATCAGTTTGTTGAGCACGGTCAGGTCAAAGGGCAGGATGTCGATGTTCAGGGCAAATTGCTCGGGGGAAAGAAATTTATAATTCAGGTGGACCTCGCCCTGGTCATAAAGGCGGGTGGTGGCGTTCACGATCAATCCATCCGCCAGGTATTTTCGCACATCCACACTGTTGGCTTCGATGTTGATCTTGTGCAATGAAATTTCCCCTTCTTTTCCCGTGATATCGGATATTTCACGGTAACGAATAAACCCTTCCCTCACCTTCAGTTTTCTGGCATGAAGCGCGGGCAAGATCATCGCATGCAGCAGGAATGGTTTTTCTTTCGGGAGTGCATCGGGCAGGCGTTTGTCTTTGAAAATGTGCAATGAGAATTTATCGACGTTCACGGCGCTGGCCACCAGCGTGTGATGCTCTACCAGGCTGTCGAGGTGAAAGTCGACCAGGGAAATGTCGTTTAGCTCGCCGGTGAGCACGCTGGTCTCGACGGCCAGGTTTTTCACAAACGACTCCTGCGGCGTGATCGTAAAGCGCTTGATGTCGAGCCTGCCCTCCTGCACGTTCAGCCCGTTCAACTGCAACGCCATTTTCTCGGTGCCAAAGGTTGCCTGGTCGAGGCGAAGAACTTGATGCGAGGCTTTGAGATCGCCCTCTGCCTTTGTAAACTTCAACACCTGTCCTTTGGGCAAGGTGAGCTCGCCATCATAAAGCGCAAATTCCTCCACCAGATCCGCAGGAAGCTTCTTCGATGGTTTCACTTCTTTTGAGGCGGCCTCCGCTGGTTTAGGAAGGTGGATGATGGGGTGATAGGCCACCAACGATTTTATATGAGGGTCTTTGCCCGTTCGCAACGTAATCCCTTTCGCGGTCAGGCTGTCGGTCACAAAAACAAGTGCACCATCCTGTTGCACGTCGATGTTGTTCACGTGAATATAGGACACGTGGGTCGCTTTATCTTCGAAGTCCACCTTGCCCATGGTCGCGGACGGCAGGCTGACGTCATGATTCCGAACCTGCACCCGGGCGTTCTTCAGGTGGGTCTCTTTAAAAAAGTCGAGGTCCAACGACTCCACACTCACGTCCGTTTCCGGTTGCTGAAACCTGAAGTGATCGATGTTTCCCACCAGGTGCTGATAGTTCACTTTGCCGCCGCGGAGGCGAATGCTGCGCCCCGTCAGGGCGTTGGCGTTAAAGGCGATGTGTTTGTCTTTCACGCGAACGTCGGTTTCCAGTTTGCCGATCTGGAAGTCTTTCATCAGCAAGTCCAATGTGTTTTTCTTTTTTGATTTTGGTTGATGCTTGACCTCCGGCAACACACCCCTCAGCGACAGCGATTCGATGTGGATCTTTTCCAGCACGGCACTACTCAAGGTGTCTTCCGCTAAAATGTAGTCCTGGATGCTGATGGATTTCCCGGAAACTGCCAGCCGCTTCATCTGAATCTCCATACGACCCACGGCAAATTGATTTTTTGACAACGACACGTCGCCTACTTTCAGATGCGTGCTATCCTTTGGACTGTCGTACGTCAAGCTTCCGGCACTGAAACGGGAAAGCCGGGAGATCAGCGTTTTTATCGACGCAGTGCTGAACGACTTCACTTCCAGGTCGGCTCGCTGGATGGTCATGGAGCGCGTGCCGTCGTTGAACCGGATGTTGGCGTTGCGCAGGCGAAGACCACCGACGTATTTATCCAGTTTCTTTTTGACTTGCGTCGTGTCCTTCACGTCGGACGACATTTTGGGAAACAGGTCCAGGTAGTGTGGGGTGATGTTCACATCCGAATTTTCGATCAGGGCCGACGCCAGGTGAAGCTTGCGATAAAAAATAAAGTCTATTAACGCGAACCGACTGAGCTCGATGTGTTGACATTGGATGAAGGATTTCTTTGCGGCCACGTCGATGAAACTGGCGTTGGTGATGTCCAGGTACTGGCCTCGCAGAAAGGTGAGGTTATCGCAGTGCAGCGTCACGTTGTTATTGAGCCGGACAGAGGTCTCGTTGAGGTCGATCCGCAGGCCATCCACCAGCAACGCCGACGTGTCGGGGCGCACCTCAAAGTTGCTGAGGTCCAAATCTACGTGGGGCAGCCGGGTGTGGATCGAATCTTTGCCATGGTACACCGTCAGTGCGATATCGGCATCGTTGATGACAGCGCTGTCCAGCAGGGCCTCCCCAAAGGTTTGTTGCAGGATCTCCTTCAGGGGATGTTTCACCTGGTGATGGACACCCCCTACCCGCAGCGTTCCGGAGATGACCGGCTTTTCGATGTGGATCTTCTTTAGTTTATAGCGCTGGTGGTTATATAATTCGTTGTAGTCCAATCCCTGGATGAACACCGACTTCCCCTCGATCTTCATGTGCGACCGGCTGATCGTATCTTCCGACTCCAGCGTAAGATCCTTAAACTCCAGGAAGTGCTCGGGATATTTGAATTCAATCGCTGAAAATGCGATGGATGTCTTGCTCAGCAGCAGGCGTTGTCCCTGGAGACTGAGTCTCACTCTACTGCTGTCGGTGAGTTGACGCATATTCCAATCGCGGATAATAAAATCGATAAGCCGGAGACTGATGAGGTTCTCCCCTTCCTTTTCGATCTGCAAAGCGCCGCGTTGCAACGTAAATGACTTAATGAGAAATTTATCCAGCACGGCTTCAATGGCAGGAAAGATCTTTACGAGGCTATGGGCGATGTTCACGTCATGCTCCGTATTTTTCCGCGCAGCCATTTTTAGTACGGGCTCCTCGATGGTCAGTCGTTCGATCACCATCTGCCCCGTATTCAGCAGCGACCGCAGCGAACCGGCTTTCGCTTCCATCGAAGGGATCGTTACGGACTCGACACCGTTGGGACCGGCTTTCCCGGTTTTTACGAGCGATACATCCTTCAATTCGAACTGCAACTCGCGCAGGTTCATCTTGGCCTTGCCGATAACAAGTTTGTATTGACCGTTGGTTTTAGATTCCACCAGGTCGGCGAGCGAGTCTTTGAAATTTATGAGGTTGTAGTAACGGAACCCCAGCAGAAAGAGCACTCCAAAAAGCACCAATGACCCGGCCAAAATGATGAGCTTCTTTTTCATACTTCGTCCTTGGCCTTTACCACACCCACGCGGGCGACGCTTCCGCAAAGTACCACGCCTGCTTTCGGGCGTTTCGTTGATGAGAGGGCAACGGTTGTCGCACCCGCCACGAGTATGAGGGGGAATACGCGTCTGAGGGTCATGCTCTAAAGATACGGCATCACCCCCAGGTTTTAAAACCTAGTGTCCGGTCAGCTTCTCGATGAGCCACTGATTCAATTTGTCGTATTGTTCGGGGTAGGTCCAATGACCCGTCTCCAAAACCAACAACAACGATTTCGGTGCCGTGATGGAATTGTATGCGGCATACATCGATGTGGGTGGGCATGTCTCGTCGTTGAAGCCCCAGCTGAACCACGTTGGCTTTTTCAATTGCTTGGCAAAATTCACGACATCGTAATAACCACACGTCGCAATCTTTTCTTTCGTGTTATTGAATGCGATGTTCGAAGGATCAAAATAATGCGGCCATCCACCGGCACGTCCTTTCAGGTAGCCGGTCACATCGCTCAGCGCCGGATAAAATGCTCCGAGACATTGCACACGCGGGTCGAGCGCGGCCGTGATCACCGACAGCGCACCGCCCTGGCTTCCTCCCGTAACACCCAGGTTGACGCCGTCGAATTGCTGTAAGCCTACCAGGAAGTCGTTTGCTCTGACACAACCCAGGTATACACGCTTGTAGTAAAAACGATCGCGATCATCGAGGTTGTAATTCTGATATCCTTTCAACGCACCCGCACCGAGCACAGTGTACACGGTGGGATCCATGTTCACGGGAATGCCATGGATGCCGATCTCGAATGTGATAATTCCCTTTTCCGCCATGGCCACATCGCCATTGTAGGCCCTCACTCCCGCGCCAGGCACTTTCAATAAGGCCGGATATTTCCCCGCCTTCTTCGGAATGCAAAGGATGCCATAAAGGCGTGTGCCCTTTGCAAAGTTTTGCATGTTGACATGATATACGTTCACCGTTTCGGTACACCGTTCGGGCATCAGGGTCATGCGGGCATCGACCGGCACTTCGGCAAGTTCTGCCTTGGCCTTGTCCCAAAACTGCAGGAAGTCGGCAGGCATTTCAACGGTAGGTTTAAGCGTCAGCGGTTCGAAACCCGCTGTAGCCAGGTTTCGGTAGGTGACGCCATCGATCTTTGCGGTGACCACGCAACGGAGGAACCCTGCAGTTTTCATCGTGCCGCCATCCAGTGTGATCCTGCCTTCCTTTAGTATGGACGAATCCTTTTTAACAGGAGTCATTTTTTCGGGCCCGATCTCATAATAGATCTTTACATTCTTCACCACGTTGCTGTTCTCCAGCACGGTGACGTCGAACTTCACGGGCTCGCCGTTCTTGTAGGTCCAATCGCTGTGATTTGGAGCAACTAATATTTTAATGAGCCGCTCGGTGGGTTGTGCCAGCAGTGGGCCGGCACTTTGTATAAAAAGATAAAGGACGAGGAAAGATAGTTTTCTCATAGCGAATACGTGTTGATCTGGGATGGGTGACTACAGGGACTTCAGGAATTTGAGGCTTTGCGGAACCTGCGTTTTTACGGCGCTGCTTTCATCCTCGATATAAAAATGCTCGATGGCCGACTGTTGCGCCGCCTTGATCACCTCGGCAACATTGATCTGACCGGTGCCAAGAGCAACGTCGTTCTCCGGCGAGGTACTGCCCGAAAAATCGCCCTTCACGCCCTTGCGCAAGTCTTTCACGTGCATGAGCTTGAAACGCTTGCCGTATTTTTTCAACAGCTGCGCCGGATCCTGGCCCGGGTGAAAGGCCCAGAGAATGTCCAATTCAAAGTTCACATACGCGGGATTGGTGTTCGCCACCAGGTAGTCGAACAACGTGCCTTTTTCATAGGACACAAATTCATAGCCGTGGTTGTGATAGCAGAAACTGAGGTTGAACTCGTCTTTCAGGACCTTACCTGCTGCATTGAAATCGTCGGCCGCTTTTTTGATAAAGGCAGCATCTACGGTTTTTCCTTCGTGCGGAATCCAGGCCACCCGCACAAAGGAAGCGCCCAATGTTTTGGCGTTGTTGGCCACTTCGCGGGTCTTGTTGTTCAGATCGTCATAGCTCACGCCAAATGACGAACAGTGCAATCCCCGGGCATCGAGCAGGGTGCGCAGCTCTGCGGCGGTTTTGCCAAACAGGTTCGAGAATTCAATGTCGGTGATGCCCAGGGCCTTGATCGTGTCGAGTGTCAGGGCCACATCTTTCTGAAAGCTGTTGCGATAGGTGTAGGAAACAATGCCCGGTGTGTTCTTCAACGTTTTGCCAAAGCGCTGGGCGACGGTGGCAAAAGCAACAGAAACCAGGAGCAGGATGATCAGACTTTTTTTCATGATGTATGGAATGGAGATTTGTTTATTCTTTTACGACCTGCGAAAAATCTACCCAGTAGTGATGACTCGTGGAGTGATCCTCCACGCCTACACTTAAAAAGTCGGCAAATTCCTTGACGCCCAGCAGCAGTTCTTTTTTATCGTTCCGCGTCAACAAGTCAAGCGTCTCGCCGTCGTCGAAGAGCAGCGTGCCGGTGTAGTCCGACCAACTCATGGTCCTGGACTGTATCCGCGTTTGCACGTTTTGCGCATGGTTGCCTTTGGTGATGAGGATACGATCCACAGCATTGAATTTCTTTACTTCTTTGCTAAAAGGAATGCCGAGCATGGCGATGTAATCGTTGCAAACTTTTTTTTGCAGATCAATCTCGGTGACATAGCGGGTCGTGAGAATAACGGCGGTCAACAGGATCAGCACAACACCCCACACGGGATGCCCGATCGCGAGCAAGTATAAACCGACAAAAAACAATATAGGCGAAGTATACTTAAGTCCCGCAGGAAAATAAGGAATGGTGATCTTCTTTGTCATAGATACGGCCAGGGTACTTCTTTAAAGATAGCTATTTTAGGCATTCCCATTTCGCCGACCTATATGAACGGCCTGGGAGACATTTCTCCGGAAGTTGATCTGGTCATCACTTAAAATTTGTTGGGGCGTGTAAGGGTAATGAGCATTTTAGTCGTCTGGCAAATTCACCTTGTAGCAGGACGGCTCGCAAGAAAAGTGCGAAGTTCGATCACGAGCAGCTAGCCCGTGCCAATCCTAGAGAGGAGATCGATATGATTTTCCTTTGGCACGTCCTTACAAGTCGTCTGGCAAATTCACCATATCGCGAGACGACTCGCAAGAACCGTGCGAAGTTCGCTCACGAGCAGCTAGCCCGTGCCAATCCAAGAGAAGGAGATCGATCTGATTTCCCTTTGGCACGTCTTCTATTCATTGGCTTAACCCCAGGCTAAAGCCTGGGGTTACAAAAAGAAAAAAGGCTGTCCTTGCGAGACAGCCTCCGAAACTTGAACGCTTGCTGATCAGCCGTTGACCTCCAGGTCGTCACGCAGTGCATCTACCTCATCCAACACGGGCTTCAGTACCGTTTCGAGTTTTTCTTTTGAGCCGTCTGCATATTGCAGGTAGGCTACAGGTTTTTCATTTTCATCCACGATCACAATATCACCGATCTTTTCATTGTCGGCCTTCAGCGCAAGCTTCACAATGTCGTTCCAATTAACTTCTGAGTGGTTGGCAGCTTCTACATCAATGGTGCCTTCCAGCTTGAGGTTCTTCACTTGTACATATCCATCGATCTTTTTCAGACTTTCTTCCGACTTGGTGTTGTCTTTATAGGTAGCCGTCACCTGCGTGCTCACCAACGTGGTCTGGTCGCGCAGCAATGCAACGGTCAGCGTGGACGTGGTGCTGTTGGTAACGTCGAACCCAACGTTGACGGTGAAAGGTTTTGCCAGGGCGCTGATGTCGGCTGTCAGGGGGAAGCCGTAGTCGTCCCAGGTAATTTCAAGGTTGAGTGCGGCAAGTTTTTCGTTGCTGACAAACAGCTCGGCTTTCAATTCCTCGGGTTGGTAAAAGTATTCCTGGTTTTCTTCATCGTAAACCTCCACTTCCGTGTAGGCCGACAGTTTGAGTTCGGCGTCGTTGGTGGCAGAGCCTTCGGTGGGAAATTGGATGCGGATGGTGCTGGCATCGGCCGTTCTTTCAAAGACTTCGTTCTGCGCGTTCCAGGCATAGACGCCGGTGTTGGCGGCGAAGTCAAAGGGCTCGTCGCCTTGTGTGCGGCCGGTGGCGGCTTTGGCGGTAGCAAACACAGAACGAAACGCTTTGCCTTTGTCGCGGAAGAAGTGTTTGGAGTTCTGTTCGGCTGCGCGGCCAAAGGGATCGTCGGAGGAGGTGAGCTCGAAAAAGTCCTTCACGGCCTTGAAGCCTTCGGCGCTGGAAAGATCCTGCAGATCGGTCTTGGCATCGGTGTTGAATTTCGAGATCTTCGTTTTCGCGTCCTCTTTCGAGGGCTGGCTAACCTGATCGTCATCTTTGTTGCAGGCCGAGAGGGCGACCAGCAGGGAGAAAGAAAAAATAGAGAGGGTCTTTTGGGTAAGGGTCATAAAAAATTTACGATTTGAGGGTTTTGTTTTTACTTTCGTGTCACTGCACTTTCCGGAGATGCATTTCAAAAATCAATAGGGGCTTATACGGCGATGCCAACGGAAAGGGTTGCAGAAAATTTAAAAATAATTTCATTCACCAGGCGTGACACAAGATGCTTGTAAAAGGTTGTAAACCCTCCCTAAATTATACTCCGCCACGCGTAGAAAAGACTCCGTATAGCGTACGAAAAAACGAAAATCACCTATAACCATAATCTCTTCGATCCGTATGTTCCTGAACAAAATTCTAGTCGGTCTGCTGTTGTGCTCCCTGTTTTCATCGTGCATCGTCTCTAAAAAGAAATACGACGCGCTGCTCGCACAAAAAATACAAACCGACTCCGATCTCTCCGATCGCGCCACCGCACTCGACAAAGCCAACGCCGACCTGAAAGATCTCAACGACAAACTCGCCCTCCTGAAGGAAGACACCACCAACCTGGGTATCGACAAACGAAATACCGCGCAACGGCTGGCGACGTTGGAGAAAGAACACAGCCAATTAAACACAACCTATAAAAACCTGATGACCAGCAGTGGCAAGCTGAACCGCGACCTCACCCAACAACAAGAACAACTCCTGGCCATCCAGCAAAACCTCGAACAAACCCGCAAGCTCAACGACTCGCTGAGCGTGGGACTTGCCGAGCGCGAGAAAAAAGTGAAAGAACTCGAGCAGGTGCTGGCCGCCAAAGACAAGGCCGTGCAAGACCTAAAGAACAAGATCACTGGCGCCTTGCTCAACTTCAAGGAAGGCGACATCACGGTGAAGGTGAAGAATGGCAAAGTATATGTTTCCCTGGCCGAACAATTGCTCTTTGGTTCCGGGAGCATTGAAGTCGACAGCAAAGGCGTTACGGCCCTGCAGCAATTGGCCAAGGCCATCAAAGATCAAAAGGACATCAACATCCTCGTGGAAGGCCACACCGACAATGTGCCCATCTCCAAAAAATCGCAGTACATGAACGACAACTGGGATCTCAGCGTGATGCGTGCCACCTCCATCACCAAGATCCTGACCAAAGCGGGTGTGAGCTCTAAACAGGTCACGCCGTCGGGCCGCGGTGAATATATGCAGCTGGCCGCCAACGACACGCCGCAAAACAAACAAAAGAACCGTCGCACGGAAATCATCATCACCCCCAATCTTGACGAACTTTTCAAAATCCTGGAATCAAACTAAACCTTACCTATGGGACGCCTGATATCTCTCCTCATTCTCATCCTCGATGTTGTTGTGATCCTCGACATCCTGAGAAGCAACAAAGACAACGAAAAGAAAATATTGTGGATCATTGCCGTCGTGCTACTGCCAGTGCTGGGCCCCATTTTATATTATGTGATCGGCAGGAAATAAACCGGTGTATGAAGTTTCTGCAGGTCATTTCCTGAGTTAAAAAAAACGGCGTCTTGACAGCGCCGGACGGATTTTGGCCGGAAATGGGATGGGACGCGGGCAATACTCCACGCCAGCCCTACCCTTTTATCGAGTTTCGGTTGCTCCGGATAGAGATATCTCCTAAATTCCCTACCGCTACCGTGACTTTTCCCCGTCTCCGGGATTCAATACAGGTATGGAATGATTTTTGGCGCTTGTTTTCGCGTGACTGGCATTTTTACGATCACCTTAACTGTTTTCTTATGAAACGTCTTTTGATCGCATGCTTTGTTCTGGTTGGCTTATCCGCGTTCTCGTACCCCATCAGCCCGGCACCCCTGCGCACGCTGGTGATCGAAAGTGACTATATCCTGGTGGGCTACGTCATGGACATTCGTGACGTGCTGGAAAATACAAATGAACAACAACCCGACTCCACCACCGGAGGACTCTCGCTCCAGGAATATTTTCAGAAAGGCTATTCCGTAGACTATTCTATCGCGCGCATCCTCGTGCGGGAAATGCTGCAAGGGGAAATACAGGAATCCATCATCGAGCTCTCATTCGAACCCTTCATGGTCCGTCCCGCGCCCGACCAGTTTAGAGTGGGCACGGAAGTGCTTTTATTCCTGAAGAAAAACGAAAGCGGAGAGTACTACACCCACACCCCCTCCTACGGCGCTAAAACGCTCGAGCTTCCACAAATAGAAGTCTACAAAAAACGCATCCGCGAAATGCAACGCATCATGGCCCGCCCCGACGGACTTGATAAATATATGGAAACCGTGGAGTGGCTGGTACGATGCGCCGAAAACGAGGCGACACGTTGGGAAGGCGTTTACGAACTGTCCCCCGAAAGCGACTTCATGTCCTACTACGCCCGCAACCCCTTTGAATTCTTCCGTTTCCTCCTCAGCCCCGAGCAAAAAGAACGCCTCCGCACCGCCTTGCTCACCAGCACCGAAACCGAATACAACAACCTCGGCCTCATCGATCTCGTCTACGTCGGCAAAGAGAGCGACGACGTGTATCAATACATGTTTCGCTCCTTGAAAAATCTCCCGGAAAACTCGTATTGGTATGCCGACGAATTCATGCAACGGATGCTCTATGCGAAATCCTCACCCGAGATGGAAACGCTCACCAAATCCTACCGCGAAGCCAAATATGAACAAGATGTTTCGCGCCGGCGCCTGAAAAGTATCTTGAATGACTTCATCGCGCGCGCCGGCGGAAAATAAGATCAGGCACCCGGACGAACCTGTGCATCGTGTTTATTGCGCCGCAGCTGACGGCTGGCGCGATTCTGTTTATGCTGGATCTGTGCGCGTTCCTGGCGTGTCACTTCCCCATCCGCTTTTGCGCGGCGCTCCGTCCGGCGGATGCTGCGCTGATCGCGTCGGGCATGGGCCGTTTCCCGGCGGGTAAGCTCGCCACTGGCGGCGCCACTGCGGATGCGTTCGCGCTGCAACCCCTCCCGCTGATCGACCCCGGGCGTGGCCACCTGGGCCTTCGCCTGATATAAACCGACCACCGCTACAAAAGCAAAAAGAACCATCACCTTTTTCATGTCTTCCAATGTGTTTGATTTGGCCGTTAGACGCAGGTGTGGGATGGAGGTTTAATGGAGGAAATGTCTTTTTTTGGAGGGCGCGAAACCGCAACGGAAAACCAATAAAGGTCCACCCCAGGTCAGCGTTTGGGGAAAATCAGTTGTTGTGTAGCGGGAACCGGATTATGAAGGTGCTCCCTTTTCCTTGCTCGGATTCCAGGACAATACTGCCTTTCAGGCGGTCGACCAGGGTCTTTACAATGGCCAACCCAAGCCCGTTAGACGACTCCCCGTCCGTGGGGCGGGCGCTCAGTTTCTTGAATTTTTGGAACAGTTGCAGCTTATCCTTTTCGGAAAAGCCCTGCCCTTGGTCGCTGATGGAGATCCAAAGCTCGCCGTTGGATTTTCCCGCCGACACCGCCACGGCGGTCTGCCGTTTCGAAAACTTGACGGCGTTGGTGAGTAGGTTGTCTACGATGCGGCTGAGGTAGTCGGCATCCATCTGCACTTCAACGCTCTCGATTTTTGCAATATGAAGGTGGATGCTTTTGGCCTCGGCGGCGGGCAGTATGTTGTTGGTCTTTTCCAACAAGAATGCGCTGATGTCGAACGTAGAAAGGTTGAGGATCACACTTTCCTCGAGCATGTGCACATCGAGCAAATCCTTGATCAGGTCCAGTCCCGCTTGCGTGGCGTCTTTTGTCATGCGCACGTAGTCCTGCTGATCCTTGTTGAGATGCCCCTCCATCTCCATGAGGTCGGTAATGCCTTTGATGCGGTTGAGCGGCGACTTGAGGTCGTGCGCCACAATGCTCATGAGCGTATCCTTTTCATGGTTGAGGTCCGACAACTGCTGATTGCGACGGGAGAGCTTTTCGTTTTGGTCGACGATCTCTTCACGCTGGTTTTGGATGAACTGGTTCTGTTGGGCCAGCTTCTCGTTGCTCTCGCGGCGTTTCTTGCTGCTGCGCCATTGCACAAAACCCAGCAAGCTCACGGCCACGATGATGGTGCCCAGGATGATATTCGACAGGCGCTGTTGCTTGATGATGGCTTCTGTCTTCACCTGGTCCACTTTCAACAATTCGTTTTCCCGTTCCTTGCGCTCGATCTCGATCTCAAATTGCAGCCGCTCCACCTGACGTGCGAGGTCCAGGTCTTTGATGGAATCTTTCAGCAACAGGTAGGCGTTGAGGTTGGTGAGCTCCGAAAATTTGTTTTTCTCTTTTTCGGATATTTTCCAGAGGTAATAGTGCGCCTCCATCTTCGAAGCAATGTCGTTGGTGGACTTGGCGATGTCGAGGCCAAGGTTGAAAAATTTCTTCGCCGCCGTGAGGTCGCGCTGCGCCAATTTGATTTGCCCCATGGAAATGTAGGCTTGTGGCAGCATGCGCATGTTGCGTTTCTCGGCAATCACCTTCAGCGCTTGCGCGCAAATGCTCTCCGCTTCCTCGAGCTCGCCCTTGTTGAGAAAACTTTCCGACAACGAAATGTGCACCTCGGCTAGGTTGATCTCGTCGTGGATCACTTGCCCGGCAGAGTCGGCCAGGTGCAGGTAGCGAAGGGCCTTGTCGTGTTGGTTGTTGTCCTGGTAGAATCGGGCCGTTTGCGAATAGCCCGACATGATGTCGCGCGTGTTGCCCAGCGCCAGCCGGATCTTGTTTGCCTTGAGATAGTTGCTTTCGGCTTTCGGATAGTCGTGCTGGGATTTGTAGAGGTTGGCCAGGCTTTGGTAGGTGTAGGCCAGACCGCTGGAGTCGTTCAGATTTTCGAAGATGGAAAGGGCGCGGATGAAATAATCATAGGAGCGCGCCAGCAGGCCCTGCTCGAAGAAAAGCCTACCCAGGTTGTTGTTGGAGTAGGCGATTTGGATGGAGTCCTTTTGGTCGATGGCGACCTTCAGGGCTTGCTCATAGTTGTCGAATGCGCCGATCCGGTCGCCCTTGTAGTTGAGGGCTACACCGATAAAGTTGAGGGGCTCCGCCAAGCCTGAAGGAAGCTTGAGGCGCTGCCCGAGGTCATAGGACTGGCGGGCATAAAATACGGTGCTGTCGGGATAAGAAAACCGGTATTCCCAGGCGACGTCGTTCAGAAGTTCGAAACGGATTTTGCCCTCCGCCGAATGCAATTTCCGGGATAGGCTGTCTATTAAATGCAGGTTCTGGGCAATTGTGCAGGTCGACCAAAAAAGTAGGAACAGGGAAAGAATGAGGGGCTTCTTCAACACGCGTGAATCTTTTTACATGGAAAGATTGCAATAAAGTTAATCTTTCACAAGAACCATTTTGGCGCCAAAAGCCCGCTAGTCTATCTCCTCAAAATTCATATCGCGTCCAAAAGTCTCGTCAATAGCCCGCAGGGCAATAAAAGCGATGATAATCGTTGTCACACCAATTATCAGCGCGCCATGAATGTCGCCCACCTGCCCTCTCAAAAACTTAAAAGCAAGGGTCAGTGGAATAACCGTTCCCCGGATGAAGTTCGGCACTGTGGTGGCCACGGTCGACCGTAGGTTGGTCCCAAACTGCTCGGCAGCTATGGTCACAAACAAAGCCCAGTAACCGATGCCCACGCCGAGTAAAAAGCACACGAAATAAAAGAAGGTGGTCGTGTGCACAGGCATAAAAAGATACAGGAAAAAGAATGCTAAAGTGAGCAGTATAAAAACCGCGACGACTTTTTTCCGCGAGCCGATCGCCTGGCTGATGAGCCCGCTGGTCATATCGCCCGTGGCCAACCCGATGTAGCAATACATCACCGCGTCGCCGGCCAGCACCGTGCCTTGTATTCCCAACGTAGGCGCAAACTCCGGCGAGAACGTCACCAAAATACCGATGGTGAACCAGATGGGCAGACCGATAAAAATACACCCCATGAACTTCAGAAAGCGGCTGCGTTTTGTGAACAACTGGAAGAAGTTTCCCCGTTGAACATCCATCGTTTTTGTCTTCAGGAAAATGCCCGATTCGAACACACTCACGCGGGCTATGAGGAGCATCAATCCCAATCCTCCTCCAATAAAATAAGAGACGTGCCAGTCGTAGGCTTTCGAGAGAAAGTTGGCCACCACGGCACCCATCAAACCAACGGTGGCAATAACCGTTGTGCCATAACCACGCAAGTGCGTAGGCAACGTCTCCGAAACCAGCGTAACGCCTGCGCCAAGTTCTCCCGCAAGGCCAATGCCGGCAATGAACCGGAGCCATGCATACTGATCTACGGTGGCGGCAAAACCGTTGGCAATGTTGGCCAGCGAATACAACAGGATCGATCCGAACAATACCGAAAGCCTCCCGCGTTTATCGCCCATGATGCCCCAGATGATCCCCCCTACCAGCAAGCCTGCCATCTGAGATTGTATCAAAAACTCTCCCTGGGTTTGCAAGTCTCCCTCCGCGACACCCATTGCCATCAGGCTTGGACGGCGCACAATGCTAAACAGCAGCAGATCGTAGATATCAACAAAATAGCCCAGGGCGGCAACGATGACTGGAATGCTGAAAAGTTGTTTGAGATCTTTCTGATTCACGGTATTTGAAGTTTTAAACTATGCATCTCCAGCACCCTGCCGCCGTGCAGGCTTCCTGTTTAGGTTTCGGATGGATCATGAACGGGGGTTTGTTGCCTTCCTAGACTTTCGCCAAGGCCTGCGTCAGGTCTTCGATCAGATCGTCGGCATCCTCCACCCCGATGCTGAGGCGGATGAGCGAATCGAGCAGGCCGTTCTTGATGCGTTCTTCCTTGGGAATGCTGGCGTGCGTCATCGAGGCCGGGTGATTGATCAGAGACTCCACACCGCCGAGCGATTCGGCCAGCGAAAAAAGCGTCATGCTTTCCATGAGCTTCGTGGCTTTCTCCAGGCTGTCGTCTTTCAGGGTAAAGGAGAGCATGCCCCCAAAATCGCGCATCTGTTTTTTCGCGATGTCGTGATTGGGATGGTCGGTAAACCCGGGCCAATATACTTTCCCCACCTTGGGATGGGTATTCAAGAATTCGGCGATGCGCTTTCCGTTCAGGCAATGCCGCTCCATACGCAGGTGCAGCGTCTTGATGCCGCGCAACACGAGAAACGAATCCTGCGGACCGGGCACGGCACCACAAGAGTTTTGAAGAAAGGCCAGTTCCTGGTAAAGCTTCTCGTCGTTCATCACCAATGCGCCCATGATCACATCGGAGTGGCCGCTGAGATATTTCGTCACGGAATGCATCACGATGTCGGCGCCAAGGTCGAGCGGATTTTGGAGATACGGTGAGGCGAAGGTGTTGTCTACCGCCACCAGGATGTTTTTCTTCTTGGCGATGTCCACACATGCTTTGATGTCGATAATGTTCATCAACGGGTTGGTCGGCGTCTCCAGCCAAAACAGTTTCGTCTTGTCGTTTACTAGCGGTTGAATGTTCGCCGTCTTGGTGAGGTCGATGAAGTGGAATTTGATGCCGTATTTTTCAAACACGCGCTTGAACATGCGATAGGATCCGCCATACAGGTCGTTGGTGGTGATCACTTCATCTCCGGGGTTGAGCAGCTTGATCACGGCATCGGTCGCGCCCATGCCCGAGGAAAAACAAATGGCGAACTTGCCATTCTCGAGGGCGGCAATACTTTTCTGAAGCGCATTTCGCGTGGGGTTGGCGCCCCGCGCATAGGCATATCCTTTATGTTTCGCCGGCGACTCCTGCACATAGGTGGAGGTTTGATAGATCGGCGTCATGATCGCACCCGTCGACGGATCGGGTTCCACACCCGCGTGCACGGCTTTCGTTCCAAACTTCATATCATTTCTGTTTAGGGTATTTTCTCTTGGTCTGTGCCAGCAAACTTAACAACATAATTGGATTACCCATGAGGTGATCACCGGTCTCTTGTTGCCCTGCTGGGTCACAGGCTACTGTTTTTTCCAGTATTCGCGGATGGCCTCTTTCCAAAGATTGCCGCTCTTGAGATAGAGGGCCGTGTTGATAAGCATTTTATCTTCGGGGAGGGATTTCTTTTGTGTTTCCAGCGTCTGGATGATGAGGTCATACAGCTTCTGGCGAAAGAAAACGCCTTCCTTTTCAGACAGGGTTTTCAGGTCCTCCAGGATGCTGGCGGAGCTCACTTCCCCGGGCGTGGTGCTGGCCTGGGGTGCCGGTGGAGGGGCTTCCGCTTTCGGTTGCTCTTTGATCGCCGGGGCCGGGGGTGCAGTCTCTTCGATTTTCTCGCGCAAGGAAGGAGGCGACACCAGTGTGGCAGCCTGTTGTTTCAAAAATTCGTCGAGGTCTTTTAACGTGTTCTTTTTCTTGCTCATGCGAGAGTGTTCAGAATGGCTTGGGCGATGGGCTGATAGGCTTTTTCGGCCTCCAGCGTACTGAAATTTACGAAAAGATTTTTCTGAGGCACGATCACCGGCAGAATTATGGCATCCAGGTTTTTGAGGTGTTCACGCACGGTATAGAGGTTGGTGCCGCTGTGGATACGGTTGGGCAAGATGGCGATCTTCAACCGCGGGTTCAACTCGCGGGCCGGCGCCAGGTCGGCCACGGTCTGGTAGGTCACCAGCAGGTCGTTTTGGGTCAGGCTGGTCGGCACCACCACAATGTCGCTCACCAGGCAGAGCTTTTTGATCCCCTCGTCGGTGGTTTTGCCGGCGCTGTCCACGATAATGATGTCGTTCTTTTTGCTGGCTTTCAATTGGGACAGCTCGTCCGCCACCTGGGCATCACCCGAACCCAGCAGCTCGAAGCCTTTCACGCCGTCTTTGGCCTTGAACATCTCCATCTTCCGGAGGGTGTTCAACGTGTAGTTCGTGTCGGTTTCCACCAGCAGGATGCGTTTGCCCATGTGGTGCAGGGTGGTGGCCAGATTAATGGCGTTGGTGGTCTTTCCGGTGCCTCCTTTGCGGCTGATGAACGATACGATGCTGGACATGGACTCAAGTAAAATCCAATTTCTCAGAAATCAAAGGGCGTTTAAGTGCAAAGGCGCGGGGACGTAAGGTTAATGCAAAGATTTCCTTTGCTTGCCCGCCGAAGCTTCAGCGAAGGAGGGCGCCCTTTCTTGCTCGCCGACTTGCCCGCCGGAGCTTTAGCGAAGGCGGGAGCTTGAGCGAAGGCAACACGGCTAAAATCCTTACGCCGTCCGGTTCACGTCAAACTTCTCGAGGTAGTCGGCTACCCGGCGCACAAAGCTTCCTCCCAGCGCGCCGTCTACCACACGGTGGTCGTAGGAGTGCGAAAGGAACATCTTGTGGCGGATGGCGATCACATCGCCGTAGGGTGTCTCCAAAACGGATGGCTTCTTCTGAATGGCGCCCAGCGCAATGATACCCACCTGCGGTTGCATGATGATGGGTGTGCCCATCACGTTGCCGAACGATCCCACGTTGGAGATGGTGAAGGTGCCGCCCGCCAGTTCGTCGGGTTTGAGCTTGTTGTCGCGCGCGCGCTTGGCCAGGTCGTTGACGATCTTGGCCAGACCGCTGATGTTATATTGATCGGCATTGCGAATGACGGGCACAATGAGGTTGCCCGACGGCAGCGCCACGGCCATGCCGATGTTGATGTCTTTTTTCTTGATGATCTTGTCGCCATCCACCTGGATGTTCATCATGGGATAGTCCTTGATGGCATTGGCTACGGCTTCGATAAAGATCGGGGTAAACGTTAAGGTGTCGCCATCGCGTTTCTGGAACTCGTTCTTCATTTTGTTTCTCCAGAACACTACGCCGGTGACGTCGGCTTCCACAAAGGACGTTACGTGCGGGGCGGTGCGTTTGGAGTCGACCATGCGCTCGGCGATCATTTTGCGCATGCGGTCCATCTCGATGATCTCGTCTGCGCCGCTCACCGACACGGGCACTTTAGGTGCGCCGCCATTCGAGCCGATGTTTACGGCATGCTGCACCGCTTGTACCGTCGCGCCCAACTTGCGATGCTGCACATAGTCGAGCACATCTTTCTTGGTCACGCGGCCTTCTGACCCGGAGCCGGTGATGGTCTCCAACTCGGCCACGGTAATGCTTTCTTCTTTCGCGATGTTTTTCACCAGGGGGGAATAGAAACGCGAGCTGCCTTTGAAATCGACCGGTGCATGTGCACCGTTTCCATTGCCGTTCGCATGAACAGCCGTAGCGTGTGTTGCAACGGCAGGCATAGACGTCGTTTTTGCAGGCGCGACGGGGGCGCTTGCTGCAGCACCCGCCTCCACATTGGATTCGATGATGGCAATGGGACTGCCCACCTTCACTACGTCACCTTGCTTGGCGAGGATCTCTTTGAGCACGCCGGCATGTGTCGACGGCACTTCGGTGTCCACTTTATCGGTGGCCACTTCCAGCACGGATTCGTCCTGCTCAATTTTATCGCCGGGCTTTTTCAACCAGGATAAAATGGTGGCCTCCATAATGCTTTCGCCCATTTTAGGCATGATCAGTTCTACTTGCGCCATGAGTCTTTTCAATGGTTTCGCCGCAAGTTAACACTTTTGGCTTTTAAAAATATGGCTTGTTATGAGATCGTTTTCGATCCCGGATTTTCAAACTTTTATTTGGCGTATCGACCGCTTTGTAGAAGAAAGAGAAAGTCATCGGTTGGAGGATTTCCATACAAACATTAGCCAAAATGCCCGGCAACAAACCTGACAACCGGAAGTTTGCCCAAGGGTTCGGCACAGGAATCAGAAGGTGAACGTAAAGTTGATCCGATAAGCAAAATTGTCCTGCTGGTTGACGAAGCGATACGGGCCGTAGCGGTAAAAGACAGAGCCCCCGAAATTGAAGAAGCCCAACCCGAAGTAGGGTATCCGGATAATATTGTCCATCCCCACACCGGACTCCAGATATCCCTTGTCCATGCTTTGCATGAGCAGGTCCGTATGAAGCTGGCGGTGGTCCAAGGAACCGATGGCCGCGTTTTGAAAGATGAGCAGTTCGGGTTTTGAATATTTTTTATTGATCAGCACGTTCCCAAAATTATGACGCAGGAACAGACCGGCATATCGCGAGGCTGCAAATTCATATAAGCCCATGGTCTGGAAATAGCTTTCCACATAAAACGACGACGTCTTCGCCCCGCGGCCATTGAACAGTTTCCCATACGGCGCCACACCGTCGACCACACCACCCGTGAGATTGATGACCGTCTTTCCAAAGCCGCTGTATTTGGTCTGGTGCTTTATCGTGACATCATAGATCGTATAGTTGAAATCCGACGCATCGAAAAGGGGGATCGCCTTGGTGAGGGTGAACGTGACGACGGGGAACTTGTGTGTCAGAAATATTTTCTTGCCCCGCAGGCTGGTATAGTGCTCGCGACGCACATAGCGCACGGTGAACGCGGCTTCCGTGATGTTAAAAACGTCTGCCGGCTCGCCGCCCACTTCCAGGGTGTAGGGATAGGTTGGTCGGATCTGCTGGTGCGACAACGAAAGACGCGCGTGAATGCTGGGCAGGATGCGGTAGCCGAGTTCGGTTTTATAGTTGTCGATCCGGTCAAATCGCGATGCGGTCCACTGCCGGAACGATGCGCTGCTGAGGTATTGCCCTTCCTTGTTGTCGTGGAGGGAACCCGTCTCATAGATATCATGTGCGTAGGACAGGCGCAGGTACAAGTCGCGGTTCCGGTTAAACGTGAACTTCACCTCTCCGCCATACTTGGATTCCCGGTCGCTGATGCCATAGCCATAGTAGCCTCCCACCCGCACAAGTTTGGAAACGCGATCGTTGGTATACAGCCCCATCCCAAACCGGGCGCTCTCATAGGCATTGAACGACATCACCTTGCTCAAATCCACATCGGCCCACCCCACGGGGACTGTGCCGGTGACCAGCGCTTCAAAGACGCCGTCGAGCCAGCGAATTTTGCGCATGGCCGAATCCAGAAAGGTGTATGTGTTCAACTCGCGTCGCTCCAATGGCCGGATGCGATGGGTTTCCAGGATTGACGCGTTCAGATCTTTGCGCACGGGGGCGAGTTCCATCACGATGTCGCCAAATTCCTTTTTGTTTAATTCGGGATTGATCCGGACATCTCTTAAAAAATTGAGTTGCTGTGCTTTCATGCTTCGGCCGGCAAACACCAGGTCGTGAAAATCGAGATCGGTGTTGAGTTGTACGGGAAACCAATGCCCGTCTATTTTTTCATACTCTTGTTGAATGCGGATGCCCACCAACCCCACCGGATCGGCCGCCGTGGCCGCCACATTTTTCACCGCATAGCCATCCACCGCGATGGAGAGGATGCCTTCCAAACCGTTGAATAGTTTTTTGTCGCGCGGCGCGAATTGAATAACGTATACGGTATCCGCCTGGTAAAACGTGGTGTCCACCAGGTTGAAATCATAGCGCCGGAAGGTGCCGGGTTGCAGCGGGTTGATAAAGTCTTTTCCAAACAAGTTGATGTTCTCGTCATAGAACGCGAACGGCTGTCCGTCCATCGCGGCGCTGCTAAACATGGGGCTTTTGTATCCCGAAATGCGATAGGCCAACAACTCTTCCTTGACCTGTCCCGGATGCAACACTTTCTTCGTGGAAACCGACTCACTCAGAAACAGGTTCGCCGAGTCGGCGATGGCATCGAATTGCAACAGCGATTTCTGATCCTTGGTGAGCTTCACGCTATCGGGCCGTTGCCGGAGCGCCTGCATGATCGAGTCGGTCTTGTGATTGGGTTCGGATGGACTAATGATAAACTTGGAATAGGACGTGTAGCTATAGGAGCTCAGGTTTTCCGGATCGTTCTCTTTCCGATGCTCGATCGCCTGCCGGATGATCTTAAAAGCCGGATTCTCCCCCGAAAACACCGTGAACTCCGAAAGCACCGTCGACCCGGGTCTCAATCTCACCACGATCTTCCCGCGAAAAGCCTTCAAAGGCAATTTCATCTTCTGATAGCTTACATGCGAAAAATAAACCCATCCCTCATACCCCGCCGGAATACGAAGCGAAAAATTACCCTCCATATCCGAGTTGACACCATGCCGCCCGTCTTGCAGGGCAATGCTTACAAAGGCCACCGGCTGAGCACTGACGCTGTCGATGACGCGGCCGTGGATAGTGGTCTGCGCGTGAGCATGCGCAGTGGCAATCGAGAAAAGGAACGCACAGAGAAAACGTAGGTTCATTTAATGGGTGCTTAGATTTCAGGAGCCAGAATCCAGGAGCCAGGAGCCAGTAGTCAGTAGTCAGTATTCAGTAGCCAGAATTCAGTATTCAGTAGTCAGTATTCAGAATCCAGATTAGAATCCGGAGCTAGAATTTAAGAACAAGAAGCCATCGTTATGGCCGAAGTCCTTTTTTGGGCCGAATGGTATCTGTTTGGTCGGGGATTTACCAAATGCAGAGCAAATACAAAAATACAAGTTCCCTTGAATTTACTCCCTGAATACAATTCTAACTCCAGGCTACTGACTACTGGCTACTAGCTACTGACTACTGGGTCCTGACTACCGATTTCCCCACATTCTGCCGTATCAAATTCAACACGGCCACCGATGCCATCTTAATATTGATCTCCCGGTCTGGGGAAAGTTGCAGCTTTCGTGTGACCGTTTTGTCCTTGTCCGAAAAAGCGATCCAGACCGTGCCTACCGGTTTCTCCGGCGTGGCTCCGCCTGGGCCGGCGATGCCGCTGGTAGCCACTCCGATGTGGGTGTTGAATTTGGCGCGGACAATGTTGGCCATTTCGATGATGGTGGGCTCGCTCACGGCCCCGTATTTTTCCAGCACCTCAGGTCTCACCCCAAGCTGGCGCATTTTTATGTCGTAGGAATAGGGGATCATGGTGCCCAGGTAGTAGTCGGAGCAGCCCGGCACGCTGGTGATGAGATGTGAGAGATATCCTCCGGTACAGCTCTCGGCAATGGAGAGTGTGAGCTTGGCTTCGCGCAGCAGTTTGCCCACCATCACTTCCAGGGGTTCTTCGCCATGACCATAGATGAAACTGCCGGCGATAGTTTGCAATTGGTCACTGAGGGCGTCGGTCTCTGCTTTCAGTTCTGCTTCGGTGTCGCCGATGGCCGTGAGCCGCAGCTTCACTTCGCCGAGGCTGGGCAGGTAGGCCAGCTTGATGTGTGGCGGCAGGGCATTTTCCCATGCGGCAATTTTCTCGGCCAGGAACGATTCGCCAATGCCCACCGTGCGGATCACCTTGTGCACGATGACGGGTGTGGAGAAGGTCTGTTTTAGTTTGGGGATGACGAGGTCGGTCATCATGCGTTTCATCTCGTGTGGCACGCCCGGCATGGAGACAAACACTTTTCCGTTTCGATGGAACCACATGCCCGGGGCGGTGCCCATTTTGTTGGTGATCTTTTCACAACACTCCGGCAACGCGGCTTGCTGACGGTTCACGGCCGTGAGCTCGCGACCGCGGCTGGCAAAAAATGCCGTTACCTCTGCCAGGGCTTCTTCGTTCATTTTCAGACCGCAGCCAAAGTATTTGGCCAGGCAGGGCTTGGTCAGGTCGTCGTTGGTCGGGCCCAGGCCGCCGGTGATGAGCACGATGTCCACGCGTTGTTCAGCTTCGGCCAAAGCGGTGAGGATCTCGCCCTCAACGTCGCCCACACTGGTTTTGCGCACTACTTTGATGCCGGCCAGGCCGAGTTCGATACTCATCCATTGGGCGTTGGTGTCGGTGATTTGTCCGTAAAGGATTTCGTCTCCTATCGTGAGGAGCTCGGCGGTTATGGTTCTGTGGTTCATTATTTTTAAAAAAAATTTATCAGCCTGTCCAACGTTATCTCCCCGCAAAAGGTCTTACCCGGTGGAAGCCTAATCGTACAAACATGAAAACAACTAAAATATTCCTGAAGTCAGAAATTCTTTTCGGGATTTTATTGATGAGTGCCCTGGCGCTCTGTTTTACAGCATGCGACACCCTGAAAGAAGACCCCGACGTGCTCAACCCCACCACAGATCTGAATGGCACTGAAGTTTATGTATCCAACAACCGCGCGTCCGTCATCGACCTGAACGAGATGATCCGGACGAACCTGCCGGTGACCCTGTCGGTGACACAGCCCACCAGCAAAGGCAAGCTTTCCTCCCTCGGCCTGGGGCTGTTGCGTTATGCCCCCAACAACCGGAACGCCAGCACACGCGACACCTTTGAATTCACCGTTTATTCTGAAAGTCACGAAATATTGGCCAAGGATACGGTAGTGATCGTGGTAGAGCCCGACTCCACCAAACTGCCCTGCGGCCTCTACCCGGCCGACGACTACGTTTACAATTTCCACGGCGACCACCCCCTCACCATCGATGTATTGGCCAACGACAAGCTTTGTGGCATCGACACCCTCGACTACCAGGTAAGCGTTTTCTGGCAAGGCAACAACACCGGCCCGCGTCATGGCAGTGCGGACGTGGTGAACAACAAGATCATCTACACGGCTGGCGCGTCTTACACGAAAGGCGACTCGCTCCTCTACAAGATCCAGTCACGCGACATGAAAAAGCTTTCTTTCGGCTACGTCTACATCTCTGCCGCCCCCAAGACGCCCGCGTGCACATTCAAGTTGCTGGGCGACACGCTCCAGATCAACCCCGACACGTTAAAGGCCGACACCGTATTGCTTCGCGTCTTTGCCAACGACAATCTTTGCGATACCACGTCGTACGGCTATACGCTGAGCATTGCCAAGGCTCCGTTGTACGGGCAGGCACGGATCGGTTGGGATGGTGTAACGTATACGCCAGACAACCTGCCGGCGGGCACTTCGCGTACCGATTCGCTGCGCTATCAATTGTGTCGCGACGCCGTGTGCCGGCAGGCGAAAGTGGTCATCAAAGTAAGCCGTTAACCTTCGACATGACCCTAAAAAAATACTCCTCACAGGCCTTCCCGCAAGGGAGGGCTTCTACCGTTACTGCATGAGCCGCCATTACGATTTATTCGAACGCTGCAAGCAGGGCGAGCCCAAGGCACAGCGCATGTTATACGATCTTTTCAAAGGCAAGCTGATGGGCCTGTGCCGCCGCTATACGCGCGACCGCGAGCAAGCGCAGGATGTTTTGCAGGATGCGTTTGTAAAAATATTCACCAACCTGAACCAGCTGGCGTCGCCCGAAAAACTGGAAGCCTGGATGAAGGCCACCGTGGTGCACACCGCCATCAATCAATATCACCGCACCAAGAAGCATGATATGATCTTTACACCGGCAACCGAAAACGAAAACCAGGATGGCGCAGAGTTGTACACCGACATCCAAAATTTTTCAGATGAATACCTGCTCACCCTCATCAACGAATTGCCCGACGGCTGTCGGGTGGTGTTCAACTTGTTTGCCATCGAAGGCTATAGCCATGCCGAGATCGCCGACATGCTGCAGGTGACGGAGGGCACTTCGCGTTCGCAGTTCCACCACGCGAAACTGCTGCTGAAAAAAAAATTAAAATGTCAGAACCTGACACATTACTATGAAAAACTTGCGTGAACACGAAGCGTTCAAGGCGCTGGAAAACCGCCTGAGCAACTACACGGAGCAACCCGACGACGACCTCTGGCAAAAGATCGCCGCCGGCCTGCCGTCGAGCAAACCGGTATGGTCACCGTGGATGAATCAATTTGCCGGGATCGTGGTGGTGGCGGCTTTGGGCTGGGCTTTGGGGTATAGGTCGGCTCAGGAGGCTGGAGGTAATCCGCTGGCCATCGCTCAACCAAAGTCAGCATCCCTGGAGAGCATCGTGCCGGATCATGCAACCGGGTCGCAAATTCGTGAGGAGAATGCAGGTGCAAAAGATGCTTTGCCGCAGGCCGGCCAACAAGGACTCACCCCTGACACCTTTACGAACAAAAAAAGCACGCGATCAAATCAGCGGCCGGGGTCATCTTTACCTGATGCAGGTTCAGGCATAAGTTCGAAAGTAAGGGGTGCACGTTCGTTGAGTCAACCTTCAGGATCAGCACGTGATCTGTCATCCGATTTCGATTCACAAACCGGGGCACGTCCCCCGGCAAGCCAGGCTTCAGGCTCATCGCTCGTTTCATCCATCGACCCGGCATCGAACCAGGATCGTCATTCCAATTTACAACCGGATCAAAGCACATCGTACACAGAGGCCAAAGCGTTTGATGCGGTCGCTGACAGATCCCTGGGATCTGCGAAACAAGAATCTTCACTTAACAATTTATCGTCCCACGATCGGCAACCGATCAAACCGGCGGATAGAACCAGATCGACAACGACACTATCAACACCGGAGGCAAAAGCGTTTGATGTGGTCGCCGACGGATCTCAGGGATCGGCAAAACAGGAATCTTCTCTTAACAACTTATCATCTCAAGGTCTGCAAGCGATCAAACCGGACGGAACTAAATCTACAACGACCCTATCAACAACGGAGACAAAAGCGTTTGATGGGGCAGACGTCGGATCCGTGGGATCTGCGAAACAAGAATCTTCACTTCACCCCTCATCAGCCAACGGTCCGCAGGCAATCAAACCGGCAGATGGCATTAAATCATCAACGACCTTGTCAACACAAAATTTACACAGCCAACCCATCGCTGGCGATTCATCCCAACAGGAAAAGGTTTTTACCAATCTATCCAATGCAGACTCTGCTGTCACAGACGGGCAAAGGCCCCTCCCCTATAACCGCCCAAAAAAGAAACGGGAGGGCATTTCATTTTACGCGCTGTTCAGCCCCACCCTCTCCTTTCACACCGCCACACCCTCGGCTCGCGACGGGGTGATCATTCAGAAATTCAACAAGCCTTCCATCCTTTCGGCCGACAGGCTTGGGCTTGGGTTGGAGTTTGGCGTGCAGGGTCGATTGGCAAAGAAGCTTGAGTACTTCGCAGGTTTGTCGGTCTATCACCAGTCGCAAACCTTGCGATACACCTATCAAAGCTCAGGCAGCTTCGTCATCCAAAATAGTGGCGACGATCTTTCCTATACTGTCGAACCGAACACGACAGAGCGTTCTGTTTCCTACAGCATGCTGAACGTCGGCGCACAGGCCGGCGTTTTGTATACGCTGAAGGAAAGCCGGCTTTCGCATAAGATCGGGCTGGGACTTCAATATCAAAAAGGGCTGAGCCATGCTTCATCCGGCGAGCCTTATGACAACGCCTCATCCAGTTATTTGAACTACCAGGTATTGTATCGCGCCGAGATGACGCTGAATGGTCACCTCACGGTCATCGTACAGCCCTCTGTTACGCGGACCTGGCTGGTGAACGAAACGCTCCAGGTTCCTTTCACGCTGAAGCAATACCGGCCGGGTGTCAGTATCGGTCTTTTGTACAAGTTCACGCGATAATATTTTTCGTTTGATGCTCAAGCTGATTTCTGCCCAGCAACAAACGTATATGTCGTAACTCATTTCTCCCGGTCCGTCGCTTAGAATTGGCCCGGCCGTTGTAGAAGTGCGACCAATAAATGTTATCTTCCCTGCTCACATCCGCTCATGCTATGTGGCAAAAAGAAATTTATCTGAAAGGCTTTGCCGGGATAGCCCCCAAAGTGAACATCGACTTCGCACGGTTGGAAGAAGCTGCGGCCGGGGTGATGAGTCCTGAAGCGTTCGCCTATGTGGCCGGTGGCGCCGGACGGGAAAGCACGATGCGCCACAACCGCGAAGCCTTTGAGAAATACAAGATCGTGCCGCGCATGCTGCGCAACGTAGGCGAGCGCGACACCTCTATCACACTCTTCGGACAGAAACTTCCAACACCTTTTCTGCTCTCCCCCATCGGAGTGTTGGAAATGGTGCATAAGGAAGCCGACGTCGCCGTGGCCCGGGCAGCGGCCCAACTGGGTGTGCCTTACATTTTTTCCAACCAGGCTTCGCGGCCCATGGAAGCCTGCGCGGCAGTCATGCACCAGTCACCCCGTTGGTTCCAGCTCTACTGGAGTAAATCGAATGAGCTTGTCGCCAGTTTTGTGAAACGCGCGGAGCAATGCGGCTGCTCGGCCATAGCCGTCACCCTGGACACCACCTTGTTGGGTTGGCGCACGCGCGACCTGGAACTGGCCTACCTTCCCTTCCTGGAAGGCAAAGGCATTGCCCAATACACGAGCGATCCCGTCTTTCAAAAAATGCTGGAGCTGCCCGACGACGCGCCCGATATGAAACGGCACGTCACGCTCCGAACCTTGCAGGGTCTGGTGTCGATGGTGAACCGCTATCCCGGAAACGGTTTTCTGAAAAAGCTGTTGTCGGGCAAACCCGTGAAGGCCGTGCGCACTTTCGTCTCAACCTATTCCAACCCCTGCACCACGTGGGAAGACCTGGCCTTCCTTCGCTCCTGCACAAAACTCCCGATCGTGCTGAAAGGCATCCTTCACCCTGACGACGCCTTGAAAGCCATCGACCACGGCATGGACGGCATCTTCATCTCCAACCACGGCGGCCGCCAGGTGGATGGCGCCATCGGGACCCTGCAGGCATTGCCGGCGATCGCGGCCGTGGTGAACAAAAAAATTCCCATCCTGCTCGACAGCGGTATCCGCGGTGGCGCCGATGCGTTCAAGGCGCTGGCCTTGGGGGCTACCGCGGTTTGCATCGGGCGGCCCTATGCCTATGGCCTGGCCTTGGCCGGTGAGGAAGGCGTGACGGAGGTGCTCAACAATTTCATCACCGACTTTGATCTGACCCTGGGGCTATCGGGTTGCCGGTCTGTTGCGGAGGTATCGGCGCAAAACCTGGTTACCTAAATTAGTCGTTGTAAATCACTTCGTTGCGTTTTAAGCGACAGACCCTATTGCCGATTAGCAAAGGACTTTTCTACCTTGCACGAGACAACCGGTGGTGACGCGCCGTCTCCCCGCGATCTGAAAACACCGGCACGGTTATCGTTTGTATTCTTTACCATAGCATTTTAATTTTTTTAAACTCCAGAAGAATGAAAAGAGTGTTTTTCGCCGTATGGATCGGCATGTGTCTCGGATGTACGTCAGCACAAATCAACAGCGCGTTGAGCGAAGTGAACAAGGTAGCGGGCTCGCAGCAACAGGCCCTCACCACCGCTGAAGTGGGCGATGGTCTGAAAGAGGCCCTGATCAAAGGGATCAGCAACGGCTCAGACCTCGCGTCACAATTGGATGGCTATTTTAAGAATCCAGAAATAAAAATCCCGTTCCCGCCCGAAGTGAAAAAAGTAGAGGATAAACTTCGCCAGGTTGGGCTGGGCAATGAAGTAGATAAATTTGTGCTCACCCTCAACCGCGGGGCCGAAGACGCCGCCAAGGAAGCCAAGCCGATCTTTATCACCGCCATCAAATCCATGACCATCGAGGACGCATGGGGCATTCTGAGAGGACAACCCGATGCCGCCACCCAATACCTGAAGCGCACCACCACGGCACAGCTGAAAGAAAAATTCAAACCCGTCATCCAAAACTCACTCAACAAAGTGAACGCCACAAAATACTATGGCGACATCGTGACACAGTACAACAAAATTCCTTTCACCGACGACGTGAACCCCAACCTGGACGACTACGCGACCGATCGCGCCATCGAAGGCTTGTTCACCATGATCGCGAAAGAAGAAAAAAATATCCGCCAGGACCCCGTGGCCCGCACCACGGAACTGCTGAAAAAAGTTTTCGGCGCACAGCAACCGTAAGCCCGTTGCTGCGTATGGATTGACTTAGGATTTTGGTTTAAAAAACAACCCTTTTATCATGAGCCTTTTTGAAAAACACAAACCCCTGCTGGAGCAAGCCATCGACGCCTTGCACGCCCGCACCTTCTATGCCGCCTTTCCCGAAGCCCCGGCCCCGGCCGTGTATGGCGAATCGGCCGACAGCAACGGCAAGGAAAAATTTCAGAACGCCCTCGGTAAAAAGTTTGATGAGTTGCTCCAACCTAATCCCACGACCTGGATCGGCCGCGAAGAGTCGCCCTACACCCAAGATGCCCTGGGCATCACCTACCCGGTCTTCACTCCCGACGTGCTGATCGAACGCGCCACCGCCGCCTTTCATGTTTGGCGCAAAGTGAGCGCAACCGACCGCACGGGAATTTTATTAGAGTCGCTGGCGCGGATCAAAGAACGCTTCTTTGAGATCGCCTACGCCACCATGCACACCACCGGCCAAGGTTACATGATGGCCTTCCAGACGTCGGGCCCGCATGCGGCCGACCGTGCATTGGAAGCCATTGCTGCCGGCTATGAGGAATTGCAACGCTATCCGTCTGCGGCCTTGTGGGATAAGCCCATGGGGAAATTCAACATACAACTGAACAAGGAATGGCGTGCCATACCAAAAGGAATTTCCGTTGTGATCGGTTGCTCGACATTCCCGACCTGGAATTCGGTGACAGGCATTTATGGAAGTCTCATCACTGGCAACCCCGTCATCGTGAAGCCGCACCCCGGCGCGGTGTTGCCCATCGCCATTTTTGTTTCGGAGATCCAGCATGTTCTCAAAGCCAACAACCTCGACCCCAACATCTGCCAACTGGCCGTTGACACGATCGAACAACCCATCGCCAAAGTGCTGGCCGAACATCCCTCGGTGAGATTGATCGACTTCACCGGCAACTCCGTGTTCGGCAGCTACCTCGAGACACTGCAAGGCAAGACCGTGTTCACCGAAAAGACCGGCGTCAATTCCGTGATCCTCGATTCGGTGGACGATGCCGATAAGGTGGCCGCCAACCTGGCGTTCTCCGTCAACCTCTACAGCGGCCAGATGTGCACGGCGCCGCAGAACTTCTACATCCCTGCGACCGGCATTAAAACCCCATCCGGAACCTTAAGCTTCGACGACTTCGCGCAAAAATTTGCAGACAACATTACAAGCCTTGTCGATAATCCGAAGGCAGGGCCTTATGTGTTGGGTGCTGTGCAAAACCAGAAGACCAGCGAACGCGTGTTGGAGGCGGAGAAGCTGCCCGGTAAAGTTTGGCTGAAATCGCGGTCGTTCGAAAATCCTATGTTCAAGAATGCCCGCGTGGCTACGCCTGTGGTGGTGGAAGTGGATGCAGGCAAAAAAGATGTTTTCAGCAAGGAATTGTTCGGTCCCATCGTGCTGCTGATTAAAACCAAAGATACCAACCAGTCCATAGCGCTGGCCCAAGAGATGGCCCTCCGACATGGCGCCATTTCCTGTGGTGCGTATACAACGGATGCGGCGGTGCGCGAGAAGATCGCGGATGAAATGTCGTTGGCGGCTACACCGGTGTCGTTCAATCTTACGGGGGGTATTTATATGAATCAGAACGCGGCGTTTTCGGATTTCCATGTAACTGGTGGGAATCCAGCGGGGAATGCGTCATTTACTAACCCCGACTACGTGACGAAGCGGTTTACGTGGGTGGGGCACCGGGAGCCAGTGAAATCGTAGGGAAAGGGGCTTAAAACGCCTAAAAAAGGGGCTTTCGGTTAGTTCAATATTTATATCTTTGCAACCGTTCTTTTTCCTGGCCCCGTAGTTCAATGGATAGAATAGGAGTTTCCTAAACTTTTGATGCAGGTTCGATTCCTGTCGGGGCTACCATTTTTTTGGCACAACGTTGTCTGTACCCTGATAATTCAATGATTATCAAGTAGCTGCATTCTTCAAACTTGTGCCATGAATTGGCACAAACTACACCTTGTGCCGATCCATTTTTTCAGGGACAGGTTGCCGTTTCCCATCCAAAAGCATTGATACAACTCAAGTGTGCATCACCTGGCGTCACCAGCTGTGAAGTCAAATGTAAAATGCTTAGTTCTTGAGAAAAAATATTCTCGTCAGAATCTTCCCCGCGCGTCTTACTCAATAGAAAGCACGTGTTTTAAATCCGCCGACAAGCAAAACATGAGTGGAATAAATCAATGTGGCTAGTTTTTTGTCATGTTCGAATGCCCCCCTGAATTTAGTCTCATCGTTTATTAAGCATTTAATTCCAAAGCCATGAAGGAGTATTCAAAGATTCAATTTATGAAACGGGGAAAGTATAGGGAGGCATTTATCACTTACTCCAAATTCACAAAGAAATTTCGAGTAACAACGGGTGTGAAGGTGCTTCACGAGCATTTTCTTGACACAGGAGGGATTTCCCCAGAGCACCCGACCTATTACAAGGACATTTCGATTATCCGCTGGCATCATGAATGGGTTGAAAACCACATCTTCGCATTCGTGGCTAAGCACAGAGAAAAGCCTCCAGTCTCATGGTTACAACAAGAGTACGAGAAGTCCAGTATTGAGAAGATCGTGTCTCAAAAAGCAGCCAAATTTGATGAGACCGGTGAAGTTGCGGCCTTTTCCAGAGAAATCTTTGTAGAATCTCTTCCCGAGGATAAAACACAACTTCAGGTTAAAAATCAAAGTGACCTAGAAGTTTTCCGCCACTGGAAGGACTTCATCCATTTCAAAAACCAAGTAGTCAGAAGCAGCAGTTCTCTGTACCGCTATATCCACATGGCCAGCACGATGGACACCTTCACATTGCGATCCGGAAGAACGCGCCTATCCTTTATTGAATTGGATCAACAGTTTTTTAATGACTTCTTATTCTATCTGGTCAAGGAGCATGAATACGTTCGGGTGAATAAAAAATGGAACACGGATACAGTTGATATTCCTGAAATTGGTTTATCCAATGAAACGGCCATAAAGCAACTTGATAATTTTACTGAATATCTTAAGTTCTGTAAAAGACGAAAAGATGCTCCGATCCATATTGACGATATAACGGAGTTTATATCGATCGCAAAGCGTAAATTGGAAGTGAGGAAACAAAATGTTTCGAAAAAGTGGGAACTCACGTTAACACCGCACGAACTACAGTTCGTCGTTAATTTGGATCAGCACGAACCAGATTTTTATAATTCCATTTCTGAAAATTGGAGGCGGTTTCTTGATATTTTCCTATTTATGTGCCTGCAGGGCACCGCTCCTATCGATACCAAAGCAATAAAAAAGAGCAACGTTGAACGTGGAAAACTTGTTGGTGAACGAAGTAAAAACGGCAATGCATATAAAGTCGAGTTAGACGAAGTTTCTCTGGAAATTCTTAAACGACACAACTATGACTTTCGATTTTCAGATCAGGCCATGAACGAGGCCCTAAAAAAGATCTTTACCACAATATTTGAGTTGTACAGGCGCCGATTCGAAGAGGAATTTCAGCAACAGTATGAAATGATCTATAGCCAGCGAAGATTCAAGGGCCCTGACGAGGTCGTCGTTATTATGCACAAGGCAATGTTCGTAGAAGCCATGACAGGCAGACGGACATTTATTACCAACATCAATGAGAGAGCAGATGAACTTGGGATGCGAGAGAACATGAAACGCGCTGGACACAATAAAATCCAGACACACTTAGACTATCAACATGATCGTCAAACGGGTTTGGTTGATAAGCCGGTTAGCCTATTTGACGTAAGCAGAATCAAGCTCAGCAAGATTGGCTGAAAAAGACTCATCGGGCATTGTGCCCGACGAGTGTAAGAAGCCAAATCGGAGATTCTGAGGTGGTCGACCACTTTGTTTCTTACGCGGGTGACCACAACATTTCGGACCACCGACAATTTATTCCGCGAGGATTGACCATCCCTCACATTCACTATCTTGAAGTTATGTTCCAATACGATTGAACTTATGCTTTCTTAACCTATGGTGATCACGCCCTCACGAAATGGAGCGGTCAAGGGTGGCGAAATCTCAACCAGGTCAAAAATCACGGCTTGAGCTTCGACTCTTACCTCAACACAATAAATCATAGTTGCAATAAATTGATCATCTGGATAAGTAAATGTATACCGATCCTCTTCGATCTCTTGACAATTCATATGAGGCTTATATCTATGCCACCAGAAATCGAAAAGGCGGAGTCTTAATTCGGCTTCTTTATCGGTATCCATCGGGACATATACAATGATGTCTGTGTGGTTGGTAAAAAAAACATCCAGAATAGCGACAAATAGTTTCGCCTATTCCTGAATCTGCTGGAAGATTATTTGGATCGATGCTTGAAGGAACTGACAAACAATCAAAACCGAATGAGAATACTTTCACACCAGTAAATGACGGGGTCGTCACATCCGTGAAGTAAATTTCATAGCTAACTTGATTGTCGGTAGTAAACTCGTAACCTTTAGCAATGGCTACAATTGGTGAGCAAATTTTATATCTGATTTAATTTCAGAAACTTCACCTTCCCTTATTTTTTCGTGAATATGCTTCTTGTCAGCAACAATTTTTTTGATTCGCCTGATAATTTCGGGATTGGAAATATTTACAATTTTCTCAGCCATTTGAGCAGAAAACTCTCTCAAAAATACTTCATTCTTACTTCAATAACTCCATTCCAATCTATTAAGTTTAGTAACGTGGAGATTCCGACCATTGACCACTTCACTCCGCCAAGGCATGACCACTCAAGACATCATAAAGGGCTAAATGCTACGCTCAGCACGATGAAGCAAAACCATCTCTGGAGTCTTATGGAGTCGATTGGAACCGACGTTGATGCTATGGGCTGGACTAAATATGGCCTTTTTTAACGGGCTGCGTACTACGCCACGCACGTACTGAGGGCACGAAATGAGGTGTTCAATGCTGCAGGGAGAGTTGCACCGCCCAATTCGACAGGGCTTCATACATTAGAATACTTCTAGTAATCTCGGCGGAACCATTCAAAGGTTCCTCCTTTTTTTTCCATTAAAACTATACGGATCTCGGAGCATTTGCTGTAAATTGTGAGGTCACCTCATAACCACGTTATGCCTGACTTTAAGACCACGCACGCCGAAATAAAGGATTCGAGCGTGATAAGTATCATAATTGGACGAAACGGCACAGGAAAGAGCAGGTTCCTGAGGGCGATCAGTGAGGATATCCGTAATGACGACAATTACCGAGTGGTTTACATCTCTCCCGAACGAGCGGGTGTTTTCAGCCAGGATTCCACCGTCGAGCAGGCTGTAAACACTCAAGTTGAATGGGCTTTCAACACGCGCAACTCGAACCAGTCGGAGAATTTCCGAAAAATATCAGCCACATATTTGAAAAATCTTGAGATCTCCTGGCTCAGAAGTATGGAGCGAGACCCCTCAATTCGGAGCATACTTGATCAAACTTTCGATACAGAATATTTAGACAAGATAAATGAACTACTAAGCAATGTACGCATACAAAGGGAGCCAACTAAAGGATCGTTCAAATTCGAAACCTATGAGGGAACAGAGGTACTGCCCGGCGACTTGAGTAGTGGGGAATCTGAGTCAATTACTTTGGCTACCGAGATATTGTACTTTCTGTCTATGGTCACAAATCAAAAGGTTCACGTACTTCTAATTGATGAGCCGGATGTGCATCTCCACCCCGATATGCAGGCAAAACTTGGCCGATTTATTACCAGAGAAATTGATGGACTTCCTCAAGAGAAGAAGGACCGCTGCAAGGTTATTATTGCAACACATAGTACGGCGCTGATAGCGGGCCTAGCCCTATCTAAAAATGTCAAGATCGCTGTAAAGGAGTTTGGCAGGAATATAGTCGTTGCAAAAGAGATCAGTGATCTGGTTCGAAAAACCTCAAGCTTTTTCGCACATCCATTGTCGCAAATTATTGCGCATGAACCAATTCTGATTATTGAAGGCGAGGATGATGCCCGTGTCCTTCAGCAGGCGGCACGAAGCTCTCAAGGAAAAATCAAAGTATTTCCGTGTATTGCCGTTTCAGTTGACGAAATGAATGAATTGGAGCAGTTCTGCGGTGATGTCCTGGAATCGATGTATGACAATCCTATCGGATATTCGTTGCGAGATGGTGACGGAAAGCAAGAAGATCTAGAACCGGTCAAATGCATAAAGAGGTTTCGGCTTCAGTGTTATGCAATGGAAAACGTGCTGTTAACAGACGAGTGCCTTGCAACAATGGATTCCAATTGGGCTGACTTCAGAAACAAAGCAGGTGTCTGGTGCGATTTGGCGGAAAATGCGAACAATAATAAAAGGCCCTTAATTGCCGAAATTATTGCTTCCCCGGATCGTAGCAGGCATGTCAAGATAAAAGATGCACGCACTATGATTTGTGCGATCTTAGGTTGCAGCAAGCCTTGGGAGGTAGTCGTGGGGCAGACAATTGCGGGTGTTGCCAGCCCATTGGCTCAATATACCGAAGAGACTTCAATCGTGAGCTACCTTGACATTCCATTGTTGGAAGCGATTGGATTTGCCGCGGGGGCCGCTCCCGCAGAACCTGGCGCTGTTCAGGCGACAGGCTAATTGGCCTTGCACTTCTTTGAAAGGAGCTCTTAGCACTAGAAGGAAAAAAACCTATCGTATTTTACCAATGAATGGATTAAGGAATTTAATGATCAGCCGGATGTGAATTTTGGATGTATGATCAATTGCAATTTTGATTTTTGGCAACGCAAATTAAATAGAGCAACCTTTCCGCAATTTGGAATCTACATTGAAATTATTTAGATTTATAGAGAGCTATTAATCAGGATTTTAGAACGACAAAGTCCATTGTCGATTTTTCCGGAATTTAATGTTCTAAATTTTTCAAAAGTTTGTATTAATCTAATACTTTTGATTTTTATTGACCTTAAGCCTGATGTGTATTCTCGTTATTCGAAATAACTTAAACTACGCTTGGGTTTGGTCTTGTCTTGGGACAGTTTAGAACTTCGTGCTATCTGTGAAAATGAACTTGAAGCCAAACAGAAGCTTGGGATGCAGGTAGCATCTATTTTGCAAACAAGGCTTGCGGAGTTAGTAGCTGCTACTACTATATCCGACTTATTAGTTGGAAACCCCACCCCTTTTCCGGACTCCACGGGCGAAGTTGTTTATAAAATCAACTTGGGCCGTGATCATGAGCTTTTCTTTGGCAATGCTCACCCGAACCCGCCAATGATTGAGGATTTGCTTGACTGGACCCGGATCAGGCGTATAAAAATTCTTAGTATACATGAAAAGAATGGAACGAATGAATAATTTCCAGCCTAACTGGGCATCGAAACCTGGGGATACAATCGCAGACGTGTTAAAGGAAAGGCGATGGTCAATTAATTCTTTCGCCGAACGTATTGGATGTTCAAAAGATATAGCTAGCGATATTATTTCAGGCAGCATATCGATAGACACTGGCATTGCCAAAAAATTGGAAAAAGCACTTGGCGCAAGCGCGGCTTTCTGGATAAACCGGGAAAATCAATTCCGTAAAGACTTATCGAGAATAGATGTTGAGAAGGCGTGGTTGAAGGATCTCCCAATAAATGATATGATCCAATACGGATGGATCCCGCGGACAAATAATCTATTGGAGACTTGTTTGAGATTTTTTCAAGTGCCGGATATTGAAGCGTGGAATGAAAAATATAATGCTCTTGTTGGCGAGTATTCATTTCGCGCCTCTCAAGCATATAGCTCGTCAAAAAGTGCGGTTGCCACTTGGCTAAGACAAGGGGAGATAAAAAGTTCGGCAAGCACAAACACGAAGTGGAACAAACAGTCTTTTATAGATTCACTGGATAACATTAAAGCCTTAACCAGAAAGAAGGACCCAAAAGATTTTATTCCGAATCTTAAAAATATCTGTGCGGAAAGTGGCGTCTCGGTTGTGATTCTTCCAACTCCTTCGGGATGTCGTGCGAGTGGAGCGACCAAATTCATAAACGAAGAAAAAGCTCTAATTCTGCTGAGCTTTAGATATCTTTCCGACGATCAATTTTGGTTTACATTTTTCCATGAGGCTGGGCATTTAGTGCTTCATGAACAACGGGAGGTTTTTATTGATGAAGATGCAGGAGACGTTAAGGATCAGAAGGAAGTGGAGGCAAACTCATTTGCGGGCGAAGTCCTTATTCCCCATACGTTACATACCCAGCTTTTCAAAATTCGAGGGAATCATAAAGACATTATTCGTTTTGCTATGCAGGCAGGAGTCTCGCCGGGGATTGTTGTTGGTCAATTGCAGCATCATGGTCATTTCAAACCCAGCTACATGAACAGTCTAAAGAGGCGCTTCGATAAGGAAGAAATTACTTCGCTTAGCGACAATTAGCCGCTGAAATGCTCAAACAGATCTGGCTTTTTCTGCCAGTTACACAAAGAATCTTCAATTACTTGCATGCCGTAAAATAAATCTAGATCCTTTTCCAAGTCACTGATTAGCATTTCTAGTTCATCGGCGCCAATCGGGGCATCGGTGCTGCCACCAAAAAGTAAACGTGCACCCCTTAGTGGACCGGTGGCATCTTGTAAATATGCTCTCCCCGGCACACACTTGATAAATCCTAACTTACCCAACATGGTTAAGTAATCAAACTTCGCAGTACGTCCAAAGGTTATAACCTGAGACAATGAATTGAACAATTGATCGAAAACTCCCCTCGGATCGTTTGGGGCTACCAAATAAAACTTTTCAAATTTTGCATTATGGTTTAAGTCTGGGCCGACCCATTCTATGTAACTAATTATCGCCGATCCAGTCCCTCTACCTTTATAAGCGTTGCAGCTCTCATATTTCCTATGGTTTCCAAAACTTCCATTTTCTTTTAACGCTGGTGCATTGCTGTTTAACCAAATCAAAAATTCATTAGTGTTCTTTGTAATTTTTTTCCATGTCCAATACGGACGTTTCTTTCCACCAGCGTATACTAACCTCGCTAAAGTCCATCCAGTTCTCTTGTTTTTTCCGAAGTGTATAGCAAGAAAGATTAACCAGCACGCCTCGTCAAAATTGCCGCTGTTAAAATGATAAATGGCCCCCTTAATTGGATCAAACAAATTGGAATTCGTGTCAATATTTATGGTGCTAATTTCAAAGCCGCTGATGAGTTTAATGTATTTTATTCTTCTTATACTATCAACGATTTGCTCAATAAGGCAAACTAAATTCTCGTCATCAAGAATTCCGGGAAGGCTTACTTTCTTTGAAAACTTCCGAAGTTTTCGTCCCAATTCTTTTGCTAACGCTAAGTCACCAGGTCTCATGTCGCGCAGTTATTTGAAATCCATTCTCTGATCGATTTTAGAATATCTGAAGTCACTCCATAACTACTTTGTAGATTATGGTTGTATCCCAACACTGTTACTATTCGTGGCAGTCGAATATTTCCAATTTTTGAAACCGTCCCTTTGTATGAATAGCCAGCTACTCCATCGCCAACTATTCTAGGCAATGTCCAATTAGGAATTTTTCTTTTCTCTAGTTCGCAATTTGAAACTTTCAAAAAACTCTGAACTACTGTGATCCCATTTAACACAAGAAGATTCACTTTAGAAGCTTTAAGAAGTACACCAAGCGTATCTCCAGATAGTTCAAGTAAAAGAAGCTTTTCTTTCGTTTCCAAATCGGACCACTTTCTGGCAGTGGCGAAAGGAATGAGGTCCAAGTGACAGGCATTTCCTAATGGAAAATAATAGGAGTAGTTTGCGCCTGAAATTATATAGTCAAGTTTTTTGAACCAAGCATCATATGGGTTTCTTTTGAAATAATTCAAGCAGGAGTCTAAAACCAATCTCTCATGGTTATCATCGAGATCAGACCATTTAGAAAGTTTTAATGATCTTAAGGTTTGAAATCTTCTCAAGGGTCCATCAATTTCGCCTCCAGTGATATCTACAAATTCGCGATTACTTGGATTTAATCCGACTGTCGCTACGCTAGATTCATATATGTTACCAAAAGAAGGGATTGGACAGCCCCAGGGTATAACCGATGTGCTTGACTGGAGATTCCGACCCCATTGACCACTTTTTTTCGCGAGGGTGTGACCACCATAAGTTAAGTAAGCCTAGGGTCACTCGTGTTGGAACATAACTTCAAGATAATCAAAGCAAAGGATGGTCAGTTCCTCGCGGAATGAATTGTCCGGTATCGCGGAATATTGTGGTCACAGGCGCGCGAAAAAAAGTGGTCAATCACCTCGGAATCTCCACTATGGAAAGGGTATTGTCGAATGGTGCCGATTACGCGTTTGAAAAAGCTCCAAAATTTGAAGACTACACCGGAAACATCAAGCGAGTTTTGCAATCCCTTAAAATCAAATCAGTCCTGTAACAAACATTATCTTGGGATATACTTCCCTGCGCTGTCACTGCACTGCCTTCAAAGTCGTCGTTGCCATTGCCATAGGTATCTATTTTTTTGGCCTTTGACAATTTCCGTATTGTGGATAATCTTCCACAACTGAGCCCCCGTCAGTAGTACAATTGTACTATGCCGATTCCAGGCAATTATTTTTCCTTTTGTTATATTCGGTTCGCCACGGTTATGCTATCTACCGGTGGCAAACAGCAATCGAATAAAAAGGGATTAATCCGGATGGGTTAACCCTTTGATTCAAAAGTAAAAAGGTCAAGTAGCATAGACGATGCGAAAGACCTTTTTAATCTCTGATGATCAAAATAAAAACGATAATCAAAATGGTCGATCATAAAACAAAAAACTTTCTTCTCATTGGTCTTATTGCTCTTATGATGTCGGTTGGCGTGATCTGCTACGTTTATCTTATCTCTCTGAAAACTATTCAACGTTGGAGAAGATGACAACTTTTGTCACGGTCGTATTAATAACTGGGTGGTCTGTCATTGGTATTTTCATCATCATCAAGATAATTAAACGCCTTAGACGGCGATAGAATTTAGGTGAATATGGTATTCACATGATAACGTCCTGACCGTACTAGTAACCAGCGTTCAGGCATCGAGAAGGGGTAAGTGGTCCAGACGAGATGAAAGCCCCTTTTTATTTCAAAATTTATTAATTCCCTCCGATAACTTATTTCGTCTACCTTTGATTTAGTAGGACTCCGAGCCGCCAGGAACATTAATTACCAAATCCACCAGATGCCAACCGGTATGACGATATTCATTGTTGATGATGATCAAGATGATGTGGATTTTCTCCAAGAAGCCACGAAAACCTTATTCCCGATGATTGAATTTACAGTGGCAGGTGATGGTGTTGAGGCCCTTGAGGTTCCTGAATAGATGCACGCATTGCCGAGCGTCATCTTTCTCGATAACAATATGCCACGTATGAACGGAAAGGAGTTGTTGCTTCATCTGAAAGATGATCCCGACCTAAGTACTATTCCCATTGTAATGCACTCAACTAACTTTAGTGATTCGGATTTGAAATTGTTCTCCGCTTATAAGGCTTTTACAATGCAAAAGCAGTCCAATTATGATCGGCTGCTACAGGAACTGAAGGTCTTATTGCAAAAAATCGAACCCACCTGTTTGTGAAACTTTTTAAGAAAAAATAGTATATTCATGTTCTCGCCAACGGGGCACTCTTATCTTTTCCCGTTTGGCAAGGAATCAATGGGGGTCACGTGATCCGAAAATTGATGGTCAGGGCAAAACGGAAAAGATGGTCAACCTCTTCGGATTCTCAATAATATTCGATCGTACAATTGCTCCTTCTTCATGGGTCCTATGACAACTTGGAGTTTAGCTCAATAGATTTGTGCCAATAGTAATAAGCCTCCGGATTTATCTTCTTCAATTTATTGAGTTTGGTCAGCGTATGGTCGGCAATGCTCCATTCCTTGATCTGATCAGCGCCTTCAAAGCGTGTTATTGCTTTTTCCTGTAGCAACAATAACCGGGTAAGATGTGCAATTTTGGAAGCGTGCGAAATAGCTTTATCAATATTGTAATTCTCGGAAAAAATATAAGGCTGGATGCGCTTTACACCTGAAAGGAGTTCATCAAAATTACCATTACCCAGTTGTCCGTGTGATGAAAGGCACAGTGAGGCCTGATAGGTGTCTTCCAGTACATGGCTCGGAGCTTTCTTAATTCTTCGATAGTTCAATTCGGTTTGTGCTATGCTTTCAAATGTTTTTCTAACGATGAAGAGATCACTCAGCTGGTCGAACAGATAACCAAGGTCATAGAGTTGCTTAATGATCTCCATGCTCGCACTCTGTTCATTCTTTATGTAGGGAATGCCGGTTGTCTCAGGGGCAAAGGCTGTGAGTTTGTCACCCGCGAGATCTTCAAAGGAAGGCACCGTTACAACAGATGGTTTTCCGCTTAAAGAAAGAAAAGAACTCTTAATTGACTGCTCTTCTATTTTGTGATACCCTGAATCACCCACTAAAATATCCAATAGCACATATGCTTGATCAGCCTTTTGAACAACTGGGTTGTAAAAGAATTTATAGTGAGCCTTTTCAATACTTGATTTTACTTCTCTTTTCTTCTCCTCTGTTTTAAGAAAGCCTCTCTCTTCAGCAACCTTCGTCAGTAAAGCAGGCAGACTGGCATTTTGCTTTGGAATAATGATATCAATATCTATTGAAAGCCTTCTTTCAGAACCAAGTTTGAGCATCAAGGCCGTACCGCCTTTGAAAGTAAAAGGCAGCCCACTCAACGTAAGACCCTCCAGCAACCACAACGCCCGAATGACTTTCTCAACCAGAATCGGGTCTGCTTTTTTCTGTTTTGCGATAGCAGCAATCCAGTTGCTTTCCAGAGATTTGGAGTCTATTACAAATTAACGGCACTTTTATTATATTGCTGCCGGATTATAGAGTTTCTTTATATACTCGCTTATTTCCCTCTTCCTTCTTCTGCGGCTAGCATAGCGCAGAAGTTTATCCTGCAAAACGGTGTATCTGCTAAAAGCATTCTCCCATATGTACTCCAGCTCCCTACCTTGATACGCATAGAAAATATCTGTATCACAGACAAGGTCAACCAGGATTTTCTCCAGCATCGGGATGTTAACGCCTTTTGAATTTTGGAATGGACCTTCCGATACCATAGCCTTCACAATGATCGGGTTACTTTCAATGGAAACATAGCGCTCCATCATTTCAAGTGTTGGTTCAAGAAAAACAGCCTTATTGTTGTCTTGTAGTTTATGAAAAACGGGCTCACAAGCGTCCTTCTCGGTTTCCAAAATGAGCCATGATCTGTTAGAAAGGTGCTGCCCTAAGTCGTTCAACCACCCCGTTTCCCAAATGCAAAGTTGTATGTATGGAAAATGAGTACTGAGATCCTTATAGAGTTTCGAAAGCTGCCTTGATGGTTCAGGAGCGTAAGGTTTCATTTGGCCAATTCGAAATTGCCCCCGGCTAATTCGCTCAAGAATACCCATTCTAACAAGCTCGTAAATCCGCCAATTAATAGTGGTTTCCTTGACGTTTGGCTCCGATTCCTTGTAAAAAATGGCCAAATTTTCACTGGAAATGGTGCTTTTACCCTTAAAGCGTTCTTTCAATCTTTCAATATGGAGCTTATCGGCCACAATAATTTACTCTATAAATCGGCATCAATATACATAAAATGCCTGAAATTGGGAAATAAATTCGATGCGGTCACGGTGGTGCAGATAGACACGCCACCGCAACGTGCTATCCTTTAGGCCAGGCTCCTTTTCGGTATAAACTTGGTGTAAGTCTGCTTTTGTCACATACCCATTGCCTCCGAAGCCGGCGACAATCTGGAGATTCCGCTACCCTGAACACCTAATTCCGTGCAGGTGTGATCAGTGATAGTTAACTTAGGATTCGAGATTGCAACTGATTAGTAGCCAACGAGGCAGGTGCTCAATTGATTGCGGAATCAGTTGTCCGTACCATCCGGAATGTATTGATCATAGGCTCGCGGAAAAAAGTGTTCACAGGTACCGAAATCTCCACACAGGCCTACGAAACAAAGTGGTCATCCACCTCGGAATCTCCAGGTTAACGCCTGAAGAGGGTTCAGAGTATTAAGAAAAAAACCGTGATGCAATTAGATTAAATTATGAAAAAAAAGACTCCGCAGCCAAATTAACTGCCATCCTTACCTACGCCGGATACGTCTTGGTTGCTCACGAACTAGTTAAAAGCATGATCGTTGGACCATCAGGTCATTCTACCAAAATACAACATTCGAAGGAGGCCCCTTTCATTCTTACCAGAAGGACGTACTTACGAGAAGCAAGAACGAATTTGAAGCTTGCTTGCTCTATCTTAAAGAGTTTATGAAAGCAATTAACAGCGAAGACATCAACGTGATTCAGGCTCTGCGTAAACATCGAAACGATTTGGCTCACAATCTTCCAGACCGCTTAGACATTATTCACATCGATCAAAATTCTGCTTTGTTGGAGAAGGTTAAGGGAGTCATTTTTAAGTTAAGCAACTATCGCACGTACATGGAAATCGGGCAGGAAGCGGAATTAAAGGGAGTTGATTGGAATTCCGTGAAGGGCCACGAGTTTTTAATAATTGAGAATATCGTTAATAACGTAAAAATCCTCAACCAATAAAAAAGTAACCTCACAATGGATGACTCCGCGAGACTTTTTGGAAAGAAGACGAAGAAAGACTGGAAGCAGCTTCGCGAAAGACTTAAAACAGATTTCAACAATGAGAAGGATTGGGACCTAGCTGCTGACCTAATGCGAAAGAGGTTTCAAACGCGATATTTTACTCCAATCGAACATATCCTATCGTTGAACATCACGAATGGCGAAGGCTTTTCAGTGATATCACTAATGTGCAGCCTGATTGAATTCTTCCAAAGCTGTATTGAGGGAAAAAATTACGAGTTGTATGCAGAAGAAACTGATTTTGTCTATGGATCATCATCTGGAAAGTTTAAGGCATTTCTGTTAAATGAAGATCCGTTTAAGGAAATATTTGCACAAAAGCTATCGAAACCAAAAAAGAAACTTCAAAACATAGCGGACGACTTTTATTCCAATGTAAGGTGTGGACTTCTGCATGAAGCTTCAACGAAAAATAATTGGGTTATACGAACGAGTAAAAAAAGTATTCGCTCGACATTACCATTTATTGACATAGCGAATCAAGATGAAAAGATTATTTACCGCGACCTTTTCTACACAGTCCTAAAATCATATTCCATAAACTATCTGGCTATGATCTCTAGCTCAAAAAGCAAGAAATCGCAATTGAATTTCTGCCGAAAAATGGATAGTCTTTGCGAAATCTATAACGATACGACTGCGCCGTGGTGGAATCCATAAAAACCGAAATTAGAATTGACCTTCAGCTATATTTTAATTATCTTAGTCAAGTTAAGATTCCTTGACCCCCACCCGATCTAGCCTGATCACAGCCCACCTGGAATCTCCCACTCAAACAAAACTATTATGCCCAACAGTCAAACAGACTTAATTGGACAACATCCTGTTGCTCCTGATTTTTTCTTTCGCTGGTTAGCCTGCAAGGATGTAGCAGTAACCAAGACCAAATGCCATCGTTCTTTAACAGCGTTGGTCCCTACCAATAATTCTGATTTGATTGATTGGCTGGCCAAAAAGGTTTTTCTCCATCATCATTCGACTTACCGAATCAAAAAATTAAAACAGAACTATAAAAAATTGGGATTTTCAAAATATGCAAAGCAACATCGAAAGCTTCCCAAAGCAGACAAGACAAGAAAAGGAAATGCGACCGAAATCCTCCTGACTGAGTATGTGGAAAGTTGCCTCCAAAAAAAACTAATTAAAGTGTTCAAACTACGATATAACCCCAATGTAGACCAAGCGATAAAAGGAGATGACACCCTAATGGTTGATGTCTTGAAGGGCAAAAAGAAAGATAAAATCAGGATGTACCTTGGCGAGGCCAAATTCAGAAAAACTCCAACAAAAACCATCGTAGAAACAATCACCAAATCCCTTGAACAAAGTAAAAACCCGCTTTCCTATTCTTTTCTTGTTGATGAGTTAGGGCGAGATCCAGCAACAGAATCAATTGCAGACATGCTGGATAAGTTTCTAGTAGAGCAGATCAAAGGTAAAGGTGATCTAATATCTGTTGGTATGCTTTTCAGCAATACCAGCACGCATGGTATTACAGAGGCCAATCTAAGCTCAAAGAATTCAAATATGGTTTTTATCTCCATTGGTATCGAAACTCCCGAAGACCTTATCAAAAAGGCATTTACAAAGGCAAATTATTATGTTAGAAACCCGTTAGTTGTATGACTACAGAGGATATAGACAGAAAGCTTACAGCGCTTGAGAGTGACTCTTACATTCAAAATATGATAGCTCAGGCTAATTCCAGATACATTCTATTCAACACACAGGAAGGCCGTGAAAATTTTCCACCGTACACAATTCAGGATGAAAATCTTAATCTGCTAGCATTGTACTACATGGAATTAGGATGCTGTTATGCTGAGAATCAGGACATGGAGTCAGCAAGAGGTCCGCTAGAAAAAGGATCTTCCATTCTTGAGTTCGTCCATGGCGCTAACACCAACAAAACGGAATTCAGTGGCTATTACTCATTGATAGCAGCTCTTGGCTATTATGTGTCATTCCAATATTCAAAAGCCTTCATCTTGGTTCAGAAAACCAAGACTGATACCGCTATCGGAAATATAGTCGCACTGTTTCTCCAAAGAAACTTTCAATTGCTACAAATCGAAATCGAAAAAATACTGGTTGATCCAACAAACACCGATGATTTCATCGATGAATTTGATGAAGGAGATTCAGGTGCAGATAAAGTCTACCTTATAACAATTGCCCGCGCTCTAAACAATTTAGTTCGATACCTACAAACAGGATTTCCAGAACTGCTAGCAAGCGCAAAGCAAAATCTTAAATTACTTAAAGAAATCGCTGAGGTAAAGCAAGAACCTGGAATGTGGTGGGTAGTACGCCTTCTAATTTTACTTGCGGAAGGTTTTGATCTTTCTGCTCTTTGGCCAGCGTTGTCCCTTCACTTTGACACGTCACTTGTTGTTATCAAGAAATACATCAAAGCACTTGTCTATCTGCCACCAAGAGGTATACACGAATTGTTCATCACTCAAAGGAAGTCACTGGCAAAAGTCCTTAATAATGACTCACTTGGTGCCGTTGTGACCATACCGACAAGTAGTGGAAAAACAAGAATAGCTGAAATTGCAATTGTCAGCAGTCTAATTAAAAATCCAACCGGTAAGGTCCTGTACATTGCGCCATTTAGATCATTGGCGTTTGAAATTGAAAACACTCTAGAGAGAGTTCTGTCCACGGTCGGGATTTCACTATCGCATCTTTATGGAGGCGGTCTGTATAGTACACTTGAAGAGAAAATAATCGAAGAGTCCAATGTTTTTATTGCGACACCTGAGAAAGCAAAAGCAATACTCCGTGGTAACCGCGACTTAGCAGTTGCTCTTAAGCTTATCATAATTGACGAAGGTCACTTACTTGGAGCTAATAAGCGTCTCATAGTTAACGAAATGTTTTATGAGGAACTGCGGTATTTTGCTGAAAAAAACAATGCGAGATTTCTATTGCTTTCCGCAGTTCTTCCAAATGCCGAGGACCTTTCCAAATGGTTAACAAAATCTGATGAAACAATATACAAAGACACTTGGCGTCCCTCAGACGAAAGACTAGGAGTGCTTGAGTGGAACGGAAAGTCAGTTAATTTAAATTGGACGTCCTCGGATCAAGAGCGTCCATCATTTAACTCCCGTTTTGTTGTCAGCGAACAGCTACCCCTTCAAAAAGGGCAGCGAAAACCCAGAGTTTTTCCAGGCAATAAAAATGAGGCGGTAGCGGCAACCGCATTTAAACTTAGAACATTTGGAACTGTATTGATCTTTGTGGGTCTCCAAAATTCAGTCTTTGGAATGGCTGAAGGCTATATAAAGTGTCTTGGAAATAGTCCCGAGGACTTCAATTGGCAAAATAAGCTTGATTGGAGATCGTATGAGCTCGCCTGTATTGAGACATACGGTGACAAGAATAACTGGCTACTATATGCTAGAAAAGGGATCTTATGCCACCATGGATCGCTAAATGCGGATGTTCGCCTGCCGCTCGAAAGGTTAATGAGAAATGATAAGCCATTAGTTATTATTTCAACTTCAACCCTTGGTCAGGGAGTGAATCTAGGTGTCTCCACCGTAATTTTCTCAACTGTTTATCAAAGCGGCACCTTACTAACATCACGAGATTTCTGGAATATAGCCGGGCGAGCTGGTCGCGCATTCATCGACCATGAGTCTAAGGTATTAGTAGCATTAGACAAATCAGACTCATCCACGCCTAAAGCGAGACGAAAAACCACGTACGAACAAAAGAATATTCGAAACTTTTTTGATAAAGCTAAAATCGACATTGCCACAAGTGGCATTCTTACTATGATTCGATCTCTGGAGATTGTAGCAAATGACGGAGACATTGAATTCGAAACATTACTTCAACTAATTACAGAAAATAACGTTCATGAGATTGGTGAAAGGGCTCAGGAAATTGATGACGTCCTGGATTGGATCGATGACACTTTACTGTCTTTGCACGAACTTCATAGCACGAGTGAACATGAAGACTACGAATGGATCGATACGTTTTTCAGAAATTCTTTAGCATTCATTCAACTCCAAAGTCAACCTACGTTAGGTGAACAAGACCTTCTAGCATTTTTTAAGGCCAGAGTAATCGGAATTGTCGCGAAAGTGGGAAATGATCGATCTAAATGGAAATCCATTGTTCGATCTGGAATCCCGTTAAACAGCGACTTATTTATAGAAACTCAATTGAAGCGAATCGTCACTCTAGTTGAATCATACAACGATTCCGATGCCGAAGTTAACGAAAAGGTTAAACTTGTCAGATGCATAATGAAATTGGCTAGAGAAGCGCCGCTTTTTAAAGAAGATGCCAAACTTTTACAAGATGAAAAGCTATTAACAACGCTTGATCGTTGGATACATGGAGAACCGTACGAAAAGGTACTTGAATGGGATAACGCAGAGGAGTCAATTGCCAAATTATTCACATACAAGATACCATGGATCTTTAATGCTATTAGCAAAAAATTGCGACTAAAAAACTTGGACGATCAAGCTGAGGTAATTGAAGAAATGGCGATGTTGATTGAAATCGGCTTGCCAAACTTAAAAGCTGTAAAGATTTATCAAGCTGGAATTCGTTCAAGAATATCGGCTTTTGAATTATCAACACTCTTTGTCGATGAAGCTTGGGAAAAATCAATTCGCGACTACAAGACGGAAATCCTAAATGAAAAAATTAAACTTCAAAAAAAAGTATCAGTTTATTGCTCTGAGTGGATTGATCTCATGTTTGAACTATCAACAAGAAAAATGTCACAGATCGAGAAAATACCAAATTTTACAATTTCGAATGACACCATGAAGGGAATTACTGTCGCCCGAAATATAAACGGGCTGCAATACCTTTGCTCAATAGACATGACCTCAATGCTACAAATAGATGCAGAGGACGTGGATTTTTCAGCATTGAATAACTTACAAGGAGTCTTCTTCCATTTTGACGACTCACTCAACGCATGGAAGCTAGTCGTTGATAATCCATATGTAAAAATCAACAAGTAGCTAATTGAAGCTTGTCAGTAGAGATTCCGACCCCCTTGACCACTTTATTTCGAGAGGGCATGATCACCTTAAGTTAAGTAAGCACAGATTCAATCGTGTTGAGACATAACTTCAAGATCGTCAATACGAGGGATGGTCAATTCCCCCCGGAATAAATTGCTCGATGGTCCGGAATGTTCTGGTCACAGGCCTACGAAACAAAGTGGTCATCCACCTCGGAATCTCCAAGTTGACCTTGTTGATTAATTTATAGAGGCCTCTGTAACGCTAATACCATTCACACGGCGGTCCGATTGGCATGTGCATGTGTTGCGTCAACTCAATCCACAAAATCCGCTCCTGCTTCTGTAATTCGTATCTTTTTTTCAATTGCCACGAAGTCCCCTTCAGACCTGCCCTCGGCAGAACTCTCTTTCGCAGAGTAATACACTACCCGATATGAGACTTCCCTGGCGCTCTCTTTCAAAATATCCCTAATTCCCACGTCCGTCTGGTGCTTTGAAAACCCAATTGCAATTTGTTTAGTGGCTTTCTGATTTGGCAATAACTGAAATCGATTTTTGAACCCGTCGACAGAAATTATCGCCTTAGCACTACCGATGTTTTCAACTTCGATAAGAATTTTAACCTGTGACGCTTCGTCATCGATAACAAACAATTCAGTCGATGCCACTTGTTTGACAATTTGTATCTTCAAGTGGGCCTCTCCTTGAAGTTTATTCTCCAATTGGATTCGCGCCTGCTCGCGCTCGATGTTGTCGAAAACCTGCCCAAAACTAGCCCTGTTGCTATCATTTAGAGCTATCCCCTCTAGTCTCGCCAACAATTCAATACAAAAATCAGCGAATGCAGATCTCGACCAACTTAAAAGGACTATTTTGTCCCCTTCTTGATAGGAAACCATATACACCTTGGTAACTGACCAATTGTTATTGGAGGTCACCGTTAACTTCGCGCCTGCTCCTTGCTCCCTTATCTGTAGGCTACCTTCTTCTGTTAAGACAATTTTAAGGGTGTCAATCGCCCGTGCCAGCGGGGTTAATACTTGGCCATTCGAAGCATTATTCTCCTTAGAAGTCGACACGTGGATTAAACCTGTGCAGGATAAATCACCTTGATATCGCAGTACAACACCGCCGTTAAACCCTGCCACCTTCGCTCCTTTGATCAACTCTTTTAAAATTGCGCCACGGTTTACATCGTCCTCAACCAACTCAATAAAAATAATTCCGCACGTGTAAAGTGGTGCCAATTGATCCTTGAATTCATCTATTTGGTTCAATTTCTCAATTGCGTCGAACACGTTCTGTTTCGTAAAGCGAGATTTGACTTCATAAACGGCCACCACATTCTTAGCTGAAATTGCACGTGCCTTGCCTTGCTCACTTTGATCAACGTTTCCCTCGGTCCAAAGTACAGGTGATTCTAACTGATTGTAGATGATGACATCATAATGATAAATTTTTCCAGTGTCATTATACACGTTGGGAATAATATAGCCAGAAGTGACTCCGTACTTTTTTGGCAGAAATTCCCCCAACCATTTCCTCAAATATGCCTCTACGCCTTGACCGTGCGCGGTCTGCACTGGCCTATTTTCTGTCAGGTCCTTCAACCTATCAAATTCAGAAAGTATGTCTTTTCTATTTCGAATGAATTCTTTCCACCCGCGTTGACCATAGCTATTTTCAAACATCTCGTTAGCCATATTTGTCTCCTAATATTAATCTTCAAGCCAATTTTAGGTATTTCGCATTTCAAATACGAAAATTCGTGGTGCCAATTTGATCAAAAGCTTTTTCAAAAATCGAGATAACATTTTGTATATCAACCTCTTACTTGATATCTAACATTGCATCATTACTCCGAAAGAATTTTCAATGGGCAAATTACACCTTCGTATTAGAAAATAAAGATTGGATTGCCTTTTCCTATGCGTCTGCGCAAAAAGACTGCGCAGTCACATACGACCTTTGGTTTATAAGATCAACATTATTATGCGCTCAGAATTAAAACGTCTTAGAAAACAAACCGAGCAGTTCGGGCTGAGCGACTTTAACGATTTGTTCGTCCTCGCGAAAAAACTAGATGAAGCCCATGTAGATCGTTTGATTAAGGTACAGAGAGAGCATGACATAAATTCGCCAGAACTAGCGGACGATATTATGGACGACCTATTTTGGTACGGTTACCTGGAGTCATTCGTGATTTGGCATTTCACACTTTGCCAGCTGCAGAGCATTCTTGAGGCTACATCGCTCACAATATTTTAAAATCACCCTCGAAAGCTGGTGGCATTAGCTTGAAATTAAAGCAACTCCAACAAAAAGGATTTAAGATGCACCAAGATGACATCCAAGAAATTAAGGAATGGGCAAAGATTAGAAACAATTTGACCCACAATCCGCCTTCGATCTACAGCGATGGAATTCTTCGTAGAGACGATGTTGAGGAATACCTTCTACTCTGTATTAAGGTTACAACCGAGCTAGAATCCCAATTAGCAAGATTTCAGAACCCAACTCAATTCATCATATGAGCAAACGTTTTGATCCAATTCAGCCGAGCCCACTCGAATCTCTGTGCAAAGTCCTGGCAGATACCGATACAGGTTTAAAGGGCACCGAAATTCTCAAGTATACTTAGACCGCCAGCCAAACAAGCCTGAGCCTAGCCTTTTACCTCAAAATTTCCAAGGTTGCCAGAGTGGAGATTCCGCCCCCTTGACCACTTTATTTCGTGAGGGCATGATCACCTTAAGTTAAGTAAGCACAGATTCAATCGTGTTGAGACATAACTTCAAGATAGTCAATACGAGGGATGGTCAATTCCCACCGGAATAAATTGCTCCATGGTCCGGAATGTTCTGGTCCCAGGCCTATGAAACAAAGTGGTCAACCACCTCGGAATCTCCATCAATGTTAAGGCCGCAAGTTGAATGTATTATTAATTGTAGGTACTGCGTTTGTAAGGAGAAATCTTATTTGCTGGAATGATGAAGCAAACCACGTAGTCCGGAAATTTTATATCGAGTTCGTGCTTTGTATCCAGGTGAATGATTTTGAAAAGATCCCGAACATTAGGTGGCGGCTTTTCCGGAGCTTTCTCCGAAAGATCAAGGACAACAAAGAAAGCAACTTGATCCCTTGTATGTGCATAGGTCTGGGCCTGACTGATATAGTTCTTTTTTATATTTCCCCAATCCAAAATCTGATTTGACTTTTTTAATTCAATCGGCAGATGTGGAGAATCCGAAGTGGCTGACCATCTTTTTCCGTTTTGCCCTGACCATCAATTTTCAGATGACGTGACCACCCAATTCCGCCACCATTTGACCAGAAACGAGTCTAGCAATCAAGGGGTTCGAAACCTAGGCGAAGTTCAAGTCCCTCAGGTAACTTTAGCTGGTCACGCCCTCCTGAAACAACGTGGTCAATGGGGTCGGAATCTCCACTTTATGTTCTGACAAAAATTGATGTATATTTTTATCAATTCGTGTTTTAATTTCCGGGGCGAGTTGAAAGCTCTTCCATATCACTTGCACTTCGTCTTTATGCGGAAATTGCGATAATGCACTTTCAAATTTTCGTTTTCCGATATAACAGAATGGACACATCACATCGCTCCATATCTCAACTTTCATTTTATTTTCCATATCTGACCTGTTGTTAATTCTTTTGAGTTCTTCCCTGTTGGCCTTGGGCCATCGTGAACACGAGGATGTACTTCACAACATCTTTGATTTGACTTCCTTTTTTAGCTAATGTATGTACTTTTAGTATACATTAGTAACTACTATACTACAGTATGTTGGTATACTGTAGTATATCATTGGTAAATACAACGAAAAATTGAGAAGCTTGAGTTTTACATCATCGCCGTCGCATTCCAAACCATTCCCCAACTTTATTTGATTTGAATAAGGTGAACCCGTTGAATTCCTTTGTTCTTTCTTCTTCTGTCAAACTATCGGCAGAAGCCCTTAAAAAGCGAAACCCGATAGCTTGATTGCTCAGAGGCTACCGGGAATAACGTGTTTCAAAGCCACAAACGGGATTTGCAAATAGAAAGTTATCTACAAAAATGAAATACGTGGAATTTGAAGCTAGAAAATTGCAACTCCTCATTGTCATCTCCCTTTCATACCGCTACGCGCCCCTGTCTAGACAGATAGATATGGCTTGTCGCTAAACTAGCATCGCGATATCTTTTGAAGTGATATGGATTACATCAAAATTTTCCGATCGACTTCCAAACATCTACCTCCTCGCTAAATCGATCGTTGATCACTTCGCACTTGGTGTCTATTCGCATCGTCGGTCTGTCCTTCAAATTATAGGCTGGCCACGCCGGCAGATTCTCAGCGGTTGGTTTCCCCGTTCTGGCAAATCCAGTCCAAAGAGCTGCCATATTGTGCGAGGCGATGAAGCGATCAGGCTTACTGCCGCCAAATCCCATTCTTGGAGGCTCTCCAGCTTTTGGCGGAACCTCATTGTTGAACTTAAATGAGATGTCCATGGCATGAGGTGTACCCATCGGGTAGTCTGTTCCGGGGATCTTCATATCAGACTTATAACCAAAATTATATAAGTAAACTGGCGCCCCATTCTGTTTGGCTTTCTTCTCGGCGATATCAATTGAGCCAAGTCCCATCATGGTAATCGACGAAATCGCTACAAAGATATCAGGTGCCGAAGCGTTGGGTCTTGACTTCCGATATGTTTCGATTATTTTCTTTGCGTCCGCCCCATACTGAGGTTCCAGTCTGGTCTGCAAGCCAGCAAAGTCCATTGTGAAGGCGCTGGTGTCCTTCCTTTCCCAAGCAAAAAATGTATACTCGTCTTCATTCCACCCCGTCATAAGAGGCTTGTCACGGGATATATTAGGAGCCGTGGGATCGAAAGGGTGATTAGGTAGTACGATACCATCTACAACGGGACCGAAGCCAAACATCGGTTTATTTTTTTCAAGATGTGGTGCTACAAACGAAAACTTTGATTGCACGGTGAGCAAATCGACTGCCGAAACATCGAGCAGCTTTCGCCAATCTTTGGGGCTAATATTCAACTCCTTCAAAACCTTTGCCGTGGTCTCAGCCGCTGTTTCACGGGCAGTCATGCGAACACCTGGTCCGCTTTCGATGGACGCTTTATTAAAGAATGGAGAGGCTTCTGGCATAGCATATAGGCAGGACGTTTTTGCTCCTCCTCCTGACTCGCCCCAAATCATCACGTTGTTTGGATCACCTCCGAATTCAACAATGTTTTTGTTCACCCACTTTAACCCCTCGGTGATATCCAACACACCCATATTGCCTGAACCTGCATAATCTGATCCAGCAATCTCATCCAGGTATAAAAATCCAAGCAGGCCCAGCCGATGGTTAGTCTCCACGACAACGACATCAAAATTCCTGGCCAGGTTGGCACCGTCCTGCCCTCCGGATCCACCTGAACCAATGACATATCCGCCACCGTGATTGTAGAACATAACGGGACGTTTCTTATTATCGTTGGCAGGCGTCCACACGTTTAGAAAAAGACAATCCTCTGATGGATCTGGTTCACCTCGTCTGGGAGACTGAATCGCCGGAGCGCCTAATTGTATTGTCTCCTTCACACCTGCCCAAGGCTCCAGAGGGGCCGGCCGACGAAACCTTCGGTCTCCAGAAATTCTCCCACCATACGGTATTCCTTTGAAAATATTCACCCCCTCTGTCCTGATTCCTCGAATCTTGCCGTACGAAGTTTCGATATCAACAAATTCCTCTGCCATCTTGGTCCGGGCAAAATAGCCCGGGGCGGAATATCCTGTTTTGGAGAATGTAGCTGCAGCGACCGCAGAGAGCGACATCCTTGTTACAAATTGTCGTCGGTTCAAAGACTTCATACTTATTCGGTTTAGTAAACTTTTAGTTCGACTACGCTATTTATTGTTAAGTTGATCGTGTAATCCAATCTATATTGATGAGGCTTTAAAAGTTACTCCTCAATACCTATAACCAAAAATACAATCTAATGCAGCGGCAACTGTTCTGAACAGTCATGACTTCCGATTGGTCAGCACTGACGAGACCGCCTGAACATTAACGGTTCCTTTTGTCCTATTCAATACAAAGCTTGTTTTCAAAACTCGCAGAGGTTTTTGATTGAACTTCGTCCAGTGTCGCATCGGGCATCAGTTCAATAAGACAAAGTTTACCATTTTGAAAATTAAAAACCGCTAGATCAGTGATCACCAAATCGACGGCATTAGTTGCCGTCAGGGGAAGCGTGCACCATGGAACAATTTTCGGACTTCCATCCGCATTTGTATGGGCCATCGTTATGATCAGTCGCTTCGCCCCAGAAGCCAGATCCATGGCACCACCAACTCCGAGCAATGGTTTGCCTGGCACGGCCCAATTGGCAAGGTTGGCGTTTTCATCGACTTCAAGCCCTCCCATAATTGCCACGTCCACATGATTACCTCGAATCATAGCAAATGAATCAGCACTATCGAAGTAGCTGCATCCGGTTAAGGCTGTCACCGGTATTTTGCCAGCGTTAACCGGGTAGTTCAGGGCACCCGCATCTCCCTCAGGTTCTGGCCCAACGCCCAGCATTCCATTTTCGGTATGCAGAATAATCCCGTGTTCCGGCTTGATCAAATCTGCTATCAGAGTTGGAATGCCGATCCCTAAATTGACAACATCTCCTTTTCGTAGTTCTATGAATGCTCTCTTAACCATGTTCATGCGCTGCTCATCCACCTTCTTCAAGCTTGATTTCACAGATGCCGAAGTCCCTAAGTGATCTATGGAAAGCTTTGCCTCAACCAGGTAGTCAACATAGCAACATGGTGTATGAATATCCTCCGGATTTATCCCGCCTAGCGGAACGATCTGCTCGACTTCGGCAATAACAAGATCCGCCGCCGTGGCCATTGCTTTATTAAAATTCTGCTCGGTCATTCGATACTGCAAGTTGCCCGCAGTATCTGCTTTCCATGCCCTCACAAATGCCACGTTACCTTTAAGCGCTTTTTCAAAAACATACTCTTTGTCATTGATTATCTTCGTTTCCTTGCCTTTTGCTATCAAAGTCCCTACTGAGGTTGGCGTATAGAAACCACCTAGGCCCGCCCCTCCCGCGCGAATAGCTTCTGCAAGTGTTCCCTGGGGCAAAAGCTCATACTGGACCCTTCCGGATTGTGCAGCCTTTACCGCATCTGGGTTGCTCGTAAAAAATGAGCCAATCATTTTTTGGATCTGCCCATTAAGCAGCAACTTTCCACCTCCAAGATTTGGTTCACCAACATTGTTTGCTATATAGGTCAAATTCCTTGTAGACGTCTTTGCTAAGGCATGTAATAGATGTACAGGATTTCCTGTCATTCCAAAACCACCAACGAGTAAAACGTCGCCATCTTTAACCATCTGCGCCGCTTGTTCCGCGGTCAATCGTTCTATTTCTTTCATAGCATTCTATTGACAAAATTCTGAGGGCTTGTCAAACCCTTTCTAACACCACGGCAGATCCCTGGCCAACGCCTACACACATTGTCGCCAAAGCATATCTTTCGTTTCTTCTTTGAAGTTCCATGGCTGCGCTAAGTATGATCCTTGCACCCGTCATTCCCAACGGATGGCCAAGAGCAATAGCACCACCATTTATGTTTATTCTCGGATCATCGTCACTCAAACCCAATTCACGAATGCAGGCCAGGCATTGTGCCGCAAATGCTTCATTTAACTCGATAACACCTATTTCATCTAAAGTCAACTTACTTTTTGCAAGGACTTTCCTCGTCGCATCCACAGGACCAATTCCCATAATCTCAGGCTTTACGCCCATGGCAGAGTTTGCAACAATTTTCGCCAGTGGCCTAAGATTATATTTTTCAAGAGCACGTTCAGAAGCAATTAATATCGCTACCGCACCATCATTCAAACCCGATGAGTTTCCCGCCGTAACTGTACCAGCTTCTTTCTTGAAGGCTGGTCGCAACTTACTTAGTGCTTCAATCGTGGTTCCTGGTTTCCTGAATTCATCCGAGTCGAAAACAGTGACCTCACCCTTCTTTCCTATGAATTTTACTGGAACGATTTCCGCGGCAAGTCTTTCTGAGGAAACATTCGCCTTCTTCTGCGACCTGAATGCAAACAAATCTTGATCGTCGCGGCTGACCCCATACAACTCCGCCACCTTTTCGGCAGTCACACCCATTGGATCCACGCCATACATTGACTCCATCAACGGATTTACAAAACGCCACCCGAAGCTGCTATCAAACATCTGAGCATCGCCTCCGTAAGGCTTTGCGCTTTTAGAAATCACGTATGGGCCTCTGGTCATATTCTCGACGCCTCCGGCCAGGTAGATGTCGCCGTCATTATTATTTATCGCACGTGCAGCGTTGACCACAGCACTCATTCCAGAGGCACACAAACGATTTACCGTTTCACCGGGAACCGAATGCGGAAGCCCAGCAAGGAGTAAAGCCATTCTTGCAACATTTCGATTGTCATCGCCTGCCTGATTGACGCAACCAAAGATTACCTCATCGATGGCACTTGCCGGCACGTCCGGATTGCGCTTCAACAATTCTTTGATCACCAATGCGGCCAAATCATCCGTCCGTACAGAAGAAAGGCTTCCTCCTAAATTTCCAATTGGAGTCCGAATTCCATCAATGATAAACGCGTTCATTATTGCTTGTTGCTCTTTTTGAACAGATCGACATTCCTCTTCATGTTTTCGGTATTGACTTTGATTTTCTCACTGATTGTCAGGGCGTGGTTTAAGCCGGCTGCTGTGTTGCCAACAATCTGGGGAATGCACTTCCATTCCAAAATCCATGCTGCGGCATCCCGTTCATTGGTATGAACTAAACTATTAAGCTGGATCGAATGCAAGCCGGAGTTAAGCTTTGCCAGCGCCACGAGTGCTTCGCTAAGAACGGGATTGTTTTTATGTGGCATCACGCTACTCTTACCGCCCCCTTCAGCATTTTCAACCAGCTCCCCAACTTCTGTTTGTGCCATCACTAATATGTCTGCGCCCATTTTGCCAAGTACACCGGAAGTGATCGCCATCCAATTCGTCAGTTCACTGAGACCATCGCGTTGTGAGTGCCAGGATGGGCTTAGATGCAGATCCAAGGCCGCCGCGACCGCCTTCCGCAAACTATCACCCTTTTCTTTGTAAAAAGCCAAATCACCAACCGCACCACCAAGTTGGATTTTTAACGCGCTATCTTCGACATACTTCAGCCTGTCGGATTGTCGCTGCAATGGTTCCAACCACGCAATAATCTTATGCTGAAATAAAGTAGGCATCGCGAGTTGACCACGGGTGCGTGCCATGCACGGTGTATTGCCGTATTTTAGCGTGAGCCGCTTAAGGTTCGAAATGACGAGGGCCAGTTTTTCACTGATTATCTTCGTAGCGTCTTTAAGCATCAACGCCAAGGCAGTGTCCATTGCGTCTTGTGAAGTCGCGCCGTAATGAATGAACTTCGCCTTATTTGCGGCGATCTTGGATTTCACCAATTCAAGCAGCGGAACGACCGGAACGCCATGTTGCCGTGTACCGTCAGCGAGTTCCCTTGGATCGACGACTATACTACTTAGCAGACTGCTAATTTCTTCGCTTGCCGTTTTCGGAATGATGTCCAGGTATGCTTGTTCTTTTGCAAGGGCGATTTCAAACGCCAGTATTTTTTTAATTAATGCCTCGTCGGAAAAAATCCGGGATATTTCTTTATCGGCCAGATATTTTGAGAATATTTGAGAGGTTTCATTCATAAGCTATAGATCAAAAAACACTGTCTCATTTAAACCTTGCATGTGGATATCAAATTGATACCTGTTTGCCCCTGACGATTCAGCAATCAACGTCCGTATTCGACTGGGATCAACAGACCTCAATATGGGGTCATCGATATTTAATTCGTCAGGAAAATAAATTCTTGTATATAAATGGCGAAGGGAACCCCGCATGAATAAAATCACATTGATGTGTGGAGCCTGTCCTGAGAGCGCCTTAGGTTTAACGGTTATAAAATGAAAGCCAGCATCAGGTTCCGTGCCGGTCCCAAAGCGGCCGAATCCACGGAAATCGGAATCTGCTTTCTCAAGTGGTACGCTCCTGTATCTTCCCTTTTCATCAGCCTGCCGAAATTCGATCAAAGCATCTGGAATAGGTTTTCCCTCCCCATCAAACACATGGCCGATGATGTCAATTTCAATACCCATAGGAAACGCGCCAACCAGGGAATTGTCCACAATACTGGTGAAGTCGTACCCATACTGGCGGGCGGTTAAACCATAGGCAAAAAATGGTCCTACCGTTTGAGATGGTGTTTGTCGCAATTTGTCCATTACTCGAAAGGGGTTGAGGATCGTCGGCCAAGGATGATATTAAACTCATAGGCCAGAGCAAATTCTGGCTCGGTCCAATCCATTCTGAATTTTGCAATCAACAATTCCCGTGCGTGCACAGGAACGGATTGGAAGATTGGATCGTACTCAAATAGAGGGTCACCCTGAAAATACATCTGCGTCACAAGACGATGTTCGAATTGGTGCCCCACCACAGAAAAATGGATATGATTGGGGCGCCATGCATTAAAATGATTTCCCCAGGGATAAGCGCCGGGTTTAATGGTATAAAAGCTGTATCGTCCTTCCCGATCGGTGAGTATTCTCCCAGCACCGAGGAAATTTGGATCAAGCGGCGCATCGTGAATTTCCTCCTTATGAACATAACGTCCGGCCGAATTCGCCTGCCATATCTCGACGAGTACCCCTGCCAATGGCTTGCCGTATTCATCCATTACCACGCCCGACACTTTAATACGTTCGCCAATAGGCTCACCATTCTTACGCGCATTTTTTGTCAGATCATTGTCCAGCTTGCCAATTAGAGATTCTCCAAACGCAGGCAGTGTAAGGTCCTTGAGCAACTCACGCACGGGCATAAGTGGCCTGGTGGGGCTGCGCAGAATAGTCGATTTGTAAGGCGCGTACAGATGAGGCGGATGAACGTCGAAGCTTGTCTGATCCATAATCACTTCAGTATTTCCTTAGCAATTTTAATGGCTTTATTCGCCGATGGAACGCCTGCATAGATTGCAGTGTGGAGCAAGACCTCTTTTACGTCGGCTGTCGTTGCGCCTGTATTCTTTGTCGCCCGCAGGTGAAGGGCAAGTTCCTCCTCATGGCCGAGCGCCGCCATTAAAGCGATTGTAATTAAACTCCGCTCCCGCTTGGTTAATCCAGGGCGACCCCAGACAGAACCCCAGGCTGCATTTGTTATGAATTCTTGAAAGTCTTGGTCGAAGCCAGTTTTCGCTGCCTCCGCTTTGTCGACGTGTTCATTCCCGAGAACGCTCCTTCGCGTTTCCATTCCTTTATTGTATAAATCCTCGTTGCTCATAGCTTATCGTTTATGAAGTCAATAATGGCTCTGCTTAACTTATAGGGGTTATCCACGCAGGGAATATGGGCTGAACCCTCGATCACCTGGAACTTGGCACCCCGTATTAGTTCAACCAGGCTTTTCACATCATCTGGTGTAGTTGATTTATCCTCCGACCCCACAACACAGAGCGTCGCTACCTTTATTTGCCTCGCAACCTCGGCGAGGTTCGCATCCCGAATGGCCTCGCACGTTTGAATGTATCCAGATTTTGATGTTCGCTCCAGCATATTTCTATAGCCAGCAACAGTCTCGGGGTTGGTTTTGTGAAATGATTCCGAAAACCACCTCTGCATTACGCTACCCGAAATGGAAGAAAATCCATGACCTTTCACCGCCTTAATCCGGTCATTCCATATCTGAACATTTCCGATCTTGTGACAGGTGTCACAAAGAATTAGTTTTTCAAACTTGGACGGTCGCCGACAGGCCAGGATCTGGGCAATCATTCCGCCGACAGACAATCCAATGGCGATACATTTAGAAATCGAGAGGTGGTTTAATAGTGCCTCTGCATCGTCCGCAAAATCATCAAGCGTAGATTGGGAAGGGGCCGTACTGCTTAATCCGTGTCCACGTTTGTCAAATAGAACGATATCACCAAATTCTGTCAGTATGTCTACTACATCGGTCCAGATTCGAAAGTCAGTGCCAAGCGAATTGATAAACAAAAATGTGCGATTTCCACGCTGACTATTTGATCGCGTCCGAATGTGCTGATAATGCAATACAAGGCCGTTGACTTTTAGAAAAGTCATTTGTGTTTGCTGATATGTCATATACTCTTTCAAGAGTTCGCTATTTTATTTGTTCTATATTTCCGCAAGTCCAACATAGTTTTCTGCCAAGCTAAACGTATAGGCCTTCGAGATCTTCAAATAATCAAATTTTGACTTCTGGAGGTGGTATTCAAAAGATCCGTGCTCGGACTGCTTGTGGAACAATGCGGTCATGAAATTACTGAAGTCCTGCGCTCTCCATACTCTTGCCAGAGCGCATGCCGAGTAGTCAGCCAATACATTCTCTTTCCTGGTTCTATAGAATTGGATGAAGCGTTCAGCCAATATTTTAACATCTGCCACAGCGAGGTTTAAGCCTTTTCCGCCCGTTGGAGGAACGATGTGAGCTGCATCTCCCGCGAGAAATAGACGTCCAGATTGCAAATTATCAATCATAAAACTCCGCATGGGTGTTATCGTCTTCTCTGTGATCGGACCGGTGTTTATCTTAAAATCTTTTGTTGCCAGCCGAACGGACAATTCTTCCCAGATACGATCGTCGCTCCAATTTTCTAGTTTATCGTCGTTGGAAACTTGAAGATAAAGCCTGCTTATGGACATACTCCTTAGGCTATGCAGTGCAAAACCCCTGTCGTGATAAGAATAAATCAATTCGTCGGTTGCTGGTTTAGCATTTGCCAGGATCCCAAGCCAACTGAAGGCGTATTCTTTTTTGAATTCCCTATAGGAGCCTTTTGAAAGAAACGTTCTTGCAATCCCATGGTAGCCGTCACACCCGGCGACAAAATCACAGCGCAGGTTGCGTAGTTCACCATTATTCGAATACAAAATGGAGGATACCTTATCCGGTTGAAAAAGCACTTGTCGCGCCTCAGATTCAAAATAGATTTCAATACCCCGTTCAATGCAGGCTTGGATCAGGTCTTTTGTGACCTCCTGCTGACCATAGATGGTGATACACCGACCCTCTGGACGCTCATCAAATGGAATCCGAATTCGCTCCCCATTAAAAGACAAATAAACCCCGTGATGAACCAACCCCTCCCTTTTTAAACGATCAGCAACTCCTAATTCATCGAAAAGGTTTACCGTGTTTTGTTCAAGCAAACCGGCCCGAACCCGCGACTCAACGTAGCTCCTGGTTTTGGACTCAATGACCACAGGTTTTAAACCTTCCCGATTTAGTAACAATGCTAATGTCAGTCCCGCAGGTCCGGCTCCAATTATCCCGACGTCAACCTTGTTCAAGTCCATTCCGAGTTTACTTCAGTTTTAATAAAGTGATTGCGTTCTCTTTCAAGATCAGCGACTTCACTTCTTCCTTAAACCCCGCACTTTCAAAATCCTTTAGCCAGCGCTCGGGGGTGATCAAGGGAAAGTCAGTCCCGAATAGCATTCTATTTTTCAGTTGTGTGTTGGCGTACTGAACGAGTTGAGGTGGAAAATACTTCGGACTCCATCCACTCAAATCGATGTATACATTGGGTTTGTGCATGGCAACGCTCAGGGCTTCATCTTGCCAAGGCCAGGAAGGATGCGCAATGATAATGGGGACATCGGGAAAGTCGATGGCAACGTCGTCCAGGTGAATGGGGTTGGAATATTCCAATCGTAAACCACCACCGCCACGAACGCCACTGCCAAAACCAGAATGACCGCTATGAAATAACATGGGCAACCCAGCTCCTGCTATAACTTCGTAGAGATGATATGCCATTTTATCGTTGGGATAAAAGCCTTGCACCGTCGGGTGAAATTTGAACCCCTTTACGCCGAAGTCGTCGATCAACCGCTTCGCTTCACGTGCCCCCATTCTACCCTTGTGTGGGTCTATACTGGCAAAAGGGATCATGACATCCGAATTTTTCATAGCCTCCTCAGCTACTTCTTCATTGGGTATTCTTTTTCTCCCCAATTCAAATTCAGCATCGATGGTGAACATCACAAAGGCCATCTTGAGCGTGCGATAATAGTCGCACGTTTCCTGGATGGTAGGTCGATGAGACGATTTGAAGAATTTAGCAAAGGCTTCATCAAACTCCGGCCTGTAGTTGTCGTGAGGCTGACGGCAACTCACCTCAGCATGCGTGTGAACGTCAATGGCAACAATATTTGCAAGGTCAATCATAAGCTCTATTTTGTTGAAGAGTTCATCTGGTTCTACCTCATTGTATTATTCCTGGTTTGGACTTCTTCCCGGTCTTTACCCAGTTCCTCAATTCGTCAAATGCCTGACCGGTGTGTTCTGGCGTAAAAGCGCAGTGTCCTTGCCCATTGGTGTACTTGACTATGAAATACCGATCCTTTCCTTTTTGATGAATCATGTTTTCATAGTTGACTACGCCGTAGGTTGGTGGTATGAGCTGGTCATAAAGGGTATGCATAAGCAGGACCGGCTTGTCAATATTTCCTGTCCGGTCGTATTTGCCGAACAAGGCTTCCGGGCTGACGGTCGCCACCAAGCGCTCGGCTTTTTTGTTTACCTCCAGGTTATCAGAAAATCCGCTGTATACCGTGTTGGTATTATCAAAAGGATTGCCCTGAGCCTGCCGGGCAATGTCCCTCAATACGTTCTCGTTAAAAAATAATGAGAACGGAAGATCATCAAACTTTAAATCAAAACGCCTTGCAAAGGCTACGCCTCCGATTGAATCCTTTTCAACGATCGCTTTCCTAATGGCCATCACCTTTGACATCATCTCCGCGTTAGGTGTTGACGGCTTAGCTTTGGCTAAATCAAAAATGTCAGCCAGCGAAGGTATTATACCTGGGAAAAGCCCATTGAAGGTGGCATACATATCGAATTCCTTCCTGCACTGGAGATAGGGCCTGCTTGACAAAGGACATAACGGGAGCGCACCATGGTAATGACTACCGAAATTCTCCATGGTGGCCAATGTAACGCCACCGCCCATGGAGTGTCCAATCATGAAAGTAGTGTCAGGCTTTCCATAGGTTTTGATAAAGTATTGACGCAATGCCTCCGTATCATTAACCCCTTCCACAATAGCAAAACCTTGCTTGGAATAGTCAGAAGCGGCTACGGCAAAGCCACGCTCTAAAAACACTTTCATTCGATCCTTAAATTCCGGGTTCTCACTTTGCCGCGGGGCCGAACCGGAAAACTCATAGCCGTGGGCATACATGGCCAGTTTACCCTTCCAGTTGGCGGGAAAAAGTATTGTATAGGATGCCCCATTTATAGTACCTGTTACCGTTTTTATTCCGGCATCCTGGGCGATGCTGCATAAAACGCCAGCTGCGATGAGCAATACGGAAAGAATACCTTTCATTTTGATTTCCATTTTATTTAAACCTGACGTCCAAAGTGATTCGCTACTTCGCCTGCATTCTCAAAGCGCCGTCAATTCGTATGACCTCGCCATTGATGTATCGATTAGAAATGATGTGCAAAACAAGTTTGGCAAACTCATCAGCACCTCCCAACCGTTTTGGAAATGGTATAGCTGCGCCCAGGTTCTGTTTGGCTTCCTCAGACAACTCGTTCATCAAGGGCGTCAAGAACAACCCCGGGGCGATGGCATTTACACGGATGCCAAATTGGGCAAACTCACGCGCTGCGGGCAATGTCAGGCTAACAATACCGCCTTTCGATGCAGCGTATGCGGCTTGCCCTATTTGTCCTTCATAGGCTGCGGCAGAAACTGTTGAGATAATAACTCCGCGTTCTCCATCTTGTAAAGGCTCGGTGGGAATCATTTCCGCCGCGGCAAGGCGCATCATATTAAAACTGCCGATGAGGTTGATGTTGATAACCTTCGAAAAATCAGCCAGCGGCATCGGCCCTTTTTTTCCAACAATTCTGCCAGACGTACCAATGCCGGCGCAGTTAACAAGCACCCGGGCAACACCGTGTTTTGCCCGAATAATTTCAAAAGCTTTGCTCGCACCTTCTTCATCGGTGACGTCGCATTCTATCGCAAGGCCACCAATCTCCTCGGCTACTTGTCTCGACTGCGGCACGTTCATGTCCAGTACAGCAACTTTTGCTCCCGCGCTTGCCAGTGCTCTGGCGGTAGCTGCTCCCAGACCGGATGCACCACCGGTTACGATAGCTGATGTTTGAGAAATATCCATACGTATCTATTTCTTTACTTCGATAATGTTATTTCCAATATGTTTTGCATACAATTGTTCAACAGCGTCGGGGTGATTTTGAATGATCAATCGCTGATTAATGGAGCCTTTGTCGGTTATCTCTCCCTTATCGATAGAAAGATAAAAGTCAGCGAACATGGCCCGCTTGATTAACGTTGCACTGCCTGTACTTCCGAGCGCCACCTCGTTGAGAACCTCTTCCAGTTTTTGTCTCAATGATGGATGCGCCACCAAATCTTGCAATGAACCATGATTCCCCAAACCAGAAATTTTTCGCCCGTAATCCATTCCGATAAAAACAATCGCAGCGATAAATTCACTGTCGTGACCGGTGATCACAACATCCTGTATAAGGCCGCGGCCTGCCGCGATCATCTGCGAACGTAATCCCCCTACATGGACCCATGTGCCGGTATTTAACTTAAAATCCTCAGCGATTCGTCCATTAAAGATCATCCCCTTGTTAGGGTCCATTTCGTCCACGAAAAGCAACGCGTCCCCTGTGCGATAAAACCCCTCTTCATCGAATACCTTAGCCGTTAATTCGGGTTGTTTCCAATAGCCCGGAAAAACGTTTTTGCCTCTGTATCGCGCTTCCATCTTAGCTCCATCGGCCACAAGTTTTACCTCAAGCCCGGGAACGGGCACGCCCAATAAACCGGCAAAACCACCAGGTTCACTTGAAAACAAGGCCGAGGGGCAAGTCTCCGTACTTCCAAGACCGGAGCTAATCATTATCTTCTCCCCCACGGTATCCACAGCCAATTCTTCCCAAGCCTCCCAGACATGTTGGGGCATTCCGGCGCCCGCATAGAACAACATTTTCAGGTTGCTAAAGAACTGGTTGCGCAGTTGGGCGTCATTTCTAAAATACGGTATCAGATCTTCGAAGCCCTTGGGTACGTTGAAGTAGATCGTGGGCCGTCGTTCCTTCAAGTTTGCCACCGAAGTAGCAATCCCCTGAGGCGTTGGATTTCCGTCATCAATGTATAGAGAGCCTCCGTTGTACAAGGTCATCCCGAAGTTATGGTTGCCCCCAAAGGTGTGGTTCCATGGAAGCCAATCAATGAACTCCAGCCCTTCTTCCTCCAGGAAAGGAAAGGTCTGCGTAATCTGTTGCCAGTTGGTGCTAATATTTTCGTGTGTATTGATGACGCCTTTGGGCAAGCCGGTTGAGCCCGAAGTAAATAGTATTTTTGCAACGGTGTCAGGCTGTATCGCTGCATTTGCCGCTTCAACCTCCGGTGTCGGCTTTGTGCTAAGCAATTCGTCAAAGGCGGTAAAAGTAAAACTGCCGTTGGGCTTAACAGGGCTTACCACTTCAACGTCATTTGCCACCGCCCTGAGCGCCTTCTCGTATTTTATGCCGTCGCTTACGAAAAACATCCCTGGCGTTAGCAGGGTGACGACGTATTTGAGTTTTTCAAAATCAGTTGATCGCAACGAGTACGCTGGTGCAATTGGGGAATAGGGTACGCCCACATGAAGGGCGGCCAAAGCTATCAAAGCATGTTCGATACTATTCTCGCTCAGAATAGCAATGGGTCGCGACGCGGAGATCTTCCTTTCCAAGATAGCCTGAGAAATGCTTTTAACCTTGGAAAAGGTCTCACGATAGGTAAGGGTATCCCATCCACCGGAAGCATTTTTTTTCCCGATAAAAATTCTCCCGGGGGCATTCATGGCCCAGTGCTCCAGCCTTTCCGTGAGTCGATACGGGTGGGGCTCGAGTGGAATAGCAGAATACAAAACCGTTGTATTATCCTTCCGGCTTTGTTTTTTGATATCCACCGTGATGGTGTTTATCTTTCTAAAACTGGCAGTATGTAGACCACGCGTAATCAACCTCCCAGCCCCCCTACTTTTTTTGCGTTTCCATCAAGGAAGAGTTTCAGACGATCCTTGGCCTCGGGCATGTTTTTCGTAAGCGTAGCAATTAGAGATTCCATCATTAAGCCCTGCTCCTGGCCGGAATCTACAATGCGAGGCAGTATGTGAATGAAGGAATAGTTTGTCGCCTCAGCATTGGAAATTATCTTCTTTGCCAGTTCAATTCCTTGCGTCAGGCCGGTTTCATTTTCAACCAGATATTGAGACAAACCGATGGCCATCCCGTCTTCCGCATTGTACACACGTCCTGTCATCATCATATCCATCACGCGAGGCAAGCCAATTAATTTAGGAATCCGCACTGATCCCCCGCCACCGACAAAAATCCCGCGTTGCCCCTCCGGCAATCCATAGAAAGTTGATTTCTCAGCCACCCGTATATGCGCAGCGCTCGCGAGTTCCAGTCCACCTCCCAATACTGCGCCGTTGAGAACCGCAATAACCGGAATTGACCCAAACTGGATTCTATCCAATATCCTGTGCCACATCCTGGAATGTTTTAACCCTTCCAGTAGATCTTTTTGTGCACTCAATTCAGATAGGTCCATCCCCGAGCAAAAATGCTTGCCCTCTGCGTATATGATCGCGCACTTGGCTTCCGACGGCGGATTGGACAAAACCTCGTCCAAGGATCCCATACATGCATCGTTTAATGCATTTCTCTTATGGGGCCGACTCAAACGGATCAACAATATTTCCTCCTTCACTTCTGTTTGAATAGGAGGTTTCTCAGCCAGGTTTTTTTCTGTGATCATAACTCTACGGGTATTATAAAACTTTGTAAAAATGAATCGTTACACTTTCCTTCTTTCTCTCACTAGCGGCAACAAATATGTATCTATTGAGATCATCGTATTTCTCCGAAGCCGTTCGCCTCACATTCATCCTCCATTCACGGGTATCCTCTCCGTTTCCCGGCGCTGTTCCATTATTTTGTTATAGTCATTGTACCCCAGCAAATAAAAAAGAAGGGATACGGAACCACCCACGATAAACAATGCCACCAATGAAAACCTGATCGCCATTTCATCCTTAAAGACTGAGTCAGTAAAGAATGCCACTAAATAAGGGCCAAGGCCGAGTCCAATCATGTTGATCGAGAAAAGGAAAATTGCCGAAGAAAGTGCTCTTACCTGGTTTGGCATTAATTCCTGAACGGCCGTCGCACTGGCGCCCATGGGTGACGCCATAAAAAAAGCAGGCACAAAAAGCAAGACCAACACAAGGTTTGGACTGCTAACCAGCGGAATAAAGAAACTTACTAAAATGCCTGCGGCCGCGATGATACCCACCCGAATACGACCATTTTGAATTCCTTTTTTTATCAATCTATCCGCATACCATCCGCCCCAAAGTATACCCGATACCGACGCTGCCAATAGCACAAGTCCAAAGCTAAGTCCGGCTTTTGGCACAGCCCATCCAAAGGTTCGGTTGAAATAGGTGGGAACCCAGGCCGTAGTTCCATAACTGGCAAACGCCGTAAAGGCTGTGCCGACGCAAATACTTAAGAATGTTTTCGGGTGTTGAAATACAATACGCAATGATTCCCTGAGCGACAGCCTCGTCCTTCCTCCATCCTTTTTCATCACGTCCTTCCTGATCGGCTCCCTGATGGTGAAGACCAAAAGTGAAATAATGAGCCCGGGAAGGCCAATCATTAGGAACAACTTCTGCCAGGGATAAATGCTGCCCAACACCGGTACGTCCAGCATTCCGGTGGTAGGAAGTTTGGCGACTAAGGCTGCCCCAATAGCGAGGGCGAGACCGGAGCCCAGAAAAATCCCCATGGTGAACACGCTCATGGCTACGGCCAACTTCCGCCTAGGGAAGTAGTCGGTAATGATGGAATATGCCGACGGCGAAAGCGTCGCCTCCCCCACCCCCACACCCATACGCGCAAAAAAGAACTGAGAATACGTCTTCACCCCTGCACACAAAGCCGTCAATAGACTCCAGAGGGCTATTCCTGTTATAATGATATTTCGCCGGTTAGCCCGGTCGGCAAGGCGGCCAATGACAATACCAAAAACTGTATAAAACATGGCAAAACTCAACCCCATCAATAGGCTAACTTCCGTATCGCTAAGGTGAAGATCGCGCTTTATCGGGGCCACGAGCAAAGCAAGTATTTGTCGATCCAAAAAAGATGAGATATTTGCAAGCGTGAGCAACCCTACGACATACCAAGAATACCGTAAGGATGGAGTTTTTTGCTCGAAAATCCCTGGCTGCTCATTCATGCTTAGACCAAATTTTTAATTGACAAAACGAATATAAGGTTTCCTGATATTTAAACCAAATAACAACCCCATGATTAAACCAAAATCAACAACACCCCGGATGTTATATCTGGTCAAACGAGCAGAGATTGACGGCTATAGTCGGATGGTGAAAGCACTGGCCAAATATGAATTGACGCCAATCCAATATACCGTGTTATATTTTGTTGATTACGATGAAGGTGACCTGTCGTCAGCCCAATTGAGCAGGCGTTTTTTTATGACGCCGCAAAGTATGAATGAGCTCGTGGCCATCCTGGAGAAAAAGAAACTATTAAAGAAAACGACTGACCCGGCTCATAAGAGAATCTTGAGAATAGCACTCACCGCGAAGGGAAAGAAAACCCTTGACGCATGCAATCGGGACTTAGATGCCGTGGAAGAAAAGATGCTTCAGCAGTTAACTTCGAAGGAAATCGAAACCTTAAGAGAATTACTTAGAAAACTAATAGACACGAACCGGGAGGGCGAAGGCTAGGGCCCTTCGCATGCTCTCGATTTTATCGAATCGCATTAAGAAACATCGTCACAATTTTCCGATCGATTTCCACATGGCAAGCTCATCGTGGAATCTGTTTTTTAGCACCTCACATTTTGAATCAATGCGCATAAGAGGGCGGTCTGTTAAATTGTAGGCCGGCCACTCGGGAGCATTTTTGGCTCCCGGCTTTCCTGTCCTGGCAAAAGTTGCCCACATTTCGGCCATGGTATGAGAGACATCAGAGCGTTCAGGTCTGCCTCCCGATAAAAATCCTGGTTGGCCTCCAGGGACTTCATTGTTAAACTTAAAGGTTATATCCATGGCGTGCGGAGTTCCAAACGCGTAATCCGTTCCAGGAACTTTCGCCTCAGATTTGTAACCGAAATTATAAAGATAAACAGGCGCTCCTCCTTGTTGCACCTTCCGTTCGGCGATCTGTAGCGTACCTAACCCCATCATATTTATCGATGTGACTGCAATCCATACGTCAGCGGCGGTGGCTTTTGGTCGGGTTTGCCGATAGGTGTCAATAATTCTCTTTGTATCGGCACCAAATTGCGTTTGCATTTTGGTCTGCAATGCCTCAAAGTCCGTTGTCAACTTTAATGCATCTGTGTCGCGGAAGGCCATTGCAAAAAATGTAAACTCATCTTCATTCCAGCCCGTCATCAACGGTTTATTGCGCGAAATCTCTGGTGCGGATGGATCGAACGGGTGATGGGGAAGAGCAATACCATCTACAACCGGGGAAAAACTCCCGGGCACAAAGCCAACCCGTCCGCCGTTGCGCGTAGCCAACAGCTGTGGCATCTTTTGTTGAATGCTCAGCAAGTCAGCAACCGGAACCTCAAGTAATTTTCGCCAGTCTTTAGGAGAAATGTTCAACTCTTGTAAAACGATAGCCGTCATCTCGGATGCTACCTCTCGCGGTATCATCCTTACCCCAGGTCCGCTTTCGATGGACGCTTTATTAAAATACGGCGCGGCTTCGGGCATAGCATACAGGCACGATGTCTTAGCGCCCCCGCCAGATTCGCCCCAGATCATAACGTTGTTAGGGTCTCCGCCAAAAGCTGCAATATTCTTGTTGACCCAAGCTAAGCCAGCAACAATGTCGAGCATTCCCATATTGCCTGAGCCTGTGTAGTCAGAACCGGCTATTTCATCGAGATAGAGATAGCCCATGATTCCGAGTCGATGATTGGTTTCAACGACTACCACATCGAACGACCTCGCGAGATTAGATCCATCTTGGTCGACTGCACCACCAGAACCCGTTGCAAAACCACCACCGTGGTTGTAAAACATTACCGGACGTTTCTTATTATCATTACCCGGTGTCCAAATGTTCAAAAAGAGACAATCTTCCGCAGGCCTAGGCTCATTCTCACCGCGCGTTTGATTGGGAGGCTGGATTGAGGGAGCACCTAATTGAATGGCATCACGCACACCTTTCCAAGGCTCAAGGGGTGCTGGCCTGCGAAAACGTCTGTCGCCGGATATTCTCCCAGCGTACGGTATCCCTCTAAATATACTGAGTCCACCCTTTCTGATCCCCCGGATCCGGCCATGGCTAGTTTCAACCTCGGCAAACTCGTCGGGTTTGATAGAGGATGAACGCGCGTAATTCGGTATCGAGAGTGCGGCTGTCGCAAGCGACAATCGCGATAAAAAATCCCTTCTGCCTATTCTATTCATTCTTTAAACTTTGATAGTATCTAATTAAGTCAAGTCAACCTGCATCAATTGCACATCACAATTTGAAAGTGTTTTCTCCGCCTTTTAACGGGTAGCTCTTCTCTTTCCAGACGAAAGTACCTTCCGAATTTGGTGGAAGATTTATTTCGGCCTGCCACACGCCTTTCTGAAGTTTATACTTCACCGATATTTTGCCATTTGGATGCGGCATCTCTCCACTGATGTCTTCTATCGTCCCAAGGTGAGGGGTGATCATTATCTTAGAAAAGCCAGGAGCACCGCTTTCTATTCCGAGTATCGTTCGGAAAAACTCGATGTTCGGACTTGACCCCCAGGCATGGCAGTCCGAACGTGATGTATTGACATCAGACGTTTCCGCCCAGGTCGACATTCCCAGCGAAATGTTTTCGCGCCATTTGTCCAACCACTTTAAGTAGTCATTGCCCAAACCTGCTTTCACTAATGCCTGATGCAAGTAGTATTTGAAATAGATCGAAGCCGGAGCAAGTGTCGTATCATTTAACATCTTGTTGGCAAGCGCGGTGGCTTTTTCCCCGGATGAAATACCCGTTAGAATAGCCAGTGAATTTGCGTGTTGGGAGAACGCGTCCTTAGTTTGGGTATCAGCATAAAGACCTCGTGTCTCATCCCAATATTTTTGTTGGATTGTTTTTTTCAGAAGGTCAGCACGGCGGGAGTAAAGTCGTGAAAAATCGTCCAATCCCAAATTACCTTCCAATTCGCTGGCGAGCTGGTAAGTGTAAAGCAATGTTAGATCCAACACGGCAGACTCGCCATTACTACCGATTGGTGCCATTCCAAAGTTCCAACCTTTTCCTTGAGACCAGTCCGTATACACCCAATATGGAACTTGTTTAAGAGATCCGTCGCTTTGTTGATATCGTTCGAAAAAGGACAAAACCTGCCGCGCGCCCGGAAGCTTGTCTTTAATGAACAAGCTGTCGGGTCGGTACATGTAGTAGTCATGAAGCATAGCGATCCACCACAGCGAAAATGTTGGAATTTCCTGTTTCAAGTCTGTAGGATACCGGCTTAGGGTAATGCCTTCGGCAAGTCGTGAGTGATCCATGAGGGTAAGACCATGCCGGACAAGGCGATCATCCCCCGCGTTGTATATCGACACCATCGCCTGGATCCTTGCGTCTCCAATATACTGCAACTGCTCATAGTAAGGACAGTCCATATACGTTTCAAACGCGCAGAGACGCGCGGTTCTCCACCCGATATCGAGCATCTTCTGCATTTCATCATTCTTGGTTACCAGCTTAGCGTTGTTTACGAAGGGATATCCTGTAAACGTGCCGTATACGTCGTCGATGCTCAACGGCTCGTCCTTTGTAGCAATGACCAACTGCACATAGCGATAGGTTCTCCACCACAGTGGCGTATATTCTTGATTGGCTGTGCCATCGGATAAAACACTGTCCGCCTTGCCAATAAACACCTTGCCCTCAACGTCGTTACGATTGCCCTTCGGCAGCGAAGGCACTCGAAACCCACTCAGATTCTCGTTCTTTCGGATGTAAAGACCTTCAGCGTAAGCAATCGACATCCCTGCATTTCGGCCGCCACTGAATGCAACCGTCGGGTATGCATTTGTAAGATAGCCTTGATCAAGCAAAATAGTGGCTCTTGTGTTAGCCGGGATAGTCACTTTCGTCTTCGTTGCAGGAAAACCATTTGGCACTTGAACACCACTTGCTTTTCGAGTCGAAGTGAGGCGTTGTACGGTCATTTCCATTTGGGGGAGTGGCGATGGAACAAGCATCCATCCGGTAGAATTCATGGAAACGTTTTTTACCAATCCCTGCGCGATGATGCGCGCCTTACTCCAATTGCCGTCGTCGAACCCAGATGCCCCCCAACCTTTAACGTGCTTGCTCATTGTAACAAGTTCCCCGGGGCCAGCAACATAATAGCCCGGAACGCGGACGGACTTGGGCTGATAACTTTCGTCTTTGATGGTCTTCCAACTGTCGTTTGTATTTAAGACCTCTTCCTTCTCTGTATTCCCTTGAATGATGAATGCTGTCAAATAGCTAATTTGAGCCTCAGGCTTTAGTCTTCCATCATTCCAGACCACGGCAGAAACGACATTACTTCCAGTGTTCAAACTGCTTGCAATATCAACGGTTTCAAAATTCCAGAAATACAAATCGCCACGCGCAGGTCCCTGCGAGACTTGTTTCCCATTGACATATAGTTTGTATCGGTTGTCTCCGGAAACATGAATGATAAAGGATGCCGGCTTCTCTTGCAGCTCGATGGTCTTTCTAAACTTGACAACTGCGTATTCTTTCAGCGTGAGATCGGATGACGCCGTGAAACGATTGATCGGAACGCCTGGACCCGTGATCCATTGCGCATTCCATGGTTTCTTAAAAAGGTCAGGATTAATTTGCTGAGCCCACGCGACCTGATGGAACAGCGTAGTTGAGATCAAAAAAGCGAAGAGGATTCTTGCCATGATTGTTGTTTAAATTAAATGTGCGTCCTATGTAAGTCACCAGTTTCGGCGTTTTCTTTACGCTTACGCCGACATTTGGAATGAATTCAAAGTAAGAAAAAGAGGCCGTTTGACCAGCCTCTTTTTCTTGACTTATTTAGTTGGCTAAAAGTAAGGACTTAATTGTGCTTCAGCAGCCGGTAAAGGGAATGTCAAATCTATTGTTGCGAATGAGGCGGGAACAGGTTGTTGACCAGCCGGAAAATAGTAGCCCTGAGGATTTGCCTTCACCTTCGCACCAAAGGCTGAAATGACATCAACAGCCCGGCCAGTTCTTGCCAAGTCCAACCATCTTTTGTTTTCAAAAGCCAGCTCAACACGTCTCTCATGGAAGATCACATCACGCAGGTTTGCTGCGCTTATGACATCATCCAGACCCGCCCGATCTCTCACCTCATTAAGGTATGGTAAGGCCTCCGTGGACTTGCCTTGTTCATCCAGCGCTTCAGCCAGGAACAACAATACTTCCGAATAGCGGTATACTGGCCAGTTATCATCTGTAAAAGTGGCCGTAGTATGTGGATGCAGGTATTTCAGAATGAATGGATAGTCAACGCCACTTGCCGTTGCCGTGCCAATAGACGCCGCCAGTCTCTCGTCCCCTGCTTCATAATCAGCGATAAGATCGGTAGTAGGTATGTTATACCCCTCCTGCGTAAGCGAAGCAAGTGCTGCAGGCGCTACACCATATTTCGCCATTGTCGCGGTCAATTCTGTTGCTGAAATGGGCATCGGGAAGAATGCGTAAATGAAGTTACTGGAATAGCCATCAGTGCCCTGACGAAATTGAATTTCAAATACAGATTCAGAATTATTCTTATTGGTTGTTGAAAATACATCGGCATAATTTGGCACCAGTGAATACTCAGCGGAGTTAACCACTTCCTTAAGAACACTCTCAGCCGCACTCCAATTCTTCAAAACGATATGTACATTCCCAAGCAGCGTCTTCGCCGCTCCAGATGTTGCGCGTCCGGCTTCTTGGGCAGATTTTGCTGGTAGCAGCGAAGCTGCCTCTGTCGCGTCTGCAATAATTTGATTATAGATATCATTGACTTCTGAAAGCGGAAGGGAAACATCCGTGAGTGAAGTTGCAGGAACAAGGTGCAGCGGAATCTTTCCAAAATACTGCACGAGATCAAAGTAAGAAAAGGCTCTCAAGAACAAAGCTTGGCCTTTAAGATTACTCTTCTTGGCAGCATCAAAGGTTACACCGTCAATAGTGGCCAGTATTTGATTTGCTCTCGCGATGACCGAATAGTACCCTTGCCATTTATTGAGAACAGCGGTATTGGTTGGGGTCACCATAAAGTCATTAATATTCTCCTGATCAATCGTTGCCCGATAATTTGGGCTGTATTTATAGCGGGTGTTATCAGAATGCGTTTCGCCCATTAGCCACGAACCTGTGGCAGCGTTGGCTCCACTTGCATAAAGCCCGCGCAAAGGCATGTATGCGCCGTTAACCGCCTTTTCAAAATCGGTTTGGGAGCTGAAGAATGTAGCCGACGTTAGGTTGGTTTCTGAGGGTACGTCGAGGAAGTCGTTACACGAACTTAACCCAAACATCAGAAGAACAATGGGTATAAAACTATTTTTATTTTTCATATCGATTTTCGTTTTTCGTTATCATCGCATTACTTGAATGATGCATTTAGACCAAATGTATAAGTTACAGGCACCGGAAACGTTGCCCAGTCAAAACCCATATTGGTAGCATTAACCGCCGACTGGTCACCGCCTGTAGCAGCATTGGCTTCAGGATTAGGACCTCTGTAGTTGGTGAACCTGTAAAGGTTCTGAACACTGGCATAGAGCCTTACGCCACTAATGAAATTCCTCTTGAGCGGAACGTTGTATCCAAGCGTGATGTTTCTGACCGTGATATTGGATCCGTCACTGATGAATCTGGTATGGAACCAGTCGCGCTCGTTCGCTGTACCGCTAGTCGTCTTGCCGTACTTACCGGCGCCCGGGTTTTCCGGAGATCTCCATCTGTCTTTAACCTCTTTGAGCACATTGAATACACCATCGAGGTTGGTTGTACCTTGATCGGTCATGACAGCAACGCTGTTGCCGTGTGTACCTGAGAGCACAACCGTGAGGTCAAAATTACTATACCGCACCGTGTTCGTGAGGCCAAAAACAGCTGTCGGGAAAGGGTTTCCAATATATGTTCTATCGTCTTTATCACCGCCATTGGTAATTACGCCGTCTCCATTGACATCTTTAAACTTGACCGTCCCAACTTGAGAAGCCGCCGCTTTAGGTGAACTATCAAAGTCCGCTTGGTTCTTGTACACACCATCCTGCACCATACCCCAAAACTGACCAACTCTATGGCCTACTTGAGTCAACGTAGCATAACCGTTTTGACCGCCGTAGATCCTGTCAACTCCAGCCGACAGTGCAACAACTTTATTATCGTTAAATGCGATATTGAAATCGGTATTCCATTTTACCTTACCAACGGTATTCTTGCTGCTGATCGTAAATTCATGACCCCAGAACTTGAGCTCACCAATGTTACCATTGAAGTTTTGGAAGCCCGATTCTTGTGGAACAGCGACGCTGTAAAGAAGGTTACTCGTGTTCTTTGTATAGAAATCATAAACAAAACTGATTCGATCATTGAACAAGCCAACGTCTAACCCGACATCAACTGCCTTTGTGGTTTCCCAGCCAAGGTTTTTATTACCGAGTGTTGTCAAACTTGCTCCAGGGGCGAGTGTCGACCCGAAAATCGCGTTTGTAGTGGTGCTGACCGTTGCGTATTGCGTATAGTTACCGATGTTGTTGTTTCCGACGGTGCCATAGCTAGCTCTCAGCTTTAACACAGAGATCGGCTTCACACCACTCATGAATGCTTCATCGGAGATATTCCAACCTGCGGAGACAGAAGGGAAAGTACCCCACTTGTTATCCGAACCAAATCTAGACGAACCATCCCGGCGTAAGGCAACGGAAAAGAGATATTTACCTTTGAAGTTGTAGTTCGCGCGGGCGAAATAGGAAAGAAGGCTCCATTCCTGAACGTCGTCCCGGCTTTGTGTCCGGTCAATGTTAGTGGCAGTTTGAAGGGTTTTTAGGCGATCATCAGAAAAATCCGTCCATCTGGTTTGCGTATAATCCATTCGATAACGCTGTGATGAAAATCCCCCCAGGATTTCAAGGTTGTGATCTCCGAATGACGTCTTGTAGGTAAGCGTATTTTCATTCAACCACGAATAGTAACGTGTCTCGTTGCGGATTGAAGTCGAAATAGTTGGCGGCGGAGGTGTAAACAACGCCTCAGATGCGGTCGTTGGCTTAAAGTTTATGAAATTACTATTTCCAACATCTGCGTTGAGACTCGTCTTAAACGTTAAACCCTTCAGTAGTTCGAACTGAACAAATGCGTTCGAGATCAGTCGTGTCGTTTGTGTTTTGTTTGTTACATCGTTCAGTGATCGATACCAGTTCGGCGTAGGGAACGCGCTCACTCCGGGAATAAATGCAGTCAATGGCACAGTGCCATCCGCATTTTTGTACGGTAGAATTGGCCATGTAAGCAAAGCATTGTTAAGTAAACCACCGGGTACAGCTGAATTTTGGTTTGTAGCATAAAACGCGCCATCTGTACTAGGGGTATTATTAATAGAAAATAATGGTGCTGCATTAAATCCTATTTTTACCTTATCTGAGACTTTATATTCAGTATTGACCCGCAACGAGTATCGCTTATAATTGGAGTTTAACAAAACACCGTCCTGATTGAAATAACCAAGTACCGCCGAGGCAGATGCTTTATCATTACTCGACGCCAACGACACGCTATAGTTCTGGATTGGCGCTGAGCGCAACATGGCATCATACCAATCATAGCCTTTTCCATATTGCGACGGATTTTGAAATGCAGGATCTGGCGTAACGCCAAGATCTTCTGCCGATTCTTTTTTAAACTGCGCGAACTCCTGACCATTCATTACTTGAGGGCGACCCTTTTGTGGCACTTGCTGTACTCCATAGTAGGCACTGAAGCCTACAGTCGTCCTACCAGCTTGAGCCTTCTTGGTTGTAACCATTACAACACCATTGGCAGCTCTTGACCCATAGAGCGAAGTAGACGCTGCATCTTTCAGCACTGAAATGTTCTCAATCTCGTCTGGGTTAATATTGCTAATGTCACCAACAATTGGAAAACCATCCACAACATAGAGCGGGTCACTTCCAGCTACCAATGAGATCTGTCCACGAATCCTCACCTGCATACCTTGTCCGGGCTTACCAGTATTCTGACTGATCTGAACGCCCGTGAGTCGACCTTGCAATTTCTGCGTAATCTGCGAAACCGGGATGTCTTTGAACTCATCCCCTTTCACTTGCTGAACAGACCCAGTGACTTCGCGTTGACTTTGTGAACCATAACCAACAACAACGACCTCGCCAAGGGTCTGAGTATCCGGTTGCATTACCACGTCGACTGAACTTTTTCCATTTAAGGGGATCTCTTGCGTACTATACCCGATAAATGAAAACACAAGAACAGCGTTAGGGTCTTCAACGTTTATCACGAAACTCCCATTCGCGTCGGTTGAAGAACCCGTCGATGTTCCTTTGACAATGACGTTCACTCCAGGGATCGGCGATCCGTCGGCACCGTCTGAAATCCTTCCGGAAACCCGCGAACCTTGAGCATGCGCTGGTTGATAACAAAGCATCGCTGCCAGCAGAAGTGCCAACAGAAATACTCCTTTCCATTGAGATGTAAAATTTTTACTCATAAACATTTTCGATTTAAGTGGTGAGTGTTTGAGTTGATATAGAGTACAAATTGCAAACGTGTGCGAAAATAACTGTCATGATGTGTGATGATCTCTCATGGACTGTACTGATAGCATAGTCTTCTATTAAAATTGATAACGGGCATAGGCAATCCGTTAGTGGAAGATGGTATCCTCACTTGGACGCTAAAGGCCTCAAAATTCCTTCTCCTACAGTGAAGGGCGCAGGTTAAGGTAAAAAGGAACCTCTATTTGGGCTCTCGAATTTGTCAATATCAGTTCAGCCGCTTTTTCACCAATCATTTTAAAATCCGTCGATATAGTCGTGATCCCATCAAGTATTACCTTCTTTACAGGTGTCTCATTATAAGAGATCACACCCACGTCTTTACCGACGACAAGGTGAGTAGTAATGATTTTTTCTATAAGCCTCACCAGGTCGTCCTCCATTAAATTTATGAACACTTCCCCGGCGTTAATAGGCTCATCCAGTATATTATGAACCACTTTGTGATTAAAGGCATAGGCAACACAGAAGTTGCTAAAGCCTTTCAGGATTTCCTTTGGAAAATAGGAATACTCAGGAAAGATGATCTTAATGGTATGATATTTTGACAACTGAGGAAGGGCTTGGTTCAAAGCCTCAAAAATGTCTTTCTCAAAATTTTCATAGACAGCGCCAAACGTGCCGGTAACCTCCGGTTGGAGTTTATCGACCAGGATCAGTTTGTTTTTGTCAATCAAATTGATGACTTCGTGGGCATTCTCTCCTCCTTCCAAAAAATGCGGTATGATCACATAATGCGTGTATCCATCTTTTTTGCTGCTCAACAATTTCTTAAAAAAGGAAAAGTTATTGTCATAGATATAAAAATCAATAGCCGCTTGTTGATCGAGGGCCGCTACAAAGGAATCGTATATTATCTTCTTGTGAGGGCTCAGCTTATTGAAGAGTAGAAAAACCCTCAACGGCTGACTGATCTCTGTGTTTTTAATAAAATAGCCCTTCCCAGGAACAGACGCAATCACTCCCAAGTCCTTCAAGTGCTTGTATCCGCGTTCGGCAGTGTCGCGTGAAATTTCAAATTCAATACTCAAGTCATTCAGCGATGGAAGAATATCATCCTTTTTAATATACCCCATCTGGACCCCGTTTATAATACAGTTAACCAACTGCTGGTATTTTGGAGTCGCTGATTGATCGTCAAGAACGATATGGTCGTAAATAGGTGACTTACTCATAGCAAGCTTGTTCAAAAGCCTCTAATTAATAAGAAAGAATCTTTACCGGGCCAAGCAAACCGGAAGGCAACAATGGTGAACTCGCTTGATAGAACGGCATAGTTGTGTACGTGATTCTGTTTGCAACGCCTGGTTGTTGATCTCCGATCAAACGATTCACCCAAAGGTTAGTAACCCTTATTTCAATTGTATTTTCACCGGCCTTTAACTGGTTGGAGATGTCAACACGAAATGGCTTCTTCCAAACTATTCCCATTGACTTTCCATTTATCAAAACTTCAGCAAGGTTCTTCACCTCACCCAAATCCAACCATACCTGAGCTTCAGCATTGAGCCAGCTTTTATCGGCTGATACCGATTTCGTATAAATTGATGTGCCTGAGAAATATTTTATTCCAGGATCGTCGCTTTCTGTAAATGACACCAACTTGTCAAATGATGCTGTCGCTGGTGCGCCGCGATCCTTCTGAAAACTCACTTTCCAGTTTCCATCTAATGTTGAAAGTATTTTCTCCTGTGCCAAGGTTTGAACAACGGCAGCTTTTGCATTATTTCCGAACACGACAAACACCGCATCATTTGGACTGAGACGCAACTTAGCCTTCGTTATTCCATTGAGGGTGCTAAAGGAAATGGCTTCCGATTTACCGGTTTCAGGATGCCAAAGCTCCGGAACCTTTCCGGAAATTCTGAATTCAACATCTACGTTTTCGTCCTGGTCGGTGCGATTATTTACCCAATAAATATCGCGGCCAGGCAATTGCCTGTGGACATACAGAAGATTTGATTTCGGGCTGGCTTTCGTATAGGCAAAGTCCGGGCCGATCTTGAGGGAAGACAATACCTCTGCCAATGCTTTATTTTGAAAGACGTTCGAATTTCCGGAATTCCAGATTTCATTTACTAGCTTTTGAAACTCATTTTGATCATCTGATAAACTCGGCGTCGCTTCGGGTTTCGGACCGGTTATTACAACCCCATCCTTCACCAACTTGCTAAGTTTCCGCAGCACGGGCAAAGACATTCTTTTTGCATTTTCATCCAGTGCCAAAACCTGGTACACCATCCCACTTGGGGTTGTCAATTTCTTATCCTTTGCAGCGATCAAGTTTACCAGTATATCTGCATTGATAAAGTCAAAATTGTAACCTGGCGGAATATTGGGCATCTTTTTTCCGAACAAACCGGTAATGTTATTATCTTCCCCATAGTAATACACCACATCTGCTACAAATTTCCCTTGTTGTAATAGATAGGAACTGCGACTTAAGTAGTCAGTCCACGCCTTGGCTTGCTCTGCCCAGGTATCGTGTCTGTTAAACCATTGACCGAAAGGTCCAAGACCCAGCCCGGGAATTTTGTCATCCACAGGTTGATGCACTGACGTATGAATGACGAATCGGTTAAGTCCATGTGCCAACGCGAGATCCGCAGTTGGCTTTAATATCTCGGGCGAATAGGACCACGCAGCAGCCGGCACCCCTAATGCCGTAAGGGATTCTGCGGCAACTATATTTTGGCCATAGATATGTGCAACCGAAGCAGACTCACGAATATCTGCTGTATGGTAGGTCAAGTCATTTTGATTGATAAAAACGTTTGGCGTCCAGATCGCCGACATGGGAACCGCGGCGGTTCGCTTTACCTCCATGCCGTCGGCAATAAGCGCCCGACCATTTTCGTGGGATTCCGAATAGCGCTTCATCCCGCGCTCAGCGAGAATTTTAGTGAGCCCATCATAGTGATACTCGGCAACCATATCACTCAACGTTTTCCTAAAATCAAAGAGAAATTGCTCACTGGCTTCCGGGCTTTTCACAACGTTGCCCGCCAACACCGGCATCCACTGTAACATGCTGTAGCCACGTCTCTTCTGAAACTCTCCAGGAAGGTTGGCGGTCCAGTTTTGCGCTCCCGCCTCCCAACTGTCTGTCACCATATACTGCAAGCCCCTTTTTCCCATCAAACCGCCAGTGGCGTCCTTGTATTGATCGAGATAGGTTGCGAAATATCGTTTGATGGCTTCAGGATCCAGCTTGTCAACTTCTAATCCCGTTGCCTCTGGCGATGCCGGATGGTTGTTAATCCCCATCAAGGAATATCCGAATCGGATTACCTTCCACTCTCCACTTGGAGCTGTCCAGCGAAGCACGCCATCCTCACCCAATTTGCTGGTTAGGTCCAGGATATCTGAAGTCCCAACAACATCAATCGTTGGCGGAGTAAGTTTTAAAAAAAGTGCTGCGTCGGGCACGAAAGCATCCTTCTCTTCAATCATTTGAACCCGAACTATCGGATGAAGGGCAACTTCCGCAATGCGAGTTCCGGGAGGCGTAACCGGGGGCCCGCCGCCACCCATCATAGCAGCAAATCCATTGGCTTGTGCCGGCGGATTCTTAACGGATACTCTAAAATATTTCGCGGTTGTTACGGGTATATTGATGGTTTGCTGAAGAACTCCTCCAGGCGGAATCACGCAAATAGATTTAAAATGAACTCCGTCATCGCTGGCCTCCAATGTTCTTGAATCTTTAGGGTCGGCTCCCATGCCGAAGATCCCGGCGTAACCTCCGCCCACCATGGTTATGGCTTTAATGGTTTGAGGTTGTGGGAATGCAAATTGAATCCACGCGAATCCGGACACAGAATCTCTTGGCAAAAGAATCGAGGTGTTTAAATCGCCATCAGTCAATTGCTGTAGGGAGAACTTCCCACCGCTTGATGTTACGGCTGCCTTTAAATCATTTAAAGACTTGTCGGCAGCTGGTAATCTGAAAGCGATCACTGCAACATCCTTATAGAACAGCGGCAATTTTTCCGCCTCGACAGACTCTCCAAAACCAGGGAGTTTGACAATATTCTGAAAAGGTCCAGTAATGCCGGCCTGTCTCTCCAATTTAATATTGGAAGCGCCACCTTTTACGCGGGTCTCCGTCCACACCAACTTCTTCATACCATCCTCGGGCTTCACCCACGGGCCGCCCGTCTCACTCCACCCTGGTGACCCCGCAATGGCCATCTCCAGACCTAATGAATCCGCCAGCTTTGTAGTATACCGAAATGCATCCTTCCACTCGGGAGTCATGTACGTAAGCCGCTTTTGCACAACTTGAGGCGTCATCAGGCTGGCATCAAAATTCTGAAAACCGCCAATACCGGTCCGCTTCATCCAAAGTAAGTCTTTGCGGATACCATCCTTTGTAATATTTCCATTCATCCAATGCCACCACACGCGCGGCTTAGCTGCATCTGGCGGTGAAACAAACATCAAATAGGTACTATCCGTCTGAGCGATAGCCACGCATTGAAAAAAAAGAAATGGGATCAATAAATGTACTTTTTTCATAAAGGGTCCCTCATACAATCAAATATAAGGTTACCTGACATCCGTACTGTCATGCTCTGTCATGCCATTTGAAAGTGTAAATTTTACAACATTTGCAGTATTGTTATCTGGCACCTAAACTTTTAGACCTTCTAATCCGTTGAATCTGACCGCTTAAGATTTGAACTCACCACAAGACATTGGATGCAGATAAACAAAGCCATGGCACCGCAACATTTCGTCTTGAACCAGAACCGCAACTTCTATAAACACTCGCGACCATAGCAGCGCGCAGTTGAGCAGTATCTACTTAAAGTGAGTTTGTAGTTTGCGCTGAACGAGATGTCAAGTGCAGACAGCGCAGGATGCCAACATCATGCTAGTATGCATTACATAACACATACCGGTAGCGACAAAATTGCATGACATCTTTGATTGTTAAATCGAAAATGCGGTCATACCAGTTCATGACAGCTTGTTTGTGGTCGATACCTAAATTTGAAAAGACTAAATTAAAATCATGACGGCTGTTTTAGGGATCGTGTTTCATTTCATTGGAGGTTTCGCATCCGGTAGCTTCTATCTTCCATTCAAAAAAATAAAAGATTGGTCATGGGAATCTTACTGGTTGGTTGGGGGTCTGTTCTCCTGGCTAGTCGTTCCACCGCTTGCCGCAGCCCTAACGATCCCGGCATTCGCATCCGTTATTTCCTTCACACCGATTCATGTAATTGCCTTGACTTACCTCATGGGTACCCTCTGGGGCATCGGCGGTCTAACCTATGGCCTAGGCATTCGATATCTGGGAATGTCCTTGGGAAATTCGGTGACGTTGGGTTATTGCGCGGCGTTTGGAGCGCTGATACCTTCCATTTACTACGCCATAAATCACGTTGACGGAAAGGTCTCCTTCCATGACCTGCTGGCGAGTAATGGCGGTCGACTTGTCCTTCTTGGTGTTTTGGTTTGCCTTGCCGGCATTGCGCTTTGCGGTTACGCAGGCATGATCAAAGAAAAAACTTCCGAATCTGGTGGGCAAAACAATTCAATTGTTGAATTCAATCTATTCAAAGGACTCGGTGTCGCTACGATTTCGGGTATACTTAGTGCTTGCTTCAACTTCGGGATCGAGGCGGGTAAACCTATGGCCGAGATGGCCGTACAGGCAGGCTACAATCCCCTCTTTCAAAATAACGTCACGTATGTTGTTTTACTGTGGGGAGGCTTGACAACTAATCTAGTCTGGTGCATTTTCTTGAATTTCAAAAACGGAAGTTTCAAAAATTATACAGATAGCAAAACACGCTTAAGTTCCAATTACCTTTTTGCTGCACTGGCGGGAACCACCTGGTTTCTACAATTCTTCTTTTATGGAATGGGCGAAAGCAAACTCGGCAATGGCGCTAGCTCCTGGATTCTCCACATGGCATTCATTATACTAATATCCAACATCTGGGGAATCCTCTTAAAAGAATGGAGTGGTGTCAATCAAAAAACCAAACTTGCTATAACGGCAGGAATTTTAACAATAGTACTTTCGGTGGTCCTGGTAGGATACGGAAACTCAATTTCATAACGCTTTAACAACCTACAACTATGGAAACGCTTACTCAAACAAAGTTCAAACACGTCAGCTACCTCTGGGACAAAAATAAAGCAGAACAACTCCAGAATGATGAAGTAGGTTTATTGATCTATCGTTCCAATCTGCTTGGAGCAGATCTACGCTTGACCAACTATGGCGGTGGCAACACTTCTTGCAAAGCAATGGCAACCGATCCCCTTACAGGAAAGAAAACAGAAGTGATGTGGGTGAAAGGGTCTGGGGGAGACATCGGCACATTAAAAAGAAGCGGGCTTGCCGCACTCTATGTGGACCGGTTAAGAAGCCTCGAAAATATATACCGGGGCATTGACCACGAAGACGAAATGGTTGAACTTTTCAATCATTGCATTTTTGACCTTGCATCAAAAGCGCCCTCCATCGATACTCCTCTCCATGGTTTCCTCCCCTTTAAGCACATCGACCACTTGCATCCCGATGCGGCCATTGCGATAGCAGCTTCAAAAGATGGAAAGCGAATAACGCAAGAATTGTTTAACGGCACAATTGGATGGGTCGATTGGCAACGTCCCGGGTTTGACCTGGGCTTGAAGTTAAAACAGTGCATCGACGAAAAGCCCGATCTGCGCGGCATCATGCTGGGGTCTCATGGGCTCTTTACCTGGGGTAACACGGCTTATGAAAGCTATGTGAATACGCTGGAAGTCATAGAACGATGCGCCGAATACCTCAAAGAACACTATTCGAAAAAGAAAATCTTCGGTGGCGAGAAAATTAAGAATATATCGAAAGAAGAAAGAAGAGGTCAAGCCGCAGCGCTGGCTCCCGTTCTTCGTGGGTTCTGCTCCAGGGATAACAGAATGATTGGTCATTTCACCGATGACGATCGAGTCCTGGAATTCATCAATTCCAATGACTTGGAACGATTGGCACCCATGGGCACCAGCTGTCCCGACCACTTCCTGCGGACCAAGATCAGCCCCTTGGTTTTGACACTAGAGCCTAACGAAGATCTGAAGGATTGGAAAAAGATCAAGGAGAGAATCGCTCCTGAATTCGAGGCCTACCGGCAGATGTATCAGGACTACTACAAATCCTGCAAACATCCCAATAGTCCTGCCATAAGAGATGCCAACCCTGTGGTGATTTTATACCCTGGAATTGGAATGTTCACTTTCGCCAAGGACAAGCAAACGGCACGCGTTGCTGCCGAGTTCTACATCAACGCCATCAACGTGATGAAAGGCGCTGAGGCAATTTCCACCTACACATCCCTTCCAAGACAAGAAGCTTTCAATATCGAATACTGGTTACTGGAAGAAGCGAAGCTCCAACGAATGCCAAAACCCAAACCCCTTACGGGCAGAGTAGCAATTATAACTGGAAGTGCCGGCGGAATAGGAAAAGCAGTCGCTAAGAAATTCGTAAATGAAGGCGGTTGTGTTGTCTTGAGCGATAACGATCCGACTCGCATTAAACAAGCTGAAGAAGAGTTTAGACTGGAATTTGGCAAAGACGCGTTCACATCCACCCTGCTGGATGTTACCAACGCCGGGCATATCGAAGAGGCAATGAAAACCAGCGCGCTGGATTTCGGTGGGCTGGATATCATCGTTAACAATGCAGGACTTTCCATATCAAAGGCACTCGAAGACCACACAGAACAAGACTGGGATCTGCTTTATGACGTATTGGTTAAAGGTCAATTCCTTATGACAAAAAGCGCCTTAACGATCATGAGGAAGCAGTCGGTTGGAGGAGACGTGATCAACATCGTTAGCAAAAATGCCCTTGTATCGGGCCCCAACAACGCTGGCTATGGTTCAGCAAAAGCCGCCCAACTTCATCTGTCAAGACTAAATGCCGCCGAACTCGGTGCTGACAAAATAAGGGTCAATACAATAAATCCCGACGCAGTCATTGCCGACAGCAAAATCTGGGCTGGTGCCTGGGCCGAAGGAAGAGCAAAGGCATACGGTGTGTCGGTAGAAGAATTGCCATCGTTCTATGCCAAACGGACACTTTTAAATGAAATAATTCTTCCCGAGGACATCGCTAACGCCTGCTTCGCCCTTGTGGGCGGATTATTAAATAAATCAACCGGCAACATTCTCAATGTCGACGGCGGGGTGGCCATGAGCTTCCCGAGATGATCCAATATTTTTTAGCCTAATATTAAAATCAATGAATGTCGAGAAATATAAAATCGAAGAGCTTAATGAGGTCACGATAAAAGTTCATCAACGCAAATTCACGGCCCTACTGGACGAAATTCGCGACGTCGACTCTGTTTTAAAAAAATTATTAGATTTTAACATAGCAATTCCAAGCTGGGCCCTGGGGACAGGTAGAACCCGCTTCGCCAGATTCGCGGGGGGAGGAGAGCCAAGGAGTCTGGAAGAAAAAATTGAAGACATTGGATTGCTGCATAAGTTGAATCAAAGCAGCGGCGCGATTTCCTTACACATTCCCTGGGATATCCCTAAGAGCCCGAACGACATCCGGTCGCTGGCCGCCATGCACGGTATACGATTCGATGCCATGAATTCAAATACCTTTCAAGATCAGCCCGGGCAAAAGCATTCGTACAAATTTGGCTCCATGCAGCATGTCCAGTCGGAAGTGCGCAAGCAGGCCGTTGATCACAATATCGACGTTATCAACTACGGAATTGAATTGGGCTCAAAATCCATCACCGTCTGGTTATCCGACGGCTCCTGCTTTCCAGGGCAATTAAACTTCAGAAGAGCATTTGAAAATACATTAGAAAGCCTTTCGGAGGTTTATAAACATCTCCCCTCCGATTGGAAGATGTTTGTCGAGTACAAGGCATTTGAACCCAACTTCTATTCTACGACCGTGGGTGATTGGGGGCAATCACTATTGTATGCCTCCAAGCTTGGTGAAAAGGCTTATACGCTTGTCGATCTCGGACATCACTTGCCCAACGCCAATATCGAGCAGATCGTAGCCCTGCTTTTGATGGAAGGAAAATTAGGAGGCTTCCATTTCAATGACTCAAAATACGGAGACGACGACTTAACGGTGGGTAGCGTAAAACCCTATCAACTCTTCCTGATCTTCAATGAATTAATTGACGGCATGGACGCAAGAGGTATGAGCCATTCAACAGACCTCGGCTGGATGATCGACGCATCGCACAATGTCAAAGATCCGCTGGAAGATCTAATTCAATCCGTAGAAGCAATCATGATCGCCTACGCCCAGGCCCTCCTGGTGGATAGGGAGCAACTGCGGAAAGCCCAGGAACAAAATGACACCGTGATGGGTCAGGAAATTTTACAGAAAGCATTCCGAACGGATGTCCGCCCACTCGTTGCTGAAGCGAGATTACTTTCCGGCGGCACGTTAAATCCTCTCCAAGCGTTTCGGACTTTAAAAATTCGAGAAAACCTGATTAAAGAAAGGGGATTGAAGACCATCAGCACGGGGTTATAAGCATGAAAAGACAATCGGTAATATTGATCTTTGACGTCGGAAAGACCAACAAGAAGATATTGCTCTTCGACACACACTATCGTCTTGTTTTCGAAAGCTCGGTTCAGCTGCCTGAAATAAAGGATGAGGACGGATTTCCCTGCGAAGATGTACACGCATTAACAAATTGGATTAAAGTTGCTTTCGAAAAGATCCTTTCAGATGAGCGGTTCGAAGTAAAGGCCGTCAATTTTTCAGCCTATGGAGCAAGTTTCGTTTATGTAGACGAAAATCTGTACCCTGTACTGACGCTTTACAACTATTTAAAACCATATCCCGATAGTCAAAAAACAACGTTCTACGAACAATACGAAGGAGAAACCGAGTTCTCAAAAACGACCGCCTCCCCTGTCCTGGGAAGTCTAAACTCGGGGATGCAACTGTTCCGACTAAAAAAGGAAAGGCCAGAGATCTTTGCAAAAATCAAATATGCCTTACACCTCCCGCAATATCTGAGTTCGATTATTACGAAAGCTGCGTACTCTGAAATTACAAGCATCGGATGCCATACTAACCTTTGGAATTTCAAGAGCAATGGCTACCACGACTGGGTATTTCAGGAAGGCATCAAAGAGAAACTCCCACCTATTTTAAAAAGCGATGAGTCCTTCAGCCTAAGCCATAGGGACACTCAGATCGCAGTTGGCATTGGATTACATGATAGCTCCTCAGCCCTTATCCCCTATTTGGCAAGCTTTCATGAACCCTTTGTACTGCTCTCAACCGGAACTTGGTGCATTAGCCTAAATCCATTTAATAATTCCACCCTGAGCACACAGGAGCTCGAAAACGACTGTTTATGCTACCTTACCTATAAGGGCCAGCCCGTAAAAGCATCCCGATTATTCGCGGGATACGAACATGAGCAAAAGGTCAGGCAGCTTGCCGATCAATACAACGTTTCTGTTGATCGAATCACTAAAACCGAGTACAACTCATCAGCCACAAGTATGGTCATCAGTGATGGGGTCCTAAGAAAAACCAAGAAAGTAACCAGCCAACTCCACCCCTCTGACATAAACGAACTTGAAGAAGCTGAAAAAGCCTATCATGAATTGATAATTGAAATTGTCCAAAAGCAAATGATCTCCACTAAACTCGTATTACAAGGGAATATCGTGAAACGCATTTTCATTGACGGAGGCTTTAGCAAGAATAACATCTACATGAATCTCATGGCGGCAGTATTTCCGGAAATAGAAATTTATGCAGCCTCCATCGCGCAGGCCTCTGCGCTGGGGGCTGCACTGGCTATTCACCGTCATTGGAACAATAACTCAATGCCCACCGAACTCATCGATCTAAAGTTCTTCAAAGATGCTACAATAGACTAGAGGTGTACTAAAATGAAAATAGGTCTATTCATACCCTGCTACGTAAATCAGTTTTATCCAAATGTCGCCATCGCGACGCTCCACTTACTGGAATCGCTTGGCGTCACAGCTGAGTATCCTTTAAACCAAACTTGTTGCGGACAACCGATGGCAAACTCTGGCTATGGATACTTGACAGATCGGTGCAATACGCTATTCTTCAAAAATTTCAACTCCTATGACTACATCGTCTCACCATCGGGAAGTTGTGTTCTGCATATTAAGGAGCACCTACACGTTAACGGCTTTGAAGACGAGTCTCATAATTTAAGCAAAAGAGTATTCGAACTAACGGAATTCCTGGTAGATGTTTTAAAAGCCGATGGCATAAAAAGCAGCTTTCCATTTAAAGTCGGGTTACACCAAAGCTGCCATGGCCAACGTGGATTGAAATTATCGCAAATGAGCGAACTCGTTGCTTCACCATTTTCAAAAACCGAGTTCCTTTTAAAAGAGGTGAAGGGCCTGGAACTCATCAAACTTTCCAGAAAAGATGAGTGCTGCGGATTTGGCGGAACGTTTTGCGTGACCGAAGAGGCCGTCTCCGTAAAGATGGGAAAAGACAGAGTACAAGATCACATCGGCCACGGCGCCCAATACATCACTGGAAATGACGTCTCTTGCCTGATGCACCTGGAAGGAATCCTCAAACGAAATAAGAGTCGCGTCAAAATTATTCACATCGCTGAAATACTGACCTCGGAAAAGTGAGATGAGAAAGACAGAGACACCTTTATCACATGCATCGCTGGCGGAAAGTTTCAATAAAGACGAACAGCGTGTCAACTGGCACGACCAAACCCTTTGGTTTATAAGGGAGAAACGGGACAAAGCCGCATGGCAAATTCCTGAATGGGAACAATTGAGGGAGGTGGCATCAACGATCAAGTCAAATGTTCTCGCCAATCTACATGAATATCTCACTGCCTTTGAAAAAGCTGCCATCAACAATGGCGCAGTAGTCCACTGGGCAGAGAATGCGGAAGAACACAACAAAATTGTCCTATCCATTATTCAAAAACACAAAGCCAGCAACATTGTCAAGAGCAAGTCCATGCTCACAGAAGAATGTCACCTAAATGCGTTCTTGGCAAAAAACGGCGTGGATGTAGTCGATACCGATCTTGGCGAAAGAATCGTGCAACTTGCCAACGAGCCGCCCAGCCATATTGTTCTGCCCTGCATTCATTGGAAAAAAGAAGAGATCGGTGAACTATTTCACCAGCACTTGGGCACACCTAAGGGAAACGCCGATCCTCAGTTTTTGACGGGCGCTGCCAGAAAACACCTTCGCACCAAATTCCTTTCCAGTAGCGTCGCCATCACCGGCGTGAACTTTGCCGTCTCAGAAACCGGAGAAGTAGTAGTGTGCACAAATGAAGGCAACGCAGACCTTGGTGTTCAACTAGCCGACGTCCATATTGCCTGTATGGGGATTGAGAAAATCATTCCTAAAAGAAGAGATCTAGGGGTATTCCTCAGACTGCTGACTAGAAGCGCAACAGGCCAGCCCATCACAACCTATTCAAGCCATTTCAAAACTCCCAGGAAAGGACAAGAAATGCATATCGTCCTGGTCGACAATGGTCGTAGTCAAAGGCTGGCCAGCGACGATTTTCGAAATGCTTTGAAGTGTATTCGATGCGGAGCATGCTTCAACACATGTCCCGTTTATAGGAGGAGCGGTGGCCACAGTTACCATACCGCCGTCGCAGGGCCTATCGGCTCAATCTTGTCTCCTGGCTGGGACATAAAAAAGTATTCCGACTTACCCTCCGCTTCCACGTTGTGCGGTTCCTGCTCAAATGTTTGCCCGGTGAAAATCGATATCCATGATCAGCTGTACAAATGGCGACAGGAGATCACAAAAAAAGGGAATAGCCCCAAACAAAAGACTATCCTGATGAATATCATGAATTTAATCCTTTCACACCCTGTGCTGTTCAACTTGGCAGGATCATTTGGGCGGAAGGTGATGAAGTGGGCTCCATCAGTTGTCAATAACCGAATCAACCCCTGGTACAAGCAAAGAGAGATGCCCGAACCTCCGCCCCAATCATTTACCGAGTGGTACAAAAAGAACAACAATGGAAAGCCGTAAAAACATACTAGATCGAATTAAACAAAATCAACCGCACCAGAATTTCGTTCAGGCAAACTATTTCATCCATCCAATTCTCATCAGCAACCTGGTCGAGAAATTCAAAGCAACGTTAACGGCCATCGGCGCGTCTGTTTTCGAAATTGCTACATTAGAAGAATTGAATCACTTCACAATCAATTCCTTTCCCAACTGTGATGACGTCCTGACCTATATCCCCGGACATGTTGAATTAGAACGTAAAAGCAATGGTCACGCCTATCAAAATATTAAGGTTGCCATATTGAAAGGTGATTTGGCTGTAGCCGAGAACGGCGCCATCTGGATAACCGATAAAAATATGCTCGATCGTGCCCTTCCCTTCATTTGCGAAAACCTGGTTCTGGTCGTCGATCAAAATGATATTGTTCAAACCCTTCATGACGCGTATTCGACAATCGAAATTGCCGAATATAAATACGGGACATTTATTGCCGGGCCTTCAAAAACCGCTGACATAGAACAGTCTCTTGTCCTTGGCGCTCATGGTCCAAAAACTTTAACGGTCTTGATCCAAAAAAGTGATTTGATCAGGACAGATCATGACTGATCTGTCGACTCCATTCACCAATTTGCATTTCTCTATGAAGCTTTTCAATCACTCGCCAAAATTTGTTAACGAAAAGTTAAACTACCTCGCGTGCATTGATCATAAAAGCTCTTTGCGTTATCCTTACATATTAACAAAATCAATATGAAAAAACGAATCTTACTATTTGCCCTGACATGTTCCGCAGCCGCGGCATTTTCCCAAACCACATGGACAATCGACAACGCGCACTCCAAAATCGGTTTTATCATAACACACATGGCCATTTCGGAGGTAGAAGGAAAATTCAACGATTTCAATGGAACGTTGATTTCCAAGAACGACTCTTTTGACGGCGCTGAAGTTACCTTTTCCGCCAAGACGGGCACTGTCGACACCGACAACGAAAGAAGGGACGGGCATTTGAAGTCACCTGACTTTTTCGATGCCGAAAAATACCCTGAGATCACCTTCAAAGGCAACCTGGTCAAGAGCGGCACGGGCTATAAACTCAAGGGAAATTTAATTATGCACGGTGTTACCAAACCGGTTGAACTCGATGTAACAGGAGGCAACACTGTCAACACCGGACGCGGAATAAAGTCCGGTTTCAAGATCAATGGAACAATAAATCGAAAAGACTTTGGTTTGACCTGGAGCAATGCCACGCCTACAGGCGAACTGGTTGTAAGCGACCAAGTGGTATTGAATTTAAAAATCGAGTTGGATAAGAAGGCTTAGTCGCGAAAGGTCATAGTTTGGGTCCTCTCGGCAGGCTAACACCTTCCTCCATTCGATTAAACAGGCAAACCGTGAAAACAGGGCTTCGTCCCTGTTTTTTTGATTGCTCTAGGCAGTGGCCCCCAACAGCCTTGCCCCTATTTCCAGCCTGTCAGTCTTAGAAAGTCGTCGTCATTTAAAAGGCTGAGGTGAAAGTAGCGTACCAAGGTATAAGCATGCTGGCCATGGATTTGGGACAAGAGAAGAACCGATGCAGCGGGATGAATCAGGCAATGAATTTTTGGAACTATCGATGGCCAAATAATGTCTTCCTTTTTCTACAGGTCTCCTAAATACTACTAAATAACAAACAATAGCTTATGAAAAATAAACTCCTTTTCTTGTCTACTGCATTTGTCCTTTCGCTAATCTTGCCAATCTCTTGCGGAAAGAATAAATTAGATGTTCGTGCGCAAGTCACGATTGATTCTCTCAAAAGAGAAATGACCGTGCTTTCTGATTCGCGTAACCAACTGGAAGCAAATAAAAAGCTAGTAGCTGATTTCTATCAGAAGTTGTTCGGAGATAAGGACACAGCGGCTATTGATGCGTACCTTGGCGATACTTACATTCAACATAATCCAATGCTTCCCGATGGCAAGGATGCATTGAAGCAGGGAGCCGCTCAATGGTTTAAGAATGCGCCCAAAGAAAAGATTGATATTCAACATTTATCAGCCGATGGAGACCTTGTTTACATTCACACCAAATCTACACAGGGAGGTAAGACCGCATCCATCATTGACATTTTCCGCGTGAAAGACAATAAAATTGTTGAGCACTGGGATGTTATTCAGACCGTACCGGAAAAGTCTGCAAATGCTCATCCCATGTTTTAATTCAAAAACAAGTATTAAAACTCAACCTTCTATTCAAAAAGCAAACGTATGGCGCTTATCAAATGCGGTTCTCGATGATGGGTCATTTATATCAGAATCCAAAAAAGAAACCATAATGAAACATTAATACTTGGAGCCGCCGGTCAGATCGGAAAAACCCTCACGGACTACTTGCTCAAGCAAACTAACCATGAGCTGGTACTTTATGCACGCAATGCAAATCGGAGACTTAAGGTAACAGATCCGAAAAGAGAAAAGTTGTGGAGGGCGACTTTCTTGATGCTGACAAGCTCGCCGAGGTAATGAAAGGAATTGATTTCATCTATTTGAAAGAATTCTTATTCAATAGTCCTTATAAATTTGGCTGGTATGCCTCCGACGATGCTATTATCGGCGACATCCTTATTCACCACCGCACCAGCCGCAACAATGGAATTTTCACCAACGGTTACACCAGGCAAAATTGTAGCGCCCGCTCCAATCCAGGCATTGCGCCTGATCACTATAGACTTCAGATCAAGATATTTTCGTTTGGCAGGATCTACCGGGTGATTTTCTGTTATCAGATTAACTTTCGGTCCGATCTGCACATCATCTTCTATCGTAATTCCTCCAAGATCAAGAAAAGTACACGCATGATTGATAAACACGTTTTTGCCAAGCTTGATGTGCTTTCCAAAGTTTGTATAGAACGGTACGAAGACTGTTGTACTCATATCGATGTTGCTTTCGATAATTTCGCTCAACCGTTCACGCATTTGCTGAATGGTAGTCGAATTGTTGAGTGCAGGTGACAACCTCTGGGTACGGAAAACAACGTCCCAGGCATCCCCCATCTCATCATTGCGGATTATACCTCCGGCCAGTAGCTTTTGAAAAATGTCAATCTTCCGAGACATAGTATTAGGGATTCTATTTAAACTTCAGCAGGTCTGAGCGACATTGGATTCGTTCCGGTGATGCGCTTGAAGAAATTATTGAAATAGGTAGGGTAGTCAAATCCCAGGGCGTAAGCAATGTCAGCCACATTCCAGTCCGTATGAAGAAGCAATGCCTTCGCTTCGCTGGCAATACGCTCACTAATGTGCGTGGTAGTCGACTTACCTGTTGTTTCCTTAACTGCCCTATTGAGATAGTTGACATGCAAATTCAGGTTACTGGCATAGTCCTGAGCCGTGCGCAGTTGGAGGGGGCGATCTTTACCTTCTATAGGAAATTGTCTTTCAAGCAATTCAAGGAACACATTTGTTATCCGATGCGCGGCATTTTTAACTTGGTCAAAGTCCTCCGCGGGCTGAAGCTTTAGCGCTTCGTGGATAACAAGGTTAATATAGTTTCGGATGAGATCATCTTTGAAAGCATAGTTCGTGCTTTGCTCGGTGATCATGTTTCGAAAAATGCCGTTCAGAAATTCTCGCTTCTCTTCAGAGATGTGAAAGATTGGGGTTCCGCCAACCTTAAACAGGGGTGAATGCAGGAGGCTCTCCGTTCGATCTGACGGTTTGTAAAAGTCCTCGGAAAACAAACAGGCATAACCCACATAACTTCTTGAAATTGTTTCCCATGAGTAGGGAACGTTGGGATTAGCGAAAAACAAGATTGTGCCCTTCATGACATAACTACGGTCAGCGTAGTGAATGATACTCTCGCCCGTTGTCAGACATATTTTATAGAAATCCTTTCTGCTATAATTTCGAACACCATTCGCATCGTCCTCGATCTGAAAAGCATTAAAGCCTTTGAGTTTAAGCTCGTTGTTGAATGATGAAATTGACCGCTCATTATCTTTCTTCTCCATTTGAATCCATTTACTATTTGTTGACTTTCTGTTTTGATCCCCTCATCCTCTGAAGACCTGGATAGGACTCCGACCTGCTGATCCATTCAACGGCCAGTTGTATAACTTTCAAAATCTTTTTCACTCGACATTGTTTAGTATACAAATGTATCTACGCAACACGATTAGGGATTAAGAATTTCAAACCTTTTCTTAAGATTATCAAACCTACAGGATGTAGGCGTCCGCCATTTTGAGGTCCCACGACGGCACAGTTGAAGATACAAAAATTACAACGTAGTCTACCGCTTTCCGGTCAAAATACGCAAGAATGGCCATTTCTAACTTCAAAAATTTCCTACTAACCGGAGGGCGCGAGGACTCACAGGTTTGAAATTCTTAACGATCCGTTTGATTTTCTTTACCCTTGCCCACCTTAAGTTTGTCAATTTTGCATAAGTAAATCAAATCAAAAAAGCATGAAAGCGATAGCAACATTAGCCGTTCTGTCCTTACTTATTGGCCACGCCTATTCACAAAATCGAAATAAGCCGTCAAATCAGAAAAAAACTATGGATCAAAAGGAACATTATACATTTCAGCCACGCGACAAGGTTACACGCCAAAAAGTAACTTTTAAAAACCGCTATGGTATTTCCCTGGTCGGTGATTTATACCTTCCTAAGAATCAGGAGGGCAAGTCCCTGGCAGCAATTGCAATCAGTGGCCCGTTTGGCGCAGTCAAGGAACAATCTTCCGGGCTTTATGCTCAAAACATGGCCGAACGAGGCTTTGCCGCACTCGCGTTCGATCCATCGTACACAGGAGAAAGTGGCGGCGAACCTCGTAATGTGGCATCACCTGATATCAACACAGAGGATTTTAGCGCAGCAGTAGATTTTCTCGGACTACAAAACAATATTGACAGAGAACGAATCGGTATCATCGGCATCTGCGGATTTGCAGGCATGGCATTAAATGCTACCGCCATCGATAAACGGGTCAAAGCTGTAGCGACTACCAGTATGTACAATATGAGCCGGGTGATGGCAAACGGATATTTCGATGCACTCACTCCCGAACAACGCGCACAAACGCTGGAAAAGCTTGGGCAACAACGGTGGAAAGATGCAGCGCAAGGAGCCTACGCTCCAAGCTCAAACAATTTGCCGGAACAACTAAAAGGAAATGAGCCACAATTTGTAGTGGATTATTTCAACTATTACAAAACCGAGCGAGGTTTTCATCCCCGTTCGATCAACTCAAATGGTGCCTGGACGGCTACGAATCCTTTATCCTTCATGAATATGCCACTGTTGACCTACATACATGAAATTTCTCCACGCCCGGTTTTAATTATTGCTGGTGAAAATGCACACTCACGCTATTTCAGCGAGGACGCATATAAAGCTGCCGCCGAGCCTAAGGAGTTGGTAATTATACCGAATGCCGTTCACGTCGATTTGTATGATAGACTTAACATCATTCCGTTCGATAAGCTTGAAACGTTTTTCAAAGACAATCTGAAATCCGAGTCGCCAACGAAGGGGACCACTGGGCAAACAGGAAAATAAATTGCCATAACAAGGGCAAGTCGCAATTGAATATTTATCCCACTGTAATTGTTTTGAACAGTGTATACCCATCGACAATATTCCCAGTAACACTATCTGCCATATTTCTGCTCAAACTATCTGAAAAAATGCTGTCTTGTGCGTTTGACCTGTCCGGGGCACCATTATAGCCATTGGTTGCATAAACCGCCGAATATACAGAAACAGGAAAAGCAATTTGTGTTACCAAAAGTGAGATACCGCTTGTCGTGAGAACTTCGACATGAATATGGGGAGCCCTCCCCGGATACCAGCCTGGAAAGATACTGATGAATGATACCTGTCCGTTAGCGTCTGTAGTTTGTCTTCCCCGAAGAAAGTTCTGGTTGCTATAATTGGTAGTTTGTAATTGATTGCCACCGTACTGAGAATAATTACCGTCCTTATCACATTGCCAAATGTCTACTAATACCCCTGCAAGTGGCGTGCAATCGCTACTCTGGTCTTGTATAGTTAGGGTCGTTAAAAGGGGGATGCCTGTTCTGTCGCCAAAAATACTAGCCCGAACATACTGTGCAGGGGTACGGATAGGAAAAGGTCCCACAGTTTCTGTCGGCGAAATCACGCAATCACTTGAGTTATTGCCACCACCATTTGCAGGGGCAGCCGTATCGACTTTATCGTCCTCTGAACAAGAGGTGATTGCGGTGGGTAAAGCTGCAATTGCCCCTAAGCCTAAGAAACCATTTGTTAGAAATATTTTTCTGTCCATAATTACTTTTTCCTAGTCTATATGTAAAACCATAAACTGTAAGGGCTTTCGAAACTTCATAAGATTACCAATACTTAAAACATCGGATGCGAATTTCTCAGAAGTCTCAAGAGCAGCTCGAATAACGTCCCAATATCCCCCTATCTGGTTTCTTTTAAACAAATACAAACAAGCAGCTAACCCAAGCCAAAAACATTGAACTAGTTCAATAAATGAGCTTATAATCCGATTTAGAAACAATTCCTGTTTTATCTCACATTAGTCGATTTCCATTTTTGTTACCTTTACCCAACGCGCTTACTATCAATTGCCAACATGACAACCCTTCTTCACCAAAACATAGCAAAACATGTTGCCCTCTCGGATAGGGAGACCGAACAGTTTTGCAATTTCTTTAAGCCTCAATCCATTAGAAAAAAGCAGTTCATACTTCAGGAAGGTGACACCTGCACGTTTGAAGCGTTTGTCACGAAAGGCCTATTTCGAGTCTACCACCTTGACCAAAATGGATTCGAGCAAGTACTTTACTTTGCCATGGAAGATTGGTGGATTACCGACATCGACAGTTTTACCAATCAAAGGCCTGTGTATGTGCTGATCTCGAAACAAGACAAAGATCTTGCCTTCGAAAATATTCCTGCCATAGAAAAACTATTCAGGATTATGACCCAAAAAACACATGTAGCCCTGCAAAGGCGAATGATTGACTACTTGGGCAAAACTGCAGATCAACGTTACATCGATTTTTCCGAGAAATATTCCTTGTTGGCTCAACGGCTTTCCAATATCCAGATTGCAGCTTATTTAGGCATCAGCCACGAATTTTTGAGTAAAATCAGAAAGAAGCTTTCCTTAAAAAAGTAATTCCACCTTTCATTTATTGAACTTGTTCAATGTTCCTGGGGATTGGATGATGCCACCTTTGCGTCGTCATCATCTAACCAAGACAAAAATGAAGCTAATTTTCGCCTTTTTGTTATCAATCCTAATTTCATCGAACATGGAAACACAAGCTCAAAATTTCAAAAGAATCGAAACCGAAACATTAACACTAGACGTATTCAATGCCTCGGAAAACAGTTTTGGCGTTGCGTCAGTAATCATTTCTGGCAAAACGGACGCTGTACTCATTGATGCCCAATTCACTTTGGCGGATGCAGAGACAGTGGCTCAAAGAATTAAGAACTCTGGCAAGAAACTTACAACTATCTATGTAAGTCATGGTGATCCTGATTTTTACTTCGGACTGGAGGTATTCAAAAGATATTTTCCGGAAGTAACCGCCTATGCGTCCCCTGCAACAATAGAACACATTAAAGCCACTGCCCAAAAGAAACTAGATGTATGGGGCGGCCGGCTGGGTAAAGCTATAACCTCCAACGTCATTTTGCCCCAGGTACTGCCAGGAAACAGCATTCAATTGGAAGGTCAGAAACTAGAGGTGGCTGGTTTGGAAGAGTTTCCGACAAGAACCTTCGTGTGGATTCCCTCAATAAAAGCTGTAATAGGTGGCATTAATGTTTTTGGCAACACCTTCCACTTATGGATGGCGGACGCACAAAGTACAGAAGCACGCAATAAGTGGATTTCAGTATTGGACAAAATTGAATCATTGCATCCCGCTATCGTAATTCCTGCCCATGCCAAATCCGAATCGGATTTTGATCTAACGGCAGTAAAACACACAAAGAGTTATCTCCAAGTTTATGAAGAGGCTTTGAAAACGAATAAAACTTCGGAATCCCTAATGGCCGCGCTGAAAGCGAAATATCCTACGCTAACTTTTGAAATCGCCTTGCAGATAGGCGCGAAAGTAAACACCGGGGAAATGAAATGGTAAAACAATTGATTCTCAGCTTGGCAGTGACTGTTACACTGTCAAGCTGTTCTTCAAACAATACGACTATGACAAATCTTGAAATCATAAAAAGCACCTACGAAGGAAAAAATTCGGAAGAAAACGGCAGAAACCTGGCGAACCATGTTTCAAAAAATATTTCCTGGACAGAAGCTAAAGGTTTTCCTTATGCTGGTACATACATCGGACTGGACGAAATAACCAAGAACGTATTCAGTCGATTAGGCAACGAGTGGATTGACTATAAATTTACTCCGGAAGATTATGTAGCTAACGGAGACAAGGTGGTCGCGTATGGAACCTATTCCGGCATCTATAAACAAACTGGTAAATCAATTCAGGCGAGGGTAGCGCACATTTGGAAATTAAAGGATGGCAAAATAATCAGCTTCGAGCAATTCGTGGATAGTCAAATGGTTAATATTGCCTTGAAATAGAAATTCTTCAGCCACCATCTGTGGGAAGTTTGAGCGCGACATTGGGTTAAACGCTAAGAAGCGCAAAAATCGCATTATAAGTTTTGAACGCATATCCCAAAGCTTTGTGGGCATTTCAGCCTTTGAGCACCCATTAGTCACGGATCTATTTAACATAAGACTAGTTATACACTTTCATCCCCTGGTCTTTTCAGATTTGCCTGAAGTGAATCTATATTTTTAAATGACGAAATGTATTTGGCAAACGTCTTTACCGAGTGCTTCAGGCATTCTCTCCAGATAACCTGATACCATTTATGGATTTCATCCATCAGGGGGGGGTGCCTCGGGAAATGCGCCCTTCATAAAACACCAAAGAAAAAGTCGGTTTTCGCCAGTAGATTCATCTTGAAAATAGATTGAGGATAAAGCTCATCTGCCGCCCCCTAGCTTATCGATAATGGGAATTTGAAATACCAGTTCTTTTAGTGGCGTTTTTTTATGATTGTGCTACCTCCCTCCATATCTTGTTTCGCTATGGTGAGCGCCTGAACTAGCATACTATGGAGGGCTTTGAGTAGCACGTATTTGATGAAGATACGTGAAAAAAATCCCTTGGGAATTGTACGGTAAATCCACGTAATTTTTGTAGTGCCATTTTTAAGATCGGTGAATTCCCATTCTCCTTCAAGCCGTATCATCAGTGCTCCGAGCATCTTAGAAGTGAACTGTTCATTCTTGTAAGAAAAAGAAACCGGCTCATTGTACGTCAATAATGTTTCTTTTGAAGTAGTGCCATCTTTAAAATAAACCGTTCTGCTCAGCCCCGCCTTATTCCAACCTTCATTTACTGAAGTATCAACAATGGCCGGAATGAGTGCTGTACCCGGGAAAATATGTGGCAGGTAAATAGGGGCAATGTAATCGAATGCCTCACCCGCCGGGGCGTTGATAGTCATGACTACGACGGTCTGAGGGTATTTATTACTTGCCGGTGTCGTTAATTGTGGCGTTTTCATTTCTTTGCTTTAAACTGGTTATGCGGACACAAATTTTTGATATACATCAGGTGACAACATGAATACCCAATTGGGTATTCATGTTTCTCTACCGATGGGTGGATGAATGTTACTTTGATGTGATGAATCCTTTGATATCATCCATTGCCTCGACAGATGCCTTTGAATTGATATCTGAGACGAGCCAGACATGCTTTTGCCCTGGAAACTCTTTCAGCCTGGCTTGCTTCTGAACCGGTTTAATATAGTTATAGAAGTTCTTTGAGTCATCATTCAACACCTCGTCTGTACCTACCAGCAACAACACGGGTGGGAACGTCCTGAATTTCAGTTCGCTTGGATCCGCTGCCTTGTTATGGGTTGGGTTATAGAGCAGGGCATGATCATGAAGCATCTTTTTGCTTAAGATCGGGTCAACCGATTGCCTGGTTATATAGGAGTTATTTTGAGTCTTCAGGTCCACCCATGGCGAAATCAAGGCTAAAGCATTAGGTGCGGGTAGCTTCGATTCTATACTATTATAAACCAACTGAATTGCCAAACCACCGCCTGCACTGTCACCAATGACTGAGATTTTATAACCAGGGTATTTGTTTCTTAACTCACGATAGACCTTCAGGCTCTCGTTGGTGGCAGCGGGATATGGATTTTCAGGTGCCCGGGAATACTCTATATATACAATGGGCAGGTTAATACTTTTTGACAAATGACTGATCATTGCACGGTATGAATTGATACTGCCCAAAGCATAAACACCACCGTGTAAATAGATAATGATGTGCTTCTGGCCAGTAAGACCTTCATTGAACCAATAACTCTTTACGCCGGCAATGGTCGCTTCGGTAACCGTTACGGAATGCTCAGCAGGATAAATTTTACCAAGTGTTTCATAGAATGCGCGTTCCCCACCGATCTTTTGAAGCGTGCTGTCTGCAATACTTTGTGCGGTTAAACCGGTGTAGGAGAGTTGAACTAATATCCCCATCAGAAAGATTTTTAATGTCTGTTTCATCATTGTTCTGTTTTAAATTTCAAATATTTTATTCGATTGAATTATTGCTTACTGTATTTTACGGGCGTGGTACGGTGCTACTTTAAGCATTCAGGAAGGGATAGTCGATATATCCTTGTGCTCCGCCGCCGAACATGGTTGCCCGGTCGGGTTGGTTGAGCGATGCATTGTTTTCGAATCGCTGGGGAAGATCAGGGTTGGCTAAGAACAATGTTCCAAAGGAAATGACCTTAGCGATTCCTTTCTTAAGTTCAGCGTCAGCAGAAACTTTGTCGTAACCCGAATTGGCAATTAGCGCATGCTTTACCTGCTTGCCGAAAAATTCGATTTCATCGTCTGTGGGATAGTGTGGCACCGGGAACATGGGGCTACGCTTCATCAGCTCGACATAGGCAAAATCTAGGTTGTTAAGTTCTCCAATTAAGTAAGTGAAGGTATCAGCCGGGTTGTCAAACAAAATATCGCCATAAGGATGGAAGGGCGAAAGTTTTATACCCACTTTATCTCCCCCTACGGCATTGGTTGGAGATTCCGAGTAACGTGACCACCAATTTCCGGATGAAAGTGACCACCTGATTTCGGGGCAAAGTGACCACCGTTTTCCGGGGCAAATTGACC
>NZ_FQWQ01000008.1 GCF_900129725.1 Chryseolinea serpens | reverse complement strand
ATCGATGTGAAGGCGTTGCCGGACCCGGTGCAGGGCGTGTCGGAGCAGGATCGCGTGGCCCCGGAGAACGAAGTGGAAGAAAAGCTGGTGGCCATCTGGGCGGAAGTGCTCAAGCTGGAGACCATTGGCGTGGAGAGCAATTTTTACCAACACGGAGGCGATTCCATTCGGGCCATTCAGGTAGCGGCGAGGGCAAAAAAGATCGGACTAAACGTTTCTGTTGGAAACATCTTGAAATATCAAACCATCCGTGAGCTTGCCCGGGAAATTTCCGTGCAAAAGCCGGAGGTGCAATCAGTGGAGGAAAATGGGGTGATCGAGGACTTTTCGTTGTCGCCCATTCAAACGGATTTTTTCAACCGAAACTACAACCGCCCTCAACATTACAATCAGTCGGCCATGATCGCCATGAAATCCTTCCCGGAGGAGTCCATGGTACGCGCCATTTTTACAGCGTTGGCCAGGCATCACGAAATGCTTCGCGCAGTGCCCCAGTTCAAAAACGGAACATGGACACAAAGCATTATGCCATCCAGCGAGCCGCGCGTGTCGCTGGAGGTATGCGATTTTAGAAACCTGGTTGAAAGCGAATCGTCCATGCTGGAAAAAGTAAGGGAAATTCAGTCGGGCATTGATCTTCAACATGGACCGCTCTGGCGCATAGGACTATTTTACCTGAAGCACGAAACCAAATTGTTTTTGGCAATGCACCACCTGATCGTAGACGCGGTTTCGTGGTCGGCCTTGCTGGACGACATCAAAACGTTGTACCACCAGGCACAACGCGGCGCGACACTGCAACTGTCGGTAGCCTCGGCCGACTTCCGGTCATGGGTAAACCAGTTGAAAGCCTATCGTGACACACCGGCTTTTCAGAAAGGGAAATCGTATTGGGATGGTTTGCTGAAAACAAAATTTCCGCTTCTTCCGAAAAACAGCTCCGGAGAGGAAGACCTGATCCGCGATGAACGTAAAAAACAGTTCACGCTCGACCAGAAGACCACTGCGGCACTGCTGACAAAAGCAAACCACGCGTTTAACACCAACGTGCAGGAAATTTTATTGAGTGCCTTAGCCCTGGCCATGCAAAAAAGCTTTGCCATGAGCCAGGTGCGCATCGACCTGGAAGGTCATGGACGGGAGGATCTCGGACAAACGCTGGACACCAGCCGTACCGTCGGATGGTTCACCAGTGTGTATCCCGTTACCCTCGAAATCAGAACGCCGGACGATATCGTCAATCACGTAATCGAAACAAAGGAAACGCTCCGGAGCATTCCGAACAAAGGCATTGATTTTGGCATCTACCAACACCTCTGCCCGGCCGCGTTTGCCGAATCGGCTGGAGCGCACCGTAAATCCGAGATCATTTTTAATTATACCGGTCAGCACCAACACAACGCTGCCGAGTCGGATTTCCGGACGTCGTTTGAAATGGCGGCCGACAACATTGCCACCGATAATCAGCGCGACCATGCCCTGGAATTTTCGTTGGCGGTGGCGTTCGACCGGCTCACTGTAGAACTTGCGTTCAACGGCAAGCATTTCAAAGATGAGGTCGTGCAAGCCCTGCTCATGTACTACAAACACGCGCTTGAAGATGTCATTGCACATTGCGTGAAAGGACCGGGCATACAAACCCCCAGCGATTTCACCTATAAAAAACTTTCCATTTCGCAGGTACGCGAGCTTCAAAAGAAATACGACGTACAGGATATCTATACGTTGTCGCCCATCCAGGAGGGACTGCTGTTTCACCATCGGCTCGATCCGGATTCCCTGGCCTACTATGTGCAGACGTCCTATCGCCTGACGGGCGTGCTGGCACTGGACATGGTGAAGAAAGGATTTTCCATTCTCTGTCAGCGTCATGATATTCTCCGGACCATCTTCTTATTCAAGGATCTTGAACAACCCGTACAGGTAGTCCTGAAACATCGCAAAGTTGATTTTACCTACGTCGATTTGCAACCCTTTGCCCCGGACGAACAGCGCGCCTTGATCGCCGAAGCCCAGGAGAAAGATAAATTGCAAAACTTCAACCTGCAAAGTGACGCGCTGCTGCGACTCACCGTCCTGCAGTGCGCGCATGACCAATATGAAATTATCTGGAGCAACCATCACATCATCATCGACGGCTGGAGTATCAATGATCTGATCACCGAGTTTTTTGGTATTTATAAAAATCTTTGCCAGACCGAAGGACAACCGTTGAAACTCGGGCCGGCACCTCAATTCTCGCGCTACATCGAATGGCTTCAATACCAGGATAAAAAGGCCGCGCTGAAATACTGGGAGGAATATTTGACGGAGTATACCCGGATGGCGTTCGTGCCGGGCGATCAGGTGATCGAGGGGCAGACGTATGACCTGCAGGAAAAAAACTATTTTCTGGATGAAGCGCTGACCGCCAGGATCCACCAGGCTACGCAACACCACAGCATCACCCTCAGCACGTTTGTGCAAACCGCGTGGGGCGTGGTGCTGGCCAAACGCAACCGTACCAACGATGTGGCCTTCGGGATGATTGTTACCGGTCGCCCCGAAACGGTGGAAGGAATCGAATCCATGATGGGCGTCTTCATCAACACCGTGCCGCTGCGCGTTCGCTATGGCGACAACGACACGACCCGCAGTCTGCTGCAAAAGGTTCATCAGGAGACGATCGACATTCAAAAATATCAGTATGTGTCTATGGCGGAAATGAACGCCGGAACAGGGTTCGAACAGCCTTTTATAGACCATATCTTTCAATTCAATAATTTTCCGCTTGGAAATTTTGCAGCCGGCACGGGAGAAAAAAGCATTTTGCAGTCGCTCGGCCTCACCATCAATTCACTGACCGGCTACGAACGCACCAACTATGCGTTCACCCTCACCATAGAGCCCGGAAAAAAACTGAAACTAAAATTCCGGTTCAACGGCGCGCTGTACTCTCAATCTTATATCCGCGAGTTGTCCGATCAGCTCGGGAATGTGTTGGCCGACATGGCGGTCTGCCCCGACCAGGCACTGAGAGATTTTTCATTGCTGACGCCGACGGAGCGCTCGGAAGCGCTGCGGTTGTCGCAAGGGGAGAAACGGGACTATGATTTGAAAACGAGCCTGACCACGTTGATCGGT
>NZ_FQWQ01000010.1 GCF_900129725.1 Chryseolinea serpens | reverse complement strand
CTATAGGTCGGGTTGGTTGCACCGCCGATGGGTGAACCGTTCTTAAGCCACTGGTAGGTTGGGCTGGTCGTTACACCAACGTTCACACTGAAGGTCACCGGGCTGCCGGCGCATAAGGTCTGGCTGGCGGGGCCGGCAAGGATCTCGGGCAACTCGCGCACGGTTAAAACAGAACCGTTGCTGGTCACCGGCGGCGTACAGGTACCGCTGATGACAACCGTATACGTTGCTCCATCTGCCGTAGCGATGCTGGGGATCGTATAGGTTGATGACGTCGCCCCTCCGATGTTGACACCGTTCTTTTTCCACTGATACGTAAGTGCCGTTCCCGTTGCCGTTACACTGAACGAGGCCGGAACGCCTTCGCACAACGCCTGACTGGCTACGGGTTGTGCCGTTATCACCGGAGCGGTGTCCACGGTCAAGACCGCGTTGCCACTGGTGACCGGACTGCCGCAGATGCCGTTGACGGTCACGCTGTAGTTACCTGCATCCGTCGTGGCAATACTTGCAATGCTGTAGGTCGGGTTGGTGGCACCACCAATGGGTGAACCATTTTTAAGCCACTGATAGGTAGGGCTGGTCGTTACGCCAACGTTCACGCTGAAGGTCACCGGGCTGCCGGCGCATAACGTTTGGCTGGCAGGATCAGCCAGGATCTCCGGCAACTCTCGCACGGTTAAAACAGAACCGTTGCTGGTTACAGGAGGTGCACACGTGCCGCTTACCAGAACCGTGTACGTTGCTCCATCGGCCGTAACAATGCTGGGGATCGTATAAGTTGATGACGTCGCCCCTCCGATGTTGACACCATTCTTTTTCCATTGATACGTGAGTGCCGTTCCGGATGCCGTTACGCTAAAGGAAGCTGGAACACCTTCGCACAAGGCCTGACTGGCTATGGGTTGCGCGGTAATGGCTGGAGCAGTGTTCACGGTCAAGACCGCGTTGCCACTGGTGACAGGACTACCGCAGATGCCGTTGACGGTCACACTGTAGTTGCCTGCATCGGTCGTGGCAATACTCGCGATGCTGTAGGTCGGGTTGGTGGCACCGCCGATGGGTGAACCATTCTTAAGCCATTGATAGGTTGGGCTGGTCGTTACACCAACATTCACACTAAACGTCACTGGGCTACCCGCACACAAGGTTTGGCTAGCCGGATCAGCAAGGATCTCCGGTAACTCTCGCACGGTTAAAACAGAACCGTTGCTGGTTACGGGAGGTGCACACGTGCCGCTTACTATAACGGTGTACGTTGCCCCATCTGCCGTTACAATACTAGGAATGGTATAGGTGGAAGACGTCGCCCCTCCTATGTTGACACCATTTTTTCTCCATTGATACGTAAGTGCAGTTCCGGATGCCGTTACGCTAAAGGAAGCCGGCACACCTTCGCATAAGGCCTGACTGGCTATGGGCTGCGCGGTAATGGCTGGAGAAGTGTCTACAGTCAAGACGCCGTTGCCGCTGGTGACCGGAGTGCCGCAAATGCCATTGACGGTTACACTATAGTTGGCCGCATCTGTCGTAGCGACACTGGCAATGGTGTAGGTCGGGTTCGTGGCACCGCCGATGATGGTACCGTTTTTACGCCATTGATAGGTCGGGTTGGTTGTCACACCCACGTTCACACTAAAGGTTACCGGGCTACCGGCACATACCGTTTGGCTGGCAGGGTCAGCCAGGATCTCTGGCAATTCTCGCACGGTCAAAACAGAAGCGGTGCTGGTTACGGGAGGTGTACAGGTTCCGCTGATGACAACGGTGTATGTTGCTCCATCCGCAGTAACAATGCTGGGGATCGTATAAGTCGATGAGGTTGCTCCTCCAATATTAACACCATT
>NZ_FQWQ01000004.1 GCF_900129725.1 Chryseolinea serpens | reverse complement strand
GGATCGTATAAGTCGATGAGGTTGCTCCTCCAATATTAACACCATTCTTTCTCCATTGATACGTTAACGCAGTTCCCGTTGCCGTTACACTGAACGAGGCCGGAACACCTTCGCACAATGCCTGACTGGCTACAGGCTGTGCGGTGATGGCCGGAGCGGTGTTCACGGTCAAGACCGCGTTGCCGCTGGTGACTGGAGTGGCACAGATGCCGTTGACCGTCACACTGTAATTGCCTGCATCCGTTGTCGCAATACTCGCGATACTATAGGTCGGGTTGGTTGCACCGCCGATGGGTGAACCGTTCTTAAGCCACTGGTAGGTTGGGCTGGTCGTTACACCAACATTCACGCTGAAAGTCACCGGACTGCCAACACACAACGTTTGACTGGCGGGGCCGGCAAGAATCTCGGGCAACTCTCGCACAGTTAAAACAGAACCGTTGCTGGTTACGGGAGGTGCACACGTGCCGCTTACTATAACGGTGTACGTTGCCCCATCTGCCGTTACAATACTTGGAATGGTATAGGTGGAAGACGTCGCCCCTCCGATGTTGACGCCATTCTTTCTCCATTGATAGGTGAGCGCAGTTCCGGATGCCGTTACGCTAAAGGAAGCCGACCCACCTTCGCATATGGCCTGACTGGCTATGGGCTGCGCGGTGATGGCTGGAGCGGTATTGACCGTCAAGACTCCGTTGCCGCTGGTGACCGGAGTGCCACAAATGCCATTGACGGTTACACTATAGTTGGCCGCATCTGTCGTGGCGACGCTGGCAATGGTGTAGGTCGGGTTCGTGGCACCGCCGATGACGGTACCGTTTTTGCGCCATTGATAGCTCGGGGTGGTTGTGGCTCCAACGTTCACACTAAAGGTTACCGGGCTACCGGCACATACCGTTTGGCTGGCAGGATCAGCAAGGACCTCTGGCAACTCCCGCACGGTCAAAACAGAACCGTTACTGGTCACGGGAGGCGTACACGTTCCGGATACTTCTACTGTATACGTTGCTCCATCTGCGGTTGCAATCGTCGGGATGGTGTAGGTTGCCGATGTTGCACCCCCTATGTCGACGCCATTCTTTTTCCACTGATAGGTTAGTGATGTTCCCGATGCTGTTACGCTAAACGAAGCGGAAAGGCCTTCGCATATCGCCTGGCTTGCCACCGGCTGCGCGCTGATGGCCGGAGGCGTGTTCACGGTCAGGAGTCCATTGCCGCTGGTGACCGGGCTGGCGCAAATACCGTTGACGGTTACGCTATAGTTGGCTGCATCTGTCGCGGCGACACTGGCAATCGTATAGGTCGGGTTGGTGGCCCCACCGATGATAGTACCGTTTTTGCGCCATTGATAGGTTGGGTTGGTCGTCACACCAACGTTCACACTGAAGGTCACCGGGCTGCCAACGCATACGGCTTGGCTGGCCGGATCAGCCAGGATCTCTGGCAATTCCCGGACGGTCAAAACCGAACCGTTACTGGTTACGGGAGGCGTGCACGTTCCACTGACCACGACGGTATACGTGGCTCCGTCTGCTGTTGCAATAATGGGGATGTTATACGTCGCCGCCGTGGCCCCCCCTATGTCAATACCATTCTTTTTCCACTGATAGGTTGGTGCCGTTCCTGTTGCTGTTACGCTAAAGGATGCCGCCACACCTTCGCACAGGGCCTGGCTTGCTACAGGCTGCACACTGATTGCAGGCGCCGTGTTCACGGTCAACGTCACCGGCGCGCTGTTAACGGGAGCGCCACACACTCCACTCACCCGAACGCTATAGCTTCCCGCATCCCCTACTACGGTAGTCGGGATGGTGTAGGTCGCACTATTCGTGCCGACAGGCGTTGCGCCCTTGAACCATTGATAGCTCGGCGAGGTGGTGACGCCGGGATTTACCGTGAACGTGGCCGCTGCTCCAGCGCACACCGTTACGTTCGCGGGAGGCGAAGTTATTTCTGCATTCTCTTGTACGGTCAACGTTGAGGCCGAGCTATTGATGGCGGGTGTGCACCCGTTGCTGACCACGACGGTGTAGGTAGCATTGTCCGCAGCCGCTACACCGGTAATGGAATAAGTATTTGTGTTCGCACCAGGAATGTCGACACCGTTCTTACGCCATTGATAGGAAAGACTGCTGCCGGTGGCGGTTACACTGAAGTTGGCGTTGCCCCCCTCACAGAGGGTTTGTGAAGCAACTGGCTGCACGGTGATGGCGGCGGGTTGCAAAACGGTGATGGTCGCAAAGCTGTAGATGTCGGCCTGGCATCCAGGCGCGGCGGTGTTGGTGGCATGGATCTTTATGTCCGTGGTGGTCGTCAACGCATTGCTCTCGATGATATTCGAACCTGCCGTAAACGTGTAGGTCGGACTCATCGGGCTGTTGTCGGAAACACGCAACAGTTGGTAGATGACGTTCGCTTGCGCGGGAATAGTGAACTGCGCTTTTTGTCCGTTGCAAATAGTCGTGGTGATGTTGGTAGGAACCACCGCTGCGGGCGGTGCGGTGACCACGACCGACTGTTGACTCGTACACGAAGGGATAAAGGCTACATAGCTGGCGGCGGCGGTCCAATTCGTATTGTTTCGACCGGGCACGATCGTGGCAGCTGTTCCACCTGAGTTTTCGATGCCTTGGGTCATCCCAAATCCCCCATCGAATTGGATGTTCTGACAATGTAACTCAATGATGTTTGTCGATTCGTGGAGTTGCACCTGAACGGTCACCGACTGCGGCGCGCCGGAGTGTCGCACACCAATAAAATTGACGATAAACCTGCGGCGGGGTGCTGTGCCTACCAACGCCGTGGTAACCGTTCCCCCGGTAGAAATATCGAGGTTGTCCCAGGCAGCAGCGATCAGGTTGTTGGGCGTGGTGGCGGAAGGAAGGGTCTGGTTTGCTCCTGAATTGGTCGGCGCTCCAAAAATGAGATATCCGTTGGCATTGATGGTCAACGTGCTGTAGGTATTGCCGTAGAATGAAAAATTGAAGCCTATGCCCGTGCTGGGGCTGCTTTCGTCGGCTGGCAATGAAGGAAAGGAAACCGTCGAGCCGGCAGTAGGATCCGGGTTATAGTAGCTGCTGGTGGTGTTTACCGTATAAGAAGCAGTGGCGCCGTTGGTCGTGTATAGTGTATGTGTTCCAACACCGGCCACTGAAGGGTCGAACGTGGTGCCGCTAACGCCCGGGCCATAGTAGGTTGTGCCCCCCGTAAGGGTAAAAGCAGCATCATTGGAGCAATACGCGGGGTTGAGGTTTGTAAAATTACACTGCGACCACGCAACGAATGGCGTGAATAAGGCTATCCCTATTACTATTAGAAAACGAAGCCCTGACTTGTAAAGTCTAACCATTTAGGTCTGGATAAAGGATATGACTTAATTTTTTTAAATCAAAAAATGTAACCACTTAATATACTTCTACTTCCATTAATTTGAAAAGCCGCCGTTTTTGTTGACAATGATCAGGGCCATCTTTTTCTGGGTTTCCAGGTCTATGGTTCCCAGAACGGCAATCCTTCCATCTTTTAAGGCGGCCACCGCACCGGCCGTATCGTCTCCGTCCTCGTTGCCAAAGCTGGTCGACCACACCTTGGAGCCGTCCAGCCGGATGTGCACGAGGAAGATGTTGCGGTTATTGTTGTCTTGGATTTCGTTGGCCAACAGGAAATAGCCCTCTTCTCGGATGGCGCTCGCCACGGCAACGCCTTCCATTTTTCCACCAAAAGGCAGCGTTTGCGCAAGCTTCGTCATACTCAAGTCCTTGCTGTATTTCGTGACGAAAATGTCCCGGTTGGAGCCGTCCTCGTTAGTACCGATCATAAAGAAGCCATCCTCCTGTGAGGCCGGTACCCGGATGGCCTGGGATGCCTTCTGTTTTTGACCGCTTTGTCCTGTGGTCACGCGCACGCCGCTTGGTAAGCCGTCAACATTCACTACGATCACTTCGAACTTGTCTTCAAAGTCCGCTTGTTCGTCTTTCTTTCTGTCCGAATAACCGAACAAAGCATACTTGGTCTCGCCTTGCAAGGGCACCTCAAACACCTTGACTGCAAATCCCTCGTGTTCGCCACCCTGCCACGACAACGTATCTACCGTGGTCAACGATTGATCTACACGTAACGAAATAATATCCGCATGATCGTCTGGCGAAGGCTGAGCGTTTCTATCCGGGTCCGGTGCCGCATTGCCACAGACAATAAAGTCACTGTCCGAGGATGGCGTTACCGATTTAACAGTTTGCCACTTGTCAGTATCCAGGATAAGGCTGTCAATACCCTTGCCGCTTTGGTCTACAATCGTGATGCGGATCTTGGATTCAGTGTCCGTTCCCACGTTGGAAACCACGACGAGTTTACCTTGATGGATACCCGACGGGATCAGTTCCACGTCAACGGCTTTTTCATTGCGGCCGCCCATTTGATGTTGCCACAGCACATTGCCCAACGAGTCCGTCTTCACAATGAAAGGGATGCTAAGCTCTGTGAGCGACGAAGAATTGCCTAACAGGATCATCGAACCATCGCCGTTCACATAAATATCCACGCCTTCCTGATTGCCGTCTTCCCCGTAATATTTAATGAAATAGTCTTGAAAAACAGGATCCACCTTGTTGCCGGTGTCGCACCCCAACAACATGACCACCATCGCGACAAGGGCTATTTTAGTTATCCGCATTATCGTCTTTTTTAATTTTGCGCAGCACGGATTTGGTTCGCGCATGCTTCAACTTCCGGGCTTTATAAAAGGGATGTATATAACCGATGGAGATCGACAGGTTATCCAACCGGAAGTCATCGTCCACATAGGTCCATCGATACGTGATATCGTCGTAGCGATGGTCGGTGTTTACCACATTTTTAAAGCCGAGGGAATATCTCAGGTCAACAAAGAAGTAGTTGAGGCCATATTTGTATTTCACACCACCGCCGACAAACAACGCCTCGTTAAAACTTTGACGTTTGTCTTTGAAGTTGAGGTTAGGGCTTTGCTTATCGCTGGAGGCAATTTCATCGCCTGATTTAAGGTCCCGGTTAAAGATCTTGATGTTGACGTTATCGGTCAAGAGCCTTCGGACAGAAAAACCGAGATAGCCATAGGGGCGGAAGCGGCCGGCATTGTCACTGTATTTTATAGAAAGCGGCAGCGATATCCAGCTCTGGCGCTCGGTCATCTCCACGATGTCTTTGTTCTGCCCGAAAAGATTGGTGGTCGTGTGTTTAAAAACCGTGGAGGCAAAGCTCAGGCCCACCGAGGCGCTGATGTGCTCGTCGTAATGATAGTCGAATCCCGCATCGGCGTGGTATCCCATTTTCAGAGTGTACTTCTCTTTCGTTCCGGCTTCACCACCGATGTTCACGTCGTGTATGACGCGCACAGGCGACACGTTGGGTCCCGCCGATGCCCAGAACGAAAAGATGGGACTGGCTGTAAATTTCCGGCTGAGGTAAACCAGGTCGATGGGGTCACGGGTTTGGTCGGGCAGGAATTCGGGATTGGCCCGCAACACATTGAGATAACTTTGTTCCGCACCCAGCGGATCTTCCAGCAGCAAGTAGGTCTCCGCCAACAATAAATTGGCCCGTTGGCGCCACTCGGTGTTTTGATTTTTTTCCAGGCAGTCGCTCAAAAGCCCCGGAATGCCATAGAGGTGGCCTTCGTTGAATTCCTCCTGGGCACGGGCCAGCGTTAACTCGCATTCGTCCTGGGCAAAGAGCGGCCCTGCGGAGAATGTGAGAAGAACCAGAAAACAGCCTATAATCTTTTCGACAACCATCAATACTCCTTGATTAATAACCGTACACAGGTATTTTCATAGGGGATCTCATCCACATTACCCACATACTTCTTCCACTCGTCTTGTGTCATGTTGCGCGTCAACTTAGGACAGATCTGCTCGGCCAGCAACGAGGGGTCTGTTGGCCACACACGGATCTCGGACTCACTGCATGCAGCGATAAGATAGTCGGATCCTTTTGCAAATTCAATATCCCAGATAAATCCATTGTTGTTGCCCATCACCACCGGCAGGTCTTCGGGATAATCCAGCACATAAAGCTGCAGGCGTTTATCCAACCCGGCGCTCGCCAGGAGTTTTTCATCCGGGCTAAAGGCCACATCGTTCACCCCGGCGCGGTGACCGGTGAATTGCCGGGTCTCTTTGGTTTTGAAATCGTAAATTTTCACCAGGCCGCGCTTGTTCACGACGTCGTCCACGCCATAGGCCAGGTAGCGGCCGCTGGGGCTGAACTTCACGGTGAGAACGCGGTTCGGATTGTCGTCGGCAATGAGCGTTGTGGTTTTGTCGCTGAGATTGAACAGGATCACCTGCCCGGACCACGACACGCCCGCCAATTGCTTGCCGTCGCGGCTGATGTTGATGGACTTGAGTTCATAAGGCAACGTGGCCAGTGTTTGTACACTGCCCGTCTTCGGGTCGATCTGTGACAGCGTGTTGCCGGCGCTGGAGACAATGAAGGCAGAATTGTCGGGCAGGAATTGCATGCTGTTGCTCGCACCGCTCAGGCCTTTCACCACCATGGGCCGGCTGTTGCCGTTCTTCAGGTTGTAGATCTGCACAAAAGCAGAATCGCTGCCGTTCACCAGGTAGGTCTCGTCGCTGCTCAGCGCAATGACCTTTGAAGGGTAGGGATTGGCATAGGGGGTGGCGGCATTCGTGAGCTTTTCAAAATTGCCTTTATAGATCCGTCCGTCTGCCCCGGCGGCATAGAACTCGTCTTTCTTATCGGTCATGACCAGGGACTTCATGTGCACGCGCGGCGGTCCCTGGATCTTCATGGCGTTGTAGGTCAATCCATTGATCTTGGTGAGGGCGCTGTATAACCCGGTGTAGATATAGGGCTCGTACTTCTTGCCTTCGTAGCGGCGGTGGAATAAAAAGCCTTGCATGGCCATCAAACCGCTCAGGTCGTTGTCGTCGTCTTCAACGGCTGCCTTAGACGCCAATTCCTGGGCTTTGGTGAGCATGAACAGACGGTTGGCTTCTTTGTAGTTTTCTTCGGCGCGGACAAATTCCGTTTGGGCGCGGTTTCTTTCCACGCGCGCGGAGTCGCGTTGCACGTTGGCCTCCACCAGGTTGCTCAAAGCCTCGTTGCGGGCCTCGCGCGCGGTGTTCAGGGCTACTTGTAACTGCTGGGTGGTTTCGGTGATCTGATCAAATGCTCTTTGCAGCTCCTCTTTCTGTTTCTGTACGATCGCTGCCTGTTCTTCGGCCTTGCGTTGGTTTTCCTGGGCGATCTTCGACTGCGTGACGGCCTCCTCGCGGTTCTTGTCGGCGCGGAGCTTATCGGCATCGGCCTGCAGTTTCTGGAGATAGGCAAACACGAAAAAGATGATGGCTACGATGAAGGCGATCCCCAGGATGATGGCCGTGGCACGTGTTCTTCTCAACACGCGGCGCTGCATCATTTCCTGGTTCTTCAATTCGGCCTCATAGGTAATGCGGCTGGTGTCGAGGAACACGATGGCCCGTTCGAAGGCCTCGTCGTAGCGTTGGCCCCATTCGCGGGTGGGGTTTTGTTTCTTCTGCCAGTTGAGGGCCAGTTGCAAATCGGGCGGACGCCACAAACCGGTCTTGCCGATCTGGTACATCGCCGCCGCTTCGGACAAGCGCTTGTACATCGACGCCGATTCAAATTCGTCGTCTACCCAGCCGGCCAGGCGGTTCCAGATGCGCATGAGGCTTTCGTGCGAAAGCTCGATCATGGAATCGGTGTTCAGCGGGATGTTGGCCGCGGGCATGAGGAAAGAGCGTCCGGCGCGACGGAAATGATCGACGATGCTGATCACTTCTTCTTCGCTGGCTTCGGCTAATTCAGCGACCAACCCAAGCCTGCACGCCCTGCGCTTGCCGAGGTTGTTCTGGTTCTTTTCGGTAATATTTTTAAAGAGAACTTCAGCGATCTGCTTGTCTCTTGTCGAAAGCTCGTCATAGGCTTCGTTGGCGTGTTGGGCCAGGGCCTGGCTCACTTTACCCACAGCGTTGTAGTGCCGTATGTCGATGGGCTCGCCGGGTTCGTGGTTGGAAATCCAATAGTCCCACGTGCGCATGAGGGCATGCTGCAAGATGGGGAGTTGGTCCTGGTTGTTGCCCACGTCGTTGAGCAGGCGCTTCACCAGGCGGTTGGATATAGCTCCTCCGGCCACGGTGACGGGCCCTTCAATGATGGAGCGCTTTTGTTCGCGCGTCAGTTGGGGCACCAGGTAGTTGCTGCTGTTGATCTGCTGGGTCAATCCCGAGAATACGGAACAGTCGCCAATGAAATCCGAGCGCATGGAAAGCGCGATGTACAGCGGTACTTCATTTTGTTGGATAGCCGTCAGGATGAGGTTCACATACAGCTGCGCCTCGTTCAACCCCTCTTCGCTGTTGTTGAATTCGCGGTAGCGAAAGATCTCTTCAAATTGGTCGACCAGGAAGAACACATTCTCTTCGCCCGAGCGTTGCACGTGGCGGGCGATCTCGATCAGGCCGTTGGCACCGCTCCGCAGGATGGAGTTGATGATCGCTTTTTGGATTTGTGCGTCCTGGGCGTCCAGCCGCTTGGTCTTCACCATGAAATCCACAATCGAATCGGTGAGGCTGTTGATGGGCGATGGACCCGGGCGGGTGGTGATCACATTCCAGAAGGAACCCGATTCGGTCACAAAGCCGCCATAGAGCACAGGCACCAGCCCGCAGGCCATGAGGGAAGACTTACCGCTACCCGAGTAACCCATGACGGTGACAAAGCGGTTGCGGGCGATCTTGAGAAGTATATCGTCTATCTGACCGTCGCGGCCGAAGAACAGGTGAGAATCGTCAATTGAGAATGCACGGAGACCGGGAAACGGGTTTTCGCTCCCTACCTGGACGTTGATGGTGACGTCCTTTGAATATCCAGAGTCGCTATGTAATGGCTCGTTCAGCATGGGCACACCGTAGAAGCCAGAATAGATAACCGAGATGGAAAAGTTATACTGCGCACTTCAGGTTTAAGTTTAAAAAAATAGCTCCTGTCTCTAAGCTGAACTATGCTAAGGCCGAATTTAGGCGAAATTAGTTAAAAAGAAAAGGGGCCCGAAGCCCCTTTACTACCTATCCGTAAGGTTTTTAAATTACTTTACCTTATTTACCAGTGCTTCGAAAGCTGCTGGATGGTTCATTGCCAGGTCGGCAATGACTTTGCGGTTGAGACCGATACCTGCCTTGTTGAGCTTGCCCATCAGTGCAGAGTAAGACAATCCGTGAACACGGGCGCCGGCGTTGATACGGGCGATCCAGATGCCGCGGAACTCTCTTTTCTTTTGTTTTCTATCGCGATACGCGTAGACTAAACCTTTTTCGACAGCGTTTTTGGCGACTGTCCATACATTTTTCTTACGGCCGAAGAAACCTTTGGCCAGCTTCAGGATGCGTTTGCGTTTTGCTCGTGAAGCTACATTGTTGACTGATCTTGGCATTTCATTGCATTTTTTGACGGATGGCGTTCCTTCATTTGTTCAGGACTCTTAGGCGCCAGCAATCGGGTTTAACATTTAACCACTAAAGCACGAGCATGGCTTTCACATTGTTCATATCTGCTTTGGAAACGAGGCCCTTGGCAGAAAGTCTGCGCTTCTGCTTGGTCTCCTTCTTGGTCAGAATATGATTTTTGAAAGCGTGCTTACGCTTAATTTTACCAGTGCCAGTAACTTTAAACCGTTTCTTGGCGCCTGATTTTGTTTTTAACTTAGGCATTATATATAAAAATTAGAAAACACTACTTTTTACCGGCCTTGGGCATGATGATCATCCCCATCCGCTTGCCTTCCAGCTTGGGCAGTTGCTCCACCTTGCCGAACTCCTCCAGCCCTTGCGCGAACTTCAGCAAGAGGATCTCGCCTCTTTCCTTGTACACGATCGAACGGCCGGGGAAGAATACCGTGGCTTTCACCTTGGCGCCTTCCTTGAGGAAGTTCTCGGCGTGTTTGAGCTTGAAGTTAAAATCGTGCTCGTCCGTGTTCGGGCCAAAGCGGATTTCCTTCAACACCACCTTCAGGGCTTTCGCCTTGATCTCCTTCTGTTTCTTTTTCTGCTCGTACTTAAACTTCGAATAGTCTACGATCTTACATACCGGGGGATCTGCATTGGGAGAGATCTCCACAAGGTCCAATCCCTGGTCCTGTGCCAATTTAATGGCCTGCTGGATTGGATAAACGTCAACTTTGATATCCTCTCCTACCACCCTCACGCGCTGTGCGGTTATCCTTTCGTTGATCCGATAAGGCTCTTCCGGTCGCTGGGGCCCTCTTCTGAACGGTTTGTTAAAACCGGGTCTGTTGTTATTAAAGATTGCGATACTATTAAAAATTTAAGTTTCAAAAAACAGGGTGCAAATATCGTTATAATTTTTGCTTTTCACAATATTAAACCGGAGCAGAACATTCAATTCTGAAGCGATTTACGAATTCTTCCAGTGGGACGCTACCTTGGTCGCCCTGGCCATGTTTACGCACCGCCACCATCTGATCGCCGGCTTCTTTCTCGCCTACGATGAGCATGAACGGTATTTTCTTGGTCTCCGCATCGCGGATCTTGCGGCCGATCTTTTCGTCTCGATCGTCCAGTAATCCCCTGATATCCTGCTCTTTAAGCTTCTCGTAGACCAACTTGGCGTAGTCGTTGAAGCGCTCGGAAATGGGCAGTACGGCGATCTGGTCGGGAGCCAGCCACAGGGGAAAATTACCCGCACAGTGCTCGATCAACACGGCCACAAACCGCTCCAGCGACCCAAACGGGGCGCGGTGGATCATGACCGGGGTGTGTTTCTGGTTGTCCGAGCCCACATATTCCAGTTCGAAACGAATTGGCAAATTGTAGTCGACCTGGATGGTTCCCAACTGCCACTGACGCCCCAAGGCGTCTTTTACCATAAAATCGAGCTTAGGACCGTAGAACGCAGCTTCGCCCTTTACGGCAACCGTGGACAGTCCTCTTTCGTCGGCAGCCTCCTGGATGGCTGCTTCTGCCTTTTCCCAGGCACTGTCTTCGCCAATGTATTTGGCCTTGTTTTCGGGATCGCGCAACGACACCTGGGCGGTATAATTCTCAAATCCCAACGATTTGAAAACGTGCAACACCAGGTCGATCACCTTCACGAACTCTTCCTTCACCTGGTCGGGACGGCAGAAAATGTGCGCATCGTCCTGGGTGAAGCCCCGAACGCGGGTGAGGCCGTGCAACTCGCCACTTTGTTCGTAGCGATACACGGTGCCAAACTCCGCCAGGCGGACCGGCAGGTCGCGGTAGGAGCGCGGCTTGGTTCTATAGATCTCGCAGTGGTGCGGACAGTTCATCGGTTTCAGCAGGAACTCCTCCCCTTCGTCCGGTGTGTGGATGGGTTGGAAAGAGTCTTTGCCGTATTTCTCGTAGTGACCGGAAGTGACATACAGGGCCTTGCTTCCGATATGCGGCGTAACCACGGGGTCGTAGCCGGCCTTGATCTGGGCTTTGCGCATGAATTGCTCCAGGCGCTCGCGCAGGATGGTTCCTTTGGGCAGCCACAACGGCAGGCCCATCCCTACCCTTTCGGAGAAGGCAAACAGTTCCAATTCCTTGCCCAACTTGCGGTGGTCTCGTTTCTTGGCTTCCTCGATCAGGTGCAGGTATTCCTCGAGCTCTTTAGCCTTGGGGAATGTAATGCCATAGATGCGGGTAAGCATCTTGTTGTTTTCGTTGTTGCGCCAGTAGGCTCCTGCCACGTTAAGCAGCTTCACGGCTTTGATGAAGCCCGTGTTAGGAATATGTGGACCGATGCAGAGATCGGTGAACCCGCCTTGCTGATAGAAGGTGATCTTGCCATCCTCCAGACCGTTGATGATCTCGATTTTGTAGGGATCGCCTTTCTCGGTGAAATATTTGAGCGCGTCAGCCTTCGACACATCCTTGCGAACGTATTGGCTGTCGTGTTTGGCCAGCTCTTTCATTTTGGCCTCTACGGCGGCCAGATCATCGTCGCCGAAAGGTTTGCCATTCAGGTCGACGTCATAATAAAAGCCGTTCTCGATGGCGGGGCCAGTACCGAATTTCACACCGGGATACAGCGCTTCCAGGGCCTCGGCCAGCAAGTGAGCCGACGAGTGCCAGAAGGTGGTCTTGCCACTTTTGTCGTTCCAGGTCAGTATTTTGATGGAGGCATCCGTGGTGATCGGGCGGGACAGATCCCATACCTCTCCGTTTACTTCGATGGCTAATGAGACACGCGCCAGTCCTTCGCTGATGCTGGACGCAATTTCGGAACCCTTAACGCCCTGGGGATATTCGCGGACGCTTCCGTCGGGAAGTGATATTTTTACATTCATGGACGTGAACTAAACTACAAAATTAATTCAGGTTGCAAATATGCAACATTAAAAGCGGGATTGCGCAGGTTTTTGAGGAAAGCGAGATTTTATTTCCGCGCAGGCGGCCGGACCTTTTTTGTCTATGAAATCCGGTCACAACTGGAATTGAAAACTAATGAACACCCCGAATTTCCGCACGGGAACATTGGGTTGTTGCTGGTGATCCAGGTAGTTGAGCCGGTGGATGAAGTCGATGCGCAAAAACCGGAAGATGTTTTCCACACCATAGCCCAATTCCACATACGGTCCCTTGTTGAAATAACCGACGGGCAATGTGGGTTCGCCCGATGGCGTATAGGGTGCTATGAGCGCGCGGTTTCCCGGAGTCATCCCGCCATAAATCACATTAGCGGTGCCCAGCAGGCGCCATTTCAATTTCCGGAGCAAGGGAATGCGATTTAACAATAACCCTTCGAAATAGTGCCGGTATTGCAGCGTCGCGTAGCGGTCGCTCACGAATTCGCCATAGTTCATGAGGTTGTAGGTCACGCTGTTGTAGAGCACGGTTTGGTTTCCCAGGTGCAGACCCAGTAGCGGGTACGGTATGTCGGTGAAGATGTATTCTCCCATCAGGTCCACATAGGCTGTGCCCAGCGGGCCAAGGCGAATGCGTTTGAAGAGGCTGAGACGCAATTTATCATAATCAAAATCGCTATTCAGAAGGCCTTTGAATCCCCTTGTGTAGCGCACCGTGATGATGGGCCACCGCGTGGTCCCCAGGCTGATGCGGTCGTTGTCGGATTGAAGGAAGACTTCATCCCGGGCGTAGCGCGCCTCGAGGATCATTTCGGCCGATTCAAAGTTCTGGCTCACGGTAGAGGCCGACAGGTCTTCCGGATTGTCATAATATGCAAAGGCATAGGTAGGCCGAAAGGTAAAGTACCGGAAGCCTACACGCTGGGAGAATCCCTTGAACACTTCACGACGAAAATCTATCCGTCCCTCCTGTGTGTAGTAGCCGCGCCGGAAATAGCCAAACCGTTGGGAGGCCAGCAACAAGAAGTTGTCGCCGGCCGTTTCGCCATCGATGCCTACACGCCCCAGGTCGCTGCGGGCCCGGACGGTTAATGTGGTCCAATGCTGTCGCGACAGAATGTTCTGGACCTGCGCCGTGTACTTGATCCGTTGGTCGCGAAACCCATAGCCCAGTTGTCCCCCGAGCACCCACTTGTTGCTGAAGTTGATGTTGGTGCGAAAGCCGGGTTGGATGCGCACCCCTTCGATGTTGTTTATGGCCAAGAGCGATATATAAGGGCCAACGTCGATCTTCCCTACTTTGTAATAGCCATTGACGGCGATCTTGAACAGGTCGATGTACGTGCGCACCATGGGAATGGTCTGCAGCGTATCGATCATCTTGTAAACGTTCTTCTCCGTGGGCGTGAGCGGTTCGTGCCGGAGAGAATCCCAGTAGACCTCCTGTTCATTCATGCGCGCGTCTTCGGCCATGGTGATGGGTAACTGGTAGAAATTTACGTCATGGGGTTTGTTGACAACAAAGTTCTTGTTGCTGGTGTAGAACTTTGCCAGCAAGCCGGTGCTGAAGCTGGTCACCTCGCTCACGTCGATGAGTACCCGGTTCTTTACCGGCAACCAGGCACCCCCTTCGGCGGGTTCGAGTTCTTGCTGGATTTTTATTTTCTCTATGAAATTAAGGTTGGCTTGTCGCCCCACGGCGGCGTCGATCTGTTTCAGGGCGTAGCCTTCTTTGGTGATCCAGATGGAACCCGTGAACGCGAGGTCTTGCGGGCTTCGCGGCGTGAAATCGAGGCGATAACAAAATTGGTCGCCGATGTACAAACTGTCTACCAGGTCATAGTCATAATACAACCGCCAGCCGTCGGCAATGGGTGAGACAAAATCTTTGGTGACGATGTTGACCCAGTTTTGATAAAAATTATATTCCTGGAACGAAGAGCCGATCAACTGCGTCACCGTGGTTCCATCCTCTATGCCCACACCGTGTACTTTCGAACGCAAAATGTTTTCATAGCGGAGCGAGGGATTGTCGCGGTAGTAGACTTTGGAGACGCTTTCGGTGATGAGGATGGGCAGTATGGGTTTGCCATCCTCGCCAGCCATGCGGTCGATGCTGTCGAGCACCTGGGTGATCTTCTGGATCACTTTTCGTTTCCGGAATGATTCGGTGATGTTGTCGACGTCAATTTCGATCTTGGTGTAGGTGTCGTATTCATAGGCCACCATTTTGCGTTTGTCGTTCTTGTTTTTGTTCTTCACCACATTCCGCAGGATGGCATATGCTGGATTTTCGCCCGAGAGTACCACCACTTCCTGGAGGCTCTGCGTATTTTCCACGATCTGAAAATTGATGACCTGCTTCTTGCCTTTCACGACCGCTTTTTTCCGCGGCGTGTAGCCAATGTAGGACACAACCAGCGTGTCGCCCGGATGCGTGGTGCGGATCTCGTAGTTGCCATCGAAGTCGGTGGTGGCGCCGGTGGCTGTTCCGGGGAAGATCAGGTTGGCAAAAGGTATGGGATCGCCGGAGTTGGCATCGGTCACTTTGCCGCTGATGGTGGTTTCCTGTGCTTGCGATAGCCAGGGCAACCCGAACATCAGTACGGTAAAGAGAATAAAGGGACCTGAGAATACGTTAGCAACGTCTCTTCGCACGCTGGGGGGATTTATGATTTTCAATCTAAGGATTAACCATGTTTAGGCCTATCCTGTTCTACTGCCGCACGGTACTGACTTTAATCTGCTCTTTCTCCCCTAAAAAGCGGGGTGCTGTTTTGAGTACATACAGGTCCAAAACAGCTTTTGGCCGGGCCAGGTATTCGCGAAGCCGCACTTTCATGGAGGAGTCAAAGTCAGGTTCGTCGGCCACCATGGCCACAGCGTCAATGTTATAGTATCGGCTGATGAATAGAGCCCGATAACTGTGAAAAGGTTGCGTGATGATAATAATCTTGTTCTGACCGAATATTTTTTGGCAGCGCACCACCGAATCCAGCGTGCGGAGGCCGGCATAGTCGAGGGTGATGGCGTATTCGGGCACCCCCATTTTGACAAGGGCTTTTTGCATGGCCATGGGTTCGTTGTAATAGCGCGAGCGATTATCGCCACTGAGGATGAAATGGTCGATCTTTCCCATGCGGTATAGCTCCGCGGCTTTTTCCATGCGTTTTTGAAAAAAGGGATTGGAGCCGCCTCCCACGGTCTTGTGGCTGGTGCCCAACACTAACGCCACGCGATGGTCGGGAAGGCGGGTGAGGTCGCTGAAAACTTTGGATGTCGTGCTGCTCACCACCCAGACGTTGGTGCCGATAACGAACAGCAGGCATACCCCAATGACTACCAACAAAATTTTCTTCAGCCTGCGCATAGCAAATGGACCCGTTGCCAACAAAGCTACTCAATTGCGCGGAGAAACTCCTGTTCGATCAGGTCCGACTTCCGTACAATTTTCCGGTACCACTGCAATCGGATAAAATCCTTCTCTTCGTCGCTGAGGCCAAACGTGTTGCCCGACTGGTGCAGCTTGCTAACGATTGAATTCAGACAAATGGCAACGCTCACCGAGATGTTAAAGCTTTCCGTGAAGCCATACATCGGTATGCGCACCTTGGCATCGCACAAGGCCAGTGCCTGTTTTGACACGCCGCGCAGTTCGTTGCCGAACAAGAGCGCCACCTTGTGTTGCGTGGCGTCCACGTCGTGGATGGACAGGCCGTCTTCGTCGGGATCGGCGGCCATCACTTTGTAGCCTTCACTTTTCAATTTCTGAACACAGGCCACGGTGTTGTCTGTGTTTTTGGAGGTATGGTGAATGATGTCCAGCCATTTGTGCGAGCCCTTCAGCACTTTTGGATTGACGCTGTATTTGCTGATGTTCTCTACAATGTGGATTTCTTGCAAGCCCATGCACTCACAGGTGCGTACAACTGCGCTGGCATTTTGCGATTGAAAGATATCCTCCAGGATCACGGTGACATGGCGCGTGCGCTGGTCCAACACCTTTTCCACGCCCTGCAGCTTGTGGTCGGAAATGAATTGGGCCAGGTGGGCCGACACCAGTTTCTCTTCACGGGTTAGCATACTCCAAACGTAAGGCGGTTGTTCCTGGGTTCCATAAAAAGCGATTGAACGATGCGTTCCTGAAAATACCGGTCAGCCTGGACGCAGCGTCCGGCGAAACCGGTCAACTGAATAAAGCGCCTGCGATGGTGGCCGTCATCATGGTGGCCAGGGTGGCGGCGATCATGGCGCGAAAGCCCAACCGGGAGATGTCGGCCTGGCGTGACGGCGCCATCCCTCCTGTTCCCCCGATCTGGATGGCAATGGAGCTGAAGTTCGCGAACCCACACAGCGCATAGGTTGATATCAGTATCGACTTGTCGCTCAACACCCCTGCCGTTTTCATGACGCCCAAATCCGAGTAGGCCACAAATTCGTTGATCACCATCTTTTGCCCCAGCAAGCTTCCCACCGCCAGGGTGTCGTGCCACTCGACGCCAATACAGAAGGCGAATATGCGGAAGACCTGACCCAGGATGTATTGCAGTGAAAAGCCATCGAAGGTACCGTTGGTGCTGTTCACCACAAATTCATTCAGGCCTGTATAATGGCCGATCAATCCCACCAGGATCCAGTTTAGGGCATAGATCACAGCGATGAAGGCGAGCAGCATGGCGCCCACGTTCAGGGCCAGCTTCAACCCGTCGGATGCGCCGATGGCGATGGAGTCGATCAGGTTCACGCCCACGTGGTCTCTGGTCAATTTCAATTCCTTGTCGATGGGTTCGGTCTCGGGCAGGAAGAGCTTCGCCATGACCACCGATGCCGGGGCGCTCATGATGGAGGCGGTGAGCAGGTAGGTGGCAAACTTTGTTTGCTCGGCCGGGTCACTTCCTCCGAGAAATGAAACGTAGGCACCAAACACACTCCCGGCAATCGTAGCCATCCCGCCGACCATAAGACAGTGCAGTTCCGATTGTGTCATCCCCGGAATGAACGGTCTCACCAGCAGGGGCGCTTCGGTTTGTCCCATGAACACATCGCCGGCAACGGAGAGGCTCTCTGCGCCCGACATGCGCATGGTGCGCGTCATCACCCAGGCAAATACGTATACGATCTTTTGCAGCACGCCCAAATGGTATAAGCCGGCCGTTACCGCCGAGAAAAAGATGATGGTGGGCAAGGTTTGAAAAGCGAAAAGGAATCCGAGGTTGTGACGAACGCCTTGCACGGCATCTGAGTTTTTTGATAGATCACCATACAGGAACGCAGCCCCTTTCTGGGCAAAGCTGAGGAACACGATAAATTTTTCGCTGACGTATTCGAACCCCGACTGCACGGCACCCACTTTGGCAATGAGTAAACCAAAAACCACCTGTAGGGCGATGCCGGCGGCTACCAGACGCCAGTCTACTGCTTTGCGGTTCGTAGAGAAGAGGTAGGCCACACCCACAATAAATACCAGGCCACCCAGCGCGCGTAAATAATCCATAACGAAGAGCGAAAGCACAACGCTGGTTGCCGCCTTGGCGGCCCTGGCATTGTCTTCAAATTGGTTTTAGATTTAGTAATTCATATACACACAAAAAGCACGAAGGGTCAGATCTTCATGCTTTATGTTATTTCTTTTTCTTAGTTCCGTTTGCTCAACTCGTCGCGGATCTTGGCGGCGCGTTCGTAGTCCTCTTTGTCGATGGCGTCTTTGAGGAGTTCGTTCAGCTTTTCGATGGAGTAGTTTTTGAAGTCGTCTTTGCGGCCGGTTTCTTTCTTCACCTTGGCTTTGGGTTCTGTTTTGGGCTCGGGCTTGTCTTCTTCCACCTCGTCGGTGAGCACGATGCCGGCTTCGGCCAGGATGTTTTCGTAGGTGTAGATGGGCGAATCGAAGCGGAGGCCGATGGCGATGGCATCCGAGGGGCGGGCGTCCACTTCGCTTTTCTTGAGGCCGTCGGAACACACGATCTTGGCAAAGAACACGCCTTCTTTCAGATCGGAGATGATGATCTCGTCTACCGTGAAATGAAAGTTGTTGGCAAAGGCTTTGAACAGGTCGTGGGTCATGGGCCGGTTCGGGATGATCTTTTCGATTTCGATGGCTATGGCCTGGGCTTCGAACATCCCGATGATGATGGGAAGCCGGCGGCTGCCTTCGGTTTCACCCAACACCAAGGCAAACGAACCAGTCTGTGATTGACTTGATGATAGTCCGAGTATTTCCAGTTTAATTTTCTTCACTTACTTCGCAGCTTTGATCGCCTCAGTCAATTTAGGAATTATTTCGAAAGCATCGCCAACAATACCATAATCGGCGGCCTTAAAAAATGGTGCTTCCGGGTCTTTGTTTATAACCACGATGTACTTCGAAGAGTTTACCCCCGCCAAATGCTGGATGGCTCCCGAAATGCCCACGGCAATATAGAGCTGCGGCGCAACTTTCACGCCGGTCTGGCCCACGTGCTCGTGGTGCGGCCGCCATCCCATGTCGGACACGGGCTTGCTGCAGCCGGTGGCGGCGTGCAGGGTTTTGGCCAGTTCTTCGAGAATGCCCCAATGTTCGGGCCCCTTCATGCCGCGACCACCCGAGACCACGATGTTGGCTTCCGGGAGCAATACTTCGCCGGTGGCCTTTTCGGAGGAGGTGATCTTTGTGGCAAAGTCGGCGTCGCCCAGGGTCACGCTATAGGGCGTTACCTGTGCCGGGCTCCCTACTTCTTTTATGTCGGCTGCATTCTTGCGCAGGGCGATCACTTTCTTTTGATTTTTTAACTCCACCCAAGCAAAGGCTTTCCCGGTGTAGATACTGCGTTTCACCACAAAACCGCCGTCGGTCTTAGGGAGTTCCACCACATTTGACGCCAGGCTGGCGCCGATCTTGGTGGCCACGCGGGCGGCGACGGGTGTTCCCAGCGACGAATTGGCCAACACCAGGAGGTCTGCACTTTCGTCCTGGAGGGCTTTCTCCAACACGGTGGCGTAGGCTTGGATGATGCCCTGGCTCAGTCTTTCATCTGCGACGTGCAACACTTTTTGCGCGCCATATTTTCCCAGGGCTTCCAGTTCGGCTTTTTCCACCGCACCGAGGGCGATGGCCGTGACGGGCCCTCCCAGCGCATGCGCATAGGCTACCGCTTCAATGGAAGTCTTTTTGATCTTTCCTTCTGCACTCTCGACAAAAACGAGTATCGCCATACAAGAATTTAGGTTAGAAAATTTATGGAATTAAAACGATGAATCGGGATTACAACACCTTGGCTTCGTTCTTCAACAGATTGACCAACTCCGGCACGTTGTCGGCAGGGATCATTTTCACGGATCCTTTGGGGGGTGGCAATTCGAATTTCTGAAGCTTCACGCCGCTGTCGACGGCCTTGGGTTCGACCACTTTTAACGGCTTGGTCCGGGCCGACATGATGCCGCGCATGTTGGGGATCTTCCACTCGGCAATGGGCTCCTGGCATCCAGCCACAAACGGCAACGACACTTCCAGATATTCTTTGCCTCCTTCAATTTCGCGGGCCAGCTTGGCCTTGGTACCATCCAGGTCCAGCTTCATGACGGGTGAGATGGAGGGGATGCCCAGCAACTCGGCCACGATGCCGTGCACAACGCCGCTGTTATAGTCGATCGATTCTCTTCCCATGAGGATGAGATCGTAGGGTGTTTCTTTTGCAATGGCCGCGATCTGGCTGGCCACAAAAAATGAGTCGGTAGGTTCGGCGTTCACGCGGATGGCATCGTCGGCGCCGATGGCCAGACCCTTGCGCAACGTGGGCTCGGTGTCGGCGGGGCCGACGTTCAGCACCGTTACCGTGGTGCCGGCGATGGCGTCTTTCAATTCGATGGCGCGCGCCAAAGCATAATCATCGTAAGGACCTATTATAAACTGAACTCCTGTGGTGTCAAACTTCGTATTGTTGTCCGTAAAATTGATTTTTGATGTCGTATCCGGAACGTGCGTAATGCAAACTAAAATCTTCATCTGGCTCTAAATCAATAAGTTGAAAATTGCTTTTCCAAACTGCGGTCAAGATACAAAAAACCGCTCTCCAATTGCCAAAACGGCCATATTTTTCAGATTACCCTTGTTTTGACAACACTTTCTTGCTCCACGCTACGGCTCCCGGAAGCGTCCCATCACTACAATCCGTTATGCGCACAACAGACTTGCGGCGTCCTTACAATGTGTATATTTAATGTACATCATCGCCGTTCGTGAAAGTTATGAAAGCGTTGTTTTGTTTCGCCCTTCTATTGCCGCTGTTTCCTTTCCATGCGCAAGGACAAGAGGACCCAGTCTATAAACTTGAGCTGCGAAAAGAAGTAAACCAAATGCCGTGGCGCGACAGCGTTTACCGGTTCCCCCATTTTCTTCCCGGCAAGATCACGTTCGATAACAACTTCACCCCCGATCAACAGGTCATGCTCAACTACAACGCGTACTTCGAGCACATGTACCTCGTCAATCAGAAGGGTGACACCTTGCAAGTGAAAGACTATAGCCTCGTCAAAATGGTGACCATCGGCGACGTGAATTTTATCAACGACCCGCAACAAGGCTATGTCGAAGTGGTCACCCGTACGCCTGTGGCCTTGGGTGTAAAACACAATTTTATCTTTCTGGGTGAAGACATGGGCTTAAACAAACCCCCGTTGATCAGGACCAGCACCGACTTCAGAGGCGCGCGCATTGACTATACCCGTGTGTATAAAAAAGGAGAAGCTTATTATTTTATCGACCTCAACAACACCGCGCACAAGGCCACCCTCCTTTCGCTCAACAAACTCTTTCCCAATTACAAAGAAGACATCAAAACACTGGTCAAAACACGCGACCTGGATTTTCGAAATAAAGCAGATTTGTTGACGCTCTTGGAATTCTGCAACAGCAAAGTTGCCTCTAACCCTTACGACACAACACACCTGCTGCTTTGGAAAGCACGCCAGCCCGCTACCACGCTCTGGTGGCGCGACAGCTTGCGACGGTTTCCAAGCTTTATGGAAGGACGAATCACCTACAGCAGCCAAAGGACGGTGGTGTCGGTGGATCAACTCAACTACAATCTGCTGACCGGCGAGATGGAATCGATCAGTCAAAAAGGCGATACCTCCACCGTGAAAAATCAACAAGAGATCCGTTCGCTGTTCCTCGACGACATCTTGTACTACCACGACGCCGCGAAGGGCTATGTCGAGGTGCTGATGCAGGGGCCTTTGTCGCTGGGAGCACAGCGCCGGCTGAAGATGATCAACGACGAACTGTCGGCCGAGGCCAGGGCAGGGTCGGCGCACGCGCCATACTTTGTGTTGAAGCCAGGCGATCGTCTGTACAGAAAAGAGATCACCTATTATTTTATCGACAAAGATGCCCGGGTCTATCCCGCATCGAAGGACGCTGTGATCCGTTCATTTTATCCTTACCGGAACAAAATCGAGGACTATCTCAAAGCAAACGATGTGGATTTCAAAAATGAAAACGATCTGCGCGCGCTGTTAAGTTACTGCCACCAGCTTCCGGCGAAAAAGAATTGAGGGCAGGGAAAATCAGTATTGAAAATGCATCCCTGTTTTCTTAACTTTCTTTTGCACTTTTCTCGTTACCATGAAAACTTCAGCTTGCTTGAGTTTCGCGCTCTCGCTATTCCTTTTTTGTCCAAACGATCGCGCCCTGGGCCAACCCGGACAACTTTTCAAATTGGGATCCGGAAAAGATGTGAACCGGATGCCCTGGCGGGATAGCGTATATCGCTTTTCGCAATTCCAATCCGCCGTGGTCACCTATTCCAACAAATTCATTCATCCGGCGAGCGTGTGTATGAATTACAACGCCTACTTCGAACACATGTTCCTCGTCGACGAAAAGGGCGACACGCTGCAATTGCAGTACGGCCCTGAAACCAGAACGATCCGGATGATTACGCTGGGCGACGTTGATTTTCTTCACGATGACCGCCTGGGCTATATCGAAGTGTTGAGCGCGGGTCCCGTGGCTTTGGGAGCAAAGCATAATTTCGTGCTGGTATCGACCTCCCGGCGCGTTTCCGTGTACGACTTTCGAGGCGAGCGCGCCGATTACGTACGGGAATACAAGAAGGACGTCGAATACTTTTTTATCGGTCGCGACAATACCGTGTACCCGGCATTTCCTCCAACGATGTCAAAATTGTTTCCGGCGCACAAGGAGGCCATCAAAACTTTTATAGACGATCATCGGATCAACTTCAAGCAGGAGAAGGACCTCCTCCTGTTGGTCGACTTCTGCAACGCGAAAGCGACGAGACCACTATACGATACCAGCGAATTGTTTTTCTGGCCAAACGGAAAAAACTTGTCGCAGCTTCCTTGGCGCAAAGGCGTTTATCGTTTTACGAATTTCGTAGAAGGCCGCATATCGTATGCCGACAACGTTTCGCCTCGTAGCGTGGCCGCCCTCAACTACAATCGTTTCACCCGCAAAATGATGTGGATCGGCCCGGGAAACGACACGCTTTCGGTGGACGAGGCCGGCAATATTCGGGCCGTGCAACTCGATAGTGTACTCTACCATCGCGAGCCGGTCAGGGGCCAGTATCTCGAGGTATTGATGCGTGGTCCGGTTTCACTGGGCGTTTTGGAAACGCTAAGATTGATGAACCGCGACCTTGAACGGGAACAACTTTCGGCTGCCGGAACCATTGCCTATCCCAAACCGCAGTTGGGCGACCGCATCTACAAGAAAAATGTGACCTACTACTTTATCGATGGCAGCGGCAACGCGTATCCCGCTACAAAAGATGCCGCCTTGCGCCTGTTCCGCACCCATAAAAAAGAGCTGTCGGCCTATCTCCACAACAATACCATCGACTACAAAAATCAAAGCGACCTTGCCGCCCTGCTGAGCTATTGTAATTTAGTTCTGACAAAAAACCACTGACGGCACCTGTTTAGAATATGAACACAAAAAAAAGCATGTGCCCTCGGCACACGCTTTTTATTTTTTTGTAAGATCGTTTGATCAATACGGTTCCGAGCCCGTGTTGGGACCCATGAAACCACCCCAATAGGTGTTGGCGGTATCAAAATCGTGGGCGTTTGTGCCCGGCCAATGATCTTTGTCGAAGCCCGGGGCTTCTTTCAGGATGTCTTTGTCGAGGTCCAGCACAAAAGCGTGCTCTTCGGCGTTGAGACGAAGCACCCGGAAGGGAAGGGCAAAGAATTTTCCGCCGAGGCCGAGGAAGCCACCGCTTTCCATGACGATGTATTCGATGGTGCCGCTTTCGAGGTTCAGCATGATGTCTTTAATATAGCCCAGCTTCTCGCCCGTGGGACCGATGATGGTGTCTTTCATGACCGACGACGCCGTGAGCAGCCTGACAGGCGTGTTGGCGTGCGCGCCTTCGTGGTTGCGGCCGGTAAGATTGTCTACGTCCAAATTTTCATTTTTCATGACCGTGTGATTTAAGGGTTGGGAATTTTTGTTTACTCCTTCGCGATAAGTGTAAAAACTGTGCCACTCCAGAAATGTGGATTGGGTTTGTTTTGCGGTGGGTGGTTTAAAAAAGAGTGTGATTAAATCTCCACAGTCGGTTCAAAGCGGGGTGTGGGTACACAGGAAAAAATCATTTTGAACCGCAGAGACGCAAAGGCGCAAAGTCAATGCAAAAGAAAGCTTTGCGCCAAACTTTGCACCTTTGCGTCTTTGCGGTTTAAACATCTCCACAGGCGGAACTTATAACACTGGAATTCCGCTTATATTTGGCAGCACCGCTATGACCACACTGACCCGCGAAGAAAACATACGTTACAGCCGCCACCTCGCACTCCGGGAATTTGGCCTGGAGAACCAACTCAAGCTGAAGCAAGCCAAAGTTTTGGTGGTAGGCGCCGGCGGCCTGGGCTCCCCTGCCCTCTTCTACCTGGCCGCCGCCGGCATCGGCACGCTGGGCATCGCCGACGGCGACACGGTGGACCTCTCCAACCTGCAACGTCAAATCCTCTTCACCGTCGACGACATCGGCCACAACAAAGCCGAAATGGCCCGCGCCCGACTCTCGCGCCTCAACCCCGGGATCGCCCTCCACCCCTACCCGACCACCCTCACGTCCGCCAATGCACTCAATGTGTTGAAAGACTATGATGTGGTGATCGACGGCACCGACAATTTTCCCACGCGTTATTTGCTGAACGATGCCTGCGTGCTGCTCGGCAAGCCGCTGGTGTACGGCTCCATTCTTCGCTTCGAGGGCCATGTTTCTGTTTTTAATCTTCAACAGGAAGACGGTCAGCGCAGCGCCAATTATCGCGACCTTTTCCCCGAGCCGCCCGATCCGTCGGCCGTTCCGAATTGCGAGGAGGCCGGCGTGCTGGGCATTTTACCCGGCATGGTGGGCGCCATGCAGGCCACCGAGGCCATCAAGATCATTACCGGGCTGGGCGAACCGCTGGCCGAAAAGCTGGCGATCCTGGATGCGCTGAGCATGAATATCACGACCATCCGCTATCACCCGCAGCGCGATCGCTACAGCATCACAGCCTTGATAGATTATGAAGATTTTTGTGGTTTAAATCAGCATAAAAATAAATCTTTGACTTTTAACGAACGTGAAATTATGAAGGAGATTACCGTACAAGAATTGAAACAACTCATGGACTCCGGCGCCGACTTTCAACTGATCGACGTCCGCGAGCCGCACGAATACGAAGCCGCCAACCTGGACGGCGAACTCATTCCCCAAGGCGACATCCCGTCGAGCGTGGACAAGATCTCGCGCGACAAACAAGTGGTGATCCACTGCCGGAGCGGCGCACGCAGCGGCAACATGGTGCAGTGGCTGGAGAAGAACCACAAGTTTGAAAATCTTTACAACCTGAAGGGCGGTATCCTCGCCTGGGCGAGGGAGATCGATCCGGAGATGCACGTTTCTTGAGGAGCGCCATGTGACACCGGATTTCAAGGTGTTATGACATCGAAGCCGTCTCAAATTTGAGGCGGCTTTTTTATTTAGGGCTCCCGTTAGCTTCAGCGCTCTATCCCTATCGTTGTTCTTGCAACCTGTTTTGCGGAACGCACGTTCAATCAATGTCCCTCAACTACATCCTAATCCTAGGTCAAATGAAGAAGAGGGTTAAACTCCTATTTACTCCCATTCTTGCTTACGGCGTATTCATCACCTTCAACGAATTTACCCGCAATCCAGGGTTTAGCTTATTGATCACTTTTACCGTTACTGTTTTTTTTCTCTGGATAATATTCCGGGAGGCTGTGCGATGATTCGGCAAGTGCGAGGTTAGTAGAAAAGGCGCAGACTAAGACGACATTTCGTTGGCGACGACGATATTTCGTTGATGGCATTGAAATGCTGTTGCGTTCGAGAAGCGTCCGCCCCAATAAGCATAATCGAAAAGAGAACGGAGAACGGTCCTTTGCCCCTTCGTTCAATTCCACCGAATGCTTTTTAACTTGGTATTGGACAAGTCTTCGAAGAAGAAAACGGTAGTCTCATCCACTCTGCTTAACAATACCAGCACTTCTTTGTCCCCGATCTCAGCTATCGATGGATGGGTTAGATTGATCACGCAGATTTTGAAGTATCTTCTTAAGAAAGACTTTTTTAGTAGCGGTACAAACATATAATTCTTGAAGAAGACGGGAGGTCCTCCAAAGTAATCTTCTTTTCCGCCGAGCATCTTTCCATCTATTATCAGGTTGGCCACCTCTGGACCCCCCTGGACTATTTCGATAAAGTTGGAATACTGGACCGTGTGTCCCTCAACTGCGTATTTGTCCGGGAAATTAGTCGGGAAGATTTGCATCAGCTTTTTTGAAGGCTTCAAAGCTATTAAATTTGAATGAAACGCCGACAACTTCGGCGCTACCTGTCGCTATTGCATACCTCTTGATGAAAGAAGCCTTATTCAGGGCTTCTGCATCAATTTATTTCGGTCGATGATGTTCCCCTCAACGATCAAAATACTAATCGCTTTCAGATGCTGCAGCGACATCACCGGATTTTGATCCAGCACCAGGATGTTGGCGTCCCTTCCTTGCTCCACTTTGCCGATCGAAGTCCAATCCCATAGCAGGGAAAAATTGTGGGTGGCTGCGGCCAGGACTTGGCGATTGGTGAGTCCATAGTGCGAGAGCATTGCCAGTTCGTTATGAAGGGAAATACCGGGTAGCGTACCAAAGGCATCGGTACCCGATCCCGTAAGATAGCGCGCTCCATTCTTAGTAAAAACCTTGTCGATCTCAAAAAGCGCGGGCACAGCGCCCTGACGAACCGGCGACGGATTTTTAGGTTTCCCCGTGCTCTTGTCCAACGGCTCGAACTCGATCATCCGCTCATCGATGATGGAAGCGATCGGCTCCAGCCAGGGATTGGTGGAAAAATCCATTTCAGGATATTCCACCATAGCGGCGGTAGGAATTAACCCGACGCGATGATCGCGATACAACTTCGACAGCTCCTGCAGTTTTGGGTTGCCGGCTAGATCTTTTTGACCGGTGATATATTCGTAATAAGCCCTTGCCGGCGGGCCGAAAGGAGACGTGCTGTAGACCTTCCGTAGAGAGTCGGGTAACATATCGGCCGAGTAGCGCGAAGTGTGCACAAAACTCAGGATGCCCGCCTGAACTGCTTCACCGTAGGACGATAATCCCAACTCGCCAATCGTCGCGATCTTGTTTCGCTTACAAGCCGCAACGATGGCCGGAAGCTGCGCGGGCACGACCGCATAGTGGACGAGCAACACCTTCACTCCAGCCCTCCCCAAGGAATCAATATCATGATCAATTTCTTCCGTACTCCAGGACCGAACAACCTCAAAACCAGCATTCTCTACCCCTCCTACGCTGACCCGCCTGGATTTCGCACCCCAATAAGCATCGAGCATGATTTTGCGGGGAGAAGGTTTGACCGCCCAGTCAATTTTACCGCGGCGGTTATCCTCCGTCATGACGGCGGTGGTTACCCCCATATACAAGTAGGCGTTCGCATAGCCCTGGTCGTTGATGATGCCGAAGCAATCGATCAACCCGGGGACGATATATTTCCCGGTGACGTTAATCACCTTGGCGCCTTTTGGAACCTTCACCGACGAGGCGTTGCCGGCGGCTCTGATTCTGCCGCCTTCGATCACCACGGTGGCGTTAGGGATATCACGTTCTGAATTGCCAAAGTCTGTGACGTCTATGATCGTTCCGCCTTTCAGTACAAGGACTTCTTGTTGGGCGAATGCGCATTGGCATAGAATCAAGGGGACGAATACGAGGTAAAATTTCTTCGCGAGCATAAAGAAGGTCGTTTAAGGGTCTCGACGATGAATTTAAGTACTTTTCAACGTATTTCTTATCCCAGAATTCGTGTAAGATCCTTCCTGCGTCGCTGAATTATTCTACTTTACATGATCCGGTTTTGCGGGAGGAGGCCTCGTTCTTGGTCATCCTTGTCAGGGATAAAAAGATTGCTTATTAACGTTGATCTTCGGGATAAGATTTCAGAAGGAGATCAGGGTATAGCGAGCAGCTGTTGCTCGACTAGGTAAGAAAGTTAGCAACTTCTGTTACCCGATGTCTAGATCATTCTGCGATAGGTCGTTTGAAAGATTTCTTCAAGACATAGTAACCCTCGGGACCGTAAAACCAAAACAAAATTTCCTTTTCATAAAAAGAAAAAGTACATGGTCATTCTGATTCTTATCTTCCTCTTTGGATCTGTTTTATAATAAGCAGGCTCCCAGTTTCTCATTTGACCTAATAAATCATCGATGATCGTCCTCATACTCGCGTCGATGCTTTTTGATGACCAAAAGAATTTTGACTCGATCTCACCCTTTCATTTATCACAAAGGAGCACTCAGCAAGGTTAGTCCCACCATCCCATTTCAAACGGTTTGCAAATTTCAGACGATTAGCTAATTCCTTATAAATCAAAACGCTATCGGCAACAAGCCGCGGGGCGGCAATGCTATCATAAATAGATGCGCTGTTCTGTTCGAATATTAGCTCGTGATCCTCACTAACGCCCTGTATCTCGGGGTCACCATCAACCTTTTGCCTCGGCGCCTGACTCTTGCACGAACCACCGATAAGGGAGATAAAAAAAGACGCAATCAATACTTTGTGCATAAAATCGCTTACGTCTCAAAATTTACGTTTCTCTCCGTCAAGGACAAATCTGTCGAAAAGTTACATAGACGCTTGGATCGCCTGCTTCACATCATTGATGATGTCGCGCACATCCTCCAACCCTACGGCGATGCGGATCAGCCCGGGCGTAATGCCTACCACTGCCCGCTCCTCGTCCGATAATTTAGAATGCGTTGTCGACGCGGGATGAATAGCAATCGTACGTGTATCGCCCAGGTTAGGTGTATGAGAAATCATTTTCAAAGCGTTCAAAAACTTGCGTCCTTGCTCCAACCCTCCTTTGATCTCGAAGGTAACAATCCCTCCACCAAGACGCATTTGCTTTTTGGCCAGTGCATACTGGGGATGAGAAGGTAGGAATGGATATTTTACTTTGATGACTTGAGGATGACTCTCCAGGAACTCGGCCAACTTCAACGAATTTTCACAATGACGATCCATGCGTACAGCCAAAGTCTCGAGGCTCTTGGAAAGTATCCAAGCGTTGAACGGTGACATCGCTGGTCCGGTGTGGCGCGTGAAGAAGCGGATCTCTTTGATGAGCTCTTTGGTGCCGAGGATGGCGCCGCCGATGACGCGGCCTTGGCCATCCATGAATTTAGTGGCAGAGTGCGTGACGATGTGTGCGCCCCACTTTGCCGGTGTTTGCAGGTAGGGCGTGGCGAAACAGTTGTCGACGTTGAGGATCAACTTGTGTTTTGCGGTCAGTTTGCCGAGCCACTCCAGGTCGATGAGGTCGAGCGCGGGGTTGGACGGGGTTTCCACGAAGATCATCTTCGTGTTGGGTTGTATTTTGCTTTCCCAGGTTTCGGGTTGATCGATGTCGGCATAGGTATAGGTGATGCCGAAGCGGGGGAAGATCGTGTTTAGGATCTGGTGTGTTGAACCAAAGACGGAGCGGCTCGCGAGCACGTGGTCGCCTGACTTTAGCAGCGCGGCCATGCTGCTCCACATGGCGGCCATGCCGGAAGAGGTGGCGATGCCGTCTTCGGTGCCTTCCATGACGCAGAGTTTGGAGATGAACTCGTTGGTGTTGGGGTTGGAATAGCGGCTGTAGATGTTGCCGGCGATCTCGTCTGCAAACATGGCGCGGGCTTGTTCGGCGTCGTCGAAGACGAAACTAGACGTGAGGTATAGCGGTACGGAGTGTTCGCGAAACTCTGAGCGCTCGTGTTGTCCGCGGATGGCGTTGGTTTCGAAATAGAATTCTTCTTCCATGGGTGCGTATAAATCAATAATCGTGAATCGTGTAAAATTTGTTACCCTTCGCTAAAGCTTCGGCGGGCAAGCAAAGAAGACCCAAAGGCCTTCGGCTCCCGGCGCTCTGCCATTAAAAACTTTGAAGGGATCACTTTAATTATCAGGCCGGTTTAAGGTAATATCTCGATGCTATAGGTGATCTTGGCGTTGGCCTCCAGCGTCTTGGCCACGGAGCAATATTTTTCCACGCCGAGGTTCACGGCCCTAGCTACCTTGTCTTTGTCGAGATCGCCGTAGAGTTTGAAGTGAGCGTGTACTTCCGTGTAAACGGCTGGCACAACGTCTTTTTCGCGTTCGCCGGTCACGGTCACTTTGATGTCCCGGAGCGGCTGTTTCTGTTTCTTTAAAATGTTTATCACATCAATGGAGCTGCATCCGCCCATGGCGGCCAGCAGCATTTGCATGGGGCGCATGCCCAGGTTTTCTCCTCCCACATCGGGCGACGCGTCCATCTGGACTTTGGCGCCCTGCTCGTTGACGGCTTCCATGTGGAAGTTGTCATTCAAACGATTGATCTCAATCTTTACCATACTTTTCAAGCTTTTCAAATTTTGCCGGCCAGAAGTACACCCCTGCCAGCATGCCTAATAAACTCACGCCGGTGGCCGGCACCAGGCTGGGCCACGACGTATCCCAAACTTCAAAGATAATCCAAGTAATCATTCCAAGCACCATCGACAAAAGGGCCCCGGTGCTGTTGGCCTTTTTCCAGTAGAGCCCCAGCGTGAGGGGCACAAACAAGGAGACCAGGCTGAGGATGGACGACTCCCCTACCAGTTCGTAGATGTTGGAACGTAAACACGCCATAATGGTGGCGGATGCAGCGAAAATTAAAACACAAATCCGCGTCATCATCAGCAATTGCTTGTCTGTGTAGCGGTGGCCGATAAGGGGTTTGAGCAGGTTCTCCGAAAAGATCGCGGCCGGGGCCAGGATGGACGAACTGGTGGTGCTCATGATGGCCGACAGCAACGATCCGAAAAAAAGGATCTGGATGGGCAGTGAGGTGTGCAGGAGCACCATGTTGGGCAGGGCCAATTGCGTGTCGCCCGTCAGTTGGTCGGGATACATGTGGCGCACACATAAGCTGATGAACAAAGGCAACATGGCGACGGACAGATACAGGAATGCAGCAATATAACACGACCACACGGCAGTGCGTTCCGACGACGACGACATCGCCCGCTGGTAGACATCCTGCGAAGGCAGCGATCCCAGGCCCAACACGGACCACATGGCAATGTAGCTCACGATCGCTTTGGGGTTTGGATCGGGGAGAAATTTCAGACTTTCCTTGGGCATCTCCGACAGGACCAGCCCCGCTCCTCCGGCCTTGCCGGCGAGGATGATGGCCAGCACGAGCAACCCGGTGATGATGATGATGCTTTGAATGAAGTCCGTGATGGAGATCGCCCACATGCCGCCCACGTAGGTGTAGAGGGTCACCACCAGGGCGCTGACCAGCACCCCTTGCCAGGTGGCGATGCCGGTGACGACGTTGAGGATGAGCCCCATGGCCACCAACTGCGCGGCGGTGTAGCCGATGTAGGGTGGTGCGAGGAAGATGCTGGCCACGCGCTCGGTGCGGCCGCCAAAGCGGACCTTAAAATAGTCTCCCAAGGTGAGCAGGTTCATCCGGTAGAGTTTGCCGGCGAAGAAGGCTCCAAAAAGAATGAGGCAGAGCGCCGCGCCAAAGGGATCTTCGATGACGCCATAGAGGCCGCTTTTCAGAAATTCGGAGGAGGCACCAAACACGGTCTCGGAGCCAAACCAGGTGGCGAACATGGCGGCCGAGCTGAGCATGAGCGGCAGGCTGCGGCCGGCCAGCATGAAGTCGCCCGAGGTCTTCACCTTGCGGGACGCCCAAAACCCCACCAGCACCGTAAGCAAAAGGTAGGCGATGATGGAGAAAAGTAACAATGCGCTTGTGCTATTAGACGGTTAAGGGTCTAAAAGTAAAGAACAGGAGGTTTATTTCAATAGCCGCCGGTGGATGTTACTGTCTTTTTTTCAGCTGGAAGGCCCGCGTCACGTTGAAGCCCAGGTGGATGCCGCCGTCCCAGAAGTTGTCGCGGGTCTCGGTGATGAAGGCGCGCTCGGTGAGCCCGATGGCGTTGGTGAGCAACAACTGGAACACGTGGCCGCCGGTCTCGATGTCGATGCCCAGCGACATGGCGTCGTAGTACGGCGACCCGCTGATGCGGCTGACATTGTAATAGTATTCGCCGGTGAGCGCTATGCTTTTGCTGAGCTTGATGCGTCCGCCAAAACCGATGGCAAACTGGTCGTTGCTCTCGATGGATTGGGTGACATAGTTTTTATGCACCAGCGTGGGCATGAGCTGGAACGAGAAAGCCGTTGAGAACTTTCGCGCGATGAGCAGCTGGCCCGTGTAGGAAAGACGATCGATGTTCTCAAAGCCGGGTGCTACTTCGCTGTTGTCTTTCGGGGAGAGTTTATAGGCGATGCCTCCCAAGGCGGTGACGGAGATCGGGAAGTTCTTCACGCCGGAGGTCTGCCGCAGCAATTTGTATTTCAGATAACCGTCCATCGTCTTGTCGGTGGAGTTGCGACCGATGCTGGCGGAGAGGCGGTCGGTGATGCCATAGTCCAACCCGAGGCGCACATAAGCCTGGTCAAGGCCCCACATTTCGTAAGAACCTCCGTTGATGGCTCCGAAGCGGTGACCGAAGATAAATTCGAGTGTGCCGCCGGGTTTGGTTTCGATGGTGTGGCCGTTGCCGAGGCGGGTGCCCTTAAAAGTGGCATAGACCACTTCGGTTTCTTTCTTGGAATCTTTTTCGAGCTCGCCCAGCAAATCGTTTTGTGCCAGGGCAACGCAAGGGATGAGCAAAAAGAGTAAAATTATTTTTTTCATGGTGCTTTGATTAAAGGGGTCGATACATGAAGTCTACCGTGACTTCCACTTGTTGAGCGATGTTCTGCCACACGATCTGCGGGATCTTGATATCGTAGTCTGCTAATTTTATAACGAACTTGGTTTTCAACGCCAACCGGTTGTCTACCACTTCGATGGTGCCGGGCACATCGATGTCGTGGGTGACGCCGTGCAGGGTGAGCTTGCCTTTGGCCTTCACCTGCTGTTTGCCGGTGCTGCTGAGACTGAAGCCGGTGATCTGTCCTTGAAAAGACGACTTCGGAAATTTTTCCGTGTCCATGTACTTTTCATTGAAGTGCACCTGCATCAATTTGTTTACAAACTGAAAGTCTTTGATGCTTAACAAATAGGCTACCTCGCCGTCGTGCGCATCGAAGATGCTGGTCACTTTCGAGTTGGTGGCCGAGATGTCTTCCACCACGCCATCGGAAAAAAACGAAACGACCGACTTCTCTGCGAAGTAACGTTGCTGTGCCGTTACTTGCCAGGGTATGGCAACCAGGAGCAAAAGCAAGAGTTTTGTCAAAGACTTCATAGGTTAGGTTTTGGTGGAAGGCCCGTAACAGTTTCTTAAAAAAATCAGAGAATGTTTGTCATGCCCCGGTGCTGATAGCTTGGATGCGAAACCTAAAAAAATCAACCGGTGAAGATCGCTGTACATCCGGTTTGTTAATTGTGCTGTGCACCCTGCTCTACCCAACAAACAATGAGGCGGATCTGGTCGTCGGTGATGGCGCCGATCTTGGGCATGTGGCCCGCGGCGTTGGCCGGGCGGGTGATGCGGTCTTTCACGTGGAGGGCGTGGCTTTGAAAATTCTCAAACACGCGCCAGTCCAGCGAAGGGCCGTTGCCTCCGTTGTGGCATCCGCCGTCGCCCACGATGGCGCAATTCGAATTAATGATGGGATTGATTTGGGAGGTGAAGCTCACGGTTTCGGCCGACTCACAGCTGTACTCGCTTTCGGGGGCGCTGTGGTCGACGCAAGACACCACCGAAGCAGCCAACAGTGCACAGGTACAGGCGAGCATCAGCCTGACGGGTTTTAGGGTTCTCATGCTAAAAGTTAGTTAAAACAATTATAGTAACAATTACCGTAGAAAAGATCCCTCGCAAGACAAAAATAAGGTTCCGGATTCGCTCGATTTCCTGCGGGTTCTTCAAGGGGACGGGACGAGAAAAATGTGTCTGGGGTTGGCTGGACGGGCAAAAAAGCTGACAGGCATAAAAATAAGAATCCCCCGAAAGTCCTGGACCTCCGGGGGATTCTTATTGTCTATAGTTGGCTTTAATCTTGAGTCAAAGGTAAGGGGCGATTATGCTGCATGCATACCTGCAATCGGCGACTGGGGAAATAGACAGACGAATGGGGATATTTCCAGATAAGGGGCCCTCCTACGCTAAACCTGCCTGCGGCGGGTCTAGCTACGGCGGGCGAAGCCCTGGGAGGTATAAAAATAACAATCCCCCGAAATCCTGGACTCCCTCCTTCGCTACAACCTGCCTGCGGCTGGCGTAGCTACGGCGGGCGAGGCCGGGGCGTAGAAATAACAATCCCCCGAAATCCTGGACTCCGGGGGATTGTTATTGTCTATAGTTGGCTTTAATCTTAATACAAAGGTAATAAGCGTCGGCGAAATTGCCATCCCAGAAATCGGTCGTTGGAGAATATGGGGGTCGAAAGGCTGATTCTGAGGATAAAGCGGCGGTCTATAAATTGAAAATCCCCCAAAGTACTCGACTAAGGGGGATTGTCATGTCTATAGTTGGCTTTAATCTGGCAGCAAGATACAAATTATGATTGTCAAAACAACCGTTTGCATCATAAATTTGTAATAAAATGTTAATTTTTCTTTGAAAATCCGTTAACGCTATCGTTTGAAACGGAATCCTTGTCCGAATACTTTTCTTTGAGACGCTCTTTTAACTGCGACTTGGATCCAGGGAAGGTCGTTTTCCGGCTGATATCATAGCTGGCATAGGCCAACAGGATCACAAACACAACGGCCAGAAGCACAAAAATCTTTTTACCACGCGACATCGCCTCAAATATACTCTAATACCTTATCGGCCAGCATCACGTTGTCCGACAAAAGTTCGTAGAACTGGTCCTTGTTAAATTTCAGGATCACCACATCCGTTTTGGCAATGATGATGTTCGTGTTTACGAAGTTGGGCAATCCCAGCATTTCGCCAATGAACTGGCCGGCCTCAAACTCCGATACCTTTTCGCCACGCTGATAGAAGTCGACAGCCCCGGAGATCATTACGTAAAAATTATTGTTGTGCTTTTCGTCCAGGGGCATGGAGTCCTGTGGACGCATGCGCACTTCCTCGCTGATGTCGGCGAGGTACGACAGGGTGATGCCGGGCACGTTCTCGAAGAAGTTATTTTTCTGGAAAAACAACACCAGTTCGAACCGCGTCTTTTTCTTTGATTGGATGATGAGCGCATCCAGTTCTTTTTGCATGCCCTCCCCCAGACGCTTTGTGTTTTTCAGATACTCCTCTGGATTGAGTTTGTAAAGCGCCCACGCCGACACTTCTCGGATGAGGGTGTCGGGATTGAAAAGTTGGGCGATGAGGTCGAGCTTAAAGTCTGCGATGCCCAGGATGCCGATCTGGAACAACACACAAGCTTTTGTCCAGCGATTGGATTGAGCAAAGTCGCGGTTGATCAAAAACTTCAGCACCAGCTTGGAATCGAGTCGCACGCGGGGGTAATAGTCTTCCAAACGTTTGGTACGCTCGGCGTCGGTGAGGTCGTCAAGGATGGGGATCACGCGCTGTTTCAATTGTTCGGACAAGAATACGTCGAGCAATTCGATGGCATAGGTGATCCCTTCGGCCGTGCCGCTGTCGATGTTTTCTTTCACCAGCTGGATGGAGCGGGTGTCATACAACATGGTGAGCAACATGTAGATGTGTTCGATGTCGTTTTGGATCTCCCAGCGCAGGGTGGCTTTGATCTGGTCGGAGAAGCCGTCCTCCCCTACCTCTTGCAAAGCGCTGAGGTTCCAACTGATGTCGGCAATATCGGACTCGATGGCATATTTGATACGCGTGATCTGCGAAATGCCCGCCTTGAACCCGCACTCTCCCAGCGACAACAGCACTTGCGACACGATGATCTTGTTCGGGTAGTCGATCTTTCCCCAGAGGATCTCCCGCGCCCGTTGCCCGCCGATGCGGCCGATCACCTGGATGATCCGCAGCATCATTTGCGTGCTCTGACCGCTTCGGTAAAAACCGGAATCCAGTGCGGAGAGTGTTTCATTGCCGATGAGCACCAACGCATTCATCGCCTGGTTGCTGAACACGGGGTGGCCCAGGTTTTCGATCACGGCGTTGATCACTTCGGAGTTGTTCTTTTTTATCGACGTCTTGATGGCTGTGTTTCTTACTTTGGGTTCCGAGTCGTTCAACAATTCCATGAGGAACGATGTGCACTCATCTTTTGACGTGTGCAGCAACAGCTCGGCGGCATAGTGGCGATCGTTGGGGTTGACGGAACGCGTCAGTTTCTGGATGCGCGTTTTGGTGATGTCGCCCCCGTTCTCGATGATGAGTTGAAGATCCAGTTTGCTGAGCACGTTTTTCACACTGCCATCGGCTTTCGACTGGTCCATGCGGATCACGTATTGATCTGACACGGACAAACCTTTCAACTCGTTCACTTTTTCCTGGGCATAGTAACGTGCGGCCTCGTCCTCGTTCTTCATGAGGCTGTTGGCCCACACCGACACTTGTGCAGCGTTGATCTTTTCCAGCAGTTTGTAAGAGAAAACCGCTTTGCCGGAATAGGGCACTTTCAGCATGTTTTCCAGGCGCGTGGTGATCTGGGCGTATCCTTTCTCCAGCTTTTCCTGGGCTTCTTCCTTGCTCTCCAGTTTCAAGTGGATCTTGTTGCGGTAGCCCCGGTACAAATTGTTTACGACGATAAAATAAATGCCCGACAACACGATGAGAAAAACGGAGATGTGAATGACGTTGAAGACAGGGATGAACGCCAACACGAAGATCAAAAGACCCGCGATGAAACGCGCGGTTTCGTTCATCAAGCCTTCGACCTTGGCCTGGATGTTGAACCTTACGCGGTTGTCAAGCGGAATAAAAAAGAGCTTGAACACGGGGTTCTCCATCGAGTCGCGCAGCGTCCAGTTGAACAGGCGGCTCAGCGACACAAACAGGAAGAAGTAGATGAACCCAGTGGGAGAAATGGCTTTGTCGAATCCGAAGATCGTTCCCATGGTGACGGAGCCCACGGAGAAAATGATCATGACGATGGGCAGCACGAACAGCGAAATGCGCAACCCGTAGTTGCTGATGATCCGCTGGTTCACGAACGTCTGCAGGATCAAGCTGATGCCATACACGGCACCGATAAAAAATGAGTTGAAGTTTGTGAGGTCGCGTTCGTTGGGGTATTGTTCCGTCACCAGGGTTTGAAAACTATACTGGCTCAACACGAACATGACCATGGACACCAACAGGAAGACGGAAAGCAACACGATGTATTGATCCGAAAATATTTTTACAATCGAGGTCTCCCGTCGCACGGTGACGCCAAACTCACGCGGGTCGTTTTTGGAAATCGGGAACGCCGAGGCGATCACAAACATGAGCACCGACACGATGGCGATGCTGATGGCACAAAGCAGCAGGTAGTTCGAAGTGTCCTTCACCACTTCGGTGGTGAAGGGAATAAGAACCAGGGTCGCGAAGATCGCGGCAATGAGTTGCCCGGTGTCGATCCACCCGATGATGCGTTTGGATTGCCGGAAGTTGAACAGGCGCCCGAAGATGCCCCAGAAGCTGAGCAGCAGGATGGCGGTGTTGGGGCCCGACATACAATACAGTGCAAAAATGAACCGGTCTTTCAACGCCGGGTCGCCGAAATGGACCAGCCAATAGGCGCTGAGCGTGAATATGCAAATCAACCCGACACTCCACAGCGCCAGGGTGGTGAACTTGATCCAGCTCTGAAAAAAAGAAAAGAGGGCCGTGGTAACAATGCCGAGTGCCCCTGCCACGAGGAACGCTTTGTCCAGTTGGTCGCCCATGCGGTTGAGGAAGAGCGAGTCTACCGTTACCTGGTAGGTGGCGATGAACATGCCCATGAAAAAGCCGGTGGCGAGCATGAGCGATATTTGCTTCTGCTCCTGCGTCTGTATCTGAAGGGCTCCGACGAAACGATTTGCCATAGTATAGAACCAAATATAAAAAGAAAAACCGGCTTGGGACCGGTTTCTCAATTGTGATGTAAGAAAGTTCTATTTCTTTTTTGTCGCGGTGCTGTCGGCAGCGCCGGTCTTTTCTTGTTTGTATTCGGCATTCAATCCTTCGATCACATCCTTGGAAATGTCGAGGCTCTGGCCGGCATAAAGTACGTCGCTGGTGGGGTCGAATTTCAATACCACCTGGTAGCCTTTTTCATCGCCGATCTTTTTCAAGTAGACGGTGATGCGGTCGTAGAGGGCTCTGTTCAGTTTGGCCTCTTCTTCCATCATGGCCTGGCTGAGGCTCTGCTGATACATCTGGAGATTTTGTTGTTTTTTTCCGAGATCTTCTTCGGTGGCTTTCACCTGACCCAGGGTCATGCTGGATACGTTGCGTTGGTAGGCGGCGATCTCATTTTGCAGGCTGATGGCGCGGTTGCGGTAATCCTGTTCAGCTCTTTTGTTCTTATCTTCCAACAACTGGCGGTTCACTTCCAGGTAGTCATAGTGCTTCAAAACACTGTCGGAGTTGATATAGGCTATTTTCAAATCGCCGGCGGGCGCGCTGGAAGATGATGCGGCCGCGGGTTTCCCGGAGGAAAAATGTAAATAAAACAAAACACCCACTGCCACCAGCAGCACGACGTTTAAGATAAGCGACAAATTCTTCATTTAGGATTTTAAGTTTTCAGGGCGCAATATGTGGAGAAATAAAAGCTTAGGCAAGGGTAATCAGGAGCCAGGAGCCAGAATCCAGGAGCCAGGAGCGTAGGAATCGGCATTCGGGAGCCAGGAGCCAGAATCCAGGAGCCAGGAGTTAGGAATCGGCCTTCAGTAGCCAGTATTCAGTAGCCAGGCGTTCGGAGCCAATGGTTCAGTATTTTAAGTGCCAGGGAGTCCAGTAGTCAGGAGGTAGTTCAGGAGCCAGGTGAACAGTGGACTGGAGGTCGATCTTCGTACTTAGAATTCAAAGCCGGAAATTCCGGAACCGGGAGTTTGATCGTTGAGCGCAGCGTTTGTGTATGAAATTCAAGGGAAGAGAAAGTGGGCTTGTCGATCGGGATCGGGTTCAATGTTCTGAAACCCAGGGCCACGAATTAATGCGGGGTTATGCCACTCACCCTGTTAGAGCTCTCACTGTGATTGATTTGATCCCAAAGGGCGATTGGATTTATCTTTAGCCCGTTGAAATCGCGCGCGGGAAACATTCCCTTTCCTAAATTCCTAAATCCCCTCAGCCCAAATCCATTGCCCGCAACATTCCCTTGAACCCATCTTCTGGATTCTAACTACTGGGTACTGAATACTGGGTACTGAATACTGGCTACTGAATTCCGACTCCCAAGCTTCTGGCTCCTGGATTCTGGCTCCTGACTTACTCCGCCTCCTGATCCTGCGTCTGAAAAGTATACAACGTCTCATCCAGCCGCACGTTATCCTCATTGTAATCCTTGATGAACTTCTCGATCACTTTCGGTGTGATCGTTTCTACATGCAGGCCCACATCCAGGCTCACACCAAATTCGGCGTGGGGGTCGATGTCGATGTGTTCTTTTACTTTGATGGCTTCTTCTTCTTCAAGTTCGAGGATCACTTCGGCCATGAAGAGGCCGATCTCTTCTTCGAGGGGATCGAGGGCTTCGAGGTTGCCGTTCTCGTCTTCGTCGTAGGTGATTTTTTTATAGGCAGGGAAGTGTTGGGCGGCGCGGTGCTCGGCCACTTCATACATCTCGCTTTCGTGGTGTAGCCGTAGCGTGTAGATCACGGTATCATAGATCACGTCGCGTCCTTCGAACTTGCCCACGAAATAGAAGTGTGCATATTCGTCGGAGTTTTCGTCTTCTTCGTCCAGCAGATAGTTCTTTCCCGCGGCAGTCATTTTTGCCTTGTATTCTTCAATGTACTGTGGATCGAAGCCGTCGTTCTCTACCAATGGATTATTTGTTAAGGGCATAAGTATCTCTTAGCTTTTGAATATAAACAATAAAAGTGAATTTTGTTCTTTCTATCTGTTCAAATGTGGGGGAATCTTTAGGCGGTCAAAAGATCATTTGAACCACTCGGCATACATGGGATAGTTCCGGGCCGTCCGCTGGATAACGGCCTTCATTTCTTCGCTGGTATCCTTTATTCTTTTGGCGGGCATGCCGGCATAGGTGCTGCCGGGTTCCACCTGTGTGCCGGGCAATACCACGGCGCCGGCGGCGATGACCGAGTTCGATCCAATGACCGCGTCGTCCATGATGATGGCCCCCATGCCCACGAGCACGTCGTCGTGGATGGTGCAACCGTGAACGATGGCGTTGTGTGCAATGGAAACGTTGTTGCCGATGACCGTCTTTGCTTTTTGATAGGTGCAATGGATGATGGCCCCGTCCTGGATGTTGGTGTTGTTGCCGATGGTGATGGAATGCACATCGCCCCGCACCACGGCGTTGAACCACACCGTGCAGTTGTCGCCCATCACCACCTCTCCTACCACCGTTGCGTTATCCGCCAGGAAACAATTGTTGCCGAACCGGGGGGTGTTTCCTCGGACGGTTTTGATGAGCGCCATACGTTTTGAAATTTGGAGCGAAGCTACAATGGGGAGGGTGGTAAAAACAAGGTGGGGTAGAAAACTTATATGGAATTGGGAGCCAGAATTTCAGGAGCCAGAATCCAGGAGCCTGGAGCCAGAATCTTGGGAGTCGGAATTCAGTAGTCAGTATCCAGTAGCCAGTAGTTAGTGACCTAAAATTTGCTGGCCCGACCTTTTTTGAACGGATCGGTGTTTTTCAGCTCCAACCCCTCAGATTTAACCTGACAAGATGTCACGAGGATGGTAAAAAGTATTATTTTTGCGCTTCGAAACAGGCTGAAATGGATAATCTGATAAGTGAACTTGAGATTTTAAAGGAGCAGGACGGCGAAGCTTGTGAAACGGTGCATATTTCCAAGGATACGTCTACGGGCAATAGCCGGAAATTATACATCGAAAGCTATGGGTGCCAGATGAATTTCTCCGACAGCGAGATCGTGGCTTCTATTCTCCAAAAAAACGGTTTTGATACTACCTCCGATATCGCTGAGGCCGACGTGGTCTTTTTGAATACCTGCTCGATCCGCGAAAAAGCCGAAACGACTGTACGCCACCGCCTTATGCACATCAACGGCCTGAAAAAGCACAAGCCTGAGATGTTGGTGGGTGTGCTGGGTTGTATGGCCGAGCGTCTCAAATCCAAGCTTTTGGAAGAGGAGAAGATCGTCGACCTGGTGGCCGGTCCCGATGCCTATCGCGACCTCCCCAACCTCATTTCGCAGGTTGACGACGGCGCCCGGGCCGTGAACACGTTCCTGTCGCGTGAGGAAACCTATGCCGACATCAGCCCGGTGCGATTGAACTCCAACGGCGTGACCGCCTTCATCTCCATCATGCGGGGATGTGACAATATGTGCTCGTTTTGCGTCGTACCCTTCACCCGGGGGCGCGAACGGAGTCGGGACCCGCATTCTATCGTGGCCGAAGCACGCCAGTTGTTCGAGAACGGCTATCGCGAGGTGACCCTGCTGGGCCAAAACGTGGATTCCTACAAATGGAGCGCCACCGAAAACAACAAGGCCCGTCTGGAGAAGACCCCGGTATCGGAAGTGACCACCTTTGCCCAATTGTTGGAAGAGGTGGCCCTGGTACACCCCGACCTGCGCGTGCGGTTTGCCACGTCGCACCCTAAAGACATTACCGACGACGTGCTGTATACCATGGCCCGTCACGAAAACATCTGCAAATGCATTCACTTGCCCTTGCAAAGTGGGAACACCCGCATCCTGGAGCTGATGGACCGCGGCTACACGCGCGAATGGTACTTGTCTAAGGTTCAGAAGATCAGGGAGATACTTGGAGAAGACTGCGCTATTACCTCCGACATGATCGCCGGCTTTTGTTCCGAGACCGAAGAAGAGCACCAGGACACCCTTACCCTGATGGACCTCGTGAAGTACGACTATGCCTACATGTTCTTCTACTCGGAAAGGCCAGGAACGGTGGCCGCGAAAAAATATAAAGATGACATTTCCGACTCTACCAAGAAGGTACGATTGGAAGAGATCATAAAAAAACAACGCGAACATTCATTGATCCGTAACCAAACCGATGTGGGCAAGGTTCATAAGGTTCTGGCAGAAGGATTCTCCAGGCGCTCTGCCGATTTCCTGCAGGGAAGGAACTCAGCGAACAAAGTGATCGTGTTCCCGAAAGAACACTATCAGAAGGGACAGTATGTTAACGTTTTAGTGGAAGATTGTACAGGGGGTACGTTGGTTGGAAAAGCCGTGTGACCCGTTGCCATCTTTTAAATCCTTTTCCTACGGCCGTTTTCGAAGCAGACCCTCAAATTAAAAACACTGACAAGGATCAGTGACGATGAAACAACATGGCCATAACAGATTCAGAAATACAAAGTGTGAAGCAGCGGTTTGGCATCATCGGCAACTCGCCGTTGTTGAACAATGCCGTGAGCGTTGCCCTGCAAGTAGCCCCGACGGATATGTCGGTGCTGATTACCGGTGAGAGCGGAAGTGGGAAGGAATCGTTTTCCAAGATCATTCACCACCTGAGCGCGCGCCGCCACGGGCAATTCATTGCCATCAACTGCGGGTCGATCCCGCTAGGCACCATTGACTCAGAACTATTCGGACACGAGAAAGGCTCGTTCACCGGCGCCCATGAAGCCCGCAAGGGATATTTCGAAGTGTCGAACGGTGGAACGATCTTTTTGGATGAGATCGGCGAAATGCCGCTGGGCACGCAAGCCCGTTTGCTGCGCGTATTGGAGAATGGAGAGTTTATAAAAGTAGGTTCTTCGAAGGTGCAGAAGACAGACGTACGCGTGGTAGCCGCCACAAACGTGAACCTGATGCACAACGTGGAGGAAGGAAAATTCAGGGAAGACCTGTACTACCGCCTCAGCACGGTACCCATATACGTTCCTCCCCTGCGCGAACGCGGCCGGGATATCGAACTCCTCTTCCGGAAATTCGCTTCCGACTTTGCCGACAAATACAAAGTGAAACCCATCACGCTCACGGATGAAGCGAAGGAATTGCTGCTGCAATACCGGTTCCCCGGAAACATCCGTCAGCTTAAAAATCTCGTCGAGCAAATCTCGGTTTTGTCGAGCGACAACAAGGAGATTTCGGCCGAGTCGCTGCAACGGTATCTTCCGAAAGCCAACACCTTGCCGGCGCTCTATAAAACCGCCGGTGGAGAGAAAGAAAACCTCTCCGAGCGTGACATCCTCTACAAGGTACTCTTCGACATGAAGAAGGATTTCAACGACCTGAAGAAACTGGTGCTTGACACGCTGCCCAGCCAGGCAAAGGCCGCGCAATTGGTGAAAGACCATCCCGAATTGTTCGAAGGCATCCACCACGCCGAGGAGATCCATCATCCTATCGCCTCCGACCACGTGGTTTTGAACCTGAATCCGTCATCCAACGATCAGGGGAATGGACATGTGGAAGACGTGCACGATATTTCGCACGAAACGGAAGATGACTCGCTGTCGATCGAGAAGAAAGAGAAGGAACTTATTCTCCGGGCGCTCCGGAAAAATAACAACAAACGCAAATATGCGGCACGCGATTTGGGCATATCCGAACGCACTTTGTATCGAAAAATTAAACAATACGATCTTGAAGACTAACGGCGCGATCCCTGAAATGAAGCAATGGCTGTATTCCCTTTTGCCTGCAGCGGCCATCCTGCTCCTTTTTAACGGGTGCGGCGTATCGGTGAATTACTCGATGACCGGCACCTCCACGCCGGCCAAGACCATCTCCATTTCCGAATTCTATAACAACACCGACCTCGGTCCCGCCAACCTGGGTCAGACCTTTACGAACCAGCTTAAAACTTATTTTATACAAAATTCGAGCATCGCCGTAGTGGCCGAAGAAGGCGAGCTTCAGATGGAGGGCGAGATCACCGATTTTCGGGTCACCCCCATTGCGCCGGTGGCCACCAGCGACCCGAATCAGATCAACAGCGCATCTTCTACCCGTCTGACCATCACGGTGAAAGCCACCTATGTGAATACCCTCGACGACTCTTTTAGCTTTAAGGATAAGACCTTTTCCTTCTACAAGGACTTCCCCAACGACCAGAATCTGACCGACGTCCAGGAGCAATACAGCAAGGCCATTTTTGACCGGATCATCAACGACCTTTTCAACGCATCGGTTGCCAATTGGTAAATTTTACTATTTTTACCCTAAGGCACCCCAACCGTGGAAAAAGAAACCTTCATAAAATTACTGGAACGCTACCCTGAAAGTACGGCGGAAGAAGCCCAGGCGGTGCTCATGCTGAAGGAGGCCTTCCCCTACAGCCAGGTACTCCACACGCTGTCGGCACGGCTTTGTAAAGAGCAGGGATTCAGCACACAGACCCAGGAATTGCAACTGGCAGCCGTGTATGCGGCCGACCGTGGCGTGTTGAAGGAAGTGATGCAGGCCGACCATCTGTCGGTGGTGAAATCGGCAAGGCTTTCCTCCGCTATCAGCGAGGCCGCTTCCGTTATGACGGCCCCCACCCCGGTGGCGCCGCCAGATGATTTCGACCCCGATTCGGTGGCCGATGAGGTGATGCACGACCTGGAGAAGCTGCATGAATTGAAGCAAAACTTCGAGGCCTTGTTCATCGAGGGCAAGACCAAAGCGGTCGCCACACCAGAAAAGGAAAAGTCAAAACCCACCAAAACGGAGCCGCCACTCCCAGTGTCGTTTCACCGGGACCTTTCCAAATCAAAAAAGGAACGGATCGTCGAACTGGCGAAAGCGCTCGAAGAACCACCCAAAACCAAGAAAGAACGCATCATCGAGCTGGCCAAGGCCCTGGAAGCCCAGCGCCAGCAACCCAACCCGCCGGCCGTTGAGCCGCGGCCGCCCGTGAAAAAAAAACGAGATAATCCGGGCGAGGATATCATTGAGGAGATTGCCAGCACGAAAGAAACGATCGAGCCCGAGAGCGAAAAACAAAAGGAGCAGTTGGAGATGATCGATCAGTTTATCAAAACCCAGCCCTCCATCAGCAACGCCAAGGACAAGCCCACGAACATCGCTTCGGGCGACCTCAGCACCATAAAAACAGGGGAATTCAGCGACAATATCGTGTCAGAAACGTTGGTCGATATTCTGCTAAAACAAGGTAAAAAAGACAAGGCCATCGAGGTTTTGAAGAAGCTGATTTGGAAGTTTCCACAAAAAAAGGCTTACTTTGCGGCTCAAATTGAGGAATTAAAAAATTAGCCATGTACACGCTTGTTATCTCTCTGATCATTCTTTTTGCAGTTCTGTTGGTGTTGGTGATCCTGGCCCAAAATTCCAAAGGCGGTGGATTGACCAGCCAGTTTGGCGGTTCTACGGCCAGTAACATTATCGGCGTAAAGAAAACAGGCGATCTTTTGGAGAAACTCACCTGGTCGTTCATTATCGGCATCATGGTGCTTTCCCTGGCTACCAACTTCATCACCCCTTCGGCAGGCGGCTCGTCTAACGATCTTTTGGATCGCGCAGGCCAGCAAGCGGCTCCGGCCCCTCAAACGCCCAGCCTGAACCTGGATTCGACCAGCGCTGGTGCACCGGCGGCGTCAGATTCTGCCAAATAAGAATTATCAACCCCATCATATCAAAAAAGGCTGCCAAAAGCAGCCTTTTTTATTTGCCATCAAGCAAAGCGGCGATCAGGCCGCCTCTGAAATGTGTTTTACGAACAATCTTTTGGCCACGGGCATGAGGGTTTCGGAGAACGGGAATTTCATGCGGGCCAGGATGAGGTAGGCTGCCGGGTTGGGCAGGTCCCTGAATTTGCGGATCAGGTCCAATTTGAGGCGCTCGTACGTATTCACGGTGCTTTTCTCCACGCGGTCGATAAACTGTGTGTTGAGGCTTCTCAGTTGTTCCTGGCTGTCCTCGAAAATGCTCATTTGGTAGCGGTAGATGTGGGTTTCCTTTTCCGGTGGCTGGGTCACGAACAGATAGCCCTCTTTGGCATAGAGCGGGGTTACGCCCACGGGTGAGATCTCGCATTGCGATTCCACATATTCATAGATCACCGAGCCTTCCTGCAGCGAGTCGCGGATCTGGGGCAGGGCGAAATTGATGATGGACTCCAGTTCCACCATGATGGCGTCGTCTTCGATGATCTCGCGGTAGCGCAACTCGAGTTTTTTCAATTCCTCCACGGAAAGCTCTTTCGGGAACGATTCGCGAAACAGGGTCTTGTTCTCCTTGAGGGCCACCAGGTTGCGGTAATGAAAGACGAGGTCGGCCAGGAACGGGTAAAGCTCTACTTTCCCGAAAGAGTTTTTCACGGTCTGGAGATAGGCCATCAGCACGTATTTCTTGTATTCGAAGTCGATCAATCCCTGGGTCAGCCAGTCTTTCGATAGTTTTTCCATATCAGCGCAGCTTCAGTACTACCAATTTAGTGATTCCGCAAATGGGTCACAACTTAAAAAAAGCGGTATCCGGAGACGGAAAGCACATTCGTGCGATGGGTATGGAAGCCGCCCAAAAAGGGACGTCGGTGCTGTCGTCGCTAAAGCTATGGCCCGCCGTCGCTAAAGCTATGGCGGGCGAAGCGGGCAAGCGGGCCGGCCTGCCAACCTGGCTATTTCCAACGATTGACTGACAGCGCTCCCGTCGAAATACAGGGTAAAACCTGACAGTATGTAAAAAAATTAGTCGTAATTCGCGTCACTTTTCGCTTTGGCACGATAGGTGACAAGCGGAAAGAGTCAAATTTGTTAACCTTTTAAACCATTAGAGATATGGCAAAAATCAACTTCAAACCAAATGAGGACAGGGTACTTGTTGAACCTGCTGAAGCTGAAACCAAGACCGCATCAGGCATCATCATTCCTGACACGGCAAAAGAAAAACCCCAGAAGGGCATCATCGTCGCCGTTGGCGAAGGCCTGAAAGACAAACCTGTTACGGTAAAGGTGGGAGACAACGTGTTGTATGGCAAATACGCCGGCACAGAAATCAACATCGATGGCAAGGAGTACCTTATCATGAGAAACTCTGACATTTTCGGAATCATCTAATCGAATCAACCCAAAAAATTACAATTATGGCTAAAGAAATAACCTTTGATACCAACGCGAGAGACAAGATCAAGAAAGGTGTTGACAAGCTTGCAGATGCAGTGAAAGTGACGCTGGGTCCTAAAGGACGCAACGTTATTCTTGATAAAAAATTCGGCGCTCCCACGGTGACTAAGGACGGTGTGTCCGTAGCAAAGGAAATCGAATTGAAAGACGCTATCGAAAACATGGGTGCACAACTCGTGAAAGAAGTAGCTTCCAAAACCGCTGACGCAGCCGGCGACGGTACGACAACGGCAACCGTATTGGCACAATCCATCTACGCCCACGGCATCAAGAACGTGGCCGCTGGTGCTAACCCGATGGACCTGAAACGCGGTATCGACAAAGCGGTTGATGCTGTGGTTCAAAACCTCATCAAACAATCCAAGAAAATCAAAGATTCCAGCGAGATCGCGCAAGTGGCCACCATCTCTTCCAACAGCGATGAGACCATCGGCAAGATGATCGCGGATGCTATGGATAAAGTTGGCAAAGACGGTGTCATCACCGTGGAAGAAGCCAAAGGAACCGAAACCGAAGTGAAGACCGTAGAAGGTATGCAATTCGACAGAGGCTATCTTTCCGCTTACTTCGTGACCAACACTGAGAAAATGGAAGCTGACCTCGATCAGCCTTACATCCTCATCTACGACAAGAAGATCAGCAGCATGAAAGAATTGCTTCCTGTATTGGAGCAATCGGCACAAACCGGCAAGCCTTTGGTGATCATCGCCGAAGAAGTTGACGGCGAAGCCCTCGCTACCCTGGTGGTGAACAAGATCCGTGGCGCCCTCCGCGTAGCGGCTGTGAAAGCTCCCGGTTTTGGCGACAGAAGAAAAGCTATGCTGGAAGACATCGCCGTATTGACTGGTGGAAAAGTGATCTCCGAAGAACAAGGCTTCAAGCTGGAAAACGCTACGTTGGACATGCTGGGCCGCGCTGAAAAAGTGAACATCGACAAAGACAACACGACGATCGTGAACGGCGCTGGCAAGAAACCTGAGATCCAAGCCCGCATCGCGCAAATCAAAGCACAAATCGATACTACTACTTCCGACTACGACAAGGAAAAACTCCAGGAACGCCTGGCGAAACTTTCCGGTGGTGTGGCCATCCTCTACGTAGGTGCCGCAACGGAAGTGGAAATGAAAGAGAAGAAAGACCGCGTTGACGACGCATTGCACGCTACACGCGCAGCTGTACAAGAAGGTATCGTCCCCGGTGGTGGTGTAGCCTATATCCGTGCCATTGAAGCGTTGAAAGACATCGCTGTCCTTGGCCTGAGCAATGAAGACCAAGCTACCGGTGTGAACATCGTTCGCCTGGCGCTGGAATCTCCTTTGAGAACCATTGCTGAGAACGCCGGACAAGAAGGTTCTGTGATCGTGAACAAAGTGCGCGATGGCAAGAAAGACTTCGGTTATAACGCCCGCGACAACAAGTTCGAAAACTTCTTCGAAGCCGGTATCATCGACCCCACGAAAGTGACCCGTTTAGCCCTGGAGAACGCTGCTTCTATCGCAGGTCTCTTGTTGACGACGGAAGCTGTTGTGTCGGATATCCCCGAAGAAAACCCTGCTCCTGCTATGCCTCACGGCGGCGGTGGAATGGGCGGCATGATGTAATCCATTCTCGAAGGCTCCCCGAAAAGGGAGTGCGAAGAGTCTCCATAAAAAAGGCTTCGTCTATGGGCGAGGCCTTTTTTTATTTACCCGCCTTCGCCAAGGCTTCGGCGGGCGAGCCCGCTCACGGTATGCATCCAGTATACAGGTGATTTGATTTTTTGCTATTTTGGGGTTCAACTCCATGTCTATGCTGCTTCACAAGACCTTTAGTGACTTCATTCTCTTCCTCTATGTCCACATGTCGCATGCCGACGACAGCTACGATCCCAACGAGTTGGCGGCCATCAAGACCAAAATGAAAAGTCTGTTCCCGGAGGGCACCGACATCGAGCGGAAACTGTATACCGCCCTGCGCGAATACAATGCCCTGGACCGGTCGTCCCTGGGCGGTGTGATCGAAGAATCGTTTCGCCATTTTAGCGGCGACCCCGGGGCCACGGTGAGCAACGATATGTATGCCGATCTTTACGAGATCATGCAGGCCGACGGCAAGGTGGACCAGGCGGAGACCAAAGCGTTGGAGGCGTTGAAGAAAGTGATCGACCACCACGCGGCCAAAAGCCTTTTATGAAAACCTGTCTGCTCTTTCAGGGATTTCTACTCTTCTGTTTTCTCGCGTGTCAGAAACCAGCCAACCTGGGCGACGGTGTCGCGGCTGGAGAAAGACTGCCCATAGCCCTGGCCGTTTCGCTCCGCGACAGCCTTCCACAAAAGGCAATGACGGCGCTTGGCTTGTCGGATGTGACCGGTGTCAAGGTCCAATATATCGACGGTCATGCGGTAAGTTACTTTGCTTATCCCGCGGCGACGGACGTCACGCTGAACACGATTGCAACGCTGCCTTTTTCGAAGAACAGCAAACTTGCCGATACGCTGTGCCGTCCCGTTGCAACGGCTACCCTGCGGCGCGAATATGCCGGCCTCTCCCCCACCGAATTGCAGTATGGCGACTTCTTCTGGCGGGCACTTAGCCAAAACGTTGAGGCGTATGAATGCATCAAAGCCCCCTGGAGGCATACCCTCCTCGTTAGCAAGACTTCCGGACAGGTGTTGCATCGCATAGAATTCCTTTCCATGCTTTGATTGGCCCTCATTTTCCCGCGCTGATCTTTTCCCATAGAAAAAATTATCCTGTTTTTGAAAATATTTTGATGACTGCAAATTCATTGCAGTGATGAGCGCTATACTTGAGTAGTCATAACGTTCATTAAATGGACCTGAGAGCTGCCATCTGCCGTGGATGAGGTAAAGTCGGCGATGGCGGCTCGCCCAGGTCTGATCCATTACAAAAGACCAATCCCCGTAACCGAGGCTGATCCCATTGGGTCAGCCTTTTTATTACCTTTGCTTTTAATTCCTCAAAAAAACCTATGATCATTTTTCGCAAGCTCCCGGCAGTGGTGATACTGCTGACCTTCTTTGCCTGTCCGGCGATTGGCCAGGGCAATATTCACCAGCAATCGAAAGAATATGAATGGCCAACAGACTCGTTGGTCAAAAAGAAACTCGAAGCCTGGCGCGATCTCAAGTTTGGCATCATCATTCACTGGGGGCTTTATGCCGTGCCGGGCATCATTGAATCGTGGGGGTTGTGTTCGGAGCCGTGGATAACCCGCGACAGCACCATGACCTACGATGGATTTAAGACGTGGTATTGGGGAATGAAGGATAAATTCAATCCCCGTCAGTTCAACCCCGATCAATGGGCACTGGCGGCCAAGGCGGCCGGCATGCGCTACCTGGTCTTCACCACCAAACACCACGACGGCTTTTGCATGTTCGACACCCACCAGACGGACTTCAAAATAACGGCCGGGCCATTTGCCGACCATCCCAAGGCCAATGTGGCCAAGGAAGTGTTTAACGCCTTCCGGAAACAAGATTTCATGATCGGCGCCTATTTCTCCAAACCCGACTGGCACTCGGAATACTACTGGTGGCCCCGCTATGCCACCGCCGACCGCAACAACAACTACGACATCCGCACCAATCCCTGGCGGTGGAACAAATTCAAATCCTATACAAAAGCTCAGATCGGCGAGTTGATGACCGACTACAACAAGATCGACATCCTGTGGCTTGACGGCGGCTGGGTGAGACCACTCGAGACCGTGAACGACGAAGTGCGTGCCTGGGGTGCCGCCATCCCGGCGTGGAGCCAGGACATCGACATGCCCGCCATTGCCACGATGGCCCGCGAGAAACAACCCGGTCTGCTCATCGTAGACCGCACCGTGCACGGCCCCTATGAAAACTATCAGACACCCGAACAAAGCATTCCAGCCAACCGCCAGGAGACGCCGTGGGAAAGCTGCATCACCCTGGGAGGTGCCTGGGGCTTTGTGCCGAATGATCAATACAAATCGGCAGCGACGGTGGTCCACAACCTGATCGAGGTGGTGGCGAAAGGGGGCAGCCTGTTGCTGGGTGTTGGCCCGCGGCCGGATGGAACGATCGGTGATGCGGAAGTTCAGCGTTTGAAAGAGATTGGCGACTGGCTGAAGGTGAATGGAGAAGGGATCTATGGCACCCGAAGTGTAGAGCACTTCCGCGATGGCGACACGTTCTTCACCCGGGGCAAGGACGGCACCATGTATGCGCTGATCTGTTTTAAAAACATCACCTCCGCTCCCACCACCGTTTCCTGGAAAGGCCATCAACCGAAAAAAGGAACCAAGCTGAAAGTAATCAGCACGGGACGCACCTTATCGTGGACGAAAACAGCCGACGGCGTTTCGCTGACGTTGCCCGCCGTGAAAGATCCCAACGGTTATTATCCTGCTGCTGTACTTTCCTTCAAAGAATAAACGGTTACACCGAAAACTAAAATGCTATCCTGGAATTGCCCTCATAGTTGAGGGCAATTCCAGGATAGCATTTTTTATAAATCGTCGTACTATTTTTTCGCTGCAAGGCGATATAGCATCGCCATCATGCCGACAAAGAACAAGGTGCCCATGAGCATATAGCCCCCATGGCCCACCAGGGCGACCACAGAAGATTCCAGGCTAAGCTTGCCGATGTCGCTCACAAAAACCGAAAGGATGGCAACAATGACACCCGTAAGTGCGCCGCCCGCGATGAGACCTGTCGAGAAGAGGTTTGCTCTGCCCAATTCGTCCTCTTCCTTTTTCTCTCCTTTTTGCTCAGCGCGCCAGTCGACGTAGCCTTTCAAGGCGCCGCCTGCGAAAATGGGCAACGTGGTGGCCAGGGGAAGGTATAACCCGATGGCAAACGCCAGCGCCTTGATGCCGCACAATTCAAGCGTGACGGAAATGAAGACGCCGACAAGGATGAACTGCCAATCGAGACCAGACTGGCTGCCGTCGCCGACAGCAGCAAGAATGCCTTTGTCGATGGTAGCCATGAGGGTAGCCTGCGGTGCAGGATAGGTATCGCTACCGATGGCGTGCTTCAAGCCTTGCTCCACCATGGCGGCTGTGGGCGTATCCAAGATTTTCACGACAAGGCCAATGGCAATTGACGACACGATTGCACCGATGAACAATGCAAGCTGTTGATATCTGGGGGTCGCGCCCACGATATAGCCCGTCTTCAGGTCCTGGGATGTTCCGCCTGCATTGGCTGCGGCAATACAAATCATGCCGCCCACTACCAAAGCCAATGGTTCATAAAATTTTCCGGTCCAACCCACGCTGGTGAAGATGAGGCACGTGCCCATGAGTGTGGCGATGGTCATGCCCGAGATGGGGTTGTTGCTGGTTCCTACCAGGCCAACGATACGACTGGAAACGGTGACGAAGAAAAATCCAAAGACGATCACCAGCACGCCGATGAGCAGTTTTTGAACAAAGCTCTCGCCCGGGATGAAAGGCAAGAAGCAGGTGACCAATACCAGTGCCACGGTGCCGATGATCACCACTTTGAACGACAGGTCGCGGTCGGTGCGCAACACGCCGCCTTCACCTTTTTCTTTCAGGGAGCTTACGCTTTCGCGAAAAGCGCTCACGATGGTGGGAATAGTTTTGATGAGGGTGATGAAGCCGCCCGATGCCACCGCACCGGCGCCGATCTGACGGATGTAGGCGCGGTAGAGGGCATCGGCATAGCTGCCGAACGTATGCGTTTGAGGATCCCAGGAACCTGCACCACCGGCCGTGTTGATATTGGCGAGGTAGCCGAGCTTTACCAACTGGGCGGCTACCGCATCCGGCGGCACGACGGTCGCCAGCAAGGGGATCATCGCCCACCAGGCCAGTACGGAGCCGGCCACCAGGATGCCTGAAATGCGGGGACCGATGATGTAGCCTACGCCGAGATATTCGGGTGTGATCTCACCGCGCGTCGCGGCAGAGGGCCAGTATTTGTTGACCTGTGAGGTAACAAAAGCGGGTGTCTCGGCGATGACGTGGAACACCTTCTGCATAATAGCATAGACCATGGCCACACCCATGCCATAGAAAGCGGTCTGCGCAAACACGCCACCCTTCTCGCCTGCCTGCAGCACCGACGCACAGGCCGTGCCCTCGGGATAAGGCAACACGCCGTGTTCTTTCACGATGAGCGAGCGCCGGAGGGGAATCATGAGCAACGTGCCCAACATGCCGCCAAAGGCCGCCAGAATGAGAATGGTTAGGTAATTGAAGTAGGCATCGCCTACGCTATTGCCATCGGGTCCCGGCGAGAGAAACAAAAAGCCAGGCAATGTGAACACCACACCTGCCGCAATGGACTCCCCTGCCGAACCCGTGGTTTGAATGATATTGTTCTCGAGAATGGTTGTCTTCAAAAATTTCCGACCCAGCGTGATCGCGATCACCGCGATGGGGATAGAGGCCGTCACTGTGAGGCCTGCTTTCAAGGCCAGGTATACGGTGGACGATCCGAAGAGAATACCGAAGAGCGAGCCGAACACCACCGACTTAATGGTGAACTCGGCTACGTTGGCTTCGGGCGGTACATAGGGTTTGAACGATTTATTTTCTTCCATGGGAAGTTTAGGTTAATGAGTCGGGTGTCAGGATTCCTGGGGCTTTGGCGCCAGGTACAAATTGTAGAGGATCATCAACGTGGTTGATGTGAAGCCAATACCGGCCACGATGTACCACATTAATGCGGGGTTCGTATCCAGGTAGTTCAAGCGGAGCCAGTCGGAAACGGCCCCTGCGGAAAACGACCCGATGGCTACCGGCAGGAAGGCAAAGCCCATGTAAGTACCGGTTTGCCCTTTCGGGGCGAGATTGCTCACGTATTCATAAAAACGTGGGGCTTGCGTGGCCTCTCCCAAAGCGTACAAGGCTATGCCGGCAACGGTGGCCCATACGGTGGGCACTGCTCCTATCAATATCCAGGCAAAGCTGGCGAAGATAAAACCGAGGGTCATGGCCGTGATCGGCTTCCATTCTTTCACGAGTGCGGCCATCGGTACCGTTAGGAAAATGATGCAGGCTGCGTCGACGGTTTCGAACCATTCGAACGCGGTAAAGTTCAACACCTTGGGTGCATAAAAAGGGATGAGGTAGAAGATCTGCCAGAACATGATCCAGATACCGGAAAAGATGACCAGGAAAATCATGAACCTGAAGTTGGCAAACACCAGCAGCATGTCGGCGAAGACTTTGCCCAGCGTGCGTTTCTCCACCACTTCGTTGTTGTGGTCCACGGGCTCGCGATAAAAGAACCAGGCGCCAAGAAAGAGCATAAACGATGTGAGCGACGACATGATCAATACATATTCGATGCCCCAATCTTCACGCACCTGCAGCGCAACGATGGGCCCAACCGCGCCGCCGATGTTGGCCATAGTATAGTAGACAGAAAAACCCAACCCTTTCGCTTCGGGCTTTGTAGTTTTTGCAACGGTGCCGACGATGCACGGCTTGATGAGCGAGCCGCCGATGGCCGTGAGGATCAACACCGATAGTGCATAAGCTTTTTTGCCGATGACGCTCACGATCGGTTCTCCGAATTGCATGCCGGCCAAGCCGATGAGAAAGTATCCGATACAAAAAATGAAGAAGCAAGCCATCAGGGTTTTCTTGAACCCGTAGCGATCTACTAATACACCGGCAACAATAGGTAGAGAAAAAATCAGACCGGAGAAGATACCGGCCAATGTTCCTGCCTCTTCGTGCAGACCAACTCTATCGGCAAGGAAGACGACGAGCACAGCTTTGGCGCCATAAAAAGCCATGCGTTCGAAAAGTTCGAGGGTGTTTGCGATCCAGAAGTTGGAGGAAAAGCCGGTACGGATCTCGTGAAGTCGTTGTGAAAACGCCATTAATTGCGGTTAGGTTTTTGGTAAAAAATCCAATCAAAATTTTGCAAAAGGGGCCTTTTAAAAAATCTTTTTAAGTGGCACGCCTCTTCCTCCAAATCGGGTGTCAAAGTAGGCCGATAAATCCATTTTCGCAAGTATCCCTGAAGGCGGGCAAATGTAACAAAATTCATAATGCAAACGATTGAAATGGTATAAAATTGAGGTATCTTTGAGCAACTCATTAACCCATTTATCATGCAAGAACTCGGAATAAAACCGGCCGATGCCTCGGTCGAAGACCTCGGCATTGAGGAGGGGAAGGCGCACTGGAATTTACCCCCCGAACAACTCGCCGCCCGTGCGTTGAACGAAGGCCAGGTTGCCCTCGCCAGCAACGGCGCTGTTACTGTAAACACCGGTGAATTTACCGGCAGGTCACCCAAAGACAAGTTCACCGTCAAAGACGAACTGACCACCGACGCGGTGTGGTGGAACAACTTCAACATCCCCTTTTCACCCGCCAATTTCGACCGGCTCTATGCCAAGATGATCGCCTACTTCAACGGCAAGGAATTTTATGTGCGCGATGTTTATGCCTGCGCCGATCCGCGCTATCGCATGAACCTGCGGGTGATCACGGAGTATGCGTGGTCTAATTTATTTGTCCATAATATGTTTCTGCGTCCCTGGGAACGCGAGCTGAAAACGTTCTCCGCCGAATGGCACGTGCTCAACGCGCCGGGCTTCCATGCCGATCCCGCCACGGACGGCACGCGGCAACACAACTTTTCCATCATCGACTTCAAACGCAAGATCATCCTCATTGGCGGCTCCGGCTACACGGGCGAGATCAAGAAAGGTGTGTTCACGGCGTTGAACTTTATTTTACCCCATCAGAAAAACGTGTTGTCCATGCACTGTTCTGCCAACACCGGCAAGAGCGGTGACACCGCTATTTTCTTTGGCTTGTCGGGTACGGGCAAGACCACCTTGTCGGCCGATCCCGATCGCAAACTCATCGGCGACGATGAGCATGGCTGGACACCTGACAACGTGATCTTCAATTTCGAAGGCGGCTGCTATGCGAAGACCATCGACCTCGACGAAGAACGCGAGCCCGAGATCTTCCACGCCATTCGCTCCGGTGCTTTGTTAGAAAACATTTGCTTTAAGCCCGGCACCACGGATGTGGATTATACCAACTGCTCAAAAACAGAAAACACCCGGGTGAGTTATCCCATCCATCACATCCCAAACATCGCGGTGCCTTCGCTTGGGTTGAACCCGAAGAACATATTCTTCCTTACCTGCGATGCTTACGGGGTGCTCCCTCCTATTTCAAAGCTCACCCCAGGCCAGGCCGCATTCCACTTCATCTCCGGCTACACGGCTAAAGTGGCGGGCACGGAGGAAGGCGTAACGGAACCTACCATGACGTTCTCGGCATGCTTTGGTGCGCCGTTCATGCCCCTGCATCCCACGGTGTATGCCGGCATGTTGAGTGCCAAGATGCAAGAGGCCGGCGTAACGGTGTGGCTGGTGAATACCGGCTGGTCCGGCGGCGCCTATGGCGTGGGCAAGCGCATGAGCTTGAAAGTTACCCGCGCCCTCATCACGGCAGCGCTGAATGGCGCGTTGCACACGGTCGACTATAAAACGCATGATGTCTTTGGCGTGGCCTACCCGGTAAGTTGCCCGCAGGTCCCTTCCGAGCTCCTGGACCCGCGCAACACCTGGACCGATAAGGAAGCCTATGATCAAAAGGCAAACTTCCTGGCCGAGTCGTTCCTGAAGAATTTCGAAAAGTTCTCATCTTCTGCTTCGGAGGAGATCCTCATGGGCGCGCCACAGATCAAGGTGCACGCATGACTTTCTTACCGATGGCTGTAGTTGGAAAGCCGCCCTTCGGGGCGGCTTTTTTTTGATTTGATTTCTGATCCGTATGAGGCACAAAAAAAATGGAAGGGAGCTTTGTGCGCCCTTCCATTTTTTATTGCTCCTGATTTTGTGTTTAAGGTTCTACGAGGAACTTGAATTGTTTCTGCACACCTGGATTTTTCAGGATCATGATGTACAGCCCCGGTGAGAATGTTGTTGCATTGATGTCAAGCGTGCTGTGAGCTTGATCTATTTTGGTTTGTTGCAACAGGGCGCCCATGGCGCTATAAAAGGTGACATGGGTCTCGCCAGTGATGCCTTGGAACGAGATCGCATTCTTCACGGGGTTGGGATAGAAACCAATCGGCGTTTCCTCTGGGGCCGCGGGTTGCTCTGGGGCGGTCTGCGCGAGAGTTTGTCTAGGCGCCATGCGCGCCTGGCTCGAGGGTGGGATCATGGCGATGCTCCAGGCTACTTCCGTAAAATCAGACGCATAGTTTCCATCGCGGTCGACCGCGAAATAAATGCTGTCGCCAACGGTTAAAACTCCCAGCGACAGCGGGGTCGAGCTTTGCACCCAGTCCTGGTTGTTGGTGGCCTGGAGATCCAGGAGGATGGACTGGAGGTTGTTAAAAATTTTGAGTCTCTGGGTGCCCGAAGAAGATGACACTCTTCTTACGGCAGCACTGCTGACCGTATACTCACCCGCGGCGGGTACGACGAATGCGGCCACCATCAGCTTGGATGAATTCGGTGGATGCAATTGCAGGTCGAACACACCGGTGGGTGAAGGCACGTTGCCTTCGCCGGTCTCACTGCCTCTGCCCACGGTGCTTTTGCCTGCGTAGGGATATACGTTGCCGGTGTTGTTCGCCCAATAGGTGGTGACAAAACTATTGGCATTTGGATGCGCCCCGGGATTGTACACGGGAAGCAACGCGCTTTTCCGGACACCACCGTCGTTAGTGGATTGGAAGAACGCTATCGTTGCCTGCAGGCTGTTGTCGGTGCTGTTGACCTTGCCTTGTTGCGCCTGCGTGGATTGCATGACGATGTCATAGGAATTCCAGCTGATCTCTACGGGAGCGGTCACCACGACGGTTACCTCGTCGATGGCGGTGGCGCCGTCATCGTCGGTCACGGTGAGGCGGAATACGTACTCTCCTTCCGAAGAAACACTCACGGTCGGCGTCTGCGTGGTGGCGTTAGTGATCGTTGCCGTGGGGCCGTTTTGTTGTGTCCACGCGTACGTGGCGATGAGACCGTCGTTATCGGTTCCCGAGCCGGATAAGTTGAAGCTGTGCTGCGGCGTGGCGAAGTCAGTACCGGCATTCGCAACGGGAGGGGTATTGGGGATGAGCCGGTTGACGGTCCACATGACTTCGGTGAAATCGGAGGCATAATTTCCTTCCCGGTCAACCGCAAAGTAAATGCTGTCGCCAATGCTCAGGGTTCCCAGTGCGAGCGTGTTCGTGTTTTGTACCCAATCCTGGTTGTTGGTCGCTTGAAGATCGGCCACCGGCAACTGATCACTATCGAATACTTTCAGCCGGGTTGTTCCCGAGGCCGAAGAGACGCGTCGCACCGCCAGGTTGCTGAGTGTGTATTCGCCCGCTACCGGAACGACGAATGCCGACACAATGAGTTTGGCGGAGTTCGGTGGATGCAGTTGCAGATCGAACACTCCTGTGGGTGAAGGAACATTGCCTTCGCCGGTCTCGCTTCCTCTTCCCACGGTGCTCTTGCCCGCATAAGGATAGACATTGCCCACTCCAAGGGCCCAGTAGGTGGTGACAAAACTGTTGGCGTTGGGATGCGGTCCTGCATTATAGTTGGTGAGCAGGGCGTTCTTTTTTACGCCTCCGTCGTTCGTGGACTGAAAGAAAGAAACGGTGGCTTGAATGCTGTTGTCGGTACTGTTCACCAGGCCTTGATGCGCCTGGGTTGACTGCATCACAATATCATAGGCATTCCAGCTGGTTGCCGCGCCGACCGGCTCGGGATTGACAATGAGGGTCACTTCGTCGTAGGCTGAGGCACTGTTGTTATCCGTTACGGTCAGCCGGAACACATAGGTCCCTGCCGAGAAATTGCTTACCGATAGTGTCGCCGTGGCTGTTCCTGATAAGGTACACGTGCCTCCGCTCTGTTTGGTCCATAAATAAGTGGAGATCAATCCATCGCTGTCAGAACCGGAACCGTTGAAGGTTACGGGCAAATGCGGAAGGGTGATGGTCACATCGCCGCCGGCATTGGCTACCGGGGGCACATTGGTTCCTGAAACCGTGATGGTCACCTGGTCGGGGGGCGATGCGTTGCTGGCAGCGTCCGTCACCACGAGGCTAAACACATAGGTACCTTGCGTCATGCCCGATACCGAGAGTGCGTTGGTCGTGATTCCGCTTAACGTGCAGGTGGGGCCCGATACTTGTTGCCATGCGTAACCCGTGATGGTGCTGTTGGAAGATGTGCCGCTCCCCGTTAGTATTACGCTGTCCTTAGGAAGGGTGATGCTCCGGTCGGCGCCCGCATTGGCAACGGGCAGGTTGAACGTTTGCATCATCCATTCATACACATTCGGATTGTGGAGTGCATGATCGGTCCGGTAGGCATTATCCCATGCGTTGTGATTAACCCCTGGATAAATGGTTTTGATGGCCAGTGGATTGGGTGCCGGGATACAGGCGTTGATCGCGTTTACCATGTTGATGGTTTTGAGTTTGCTCACGGTGGTATCGTCCTCGCCGTGAAAGGCCCAAACGCGGATGCCATTGTTGGCGATGTTGCACGCCTTGTTCTGATCGTTTTGATGACCACACACGGGCACGATGCCCCGGACCTTCTGGCCATATACCGGGTCTTGCGCATAGCCCCACACGCCACCGCCGCCGAGGCTCAATCCGGTGAGATAAAGCTGGTCGGGATCTACGTTGTAGTTTTGCAAAACGTAGTCGACGACGGGGTTGATGTGATTTTTATTATTCCAACCCGGTTGGCTTGTCGGGAGTTGAGGGGAGATCAGTACAAATTCAAAATCTTCACCATCCTCCACATAGTTGGGTGGCGTATTGTTTACATTTATGATTTTGCTCATGTCGGCATCCGTATTGCCCCGCTCCTGCAGGCCGTGCAGAAAGATCACCACGGGGATTTTCCGTCCTGTCGGGGAATAGGTTGGTGGGAGATATTCCCAATACCGAAGCCCGTTTGGCAATGTGCGGATCGTTTGATTCGCGGTACTTTGACCGTGAAGATGTACAGCTGTGCTCACGAGGAGCACCCATAGTAAGAGGATTTTAATTTTCATGGATTGGTTTGAGGATTTATTTGAATTTAATTTTACAACATGTCGTTTTTTTTACGGGTTCGACAAACGGCATTGGTCAAAAGGCTGACCGGTGAGGTAATTTGCAGTGGTCTATCACTTCATTTGACACATCCTTTATCTTCTCTTTTTACAAAATATCTCCACAAAGAATGGAAACTTCGAATACTCTCTAACGTGAACCTTGTGGGGTGACCCGGTGGCTATCGCCTTGCCGACGCCAGGCCGAACTCATGATCACAGACTACTTTTTCTTTTTTGCAGCCACTTTCTTTTTTGCGGTCTTCTTAACGGGCTTGGCTTTGGTTGTTCGTTTTTTTTCGGAGACGGACTTGGTGATGGTCAGGCCCTCCATAATTTGTTTTTTATCTTTTACCTTGGCGAGTGAATTGGCATAGGCCTCCGTCAATAGCTTTTTCATATAGGCTTTGGGGAATTCTGCCGGGTCCTTCACCAGAATATAACGGTATTGATTGCCTTCACCGATCAAGCGTTTTTCGGGGTCGGCAATTTCGGAGCCCCAATAAAAACCGAAGTGAACGTTCATGCTGGTGCGGCCAACAGCGATGGAACAGAACGTGTGCCCCACCCGGTCCGTGGGCGACCAACCGAAAGCAACGGCGTTGTAATTGTCGTAAATGAGTTCGTTGGTTTGCGGGTAAAGATCCCACACAAAGTCCCGGAGAAACCAAACTGTTTCCTGGACACCGCTGGGGAACGGCTTTAGAAATTTCGACAGGTCTTTGGTTTCGGCTTTGCTCATAAACTGGGTGATGAAGTTAACCATTTCAAAACAAAAATCGAAATTACCTTTTCGTTACGTTTCGGCGCTGACCGTCCAGGCGCTTGTCGCCGGTCGATTGCTAATATCCCGCATTATGCTCATCTTCATTTCTTAAAATCAAAATCGTATGAGACCCTTTCTATTCCTGCTCTTCATCGCGCTTTCCCATACGCTCCATGCCAAGGCCGTGTCGGGATTTGTGTTTGCCGATAAAAACAACAATGGCCAGAAGGACAAAGACGAAACCGGCCTCCGGGGTGTGGCCGTGTCGGACCAGGTGCAGGTTGTTCAAACGGATGCCACCGGTCATTATACGATCGACGATGTGGAGGGCTATGGTTTGATCATGATCTGCTTACCCGACGGGTATAAAGCTGCGGCAACCTATTGGCAAAAGATCCCCGAAACCGGGGGTGAGTTGAACTTCGCCCTCCTCAAAACCGCGACCGTCACTTCCTTCTCCTTCCTGCATGCTTCCGACACCCACATCAGCGAAACGAGCCTTCCCCGAACCCAACGCCTGCGCGCCATGGCCGATTCTCTGAAGCCGGCGTTTGTGTTGGTGACGGGCGATCTCATTCGCGATGCGTTGAGAGTTCCCGAAAAGGAAGTGACCGCATTGTATGATCTCTACCTCAGCGAGACGCATAAATTCTCCATGCCCGTGTGGAGCGCCGCCGGCAACCACGACAACTTTGGGATCGAACGCCATTTGTCGCTGGTAGGAAAAAACAACCCCTTGTATGGCAAAAAAATGTTCCATCACTACTTTGGCCCCAACTACTACAGCTTCAATTATGGCGGGATCCACTTTGTGGCCCTGGACGATATCGACTATGAAGACTTGTGGTACTACGGCCATGTGGATTCCACGCAAGTGGCGTGGCTCAAAAACGATCTGGCCGCGATCCCTCCCACCCAACCGGTGGTCACGTTTGCGCACATGCCATTCTTCTCGGGTGGGCTTAGTCTCTCCAATTTTGAAGAGACCGGTCCGGGCCGGTCATTGGAGCGCCAGCACGGCATACTTCACTATCGCCACGTTGTCTCCAACGCGCAGGAGTTAGTGGCCATCCTGAACCAGCGCCCCTACCCGCTTTCGCTGGCCGGCCATTTTCATTTTCGCCAGGTATTCACGTTCGAATCCTACAACCAGCCCACACGTTATGAACAAACCGCCGCCATCGTCGGGCCTTCGGAAGAAGGCACTATAAAATTGCCGTCGGGCTTTACGCTTTATACGGTGAAGGATGGCAAGATCAGCGAAGGAAAATTCATTCGCCTCGACACCAAATAATGGTCGGTTTATGAAATAAAAAAAGGCTGATCAGTTTCTGGCGGGAACATAGACCGTAAACACCGCGCCCTTGTTCAATTGTCCGGAGGCTTCGATGAAGCCCTGGTGGTTCTCTATAATTTTCTTACAGATGGCCAATCCGATGCCGGTACCTGGATATTCGTCTTTGCCGTGAAGGCGCTGGAACACCTGGAAGATGCGCTCGTTGAACTGCGGCTCGAAGCCGATGCCGTTGTCGGTGATCATGATCCGGTGATAAAGGATGTCTTCCGCATCCTTGTGATGCACGTGATCGCGCCCCACCTTGTCGGCGTGGATGGCGATCAGCGGCGGCACATCCGTCTTGGAAAATTTCAGTGCGTTGGCGATCAGGTTGGTAAACAATTGTTCGAACTGGAAGCTGATGATGTTCAACACCGGCAACGTGCTGGACAGGATCACGGCTTGCTTCTGATCGATGGTGTCCTTCAATTGCTCTTTCACAAGCTGAAGGATCACGTTGAGGTCGGTCACCTCAAAATATTTTTCGTTGGTGTTGGCCCGCGAGAAGGAGAGCAAATCCATAATGAGTTGCTGCATGCGGACGGAAGCCGACTGCATGCGTTGAAAATAATCCCGGCCCCGCTCGGAAAGATTTTTTGATTCCACATCCAGGATGCGACCGGCGAAGGTTTGGATCTTTCGCAGGGGCTCCTGCAAATCGTGGCTGGCCACATAGGCAAACTGCGCCAGTTCGTCGTTGCTTTTCAGCAGGTTTTGGTTGAGCAGGTTCAATTCATTGGTGCGTTGCAGCACCTTGTTCTCCAATTCGTCGGTGAAGAGCTTGCGGTCGTGAATATCGGTGCTGGTGCCAACCCACATCTCAATTTTTCCCGTCACGTCGCGTTGGGGCACGGCGCGGCTTAGCTGCCAGCGATAGGTGCCCTCGTGATGACGGAAGCGGTGTTCGAATAGGAAATCGGTGCCCGTGGTCTGCGATTCCTGCCAGGCTTTCAGGGTGCCCTTGCGGTCTTCGGGGTGAATGGTCTTCCACCAGCATTCGGCCAATTGTTTGGGATCCATGATGCCGGTGTATTGGTATACCGACCGGCTGAAGTAATTCAGTTTACCGGCCCTGTCCGTGGTCCAGATAAATTGGGGCATGGAGTCGGCCAGGGTCCTGAATTTCTTTTCACTTTCTTCGATGACGCGTTCGGCGCGTTTGCGTTCGGTGATGTCCATCATCGTGCCCAGCATGCGCAGCGGGATGTGATTGTCACTATAGAATACTTTGCCCCGCGTCTGGATCCAGTGCACCGACTGGTCGGGGTGGACGACACGCGCTTCGTAGTAGTAGGTGCCCTTCTTCAAGGCAACATCAAATGCTTTTTCTATCACACGCAAGTCGCGTGGGTAAACGGCCTGGCGCATGTCAGGGAAGCTTAGGCGCGTGCTTTCCGGATGCCCGAAGACGCGGGCCAGGCGTGGCGAGTGAATGATGTCGAAGGTTTTGAGGTCGAGGTCCCAGGTGGCCATCTTTGTGCCCTCCGTGGCGAGCGTGAGGCGTTCGGCGGCGTCGGCAAGTTGTTGGCGGGCGGCCACCTGTTCGGTCACATCATAGCCCATGGCGAGTATGGCGTTGATCTTGTCATCCGCGTCGCGCAGGGCCTTGAAAATGAAGTTCACATACACATCGCGGATACTTCCGTCGCGCTCCAGGCGGGCGACCGATTCCCGGCCTTCAAACGTCTTGCCGGTGTTGTAGACGTCGATCATCAGGTCCAGGAAAGGCTGGCCTTTCAATTCTGGTATAGCGTCCAGCACAGGCTTGCCCATCACGCGGCGGTCTTTGCCCCACAATTTCAGGGACTCGTCGTTTGCCAACTCGATGATGAATTGAGGGCCACTAAACACGGCTGTAGAAATGGGTGCCTCGGCGATGAGGCTTCTCAGTTGCCGGCTGGTTTCTTCTGCATGCTCCAGGTTCTGCACTTTTCCAGTGGTCTCGTTGCAAACCACCAGCACACCTTCCACGGTCCCGGATTCGCCACGAACCGGACTATAGCTAAAAGTCCAATACACGTCCTCCAGCCCGCCGTTGCGATAGATGGGGATCAGTTGATCTTCAAAATAAAACGACTCACCATTTTTCATCACCCTTTCGATGAGCGGGCCGATGGTGGTCCAAATCTCAGGCCAGCACTCTACCCCGCGCTGTCCAACCGCATGGGGATGTTTTCCGTTGGTACCCAGGCTGGGCCGGTATGCGTCGTTGTAAAATTGGATGAGATCCGGTCCCCACCAAAGAAACATGGGAAACGGCGACGAGAGAATAATGCTCAGCGTGGTGCGCAAGCTTTGTGGCCATCCGGACGGAGGTCCGAGCGGCGTCAGGCTCCAGTCGGTGGACCGAATGCATTCGCCCAACTCACCGCCTCCCGAAAGGAATTGTTCCGTGCTATGCGGGCTCTCGATGATCATCACTGCCGGGATTGGATTATAAATTTTTCCTTGGAAGGTTGTGGAAAGGAGCGCCAGTTTGTACTGAGTATTTGGTCGATGATATTTTTCAGTACACCAAAGTTCCTCGGTTTGGAAATGTAATAGTGCGCGCCGCCTTCGTATACCTTGTCGATCATTTCCGGTTGGGTTGACGTCGAGAAAATAACAATGGGGATGTGTTTAAGTTTTGGGGACTGTTTCAGCTCCTGCAAGCACTCCATCCCATTCTTGCGGGGCATGTTCAAATCGAGGAAGATCACGTCGGGAAGTAGGGCATTCTCGAGGATCGTCATCAGTTGCTCCCCGTCATTGGCCATCGTGAGCTGCGTTCCGCCAGAGATCTCCCGGAGGGCCTCCTCGAAAAGGAGGCGATCGTCCGCATCGTCATCCGCCAGGAAAATGGTTTTTTCGGGTTTCATCGGAAAATGCTAAAAGGGCCTGCTCCGAAAGGTCGGGTCCCTAAAATACCCAAGTCCTTCCCCACTTCCAAGACAACTTCGGCGAACCGTTCAGCTATTCGCGGTCAAATCCGAAGCAAAAACGACGCACCGCAGCGTTTATTTCGCGATCACAAAACCGGGACGAGCGACACGAGCCCGCGTGGCCAGTAGATATGGATCAATCGATATACTTGGAATAGGTTGCTCTATAACCCAGCAGATACGCGATGGGCGACAGCAATGTGAACACAATCTTCTGCACGGTGTAGGAAGGCCTGGCCATGCGAAACACGTGGTGATATTTTTTTATGGTCAGCGCCACTTGCAGAATGCCGGGCATGCCGTCGGATTTCGTCTTACCATCCATGGCCAGGCCGGTGGTGACTTCGAATAAATTTTCGGTATCCAGGGCGGGGCGCACCTGCCAGTTCACCATGGCCTCACGGTCGGAACGGTTCCACATGGCGTGCACCATGCCGCGGGGAATGTGGAGCGTGTCGCCCGTCCGCAACGTTTTCAGCGCACCGTCGAGGCGCACGGTCACTTCACCTTGCAACACTTTGAAATCCTCGTCCTGCGACGGATGATAGTGCGCCACGGGCTCCTTGGAATGACCCCGGTAGGTGGTTTCCATTTCCAGCAGTTCGCCGCTGGTGTCTTTTGCTGTTTGAATGAACTTAAATGACTGCCCGGTATAAGGATTCTTGATGACCTTGTTTTTGTACGCCATGAACTTCGTTTTCCTCCTTTAACGGCGGGTAGCGTTCAGCGTTGCGTTCAAGGCTTCATCCACGCATCGCGCAAGGCCAGTTGTTCGGGGGTGGCATCCGGGTCGATCTCCATGATGTGACGGCGCGTGATCTCGATGCGGGCATTCGGAGTGGAGAGCTCCACGGTTTTCAAGTTGCCTTTTTCGTCTTTGCGCAACACGGTATAGGCAAGGGTCTTGCCTTCGCCCAGGTTGGCAAATTGTGATTTCAGGAACGGCTCGAAATCAGGTCCCACTTCGGGCATGACCTCGCCATTCATCTTGATCAGGATGTCGTCTTTCTGGAAGCCCAGGGCTTTGGCCACGGCGTTCATATTATCGAGGCTGATGATCTTCAGCCTTTGTTTACCTTCTACTTCGTCCACCCCGATCACGTCGTCGTCGATGCCGAGGCTCACGGTGTAGTATGATGCTTCTTCTGCATAGAGGATGCCGATGTCCTGCAAGGTTTCTTTCAGCGGCAGCTTCTCCGCGCCTTTCACATAGCGGTCGAAGAACGTGCCGATCTCGGGATAGGTCATGCGGGTGATCTCGTCGAAGAGTTGGTCGTCCTCAAAGGCTTTGTCTTTGCCAAACTTCTTCGACAGGTCCAACATCAGGTTTTGCAAACCGTATTTTCCATTCGAGAGCTTGCGCAGTTTCACGTCGAGACACAGACCGATGAGCGGCCCTTTCTGGTAAACGTTGTAGTATTGATCGTTGTACTTGTCCAGCGTATACTTGCTGATCTCCGTGAACGGCACATCGTTTTTGAACGGATCGGCCGTGACCATTTTCTCATACAGCACTTCCAGGTATTGGCCCAGGTCGATCAGGTCGTATTTGAGCTGCACCAGGCCGGCAAAATATTCCGTCACCCCTTCGTACATCCACAGGTGTTGCGACATTTTGGGGTGGTTGAAATCAAAATGTCCGATCTCTTCGGAGTGAATGCCCAGCGGGGTGATGATGTGAAAAAATTCATGCGCGGCAAAATCACGCAGCTGCTGGTTGATCTGCTCGATGGTCATCTCCGGCATATAGTACGTGGAGGAGTACGAATGCTCGAGCGCACCGTAGCTATAGAGCGGCTTGTCGGTGAAATAGAAAATGAAAGCATACTTATCGACCGGCAGTTTGCCGCCGAGAAATTCTTTTTGGGCCATCAGCACTTCGCGAATGCTGGCCGCGATCTGTTTGGCGTTGATCTTGCCTGTGGGCGAATAGGCACCCACCAGCACTTCGGCGTTGGCCACGTGGATGACGGCCGTGTCGGGCTTGTTGTACATCACGGGCGAATCCACCAGTTGGTCATAGTCCGAGGTTTTATAAACATCGACCAGCTTGTCTTTTTCGTTGCCACCCTTTTCCAGCTTCAGGATGCTCAGGGGCTTGCCGGTTTGCTGGGCAATGAGACCCGTGGTGCCATAGAAATCTTTGGGGCGGATGATGTTGAATTGAAAGGGCATGTTCTTCATGCCATCGAAATAGCCGTAGTAGCCGCCGGAGTTGATGATGAAGTTCTTTCCTTCCTCGATGTTGGTGCCGGCCGGTTGAAAGATCTCAGGGCCTTTCATGGGTGTGTCGATGGTGTCGTCCACCCAATAGCTGATCTTGTGCAAGCGCGTGGCGCCTTTGATTTTCCAGGAGTTGTCGTCGATCTTCTCAACTTCCAGTTTCTTGCCTTTTTTGTCTACGGCCGAGAACTCGGAAACGTAGCGGCCATAGTCGGCAATGTCGTAGGTGCCGGGCACGATCTTGGGGAGGTAAAAAATGATGTCGTTGGTCGTGATGGGTGGGGCAATAAGTTCTACGTGCACCTTGTCTTTCACCACTTTGGTGATGTCCACTGTATACACATAGCCTTGATTTTTACTGGATTGCGCAAAAGAAGCTACCCAAAAACCCAGAAACACCCCGATCAGCCGTAACCGCATAGTTATAATTTTGGCGCAAGATAATTTTATTTTGCGGGGTTAGTCATATTTGTTTTAATCGGGGGCCCAAATACTGTATTACGCGGCAAGAAGGCAGGTTTTTCCGTTCCAGGGTTGTATTTTTAAAGAACATGCAGAGCACCAAAAAGACCGTTGACGAAATTCTCCCCGACCTCCCCCGCCGCGAACAGGTCCTCGTGAAACGCCTGCGCTACCTGGTGCTGGAGTGCCTTCCCTTTGCCACCGAAAAACTGGTGTACGGTGTTCCGTTCTACAGCCAAAACCGCCTGATCTGTTTCATCTGGCCCCCCTCGATCTCTTGGGGAAAGAAGAAGGAGTCGGCCTTAGAAAAGGGCGTTACCCTGGGCTTTTGTCAGGGCAACCTCATGGCCAATGAAGACGGGATCCTGCTGGCCGAAAACCGGAAGCAGGTGTATTGCATTTACTTCAAAACCCTGAAGGAAGTTGATGACGAAAAGATCAAAGCATTGCTGTACGAGGCGGACATGATCGATGGGACGTTTCGGAAGAAAAAGTAAAACGAAGCCGATAACGGAAACAGCTCACAGGAATTACGTGAACCGAAGTAATTTATTCAAGAAAGACAGTCGATTTTCTTGATCATGACGTCAAGATCTGTAAAATATCTGGACTCAACCCGCAAAGCGGCTCTCCATCGTTTTCCTTCCGGGTCGGTATATCGCACCGTATGAAACCGCACCCTGAAAAATTGTGTTCGTATAAAGTCCTTGAAGTATACCGTATCATCCTGAAAGTTTTCATCCAGGTCTTCGTAGACTGCCCTGGATAATTTAATGTCCGTAAACCCCTTGTCAGTCAATTGACGGAACAAATTTCTTTTATAGAGTCCCAAATCATAAACAAGAACATAAAGAGGGATGCTCACGATGGAGAAGCAAACAAGAAAAAAGACAATGAATCCCATGACCCTTAGTCGTCAGTATTTTTCATTTCACCAACTGTATCCAACTCTTACACGCCGCATGATCGCTCACGGTGACCTCATAAAAATACACGCCGGCCGCTAACCCCTCTCCTTCCCAATCATACTGATAGTCCGCCGACTCATACACCTTCTTCCCCCAGCGGTTGTAGATCACCACCGACGTCTTGAATCCATAGTCAGCGGGTGTGGCACCTTTTTGATCGCCGTATTGGATGGTGAACACATCGTTGGCATTGTCTGCTTTTCCTGGGGTGATGATGTTGGGGATGAGCAAGCGGAACACGGGCATGGGCATCACTTTTTCGGTCACGCAAAACTCGCGGACGCCCACTAGCTTCACATTATACAAACCGTCTTTCGCATATTCATGCTGCGCCTCCTCGGAATCGACGGTAGTGCCGTCGCCAAAGTCGAAGAACAGGCGGTCACCTTGCCATAGGCTATCCGTTGTGCTTCTCACCGTGATGATGGGCCGGTTAAAACATTCGGCCGACCGGTCGATCTCAAATTCCGGCAGGATCACGGGGATCACATCGAGTTGCACGGTGTCCTTGTGAATACACCCGCTGGCTTCGACGATGGTGATGTAATAGATGGTGGTGTCTTGCGGGCTGACGTTCGGCGTGGCCGCACCGGAAGTGAATGTGCCATCCTGGCTTTTCCAGGCATAGGTTGCGCCGCCGCTGGCCCTCAAGGTATAGGTCGATCCCAGGCAGAGCGCATCATCGTCCTGCACTTTGGCCAGGGCGATATTGACGAACACCTTGGTGCTGGTTGAGTCTTTTACCTTACAGGTTCCTTTGTCGATCGCTTTCAGCCAGACCGTATATTGGCCGGTGTTCATGTACTGATGCACGATCAGGGACGTATCTTGCTTGGTAATGTAGGTGCCATCGCCCAGGTTCCATTCATAGGTCTCGCCACCGGTGCTCAGGTTTTGAAAGACGATCTTGTCGGGGATGCAGATCGTGTTCAGCCCGGGATGGTCGAGGGCAACAGAATTGGTTTGAATGCGGGCCTTCAGCGAAGAGAGGTCAAACTTGAAGGCGGCGTTGTTGCAGTTCAAGCTGCGGTTCTGCCGCGACCACGCATTGGCTGTCGTTGGAAAATCGGAAGAGGACTGCCCGCTGGCATTATAGGCCTGGCAGCCTGAACACACGGCATGATAAACAATCCCGCCCTTGTCGAACCGGCTCGTGCCACCATCGACGTGGGTGCGCGACTGACTGCCGCCGAGATAAGTGCCATACAGGAATCTGGAGGCGTCGTCGGTGAGCACCATGAAATAGAAATCGGACCCCGATGTGATGCGTTGATAGGCGTCGGCGGTCACCGGCATGCCGTAGGTATTGCTGTTCCAATAGCCTTCTCCCTCATTGATCAGTCCACCCCAGCCCGACATATAAATGTTGTTGCACTCGTTCACCAAAAAGGCTGTCGGCGAAATGTCGGGGATGCCGCGCCCCGACCCAAACACGGTGGAGAACATCAGTTGATTCAAGGTGGCGTCAAACTTTTGGATGAATTGCCCGCTGTTGGGATTGTTATAGACACCCGGTGTAATGGGAAATTGCCCGGCGGTCTGGCCGTAGACAAACACTTCGTCGTCTTCGTTCAGGTCCAGAAAATAGACCTGGTCAAACCCGGTGGTGCCGGTGAACGTTGCCGTTTTAATCGCATCGCCCGCCTGCCCCACCTTGGCGATCCAGCCATCGGCATCACCCGCCAAGGCAGCCTGATACACACCGGCCGTGACCGGAAAATCAGCGCTGCTGGTTCCCCCGGCGATATAGATGTCGCCGCTCTTGTTGAACTTCAGCGTATGCGAAGCGTCGAACCCGGTACCGCCGATGTAGGTGGACCACTGAATATCGGAAAGGTCTTTATCGATCTTTAACAAAAGCGCATCCGTAGTGCCCCCGTTAAAAGACGGATCGATGCTGTTCTCCATCGGAAAATCCGAAGAGGATGTGACCGAGCTGATATAAATATTGTCTTGTGCATCGGTGATGACATCGCCCCGGAGTTCGTCGCCATAATTTTTTGTCAGGGGTCCTATCCGAGGGTTCAACCCATCGTTCTCCAGGCCGCCCAGGAAAGTGGACGCCAGGAGTTTTCTTCCATCACTGGCCACGCGTGCCAGAAAAATGTCTGTGCCCTGTTGGTACACCACCACGTTGACAGCAAACGTGCCCCCGTTAAAGGTCCTGTCATAAGCTGTTGCCGTGGTGGGGAAATTTGTGGAGCCCGTGGTGCCGAGGATGATCAGGTCATGGCTGGAATTCATCACGAGACTATGCGGACTCTCCACGTCATCGCCACCCAGGTAGGAGGCATAAAGTAATTGTGAGCCCGTGGAATCGTATTTGAGGAGCGCCACATCATAGTTACCACCAAAGGTCGTTTGAAAAGCTCCGGGCGTGACCGGAAAGAAACCTCCCAGATCGCGGTTGGTCACCCCCGACGAGTAGAGCGTTCCGTGCTCGCCCGGCGTAGCAGTGCTCCCCCAGTTGTCGGCCGTCGAACCTGAGTAGGTGGAGAAGATCAGAAGGGGATCGATGACCAGTTCGTAGCACGGATCATATCCTTTCGGGAAACAAAATGACAAGGTGCTGCCCTCCAGGTGAAATTCGCACACCACGGCCGTGCGCCGGCCATCGATGAACTGATAGGCTACCGGCCGCTGCTCGATGATGTCGGCCAGCGAGGTCTTTGCATAGAGGTTGCCTTTGTCCAGCAACAAGGCGTCCATGCCTTCATAGGTCATGTTGATCACGGAAGGGTCGGCATAGGGCGCCACCGTTAGATCATATTTCACGTGCTGACCCAGGCCATATACTTTCAGATCGATGCCCGGATAAAAAGAAGGATACAACACACCCGAATAAGCATGTGCACCCGACGTCCAACGGCTGCTGTCGTTCCCTAAGAAGTAGTTATAATAGGTGGAGGATTGTCCAAAAGGAAGCGGCTGTGCCTCCCGGTTTGCCCGGACAAAGGTGACGTCCACCATATGCCCCTGGATGGGTTCTTCTTTTGATGGCGGTTCGTTTTCCTGGTGATGATGCGTTTGTTCATGAAGCTCCTGCAGCTTGCCATAATCCAAAAAACGATAGCTGAATTTACCCGGCTGCAAAACCATGTTGCCCCCCGGGATCTTGGCCGAGAACTGAACGCCTGCCGGCCACTGATTTTTGTTCTCAATAAACTTTGCGGCTGAAGGGTCGCCCGGTCCACCAAAGGCCAGCCTGCAAAGAGTGATCAATCCCACCCCAAGCCATATAACCTTTCTCCTGATCGTCCGCGATGACATACACATTCAGTTTTAAGCCGAGAGGGGGTACTTCGTAAAGATAGGGATAATCCCGAGCGGCATCAAAACAAATAGCCAAGGCGGATATAACCGAGCGTAGCTTCCGCCGAATGTGCGACCTCCACCGATAAAATGGCGAGGTTGAAAGGCGTGAACCACACGCCACCACCCCAGCTCTTGTGCCACACATTCGAGGAACCGTCGGGAGCCGTGGGATCGACGCCATTAGCATCCTTATACCAGATCCGACCAATGTCGTGGAAACCGAGGACGCCCAGGCTTGCAGGAAAGAGATAGGTCTTCAGGCTTAACAATTTGATCCGCATTTCCAGGTTGGTATACAATTTCTGTTCACCATAAAAGCGGGTCTTCCGGTAGCCTCTCACCTCGGTGCGGCCGCTAAGAATCTGTGCCTGATAAAATTCATACCTCCCCGTGTTGGCCCCTCCACCTACACGCGCTGCGAAAACGATGCGCGAAGGGAAGCGGAAGGAATGATAAAATGACACCGAGCCATCATACGACGAAAAATCCGCCGCCCGGTTTTCCACACCCGCCATGTTGCGCCCCGCCACCGTGAACACAACGCCCCGGGTAGTGAACACGGGATGGTTGCGTTTGTCGATCGTAAAACGCCAGGTGGTGCCGGTGTAGGTGTTATGTCCTTCGAAGAGATTGTAAGGCAGCGTCTCCGCGTAGGTGCTGATGTAGCGGTCTTTGGTTCCGGGATCCTCCACCTCCACCCGCTGAATGGCCGGGCCCACCTGGATAAGTCCCCAGTTCCCAACCTTTCGGGTGATGTAGGCATCCAGGCGCCATTCCTCAAACCGATACCGGTAATACTGCACGGCCGACGGCAGGGACTCGTGACCGGGCTTCTGGTCTATGTTCTGATCGAAGACGCTTTCGTTGCCCCAGCCAAAGAAGTTGTTCACATAGTTGGGCTGCTTTATGTCGGCATTGATCTCCAGCCCAAACTTGCCGATCACATCCGTGAAGTCGCCGCGGTATGACAGGTTAAATGAGCTTGTTCTCGGGGCCATGCTAAACAAGGCCACATGCCGGGACTTGAATAATCCCTTGCGGAAACCCTGGGTTTGATAGAGAAACCCGCCGCCAATAAAGAGACCATCGTCAGGGTTTACGTTGCCGGTTATGAGGGGAGCTAAGGTATTGTATTTGAAAACTTTACGATCATATAGATTAACTTGTGGATCGGCACTTGTCCGATCGCCCGCTTCTCCCTCCGAAACCAAGGTGTTGCTTTTCTTTTGATCGTAATATAAGGTCTTATGGGCCAGCCCACGAACGTGAGAGTTGTCTACCAGCGAGTCCTTTCCGTCTCCCCCGATCACCCTGATCAGGATGCTGTGGGCCGTGCTCCCCTCAATATCAAACTTGTCTTCCCCTCCCTTTCCGTAGAGCCGGATCTCCTTCGTTTCAGATCTCAGGAACAAGCGGTCGTATAACGTCTTTCCCTGATCACCGTCCTTGCCGATCTTGAACACCTTCACTTGCACATTGCCTTGGGGCAATCGCGTCACTTCGAAACGCTCGTCCTTATTCGAACCCACAACATCGACTGACTTTGCTAAAAACTTATAATGCGACACGGCATACTCGACCATGTGCGCGCGGCGGGCTTTCAATTTACGGATCACCGCCTCGCCGTTGAGGGCATAAATCTCCGGGGGCCAGGCTTTGATGGCTTGTTCGATCTTGTCGTCCGTCATGTTTGCCTGGAGTTCTTTGGCGGCTTTGGCCCAGTCTTCCTCCGACGGCTCCGTGAGGAAGGTGCGATCGAAATAACGGGCGTTGAATTCAAGGCCAGAGGGCCAGCGGATGGCGTCGTTGAAACCTTCGAATTTGGGGAGGGCCCACTTGCGGCTCCAGATCTTGGGGATGATCCCCTCGTTCACGAAAAAGGCCTGGTCGCGGTCGCGGGGCACAGGGCGGTAGGTCTCTCCTTTTTTGGATTTGAAAGTGGCCCAACGCCACTGGTCGTCGTGACGGTCCCAGTCGCCAATCCAGATGTCGAACACCCTGGAACGAAGCACAAACAACTGGTCCACCTGGTTGTCGTTGTCCTTTTCCAGCCGCTCTAATACTTTACCTGTGTTAATAATGTTCTTTGAATTCCCAAAGAAGTCCTTGTCAGACCAGTCTCCAGCCGGCCTCTCTTCAAAGAGCGCCAGGGTATTGGCAAAGGTTTTCCGGTAGATCCCCAGGCGCGGATCGTCGGGGATATAGACGACGCGCGGGTTGGTGTGATAGATCCCCGCGGCTTGTGCCAGGCCCGGAACCACCACGGCGGCGTAGGGATGGGAGGCCGAGATCTGGTCCTGCACGAGGTCTTGGGCAAAGGTCTTTCGAAGCATTTCGGGCACGGCGTTCTCGGGGTATTTCTCCACCGAGCGCAACACGAACTCGCGACCGGTAGAGTCCTGCAACCGGAGCGACAAGGTCTGCATGCCCCCTCCTTTTTGAACGACCTTCAACCCGCCTTGCTCGGCTCCGATATCAAAGACGGGCACGTCAATCGGCTGCGCCCAGGCCGCCCGATAGTTAGCTCCCAACAAGCGCTCATGCCCCTTGCCTGACTGGTACTGCTTACTGCCTTCTATTCTCACCACCTTGTCCTTGAAAGAGATTTCCTGAGCCGGCGGCAAGGGCTTCAACCGCTGCAGGGCGGGAAGCACATCGCGATAAACTTCTTTGCCCTCGGGAAACGCATCGTCTACTTGCCAGTATTCGGCCACCGCCGAGCCGTCGTTCTTTATGGAGAATTTCACAAACCCCTGCACGGGCGCGGCAAACCGCGAGTACTTTTTCATTTTCACGAACGTGTGCTTCGATCCCGAGCCGCTGCCGATCATGTGCAGGCTGTCGCGCACCAGGTACTGAAGGGCATGCTCGTGTCCCGCGGCATAGACACTGCCGGGGTATTGCAGCATGATGTTTTGGATGAGGCTACTCATTTCCTTGTACAACGGGTGCGATGTGTCCTGAACATCGCCAAACCATTTGCGATAGAGCGGATAGATGGAGCCGATCACAGGCATCGGGATATACAAGTTGTGTTTCACCGCCGTGAGCGGGAAGAGGTGATCTTGCCAGGTGAAGACACCGCCGTGTTCGCCGTGGGTGATGAGGGGATGATGGGCTGCCACGATCACACGCTTGCCGGCATTGCGGGCAAAAATATCGTTGATGGCAATCCAGGCATCGGCGCCATTTTTTACGTCGCAGGGACTTTCATCGCCACGGGGTTTATCCCACGGATGCAGGAACCACTGGGTGTCGAGGATGACCAGCACGGCGTTGCCGGGGAGCGCGATCTCGACCGGGCCGGGGCAGGCGTCGCGTGGCAGCAGGGTGATGTTCTTGTCCTTTAGCGAGTCGATAAATTGTTGCTGGTTCATCAGCGTGGCCTGGCCATTTTTCCGGCCTCGCTGCCAGTCGTGATTACCGGGTACGAAAATGCCGCGCACCCCCAGGCCCTGGATCCACCCGGCCTGGGTCTTTAAGGTTAGCTCGGCTGCGGCGCGGCTCCGCGCATCTTCCGGAGGCATGCCTTTGGGATAGACGTTGTCGCCCAGGTAGAGCAAGGTCGTGTTGGGGCCGGACTGTTCCGCCTGGCGGCGCAACACCTTGCCCAAGGGTTGGTTCACAATTTCGGGTTCGCCGGCATCACCCACGAGGTAGAGGGTGTAGGCCACGTCGGTGACAGGGGTTTGGCCTTGGATGGAGGCTGAAACGAGTAGACAAAGAAGTAGAAAGGGTATCGCTCTTATCATGCAGGCACGTCAGTTGAAAGTGGGGGTTGCCGGGCGCCTTCTGCTGTTCCGGGACTATCTGAGCACGAAGCTAAAAACTTTGTTCCATCCATGGGATGCCCGGAATCAGCGAAGATGAAATATTTTCTACCTTTAGCTTTTAACGTTTATGGATTCGGCACTCATCAAACAGGCGCAAACGCTAGCGGAGGAGATCTTCAACGACAAGTCTTTTGAACGGCACCGCTTTCACAACCTGGAACACACCCGGGATGTTGTGGAGGCGGCCACGACCATCGGCAAGCAAACGCAATTGAACGCCGACGAGATGGAGTCCCTCATCGTCGCCGCCTGGCTTCACGACGTGGGCTACCGGAACGGATTTCAAAATCACGAGGAAGCCTCCATGAAAATGGCGTCCGAGTGGATGACCGGCCTGGGAGCTTCTCAACAAAAGATCCGCGATGTGGTGGAAGCCATCGCGGCCACCAAAGTTCCCCAACAGCCCTTCACGCTCATCGGCAAAGTGCTGTGCGATGCGGACCTGTATCACCTGTCCACCAAATCGTTTCAAGTCAAAAGCAACCAACTGCGTGAAGAGTGGGCGCTGCTCGGGATCCGCCAGCTCTCCGAAAATGACTGGGTGAAATCCACCCTCGACTTCATGAAACAGCATCACTATCAAACCCCTTACGGGCAAACCATTTTGGAAGAAGGAAAGAAAAAGAACATGAAGCATCTGAAGAAGCTTCTGAACGGCGACGGCATCAGCGAGAAGAAATACCGCAAACTGGAAGAAGAAGTGGTATCCCTCCAGGCCAAGCTCGAAAAGGCGAAAATCCTGAAACCCGACCGGGGCATCGAGACCATGTTCCGGACCACGTCGCATAATCACATCATGCTGAGCCAGATGGTCGACAACAAGGCCAACATCCTCATCACCATCAACTCCATCATCCTTTCGTTGGTCGTGTCGGTGCTGGTGCGGAAGCTGGAAGAGAACCCCTACCTGACCATCCCCACGGTCATCCTCATCGCGGTATGTCTGGCCACGATGGTGTTCTCGATTTTGGCCAGCCGGCCGAATGTGTCGTCGGGAAAATTCACCCGCGAGGACATCAAGAACAAAAAGACCAACCTGTTATTCTTTGGGAACTTTCATGCCATGGGCATCGAGGAATACGAGTGGAGCATGAAAGAGATGATGAAAGACGCCGATTATTTATATGGCAGTCTCATCAAAGACATTTACTACCTGGGGAAAGTGTTGGGTAGAAAGTACCGCTTTTTGCGGATTGCGTATAGCATTTTTATGTTCGGCTTTGTCGTAGCGATCCTGTCGTTTATCGTGGCCTTTCAGTTAGCGGCTAAGGCTAACCTCTGAGTGATGGCGCATGCCGACATGAGAACGTTGCTTGATGAAGCCGAAAATGCAGAGGCCGATTTGCACGGCGACTATCGAGAAGATCACAACAAATAATTCCATACCGCCTTCTGTTTTATTCCGTGATGTGAAAGTAAGTGATGAGACTTAAATCCGTTTACGGGCACATGACCACACGGCTTTTGTTCCGATAACCGATCAAATAACCCTTCGAATGGATTTGACCAAAGCCCTGCTGAAAGAGCACTCTAAAGCTCAAATGACCAAAATAGTTGATTATGTGGGTCAAAATCAGGCCCGGTTTAAAGTTTTAGTTGAAGTTTATCTTGCTGGCCCTTATAGGGTTACCCAAAGGGCCGCTTGGCCCCTTAGTTACTGCGTGGAGCGCCATCCTGACCTCGTAAAGCCCCATTTAAAGCGTTTATTGGATTTCCTGAACAAACCGGGTATCCACCATGCTGTTAAGCGCAACACCCTGCGCCTGCTGCAGTATATCGAGCTACCCAAACGGCTTCAGGGCCGGGTGGCGGATCTATGCTTTCAATACCTCCAAGGTAAGGGAGAGCCCATCGCCGTGAAGGCCTTCTCCCTCACCGTGTTGCAGCGTATCCTGGAAGAGCAGCCCGAACTCGGGTCGGAGCTGAAGATCATCATCGAGGATCAACTCGCCTACGCCTCACCGGCTTTCCGGTCGCGTGCAATGAAAGTGCTGAAAGTGATTGGGTAGATACATCACGTTCAAGTACTTTCGCCTTCGAATGAATACTTCTCAAGAGCCCAGTCTTGCGCCCCATGTCTGCAAAAGCTGCGGTCATTCCTTCCACGGCACCTACTGCAATATCTGCGGGGAGAAAGTGATCGAACCCAAGGACCGCAAGCTCGAATTCCTGGCCACCGTGCTCATCTCCACCACCATCGTAGACAACAAATTCCTGAAATCGCTGCGCCTCACCCTGGGCAACCCGGGGTTCCTTTCGCGCGAGTATGTCGATGGCCGCAGGGTGATGTACATGAAGCCCCTGCAGATGTTCTTCATCCTGAACCTGGTCTATTTCTTTTTCCCGGTGCTGCAGATGTTCAATGCCTCGCTGTATACCCAACTGAACGTGCTGCCCCACAGCAACCTCGCCCGGCGCATGGTGGCTCAAAAGATTGTTCATGAGGGACTTAGCCAGCAAGGATTCGAGCTTATCTACAACGACAAAACCACGAACCTTGCCAAGCTGCTGGTCGTCATCTTTGTGCTCCTGGCGTCACTCCCCCTGAGCGCCATCTTCCAAAAAAAGAACCGTTTCTTCACCGACCATGTGGCCCTTGCCGTGGAGCTCACCAGTTTTAACATGGCTTTGAATGCCATTGGGTTATCGATACTCTTCCTGGTCTTCAGCAAACTTTTTCATTGGGGACATTTCACCTGGGGCAGCTATCTCAACGACATCACACTGACGCTCATCTTTATCATCACCAACGTTTACTTCATTTTCCGGGCGGCGAAAACCTTCTATAACCAGAAGGGTAAGCGGCTGGTCATCAAGGCCATGTTGGGCGTGGTGGGATTGTTCCTTGCACTGGAGGCTTATCGCTTCGTGCTCTTCATCATTACCATGTATTCGATCTAAGCGCCGTGGATCAGCGCGCTTCCTGGAACTTGCGGATCAGGTCGTCGGCCTGTTGGTGGTTTTCGGGGGCGGTGAGCTGGCGGTATTGGTAGAGCGCTTTTACGGCCGCATCAAACTCTTTGTTCATGGCCAACGTGAGGGCCAGGTTGAAATAGCTGTTGGGGAATGTGGGCTCCACTTCGATAGACACTTCGTAGTGCACTTTGGCCAAAGGGAAGTTGCCGATCTCGCCATAGAGGTTGGCCAGGTTATAGTGGGCCTCAAAATGGCGGGGCTCGTTCTTGAGGCTCAGGGTGAAGCTGTCGATGGCTTTGGTGGTGTTGCCCTCCTGCCACTCGATGATGCCCAGGTTGCAATAGGCATCGGCCAGGGCTTCACCTTCTTCGATGGCTTTGAGGTAGAGCTTGCGGGCCCCGTTGCTGTCGCCCTGGTTGTCGGTGATGAGGGCCTCTTCGAATTCGGTGAGCTGATGCAGGCGCACGATCTTGGCGCCGGTGAAAAGGTTGAGCTGGCCCGCCTTATTTTCCGTGGGCACATCCTTCTTCTTTTCGACCCTTACGGGACCGAACTTCTCCGGAGTGGGTAGTGGAAATTTAACAACCTTAGCCATTCCCGCAAAGGTAGTGGGTTTTTCTCAATGTTCACGCTTTCGCGGATGACGATACCGTTTTTCAGCGTATGGAATGTGGGCCCACCGAGTGCGGTGAGCGCATTCTTCCGCGACAAAAAAATCAGCTGGCTTTGCGACTCTTGGTCTTTGTTTTTTCGGCGGCCTTTTCGGATGCTTTCTCGGCTTTGGCGGCCGTGGTTCCCTTGGCTTTCTCCATGGGCTTTTTGGCGGCGTCGATGCTGGCCTTGAGGGCGGTCATGATGTCGACTACCTTCGGTTCTTCCTCTTCTACGATCACCACTTCCTTGCCGGCGATCTTGGCGTCGATGATGTTCATCAGGGCGCTGTAGTAGTGGTCCTTCATTTCGATGTTGGCAAACTTGGTGGTCATGGAGTCCACCAGGGTCTTGGCCAGCTTGAGCTGTTCTTTGTCGGCCTTCACTTCCAGGAGTTGGGGCACCTCGCGCATGCTGCGGACTTCGCTGGGATAACGGAGCCGGTACATGACTATGCCGCCTTCGAAGGGCGCCAGCAAGAGGGGTGTTTCGCGGTCGCGGAGCACGACCTTGCCCACAGCGATCTTGCCGGATTGTTTCAGGGTTTCGCTGAGCAGGCCATAGGTCTTGGCGGCGATGTCACCGTCGGGACCGATATAATAGGGTGTTTCAAATAAAGTGGGATGAACCTCTGTAGCATCTACGAAGCCTTCGATCTCGATCACCTTTTCGCTTTTGAGCTTCACCTTGGCGAAGTCTTCGTTGTCGATGATCACGTATTGACCGGTCTCGTATTGATAGCCTTTCACGATGTCTTCCTGCCGCAGGGTCTGGCCCGTCACCTTGTCTTTTTTCTCATAGCTCACGGGGTTGTGACCTTCTTTGGAAAGCAGGTTGAAGCTGATGGTTTGACCCGTATCAATGGCGTTGTAGATGCGTACGGGGATGGTGACCAGGGAGAATTGGATGTGTCCTTTCCAGATTGCTCTCATAACAAAGTAGTTAGATTAAAAAATGAATCAGGTGCTGCTAAGTTATTGAAAATGTTAAAGTTTAAAAACTCTATCTCAATTTTTAATTAGCCTTTCCAGGATCTCTTGTTTCTTCTCGCGGCTGATCGGCAGCCGTTTGTTCCCCACCACCACCTCGTTTCCGTCGATGGCCGAGATCGCCCTCACGGCCACGATATACGACTTGTGAATCCGCAAAAATGCGGGCGACTGGAGGATCTCCTCCATGTTCTTCATACGCAACAACGTCATGTAGGTTTGGGTTGGCGTGTGAATCACGACATAGTTTTCCATGCCCTCCACGAAGGTGACGTCGTGGAAGTGGATCTTCTCATAGCGGTAGTCCACCTTCACAAAGAAGTAATCACCCCCCTGTATCCCCCCTTTGCCCCCTCGTTTTAGGTCAAAAAAGTCACGGGCCTTGTTCACTGATTTCAAGAAGCGTTCGAACGGGAAGGGTTTCACCAGGTAGTCCACCACGTCCAACTCATAGCCCTGCAGGGCGAAGTTGGGATAGGCAGTGGTCATGATGGCCATGGGGGGTTCCTTGAGGGACTTGAGGAATTCTATGCCAGTGATCTTCGGCATCTGGATGTCGAGGAACATGAGGTCGACCGGTGTGGAGCCCAGCACTTTGTTGGCTTCGAGGGCGTCTTCGCACACGGCCCTCACTTCCAGGAAGTCGATCTCGCGGACATAGGAAAGCAACCCTTCGCGCGCCAGGGGTTCGTCTTCAACGATGATGGTTTGGATCTTGGTGCTCATAGGGTCAACGTGAGGGTTACAGTGTAGGTGGTGGAGGTTTGTTCGATGTCGAGCGTGTGACGGTTGGGATATAAAAGCTCCAGCCGGCGCTTCACATTTTTCAGGCCAATGCCGCCCACGGGACCTTTGGGCAGGGCGTCGTGGGTGTTGTAGAAGACGGCTGTCAGTTGGTCGTCGGTACGGGTAAGGCGGAAGCGGATCTCGTTAAGGCCGTTGCCGTTATTCGACACAAACTTGAAGGCATTCTCCAGGAATGGGATCAGCAGGAAGGGTGCAATCTGGAAACCCGCGAGGTTGCCTTCAGGCATATATTCTACTTTTATTTTATCTCCCTTTCTCAGCTTTTCAAGGGCGATGTAGTTCTGCAGATACTCCAGTTCCTTTTCGATGGCGATCACCTCGTCGGAGCAGTCATACAACTGGAACCGGAGCAGGTCCGACAATTTGATGAGGGTCTCTGAAGCCTTGTCGGGATCTTTTTTGATGAGGAAGTAAACGCTGTTGATGGCGTTGAACAGGAAGTGCGGATTAACCTGGGCCTTAAGGTATTGCAATTCCGATTCCAGCCGCTGATGCTCCACGGTGCGCATGTGGCGCTGATTTTTCATGCGGTCGAGGACTAGCTTAACTGCGCCAAGGCCAGCCAGGACCGTACCGTTGGAGCTTAACGACATCATGAAAATGGGGCCGTAATAATAGGCGTAAGGGTTGTCGTGGGCTTTGAAAATAAGGTGGAGGGTCACCGCCAGGCCGACGGACATTCCCAACACGGTGGCGATAAAGGTGATGAAGAAAGGACCGTAGCGATGGGTGTTGAAGTATTTGGGAATGAGGTAGTAAACCACGCTATAGAACGTTCCTGCATTAAATACGAAATAGATGGAGATCACGAAGAACAGGAAGAGCATCGAGGTGTACTGATGCTTATAGACCGCGGCCCAGAAATTAAAATAACAGATCCAAAGCAGGACGTGATGGAGTTTGAGGCGATAGAATTTCTGCCAGTTGAAGAGGAAGAGCTTTTGAGCCTGGGTACCCATAGTGGGGGGATTGGATGGTGTCATGGTGTGTCTTGAGGCGACATAGTCCCCGAGACGGGAGACTATGCCGCGGACTCGGGAGACTATGTCGCGGACCAAAGTAAGGCATCCTGGGGAGAACCCAATAATCCTGTTGACCAAACGTAGCAATCTGTTGACCATCCGCAGGTAACGGCATCCTGAGAAAAATCATAGCCTGAAGGGATGCCTCCGTTGGCCAAAAATGTCGGGTGGCGCGGGTTCGTCAGTTCTTTGGAGCAGTTAGTCAATAAAAATTTAGGAGGCGGATGCGGGGGCGTTCCTTTGGGATATGAAAACGCAAAACACCAAAACTATGAAACGTATCTATTCCCTCCCCGCCATTGGCTTGCTGTTGTCTTTCCTGTTGGCCAACCTGATCGCTAATGGCCAGGCTCATTTCACGGTGAATGTCACCGGCAAAGGCAAACCCATGATCCTCATCCATGGCCTGTATTGCACCGGCGAAGTGTGGAAGGAAACTGTAGCCCACTACCAGGATCGCTATGAATGCCATGTGGTTACCCTGGCCGGCTTTGGCGGCAACGCCCCTGCCCTGAGCGACCATTTTATGGAAGACGTGAAGAACGACCTGGTTGCTTATGTAAAGGATAAAAAACTGAAGAAGCCCGTCATCATGGGCCACAGCATGGGTGGGTTCCTGTCGTTCTGGACCGCCGCCAGTGCGCCCGACATGTTTGAAAAAGTGATCGCTGTGGACGGCCTCCCCTTTCTGAGCGTGCTGCAATCGCCCGGCGCCACTGGCGAGAGCATGAAGCCCATGGCCGAGAACATGAAAGCCGCCATGGCCAAACAAACTCCCGAACAAATCAAGAACAACCAACTGCGCATCCTGGCCAGCATGATCTCGAGTTCTGATCGCGTGGCCCAGGTGGCCGAGATCGCCTCGAAAGCCGACCCTGCTACGCAAGCCGAAGTGATGTATGAGATGTTCGCGACCGACCTTCGCCCGCAGGTAGCTGCCATCCAAAGCCCGGTGCTTTTGTTGGGTGCCTGGAGCGCCTACAAGGATTATGGCGCCACCCATGATGGCTCGTTGGCGGCATATCAAGCGCAAGTGTCCAACATTAAAAATGCCAGGGTGGCCATCAACGATACGGCAAAACACTTTATCTTCTACGATGAACCGGCTTGGTTCTTTGAAACTGTAGATGGTTTTTTGAAATAACCCCACCCAAACCCTCCCCTAAACCATAAACCTCATGGAACTGAAAGCACTTCTTCGCCAGGAAAAACGGAACGCATTCCTCAAAGCCAACGGCGGCCTGGCCCTGCCCGCCGCAGGCTTTCTCTACTGGCTTGCGTTGGGTATTGCCGGCCTCTACCTGTCGCCCCGGGTTTGGTTTCCGGTGGCCGCATTCACCTCGGGCCTGATCTTCCCGCTGGGCCTGCTGCTAGCCAAGCCGTTGAAATCGGACATCATGAACAAGTCGGCCTTGACTGACCTTTTATTGCCGGCTTTCATTTCCATGCTGATGTTCTGGCCCCTGGCCTTTGCCGGCGCGCAGACCAACCTCTCTTTTGTTCCGCTGGCAATCGGGGTAGGTATGGGCATTCACTGGCCGGTGATTGGATGGGTGTATGGACGGTGGCTGTACCTTGGGCACGCCATTGTGCGCACCGTGGGGGCTACTGCATTGTGGTATGCTTTCCCGGACGCCCGGTTTGTGATGGTGCCGCTTTTTGTGTCGGGGGTGTATTTGATCACGGTGTTTGTGATCAAGGCGGAGGTGAAGCGAGCGCAGGCTGAACTTCAGACCTTAAACCAGCCAGTGGTTTAGGTCCGTCTCTTTTGAGAGGTCCTTCAACAAGATTTTTCAAGTAGGTGAAAGCAAAGGACGCAAGCTCGTGCAAAGATTTCGTTGCGCGGGCTTGCGTCCTCTGTATGTGATGGTTCTAGTAGGCTGTCTTGATCGTTGCTTTCAGATCGTGAAGGATGGTGTACAATCCAAAATAGGTGCGGTTGATATACACGGCATCGCTCACGCCCCTCGCCCGTTTTGAATCGCGCAGTTCCTTCATCGTGGAGAGCTGCTCTCCAAAAGAAAACAGTTCATCAAAATAAGCGTTGTCGGCAAAGTCGAATTGTTCCGAGCGGAACGGGCGACTGAGCAGTTCCACCAGCTTTACAAAAATGCCTGTGAAGAATTCTTTCTCCTTAGGGGTGTCTTCGGGATAGACGAATCGCAGGTCGCTGAACACCTTTTTCTGGACAGCGGCGTCCGATAGAACGTTGCCTTCGAGGAGTTGGAAGTAAGTGTTATAGAAATCTACGGGGATCTCTTTCACGCAGCCGAAGTCGATGATGCCGAGTTTGTAGTCCGGGGTGATGATGAAGTTGCCCGGGTGCGGATCAGCGTGGACGGCACGGAGGGTATGCATCTGAAAATGATAGAAATCCCACATGGCTTGACCCAGTGTGTTGCGGGCTTCCAGGGGAATCTCTTCCTTGAGGGCCTGGCCCAGCGGTTTGCCTTCCAGCCAGTCCATTGTAAGGACCCGGGGCGACGAATATTCAGGATAATACGTCGGGAAAAGGATGTTTTTGATCCCTTTGCTCTTCTCCGACAGCTCCATCGACCGCTTTAACTCAAGGGTATAATCGGTCTCTTCCAGCATCCGGGATTCCACTTCCTGGATAAACTCGTTGTATTCTACCGGATTCAATTTGAACATGGTGAGCGCGATGGGCTTCACCATAGCCAGGTCCGACTTCACGCTGTCGCCGACGCCGGGGTATTGGATCTTGACGGCGAGTTTCTTGCCCTTCAACGTGGCCTGGTGCACCTGCCCCATGGAGGCGGCATTGACCGCTTTGGTGGTGAAGGTGTCGAAGATCTTGTCGGGCGATTTGTCGAAGTATTTTTGGAATGTTTTTACGACCAGGGGATACGACAGCGGCGGCGCGCTGTACTGGGCCATGGCAAACTTCTGTTGATAGGCGGTGGGCAGCAGGTTTCTGTCCATGCTCAGCATTTGGGCCACTTTCAGGGCGCCCCCTTTCAGTTCGCTGAGGGAGTTGTAGATGTCTTTGGCGTTGTCGGCGTGCAGTTGGTCGCGATCGGTTTCGCCGGTAACGAGTTGTTTGCCGTAGTGCTTAAGATAGTTTGTGCCGATCTTGGCCCCGGCAGACAGGAACTTTGAGGCCCGTTGCACTTTGGTGACGGGTATGCGATCGAATTCTTTCACGTTATCAGGGGTAAGGTCACTTCTTGTTCTGGTATAGGAACTTGGCAAAATCCATGGCCGAGTCTACTGCGCCCTTGCCAATGAGATCGAATGCCAGGTTAACGGATTTCTCCACGGCGGCGTCCGTCTTTTCAAAGCCGGGGCTGTCGTCTTCCTTCCAGAAGATGAGGATAAAGCCCAGGTGCATCCAGAAAAGTTGCGGGTAGCGCTTGTCCAGCAAGGGCCGGGTGGCGATTTCGCCGTTGCCTTTGCCTTCGTTGAGGAGGGTTTCGAAGAAGGTTTCGAACGCGGTCTTAAAGCCTTTGATATAGTCCGGTATGAGTTCCAGTTTGCGGGAATGTTCCAATTGATAGAGCACGTAGCTGCGGTTGTTCTTCAATTCTTCCAGCAGCGTGTAATAGAAGGCCAGGATCTTTTCGCGGGTGCTGAATTCGGCAAAAGCCTGGTCAGCCGTGAGGCGCGAAATCGTTTTGTCGATAAAGCCTTTCCAGATCTGTTTTTCGAGGCCGTCGAATGAACCGAAGTGGGCATAGAAGGCGTCCTCTTTGATGCCGAGGTCGAGGCAAAATTTGTAGACCGTTGCAGGGCGTTGGCCGTGGGTCAATACATATTCCACATACGCGGTTCGGATGCGTGCCCCGGTTTGGGTGTTACCCTTGTTTTCAGATGTAACGGTTGCTCCGGAAGCTGCTGCAGTTCCGGATTTTTGGGTTGATTTTTTTGCGGCTGCCATACACGTAGTTAAACATGATTTCCAAAAAAGAGTTTACACTTTGCCGCAGAATATTTCGTTAAATTTCCCGGCATGAGAGCGCTCCTGACCCTAACGATTCTATTCTTATCAACGTATTCCTGGGCCCAGGAAAAAAAATCAACGACGCGTCAACGTTTTGAGCAGGCAATCGCCGCCTATGACGCCGGAAAGTATGCCGAGGCCCTGCCGCTGTTCGACAAAACGCTGCAGGAAACCCCCGGCAATATGGACGCCTACCTGCTGCGCGCCGCCACCCGTGAACAATTGAACGACCTGGCCGGCGCCAACACCGACTACAGCATCTACCTGGAGCATTACCCGGACCGTGCCGACGCCCTCTACAGCCGCGCCCAAGTGCTGTTCCGGCTGGGATTATACGCCCAAGCCAAAGACGACTTCACCAAACTGCTCACCCTCCACCCCGGCGAAACCACCACGGTCTATTTTAATACTTCGGCATCCGCCACTGGCAAGAACCAGGTCATGACCATGCAAGGCCCCATGCAAGCCCCGCTCTACAATTACCTCGGCCTAACCGAAACCAAACTAAAAAACTACAAGACCGCCATCCACTGGATCGACTCCGCCATCCAACTCCAAAGCAAGGATGCCGACTACTATGTGAACCGCGGCATCGCCAAGGAAGGACTAAAAGATTCCACCGCGATCGCGGACTATGAAAAAGCCTTGAAGATCAATCCCCAACACGCCATCGCGTTGCACAACATCGCCATCCTGAGGCGAAATGAAGGCAAGAAAGATGCCTCGCGCGACCAACTCGAAGCCGCCATTGAAAGCGACTCCAGCATGCTCTACCCCTACCTGGAACGCGCCAACCAACGGCTGGAGGGTGGCTACTACAAAGGCGCCCTGGATGACTATGACAAAGCGCTCACCATAAACGACAAAGACCCCCGCATCTGGACCAACCGTGGTATCGTGAAGGAAAGGCTTAATGATTTGAAAGGGGCCTTCAGTGATTATACACAGGCCATTGAATTGGATGAGAAATTTGATAAGGCTTGGTTGAATCGGGGGAATGTGCTTATTAAGCAGAGCCGGTATAAGGAGGCAATTGAGGATTATACGATCGTGCTGCTTTATAACGCTGAGTCGGCGACGGCTTATTATAATCGGGCGATCGCGAAGCAGAAGCTGAAATTGATTACCGAGGCATGCGATGATTTGAAAAAGGCGGAGGCGCTTGGGCAGACGGTTGCAGAGAAGATGAAGAAGGAGTTTTGTAAGGAATAGTTTCCTAAACCAATCACTCTCCACCGTGTCGCGCCGCACGTCATGTCGCAGGCACAAGTTTTATAGAAACCTACGCCAGTAGTTCAAGACATCCAGAATTTCGAGAGCACGGAAATTGGATAAGCTTCGCACTGGATGAAACGAAACCCGGCAAACACCGATAACTCCGAGCCCGATCTCAAATGCATCACCACACAGATGCAAAGCGCTATCCACTGGATTCCTTGGGCCACTTGCGAGGCTCGAGGAAACGCGTGCCTGCGGAATGACGTGTTTTGTCGAAACGTGCTGAAGGACTTCTCTTATCGCTGCTACAAATCCGGCCTCAGTCTTATGAACACCGGCTCCCGAAACATATTGTCCGGTGTAAGCTTCGAATAACTTATTTCCGCTACCGTAACAGGCTCCAGCCACGTCGATATTTTTTCATCCAACAATTTGCCAGTGACTTCGGGCTTGGGCGTTGTTTCCACTTTTTTCAGCACCTCAGAAATTTCTTTCATCGTCGCATCATCAAATCCGGTGCCTACTTTGCCGCGGTAGTGTAACTCCTTGCCTATGCGCTCGGCGATGTGGAGGGCGCCAAAGGTTGCGCCGCGGTTGCCCTTGCCGGGCGTGAAGCCGATGATGACGGCCTCGGCAGACTCGCGGATCTTTACTTTCAGCCAGAGGTCGGTGCGGCGGCCGGGCATGTATTTGCTGTCGGCGCGTTTGGCCATGATGCCTTCCAGGTTGTGTTCGCGGGCGGCTTCGAGGAGTGAGGGGCCATCGTCGACGTGTTCGCTGACGCGGTAGGGCGTTTCGGGGCGGATGGTGTCGGCCAGCCATTCTTTGCGGCGGATGAGGGGTTCGTTTACCAAGGCGCGGCCGTCGAGGTAGAGACAGTCGAAGATGTAGCAGAAGGCGGGGTTGGACTTGGTGAGCTTTTGGATGTTGGTTTCGCCGGTGCTCATGAGGCGGTTGATCACACGCTTGAAGATGGGCTTGCCGGCTGGGTCCAAACACACGATCTCAGCATCGAACAGGGCGTTGGTAGCGCGGAAGGCTTTCTCGCCGATCTGAAGTTCGGGAAACTGTGCGGTGACGTCGCGCTGGTTGCGCGTTTTGATTTTTATGTGACCGTCTTCCAACGTGATGAGGGCGCGGATGCCGTCCCACTTGATCTCGTAAAGATAGCCCTCCCCTTTCGGCACGACGGCATCCTGGTCGGCCAGCATGGGTTCGATGTCCTGGTGGAGGTAGTCTACCTGGGGTTGGTCCACGCGTTCGAGCAGCCACTCTTTTTCCTTCATTTTGTGGATGCGGTATTCGCCGTTCACTTCCTTGCTGTTGAGCCGGAAATAGAAGCCGTCTTTTTTGTCTTTGGTGATCTGGTATTTGCCCAGCGCATAGATCCACATATCGCCGGCACCGTATTGGCCTTTCGGGATGGCGCCGTCGAAGGTGAGGTATTCCAGGGGGTGGTCTTCGGTTTGCACGGCCAGGCGTTTCACGCCGGGGTACGGCGGCAATCCTTTTGGAACGGCCCATGATTTTAGAACGCCGTCTTTCTCCAGCCGCAAGTCGTAGTGCAATCGCGACGCGTGGTGGCGGTGCACCACAAATTTGCTCCCCACGGCATCGGGTGTGGCTCCGGCGGGTTCGGGGGTTTTGGTGAAGTCGCGCTTTTTTGTGTAGGCCTCCAGTTGCTCCGGTGATTTGTGTTTCGTTCCGGCGGGGTTGATATTTTTCTTTTTGGCCGTTGGTTTGGGGCGGTGGGTATGGATGGGCACGGCGTACGCGTCGAAGCCTTGCCAGGCGTCGCCATCGCGCACCACTTTTTCCACCGCCGTGTGGATGTTGAATTCTAGGGGGCTTTTTACATGTTCCAGCTCATCCCAGGTCAACGGCATGGATACCGGTGCTCCGTTGCGCCCGCGGAGACTGTAGGCCGACACGATGCTTTGGCCGGAACGGATCCGGAAAATATCAACGAGCACTCGGCCTTTCCGGGCGTCTTTCTTGATCTGGAGGGTGACGTCGTTGGGGTACTTCTCCACGAAGGGTTTGGCGATGTCTTGTGCCGCTTCAAATACGGTATGAAAATCGTGCGTGGCTTCGATCGGACAACAAATGTGCAGTCCCTTCCCTCCTGTGGTTTTCACAAATGGCGTGTAGCCATAGCTCTCCAGCACCGTCCTCAGCGACAGCGCTATCGGTATTAATTTTGGAAAGGAATAGCCTTCCGGCGGATCGAGGTCGAAGACCATGTAGTCGGGCAGATCGTAGCTGGGTTTGCGGCTGTGCAGTTGGTGAAGCTCCAGCGACGCCAGGTTGGCCAGCCACACCAGCAAGGCCGGCTCGGTGGCGATGATGTAATCTTTCTTTTCTTTCCCCAGCGTGACAAACTCGATCCACTGCGGCGCCCACTCGGGACGGTTCTTTTGGTAGAAGCTTTCGCCGGTGATGCCGTCGGGATAGCGGATGAGGGTGAGCGCGCGGCCATTGGCATAGTTGAGCAACGTGGGCGCGATCTTGAGATAGTATTCGATCACCTCGGCTTTCACGATGTGGTCTTCCGGAAAAAGGACCTTCTCCAGGTTGGAGAGTTCCACCTCGCGTTTGCCGACTTGCGCCCATTGTGATTTCCGTTTCGCCACCGGTTCGTTGGTTTAGGATGATGCCGTGTTCTTAAAGTTAATCCATCCGCACAATACCAACGCCACCAGCAAGCCGGAAACGACGCTCACCACGGCATTGCCCAGGTGATAGTCGGACGGTTTGATCCAAAACCGCAAGGCCACCACGGCCATCGTGATCACGGCCAGCAGCGCCCAATAGTCGATCCTCGGAATGTACAGCGTCGTGGCCGTGTTGTCGGTCGGCTTTTTCACCAGCAAATACACCAGCACAATGGTTAGACCCACGCCGCTACTAATGTTTTGCAAGGCATAAAAAAGGGGATATTTCACGCCGTCGTAGGGAAAGAAAACCGTTTTGTAGGCAGGTATGATGCCGGCGAAGTATCCATCGTTATGGGTGAAGTTGTCCCACAGAAGATGAGAGGCCGTTCCGACAAGCGCCGACGCGATGAAGATGGCGGCGTGCGATTTAAGATAAGTCATGAAATCAAGCGCCAGTGTATCCTGGAACTTGCGTTGCAGAAAACGCGGCAAGTTGTGGATGGCGTTGCGTTTGACGACGGCATGAAAAAGCCATGCCAGCAGAAACGTAATGGGCAGGTCGAAATAAAAGACTCCCCACAGGGTGTGGCCATAGCTGCCGTTCACACTCATTTTGAAAAAATATTCAAAGTCGGGCGCCATGCTGCCGATGATGAGGGCCGTGGCCGAAACATAACGCCAGCGAATGAGGGGAAGGACAAGGGCCGGATGCGCGGGTGTGAAGGGCATTTTTCCTACGACAATTTTGGTGAAAGTAGGAAAAATAAATTAACCGCACGGCACCGGGACTGGGGGGAGACGCAGAGAGGGTTTGCGTTTCCCATTTGTCACCGGGCCAATGCGGCTACTTCACGCTCTAACCCATAGGCGGAAATAAGACTATTTATACAGATCGAAATTCACATAACCATCCGCAGCGCGTTGCGGGCCGCGCTTCACATAGATCTCGCGATCCTGTGGTGCCCAGGTATCCAATCCATCGACATACCGGTTGAACATGCAAAAGGCGGCGGCGATCAACACGGTGTCGTGTATTTCGCGATCGGTGGCGCCCATGCTGCGGGCTTTTTCCACCTGCTGGGGCGTCACGTTCTTGCCTCCTTTTTGAACACTGGCGGCAATGGCCAGCAGGGCTTTCAATTTTCCGGAGAGCGGCATGGCTTCATAGTCTCTTTTGACGTTGTCGATAAAGGCCATGTCGCACTGCAGGTAATGTTGCGCGATGCCACCGTGGGCATTCTGGCAAAAGAAGCAGTCGTTCAGGGAAGACACGTAGGTGGCGATGAGCTCGCGGTCGCCGCGTGACAACGAGTTATCGCTGCGCAGCAATACTTCGGCCAGTTCGTTGAGTGGTCTGGCGGTTTCCGGTCGGAAGGCCATGGGGCCGCGTATGCCGGGCAGTTGTGCATCCAGTTTAATGTGAGGCATTAGTTTGCGGGTTGTGGATGAGGTAAAACATATCCCATGGTGGCCATGCGCTTGCCCATGGGTACATAATCTTCAAAGTTCATCGGGGTATAGCTGGCGAGGCCATCCACATAGCGGTTGAACATGCAGAAGGCTGCGGCAATGAGCACGGTGTCGTGGATGTCGCGGTCGGTGGCGCCGTGCTTCCGGGCCACGGCAACATCCTCGGCCGTGACTGCCTTGCCGCTGATCTGCACCTTGCCGGCGATATTCAGGAGGGCCTTCATCTTTTCGGTGACGGGTGCTGTGGACACGTTCTGGATAACGCAATCCACCACTTCACTTTCGGAGCCAAACAGTTCGCGCGCCGCGGCAGCGTGGCTGCTCATGCAAAACATGCAGTCGTTGCGCGACGACACGTGGGTGGCGATGAGTTCGCGTTCGGCGGGGGTCAGCGGCGAAGGATCGCGCAACAGCACCTGCGCCAGTTCATATAAGGGCTTGCCTGTTTCCGGCCGGAACATCACCAGGCTCCGGATGCCGGGTACACCTTCAGGTACTTTTATGTGTGCCATAGTTTTTAAATTTTAAGGTTTAGGATACCGGGGCCGATTCTTCTTTTGTCAAAGACAGTGTTACCAGCCCGATCAGAAATACCACGGAAAATGTGAGGATGGCATTGCCATAGCCATTCAGCGAGGTGACCAGCGCCCCAATGAAGAATACGGCGATAGCCGTCACAATGCGACCAATGTTGAAGCAAAAACCCGTAGCCGTGGCGCGGATGGCCGGCGGGAAAAGCTGCGGCACATAGGCCGACAACAATCCCTGACTGATGCCAAAGAATAAAGCAAGACAAGCAATCTCAACATAGATCACAGCGGAGAACGACGTATTCAGCTTGAAGAGCAGGATCGACAAGATGAAGCATCCACCAAAGCAAAGCATCATCGCTCTGCGCACACCCAACGCGCGCGCTACCCAACCGGAAAAGAATCCGCCAGTAAGACCGCCCGCACCCAGCAGCATCATGGCCAGACCGCGTTGGGTTTGTCCGTCGGCTCCCGTGAGCAGGCTTTGCACCCAGGTGGGCAGCCAGGAAAAGATGGCCCACAAGCCAATGAGCATGGATCCGAAGATGAGTGACCCTCGCACCAGGTTTCCGCTGTGGAGTTGCGCTTTCTTGAGCAAACCATCTCCCGTTGGGTTGATGCGCGAGTCTTTCCATTTCTCCGATTCTTGTACGACCCAAAACGAAAGCAACGCCAACCCTACCGGCAACGCGCCGATCAGGAACCCCTGACGCCATTCGGAAACCACCAGGTTGACCAGGCCAGCAGAAAATATACCGACCGGGAAGCCGATGGAAAGAATGCCGATGGCGATGGCGCGCGTACGCTCCGGCCACACTTCCGAGAGCAAGGTGGCCGATACCACCAGCACCCCTCCTACTCCAAAGCCCGCCAGCAAACGGCAGGCCACTACCATTTCCCACGAAGAAGCAAAGCCCGTGGCGATGGTGAAGGCCCCGTATAAACCTACGGCCAGCACCAGGGCTTTCGCTCTTCCAATGCGATCGCTGATCAGCCCCCAGGTGAAACCACCGAAGGCCCAGCCCAGAATATAGAGGGCATTGATATAGGCGCTCACTTCGCTAAGGCGCGCGGCGTCTACCGTGCCCAACAGATCGCGCACCACCACGGGCAGGTACACGGACATGAGGGTGGACACGGTGCCTCCGAAAATGTTGCTCAGCAAACATATTCCGAACGTGCACCACAGGCCTACACTCACATTTTCCGCGTTCTGCAAGGATGCTGCGGGCAATTCTATATCTGATTTCATAAGATCGTTTTCCACTATAGATTCAAAAAGCTATTTCATGAGTTGATCAAACACAATGCTCACATAATACACCGCGCCGATAGAAGGCGAACCGTACGCCTGGTACACCTGGTTGTTGAACACGTTGTTGGCGCCCAGCTTCACGATGGATTTGATGGGTGACATTTTGTAGCTCACCTGTGCGTCTACGATCGAGTAGGCATTGATGGTGCCGGGGCGCAACTGGTTGAAGGTGCTGGTCCACTCGAAGGTGTCCTGCCAGCGCCAGGCCACGTTGAAGCCGATGTTCTTGGCGATCTCCGTGTTTCCAAAAGTTACTGTCGTTCTGTATTTCGGCGTGTTGAAGGCAGGGATGTCGTTGGGGTTGGCATTGCGCAGGTTGAAGTCGGCCCATGTGCCGTTCGCGCCCAGGGTATAGTTCCGGGGAAGCAGGTAGGTGAAACCCACCGTTGCGCCCTGCGACGTTACACGCTCGCTGGCGTTTGTGTAGAGTTGGTACAGGTGACTGTCGCCGTTGAGCAGATCCATGGCCGCCTGTGGATTGATCTTGCCATCGGGACCCAATACCGGGCTCTCGGGCTGCATCACCACTTGGTTTAGGATGAAGTCGTTGTAGCTGCTGAAGTAATAGTTGGCGTCGACCAGGAGATTGTTGTTGAGCAATCCTTTGTAGCCCACCTCGAAAGTTTGTACGCGCTCGGGTTTGATGTAGGGCACGTTCGATTTCACCAGCAGGTCTTTGGTTTGCATCACGGCTTGTTGCGGCGGGGTGCCCGAACCCACAGCGGCACCAAACGCGCCAAAGAAGGGACCGAGCGACGTGGACGTGAACGAATTCTCATACACATTCATGCCCTTGCTGTTATCCGGCACACCCCCCAGGATGGTGATGGGGCCTGCATTCAACTTGATGTATTGATCGCCGGGTGTAGGGTTGCGGAAGCCGGTCTGATAGGAAGTGCGGAAGTGGTGATTGGTGGCTACGGTATATACGGCCGAAGCACGCGGTGTGAACCGGCCTTCGAAATTCTGATTCTTGTCGTAGCGTATGGAGGCCGTGAGTTTCAAATGCTCATTGATCACACGTTTGGAGGCCTGTACAAATGCGCCACCTTCTTTGATGGTGATCTTGTGGTTCTTGTCGTCGAACAGCGTGCCGTTGGTGAACATGTCGTACATGCGGAAGTTGCCACCGGCCAACAGGTCGAATACTTTGATCTTGCTGCTGAAGTCGTATTGGCCTTCTGCATGGTAGAGCTTGCTTTGGCTCAGGATGCCTGCTCCGGACAACCCTTGTGTGGCGATGAGCCGGTCTTTCTGTGCATTGAAATCAGCAGAGCCCGGTAAGAATCTGCCTTGGTCAGCGAAAGCGCGGGCAGCAGCATGGTCGCCGGCGGCTACGTTGTTGATGTCACCGATGTAGGCTTCGCGGTAGCGCGTAAACCACATGTCGTCAGCCTGGGCTTCGGGAACGATGTTGCCGCTCAGGTCGCGTACCCAGGTTTTGTTGATGAGTTGGCCCAGTCCCTTACCGTTGTAAGAGTCCTTGGAGTCTTCGAGGCTGGCATAGGCGCGCACAAAATAGTTGCTGCCTTTCAGTTCTACGCGGTGCTGCTGGAAGTTGAAGTTGTTGAGCATAAAACGGTTGCTGCCCGTGTAGGCGGCCCGGCCCTGGTTGTAGTTGTATTGATAGATCAACTCCATGTTGTCGGTGATGCGGTAGTGGAGCGCGCCATTGAGTTTCACGCTGTAGCTGTTGTAGTTCATCAGGTAGCGTTCCTCATAACCGGTGCGCGATACGCGACCCACATCGGCAAGCTGACGGGCTTCGTCATCGCCATAGATGTTCAGGGCGTTGCGGGCGGGGTTGTTGTCGCCGCGCTGCTCGGGCGATGTGCCGGGATCGACGTCGGTGTAGTTGGTGGCATACCAGTCGAGACCGGTGAAATAAGAAGCGTTTACTTTGAAAGCAAACTTGTTATTGAAGGCTTTGGCATAACGCACGGCAAAATCATAGAGGCCGTGCGGGTCGGCATATTGTTCGTTGATGTGGTTCACGCCCACACGCGCCTGGGCGCTGAGCCCCTGGTATTGGAAAGGATTTTTCGTGCGCATCATCAACACACCATTGAAGGCTACGGGACCATAGAGCGCGGACGCGGAACCGGGAATGAGCTCGACGCTCTCCATATCCAGATCAGACGAGCCGAATAAATTGCCGACGGCAAAGTTCAATCCGGGTGTTTGGTTGTCTACGCCGTCCACCAATTGAAGAAAGCGCGAGTTACCGGTGCTGTTGAAGCCGCGGGTGTTGATCTGTTTGAAGGTGAGTCCGCTGGTGACCATCTCTACGGACTTCACATTTTGTAGACCTTCGTAGAAACTGAACGAAGGCGTTTCACGGATCGCCCGCGTATCCATCTTCTCGATGCTCACGGGTGATTCCAAAATGCTTTCTTCCACACGCGAGGCGGTGACCACCATCTCGTTGAGCAGTTCGGTTTGCGAGGAGAGCCCGATGGCTACTGGTTGGCTGGCCGAGCTCACGGTCACTTCCTGTTTCTGGAATCCTACACCCGTCACCACGAGGGTCAAGGGCAAGGCCGAGGTTGTGTTCAATTTGAAATTCCCATTCTCATCCGTAGTCGTTCCGGTGAGTTTTCCTTTGATGACCAGGGACGCACCACTGACCGGCGCATTGGTACTGGCGTCGGTTATCGTGCCCGTGACCGTGTTGACGGTCTGGGCTACGAGGAGCGTGGGAAGCGTAAGACAAACAAACAGTAAAAGTTTTTTCATACAGGGAGGTTAAGGTATTTGGTAGTTGGGATAGGTATATCGAAAGGGTCTTTATTTCTTTTTCAAGTGATCGTAGCCTTGTGGCAGACGGGTGTAGCCATGGTTGACGAGGCGGTCGGCGAGTGTACCGTAATAAGCCGGGTCTGCCGGCTCCAACGTAGCCAGTCCATCGACGTAGCGGTTGTAGAGGCAGAAGAGGGCGGCGATGAGCACGGTGTCGTGGATCTCCAGGTCGGTGGCGCCGGCTTGACGGGCGCGGTCCACGGATTGGGTCGTCACGTTCTTGCCGCTTTGCTGCACCTGGCGGGCGATGACCAGCAGGGCTTTCATTTTTTCGGTGAGGGGTGCGTTTTCGAGATCGTGTTTTACTTTGTCGGTGGTGTCGCACTCACCATAGAGCAGATCGGCAGCGGCGGTGTGGGCCGTGGTGCAGAACTTGCATTGATTGTTGTGGGAGACGATGGTGGCGATGAGTTCGCGCTCGCCTTCTGTTAAGGTGTTGGGTCCACGCAACAGGAATTGCGTGAGGTCGCGGATCGGTTCCGCAGAATCTTTTCGGTATTCAAGCAAGCCCGTAATGCCGGGCAAATGCTCTTCAACAGGAATGTAAGGCATAGGTAGTACGTAAAAAAACTAGGGGGCTCCGTGTTGCTTTTGAGAAGGGTAAGGAGGTCTGCCGACAACCCAAACGAGCCGGCAGACACATCCTTCATTCAGACCATCCAAGTTCTTCGCCATGCGCAACCAAACGCACGTTGTACCGGAAGAAACTTAGAAAATGACCAAAGGGAATAATCTTGACCGCGACGGCAGATAGCAAACTGTCATGTATTACATCACCGGATAAGGGGTCCGGGGAAAATAAAAAGGGAATGACAAATTGAACAGGTGCCGACGGGTGCCAGCACTAGGCTTCGGGAGGTGGTGAAAACACCGGGGAAGTTTGAGACAAGAGGGTGAAGGACGGCTCAGCGTAAGAACATTCTTGAGTCCATCCTTGTGATAAGGTTATTTCATGTTGCAAGCTGCCGGGCACATAGTCTTTCATGAGGCCGCTGAGCAGTTTCAACGTTTGGTGCGATGAGGTGGGCAGGTCGTTGGCGAGTTTAGCATAATCCGACATGGTGTCGAAGAGCTTTTTCTCGTGTGTGTCTCTGATGCAGACTACATACAACGTATCTTTCTCGAGCTTTTGTTCTACGAGTTTATAGAACTGTCCTTCGTGTTGAAACTCGCCGTCTACACGTTCGTAGTCTTTAGAGTCCATCCAATAAGGCAGTGCAAAAGGGATCTTCAAGGTGACTGTTTCTTCTTGTGAATAGTCGCGTGCATCCAGGCGCGAGATCATCTCTGTTTTGGCTTGGTGACGCAGTCCCAGATAGACAAAATAGTACCCCACGAATTGGAAGAGGAAGACGAAAAGGAGCGCTATGGAAAATATCTTTTTCAAATCTGGATCAGATCATAAAGCATATTTCGGGAAAATTTTCAGAATAACAATGGTTCGGATCAATAATTTCAATCGATTACGTCCGCAACTTTGCGGTTTTTCAGGAAGATCATGCCGATAATAAAGCAGACCGCAGCCACGATAATGGGGTACCAAAGGCCGGCAAACGGGTCGCCGGCGGGGGTTGCCTCCGTTTTGCTGGACTCATAGAGCGCCGTGGCGATAAACGGCGTTAACCCGCCAAAAACACCATTTCCGATGTGGTAGGGCAACGACATGGACGTGTAGCGGATGCGCGTGGGGAACAACTCTACCAGGAAGGCGGCGATCGGTCCATACACCATGGTCACCAATACAACCTGTACCAACACCAGTACTACCATCGACCAGAAGGCATAGTCGCCCAGCACGATCTCCTTCTTGGTGTCGAGCTTTTCTTTTTTCTCGCTGCCGGCTTTGGGGATCAAATGGGTGGAGGTCTCCTTCTGCTGATTGCCCGCTTCGAACGTCCGGATGGTCTGCATCGTGACCACCGAGTCGCCATTCGCGTTGATGGTGTGTGTCTTTTCAATACGCTTCTCTGCGGTCGCCTCTTTTTGGTGCGTGATGTCCGCCAGGGCATACATCTGCATATAGACCGGCCGGTACAAGATCACGGCCATGAGCAAGCCCGCCATCATGATCATCTTGCGGCCGACGCGATCGGACAGCCAGCCGAAATAAATAAACAAAGGTGTGCCGATGACCAGGGCGATGGCAATGATGTTTCGGGTTTGCACAAATTCAACGCCGCAGGTCTTTTCTATAAAGGTCATGGCATAGAACTGGCCAGTGTACCACACCACCCCCTGCCCTGCCGTGGCCCCGAACAAGGCGATGAGCACCAACGTCAGGTTTTCTTTATGGAGAAAGCTTTCTTTGAGCGGGTTCTTCGACACCTTCCCCTCCGACTTCAACTTGGTAAACAACGGCGACTCCTGCATCCGCATCCGGATAAAAACCGACACCGCCACCAACAACGACGACAACAAGAAGGGTATACGCCAACCCCAATCCGCAAACTTCTCCACCCCTACCGACTGCCTGACAGCCAGGATCACGCCGATGGAAACAAAGAGCCCGAGGGAAGCCGTGGTCTGTATAAAACTGGTGTAGAAACCTCTTTTTGCAGCCGGCGAATGTTCCGCCACATAGGTCGCCGCGCCGCCATATTCACCCCCCAGGGCCAACCCCTGCAGTAAACGAAGGATCAACACCAACGCCGGCGCTGCCAGGCCAATGGTCTGATACCCGGGGATCAACCCGATGGCAAACGTGGACCCGCCCATGAGGACGAGCGTGACCAGAAAAGTGTATTTCCGCCCCACCAAATCGCCCAACCGCCCAAACACCAACGCCCCAAAAGGCCGCACGATGAAGCCGGCGGCAAAGGTGGCCAGCGTGGAAAGGAAGGCCGCCGTGGGATGGGTCTGTGGAAAGAACTGCTCGGAAAGAATGACGGCCAGGCTCCCGAAAATGTAGAAGTCATACCACTCTATTAAAGTGCCCAGCGACGAGGCGGTGATGACGAACCAGAGTTTTGATTTTTCCTGTGAGGTGACGGCGGTAGATTGCATGGTTGAGGTTTGGCATTTCTGTGAGGGAAAGATAAAGAGAAATGCAAATGATGCAAAGGTATTTGGGATGGGATGTTGAGACGGGGCGAATTTTTCAAAGCGCGTCGTCCATAAGAGGTTTCTTCTATTGTCCTCAACTTTTGGACAGCGGCCTACACTAAACAGTTTTAGGGCAACTCATTTCTTTTTTTTGTTTTTCTCCATTAACAAATAGATGAAGAAAAAAACAGGGCCTGCCGGCACAATTAGCACATCCAAAGTCCATAACACCGTATCGACATAGCTCATTTCTTTTGCGCGATAAATCAAAACCAACGCGATTATGCTCAGGATTAGCGATGCCCATCCCGCAAAGGAAATCAACGTCATTATGTTAATCTTCAAGTATATCATGCACTTACAGGTTTGGTACTCTCATTTTAGAATAACTCTAAGATAGACTTTCGAGCGTCTTCTCGAAAATATAGATCTCAGTATTTTCTTAGTGTCACCCTTGTGCGTTTGCAAAATGGGGTTAGCAAGAAAACCTGATCAAAGACAACGCTACTTATTTACGGGCGGAGTTTTTTCGTAGTCCACCAGGTCGACACCATCCATCGTACAGGATTCAATTATGATCGGCAGCCCGCCGGCCTTTCGAAAGGGCACTACGTAGGTTTTCTCTCCATTGCCGGTAAGCAAATAGATAGACTTGGCGGGGTCTTTCAACACAAAACTATAGGTGCGATCGTTGGTGTTTACCTCGAGTCCATCCTTGTTCTGATCGATGGATTTAATCAATTCAGTCCCCATGCCATCCATGTAGTAGGTCATAAATGTAGAGTCGGTAACCTGGTGAACGAGGTACATATCGCATGAACGAACCACGTACGGGTGCTTCTGGTACCAAAATACGGGCAGCCATCCATCGATCATTTCCGGATGTGAATGGATTGCGTGGGGCGCGATGTCGACAAATTTTTCCCTTAGGCGATTGTAGTCGCTTGTGTACTCTTGCTGTTGGCCATCTCTCATGGTGAACAAATCCCATAACCGTTGATGCTGCTCGACACCCTCGCCATGCAAGATGAAGGCATATTGTGCTTGGCCTTCAATGTATATTTTTTTGATCAAAGTAATCGGATCCGACAAGCCATGATCGCGGCGAATTGAATCTTCATCTGCTGTTTGTTTTTTCTGCTCCACGGCTTTTGTGACGACGGGCGCTCCCGCGGTTGAATCAGGTGTTTTTGCATCGGGCGCTTTAGATTTCGGGCCACAACTTGTCAGCAAGCAGATGTAGAGAAGTGAAAGAAATGGATACAATCGCATCAGTTAACGGTTAAAATGACATGCGGTGCAAATTTAAAGTGATCTTGTAAAGTTGCAATAAATCCGGTTCGTTTTCCCTCACTATTAATTTCCGCTTTACGCTTGCCACGTGCCCGTTTATTTCGAAGGGTTCTTCCTAACACAACGCACAGAATAGGCCCTGGCCTTCTCCGTATCACTATGTCGATTGAGGATTTTTGAGCCCTTGCCGAAGTTGTAGATCCAGGCGTGCTCCGCATCCGTGTCTGTTGCGGTCCAATAAAATCCGTGGGCTTCCAGGCGTTTGTAGGTACCGGAAATTTCGCGGTTGCCGCCTAACAAGATGTTGAAGCCGGAATTGCCTCCGTACAATAAAGCCGTATACGTCGCACCACCGTTGTGAATGGAGTCCTTATAGATTCCACCATAATATCCGGTCAGTCGTTCCCACTCCTCGTTTGTGGGCAGTTGCCATTCCTTGCCAAGCATTTCGCATCCTTTCTTTGCCGACTCCCAGGTATATAATCGGCCATAGCGGTCGCAGTTCGGTTTTAGATCTTCATAGCAATAGGAACCCGGTATGTCAACTCTCAGATTTTCTGTTGTCCATTGGCGATTGTCTAACATGATTTGTGAAGCGTAGGTATTCCCGTCTTTGTCTTTTGCTGAAGTAGGGCGTTGATTTTTTAGGGAGCTCGTTGCGCAACCCGTGATCAGAAAAATTGAAGCCGCGAATACGGTTAAAGAAGTTATTTTCATAACTGTGCTTTTGTCATTCAAATATGGGTCATGGCGTGTAACTTTCTCAAAATCTGGTTAAAGAATGAAACGGCAAATTGAGCATTTCGGCACATCGCCTGTTCATCACCGCTGTTAATTTTGTGCCATCAGCAAATTACAAAACACGATTGATGAAAGCGACTGCCATCCTCACCCTGATTTCCGGTGTTGCCTTCTTTTTCGGTTGCCAAGGGCAAAGACCGGCCGATGATCCCGAAAAATTAAAAGTGGTGCTCCTCTCCTATTTTGATGGGATCAAAAACAAGGACTTCAAAAAAATGACCGACGCGACGACCGATGATTTCGTCCTCTATGAAATGGGCCGCGTCTGGAACAATGATAGCGTGTTTAAAGAAATGAAAAAATTTCCCTATACGGTAATCTACAAGTTCGACAATTTTAAAATAACGGCCGACCAGCAATCCGGGCACATGACGTATTTCAATCATGGTGACTTCGCGTTTGACAGTACCCGGCAGAGTTTTGATTGGATCGAGAGCGCCGCCTTTCGAAAAACGGATGAAGGGTGGAAAATGAACTTCTTGCATATTACGGAACGATATAGCCCCGTAGCGCCGCAAAAATGAAAAGATATTTATAGCAGAACTCCTCACACTTCACTTCGCCCTCAAAAAAGCGCCATCGCAGTTCAAATTAAACTAACCAACTTTTATACGCCGAATGAGTTTTATGCCCTCCTCAAATAATTCCTTGTGATTTTCAGGGCTGGACTCATACGCACGCGGGTCCTCGTTGAATTTTCTAAGTGTGACATCAAAGTTTTCCAAGTCATTGCAAAGCATGCATATTGTCAGGAACCGCAGTCTTCTTGGAATACCGCTACCCCCCATGGTTATCCCCTTCTCTTTTGGTTTGTAGTAATCTCCGAGGACGTTATACACCTCGTCAATGTCGAGCAAATCAAGACACCGTTGGTACATCTGAGCCTTAAATGATGATTTGAATTTTTCCATCACCGCGGGAATGGGAGCCCCCTCCTTTCTTAGTTGATGCATAGCCATCATGGTCTCGCCTAGTTGGTATGATACGGTAATGGGCTTAGCGCTGATCTCAAACTTTTGAAACAAGGAGTGGAGTACCTCCTCAACTTTACTGATCGAAATATGAAAAGGTGAAATAAGGTAATCGCCACCGGAGAGGACTTGAAAAAAGAAATCTATAGAATCCCCATCGCGTGCTTTCCAAAAACACAAACCTGGAGGCTCCTCGCGATATTTAAATCCATACGCTTCAAGAAAAGGAGCCAGGTTTTCAATTAACGCTTCTTTGGCTTCAATGGAAAACATGATATAATCAGCGGTTTGAACAGATCACTTCTCAGTGATGATGCTCCCCATGTCCTGCATACCACGCCTCTTGCAGTTCATGGAACATGTCGTGAAGTTCCGTCAACGCATCGCCTACAACCTTATCGTCTGTCGATTTCGAGGTCTCCACAAAGGCCGTTGTTTTTATTTTCAGGGCTTCGAGTTTCGCCTTCACATTCGCATTGTTGACTTTCTCCGGCAGCGGCGCGGCAAGCCATTGCTCAGCGGAAGCAGCCAATTCGGCGGCCTTGGCTTTCGCAGGAGCCAGGTTGGCGCTGTCTTTAAAGGGGTGGAAAGATTCGGCCATGATCATGTGGAAATCGTCCATGGCTTTCCATTCGTCGGCATCGGCGGATGTGGAATCGGTTGCCGTCTCGGTGGCCGTGGTCTCCTTCTTGGTGCCGCAGGCAATGAGAAGGGCAAAGAACAAGGCGGCGAAAAGGGTCTGGGTGAGGTTCTTGATCATGGTTTTAGTCGGTGTTATAGCGTGTGGCAAAAGTACAAAGTCGCGATTTAATTTACTGCTTATCGCGCACGCGATATTTACGGCTGCGTTCCAGACGGCGCATCAGGCGTTTCAACACATCGAAATAAAGCGTGAGGAACAGGAATATCGTCATGCTCCAGATCACGGCTACATTGAAATAAAAAGTGTCGAACGCGAGACCGGCAAATTGCTTGGTCGGCTGGTATAGGTTGGCCGAGAAGTCAAGTTTGTTTTTGGGCTTGTGGTCGTCGACATAGATAGGGTAGATCTTTTGTACCAGCGAGCCGTTGTACTCCACAATGCGATCGGGCGTGCCGATGTTTTCCACCGCGTCGGCGACGGCCTTGTTGGAGTAGCGTTGTCGCAGCACCTCAAAGCGCGCTGCCTTGACGGGGGTTGAGGTCAGTTCCGCGATGCGCTTTTCGCGCTCCCCTGCCGCCCTTCGCCGTTGCATGCTGTAGAATTGCTTGAGGGTCGCCAGAAAGCGCGTGGTCTTTTTATAAACCGTTGAATCGAATTCACCCACCGCGAGCTTGTCCACTTCAGGGAAATTTTCTTTCCCGACGTAGGTTAACTCATTCTCGATCTCCCCTCGGAGAAGATTCAGGGCGTCTACCACATGTTCATCGTTGGTGTGCCGCCAGCTAAAGGGGCGGTTCACCACGTAGGCCAGTTTCGACTCTAGAGCGGGGATGTAGTACACGCGTTTGTATTCGGCTTCCGCCTCACTTTTATCGACGTCGTAGAATTGCTTCTGAAAGGGATTGTCTTTGAACTGCGTGACCATAAACGCCTCGAACGCCCAACGCGACGCCATCACCTCCCCCGCCACCGGCACACCAATGGGCTTGCCCACGCGCGGATTGAATTTATCGAAGCTGATGACCACACCACTCAGCAGCAGTTGCGGGATCACCAACAAAGGAATAAGAATGTAGATCGTCACGGCAGAATTAAAGGACGCCGATATATTCAATCCCAACATGTTGGCAAAACAGGAACAACTGAAAAGGATGAGCCAGTAACGCATCTCCGTCAGCGGTATTTCCAAAATGGTATTTCCCACCAGCAGGAACAGCAAGGTCTGTATAGCCGAAAAAGCAAACATCACGGCCACCTTCGATACCAGGTAGCTACTGCGGCTCAAGTGCAAAAACTCTTCGCGCTTCAGGATCTTGCGGTCGCGGAAAATTTCCTCAGCACTCATCGTGAGGCCGAAAAACAGCGCGACCACCACACTCATAAAGAAGTATACCGGGACGTTGTTATTGTTGTAGAACGTATATACCGGATTGGTTTCGCTCAATACGTTATAATACTTCACCATGAAAGCGATGAAGAACGCCAGCACGGGAGCTTCCAGCAAGTTGATATACAAGTACTGCTTATTGGAAAGCTTCGCCAGCACATCGCGGGTGATGAAGACCTGCAGCTGTTTGGCCCACGCGGGGATGGCCTGTAACACCGGCAGTGATTCCTGCACGTGGTCGACGCGGGGAACTTTGATCTTTTGTTTGAAATATTGATACCACTGACCAGACGAAACCTTTCGCGTATTCGTGAGCCGTCCATATTCATTCACCACCCGCGTCTCGATAATGCTGAACACCTGCTCGGGGTTGATGTTCCCACACTCGGGGCACATGCCCTGTGTTTTGTTGGCGGCATTGATGATGTCGCGAAAATAAATAACAGACTCCACGGGGTTGCCATAATAAATCTGGAAGCCTCCCACGTCCATGATGATGAGCGTGTCGAACATCTTGAAGATATCGGACGACGGTTGGTGAATGACCACAAACACCATCTTGCCCCGGAGCGACAATTCCTTGAGCAAGTCCATGATGTTTTCCGAGTCGCGCGACGAAAGACCGGAAGTAGGCTCGTCCACAAACAAGATCGTGGGCTCCCGAAGCAGCTCCAGGGCAATGTTCACGCGTTTGCGCTGCCCCCCGCTAATGGTCTTGTCCAACGGCGATCCCACACGCAGGTCGCGGATCTCGGACAGGCCGAGGTTCACGAGCACGCGGATGACCACTTCGATCATCTCCTTCTCCGTATAATGGGCGAAGCATAATTTTGCGGCGTAGTATAGATTTTGAAAGACCGTCAGTTCCTCGATGAGCAAGTCGTCCTGCGGGACATAACCGATGATGCCCTGCACTTTTTCCGGGTGCTCGTGGATGTTGATGTCATTGATGAGCACACGGCCGCTGGACGGCTTCTCCGAACCGTTGAGCACATTGAGGAGCGTCGACTTTCCAGAGCCGCTGGCGCCCATGAGGCCGATGAGCTTGCCGCCCTGTTCGGCGATGTTCACGTTTTGAATGCCGGCGCGGCCGCTTTTGAAATGATAGAAAATGTGGTCGGCCGTAAACGAGATATGGGTTTTGCTGGCATCGCTGAGGAATTTGCCAATGATGTCGCTGTAGTAGATCGGCCCGACTTTATCCCCGCGTATGGTGCTACCGGTAGGGAACACATCGATCTTCCGGCTTTTGAGGAGGATGCTGTTCAAATACAGGGTAGTGATACCAAGGTATTTGATAAAGTAGGTATCCGCATCCTGCAGCCTCAGGATGGCGATGAGGCCCGTCAGATCTTTTTCAATGATGCGTGGTCCGGGATACTCCCCCGAACCTTCGTCGATGATGAGCACTTGTTTGCTGGCGAGCTCGTCGATGTCGTGGCCCGTCACAAACGCCTGGAGGGCCTGGACGTCGGCCTGGGGTATTTTGAGGGCCTGGCCGATATAAAAGATGAGGTTGCCCTGGCGATCCGAAATAACGTCTTCGGCAAACACGAGCTCGATGATCTTGACGATGAGCACGACCTTCTGCTGCATGGTGAGGGCCTGGTTCACCTGCTTGACGATCTTCATGATCTTGGCCCAATCGTCTACAAACTGCTGGGTTTCGGCATCGAGGCTGCTGAGCTCCTGGCGGGACTCGATCTCGTGAGAGGCGGCGAATTCGTCGAAGAGTTTCAGGTAATAGTTCGTGGCCTCCCGGCTGAGGTGGAGGCTGAGGAATTCTTTGATGTTGGTGCGCTCGGCTTCGGTAATCCTCTCACGGGCAACGATAGCAAAGAGCTGCAATATGGCTTTGAGTAATTCTTCACTCATGGATCTAGGCAATGAGCCCCTAAAATAGCTTTTAAAAAATGGAAATTAAAGGTATTGGGGTTCAGGAAAATGTGGGAATCTTCTCGGCGGAATACACCAACAAGGACGTTGCGAGCTAACCGTTTGGGTTACAAGCATTATACGGCGAGAGGTGGTCGGGGGGTTGTGGGTTGAGGGGAAAAAGTATGGGCGGGTTTGGGAGGATGATGACGAAAACGGCTGGTTTTGGTGGCGATGGAAATGACGAATGGGTTGACTTTGAGCGGGTGGGGCTGGCCTTTGTCCGTGAAGCACACAAAAAGACCTGGGTTGGTGGCGGGCATCAATCGTGGTGCGCAGAGCGCGGAGCAGGTGTTTCTTTCTAGCGGACCAATTTCAAATCGTAGGGCATGTCGCTGAGCTTGATGACGCTCAATTCGTCGCCGGACCGGATGTGGATGACGGTCTGGCCTTCATTGTCTTCGCCGATCTGAGTGATGATCCAGTGCCGTCCCTCGTGCTCGATGACGGTACCTTCTTTTACGGTGATCTCCATGGTAGTTTTTGGTTAATTCTAAACTGTCAACACCATTGCAGCCATCACAAACAAAGATTCATCGCCCCCGATTGGCCTCCATCACCAACAAGATTCGACGGCGATCCCCATATAACACCAGAAACCGAATTGTGGCTCCCCCATTTCCAAAAAAATTGCGCCCAATCGTTTCAAAATTTAAACTCCCCTCGATTATTGCCCACCCCCCTTTGTTGGGGTCCCACCAACAAAGCCCTCTCAGCTACCCGCACACAACCCGGAAAACCCCAAATCCCCCGCCTTTGTTGGTGTTCTTCACCAACAAAATTTGTGTGGACACACCTGTAATGTGGGGAAACCCGATTGCTGCCCAACATTTTGATCTCCATCCTTGATGCCGACCACGCACCCATATACACAATTGTGGGTTGATAAAATGCCGGCTCTGGCAAAGTGGGTGGAAGCGATTCTTGTTGGTGAAGAACACCAACAAGGGCGGGGCGAAGGTTTGTTTGGTCGGGCAAAAAAAAGAAACCATCTCACGATGGTCTCTTTTCTGATTTCATTTCAAATATTTTTGATTATCCCACTTTCGTGTTGATCAAATCACCAAGCACAAACAAACCTTCCCGGAGATATTCATCATCCAGTTCAAGCACGTTGGTAGGTTTGCCTTCCTTGCCAACGATCTTAGTATCGAGTTTGTCGTTCGCAGCTTTCTTCTTTTCAGCTTCTTCCATTTCCTTTTTGCGGACGGCCTCGTTTAGGGAGATCGTGGTTTCTTTAAAGTTTTTGCGCTGCTCTACGGTTTCCTCCACGTAGCGTTGCAGGGTGGGTTCCGTTTTCAACCGTTCCTGGTAGGCCTTGTTCAGGTTGGCGATGACGCGGTCGTTGAGGACGGTAGTCTTTTGAAAAAGCGTGCCCCTGATCTCATCCCAGGGCATGGCGCTGGGGCTGGAACTCTCGCCGAATTGTTCGGGGTCGAGGGCGGTGGGGAAGCTCACATCGGGCGTGACGCCTTTGTGCTGCGTGCTGCTGCCTGTGACGCGGTAGAATTTCTGGAAGGTGATCTTCAACTCCCCTACTTTGTTTTTGGGGTCGTTGATGAAGCGGTTCAGATCAACAATGGTCTGAACGGTACCCTTGCCATAGGTGGATTCGCCCACGATGACGCCGCGTTTGTAGTCCTGTATGGCACCGGCAAAGATCTCCGATGCGGATGCGCTGAAGCGGTTGGTCATCACGACCAACGGACCGCTATACGCAATGGTCGGGTCGTCGTCCTGGCCGACATCAATTTTGTTGGCAGAGTTCTTCACTTGCACCACGGGACCGTCTTTGATAAAGAGGCCGGTGAGGTCGATGGCTTCGGTGAGGGAGCCACCGCCGTTGTTGCGCAGGTCAAGCACGACGCCGTCTACTTTGTCGACCTGCAATTCTTTGAGCAGGCGTTTCACGTCGCGCGTGGTGCTGGTGTAATTGGGATCACCTTTTTGGTAGGCTTCAAAATCCATATAGAAGCTCGGCAGGGTGATGATGCCCAGCTTGAGGTTCCGGCCATTCTTATTGTAGTTGATGACGCTCTTTTTGGCTTGCTGGTCTTCCAGCTTGATCTTGTCGCGCACCAGGGTGATGACCTTGGAGGGGCCGGTCACACCGGTTTCGGTGGGCAGGATCTGGAGCTTCACGGTCGTGCCTTTGGGGCCTTTGATGAGCTTCACTACGTCGTCGATGCGCCAGCCGATCACGTCCACCAACTCGCCGTCGCTGCCTTGGGCTACGCCGATGATCTTGTCGTTCACGTTGATGAGCTTGCTCTTGTCGGCGGGACCGCCGGTGATCACTTCAGCGACACGGGTATAATCATTTTCGGTTTGCAGACGGGCACCGATGCCTTCCAGCGAGAGGCTCATCTGTTGCTGAAATACTTCAGCGGCCTTTGGTGACAGGTAACTGGTGTGTGGATCGTAGGCTTCGGTGATGGTGTTCATGTACATGCTGAACACATCTTCGCTGTTGAATTGCTGTATGGATTTGGCAAAGCGATCGTAACGCTCGTTGAGTGTTTTTTCGATTTCAGCCTGAGTCTTGCCGGCAAGCTTAAGACTGAGGGCCTGGCTTTTGATGATCTTGCGCCACACTTCGTCCAGTTCTGCGTCATTCTTGCACCAGGGCTCTTTGTCGCGGTCGGTTTCGTAGGATTCCTGGACCGTGTAATCAAAAGCCTGGGGAATGAGCTTGGTCTTGATATAGCTCATGCGGGTGGCAAATCGCTTTCGGAAGACCTTATAGATGTCGTAAGCGGGGTCTACGTTTTCCGCCTTGGTGAGGTCGTCGATCTTTGTCCGGTATTTTTCAAATGCGGCCAGGTCGGGCGCGGTAAAATAAGTCTTATTGTTATCCAGGCTCTTCACATAACCGTCGAGGATGGCCGACGACAGGGAGTCGTTGAGGCTCAGTTTGCGGTAGTGGTTGTTGTCCAGGATATAGGCCATCACTTTCGCTTCTTTTCCATACACCGCGCTGGGTTTCAGGGCCGTAGTATCCGCTACGCCGGTCGCACCTTGTGCGGCCTGAGCGGTCCATAGTACAGTGGCGATTGCCGCCGCTAAAAAAGTTCTTTTCATGTCGTCTTTACATTTCATTTCTGCCTTTGTGACACCTCAACCGGGGACTTTCCCCGGCATGTTTCAAAAATCCAGCTTCACGCCTCTTCGGGGGTCACTTCAGGCTAATTCTGTTCTCTAGGGCAAATGTTATGCCTCGCTTTTTTCTCTGGAACGTAAAAGTGAGCATTTCGATCGTCCTGTACCCGCGATATACCACAAAACGTGGAATGGTTATGTCGCCGGTTCTTTTCTTCGTTAAGGTTTTTCGGAGTCGTATTCTTCCAGGAATTTCTGGGCCTGTCCCACGCTTTGAAACTCAAAGAATTTCTTCCCTCCGGTATTGGTTTGGATCTCCAGTCGTATCATTTCCACATTCTTGCTGCGGCGGAAGGCCATGCGGGGGGAGTTTTTGTAATCGTCGGCTTCGCGGGTGGAAATGTTGAAGGCTGTGGCGCGCACAGACTTGCAATAGTAACATTGATAGTGTTTTATGAGTTCGCCGGGGCCGTCGGGACCGGGCTCTTTGGTGATCTCTTCGCGCACCACTTTCATGGTGTAGAAACCGCAGCTGTTGCAGCGGAGGGCCTGGAGGTGTCCCGGATATTTCTCGATCTTCACTTCACCGCTCCGCTCATCGATCCACACGTCATAGTCGATGGAGAACGCGCTTTCTTCCGCCTTCATGCCCTCTTCCAGGTGCACGTCTTCCTCCTCTTCGCTCAGCAATCGCAATGTATTGCCGGTTTTTCCTTTGCGGGGCATGAAACGCCACTTGCGGAGTTTCCGATTGAGAATGGTGGGATAATAATAGTCCAAAATCAGGAAAGCAACATAGGCGATGAGCGTGCCGCCGGCAATGGAAATGAAGAGGCGCACAAAGAACCATACTCCGATCGTAAACAGTTTCCCCATGCCATACAGGTTGATGATCAGCATGGCAGCGATGCCAAAGCAGAGGAACACTTTTTTATAGTTCTTGATCTCGTGGGTATTGATGTAGTCGTACTTCCCCTTATAGTCCCGGATGGTCGATATCCGCAGGTTGTGCATGATGTAGATGAGGATTCCGATGGCGGCCACGGCGATGGCGCCGACGATCATGCTGAGATGCCAAATTTGTAGAAATGGGCTGGTTTCAGTTTGCATTAGAGAGAGCTTATAAAGGTTAGTTTTGCGGTTGATTAGTGCTTTTAAAGATAAGCATTAAAACGAATTCGCTTCTTCGGGCGTACGCATCGTTCCTAAAAAATTATGCTCCTTTTAACATGTCGGGAAGCGTTGTGTTGTGGGTCAAAGAATTTTCAGGAGGATGATCACGCAAAAGCCGTGACGCCCTCGGATACTCGTTAAGGTTCGTCAAAGGCTATGAAGTTCAGACAGCGCCCCGATCCTGGTTTCTATTCCTCTGGCCAAAACATTGATAATCAATGGCCTTCCTGATGCACTCGGGAGAGCGGATTGTGCAGCTATACCCTGCTTTCTGCCTCCAGTTATGCTATGAAGTCATATAGGTGTGAAAAATTGCACAGTTTCCCTTGGTTTCCTGAAAGGGAAAATCTATCATTGTGTAATAATACACAATTCTATGTCAGATTTCGACCGTAAGAAAATTGAGATGGACCTGTTGGCGTTCACTGCCAGAAACTTCCAAAGGCCCGCAGAATGCAGGAATCTGGAGCAAATCCGGTTCTATGTGCGCGAACTTTGCCTCAAGATCGAGGAACTGGAAAAGCGGTTCAGCTATGTGCCAAATTGCGCATATGCGTTGCTGGCACAATACAATTCCCGTCAGAATTCGATGCTTCATATGGATTTCCGAAACGCTTATCATGGGATGTAAGCCATGCCCAGCCCACTATGAGGTATATCCCCTCTCCCATTCCCCTTCAATTCAGCTTTGTCTATAGCGCCACGGCCAATGCGTCCGGCCGTATGCAATATCATAAGATCAAACCGGGGCACAGCAAGCTCCGGATCAGCCGTTCGGAATTCATAAAAGCCTACAACGACTCGCCTATCCTGGCTATTAATCCGATGCAACTGCGGGGGCAGGATGCGGTTTTTCAGTTTGAGTTTTATATCTAGGCCCAGTCGCTCTTCAAGCCATTTCTTAAGATTGCGCCAATGATCAAGATTTGTTTCTAACCTTTCTATGAGGCCTCCTGGTTATTTTATAGTCGTTAAACGGGGCGCATATTCTGGCTTCCCTTTTTGTTGCCGGAACTGCCTATCCAATTCCCTGTTTTTTTTTGTGTAGTGAATAATGCCGGCAACAAGAGGCACCATGCCTCCCAGGAACACACCGCCGATTATCAAATACGAAAACCAATCACTCGAATACCATGCATTCATTTTAGTAGCTTTTCAGTGTTACTATAAACTTTTAACCCCAATATTCCAGCGGTTATGCCAAAAGCCATACCGCCAAATGCTAGAATTGCCTCTGTGACCGCATCGATGCCGTCAGCAATTAACGATAATGCACCGCCTCCCGTTGTGATGAACAATAAAACCAGAAGCTTGGTGATTTCCGTGTTAAACTTTATGCGCTCTTTTACCTTTTCGTCCAATTTCCATAACTGTTAACGTGAAAAGGGTCACACGAATTTCAACATATTTTCATGAAATAGCAACCTGTCATGACCCAGGTATCCAATACGCAAATCATTTCGACTTCTTGAAAAAGAACAACTACTTCGCGATGATGCTCTCCAGGTCGGCGGGGCTGTAGTTGATGCTCTTCAGGGTTTTGTTGTCGGACGTGCGGTAGATGAGAAACTTGCCGGCTTCTTCGCGGTAGTAGCATTCGGTGCCGTCTTTCTTTTTGTAGTGGTCGATGGTGGCCTGGGCTTCTTCGAGGGTGTTGCAGGCTTTGCTCATGTTGGAGCGTTGCACCTCGTCGAAGAGGGTCTTGAATTTTTCGCCGAGTCCAAATTCCAGGATGGCGCCGGAGAGCACGTACTGGATGTCGCAGAGGGCATCGGCCACCGATACGATGTCCTTTTCGAGGATGGCCACTTCGAGTTCTTTCAGCTCTTCGGCGATGAGGGCCACCCGGAGACGGCAGCGGTTCTCGTCGGGGATGGTGGGACTTGGAAGAATGGGGTGTTTAAAGGTCTGGTGGAATTGGGCTACAGCGTTGAGCGTTTCGGGTTGATTCATTGCGATGACAAGGTTCGTTAGTGGTGGCCAAAAATAATAGATAAGATTTAACATTGCGCGAACCCACGGATTATCAATTCCTTGGCCCGATTGTTGCAAAATCCGCAACGAACGACGGGAAATCTATCCGTCAAAACACAAATTTTGGACTATCTTTGCACGATGAATCTCTGGAGACCCACCCTGCTACGTCGCATCCTGACGGCCTTTACGGGGCTTGTGTTTATCAACATGAGCTTCTTTCTGGTCGAAATGAACGCGCTCGAGCTCCGGAAAAAGAACAAAGTGTTGTGGGAAAATATGGTGAAGGTGTTTGCCGGCGTCAATGAAGAAGAAAAAGGTGGCGACGGAGAATTAGCCGACGAAGCCGACGTACTGACCAGGGAAATTGACCTGGAAGCGAACGTACTCACCTCCATCACCTTGCATTTCGTTATCGTCACCAAGCCTGTTGTTCACATTGAAGGCGCAGCCCTGCGACCCGGGGTCTTCGACATCCAGAATCCCCCTCCCGAATCTTTCGCATAAGTTATTTTTTGACACCGGTACTCTTCCCGTGTTGAGTTTGAATTGGCCATCCATAAAGCATGCGGTGTGCCGAAGTATTCATTCCATTTTTTCTATTTTATTTATATGCGAAACGTATCAAATCCACTTGGGAATCTTTCCCATGATATTCCTGCCAGTATAGTCGTCTTTCTGGTAGCATTACCGTTGTGTTTGGGGATTGCGCTGGCATCGGGCGCACCCATGTTTGCCGGGATCATTGCCGGTATTGTCGGAGGACTTGTCATCGGGTCGCTCAGTGGCTCGCAGGTGAGTGTGAGCGGGCCCGCGGCGGGACTCACTACTATTGTGATCGCCGCTATTCACGACCTGGGGTCGTTCCAGGTCTTTTTGTGCGCGGTGGTACTGGCCGGCGCCATTCAAATTGTATTGGGTTTTGTAAAGGCCGGATCGATTGGCCACTTCTTTCCGTCGGCGGTCATCAAAGGTATGCTGGCGGCCATCGGTATCATCCTCATCCTGAAGCAAGTGCCTCACGCACTGGGCTATGACCGCGACTTCGAAGGCGATGAAAGCTTCGACCAGCCCGACGGTCAGAATACGTTCACCGAGATCATGAATGCCTGGGACTACGTTACCCCCGGCGCCATCCTGATCTGCCTGTTGTCGATCGCCATCATCATTCTGTGGGAAAGACCGCAATTGAAAAAATATGCATTTTTCCAGTGGGTACCTTCTCCGCTGGTGGTCGTGCTCCTGGGCATTTCCGCCAATCTCCTCTTCGAGCATTCCGTGCCCTTCCTCGACATTCCTGCAGAGCACCTGGTGGCCATCCAGGCGTCGACAGGGGTCTCGGATTTTCTGGGGCAGCTCACATTCCCCGATTTCAGTGCACTGACCAACTCCAAGGTCTATTTCACAGCCATAACCCTGGCGCTAGTGGCCAGCCTGGAGAGCCTGCTAAGCCTGGAGGCGGCCGACAAAATGGATCATTTCAAACGCACTACACCTCCCAACCGGGAGTTGAAAGCTCAAGGCATCGGCAACATGATCTCAGGACTCCTCGGCGGGTTGCCCATCACAGCGGTAATTGTGCGCAGTTCGGCCAACATTTCGTCAGGGGGCCGCTCGCGGGCCTCCACCATCCTGCATGGTATGTGGCTTTTGCTGGCCGTCATTTTGATCCCCCGGTTTCTGAATCTCATTCCCCTCGCCTGCCTGGCGGCCATCCTCATCATGACCGGGTTCAAGCTCACCAAGCCCCAGCTTTATGTGGACATGTTCCGCAAGGGTATCGGCCAGTATCTGCCCTTCATTGTCACCGTGGTCGCCATTTTGTTTACCAACCTTTTGATTGGTATTTTTATCGGCATTATCGTAGGTGTTTTCTTTGTGTTGCGGTCTAACTTCCAGGAAGCGTTGTCGCTGGTGAAGCACGGTGAGAATTATTTGCTGCGCATGCACAAAGACGTCTCTTTCCTGAATAAAGCCTTGCTACGCCAAACTTTTGAGAAAATTCCACGGAATACAAACCTGATCATCGACGGTGGAGATTCACAATTCATCGACGCGGACATCATCGAGACCATCGAAGACTTTATGCTGAACGCTCCGAGCCGTCACATTCAAGTAGAAATAAAAAAGAGTTACGCTTCCCTGAACGATTTCTTTCGCAAACACGACTAATAAACCCATATGGATTCTTACAATAGACTTTTATTGCAAAACCAGGCTTGGTCTGAAGAAAAAACCAAACACGACCACGATTTTTTCATACGCAACCAATACACGCAGTCGCCCGATTTTTTGTGGATCGGGTGCAGCGATAGTCGCGTTCCCGCCAATGAGATCACCGGTACCGATCCGGGCGAGATCTTCGTGCACCGGAACATCGCCAACATGGTGGTGCACTCGGACATGAACATGCTGAGCGTGCTCGACTATGCGGTGACGATCCTGAAAGTGAAACACGTGATCGTCTGTGGCCACTACGGCTGCGGCGGCGTGAAAGCGGCCATGAACAATGACCAATATGGCCTGATCGACAACTGGTTGCGCCACATCAAAGATGTCTACCGTTTCCATAGCGACGAGTTGGAAGCCATAACCGACGAAAACGAGCGGTTCAAGCGCCTGGTGGAAGTGAACGTGATGGAGCAGGTTTTTGACTTGAGCAAGACCAGCATCATCCAAAACGCCTGGCGCGAGCGCAACTCGCCCTATGTGCACGGCTGGGTATACGACCTGGAAACCGGCCTGATCAAGGACCTGGAGGTGACCATGAACAGCACCTCCGAGATCCCTCCCATCTACCACATTGCCAGCAAAGTGGTGAAGGGCACCAAATAAGGGCGCAGGGTAAAATTTCATATATTTGCGCCCAATTGAATTTTGAGATGACGAAGAATTTTGTTGAAGAGCTTCGCTGGCGCGGTATGTTACACGATGTGATGCCCGGCACCGAGGAACAGTTGAACAAGGAACGCACGAGCGGCTACATCGGCTTCGATCCGACGGCCGATTCGCTACACATTGGCCACCTGGCCCAGATCATGACGCTGCTCAATTTCCAAAAGGCGGGCCACAAGCCTTACGCCCTGGTGGGCGGCGCGACGGGCATGGTGGGCGATCCGTCGGGCAAGTCGCAGGAACGCAACCTGCTGTCGGAAGATGTGTTGACCCACAACGTGGCGTGCGTGAAGCAGCAGTTGGAAAAATTCCTGGACTTCAGTGGCGACAATGCCGCGGAGATGGTGAACAACTATGACTGGTTCAAAGACTTCAAATTTCTGGATTTTATCCGCGACGTGGGTAAACACATCACCGTAAATTATATGATGGCCAAAGACTCCGTGCAAAAACGCCTGGAGTCGGGGCTGTCGTTTACGGAGTTTACCTATCAGCTGGTGCAAGGCTATGATTTTTATTGGCTGAATGCGCACAAGGGCTGCAAGCTGCAAATGGGTGGTTCGGACCAATGGGGCAATATTGTGACCGGAACTGAATTGATCCGGCGCAAATCGGGTGGCGATGCGTTTGCGTTGACCACCAAACTCATCACCAAGGCCGACGGCACCAAGTTTGGCAAAACAGAAGGCGGCAACGTGTGGCTCGATCCGAAGAAGACGTCCCCCTATACCTTTTATCAATATTGGTTGAATACTTCGGATGAAGATGCCGCGAACTTTATCAAGATCTTTACGCAACTAACACGCGAAGAAATTGAAGCTTTGCTGGCGGAACATGCAACGGCCCCCCACCTGCGCAAATTGCAGCATGTGTTGGCAAAAGACATCACTACGCGCGTTCACTCAGTGGAGGAATTCGACAAGGCGGTACAGGCTACCAATATTCTTTTTGGCAACGCGACCACCGACGAACTGAAGAGTATTGACGAGCGCACGTTGTTGGAGCTGTTTGCTGGCGTGCCTCAGACCACCATTTCCAAGGCTGCTTTGGAAACTTGTGCCAACGTAACGGAACTGCTGTCCGTCGCCACGAATAGTTTGGTGTTTGCCTCTAAGGGTGATGCACGGAAAATGATTCAGGCGGGCGGTGTGAGTATCAATAAAGCCAAGGTCGCCGATCCGAATCATGCCGTGGCATTTGATCTTTTGCAGGGTAAGTATTTATTGGCGCAGAAAGGAAAGAAGAATTATTATCTGATTGTGGTGGAGTAGCATTTTCACCACCTCACCTTCGCTAAAGCTTCGACGGCGCCCTCCTTCGCTAAAGCTTCGGCGGGCAAACAGAGAATACATAAAAAAAGCCGCAAGATGATCTTGCGGCTTTTTTATTGTCAGTATTCCGAGCTTTAATTTCCTTTGCCGAATTTGATCAGTTTGTAGCCTACTGAAATTTGCCAAACCTGATTTTTGGTTTCATACGCGGCCTGATCGCTTACGTCGCTTAGACCTAAGTTATAGCGGCCATCGATGGTAAGACCAAAAGGCAAATCCCAACCCACACCCATCGCGAGGCTGACGTCGGATTTTTTATAGGCATTTTTAAAATCTTGCGTGGAATTTATGGGTTCACCCGTAACCGGATTATAATCAGACTCGGCCTTGGTCAGGAAACCGAACTGAGGACCTGCCTGGAGGTTAATGCCGGCCACAGTATAAAGTTTAACCATGATGGGGATGTTTATGTAGCTGTAATTGGCATTCAAGTCATTCCCCTGGACTTTGATCTTTGAACCTTGTTGTGAGAAAAGGATTTCGGGCTGAATTCCTATCTTCGAAAACTTCATAAGTACAAACCCGCCTGCATGCCATCCTGTTCTTGCTTTATATGTTGCGCCGGGATCCGACACATTCAAGTTTGCAAAGTTAGGCCCCCCCTTGATACCGATGGCGAACTGCGCTTGCGCATAGGCCCCTGCGGAAGCGGCTATAAAAGCTAATACAATAATGATTTTTTTCATACTGGTTAAGTTTTTTAACTACAGGCAAAGATAGTGCCTTAAACTGCAAAATACCGGCCGTTCAGCGGTGGTTTTTACTTGTTAACGTCCTGACTAGCTATAAAGTATCTCTGACTCCTGGCTTAACCCAATCTATCCAAAAAAGCATCATCAACGCTGTGGGCAAACGTCAATGTCATGCCGGTGCCTTTTGTTTGTTCTTGTTGCGCTGTCCACTGAGCGTTTTTATTGCGTGCCCAGGCTCTGCGTGCGATGCCGTTGTTAACATCGTAATATAATATGTTGCGCAATTTGCGCGTGGCATCCGGTGTGCCGTCGAGCACGAGGCCGAAGCCGCCGTTCATCACTTCTCCCCAGCCCACGCCGCCCCCGTTGTGGAGCGATACCCAGGTGGCGCCGCGGAAAGAGTCGCCGATGACGTTGTGTACGGCCATGTCGGCCGTGAAGCGTGAACCGTCGTAGATGTTGGACGTTTCGCGGTAGGGACTGTCGGTACCTGATACGTCGTGATGGTCGCGGCCCAATACTACCGGGCCGATCTTTCCTTCTGCTACGGCTTTGTTAAAAGCTTCAGCAATTTTAATGCGACCTTTTGCGTCGGCGTAAAGAATTCTTGCCTTTGAGCCTACGACGAGCTTGTTTTGTTTGGCCTGGCGGATCCATTGTAGGTTGTCCTTCAACTGTTGTTGAATTTCTTCCTCAGCTTGGGTTAATATTTCCTGCAGCACATCGGCGGCCAACGCATCGGTAAAGTCGAGGTCACTGTCTTTGCCCGAGGTGCACACCCAACGGAAGGGACCAAATCCGAAGTCAAAACACAAAGGCCCCATGATGTCCTGTACGTAGGAAGGGTAACGGAAATTGATGCCGTCCTCTGCCATCACGGCAGCGCCGGCACGGGACGCTTCCAGAAGAAATGCATTGCCGTAGTCAAAGAAATAGGTGCCTTTCGCCACATGTTTTGCAATGGAGGCTGCCTGCCTGCGCAGCGACTCCTCCACCTTTTTTTTGAATACACTTGGGTTGCTCACCATGAGTGCATTTGACTCTTCCAACGACAGGCCTACGGGATAATAGCCGCCCGCCCAAGGATTGTGCAACGACGTTTGGTCGGAGCCCAATGCCACATGAATATTTTCAGCATCAAATTTCTCCCATACATCAACAATGTTGCCGTGATAAGCAAGCGAGACCACTTCCTTTGCGGCTTGCGCTTTTCGTACCCGGACCACTAAGGCCTCCAGTGTGCCAACGATCTCATCTACCCATCCCTGCTCATGTCGCTTGTGTACGGCCTTGCCATTCACTTCCGCCACGACGGAAATACATCCTGCAATGTTTCCTGCCTTCGGCTGCGCACCACTCATGCCGCCCAATCCTGACGTGAGAAAGATCTTGCCCTCCAATCCTTCGCCCTGGCGGCTGATGTTTCTGCCTGCATTGAGCACCGTTATGGTGGTTCCGTGAACGATGCCCTGTGGGCCAATGTACATGTAGGAACCTGCTGTCATCTGCCCGTATTGCGTCACGCCGAGGGCATTGTATTTTTCCCAATCGTCGGGTTTGGAATAGTTGGGGATCATCATGCCGTTGGTCACCACCACGCGCGGCGCCTCGGCGGAGGAAGGGAACACGCCCATGGGGTGGCCGGAATACATGTGCAGCGTTTGCTCGTCGGTGAGGTTGGCGAGGTATTGCATGGTCAGTAAATACTGGGCCCAGTTTTGAAACACAGCCCCGTTGCCACCATAGGTGATCAGTTCCTGCGGGTGCTGCGCCACGGCGGGGTCGAGGTTGTTCTGGATCATGAGCATGATCGCCGCGGCATGCAACGAACGGTGTGGGTAGTCGGTGATGGGCCGCGCATGCATCGCATAGTCGGGACGGAAGCGATACATGTAGATGCGGCCATAGGTGATCAGCTCGTCGTAAAACTCTTTTGCCAGGACAGCGTGATGCCGGGGATGGAAATAGCGAAGGGCGTTGCGCACGGCCAGCTTCTTTTCCTCGGCGGTGAGGATGTCTTTGCGCTTGGGCGCATGGCTGACGGCGGGGTCGATAGGTTTAGGCTGGGGCAACGCATCGGGTATGCCCTGCAGGATCTCTTGTTGGAAGGTTAGGCTCATGGTCGCTTCGGGTTTATCCTGAAATCTTCCGGTTTGAAATTTTCTTTGGTGTAGTGGTAGCCGGTCTCAAAAAGGTCTTTCGCCTTGCTCACATCAAAACCGCTCACGCCTCCGGCGCCTGGGGGATCGATCAACACGTCGCACAACGCTCTGCTGGTCGCGGTGTTGCCGTTGACGGCGATCATGAGGCTTCGCTCGATGACGGACCGGAAATTCAACGTATTGAAATTACCCCGGATGAAATTGCAATTGACCCCAATCAACAGGTCGCACGCGCCGCGGATGCTGTGGGCGGGCAAATTGTCGGTGATGCCTCCATCCACAAAGATCTTGTCATCGAATTGAATGGGGTTGAACACGAGGGGCACGCAACACGATGCCAGGATCGTGGGAATCAATTCGCCTTTTGTGAAATACTCGGTGGTACCCTGCCCGATGTTTGTGGTGGCGACGGTCATGGGCAGCTTCAGTGCTTCGAAATTGTTTTCGGGCATGTATTTCTGGAGGACATCGCGGAGTCCATCCAAACTCAGCAAACCTTTCATGGTCCACGCCGGACGGAGCGACCGAAGAAAACTGGTGGTGAGAATGATGTCCATGATCTTGTCGGCAGAATAACCATACGCGTACAATGACCCCACAATGGAGCCCGCACTGGTGCCGGCCACAACGTCGATCTTCACTCCAAATTCTTCCAATGCTTTCAACACGCCAATGTGCGAGATCCCCCGCGCACCGCCGCCTGACAATACCAATCCGATTTTCATGTCTCTAATGGTGATTTATACCTGTGATGATTTTTTTTAGCAAAACGGTTGATCAAAGAATTTCCGCCAGCCGGAAGGTCTGATCCACGCGAACGCCTTTATCCGTGTGCTTCACCGTACAGCATTCGTTCTCCGGGTCGTGCTCGAGAAAGAGGATGTAACCGTGGGTGGCGGCTTCGTTGAGAAAGCGTTCCTTTTCTTCTAACGTTATCAACGGCCGCGTGTCATAGCCCATCACGTAGGGCAACGGAATGTGGCCCACGGAAGGCAACAGATCGGCCATGAAACAGATCACTTTATTTTTATAGCGGATCATAGGGATCATCATTTTATCGGTGTGCCCCGAAACGTATTGGATGTCGAACGATGAGAACGGCGAAGGCGCATGAATGTCTACAAATTTTAAGTGGCCACTTTCCTGCATGGGGAGGATGTTCTCTTTCAGGAAGCTGGCTTTTTCGCGTGCATTGGGTTGGATGGCCCACTGCCAGTGGTCGGCGTTGCTCCAATATTGCGCTTTGGGGAAGGCCAACCCCACTGCGTCCCCTCTCCTTTCGACTCCACCGCCACAATGATCAAAATGCAAATGGGTGAGAAACATGTCGGTGATATCGCCCGGTTCAAAGCCAGCACGATGCAACGACGATTGGAGTGTTGCGTCTCCGTTCAGGAAGTAGTAACTAAAAAATTTCGCATCCTGTTTTGTGCCCAGACCGTTGTCGATGAGTATGGTCCGGTTTCCGTCCTCGATGAGCAGGCAACGCATGGCCCAGTTGCAGAGGTTTTGTTCGTTGGCGGGATTTGTTTTTTGCCAGATGGATTTGGGCACCACGCCAAACATGGCGCCGCCATCGAGTTTGAAAAATCCGGTGTCGATCACGTGGAGGTTCATGGGTTGCGCTCCGGGTTAGGGTCTCTGAAAAAGAAAAGGCTGCAACTTGCATTGCAGCCTTTGGTATATCGTTTCGTTGATTATTCTTTCACTACGCCCATCGCGCAGAACTTGTCGATGCGTTGGTCGATGCGCTTTTCGGGGCTGAGGGCCGAGAGTTCTTTCGTGGTCTCGAGGATCACGCGCTTGATCTCATTGGCCATCCACTTCACATCGGTGTGGGCGCCGCCCAGGGGTTCGTTGATGATGCCGTCCACCAGTTTCAGGGCATGCATGTCCTTGGCGGTGAGTTTGAGAAGTTCTGCGGCCTGTTCCTTGAAATCCCAGCTGCGCCAGAGAATGGTGGAGCAGTTTTCGGGGGAGATCACAGAATACCAAGAGTTTTCCAACATGAGCACGCGGTCGCCAATGGCGATGCCCAGCGCACCACCTGACGCTCCTTCACCAATCACGATACAAATGACCGGCACTTTGAGGCCGAACATTTCCTTGAGGTTGCGGGCGATGGCTTCACCTTGTCCGCGCTCTTCGGCTTCGAGGCCGGGGAAAGCGCCAGGGGTATCGATGAAGGTGACGATGGGCTTGTTGAACTTCTCGGCGATCTTCATCAGGCGCAGGGCCTTGCGGTAGCCCTCGGGGTTGGCCATACCGAAGTTGCGCATTTGGCGCTGCTTGGTATTGCGACCCTTTTGTTGGCCGATGAGCATGAACGTTTGGCCTTCGATCGTGCCGAAGCCGCCAATCATGGCTTTGTCGTCAGACACGGTGCGATCGCCGTGCAGTTCGATGAAGTCGGACGTGATCTCGTAGATGTAATCCAGGGTATAGGGACGATCCGGGTGGCGCGACAGTTGAACGCGTTGCCAGCCCGTGAGATTTTCGAAGGTCTCCCGCTTGAGGTCCAGAATTTTTCTTTCGAGTGCTTTCACAGCGGCCTGAACTTCCTTGTCGCTGTCGCTGGCCAACTGATTCATATCTTCAAGTTTTGCCTCCAGTGCAGCAATGGGCTTTTCAAAATCCAATAGCATATGGTCGATTTTGTCGGCACAAAGTTAGAAGGATTGTGAAATATCGGTAATTAATGGATAAGTTTCGCACTAAGGCCCTCATATTCAATACACTGTTACAACGTTGAGCATTCATGGGGGGTGTTGTGTGGCTTCCGTTTTGGCTTTTCTGACCTTCCGTTGCCTTCTTTTTTGCCCGGATATATTCTTATGGGCTTTCCAAACCGCTTGCTCTGCGGCCGGAAATAGCCGCGGGTTCTTATGCGTAGAACAGCACCAGCGTCAAGACCGCCCAGGTGACCGTTTCCACCAGCCATTCCGTCCCGCTCATTTTCTTATGCGTTTCCATAGCTTTTTATTTCAGGCCATGACGATTTGCATGCCAATGCCTTTCCCGGGCTAAAAGCAAGGTTTATGCCTTCGGAATGTGGAGAAAAAGAATCAGGGACGTCCAAATTTTGGGGCGTTTCGGTAGCAGGCGCCTGTATTTTCTTTTGCAGACAGTTCATGACGGTTTCGTTTGCGGAGAGTTTCTATTTTTACCTGGATCACTTTGTTCCCTTGAACCTTACTCTACCCTTCTATGCAGGTCATTTTCGGTATCATTTTTCATTTCATCGGCGGGTTCGCTTCCGGCAGTTTCTATGTTCCTTTTAAAAAGGTAAAAGAATGGTCGTGGGAAAGCTATTGGATCGTGGGCGGTCTTTTTTCGTGGCTCATCATCCCTCCTTTCGCCGCCTGGCTCACCATCCCGCATTTTTTCGACATCATTTCGCAAGCCTCCGGCTCCACACTCCGGTGGACCTATTTCTGGGGCATCCTGTGGGGTATCGGTGGACTAACGTATGGGTTAGGTATGCGCTACCTGGGCATGTCGCTGGGCAACTCGGTGTTGCTGGGGTTCACGTCGGTATGCGGATCCATTGTTCCCTCCATATACTACGATTTTGTTCCCACCGTGGGCAAAACCAGCTTCCACGAACTGATGACCACCTCCTGGGGCCGCGTCGTGTTGCTGGGTGTGGCCCTTTGCCTGGTGGGAATCTATCTCTGCGGACGCGCCGGCATGATGAAGGAAAAAGAACTTCCCGAAGAAAAGAAGAAGGAAAGCATCAAAGAGTTCAACCTTGTGAAAGGCCTGATCGTGTGCACGTTTTCGGGCATCCTCAGCGCCTGTTTCAACTATGGCATCGAGGCCGGCACATCCATGGCCGAGCAGGCCGATGCGCTCTGGCAAGCCGCCAACCCCGACGCCACCAGCGAATTCCTCTATCAGAACAATGTGATCTATGTCGTGTTACTTTGGGGTGGTCTCACCACCAATTTTGTGTGGTGCATGATCCTGAACGCACGGAACAAAACGTTCGGTGACTACACGAACTCCAAAACGCCCCTGCTCCAAAACTACTTCTTCGCTGCACTGGCCGGCACCATCTGGTTCCTCCAGTTCTTTTTCTACGGCATGGGCGAAAGTAAACTTGGCAACGGTGCCAGTTCGTGGATCCTGCACATGGCGTTTATCATCCTCGTGGCAAACCTCTGGGGGATCCTGCTCAAAGAATGGAAAGGCGTGCAACCAAAAACACGGGCCACCATCGCCGCCGGGATCCTCACGATTTTGTTGTCGGTGATCCTGGTGGGCTATGGTAACGCCCTGAAATAATTTCTGAATCAAATTGCCCTATGGAACGACTTGCATTTACCATGAAACTTTTTCCAGGCCAGGTGGAAGAATATAAACGACGACACGACGCGATCTGGCCGGCGCTGAAATATTTGTTAAAGGATTCGGGGATCAAGGATTATTCGATTTTTTTGGATGAAGGGTCGCTGACGTTGTTTGGAGTGATGAAGGTGGAGGATGCTGCGGTGTTGGGGCCGATCCGCGATCATCCGGTGATGCGGGAGTGGTGGGCGTATATGAAGGATATTATGGAGACAAATGCGGATGAGTCGCCGGTGCAGACCGCGTTGCGGGAAGTATTTTATATGGCATAGGCCCAACACCCACCCAACGCGCTAGCTGGCCGCTATTGAACCGGCCGGGATGCCTTGAAACGCACCAAAATTTCAGTGCCAAAACCGAGGGCTGCAATTCATACTTTTAGATGCGTTTTAGATTTTACATATTGCACGGTCTTCCACCTTGGACGTTGCACTATCCCCGGTTTATCCAATGAAAAATTCTAATAACGCCTCGTTGCATCTCCTTTCTAAAGTCATTCTCCTTCCGTGTGTCGCGTTGATGCTATTTTGTTGTTCAGCGAAGACGAAAAAAGAAAATATATCTAGGCCAAGGGCCGAGGACAAAATTGATATCTTCTGGAATTGGTTTGCTGACAATAAAGAAAAATTTGAAGACGCACTCGATCAAGATTTAATACACCAAGATGAGAAATTGGAGCTGATACTCGCCCAACTGAGAAAAATTGAAGACGGGCTGGCGGTTGAAATCTCAGCAGAACACAATGGGACAAGGGAAATCATTATTTCGCCAGAAGGCGACCGGTCAAAGTTTGACATCGTCCAAGCCATCGTATCAAGAGCGCCCAACATCGATAAATGGACCGTAACCGCTTTTCGACAAAGGGCCCCCGAAGGCTTCTCGTTAAAGATCGGAGATATTGAATTTGAGCCAGCGAAAATGTATTTCGATCCCCTTATTGACGTTGACTCACTGGACGTTATTGTTTACGCCGAAAATTTCTCAAAACATGATGAAAACGAGGCAGCATATTACGGCTTAATAACACTCGACAACGTGCTTGGAGAATACGACTGCGTCATGAAAGTAAGGCACTATGATTTTCGCGACACCGGGGAACTCCCCAAAAAACACAACCTCAAGCATCTTACAGAGCTCCCTAAATTTGTTGATGATTTCCACAGTGCACGAAAGAGGTGACAGCTAATGACAGCGTTGTGCTGGGTGTTCTTTGGATCGCATTTGGTGCTGAACAAGGATTAAACCGCAGAGGCGCAAAGAGCGCAAGGAAAAGGAACTAAAGACTTGTATTTCCCTGCGCTCTTTTGCGCCTCTGCCGTTCAATTTTTCATGCCTTCTACTTCAACGTGAACGAAGCTTTCTTCAAATCATCTGAATTTCCTCCGACGAACACATCATATTTACCTGGCTCCGTGCCAAAAGACATATCTCTCCGGTAGAACGACAAATCGGATTGCGTTAACGTGAAGCTGATCTCCTTCGATTCGCCGGGTTGCAGCATCACTTTTTTAAACCCTTTCAATTCTTTGACCGGGCGCGTTACACTTCCCACGAGATCGTGCACATACAACTGGACAACTTCCTCGCCTTCACGCTTGCCAGTGTTCTTCACTTTGCAGGTGATGGTGATGCCTTCCTGCTGTGTGATCTCCTGTTTGTTGAGCTGCACGTCGCCGTATTCGAAGGTGGTATAGCTCAGGCCATAGCCGAAGGGGAAAAGGGGTGCGTTGGATTCGTCGAGATATTTTGACGAGTATTTGTTGTTGGGGTCCATGGGGCGGCCCGTGTTTTTCATGTTGTAGAAAATTGGGATCTGCCCCACCGACCGCGGGAAGGTGACAGGCAATTTGCCGGAGGGATTATAGTCACCAAACAACACGTCTGCCACGGCGTGGCCGGCTTCTGTGCCGGGGAACCAGGCCTCCAGCACGGCGACCTTGTTTTGGGTCATCCAGTTTATGGTGAGCGGCCGGCCGTTGAGCAGGACCACCACGATGGGTTTGCCAGTCTTGTAGATCGCTTCCAACAATTGCTGTTGCACACCGGGCAGGTTGAGCGAGGCGCGACTGGCCGCTTCACCGGTCATGAGCGCGGCTTCGCCCAGGGCCATCACGACTATGTCGGCTTGCTTCGCGGCTTGCAGGGCCTGCGCAAATCCTTTGGTGGTGTCGTCGTTAATGTTGCAGCCTTTGGCAAACACTATTTTTGTCGACGGGGTTACCGCAGTCTTAATACCTTCCAGGATGCTCACCGCCTTGGCACCTTCGCCGGCGGCCGACCAGGAACCAATCATTTCTTTTTTGGCATCGGCCAGGGGGCCGATCACCGCGATGGATCGCGTGGTCTTCGACAAGGGCAGCACATGCTGATCGTTCTTGAGCAACACCATGGATTTGCGCGCCACATCGCGTGATGCCGTGAGGTATTCCGGTTTCATGATGGTGGCCTTTTCGCGTTCGGGGTTGCAATAGCGGTAGGGATCGTCAAACAAACCCAATTCGAATTTCTTTGTCAGGATGTGGCGCACGGCTTCATTCACGAGTCCTTCTTTCAGTTTGCCTTCTTTCACCAGGCGTTGCAGCGAGCTGTTGTAGAAGCCGGCTTGCATGTCCATGTCCACACCGGCCTCCAGGGCCAGGGCCGCAGCGGAGGCGGTGTCTTCGGCGATGCCGTGGGGGATCATTTCCATGATGGAGGTGTAGTCGGTTACCACGAAACCTTTGAAGTTCCATTCTTTGCGGAGGATGTCGGTCATCAGGTATTTATTTCCTGTTGCCGGCACGCCGTCGAGTTCGTTGAAGGAGGTCATGACGGTGGCCGCGCCGGCATCGATGGCCGCTTTATAGGGTGGCAGGTACACTTCGCGCAGCATGCGATCGGACATGTCGGTGGTGTGATAATCACGGCCGGCCTGGACGGCGCCGTAGGCTGCAAAGTGTTTCACGCAGGCCATGACCGAATGGAGGTCGCCGATGCCATTGCCCTGAAAGCCTTTTACGCGGGCGATGGCGATCTGTGAGCCGAGGTAGGTATCTTCCCCAGCACCCTCGGCCATCCTACCCCAGCGGGGGTCGCGGGCAATGTCGCACATGGGCGCGAAGGTCCAGTGCAGTCCCTGGGCAGAAGCTTCGTCGCCGGCGACGCGGGCCGACTGCTCCATGGCCGCGATATCCCAACTGGCGGCCTCTCCCAGCGGAATGGGAAAAATGGTGCGGTGCCCATGGATCACGTCATATCCAAAGATGAGCGGTATGTGAAGACGCGTTTCCTTTACAGCCAGTTCCTGCAACTTGCGCGTATAGTCCGCGCCAAAGGCATTGAAGATGGCGCCTACCCTGCCCGCCTTGATGTCTTCGCGATAGTTTTCGCGAATGGTAGGGCCGGTCACGTCGATATCGCTGGTGAAGAGGGTGAGTTGGCCAATCTTTTCCTCCAGCGTCATCAGGGTCAGCACGGAGTCTACACGACCGGCGATGTTTCCAGATGACTTGGGCGCACTCTTTTGGCAGGCTGTCAGTATCAGCATCCCGGCCATCCACAGGAAGATCAATCTTTTCATGCGTTGGTTTCTTTTAGTTTATGCAAACGGCTCGCGGTGTTAAGCGCAGCTATTTACGAAGATCAAATATCATGTTGTCTCGTTATCCAGACCCAAGCAAGCCTCTCAAAAAAATGAGAGACTGTACTTTAGGCTGGGCTCCTCGCGGAGATCTTTGTGAGTTATTCAGTAATAGGTCAATTAAATTCCAATTTTGTTTTGGCGGCCTGCACTTCCGGCGCCGACATAAATAAATTCCACAGCAACCCCGTGCGATAGTTCTCGATCATGACCACGATCGGTCCCTGGTCGATGGCCAAATACGAATTGGCCACCCAACCTTCCGACAGATCGAAGGCATCATAAAATCCATACGGCCCCCAAAGTCTATCGCCCAATGTGTAGTAAAAGAACTTCAGCGCCTTCATCGACTCTTCGGGGGCATAGGGAAACGAGGATAGCGCAGCCGTGGGTGTGATCACTCCCGAGTCATTTGACGGCGAGTGGGCATCATAGCCGCTGCTGGGATCATCGCTGGCGGTCAAGCCCCAACACGCATCGCTGTAGCCTACATAGTTTTTTGGATTGGCCGCGCAATAAGCGTGGTTGATCAGCGTGGCGTTCACGTTTTGTTCCCAATAGTCGGCATAGTCGTCTTTGAAGTGGGGATCCATTCCCAAATAAGAATATTGCACCCAGAACAAAGGACTCGGTGTTCCCAGGGGCAAAGTGTAGCCGTAATATTGCTGTCCTGTTTTTATGGCGCCGTTCTGCCCGTAACCGTTGGTGTATACGCTTTTCGGTATGCCGTGTGTTGGCGAAGCAGCGGCGAGTACGTAGGTGATCTGTTCTTCAAAATATCCCGAGAGGGCGAAATTCATATCCCAGTTGTAGTTGGGCGACCAATGCCAGTAGAGCACTTCCTGACCATCTTTGCGATACCAGTCCCACTCCACGCCTTCATAGAGCTTGGTCATCCGGCGAATGAGGTTGTTGCCAACGGTATCGGGGGATTGTAAATATTGGCGCGCGGTGAGGAGGCCTTGCATAAGGAAAGAAGTCTCAACCAGGTCGCCGCCGTTGTCTTTTGTGCTGAAGGGAATGACCTCGCCAGTAGCGCCGTTGATCCAATGCGGCCACGCGCCGTGGAAACGGTCGGCATGTTCGAGGAAGGTCACAATCTTATTCAACCGCTGAACACCGTCGGTACGGGTGATGAAATCTCTTTCTATCCCCACAACGATGGCCATGATCCCAAAGCCAGAACCGCCACTGGTAACAATGTCACCGGAGTTATCGCGTTCGCGTGCCAGACCGCTGGTGGGATGACCGAGATCCCAGAAGTAGGTGAATGTTTGCTGTTGTACCAATGAAAGCAAGGCGTCGTCGGAGATCACGGGGAACTTGGGTGTTTCGTCCACGGCGGTATAAAAATTTTCCGAGAGACCGTCAAAGGTTTGTCCTTCCGAGCCCTTGAGCGCGTTAGAGAGCCTGAAACTAAACTTGCTTAGATGTTGCAGTGGCGACGCGCTGGTGATCGTGACGGTCTTGTTGCCATTGGATAAGGCAAATACGAGGTCGGTGTTTCCCGGACCACTCAGAACAGCCGCATCTGACAGTGTTGATTCGTCCACAGCGCTGGAGAATTCGAAGACCATAGTGAGGGCCTGCGGCACGTCCATGATCGGGCCAGTACCTGCAATGCTCTTCCCGCCGATCTCGCCGGAAAGCAGTGTAAACGGACCGATGGTCGTAGTGAATTGGACTGTTGCAGGAGAGGCAGGCTGGCCTGCAGCGCTTTTCAGATTGCTGGTGACTTCGAGGGTATAATGGGTGGAGGGTGTGAGCGTACCTACGGGCGAGAGCACTACGATTTTATCTTCCGAGGAAAAGTTAAGCTGTGCATTGACGGTTTGGCCGCCAGCACTCAGGCGTATGCCATTGGCAGCGGAAGCCCGGTCGACGGAGGTCGAAAAGGAAAGGCTGATGGACCTGTCGATCGGCAAGCCTGCTTGTGTGTTACCCGTCAGGCTTATTTCCGTGGACCCAATGAAAACGTGCTGAAGTTCGAGGGAAGTTTTGTCGGGATCGTTATCACCACAAGCCTGCAATGAACAGACAACGATTAAAAAGAGGAACAGCTTTCGAATGTACATGACAGCTTTTTAAACATAAGGACCCCACGTAAACGCGGGATCCTTGTGCTTTGTTAGGTTAATGCCTTACTAAATACTACCGTTAATCTCCGTTCATAACGGTCTGCACTTCGGCTTGTGTAAGCGCCTTGTTGAATACGTGCAGATCGTCCATGAAGCTCTGGTCCGAATGGTGTCCCCACTCCATGAAGCGCGGGTCGCCAGACATGATGGATAAGATATCGCATCCTGTCCAGTCTACACCGGGGAAGTCTCCTTCGGAAGCCACATTACCGTTGATGTAAACAGCGGCGTGCGACTGTGAAATGGTGATCGCGAAATGCACCCAGTCACCGGCAGCCGGATCGACGTCGGCATTTGCACCACCGTCAAACCAATGGTCGGCTGTGCCATCTCCGACGTTCAACTTAAACCTTTGTTTGCCGGCGGCATCTTCTCTGAAAAATCTGAAACCGGAATTACGGTTATTCGGTGTAGCCGGGAGGTTGGGATCCGGGGGTCCGATCACCAGGATGCCTGCACGATCGGGGACGTTGTTGATCTTCATCCAGAATGCCGCGCTGAATTCGTCGCCCAGCAAGTCTGTCGTGGGCCAGGTCAAATACGAATCGGCAGCGCCGGCATAAGAATCTCCTTTCTTACCTTCGCCGGCAAAACCAGGTGTGCCAACGACGGTGGCACCCGTTCCGGTCAGAAAATCATTGTAGTTGCCGTTGAAGGTCATGTAAAGCTTCTCGCCATCGTAGGGCTGATACCGGGCATCGATCATGTCTTGTATTTCTGTCGGCGTAAGGGCCTTGTCGAAAAGACGCAGTTCGTCCAGGAGACTTTGGTCTGAATGATGTCCCCATTCCATGAAGCGCGGATCGCCCGACATGATCGAAAGAAGATCGCAGCCTGTCCAGCTCACACCCGGAAATGCGCCTTGCGATACCACTTCACCATCGATATACACAGCGACATTGCTGTTTGAAATGGTGAAAGCGAAGTTCACCCACTGATCTGTGTTGGGTGCAACGTCAGCTGCTGCGCCGCCGTCAAACCAATAGTCGGTTGTGCCGTCGCCGACGTTCAGTTTAAATCGCTGTTTGCCGCCGGCAGCTTCGCGGAAAAACCGGAAGCCGTAGTTGCGGTTGTTCGGTGCCGCAGGATTAACAAGGTCGGGCGCACTCATGACCAGCACACCGGCGCGGTCAGGATTGTCGTTCACTTTCATCCAGAAGACAGCACTGAATTCATTGCCTTGCAACCCTGTGGTGGGACGGGTGAGATAAGCACCTGCAGCACCTTTGTAGCTACTTCCTCCGGAAGAGCCTTCATTGGCCAGGGTGGGCGTTCCCACGATGGTCGGATCCGTGAACGTCACCAATTCCTTGAATCCTACATCAGCGTCGAATGACATGTAGAATTTTTCATTGGGATACAGCGGTACGTAGGGCGGTGCTTTCTCAAAAGTCGCCGTGGCTGTCGTGGTTTTGTTATCAATATCGGTCGCCGTAATGGTGAGGGTGTGCATGCCGTTTGCCAGCCCTTCATACACCATCTCTTCGCCGTCTACAATGACACGGCGATAGTCCTTGAAATCCGTCAGCGTTCCCACTTGGTCATTGTCGACTTTCACGGAGATGGATTTGACCTCAATGTCGTCCTCGACCTGAAATTGAATATCGAGGTTGGTCACCAGTTCGCCGACTTTGATCTTGGTTCCTTCTAGGGGGAACTTAAGGGTGACGGTGGGTGCCGTCACATCGGCGCCGGGCTCGACGTGCGAAATGGGATCGATGCCATTATTACAGCCCGTGACCAATGCTGCGATCACACCGCCTGCCAGAATATGTTTGAATAGTTTCATTGCTTTCAATTTTCAGTTTAACTAATTGGATTCCGTCAGGCCGGGCAATTGATCGACTTGGATCTGCGGATACGGCAGAAACGTTTTATCAGCCGTGAAGGTACGGCCATCGTAACTCAGTTCGTCGTAGCGCTGGTAGCGCAGCATGTCGAAATAACGGACGCCCCACTCGGTGGCCAGCTCCGCGTATTTTTCATCCAACACATCATCAAGGGTCACGCCGCTCAGGTGTCCAAGGTCAGCACGGTCGCGGACCTGGTTCACCGCTTCGTCGGCCGAAATCGAGCCGGATGCACCTTGCACGCGGGCTTCGGCATGCATGAGCAGAATCTCCGCGTAGCGGAGACAAATGAAATTCTTGTTGGTGCCATAGTCATTGATGCCGGCTGTGAGTTGGTCGGAAGGCAGATAGTGCTTGCCGCTAAGGAACATTTCGCGGGCAAAGTCTTGGAACACATCGCCCGAGGGGGTGGTGACGGAAACATAACTGGGCAGTGTGGCGTATTTCGGATCCTCCTGGATCTTGGCGATCCCACGGGGTGTGAAAATCACGGTAGTGACCAAACGCTTTTCCTCATTGCGATCGAGCATAAACTTGACGTATTTCAGACTCGGCTCGAAGAATCCCCAGCCACCCCCTGCAGTAGCTACTTTCGGTTTCCATGTTTCCGGACCGAAGAAAGCAAAGAGGTAACTCAGGCTCGTGCCACCAGCCACGCCCGAATCCCAATATTGCAACTCGAGCAGGTTCTCGTCGTTGAGTTTGCCCGGAATCTTGAACAGGTTGTAGTAGTCGTCCTCGAGGTGGAACAGTCCTGATTCGATGATGGCGCCGGTAGCATCGGCCACACCCTGGAAGTTTTTCAATTCAAGGTTGGCCAGCGCTTTCATGGCGAGGGCCGTGTAGCGGGTTACGCCGCCCTTGATATCGTCGCGCTGGTTGGGGCGCAGGTTAGGCAGCTGACCGGCGGCGGCATCCATGTCGTCGGCAATGAATTGCATCACCTCGTCTTTGGTGGAAACTTTCATTTCAAACAAATCGGTAGGATCAGAAGTGACAGGAATATAGACACGGCCCCAGGTACGGGAAAGCTGCAGCAACAGGAAGGCTCGCAGCACTTTGGCTTCGGCCATGTACTGATCAGCCAGCGCCGGGTTGGGTGCAAATTCTTTGTACAGCTCGATCTGCTCGATGGCGGAGTTGGCAGCCAGAACATCGTTGTACAAGTTCTGCCATACGGAGTTGAACATCCAATAGTCGGTGTTGGCGTAGTTGTACCGGTCAGAATTCGCAAACTCCTGCTGGTCGCCGAGACCGCCGGCGTTCACATCGTCTCCCCTTACGGAGATGAGCGGGTAATCTTCCCAACCGCGGTTTTGGAATTCGCCGTAGGCACCCAGCAACGGGTTGATCATGTCTTCGGTCTTCGTATAGTCGGTGGCGTTGGTAGCCGTGAGGTTCTCGGCAATCTCGTGCAACTGATCGTTGCAGGAGATCGTCAGCAGCATCATTCCCAGGAAGGCCGCCGTGGACAGGTATTTATGGATTGATTTCATACAGTGTCTTTAAAAAATTTTAGAATTTAACGCTCAGTCCTACCGTGTACACGGCCGGGATCGGGTAAGTCTGCGAATCGATACCGTTAGGCGTTTCGGGGTTGAAGCCGTTGTATTTAAATACGGTCAGGGGTCGTTCGGCAGTGAATGAAAGTCTGGCATCGGGGAATTTGGTGCCGAGCTTGCTGGCCTTGAAGGTATAGCCTACGTTGACGTTCTGGATGCGGAAGAAATCGCCTTTCTCCACGAAGTAATCGCTCATCTTTTGATTCCAGCCTTTGCGCAAGCCGGCCGACGAGGGATACTTGTTGGACGTGCCTTCGCCGTGCCAGCGGTTCTTTGCCAAATCGGCATCGAGGTTACCGTCGGTTGTCCAGAGCATTTCACCGCGCTTGCGGTTCAGGATCTTGGCGCCGTTCTGACCCATCAGATTTACCGACAGATCGAAGTTCTTCCAGGAAGCGCCGAGGTTCACCCCCCAAGTAAGCTTGGGAAGGAACGAGCCGATGACCTCCCGGTCGCTGGCGTTGATCACGCCGTCGTGATTGAGATCCTTGAACCTCAAGTCACCGGCGACGATCGGGTTACTGGGATTAGCTTGGTTATAAGCCACGGCAGCCGGGTCAGCCTCAATCGCTGCCTGGTTCTGATACACGCCGTCTGTGCGATATCCAAAGAACGCCTGAAGGGGTTGATTCAGGTAAGTACGTTGACGGAACTCCGCTGAGCCGCCTTCAATATAGGGCGCGCCACCAAGGTCCGTTGCTTTGTTCTTGAGCGTGGCCATGTTGAAACCGACGTTATACCGGAAGCCATCGCCTATTTTATCAGCCCAATTCAGGGCAAGTTCGAGACCGGCATTCCGCACTACACCCACGTTCCTCATGACCGTCCCACCAATCAACGGTACGGTTAAAGGGAACACGGGGTTCTGTGTATCGCGGGTATAATAGTCGGCCTCGAGCGACAAGCGACTACCTAAAAACTTGGACGTAACGCCAACGTTCACTTCTTCCACGACTTCCCAACGCAGGTAATCAAAAGTGCTCTTGGCATAAGTACCGGACTTGAACGAATTCCCGTACACGCCGGTAATGACCGTCTTTGTAGCAAGTCCATCGGAGGCTTGCACCTTGTCATTACCCAACTTGCCCCAGCTCGCTCGCAATTTCAGAAAATCAACTACCGAATTGCCCTTCAGGAAATTCTCTTCCGACAACACCCAGCCTGCACCGATCGTTGGGAAATAACCCCATTTCTCCTGGTACTTAGAAGAACCGTCGGCGCGGAAGGTAGCGTACAGTAGATATTTGTCCTGATAGTTGTAGGCCACCCGGCCAAAGTACGAGAAGCCGTACTGATGGGTCCCGTCGTCGGTCACCAGCTTCGCCCCCGTGCCGTTGTCTGTTACGGGAATCTCAAGCGACTGATCAAGGTACCACGAATGCTCGTCGTTTACCGGGAAGTACCTGCCACGTGCGGTGAGCATGTCCCACAATTCATTGCGGTACGAGGTGCCGGCCATCACGGTCAGGTTATGGTCACCGAAGCTCTGGTCGAACGTAAGCACGTTATCCCAGATCTGGTTGATGAACGTTTCATTCTTCTTGGTCAGTTCAGGGACGCTGCGTTGCCCGTCGGTAGAAATAAAATACGGAAGATCAACCTCGCGATTGCGGAGGAATGTACTGCCCGTGTTGTAGGCACTTTTAAAGGTCAGCTTGTCCTTGATGAGGGCCAATTTCAAATAAAAGTTGGCGAGTATTTTTCTCGACTGGAGCCGGTTGTTGTTGAATGTCATAGTCGGAAATGGATTCTGCGGCCCGCGGTAGCCGATGTTCTCGGCCGAAGCGTACCTGATGGGGGTCGCTGCGGTGTTTTGTTCATCGTACACCGGAAAAATGGGAACGGCAAAATAAGCCTGATTCCACACGGCATCGTCAGGCGAGTACTTGGTGGAATTGCTCATGTTAAAATTTGCTCCGACGGTGATCCAGTCATTGACATCGAAATCAGTTCGCGCGCGGATGTTGAGACGCTCAAAGCTATTCTTCATGTCCAGGATACCATCCTGTGCGAAGTAGCTGGCGCCCAATGAATAGGTAGCCTTGTCGCTACCACCCTCCACACCGAGGTTGTGGTTCTGGATGGGTGCAGCACGCAATACCTCTTTATACCAATCGGTGTTGACGTTGGGAACGTTAGGGTTCTCGCGGCTTCGTCCGTAGCGTTGCATGGCATTGAGGATGTAGGACTGATCAGCGGCCGATCCCGATTCCTGGGCCATGGTCACAAACTGCTCGGAATTGGCCATTTTTAATACGTTCTGGGCTACTTGTACGCCATAATAACCGTCGTAAGTCAGCCTTGTCTGTTGGTTGCGTTTGCCCGATTTGGTCTCGACGAGCACCACGCCGTTTGCCGCACGCACGCCATAGATGGCCGCCGCGGAAGCATCCTTCAGGACGGAGATCGTTGCAATGTCATTGGGGTTCAGGAAGTCGATGTTGTCAAAAAACACACCGTCCACTACATAGAGTGGCGCTTCATTGCCTACCGGCGTCTGGTCACCTTTAGTCTGCGGATACGATCCAACACCGCGGACGCGTACCGTGGGTGAACCACCGGGTGTACCCGAGCTCACGATCTGTACGCCCGGAACTTTGCCCTGCAACGACTGCATCGCAGAGGCTGCCGGCGTGCGGGAAATGTCTTCGGACTTGACGGTGGTGATCGCAGAGGTCAGGTCTTTCTCCCGCTGCGTGCCATAGCCGACCACAACGACCTCGTCCAGCGAGGTCAGGTCTTCTTCCATGACGACGTCAACGACCGTGCGCTCGCCGACCTCAACGGTAGCGGCCTTGTACCCAATAAATGTAAAAACCAGTGCGTTCTCGGACCCCGGGAGCTCCAATTGGTATTTACCATTCGAATCGGTGGTCGTCCCTTTGGTTGTACCCCGAACGATCACGTTGACACCTGGCAGCAACTCGCCTGCCGCATCTGTAACCGTGCCTTGCAGCGTACGCGTCTGCGCCCATGAAGTGGACGCTAACAAGCTGAAAGTCAACAATGTAACTAGTAATTTTCTGATCATAGGTTAGCGGTTTGATTAGTTTTTCAGTCACTGAATTTTGGATATCTCCAACACAAAAGGGAATTATTTCAAACTTTTGCGCACAAATGCACCGGGTACGCGTGTGTTTTTGTGTGTCTGATTTTCCAGGAAAAAAACATTGTTTTCAAGCCTTTTCAACCGTTATCTATGACATTGAAAGGAGTTCTTTACCAGAAAAAAAACATGCGTGCGGGATCGATTTCTGGGATGGGCAATCCGGGTCAGTTCTGGAGAGATTTGGATTGAAGAGATATTCGGGCTAACGGGCATCCACCGGCTTGCCGGAGTGCTCCCGCTGGGGTCGTTTGGCGTGTGTGTCCAGGATCAGGATCACATCCTCCCAACGCGACGAATGCGGCTTCCTGCCCGACTTTTCCAGGTCGGCCAGCCGTTCGGCCACCTTGTGCCGGAAAGCCCACAGGGTGTTCACGCGCAGCCCAAGCTGCTCCGCAAGGACTTCCAGGGTATATTCTTTGTGACCGATAACGGTGAGATAGGCAATATAAAAGGCCTTCTCGATCGGGAATTTGATGCTGTGGAAGATGGTGTAGGCCGTGATCGACTCGTTGTAGCCGCAGCGCGTGCAGCGGCGGGCAAACTTCTGGGCCCCATCAAAGTACTTCTCGTTACCACATTTTCGACAGTTGAAGGCCTTTTCCCACTTCAGGTTCTCCAGGAAGCGGTGGCAGGCCAGCGTGTCGGGATACAGCGTTTTGAATTGCTGGTAGTCCATGTTCTTTTCCATCAGCCGCTCGCTCAGCACCTCTTTGATGCTGCTTTTCAGCTTCCAGTTGTCCAGGTCCAGGATGGAGTTGATCTGGTTGATCTCGTGCGATTGCCTTTCCAGCAGAACGTTGGACTCCTCCAATTGGTGGTTCTTCTCGTTCAGCTCCAGGGTGCGCTCCATCACCTTTTGTTCCAGCTCGCGGTTCACCTTGTCCTTCAATTGCATGTTCACCTCGTGTTGCTGGATGATGCGCTTCAGGGCGCGGTCGCGCATGTCTTTCAGGATGCGGATCCTGTCGCCCAGGGCGAACGTGAGGAAGAGCATCTCCAGCACAAAGCTAAAGTGCAGGCTGTAGTGCAACGGCGTAGTGAAGGGCAGGACGTTGAAGTAGACCATCGTGCGCACAAAGAATCCCGTGAACAGGATCCCGTAGGCAATAACAAAGAACCGCGCGGGCCGGTAGCCCTGGTTCCAGATGGTGATGCCGGTATAAAAGATCAGCGAAAGCGGAATGATCTCCACATTGCGATAGGTAAGCATTTGGGGAAGAAAGAACAACTCGATCAGGAACCACGCCGACCGCAGCAGGATCATGCCCTTCAAGGCCTTGTCCAACGTGGGCGCGTTGGCTCGCGTGCTTAGGAAGCGGCGTGTAAAGATAAGCCCCCAGACAATAACAGAATAAAGTGTGATGCCGACCGCATAGTCGTTCCACTCCGGGTGGCCCGGCCAGAGGTATTGAAACCCGATGCCGTCATAGCTCATGGCATAGGCGGCCACGCTTAATATGTAGACGATGTAGTAGATGTTCTTGATCTCACGGATGGCGATATACACCAACAAATTGTAAAGGCTGATGATGAGGATCATGCCATAGAAGGTGCCGAACAATAAATACTCGTTCAAGGCATAATTCACAAAGCGATCCACAGAGCGGAAGGCGATGCGGATGTCGGCAAACTCATGCGAGCGTACGTTGAAGTAATAATACATCAATGTGTCGCGCTTGATGTTTAGCAACACTTCGAAATTCTTGTGCGGCAGCAGCCGGTCCGAAAAGGGCTGACTGTCGCCCAGCATCACGTTCTTGTAGGAGCCGTTCTCCTGGGGAATGTAGGCCTCGATCTCGTCGATGGTCTGATCGTAGAATTCCAACAGCCAGACTTTACCCGTAACCGCCCGGTGTTGAATCGGCAACCTGATCCAATACGAAGCGTTGGGTTTAAAGTCCTTATTTTGATAGTTGGGATGCGGGTGAAAGCGATTGGAGAAACTGTTCGAGGAGATCTGCCAGAAAGAAATGGCATTCGTAGTGTCTACATAATATTCCAACTCATAGGGCATGAAGTTGCGCTCGATCAGCGCATCGTTCACTTCGAATATTTTTTGGGCACGCGCGGAACTTAGAATCACGATCGCGCTGAAGAGAAGGGCCCACGGTTTCATAGGGGAAATATACGAATTTAGCGGGAGAAGGGATTAGGAGCCAGAAGCCAGGAGCCAGGAGCTTGGTCTCGGTATTCCAGTAGCAAGTATTCAGTAGCCAGTCCAGTAGCTTACTCTCGGTATTCCGGTTGCCAGTATTCAGTAGCCAGTCCAGTAGCTTACTCTCGGTATTCCGGTAGCCAGTATTCAGTAGCCAGTCCAGTAGCTTACTCTCGGTATTCCAGTAGCCAGTATTCAGTAGCCAGTCCAGTAGCTTACTCTCGGTATTCCAGTAGCCGGTATTCAGTAGCCAGTCCAGTAGCTTACTCACGGTATTCCAGTAGTCAGCATTCAGTAGCCAGTAGCTTATTCTCGGTATTCCAGTAGCGTGTGCCAATCTTTGTAATCAGAGCTCAGGAGTAATTGCACTGCTACCGGTTTTTGTTCGGGTAATCATTTTTGAAGCGAGTCAACTTTTTTGTGAGATTTTGAAGTCTGGTCAGTCGAGTACTAAATTATTTCAAATACACGAGGGCCATAGTCTAGCCTCGAACTGAACTATGGCCCTTGCGTTGAAATACTGAATATTGAATACTAAATGCTGAGTATTAAATATTGGCTACTGGCTACTGAATACTTGCTACTGGAATACCGAGACCAAGCTCCTGGCTTTTGGCTCCTGATTCCTCCCCTCACGGCTGCTCCAGCCATCCTCCCGTAAAGCCTGCTTTCTTCAATCCCTCGCGAATGTATTTGTTCTTCTTCATCGTCGTCCAGATGATCCGCGTGCGCCAGTTCTCCAGTTGGATAAGGATCGGTCCTTGGTCGATGCCGAGGTAGTCTTTGTCGTACCATCCTTGGGTGCCGTCGGCGTAGGTGATGCTCATGTTGTATGCATCTTTGAAACCGTATTTGTCATAGAGTTTCGTGCCGTGGCGTTTTTTCATTTCCACCAGGGTGGGGATGCAGATTTCTGGTGCGAAGGCGAGAGAGCCACCGACCGCTGTGGGGGCGATGGTGCCGTCGTCGCGCAGGTAGAATTGGGATGCTCCGCGGGCGTTGTAGCCTTCGAAGGAAACGTTGGGATTGCTCTTCTTGTCATTGCCGGGACCGTCGCAGGCAGTGAGGCCCCAACTGGTTTTGTCGTAGCCTACATAACCTCCTGGGTTCAGGGCGCAATAGGCACGGTTGGCGTAGGTGGCGCGGCGGGAGTTTTCAAAGTAGTCGATGCCTTTGGTTTTCATGTAGGGATCGGAAATGCCTTTGAAGTCGATGAACATATGAGAATATTGGTGGCCAAACAGCGGGCCGAAGTTCACGAACTCCTGGCCTTGATATTTTGCCCATTGATACGAGTCGGTCCAGGTTTTCCAGCTTGCGGCGGGAATGCTGTGCGTCGGCGAGCCCAACGCTAAAATATAGAGGATCATGGCCTCGTTGTAGCCTTTCCAGTTGGCATCGATGAAGCCATGCTCTGGGTGCCAGCCCATGGACATTACGTCCTTACCGTTCATGGCCCAGTCCCACTCCACACCTAAGTAGAGCGCGTCCGCGATGTCGCGGATTTGTTTTTCGGTGGCGTCGGGGCCGTCAAAATAGGATTGCACGGTGAGAATACCAGCCATGAGCAGGCCGGTGTCGATGGTAGAAAGTTCTACTTGTTGATAGCGCAAGCCGGTCTTCATGTCGAGGAAGTGATAGAAGAATCCTTTATAGCCCGCAACACCCGAAGGCGCTTCGCCCTTGGGAAGGCCTTGCATGAATTTCAGGGTTGTCAACACACGTGCTGCCGCTTGTTCGCGGGTGATGAATTTGCGCTCGACGCCGACAATGTAGGACGTCAGTCCAAAGCCGGTGGCGGCGATGCTGGAAAAGCTTTCCGATGGCCAGCGATCGGGTTGCTGGCCGTTGTCTTTGCCGGCAAGATCCCAGAAGAAATCAAAGGTTTGGCGGGTCAGTGAATCCAGGAATGCCTTGGGCAGCGGCACTTTCGCCGGCGCGGTTGCCGCCTGTTGCGCGAAGGTGCTGTAGAAGAATAGTACGGTGATGGAGCAGGCCAACAAGAGCCGTTGCGACAGTCTTCTCATAAGTAATGAAGTATTAGGTTTTGTGCGGAGGGAAATATCGTAAGAAAAATGAGAAGACAGCGATGTTTTTTATGTGAATGGCGATGAAGTGTCGACGCGTTGCATGCAGAAGCGTGCAAGCCGAAAGCCAGTGGTCACAAAAGGTAATCCCGTTGGGGTTTAATTCGCGAATGCTTCGAAGCCCCGGTCCGAATCCCCATCCCGCCCGACAAGTCGGACTGGGATGGAGTCGGACCGGGGACCATTGTTCGGGAATCCGCCCAGGCGGATTGAATGCTGCACTGCTTCGATGCTATCTTTATCTCACAATTTATTCGCCCTCGATGTATTGCGGGTCGATACGAAAGCGATCGTATTGGGTAAGGTTGTTTTCAAGGATGACTGACTTGAGTTGGCGTGTGTAGGCCGAGCGGCGTTCGGAGAAATATTTCAAGTGTGGCAGAAGCTTGAAGGGATTGTCGGTCCGGAGTCGTGCCTTTCGCAAGCTGCGATAGGCTGTGGAGCGCGCCAGGATCTCAAAGTAATGTTGAATGGATTGCGACATGTCGGGGTACGCGCGCAGATAGATCATCTTGTTTCCCCGCGTGCGGGCCGCGGCGATGCGGGGTTCGCTGGCGTTAAAAGACCAGATGCCAAAGAGATTGCTGGCGCTGAGGAAGAACCTGCTTTGCCCCCACCCGCTTTCCACTGCCGTCTGGGCCAACACAATGCTATTAGGCAAGGTCCGCATGCGGCCGATGAGGTCGTTCACATTCCTGGCTTTGTAGCGGAGTTGCATATCGAGGAAGAACGTGCTGTCGGCGGGCTCCCATTCGACTTTGTCGCGGAGGGTGACCATGCGCTTGCGATCTTCTTCGATGCGGTGTTTGGCTACCAGTATGGACGGCAGCACAGCCGAGATGAACGTTGCTTTGGCCTGGGGTGTGGGTAGGCGGTCAAGGCCGGCGACGTTGGTGTAGAGAATGGGTTTCACCAACTCATCTTTCAACATCACCACCTCATTCAACGACTTCAGGTTCACCACCTCCGTTGCCACCACGGCGCCCCCCCGCGAACGACAACCGGCCAACGCCAGCATCATTGCTACGCTCGCAAAAATCGAAACCTGCAGACGGAAAGCCATAAAACAAAAATAATCAGGAAACACATGAAAACCACCGACGCTAATGACCAGTCATCGGCGTTTCAGGTTAGACGGGCGATGGGCCAGCATTCCAACGCAGCAATAGCTTACCCTACCGCCATTGAGCGCTCTACATTTATCTGTTTCAAAAAATACTCATCATGAGACACCACAAGGAGCGTTCCGTTGTATTCATTGATCGCCGCGGTCAAGATCTCGATGTTCTGAATATCCAGGTTGTTTGTGGGTTCATCCAACACGATCATGTCGGGGGCCTGATGGTTGATCGTTAAACAACAAAGGATCAACCGCATTTTCTCTCCGCCGCTCAATACTTTACAAGGTTTGTCCCAGTACGCTTTTGTAAACAAAAAACGGTTTAGACGGATCTTTACTTCATGCTCCTCCAATGCACCTGAATTGAATTGTTGGGCCTGTTCATAGACACTACGCGTGTTGTCGATCAGCGAATAGTCTTGGTCAATGTAAATGGACTTGACGCCAGCCCGTTCAAGCGTCCCGGATTGCGGCTCGCCTTTGCCTAGAATCATTTTTATGAGCGTTGTCTTCCCCGAACCGTTTGCCCCTTTAACCACGATGCGATCGCCACTCGCGATTTGAAAACTCAAGGCGTTCTTCCAGAGAAGGCGACCATCATACCCAAAATTTATGTCCTTGGCGGTGACCAAGATCTTTCCCCGATGAAGCGCCGAGTCGTCCAGATCCATCTTCATCTTGTCCACACCCGGCAACGCTTTTCTCAGTTGATTCAGCTCCTGCGAAAGACCTTCCACCTTTTCATCGTGAACGTCCTTCATGCGCGCCGTGCTTTTTTCTGCATTGTTTCGAAACGTTTTCATCATGATGGTGGGAAGCCCGGCTTTTTCCTGTTTCTTCTTTCCGCGTGCATCCAGTTTTTGTTGTCGTTCCGTCGCTTCCCGTTCTATTTCTTTTGCTTTCCGGAGTGCCTTTTCCTTGCTCTTCAGGTCTTGTTGCAAAGCCTCTTGCTCGATTCTTTTTTGTTCGGCGTAGAAGTCATAATTTCCACCATAGGCCGTAATCCCTCGCTTGCTGAGTTCAAACACGGTATTCAGAAGATTCAGTAGTGTTCTGTCGTGACTTACCACCATTAACGTATCGGTAGTGGTGGTGATGTAGTCGTAAAGAATGCTTCTACCGAGAGCATCCAGGTGGTTGCTGGGTTCATCCAACAAAACTATTTCAGGACTGTGGATCTGGATACCCGCGAGAAAGACTTTTGTTTTTTGTCCTCCGCTAAGGGTTTCCATTTTTTGAGCGAGATCCAATTCGTCAAGCTTCCAATGGGCAAAGGCTTCCTGGCAACGCTCTTCGATCGCCCAATCGTCGTCGAGGGAAGCCAGGTTTTCATCCGTTGCGTGGCCTTTGAGAATTTCTTTTAAGGCATTCAATTTGTCCTCGACTTGGAGCGCTCGGGCAATGCTATAATCATTAAACTGACCAAAGAGCTGGGGCACGTAGTAGGGCTTTGCGTCCGCTTTTACGTGTCCGGTGGAAGCTGGTAAGGTTCCGGCTAAGATCTTCAGCAGGGTGGATTTTCCCGATCCGTTGTTGCCGATCAATGCAATCTTTTCTTGTTTATTGATGGCGAGATTTAATTCTGTGAACAATAGGTCACGATTGGGAAGGGTATAGGATATACCTTGTGCAATAAGCATAATTTTCTTTCTTTAAAAAGTGAATAACTGTTGGAGCGCTTTTGGGGGCTCCATTTTGTTTTTCTGAAAGAAATTATGGCCTACATGAAGAGATGTGATCTTAAGTACGGGGCAAAAATAAGAAAATTTTAAAAACAATAAACGAGGCTGAATCCTCTTTGTTTTTGTGATCCCAAAATACGCCTTTCTTAACTCCATGAGTTTCAAGGCCATTTTTGAATAGTATTCGAGAATTGATGCATATACCGTTAAGCGAGAGCGTGATGAATTATGATTCTGCAACTTCCCGATCCAAGCTAAATCAATAAATATTTTTCTGCCTCAAGCCAATGGCGCTCAAAAGTTTGCAGTCAAATTAATTTTTATCAGCCTTTGGTCGCTACCCATGGAACTTAAATTGATTTTTTTCAATACATTTGCGGCTGTTATAATATTCGATGTTCCAATTTTTAGCGACAGGTTGCTTTCATCCAAGCACCGATAAATCTCAATAATCTTCATGAAATTTTACTTTACTGTTTTTTGCCTTTTTATTTTTATTTCCGGGCAAGCTCAATTTAAGGAATTCACTTTCAATTGTAACCTATACAATGTCTCGAGTTGCAGTCCCTTTAAGGAAACGACTGATCGATGCATTGATGGGAGCGTGACGACAAGTAATTGGAAGGTCTCACACGGGTCGCCGAGCGTGGTTTTACCCAATGAAACCTGGGGCGTTCTGAAAGCAAAAGATGTAACGAGCGGGGCAACGGTCACAAAAACTGGGGAAGGGCTTTTCACCTCCTATAGTTTTGTAAAGGGAAAGAAGTATGCTATAGATATCTCCGTTTTACGAGCAGATAATAATGATGGAGGTCAGCTTTGGATAAAGGCTGCCAATTCCATTAGCGCAGGAGGCACAACAGCGTGCGAGGAGGGATCGTTACCGTCGGTGGAACAAACGGGGGAAATATTGCCCTTAGCTCGATCCATAGGCCTTACAAGTTCAAAAAGAACGCTCACTGCCCCCGAGTTTCGACCGACTCAGAATTTCAATCAATTGTGGGTCTACGCGGAGGAAATTTTCCCAAACAATTCCTGTGAATATCAAATTGAATACATAACCGTAACGGATCTAGGATGGATTGATGGAACGGGCCCTAAACCACCGACAACCGGAGGCGGTGGTGAATGCCCTGTATTGCTGCCCACCGAGCCGGGGGCTGTGAAATTAACCATACCAACGTCGGGCCAAAGCCTTGCATTTGGCTATGACATGGCTTCGTACGGAGATTATTTGGTCGTTGGTACTTACTATGCCGAAGCCGTGTATGTTTACAAGAAAGAAGGTTGCACTTTCGTCCATAAGGCGACACTTACAGGCGACGCCACGTCCAGATATTTTGGATGGGCTGTCGACATTTACGATGACCATATCATTGTAGGCGCGCCTTCAACTAACAATATCGCAGGGACAGGAGGAAAAGTATTTATTTTTGAAAAGAATGGCGAATCTTGGACGTTACAAGAAAAACTTGCAGGAGTGAGTTCTTTCGGCTATGATGTTGCTATTGATGAATACAATGCCCTCGTGGGCTCCCCCCAGGAGTTCAACAAGTACGGAATGGTTTATTTCTACAAGAAGTTTATTGACGACTGGCTTCTCGAAATTAGGCTTCCGGGTCCGGAGGTTAATTCGTCATTCGGGCAATCTGTCGACATAAAGAAGAATCGAGCCGTTGTCGGAGCGCCGGGTGAAAGCAACAGCGTATTTGTATATGACTGGAAGTCCGTCAGCGGAAGGCTTACTTGGAATTTTTCTCTTGGGTATCAAAGTACAGGATATGATCCTGCCTTCAAAGAGCCGTCCAATGATTTTGGACTCCATTTGGCACTTAACGATGCCGAAAATGAAATTATTATTTCAGGCTTTTTCTTAACCGTTATTCAACTTCGTCAGGACGGAAGTTTCAATTCATATAGGCTTGCTCAAAGAGACGATTCGTCAATGAACCATGAAGTTTCTGTTCATGGCAACTATCTATTGGCTGGTTGTAGGGAATGGGCGACTCTTTATGAAAAAAATACATCCGGGAGTTACGATGTTGTGGAGTATCTTGATAAAGATACGTATGAGGATTGGAGCGGCTATGGATATTCCGTAACTATCTCTGATAATTTCATGGCTGTTGGGGCTCCTGCGTACTACAGTAAATGCGTAAATCCTGGGTCTGCATATGTTTATGACATTTTTGGCTTCCTCCATCGAAATACTGAAAATCTTTGTAACGTCTATTCTACGGGGAAGGAGGATGACATGATGGGAAAATCCATTACCATTGGAGGCGAATCATGCTCAGCTGTATATTACCAAGGAGCCTCGGCTAACTACTATGGAAACATGTATGTCAGCCTAAAGCCTGGGTTTACAGCAAAATCGGGAAGCAATTTCAAAGCCAGTACCCAAGGCTGTCCCTTCGATAATCAATATGTCTATGGAAGAGCAGCCAATGATCCACCTGTACCCACAAAAATAAAAAGCGAGCCAGTCACATCGTCTCCGATTATTTCAAAAGAAAATCCATTTAAAGACTCCTATTTGACGGTCTATCCAAATCCGAGTAAGGGGAATATAACCGCCATGTCTCATTCGGGCGAGATCGAAGACTTGAAAATCTACGACCAGCAGGGCAATGTTATTTATCATATTGAACTAAAGGACCAAACACAGAAATTGCTCAGTATTGATCTTGGAGAAGGCCGAAGCGGCATGTTCATTCTGCAAGCCACGGTCGATGGCAAACAGTATGTTGAAAAGATAATTGTAAGGTAGGATGGTTTAAATATTATTTCCTGCCCGAAGGAGACAATGAAAAACATAAATCCAGCTTTGACGGCGTAGGCTTTCCTGATCCATTGTTGCCGATCAGCGCAATCTATATTGTCAGACATTTTCTAAAATGACTTGTCTTACAATCTCACCTGCCAAAAACGCATAAGGCACATTGAGCAGATAGGCTGCTTCGGAAGACCCCGGTGCCGGCGCGTACTCCTTATCGATCACCGTGATCGGCGAGGGCGACATGCGCGCTCCTGTTTCATCCACGCTTTGCGTTATCTTCTCTGTCGTGCCGCCTGTCGATTTAAATAAAAATATTCTCTGCCCGGGTCTTTCCTTTTTGAAGATCTCAAACTCGTCTAAAACACCCCGAATGCGCACACCGTCGCGGACAACATCCTTGCCCCCAATACAGACCATCGCATGGGGTTTTGGCTCCGTCATCATCCGCTGGCGCATCGCGAGGAGGCTTCTGGGGCAATTGATTCCTGTGTAGGGATTAAATATTTCACCCTCCTCTGCGGGAATCCAGCGTACTTCTGTAAACCCGAGGGTAAATAGGAATTGGGTTTCGCGGGGAATTACATCTCTGTACGCGAGTGATTGGTAGATAATGATAGACGTATAGGGATCGCGGTCGTTCTCAAATTCAGTAGCCACCATGGCGACCAAGGGAGAAATGGAGGGATGACCACCAAATACCAGCGTGCCTCCGGCATGAAAAACTGCCCGGGCCAAAGCGATCACGGCATTCTCAATCTGGACCTGTGACCTTGCATATTGCGCATCATCACCGCTAGGAACGCTCGCAGACATGACGATCGTGAACTTACCCTGCCGCATGCTTTATACTTTGTTGTTTACGATATCGTGCACCATGTCTGCAATCTCAAATTCATGATAATAACGGGTATCGCCTCTTTTCGAGATCCACTCGTTAAGTACCCGGCGTTTGTCTTCGGAGAATTTCGGCCCCAGGATAATACGTTTGTCGTTGGGGTTCAGTTCATAAGATTTAAAATAGTCCATCACCTGTGCAGGTCTGGGGGTCGAAAATATTTTGATCGCCTTCTGCTGCTTTACCTCGATAAAGCCATGGCTATCTACATCGTAGGCAACGCTGCTTAGCGCGAAGGCGGCCTTGATATCGGCAATCATGTTGTATTTCTTCTCCAGCAAGGCCAATGCATGCCGCTCCTTGATGCGTACAATGATTTCCTCCAGTCGATCTTGCCGTAGCTCACCCTTCCCATCCAAAGTAACCAACTCTCGGTACGGATCGTCGATGGATTTTAGCTTCACATTCCTGTCGATGTTAACGGCCATCAGTGCGAGCTTATGTGTTTTTGCAAAGGCGATCTCCATTTCGATCCAAGGCGTGTCATTCAACAAGTAATGTTCTGTTTCCAAAGCCAGAAAGAATGCCTTGTCTGACAGTTCCTGATAAAGCCTGTTTTGAAAATGGATGCCTGGGCCTATACTAAAGCGATCCAGAAATACATCGAACCCCTCTTGGTTGAGCCTGTCGAAAAGTTGCTGCGAAAAAGCAATGGCATCTTTCTTCTTGTAGCTTAGAAAAATCTTGAAATCGTCTTCACTAATGCCCAGTGCTCCCAGGATATCCGGAACTACCTCGCTAATATCGTTTAGCCACCACGCCGCCTGGGGATCCGCAAATGGCGCCTTGAGCTGTTTGAATTTTCGCTTTTGAAATACCGGTATAACTACATCGCTTGGATTGCTTCCAGGCAGTTGCTGAAAGGTATCGGATTGCCCGTCGCACACGCCGATCAGCAATCGTGGGGGTGGACGCCAAGATAGAAGTAACGAGGCCAGTGCGCCAGAATTGGCGGCTGCATTGGGGTCGGAGGTGCCTTGAAGGTATATCTTCGATTCATTGATTTTTGCCACGAGTGCGTCGCGAAGCATGGCGGCCTGTTTCTTCGATTCAGCGTTGTCGACATGGCAAATCGTGATCGTGTCGAAAAAACATTCCGGCGCGACAAATAAAGAAGTTTTCGCAAAACCAACAGGGTCTTTTTGAAGTTCGATGGTCAGTGGGTTTCGGGGGGTCATAATTTTTTATTCACTCCAAAACAAAATATAAGTAGCCAATAGCGTGATCATCAGCAGTCCGCCATGCACGATCCAGACCGTACTGGCAAACAAGCATCTTCTCCAGCTATCTTCAGGCTTTTTGAATTCACTTATGTCCATAGAAAAGTCGATCACGGTATGGTTGACATTCCTGACCTGATTGTAAAGTCCGCGGAATTTCTTTTCCGTGCTCAGATAAAAACCATCCAAAATCCAAAACGGCGGAATAATGACGAAAATGGCGTAGATAAATTTGACATTGGCATTGGCCGCCGCCAACGCAAACAAACTTGCAATGAGCGTGATGGCCCACCCTTTGATGGCAAATGAATTTGTATTCAGGCGCGTGATCACCGCCTGAATGAATTCCAGGTGCTTTATTTTAGCTTCCATGTCCTTGTCAGATAAACCCATACCAATTATTAGAATTAAACATGACTCCTTCATGGAATCATCTAACATTCATTGCCGACAGCGATTCCTGGATGGGCTTGCAGATCGTACTTGATCGAATAGAAAAGGAATCGCTAATGAAGGTAAAAACTCGCGCGTAAAAAGTCAAGCATATGTTTTTATGCGTTGAAACATGGATACCAAAAAGGGTAAGGATCTCTCCTTTAATCAGACACAGCTTATCACAGCAAACTCTTAATAATCCCCATCAACCCCGAAGGAAACACCCCGAGCCAAATCAACGACACCGTCAGAATAGCCAGTGTAACGCTGCTCACGATATAGATAGCCGGATTCAACCGGGTGTTGGAGGTCTCTGCTTTGGTTTGCTGCTCAAACATGATCGCGATGATGCGGATATAATAGTATAATCCGATGACGCTATTCACCGCCAGCATCACGACCAGCAGCCACTCCTGCATGTTCACGCCCGCGGCGATGACGTAGAACTTTCCAACGAAACCAGCCGTGAGCGGAATACCTGCCAAAGACAACAACATGGCCGTGAATGTTGCAGCCGCCCAGGGGCGGCGCCAGAAGAGGCCGCGATAGTCTTCCGTGGCTTCGGCGTCGTGTTCAGTATCGGAGAGCATGGCCAGGATGCCGAAGGCTCCGAGCGTAGTGATGAAATAAGATACGAGGTAGAATGTCACCGCTTCCGTGCCGAGCGCATTACCCGCGATGAAAGCCACCAGCAGATAGCCCATGTGCGCGATGGAGGAATAGGCCAAGAGCCGCTTCACATTGTTTTGGCGCAAGGCAAGAATGTTGCCGGTGAACATGGAGGTGATGGCAATGACCGTAAAGATGAGCACCAGCGTGGGATATTGATGGCCGTTGAGCGTTACAAAGAATCGAATGAGCAACCCCACTACCCCACCCTTCGACACCGTAGCAATGAAAGCGGTGACGGGCACGGGCGCGCCTTCATACACATCGGCTGCCCACATGTGGAAGGGTACAAGGCTTAACTTGAATCCGACGCCAACGATCATCAATCCCAACCCTGCAAACAGCATGAACGACAAACCATCGTTTGCTGTCAAATGTCGTGCGATGCCCTCGAAGGCCATCGTGCCGGTGACGAGATAGACGAGGGCCATTCCAAACAACAGGAACGCGGAAGAGAATGCAGCCAGGATAAGGTATTTGATGCCGGCCTCGTCAGACCGCTCGCGCTTGCGCTGATAGGCGATCATGGAATAGAGCGCGACACTAAGAATTTCAAGTCCCAGGAAAAGCGACACAAAGTGTTTGCTAATCACTAGCGTGGATGCTCCCAGTGTACCCAGTATGAGCAGAATATAATATTCCTCTTTACGTTCTTCGCGTTGTTCAAAATAGGCATACGACATCATGGCGACGATGAGTGACGTAATGAGAATGAGGCCGATATAGAACACGCCCAGTCCATCAATGATAAATAAAGGTTCGATGCTGTGACTCGTGCCGCGCATGTAGACCATCAGGTACACAAAATCGGCCAGCAGTGATGCCAGTGTGATGGCATAGATGACTTTGTGATTTCGCTTCACAGAGATAGAGAACATGATGAGAATGGCCGTACTGGTCAGGATGAACAGCGGCACGATGCTAAGGAAATCATTTGCGGTCATGGGTACCTCCTTTCTGGATGTCTTTGTCGGATATCTGTGGCGTTGTAGGTTTGATGTCGGTTGGGTTCAGGGTCAGCGTGATCACTTCCTTCACCGTGTTCATGACCGGTTGTGGATAGACCCCCAACCAGACGATGACGACCACCAGAGGGACAAGGATCATTTTTTCGCGGAAGGACAGGTCCGGCAGCGTAAACTTTTGCTCGCTTCTTCCCAGGAAAACTTTTTGAACGATGCGCAGGGAATAAGCCGTGGCGGCCACCAACCCGATCGTGGCCAGGATGGTGAGGATGTGCGTGGCTTTCCAGGCCCCCAGCAGGGTCAGGAATTCCGCCACAAAATTTCCGAGCCCCGGCAGTCCCAGCGAAGCCATGGCAAACACCATCCCGATGGTACCCATGAACGGCACCTGTGTCCAGAAGCCGCCCATGCGGTTGATGTCGCGGGTGTGGATGCGTTCATAGAGAGAGCCTGCCAGGATGAAGAGTGCGCCCGTGCTGATGCCGTGCGTGATCATCTGCATGACCACACCCTGGAGGGCCAGCGCATTGAACGCAAACACTCCCAGCATGACAAAGCCCATGTGACTCACGCTGGTGTAGGCTACCAGTCGCTTCAGGTCGGTTTGTGCAAAGGCAAGTACCGCACCATATAAAATACCCAACACACCCAGGGCCATGCCCCAAGGGGCAAATTCAGCGGCGGCGGCGGGGAATAGTGGGATGACAAAACGTATCAATCCATAGGCACCGGTTTTCAGCAGCAACCCGGCAAGGATAACACTTCCGGCGGTGGGTGCTTCGGAGTGCGCATCGGGTAACCATGAATGAAAAGGAACCACCGGCAACTTCACAATGAACGCGGCGAGGAAGCCCAGCATGAGGAGGCGGCCGGTTTGGGGTGAGAAGTGCGTGTTCAGCAACTGAAAATAGTCGAACGTGTAGGTGCCGCTGGCGATGCCGTGAACAAAATACAAGCCGACGATGGCCAGGAGCATGAGCAGCCCGCTGGCCTGAGTGAAGATGAAAAATTTATACGCGGCATAGCGCCGGTTCTCGTGTCCCCAGATAATGATGAGAAAGAACATGGGGATGAGCATCACTTCCCAGAAGAAATAGAACAGGAAGAGGTCCATGGTGAGAAACACACCGGTGATGCCGGCCAATACCCAAAGGATGTTGAAATAGAAGAAACCGACACGGTATTGGATCTCGTGCCACGACGTGAGTACGGCGGCCAGTCCCAAAAACATGGTAAGCGTTAGCATGAGCAAGCTCAGTCCATCCAAGGCCAGGTGGAAATGAATGCCAAAGTCGGGGATCCACGGGATGTCGTATTGCATGAGCCACACATTGAGGCCGCCGGAGGTGTTCATTTGCATCCACCAGGCGAGCGTCATCCCGAACGCGGCGGCGAGGGCGAGGAAGGCGATCCATTTGGAAAGGGAGGCGTTCACCTTTTCAATGAGCCAGGCGATGATGCCGCCGGCCATCAGCCATACGATAAGCAGTGGTAACATCATAGCATCAGTCCCAGGGTTAGCATTAAGATCGCGCCGATCACAATTCCCATCACATACCATCGCATCATGCCACTTTGCGTTCGCACCAGCACGCCGTTACAGTATTGCGTGAACGTCACCATCCCGCCATACACTTTGTCGACGACGTCGTTTTTATTGAGCGTGGAGAGAAAGACGAACGGGCGCACCAGCAAGGTATTGTAGAGCGCATCGAACCCCCAACCGGTGAACCAAATGTGGTGCAAGCCGGGCACCGCTTTCTTGATGACGGTGGGCAAATCGGGTTGTTTCACATAAAAGAAATAAGCGATATAGACGCCGCTCAGCGCAACCACCGCGGCGATGGCTTGAAACAGAACTTCCAAATGTTCCAGTTCAGGTTTCAACGCGACCGTTGGAAGAACGGGGTTCAGGAAATCGGAAAATAAAGTGACGTGCCCGAACGTGTGGGGCAGTTCTATAAATCCGGCAATCGTGGAAAGGACGGCCAGCACGATCAGCGGAACGGTCATGGACCTTCCGGCATCATGCCCGACGTGCGTATGCTCATGGCCAAAGAAGGTAACAAACACCATGCGGAAAGTGTATACGGACGTGATAAATGCGCCTCCCAGCGCCGCTGCATAGAAGACCGGATTTCCCTTTTCGCCGGCCAGGGCCAACCATAGAATTTGATCCTTGCTGTAGAACCCCGCCGTGACAAATGGGATCGCCGCCAGCGAAGCAGAACCGATCAAAAAGGTCCAATAAATAACCGGAAGTTTTTTGCGCAGCCCTCCCATCTTGAACATGTCGTGTTCATGATGCAACAACATGATCACCGCGCCTGCTCCCAGGAAGAGCAAGGCTTTAAAAAAGGCGTGGATCATAAAATGGAAAATGCCGGCCGACCACGCTCCAATGCCCAAAGCCAAAAACATATAGCCAATCTGACTGATCGTGGAATACGCCAGCACACGTTTCAAGTCGTATTGTGTTAGCGCACTACACCCCGCCAACAACAGCGTTACGGCACCGACGATGCCTACCGCCATCTGGGCGTCCGGGGCCAACTCAAAGATCACGTGTGTGCGGGTGATGAGATAGACGCCGGCTGTTACCATGGTGGCAGCGTGGATCAGCGCACTCACCGGCGAGGGACCGGCCATAGCGTCGGGCAACCAGGTTTGCAGGGGCAGTTGTGCCGACTTGCCGACGGCTCCACCCAATAATAAAAATGCGATGACCACCGCCGCATGGGCACCCACCTGCCAGGTTTGGGATGCATGCGTCATCAACTCCTGTATATTCAACGTGCCGAAAGCCTGGAACAACATAAACAAACCAATCGCCATCGACGTGTCGCCCACGCGCGTGACGATGAAAGCCTTTCGCGCGGCATAGCCATTCTTTTCTTCCTGGTACCAGAAGCCGATGAGCAGGTAACTACAAAGCCCCACTCCCTCCCAACCCAAATACATCAACAACAGGTTATCGGCCAGCACAAGGATGAGCATGGCGCAAACAAATAAATTGAGATAGGCAAAGAACCGGGCAAACCCATCGTCGTCGGCCATGAAGCCGGTGGAGTAGATGTGAATGAGGGTGCCCACAAAGGTGATGACAAACAGGAACACCATCGAGAGGGCATCCAGGTGAAATGCAAATTCGGTGTGAAAACCCTCCACGGCCATCCATGACCACAGCAACTGATCATACGGGTGGGGTGATGAAAGAAATTCGAACCCGATCAGCAAGGTGATGATGGCCGACAGTCCCACGCTGCCGCAGCCAACCCAGCCGGCTTGTGCGCGCGAAAGCTTGTCGCCGGCAAGGATCAGGATGAGTGCACCTGCCAGGGGTAATGCCGGTATGAGCCAGAGTAGTTCTTTCATAGGGTTATCCGTTCATTTTGTTTGCTGCGTCGCCGTCGAGTGTCTTCAATTGGTGGTAGATCTGCAGGATCAACGCCAGGCCTACCGAAACTTCGGCCGCGGCCATGGTGAGGATGAAGATGAACATGACCTGTCCGTCAGCCTGCGCCCAGCGCGAACCCGCGACAATGAAGGCGAGGCCCGCGGCGTTGAGCATGATCTCGACAGAGATGAGCATGAAGATGATGTTGCGGCGGATCAGCACACTGATCAGACCCAACACGAACAATATGCCGGCCAGCAGTAGCCCGGCTTCAATAGGAATGGTTTTCATGATGGTTCATTTTTTTACTGCTTATTCTTCGGCATGTTCTAAAAACCGGTGCACGACTTTCTTCTTCTGGCGACCCAGGTGATAGGCGCCTACGATACCCGCCATGAGCAGGATGCCGCTTAGTTCAACACCAATCACATAAGGTCCATACAGTGAAATACCGACAGCTTTTGCATCGATGGCCTTTGTGGCGATCTGGCCCGTGTCGCCCTGAATGATGATGTAGACCAATTCGGCCAGGAGCAAAACAGAAAGTATCGCGGGGCCGATAAAGACATCGCGCGTCAACCAATGACGCTCTTCCTCCACGGCCTCCTCTTTCAGGTTCAGCATCATGATCACAAAGATGATGAGCACCACGATGGCGCCCGCGTACACAATCACTTCCAGCGCCGCTACAAATGGTGCACCCAATACAAAGAATACAAGGGCAACGGCCAGGAAGGACACCACCAGGTAAAGCAAGGCATGGATCAGGTTATAGCGCGTGATCACCATGATGGTAGCCACAATGGCGATTCCTGATGCGATGTAAAACGTTAGTTCCATAGGTCAGGGCAATAAGCTTTTTACATCCACGGGAACTTCTTCATTCTCGGCTTCGCCTTTACCCTTGCCACCGATGGCCAGGCCGGCCACTTTGTAGTAGTTGTAACCCGGATATTTACCTTCCCCATTTATGAGCAGATCCTTCTTCTCATACACCAGGTTCTGCCGGTTGTATTCACCCATTTCAAAATCGGGGATCAGTTGGATGGCATAGGTCGGACAAGCTTCTTCGCAATAGCCGCAGAAAATGCAGCGCGAAAAATTGATGCGGAAAAATTCCGGGTAGCGACGGCCGTTCTCGTCTTCGGTGGCCTGCAGGGATATGCAATCCACGGGACAGGCAGCAGCACAGAGGTAGCACCCGACACAGCGCTCGCCCATGTCGGGGTCGCGGGTCAGCACGATGCGCCCTCGCCAGCGGGTGGCAAGTTTTATTTTTTCTTCCGGGTATTGGATGGTCTCACGTTTATGGAACATATGCATACACGTGATCCAAAGGCTGCGCAAAATGCTGAACATACAGTTACTTTTTATAGTGTTATTCCCTCACGACTCCATCCACAACAAAATGGTGGCCGTGGCCAGGAGGTTCACCAGGGTTAATGGAAACAAGATCTTCCATCCGAATTCCATCAGTTGATCATAGCGCGGGCGCGGCAAGGCGGCACGCAGCAAAATGAAAAACGCGATGAACGCAAAGGTCTTCAAGGCAAACCAGGCCACCGGCGGCAAGAATGCCGGACCAAGCCATCCGCCAAAGAACAACGCGACGGTTACTGCCGAGATAAGGGTAATGCCGAGATATTCACCCACGAAAAACAATCCGAACTTCATGCCCGAATATTCCGAGTGAAACCCCGCCACCAATTCACTTTCCGCTTCCGGGATATCAAAGGGCAACCGGTGGGTCTCCGCGATGCCCGCAATAAAAAAGATGACAAAGCCGAGGAACTGCGGTACGACGAACCAGAGGCCGCGTTGTGCGTACACGATATCCTGAAGATTGAACGACCCTGCCATCAACACCACGCCCATGAGCGAGAGGCCCATGAACACTTCATAGGAGATCATTTGCGCTGCTCCGCGCATCGCTCCCAGCAAAGAATACTTATTATTAGAAGCCCATCCGCCGAGGATGATGCTATACGCTCCCATCGACGACATCGCCAGGAAAAACAGGATGCCGATGTTGATGTTAGACACGACGAAGCCCGGCGCGAACGGCACCACAACAAAACTCATCAGCACCGTAATAGCCACGATGGCCGGTGCCACCACGAAAACAAACTTGTCGGCAAACGGTGGGATCCAATCTTCCTTGAAGAAAAGTTTTATCGTGTCGGCCAGCACAATCAGTACGCCGAACGGTCCCGCGCGGTTCGGGCCATAACGATCCTGCCACAACGCAAGCATGCGTCGTTCCAGCCAGATGAGGCCTGGCGCGATGGTGAGCAAAGCTGCCAACACCACGCCGACAATGATCATGGGGTGTAAACCTCCTTTTTCCATGACATGTTTGTTTTAAGTATACACCACGAGGGGCACTCAACATAGGGCAGTCCGGCCAGTCCATAAGGCAACCCTGCCACACCTTGCGGCATGTCGGGACTGATCTTCACGGGCATGGCATAGGCTTGGTCTTCGATGTCGAAGTTGAAGGTGTCGTCGGCCTTCAGGTTTCTTTCTTCGGCATCCACGGGGTTCAGGAGCACATACGGTTGGGGTATGCGCGTGGCCACCGCCGGCGACCAGGCGCTCAATTCTTCCGAGCCGTAAATGTGATGGAGGTGCACGGCCATCAAGTGGCCTTTGCGAGGAACAAATTGTTCCGGTATGCCAATGAAGTAGGTGGCCTTCGTGCCGCGTGGCTCCAGCAGGCGGACGCCCGGGTCGCCATCGCGCAACGAATGGCCAACTTCATCTTGATATTTGTTGACGGATTGGATCGAGTTCCATCCCGGCGACCAGAAGAAGGGAATCATTTGCGAGGGCGCCAGGCCACGATAGCCTTCCATGGTATAGGACAAGGATGAATCCGGATCTTCCGGTGGCTTGGGTTCGCTCACATTGATGGCGGCGTTCATGGACGTGCGGCCGCTGTAGCGGTGCGACTCGCGGGGAATGCGTTGGCCGCCGGCCATGCGGAAAGATGCGGGGGGCGTGATGTGATCAACGCCTTTCAACAGCGGCTCTTCCTGTGCAAGGGCCTTTGTGATGTCTTCAAAGTTTTTCCATTTGGTCAGCCTGGGATGGTCGATGGCCGCGCCGATGGTGAGCAGCCAGCGCCAGCTTTCCTGGATCACGTCGGTGGATTCATACACCTGGAAGAATCGTTGCGCGCGGCCTTCGTTATTGACCAGCACGCCGTCGGATTCGGCGAATGTGCCGGACGGGATCACGATGCGGGCCTTGTCTGTCGTGGGCGTTTGGGTATGATCCAGTACGATCACCTTTCTGCAGGTCTTCAAAAATTCATCCACCATCGATGCGGGACCGTGGCGGTAAAGATCATTTTCCATGATGATCACCGTGTCGGCGTGTTGGTTCAGGATGGCGTCGAGCGCGGAGTGCAGGCGGTGGCCTCCCATGAGGGCCAGTCCCATCGAGTTTGACTCGGGGAGCGTGAGCACGATACCCGTCTGTTTGTTCTTTTCATGCAGGGCCCAGGCGACATTGGCTGCAGCCCTGACAATGTGCTCGCTCTCGCACGATGTCCCTGAAATGACAACCGGTTGCTTAGCCTCCAAAAGCTTTTGCGCAATGTGCTGTGCCAATTCCACCTCCGCTTCCGAGAGATTGTTTACTCCCGGTGCCGCCGGATTGATGAAGTGCGCGACCGCAAAACCGAGACGCGCGATCTCATCGGGCGCGGCCCGATAAGTTCTTGTGGCTACGTCGTCAAGCTTTGTCGTGTGTACGGTGGCGATGTATAAGGGGCCTTTTTCTTCCTGGATAAATTCGCGCGCCGCCGCATCGTTCCAGGGAGCGATGTTTGAAGCGGCAGCATGTTTCAAGGGCTGCTGGCGCACACTTTGTCGCACCGACAGCGCCAGCATGGGCGCGGTATTGGTGAGGTCTTCGCCGAGGACCAGCACGGCGTCTGCGCTTTCCACTTCCTTCATCGACGGCGTGCGCACCGGACCTTCTTTTAATATCTTAATGACAAGTTCTCCCAGGTTGTGGGTATTGTCGGAAACTCCGTGATAGAAATGATCTTCCCCGACCAGGGCCTTCAATACAAAATTAGCCTGTAGTGAGGCACGCGGCGAACCGATACCTATCACCCGCTGACCAACGATGGCTTGTCTCACAGCGTCGATCGCCTGTTGTTTGTCGGTTTCCACTTCATTTACCCGGGGCTTACGGATGCGACCTTCTGCATTCACAAAACCATAGCCGAAGCGGCCGCGGTCGCAGAGGAAATAGCCGTTCACTTTTCCGTGATACCGGTTGGTGATCGAACGCAATTCACCATAGCGTTCGCCGGCAATCGTGTTGCAGCCCAGACTGCAATGCTGACAAATAGACGGCGCCGTGGTGAGATCCCACTTGCGTGTATAATGCTCTTTCAATGTTTTGTCAGTAAACACACCCGTGGGACAAACCTCTGCCAGGTTGCCACTGAATTCGCTCTCGAGCGTGCCGGGTTCGTGACGTCCAAAGTAAACTTGGTTGCGCGATGCAAAGGCGTCGAGGTCTTTGCCGCCGGCGTAGTCTTTATAGAATCGTACGCAGCGATAACACTGGATACAGCGATTCATTTCGTGGTTGATAAACGGACCCAGGTATTGATTTTGGTAGGTTCGTTTCTTATAGGTGTAGTGGCGATAGTTGTGACCGGTCATCACGGTCATGTCCTGAAGGTGGCAGGAGCCGCCCTCGTCGCACACGGCGCAATCGTGCGGGTGATTGGTCATGAGCCATTCGACCACGTGTTCTCGGAATTCTTTTGCTTCAACATCATTAATGGAAATGCGCTGGTTGTCGGTCACGGGTTCCATGCACGACATGATGATGCGTCCCTTCTTATCGTCGGCGTCCTTGTACACCTTCACCGCGCATTGGCGGCAAGCCCCCACCGAACCCAGCGACGGATGCCAGCAAAAGTACGGCACGTCGAGTCCCAGCGACAGGCACGCCTCCAGCAAATTCTTTCCAGTGCCCGGGTCATACGGCTTGTTGTCTATATATAATGTGGCCATACTTAAGCAGAAATTTTATGACGGATCAATTCTTCAAAGTCTTTTCTGAAATATTTCAACGCACTTTGCAAGGGCTCCATGGCACCGGGTGCAAGGGCGCAAAACGTGTTGCCGGGGCCCAGGTATTTTGTGTGAAACTCCAGCGTCTTGATATCTTCCGGCTTCCCCTCCCCGATCTCAATGGTACGCAATACCTTTTCAATCCAAGGCAATCCCTCCCGGCACGGTGTACAAAATCCACAGGACTCCTGGGCGAAGAAATGTTCGAGGTTCCTCACAAATCCCACGACGCTCGTGTGATCGTCCAGGATGATCATGGTGCCTGTGCCTAAGCGGCTTCCTGCAGCCGAAACGCCGGTGTAGTCCATTCGTATATCAAGATGCTCTTCTACCAAAAAATCGGTGGATGCTCCGCCGGGCAAAGCGCCGCGGAATTTTAATCCATCCTGCATGCCGCCTCCGTAATCTTCAATCAATTCTCGCATGGTGACGGTCATGGGTAGTTCCCAGGCACCTGGCTTTTTCACTTTACCACTCACACCATAAATTTTTGTACCGGCATCTGCACCGGGACTCAAATTCTTAAACCAATCTGCGCCACGATTCACAATGTGCGGAATGCAACAAAGGGTTTCCACGTTGTTCACGATCGTGGGCTTACCAAACAAACCGCTGATCTGTGGAAAGGGTGGCTTTGCCCGGGGCGTGGCACGTTTGCCTTCCAGTGAATTGAGCAACGCCGTTTCCTCGCCACACATATAGCGGCCTACACCAGTGTGCAAATGCATATCGAGATCAAAACCCGACCCGAGAATATTTTTGCCGAGATAACCTGCAGCATACGCCTCTTCAATGGCTTGTGTGATCACCTTTGCCGCGAGCTTATACGCCCAGCGAAGAAATACATAGGATTGATCGGCCTGGATCGCATAGGCCGACAGGATCATTCCCTCAATCAGTTGATGCGGTGTTTGCTCCAGCAGGATCCGGTCTTTAAATGTGCCGGGCTCCATCTCGTCGGCGTTGCAGATGAGATACTTGGGCTTCGGTGCATTCATGGGGACGAAACTCCACTTCATGCCCGTGAGAAAACCAGCACCACCCCGCCCTCGCAAATTGGATTCCTTAACCAAAGCAGTAACGGCCTTCGGTTCCATTTCTTTCAAGGCTTTTCGAAGGGCTTGATAGCCACCGGCCCGCTCATACTCCTTCAAGCTGAGCGGTGCGCCGTCGCCTCGCATATGTTGTGTTAAGGGTTTCTCCATACGGCTTTGCCTTCCGGCGATACGTTCAACATTATTTATGCATACTTTCCAAGGATCTCTTCCAGTTGTTCGGCGGTCACGTCCCGATACAAATCGTTGTCGATCATCAACGCCGGGGCGTGGTCGCAGGTGCCCAGGCATGGATTCGGCAAGAAGGTATAGCGGCCGTCAAGCGTGGTCTGGCCGTAACGGATGCCGAGCTGTTTGGTGATGAGGTCGGTGAGCTTCTCCTGGCCCATCACATAACAGCTGATGCTGTCGCAGATCAAAATGATATGCCGTCCCACGGGGCGGCGGAAAATCAGGTTGTAGAAGGTGGCTACGGAATCCAGTTCTTCCGGCGACATGTCCATGTAGGCCGCGATGTCTTTTATGCTCTCATCCGAAACCCAACGGCGTTTCTGCTGCACGACCTTCAGGGCTTCGATGCAGGCGGCCTTCTTCACGGGGACTTCGTGGATCGCTTTGTCTATTTCAATTTTTTCCTCTACGGTTAACATAAGCTTATCAATGCGTGGTTGTTGATTTTTTATCGGTCGATATCCGCCAGCACATAATCCATCGCGCCCAGAATGCTGAGCAGATCCGCTACCGTATATCCCTTGCTGATATAGGGCACCGTCTGCATGTGCGCAAAAGATGGCGTGCGGATGCGCATGCGATACGGCGATGTGTTGCCGTCGCTGATCGCATAGTAGCTGTTGGCCCCCTTCGTCGCCTCCGTGCACACCATGGCTTCGCCGGCGGGAATGACAGGTCCCCAGCTCACGCCCAAAAAGTGCGTGATCAGCGTTTCGATGTCTTTCATGGTGTGTTTCTTGATCGGGGGAGTTGTCAGAGGGTGGTCGGCCTTATAAGATCCTTCGGGCATATTCTCCATACACTGTTGAATGATGCGAAGGCTCTGCCGCATTTCCTCCACCCGCACGCGGGCGCGATCATAGCAATCGCCGTTTTCTCCGGTGGGTATATCGAACTCAAAATTTTCGTAGCCTGAGTAAGGTTGTTTTTTGCGGAAGTCCCATTCCAGTCCACATGCTCTGAGGCCCGCGCCGGTCACGCCCCATTCGATGGCTTCTTCCGTTGTAAAAATGCCGATGCCGACCGTGCGCGCTTTAAACAGGCTGTTGCGCATCACGAGGTTGTCGTATTCTTTGAGGCGTTTGGGGAAATAATTCAGAAAATCTTTTACGAGCTTTTCCCAGCCGATGGGCAGGTCTTGCGCCACGCCGCCAATGCGGAACCAGTTGGGATGCATGCGGCCGCCGGTGATGGCTTCGACGATATCGAAAACCCTTTCACGATCTGTGAACATATAGAAGACGGGCGACAATTGACCGACATCCTGGGCGAAGGTGCCGTACCACACCAGGTGGCTGGCAATGCGGAAGAGCTCGCACATCATCACGCGAATGACCTTCACCCTTTCGGGGACTTCAATGCCAGCAAGTTTTTCGATGGATAAGAGGTAGGCGAGATTGTTGTTGACACCGCCGAGATAATCGATTCTATCGGTGTAGGGGATGTAAGTGTGCCACGACTGGCGCTCGGCCATTTTTTCGGATCCGCGGTGGTGGAAGCCGATGTCGGGCACGATATCGACAATGTCCTCCCCGTCAAGTTGAAGTACCAGACGGATGACGCCGTGAGTGCCGGGGTGTTGCGGGCCGATGTTGAGGAACATGAAATCGCTGTCCTCGCTGTGGCGCTGGAGGCCCCAGTCTTCGGGCAGGAATTGCAAGGCATGTTGCTCGCGGTCCTGTTTCTCATCCCACAAGCGGAACGGACCCATTTCCGTGGCGCGCGCAGGATGCTCTTTTCGCAAGGGGTGTCCCTCCCAGGTCAGCGGCATGAGAATACGCGTGAGGTGGGGGTGGCCTTCGAAACGTATACCAAACATGTCGTACACCTCGCGCTCATACCAGTTGGCGTTGGCCCAAAAACTGGTAATGCTCGGCGCCGACAATGCGTTTTCTTTCAGGGCTATTTTAAAACGTAAGAATTGGTTGCCATCATAAGAATAGAGATGGTATACCAGGGTGAATTGCTCAGAAGGATAGTCAGGTTCTCTTTTGCGGGGCCGCTCGTCGATGGCGGTGAGGTCGTAGAGAAATTTGTAGGTGGGGCGGAGGTCGTTCTTACAAAAGAAGAGCACCTCCTTTAAACGCTCCAACGGCAACCAGAGGGTGAGCATGTCATCCTTTGTCGTTTGCCTGGTGAAAATATCACCAAACTTCAACACCAGTTGTTCGGTTGGATCAAACGGTTTTTCCATACGTCGGCCTGAACACGTAGTGCGTCCAGATTTTTAAAGTTTTACTTTCTCAATCACTCATTCGAACTCTTTATTTAATGTGCGTAACGTTTAACCAACCCACGATCCAGTTCTTCAAACTTCATCGGGAGAGCGGAAGGAGGTCATCTCCTGCCGTTTTTCATAGCGTTGATCTTTCATTGAAATTTTTGCCGGCTTGATCACACCTTGTTCGCCGATCACCCAGCTTAATGGACGTTGTTCTTTTCCTACGGAATTCGCCAATAACATCAGCCCCTCCATAAAGGCGTCGGGGCGCGGCGGGCAGCCGGGGACATAGACGTCAACGGGCATGAATTTATCCACGCCTTGCACGACACTATAGATATCGAACATACCACCGGAATTGGCGCACGAGCCCATGGAGATCACCCAGCGGGGTTCCATCATTTGTTCGTATAAGCGTTTGATTATGGGGGCCATTTTGATGAATACCGTACCGGCGATGATCATCACGTCGGCTTCGCGGGGTGTGCCGCGAATTACTTCGGCACCGAAGCGGGCCACATCATACTTAGGGGTCATGCTGGTGGCCATCTCAACGAAGCAGCACGAGAGCCCAAAGTGGAAAGGCCACATGGAGTTTTTTCGGCCCCAGCCCAGCAGGCTTTGTACGGAGGTGAGCATAATGTTTTGCTGTACGGTTTCCTCGAAGGAACCCGGTCCGGCCAAGGTTGCTGTTGCGCCTGGTTTTGTGATCCACCAATTCATGCGGTTTTGCCTTTTAGTTTTTTGTATGCTTTCAGAATTTTACCGCCATCGGGACCAAAATCCAGGGCGCCATTTCGCCACTCATATATAAGGACTACGACTAACAGGATAATAAAGGTGACCACCCCGGCATAGCCGTACCAGCCCAATTCCCGGAAGGCGATGGCCCACGAGAAAATGAAAATGGTTTCCACGTCAAAAATGACGAAGAGCATGGCGATGAGGTAGAACTGGGAGGAGAAGCGCAGGCGCGCGCTGCCGGTGTTGAGGATGCCGGATTCGAAAGGCTCGCCCGTAGCCCGGTCGTTATGATGCTGACCGAAGACATACGAAAGTCCCAGTATCGCCCCTACAAGGGTGAATACGATTGCCGCATACGCGAGTATGGGCCAAAGCAGTGCAGTATTCTCAGACGAAGCTTCCAAAACACATTTGCCTCCGGCAAATCGTTTAAAAGTTCTTACTCCAATAAATAACTACAATTACCTGTCAATAAAGACGAATGCAGCGGGTCTCTCCTACGGGCTGCGCAGTGGGGCGGTGCTAGTGTGGTGCCTTTTAAGTAGTAGCAAGTAGCCAGTAGTCAGTAGCTGGTAGTTGGGCTATGACTCCAGTCTATATTAGTGTGTGATGTACTGTTCTAGGTTTTCGATGATGAAGCGTTGTTCTTCCAGCATAAAGCGGATGAGGTCACCGATGGAGACGACGCCGACCAGGGTTTCGCCATCCATGACGGGCAGGTGGCGGATCTGGCGATTGGTCATCACTTTCATACACTCTTCTATCGTGTCGTCGGGACAGACGGTGACGGGATGCTCGGTCATGAGCTCTCGGATCAGGGTTTCTTTCGAATTTTTTCCCTTTAAAACGAGCTTGCGGGCGTAATCGCGTTCAGTAAAAATACCGACAAATTTTCCTTGGTCGCAGATCAGCAGGCCTCCTACGTTTTGTTCAACCATTAATTCCAAGCCGTGATAGACGGTGATGGTAGGTTCAACTGTAAATACGGCCTCCCCTTTACTCTGCAGGATGTTTCTGACTTTTCCCATAAAAATAAGGCGATTGATGTTGAAATGAAGATATGTGGAAAAAATAGAAAAAGCAAGTTGCAAACGATTTAGTGAGGCGGGGGAGCGGATGGGCGGAAAATAACCAGGAGTAACTGATAGCCTGGGGGGCGGGCGTTCAGGAGCCGGGAGCCAGGAGTCAGGAGCCAGGAGTTGGGAATCGGCATTCAGAGTAGCCAGTAGTCAGTAGTCAGTAGCCAGAAGTCAGTAGTCAGTAGCCAGAAGTCAGTAGTCAGTAGTCAGTAGACAGTCGTCGTTCGTGGGCTTTGTGAAATAGCGTTGAAAGGTCGTGCGGGGTTGGATTTGTGCTTTGCGGTTGAGGAGATTTTTCTTCAGGGGTGGGTAGATTATACCCTGTGTGGGCGTGGTGCGTATAGCCTTCCCCGTGATGGGAACAGCTGCCCGGCGACAAATGAGCAGCCTGGGCCGGCGAAATGAAAAAAAAGCTTACGAAAGTTAAGATTCGGCAAACTTCGGCAGCCTTGTTGCGTATGGAATGTACCGCAGATGGTGTGGGTAAAGCGGGGGACCGGTGCTCGGAAAGGCGGCGAGCGATGGAGAAAATCGACCGGTTTTAGTCCCAAAATTGTCCAAAAAACCTCAAACTAGTACATGAAAAAAAAGGCTGTTATCTGTTTTTCAAGGCAAAATACGTTCACTTATCCCCAAAAACGGGCTTATTCACACGTTCGCGGTAATTTTTTTAAATAAATTCTTGCAAAAAATTACATGCATACTGATTTTTTGCTAGTTTTGAAATGTCTAATAATAGTTTGGCTTTAAAGATCCCGAATCCAGTCCTAAGCGCTCTTCACAAATCTTTAAAGCAATAGTTTGTTCGGTATTTAAATTTTAATACCATGAAAAAAGTGTTGCTGATCGAGGATGACGCTCCTCTTTGTTTGCTTCTTGAGAAAATCCTCAAGAATACTTGCGAGATTTTTATCATTAATGACGGTATGGAAGCCTGGTCGTGGCTGACCGATGGCAATACGCCTGACCTGATCATTTCTGATCTAAAATTGCCCAATCTCGACGGCATCGAACTTCTTGAAAATCTGAGTAACAGCGGGCTGTTCACCAACATCCCCGTCATTGTTCTCTCAGGCTATGAAGATGGAAGCAAGCGAAGAAGATGTCTTGAACTCGGTGCGTTCACGTACCTGCTCAAACCCTTCGACCCTCAGTCCCTCGTGACAGAGGTAGATCGTGCATTAGCGTTTCGTAAGGAAAATTTACTTGTAAATTAAAATGGAAGCGGTTTTACCCTTTGACCCCCAAAATTTCAGCGCAGGCCTTAGCCTTGACTCCCAGTCTTTGACTGCAAAAGATCACACACGGCACATTCTGCGCGTAGGTTTCCCCTCCGCAGCCTTCGAAAATGAATATTCGTTGGGCGAGACCTTATTTACCAATACTACGCTGCAAGGCGCGATCAACAGCATCATCTCTTCCGAGCAGATCGATGCGGTGTTTATCCACCCTGACCAGCTTACCGCTGCCATCCAACCCCTGAAATCCCTGGCGAAAGCCCAAGCGATACCCCTGATCGTCTATTCTTCCAAATACGATCAGCTTTGCCGCGACCGCGCGCTCAAGAACGGTGTGGACGACTACTTCTATGGTAGCATCACCGCCGCCTATCTGAAGCGCCTGGATTTCATCCACAAGCTGAAAAACTACAAAAACGCCCGCGGCAACAAGCCCTATGTGAAGCAAGCCATGGAAGATGCCCCCAAAATCAAGCTGTGGGCTCTGAAACGGACTTTCGACATCCTGGTGTCCGGTACCGCGCTCCTTTTCCTCTCTCCTATTATGTTGCTGGTGGCCCTGGCCATCAAACTGGAGTCGAAAGGACCCGTTTTCTACATCTCGAAACGGGCTGGTTCGGGTTATAAGATCTTCAATTTCTATAAGTTCCGCAGCATGCGCATTGGCGCAGATGCCGAACTGGCCAAATTGGCCCATTTGAACCAATATGGCGAACAATCGACCGACGGTAGTGTCTTCTTCAAACTGAAGAACGACCCCCGCGTGTCTAAACTGGGCCAAATCCTGAGAGACACCAGCCTGGATGAGCTTCCACAGTTGATCAACGTGTTGAAAGGCGACATGTCTTTGGTTGGAAACCGTCCCCTTCCTTTATATGAGGCTGAAAAGCTGACCAAAGATCAAATTGCATGGCGCTTCCTCGCCCCTGCCGGCATCACCGGTCTGTGGCAAGTGACCAAGCGCGGCAAAGACAACATGTCGGAAGAGGAGCGCATCCAGTTGGATATGGAGTATGCCATGAACAACTCGTTCCTGTACGATATGAAGATCTTTATCGGCACCTTCCCGGCCCTCATCCAAAAGCAGCGCGTTTAAGCCGCCATGTGGGTTCTTGAACTGCTGGTGCTGTCGTATTTCGTTTTCGTAGTCTCTTACACAGCCCTCTTTTCGTTTGGTGGATTGTTCTACCGGTCGCTGACGTTGCCTCCCGCGACGTCCTTTAAGAAGTTTTGTGTGCTCATTCCTTCCTATAAGGAGGATGCCGTGATCTTGTCGGTTGCCCGGCAGGCCGTGAAGCATCCCTACCCTGCCGATGCCTTCGACGTGGTGGTCATTGCCGACTCCCTGAAGCCGGAAACCATCGTGGCGTTGAAACAGCTTCGCCTGCAGGTTGTGGAGGTTTCATTCACGAACAGCACGAAAGTAAAATCCATCAACAAAGCCCTGGAGGTTTTGCCCGACGGCGTGTACGACGCCGTGGCGTTGCTGGACGCCGACAATGTGATGGAAGACCAGTTCCTCCACCGCATGAACGGTCTGTTGCAAAAAGGTTATCGCGTCATCCAGGGACGCCGCAAAGCCAAGAACGACGACAACTCGCTCGCCTTCCTCGACGGTGCCAGCGAAGCCATCAACAACTATATCTATCGCCAGGGCACGGTTGCTTTGGGCATGCCCGCCTCCATCATTGGATCGGGGATTGTTTTCGATTATAAGATCTTCAAGAGCAAACTCACCAGCATGGTGTCGGTTGGCGGGTTCGACCGCGAACTGGAGCTGCTGTTGCTGAAGGATCACGTGCATGTGTATTACGACCGCGATGCCATTGTGTACGATGAGAAAGTGGCGGTGACCAAGTCGTTCGAGAACCAACGGAAGCGCTGGATCGCGAGCCAGTTCTTTTACCTGCGCAAGTATTTTAAGGAGGGCATGGTGGCATTGTTCACCGGCAATTTTCTTTTCTTCAAGAGTTCTATTCTCACCAACATTCAATTGCCGCGCCTGATCAACCTGGGCTTGCTGACGCTGCTCACCTTCGGGCTCTTTTTTGTGCGGGGTTACCTGCACTATGGCTATACGATCTGGGCGGTCCTATTTTGCGTGAACATACTGGCCACATTACTCTCGCTTCCACGCGAATTTTATTCCCGCAAAATGTTTAGCGCGCTGCTCACTTTGCCGATGCTTTTTGTGCGCATGTTCTCTTTGCTTTTTAAATTGAAAGGCGCTAATCGCAAATTCATCCACACGCCGCACGGGCAAGCACAAACGCTCGCGCCGGAAGAACCGCTAAATCGAAAAGTCTAATGGGGCACACGCCGTTAGTTTCGCTGATCTCCGTCAACTACAATTCGCTGCCTGATACCATCCTGATGTTGGAATCGGTAAAAAAGCTCTCCTACCCTGCGGTGGAGATGATCGTGGTGGACAATGCTTCGAAGCAGTCGCCGGGACCGGAATTGACGTCGCGATTTCCCTGGATAAAATTTATCCGGAGCGAACAGAACCTCGGTTTCGCGGGGGGCAACAACATCGGCATCAAGGCTTCTAAAGGGGACTATATCTTCCTGGTGAACAACGACACGATCATGTTTCCCGATTTCCTGGAACCGATCGTCGCGTTCATGGAGTCGCATCCCGACGCGGGCATGGCTTCTCCGAAAGTGCTTTATCCCGACGGCAAGACCCTGCAATATACCGGCGCCATCAAGATCAGCCCCTATACCGGCCGTGGCCGCCGACTGGGTCTTTTGGAACAGGACCAGGGGCAATATGATAAAAATTATAAGACCGACCTCGGTCATGGCGCGGCGTTGATCGTTCCCCGCAAGATCATCGACCTGGTGGGCCTGATGCCGGAGCTTTACTTTTTATACTATGAGGAACACGACTGGTGCGAGATGGTGAAGCGCGCCGGCTTTTCGATGTATTACATCGGCGATTCAAAAATCTTGCATACCGAATCGGTGAGCACCGGCAACGATAGCCCGCTCAAGGTCTACTACCTCACCCGAAACCGTCTCATTTTTATGCGGCGGAATTTCTCGGGCCTGCCCCTGCTGAGCGGCATGCTTTTCTTCTTTACGTTTTCCGTGCCGTGGAATATCCTGAAGTATACGGCGAAGGGGAAAATGAATTTATTAAAGGCATTTTTACGAGGCGTAGGATGGAATTTGACACACTTACGCGTAGCTTTGAGTGTATGTCTTTAAGTGCTACCATCAAATCCAAACAGCAGGCTTTCAAGAGCAACAACCCGGACGGCAGCGGTTTCGATTTTCTCGTGAGCCTGGTGCAAGGTGGCCTTCGCGTGTTCATGGCAAAAATTTACCTGCGCAAATGCACGTCCCTCGGGCGCATGGTGTCCATCAACAAGAAGCCGATCATCGACAACCAGGGGCAGATGATCCTCGGCGACGAGGTGCGCGTGTGGTCTAACATCGTGCAGGCAAAATTATATACCGGGCGCAAGGGCTCCCTGATCGTGGGGACCAACTCGCGGCTGAACGGCGTGCACATCGATTGTCAGCATCGCGTCGAGATCGGCGCCAACGTGCGCATAGCCCCCTACACCATCATCCTGGACAGCGACTTTCACGATTTGAAGGATCACTTCTCGGATGGACCGGCCAAGGCGATCATCATCGAAGACGATGTGTGGATCGCCACCCGCTCGACGATCTTAAAGGGTGTGCGTATAGGCAAAGGTGCTGTTGTGGCTACCGGGGCCGTCGTCACGCGCGACGTTCCGCCCTATACGGTGGTGGCCGGTGTGCCGGCGAAGGTGGTCAAGAAAATTGACCTTTAACTATACTTTCCCAGGTGCTTTTAGTATCTTGTAAGAGGTTCCCCCGCCCATCGTTGTCCTGTACATGGCCGTCTTCAACGCCCAACTTGAAGCAGAAAATGACGAACAGATTTTCACCGGCGACACTGGATTGGCGACAACATCGTCGCCTGGAATTTTCTGTATCCTGTAACCTTGCATTCTCAAAAACAGGCAAGACCATAGATCGTCCGCAGCGCGTTTATGATCGCGAGAGCGTAATCGTTGGCGGTGCGAGGCAAGGGTTGTTCATGTGTTGTGGTCGTCGTGAAGGGAGCATCCATTCTGTTTTGCCGTAAAAAGTAACCGTGAGAGACCATCCCAATCCTGGACGTCTGGCTAGGGGTGGATTATGAATGAGGGGCGCTCAACGTTACCCGGGTAAACATAAAAGACATTAGAAACACATTAACTCGAATTTCCTGCCATTCAAAGGTTTACGTTAAATTAACTAATGGAAAGCAGTTATTCTTGTTATGGTTTTTTGTAGATTAAGTATTTAGATCAAACGGATTATGGCTTGTCGACTCTCTACCCTGGCAGTTCTTACTGCACTGTTCACTTCATTATGCACACAGCTCTACGCGCAATGCGGCTGTAACTTCATCATCTCCACTTCCGCAGCCGAATGGCAATTCGACGGCGTCAAAAAAGGTGTGAAGCCCGGTGACAAGATCTGCTTCGCGTCCGGCACGCGAACGGGTATCGGGCTCCTGAACATCCACGGCACAGCAGACAAACCTGTTATCATCACCAACATGTGCGACGGCAAGGTGACCATCGATGCACCGGCCAGCTACGGTAACGCCGTGCAGTGCGATAACCTGACGTTCGTCCACATGACCGGTTCGGCAAACCCCGCCGTAAAGAACGGCATTGAAATCCGCGGTGGTCAGATGGGGATCAACTTTCAATCGCTCTCCAGCGATCTCGAAGTCGATCACCTGCAAGTGAACTTCACGGGATGCTGCGGCATTGTAGCCAAGACCGACCCTACTTGTGACAAATCAACCTGGCGCGGCAACTTTGTGATGAAGAACCTGATCTTTCATGACAACTACATCGGCGACACGGGATGCGAAGGCTTTTACATCGGCAACTCGCACTATGATAGTGGTGTGGACCGTGGCTGCGGACAAACGGTTTACGAACACGACATCGAAGGCTGCCTGGTCTACAACAACGAACTGCGCAACATCGGTAACGACGGCATCCAGATCGGCAGCGTGACCAAGGGCTGCGAGGTGCACCACAACACGGTATATAACGTCGCCACCAAGGCCAACTACGGACACCAGAACGGCTTCCAGGCCGGCGGTGGAACAACGCGCGCGGTAGTGCATGACAACATCATCGACACGGGAACCGGCCACTGTTTTTATGACTCCGGTGGTGGAGGGATTTACTATAACAACCTCGGTATAAACGGTCTTCAAGGTGGCTTCCTGCTGCAGGATACCAACCCAGGCTATGCGCCTACAGGATTTATTGTTTCCAACAATACGCTGGTCAACTGCCAGTTGGTGGGCTTGCTGATGTTTAGTGAGAACCCCGCCCAAAGCCAGTTTGTCAACAACATCATTGTGGCCACCAACCAGGCCAATGGTTATGCTTATATCAAACTGAACAACCCCAATGCCATCAAGCTGACGGAGACGAACAACATCAAGACCAACGACATCAACCTTCCGAAGTTTGTGGATGCCGCCGGCAAGAACTTTCACCTGCAGTCAAGCTCCACGGCCATCGACGCGGGTAAGGATATGTCGGCGTTCGGCATTTCCGACGATTTTGATGGTGCCATCCGACCTTCAAACGGGAAGTATGACATTGGTGCGTATGAATTTCAAAGCGGCAAAGTTTCCGCCAACGCTGGAAAAGATGTGATCATTACGTTACCCACCAACACGGTGACCCTACCCGGCACGGGTGTGAGTCTGACCGGCATCACGGGCTACTTGTGGACCAAAAAATCCGGAGGCGCCGCGACGTTGGTGAACGACAATACCGCCACCCTCACGGTGAACGGCCTTGTCGCAGGGAGTTATGTATTTCAATTACAAGTGACCGATGCCGGTGGAACGGCTTTCGACGATGTTATGGTGACGGTGAACCCGGCAGCCGTGAATCAGAACCCCACGGCAAAGGCTGGCGCAGACCAGGTGGTGACGCTGCCCACGAACACACTCACGTTGAAAGGCCAGGGCACTGACCCAGAGGGTGGCGCGCTGACCTATGCCTGGACGAAACTCAGCGGCCCGGCCGTGACCCTTGCCGGCGCTGGCACCACCGATCTGTTGCTGACGGCCTTGTTGCAAGGCGTGTATCAATTTCAACTCACCGTAACGGACGACAAAGGCGCAACGGCTACCGACATTGTTCAGGTGACCGTCAATCCCGTCGCGACCAATAAACCTCCCGTTACCAATGCGGGGGTGGACAAGACCATTTACCTGCCCCTCAACCAGGTGACGCTTACGGCCACGGCCTCCGACCCGGAGGGTGGTGCGTTGACCATTTTGTGGGAGAAAAAATCGGGCTCCACCGCTACGCTGACCAATGACAAGACGCTATCGCTCACCGCGAGCAATTTACTTTTGGGAACCTATGTTTTCCGGGTGACCGTGACCGACGACAAGGGCGCCACCGCCTTCGACGAGGTAACGGTTTCCGTGTTACAATCGAACCAAGCTCCGAAGGCCAACGCTGGTGTAGACAAAGCCATCACATTGCCCACCAGCACCGTTGTGATCGTGGGCTCAGGCTCCGACAGTGACGGAAGCATTGCTTCCTATGCCTGGGTGAAAGTGAGCGGCGGCGCAGCCACCTTAACGAATGCTGGTACCAGCACGCTTACCGTGAGCGGCATGGTGGCCGGCACCTATGTATTTGGTCTTACCGTGACTGACAATAACGGCGCTACCGGCTACGACGAAGTTTCTGTCGTGGTGAATCCGGTGCCGGTGAATACCCCGCCCGTTGTGAGCGCGGGGCCTGACAAGAATCTAACGCTCCCCAACAATACCGTTGTCCTTACCGGTACCGCTACCGATGCGGACGGTATCGCCAGTGTGGTGTGGACCAAGAAGAGCGGGCCCACGGCTACGCTGGTCAACCAAACTACCTTGAGTCTGACCCTTCAAAACCTGGTGGCCGGCGTGTATGTATTTACCCTGGAAGCCACCGACAAAAAAGGCGCAAAAAATTCTGCCGACGTGGTGGTGGCTGTACAGCCCAACACCGTGAATCAATCGCCGGTGGCCAACGCCGGTGCCAATAAGTTTATAACGCTCCCGACCAATTCAACCACACTAACCGGTACCTCGTCGGACCCCGACGGTTCCATTGCCAGTGTGCTGTGGACAAAGGCCAGCGGTCCCGCGGCGACGTTGGCAGGCGACAATACGGCTACGGTTACGCTCACCAACCTGGTGGAAGGCATCTACGTGTTTCGCTTTACGGTAACAGACAATCAAGGCGCATCGGCAAGTGACCTGGCCACCGTGACCGTGACGACAGGCAACATCGCGCCCGTGGTCTATGCCGGGGGTGATAAAACCGTATCGGTCTCCGCCGGTTCTTATGACATCACCGCCACGGCCAACGACCCCGATGGCACCGTGGACACGTATACCTGGATAAAAGTTTCCGGGCCTGCGGCTACGTTGAGTGGACAAGGATCGCCAACCCTCTCGGTGAACGGCCTGAATGTGGGCGACTATGTTTTCCAGATCTCCGTGCTCGACAACAACCTGGCTTCGGCAAGCGACCAGATGACCCTGACCGTGTTGCCAGCGTCTACCAACCAGCTTCCGACCGTGGTCGCCGAATCGGATCAGATCATTTATCTTCCTACCAACAGTATCGTACTCAACGTGACGGCGAACGACCCCGATGGCACCATCGCTTCGTATGCCTGGACACAGACCGGTGGCCCCGCGGCATTGTTGAACAATGAGACCACCGATGCCCTGACCGTTTTGAACATGGTAGCGGGCACGTATAAGTTTAAAGTAGTGGCACTGGACAACGATGGCGGCAGCGGCACAGACGAAGTGCAGGTGACCGTGCAGCCTGCCACCGCCAATCAGCCCCCCATTGCCAATGCTGGTGGCAACAAGATCATTCAACTTCCCACCAACACCATTACCCTTGACGGCTCCGGAACGGATAGTGACGGCTCCATCGCCTCCTACGCCTGGACAAAAGTTTCAGGCCCAACGGCCAACCTGGTTACGCCCACACTGGCTTCTTTGCAGGTGAATAACCTGGTGGAAGGTACATATGTATTTCGCCTCATGGTGACGGATGATAAAGGTGCTACGGGATCCTCATCCGCCACCATCACCGTCTTGCCGGCGACCGTGAACCGCGCTCCATTCGCCGACGCGGGACCGAACCAATCGCTTTATCTTCCCGCCACCTCAACGACCTTGTCCGGATCGGGCTTTGATGAAGATGGCACCATACAATCCTATGCCTGGACGCAGTTGAATGGGCCGAACACCGCCGCTATCGGCACACCCGCCGCAGCCAACACAACTCTGGCAGGCCTGGTGACGGGCACCTATACTTTCCGGCTGACGGTGACTGACAACAACAGCGCTACGGGATCTGACGACATCCTGGTGGTCGTGAGCGACGGCTCGGCCAACAAGCCACCGCTCGCGATCGTGCAAGACAATCAGACCATCACGTTGCCGACGAACAGCATCAACCTCGTAGGCTCGGGCTTTGACCCGGATGGTATTATCGTCTCCTATAAATGGATAAAAATAAGCGGTGGCACGGTCACGCTGACCAATGCCAGTACCCCTACCGTTACCGTCAGCGATCTGCAGGAAGGGCAATATTCGTTTCAACTGACAGTGACCGACAACGGCGGCGCTACCAACTCGGACGTTACGGTAGTGCTGGTGAGACCAGCCAACGTAAACCAACCGCCTATCGCCTTTGCCGGTGGCGACAAGCGTCTTTACCTCCCCGTGAACGCGACCTCGCTTTTAGGAAGCGGCTCGGATGTGGACGGCACCGTGATCTCCTATGCCTGGACCCAGGCGGGTGGCCCCACGGCAACCCTGGCCGGGCAGGATACACAAACATTAAAAGTCAGCAATCTCTCACAGGGCACTTTCTCCTTCCGCATCACGGTGACGGACGACATGTTGGCTTCGTCGTTTGACCAGATGACGCTGCTTGTGGTGCCTCCCACAAACAACCTCGCGCCCGATGTAAAACTCGGCAAGGACACCACGATCTATCTTCCTCAGAACACCGTGCTGCTGAACGCCGACGTCAGCGACGATGGTGCCATTCAAAGCTATTTGTGGACAAAAGCCAGCGGGCCCACAGTGACGCTGGCAAACCCTACCGAAAAAGACCTGAACTGTTTGAACCTGGTGGAAGGCGTCTATACGCTTCAACTCACCGCGATGGACAATGCGGGCGCATCATCATTCGACCAGATCGTGGTGACCGTACTTCCCAGTACCGTCAACAAACCGCCTGTGGTGGACGCCGGGCCGGATAAGCAGATCTTCCTTCCCACCACGCAGGTAACGCTCACGGGTACGGCCACGGATCCTGACGGCACGATCGCCACGGTGAAGTGGAAACAAATAAGTGGTGCGGCAGCTGCACTCTCCGGCGACCAAACGCTGTCGCTGTCGGTATCTAATCTCGCGATCGGCACCTATGTATTCAGCCTTGAAGCGACAGACAATGCGGGCACCACCGCCTCCGACAACGTACAGGTGGTCGTTGGCCCCGTGCCTCCCAACCAGCCACCCGTGGTGAGCGCTGGCGCAGGACAAGTGGTTAATTTGCCCACTACCCAAGCTACCCTGAACGGAACCGCCACTGATACCGATGGCACGGTTCAAAGCGTGAAGTGGACGCAAGTGCAGGGCCCCAACACCGCCACGATCTCGGGTGCGACCACCCTTACCCTCGATGTCAGCGGACTGGTCCTGGGCATGTATGTATTCCGGCTGACGGCAACCGACGACGAAAATGCTTCGGCCTATAGCGATGCCATTGTTTATGTTACCGAAGATTCTCAAAACGTGAAGAAGAAACCCGTGGCCTATGCGGGCGATGACCTGGTCATCGTGTTGCCCGACAATGAAGCCATCATTGCCGGCCAGGGCCTGGATCCTGACGGGTTTATTGAACGCTATTTCTGGGAGCAGATCGGCGGCACGGAGGTACCGTTCTCGGTGGATGCCAACGTGATCCACATCACCGACATGCCGTTGGGCGACTATGTGTTCCGGTTGACAGTAGTGGACAGCGACACGTTAAGCGCCAGCGACGAGGTTAATATCAGTGTGATCGACAAGTCTGATGAGATCCCCAAATTCTTCTCCCCGAACAACGACAATGTCGGCGAGTATTGGACCTTCCGCAACGTGGAGTCGTACCGCGAATGTAAGCTGGTGGTCTTTGCCCGCTCCGGGCAGCAGGTGTTCGATGCATTTCCCTATGAGAATAACTGGAATGGTACCTATAAAGGCAAACCGCTCGGTGAAGGCGACTATTACTATACGCTTTCCTGTACGGATGGACGAAAACTTACCGGTGCCGTTCGCATCCTGAAATAAAAAGAAAAAAGACCTGTGACCCTATGCAGAAATTTACCCTCGTTTCGGTATTGCTATTCCTAACCTTGTCGGCGACTGCGCAGCAATATCCTTTCTATACGCAATGGATCTTCAATCCATACACCATAAATCCGTCGATGGTTGCGGCGGGCCGGCGCACGGAGGCCAACGTTTCGTATCGTCAGCAGTGGACCGGGATCAAGGATGGCCCGCGCACGATGCAGTTCGACATTCAGCATCCCATAGACCCGCGCATGGCGATTGGTTTGACGGTGTATAATGATCGTACTGTGCTGTTGTCGGCCACGTCGGCCATGCTCACCTTCGGCTATAAAGTACCCATTGCCACAAACCATTCGATCGGCTTTGGTATTTCTGCGGGCATCTACTCGAATCGCATTCGCCAGGAAGAAATCTCCAATGTCGACTCAAACGACCCGGCCATTCTCAATAGCACCAACAACAACTTTGCTTTCAACGGACAGTTCGGCGTGAACTATTCCTTCAAGAACCTGACCCTGGGCTTCTCCATGTTGCAGCTGGTGGATCACCAGACCCTTTCCGAGGACAATTTCCAGAAGGTGACGTTCAGCCAGCTCAAGAACAAGATCGCTTTTGCCACCTATCGCTTTAACCTGGTGCCCGACACGTGGGCTTTGCAGCCGTCGTTTACCTATCGTTTCAATGAAAACAATCTGAACCTGTACGAAGCCGGCGCTTTTGTGTCGTATAAAAACATCCTCGATGTAGGCGGTGGCTATCGCCAGTATTTCGGAGGCAACGCCATGCTGCGGGTGCACATCAAGGACATCGAGATCGGCTTTGCCTATGACTTCCCTACCCCCAACATGCAAGTGTCTACGGGTGGCTCGAACGAAGTGCAGTTGAAATGGCGCTTTGGCAAGTTTGTTGACCCCGTCTCGCGCAAGACCAAGAAGGAAAGCTCCACCATCAAACAAGATGCTGTGACGCAAGCGCCTGTAGTACCGCCTCCCGTAGAAGAGAAGAAGGAAGACGACACCGCCGACACCAAGAAAACAGACGCGGCCGCCATCCCCGAGACCGCCGCGGCAGAACCCACTACGCCAGAACGCAAACCCGCATGGCAAGACCACATGGAAGTGGACGACAAACTGCCTGGCAATTACTACTACCTCATTGTGGGAACGTTCAAGAAGCAATCCAATGCAAACAAGCTGGTGCGCAACCTGGCCGAAGACGGCATGGAGGCCGAAGTGAAAAAAGTGGATGACTACTACTACGTGCACATCAGCAAATACAAAACCAAGGTCATCACGTTAGACCGTGTGATGGAGATACGGCACCAGACACCGTATGCCGACGCGTGGTACAAGCGACTTGAATAAGACCCTTTTTAATCAGGCCAGGCGTTGCCTGGCCTGTATTTGATTTTCGATGTGCTGCAACACGGCCGGGAAAAAGATGAGCAGTGTGGGCACCAGGTACAACCGGCTTTGATAGGCCACCACCGAAATGACGTGGACGCCAAACCATACGGGCACGATCAGGATAAAAAATATCTTCAGGTACGGATTCATCTCCTTGAACAGGAAGAGGCACCAGATGGGCAGGAATCCGAACACGCCATACATTTCCATATACGTTTTCACACTCACCCCGCTGAACAAATTCATCTTCAGCATGGGTAACCCGGCGGGTACGCGCCAATCCGTTTGTGGCCGGTAGCCAAAGTGCGCCCGAATGGCCACAAAAATAGCAATGAAACAGATCATGGAAAGTGCGGCGACCATCAGCGGCTTGAGATCGGTGAAGAATAGTTTTTTGAAATTGGGCCATGCCGTCCAGTCTACCTTCGAACAAAAATAGAGGGCGGGAATGAGCATCGACGTTTCGCGGTTCAGCGCTCCCACGATAGTGATGAGCAAGATCCACCAGTCGTTGTAGCCTTTCACGATGACAAGTCCTGCCAACAGGTACAACGTGTTGTCCATATAGGTGTTGAACGAGAGATCGCTGTCCACCACTGCGTTGCCCATCATGATCGGGATGAACATGATGCTGAGCACCACCACCGCGCGGGTTTTCACGAAGTGCGAAAAATAAACAAAGGCGAGGCCAAAAATGAGGGCGTTTTGCAAAAAGCGGAAGCCGATAAATACGATGCTGTATTTGATGAACTCCGGCTGCTGAGCGAGGGCCAGCAGCTTTTGCGTGACTTCGTTTTTATCGCTGGTGTTGCCCGGCAAATTCAGCTGCGGCTCGCGAAAGTGGATGAGTTTGAATACGGTGTGGTCCAATACCTGGTAGGTCCCCTCCACGATCTCGTAGCACAGGATGCGGTATTGCCAGGGGTTGTAGAACATCGAGTTGCCGGCTTTCCAATCGAGGAAGCGCTGGTATTGTTCGACGGCCTCGCCACGATAAAAATTCTGATAAATGGGATACGTCGCCATCCAGGCGACGATAAGGACCAGTAAGACGGTGTAGGCGGCCTTATTTCGTGAGGATGACGGTGTAGTGGGGATAAACATAGATTTGCTTTTTACTCGTGCTAAGGACCTTAAAACCGGCTTGTTGGGCCGTGTCGATGAGGCGTTTCATGGACCATTCGTGGCCGATCTCGCGGGCGAAGATGAGGTCGTGCATCTTGTTGAACAGCACGAAGGGGCTGCCGCCGTTGATGTCTTTCACAATGAACCGCGCGCCGGGGCGCATGTGGTCGTATACTTTTTTGATAAACGATTCCTGGAAGGCTACGGGAATGTGATGGAGCACGTCGATCAAAAAGATCAGGTCGTATTCCTTCATGCTATCCGGCAGCGTGCTGCCATCGTAGGGCTGGAAGTCGGTGGTCACCTTGCCGCTGTAGGGTTGCAGCAGGTCGCGGGCGTTGGTGATGAGGCGCTTGTCGATCTCGATGCCACCGATTTTTTTGATGCTGGTGAATTCGGCCAGCAACAGGGCGAACTGGCCCGAGCCACAGCCGATGTCGAACGCGCTTTGAGCGTCTTTCACTTCATTCAGCAATTCGTCGAATGGGCAGATCAGGGGGCGGTAGCTGACTTTAATTTGATCCAGGAATCCCGAATGCACGGTCTTCAATTTCAAAAAAGAAACCAGCTCGTTGGTCTGAATCATGTCGCGATTTGGTTACGATGGAAAAACTTATTTTTAAAAGAGAGCAATGGCTTTTCGATCAATATAAAACTAAGATACGCCACGCCGATGCAAATAACACTGTAGCAGACAAAACCGAGTAAAGGGAAAGCGAAATATGGTTTAAGAAATCTGCCAAACGCCATCCAGATCACCCAGTGGTACACATACAGACCATAGGAGATCCTGCCCAGGAACACCATGAACGGATTTCCAAACACGGTCTTCACCACGATGTTGTGGCTGTATTTCACGCAGATCAAGATAAAGCCCATGCAAACGAGGCTGAGCAGCGAATACGACCACACGTGCTGGTAGTTGTTCAACACTCCCAACGGGAACCCGAACGAAGTAAGCCCCACATTTTCGCCCTCGGCCAGCAACATCTTATAATTGAAGATCCCAAATCCGACAAACAGCGCCATACCCGCCATCAGCAGCTTATAGGGGTTGAACGTCGACGCCTGCAGCTTGAACACCGGTATGGCCGCCCCAAAGGCGAACGCATCCCATTGGCTGAAGGTGAAGCGGTAGACGATCTGCTCTGTAAAGTCTTTCGAAATGCCATCGTCCAGCAAGTAATTGGCCAGCCAAAACCGGATCACGGGCGCCACCAGGATCATGACCACCAACAGCACGCGCAATTGCCGTGTCGAGAGGAAATACACGACGATGGGCCAGAAAAGGTAGAATTGCTCCTCGATGGAAAGCGACCAGAAGTGGGTAAAAAAGATGTCAAAGCTGAATTCATACACCAGCGGAAACAGGTTGTAGGTGTACGTGAACAGGAAAGGAGCCGTCTGTTTGAAGTCCTCGGGCGTATGGAATTTGGCGTATACCAACGCCACGATCAGCAGGTATAAATAATAAATCGGGAATATGCGCAACGTCCGGCGCCAGTAAAACCCCTTGAGGTAGTGGCCCAGGGGTTGATTTTCGCGGTCCTGCATCAGGATGGTGGTGATGAGGAAACCGGAAAGAACAAAGAACAACTGTACGCCTACCCAACCGGCTTCGATCAGATAATCATAATGAAAGAACATCACCAACACAATGGCAAATCCACGGATTCCGTCAAGATTTTTAACGTAATTCAATAGTCTCTGATAAAGTGTACAAAAAAGGGTTAATACCCACAAAGGTATTAAAATGAGAGCAAAAAAAAGACCTACCTCGTTGTTGAGGTAGGTCTTTCAAAAAGACATGCTTAGTATTTGACGAACTTCTTCAATTGCACTTTTCCGTCAGGATATACCAGCTTGATAAAGTATACCGAATTCTGGAAGCCGCTGCCCTGGAGGTCGACCGTGAAGTTGGACGACACTTCGTCGTTGGCGTACGTGCCTTCCTTCATCACTTTACCCATGGCATCCACGATCGAGTAGCGAACATCACCGATCGAAGAATCGAGGGTTTGAACGTTCAGCTCGCGTTGTGTCGGGTTAGGATAGAGCAACACCGAAGGGTTGGATTCTCCGTAGCGCACTTCGCGCATCGTACCGCTGGTGTTGGTTCTGCCACCGGCTACACCCGACTTGCGGTCGTCTGTAGGATAGGCTTCGATCACGATAGCGTTGAGGATCGACCAGGGTGATCCGAGGGCTTCCTGCACCTGGATCTTCACTTCGCTGTTCTGATCAGGTTGAACGCTGCGGATGTACGATACATTCGAGATGTTCTGATCCTGGCGGTTCGACACCGTTCTGTCGCCGATAGAGAAGTTGGTGGTCACGTTCAGCTGCACGTCGATGGCGCCCATGAAGCCGAAGTTATAGTTGAATCCTTGATCCAAGCCTTCCACGGTCAGCTTGCCGATACCGTTGTAGGCGTTGGTGTAGTAGAAGCTCTTCAACACCTTGTCGGGGAAGATACCGGAGTCATTGCCAGTCGACATACCCCAGTCGTTCATACCTTCCATGGCTTCCTCGAAGCGGAGGCGCAGACCCGTTTGTTTGCCCAACTCATCTCTGAGGTTGAAGAACACGTCGTTGTCTACTGCCAGGCGGCTCAAGTTGTTCCAAGGTGCCGGTGCATCGTAAGCGGCTACACCGTTCACGTTGATGTACACTGCGAAAGCTACCGTTCCGGCGCTGGCCGTGTTACTGTAGGCGGTGAATCCACTCGGGATCGCTGCTCTAACTTTGTAGTAGTATTTCTTGCCGTTGGTGGCACCGGTGTTGTCGGTATAGGTCGCTACGTCAGGGCCGGTGGTACCGATCAGTGAGTACACGCCGTCTGTGGTCGTGGTCGAACGATATACCTGGAAGCCGGTTTCCGTAGGCGAGTTGTCGGACCAGTTCAGGATGATGTTGGTCTTCGAATTTCCGGAAGCCGTCAGGTTCGTCGGTGCAAAGCCCGAAGGATCGATGGCCACGGCTTCGATGATCAAACCGTTGATATAACCCACCGTAGCGTCGCCGCCCTTGGTGATGTCGATGGTCACTTCGCCGCTGGCGTTGGTCACCACGTCGGTGATCACGGCCAGGTTAGAGGTGTTGCCTTGTACGTTTACAGAGGACGAACGTGCGCCGATCGTGAACACGGTGCTACCGTTGTTGATGATCGAACCGTTGTTGTTGAAATTACTGCTGGCAACGAACTTGAACGTATACTTGTTCAGCTTATCCAGACCAGACACTTTCAGTTTAGCGGCATCCGGTGCATTGAAGGCACCGAACCAGTAGTATTCTTGCAGTACGGCATCGGGCACTACACCGGAGTTTGTTCCGGTCACGGCACCTTCGCCATATACACCACCAAACGAAGAGAGCAAAGTCACGCTCACGTTGCGGTTCACGCCACCTTCATCTTTCAGGTTGGCGAACACATCGTTGATCACAGGAGCCTTGTTGGCATTGTTCCAAGGCGCTGCAGCCACCGAGTTCTGGTTGAAGTTCAGGTCTATTCTGTACACCAGGGTCTCGCTCACCGTTACCGTAACATCCTTCGTGGATGTGGCACTCTTGTTATCCGTAGCGGAAACCGTGAAGGTGAACACACCCAGGTTAGCCGAGGTAGGATTGAAGGTGATGGTACCGGTGGTCGGCGTGGTCTGCTGATACGTTGCGAACGAAGGCAGGTTGGTCACGGCCATGGTGAAATTATTCGCAGGAAGATCGGTTGCGGAAACCGTGATCGAAGACTGCACGCCGCGGGTCAGCGAAAGGTTGCCGTTGATGGTGATCTTCGGTGCAAGGTTCGGCACACTGATCGAATCGAGGTTCGAATAAGGAGACGTTCCGATATCGTTGAACGCTCTCACCTGATAGTAGTACTTCGTGTCTTCCGTCAGGCTGGCGTCGGTAAACGACGTGCTGTTGGCAGCCACAGGCGATGCGTTGATCTTGGTATAGGTACCGCCCTTGGTCGTCGAGCGGAATACGTCGAAACCAGTTTCGTTGAACGGTGCATCGATCCAGGTCAGCTTCGCTTCGTTGTTCGGTGTCAGGGCAATATCCAATGCGCGGGGAGCGGCAGGAGTCGTTCCGGCTTGGTATTGAGATTCTACAATAAGGGCATTCAGGTAACCTACTACCGACGCGCCATCTTTGCTCATGGTGAAGGTCACGGAACCGTCAGCGGCAGGGGTCACACCATTGATGATCGCCAGGTTGCTGGTGTTGTTCTGCGCATTCACAGCAGAGGTCAGCGCTCCAATCGTGTAGCGGGTTGTTCCGTTATCCGGCACACCGGTCCACTTGCTGGAGGCGAGGAATTTGAACGCATAGGTCATGGCAGGATTCAAACCTGTCACCTTCACATCTACTGTGTTCGGCGCTCCGAAGATACCGAAGTAATAGTAGTCGCTCAGTACGTTGTCGGGAACCACACCGGAGTTGTTACCGGTCTGGGTACCTTCGAACCAGGTGTTCCATGCTGTAGTTTGGAAAGCCAATCCCACAGTGGTGGTCGCACCGGTATTGTTTTTCAGACCTGTAGTGGTCAGTCCGGTAATGTTGTTCCAAGGTGCATTCGCATTGGTAGAGTACACCAGGTTCATCGAGATCGACGAATTGGGGTTCACATCCAATACGGTCACTTTAAAAGTTCTGGATGACTCCCCTCCTACGTTGTCCTTCACCTTCACGGTCAGGTTATATTCACCGGAGTGGATATAGCCAGGGTTCAGGGTTACGGTTCCGGTTCCGAGCGCATCGTTTGTCAATGTTGCGAACGAAGGGAAGTTCACTGCGGTCCAGGTCAGGTTTGCCGTGCCGGCGTCAGACGTTGCTGTGATGGTCACAGCACTGTTAGAACCTTCGTTCACCGTTACATCGGTCACAGGAACGATGGCGGGTACGTCTTTGTCGGTTACAGTTATTTTGAATGTAGTGGTATCCTTGCCGTTGTGCTGGTCAGCAACAATGATGCGGACGTTCGGATACTGGCCAAGGTTGCCGATGAGCGGCGCAAGGGCCAGCGTACCGGTGCCATCGCCTTGGTCGGCGAAGGTAGCCCAGCTTCCGGGAAGGCCTTGTGCGGTCAACGTCAACGGCTCGTGATCATCGTCTTGCGCGATGACACTCAAGCTCAGGGTCTTGCCGTATTTCACAGTAATGTCGGCTACGTCGGTGATCACCGGTTTGGTGTTCAGGGTGGCAGCGCTAACAATCGGTGTGGAGTTGCTTCCGCCTACGCCAACTGCCGATACTTTATAATAGTATGTTTCATTCGGGAACAGTCCGGCATCCAGGAACGAGTTGGTGTTCGGTGCCAGGGTCTTGAACAACACGAAGTTGGTGTTCACGTGCACGGAACGATACAGTTCGAAACCGGTTTCCGTTGTGCTGGCATCCGTCCAGGATACCTGGATAGAAGACTTCGAGAGCGGTGTAGCCGCTAAGCTGGTCGGCGCTGCAGGGGCAGCGGGCAACGCAGGCGTTGTGGCGTTTATTTCATCTTGCGCCAATACGCCAGCCGGGATCACGGCCTTTGCAATGTTGGGACCTTGCCAGCTTACGTTCAGTGAGGCACCACCGGAGAGCTGTCTGTAGGCGACCACGATGTCGTGTGCACCAGCCGTCAGGTTATTGATAGTAGCTGACTTTTCAACACTGACTTGAGTGTCATTCGATACACGAAGCACGCCGTCGATATAGAGCAAGCTACCGTCGTCGGAAGTGGTGTAGAAAGTATAGTTACCGGTAGTCGGTACGTTGATCTTGCCCACCCACTTGAAGGCGTAGTTAGTCGTGCGGTTGCGCACCGTCAGGTCGAAGGTCGAAGAGGTGCCGGTTTTCACCGGTGTCAATGAGTTGATCGTATTGAGATTAGACAAGGTCGCCTCGTAATATGAATAGGACAGGCTCCTTGCAATTTCATTTGACAAATTAGACTCACCGTAACGGCCGATGGCTTTGATACGGTAGAAATATTTTGTTGCAGGCGCAACGGTCTTGTCGCTAAACGAGGTGGTGTTCGCCGGGATCGTGCCAACGGTTGCATAAGGACCTGCTGTGTTGGTGGCTCTGTACAATTGGAACCCTGTCTCGTTCGAGCTGTTGTCTGTCCAGGTCAGGTTGATCTGGTTGTAGGCAACGGCTTGAGCGGCCAACTGGGTAGGCGCTGCAGGAGGTGCATCAGGCATCACAAAGTTAGAGGCAAAGGCGCTATTCGGGATCAACTGACGGGTAGTGATACCGGTAGGCGTGTTGCTCCAATACACCTGCATGGTCATTCCACTGGTGGCCTGGAAGTAGGTGATCACGATCGGATATTGACCGGGAGCCGCAAAGGTCTTGGTGCCCGAACGATAGCGCACACCATGCGAGCCATCGTTGTTCACAACCTGGTAGGCAGAACCGTAGCCACCGATGTACAGTTTGCTGCCATCATCGGAGTAGGTTTCAAAAGTATAGGTACCCGCAGCAGTGATGTTGATCATCCCTTCCCAGTACATCGCATAGTTCGTAGTCAAACCGGATGCGCTGAGGTCGACGTTGGGGGTGTTACCGATCTTGATCGGTGTGATGGCGTTGAAATCCACCGGGAGGTTAGTCCAGGTGCCAGCGTATACCTTGTAGTTAAGACCGTTGTTGACGGCGGGGGCAGTCACCTGGTTGCTTTCGGTAGAGCTGTTTCCGGTCACGTCTCTGGCCTTCACGGTGAAGTTGTACACTTCGCCTGCGGTGAGGTTGAATACGGTGCCTTGCACATCGTTTACAGCCAATACCTTCACGCCATTTTTGTAGATGTCGTAGCGGTATACGCCCACATCATCCGTTGCCGCAGTCCACGACAAAGAAACTGAAACGGGGCTGGTTCCGGTAATGGTCAGGTTTGAAGGAGCCGTCGGAGGTGTGGCATCCACTTTCGTGGCAACACCAATGGTCGGCGATACAGGACCTGCAGACGAAGCGTTGATAGGTCTGACGAGATAATAATATGTAGTGTTCGGCGTCAGGCCCGTGTCAATAAAAGAGTTGGCGTTGGCAACGGTCGTGCTGATGAGACTAAAAGGGCCGGTGATCGTAGGACCTCTGTAGACCTCAAAGCCGGTCTCGTTATTGAGAGGCGTAGGGTTATCGCTCCACGCCAGGGTAATTTGCGTTTGTGTATTGGCATAGCCCAGGAAACCGCTGATGCCATCCGGCTTGTTCGGACCGTTGGCGTTCACTACCGTGAATGCGGGCGATTCCACACTGGAGCAACCGTTCTGTTCCGTAACGACAGCTTTATAGGTTCCTACAGTAGCAGTGGAAAATACCTGGGTGTTGGCCACCACGGCATTGGTTGTCGCATTCTTCCAAACATAAGCGGTATAACCATCGGGCTCTTGCAGCGACGTGGTAGTGGATCCATCAGGGGCGGGCAACACGATGGTCTTACCCGGTGTGGCCGTAATGGCTGGCGTATAGGTAGGAGGCTTCGTGCCTACAACCACCGGGGTAGCCCAATCGGACCAAACACCGCGGTTCTTGATGCGGCCTGTGTACGAACCAAATGCTGTAGCCGTAATTTTAAATGCTGTTGCTCCGGAGATGGTCACGCCATCCTTCTGCCATTCATAGGCATCGAAACCGGGCGTGAAGCCCATGGTTACAGAAGTGGGTACGCCGGGGCACAGTAGATTCCTATTAAAGAGTACTAAGATCTCATTTTTCTTGTGGGATAAAAACCAGGGGAAGAAGTCAGCGCGGTTATACATGGCATCCCATGTACCGTGACCTACGCCGAGTAAATAGAAGTATTCCAGGTGACCGCCGTTGGTGTTGAACCAGTCAACGATAGTTTGCGTCCATCCCGGGTTAGGGTTGTTGTCTCTTTCACCTTGCGACTGGCGCAGGTTCATGTAAAGCATTTTCTCTTGCTTGGCATCGTCGTTGGAAGCCGACATCGGGAAGGCTCCCGCGATCAGGGTCGGGTTCGCAATGGCAAACTTCCAGGTGTCACCACCACCACCGGACAAACCGTGGATGTAGATCCGGTTGATGTCGATGGGCAGTGTAGCAATCAGCTTTTCAAGCTGTGCTTTGATCTGGTCCAGCGTCGAGGATTGCTCATAAAACAAAAAGCCAGGGAACTTGCCGGAGAGCACAGCATCCCTGTGAATTTGACCGCCGTGTTTCAGCTGGTTGTTGTTATCGGTACCCGCTTCGCCGGCACCGTGTAGAAACATAATGAGCGGGTATTTCTTGCCCGGCTCAGAGAATGTCCATGTTTTCGTAGCGGCGGTGTAGGAAACCCCGTTCGGGGGCATCAACCTAAACCAACGGCCTTGATAAATGAACGGCAGGAAAGGTGAGGTGTCCCAATTGGTACCCACTTGCTGATAACCCCAATTTTCAAGGGCATTGTTATCGCGTGGGCCTGTAGGAAAAGGGACTGACTGGGAAAAAGCTGAAAATGCAACCAACAGCAAGGTCACAACTAAAGCCAGGGACTTTTTCATAAAAGGTAATAGATTAAAGATTAACTATAGACAGCCGACAAAAGCACAGCACGAAATTAAAAATATTACCATAACGGACAAAAATATTACATAGTATTTTTTTTGTCTTTTTTAACTAACCGCCAAATTCGGCTATTTAAAGGGGTTTCAAAGTATTTTTTTACTTTAGTGGTTACTTTTTTAAGTCAAAAAACCTCATTAAAGTACTTCTTCAAGCTTTACACCGATGACCTGTTCGAGGTCAAACTTCGATTTATCCCAGTCGCTTTTTGCGGTCGCCTCCTGGATCTGAACGTCGCGAAATACCCGCTGGGCGCTCACATACTCCTCCAACGTGGCGGCGCCATCGCTGAATTTTTGCTCTATCGTGTTGACTCTCAGCTTGAAATCGTCCAATTCTTCCTTCCGGATGCGCCAAACGACCTCATTTTTGCGGTATTCACTGTATAATTTCAGCACCCGGGCCCGGATGTCAAGCTTTAACATGTTGGACTGCTCCTGTTTAATGCCCATGCGCTCGCGGGCGGCCTTTTTCTGGTTGGGAAACTCAAAAAACGCAGAAAGCGGCACGTTGAGATAGACGTTGTAACGCGGATAGAAATTGTTGGTCGTCTGCGTAGACCCGGTGATCTGTTTTACGGTAAACTCGTTCAAGTTGCCCTGTGCCCCCAACAAACTGGTCCAACGGGTGGCGGCTATTTTCACTTCGTATTGGGAGGCATTTACGTCGTGCTGGACGGCCTTGACCTCCGGGTTATTCTTCCATGCCAATTGCACCAGACGTTCTTCAATGCTCAGGTTGGTAATGCCATCGGGCAGAATGATCTTCTTATAATCGATTTGCTGCGCACGGGCGGGGAGACAAAAAACGAGCACTCCAAACGTAAGGATCAGTAGATTTTTCATGGTCAGGGGTCTATTGATAGATGGTAAAGTTATATCGAATTTCAGAATTATAAAGGGCAACACAAAAACCCGTATCAAACCAAAGTGTTGTAAATATCTTCCACCTGGTGCACCATGTGCTCCACACTGTGGTTAGCTGTCACATAGCGCAGGGCGTTGCTCGCCATTTTTTCGCGCAGAACGTTGTCGCGCACCACGCGGTCCAACGCCTGGCGTAGTTCCTCACCGTTGCCCGGAGTGGTCAGCAGGCCGTTTTCGCCGGGCTCGATGATCTCTTTCGAGCCATCCACCGCGGTGGCGACGATCGCTTTTTGCATGGCCATCGCCTCGATCACCCCCAGCGGAAGCCCCTCCCACAACGAGGGCAGGCAATACACGTCCATGATGCCCAGCAGCGCCGGAATGTCTTTTCTAAATCCCGGCAACACCACATTGGACGCTATGCCCAGGGCCTGGATCCGCTCTTTTACCTGGGGCATCAATTCGCCGTCGCCAACCATCAGCAGTTTCAGGTTGGGGTGGTCCTTTAATAAGGAGGCAAACACCTCCACCATCAGCACGGGCGATTTCTGGTACGTGAACCGGGCTATAAAGCCGATCACGATATCGTCGGCGCGGAGGTTGAACTGATCGCGTAGCCCTTTCGTGTTGGTCTGGGTGGCGAATTTATTCAGGTCCACGCCATTCATGATCACCACCGACTTGAAGCCGGAGATCTTGTTTTTACCGGTTTGCTGGTTGGATTGGGATACCGAAATATTGACGCTGGCCCTACGCGTCAGGAAGCCCTCGCTCCACGCCCGGATACGCTGCACCAGGGGTCGCTGATTGTCATGGAACGACCAGCCGTGGATCGTATAGAGTAAAGGGATCTTCAAAGCCCGCGACGAGCGGAACACATTCGACATGGCCCGCGTGCCATGCGCATGCACCAGGTCGGGTTGGATCTCGCGCAGGAGCGCTGTCACCTTTGGCCATACCCGGAAATCGAACGGCGTGGTGGTGGGGATCACATATGTTTTCACCCCCATGGCCTGCAGGGTCTGGATCATCTCTCCTTCTGTGAACGATAACACGACGGGCTCGAAACGCGCCTTGTCCAGGTGCTTCACCACGTCGATGACATGGCTCTCCCCGCCACCTATGGAACCTTGCCGGATGGCTTCAACGATCTTTATGCGCTTCAAAAAACTATTGGGGGTTTACGGGTTGCTGACTTACTTCATCCACTTCTCCATCCACATTTCAAATATCAGCAAATTCCATAATTTTTGATGATTAACTTTTTTACCCGACAGGTATTGGTTGCGCATCGCCAGGATGGGCTCGGCGTTCAACAGGCCTTCGCGGCGGATGCGGCCTTCGTCGAGGTAGTTGAGGAAAAAGTCTTTCAACTCGTTCATGAACCACACCGTGAGCGGGGCAATGAACGGCTTCTTGGGCCGGTCCATCAACTCGCGGGGAATGTGCTTATAAACGATTTGTTTCAGAATATACTTCGTCACCCCGTCGCGCAGCTTCAGGTGCGATGGGAGCCGCGCCACGTATTCGATAACCTTCTGATCGAGGAAGGGCTCTCTTCCCTCCAACCCCACCGACATGGTGGCGCGGTCGATCTTCACGAGGTTGTTGTCGTTCAAAAACGTTTTGTAGTCGATGCCCAGCATCTTGCTCAAGGCATCGTTATGACCGGCGAATTCTTCTTTCAGGTCGAAGAAGGTCTTATAATCTTTGAATTCCTTCGCCACCAGCCGTTTCACTTCCTGTTGCGGAATGTACTGGCTGATGATGTTCATGGCGTCGGAAGGATCGTTGCTTTGCAAAATATGCTTCATCTTCTCATAACGCGTCGAGAAGTTGTATTGCTGATTGAGCACCGGGATATGATCGGGATTGATGATGCCCATGGTCTTGGCAATGGAGCGTTTCACCCACTGCGGATACCCGTTGGCATATTTTATTGACTGGCTGAACTTGTTATAGCCCGCAAAGATCTCATCGCCACCATCGCCCGAAAGCGCTACCGTCACTTGCTTGCGCGCCAATTGAGACACCAGCACGGAGGGAACGGAGGAGTTGTCGGCAAAGGGTTCGTCATAAATATCCGGGAGGTTGGGGATGATATCGAAGGCATCCTTGGGCGAGCAATAGTATTCGGTGTGATCCGTGCCGAGGTGCTTGGCGATCTTTCGAGCATCGGGGGCTTCATCAAACCCGGGAACGTCGAAGCCGATGGTAAAGGTCTTTAAGCGATCGGTCCTGTCCTTTTGAATGAGTGCCGCTACGGCCGAACTGTCGAAGCCACCGCTGAGGAAAATGCCCACGGGCACATCGGCCACCATGCGGTAGTTGAACGACTCGCTCAGGATCTTTTCCGTTTCGCGGATCGCTTCTTCGTCGCCCACATCCAGTTTCGGTTGGTTATAAGCGTCGACCACATCCCAATATTTATGGAGCTTGATGTCGCGGTTGGTCAGCGATATTTCCAGGTAATGGCCGGGCAGTAATTTCTGGGTATGCTTGAAGATACAATGCGGGCCAGGGATGTAGCTATACTGCAAAAACAGCCCCAGACTGGCCATATCGACCTCCTTATGAAAGGCCGGGTGGACGTGGAAGGGTTTCAGCGTAGAGCTGAAAAGGAACGTATTGTCCTTGTGATAATAATAGAGTGGCTTTACTCCTACGCGGTCGCGCACCACATACAGCTTCTGTTTTTCCTCGTCATACAGGGTGAAGGCAAACATGCCGCGGAAATATTGCAGACACGAAGGTCCCCATTGCTGAAAGGCATACAGGATCATCTCCGTGTCGGAATGGCTCTTAAAGGTGCATCCCTCCTTCTCCAGGCGCTCACGGATCTCCATGAAGTTATACACTTCGCCGTTGAAGGTGATCACCATTTTGCCAACGCGCATCGGCTGGTGGCCCAGCGGCGACAGGTCGAGAATGGAGAGGCGGGTATGGCCAAAGCCGAGGGCAAACCCGGATTGCTCTTCGAAGAACGTTCCGGAATCGTCGGGTCCACGATGGTGGAGCGACTGCGTCATTTTCTGCAACACGTCTGCGTTGCTACGCTTGTTGAAATCACAAAAGCCAACTATTCCACACACAGCAATTTCAGATTAGAGGGTTAAGAAAATTAGACATTCTAAAAAGCATACAAAAACAAAAGTCGTGAAAAACTTAAGCAATCGTTTGTTTCTTACTGTTGTCCCATGCACGATTGCTTTGGTCCAGCAGGTCGAGGATCGTTTCGTCCACCGTGTCGTCAAACTTGCGCGCCAGGAAGGCCGGGCTCTCCAGTAACACAGGGAGGTCTTCCGTTTTAAAGATCTTCGGGGTCACGTTGCCTTCCGACCAGTCGATGTGCCGGAGATTATTGAACGTAACTTTCTCACGAAGGTACGAGTTCATAGCGAGAGTATTGAAAATAAATTCATCCGGCGACCAAACGGTTTTCATGTGCCGGATAAACTGGGGGTTATTTTCAATAAACGCCACCGCGTGATCCACAAACCGGTCCGTGGCCGTAAACCAGGCCGACCGCCCAAAGGGCTCCAGGCCGGGAAAGAACCCGCGCTTGGGGATAAACCGGTTGATCAGGTTCTCTAATCTATACCGGCCTTTTATTTCCCACTCAATCAAATGATAGCGCTCATAGCGATGATAGGCCTGTGGCCACGAAGGCATGTCGTAGATCTCGAAGAACTCGGTGCCATACGAAGCTTTCAAAAATTCATAAAACGCCTGTGTCGATTTCACGGGGTAGTCCTGCCCGCTCATGACGTTAAAATATTGAAAGGGCTCTCTGGCCTTCGCCAAGGCAAATGCATCGAGCACCACCTGCACAAACCCATAGCCCGCATACACGAGCCTGCGCCGGATGGGCATGAGCGTTACGTGCGGGAGTTCATTGAATTCGCCTGCATAGGGACAACGCACGTCCAGGTGTACAAAATGATGGAAGTGGCGCGCATCGTATTGCTTCATCAGGCGCAATACCTGCTTGGGATTTTTATGGGCGACAACAATATTGGCAATCCGCACGCGATCGTGTTTAGGGGGTACTTGTCTTGTTTTTCTACTTCGCCGGTTTCACCTTTTCGATAGCCTCCAGAATGAGCTCGGCATTTTTCTTCCACGTATGCTCCAGGGCGAAATCGCGGCGGGCGGCCGCCTTGGCGGCGTTGTTCTCGGCGATCGCTTTCGGGATCAAAGTTACATAATCGTCAACGCTTTCACCAAGGTAGACGTGCTCGCGGAACGGATTCATGGCGTGCGTCTTGGTGGCCACCACGGGCTTGCCCGCGGCCAGGTATTCGTCGACCTTGCGGGGATAGTTACCGATGGTGATCTCGTTCATGGCTTGGGGATTGATGGTCACGTCGACGCCATACAGAAACGCCGGCAGTTCAGAAAAATCCTTCTTGCCGAGGAAATACACGTTCTTCAATTGGTGCAAGGCGCTTTGCTTGAAGGTCTCGTCCTCGATGCCGATGAACACAAAACTGTAGTCCGGCATTTTAGTAGCGATGCCTTCAATGAGGCTGATGTCGAGACGCTCGGCGTTGATGGCCCCCATGTAGCCCACGATGGGCCCGGGAATGTCCTTCAACATCGCGTCGATGTCGGTTTGGGGTGGTCGGGTCAGAAAATGCGTGACGTCACATCCCTGCCCCACATAGTAGCTATGCTTGTTAAACTCCGCCGCATAGTCCGACAGGTATTCGGAGTTGGCCACCACCACATCGGCCGACTGGATGAGCGAAGGCTCTACCCGGCCCACATGAAGCTTCCAATACTTCATGGCCGAAAGCTTATCGCGCAGATAATACACATATAACGATGGCTTCACCAGTTCTTTTATGGTGAGACCGTTGTAGACCTCATTGTCGTTGATGATGATGAATTCATCGAAGCCAATCTGCTTCACCGCTCGGAGAATGGACTTGGAAAATCGTTTGTTGTTCACCCCGTTCACCAGGTTGAACAAGGAGGCAGACTTCACCTGGTTCACCGATTCCAATATTTCCTGGGGAATATAATGCCACAGGTTCTCTCCCACCTGCTTCAGGAGGTTGCCTGATTTTATGCGTTCCTCCACTTCCTTCACAAAGGGCTTGTCGCGTTTCAGCCAGCGGTCTTTGCGCTTCAGGGGTGTGTCTATATATAAGACGCGGTGGTTGTGTTTAGCGAGCTCATAGCTGAGGTCCTTGATGTTAGCTCCATAATTGATGTTCCAGGGCGACAGGCTGAAGATGACAAAATTGTAGGGCATGTTATTTTTTTCTTGAGATAAAACCCCGGATATGGCCCGGGGCCGTTTTATAGAATTCCACCAGCTCCTTGCCCGTGCGCAAGAGGCTTATGCCCATTTCGCGCCGGAGCAACACTTGGCTGACTACAAATATAAAGACGTTTGTGATGAGCATCGCCCACACGGCCCCCATAATCCCGAGGCGGGGAATGAGCAGGAGGTTGACCACCAGGTTCACCACGTTAGCAGAAATGTTAATATAAAAGCTTACGTGGGGTTTTCCGATCACCTCGAAGGCCGAACCCACTTGCACGTTGAAAGGGATCAGGATGGACGCTGTGGCCATAATGCGCAGGATCGGCGCGGCTTCCAGATACGATTTACCGGCCGTGATGAGCAACACGATGTGGGGAAGCACCAGGATGCCCACGATCACCGGGAGGATAATGCCCACAATGGTGGCCACCGACTTCTCATAGAGCCGGCCGGCGGCCTCCTTCCCTTCCAGGTTGGCGCGCTCGGCGATCTTCGGGTAAACGATGTTGGAAATCGACAGCGTGGGGATCTCCACAAAATTCATGACCCGGACGGCGGCGTTATACAAAGCCACTGAACTGTGACTGATGGAACCCAACAAAATTTGGTCGGCGTTCTTGCCGATGGTCGATGCCACACCGGTTCCCAAAATGTATTTCCCAAACTTAAACAGGCTCCGCACCATAGCGCGATCGGTTGCAAGCCTCCTCGGAGCAAATTGTTTCGACAAGATCCACGCGGTGACAAGCCCGGCGATGGCGCCCACACTTTGCATGGCGGCAAAAAAATTGAGCGACAGATCGGGCACCCACAGAAAGCAGATCACCACCACGCTAAAGAAAAATCCCTGGCGCACCACGGCGCTCCAGAAGACGCCGCGAAAACTTTGGTTCGCTTGTTCCAGGTAGTTGAGCTGCGTGAGCGGGACCAGGATGAGCGATGTGGAGCAGTACCACAAGATGAGCCCCATGATTTCCTTGGTGTGCCAGAAAATGGTCAGGACGGGGATGAGCCCCAGCATGAGCGCTATAAAGACGAGCGTGGAAATAAAATTAAGGGTAATGCTTGCGGTAGTGAGCGAAAACCTGTCGATATTGGGCTGACTGTAAAATTTTACGAACGCGTTCTGAATGAAGGCAGACCGGCTCATCTCCACAATGGAGGTGATCACCACAAACAGGGTCCAGACGCCAAACGTATCCTTGGAGAAATACCGGACCATGAAAAAATAACTCCCGAAGCCAAAAACAAAAATGGCCAGCCGCTGAAGGGTAACGTAGGTGCTGGCGCGAACCCAATAATTTTTTTCGGTCATGAAATATTATAATTAACCTTATCTTTGAATCTTCGTAAGTTGATAAAACATATGAAAGTAAGCAACCCTACCTCTCGCTTTAAGCTCAAAATCCCATCCCAGTTCAGCGTGCTGGACGTGGGAAGTGGTCACAACCCACACCCCCGCGCAAACGTGGTCACCGACAAATACATCGAGGACAACTATCACCGCGCCGGCGACATCAAAGTACTGAAGAAACAACGTTTCGTGCAGGCCGATGGTGAAACCCTCCCTTTCACGGACAATGAGTTCGATTACGTAATTTGTTGCCATGTGGTTGAGCACGTCGACCACCCCGCGCAATTTATGGATGAGCTCAGCCGCGTCGGCAAGGGCGGATACCTGGAAGCGCCTTCCATGATCGGCGAGTTCATGATCCCGCGCGGCGCCCACAAGTGGGTGTTGCTGGAGATCGACAAAAAGATCGTTATCGTTGACAAAGAGCGCCTGGGCATGAAAAGCACCCACGATTTCGGCGACCTCTTTCTCGACTACCTGCCACGCAATTCCTTCGGCTTCAAAATCCTCCAACGCACCCAGCAACAGATCTTCACCGTCAACTACGAGTGGAAGGAACGTATCGAGTACGTTGTGGAGCCCACGGATGCCGAGTTGAAAAAATACTTTACTCAAGTTTGGGACAAAAGCATGTACGAACACATTGTTCCCAAACGAAGCCTCGGCAAGGAATATATGGCCGCCATGGGCGCCACGGTCGATATCTTCAAGAACGTTTTCAAATCCAAGGTATTAAGCCGATTCCGCTAGATGAGAAACAGAGTACGTTTTTACGAATTGGGTCTTTGTGTCAAAAGCTATGGTTTTTGGAAAGGCCTGGTCCTCTTCATTAAGCTCAAGTTAAAGAAGACACAATCCATTAACGTGGCGGATGCACGCTATCCCATCTCGCTGCGCAACGGCAGTTCCGATCAATTGGTATTCAAGCAAGTTTTCCTGCTGAAGGAATACGACCTCGACCAGGACTTCGGCATGCCCGTCCCCTCGGACATAAAAGTGATCATCGACGCCGGCGCCAACATCGGCCTGGCCTCTGTTTACTTTGCCAACCGCTATCCCAACGCCAAGATCATCGCCATCGAACCGGAAAATGGGAACTTCGCGCAGCTGAAGAAAAACACCGCGCCCTATACAAACGTCATCCCCTTACAGGCGGCTCTGTGGCACGAGAAAGATGAACTGATCATCAACAACCCGGACTCCAGCGACTGGGGTTTCATGGTAGAACAAAACACTTCCAAAAAAGCCGGTGCTGTGCCCGCCCTGTCGGTAGCAGACCTGATGGAACAATACAACATCAAAAGCATCGACTTGTTGAAGATCGACATTGAAGGTGCCGAGAAGGAAGTATTCGAATTCGGTGCAGAGAAATGGCTGCCACACGCCAAGACCATCGTCGTGGAGTTGCATGATCGCATGAAACCAGGATGTTCCCGCGTCTTCTTCGAGGCCATTAAGAAAGAGAACTTTGCGCTGCTGGTTTCGGGTGAGAACCTGATCTGCGTACGCGCTTAACGCTGCCTTAACATATCGGCCTGCGTGAGAATCTCGCGCAACAGATATTGTTGGCCCTTCTCGCTCAGGTGGCCGTGATCGATATAGTTGGAAAGATCCTTCGTAAAGAATTCATACTCCGGCGTATTGAAATCAACGATCCGCGCATTCGGCATCACCGCCAGCATCTTTTGTTTATATTCTCCCAGTGGCCCACGGAACTTATCGAAAAGCGGAAAGGGCAGCGGATGAAAATAGCCGATCACCTTTACGTTCTTCTCTCTGAACGCTTGCAGCAGCGCCACAAACTCGGTCATGGCGACGGAGTCGATCTCGGTCTTGATGGCGTCGGGGCGTTTTAACTGCTCCTGGATCTTTTCTTCCACCGGCATCACCTGCAGGATCTTGTCATAGAAATTGTAGCCGTAGTCGTTGAACTGGTTTGGCGGATATTTGCCGGGCATCAGGTTGTGATCGCGGATGAAACGGATCGCGTACGTCTTGTACAGGCTCATAGATCCCAGGGCACCGTAATATTCCTTCGGATTGATCATCCCCGTCTTCATACCGTGATCGTGCGTCAGATAGGGATGGAGACACACCAGCACGAACTGCGGGGCCTTGTGTTGCAGCGCCTGGTCCACCACAGCCTTCTGTTCCGTGATGTTCGCCCCCATCATGCTGAGGTTATAGATCTTGTGTTCCGTGATGAGCTTCGGGTTCAGGTTGGCCGACAAGGACGGCCCCAGAATATAGCCCTCAAAATTTTCGGGCACGTAGCGATGGGCCAGCAAATATTTGCTCGTGCGCTCGTCGCTGTAGATCGAAATACTGCGTCCCTTCACCGGGCGGAACAATCCATAGAGATCGACATACGCATTGATGGCGACCAGCACGACCGTGAGCAAGATCACGACGAGTGTGCAGCGCAAAAGAAATTTACGAGCCGTCATACGTTTAGAAATCAAAGTATAAAAACTCCTGGTTCGTGGCCGAATTCAGGAACAACAGGTTGAGCATGACCACGATGATCAGTGTGGCCAACCGCCGGTAGTCGGGCTTGAATTCAGCACCCAATTCATTCGTGTTTTTGGTGAACAGCAAAACAGCCGCGGCGATCCAAATGGGCGCCATGTAGTAATCGCTCACCAGCGATACATCGGACGTTTGTACGCCCTTGCCCACCATCGCCTTCAGCAAATCGATTGCCGATCGCCAGGAAGGTGCGCGGAAGAACACCCACGTGACGTTCACGTACAGGAAGGTGAGCACCACCCCAAGCCAATCGGCCATGCGCAGGTTGAGCCGTGTAAACTGCCGGTGGATCACCAGCGCGGCGCCGTGCAGAAATCCCCAGAAAATAAAGGTCCATCCCGCGCCGTGCCAGATGCCCCCCAGGATGAAGGTGATCATCAGGTTGCTGGCCGTACCCCACTCCCCTTTCCGGTTTCCACCCAGGGGGATATAAATATAGTCACGGAGAAATTGACTGAGCGTGATGTGCCACCGCCGCCAGAACTCCTGGATGTTTTTCGATTTGTAGGGGGAGTTGAAGTTCAGGGGAAAGTCAATATTGAACAACAATCCTAAACCAATAGCCATATCGGAGTAGCCGCTGAAGTCAAAATACAATTGCGTGGAATAGGCCAGCGATGTGACCCAGGCCTGCACCGTGGTGAGCGCCGCGGTGTCTCCATAGCCCTTGGCAACAATAGTCGACAGCGTGTCGGCGACAATGATCTTTTTGGCCAGCCCCAGGTTGAAAATAAAAAAGCCGCGCGCCAGGTTGGGAAAATTCAGGAACGCATTTTTTTGATCGGCAAACTGCGGCATCAGTTGCGTGTGGTGCACGATGGGGCCGGCGATGAGGTGCGGAAAAAATGTGACGAACAGGCAATAGTGCGAGAACTTGTAGTTGCCCACTTTCCCCTGGGAGCTATCGACCAGGTAGGCGATTTGTGTGAACGTAAAAAAGCTCACGCCCAACGGCAGCACTACATTCAGCAGGGCATAATGCCCTTCGAACAAGCCATTGAAATTGGTGAGAAAGAAGTTGGCGTATTTGTAATAGAACAACACGGCCAGGTTCGCGGAAACACCCACGGTGAGCAGCCATTTTTTCCGGTGCCGGATGATGAGATTGCCAAACGTGAAATTGAAGATCATCGACACCCCGATCAGGATCAGGTTGGCCGGGTTCCACCAGCCGTAAAAGAACAACGATGCCACCAGCAACCACAATCGCGACGCCTCCACCTTCTGGCTCGACGACAGCAAAAAGTAAACAATTAAGGTTACCGGTAAAAAAGCAAAAATGAATTCAGGTGAACTAAAGAGCATATAATGCTAGCTTTTTTCCTCCTTTGGAACATTGTTCAGCACAGCGGGTCCCAGTTTATTTTGCAATGATTTGAGGAAGTTAAGCGATTCTTTATCCTCTTCCGTAATGGAAGAATCGGCCGAGAACACGGGGATGACCAGGTCGACAAAACGCACCAGTTCGCGCGAGTCGGAGAACTCGTTCAGTCCCGCGCCTTCCAGGATGATGTAGTCGTACTGCACCTTCAGCCACTCCAGCAACACTTTAAAATCGCCACCCGGAATGATCTCCGAGGGAGAAAGCTGGCTCATCTTGTTCCCGATAATGTCCACCATCGGGTTGGTTGTCGGGGTAATCAGGTTCGTTTCCGGATCTTTGGTCTCGCTGTGTTTGGCGGTGCCGATCAGCTTGGTATTCTTGTTATAATATTCCATCAACTGCTTCAGGCTGAAGCGCGCGGTCAGCATCGTCGTGAGGCTGTTGTTGCGCATGTTGGTGTCGATGATGAGGGTGCGTTTGTGAATGAGGCCCAGCGAATAGGCCAGCGACATGATGGAGAAGGTTTTGCCTTGCGCCTTCTTCGTGCTGGTCACTAAAATAACCTGCACCTTCCGGTTCTCGATCTCATAGCGGATCTTGCGCAGGTCGTGGTTGAGGCGGTTCAATTCCTGCGACTCGTTTGCCGGTGTAAAGAAATTCCAGTTCGGTGCCCCGCCGTTTTTTGGCAGTTGTTCCAGTATACCCGCCAGTGGCAGTTTCGCCAGGTTTTTGAACCGTTGTGGCGTCTTAATGCGGGTGTCGAGCATTTCCAGCAGGATGACGACAAACGCGCACAAACCGAAGCTCAGCACGCCCGTGAAAACCATGAACACAATGGTCTTGCGCGACTCGGGTTTCTCGGCTACTTCGCCCACCACCACTTGTTTGATAGGCATTTTGTTGGTCACCAGCTTTTCGCGCGCTTCGTTAAAACGGGTTTGCGCGGCCAGGTATTCTTCGCGCGCCACTTCCACTTCTTTGCCCATGGCCTGGCTCACGGCCTCACGGCTGGCAAAATTGCCCACGCTGTAGCGGATGGAATTCAAAATGTTATTGAGCGACACCAGGTTCTCGCGCGAGATCTCGAGGTCGATCTTGGTCTGGTCGCGTTTATCTTTTAGCGCATTCAACTCTGCGGGGGTGAGCTTGGTGGCCTCGCCGGCAGCGTTCATCATCCCTTGCAACTGGTTCCTGAAAGCGGTGATGCTATCCAGCAGTACCTGGTCGGTCTGCCCGCCGGCAACGTAGCGCTCGTTGAAGGTGTTTATTTTTTTCCGGAGGTCGACGATCCGGCTGTTGGGTTTGTTTCCCCGGCTTTGGTCGGCCTGTTCTATTTTCATTTCCAGGTTGGCCAGGGTCAGTTCGTTGCCGCGGATGCTCTTTTGCTCGTCGGCGATCTGGTCTTCATAGTCCTGGATCTGGCGGATCTTGCTGGCGCCCTCCGCTTCCGAGTTGATCATCTCGTGGTTGGACTGGAAGTTTTTGAGTCCCTCGGTTTTCTCGTCGAGGTATTGCTTGCGTTGGTCCACAATGGATTGCAAAGACTCTAATGACACATTGGAGCGGCTCAGTTTGATGTTGGTATAATACCGGATGAATTCGCTACACAGCGTATTCACCACATAGGCCGAGAGGTAGGGGCTTTCGGAGCTATAGCTGATCTCGATATAATCGGAAATATTGATGCGGTTGATGGCCAGCTCTTCGTTCAGGGCTTCATAGTTGTAGCCATAAACATCCATCACTTTTTTGACAAGCTTTTGCTTGGGGTCGGTGAGGTCGAGCAGGGTTTGGCTTTCGAGCTTCTCGTTGAGGATCTTCTCGAATTCGGCCTTGTGACTGTTAATGTCCACGTTGGCGAGCTCTTCCAGCTTGGATTGGGATGGTTTGCGGAAGGGCATTTCCTTGCCGTCGAGGTCGCGGAGCAACAACCGGTAGGATACCTGCGAAAGCACCACCCGCGACTTGATCTGTTCGATCAGGTTGGTGAAGGTGATCTGCATTTCGTAGGGATTGAAATATTTCCCGTTGTCGCCGATCAGCTCATCGGTGACGGTGATGCCGGTGGCCATCTGGGCGCTGGACCGGTACTTCCATTCGCCCAGCATCCGGATGAGGAAAGCCCCGCCAACCGATAGCAGCGGGATGATGATGAGTATCCAACGTTTTCTCCACAGAACACGGAAGAGGGTTTGTAAATCCATACACTAGGGCATAAGGTATCAAAGTTCACTAAAAAATCGTAGCCTTCAAAAATATTCGTCAGTTATACAGCAGGATTGTTTCAACCCTTTATATTTACGAAAAACAGTCTATGCTGGCGTATATCAAACTCATTCGGGTTCACCAATGGGCTAAAAATACTTTCATTTTCGTTCCCATCTTCTTTGCGGGTCAAGCGTTCGAATGGGACCACTACCCCAACCTGATCCAGGGATTTTTTGCCTTCAGCTTCATGGCCAGCGCTATATACATTCTCAACGACTATCGTGACCGCGAGGTAGACCGGCTCCATCCCAAAAAACGGTTCCGGCCGCTGGCTTCGGGGGCGGCGAATGTTTACGTCAGTTTTGCACTCCTGGGCGCCCTGCTGGCGTCCTCCCTGTTTATTGCCTTTTCGCTCGATCGCAATTTCCTGATCCTGCTGAGCATCTACGGCCTTATGAACGTAGCCTACACTTTTGGGTTAAAGAATTTATCCATCGTCGATATTTTTATTGTCGCCTCCGGATTCCTTTTCCGCATCTACTCGGGCAGCGTGCTCTCGGGTGTGCAGATCTCGCATTGGCTCGCCATCATGGTGATGCTGCTGTCGTTGCTGCTGGCCCTCGCCAAACGCCGGGATGACCTGGTGCTGGGCAAGGATGGCGGCGTCGTGCGCAAATCGTCACGAAACTATAACGTGGAGTTCATCAACGCCTGCCTGGCCATCTTTGCCGGTATCATCATCGTTGCGTACATCATGTACACGGTGTCGCCCGAAGTGACGCAACGTCTCAACACGCAATGGCTTTTTGGCACCACCATTTTTGTGATCGCCGGGGTGATGCGCTACCTGCAGATCACCTTTGTCTCTGAAAACAGCGGATCACCAACGACCATCCTGCTCAAAGACAAATTCATCATCCTCACCCTGCTGGGTTGGATCGTCAGCTTCTACCTCATCATCTATATCCACTAAGGCATGGCGCAAAAGCACCTGGTCCTTTTCGATTTTGATGGAACCCTCACGCGGAAGGATACACTCTTTGCCTTTATCCGCTTCTATCACGGTACGTTCCGGTTCCTGCTGGGGTTCGCCTGGCTCACCCCCGTGATGGTGCTTTACATGACCAAGCTTATCCGAAACGACCGGGCCAAGGAAATTGTTTTAAAACATTTTTTTGGCAACGTTCCCGTAACGCGACTCCGCACAAAAGGGATCGAATTTGCCACCACCGTCGTCCCGAATCTGCTGCGCGAACAGGGACTGGCCCTGCTCAAGGATTACAAACAGAAACAATACGATATCGCTGTGGTGTCGGCCTCACCGGAGGATTGGGTTGGTCCCTGGTGTGCCCAATGGCAAATCCGCTGCCTGGCCACCCAACTGGAAACCCGCGATAACCTTCTCACGGGCAAGATCAAGGGACAAAATTGTTTTGGAGAAGAAAAAGCCCGTCGCATCCGCGAAGCCTATGACCTGGCCGGCTACGACCGCATCATTGCCTATGGCGACTCGCGCGGCGACCGTGAAATGCTGGCCCTGGCCACCGACCCCCACTATCGCTCCATCGTCTGACGCATCAGCACCAGTTCGATCTGGTCTTTGCCCGCGCCTTTTCCGCCCTTGCTCAGCTTGTCGATGCGCGACCCGTCTATTCCAGCCAAAACCAGTTGGTTGATCACTTCCAAAAGACGCTTCGAGGTCAGTTCGTCCTCTTTGTCAAAATATTGCAATTGCACACGAATCTCGTGCTTGCTCACCAGCTTGTTGGTGAGAAACCAGATCAGTTCGCGCTGGGGCGATGTCAGTGTAGCAACCTGGGGCGCGAATTCTATTTTGCGGATCACCTTGATGCCCAGCAGTTCCTCCGTTTCTTTTTCCGTGAGATAGGTGGCCGTGGCCGCCGAGGGACGAAGTTTTGCCTTGGTCCGGTAGATGTCGTCCGACTTCCCGCCGCGGTTGCTCACAAAGTAGGCCGACGAATCTCTTTGCAGGGAAAAATACGCGTCGAATTTCGGGGAGTTCACTTGTGTTCCCAGGTTCTTGGGCACCGTCCAGGTTTCCCAGGAGTTATAGAGACGGTCGCTGTAGAAAATATCGGCGTCGCCCGACCCGGGGTGGCCATTGCTGGAAAAGAAAAGCCGGGTCTTGTCGGCCGAGAGGAACGGCGATATTTCGAAGCCTGACGTGTTGATGGTCGCGCCCAGGTTCTGCAACGCCGACCATTGGCCATCGGCCCCTTTCAGACTGAGATACAGATCTTCCTCGCCCCGCGAGTCGGGACCTTTCATGGAAACAAACATGACATCAAAATCCGGCGACACATAGATCCCCAGAAACCCTTCGGAGCTAAGGCCCTTGATGGGGACCAACTCCGGGCGCGACCATCCCGTTTCGGTGCGCTGCAAAAAATAAATTCCCTTTGGTATTTTCGAGGAGGTAGTGTTGAGCATGTAGACCACTCTTCGCCGGGAGTTCACACCCACCACGGCGTTGTTGCCCTTGTCGTTTGGCAGTTCGTCGTTTACGGCCCGGCCCCAGTCGTTGGTGGTGGTGTTGAAGTGACTCACCCAGGCGTCGGTGCCCGCAAACTTACCCCCTTCATTCTGCACGGAACCCGACCGGATAAAATACAGCGTACTGCCGTCCTCCGACAACAGGGGCGCGGACTCATTCTGATCGCTGTTCACCCCTGGCGGCAACTTCACCGGCGGACTAAAATCCAACTCCTGCCCTACTGCCAGACCGGCCGGAAGAGAAAGTAATATGATGATAAGACTAGCTAAGCGCATCCGCCCATTTTTTATTTAATATGCCTTCGTTGTCCACACGGTAAAATGGGGCCACGCCTCGCGGCAGCAACCCACTCCAAATAAGATGCCAGGGAGACGTGAAGGCGGGGATTACACACGTTGGCAACTGACAAAAATAACAAATATCTTAACTTCTCCGTGTTCCTATTTAAATTGCCCCTTGTAGCATAAACTCCCCAAAACCCTCGCTATGGATACGCTTGCGTTCTACCTTTTCTGGCTCGGCAGCGCCGTGGTCCTCTACACCTATATCGGCTATGGCATCGTGGTCTACGTGCTGGCCAGGGGCAAGGGCAAGCCCACCCCAATCCAGCCCCTTCCCGACGCTGATCTGCCGGAAGTAACCCTGCTCATCGCCGCCTATAACGAGGCCCCCTACCTCGAAACAAAGGTACACAACACCCTAAGCCTGGACTACCCCGCCGACAAACTCATCGTCAAATTTGTGACAGACGGTTCGTCCGACAACAGCCGCGAGGTGCTGGGCAAGTTCCACAACATCGCTGTTTACCACCAGCCCGAACGCCGCGGCAAGATCCACGCCGTGAACCGGGTGATGAAATACGTGACCACCCCCCTGGTGATCTTCTGTGATGCCAACACCGACCTGAACGACCAGGCCATCCGCAACATCGTCCGCCACTACCAATCGCCCGACGTGGGTGGTGTGGCGGGTGAGAAACGCATCTTTAAAAAGGCCAAGGACAATGCCTCGGGTGGTGGCGAGGGGTTGTATTGGAAGTACGAATCGTTTCTCAAGAAAAAAGATTCCGAACTCCACTCCGTGGTGGGCGCGGCAGGCGAATTGTTCTCCGTGCGCACAGCCCTCTACGAGACACCTCCCGAAAACATGATCATTGAAGACTTTTACCTGTCCATGCGCATCGTGGGCCAGGGCCACCGCTTCATCTACGAGCCCGAAGCTTATGCCACCGAAATGGCGTCGGCGTCGGTAGAAGAAGAATGGAAACGCAAAGTGCGCATCTCTTCGGGCGCGTTCCAGGCGATGGGCATGTTGATGTACCTCCTCAATCCCTTCCGCTACGGCATCGTAAGCTTCCAATACTTCTCGCACCGTGTGCTCCGCTGGACCCTGGCGCCACTCTCGCTGGTGCTGGTTCTCGCGAGCAGCCTCTACCTGGCCTGGCAGGGTTTATTCCTCTACCAGTTGGCCTTCGCCGCCCAGGTCTTCTTCTATGCCATCGCATTTTTAGGGTATCTCAATCGCGACAAAGAAATTTCCATCAAAGGTTTTTTTGTGCCCTACTATTTTTCCGTGATGAACCTCGCTGTGTTTGCCGGACTCCGGAGATTTATGAAAGGAAGTCAAACCGTTTTGTGGGAAAAAGCAAAACGCTCCGTCGTGAACGAACCCTAAACATTTGCGCCTCCAAACGAAAGAAAAAATTGAAAAACGCGAAGCACTTTGCTTCAACTTTACGAGCCTGAGTGATTGCGGTTCAAAAATTCTTCACATTCGCCGTGCACACACACCAAAAATTTAAAAACTACCCGAAAACATGCATCACATTTCCAAAACAGTGTTGCATTTAGCCCGATTCACCCAAGAGCCCCGAAACGAATTTTCCATCAAAATATTTTATTACCGATAGGCTATCCGTAACATTCGGCTCCGTTTTAAGCCCGTCTGGCGACGCGGTAGGTGGCAGTTTTCCGCCGATCACACGTAGAAAGGAAAGTTTCCCCAAGTAAATAAAAGGGCCAGAATAAAATTGAAAACAATACACCCTTGATTAAACACAATATTTGAAATGATTTCTCTGCACCCGATGCTCTACCTTGGTGTATGCCTGAACGTGTACACGGAAAATATGAAATAAACCCCATAAAAAGGGGGGTGATCATCGCTCTCACCATCAGTTTACTCATCGGAATCGCCATCGTGCTCCTGGTGTTCATCGTCATCGATTCATTCACCCGCTAAAAAAGTTTTTTCATCGCCATTTCTCTGCAAAAAGAGACGTCGTCTTCCCTGTGAAAGCGCATCGCATTGACGAATGGACGTTATCAGCGATAAGCGCGCAGTTCTTTACTGTCTGGCGCCATCTACTTTTCTTTTTTGAAATCCATCCGAAAACATGTCCCATTTCATAGGGTTCCCTGCGGATTTTCAACACTCATTTCCGGGCTTTGATCGTGTAGGTGATTCCTTTTTTTGTTGGAAATGTCGTGACGTAACCGTGTTCGCTTTTCGTGGAGGTAGTCTTCGCTCCTTCTACCCTTATCGGGGCGGCTGACCGTATCGTGCACGTCGTCCCATTCAATGACAGGACGCTGGCTTGTTGCAGCGCATTATTCTTCCAGCTCATCTCCACCACAAATCCTCCCCTTGCTTTGAGACCGCTAACGGTACCGCTAGACCATTCGCGGGGAATGGCCGGCAAGAGATGCAATTCCTTGAGATGACTTTGCAACAACATCTCCGTGATGCCCGACGTGCCCCCAAAATTCCCATCGATCTGGAAGGGCGGGTGGGCATCGAACAGGTTGGGATAGGTTCCGCCGCCGTGTGAATAATCCGTTCCCTCCATGCCCGTGAGCGTGAGTTGCTCGCGGATGAGTTTGTGCGCATGGTCGCCGTCCAGCAAGCGCGCCCACACGTTGATCTTCCATCCTTTCGACCATCCTGTGCCTCCATCGCCGCGCAGTTCCAACGATTTACGCGCGGCGTTGGCAAACTTCGGCGAGGTTAAGGGTGAGATCTCGCGTCCGGGAAAAAGTCCGAAGAGGTGGGAGATGTGGCGATGCTGTGGGTCCTCTCCATCCCAATCCTTATACCACTCCTGCAGGTCGCCTTTCTTGCCTACCTGTAGAGGAAAAAGCCTGGCCCGCTGGGCGGCTATCGTTTTTCGAAACGCCTCATCGGTTTCCAGCACCGTGGAGGCCTCCATCACGTTGTCGAAAAGGTCGCGGATAATGGACATGTCCATCGTGCTGGCAACGGAGACCGACCCCTTGACCCCCTTGTCGGTGACAAAAACATTTTCCGGTGATGTGGAAGGTGCAGTCACGAGGTTGCCGTCTTTATCTCTGATCAACCAGGCATTGCAAAACACGGCGGCGTCTTTCATCACGGGATAGGCGGTGTTGCGGAGATAATCTTTGTCGCCGGTAAATTGATAGTGTTCCCACAGGTGTTGACACAACCATGCGCCGCCCACCGGCCAGTTTGCCCACGAAGGGCTGCCGCTCACGGGATTGGTGGTGGCCCAGATGTCGGTGTTGTGGTGCAACACCCAGCCCGGAGCATCGTAGAAATTCTTTGCCGTCTCCTTGCCGGTAACCGAGACGTGTTGAATGAGATCGATCAGGGGAGATGCAATTCAGAAAGGTTGCACGATTCCACCATCCAGTAGTTCATTTCGGTGTTGATATTGGTAGTGTAGTTTGCACTCCATGGCGGCCGCACTTCCTGGTTCCACAAACCCTGCAAATTGGCAGCGGTGCCCCCTGGCCGCGACGCGGAGATGAGCAGGTAGCGGCCGAACTGGAAATACAATGCCTCCAGGGCTGGGTCTGCTTCGCCTTTGGTATAGCGCTTCAGGCGCTCGTCGGTGGGAAGTGCGCTGGGCGGATTGCCGTTCAGTTCCAGGCGGACGCGTTGGAAATATTTCTGGTAGTCGCCAACGTGGGCTTGTTTTAGTTGATCGAATGAAAGTCCCACCGCGGCTCCCATTTGTTGCGTCGCGATAGCGTGTTCGTCTTTGCCATCCTTCAATGGGCATTTGTCAAATCCGTTAAAACTCGTGGCCGCCGAGACAAACAACAGGGCCTCCGTTGCGTTGCTCACCTGCACTCCTGTTCCGGAAGTTACAACCTGTCCGTCGCTGGTCTTCACATTCACCTGGAGCTCAAAACGCATGCCTTTGCATTGCTGTGGGTCGTTATAGATCACGGGCAATTCCATAGTTTCCAGGTAGCTGGGATCGGTGTGGGACGGGGCATTTCCTTTCAACACGATTTGATTGTCGCTGGCTTGAACCTTCGCCGTCAATGGACTGGTGGCTAGCGCTGTAAAATTCAGGGCTCCCTTTTTGCTGGCCGTCAGGCGGATGATCATCACGCGTTGGGGTGCTGAAATAAATTGCTCGCGCGTATACTCAACGCCGTTCACCGTAAATCGGGTGGTGGCCACGGCCCGGGAAATATCCAGGTCGCGATAGTAGGCCGTAGGGGGCCCGCTCAATTCTTGTTTTAACTGGAGGTCTCCCAGGGGTTCATACGACTCCGTGAAAAGGCCTTGCATTTTTTTTGTCAACGCTTCGGCAACTTGGTAATCTTCTTCGAACAACGCTTTCCGGATCGCCGCCAGGTATTGTGGCGCAGCCGGATTAGGATTGGTATTGACGGGCCCACCTGACCACAGCGTGGCTTCGTTGAGCTGGTAGCGCTCCTCGGCGACGCCGCCAAACACCATGGCGCCCAGGTGGCCGTTGCCCAGCGGCAAGGCTTCATTCCAGTTTCGCGCGGGTTGTTGATACCAGAGCTTCAGATCGTCCTGCGCCAAGACACTTGGGGAAATTATGCAGAACATAAACCATACAAGACAAATCAGGTGTGCGGAGGGACGGGGCATAGAAAGAGTAAGATTGACGTTGTAAACAATGAGACGCAATACTAAAACGAGCGATCAATATAGCACACTTGCGGATGGGATGACAGACTCTTTTTTTTGGAAGCTATTTTTTTAGGACGGCAGGAGACGTCCACAAATAATCCCGCATCTTTCCTATCTTCACTTTTTATTTTTCTGTTTTTTGGAAGCTTTCCTTACCGGTCGAAAATTTTATGCGGTCTATTATTTGTGAACATCCTGATTTGCTGTCCTTTCAAAGTAAACCTGAGCCTTCGTTGGAAAACGGGAAGGCCTTGTTGCGGGTAAAGCGCGTGGGCATTTGCGGCACCGATCTTCATGCGTTCAAGGGAAACCAACCGTTCTTTACCTATCCCCGCATCCTGGGTCACGAACTGGCCACGGAGGTGATGGCCATCGACGGCCCGGATCATGGGCTGAAGGCTGGCGACAAGGCCGTAGTCATTCCCTATATCCACTGCGGCCAGTGTGTGGCCTGCCGCGCGGGCAAAACCAATTGCTGCCAGAACCTGAAGGTCTTCGGGGTTCACACCGACGGCGGCATGCAGGACATCATCTCGCTGCCACCCCATTTGCTGATCCCGGCCAACGACCTGTCGTTTGACGAGATCGCCATTGTGGAGCCGCTTTCCATTGGCGCGCATTCCCTGCGAAGGGCGGGCGCAAAAAAAGACGACCTCGTGGTGGTCCTGGGATGCGGGCCGATCGGCATGGGGATCATCCAATTAGCAAAATCTGTAGGAGCCACGGTGGTGGCCGTCGATATCAACGAGGGCCGTTTGGAAATGGCGCGGCAACACTTCGGGGCGGACGCGACCCTAACGGCAAACACCGAGGCTATCGAAAACCTTAAAAAATTCACCGGTGGCGACCTGGCCCAAATTGTCATCGATGCCACGGGCAGCAAGCGGGCCATTGAAAACGCTACCGACTATATGCGCCACGGCGGAACGTTAGTGTTGGTCGGACTCTTCAAAGGCGAGCTGGCCTTTCAGCATCCCGTGTTGCATGCCAAGGAAACCACACTCATGTGCAGCCGCAATGCCACGCGCCAGGATTTTGATTTTGTGATGAACGTGCTTCGCGAAAAGAAATTCAATACAGAAGCTTATATCACCAAACGTGCGTCGTGTGGAGATATCCTGATCGAAATGTCCACATGGGCAAGTCCGTCCTCGCCCGAGATCAAGGTGATGACGGATTGGGATGTACGGATTTAATTCCCGGCCATTTCAAAATGGTATTTGCCCGCTTCCAATTCCAGCACGACCCTTCCCTGCTCCGTTCCCGCGATGCGAATCCCCTGGCTTGCTATGGTTTTCCCGCTCTCTTTCAGGTTTGCCGCTTTTCCCGTGGGTGCATAGTAGGTGGCCGTAGTGTTCGCGGGCACTTCGATGTCGTGGACGAACCTGCCGTTCTCATTTTTCCATTCGCTTGACAGGGTTCCATACGCCGATTCATATTTTCCTTTTGCCCATTGGAGGGTTTCCGTGTGCTCCGTTTTGATGATGAAGTGTTTGAATCCGGGTACGTTGTTATCGAGCCGGATCCCCGTCAGCGCTTTATAGAACCACGAGCTCATGTCGCCGAACATGATGTGGTTGAGCGACCACTCGCCTTCCCAATCTTCCCATTGTGTGGTGGCTCCCTTCGAAAGCCAGTAGCCCCAACTGGGATACGTGGTTTGTGTGATCACCTTCAGGGCCAGGTTGGCCTCTCCCGCATCGGTCAACGCATGGGGCATATAGCGGGCGCCAAGAATGCCGGTGTCGATGTGATCGTTTTTGAGGTGCACGGCCTGCACCAGCTTTTTGCGCACCGTGTTCACGAGGTTGTCGGGCACCAGCCCGTGAAAGAGTGCCGTGCTCAGTGCGGTTTGTGAGCCATTGGCATAGGTCTGTGTTTTTGGGTTATAATATTTCTTGTGGAAAGCCTCTTTTATTTTGGCGGCCAAGGCCTGGTAGGCTTGCTGATCGGCTGTGTTGCCCAGAAGACCGGCGGCCTTGGCGACCGTCGTAGCACCATAATAAAAATATCCGGTTGAGGTAACCCCAACGGGCGTTTCCGTTTCCACCGGTATCCAGTCGCCAAGACCGAAGTCGGCGATGAGTTCGGGGGAACGCGTGTGCATGTAGTCGACATACTTTTTCATGGTGGTGAAATTATCCTGGAGGATGCGGCGGTCGCCGGTGTAGCGGTAGGTTGTCCAGGGAATGACGATGCAGGCGATGTCCCAGGCGGGACCGTTGCCCCAGTAGTAGCCCCATCCGGGTGTGGGTATGATGCCGGGCAAGTTGCCGTCGGGTTGTTGCTCGTCGCGAATGTCGCCCAACCATTTTTGATAGGCCGTTGCTGCGTTGAAATTCGACAGGCCACCTTCGCATGCCAATTGCGCGTCGCCGGTCCAGCCATTCTTCTCGCGCTGAGGGCAATCGGTGGGGAAGCCTACAAAATTGTTGCGATACGACCAACGGGTGGCCTGCTGTATTTTGTTAACGACTTCGTCGGAGCATGTGAAATCGCCCACGCTCTCAAACGAAGTGGAGATGGCTTTCGCCTGAATGCTTTTCAATTGCGGCAGCTCGCCATCGGCCCACACTTCCACGTAGCGAAATCCGTGATAGACAAACCGCGGCGACCACTGCTCGTCTCCCCCACCCTTCAGGGTATAGCGGTCGACCTGGAACAGCGAGTCCGCCAACAAGTTGTTGATATTCGACTGGTCGGCCGCCCCATTGGCGTCCACCTTTTCGGCATATTTGAATTGCAGTCTGCTGCCGGCTTTCCCCGCAACGTTCAGGCTCACGAAGCCTGCCATATTCTGCCCGAAATCATAGACGATATGGCCATTGGCCAGGCGTTGGGACTTTACGGCGTCCAGCACCTGCGTTACCTGGACCGGAGGCTGCTTTTGAGACCGCAATGTTCCAATGGGGCCGGCCACCCGGCGCACAGGCTGCCAGTTTTTTTCATCGGCTTCTGCTTCACTCCAGCGTGGCACTTCCAGGCGGGCATCGTAATACTCTCCCTGGCGGAGCGCTGTAAACAAGGTTGGCCCGGTGGTGGCCAGCCAGCTCGCGTCTGTGGCTACAATTTGTTTTTCGGCATTGTCGTAGGTGATCTCCAATTGCAATTTCAGTGCGGGCAAGTTCCGCCAGGGAGCCTTATCAAAACCCCATACTTCTTTTGATGTGGAGTTGTACCAACCGTTTCCCAACATCACGCCCATGGCATTGGCACCGCCTTTCAGGAAAGTGGTCACATCATAGGTTGAGAAGAGAACAGTCTTGTCGTAGTTTGTGAAGGCAGGATTGAGAATGTCGTCGGAAACTTTCTTTCCGTTGATAAACAGTTCAAAAAAGCCGGGCGCCGCCACATAGACGGTGGCCTTTGCGACGTTTTGTTTGAGGTCGAACTTCTTGCGGAGCAGGGGCATCGGTTCCAGGAAGTCGTGAGTCTCGCCTTTGATCATAGCATAGCGGTGGCGGTTTAGTTTCTGAAAATCAAACACCGCAGGAGCGCTGATCCATGCTGCCATAAAGTCTTGCGTGTTCACCGTCATCTCCCAAAACTGCGCGGCGCTATACAGCGTTTCTTTCCCGTTGCGATCCCAGACTTTCACTTTCCAGAAATAGCGTTTGCCGTTTTCCAATGCCGGGCCACCATAGGGAACGAGCACCGATTGTTCCGACATCACTTTCCCCGAATTCCACACCGGCGAACGTTCCACATCGTTCTCGGTGAGGCCTACCACGATCTGATACGCAGTTTGCTTTTCGCCACGTGCAGTCGAGGCGATCTTCCACGAAAGCGCCGGATGCGCATCATCGATGGTGACAGGATTTGTGGCGCTGTTGCAACGCAGATCGTAAAGCCGGATGTCTTGCGCTTGCGCGATGCAGCATATTGAAAGTGAAGCGACGAGGGCGCAGAAAGCGGACAGTAATTTTTTCATGATGTAAGAAGTATATGGAATTTTGTCCAATGTCCTTCTTAAAATTAAATCATGCAAAATTCATCACCGATAAATCGCGCGCGGTGATACAGGATAGATCAGGATGGTTATTACAGTTAACACCGCCTTGTTATTCACATTTCATTGCATCCACCGGGCTTCGTCTGGCCGCTGCCACCGTAAGTGCACCGGTGGTGATCAGAGCGAGCGCGGCAATGATCATCACCGGACCGGCAAACATCAGGATGCCCAATGGCATTTTATAAGCATATCCTTCAAGCCATGCCTTCACACCATAACAAACCAATGGCATACCCAGTGCTCCGCCCAGCGCGATGAGCCTGAGGAGGTCTCGTGTTAAGAAGATAACGACATCGGAAACTGAGGCTCCGAACACTTTCCGGATACCGATCTCCTTCACTTTTCGATTGACGGAATACAGGGTCAGGCCGAATAGGCCCGTACAGGAAATGAATGCCGCCAGCAGTGAAAGTGCAGACACCAATGTTCCCAACTTTTGATCGGCGTTATATTGCCTGTTGAAAAACTCATCGAGGAAATAATATTTGAAAACATTCCCCGCATACGCTTCCTTCCATTTGGATTCTATGGCGGTCAAGGTCTGGGAAATATTTTCCGGAGCGATCTTGATCGCGTACCGTGGATTGCGCGGATACCCTTCCATATACAACAGCGGCTCAATGCTCGTTTGCAACGACCGGTAGTGATAATCTTTCACGACACCGATCACTTCGAACTGTCGGCTGCCCACAAAGATCAATTTTCCCAACGCCGCTGCATTCGTGGAGAAACCAAACCTCCTGCATGCGGCTTCGCTGATGAGCATGGCTTTACGATCGTTTTCCGATGCCGCATCAAAATTTCTTCCTTCCAAAAGCGGAAGTTGGAATACCTCCAGGAACTCGGTGCCTACCGCAACGATGCGGCTGTCATACCTCGGGGTAGCGTTTTCCTGTCCTACAGTAATGTCCATCCGATGCCAATCGATCTCCGTGCCGGCAAAGGTCGAAGCATAAGTAACGCCCTGCACGCCGGGCAACAGCTGCAGGTCGTGCTGGAATGTCTCAAACTTTTGCACGGTGGTGGCATCGGTCAGCAAGGGCTCCTCCACGATGAGGGTTTGATCGATGGCGATGCCCAGGTGTTGGCCCTGCATAAACCCGATCTGCTGTTGGATGGCCACCACGGCCGTGATCAAGATCATCGATACCGACAATTGGACCGTCACCAATATTTTTCGCAGTGCAGCGCGATCTGCGTAGCTGGCAATCTTCCCCTGCAGCGACGACAAAGGCTTGAAGGAGGACAAAACCAATGCCGGGTAGAAGCCCGCGCAGAGCGACGTGACCAAAATAAAACCAGGGATCAAACCAAGGACCCATGGCTCATGAAAAAGCGTGACCGGGATGGGCTCCTGCAGAACGTTTGTCACCAAAGGCCATGCGACAAAAAACAAGATCACGGCAAACCCAAACGAAAGCACATTAAAGAAAAAAGACTCCATCAAAAACTGAAAGACCAACTGGCGCCGTGTGGCCCCCATCAACTTGCGAATGCCAACGGCCTTCATGCGCTCAAAGAAACGGGCGGTGGAAAGATTGATGTAATTGAATCCTGCCAGCAACAGGATCACTGACGCCAACAAGATAAAGAAACGCACCACCGCGCTATGGCCACTTCCATCCAGTGCATGGAGCCGGATGTCGCGTATCGGCTCCAACAGGTAACGGTCGCCGGTGTTGTCGTGGTGATGTTCTTGGACGATGCGCGACAACGCAAAGGTCAGGTCCTGGGGCTGCACGCCAGGGGATAACACCACATACGTGTTCACCTCGCTCCAATCCCAGTCCCCATTCCAGGCCTGCTCGTCCTTCGGCGGCAGCACGAATTGAAAATGCTGGTGCGCGTTTACGGGAATGTCCTTGAACACGCCACCGATGGCGTATGCCGCGCTGTTGTTGTTGAATCCCACCTCCAGCGTCTCGCCCATCACGTCGGGCCGGCCGAAATATTTCAACGCTGCCGATTCGGAGATCAGGATAGTGTTTGCATCGCGCAGCATTTTGGCTTTATCACCTGCCGCCATGTAGAGGCCCAGCACGTCAACGATGGAGGGATCAGCAAAAACAATCTCCTCTCGGTCCTCGACCAGGCGCGCCTTATGTGTTACTACGCCCCGCGTCTTGTAACCGATGCGCGCCACGGACTCGACACCGGGCGCGGTTTGTTTCAAAGCATATCCCAGGCCAGCAACCGTGTTGGGAGTGATCTCGTCGAACACGCCATTCTCCGTGTTGTATAGATTAACGCGATACGTCCGATCGGCTTGTTTATTGATATCTTCAAAGCTGTTCTCGAACAAAACAAATTGGGTCACCAGCAAACAGACGGTCACACCCAAAGTGAGGCCGGTCAGGTTCACAAACGAAAACGCCTTGCTCCTGCCCCATTGGCGAGCGATCACCCTGGCATTTGTGCGGAGCATGAGATTGTGGTGTGGGTGCCGGTGAAGCTTGTTCCTCAGCAAAATGCCCGGCCGGAAAAAACGGAGCACATTCCACATCAGCCTTTGGGAAGCTTTGCGTTCTCCAAAAGCCATCAGGTCCTTTTCATACCGCTGCAGGAGGTCCCCTTCAATGGCTTCATGCAGATGGGGTGGGCAAAATCCTTTTAAGAAGCGGAGGGCCAGGGCGCGTAGCTGCATAGTATGAGGTTATATCCTTATATTTTGTTAAGTAAATAACAAAATAAATTTCTGAATTGCAACGAAGCCGGTATCGATCACTTTTGTCCAGTTACGGGCACCTCCCTCGCAAACAACGCTACGAAGAGGTGGTGCCCGTGGGGCTGGCAAGTTCTGGCATACACATTGTCATTGCCGTCGCACATATTACCCTGTCTTATGATGCGCCCTATCAAATTATTTGCAGTCCTTCTTGTCCTGGCATTCGCGGGATACGTCGAAGCCCAAACCCCGAAAAAAGCCAAGCACCGCATCGTTATCGATCTGGCCCACAAGCAAATCTTCTGGAACGATCCGGCGGGTGTGGAGGGAAAGGATCCCTCCCTGGTCAACCGGATAAAATATATGACCGGCGAGATCACGAAAACCGCCAACTCCGTGGATGCGGAATTGGTGTATGTCAAAGATGAAATAAAACCGGAGCAGCTCACCAAAGGCAGCCTCTTGTTTATCCATATTCCATCGGGACAGTACACTCCCGCAGAAGTCAGCGCCGTGACCAAGTTCGTCAGCAACGGGGGCTCGTTGTTCGTCGTCATGGATGCGGACTACTGGTCCAACTTAAAACAAACCAACGTCAACGATCTGATCCGCCCCTTTGGCATACAGTTCGACGGCGCCAATCCCGATAGTCTGTCGGGAGGCACAACCAAGGCCGGCCTCATCACGCCCAAGCCTTTGAAAATATCCTATCACGGAGCCAGGATCATCAACGGCGATGGCACGCCGTTCTGCTATAACATCCGCACCGAAAAATTTCCTTTCGGCGTATACAAGGAAATAAAAAACGGTGGCAAGATCATCGTGATGGGCGACGGCATGGTCTCTTTATACATGACCAGTTGGGAGGGCGTCAATGATTATCAATGCCAGGAATTTATGCACGACACCTTTCAGTGGCTTTTGAAGCGATGACGCCATCGTCCGCTCACTCGGTCAGCGGTCTTTTGAAAATTTCATCCCAGGCGTCCAGGGCAGGTTTGGGTTGAAAAAGTTTGTCGACCAGTCCGAGATAGGCAAAGTAGGCTATGTTGGCGGGAACGTCCGCGGGCAGGTGATCGACATCGATGTCGGTGAACGTCAATTGAAAATAGCCGATAGATTTCACGGCGCTCAACAGTTGGGCCTGGCGTTCGATATAGTGTTGTTGTATTTCCGGTGAGCTCGTAAATGTCCGCGTATCGGTGGTGACGGATGCGGAGGTCCAACCGCCTTCAGAAATAAACACGGAAATGTCTTTGCCATCCACCAGGCGAGAATAAAAGTCCGACGGAATCTCCTCGGGCGTGTCGAACCCAAAGTAGGGATAAGATGATATGCCCAGTTCTTTCATAAACGGGAAGTCGGTAAAATCCTGTGCAATGCCCTGGTATGTTCCACCGGTAAGTCTTCCCCATGCATGATCGGCCTGAACGCTCACGCTCACCTTCGCATTGGGCTTCACCGCGAGAATATCCTGGGCGGCGAGGTTGGCCGCTTGTTTCACGCCGTTATAGATGGCCGCCGAGGCGGCGGAACGGATCAGGTTGGTCTCTAAGGCAAGTCCCAGGTGATCGGGAGCCAATACGCTGTCAATAACAAATACGAATCTGCGGTAAACATTCTGCACGGCGGGATCGGCAATGGTTTTGCCTGCGGCGACCAGGGCCAGCGCATCCGCGCTACGGTCGAGCCCGTTTTGCGGATCGATATAGACCCAGAGTTTGAAATTCTTAGTGCGGTAATAATCCACCAGACCTTTGTAGTTACTGACGACAAAATTAACGACGTCTGTCCCGGAGTAAATTTCTTTCCAGGGAACTTCGGTCGTGATCATGGCAGCATCGGCGCGAGTGGTCCACATGTTTATGGATTGAATAGCCATATTTAAGTCATCAAAGCGCGGTGCGGAATTTTGAAACCCCATGCGGTAGGTGCGCTTCTCGCCCTCGGGTGCTTCGTTACAGGATGTGAGGATCAGAAAAAGCAACAGCAGTGCGGATGAACCTCTTAACATTTTCATAATGTTACTATTTAAACCAGCCGCCTCTTCCCGGAGATAAATCGCCAAAGACGTGCGTCACAATTTAACACGAAATTTTATAGCGCCAATGGGGATTCATATTTTCCCAGAGTCGCTGCTCATCCCTATCCGCCCGTAGGCGCTATCGGTTACTTGAATTCACATCATGAACCTCTGCCAGAGCAATGTCTTATGTTAAGCGTAACCCACCATCGATTTCCAATACCGACCCGGTCATGTAATCGTTGGTGACCGCGAAAAGTATTGCCTCAGCGATATCGCCGGGCTGTGCCACACGACCCACGGGAATCTGGGTGGCATACTCACTGAACGTCTTCTGTTTTGAATCTTCATCGAGGAAGTCCCACCAGGCCGTGTCTACAACGCCCGGCGCGATGGCATTGATGCGCAAGGGCTTCAGTTCCCGGGCCAGCGACGGTAGCATCGCCTCCAGGCTGGCATTGATCGCAGCGAGGCCCGACACACCGATGGCCCTTGAGCGGGATGATATCGAAGACACCAGGGTTATGCTGCCCCGCACATTCAGGTAAGGCAGCGCAGCCTGTATGATGTTCAACTGCGGAAACAATTTGCCTTCCAATCCTGAGCGAATGTCATCCAGGTTCAGGTCCCTGAACAAGCCACCTCCTTTGCCGCCACTCAGGGTCACGACCAGGTGATCGAATGTCCCGTAGCGTCTAAAGAAAGCATCCAATTGTGCTCTATCACCCGCATCGATGGCGGCGGTGTTTATTTGTGGAAATTTATCCGTTACCGCTTTGAGTTTATCTGTGCTGCGACTCAGCGCGGTTACGGCGGCGCCGGTTTCCGCCAGCATGGAAACCGTGGCCAAACCAATGCCGGAGCTTCCGCCGGCAACCACTATTCTTTTGTCTTTCAATTTCATATTGTTTGATCGTTATTTTTTTCAACCCATTCAAATCGCTCCGCCATTCACCTTGATATTCTGACCCGTCACCCAACTGGCTTCGTCACTGGCCAGGAAAGTAATCACGTTCACAACTTCCTCCTGGCGGGCGATGCGATTCATGCCACTCATCGCTTTCACCCGGTCTTTCAATTCCTGCGGGCGCGTGGCAAATTCGGCAGTGTCGGTTGCACCCGGCGACACAACGTTTACGGTGATGCCCTTGTGACCGATCTCTTTCGAGAACACGCGGCTGATCTGCTCCACGGCACCTTTGTTGGCGTCGTATAACCCGTAGTTTGGAAAAAACAGGGCTGTGGTGTGCGACGAAAGGTTGATCACGCGGCCGTTGTCGTTCATCAGCTTGCCGGCCAGTTGCAGGGAGAAAAATACACTCTTCACATTCACATCGAACATGCGTTGATAGTCTTCTTCCGTCACCTCGACGATCGGTTTCAGGATGGCAATCACGGCGTTGTTCACCACGACATCGATGCCTCCAAAAGCTTCCTTTGCCTGTTGAAACAAGGCCGTAAGCTGGTCGACCCGACTCACATCTGCTTTTACGGCGATGGCCTTGCCACCGGCGCTTTCGATGCGCGCGATGCTTTCTTGTACGCTGGTGTAATGATTGTCGTCCAGGTAATTGATCACCACGTTGGCACCCTCCTCCCCGAAACGCTCGGCGGTGGCTTTGCCGATGCCGGTGGCTGCACCGGTGATAATGGCTGTTTTATGGATTAGCTTCATCATTGTTTTTTGTTGTGTTAAAAAGATCCGAGGATCCTACATTCGTTAATCATACAATCGGGTTGCCGCTTTTGGTGGAATCGGGAACCTCGTGCGACAAGTCCCAGTGTTCAACGATCTGGCTGTCGGCCACCCGGAAAATATCCACCACTGCCGTGCCCCGGTGGCCCGCGGCTGCCACGGCCAGGCTATGCACCACCACCAGGTCGTTCTCGGCGATGACGCGCTTAACTTCCCATGTGCCCTGGGGCATGATGGTACCAAACAGATAGGGCAGAAACTGTTTCAAGGCTTCCCTCCCATTGTCGAGGTTGGGATTGTGCTGGATAAAGGTTTGAGGAGAAACGTACCGGTCGACGGCATCCACGCGACGATTCACCCATACTTCCTGCATGTAGTTTGTGACGATCTCTTTTGCTGTTTTCATTGTCTTGTTGATTTTGATTTTTTGATTGGATTCAACACTACAAAGGTGCAGCGCGCAAGGGCCGTGACGATTGGCCGGATCCGGCACGGTATTGACCGGATTATGCTTTTTGACGAAAATCGAGGGGTGTGACGCCGGTGGAGCGTCGGAAGAAGCGGTTGAAGGAGGCGGGATCGCTGAAGTCCAGGGCGTAGGCGATCTCGGAAATGGACAGGTCGGTGTGCCGCACCTGGGCCTTGGCTTCCAGCAAAAGCATTTCCTGGATATTTTCCAGCGCGGTGAGCCCGGTGTGTTCTTTGATGACTTTATTTAAATGATTGGGGGTAACGGCCAGCCTATCGGCATAGTCGGATACGCGGCGTTCCTTTAAAAAATGTTCGGCCACCAGCTTTTTGAACCTGGCCACCAGGATATTGCTTTCCGAAAAGCCATTGTAGGAACTCAGATCCTGACGTTCGAAACTGCGCTTGCATTCCAGCAAGATGAGTGTGAGGTACATCCGCACGGCCTCTACCCGTCCTGTTTTCCGATGATGCAATTCTTCATCGATCTTCTGTGCAAAGTATATGATCTGGTCCAATTCCTCGGGCGACAGGTTCAGAAAATGCATATTGGACGGGTGCCAAAATGGATATTCATCGCCCAGCTTTCGCGACAACATTTGTTCTTCCTGCATGAATGCGGGTGTGAACAGCATGTAGTAGCCAAAAAAATCGGGCGTCGGGTCATAGAGCGAAAAGATATCGTTGATGGCCGTGAAATTTACCGTCCCCCTGCTGTGGCGATATTTTTCCAATCCTAATTCAACTGACACACCCCCGGCCAGCGTGAATCCTATCCGATAGAAAAAAGATTTGAGGGGGCCGATGCGATCCTTTAACCCTTGGGTGGAGTATAATTCGAACCCGGGAATTTTAACAGAGGGTTCCAGGGTGTTATAACCAAAATCGGCGCTCTGCTCCCTGGAACGGTGCGCGTCGACATAGTGTTCGAGCTTGTATTGCGGAAGTTGTTCTTTTTTTGTCTTGCCCAAAGAATCGTCCTTAAAAAAATAAATGCATCTCCTGCGCGGTTGATCCAAAGATAAACCTTCCACCAATATTCATGCAAAACACGACCTCTATTAAGCTAAAAAAAAGCCGCAGCTCAAAATAACGCGTGCATTTAAAAAGCCGGAGGGTGTCGAATATTTCTGTCTCCAAACCGTATTTTACATAAATTGCTTTCATGAAAAGCGCAAAACTCCCTCCTCCTGAAATAGCCGCTCCAACCCCTGCGGCGCTTGAGCAGGAAAGAAGGGTTTTGCTGGAATTGGGAAATGACATTACCCGGGTTCGGGAAAAGAACGACCTGCTCACGCTTTTTGGAAAACGGATCAAACAGTTATTTTACTTTACGCATACGATTGTTACCCTGATTGACCGCAAAGATGAAACCTATGTCCCTTTCCTGCTGGACAATGAAGGGTCCCCTATCCGGTCGCATGAGCGCTACCAGGAAATGGTGGAGGCCCGGTTTTCATTGAACGAACCCTTCATCCAGGCGGTGTTGCAGGCAGAAGAACCGATATCTTTTTTGCTGGAAGACATCATGGACAAACCAAAAAGTCCCGCTTTTCTCCGCGTTAACTACGAGAAAGGTGTTAGAGAAATTCTCATGACCCGGCTTATGAAAGAAGGACAGCCGATGGGTTTTATTCACATCTATTCCGATAAACCGGGCAGCTTTAGCAACGAATTCCGAAATGTTATTAAAGGCATCGCCCCGCAGTTGTCGAGCGCCGTGTCCAATATTATCAAAAACGAGGAGTTGTTGAAGAAGGAAAAAGAAAAATCATTCCTTCTCGATTTTAGCAGCGACATCGCATCGGTAAGAACGAAAGACGAGCTTGCGCGTGCCGTTCGCGCCGCACTGGGTAAGTTGAATCCGCCGGGTGGCTTTGTTATCCGCAGGATCAATGAAGACAACACGACCATGAGCCCGTATGTCTACGACCTCAGTAAAACACACGATCCAGAAATATTGCGGGCGCTGGAGAGCGCAAGGTATCCCATCGACGACGGGCTTCAGAACCGCATACTCGACAGTGCCATCCCTTTATTGTTCAATGTGGAACGGGAAATACAACGGGGCATCACCTCGGCATACTTGCAGTATTGGAAAGGGATGGGATTCAAAGAAGTGGTAGGCATCCGGTTGCGGAACGGGGAGACAAATCATGGAATTTTATTCCTGGACATTGGAGAGATCAACATCCCATTGCTGCAAGGAATTTGTGCGCAAATATCTATCGCGCTGGCCAATATTATGGCCAACGAGCAAATCAGTAAGAAACAGGAAGAGCAGGCCTTCCTCCTGGATTTCAGTAACGATGTGACGCAGGCCAGAACGAAACTTGAGCTGCAGACCGCCATTTTCAGGGTACTGGATAAAACCTTGCATACAAAACTCGCCATGCTCCGGGTGATCGATGAGGATGGTCTCCACATGTTGCCGTTCATGTTTGATCGTACGTTGTTTGAAAACGCAAAAGTGGATTTTGAGAAAATGTCAGCCCACCGCATCACGATCGATGAGACCTATGCAGCGCAGGTGCTGGCCAGCAAGGATGGATTAGTGTTTAACGTGGAGGAAGAACTGAAGAGTGGCAACGCCTATGCACAACTCTGGAAGACAACCGGGTTAAAGAATATGTACAGTCTGCCCCTGCGCGTGGGCGACAAAAACATCGGCACGATCTGGTTGCTGGCGAATCGCTTGAGTCCTTTGATCCTGAAAGGCATCTGCGCGCAGATCTCCATCGCCATTGCCAATATACTGGCCAATGAAAAACTACTGGCCTATAAAAAGCAACTGGAGGTGGAAAATGATTACCTCAAGGAGCAGATCAAAACCATTTATAATTTTTCAGAAATAATAGGCGGTGGCGAACAGATGCAAAAAGTATATCGACTGATGTCGCTGGTAGCCGATTCCAATACAACCGTGTTGATCCTGGGTGAAACCGGCACCGGCAAGGAGCTTATCGCGCGGGCCATTCACAATACATCGCCACGAAAAGACAAGCTGATGGTCAAAGTCAACTGCGCCGCCCTGCCGGCAAATCTCATCGAAAGCGAATTGTTTGGCCATGAAAGGGGCGCTTTCACCGGGGCCATTGACCGTCGCATCGGCAAATTTGAGTTGGGCAACAATAGCACCGTGTTCCTTGACGAAATTGGTGAACTGCCACTCGAAGCGCAGGCCAAGTTGCTGCGTGTCATCCAGGAACGCGAGCTGGAACGATTGGGAGGCAAACAAACGATAAAGATCGATGTCCGGTTAATTGCAGCCACCAATCGCAACCTGGAAGAGGAAGTAAAGGCCGGGCGGTTTCGTGCCGATCTGTATTTCCGTTTAAATGTATTTCCCATTCCGTTGCCCCCGTTGCGTGACCGGTCGGAAGACATCGAACCCCTTACCCATTTTTTTGTAGAGAAGTACAGCCGGAACACCGGGCGTAAGATCAAGAAAGTGGCGCCAAAAGTAATACAACAACTGCGTAGCTACACGTGGCCAGGCAATGTGAGGGAGCTGGAGTATTTAATAGAACGCAGCATACTATTGGCAACCAACGGTACATTGGAGAATGTTTACATACCCCAGCATGCCGACGCCGAAAAGAAAGAGCAGGCGTTTCTTTTGAATCGTTCGCTGGAAGAAGTTGAACGCGATTATATTATTGAAACCCTGAAACGTTGTGCCGGTAAAATTTCAGGTGCCGGTAGCGCGGCTGACCTATTGAAAATCCCCGGCAATACGTTGCACTCCAAAATGAAAAAGTTAGGCATCACCAAGGCCGACTACTTTTCCAATTGATCACGCTGTCCGTACGCCGATTAGTCCTCTTATTTCGTGAAACGTTTCGTGCTTTCACGAAATACAGTGAAAAACGAGCGGCTGAATTTTCCCACATAGCTGATAATCAATTATTTGCTGAATTGGCATCTCGTTAGCCTTTAGAAAGGCAAATCAAAACCACACTAAAAAGTAACATTATGAAAATCGTAGTTATCGGGGGCTCCGGCCTCATTGGAAGCAAAGTAGTTGCCATTCTTCGTCAGGGAGGTCACGAGGTGATCGTCGGCGCTCCTGCCACCGGCATCAATACGATTACCGGGGAAGGCCTGGCAGAAGCTATGAAGAACACGGACGTTGTTGTTGATCTGGCCAACTCGCCCTCTTTTGAAGACAAGGCGGTCATGGAATTCTTTGAAACCGCGGGCCGCAATTTGTTGGCAGCGGAGATCAATGCCGGTGTAAAGCATCACCTGGCACTTTCTATCGTAGGCGTCGACCTCATGCAAAACGTGGGTTACATGCGTGCCAAACTCGTTCAGGAAGATCTGATCAAGCGATCGGGCGTACCCTATACCATCATCCGAAGCACACAGTTCCTGGATTTCCTGCCGGGCATCGCGAACCAGGCCACGGATGGAAATCAAGTCCATATTTCGAACGTTCAATTTCAACCTATCGCCTCCGATGACGTGGCCGCCTTCGTAGCTGAAGCGACGCTGGCAGCACCCATCAAAGGTATCCTGGAAATAGCCGGTCCCGAGCGTTTGACCATGCCTGAGTTCGTCATCCGCTATCTGCACGATACGAGCGACGCGCGCCAGGTCGTACCCAACAGTCGCTCCCAATATTATGGCGGTGAAATTCCCAATGCCGCGTTGGTGCCGGCAGGGCATGCCAAGCTGGGGACCATCAACTATGAAAAATGGCTGCATAATCAACCCCAAAAAGTTTAAAAAATTTCTTCTTTGGTCTGCTGGCTGTTGAAACGAAGATGACGGGTGACAGCTCGCCGAGGCGGTTGTAAAGACGGGAATGCACTTTCCACCTGTTTGTGCATCAGGATATCCCTATGCCGGCGTATGGATCCTTATGAAAACCAACCAGCAACACGGCAATTAACAAGTCAGCAGACCAAACTTTCACTCCACTTCTCCATTGGGAAAAGAAAATCTATTCAACAACCTAAATCAAAACATCATGAACCTCTTCTTCTTACACCCCACGAATCATGATCTGAAAGAGCCATCCGATACACACACGCTTATTCATCACGAGCACCCGCTCTATATGGATGAGGGTAGTGAATTTCTTGACGATGCCCTCCGTATGGAGGACCTGCCGTTCTCTTCTGCCGAAGAAAACGCTTCCCCGGAAAGTGGTCAAAATAATAGTTGATCAACCTAAAAATCAAAAGATATGAAAAACTATGAATCCCTTGGCGATGCTTTGTCGGCCCTAAAGAAAAAGGGCTACGAAGATGATCTTGCGACAGACTCCTTCTGCCTGTACTGCAGCGATCTGGACCTGCGGCTCGATCCGGAGGATTTTCATGTCGACGAGATCGACCGGGTGGAAGGAAATTCCAATCCCGGTGATAGCACGACGGTCTATGCCATTTCTTCCTCCGCCGGAGTAAAGGGTACGGTGGTGGTGGATGCGAAAGGTGCGCCGTCCGCGACCTGAAATTTTGAAATGAGGCTAGGTTACAACAACATAGATGTCACCATTCAACAGCGGCTATGGAGCCTCAACGCTGTGGATGCATGCTTTGCAACCGTTGTCATTTTTAGCATAGGCCGGCCGTCATAATCCCGACCGGCGTTGTGTAATTTTGACTATTTTAGGGGAGTTAACCATTAACCTAAATCTATGCGGCATCTAACCCTCTGCACAGGCCTATGCGTATGCCTGATGCTCCTCGCCACCGGCGCCTCAGCCCAACCCGACCAGAAGCTCACACACGACATCTTCAAAGAGCTGATCGAGATCAACACCACCCACTCCGTGGGCAACACCACCCAAGCGGCCGAAGCCATGGCAGCGCGTCTGAGAGCGGCAGGCTTCACCGACAAAGACATTTTTATCGGCGGGCCCACCGACCGCAAAGGCAACCTGGTCGCCACCCTGCGGGGAAGCGGAAAACGCAAGCCCCTGTTGCTCCTCGCCCACCTCGACGTGGTCGAAGCCTTGCGCGAGGACTGGACCACCGACCCGTTCAAATTTGAAGAGATCGACGGGTTCTATTATGCCCGCGGCGCCAGCGACGACAAAGCCATGGCCGCCATCTTTGTGGCCAACCTGGTGCGCATGAAGAAAGAACACTTCACACCCGACCGCGACATCATCGTAGCCCTTACAGCCGATGAAGAAGGCGGGGAGAACAATGGCGTGAAATGGCTCCTTGAAAATCACAAAGCCCTCATCGACGCCGAGTATGCCCTCAACGAAGGAGGCCGCGGTCAGGAGAAAGACGGCAAGAAAATTCTGAACCAGGTGCAACTCAGCGAAAAAGTATTTCAAAGCTTTGTGCTGGAAGCACACAACCGCGGCGGCCACAGCTCGCAGCCGCGCAAAGACAACGCCATCTACCAACTGGCGCACGCACTCGACAACCTGGCCAAATTCGATTTCCCCATGAACCTGAACGAAGGCACGCGCGTATACTTCGAACGTTCCTCGAAAATAGAGACCGGCCCCCTGGCCGACGACATGAAAGGCATCCTGAAAACACCCTTCGATCCGGAAGCGCTGAAACGCCTCTCGGCATTCCCCAACTACAACGCCCTGCTGCGCACCACGTGTGTGGCTACCCGCATCCAGGGCGGCCATGCCGACAACGCCCTGCCTCAAACCGCCACGGCCACCGTGAACTGCCGCATGCTGCCGGGTGAAGATCCCGAGAAAGTAAAAGCCACCCTGGTCAGCGTTTTCGATGACAACGAGATCACCGTCACGGCCAAGAACGCGGCCAACATGAGTCCACCGTCGCCGTTGAACCCCGAGCTGTTCGGGCCCATCGAGCGCGTCACACAAAAGATGTGGCCGGGTGTGCCCGTGGTACCGACCATGTCGACCGGGGCCACCGATGGTGCGTATCTGCGAAATGGCGGCATTCCAACCTATGGTGTCTGCGGCATCTTTGCCGACATCAATGATGTGCGCGCGCATGGGAAAGACGAACGCGTTGGAGTGAAGGCTTTTTATGAAGGGCAGGAGTTTTTGTACCAGGTGGTGAAGGAACTGGCGAGTAAAACGAGTGTGAAGCGGGTGAATTGAATTCGGGAGTCAGGAGCCAGGAGTCAGTAGTAAGTAGTAAGTAGTCGGAAGCTGGGAGCCAGTAGCCAGGGGGCGTAGGCATTCATTGGTTATGTAGTGAGTCGTTGAATGTTCAGCTGACGGTAGCGTTTTCATTCCGGTAGCACAACGCGATGGGCACGCGATCGAAAGGCCTGTCTGTCGCGTTGTGAAAATCGTTATTTTCAGGGGATGAATCAGAAAAGCATTATCCTTCAAGGGATGGCGCCCTTGTTCCAGGTTTTCGACATGGCCACTTCTGTGAAATTCTATACGGAAGTCATCGGCTTTGAGGTGATCAGCACGTCTGCACCACAGGGTGAGCATTTTGATTGGGTCTTGCTGCGACGCAACGGGATTGAACTGATGCTGAACACGGCATATGAACAAGATCAACGACCGCCTTCTCCGGATCCCGTGCGCATCGCGGCGCATGAAGATATTTCCTTGTATTTCGGTTGCCCGGATGTAGATGCCCTGTATGCTTTTCTACTGACAAAAAACATCGCAGCACAAAAGCCTTTCATTACCGGCTACGGTTGGAAAGCGCTCCACTTGAAAGATCCGGATGGATACCTCCTCTGTTTTCATTGGCCGGTGAAAGAAGAATAGACACGATCAAGCCAATCCCCGATAGGTCTTGCGGAATTCACCAGGCGAGCAGTGTTTGTATTTTTTAAACTGCCGGTGAAAAAACGGCAGGCTCTCGAACCCCGTGGCAAACGCCACCTGCACTACCGGCAAGTCGGAGCCAATGAGCAATTGACACGCCATGCGGATGCGATACTCATTGAGAAAATAGAAGAACGGTTTGCCCATGATCTTGCTGAAGAAACGCGAGAACGACTCCTCCGTCATGTGCACGCGGGTGGCCATTTCCTTGAGGGTGATCTTTTCCGCGTAGTGCTTCCCCACATGGTCCTGCACGGTGTTGAGACGGTCGTGATCGATGGTCTTGATGTCGTAGCTGAATCCGTCGGCGCTCAGCACATGATACTTTGTCGTGACGGCCATCTCTTCCAATGTTGTGAGCAAAGCCAACAGCCTTTGCAGCGGCGAGCGCTGCAGGGCGTGGAGTAGCTTTTCTTTGAAGGGCTGCGCAAAGCTCCGCTGAAAACACAAACCGTTTTCCGCCAGGCGCAACAACTTGTGGATGGACTTGAACTCCTGCTTCTCCATCCAGCGATCGCCCAGCAGGTCGTTGCCCCAATGGAACACGATGGCCCCTGCGCAGGGCTGCGGTCCGTTGTTCTTCCAGCAATGGGGAAGGTTGGGTCCGAGCAACACCAGGTCGTCTTCTTCAAAATTTTCAAAGCTGTTGCCTACATAACGAACGCCCCGACTCGCGGTGATATAGGTGAGCTCATACTCGGGATGATAATGCCAGGGCGTGTCGAAGGCGTCTTTTTCATAGGCATAGGCCTTGAAGGAGCTGGTCTCTGGGGGAATGATTTTTTCGTAGAGGGCTTTCATGGGTAACCTATTTTGTGTGATCAATTTACAGAAAAGCAATAATGCTTTATAATGATGACAAATTAGGGTATAAAGTAGTCAAAATAGGGAAAGTATGGGGGAAGAGGATTGGGTTATTTGGTAGTGAGAATTCAGGAGCCGGGGAGTCAGAAGCCAGGAACCAGAATCCAGGAGCCAGAATCCGGTGGTGCGAGTGAGGGGGAAAGGTTCGTGTGAAGGGGAGTTGGGTTAGGTGTGAATTTGTTTCAGGTCGTTTGAATAAACAAAATCATGTCATATGAATAAGAAAATGTTTTTAGTAACGGTATGGCTCGCGGTGTTTGGCGGGAGTGTTTGGCGTGTGAGCGCGCAGGCGGAGCAGGTTGGCGCTCCCGTGCAGGTCGTGTGGGAGTTGGTGAAGAATACTTCGGCAGATGCGCCTCGCTTTCAGGCCAGGCTGGTCGTTAAGAATACGTCGGAGAACGTGTTGCCGGGTTCGGGGTGGCGTTTGTATTTTAATCTGCGGTATCATGGGCACGATCTGAGATCGTTGAGTCCGGGTGCTGAGATCCGGCAGGTGAGTGGAGAGTTTTTCTATGTGGCGCCTTCATCCTCGTTTAAGCCGGTCGCGCGAGGGGAATCGTTCACGGTGGACTTTTCCGGGAAAGCGCCCGTCGCCAATTATCAGGATGTGCCGTCCGGTTTCTTTTTGACCTGGGATGCCGATTCGGCGCGGGCCATCGTCGTGCCTAACCCCACCGTGGGCCGCCGCGACAATTTGCCGGCTGCCGACTATCGCACTGCCTATGATCAAAATAAAATGGTTCGCGATATTCCCCTGGCCGAACTCCCCGCCATCTTCCCCACACCGGCCGCCTATGTGGCAAAGGGCGGAACGCTTACGTTGACGCACGACGTGCACATCACGGCCGATCCAGTCTTCCAATCCGAAGCTGATTTTCTCCAGGAAGAAATGAGGGCGTTGTTCAACACGCCCTCCCCTTCCCAGGCATCGGCCCAGACGAAAACCATCTCGTTCAAAAAAGAAGCGCTTCCCGCCGAAGCCTACCGCCTCAGCATTACGCCGCAAGGCATCACCATCGCCGCAAGCGACGGAGCCGGGGCATTCTATGGCATGCGCTCATTGCAATCACTGTTTCCAACGGACATCGCCCCTGCCAACGCTAAGAGCCTGACACTGCCTTGTGCTGAGATAAAAGATCAACCGCGTTTTCCAATTCGCGCGTTTATGCTGGACGTGGCGCGCAACTTCCAATCGAAAGAGCAAGTGCTGCGCATACTGGACGTGATGTCGTTGTATAAACTGAACGTGTTTCATTTTCACTTCAGCGATGATGAAGGCTGGCGCCTCGAAATTCCGGGGTTGCCCGAGCTCACGGAAACCGGTTCCGTGCGCGGCTATCCGTTTCAGAACAATCAGCGACTGCATCCCTCCTATGGCTCAGGGTCCACACCCGGCACACCGCAAGGCAGTGGACATTATTCGCGCAAAGATTTCCTGGAGATCTTGCAGTACGCCACCCTCCGGCATATCCAGGTGATCCCCGAGATCGAATCTCCCGGCCACGCGCGCGCAGCCATTCACTCTATGGACGCGCGTTATCAGAAATACATGCAGGAGAACAATCGCGCCGAGGCCGAGCGTTATTTGCTTCGCGACGTCAACGACAGGTCGGTTTACCGCAGCAATCAATATTTCAACGACAACGTGATGAACGTAGCCCTGCCCTCGACCTATGCGTTCATCGACAAAGTGGTGACCGAAATACAGCGCATGTATGAGGAGGTCAATGCACCCTTGACCATGATCCACATGGCCGGCGACGAAGTGCCCGCCGGTTCATGGGAGAAGTCGCCCGCCGTGGCGGCCTACATGAAACAAAATCCTTCCCTGAAAACTTCCACCGACTTGTGGCGCCACTATTTTGTGCGCATGAAAGAAATATTGACCGCCCACCACCTCATGCTCTACGGATGGGAGGAACTGGTGACGGGCGTACAAAAAAGGGATGACTCGCGCGAAGTGCTGGACATACCCGACTTCAAAAATGGTAACGTGCTGATCGACGCCTGGTGGAATGCCGGTGGCCACGAAGCCATGCCCTACCAGATCGCCAACAAAGGCTATGACGTCGTGCTCGCCTGTGTGGACCACTTCTACTTCGACATGGCACATGCCCCTTCCTTCGAAGAGCCCGGCGATGCCTGGGTGGGATTTATCGACCTGCAAAAAACCTATTCGTTCATCCCGTTCGATTATTACCGGAACACCGCCACCAGTCTCGCCGGGGCGCCATTGCCAAAAGATTATTTCAATGGAAAAGAAAAACTGAACGCTGCGGGGAAACAACACATCAAAGGTCTGCAAGGCGCGCTGTGGGCAGAGAACCTGGCCCGGCAAGAACTGGTCGAATACATGCTCCTCCCCCGCCTGCTGGCGCTCGCCGAACGCGCCTGGGCTCCCGAGGCCGATTGGGAACGTGAACCGGACCCTGCAAAATCGCTGGCGCTATACAAAACTCAATGGTCGGTGTTCATGAATGTGCTGGGCAAAAAAGAACTACCCAAGCTCGATGTTTACCAAGGCGGCTATGCCTATCACATTCCGTACCCCGGCGCAACCGTTGAAAAGGGAAGTATCGCCCTGAACCTGGAAGTACCGGGCTTTGACATTCGCTACACGACCGATGGATCGGAGCCCACGATGAACAGCCTTCGCTATGAAACGCCCATCAAAACAAAAGGCGCAGTCAAAGCAAAGGCCTTCAATCAAAAAGGGCGCAGCAGTGTTACCGTAGTGATCGCGAATCCGTAAGCTTATTCCGCTACCGCATTTTGCCGGGCCCTGATCATGTACTCGGCGATGAGCTGGTTGTAGGCGCGCTTGCCGGGCTCCAGTGTTTTTTTGTATTGGGCAGCCCGCGCCACATCCGACAGAAATTCTTTGGCGTAGGCCTGTGCCGCGGCAAAAAGTGAGCGTTGCTTTTTTTGCTTTGGGGTCCACTCCACGTTGCTCATGTCGGGGAACTTGCGGATGAAAACGTCATCGCCCTGGATGCGGATGATAAATGATTTTCCAGGGGTGCCCTGGGATTGCAGATCTTTTAACAACTCTAAAGATAAGCGTGGCATAAGGTATTGAGATTAAGTGAAACATAGTTTCGGAAGGAAGCATTTTCCAGCGCCATGAAGGCGATGCGAAAAGCAGTGGGCAGCATGTTGAAGTATGCTGCATAGTCGATACGCGGCACGTCGCAGGCCATGGCCTCCAGCGAGACGAGGGCCAGGAAAAGGCCCAGACGGTACGTAGCGTTTGAGTTTTGAAAGATGGATAAGAGGGTCATGCCAGGGCCCTTTACAACTCGCATGCCGGACGAAAAAGCCGAATGGAGCTTGCCTGAGAGGTTTTATTTTAGACCACCGACGATATTTCGTTGCCTACGACGAAATATCGTCGGCTCAGCTATATTTCTGGCTCAGAAAGCCCGGCCGCGGCCCGATCGTTTCATGGCCGGTTGGTGTCCCTGGATTTCATCAGATTTCCCGGGTGATGGGTATTGAGAATGGCATCAAGGTTGAAAATTTTAATTAACTTCCTGGCAGGATGCTTCCACCATGTTTTCTAAATCAAAAAAATTAGCGGGAGCATCTTAGTCCCCTCGGGCAACTATCCACAACCCTCGTTATATCTATGTTCACCCGGAAACTCATCCTCGTCGCCACACTGTGTTCAATTGTTTTTGCCTGTTCTAAAAAAGACGATCCTGCCCCGGAGCCAGCGGCCGAAGTCATTCTTTCCATCGAAGTGGGCACGCAATGGGCAAACTTGTATTGGGTCTATGCCACCGACGACCATGGAGAGGTGCTTGACATCAAACGCTGTGCCCAGGGGTTGACGGAGCTCAAGGCAACCACGGCATTAAGCAAAATAAACGTGACGCTTTGCCTCAAAGGAGATTCGGACACACAATTTACATTCACCACGTATATGGGCGTTCCGGTAAAAACGAAAATAGCATTACAGGATGACCTCATCCCCACGCCGGGCAATGACTTGGGGGCTGCCACCTTTTCGATTGGCAACTACACCGAATCAGGCGATCCCCTCATTAATCTCTCGTTCTCCACACCGAAGCGAAGTATCTCCGTGGACAAGCCTATCGAGGAGTCGTTCGAAAACAATTCGCTTGTGGTGGATTATACCCTGCGGGAAAATCCTGCAAAGATGCTAATCACCGGAAAGCGGGCAGGGACACCGGTCTACTTTTTAAAGACCGGCATTAAACCGCACGATAAACTGGATCTTGACTACGAGACCGATTTCAAACCCATGGATAAAATTGTTACGATGGATTACTTCGGCTACAACGATGCTGAAGTCCTGGGCTTTATAAACGGCGAGAACTACTCCTATTTTCTAAGCTCCGCCCACACCGATTCTCCAAGTTTTGGATATGTGGACGGGTTTGACCGATACCAGACCACCGTTTCCAACTACAACACGGCGAACAACAACATCACGGCATATCTTAAAGTAGGAACTCCAGCATCCGCCATTACTTTCCCTACCCACAATCTTAAAGTCACCAATCCAGGAAGAGCCACTTTTGATTTCACGCTACTGCCCTCCTACACCTATGCCCGGGCCGAGTGGATATATTCCGTGGGTTCCGATCTCATTATCATGACCACCTACGGAGATGCGTCCACAAAACTGAGATGCTTTGATTTTCCAGCCAAGCTCACGGAGATGTATCAATTTCTTGACAAGCTCGACAGATCAAAAATACTGTACCGTAATATGGGGGTCTACCAGCACCTCGATGGCTTTACCTACCTGGATTTCCTGGGAGAGAAGTTACGCGGCGAAAAACCGGCCACAACCGAGTTATTTACTTTTGTCCAATGAACAATCTTTGCCAGGCTTGCACCAAGTACCTGGTCCCTACGGAGATTACGACACCTGAAAGGGATGTCCCTTGGGATTTTTCCATCACAGCTTATACGCGCACTTAACAAGTACTTGCGCAACGTCAATAGTTCAGCGCTGGTTTGTGTTCCTCGAGTTCATCAAATTCCTTGGCGATGGCATTCAGAATGGCGTCAACGCTGTGTACTTCATTTTCCATCTTCTCAAAGAACCAGGGGTAGCTGATGTCGGTTTCCATTTTGGAAAGCTGGATGAGTCCCAGCAACCGGGCAACGGGTCCGCGAACCTGGTGCGCGTTTGAGAAGGCATACCTGAGGAGCCTTTCGTTGTACTTTATCAAAGCGATCTCCAGGTTTTTCTTTTCGGTGATGTTGATGTGCGTTCCCAGCGTCATCGCGCTGAGGCTGCCGTCGGGATTGCGCAGCGTCTGTCCACGAGAGAGAACCCATATCCAGGTGCCGTTTTTATGTCGAAGCCGGAACGTGCTTTCGTACATGCTGCCGGAGCCGCCGGCGATGTAGTCGAAAAAGGATTGGAGGGCGCGCTCCCGGTCGTCCGGATGGAGGTGGTCCACCCAAATGTCGCGGATGTCCAACCGGTCCTTTTTCAAAATGGATTCCTCGTCATATCCCAGCATGGTAAAGTACTCGGGGCTGCACCATTGGTATTTTGTGTCGGCGTGATATTCCCAGGCACCGGCATTGGATGATGCAATGATCGAGCGGTAGCGTTCCTCGCTGTCACTTACAATCTTCTCGGTCCGGTCGCGTTGTTTTTTGACTTGCAGGGTGATCAAGATCAGTGCCCCGCATCCCAGGCAACCCGCGGAAAACGCTATGACCGAGACATACCGTGGAAATATTGCGGCAGCCGATGCGCTACCGCCAGAGCCCTGGCCCCCCACAAACAACAGGCACAAGGCCGCGAGGATCAACGCGATGCAAAAAAAGAAGAGCATCCTTGACTTCCGGCGGGTGTCCTTCTTGGGTAGGGTATATTCTTTAGGCAACATACAAGCATGAATAGGTTCGGTGTGCGAAGATAAGGGTTGCTTTTGAGCAGTCCTTTAAAAAAAATATTTCATCCCGGGCGAGGATCGGAATTTTAGTCCCGCGAGATACAACTTTGCCATTGTCAAGCGGTTGCATTTTTGCTCGTGCATCACCCGCAAACCACTCCTTTCAAACATTTATTTGAATGAACGCTATGGCGTGCCAAGCGGCCTTTATAATCCCGGCAATGGCTCCGTATTTCCACGGACGCATGGCGTTTCGCCCCGTTTGAAAAGAGCATAGATGAAATTTCTCTATGCCACAAGTCGCGTTGGCTGCGGCCACCCCACGGTCCCTTTTGGCAACTTCACGGACGAGTTTGGACAGCCGGAGATTTTGTTGACGAAAGTAAACTTCGCGCGGAAGTACTTTTGACCCAGCATTGACCGTGAGTTTTATTTCATTGGTCAGGCAACAGCTATAGAAATTTAAAATTTACGAGGTATGAACACAATCAAAGTAGTGGCACTCACCATCGGTTTGTTGGGTGTGTTGGCCGCCGTAGCAGCGGCAGTGAAAAGTTCGCAGGTTGAAAACAGCAAGAAAAAATTACAGGCCGGTGAAAACCCTGGCGGCTTTGCGGTAGTTGAGCTCTTTACCTCCGAAGGTTGCTCCAGTTGCCCGCCGGCAGATGAACTGGTCGAACGCATTCGAAAAAGTAACCCGGATGGCGTTTACATTTTGGCTTTCCATGTTGACTATTGGGACCACCAAGGCTGGAAAGACTCGTTCGGTGATCCGGAGTTCACCGCACGGCAACGGCAATACGCCGAATGGCTGGGCCTCCAGGGTTTGTATACGCCACAAGTTGTAGTCAATGGCGCGACCGAATACGTTGGCTCTCACAGCGGCCCCATCCTGGGAGCCATTGCGGAAGGGTTGGAACAAGCATCCACAAAAACACTGGCCCTGGAAGGCACGGTAGAAGGCGATAAAGTCAACATCCGCTATCAAGGCGATGGCGACGAAAAAAATTCAGAGCTGGTGCTGACCCTCGTGGAGCAATCGGCACAAAGCCATGTCAGGGCCGGTGAGAATTCGGGCAGACGTTTATCGCACGTGCAGATCGTGCGCCGGATGCTTCACGTTCCCCTGGGTGGGGATCGTAAAAAAGAGATCGCCATGAACCTTCCCGGTGACTTTACGGAAAAGGGTTGGGAGGTCATCGGCTTTGTCCAACGCAAAACGGATGGACGCATTACGGCGGTGGACCGGTTTGATTTTCAATCGGCGCTTCCCGGAAAATAAGGTAAATGCCAAAGGCAATGAAGACCGGGATTGCCTATTCCGGGATCGATATGGTCCACTTCGCGGATTACCGGTGTAGGATCATCACCCGTCCATCCTAGTTTAGCGCGGGAGGGGCGGGTGATGTCGTGCTGTGGAAGGAACTAAAAGATCATTTAAAGCCTATATTTGGAGCATGCGTAAAAAAACTTTTGAGATTTCTGGCAAGACCATTTGGCTCAGCTCTCTTTTCCTGGGCGTACTGATCTCGGTTCCAAAAATTGCCGAACATCACTTCAATCCCTACGAAGCGCTGGTCAACTCCCTGCTCACATTTTTGTTTTCACTCTTCGTCTGGTATTATAACATCATGACGCTCCCCGCCTATTCTTCGCGGGATGTTGCGAGTGGCTTTTCGTTTGTCCGTCTCTTCAAGAGCCTGGCGCTGGGAATTGCCGTGATGCTGTTTCTGGCCTGGTTTCAACAATTGCTTTTATCGCACCTGGATTTTGGGCCCACGATGTTGATGGTCGAGATCCGGGGCATCCTGATCAATCTCACGTTCTATATGTTTCTCCACCTGCTGTACCAGAGCTATCACAACCAGCAGGTCAGCATCGAACTGGAGCGTACGAAAACAGATAACCTTGGCGCGCAATACGAGTTGCTCAAACAACAAGTCAATCCGCACTTCCTGTTCAACAGTTTGAATACCTTGAAATACATGGTCGAGAGTCATGACGAGCATGCGGTCGATTTCATTCTAAAGCTTTCGGACTTTTACCGGTTCACCTTGGAAAACCGGAAACAGGATCTGATCAGGCTTTCGGAGGAACTGGAAATTTTGAATGCCTACGTGTTCCTGCTGAAGGCGCGTTTTGAGGATGGCATCGATCTTTCGATCCGTGTTGAGCCGGAACAATATCCAACGCTCATCCCACCCTTCACCCTCCAACTCCTGGTCGAGAATTGCATCAAGCACAACACCGTGTCGTTGGATCGTCCCTTGCAGATCAGCTTGTCGTCGGAGGGGGATTTTATTGTCGTCGAAAATGGTCTTCAACCCAAGCGGACACCGGAACCGTCTATGGGATTGGGCCTTGAAAATATCAACCAACGCTATGTCCATCTTCTGAATAAAGAAATTGAGATCCATCGCAACGAACATTCTTTCCAAGTAAAACTGCCCCTCATCCATGAATATCCTCATCATTGAAGACGAGCTCAAGGCCTCAAAGTCGTTGGCAGACCTGATCACCACCTTGAGACCTGCCTATAAGATCATTGCCCAATTGCAAAGCATCGAGCGCGCGGTAGCCTATTTCTCCGAAAACAAAGAGCCAGACCTGGTATTCCTGGATATTGAATTGGCCGATGGATTGTCGTTCGAGATTTTTAAGACGGTCAAGCTTCATTGTCCCATTATCTTTTGTACGGCCTACGGGCAATATGCGATGGACGCCATCAAGGCTAACGGGATCGACTATGTGCTCAAACCTTTTTCGAGACAGGATATTCAGACGGCGTTGGAGAAGGTGGAGAGTTTTAAAAACTTTTTCCAGCAGGAGGCTGTGCCGGATTGGAATGCACTGATGAGCAAGATTGGGGTGGACGACGGGAAGAAAAGTTTCCTGGTCTTCCGGAACAATAAGTACACCAGCGTTCAAACGGATGCGATCGCGTTTTTTTATATTAAGGAAGATGCGACGACGATCATGACGTTTCAGCAGCAGGAATATTCCATAGCGCAGTCGTTGGATCAGTTGGCGGCGGTATTGTCGGCGAAACAGTTTTTTAGGGTGAACCGGCAGTATTTGATCAACTTCGCGGCGGTGAAGGAGGTGGAGCATTATTTTGCGCGGAAGTTGTTTGTGCGGCTGGTCATACCCACTCCGGAGAAGTTGTTGATTGGGAAGGAGAAGACGAGTGCGTTCTTGGGGTGGTTGGAGGATCGGTAGTGTGAAGGTATGTGGGCGCGGGTGTGGTTTGAACCGCCTCACCTTCGCTAAAGCTTCGACCAGCAAAGAAAGTCGCCAAGGGCGCCCTCCCTCGCTGAAGCTTCAGTGGGTGGGCTACGTCAGCGCAAAGTTTGTTCTAAAAAAACAATAGCCTACTCGATTGCTGCGGGTAGGCTATTGTTTTGTTCGTGGTTTATATTAGATCAAGGTGATGACCACGTCGATGTTGCCGCGGGTGGCTTTGGAGTAGGGGCAAGTTTGGTGGGCGGCGTCTACCAGGGCTTGCGCGGTTTCTTTGTCCAGGCCGGGGAGGCTCACATTGAGGCGGGCTTGGAGGAAGTAGGCGCCGTCGGTTTGGCAGAGGTCTATTTCGGCATCGATGGCGGTGTCGGCGGGGAGGGCGATCTTCATCTTGCGGGCGGCGATGCCCATGGCGCCTTCGAAGCAGGCGGACCAGCCAGCGGCAAAGAGTTGTTCGGGGTTGGTGCCGGTGCCGGCCGTGCCGGGGGTGGAAAGTTTAATATCGAGGTGGCCATCCGAGCTGCGGGACACGCCCTTTTCTCTTCCGCCGGTGGTGTGGGTCTTGCCCGTGTACAATACTTTTTCGACTTGTTTCATGTTGCTTTGAGATTTGATTGTCTGTTCCATAACCTTATTTTTTGACGTTTTCTGAATTGTTTCTCAAAGAAACGGCCCGCGCCACCCAGGGTATACTCTTTATCCGCCAAGTGGACAAAGTCGATCGTGAACCCGGCACTCCAGGAGTTTGAAAATTCTTCGCCACCTATCCCCGTATAATAATCCCCGACATTTTCTACCGGTTTATTAGCGCCGGATTATTACCTTGAATGAAAACTTAATGGTATGGCAAATAACCAAATCGCCTGGGGCATTATCGGTTGTGGCGACGTGTGTGAGATCAAAAGCGGACCGGCCTTTAACAAAGTCGATCGCTCAACACTGGTAGCCGTGATGCGTCGGGATGTAGCCAAAGCAGAAGACTTTGCGCGCCGTCATCATGTTCCCAGATTTTACGGAGATGCCGGCGAACTGATCAACGACAAAGCCGTGAACGCCATTTATGTGGCCACCCCTCCTTCTACACATGAGTACTACACTGAAGAAGCGCTTAAAGCCGGCAAGCCCGTCTACGTAGAAAAACCGGTAACAGTCAACGCTGCCACATGCGAACGAATGATCGCCCTGGCAAAGAAATACAACAACAAAGTTTCCGTCGCGCACTACCGTCGTGAGCTTCCGCTTTTTAAGACCGTGAAATCACTGTTGGAAAAAGGAACCATCGGAAACATCCGTCTGGTCAGGATCAGCGTGCTCCAGCAACCCAATCACAAATACACCAACGCCGAACACGCCTGGCGCCTCGATCCGGACCTGGCAGGCGGCGGCTTGTTTCATGATCTCTCCCCGCATCAGCTCGACATCCTGTGCTGGCTTTTTGGAGAACCAAAATTTTCCACCGGCCGGTCCCTCAATCAATCCCGGTCCTATAATGCTCCCGACATCACGTCCGTTGAGTTGGGCTTTGAAAAAAATATTCTGATGCAGGGTGTATGGGCTTTCAACGTTGCCGAAAACTCCAGGGAGGACGTGTGCGAGATCATCGGCGACCAGGGCAAGCTTCGATTTTCGTTTTTTATGAATTCTGATCTCCAGGTAATCACTGCCGCGGGCACGCAGGTTATGCCGATGGAATTTCCGGTGAACATCCAGTTGCCTATGATTGAAGCGGTCACTAAATATTTCAGAGGTGACGGACCCAATCCCTGCTCGCTGGAGGATGCGCTGGTTTCCATGCGCATCATGGACAAGACACTTCAGACCTCGTAGCGTTTCGTCCCCGGGTCATTCCGTCCTCAAAGATTCTACGGGATTCTTTGTGGCCACTTTCATGGCGTGATAACTTATGGTTAAGAAAGCCATCAATAGTGACGCGATTCCAGCGATCGTAAATACCCCCCAGCCAATTTGAATGTGATAGGCAAAGCCCTCCAGCCATTCGCTCATGAGGTAATACGCCAGTGGGAATGCGACAACCATCGAAAGCATGATCATGCCGATGGACTCACCCGACATAAGCTTCAGAATACTCATCACGGATGCACCCATGATTTTTCTGATGCCGATCTCCTTGGTCCTGGATTCTGCAAAGAAAATGGTGAGTCCGAAAAGTCCCAGACAAGCAATGCCAATCGCCAACACGGTGAAAATCGAGAACAGACTTCGAAAACGCTCATCGTTCATATGAAGTCTTGCGACATACTCATCCTGAAAATTATAAAGGAAAGGCTTCCCGGGGTTAAAGCGGTTCCAAACCTTCTCAATTTCTTTTATCGTGGTATGGAGACTAGCGGCATTGACCCTGATAAAAAAATTGCTTCCGTTCCCTGCTTCCAGGATAAATCCGAAGGGAGCGATGGCTTGGTGGAGATCGGTGAAGTGAAAATCTTTTGCGATCCCAACCACGGTGACGTCATGCGTTTTTCCGGCTTCATCGTCCCACGCGAGCTTCTGTCCAATCCAGGGCGTTGGCAACCCCAGTTGTCGCGCGGCCTCTTCATTGATGATGATGGCGGTGGTGTCGGAAATAAAATCGCGCGAGAAATTCCGGCCGTCTTTAAGCGCAATGTTCATGGTCGGGATAAAATCATGATCGATGCGAATGAAATTCAATGAGATCTGCGCTTTGGTGGGAGCATATCCCAGACCATTGGTGGCATTGGTGGACCCGAGGAGACCATCGGCGCGGGCAATGCGATTGACACCTGCAATCTGACGGACGGCATCGTCCCATGAACCCGTCTCGGTACTGGGGCCGCCGATGCCGGCGCGGACATTGGGCACAATCACGATGTTTTCCCTGTCAAATCCCATGTCCTTCTGTTTCATGAAGTCGAGCTGGCCGGTGACGATCAACGTCCCGACAATGAGCACCGACGATATGGAGAATTGAAAAACGACAAGGCCCTTCCGCAGCGTCCGGCCTTTGTGCCCATCGCTGAAATTGCTCCTGAGAATTCTTAACGGCTGAAATCCCGAAAGATAAATGGCCGGATAAAAGCCGGCACTAAACGCCAACAGCAAACCAAAGGGGAGACACCAGCGGATCATTTGACTGCGGAGCAAAAGGCCCGAGAGATCGACTCCGATCACCGAAGTCAACGACGGAAGGATCACCGAGGTGATGGCAAAGCAAACCACGAGCGCGATCGAAACCGTGAGCAATGATTCCGCCAGGAATTGGCGGATCAGTTGAATCCGCACGGCACCAATCGACTTCCGTATGCCCACTTCCTTCGCACGTTTGGATGCCTGCGCCGTCGTCAGGTTGATGTAGTTTATGCAGGCGATCATCAATATGAACACGGCGATGAGCACCAATATCCGGAGATAGGCTATATTTCCATTGGGCAACAATTCCCATTTCAGATTTGATCTCAGGTGAATATCCGCGAGCGGCTGAACATGATACTGATCGAGCGTATTGGGCAAATGTGTTTTCACGATTTCGTTCACTTCGCGGGGAAGCGATAAAGGATCCGCCCCCGGTCTTAGCCTGACATACGTGTAAAAATCCGACCGTTGCCAATCGGCGTCGGGGTTGCGCCTGCTTTCAAACGGAATGAGCAGATCGAACGTGAAGTGCGAATTGTTGGGGATGTCTTTGAGCACACCGGAAACTTCGTAGTCGGTGCCGCCATTCATATTCATCCGGATCGTCTTTCCAATCGGGTCTGCGTTCCCGAAATATTTCTTTGCGGCCGACTCCGTCATAACGATCGAGTGAATCTGCTTCAGGGCATTCTCCCGGCTTCCGGAAACAAACGGAAAATCAAAGACATTGAAAAATTCCGGGTCAACCCTGATCAACTTTGTCTCATAAAATTTCGTCTCTTCGTATTGAAGCAAATACAATCGCCCCCAGGAAGGCGCGATCCGCGTGGCGGTCTCAACATCGGCAAGATCTGTCCGCAAGGCCTTGCTCAAGGCCGGCGGAGTGGTTGCATCCGGGACGCTGGCCCCATCGGCGTTGACAAAATCTTTCACCACACGATAGGTATCAGCGTATCGCACATGAAACTTGTCGAAACTGAGTTCATGCTCCACGAAGAGCATGATGCAGACAAAACCAGTGAGACCGATGGTGAGGCCAATGACATTTATAAAGGACGAACTCCTGTTTTTTATAAACTGCCTTGCAGCGATAGTGATTCCATGGCGTAAGATCATAAGGCAAAGGGTTGGGTTGGTTACAACTTTGCAAATAATGAGCCATTACAGAGACGCTCCGAAAAAGGGATAAAAACGAAAGTGCTTATCCGTCTGTGGGATAATGCGTTCGGCTGCGGACGGAAATCAGGAGCCAGGAGCCGGGACCAGAATTTGGAAATCGATAGTCAGTGTCAGTAGTCCATCGCAATTATTCAGAGGCATTCGAAAATTCACGACACGAAGCGCCTCGCTACCAACTACTGGCTTCTCAATCCCCTACAACTTAAAAAAGAAGAGCCCCTTATTTCTAAGAGGCCTCCTTAACCAACCTACCCAAAAAGACTTTTGTCAATTGCCTTGTTTTACCGGACGCACCTCGCTGGGGATGAGTCCGTGTGCTTCTTTGTGGGTGTTGATTACGGACTGTTCGTCTTTCGCTTCCGACAAGCACATCACCGTGCCCGTCTGTTCGTCGACCCAATAGTTTATGAAGTTGACATCGTATTTGCCTTGCGTTGCCAGATCTTTGGCGTGGGCTGCGGCCACGGCTTCAGCTGTGACGTTGCCGGCGCCGAGTTTATGGATATCCAAAAACAATGTGTGATTGAGCGTGATGGTGGACTCCGGCCCATCGCTGACGGGACGCACTAACTGCGGCACCAGCCCATGGGCTTCCTGGTGCGTCTTGTAGACGGATGCGGAATCGGGGGATTCGACGAGGCAATAGACTTTGCCCGCGGCTTCGTCGACCCAGTATTTAATAAAGCTCACGTCATACTTTCCTTGCGTGGCGAGATCTTTCTGGTGTGCTCCGGCAACCGCTTCGAAGGTCACCTTCCCTGGTTCCAGGTTATGTACGTCCAAATAAAGTTTCTTCGAACTCACAGATTTTACATCTTTCACAGGCACGGCCGTCGTGGAGGATTTGTCAATTTTAGAACTGCATGAAAAATAAAAGACCGTTGAAGCAACGAGAATGGAGAGTGCGTTTTTCATAATGATAAATGTTTTGTTTTGTGAAAAGGATCATGCGAAGTATTCTTTCATTGTCTTCGCGTCACAAAAGTCAGCACCTCGCCTCGCGCAGGCTCGTAATCTGGTTGCGAAGGGCGATACTCTTGTTGCAGGTTGAATTTTGTCACGAATGAATCATGCCTATTTACTTTTGAAAACGTGCTGAAGCATCTCTCTTATAATAGAGTAGTGACAATATCCGAATTATACAATGCCACAACATTTTCCGTAACCTATTACGCGACGTTGCAGATATATGTGTTTCGCGTCCACATTTTTTCCCTGACAGAAACCCAAAACGTTACAGTTGCGTTTATGAAGTTTTTGGTTACCCCATATTTTTTTCTAAAAGACCCTCTATGAAAAAACTTGCGTGGTTGTATTTGTCTTTGCTGGCCAGTTTACCGGCCTGGGGCCAAAACAAAAAATTGGACAGCCTCTACCATCAGCTCAATCAACATCCGAAAGAAGACACGGTACGCGTGCAACTGCTCGTGGGAATCTGCTATTATGAATACACCTCCGACAACGAGCGCAATAAACTTCACGCCACCGAGGCCCTGCGCATTTCCAGAAAGCTTCACTACACCTTCGGCACCGGCACTGCGCTCAAATACATGGCACTCTATTATTGGGTGATCGGCGACTACGACCCCGCGACCCAATATGCCATTCAAATGCTGCAGACGTTCGAAACTTCTACCAACGTACTGGGATTGAGTCAAGCCTATAATTTGTTGGGCCTTATTCATGAACGAAGCCAGGACTTTGAAAAAGCAAAATATTATTACACCAAGGCGCTCGAGATCCGTCAAAAGGCAGGGCTCAAACGGGATGTAGCCTATAGCTTCAACAGCCTGGGATCACTCTATTATAACCTTTCCAAATTTGACGAGGCCCGGGACTACTTCCAGAAGTCGCTCAAGATCCGGGAAGAACTCAAGGATGAAGACGGCCTGAGTCAAACGTATGGGAACCTGGCCGTGATCTTTATGAAAAAGAAGGAATACACTGCTGCCGTGGAATATTATCAAAAGGCCCTGGCTATACTGGAAAGAATCGGCAACAAATACAGGACGATGGTGAACTACACCAATCTGGGTGAAGTCTATATCTACTTAAAAAAATACGACGAAGCGGGTCGCTATTTGCAGGCCGCCCTCGCGATGGCCACCACCTTGCACCACAAAGAAGTGCTGGCCGAAGTCTACGACAAACTAACTCTCCTGGAGTCGGCAACAGGCCGGCACAAACAGGCGCTGGCGTATCTTGAATTAAAGCACAACTATTTGGATAGCATTTATACGGAGAAGAAGGCAAAACAAATTGCCGAAGTGGAAGCGCGCTATCAAACGGAAAAAAAGGATCAGACCATCCTCGCCCTGCAACAACAAAAAGAAATTCAAAACCTAAAACAACTGTACCTCGTCCTCGGGCTGCTGGCCATGAGCATGATCGCGGCGGCCATCTACTTTTTGCAGCGGTCGCACAACCGGAAAGTGAGCGGTCTGCTGGAAAACCAAAAATCTTTAAACCTGCGGTTGCAGGAAGCCGACCAGCTAAAGTCCAATTTATTTGCAAACATCTCGCACGAATTCCGCACACCACTAACGCTCATCCTCACCCCCATCGAAGACAAGCTGGCCTCTCCTTCCCTGGCGCCCGAAGAAAAAGAATCGTTCCAGTTGGTGGCACGCAATGCCAACCGCTTGCTTTCCCTGGTAAACCAGGTGCTGGACCTCACCAAGCTGGAAGCCAAAAAGATGGAGCTCGTCGTGCAACAAGGCGATTTGAAAAAGTTTTTAACCGTGGTGTCGGCCTCGTTCGATTCGCTGGCGGAAAATAAAAAGATCCGCTTCGAAAAAAGCATCGCCCTGGAAACGGCCGGCTCCTGGTTTGACGCCGACAAGCTCGAAAAGATCATCAACAACGTTTTGTTCAACGCCTTCAAATTCACACCCGAAGGTGGGCAAGTCACGTTTGCCATTACACAGTCTCCCCAAACGAACGACCTGGAAATCGCGATCAGCGATACCGGGAAAGGAATTCCGGAAGACGAACAACAGCATATCTTCTCGCCATTTTATCAATCCCGTCAGGCAGCCGACGATGCACGGTTTGGAACGGGCCTGGGTTTGTCGTTGGTGAAGGAATTGGTAAATCTCTACCAGGGCACCATCGAACTCACCAGCGTTTTACATCAGGGCACTACCCTTCGCATCACGCTGCCCCAGACAAAGGAGAGACTTCCCGCATTTGCTGTGCTCAAGGAAGAGGTTCCCCAAATGAATCAACTGGCCGCGAAACCTGCAGAACCCGTTCAGTCCAACGCTGAAGATATCAACGACGAGGCCGCGTGGGCCAGCGAGCCCGCACAAGAAGACACCGTCCTGATCGTCGAAGACAATGACGACCTCCGGAATTATATCGCGTCGACATTAAAAGGTCAGTTCATCACGCTAACGGCCAAAGACGGAGCCGAAGGATACGCACTGGCCATCGAGCGCATCCCCGACCTGGTCATCTCCGATGTGATGATGCCAAACCTCGACGGCATGGGTCTGACGGAAAAGTTAAAGGCCGATGAGCGTACTTCTCACATACCCGTGGTATTGCTCACCGCGAAGGCAGACCGGGGATCAAAAATCGAAGGCCTGCAGACGGGTGCCGACGACTATCTTTCCAAACCATTCTCCTCCGAAGAACTCAAAGTAAGGGCAGTCAATCTCATCGAGCAGCGAAAGAAACTGGCCACTATATATAGAGCGGGCTATTCCGTCGCAGCGCCCCCGCCAAAGGAGCCCTCGCTGGATGACAAATTCCTTCTGAAAGCCAAACAGCTTGTGGAAGACAACATCGCCGATCCCGGGTTTGGGGTGGAGAAGATGGCCGACAACATGCACTTGAGCCGGGCCCAACTGTTTCGAAAGCTGAAGGCGATCGCCGGATTGTCGCCCAATGAATTTATCAATGAGATCCGTTTGCAGAAAGCAGCCCAGCTCATTCTTTCAAAGGCCGACACACTCACGCAAATCAGTTATGCCGTGGGCTTTAACGAACAGTCGTACTTCGCCAAACGCTTCCGCAAGAAATTTGGAGTCGCACCCAGCGAGTACAGTAAAAAGAACGCTCCCCAAAAGGCTTGAACTTTCGGGTTGCCTGATCTATTTCTTTTTTCCTTCTCCACTCACCCCAGAAGAAATGATTTGACCCCTTTTTCAAGCTGATTTGGGCAGGATGCAACAAGAGTATCCCTTTTTGACACAAAAGTCACCAACCCTAACCTGCATTTTCTGCGTCTCTGGCTGGGAAAATAATTTTGAAAATCCTCCGAAGCCATGAAAAAATTACTGACCCCATTTTTTTTCCTGTTTGCCATCTTGTATGCGCTCCTGACGATGCTCACCTCCTGCACGACGGAGGATCGGTTGGAGCCCGCGAACGCCAAGGAAACTTTTTCATTTTCCCAGGTTCAACGAGATGCTGGCACGACCGACGGAACCTCCACGCCCGCCTTTGTGCTGCTGAACCTGAAAGACGGCCAAGGCAACCTACAGGAAAACATAACGCTCGCCCTGTCCCCACGCGACCAGGGCTATAGCAGCGAAGGTCTGGACCTGCAACCGGGAAACTACGAGCTTCTTGAATTTGCCATTTTAGATGGAGCCCATAAAACCCTCTACGCGACGCCCAAGGAAGGATCGGCATTGGCGCCCAACATCGCTAATCCCCTTCCTCTGGGTTTCGTCGTTTCTCAAAATGGCGGCGGCAAGGTTGTTCCACCGGTGCTGGCGGTGACACCGGACGATACTCCCGGAGCATTCGGCTACACCAGCTTCGGAATTGACACCACGAACCCGAACGAGGTGATGCTCATCAAATCAAATGTTAAAGTTAAGATCGGCGGCGTGCTCTACGAAAATGTGGATGCGCACCTCAGGGTCAGTGGTTTTGACGCCAACAATGTACTGCAATGGGAGAAGGACTTCAACTTCGTCGGCCCCGTCGACAACCTGCTGGAAGTTAAAAACGGGTTTCATCATTACAGCATCGCCCTGGTGGACAAGTGGGGAACGAACGACATTCAATCGGACATCCCCGGCAAAGCATTTTGGGAAGGAAGGTCTGACGGCCCGCTTCCCGTGACCTATGTTTTGGTAGGATCGAAAGACGCCAAAAAACTATCGAGCTATATCCTCTCCAACGAAGTCAGTGTTGCCGGTGGCGGCACAAGATACCAACCCAACATCAAAGTGGAGTACACCTACACGGCCGCGGGTCACATCGATCACATCCATCATAAAACCTACAACCCCGAAACCGCACAGTTCGAAGAAACCACAACCGACACGTTCGTGTACGAAGGTGATGTGGTCTCCGAAATATCGACGGTCATGAATGGAGAACCCTATGCGGAATATCGATACAGCTATGGCATAGAAAATAAGATAGTCGCGACCTTGCACTATGCCAATGAACTCGTGGGCACACAAACCGCTCGGCCAGAGGCCGGAAACAATCGCGTCAATGTGAGCTACAGCTATTCCAATGGCAGGGCATTCGTGTATGCGTTTGATGTTCGTTATAAAAATATCGCCAGCGATCAGACCACCCAAGGCCAGGTTTGCAACACCGGCAGTTATGCCTACGATAAAAATATCAACCCCTTTCTGCACCTCGGCTACATGGACTTCGACTTTGAAAATTGGCCGGCTAACAATAAAGTAGCCGAAGATGTCCACTACATCGCTTGTGGATTCCCTTCTATCATTCCGGTGGCACACGCCTATACGTACGATCCCGATGGATACCCGATCACAAAAATTACGACCTACAAAAAAGGAAGCCAGGATGATCAAAACGATTCGGACCTTTCTTTTCACACCAAGGTAGAGTACTCCTATGAATAGCTCACGTCCCGTCCCCACCCAGGCGCTCGCTTCTTCGCAGATTGAGGCGGCGCCTCAACACATTCGTTTCATGAAGGAACTGGAAAATTCCAGTCAGGTCAGTAGGATCGAATCGATCGATCTGCTGCGGGGAATTGTCATGATCATCATGGCCATTGATCACGTGCGTGACCTGTTCCACTTCGATGCTTTTCTCTATAGTCCGGAGGACCTCGCACACACTTCTCCCGGTCTGTTCTTCACGCGGTGGATCACGCACCTCTGCGCACCAACCTTCATCTTTCTGGCCGGCACATCATCGTATTTTGTGGCGCGAAGAAAAACCAAAAAAGAAACATCCTTCTTCCTGCTCACGCGTGGTCTTTGGCTCATTGCTCTTCAACTGACCCTGGTACGGTTTGGGTGGCACTTCGACCCGCTTCTTCATTACAATGGAAGCTCCATCATTTCCATTATCGGTGTTTGCATGATTGTGTTGGCAGGCCTTATTCATCTGCCCACTTCAGCCATTCTTTTTTTTGGGCTTGCCCTCGTATTGGGCCACAACCGGCTGGACAACATTGCCTTTGAAAAAGGAACGGCTGCCGATGTTGTCTGGTCATTCCTGCACGTGGCAAAGATATTCGATCTGGGGCATGGTTATAAATTCTCTTTTCTTTATCCGCTCATTCCCTGGGCCGGCGTGATGGCACTGGGCTATTGTCTCGGACGACTCTATGAAATCGATTTTACTTCTAAAAAGAGACGAAAAGTGCTCTTGCTTTTGGGCGTGTCGAGCCTCGTCATATTTGTCGGGCTGCGGTTTATCAATCGCTATGGCGATCCCCTCCCCTGGAGCGTACAATCCGAATGGTCTCTTACGGTTATTTCTTTTTTCAACCTGCAAAAATACCCACCATCGTTACTCTACGTATCCGCGACCCTGGGCATTTCATTAACATTACTTGGCCTGCTGGAAGGAAAAAATGTAACCGCATGGAAACCCGTTTCACTTTTTGGAAAAGTGGCGTTGTTCTATTATGTGGCGCACATCTACCTGATCCATCTCCTGGCCATGGCCGCCGCCGTGCTCACCGGATTCTCCTGGCGATCCATGATCTTTTCCGGAGCCGTCGCCAAAAGCTCGCCGGAGCTCGTCGGTCACTTCGGGTTCAACCTTCCTCAAGTGTACATCGTCTGGGTATCGGTGGTGCTATTGCTCTATCCGCTTTGTGTGTTATGGAATACCTTCAAGACGCGGAACAAGGAAAAATGGTGGGTGAGCTATGTCTGAGGTCTTTGAAACTCAGTTGACCCTTCGCCGTTCTTCATCTGATCCGGATTTCAATTTAGCCGCCGCAATCTTCCGGCTGCCCAGGTTTCGTTTGTAGGTGAGCCTGACATACTGATTGTGAAAGTCGTATTTAAAATAATCGTTCACGTAGTTCTCCGGCGAGTTAGTTTTGATCCTCCACATGTTGGTGTACAGAATGTCGTCCATCGCTAAGGTTAACGTCCCGTTCTCACCCAGTTTCTTTTGAACACCTGCATTGAGAGACCCTTGTGGCAAGTACACCGCGATGCCCGACAGCGTGGTGGATTGATAGCTCCCCGAGATCTCAATCGCAAAATCGTTTGGCAACTTCACAATGCTGACTACGTTCAGGTTCACACCAAACAAGTCCTTCCTGACATGGTGTTGCACCGGCCCCGCCTCGGCAACCTGATATTGCACCGTCACGCTGCCCTGTGCTTCCCACCATGGTGTGATGCTTAGCGAATAGGAATTGGTGAGACCAAGAGTATTTAAATAGTCCAGGTTCTGAGCCCGGTAGGTAAGCGTGTTGGACACCGTATCTACTTCCGCTTGATACGAATTGATCTCTCTGCGCGAATGTGTGTACTGCAGGGAAACAACCCACTGCTTTACATGAAAGCCTACCTTTACCGCATCGGCCACCGCAGGCAGCAACGACGTGTTTCCCCCGGAGAACGTGTTCGGTCCCCAGAGAAATACATAGGGCGCCATGTCGTTGAACGTCGGCCGGTTGATCCTCCTGGAATAGGAAAACTGGATATCCTTTTCGACGTCGAGGTCTTTCTTTATGAAGAGGGTTGGAAAGAAATAGCCATACTTCCGGTCGATCACATCCTGCTCGGCCGGTGTGCTGATGTGGGTGTGCGTGTATTCATACCGGAGACCGCCGGTGAGCAACCATCGTTTTTCGGGTTGCCACGTGGTAGAGACATAGGCGGCACTCACGTTTTCGGAAAGGGTGGCATGCGACGAAAAAAATGGATCCACAATCCATTCATCCCCTCCCAGCCATCGCCGCACGACAACGTCATTGTCGAGACCCGATTTCACACCCTTGATGCCTGCGTCTATGGTCAGGGCTGCAGAAGGTGAATAGCGGTAGTCGGCTTTGCCGATCAGAAAATGAATGGGCGTAACTTTGCTCAGCGCTATTCGCGACGTTTCAGAGATGTTGCCGTGTTCATCGACGACGCCATTGTCGTAGACTGACGGATTGTCGTTGTTATAATACAGATAATCGACGGAAACATTGAGATCACTTTTCGGGTTGATCCTGGTTTGGTAGGTCAGTCCCACCGTTGCGCTTTGCCAGATGTTCGTCTCCTGGATGTTTGTTTTTGTATGGCGCATGGAGTCTGCCGCCAAGTGCTGCTCGTCGTAGGCCAGGGCCGTTAGCTCCCAGTCTCTCCGGTAGGCCGTGATGCCCAGACTAAGCACCGAATTCGTGGTGGGCTTCCATTCAAAGCCGGCATTCAGATTTTGTTGCGTCGTCCAATTCTCGCGATCGCTCCGGTCGTTGACCGTCGCTGGAAATCTGCTTCCGACCGACGTCCGCGCCATCGCCATGGTATGCCAGTTGTGATCTCGCAGCCAGGAATAGTCCAGAAACCAGGCCGTCTTTTTTGCGCGGTGATTGATTGCAAAATTTGCCCCCAACGTCTCTGCACCACGGTATCCCAAGGTCAACCCGAACGAGCCGTTTGTGCCCAGGTCTTCATTGTTTTTCATGACGATGTGAATGATCCCGCCATTGCCCTCGGCATCGTACTTTGCCGGGGGCGTAGTGATGAGCTCAATTTTTTCAACGTTCGAAGCGCTCATGCCATCCAACATCTGCACGACCGCGTCCAGCGGCATTTGGACAACTTTGTCGTTGATCATGATGCGCACCCCCGTCTTTCCATTGATCGCGATGCTATTGCTCTGCCGGTTCACCACCACACCGGGCGATTTCTGCAGAACCTCCAGGAGCGTGTTGCCCGACGACGTAATGCTGCTGGCCACGTTCACCACGAGCCGGTCGGTTTGTTGTTCGAAAAGCGGTTTGTCTGCTATGACCGAAACTTCATCCAGGGCCGTGGCCGACTCCTCCAGGGTGACGTCAGGCATGATCAGATCCTTGTCTACCGTCATCAAGGCCGAATGAAATTTCACATAGCCCACCATAGAGGCAGATAAAAAATATTGCCCCGGCTGAATATGCTCAAAAAGAAACGCTCCTGTATTTTCAGTCATCACCCCTTTCACCACTGCAGAGTCCGGTCCCAGCAAGAGCACGGTTGCGAAAGGCAAGGGCTGCTGACGGTCGAAAATTTTTCCTTTGATGGTCAATTGCCCCAGACAACTCATCGCCGGGCATAGCAAAGCCAACACGAACAACTTGATTTTAAACATAAAAATGATTTTTAATTTTTAAGATTTTGTGAAGCGCCGGCAGGAGGTTATTCGGTGGCATCCATTCCATTTCTGATCAGGAAAGCCTCGTATGCCACGCGATACTCCGCCGCGTCGGGAGCCAACGCGATGGCATGCTCATAGGCCGTGAGCGCGTCGATCAACAGATGGTGTTCTTCATAGAATAAAGCACGCAACAATTTGCTGTGCGCGTCTTCCGCTTTTATGGCAAGGACCTCGGCAGACAGAAGCTTGTCGATAACCGCCCGCGCTTTTGTCGAAAGTTTTTTTACCAGGTTGGGTGGAGATTTGCTGCCATTGTTCCCTTTGATCTGCACCTCTACCAGGAGCGCGTCCGTGTCGGCGATTTTTAGATTCCGCCAGTCCACATCGACACGGTTCCCGGTGGTCTCTATTTTCAACAACTCCTCTTCAAAGAGGTCCTTGAGCGTGACTTTGTAGGATGTCCCGTGATCTGCCGATTTCCAGCGAATGACAAATGTTGGGTTATACACTTCGGCATGATCCTTACCCGGCAACAGAACCTTTACGGGTTCCGGGTAGGATTGCGCACAAACGCTGCGCAAACAAAACGCAAAGAAAAGGATAGGCATTTGCCGGGATAACACGACGTTGGCGGTCATGATCATCACGCGAAGGCGACCGCCAACAGCGCGATGGGGATGAGAGAGGGTTGTCATTTTTTGAAGCCTTAAGCGGATTAGCGCTTTTGATAAGGCTCAAAATTACGGGTCGCATCAGCGCGGCGCTGATACTCTGGTTGCGAATGGAGGTATTCTGGTTGCTGCACCGGAAAAATCTGCGGTTACGGCTGTTTACGTTTGAGCCGTTCAGCGTTCATGCAGCATCGATAGATAGCATCGGCTCAAACGGCCGTCGTCGAGGCTGCTGGATTTACAGCGGGCAACCGGAAAGCTGAAAGAAAATGTAATGCAGGGGAACTGAAAGATGTCGTTGCCACTAGAATTTAAAAATCCTCCTGACCAACTTGACCAATGCGTAGGTCCCAACCATCAACCACGCCGCGATGAGAATGATTTTGATGATATCTTCCATCACTTAAAATCACTTCGTCTAATTTCAAATCGATCGCCCGGCCTTTTCGCGATAACACACACCCATCCCATAGCTGCAATCCCGATAACGGTTGGTGGTATTTTGTGATCTGTAGCTTTGGTGAAATCCATTTTGTAACTGCTGTTCATTCAACGATTCTTGCAAAAGGCGACAGTGAGCTGACGAACCCTCCCTCCGTACGTCAGAATACTCGTTGCCATCCTATCCGGCAACCAGCAACCTACTCACAAATGCCCCAAACCCATAGCACGTCTTGACTTTCCCTTTGGTCAAATCACCTTTTTCCAAAAAAAGAAAGTAGCAATAGCAATCCCCATGATCAGGGTGCCAAATACTGCCAATACAATAAGGTTCAAAACATTTTTCATAAACGGGGATTTAGAAAACGATTATATAAAAGGGCCTTTCGTCCCACCGGAATTACGTCGCCATGAAGTCAACTTTCCCGTCAGGCAGATTCAAATCCAGCCGTGACAAGAAATTCAAGATACAAAAAAACCAGCTATTAAACCTCCTTTAATTTTTCGGACCTGTTTGCGAAAAATTTAGAACAACGGGCTCTCGCATCTGCTACGAGGTGTTAAAACCCCTGTAAACCATTGATCTACAAGGATATGATGGGCGATCCGTTGGTAAGGAGAGGGATTCGAGCTATGAAATACATCACCGGCAAAGCGCCCTAACGTTCCCGGCAAAAGATACCGTACGTGGATGCGTTTCAACTTACTCATCGAGGAATGCCAGCCCGCGACGGATTCAGGCGGAGGCCAATTTGTCTTTTACATAATCCGCCAAACGCAAGGAAAGCGCGACAAGGGTCAGCGTAGGATTCGGCGCAGCCGAAGTAGTGTAACAACCGGCGCCAGCCACATATAAATTACTTATGCCATGGACCTGGCAATTGCTGTCCACTACGCTTTTAGTAGGATCGGTACCCATTCGAGTCGTACCCATGTGGTGCCAGCCTCCGTTGGTTCCAACAGGCCAGCTCATGTCATGTTCGTCGCGCAAAAATTCCTTTAACCGCACACGCCCCAAGCCCGCCCGGCCGATTTCCTGACCAATCAATTGATTAACGCTCCGAATACTTCTTTTATCAAGTTCGGTTAACGCCCAATGGAGATTGGCTCTCGGTACGCCGAGCTCGTCTTTTTCTGCACCGATCGTTACACGCGAGTCAGGGTTTGGTGCCTGCTCAATCCGGGTTTGAAATTCATATGCCCGCTCGATCGCGTGGCCTTTTTCACGCTCCGCAGCACGGCCTGCGTTGCCCCAGCTCTTGAGTAAATTATCGATCGCCTTACGGGGATCTTCATTTTGCCATACGTCCATGCGGGCTTGCTGGTGTTTTGCTATGGCGAGCGGACTTAATCCAGCCGTCCCGTTGAGTATCTTGTTTTTAATCTGAACATCTTTTGCAATCGCCAGTTCACACCACAATCTTTTCTCTTCCCCGTCGAACGTAAACAAGTCTGTTGGGAAGGGTTTAAACAACCACAATTCGGCAGTCTGAATCTCGAGATGCTCCATGAAGTAGCGGCCCACTACGTCATGATCGTTTCCCAGCCCCTGCTTCGCCTGTGTGTTCGATGCCAACAGGATCCGGGCATTTTGAATCGCCCCGCCGGCAAGAATAAAATGCTTCGCCTTGATCGTATGCGTTTTTCCTTGCAGGTTCTTGACCTGAATTTCGCGAACGCTGGAAACATTTTCATTGGCCACAACATTGACCACCGTGGCGTAGGTAAAGAGATGGACATTCTTTGCTTTGATGATGTCGTCTTTATAGGCTTCTCCAAGACCTCCGTTAGGTCCCCAGACTGGACTGAGCTGCCACATTTTGTGCCACACTGTTTTTGCATCAAGCGGAAACGGTTTAAGACTTGGCCATTGTTTTTGCCAGTACTCCAGGTCGTAGCGATAAGGACCGAGTTTCAATTTTTCGTTGGCCCTCGCATAAAACGGGTCCAGGTCTTTTCGTGTGATCGGCCATCCGCTGTCCGGCACCCATTCCCGTTTTATAAAATCAATTTCATCAAACGGCGAACACATACCCGCCCAATGCCCTGTGGTACCACCAAAGAGGGATAGACGGCTTGACCGCAAGGGATAATATCGCTGTCCGGTTCCTCTCCCGATATATAAATCCTGCACGTTGTCGTCATACTCGAACCCACCACTTTCCAGGAGAATTACTTTATGCGACGTTTTCGTCCAATCAAGTGCCATACTGATCCCGGCGGCACCGGCGCCTACAATGCACACATCACCCTCGATAACGGTGTTGTTTGGGATAATTCTTGCGTCTGCGTGCATAGTGGTTTTAATCAGGTTGTAGCGTCGAGGCAAGTGCGCACTGGCGAGCTTCTGTAACGGAAAGGATCCATCCATCAACCAACACCGTGTTTCCGGTTTCAAAATCATGCGTGATGCTTTCGTTCAGTCTGGAAACTATCGACGCTCCGGCGTTGAAAGATTCCGCACGCAATAAATTGCTCAGCGCATGTGCGCTATTTTCTACAGGCACGATCAGGCGATACTGGTTTCCGATGTGACGGATGGCTTTGGTGTCCCAAATAAGGGAAAGGGATTGAGGCTGGGTCAAAGCGTCGTCATCCCCGGCATCGCTCATGTAGTAGTAGGCTGCCGAAATCGAAATGAAACCAATGCCGCCCACTGCGGAAAGCACAAAATCTCTTCGTTTCACAATGGAATTAAGTTGAGTGCGCTATATTTAATTGTACCGATTCAAATCGACCAGGAATTCGTTTAAACGTTCGTCTGGAATCAAGACGAGAAATTGGCTCAATACCGGCAAGCAATTGAGTTGAAAATTGATCACCCGGCCAACGTTCGGAGAAAAGCACATCAGCACGTCTTTTGCTCCTGCTATCGAATATAATAAAAAAGAATTTACTTTAGTAAGTTCTTGGCAGACCGCTTAGCCTGCTCCGGAGATTACGCTACATCTCAAATGATTATCACGCTAACCGTAAATCCAATCTTATCGGATATTTTCTCCAGTGGGGGCACCCTGCTTTTACAATAACAGGTCTTTTATTCAGAAAAATTTGCTGCATTACTTATGATCCCTGAAATCAGGTTCCTTTCCATTGCAGTCCCATAAAAAAAATCGTCGTTCACCATGATGTCATCAGCCGGTTGTGCGATCTCTGGAAATAAAGTTTTTTAGAATAGATTTCTCTTCAAATAAAGATAGCGTTCATCAGGAGGTCTTCGGGAAACCTGATTGTTGTTCAAAAATTTCAAGCTGGATGGAGTTCCCGGCTTCTCTTTTTTAGTCACCGGTTCTATGTAAAAACGATGACTAAATAGTAGCATAAAATATCACCTTGGAGTGGCCAAAAACAAATAAGCCCTTGGATTACAAGGGCTTATTTGATGGCAGAGAGAGAGGGATTCGAACCCTCGATGCGGTTGCCCGCATAACGGTTTTCGAGACCGTCTCATTCGACCACTCTGACATCTCTCTGTGTGGTCTGAATCCGCCAGCCGGCGGATGCGGGTGCAAAAATAAAAACTCCCGCAGGCTTTGCGAGAGTTTTCTAAAAAACCTTCGTTTATTTTTTACTCGAAGCGGAGCGACTCGATGGGGTCCAGGCGCGAGGCCCGTTTTGCAGGGTAGTAGCCCGAGATGACGCCTACAAAGATGCAGACGGCAAGGCCCCACAACATGGTCACCCACGGCATCACAAACGCGTTGATGCCCATGAGCTTTGCCAGGCCATTGCCGATGAGGATCCCGAGAATAACCCCCGAAATACCGCCCAGCAAACACACCACGATACCCTCGATGAGGAACTGCTGCCGTATGCGCAAAGGCGTGGCGCCCAGGGCTTTACGAACACCAACCTCACGGGTGCGCTCGGTCACCGACACGAGCATGATGTTCATCAGGGCAATACAGGCGCCCAGCAGTGTGATAAAACTGATACCAAAGCCGCCCATGCGCAGGCCGCCGATGATGCTTTCCATTTCCTGGGCCAGGGTCTCGCTTTTCTCCAGTTCGAACGAGTTGGGCTGTCCCACCTGGTCGCGGCGGATGGCGCGCATGATGCCAGTGGCCTCACCCATGGCATATTCCATTTGGGAGGGGTCGGAAATGCCGATGGTCATGTCATACCACAGGCCTCGGCCTTTGGCCATCTGGTTGCCCTTGATGATGGGCATAAGCACCATATTGTCGTAGTTGTTGTCGGAGAACTCGCCCTTTTCCTTCATCACCCCGATGACACGGAACTGGAAGCCGGAAATGTTGATCTCGGACCCAATGGGCTCCTCCGTCTTTCCATAGAGGGAAGTGAACACTTTATGGCCGATGATGGCGACTTGGGTGCCATATTCCATTTCAAGCTTTGAGAAATTGCGGCCAGTCTCCACCTCCAGCCCCTTTATGGGCAGGAAATCGGCGTTGACGCCCTGCACCTGGACGTTGGGGTTGGTCTTTTTCGAAAGGTGCTTCACTTCGGCGATCTCGGTGACAAAAGCCGACAGGCTGATGGTGGAGGGCACTTTATATTGGTCGATGAAGCGGAAGGCTTCAGTCATGCGGATCTGGGGATATGTTTTTTCCTTGATCCCAAGGCGATTGGAGCCCCGGTTGGTCTTGGAGCGGATGTCGAACGTGTTCACACCCAGGGAGGCCAGGCTCTCGTTGACGGAATATTCGATCCCATCGATGGCCGTAAGGATGCCTACCAGCGACATGATGCCGATGGCCACAATGAGGGCTGTAAGGATCGAGCGCAACAAGTTGGCTTGTATGGAGCGGAGGCCCTCTTTTATATTTTCAATCAGGTTCATGAAACTGTCTACAATTGCGTTGTGTTACAATACGTTGATAAAGTACCCCCCAATGTTACAGCCGGCAGCCGATTTTTTAGGGTGAGGCCCTAATTTTGTGCTATTCCATCAAAAATGTCGCAGCAGCGAAGTAAATTTAAGTTCTATAACGGGGTTTGAGTATGAAGCGTAGCGTGTTTTTCCTGTTTTTTTTGACGGCCTACATCACGGCCCACAGCAATTCCATTTTCATCCCCATGGATGAAAAACAGTCCAACCACCTGAAGGCCTATGGCATTGCCTACTGGATCTTGCGCAGCGACATGCAGGTGGACTGGTTGCTGAACTACCGCGGCGGCAGTTTCATGTGCGACTATCATCCCGCAATCCAAAACGAGTTGATGGTGCGGGGCGTAAGCTTCGAGATCATCTCCGACGCCCAGACCAACCAGATCATCTCCGAGATCGCCAGCCCGGCCATGAACTATGACCTGATGAAGCTGGAGAAATACCCCAAGATCGCCGTCTACTCCCCCAAGACCAAACAACCCTGGGACGACGCCGTGACCCTGGTGCTGACCTACGCCGAAATTCCCTACGATATTGTCTTTGACGACGAGGTGATGAATGGTATGCTCACCAAATACGACTGGCTGCACTTGCACCACGAAGATTTCACCGGGCAGTACGGCAAGTTCTATGTGCAGTACAGCAACATGCCCTGGTATATCGAGCAGCAAAAAGAAGCCGAAGACCTCGCCCGAAAATTTGGCTTCCACAAAGTGTCGCAGCTGAAGCTGGCCGTGGTGAAGAAGATCAAAGAGTTTGTTACTTCGGGGGGATTCTTGTTCGCCATGTGCTCCGCCACCGACACCTACGACATTGCATTGGCCGCCGAAGGCCTTGACATCTGCGACCGGATGTACGATGGCGATCCTGCCGACCCCACCGCGCAAGACAAATTGAAATACGAAAACACCTTTGCCTTCACCAATTTTCGTTTAGAACGCAATCCCCTCCAATACGAATTTTCGGACATCGACAATCAACCCAACGAGCGGGGCCTGCGCCAGGACAACGACTATTTTTCATTGTTCGAATTCTCGGCCAAATGGGACCCGATCCCCACCATGCTCACCCAAAACCATACCCGCGTCATCAACGGTTTCTTCGGACAAAGCACAGGGTTCAAAGAGAACCTGATCAAGCCCGACGTGGTGATCATGGGCGAAAACAAATCGATCAAAGAAGCCAAATATATTCACGGCGTCCTGGGCAAAGGATTCTGGACGTTCTATGGAGGGCACGATCCTGAAGACTATCAACACCAGGTGGGTGAAGAACCCACGGACTTGAATCAGCATCCGAATTCACCGGGGTACAGGTTGATTCTGAACAATGTGTTGTTCCCGGCGGCGAAGAAGAAGAAGCAGAAAACGTGATTCGCGGCGGAGGTATTCAGGAGCCTGGAGCCAGAATCTGATGCTCGGTATTCAGTAGCCAGTAGTTAGTAGTAAGTAGCCAGGCGTGCGGAGCCTCAACGTCATGTCGCAGGCACAAGTTTTTTAAAAACCTACGGCAGAAGTTCAAGACATCCCGAATTTCGAGAGCAGAGGAACTGGATATACTTCGTACGGAATAAAACGAAACCCGGCAAACACCGAAAGCGGCCCCACTCTCCAAATGCATCACCACACGGATCGAGTGTGCAGTCCACGGGATTCCTTGAAAACGTGCGAAGCCAGAGGAAGTTTGTGCCTGCGGAATGACGTGCTTTTCTGCACGTGCGAAGCACTTAACGTTCAGTGAATCCTATCCCCCCTCACTCCTAAGCCTCGCATAATCTCCGCCTCCGCCTCCAACCACTCGCGCCAGCGGTGCATGACCGCATCTTCCGGAAGATATTCTTTCGCCAGGTGCAAAAAGGTCTTATAATGCCCCGCCTCCGAAATCATAAGCTCATGATAAAATTCTGAGAGCTCAGGATCCGGAATATGTTTCCAAAGCACTTTAAACCGCTCGCAACTGCGGGCTTCAATGAGGGCGTTGAGGAGAAGTTTTTCGACCAACTGTTGTTCGCGGCTGCCTCCTTTTTTAACCAGCTTGAAGAGCGCCTCCACATATTCGTCTTTACGCGACGGGCCAAGCGTGTAGCCACGCTTCTTCAACTCGGCCAATACCCGCTCAAAGTGGCTCCACTCCTCGGCAACAATGGGTGCCAGCACCTCCACCAGTTTCTCGCGATCGGGATGCAGGATAATGAGCGAGATGCACGAAGACGCTGCCTTCTGCTCACAGTAAGCATGATCCACCAGGATGTCGCGGATATGTTCCTGCGCGATGTCGATCCACCGCGGGTCGGTGGGCAGTTCAAGTCCCAGCGTAAATTTGTCTTTGCTCTCCACGATTTTTAACGTGATGTTTATGATTTCTCCTCACGGTAAGACGCCGCAGCCTTTAGATTGACTTTGCTCGCTGCCGGACGAGGCGATTACGTCTCCCCTGCTAATGTTCTTTTTAATTTACAACTTTCCCGTGATAAAGATGTTTCAAATCCACCGGTTCTAATCATAGAAAGACCAATCGAATCCAAAATCAAGGATCGGACGTTGACCTGGGTATTGTGGCGTGGCCATATAGCCTTCCTTGGTGAACGCCTGGATCAGGTTGTTATACTTCAGAAAAACGCGACCGCGTTTGATGCGCGCACTAAAGAACAAGTCGATCAGCGGAAAGCTGGGAGATGTGAACGACCGCTGCGTGTAAAACTGCTGGGTAGGCACCCAATAGCTATTGGCCAGGTAATCGGACTGAAAATGGAAATCCACCCCGCCATGCATGTCGAGGTTGCCATTGAAGAAAATGTTTTCGTACGACAGTTGAGAGTTCACAAACACAGCCGGCAATTGTATCGCGTCATCCGCATTCTTGAGGACGCGGGTGTACATGAACTGTGCATCGAAATGAATGTGACGGGCCAGCACCAACGAAACCTTTACTTCGGGCGACACGATAACCTGTCCGTCGGAGGTTTGATAGGGCATGACCTTCTGCACAGTATCACTGGCTTCTGGCACTTCCTTGAAATAGACATAGTTGTTCAGTGTGGTGAATGTTAGCCCGGGTGAGACGGTGAATGTCGGTGTCTTGTAGTGGATATAGCCGTTCACCTGCGTCATGTTCGTACTGTTGAAATTGTTGGTCCAGACGTTGTACATGCCCACATAGGATTGTGTGAGATACGACGGCGAATACTGCATTTGCTTTAACGAAGCCTCAAACCACTTGCTTTTAAGTGTGCCCTCAACGCGGTAGTTGCCATTCTGCTGCACTTCCACCCAGCCTCCCAGTTCACCGATGGAATCCAGCGCCAACGACATCCTTCCGCCAATGTAGCTCTCCGACGCCTTATAATCGTTTTGAATAAATTCGCCCCCCCGGTTTGTGTATGACACGTTCCGCAAGGCGTAATATCCATTGTAGAAAAGCTTTAGCAGGTTGCCCTTGATACCCACCTCATTTCGAAGGGCCTTGAACTTCGCATAGTCGTTGGTAGAGTCGGCGACGATGTTTACAAAACTTCCGTAATAGCCGTCCGGCTCGGAGGCCACAACATCCACAAAATTATTTCCTTGCCGATAGCGGTCGAAGATGTGATACAGTTGCAGGGCCGATCCCACTTTGTATTGATGGTACAAATGGATGTTCATGCGCAGGTCTTCGCTGATGGCCTCGTGCAGGTTGGGCTGCGCGTCGGTGGAGAAGTAGTCGCCGTATTTAAAATTGACACCCGGGGGTTGCAGAACACCGCCGTATTCGTCGGCGTCGTGCTTGGCCCGCTGGAAGTTGAGGAACAGCCGATAGCTGCTGTCCGGTGTTTCATAGGTCGTATAGAGATCGTAGTAGGTGGCCTTGACGTTGCGATCGCCTTTGCTGGCGCGTTGAATCTGTTTGTCGATGAGCAACGCCCGGAAATTGAACCCGATATTCCAATTGGGTTTGATGTTGCGGCTAAAGGTGATCTTCGTCGTGGAGCGCCCCTTGCCACCCAGGTTCACCCGCATGTTGGAGTAAGGCGACTTGGTGTCGAAGTAGCGGATTTTTTCAGCATCCCAATACACATCGTACGAGGTGAACCCCGACGTGGCCCCGATCAGGGTGGGGGGCTTGAAAAAGATCGACTTCATGGACGTGCCGATGTTGCCGAGGTCCTGGTAGAAATAGTGGTTCTGTTGCACATAGGTCCACCGGTGAAAATTACGGATAGCCGTGTCGATGGTGGAAAACACCGTGCGGTTATAGAAGAAGTCCTGCTCGTAGTAATAGCGCGAGGTCTTGGGCCCATAGACCTGCTTGGTCGTGTCGTCGATGATGCGCGACCCCTTGCGACGCGTGGGCTGGTCTTGGGCGGCCGTTTGAAAGACGATGGCGGCCAGAAAAAGCAGGGTGAGTATCGGGCGAAAAAAATGCACGGGCAAAAATAACCGTTGCGATGTGTGGATAGCGGGATTCAGGAATTTTTTTATCTCAGGCACGCTTCAAATGATTTAGCACGATCTCATCAAAATCCTGTCCATTTTTGATGAATTCCACTTCGATGGGCAAATAAAACAACGGAATTTTTTCGATCGCCTCCCGGAAGGCCGGTGATACCAGCTTGACTTTATCCTTTTCGGTCGTCAGAAAACTTGCCTTGGGATGGGCTTTTAATGCACTGGTGAAGTCCTCCAGGTCGGAAGCCCGGTAGGTATGATGGTCTGTGAAATCGAAATGCCTGACCAGGTTAAAGGTTTGTTTTAAATAATGTACGAGGGGTTTTGCATTGGCAATGCCCGTGATGAGAACCACTTCATCGCCAAGTTTCTGAGCCCGCGCCGTGACCGGCATGGGGTTGCCGTAGCGCACATGCGTGAAGAAAACAGGCTTCCCCACATACCGGCGCACGTGCTGGTCGATCTCCATCATCTCATCGTCGGTGATCTCGGGGGGACATTTGGTGACCACCACCACGTCGGCCCGCGCCGCGCCCTGACGTGACTCACGGAGTCGGCCGGCCGGTAACAGCAGGTCGTCATAAAAGGGCCGGTTGTAGTCCGACAGGAGAATGTTCAGCGAGGGCCTCACCTTCCGGTGCTGGTAGGCATCGTCGAGCAGGATGATCTCCGTGTCGGGGTGGTCCTGAAGAATGTTGGGGATGGCCAGTGCACGCTCTTCGCCAACGGCAACCGTGACGCGGTCGCCATATTTTTGATAGAACTGTGTGGGTTCATCACCCAGGGTCCCGGCGTTGTCGGTCGGGCTGGCAATGCGAAAGCCCGTAGTGTTTCGCCCATAGCCACGACTGAGCGTGGCCACCTTATGGTTAGGGGCCAGGAGCCGGATGAGGTACTCGATCAACGGCGTTTTGCCCGTGCCGCCAACGGTGAGGTTGCCCACATTGATGACGGGCAGCTCGAAGGTGACGGAAGGCTTTAGGCCACGGTCATAAAGCCGGTTGCGCAGACCGGTAATAAAGTTGTAGGCCATGGCCATGGGATAAAGCAAAATGCGGAGAAGGATCATGGCACGTCAAACCGATTTTTAGAATTCATCACTGCTTACATATTGACCGGAAGAAGCTATTTTTAACCCCTAACCCATGCCGTCCGAGTGTCGAAATTCATGAACGCAAGTATAAAAATAAAAGATGTAACCATAACGCTCGAAGCCCTGGCACCCCGCGGATACCAGGAAAACTATGACAACGCGGGCCTCCTCACCGGCGATGCTAACGCCGATTGCACCGGCATCCTGGTCACGCTCGACTGCACCGAAGCCGTAGTACACGAAGCCATCCAGCAAGGATGCAACCTCATCGTGGCCCACCACCCCATCGTTTTCAAAGGATTGAAAAAGCTCACCGGCAGCCACTATGTGGAACGGGTGATCATTGCCGCCATCAAGAACGACATCGCCATCTACGCCATCCACACCAACCTCGACAACGTCTTCGACGGGGTGAACCGGAAGATCTGCGAGCGCATTGGCCTGAAAAACCTAAAAATACTGGCCCCCAAGACCGATACCCTGAAAAAGCTGGTCACGTTCATTCCCAAAGAACATGCCGGGACCGTGCTCTCGGCCCTTTATCAGGCCGGCGCCGGCCAGATCGGCAACTACCAGAATTGCAGCTTCCAGGTGCCGGGAACAGGCACTTTTATGCCCGGCGAATCGGCCACACCGCACATCGGGAAGCCGCAGGTGCAGGAAACGGTGGAGGAAATACGGGCGGAGGTGATCTTTCCCGTGCCGCTGGAGGGGGCGGTGATGGCGGCCCTGCGGAAAAACCATCCGTATGAAGAAGTGGCTTATTATTTGAGCGCGCTAACCAATGAGAATCAAGAAGTTGGCTCCGGGATGACCGGGGAGCTGGAAACGCCCATGGAACCTTTGGAATTCCTGAAAGGTTTAAAAGTACGTATGGAAACCCAAGTGATCCGCTACACCGCACTCTCTCGCCCTCTGATAAAAAAAGTGGCCGTTTGCGGGGGATCAGGCAGCTTTCTGCTTTCGAAAGCCATTCAGGCCGGGGCGGACATTTTCATCACTGCCGACTTTAAATACCACGAATTCTTTGATGCCGACGGGAAAATTATCATCGCCGACATCGGGCATTACGAGAGCGAAGCTTTCACCAAAGAACTTTTGCAGGAGGTTTTACGGAAAAAATTTCCTACTTTTGCGATCAATTTTTCAAAGACTGTCACGAATCCAATAAGCTACCTATAAAGAATGGAAAATCAATCAGTTGCACAGAAGCTCGAAGCGCTTGTTAAACTCCAATTCATTGACACAAAGCTAGACGAACTTAAAAAGCTCCGGGGCGACCTTCCCGACGAAGTCCAGGATTTGGAGGACGAAATTGAGGGGTACAAGACGCGCCAAACGCGATACGAAACTGATCAGAAGGACATTGAAGAAGGTATCAAAAAATACAAAGAAGGCATCAAGGAAGCGGAAAAGCTGATCAAAAAATACACCGAACAACAGAAAAACGTTAGAAACAACCGCGAATTCGACGCCATCACCAAAGAAATTGAGCTGCAAGAGCTGGAAATCCAGATCTGCGAGAAAAAGATAAAAGAAGGCAAAGACCAGATCGTCGACAAGAAGGAAGAGATCGAAAAGATCAACAACCAGATCAAAGAGCGCGGCGAACACCTCGACAACAAGAAAAAAGAACTGGATGGCATCCTGGCCGAAAGCCACGAAGAAGAGAAAAGACTGTTAGCAGAACGCGAAAAGGCCACCAAGAAAATCGAAGACAAACTCCTCAAATATTACGAACGCCTCCGTACCAGCCTCACCAACGGCCTTGCCGTCGTGCGCGTGGTGCGCGGTGCCGCCGAAGGATGTAACATCGTGATCCCTCCTCAAAAGATCGCCGAGATCCGCGAGAAAAAGAAAATTGTGATCGATGAGCATTCCGGTCGTATCTTAGCGGACGTTGATATGGACTCTCTCGATGAAGGTGACAAGCCCAAAACCGCTAAAGTGGCTACTCCAGCCCCTACCCGTAGAAAAAAAGTTGAATAACCTTTTGATACCTTATTATAGAAAGGCAGGCGCTATCGCTTGCCTTTTTTTGTGCTACGCCACCGCCCTGGCGGCCCCTCCCGAAGAATGGAAGTTCGACGCCATCTCGCAGAAGGCCTACGACCTGGTGCTGAACCTTCAAACGGTGGAGGCCTATGCCATGCTGCCCAACCCCAAGACCCCCCAGGAACACTATGTGCTCGCCCTGGGTGAAGCGCTGGAGTTGCTCATCACCGAAGACGGTGAAAAATACACCGAATACGAAGACCACTTCGAACAACGACTGGAGCGCAAGATCAAACTGAACTCCCCCGACGAGCTGTTGTTGCTGGCCGAGATCCGCATGCAATGGGCCTTTGTCTATTTGAAATACGGTCACGAATTCGATGCCGGCCTCAACCTGCGCCAGGCTTTCCTCACGGCGAAGGAGTTAAAAAAACGCTTCCCCGAATACCAGGCCATCAAGAAGACGGCGGGCATGCTCGAGGTGATCATCGGGTCGGTACCCGAACAATACAACTGGGTGCTGAGTCTGCTCAGCATGGACGGTTCTATTGGCGACGGCATGGCCGAGTTGGAGTCCTTCACCAAGGCGGGTCATCCGCTGAGCTTTGAGGCCGGCATGATCTCGGCACTCGCGAAGGGCTTGTTGTTGCAGCAAACCGACAGTGCCGTAACCGAGGCACGCCAGTTATTGGCCGATCATCCGGGCAACCGGCTAGCGCTGTTCCTGGGTGGAGCCTTGGCAATAAAAAATTCACAAAGCGAAGAGGCCTTGTTCCTGCTGAACACACTGAGCACGAAACACTCGGGGTTGCCTATCTATTACGCTGAATATCTGAAAGGTGAGATCTACCTGCATAAGGCAGAATACATGGAGGCCATGGCTTCTTATCGCTGGTTTATCAACCACTACAAGGGGCAGAACTTTATCAAGGACGCTTATTATAAAGTGGGGTTATGCTACTATCTGAACGGCAGCAACAACGACGCCCTGGAGGTCTTCAAGCAAGCCCGGACGCTGGGCAAAGAAGCCAGTGAAGCGGACAAATACGCCGCCCGCAGCCTGGCCGACGATGAGCTTCCCCACATGCAACTCACCAAAGCCCGCTACGCCACCGACGGCGGCTACTACGACAACGCCCGCAAGATCCTGGAAGCCATCACACCGGCTCAGGTTCCCAGCAAACGCGACCAGGTAGAGTTGATCTATCGCAAAGCGCGCTTGGAGCACAAGACCAACCATCTTCCTCAAGCCAGGGAATTGTACAAAGAGACCATCAAACAAAACGGCCAGGAGCCCTGGTACTATGCACCCAACGCCTGCCTACAATTGGGCTATCTCGCTTGGGCCGACAAGGACCTGGAAAGCGCAAAGACCTTTTTTACACTCGCGCTCTCGTACAAGAAGCACGAATACAAAAACAGTATCGACAGCAAAGCAAAGTCTGCTCTCGCGCAATTAAAACGCGGCAGTGGGATTGGGTTGGTTGATCAACGCAGGTGAGCCGTATCGTTGTACAACTCGACCGTAAAGAACGAACCACTGTAATGCAATAGGTAGAGCCCGAGGTTCTCGTGCTCAAACATATCCATCGATTTCAGGGGATAGTTCAGGATGATGCACATCAGGATGCGGATGGCCCGGCCGTGCATGCAGATGAGCACCGTCTTTTCGTCGGTTTGGCGCATGATGTGATCCAGTACGGGCTTCATGCGCCTGACCACTTCGTCGGGACTCTCACCGCCTTCAATGCGCAGCGTGGTATCGCCCAGTTGCCATTGTTTGAGCATGTAGTGATAATATTGGTCTTCTTCGGGGGTGATGGGAAAGCCCTCCTTAGTGCCCCAACTGATCTCGTTCAGACCCGCAAACGACTCTACGGGTAAACCCAGATCGATGAAGGATTGCACCGACTCGCGGGTGCGTTTCAGGGCAGACGTATAGACCTTGTCGAAGGGGATATCCTTGTATTTTTGGAAGAAAGCATGCGCCTGGGCGCGGCCGCGGTCGTTTAAGCTGCTGTCTACCCCGCTGCCCTGGACGATGTTCTGGAGGTTGAAATCCGTCTGGCCGTGGCGGACGAGGTAAATTTTTTTGCTGCTCAATTTTGCGTTATTTTGGGCGCAAAAATAAAGAAATAGTCCACCTTCGGACCCTTCGTTCATGGGAATTTTCAAAACTACCACCACCGTCGATGCCTTGAACAAATGGTCGGCCAACACCCTGGCCGAGCAACTGGGCATTTCCTTCACCGTGATTGGCGAAGACTACCTGGAGGCCACCATGCCCGTAGACCGCCGTACGCACCAGCCGTTGGGTTTGTTGCACGGGGGTGCCTCCGTGGCCCTGGCGGAAACCATGGGCAGCGTGGCCGCAACTTTGTGCGTGGATGGAACAAAACAGTACTGCGTGGGGTTAGAAATCAATGCCAACCACATCAAGAGCGCGCGCGAAGGTTTTGTGACCGGGGTGGTGAAGCCCGTTCACGTCGGGCGAAAAACTCAGGTTTGGGAAATCCGTATTAGTAACCAGATCGGTGAACTGGTGTGCATCAGCCGGATCACCATGGCGGTGTTGGACAGACAAAATTGAGGCGAACCGGACTTCGTATGGATACTACCACATCAGTTTCATCACCCAGGATTGTTGAAACTGACTATCTTTCTTTTCTCATCAACTATGCCGTCGACCAGAATTTTTCCGTAGCCGTCTGGCGGCTTCCCAACGACAACACCAAACACCTCATCCTCTCGCGCGAACACGAGCTCCTCAAGCCCGACGCCGCCCTGGAAGAGCTCCCGACGGGGTTTATCTTTGCCCCCTTCGACACGGCTGGCGACCGGATCTTTCTGAAAGCTGATTTTTCATTTTCTTTCACAGACGATACGCTGAAGCCCCCCACCACAACACTGGAAACCGCTTCAGCCACCTGGCTTCAATCGAAGCTCGGGGGAATCAAAAGAGCAAAAGCAAGACACTATGCTCAGGAACATACCGCGGGCAATCCTGAAAAGGATGCCTACATCGCGCTAGTAGCAAAAGGCATTGCCGAGATCGAGCAAGGTGTTTTCGAAAAAGTGGTTCCCTCCCGTAGCAAGTCCGTTGATCTTCCTTTGGATTTTGATGTAGTGACCTCGTTCCTGAAATTGTGCCACGCCAACCCGAACGCGCTCATCTCGTTTGTGAGCTCACCCGAAACGGGAAGCTGGTTGGGAGCAACACCCGAATTGCTAGTGAACGTGGAGGATGGGACCACCTTCAAAACCATTGCCCTGGCCGGCACACAGCCCTATCGTGAGGGCATGAACCTGAAGGCGGTAGCCTGGACCCAGAAAGACATCGAGGAGCAGGCTCTGGTTGAGCGTTATATCATCAGCTGCTTCAAGCGCATCCGCTTGCGCGAATATGACGAGCACGGACCGAAGACGGTGGTGGCCGGCAATGTACTCCACCTCAAGTCAGAGTTCACGGTCGACATGCAGGCTACGGATTTTCTGCAATTGGGCACTATCATGCTGCAGTTGCTCCACCCCACGTCGGCTGTTTGCGGCATGCCGTTGAATCCGGCGGTGGATTTTCTTCGGAAATATGAGGGCTATGACCGGCAATTTTATGCCGGCTTCCTGGGACCGGTAAATTTTAAGAACAACATTCATATTTTTGTCAACCTCCGTTGCGCGCAACTGATGGAAACAAAAGCCATCCTGTATGCCGGTGCCGGGGTCACCATCGATTCTGTGCCGGAGCAGGAATGGGAAGAAACAGAAATAAAAATGAACACGCTCTTAAACGTTATCAGCCCCACGAAGAACGCATGACCCAGCCCCGCCAGCAGCCCCTCTACGACATTGCCGAGCTTTGCGCGAAAAAGCGTTTGACGCAGGCGATCCTGTGCCCGGGTTCCCGCTGTGCACCACTCACCCTGTCGTTTGCACGGCATAAGAAAATTCAGACGCGGACGATCAGCGATGAACGCAGTGCAGGCTTTATTGCGTTGGGCATTGCACAGCATACCAAACTTCCTACCGTGTTGGTTTGCACGTCGGGAACGGCGGCTTACAATTTTGCTCCCGCTGTCGCGGAAGCTTATTTCAGCGAAACCCCACTCCTGATCTTTACAGCCGATCGTCCCGCAGAATGGATCGCGCAACAAGATGGGCAGACCATTCATCAACCTGGTATTTATGGGCAGCATGTGAAGAAAACCTTTCAGCTTCCCCAGGAATACGAGCACGCCGATAGCCAGTGGGCCATCAACCGGATCGTGAACGAAGCCATCAATCTTTCTTTGCAGGAGCCACAAGGTCCGGTGCACATCAACGCGCCGTTTCGCGAGCCCCTGTATCCTCAAAAAGATGAAGTCATAGGGTTTAGCGAGAACGTGCGGGTGATCGAGGATTTCGCACCTGCCTTTGGCTTGACGGAAGAACAAAAAAGAACTTTATCAGCCGCATGGCCCACCTTCAATAACGTATTGATCGTGGCCGGGCAACAACACGACGATACCAATGGCGTGAGTTCACTGGCGAATTTCTTTCACACGCATAACATCCCCATCGTGGGCGATATCATCTCCAATGTTCACGCGATCGAAAAGGTGGTGCGGCATGCCGATGTGTTTCTTGGACAGGCCTCGGCCGCGGTGAAGAAAACGTTGCAGCCCGATTTGCTGATCACCTTCGGGCAATCGGTGATCTCGAAGAACCTGAAACTCTTTCTTCGCGACTTTGCACCAAAAGCGCACTGGCACATCCAGCCGGCGGGGATCGTGGCCGATTCGTTCAAGAGCATTACGCAAGTATTTCATACCACACCCCCCTCCTTCTTCAATTTCCTCAGCACGCTGCAGTCGACTGATTCTTTCAAACAACAGAAGCAAGAGAACTTCAACAAGTTCTGGGAAGTGGAAGAGCGACGCGCCGTCCGGACGCTGGACGAATTCTTTCCGCAGCAAGAACTGGCCGAACTGGAAGTAGTCCGCGAGGTCATCCACCAACTCCCGCCCGACGCTAACCTGCACCTGGCCAACAGCATGAGCGTGCGTTATGCCAATTTCATTGGCTTGACGGCCGCACAAAAAGACATCCATGTGTTTGCGAACCGTGGCACGAGCGGCATCGACGGATGCACCAGCACGGCCGTGGGCCATGCCCTGGTGAGCGCGCGGCCCAATGTGCTCATCACGGGTGACCTGGCATTCTTTTATGACCGCAATGCCTTCTGGCATAATTATCCATTACCTAACTTGCGCGTCGTGCTGTTGAACAACCACGGCGGCGTGATCTTCAAGATGATCGACGGACCGGGTACGATGCCGGAGTCGGACGAATATTTTATCACGCAACAAAAACTCAATGCCCGCAAACTCTGCGAAGAGTTTGGGTTCGAGCATCTGAAGTTGGACAACAAGCGCAAGGTCAAAAACCTGCTGAAGGATTTCTTTGAACCCGATGGCAAAACCAAAGTGCTGGAACTGGAAAGTGACGGCGTTTTGAACAAGGCCATCTTCGACCATTTGAAACAGAAAATACACAAGAGCTATGAGCTATAAATTTCCCTGGAAGCCCGTTAAGGAATACAAGGATATCCTGTTCCACAAATACGACGGCATCGCCCGCATCAGCATCAACCGCCCGCAGGTTCACAATGCCTTCACACCGCTGACGGTACAAGAAATGATCGACGCCATGCACCTCTGTCGCGAAGACAACGACGTGCGCGTGATCATTCTCACCGGCGAAGGCGGCAAAGCCTTTTGCAGCGGGGGCGATCAGAGCGTGCGCGGCCATGGCGGCTACGTAGGCGAAGACACCACACCCCGCCTCAATGTGCTCGACCTGCAAAAAATGATCCGCTCCATCCCCAAGCCCGTGATCGCTGCTGTGGCCGGATGGGCCATTGGTGGGGGGCACGTGTTGCACGTCGTGTGTGACCTGACCATCGCCGCCGAGAATGCGCGCTTCGGCCAAACCGGCCCCAAAGTGGGCAGCTTCGACGGAGGCTTTGGCGCATCCTACCTGGCCCGCATCGTGGGACAAAAGAAGGCCCGGGAGATCTGGTTTTTGTGCGATCAATACGACGCCCAGGAAGCCATCGACATGGGTCTGGTGAACAAGGTCGTGCCCCTGGAGAAACTGGAAGAAACCTATGTGGAATGGGCCCGCAAGATCATCGCCAAGAGCCCGTTGGCCATCCGCATGCTGAAGAGCTCATTCAATGCCGAACTGGATGGACAGGCCGGGATACAGGAACTGGCCGGCAACGCCACCTTGCTGTATTACCTCAGCGACGAAGCCAAAGAAGGCAAGAACGCCTTCCTGGAAAAACGCGATCCGGATTGGTCGAAATACCCTAAGTTCCCGTAAACAAAATCCGACACGTCGCGGTATTATTTTTCTATATGGACATCGAGAAAAGAGAAATCTACAGATCCATCGCCGAGCTGGCGTATGTCATCGCCATGGCCGACAAAGGGTTGAGCGCAGAAGAACGTTTTGCGTTTACCAAGATCGCCGAAGAAGAGCTTGACTTTGAATCGTGGGCAGCCCAAAGGCGCTTCGAGTTGCTGGATGAGGTGATCCAGCCTTCGATCGAGAAAGCTTACAAAGACGCGCTCCATGATCTGAGAAAACACAAAGATCATTTCACTCCGGAGATGAAAGAAACCGCCATCCGCGTGATGCACAAAGTGGCCAAGGCCTGTAGCGGCTTTAGTCCCAAGGAGGCGACCATCATCGACCGGTTCAAGAAAGACCTGGAAACGCTATAAGCACCTAAGCGGAAGTCATCATGAGCCCCTACCCCTTCGATACATTACTGGTGAATGCGAGGGTGGTGAGCCTGAACGATGTGTTGCAGCAGCACGCGGCATTCCGCGACGCCTTTGAAGAATCGTTGTTCTCATTTATCCGTGAATGGCATTCTGGAGCGGAACAATTTTCACAACACACCAGCGGTTCTACCGGAATGCCAAAAAACATTTCCGTGACCCGCGCACAAATGACTACCAGCGCGCGCCTCACGGCCGAAGCGCTGGGCTTAAAGACTGGCGACACGGCGCTGCTCTGTTTGAGTCCTGACTTTATAGCAGGCAAAATGATGGTGGTGCGTTGTTTGGTTACTGGCATGAAAATGATTGCCATCACCCCGTCGGCAAACCCGCTTGAACAGCTTGGTCCTGAAACGATCGACTTCACGGCCATGGTCCCCTACCAGGTCCACGATATTTTACGTTCATCCCATCCAGAAAAACTCCAACAATTAGGCTCGCTCCTCATCGGCGGCGCAGCCCTGGACGACGAAAGCCTGGCCATGCTCCAGCCGTTTCGTTGCCGGTGCTATGCCACCTATGGCATGACGGAAACCGTGTCGCACATTGCCCTCAAAAAATTGAACGGCCCCGACGCCACCGACGATTACAAGACCCTGCCCGGCATTGTCATCTCGCAGGACGAGCGGGAATGCCTGGTCATCGGGGCGCCCCATTTCGACGGCAAGATCGTGACCAACGACGTGGTGCAGATCAAGGATGCGCATACCTTTACCTGGCTCGGCCGCTGGGACAACATCATCAACACGGGGGGCATGAAAGTGATGCCGGAGGACCTCGAGACGGAGATCGGGAAGGTGTTCCGGGCCCAAAAAATTAACAATCGCTTCTTCGTTGGCAGCCTTCCGGATAGTAAATTGGGGAGCCGGGTCATCCTGATCGTGGAAGGCCATGTGCCGGCGCCATTACGCGAGACGCTCATGGCCCGTTTGCGGGGGCAACTGCCAGGCTATAAAACGCCGAAAGAGATCTTTGTGGTGCCGCGTTTTCAATATACCGGGAGCGATAAGATCAATCGAAAAGAAACCCTGAAAGGGATCGCCGGATTGTAACGATCGCGGTGCTATCTTAGCAATCAACCCAAACCAACCAAAACCGTGTCCGAAATCATCAACTCCGAAATCATCAATGCCTCCGCCGCCGACATTGTCACTATTCAGGACATTGCCGAAAAGACATGGTGGCCTACTTACTCCCCCATCCTCACGGATGTGCAGATCCGCTACATGCTCGATGCCATCTATTCCACCGAGACCCTGCTGAATGTGATCCAGGGGGGTTCGCAGCATTTCATCTTGATTAAGGATGAGGCTGGCGTGCAGGGGTTTGCCTCCTATGGCCCCCGCCCCGACGAGCGCAACGTCTACAAACTCCACAAGATCTATGTGCTGCCCGACAACCATGGAAAGGGCTATGGCGCCCAATTGGTCGCGGAGGTCAAAAGAAGACTCAAGATGCAGGGGATCCACACCCTGGACCTGAACGTGAACCGCCACAACAAAGCCCGGGAGTTTTATGAAAAGATGGGCTTTACGGTGATCCAGGAAGAAGACGTTCCCATTGGCCCCTATTGGATGAACGACTACGTGATGCGCCTCACTTTTTAGTGACCGGGCCAACAATATGAGCAACCGCCGGTTTGTACAGAATAGGTATTGCAGAAACCCTTTGTGAAGTGTTAATTGCCATTTATAAACTGACGGAATAGTGCTTTGGTATCGTGAATTTGGAGTTACGGAATTGATCTTCATCACGGCGTTTGCCGTGTTGTACATTCTGTATTTTATCCGCATCATCCGCATCGCCACCCGGTTGAAGAGCTCCTACAGCCATGTATTCATCAAACTGTTTTTCAGGACGCTTTACTTCGCCCTGTTCATCGTGGCTTTGCTGGGACCTTCATTTGGCGGATCAAAGAAAGAAGTGAAGTCGGTCGGCAAGGACATCATGATCTGCGTGGACCTGTCGAAGTCCATGGACGCGTTCGACATCCAGCCCACGCGGTTGGAGAAAGTGAAGTATGAGATGAAGAAACTCGTGGCCGCCTTCAACTCGGACCGCATCGGGGTCATTATTTTTTCTTCGGAGGCTTTTATGCAGTGTCCCCTCACCTACGATCAGAACGCGCTCAACCTTTTTATCGAGACCATGAACAGCGGGCTCGTCCCCGGCTCGGGCACCGACTTCGGCCCGCCCCTTCGGCTGGCCCTGAAAAAGCTGGAAGAGAACGACACCGCACCCAATGAACAGGCGAAGTCCAAGGTGATCATCCTCATCAGCGACGGCGAGGATTTTGGAGAAGACACCGATGACGTGGTGAACGAAATTGAAAAGCGCGACATCAAGCTTTTCACGCTCGGTGTGGGCACGGAAAAAGGTGGGAATATTTATGCCGGCAACACGTTAAAAACAAACCGCAACGGCCTGATCGTCGTGACCAAACTAAACCCAAAAGAACTGGTGAACCTGGCCGATAAGACCGGGGGACAATATTTCGAGATCAACGACTCGAAGAACGACGTCACCCGCCTCATCAACACCATCGGCAAGATCGAAGGCGAACTCCGCGATGCGCGCTTTATTGACGTGACGGCCAACAAGTATTTTTACTTCCTGGCGTTTGCGGCCTTGCTCTTTTTACTGGATGTTCTCATTAACGTACCGACCGTGAAAATATGAAGTACCTGCTGGCTGCCCTTCTTGCTGCATGGCTCATCGATCCGGGAAAGATCGCACGCGAAAATCGTGCGAAGTCGGAAGCGCGCGAGGCCTACACGTCGGGCGATTATAAAAAGGCCCTGGAAAAATACAGGTACCTGGCCGATTCCCTGGGCGTGCGCGAAGACGAAGTGTTGTTGAACCTGGGCCACACCTATTTCCAAATCAACGACACCACCAATGCCTTGTCCACCTACCAATCGCTGATAGGCAGCATGAACGTGACGGTGCGCTCCAAGGCCAACCAACAACTGGGGATCCTACACCACCGCCAGGGCAAATTTGAAGTCGCGCTGGCCGATTTCAAGGCCGCCGTGAAAGCCGACGCCGCCAACATCGACGCCCGCTACAACTACGAGATGCTGAAGCGCAAACTGGACGAAAAGAAGAAGGAAGACGAGAAAAAGAACCCCAAAAACAAGCCCCCGGAACCTTCTGCCTATGCAAAGAAGTTAAAAGCACAGGCGGATGCCCTCGTGGCCCAATTCCGCTTTGGGGAGGCCAATATGCTCATGACCGAAGGGGCCAAAAAAGACCCTACCGTCATGCATTACCAGGATTTTATGACACGCCTGCAAGACGTGACCACCATAAACAAACCGAAATGAAAACAACGCTCTGTACGCTATTTTTCCTCGTTTGCGTGGCCATAACCGGCTTTTCGCAGGGCGCCCAGACGTATTTCAACACCTCGGCCAACCTCTATGTGAACGGAAAGAACCCGGAAGCCCTGGCCTCCGTGACCGCCGGCCTGAAAAAATATCCCTCCGACGAGAAGCTGAAGGCCCTCTACGACAAGCTGAACCAGGAAAAGAAAGACCAGGAGAAAAAGGATCAGCAACAGAAAAAAGACCAGCAGAACAAAGACAAGCAGGACCAGGAGAAAAAGGATAAGGAAAAGCAGGAACAGGACCAGCAGAAAAAAGATCAAAAGGACCAGAAAGACCAGGACCAAAAAGACCAGGAGCAGAAGGATAAAGAGCAGAAAGAAAAAGAACAAAAAGAAAAGGAAGGCAAAGAAAAGAAGGATCAACAGGACGAGCAGCAACAAAACGAAGACAAGAACAAAACCAAACCTGAAAAGTCACCCCAACTTGACGAGAAACTTCGCGACATGAAGATCAGCGAAGAAAAAGCCAAGATGATCCTCGAAGCCATGAAGAACCAGGAGGTCCAATACCTCCAACAAAACAAACGCAAAGCCACCAAGCCCAAAGACAAAAGCAAACCCGACTGGTAAGGCCTTTGCACTTCTCTGCTTGCCCGCCGAAGCTTCAGCGAAGGCGGGCGGTTTAAACTTTTGAAAAACTACGCCCCATGAAAGAAGTATACATCGTCTCCGCCGTACGCACCCCCATCGGAAGCTTCGGTGGCAGCCTCAGCTCCCTCACCGCGGTTCAACTTGGCGCCATCGCCTTCAAAGCCGCGGTAGCAAAAGCAGGCATCGACCCCAAACTGGTTCAGGAAGTTTTTGTAGGCAACGTCATCGCCTCAGGCCTCGGCCAGGCACCCGCTACGCAAGTGGCCGCCGGCGCCGGACTGGGTTTCGAGATTCCCTGCACCCTGGTGAACAAAGTCTGCGCATCAGGAATGAAGGCCGTTATGCTGGGCGCACAATCCATCATGCTGGGGCAACAAGACGTGGTACTCACAGGCGGCATGGAAAGCATGAGCAACATCCCCTACTACCTCGCCAAGGCACGCACCGGCTACAAATTCGGAAACGGCGAACTGCTGGACGGCCTCACTTACGACGGCCTCACCGACATCTACAACCAGGTGGCCATGGGCGTTTGCGCCGACAATACGGCGAAGGAAATGAACATCTCGCGCCAAGACCAGGATAACTATGCGATCAACTCCTACAAACGTTCCGCTGCTGCGTGGAGTACGGGCAAGTTCAAAGACGAAGTCGTGCCCGTAGAGATCGTTGATCGCAAAGGAAACAAGACGATCTTTGCCGAAGACGAAGAATACAAGAATGTGAACTTCGACAAGATTCCCAGCCTGAAACCCGCCTTCACCAAAGACGGCACAGTGACCGCCGCCAACGCCTCCACGCTGAACGACGGCGCATCGTCCCTCCTGCTGGTGAGCAAAGAGAAAGCGGAGGCCCTGGGCCTGAAACCCATCGCCAAGATCCTGGGCTTTGCCGACGCTGCGCAAGACCCCATGTGGTTCACCACAACACCGACGATTGCCATCCCCAAAGCAATGAAGAACGCCGGTGTGGACAAAAAGGACGTAGGCTACTACGAGATCAACGAAGCCTTCTCGGCCGTGGCTCTTGCCAACAGCCAGAACCTGGGCCTCGACATCGGCAAAGTGAACGTGAACGGCGGCGGCGTCGCGCTGGGACACCCGCTGGGATCGTCAGGGTCGCGCATACTGACCACGCTCATCAACGTGCTGAAGCAAAACAACGCGGGCATCGGCGTTGCCGGCATCTGCAACGGTGGTGGCGGCGCTTCGGCGATTGTGATCGAAAATGTTTGAGTCGTTCCTGAACAACATCGAAAATAGCCTTGCGTTATCTGCAAGGCTATTTATTTTTATAACGTGAAGCATCTGATCGCTATTTTATTCCTTCTCGCTGCCTGCGTCACTGCGCGTGCACAAAAAGAAGTGCGCACCTACTACGACGCCCCCAAACAACACGTGCAGGAGGTTTACTTCGTATCGAAAGACGACCCCGAAAAATACGTCGGCCACTATCAACGCTACTACGAGAACGGCAACATCATGGTGGACGGCACCTTCAACGACGACGGGGACAAAGACGGACTCTTCACCGAATACCACGACAATGGCAAGGTTGCCCGCAAGATCACCTTCGTGAACGGGCTGCGTCACGGCGTGGTACAGATCTATGATGAGGATGGCAAACCGTTCCAAAAAGCCTACTACCAAAACGATATCCTCACCGACAGCATCCAACTCTATTTCGACAACGGCACGGTGAAGCGCGAGACCTTCTTCGTAAAAGGCAAACCCGAGGGAATGGTGCGCGAATATTATCCGAACCACAAAGTAAAAAAGGAGCAGCAATACGAAAAAGGCAAACCCAACGGCATTGCCCGCTCCTTCTATCCCGACGGCAAGATTGAAACCGAAGCCAACTACAAAGACGGTATCCTTACGGGCTTCTATAAAACCTATTACACTAACGGTCAACTGCAAACCGTCTCCACCATGGCGAACGGCACCAAGAATGGCCAATTCAAAAGCTACGACGACCAAGGGCATCTCTTGCTGGACGGCAATTTCCTCAACGCCAAACTTCACGGCAATAACATCGGCTACTTCGCCGACGGCACGGTGCAACACAAATACCAATACAAGGACGGCAAGAAGGTGGGCACCAATTATGACTACTACCCTTCCGGAAAGATCAAGATCAAGGAGCAGGCATCTTCCAGCGGTGTGGATGCTTCCGTTGAAGAGTATGATGAAAATGGAGCTATCCTGTCGGAGAAGAAATTAAAAAATGGCGTGCTAGCAGGGACTAGTGTTTACTACTATCCCGGTGGCAAGCCTGTGAAGTTGAAAGAGACGTTTGAGGCGGGGAAGCTTAGCGGGATCCGATACAGTTATTATCCTTCCGGAAAAATTCAGAAAGAGGAGACTTTCAAAGTGAACTTGCTGGCGGGGCCGGTGAAGACGTATTATGAAACGGGTACGGTAGAATCCACTACGGAGTATAAGAACAACCGGCGTCATGGACCCTTTGTGGCTTATCACAGCAATGGGAAGGTGAAGGAGCAGGGGGAATATATTTCGGATAAGAAGTATAAGGAGTGGAAGACGTTTGATGAAAACGGTGGTCTGTTAAGCAGCGTTGTCTATAAAGCCGGGATACCGGTAAAGAATTAGTACCCCGACCGTTGTATTTGTCCCGGTCTTTTTCGATTATTGTCCTAAGAAATTGTCGTTGATGGTCATTCAAAATATTGTGCGCAATTTTTGAGATATTCTTTAAACAAAGATGAAGACATTGCTGTCTTTTCGTTAGCTGAAATTTATAATCAAACACTGCTCATGTTCGGCATGTTTCTATATCCGGATTCCCCCCCAGACCACGTTAAACCAATAAAGTCACATATGCATAACACTAAAACAATTTTGATCATCGCCATTCTATGTTCCGTTGTCGCGGTAAATTCATTCGCGCAGAGTTGGGTAAACGACAATTTGTTGTTCAATACCGCCGATAGAGGCATTCAATTTTATGGTGGTGGTGAAAAGATCATCGGCACGGCCGCCTGGGGTATTCAATTTCAAACATCGAACTCCACGCCCCGCATGACGTTGTTGAACAACGGTTATTTGGGAATAGGGACCGTAACGCCCGCAGAGAAACTCACGCTTAGCGGCGGGAAATTCCGGATCGAAGATCCCGGCAATGCGTATAGCAACTACCTGTACTCCTTTGCCGCGATCTCGAACTATCGAAGCGGCCTGGTGATGGAATCGAATGCATCGGTTAATTTCGGATTGACAGGTCCCGACAATGTCGCCTCCGTGTTCCGTTGGCTCTCCATCAATAATGCGACCATTGACTACTCGACCAACAACAACGAACTCATGCGCCTGCAGAAGGATGGGAAGCTGGGTTTAGGTGTTGCCCCCACGGCAACGCTGCACGTATTCGTTCCCGGATCGTCGAGTGTAGTAAACGGAATGAACCTTGACGTACAGAGTTTTGGAAACACTGCCAACGCATTCGCCAGCCACTATTTCAGAATACGCGACATCGGCGGAAATTCCACTGCATTCATTGTGAAAGGTTCCGGCTACGTGGGCATCAACACTGCCAATCCCGATGCGTACCTCACCGTAAAAGGTGACATTCATGCCAAAGAGGTAAGAGTGGACATGTCCGTTCCTGGTCCCGACTATGTTTTCGAGAAGGACTACAAACTCTTGCCGCTTTCCGAGCTGAGCCTTTTTTTAGCAAAGAACAAGCATTTACCTGAAGTTCCGTCCGCAACGGAAATGGAAAAAGATGGCATCAATGTCGGCGACATGAATATGACCTTGTTGAAGAAAGTCGAAGAACTTACGCTATACGTCATCCAACAGCAAGAGGAAATGAAAAAGATGATGACGGAGATGGAATTGCAGAAGCAAGAAATTCAAAAACTTAAATCAAATCGCTAACAACCGTTTCTAAAAGGAAGACGGGAGGTTACGCGCTCAATCGTGCAAGGGTTCGATTCGGTGGAATTCGTGGTATGAACACATCAAATTCCACCGAATCGTTGGCCTTGAGCATTCGTTTCAACATGAGGCTTGGATTCACCCGATTTACATCAATTGAGCGCGATTTACTGGAATCTCCCCCGTCTGCCAGGCGAGCTAAATTCGGCATGTTGCTTTATCGGCTACACAGAATTGTATTCAGATCGTCGTTGCAATTTCCCTGTTCAGGGAGCAGTGTATGTTGATCTATCTTACCATCGATCGCGGCATAGCCATACTGAAGCAATCTCAAATCGGCACCACTAAAATCAGATTTTCTAATAAAATTGAAATACAACTCGGCGCTATCAAACCTGGCCCCGCGAAAATTGAAGTCATACAAAGAATCATAACCCAGACTCTGCTCTGACCTACCCTTCAGCAACGTTATCAGCACTTTCTTGCTCAGATCCATACATTCTGCGTTCCGGGTTTGCTGGACACGATCGAGATCAAATACATTATAACCAACTTTTCCGTCACAACTCTGGCACTTGCCCGTGGTCGAGTTATAATTGAATTGATCCTGCGCACCGTCAGAGCAGGAGTGGTCATCGTTGCAGGACAAACAGACGACAAGAAGTCCCAGGTATAAAAAAACTGATTCAAGATTCCTCATAGTCCTTTGTGCGTTGATAGCCATTAATCTCCTTAACAAAAATCATTTAAGCCTAAGATACTGATGTGTTGTCTGAAAAAGGATTTCAGCACGCGTGGGATCAATGCTTGCCACGATCCGTGCTATCATCTTTTGGAAGCCCAAAAGTATCCAGATGCTTTTGGGCTATTTTAGCCTTTTCGATGGCATGAGGGTCGTTTTCAATATTCCAAACCCAGTCAGGAACGATCTCATTCTTGATGCTTCTTTCCCGATTCTTTCCTGATTTGACGGTGCCCATATCTAACGAATCTACTAAATAAAGTTAAATCATTTTCTGGAATGCAACAAAAAGCCCTCGTATCTCTGGTTCTCACGAAACACCTCCCACTCTATTCCCACTAATCCATAAACATCATATTGCAACCGAATTTGCTCTTGATATTTCGAAATAGCAATCTGATACAATCTATTCGTGATTGGGAGTTCCCACGAATTTGAATATAGGCGCCTGGATATTCTTCACAAACCAAGGCTGTGGTTTTGACAACAGTTTTAAAAATTCTGTCCTTGTCGGCATTCCCAGATGCCTTATCTTCTCTGATTTGCCTTGTTTCCGAATCAACGTCGCCTAATGACAGATTAAATACAACATGACGATCTGTCTCCAGACGCGTGTATCGGATAACTTTATGGATCACACCGCGTGGACCCAGGCTATAAAATGAGTAGGCCAAGTGATTGTCGCTTACCACGAATGAATAATGTGGCAAATCCATGGGCTATAAATTTAAACCAACGGCATCCTTATGGGCTGGGTAAATCCCACCTATCACAAGAATAACATAGACCACTGAAAAAATTTTGCAGTCAGGAAATAACCTCTCACACCGGATCCACATCCACAATCACCCTCGTATTCCGATGCTCTTTCTCCTTCAACAACTGCTGTATACATTGCATCAACGCCTGCTTCAACGCCCCCAACTCACTGCTGCCCCGCGGGATCTTCACCAAAATACTCATCAAAAACTGATTCCTTATTTTCGAAACCATCGGCTCACCCGGCCCCAACAACTTCGTTCCCGGCATAGCACTCCGAAACAACTTAAACAACGCATCCGCTCCCTCCCGGCATACTTTCTTATCCACGTGCTTGATCGTAACATCAATCAACCGGCTAAACGGCGGATAGCTGTGCTGGCGACGATCTTCCAACTGGTCGCCATAAAACTTCTCCATGCTATGATTCAAGATCGTCACCAACAACGGGTGATCGGGACTACTGGTCTGTATCACCACCGTACCTGGCACCTCCCGCCTGCCTGCACGGCCACTCACCTGCGTGATGAGTTGATAGGCGCGTTCATAACTTCTAAAGTCAGGAAAGTGGATCATGCGATCCGCGTTGAAGATCCCCACCAAACTCACGTGATCAAAGTCGAGTCCCTTCGTCACCATTTGGGTGCCGACGAGGATATCGGTTTCTCCTCTTTCAAAATGATCGAGAATGGATTCGTAGCCTGATTTAGATCGGGTAGTATCCAGGTCCATACGCTGAATGCGGGCGTCAGGGAAATGAAGCATGAGCTCCTCCTCTAATTTCTCCGTACCATACCCCACCGTCTTCAATCGAGTCGACGAACACGTGGGACAGTTCTGCGGCAAGGCTTCGCGATAGCCACAATAATGACACACCAACGCGTGACGATATTGATGATAGGTAAGACTCACCGCGCAATTCACGCACTTGGGTACCCAACCACAGTCCTCACAATTCACCATCGGCGAATAGCCTCGGCGATTTTGAAACACGATGACCTGTTCCTTTTTCGAGAGCGCGTCACCGATGCTCTTCAACAACAATCCGGAGAACTCCCCCTTTACAGTTTTCTGTTTCCGCTCGCGGCCCATGTCGGCCAACACGAGTGTGGGCAGGCGGGCTTCTCCAAAGCGTTTGTCCAGTTTCACAAAACCATATTTGCCTTGCAGCGCCTGGTAATACGTTTCCACGGCCGGGGTAGCCGACCCCAGCAGCACTTTGGCGTGGTGCAGCTGCGCCATCACCACCGCCACATCACGGGCGTGGTAGCGCGGGGCGGGTTCCTGTTGTTTGTAGGAAGCGTCGTGTTCTTCGTCCACAATGATCAGGCCCAGGTTGTCGAACGGAAGGAAGATGGCGGAGCGAACACCCACCACAAATTTGAAACGCCCGTTGAGGATGCCGTTCCAGACTTCCACGCGCTCGTTGTCGCTGAACTTGGAGTGGTACACGCCCATGGTCGTGCCAAAGATCTTTCGCAGCCGCTGCACGATCTGCGTGGTCAACGCAATTTCCGGGAGCAAATAAAGAACCTGCGAGCCGCCTTCGATGGCCTGCTTGATCAGGTTGATATAGATCTCCGTCTTGCCGCTGCCCGTCACACCCTGCAGCAAGGTGGCGCTATGCTCTTTGAAACTGGCCAGGATCGCCTGTTGTGCCTGGTGCTGTTCTTCGCTCAGCTGGATGATGTGCTGGTCCGGCAGCGGCTCCTCTTCAAAGCGCGACACCACTACCTCAAACTCTTCGAACACGCCGTTCTTGATCAGCGTGCGCAACGAAGACTCCGACAACGTATCGTCGCTCATCAACTGCTTATGCGCCAGGCCATGTTTATTTGCTTCGGCATGACTCAGCACCGGCACATCCTGCAGATATTTCAGCACAATGGCTTCCTGCTTTGGCTTCGTACCGATCGTTTCGAACAAACCCTCCAACGCCGACGCTACCGCATAGACATCCGTTAACCGGATGCGCCGCTCCGTCCGGGGTTTATATTTTTCCTTTACTTCTTCATACAAAATAATGGCACCCTTTCCCACTAACGACTTCAGCAAACTGTAGACCGTCTTCACGCCAAGGAACTTGCTGATGGCCGAATACTCCATCGACTCTCCCACCAACCGCTTCAACAACATCCGCTCCTTCTCCGAAAAATCAAAATCCGACTCCTCCAGGTTGAAAGCCGGATTCAGTTGCACCATCGACTCGCTGGAGAGCTTCAGCCCACTGGGAAGCGCCGCGTTCATCACCTCGCCGGTCGTGCAGAGATAGTAGTCGGCCATCCACTGAAAGAGCTTGAACTGCAACTCGGTGACGGACGGGAAGTCGTCGAGCAGTTCAAGAATGTATTTCGCTTCGTATTGTTTCGGTGGCTGATCGGTGACCGACACCACCACACCGGTGAGTATCTTGCGATCACCAAAAGGAACAATCGCGCGTTGCCCCACCATGATCTTGTCATTCAGGGGAAGGGGCACGCGGTAAGTGAACAGCTTAGGCACAGGAATAGGCAACATCAACTCCGCGAAGAGCGTGATGCGTGATTCCGTGCCGGGTTGTTCAAAGAGTTCCACCTATTTATGAGTATTGATCGTGTGAAAAATATTTAACCGTCCGCTAAAGCTTCGGAAGGGCAGGCAAGTCGGACCAAAGGCTTTCGGGCTTGCCCGCCGAAGCTTTAGCGAAGGCGGGCGGTTTAAACCTTTGAAGGGATCACCTTAAAAGAACCCCTTACTCCCATGCGAAGCCTCCTCCGAAATCCGCGCAGCATACTCCTTCCCCAAATACCGGTCGATGAGCCCATGCCCAAAGTAAATCAAAGGCGTCAGCGCAATGGCCACGATGAACTTATAGATATAATTAGTGATCCCAATAGCAACGATCTGATCATTGGTAAACGTTCCCGCGAAAGCGATATAAAGCACCACAAAGCTATCCACAAACTGCGACACCAACGTAGACCCTGTAGCCCGCAGCCACAACATCTTGCTCCCCGTCACTTTCCGCAGTTGCTGAAACACAAACACATCCACCAACTGCCCGATGATAAAGGCTGTGAGCGACCCCAGGATGATCCGCTGTCCCTGGCCAAAGATCTTATTGAAGGCGTGGTGCATGTTCACCGCGTTGCCTTCCGAGTCCGTGCCATTCACCCAAAAGTCGGCGGGCGCAAGGCGGATGGAGATGAAGATCACCACAAACGCATAGGTCACCAGCATCGCTGTGAAGTAGCTGATGCGCTTCACGCCGGGTTTGCCAAAGTATTCATTTATCAAGTCGGTGGTGATGAACACCACCGGCCAGATCACGACACCCGCCGTGAGGTTGAAGTCCATCGTGAAGCCGAGGATGTTCAGGTGGGCGGGCTGTAGTCCCAGCGTCCCTTCGGCGCTGAAGATCTTCACCCCGATCATCTCGGCCAACACGGTGTTGGTGATGAAGATGCCGGCCAGAATGATAAACAAACGGTGGCGTTTGTCGGGTTGCGTATTTTCCATGGCGATAAAAATAAAGGATTAATCCGAAAGCGTGAACACATCTCCCTCCACCGCCAAATGCGCGTTCTCGAAGGTGGCGTGCGCCTCTTTCAGGATCGGCGTCAGGTCCTTGTAGCGTGCGCTGAAGTGGCCCAGCAACAACCCCTTGGCGTTGGCCTTCAGGGCAATGGTGGCCGCCTGGCGGGCCGTGCTGTGAAACGTTTCGGCGGCTTTCTGCGCTTCCTCCTCCTCGAAGGTGGCCTCGTGGTAGAGCATGTCCACATCGCGGATCTGGTCGATCATGCTTTCGTTGTAGGCCGTGTCGGAGCAGTAGGCATAGCTGCGCGACGGGCGCGGGTCGAAGGTGAGGTCGGCGTTTTTGTAGAGGATGTTGCCTTCCGCGTCGGTGATGTCGTCACCTTTTTTGAGGTTGGCCACCTGCAGCAGGGGCAGTCCTTCGGGCAGCCTGGTCTTGTCGATGCGCCGGGGCTTGATCTTCTCTTTGAACAGGAAGCCCGAGCAGCGGATGCGGTGTTTCAGGGGGATGGTCTCCACCGTGAGCACCTCGTCTTCGAAGATGACCTCGCGCGCGTCCTTTTCCAGGCGATGGAACACGATGTTGAAGTTGGGCACCGACCGCGTGTAGCGAAAGGTGGTGGTGATGATCTCGTCCAGCCCCCGATGGCTGTAGATATGCAGTTCGTTCGTCCGCTTCTGCAGGTGCATGGTGAAGATGAGGCCCATCAGCCCCAGGAAATGGTCGCCGTGCAGGTGGCTGATAAAGATGTGGTCGATGCGGTGGAAGTTGGCCTGCAGCTTCATGAGCTGCATCTGGGCGCCCTCGCCACAGTCAACCAGGAAGTGGCGGTTCTGGATCTCCACCAACTGGGACGACGTGTAGCGGCCATAGGCGGGCACCGCGCCACTGGAGCCGAGAATGGTGATCTTAAAACTCAACGTTTACAGGGGTTTGACATATTAAAAATAAAAAAAACCAAAGCTGGAGGGCTTTGGTTTCCGGTTATGTAACCTTCGTTTAATTTCCGTCAGAATCTTTCAGGTCCTTTTCGATTTCGTGCATGAACACGGCGTCGATGGCCTCTTCCACCTTGGGAAGGATGTTGAGCACGCTGTCCAGCTGAGAGATCTTGATGAGCTTCAGCGTGTGGTCCGACAGTGTGGTCAGGATGAAAATGCCGCCGTCCTCCTGAACAATGCGGTTGCCTACCAGCAGGGCGCTGAGGCCGGAGCTGTCGGTGTATTTCACTTCGCCCAGGTCCAGCACAATGTTGCGCACACCCTCGGCATGGAGGGTGATCAACTCGGACTTCAGGCCAGGAGCCACGCTGGAATCCAGCTTCTCTTCGTGCAAACGCAACAAACTGTATTTCTCCTGCTTGTCAATCGTATACTTCATAGGTCAGTTTTTCTTGGCTTGTAAGTTAGCGGAATTTATCGAATTCAGGATGCTTTGCTCGATTCTTTGGGATAGCCGGCCATAGTCCACCGCCCCCAGCGCCTCCCCCCTCACATGCTCATAAAGCTCCTTATAACGGGCCGAAATCTCGCCCACCTTGCTCTCGGTCATTTCGGGCACTTTCTGCCCGTCCTTGCCCTGGAAGCCGTTCTCGATCAACCACTGGCGCACAAACTCCTTCGAAAGCTGCTTCTGCGTCTCCCCTGCCTTCTGCCGCGCCTCGTAGCCCTCGGCATAGAAGTACCGCGACGAATCCGGCGTATGCACCTCGTCGATCAAATAGATCACACCGTTGTGCTTCCCAAACTCATACTTGGTGTCAACGAGAATCAACCCCCGCTCGGCGGCCAATTCGGTGCCTTTTTTATAGAGCTTCAGGGTGTATTCTTCCAATGTCTTATAGTCAGCCTCCGAAACAATGCCCCGCTTCAGGATCTCCTCCCGACTAATGTCCTCGTCGTGGCCCACGGCCGCCTTTGTTGTAGGGGTAATGATCGGGTTGGGAAGCTTGTCGTTCTCTTTCAGTCCCTCGGGCAGCGCCACACCACAAAGGGTGCGCTTGCCGGCCTTGTATTCACGGGCCGCATGCCCGGCCAGGTAGCCGCGCACGACCATTTCCACGGCAAAGGGCTCGCATTTGAAGCCGATGGTCACGTTCTGATCCGGGGTAGACAGCACCCAGTTGGGCACCAGATCCCGGGTAGCCTGCAGGTTAAAGGCCGCGATCTGGTTCAGCACCCGCCCCTTGTCGGGGATGGCCTTGGGCAGGATCACATCAAAGGCCGAGATGCGGTCGGTGGCCACCATGGCCATGAGGTCGCCGAAGTAATATACGTCCCGCACCTTGCCGCGGTAGAACCCGGTTTGGCCGGGGAAGTTGAAGTGGGTTTCTTTGATGGCCTGCATGAAATGGGTTTGAAGGTGCAAGGTAAGGGATGGGAGGGTTTTGGCAAAGGGTGTTTGGGGGCAAAGTTATCTGAATGGGAACACTTGGCGGCCACCCTCGGAGGCCGAGGGTCGGGCTATCCATTCCAAGTCCGGCAGCGCGCGAGGCCGGCGCACTTCGGGCTTTCCATTGCTATCCCTGGCCGAATCCATAAAGCGTTCAACAAACAACTCATTAATCCTAACGGTGGCATTCGGGATTTACAGTCCACAATTATCAATTCGCACAAACTACTTCTGGATCTTCTCGAAATAATCGACCGATACCAAACACTTTTAAAATTTTGTCATGGGAGGAGATTCTCAATATCATATTGCGATCCTCAAAAAAATCATTATTTTAGTCAAAGATTCCTTGCCCCACCTGATCCAATCTGATCGACAAGCCCACCTGGAATCCTCAAATAGCACGCGCGGCCACATCAAACTAAATAAGCCGCAAAGAACTCACTTGGACTGCTGAAACAAACTCGCGTTACCTGTCAGGATCGTGGCGGGTATGCATTGGATCAAACCACAACACTATGGACAATAAGATACTTCAAGGATACTTGAGCAATTTTAGAATAGACTTTGACTTTGACAAAGGGATTAAAGAAGATCAGTTATTTGAACATTTCTGCAATTACTGTATTCTTTCGAAAATTCATCCAGAGGCTTTTTACAATGACAACTTTAAGATCGAAGAATTAAATGTCGGTGGTGGAAACGACACTGGCATAGATGGCGTAGCCATCGTTGTGAACGAACATATCGTATCATCAAACGAAGAAATTGACGCACTAAAGAATCAACTTCAGAGGCTCGACGTCAAATTTATCTTTATTCAAAGCAAAACATCCAGTGAATTCAAGGCGAGTGACCTCGCAACTTTCATATTTGGAGTTAAAGATTTCTTTAAAGACACACCCAGTCTTAAAATTAATGATGACATCAAAAGTTTGCGAGAGCTAAAAGAATATATCTACACCCAAAGCATTTTGATGGAGGACAGTCCAATCTGTGAGCTTTACTATGTAACAACCGGGCGATGGACAAATGACCAAAATGTAGCTGGTCGCGCTTCCTCCGAAATCAAGGAGCTTGAGTCCAGAAATCTATTTAGCAACATTAAGTTTATTCCGGTTGACGCCGAAGGCATTGAAAAAATATATAAGGAGATAAAAAACAAAGTAACCAAAGAGATCAATTTTGACAAAAATACTCCATTACCACGAATTGAGGGTGTTAAGGAATCATACATTGGCATATTACCAGCGACGGAGTATTTCAAACTGATAGAAGACTCTGATCATAAAATTCAAAAAACACTTTTTTATGACAACGTTAGAGATTTTTTAGGGGTTAATTCAGTAAACAAGGAAATTGAACTCACGCTAAAGGACAAGCTAAAACAGTTAAAGTTTCCTATATTCAACAACGGTATAACAATAGTCTCGAAAAGTCTTAATAAAGTCGGCACTTACTTTAAAGTCAAGGACTTTCAAATTGTTAATGGGTGTCAAACCAGTCACATCTTATTTAATAACAAGAAAAGCATTGATCTTGATAATACCTTTATACCAATTAAACTAATTGTAACCGATGATCAAGATGTAATTAATGACATCATTAAGGCCACAAACAGGCAAACAGAAGTAAAAATTGAAGCATTCGAGTCCCTCAAAGACTATCACAAAAAACTCCAACGATTTTACGATAGCTTTCCCAAAGATGATAAACTCTACTACGAGAGACGCCCCAGAGAATACGATACGGTTTTCCCCGAGATTCCAAGAAATAAGATAATTTCACTCGCAGCGCAAATAAACGCAGTAATTTCCATGTTCTGGAATGAGCCACATAGCACGCATAGATATTACGGCGAATTACTAAAGTCTTACTCTGGAAAGATCTTTCTAGAAGATCATAATCCTTACTTCTATTATGTGAGCGCCCTTTGTCTGCACAAAGTTGATACACTAATTAAGCATGGCTTTATTCGCGCACATTATAGAAGGTACAAATACCACTTTTTAACGCTCATTAGAGTTCTAGTTTGCGGATTTAATTATCCCAAATTCATAAGTAATGACATAACCCAATATTGCGAAAGCCTACACGCAATTTTGCTTAAGGATAAAGAAACCAAAGAAATAATTACAAAAGCCACAAATTGCATCGACAAAGCAATTGAGATATTCAACAATAAGCACGAGAACAGAAATCAAAATGATTATAGGCGATTAAAAGATTTCACTTTTGAAGTGATAGAACAAGCTAAAAAAATTCCGCCTGTTTTCAACCTAAATATCAAAAAGAAAACTAAACATAAACGGTATCTGGAAAGAAGGAAAAATTAGAGTTTGACCAAGTCAACACTTAACCCTCAATGTGTATGAGAACTGAAAATTTAAAAACCATTTATGACAATTACGAAATCATCATAAAGAACTATGAATTATTAGACAACGAAGTCTTTGTGATTAGAGCAACATCCGTTTACTTCTTTCAACTGAAAATGGGTAACAATTCGACGATCATTCTGGACGATTCTATAACTCATTGCAAATTGAGAATAGACAATTTCTCAGTCGGCCTTAATGCACAAATTAGCAGTGATGGAAGGAATGGATCCTCGGCACCATTACAAAATCCCGCTGATCCATGGAGGACAGGGTGGTCGCAAGCACCAACAGGCATCAACGGCTCACAAGGAGTTAACGGACTAAATGGTCAACGTGGAGAAAATGCGCGGATTATTGAAGTCAAATTGGGGTTGATTGCAATAGGAAGCTTGAATATTCACTCTAATGGTGGCAACGGAGGCAATGGAGGCAATGGGGGCAAGGGTGAAATTGGGGGGAACAGAAATTCCCCATTTCGTTCGTGTGGTAACGGAGGCCAGGGTGGCAACGGAGGATACGCAGGGCATGGAGGTAGCGGCGCAAAATTGATCGTTGATATTTGGCCGGGTGACACCGTTATTGATTTAGGGGTAGCTATGCAGTTTATAACACTGCTAGCTAGCAAAGGACACGATGGCCATCCTGGACAACCCGGCCCTGGCGCTCCAGGAGGAAACGATTGCGCAGCAGGAGGCCCAGGGGCGCCGGGAGGGTTCGCTGGACCAATTGGAACAGATGCTGAAACTGAACTCAATATTGTTGCTCCTCCTTGGCTTCACCAATAAAACAAATTGTTGCTTGTTGAAATGTAAACCAACCAATCTTATACTTCATAACAAACAACGTTGTGATGTTGGCTAAATAGATTCTAGTAAGGCTGGGGCTTCGGCTGGGCTTGTGAGCATTGCCCGTTTTAGGACTGTCACATCTCTCATAACAGTAAAGTACATCAAGCCATCAGGATCAAAGCGATAGTTCGCTTTTGTGCCCTTTACTTTATACTCCAAACCAACACCACCACTTCGTGTGGGGACAATAAAGAAAGGCAGTAGTTTCGCCGTCGCGTAAATGGCTTCCAACGCGGAAACGGCGCGCTGGATCTCCCGTTGTGCTACCGGCAGAAAGTCTTCATCTTCCTCCAGCGAACTGTAAGATTGGATTGTTTTAATGTTTTCAGCCAGCGAATCGCTCGGCACAAACGGTATGTCGTTTGGAGATAGCATCTCTCTGTTATTATGTTTCATAACCCTTTGGTTTAAGTGTCCAATTAAAACAACGCCAAAACTTATCTTAAACGTGGAAGGGTCAATCCTAATACAGCCTAAGAGGCCGTTGTAACTAATCTAAAGTCGCTTAATAACGGTTCACCATCAAGTCCTTTTAACTTCTTTTTATACAATAATGTATTCCGTCTGCCTTACGATCTCTTTCATCTTAATCAGGGTCAAACCAATGTCTCTTTTCAATTACATGATAGAGATGCAAAACTTTAAAACTTCGCCGCTTCAAGGCCTTCCTGCGAAAAAGAGCCCGATAGAAAGTTAAAAAAATATTACCCAACTCATATTCAGACAACACGTTCTTACTTAAATCTAAATCCGACAAGTCTACCTTAAACTCTTCAGCAAACTGTTCCATGAACGAATAAGTATCCAATCCATTTATACTCAAATCATCGAAAACAATTGAGTCCTCATTAACCTCAACGCTGGTAGTGGACTCGACAAAGTCCACTAGCTTTTGCCAGACTTCATCTGCCGGCTTAGTCATTATTTCTTTTCAGCTAGCAACCGCTCCAAAAGCTCAATCCTCGCCTGCTTCTCTTTCAACAACTCTTTGTAGAGCCCTTCAATTTTCTCCACCATCTCCTCATATTTATCTGTGGGAGCTGAATTGTTGTATTGAAATGCAGAGGGCCCACTGTTGTCATGAAAGCTGTTGAAATACGTATTCGCACCCTCTTCCGTAAAATTCTCAATCGCCTCCACCGGAACTTTCAACGCTTCTGCAATCTGCTGAAGCAACTTAGATTCAACCAACTCACTCGCCTCCAACTGCGAAACCTTTCTGCGTCCAATCCGGTCCCAACCTGGCGGCTAGGCCATCTTGCTTCAGGCCGAACATTTCGCGGAAGCGTTTGATATTCCGGCCGTGGTGGACGGGTTTGGTTTCTTTGGAGGAATCGTGGGTTGTCATGGTAGCAAATATAAAAAAATCCTGTGCCCAGGCGCTAAACTATCCGATTGAAAACGGCTGTGGGCATGGAATATTCCGCTGGGCATGGATTATGCCCTGGCGTTGGCCCTCCTTGTGCGCACAACCAAACCACCACGGTCATGACCAAGCCCATCAAACCCCACAAACCCGCCAAACCCAGCCAATGGCTCCTGCCCCACCCACACCACGACGCCGGCGACTACACCGCCCTCGACCACCTCCGCCTCCTCCTCAACGTGGCCCGCCCCGCCGACTACCGCGAAGCCCTCCTGGAACTCTACCACAGCTACGTAGAACACCACCACGACGCCCTCCCCCTCGACTTTGGCGAGATGGCGCACCGGGTGAATGTGTTGTGTGAGTTCTTTAAGGCGCTGAGCGAGTGCGATTTGGGGCTGATCTACGACAAACCGTCGTCAAAACGCAACAAAAAATTATAGCGCCGACTTTGGCTTTTGTGCGCACGACGCGTGCGCTTCAAAAATGGAATAGGAAGTTTTCCTTTGGTAAAGCGTATGCAGTAAATACCTTTGGCCTAATCTGAGTTATGCTAGAAGTATTAGCGATTGCGTCGTTTTGGCTCTTCTATATGAAGCGCTATCAAGTCTTTAAATTCAACTGCCTGGAAAAAGACAAAGAAACACCCGTACCTCCATTTTATTCCTACCATGGCAAATTTGACAAGCTCAGCAATAGAGACTTTGGTTTTCTGCTCAGGAAAGCAACTTCGCCGAAAAGTCGTAGATCAAAGAGGCTAGCCAATTTGCTGCTCCTGCTTTTTTACGCCACGCTCACGGCAATGATGACGCTTGGCAAATATCTGTGATGCAGCTATGAGGTGCCATTCTCAGCATCCTTAGCCCGCTCCGCCAAAACCCTTTCAACCACGCCTTTAATATTTTCAAGCTCCTCTTCCTCAATCTCATCCATGATCTTGCCGGCTAACGCGTGCCTGCGTACATACTCGGCATAACTTAACCGGATCTTCGGATAATTCTCATAGTCGAACTTTTTCAAGGAAATCTTTTTCTTCTTCGTTGTTTTCAAAACGCCTTTCTTCTTTACTGTTGTTTTTGTGGGTAATGAACTCTTCCTAATTGTTTTTTTCATGATTTCTAAATTATCAGATCTAAATCAATTTCATATTTTTTCGCTGGGCTATCCCCTAGAAAATCCGAACATTTCGGTTGTTCGCCAACAGGAACATCTGTGTTGATGACGCCGAAAGAATCGAATCTATCGCCCTTCTTGTTCTTCAAAAAAAAGTATGTCAGGCAGGGATTTTGAGAATAGACGTCAAAAATGCGCGCGAGTGGAACATATCGGTCCGTATTTTTATAACGCGTCAGTGCTCTTAAAGTTGCTTTTTCCCTGCTCAGATAGACCAACGTGAGATGCACTTCATATTTCATTTCTTTCAACAAATTACAAATCCATAGAACCTTAACATGACTGGCACCAATCTTTGGGATCACCAGATTATAATTCGCTCGCGTTGCCTTATAGAATAGTGACTCAAAACCAGTCTTGTCCCTGCTGAAAATCATTTCCGATGCCTCCTTGTGAACAATAGAAGCTCCCCATGGATATTTGGCAAACTCCGGAAGTTTCCTCTTGGAGAAGTCAGCGTCTAGTATCATCGCCCCAAATTCATTGGCAAATCGAAAAGCGACAGCCGATTTCCCGGAAGCTGGCAGTCCAATTATTATAAAGGCCTTTCTCTCCGACTTAACTTCTATCGGCCTGGCGCCACCCTTTCCAAGTCTTAATTTATCATCCCTATCAAGCAACGGCATTTCGAAGAGTTCCTTAACGATCCTCTCCCGCAAAGCGAGTCTTTCCTTGTCATTCTGATATCTCGGATCCCGGAACTTCGCAGATCTTGACGTTGGATTTTCCAGACCATCAATAATTCCCGTCTCGCAAGTAATAATGCGATAAGCTATATCTTTAAACTCTTTTGGATCGATTTTCAACACGCTGTTAAGAAAATGCCCTACCTGATGCTGATCCCTTAATAGTCTTGCAAACTCATTGTTCATAAATGCTGCTAACAGATTCTACATAACACCTTTGGCGGAGATCCAATCGATCTAAATGCCATCCAATAATTTGGGTGCCTCGTCAAGATTCGTAAAAAATATGTGCTTCAACAGTTCAACGCCCTTGATCGCTGAGAAGTCCATATCGCCGAAGGGATCAAAGTGATAATATGCCTCGGTCCCTCCTATCCTATATTCTACACCAACACCGCCACTTCGCGTGGCAACAACGAAGAATGGTACCAGTCTCAACTTTGCATAAACGGCCTCGACAATAGTAATAGCACGCTCTATTTCTCTCTGCGCCACAGGCATTGAATCCTCGTCTTCTTCAAGCAACGCAAAAGACCGTATCAGTTCGATGCTTTCCGATAGCGGATCGGTCTTCACTGGATTGCCTTCGCTTTGAGAAGGCATTTCTGTTTCATTATAATTCATAACCCTTTGGTTTAAGTGTTCTCATCCAACAACATTACTTCGATCTTAAACTTCGAGGGCCAAAGACAAACCAAGCTGTCTTTAAGTAATACGATTAAAGGTCCGAAATATTTCCTCCACAAGAAAGCCATCAATAGACAAGGCGCCTCGCCAACGATATTTCGTCGGTCCGACGATATTTCGTCGGCTGCTAGGATGTGAGGCTCCGTTTCCGGCCTGAAAACGCATTTCAGTTTTGGTACGTAAATAGTAAATGGGGTAGCCATGATTAAATACTCCTTGTTTGAAAACCGTTTAACACCTGATCCGGATGATCAGATGGCGGTAGTGCAGCCCATCAGCACCAAATCGATGGAAGAGGTGGTTGACCTCATGATCAGCCGGGGTTCTACGGTGACGAAGGCGGAAGCGCTTTCGGTTATGGAGGAACTGGCCCTGGCCATGGCTCAATTGCTCAAAGATGGTCACAACATTGTAACGCCCCTTTTCAACATTTCCATGTCCATCATGGGAAAGTTTAACAACGCCGGCGATTCCTATGATGCCTCGCGGCATGAGGTCAGAGTGCGCATGAAAGCAGGCAAACGCCTGAAGCAAATTGTGGGGCAGGTGAAGGTAGAGAAAGTGCAGGCCATCATTCCCCTGCCCCTGCTCCAATCGTTTAAGGACCTCACCTCGAAAACGGAGAGCGACATCGCCACACCCGGCGGCATCGGCCACATCGTGGGCAGCGCCCTCAAGTTCGACGCCGGCGACGCCGCACAAGGCGTATTCTTCACCTCCCTCAACGGCACCGTGACCAAAGCAGAAACGGTGGCCGATGCCACACCCTCAAAAATCATCTTCATCATCCCGGCTACCCTGGTAGCGGGCGAGTATTCCCTGTCGTTGCGCACGATCATGCTCGGCAACAAGGAAATTCGCGAAGGATTTCTTTTAGATGATCTAACGGTGAAGTAGCCTCGCTCCTCCGTATACCCTCTCGATATAGCCAGTCTGCTGCAGCGGGCTGGCTTTTTTACTTTCCAGCCGGTGAGAAAGAAAAATTCCGGGCGAAAAACAACGCGTTTTTCCCAGGCGGAAAAATAAAATTGTCCGACTTTGTTTAAGATGAAATAACCACTGATCTTAACATTATCAGTCGGATCTTAAGTTAAAATAAGTCGAATTTCAAGATAAGATCAGTCGGATTTCGATTCAAGCTACGGGAGGGAACCGTCAATGAAATAAGTGCGAACAAAGGCGGTTCTTTTCTTTCAAGCCCGTCTTAGCTTGTGTCGTTAGGTGCGAAGTACTATTTTAAGCTTTTCCGATCGATGGCCAAAAAAGTATTTCTTACACTCTTCCCTCTCCCCTACTGGATTCTCATTGTAGCAGGAACTGTCCTAGGATTTCTCGGCGACGATTTTTCATCCCTATCCAATGCCTTTATCAATTGCGGAATATTTCTAGTGGCCGCTAAATTGGCCACCATCTTTCACGAGATAGGCCACATATTGGCAGCGAAGCTCGTTGGCGGAACCCCGCGAAGAATGATATTGGGCAGAGGGCATGAGCTTTATAGAGCACAGATCTATGGCGTACGTGTTGTCGTCAACTCCTCCTTCCGCGGAGCGCGTGTCACTGCGACATTTAACCACCCCAGTTTCCTGAGACTTCGATACGCCTTTTATATGATGGGAGGAGTGTTGTGCAATGGCCTGATCGCATTTGTATTCTTCAGTCTGTTTGGCTTTAACTTCTTTGGGGCGAACGATCAAGTCACTTTTGCTCCCGCCTCGGCTTTATACTGGCCAATGCATTGGGATTGCTAAATCTCCTTCCGTTTCATTCCCTGGTCATGGGAATTCGTATTCCAACAGACGGTCTGGCCTTGTTGAAACTCCCCTTTCTTAAAAGACAGGAAGTAGAAAAATGGTTGAAAGTAGACGCTCTCTGGGATGCTCAGGAACATATGGAAAGAAAAGAATTCGGCGAAGCGCTTGCCATTTATCAACAGTACGAAAGCCAATACCCCAAAAACAAAACCATTCGCCTCACCATCGCCACGGTTCTTCTGAAAACGGGCGAACCCCAAAAAGGACTCGACATCCTCTTGCCCCTCGAAAGCAGTCTGCATGAAAAGGAACTCAAACGTCTTGCAGGCCATTTCTACAACACCGCTGCCTGGCTCTACCTGATCTTGAACAAGATCGATTTGGCCAATCACTATTCGGCCATGGCGCTTAAAGAAGTTCCGGGAGAAAACATGTTTCGCGGCACGCGTGGTTCTGTTCTCATCGAGCGAGGGAACATCACCGAAGGCTTTTTGTTGCTGTCGCATTCCATGGATTTCAAGTTCGTGAACAATACCACACTGGCCGCGGCCATCTATCTCATGCTGGCACAACACCTCAAAGGCAATACTTCCGAGCGGGACAAGTATTTGAGTTTTGTCAATCAGAATATCGATAAACTTGATGTGGACGAACGGTTGCTTTTTGAAAGAAATCTTGAAAAGATGAAGCTTGAAGTAATTTCTCAGTAATCAGCTTCAGGTGCCCTTGAGGCACGCCAAGTTCCATGCAGATTCAAGGAAATGGGTATTTTTTGGGCCTAAATAACTGGCCGACCCACAGCACCCATGCACATCCTAACCAAGGAAATTTAAATCATCCTCCAGTGTAACCATTTTCACAATCGCAAGTTTTGCTTAAACTAACCCCTTCGGCAATGTTGCGACACAGCTTAATCCTGATCTGCAGAAGTTTCAAGAAATACTACGGCACATTCTGCATCAATCTGATCGGCCTCTCCACCGGCCTCACCGCCGCGCTATTCATCTATCTCTGGGTGAACGACGAGCTTACGGTCGACAAGTTCCATGAAAAAGACCGGCATCTTTTCCAGGTAATGAAAAACACACCCACCTCGTCTGGGGTTTTTACGATGGAGGGTACGCCTGCACGGTTGGCAGAGGCCTTAGCGAAGGAAATGCCGGACGTGGAGTATGCCGCCTCGGTCACAAACTCGGACTGGTCCTCGGGGAAAGGGCTGATCTCCTATAACGGCACGCGGATCAAGACGGAAGGTCAATTTGTGAGCAAGGATTATTTCAATGTATTTTCCTATAGTTTTATTCAAGGTGATCAGAAAACAGCCTTTTCGGATAAATATAATATTCTCCTCTCGGAAGACTTGGCCATGAAGCTCTTCAATACAACGGAGGACGTGGTCGGCAAGATCGTTGAATGGAAGCATGAAGGACTCGATGGCCTCTTTACCGTTTCCGGAATTTATAAGCAGCTTCCACCGAACGCTTCTTTGAAGTCTGATATTCTACTCAACTATGAATTGTTTCTTGAGCGAAATCCGAAGCTGGAAAACTGGCTCAATAGCGACCCCAGCACCTACATGGTGTTGAGAAAGGACACCGATGTTGATCAGTTCAATACGAAGATCTCCGGGTTCATAAAAAGCAAGAATAAAGACGCAGAGGCCACGCTGTTTCTTCAACGCTATTCCGAAAAATACCTCCACAACCGATATGAGAATGGAAAACCCGTCGGCGGGCGAATGGCCTATGTAACGTTATTTATCATTGTTGCCCTGTTCATCCTGCTCAATGCTTGCATCAATTTCATGAACCTGTCTACGGCAAAAGCCATGCGCCGATTTAAAGAAGTCGGCGTAAGAAAAGTCATGGGAGCAAAACGCAGGACGTTGGTCTTTCAATTTCTCCTGGAATCGATGTTGATGACTTCGTTGTCTCTCGGCGTCGCCATTGTTCTGATCCGATTATTTCTTCCCTGGTTTAATGAAGTTACAGGAAAACAACTTTCCCTTGGCTTTGATCCGAGGCTTATTCTTGGGGCCCTTGGGATAACCATTCTTACAGGAATTGTTTCGGGTAGTTATCCGTCCCTTTATCTCTCGAATTTCAATCTGGTCGCCGCGCTAAAGGGTAAACTGAACACTTACATCGGCGAGCTTTGGACAAGAAAGGGATTGGTGCTTTTTCAATCCATGATATCCGTCGTTTTGATCATCTCCACCTGGATCGTGTACAAGCAAATTGAATTGGTGCAGACCAAGAACCTCGGCTACGTTCGCGACAATATTGTCCATTTTGAAATGGGCGCCGACGATGCCATCAAAGACAAGCAGGCATTTGAGGCTGATCTTGAGCTACGCCTGCAGGAAATAAAGAAGATCCCTGGCGTGATTAACGCTACCAACTTCAGGCATAGCATCACCAACCGTCAGGGTGGAACCACCGACATCGCCTGGGAAGGCAAGGATGCAGACCATGCAATCGAATTTACGGACTTGGCGGGTGGCTATGATTTTATTGAAACGCTTGACATCGAAATGAAAGAGGGTCGCTCCTATTCGAGAAATTTCGCTTCCGAAGAATCGAAAGTGGTTTTGAATGAGAAAGCTGTGGAAGTGATGGGTCTTAAGGATCCGGTTGGCAAAGTGATCCGGATCTGGAACGAGGACCAGGAAATTATAGGCGTGACAAAAAATTTTCATTTCCAATCCCTTTATGAAGAGATCAAGCCCCTCTTTTTCGATTTGAGTCTGAACAAAAGGGTTTCTAAAATTATGGTCAAGATCAAGGCGGGAAGTGAACAGGAAACGCTTGAACAGCTTGGTAGACTCTACGCCGTACACAATCCGGGGGTGGCCTTTGAATATTCATTCCTGGACAGCGACTACCAGGCGCTCTATGAATCCGAAAACAGGGTGGCCATTCTTTCTAAATATTTTGCAGCGATCTCCATCGTCATCTCCTGTCTTGGCTTGTTTGGGTTGGCTGTGTTTACGGCGGAGCGAAAGAAAAAGGAAATTGGGATCAGGAAGGTGTTGGGATCGACTGTGTGGAGAGTCGTTTATCTTTTGACGGGCGAGTTTTTTAAAACGGTCTTCATCGCCATCCTGATTGCCTTCCCCGTTAGTTATATCATTGCCCGGAAATGGCTCGACAGTTTTGCTTATAAGATAGAATTGACGTGGTGGCATTTCGCAGGCACCGGAATCTTGGTTCTTTTGGTGACGGGGTTAACTGTAGGTGCGCAAGCCGTTAAAGCTGCTTTGGCAAATCCGACAAAGTCATTAAAAGATGAATGAAACTTAAAAGTCGACATTCGACGATTCTGGGTAAACGGATTATGGATCAATATTGCACTTGCCGCTATTCTGGCAAGGGTATCCGGATCGTCATCCAAAGCAACCATATCCCCGGCTATGATACAGTGAGATGGCGATCGTCCATCGTATAGGATAACGTAAGGCGGGCATGCATTTATGACATCCGAAAGAAATTCCGCCGTGGCCATTTTCCTTTTGTTGCTCCAATAGTCATGACCAATGGGTTCGGTTAAACATGACTTAATATCCACAGAAACGCCATCTTCAAATTGGCCGTTGCGATCCTTCCGTGGGCGAAAAGCTTCGCGGGAAATGGTTCGATTCTCTTTGATCCACTCCCTTTTGATTCGCCGAACCATAGCTTCGCCGTTCGGTACTCTATCTCCAGTTTTATACTTCATGCCAACAACGTTCAATATGGCTAAAGATGGGCTATCAAGGTTGAAGCTTCGGCTGGATTTGTAAACCTTGTCTTGTTTAGCAGTTTTCCATCACCGATAGCAGAAAATTGAATCGAACCGTCAATATCAAAATGAAAGTATGCCTCGATACCGACTACCTGGTATTCTAGACCTACCCCTCCACTTCGTGTGGGCGCGACAAAATAGGGTAGCCGTTTTGTTTTTTCGTAGATGGCCGTCAACGCGGCGATGGCACAGGCAATCTCTCGTTGCGCCACCGGCATTAAGTCTTCGTCTTCCTCCAAATCACTGAAAGATTGTATCTTCTTGATGTGCTTGCCCAGCGGATCGTCCTGCAAAAAATCGCTTTCACCTGATGGTAGCATCTTTGTACTGTTATGTTTCATAGCCCTTCAGTTTTAAGTATCCAATTAAAAAACAACGCCAGTACTTGTCTTAAACGTGGAAGGGTCTGTCTTGCCTTGCGGGCAAGGATCAACTCAATATTTGGGACGGGGAATCTCGTACTGACATTTGCAAAATCCTTCACAAAGAACCAATCATCGGATTCCCTCCCAATTTCTTCAATTAATTCGTAAAATTCAATCTCTATTTCAGATTGCCTTTGGCCAATGGAAATTACAGACTACGTATAGGATCAGGGTTGTCTCATGCTTGATCCAGGTAGGGAAAGAGCAAGAAACTTATTTTATACATTGATGTTGCCTCAATTGCCCGGATGATTCCCATTCCAGACCAGTTCAAAGGCCGTTCTTATTGAGCCAAGCCAGGCAATATTCCGCCACATCCTTCCACCCATGATCCACAATCAGCGAATGCCCTCGCCCCTCGAACAGTTTAAACTCGGTCTTGACAGTGGCGGGATATTTCTTTAGAGATGCCTGGCCGAGTATAGGCGGTGCGATATGATCCTTCTCGCCACCGGTGATCAGCAACGGACCGCGTGAAGTATTCGTGGTGTCTACTTTCGTTTCGTTGCCGGCAAAGCTTGCCGTAGCGGCCTGGAAGAGCGGACGGCACGGAGCGGGAATGGTCCAGTGGTCGTAAAGTTCTTTGGCTTCATTTTCGGGGACGGCGTTGGCGAAGCCGTAGGTGAACTGGCCAAACGTGAGCGACTTTGCTTTCTTAAAGTTGAAGGGATTGCCCAACACCGGGAGCGATGCTCTCAGCGCCGAGAAAGGTAATTGCCACACGCCTTTCATCGGTGCAGGATCTATCGCGATGCCTGCCGCCGCGAGACCGCGACCCAGGATCACCTGCGCTAGCAGTCCCCCGAAAGAATGGCCGATGACGATGGGGGGCTCGGGAAGTTTGGCGATCACTTTCGCGTAGCTGTCGGCAATGCCGGTGACGCCGTGGTTGGCGATCATCTGTGGGTTGGCGCGACAGGCTTTCACGGTGTCGGAGTCACCCGGCCAGCCGGGGTTCTGGGAAGTGTAGCCGTGTTGTTTGAAGAGGTCCATCCAGGGTTGCCACGAGCTGGCGTGAATCCAAAGCCCGTGGATGAAAACGACCGGTCTTTTTGCCATATGCGGGTTGGTTTGGGATGATTAAGGAATACAACAAGATAATCAATAGTTGTGATTTTCGCTCTAAAACCGGGGCAGCTCATAGGGGTTGTCGTTTCGCTTGCAGCATAGATACCCCGCTCGTTGACGGAACGAAACCGGATGACGCAGCAAAGCATCCCTCCTATTTTAAAATACTTTACACACGACTTGCCGCGTACAGCCTTGGGGAATTCTACGAAAAGGAAGACCAAGCTGACGGATGTACCTGTCGGATGCAGAAGCTTTTGAAAGGTTGCGGACTCGCCGGATTTATGATTATCTTAGAATGCTTAAGTTTTATCCGCAGATTATGCATCACACCGTTGTACAAATATCCGGAAAGCATTTTGTCCGCATCACGCTTTGGTTCTTATTCCTGACCGCTGGCACAAGTTCCAACGCGCAGTCGGTTTTCATCACGCGAACGGGCGAGAAATATCACGAAGGGTCGTGCGTGCACCTGCATTCCAGCAAGATCCCCATCACCCTCAGTGAAGCACTGAAACGAGGCTATACTCCTTGCCACGTTTGCCGTCCCGACAGACAGGTATCGCCCGCCGCGGATATTCCAGACCATTCCGACACAAAAACGGATTCTACCGCAACCGAGGAAACGACAGCAACACAATGCACCGCCATGACCAAAGCCGGCACACGCTGCAAACGCGCCGCCACGTCGAATGGCCGCTGCTGGCAGCATCAGTAACGCTTTCATCAAGGACATGATTTTACTGTAAACAAAATGTTGACATGCTTTTGGCTTCCCTGCACGCCCCTGACCAACCACAACCTTATATTCTGCGTTAGCCATCACTATGTACGAACCCCTATTCGCCTACCTGGAACAACGTTTTCCCTTATCGGATGACGACAAAGCCGAGATCGCTGCGGTGGTCACGCACAGAACCTTGAAGAAGGGAGAGTTTTTGTTGCGGGAGGGCGATGCGGCACGTGTGGGTGCTTTTGTGGCAAAAGGATTTTTAAGGAGTTATGTCATCGACAACAAAGGCAAGGAACACATCATCCAGTTTGCTCCCGAGAATTGGTGGGTCAGCGACAAGTCGGGGATGAACCCGGATACCACCGCCAGTTTTTTTATCGATGCCATCGAAGACTCCGAAGTGTTGCTCATGGACCTCACTGGTCATCTCACGCTGATGGACAAGGTTCCCGGCTACGCCAAGTCCTTCCAGGCCGGCATCCAAAAGCGCGCCACGGCCAAAGACACCCGCATCATCAATTCCCTCACCGCCACGGCCGAAGAGCGTTACGACGATTTTATAAAGACCTATCCCTCCATTACCGCGCGCGTGCCACAACACATGCTGGCCAGCTACCTGGGCATTACACCGGAAACCCTCAGCCGCATCCGCAAGCTTCAGTCGCGCAAGCGCTAATCCTTCGCTCCTTTCGATCTTGATATAGATCAATGCCGGCGCTGTGATGCGCCGATACTTTTGTTCAAAAAATAAAACAGTATGAACAAAAGAAAAAAAATCCTCTCCTGGATCCCTTCCATTCTGATGACCGTGATCATTGGCGGTGGGGCGATCATGAAACTATCTGCTGCTCCACCTTTAGTGGACCTCTTTACACAAATCGGACTTCTCCTCTACCTGCCCTGGCTTGGCGTGGCGGAGTTGTTGTTCGTGGCATTCTTTCTTTATAACCGCTCTATGAATATCGGCCTCCTTCTGCTGACCGGATATTTTGGTGGTGCCATGGCGGTTGAGTTGTCGCATGGAACGGTGCCGTTGCTCCCGGTATTATTCTCAGCGGCGTGTGGATCGCCGCGTACGTGCGAAACGCATCCATTTTCAGGTCCCGTGTTAGCGATGATGTTAAATCTTTAACCAACGCTGCGCAATGAAGATCAACCTGGGATATATGAAAAACCTGGCACACCAGGTCGACGCTGCGCCGGCAGGCTGGTTCAAAAAGTGGTTCGACTCTTCGTTCTACCACCAACTCTACGCCCACCGCAGCCAAAAGGAAGCCGCAGACTTTATAGACGAATTGCTGGACAAACTCCAGCCCGAACCGGCTGCGCGTATGCTCGACCTGGGTTGTGGTGCGGGACGTCATGCAAAGTTTCTGGCGTCGAAAGGATTCAATGTTACCGGTCTTGACCTGGCGGGGTCCAGCATCCAGGCGGCGCGACAATTTGAGACCACCAATCTCCAATTCTACCGCCACGACATGCGCGTGCCCTTTGGCATGAACTACTTCGACTACGTCTTCAACTTCTTCACCAGCTTTGGCTACTTCGACACCGACGCAGAGAACCACGACGTGATCCGCAACATCGCCAACACCCTGAAGCCCGGCGGCATATTGGTGATGGACTACCTGAACGTGGCCTACTCCGAGGCGCACCTCGTGCCCCGCGAAGAAAAAGAAATTGATGGCATCGCTTATCACATCACCCGGCATGCCGACAAGAAGCATTTTTATAAAAAGATCGTGATCGACAACCTGCAAGCAGACGGACCTTTCGAATACACCGAACGGGTGGCCAAACTTGCATTGAAAGATTTTCAAGGTTTGTTCGAAGCGCACGGCTTGACGCTGCTCACCGTGTTCGGCGACTATCAATTGAATGATTACGACGTCGCCACCTCACCCCGGTTGATCCTTCACGCTCAAAAGAAAACAAAATGAACACTACAGAAAAACAAAACACCATAAGCCGTCGCAAGCTCATCGGCACACTGGGCATGGCCTGTCTCGCCGTGCCGACCGCCTATTCATTCACCCATCAACCTGAACCACATGACACCACCCGCGCGAGCAGCATGAAGACCATTGGCATATTGGGTGGCCTGGGGCCGCAAGCCACACTCGACCTGGAGGTGCAGATCCACCTTGCCTCACAAAGATTGATCCCACCCCAGATCAACAGCGGCTACCCTCCCCTGGTGGTGGCCTATCACCGGCGCCCGCCATTCGTGGTGAAGGGGGATGCCCTCGTGTTCCCGCTCCAACCCGATCCGGAGTTGCTGGAGCTTGCCAAGCGGCTTGGCGCGATGGTGGACTTTATTATTATCGCATCCAACGGCGCGCACCTTGTGCAGAAGGAGATAGAACAAGCTTCGGGGAGAAAAGTATTGAGTATGATCGACATTACCCTTGAAGAAGTATCGCGACGGAAATGGCACACGGTAGGCGTAGCGGGATTTAAGAATGCCATGGTATATATCCAAAAGTTTAGTGCCCTGGGATTGGTCCCCGCGACGATCGATGAAGCCCTGCAACTTAAACTCGATGCCTCCATCATGCGGGTCATGGAAGGGCGCGACACTGCGGAAGATCATGCCATCGCCCTCGAGGTGGTATCTCAGCTGTGCAAACAAAATGTGGATGGCATTATCCCCGGCTGCACAGAGATCCCGCTCTTGCTAAAAGAAAATCTTGACGACGTGGGTTTTGTTCATCCCATTCAATTGCTGGCCGAAGCCGCGGTGAAACAGGCGATGACATAGTGTGGCAGATTTGTCTGTAAAAAAAGAGGCTGCGTTTCCGCAACCTCCTCGGGAAATAATCCCACCCAAACAATATGAAAAAAAACTAATGTACGTCCCAGAATATTTTGGTATCGCGGGTGTCTTTGGCTTGCACCGCCTCGTAGTTTGTGGCGTTGTACACTTTCTCAGCATCGGGATAAACCAGGCGTGAAGGAGGATTTACCGAACCGGGTGTGCCGGTGTCGGGCACAAACGTGAGCTGGGGATACTTTGTCCTTCTCACTTCCGACCAGCCCTGAATGGACTGCATGAAGCCGAAGTGCACCCATTTTTGGGTCCAGATCTTGGCCAGTTTCTCGTCGCTCGTTCCGGCGTAGGCCACGGTGGCGCTGGCCAGCAGGTCGGAGACCTCAGTGGGTGTCAGTGCGTCTTCTGCAGGCACGCCTCTGAAGGTTGCCCCAACCGTGTTGAGGTAGAAAACAAAGTCGACGGCTTGCTTCACAGCCTTTTCGTAGGCCTCCTGTGCTTGCGCGCTGCTTCCCCAGCGTTCGAAGGCTTCTGCCCTGATGAAGTTCACTTCGGCGGCGGTCATCACAATGCCGGGGAATTTGGTGTTGAACATGAACGTGGTGGAATCGAGAACGGCATACTTACCCGCCGCGATATTGGTTTCCTGGTCCGTGGAAGGAATGTTCGCGGGCATGCTATAGTAGTCTGCGTTTGGCACTTTGGTTTTCGTGTCAACATTCTTATCAAACAACACACGGATGCGGGGATCATTGGCCGGCCGGAGAACATTTTCCATCAGATATTCCGGGGCGAGGTGCGTCTCCAGTTCAGTGACGGCGTTGCGCATATAATCGGTATAAGTCGTCAACGGTGACAGCAAGATGTTGTTGGTGGTTTCGTCTATCAACGGATAGTCACCCGGTGCGTTCAGCATCTCCAGGATATCGGTCTTGGCTTTTTGTTCATTCTGGAAAGAAATGCGCATCAGCAGACGGAGACGGACCGAGTTGGCATAGCGCTCCCATTTATCCAGATTTCCCTGCAACAACATATCCTGTTTTCCGAAAGAGGAAGCCACCAGCGGGTCGAGGCTGGCCGTTGCAAAGTAGGCAGCGGATTCCTTCAAGCCTGCGAGGAGTGCATTGTAGATCTCCTCTGCACTATCAAACTTTGGCGCCTTGGTTTCGCCCGTAAGGTTCAGCATACCGGCTTCTGAATAGGGAATGTCGCCAAACAAATCCACCACTTGCGAGGTCTGATCGTAATACACAATATGAGCCGCATTCAGGAACACATCGGCCTTGACCTTGTCTTCCGCCGACAGTGTAGCGTATTGTTTCTCGATCTCACGCATGTGGGGCACGATGCCTGCCACGCCGTCGCCATTCGGCGTAAAATAATCCTTCCAGTAGTCGTTGAGGTAGCTCAACTGCTCCTGGTAACGCTTCGGTGAGTTGGGATAGCTCACGATGTTGGTGTAGACGGCGGGGTGCATGACCAGAAGGGTACGAATGTTCCAATAGTCAGCGCGCACACGGCGGTTGTCGAGCATCTTGGTGAAAAACTTGTCGATGGAGGCATTGGTCGTTTTCTCCGGGTTTTGGTATTGCTCTTCGAGCCGGTCCTGGCACGAGGTTGCGCACACCGCGACAAAAGCGGCTGCGATAATTCCCGTTATATATTTTTGTAGGTTCATATGCTAATGATTTCGTTGGTTGGATGGATTAGAAGCTGCCATTGAGGGAGAAGCCAAGACTGCGCGTTGCCGCCAGCGAGCCTTCGTCGATGCCTTGCCGTTGCCAGCTGGATCCGATGGCCACTTCCGGATCGAGGTCCTTCATGGTCCGGTACAGGTAGAACAGGTTGCGGCCAATGACCGACACCTTCAGGTTTTGGAAGCGCAACTTTTGCGCGATACTTCTCGGTAGGTTATAGCTCAACGACACTTCACGCATCTTGATGTAGTCGTTCTTCAGCACACCTTGCTTCTCATACAAGCCCGAAGCCCAGTAGTACGAGTTGATGTAATAGTTAGCAGCATCCAGGATCTTGGTGTTCTTCTCGCCGGTGGTTGTCACACCATCGAGGATAAGGCCGTCGTGGTATTGGCCGTTGGCGGCCTGCACTTTGTTGCCCGAACCATCGATGTTGTACGATAATCCGCCGTGTTCGGCATCGCGGTATTGCATGGTGCTTTCATACATGCCGGCACCATAAGCATACAAGTGCGGAGCCGAAACCAGTTGTCCACCGTAGCGGTAGTCGATCAGGAAATTGAGCGAGAGACCTTTATAGGTCACCGTGTTCGACCATCCGCCTACGCCTTTGGGCAACACGTTGCCTACTTTTTCATAGTCGTTGCCGGTCGTCATCTGGTAATATCCATCGCTGTTAATGATGTAGTTGCCGTTACTGTCTTTCTCGCGGGTGTGGGTATAGATGTCGCCCAGCACATCACCTGCCTTCGCTTTGATGAGCACCGCGCCAGCATCGGCGTTGTAGAACGTCATTTCATCCATGCCGGGAGCAAGCTTCATGACGCGGGTTACGCTTTTCGCAAAGCTAAGTCGCGTATCCCAACGGAAATTGCCGCTGTTGTAGGGCGTGGCCGACAACCCGATTTCTATGCCTTTGGACGACAACTCACCCAGGTTGGCCAACACCGACGAAGCACCGTTGCTAGGCGCAAGACTTTGATCGATGATCTGGTCTTTAATGGTGTTCTTATACACCGTGGCATCGAGGCCGAGTTTGTTTTGGAAGAAAGCCATTTCTAAACCTAACTCCGTTTCCGTCTTGCGCTCCGGCGCAATGTTGCTGTTACCATAGTTGTTGGCGGCCTGCAGTTGGGTGACCGTACCTTGGGTGGTGGCTAGCGTCTGCTGCGAATACACAACGTTGGCCGCATACGGCGACGAGCCGTTGGCAATGCGCGCCTGCGAAACGCGGATCTTTCCCAAACTTATGAAAGATGGCAGCTGGAATGCATCGGAGAATACAAAGCCCAGGTTGGCGCTGGGGTAGAAATAGCCGTTGTGACCCGGGGGCAATGTGGAGGTATACTCCTGGCGCGCCGTGGCTTCCAAATACAGGTATTCTTTAAAGCTTAAGTTCACCATACCGAGGTAAGCATACATAGTGGCCTTCGTGCGGGCCGAAGAAGTAGACTTCACGCCATAGGAGTTGTTGAGGCTAAACCAGTTTTCCTGCACCAAGCCGCCTTCCGTGCTCGACTTCTGATCGATGTAGTTTTGCGACCTCGATTGGAAGCCGCCCATTACTGAAAATGCGAAGTCTTTGTTGAGGTCCTTCGAGTAGGTCAAGAGTGCATCGGTATAGAAAATAGAATAGCGGCCGGTCGACAAGGAATAGCTTCCGGTTGACTGCGATGTATTGAAGGAAGTTGGATATTCATTGTGACGTTCGATCTCGTTGCGCACGCTGGTGAAATCGTTACCCACGCGGCCTCTCACTTTCAGTCCTTTTGCGATCTCATAGTTCAGTGTGGTGCTCGAAATGATGCGGTCCTGGTATTCGTCGTCGTTGTCACGCACGTTTCTCCAGAGGTACTCCAGCAAATCGACGGCGCGGATGTTGTACTTGATCGCCTCCGCGGGATTTTTTTGCGGCTGATCGTAAGTGACATATTTATAGCCTTGCGAAGTCTGGTATTTGTTCAGGTAAACATCCATGTAATCGGCCCGGCTGAAGAAGCCGCCGTAGTTGGCTGCAAGCCGGTTGATCTGTTCGGGGCGATTGTGAATTTTATTGTTGATATAGTTCACCACGATATCGGCCGATACTTTATTGCTCAGCTTCACGGTGCTGTTCAAATTAAACGTGTTCCGTCCCAGGTCCGAACCGCGCGAGATCCCTTTATAGTCCAGGCGGGTATACGAGAGGCGGAAAGAACCGCGATCGGTGCTGTTGGATACGGCAATGTTGAAGTTGGAGCTTGATCCTGTGCGATACAGATCTTTGTAGTTGTCAGGCTGTGCGGAATATGCTCTTGTGCTGCCATCCCACCACGCTACCTGGCGGCCATCCATGCGGGGACCGAATTGAGCCCATGCGCGGTAGATGGGGCGAACGGCGTCATTCACGCCATCGCCATTGGTGTCGACCGGAATAAAGCCTTCTTCATTGGCGCCGAAGTTGCCTATGTTGGTCTCGCGATCGTAGCCCGGTCCATAGGTATTCTGGTATTTGGGAGTGAATGCCACCTTTTCTACGGTAAAATTATAATTGAAATCTACCCCAAGACCGTTGCGCTTGGTGCCCTTTTTCGTTGTGATCACGATCACGCCGTTGGAAGCTTCCGACCCGTAAAGGGCGGCGGCACTGGCACCTTTCAGGATGTTGAGCGACTCGATGTCGGCCGGGTTAATGTCGAGGATACCGTTACCGCGGATCTTCTGATCATCCCAATATCCGCCGTTGTTGGTGCCGGTGGGTGACTGCTCCATGTTGCGGATCATCACGCCATCGACTACATAGAGGGGTTGGTTGCCTTTCGCATTGATGGAGTTGATACCCCGGATCTGCACGTTCACCGCACTGGTAGCACCGCCGGGCGCAGTGGTGATTCTAACCCCTGGCGCCTTTCCATATAAAGCAGAGGCAAAGTTGGTATTACCCGCGGCCGTGATCTGGTCGGAACTGATGGTGCTGGTGGCATAGCCCAGCGCCTTCTTTTCGCGCGAGATACCCAGGGCGGTCACTACGACTTCGCCCAGTTGGGTCATGTCGGTTTCCAGGGGCACATCGATGGTAGTTTTTCCTGCTACCAGGATCTCTTGTGTGGCAAATCCGATGAAGGAAAAGACGAGGGTTGCATTCTTATCGTCTTCGGGAACCTGGATGGCAAAGTGTCCATCCGAGTCGGTGGTAGTCCCTGTGGTGGAACCCTTTAGCAGTACGGATACTCCCGGCAGGGCACTTGCGTCCGAAGACGAAGTAACCGTTCCGGTGACCGTTTGGCCATAGGCGGTGAAACCGATCATCACAAAAATGACCGACAAATACAGTAGTCGTTTTTTCATAGGTCTAGGTTTAGGTTTTAAATAAAACACCCCGATTTGAGGTGCCAGCCTAATGCTAAGGTAGATGGCGGAAATGTAAAGCGCAAGAAAAAAAGCATTTCGTTTCCGCACACGGTGGCTCCGTGTACGGAAACGGAAAATATTCGGGTATACCCCTTCTGGGGCGAAAAATCTTGGTTAACTTACTTTTAGAACCCCCTTGTAACTCTATAGTATATTAGTAGGAATCGATCCATGAAGGGCACCATTAGAATCAAAGACATTGCAAAAATGGCCAATGTCTCCATCGGAACAGTAGACCGCGTTATCCACAAGAGAGGTGAAGTTTCAACCGAATCATACCAGAAGGTGATGGCCATCCTGGAGAAAACCGGCTACAAACCCAACCTCATCGCCCGCACCTTGGGCAATCACAAAACATTCAAAGTGGTGGCCCTGCTGCCCGATGCAGCGCAGGACGAATACTGGAAAATGGCACACGAAGGTGTGATGAAGGCGGAGAAGGATTGGGCGCAATACGGCGTTGCCATCAAGGTCACGCCCTTCGACCTTTATGATAAGAAGTCGTTCAAGAAAAACTTCGCCTCCGCCATCAAGCTGGCCCCCGACGGCATCCTCACGGCGCCTATCTTCTACCAGGAGGCGATCGACTATTTCGAACAGTGCAAGACCCAGAAGATCCCTTTCGCCGTCTTCAACAACAACATTCCGAAGACCGGCTCCCTCACCTTCATCGGCCAGGACCTCTATGAGAGCGGCATGGTGGGCGCGGAACTGTTGCACATCAACCAGCAGCAACCCGGCACCTATGCGATGTTGCACGTGTACGACGACATCCACAGCTCCGTTCACTTGTCGGAAAAAGAAAAAGGGTTCAAACACTATTTCCATGGCGTAAAGACTCACAAGTGCACTGTGCTGAGCGTCGACCTCAACGTGAGCCACGAACCTACGCTCGAGAAAGAAATCAACCAGCTTCTGAATACACCCGACCTGAAAGGCATTATGGTGACCACCTCCAAAGGCGCCTCGATTGTTTCAAGGTTGTTGGAAAAACATGGCAAGAACGGAATCCGGTTGGTTGCCTACGATCTGCTGGAACAGAACATCTATTATCTAAAAAAGGGGATCATCGATTTCCTGATCAATCAAAATTCAAAACGGCAGGCGTTTACCGGGATCAACCAGCTGGCAGGCCACCTGGTTTTCAAAAAGGACGTGTTGGCTAACTATTATTTCCCGTTGGAGATCATTACGAAGAGCAATTTGAATTCACACCTGCAGGGAGCTGATCATTAAGTCCGGAAACCTTAGCCGGTAGAAATTGTTTCCTTGAGGTGAGCGTTCTTACGTGGACATTCCATAATTATCTACTCCGATGTCAATCGCGATAAAACGGGTTTATGAGCCATTCTCAAAGGCTGACGGCTACCGCATATTGGTCGACCGTCTATGGCCGCGCGGCATAAAAAAAGAAGCTGCGCATGTGGACCTATGGCTGAAAGAGGTAGCGCCTTCGACGGCGTTGCGGAAATGGTTTAATCACGAGCCGGAGAAGTGGAAATCGTTCTTAACAAAATATAATGCTGAATTGAAAGGATCTGCTGCGCTGGAAGAATTGCAGGCGTTGCGGAAACAACATAAAACGGTCACGCTGCTGTATGGTGCAAAAGACGAACAGCACAATCAAGCCGTTGCACTAAAACAATTTTCAGAGTGAAGGGCTTAAAAGCAGCAAATTTATCAAAGCTGCATGCTCATCCCTTCCCTTCTATCTTAATAAATAATGGCTGCGTCGGAATTTATAAGTTGTATGGCTTCAATAAATGAATTTGCGATCAGAATATACTCTCCCCTTCCATAATTCTTAAAAATTCCGGCTCTACCTTTCAGAAATCCAATGCTGTGACTATGGATAAGGTAGTCTGAGAACCCTACGTACTCTTTGTCATCATCGCGTTCATACTCGTCCACAATCACTCCCAGCGGCCAAATGCTAAACATGTTCTCTCTCATGTCGAAATCTGCAAATCCATCCACCTGGGTATAGAGTTCTTTAAACTCCACAGGAAATATGAATCCTATCATTTTCTCCACCCCTTGTATCGATGGAAGCAAAACACCCGGGTGCAGTTTAACTTCTTCGCTTCTCCACTGTTGTACGATTTCAAAAATAGCATTCTCCATTTGTGAAAAACTTCTAAGCTCAAACCCACGAATTTATTTTTCCCTTTACGCCAACGTTTCCTATCTTTGACGTATTAAGTTATAACTTAAACTTGGCGGACACCCTTACCGTTACCAAAAATATTGAAAATTTTAATATCCGGAAGGGTGCAAAGGATATCAACTATAAAAGGTTAAAAAAATGATCTCAAAACACAAGCTTTTCAAACATCCCGACTATCTGTTGTCGAAATATCAGGCTGAAGTATACCGCCAGTTGCAGCAATACATGGACGACCACGGCTTCACGCAAAAAGAAGTAGCCAAACATTTGGGAGTAAGTGGTTCCTATGTCAATCAGATACTAAATGGCAATTTCAATTTCACACTCAAGAAATTGATCGAGCTCTCTCTTATGATGGGCAAAGTCCCCACGCTTGAATTTGTGGACATCAACGATTATTTGGCCCGCGAGGGGAGCCAGAATTCAAAGAATGCTTTGGGTAAAGCCACCACAGAGAAGCGTATCGCCGTTACCATCAAAAGTAAAAGTCCCGGGAAGTCTACCGGAAAAGTCAAAGCGGTTAAGTCGGTGACAAGGACTTGATCTCTGCAAATCTTCCGGCTTGAGGCCGTTTTGTAGATTTGAAAGTCCTCTCCCCCACTTTCATCGACATCCTGTTACGTCACGCAAATAGTCATTATGACCTTCGGATGTATCGCGACGTTGAGGTCACATTACTCGCTGCTTTATGGTGTAAGTCCAAAGTCTTACAATATTCCTGACACCAGATGGTATCGATGAGAGACGTATCAACAAATATCAAGGTGTTTGTTTGCCGGCTCTCTCTTCATTTCCGGGATTGGATTTTGTTCAATCGGGAGATTATAAATTTGACTAGTGTTTTAAAACTTAGCAATATTGTAAGCCTAGGGCTTCAGTTGTCAGGAGAGTAAAGTCGGGCCACATAACTCAAGCGAAAATGAAAACAACATCAGTCGGGATACCACTTATTGTAATTGCCTTATTAACCGGTTGCAACAGCGAACAGCCGAAAGATGCGGGCACTGTTATTCACATCGACAACATGGTTGATCTGACCCATACGTTAACGCCGGACTTCCCCTTCATACCCGTAAAAAAATTAACCTATCCTTTCGAGCTCATTCCCATGGCAACGCTAAAGGACAATGGCGTCGAAGCAAATTCCTGGAAGATACACGAACACTTGGGCACACATACGGACGCGCCCAATCATTTCATTGCGAATCAAAAATCGCTTGATCAATTGGAATTGAAAAATCTGATCGTTCCGGTCGTCGTCATTGATATTGAAGAAAAAGCGTCAAAAGACAGAGATGCAACCTTGACCCGGGATGACATTGTTAAATTTGAGACGGAGTTTGGAAAGATACCTGACCACGCTTGTGTGATGATGTATTCCGGTTGGGAAAAACATTTAATGGATTCGTTGTTTGTCGGATTGGATGATCACCAAATCAAACACTATCCAGGGTTTTCAAATGACGCCATAAAATTTTTAGTGGAAGAAAGAAATATCGCAGGGATCGGCGTGGATGTGCTATCCTTTGACCCTGGGATCGATGAAAATTATACAGGACACAAAACCCTTTTTGAAGCTGGTAAATGGGGCGTCGAGTGTGTGGCTAACTTAAATAAAATTCCCAAAACAGGTGCGACGGTGATCGTTGCCGCACCTAAAGTGGGAAAAGCTACCGGCGGGTTTTCAAGGATCATTGCCGTTTGGTAAGCCGCGGCAGGAATTCATTGACCCTGGGTAACCCATGCGGTTGCTAGAAAGTTAACCTGGCGATCTTCACCATCTTATCCTTGTCGTCCGTCCAGGCAAAAAAGATTTCGTTGCCCGACTTTGTCATTTGGGGGAAACCGCTCGACCTTGCCTCCGACGACGACGCAATGATGAGTGATGAGTCCTTTGTTCCATCGGCATGTACTTTTGCCGCCTTGATCGTAGGGCCCTCCATCCAACTGACCATGACCGATTTGCCTTCCAGTATCACGAGATCCACCCTGCCCACGGCCCTGCCTTCATCCACCTGAACAGGCTTGCCAAACGACTCTCCGCCATCCTCTGAAAAAATCACGTTTACTTTCGACTTGCCGCCGGAAACGGTATACCAGGCAATGGCCAGGAAGTTTCCGTTGGCCACCACACGCGGTCCGTTAACGGGGCATCCTGCGATCTTCCATTGGTCGTGATGAATCGCTTCCGGCTTGGTCCAACCGTTGTTCACGAAACGCACGATAGACATATCGCGGATCTCATCTTCCGAACGATCGCGGTAGACGACAACAGGGCCACTCTCGGTTATGGCCGCGCTGGTCTGACAACAATCACAAGTCCGGTCATCCAATTCCCATTCACTTATTTTATTCCCTTCCTTGTCGACAATCGCCGCGCGCAAACTCATTGGCCCCTGGTGTCGATCGTGGTTTTCTGTTCCTTCGACTACCGTATTTCTACCATCCAGCCAGGCAAAGAAAAAATTCTCCCGGTAGGGAAGCATGGACACAAAGCCGTGTTCGGCTTCTTTGCCGTCGTCATGCAACGTTATGGGATCCTTCCATGTTTTGCCTTGGTCGGGGGAGGATGTTACCTTAACATTATAGGAGTACACTCCTTCTCCATTTTTTTCGAGGTAATGCGCAACCAAATCCTGACCAGACGATGCGATCATCGGGTAGTCCGCCCAGTTCACAAACCAATTCTTTCCCGAATCGATTAAGATGGGTTCAGACCACTTCCCCGCCGTCAGGCTCGAGTATTTAAAGGCATGATGACCCTTCATCTTTTCCAACCACGACAAGTAAACTTTGCCCTTTTCATCGGCAAACAGATAAGGCTCACCGCTGCCCTCCTTGGCGGGCGAATCCATGGCGATGATTGTTGCGCTTTCATTTGTCTTCTGAACATTACACCCGGCAACGAATAACCATAACAGGGCGAGAAACGGGGATCTATTCATTGGTTGTCAATGATTTTGGTTAGTAGTTCGATGTTGGCGGCTTCGTCCCATTCGCGATAGCCTGTCTCCAAAAAGACCAGTTCGCCTGCGGGATTGATGATGTAGGTAGTGGGCAGTGCCTGGATGTTGAGTTCTTCAAGGTTTTGCAGCTGCACATACTGAAGATCGAGATTTCGTTTTGTTGCAAAACCTTGAATTTCCTCGATCGACTCATTGGAGGCAACCAGAAAGGCGATGTTTCGGTCCTTTAAAATATTTTTTGCCCTTTCGATGGAAGGCATCTCTTTAATGCAAGGCCCGCACCAGGTTGCCCAAATATTTATAAAAACCGTTTTCCCATGATACTGACTTAACGCAATGGCTTCATTGTTCAGGTTGTTGATCTTGATTTTAGTGGTGATGCTCTCCTCTTCTGGTGCGGCTGCTTGTTCTGAAGGTTTACTTTTGCATCCCAGCATACCCCATACAAACACTACACACGCAAAAGATGTAAGCCCTGCGCGGTAGCCCATGATTAGGGTGGATGTGTATTTAATTAACAAGTGTCTCATGTTGTCCTGACTACGTTTTAGATTATCCATACAATTTTTCTTACTCCACAAAAAAGTATGGATGGCGCCAACCTAGACACCATCCGGTCCATTTTATGCTGACCCGTAAGGGTTTTATTTCTTAGTGCTCATGCTCACCGTGCACCTTTGTGCTGTCGGCGTTCACGGCTACCAGTTTCATTCCGCACTTGGAGCAGGCATCCCCGGCCTTACCCGTTACTTCGGGATGCATGGGGCAGGCGTATGCCATTTGTGTTGAGTCCATTTCATCATGATGCGCGGTGGTATCGCCTGCCTCGTGATGATGTTCTTCGGTACTTTGTTCCTTTTTGCCACCGCAGCTGGAAATCAATACCGCGGAAGCAAATAGGCCGGCGATGACGATGGTCGCTGTTAAGATTGTCTTTTTCATAGTTGTTGGTTTTGCGTTTAGCATGAGTTAAATATTAATTAATGATGATGTCCCTTTTCCAGGTATTTGCCCTGAGGGCCGATGCCTTCGAGATGCACTAGCTGCGCACCGTAGTGTCCCGCCAGGGCCACACTGCATCCTGAGACGGTAAGGACCAAGGCGATGATCGCCATGGCCCACCGTTTTGTTTTGAAGAAAAATAAATTCAGGGCTTGCAACAGCAGACTGAATAGGCCGGTGTTAATGGTCCAGTCCGCCCACATATCGTGTTGTTTCAATACACTTTTGGCGTGATCGCTGATCCCATGAGTGTGCGGATGAAAATTCCTTCCCGCCATCCATGCCGCCAGTACCCCGACCAGAAGAATGCCGGTGATGATCCAGGCAACCTCCTTCTTGATCAGGATTAGATTCAGCAGTTGGAGAACGGCGGCCACCATGATCAATACAATAGCAAAATGGACGATGAGCGGGTGAAGCGTGGGGAAGTCGCCGAGGTCTGCTGTGACCTTGGATGGACCATTTGTCGCGGCCTCATCCTGGTGATGAACAGTATCGACCTGAACGTGTCCGGCGTGCGTTGCTGTGCTGTCTTGCGCGTTCTTTTTATGTCCTTGATGAGCATCTACAGACAGAGAGATAGAAAGCATCAGCGCCATCCCTAGCACCAGTTTTATTTTCATGTAAAATTCTTTTATTAACCAAGCATCAGAGGCTGGAAAATGCCTTCCATTGTCTGGCTTGCGTTACACATTTAGTGAAGTCAATAGGTTTTTTACCAGGCGAAGACCATAGGATTCCATGACGGAATCGCTTCCTGGATTTTTAAGAAAGGAAATTAGGAGGGCCGCGTAATGATCGAAGCGTGAGAAAGATCCTGTTTGGCAAGTCGCGTGCGTGGGGCACGGGTGACGCCAGGTAGGTCACGAGCGGCAAAGCCACCGAAATGACAACGGATTGCTCGCATGCCAGTTCAGGGCGTTGCTGTTTTTCCTGGTATGAATATTTTACAGAACCAATAAAATCCGCGTTGGAAAAATGCGCAAAGACCGGCAAAGCGGGCTTTGATTTTTCACCATGCGAATGTGAATGCTGGTGACCATGATGGTGGTGAGAAGCCGTCGCTTTGCCCTGCTTTCCCTTTTCCTTGGAATGGGCGTGGGGAAGCACACTATGCGCCAATGACATCGCAAACGCGATGCTGAACAGATAGGCTACCCATTGGCTTCTTATCATTTCTATACCCCCTTTTGAGTAGGGGTCTTTTGTGCTTTTTTCAAAAATACCTAAAAATGTCGCAAAAAGCCCAACAGACGAGGTCGGGGGGACAATAAATTAAATCCATAAAATATTGCGCAAGCATTTACTTGCATTATATTTGCAAGCACTTACTTGCATATTATGAAAGCCAGACGGGACGTCTACCAAGCCATTGCCGACCCCACGCGGAGGGCCATCATCAACTTGATTTCTGCGGAACCGCACAATGTGAACGCCATTGCCGAAAAATTCGACGTCAGCCGGCAGGCGATATCCCTGCATGTCAAAATCCTCATCGACTGTGGCCTCATCACCATTACACAACGTGGTCGCGACCGGTTTTGCGAGGCGCAGTTGGATCAGCTCAGTGAAGTGTCGGCGTGGGTGGATCAGTACCGGAAGCATTGGGAGAGCAAGCTCGACACCCTGGAATCTTATTTGGAAAAACTCAAAAAACAACGCTATGGAAAACAAAAAAAGTAACACGGCCGACCGTGAACTTCGCTTCTCGAGAAAGCTGAACGCGCCCATCGACCTTGTGTGGGAAGTTTGGACCACACCCGAACACATTGCCAATTGGTGGGGCCCAAACGGGTTCACCAACACCATCCACAAGATGGATCTCAAACCCGGTGGCGAGTGGGATTTGGTCATGCACGGTCCCGACGGAACGAACTATAAAAACAAGAGCATCTTCAAAGAAATCATTCTTCATAAAAAGCTGGTCTACGAACACGTTACAGGACCCAAGTTTGTGGCCACGATAGAGTTTCAGGAGCAGGGCGATCAAACCTTCATCACCTGGCACATGCTTTTTGAAAGTGTGGAAGAATTTATCCAGACCGTGAAAACATTCAAAGCCGACGAAGGCCTGAGACAAAATATCGAGAAACTCGATGTATACCTGTCAGGATTGAAAACAAAAACACAACCCTGAATGATATGAAAAAAATTATCACGTTACTTATTTCGACCATCGCACTTATAAATGTGGCGGTCGCACAAAACGGAAAATACGCCGACGTCAATGGCCTGCACATGTACTACGAGATCCATGGCACTGGCAAACCCTTGGTCCTCCTTCACGGCGGGGGATCCACCATACAATCCACCTTTGGCCGGCTCATTCCGGCGTTGTCCAAAACGCATATGATCATTGCCGTGGAGTTGCAGGCTCACGGTCATAGCAACAACCGTGACGGCCGGCAAATCACTTTCGAGCAGGACGCCGATGATGTGATTGCCCTGCTGCAGCAGCTAAAAATTGACAAGGCCGATATTTTTGGTTTTAGCAACGGCGGCACCACGGCATTGCAAATTGCCATTCGCCGGCCGGCCCTGGTGGATAAACTCATCATTGCCTCTTCGATGTACAAACGCGCCGGTGTGGCACCTGGGTTTTGGGAGGCCATGAAGGCTGCAAAGTTTTCTGACATGCCTGACGTTTATAAGAAAGAATTTCTGTCGGCCAATCCCAGCGAGCAAGCGTTGCACATCATGTTCGAGCAGTGCGCACACCGGATGCAGCAATTCAAAGACATACCCGACGAGACCATCAGTGCCATTCAGCAACCCGCGTTGATCCTTGCCGGCGACAAAGACGTGCCTTTGCCGGAACATGCCGTTGAAATGTATCGCCGGATGCCTCATGCCAGTCTTGCACTATTTCCCGGTGGTCATGGAACGTTTATGGGAGAGCTCGCGATGTTGAAAGCGGCGCATACTCCGCCAGTAGCCCTGCCGGTGATCGAGGACTTTCTGAACGCCGCTAGCCCGAAATAATATCACACGCTTGGTGTTATTATCTTCCAGATTAGGGTGGTCTCGTATCGCTGGAGTTCTATGTACGTCCATAGACGCCGGCGATAGAGACCTACCCTTACATCGTCGTGTAAAAAATTCCCCAATCCTTCTCTTCGCAAAAACGCCACGACAGCAATTCAAAACACGCGAGCGCTTCTACAAAGTCCTTTAGACTATAAGTCCCCCAAGCGGAGTGCCTTGTAGCCAACCGCGCCAAGCTAACCCAAGCAAAATCCATCTTGTATTTTGCCGCGGGAACGATACCGCCAGCACTGTCCGCGATCTTTTTCATACGTCATTTCCGGACACCTGTCTATACATTTAATCGGGGAACAAATTTTGTGACGTGATTTGTCTAAAAATTATCATCTCGAAATCGCAAACGATTGACTTTGCCTCGATAGTTTCTTATCATTGACATAAATCAACATCAACGGGGAAACACTGCGCTCGAGATGGCCGAACGATGTGTGGACTTTGTTCATGTGTAAAACAAAACGATAACAAATCGATAAAAAATCATTCATCAAAATTCTCAACGGCGCGCAAAGAAATGAGTGCAGTTGAACTTTGAAGTTGACCATCCAACCGGTTGTGCAGGATACATGCGCTGAGCTTTTGTGAAAATGAAATTCCTGTACCACGCCATTCTTTAATAGAGAGTTTGATTTAGCGGGCTTTATTCGAGCGCCACAAGGTTCACAAGCCTCTTCATTTTTTGAAAAGGCTTTTGTAACCACCAACCCTAGCGTTGGTATTCCTTTTTCATTTGGTATTTCTTTTTTGTTGAATCGAACGTCATCGTATCCTCGTGCGCATGCACGGCACGGTGTCGTCTAACACCAGGGTTGACCGTTTCCGATTGCCGTACAGCGACAACGTTGTGCGCGTAGCGTGCAGCCTTTTTTTAAAGATTGTTCACATAAAATCTGTCTATGTAAAAAACAATACCCCCCATGAAAAACATTCTCCCCCCCCACCCGTTGCTGACCAACAGCAACACATCAGGCCGCCTGCCTGCGCAGGAAAAATACTGGCCTATCGGCGACTTCTTTGACCGACACGCGTGTCCCATCCTTCACGACACGCGATCTCATCACCACCCAAAACACGGTTTGCCGGATTTCCTGTAAGGGAATCGCACGTCGCCTTATTTTCTTATTTGTATTCGTCAACTTAACCCCAATACCTATGAGTATTCAATTACGCAATGCATTATGCTGTATTGCCTTGTCAGCAACGCTATGCTTCCTACCTGAAGCAGCGTTTTCAAAAACCCGGACGCCCGACAGTCCGGCAGCTCCCGAAATAACAATCACAGGAAAAGTAACAGAGGAAACCGGCGAATCCTTGCCGGGTGTAAACGTCCTGGTGAAGGGTACCACATCCGGAACCACAACAGATTCGGATGGTAACTATACGCTCGTGGTGCCCGACAACAGCACTGCGCTGATCTTTTCATTCATCGGCTATGTGACACAAGAAGTGAGCATCGACAACAGAACGTCGATCAACGTGACGTTGGCCGTCGACATTGTGTCGCTGTCTGAAGTGGTGGTCACGGGTTATGGATCGCAATCCAAACGCGACATCACGGGTGCTGTGTCCACGATCGCGTCCGACCGTTTGCTCTCCACGCCCTCGACCAACCTGGGTCAAGCTATGCAGGGCAAGGTGGCCGGTGTGACCGTGGGGAATGAGAACAGTCCCGGCGGTGGTGTCATGGTCCGTATCCGCGGCTTTGGTACCGTCGGCGATAACTCTCCGCTCTACGTTATTGACGGCGTGCCCACCAAGGGCAATTTGAACACCATCAACCAAAACGACATCGAGTCGATCCAAGTGTTGAAGGATGCATCGTCTGCTTCGATCTATGGTTCGCGCGCCGGGAATGGCGTGGTGATCATCACCACCAAAAAAGGTAAAGCCGGCAAGCCCGTTTTCACCTATGACATGTACTATGGCACGCAACGACCCGGCAAGCTGTTGAGCATGCTGAACACCCAGCAGTATGCCGACCTGACCTGGGAGGCGCGTAAAAATGCGGGCGCTGTGGGTGCGAATGGCAATCCCGCGCACGCCCAATTCGGAAATGGCGCTACACCTGTCATACCGGACTACATCTTTCCGGCCGGTGCCATGGAAGGCGATCCTCGTGTTGCCCAGGATGCCAATGGAAAATACATCAACTACAGCAACAACATCGATGCCCCCGATTTCAACAAGACCAAATGGCTCATCACCAAAGCCAACAAGACCGGCACCAACTGGCTGGACGAGATCTTCAATCCGGCACCCATTCAGAATCACCAGATCGGTGTTTCCGGTGGCAATGAAAGCGGGCGTTATGCCATGTCGCTAAATTACTTCGATCAAAAGGGTATCATGATCTACACGAATTTCAAACGCTATTCGATACGGGCGAACACGGAGTTCAACATCAATAAAAAATTCCGCGTAGGCGAAAACCTCCAGGTCGCTACTACTCAACGGGTGAACCAGCCCAATGGAAACAGCCAGGAGAGCAACCCCACATCCTTTGCGTTCCGCATCCAACCGATCGTGCCCGTCTATGATGTTTCCGGAACAACGTTCGCCGGCACCCGGGGCACTGACCTCGACAACTCGCGCAACCCCGTGGCCGACCTGTGGCGCAACAAAGACAACATCCAGAAAGAAGTCCGCTTGTTTGGAAATGCCTATGCCGAGTACGACATCCTCGAAAATCTTACGGCCAAAACCAGCTTCGGCATAGACTACAACATCTTCAATTTCCGGGACTATACCATACGCGACATCGAATCGGCTGAAGCCCGCGGATCGAATTCGTTAAAAACAACCAACAACTACGAATGGACCTGGACGTGGTTCAACACGCTTACCTACAACGCCACCATTGCCGACATTCACAAATTGAATTTCATCCTCGGTGTCGAGTCCATCAAAGATTACTATGAAACCTTCGACGCCAGCCGTACCAATTTTGCCTCCGACGATATCGAGAACCGCTATCTGAGTGGCGGTACGGGCGTTCAAACCAACAACGGCGGGGCGAACAACTGGAGCCTCGCATCTGAATTCGCCAAGGTGAACTACAACCTGAAGGACAAATATTTGTTGGAAGGAACTGTGCGCCGCGACCGTTCCTCGCGGTTCTCTGCCGCAAACCTGGTGGCCTATTTCCCGGCCGTGAGTGCCGGTTGGGTGATCTCGGAAGAGTCGTTCGCCCAAGGCATGAACACCTGGCTCGACCGCGCCAAGCTTCGGGTAGGTTGGGGACAAACCGGGAACCAGGAGATCCCTTATTATAATCCCCTCACCATCTACTCCACCAACCCTGCCACCTCCTTCTACGATTTGGGCGGCACCCGCACCACGGCCATTCCCGGATATGAGTTAACGCAATTCGGAAACCCGAATGCAAAATGGGAAACGACCACCACCACCAACATCGGCCTTGATGTCACTTTGATGAACGGCAAATTCGATATGAACCTGGATTGGTATACACGCCTCACATCCGACATGCTCTTCCCCGTAGCTGCACCGTTGACAGCCGGTGTGGCCAACGTGCCTTCTCAGAACATCGGAACCATGCGGAATCGTGGAATCGATCTCGCGTTGGCCTACCATGGTCAGGCGATGGGCAACGAGCTCAGCTACAACATCGAGGGTAATTTCAGCATGTATCGCAACGTGGTTACCAAAACCAATGGCGATGCCAACACACAATTGTTCGGCCTCAACGACGAGCGTATTCAAAACTTCATCGTCACGCAGCAGAACTATCCCATCTCCTCCTTCTTCGGCTACACCATCGACGGTATTTTTCAAACCGACGACGAGGCCGCGGCAGCCCCTGTGAACAACCTGGGCACCAATCAGAACAGAGCCGGAAGGTTTAAATTCAGGGATGTGAACAACGACGGCGTGATCAACACCAAGGACCTTTCCATCATTGGCAATCCGCACCCCGATTTCACCTATGGCTTAAACATCAATGTCAACTATAAAAACTTCGGGCTGACCCTTTTTGGTCAAGGTGTTTATGGCAACCAGATCTTCAACTACGTGAAATACTGGACCGACTTCCCCACCTTTGCCGGAAACCGGAGCACGCGCATGCTCAACGATTCGTGGAGACCGGGCAAAACAGACGCCATTCTTCCGCAGTTAACCTCCAGCGACCAGGTGAGCATTCTGCCTTCTACCTACTACCTGGAGTCGGGCTCTTATTTCCGTTTCAAGAACATTCAAGTGACCTACACACTGCCCAAAGGGTTGGTATCTAAAATCGGTATGTCTTCCGTTCGCGTCTATGTTCAAGGACAGAACCTGTGGACCATCACCAACTATTCGGGCATGGACCCCGAGATCAACCTGCGTACCTACACGGCGGGTAACGACCGCGTAGCCGGAAGCTATGGTTACACCACCGGAAGCGATCGCCAACTCGGTGTGGACGGTGGAGCCTACCCTGCAGCAAAGCAATACCTGGTGGGTCTGAATTTAACCTTCTAACGAATTCTGTTTATGAAAAATCGATCAAACATTATACACATGAAAAAGATCACGATCCTATGTGGCGTCATCCTCCTCACGCTGTGGAGCGCCTGTTCCGATTCTTTTCTCGACGTGAAGCCCAAAGCGGCACTCAGCAGCACCACGTTACAAAATACAAAAGGTGTCAACTCGCTTCTCGTGGCAGCCTACTCCATGCTTGATGGCTGGGCCACCGCAGAAGGTGCCTACCGCTCCTACCAGGTCGGCGCCGACAACTGGGTCTATGGCAGTGTGGCCTCCGACGACGCCTACAAGGGAACCATCGCGGGTGACCAGCCCCCTATCTCCCTGATCGAGCAAGCCAACATCGCTTCTGACAACATCTATTTCAGAGGCAAGTGGCGCGGCATGTACGACGGCATTGCCCGTTGCAACGACGCTTTACAACTTCTGGCAAAGGTGACCGACATCTCCGACGCGGAACGCGCAGAGATCACCGCCGAAGCCCGCTTTCTGCGTGGACATTTTCATTTCGAACTGAAGAAAATGTATAACATGGTGCCCTACATCGACGAGGTGGTCTACGATCCCAACAACCTGGAAAGCACCAAAGTACCCAACACCGCCGACATCTGGCCAAAGATCGAAGCCGATCTGCAAGCCGCCTATGGCGTTCTCCCCACAACGCAAGCCCAGAAGGGCCGTGCCTCCAAATGGGCTGCTGCCGCCACGCTGGCAAAAGCCTATTTGTTCCAGGAAAAATGGAGCGATGCCAAAACATTGCTCGAGGAGATTGTGGCCAGCAACCAGTTTGCACTCATGGATAAATACCACGACAATTTCCGCCAGGTCACCAACAACAATAAGGAATCCATCTTCGAAGTACAGTATTCCGTGAACGACGGTGCACCGGGCGGCGAAAACGGCAATATCGGTTCAACGCTTAACTATCCTTATGGCGGTGGCGGCGTGACTACGTGCTGCGGATTTTTCCAACCGTCACAGAACCTTGTCAATGCCTTCAAGACCGATGCTAACGGATTGCCTCTGCTCGACACGTTCAACGACGCCGACGTCACTAATGACCAGGGTATCGAAGCGACAGCGCCATTCACACCGTATACCGGTACCGTTGATCCGCGTCTCGACTGGACCGTTGGACGCCGCGGCATTCCCTATCTAGACTGGGGTGTGCATCCCGGCAAGACCTATGTGCGCGACCAAGCCTACGGCGGTCCTTACTCTCCCAAGAAACACGTGATGTACCGGTCCGATGTCGGCTCCGCCACGTTCGCCGGCAACCCACGCCTCAATGCCAACAACTACCGCATGATCCGCTATTCGCATGTGATCCTGTGGCTTGCTGAGATTGCCGTGAAACAAGGTGATCTTGAAACTGCCCGTGGCTATGTGAACCAGATCCGCGCCAGAGCAGCCCATCCCGATGGCTTTGTGAAGAATGCCGACGGCACACCGGCCGCCAACTATCTCATCGGCGAATACACCACCACGTGGACAGACGCCGCCATGGCCCTCAAGGCCGTTCAGTTTGAACAACGCCTGGAGTTTGCCATGGAAGGTCACCGTCGCTTCGACCTCGTGCGCTGGAAAATTGCTGCGGAAACTCTGAACGCCTATTACCTGGTGGAAGGCACAAAACGTTCGTACCTGAAGAACGTCCAGTTTGTGTCCAACAAACACGAATATTTCCCCATCCCCATCCAGGAGATCCTCAACACCCAGGTCGCCGGCCAACCGACGCTTACACAGAACCAGGGATATTGACGAAGTAGTTTAAAGTAAAAAAAGAAGCCGTCTCGATGTTCGAGACGGCTTCTTCGTTTATGACGACGGATCAACATCTGCTCACGCCTTTTTCAACGTAGAGATGTCAATCGGAAGATTCCTAACCCGAACCCTACAAGCAGCAAAGATCGCATTCCCCAACGCAGGCGCCACCGGCGGCAAGCCCGCTTCGCCAACGCCTCCGGGGGCCTCACCGTTTTCGATGATGAAAACCTCCACCGCCGGCATTTCATTCATGCGAAGCACATGATAGTTATTGTAGTTGGACTGCTGGCAAACACCACGTTTAAAAATGATGCCACCCTTTATGGCGGCCGACAATCCCATCACGATGTTCCCTTCCGTTTGTGCCCGCACTGTATCGGCGCTGACATACATTCCGCAATCGATCACAGAAACAACCTTATCGATTTTTACTCCGCTATGGTTTGTGGACACTAACACACAACAGGCACAGATGGTCCCGAAAGCTTTGAATAGCGCGACGCCCTTTCCCGTTCCCGGCGCAGTCTTCGCATAGTAGTCCGATTTTTCTGCGAGGGTTTGGAGGACCTTCCTAAATCTTTCATCCTCCAGCAACTCCAGTCGTGCTGCGAGCGGGTCCTTACCGGCCAGGTGGGCAAGCTCATCGATGAAGCATTCCTGGCCCCAGGCTAAATTCGATGCGTTGACAGACCGCCACCACATGATGGGTATTTCTGTTTTCACGTTTGTCCAACTTACTTTCCTCGAGGTTTTAAATTCATATCGGGTGTTGTCCCTCAGTTCCTCGCCCATCCAGGGATCGGCTTCATCGTCGGGCAGTCCTTTGAAGACCTGGCGCAAGATGGATTCGCCGATAATATGGTGATGAAAACCTGTGATCTTGCCATCCTCTATAAATCCTTGCATGTGGCTTAGCAGCCCAGGTCGGTATGGGCCTTGCGTGATATCATCCTCACGTGTCCAGATCACTTTTACGGGAACCTTCAATTTGTTGGAAAGAAAACAAGCCTCCTTTACGAAGTCGATGTAGGCTTTCCGTCCAAAAGATCCTCCCATCAAAATGGCGTGGATCTTGATTTTTTCTGCGGGGAGGCCAAGATAGTTCGCTACATCAGGCAAGGTTTCTCCCGGCCCCTGGATCGGGGCCCAAATCTCCACGGAGCCGTCTTCTTTTACGTGCGCCGTTGTGTTTTCGGGCTCGATCGGCGCGTGCGACAGAAACGGGGTCTCATAGGTACATTCCAGTCTGGATGCGACTGTATTGAATTTTCTATTGAAGTCACCCAGCTCATGGTGGTTGATGCCTTCCTCCTTCGCCTTTGCATAACTTTTTGAAATAATCTTCTGTGTCAAGGGTCTCTGTTAAGTTGGAATTATCCCATTGCACCTTGAGTGCATTTCTCCCTTTGAGGGCGGCCCACCAGTCCGTGGCGATGACAGCAACAGACTCTGCATCGCGATGGATCATTTTTCGCTCGCACTTTATCACCCGCAATACGCCGGGAATTTTCAGCGTGTCACTATCCTCAATGGTCACTATTTTTCCAAAGATCATGGGGCTGTGGAGTATGGAGGCGTAAACCATGCCGGGCACCTCGATGTCGATTCCGTAGACCGCCTTGCCGTTTGTTCGTGCTGGGATTTCAGCGCGCTTGATATCTTTCCCGATGATGCTGAAATCAGCGGGATGCTTTAGGACGGGGTCGGCCGGCACTTCGAGTTTAGAGGCTGCTCCTGCAAGCTCGCCGTAGGTCAGGCTCGTGTCGCTGCCCTTTCTAAAAACCCTCGCTTCCCTTGCATAGCACTCGCTTTCCAAAACGCCCCATTGGCGCGCCGCCGCTTTGATCAACATTTCCTTTGTCGCCGCACCGGCTTTTCGCAGGGGCAACCATAGCCTTCTTATCGAACTGCTGTTTCCCGACGTTTGCGCACCGTACTTACTTTGTCCATCGCTTTGTATGATCTTGATCTGCGCCAGCGAAACTTCCAATTCCTCGGCAATCATTGCAGGAACCGAGTGAAGGGTGCCTTGCCCCATGTCATTTCGCGGGTTGACGATCGTGATCGTATTGTCAAGGCCGATCAGGATGAAGGGGTTGATCTCGAAATTATCAACCGTTCCATTGTGTGGCGTGATGTTATGAATCTTTGAAAAGGAATCTATGCCAATCGCCAGTCCAAGGGTTGCGAGGCTTGCCCGCTTTATGAAATCGCGGCGTCCGGTTCTTAGAAAATTGTCGTCATTCAAACTCATACAAATCTTCGTTACTATTTTGGGTTTCCGGCTGCCAAATGAATAGCCTTTCTTATTCTATCGTAGGTGCCGCACCGGCACAGATTTCCCGCCAGCGCGGCGTCAATGTCCTTATCGGAGGGCATAGGCTTCCTGGCCAACAGGGCAACGGCCGACATGATTTGCCCAGACTGGCAGTAGCCACATTGCGGCACCTGGAGCTCAACCCAGGCCTCCTGAACAGGATGCGGTGCATCGGCGCCAATGCCTTCTATGGTTGTGATCTGTGCGCCGGCTGGGATAGTTGAAATGCGCAGTTGGCATGATCTGACCGGGTTGTTGTTCAGATGAATCGTGCACGCACCGCATGCAGCGATCCCGCAACCAAATTTGGTCCCTTTCAGCCCAAGGTAATCCCTGAGAATCCACAAAAGGGGCACGTCGGGCTCGGCCTCCACGTCATAGGGTTTGTGGTTTACCTTAATGGTGTACTTTTTCATTTTTGCAGTATGGTTGTGAAGCGGGTCATGACCCGGAACACTGCAATTACGGAGGCAAGCCGCCGCCGGGCTATAAATCGGGCGTTTTTGGCTACCGGATTTATAAAACAGGAATAAAAAAGTCGTTATGCTCTGGAGGGACCGTTGCGATAGGCCGATGGCGTTGTGTTCGCATGCTTTTTGAAGGCGGCATTGAACACCGAGATGCTTTTAAACCCGGTTTCATGCGCTATCGTCGCGATCTTTTCGTGGTCGTTGGCCGGGTCTTTCAAACGTTCCTGGGCATCTTTGATCCGGAAGCTGTTGATGTAGTCCGGGAAGGACTGTTGCGTGCGTCGGTTGATGGTCTCCGACAGCAGGTTCATGGGGACCTTCAATTGGTCGGCCATTTTTGGCAGGGTGATGGACGCGTCTCTATAGGGGTGTTGCCTGTTCATCCAGGCTTGCAAATCTTCAAAGCACCGGCCAATTTGGTGTTCGCTATAAGCAGAACGCTCATACTTTTCCCGTTGTCTGAAGATCTCTCCTTTCTTCAGTCCCAGATAACTCAGGAAATAGATCAGAAAAGAAAATACAACCGGTGCGACAATGTAGGGAACCATGCCAAAAATAAAATTTGCCATGTATCCAGCCCAGACCAATACGACCCCGATCATAACACTGAGTGCCCAAACCCTTTGCGTAGCGTTTATTTTTTGGAAGTTTCTTACGACTACCCGAATGCAAAACGGCAGATACAGGGCGGCAGACCAAAGGGAGACCGCATACCCATGTTGTTTCATCCAAAAATAGGGAGTAAGCACCGGGCTCAGAAGCATGACCATTAACGCAGGCGCCAGGTGGGGCGCGTGTCGCAGCCAATCAAATCGATAGTCCTTTTGATGGAATGAATTCAGATAGAGCAACAGCAGGGGAAAAATGGCCAGGTTGGCACCAAAACCTAAATTCATCACCACCGTAGAAACCTGGTGCCCGAGGGAAAAGTAATAGACGACGGACTTTACGATTCGGATCGCAAAAGCCAGAAGAAGCAACGCGAGTAGGACATTAGCAAGACTTCTTTCTTTGCGGATCGAAAAAAGATAAGCGCTAAAAAACGCACTTTGCAAAGCGCCTGCTCCGCTTGTCAGTAATAATATTTCAAACGGGATTCCCATGCATTACTCGTTACGGCGCGACGGCGTGATTTGTTTCCGTTAAACTCGATCAAAGCTAAAGATCACGCAAAACATTCTTGATTGCCTGCACTTTGTCGTTAATCTGAAAAATAATTGAAATGCACCTGATTCGCAAATTGACCGCGATCTAGGGAATAAAGGACTGCAGCTTTCGCGCCAAAACAACGAGCACCCACAGGCCAACAACAAATGCAGCCACCGAAATAAAAAGTCCGGGTTGAATGGCGAAGGGATTTAGATAGTAAAGGAATAGCAAGTTAAAGAAGACCAACACCGAAAGAATAAATTTCCCAAGCCATTTCTCTGCTTTGGTCTCTGTTGCCAATTGTCTCCGATGATGGTGAACGACCAAATAGGTCAGCCGTTCAGAAAACAATTCGCTGGGTTTTTCCAGGCCACTTTCCTTTAGAAGGGCAATGAGTTCCTTCTCTTTGCTGTCATGCTCTTTCATAATAGATCTTTTACTTCGTCCTTTAACAACAATTTCAATTCAACTTCTAGCTGATCTCTGCCGCGCAACAGGCGCATTTTGATCGCCGACTTTTTCATGTTCACAATTTCGCAGATCTCCAAAATGCTCAGTTCGCCGATGTAATGCAATGTGATGATCAGCCGTTCTTCTTCCGAAAGCCTGCTAAGGGCTATTTCGACATATTTTTTTCGCTCGGTGTTTCGCGTCAAATCCCATTGCTGGTTTTCGACGCTGATGTATTGTTCATTCACGAAGCGGCCGTTCAAATCCACGGCCGAAATTCGCTTGCTTGCTTTGCTTGTCAGCGCAGTGTTGTAGACAATCCGGTAGAGCCAGGTTGAAAATTTGGAAGCTTTTTTAAACTTGCTCAGCGACGCAAAGGCCTTCATGAAGGCGTCCTGCACAACTTCTTCCGCGTCCTCCCGGTTCAAAACAATCCTGATGGCAATCGTATAGGCTAAATTTTTATAAGCGCTCACTAAATATTCCAAGCCGGCTTTGTCGCCCCGAATGGCCTTTTCCAGAAACGTGTCTTCCGTATGGGGATCTCTTTTTATTGCCATTTTGAGCCTTTAGACTGCTTCCGAAAGAAAACGGTCACATTTTGTGACCACTTTCTTCAAAAGGCAGTCTTATGTGAAAATGATCAAAAAACCCTAGAAATACACTCATGGAAATAACGTCTGCCGCACTATTTATCTCGGTATCCCTGGTGGTGTTTGGAATAAGCTACTATTATTTCACCACACGCTACAAAGAGCGCATGGCCATCCTGGAGAAAGGGCTGCCCCCTGATTTTTTCAAAGGCGGTACGCACTACTTGCCCCTTATCCTCACCCTTGGCATTGTCAGCATTGGCATTTCGCTCGGTATTCTGGTCGGTGCCTTTCTGAATTCGCTTGAAATAGAAGGAGCCCAGTACCTGATGCTTCCCTTTGCCATCTTTTTGTTTCTGGGAATCAGTTTGCTGGTCTCCTACTACATTTTAAAAGCCACGCAAAAAAACAACAACACGTAGCCGGTCACTCCTCCACTGCACGAAGCAGAGCGGCTAAAATTTCCCGTTAAAAAACAGTCTTACCAAAAAACTCACGCAAAATGAAAACCTCATTGATACTATTGCTATGCCTGTCCATGACCGTCCTCATGCCGGTGAATGGCTTTAGCCAGGAATATGACGAATCTTTTGATCGTCTATTGAAAGAACAACTATCCATTGAAAGCCCAGGTGGCACTGTCGTGGTGGCAAAAGAGGGGGCGATACTTTATAAAAAAGCCTTTGGCAAAGCGAATCTGGAATTGGATGTCGACATGAAGCCGGACAACCTCTTTCGAATCGGGTCGATCACCAAACAATTCACCGCCTCCGCCATCCTGAGGTTGGCCGAAGAGGGTAAGTTGTCCCTATCGGATACCATCACCCGGTTTATTAAGGACTATCCGCTGCACGGATATGCGATCACCATCGAACATTTGCTCACTCATACTTCAGGCATAAAGAACTACACGGGATTGGGCAAATTTGACACGCCCGCCAAGCGAAGGGACATCACACCAAAAGAACTGGTTGACTTTTTTAAGAATGAACCTATGGACTTTCCGCCCGGCACCGACTACCGGTATTCCAATTCCGGTTACATTCTGCTCGGCTATATCGTCGAGCTGGTTTCGGGAAAAACTTATGCTGAATATATTCGCGAGACTTTTTTAAAGCCGTTGGGCATGAAGCATTCGTTCTATGACAATGCTTCGCCTGTTATTCCGGGGCGGGTTTCCGGCTATCAAAAAAGGAATGGTCACTTTGAGAATTCGGACTATCTCAGCATGACCTTACCCTATGCTGCCGGCTCCATACTCTCCACTGTGGATGACCTGTTGACGTGGCACGTTGCTTTGATGAACAATAAAGTTCTCACTGCTGAGAGCTTAACGAAAGCGCACACTTCCTACAAGCTTGCCGATGGAAGGTTGACGGGCTATGGTTATGGTTGGGAATTAGGCAATATCCAAGGGAGTCCGACCGTCAAGCATTCCGGCCGGATAAATGGATTCGTAACCTTTGCCGTCTATCTGCCGGGTGAAAAGATATTTGTCGCCATCTTTTCAAATTGCGATTGCACGGATGATCTCGAAAAAACAGCGTCAAAAATGGCGGCGATCGTTCTGAAAAAGCCTTATCAATGGAACAGCATCGAAACGTCATCCAAAGCGCTTGAAGCCTACCCCGCGGCCTATGCATCGGCGCACGAAGAAAAATTTATCGCACACGAAGATGGGCAGCTCTTGTACTTTAGCAAAGGAGGATCCAAATCAGTACTCGTACCGTTTGCAAAGGACAAGTTCTTTATAGAAAACAGTTTGGTCAGTTTGGAATTCGAAAGGGACATAAAGGGTCATGTCGCTTCGTTCTATGAGAAAGGAACGGGACTGTCCGTCAAATGGAGCCGCGCGTCCGGAGCAGTCGAAACGTTGAAGGCTATAAAAGTTGACATGAAGGCTCTTGAGAAATATGTTGGAGACTATCAATTTTCGCCTGGTCCTGTCTTCTCCATCGTCAAAGAAGGCGAAAAATTATACGGTCAGGTTGGGCAAGATAAAAAAGAGATCCTGCCGTATGCGCCAAATAAGTTTTTCGCCAAAGAGATTGACGCAAAGATCATATTCAACCTGGATAAAAATGGCGATGTGATCAGCCTGACAAAGATTCAAACGGGCGAGATGAACGCCGTCAAAATCAAATAAAAAAAAATAAACCGCCAACCATCATTCTGCGCTCAACCCGGCTTTAGCGATTTAAGCCTGGATATAAATATCAAATCGCGCTCCAACGTTCAGTTGGCCTGAAGCAAAAATTATCCCATGATGATTTTCAACAATTCTTTTGCAGATCGCCAGGCCGATCCCCGTTCCTTTATATTCGTGCTGACTGTGAAGGCGCTGAAACACTTCGAAAATCCGGTCTTTATAGAGCGGGTCAAAGCCAATACCGGTGTCCGTATAGGTGATATGACAGTAGTCCTTATGCGGTTCGAGTTTCAAGCCGTTGGGCTTACTCCATCGTATCACTTCACTCGCTATTTTAATGTGGGGCGCCGTGGAAGGCTTCACGAATTTGATCGAGTTGCTAATAAGGTTCTGAAAAAGCAGACGAAACTGCGATCGGATAATATTCGCATCACACATAGGGCTGGTTTCTATCGTTGCATTCTTTTCCTGAATAACATCCTCAAGCTCTTTTTTAACGTCATCCACAATGGTTTCCAGGTCTGTAAGCTCAAACTTTCGCTCGCTATTCTTTGTCTCCGCATAAAGTAGCAAATCCTGAATGAGGGTGCGCATGTGCAGGGCGGATTGGCTAATCTTATCAAAATACCGCTTCCCGCTTTCCGATAGATTATTTTCATCGTCCCGGAGTATGCAGCTTACAAAATTTTGGATTTTACGGAGCGGTTCCTGTAAGTCATGGCTTGATACATAGGTAAAAGCCGTTAAATCCAAATTGGCGTCCTCGAGTTCTACATTTTTTTGTTCCAGTTGCTCCGTTCTGTTTTTCAGTTCTGCCTGGTTTTTGTTATGAATCGTGAGGTCGGTGACGATGACGCTTAAAACATGTTGGTCATCGATGGATAACGCATTCATGGACAGTAAAACGGGCGTGGTCTTGCCCTCATGGGCGAGTAGAAGCAATTCTTCGTTCATTACCCTTTTCTTGCTTTGCTTAACCAAAGCATCCCACTTCTTTCTTGAAAAACCGATCAAGGTTCTGAACTTTGTCCCCACCAATTTTTCCAAAGGAATATTCACCATGTTGGCAAAAGCGGAATTGCCATATAGCACTGCGCCATCACCCATAAGCGTGACGGCCCCCTCATACATTCTTTCCACTAAAATGCGGTAGATCTTGTCGGATGTCTTTTCCGTGTAAACTTTAAACTTCTCCGTGTTGCCAATTACCAGGGCGTCAATATCTCCGGCCCGAATGGCATCACTCGACTGCCTGGCCAGTCGCAACTGCTCTCGGAGGCTTTCCACCTCTTTTTTCAGCGCTGCGACCTCTTGATCCGTTGTCTTTACTAACATGGCATTGAATTCATTACACAAGATGCAGTCCATTCAAAACTTTATCAGTATCCGACAAATCTCCAATCACCCTTTCCTCGGGCAACGGGAATTTCTTTATCAAAACAGGCACTGCCACGATACCTTCCTGAAGCGCAAAAAAGGGCTGTTTATAAATATCGATGATCTCCAGATCATATCTTCCTTTCAGGTACTTCTCACAAATCTTGTTCACATTTATAATAGCCTGCGTTGAGTTTGGTAAAATGCCGGTAACAAATAGCCGGAGAACATATTTATTGCCCGGGGCGTCTGCCTTCGCCTTAACGTTTTCCTTTTTGGGCTTCCTTTTTGAAATTGTCATCCGTTTTGTTTTTCAAATAAAGTGTTCATCAAATTTCTGTTTGATCGACAAGCCATTCCAATGCTACGCCCCCTTACTATCCATCCGTTCGATTATTTCGATGTGGATATATTCCCATGCTCACGCGCCGTTCTTTTCGCTTCCGACAGAAGGTCTTTTTTACTCCTAACAATCGGCGCTAAACTGATTCCCTTTCCTGAAATGACAAATCTCCTCACCTCATTGGAATGGTGCATGCCCCTCGATTTCATGACGCACAAGCTCCGTGTCCGCTCGGCATCCACCTCAATATCCTGAACCATTATCCAGGTGTCTACCATCGACGAGATGCCTTCATCGCTGGGGTTTCGCTCTATCGACCCCACGGTGATGGCCGCAGTAAACATGACGGTTATGCGTTGCGTTTTCAAAAAATCAACAAAACGGGTTAGCATGGACCTGATATCGCTGTTGGGCCCCTCGGTCATTAAATTGGTAATGGGATCAAGAATAACCACCACGGGCTTCAGGTCGGTGATAATCTTCTTGATCGCGATAAAATGCAATTCAAGATTTTGTAGCGAGGGCCGGGAGTAATAGAACGTCAGCATTCCAGACTCGATAAAGGGCCCCAAGCGAAATCCGATAGATTCCATGTTCCGGATCACCTGGTTGGGCGCTTCTTCGAATGCACAGAAGAGACAACGACTTTTGTCACGAACAACGCTATAAGCAAACGAGGCCGCCAAGCTTGTTTTTCCCGTGCCGGCCGTACCCGATATCAAAACGCTGCTCCCCTCGTAAAATCCATTTTTCCCCAACATGTCATCCAAATCGGCAAGGCCGGATGAAATCCGCTTTGTACTTGATTTCTGTTGGAACGCCTCGCTGATGATGGGAAAAACAGTGATTCCCTTTTCATCGACGATAAACGGGTACTCATTATTGCCATGAACAGAGCCGCGATATTTCACGATACGCAGCCGCCGCGTGGCGATTTGGTTAGTCACCCGGTTGTCTAAAACAACAACGCAATCGGCTACATATTCCTCCAGACCGTGGCGGGTGAGGTAGCCATCGCCGAGTTCCGCCGTAATGATGGCGGTTACCTTTCGTTGCTTTAACCAAGAAAAAAGTCTTTTCAATTCCGAGCGAAGTGTATGATAATCGAGTCCATAAAACAACGTATCCAACGAATCCAGCACAACGCGCCTGGCGTTCACTTTGTCGATGGCCCGACCCATCCTCACAAACAAACCTTCAATACTATAATTGCCCGTTTCCGAGATTTCATCACGATTAACGCGTACATGCTCCAGGTATACTTTGTTTTCCGAAAGATGCTTGCTTAAGTTGTAGCCCACCGACTCCACGTTTACGACGAGTTCGTCCGTGTCTTCTTCAAAGGCCATAAACACGCCGGGTTCGTTAAACATCACGATGCCATTCACAATAAATTCCATCGCCATGATCGTTTTCCCACAGCCTGTGTTACCCAACAACAGCGTGGGGCGATTTTTTGGAAAACCACCCTGGGTAATGTCATCCAGGCCCTGTATGCCTGTTAATGACTTTGGGAACTTACTATTTGGTTTTTTTGACGTTTTCACTTTTCGCATAGGGTCATATTGTCGTGGATAGAGGGTGACAGCTTATACAAACTTTTGAATAACAAACTCCTCTCGTTTTGGGCGATCGAGTTTATGCTCCGATAAACTTAAAAGAAGATGATGCAATACCTTTCTGAGTTCGGCCGTGTCCGTTTTATGAATGTAAAAATAGGCGCCATGGTCGTAGAGAAAGTCAGCTACACTCTTGCTCAGGGAAGTGGAATAGATCACAATTGGCAAACGCTTGAACTTGGGGTCATTCTTGATCTCCACCAGGCATTCGGAGCCATTTTTCTTGGGCATATTGAGATCCAGAAAAAGGATATCCGTCGGATTTTTCGGCTTCGCTTTCAGGTAGAGAAGCAATTCTTCGCCGTTTGCAACGGTTGCGAGTTTCACAGCGATAGACATTTCGTCTATAACTTTTTTAAAAAAGTAGCGATCATCGCTATCATCGTCCGCGAGCAAAACATGCAGTGAATCCGGCGACGGGGTTATTTTGTCTTTATTTGTCATACAACTCAATGGCTATCAATCGTACCGTGCAACGACCTTTAAGATGGTCCAAGCTGGAGATGAATATGCTACACCTATTTGTCGCCCCACAGCTACCGCAATTTCAAGGAATCGGGGGCCATTCGCATTATATAAGAATCGATAAAAGTTGCATTTTTAACAGATTGCCACCATGATCTGCCCTTAAGGATAACAGGCTGAACAGCCGGCAGTGCCTTATGTTTAGATCCCAATCAGAAGAGCCGGGATTACCATCCTGTCGGAGCGTGACACGCCCGTCGACGCTTCAGACAATATTAGAAGGGATGTTACGTTGAGCGTGATCATCAAAAAAACGGAACAAATTGACAGCGACTATGTGTTATGTAGTAAGATAAAAATCAAATAAGAAAATGAAACAGCTATCAAATAAGTTCATACTGGCAACCGCACTGGTCTTCGGACTTGCGGCGTGCGCGGTGACGGATTTTGATCGCGACATCGACTTCGGCCATTATCGCACTTTTGCCTGGGGGCCTTCCGAAATAAAGGTAGACAATCCCGAATACCGGGGCGGCCTGATCGACAAGCGCATCAAAACCACCGTGAAGGAAGAATTCGCCAAGCGTGGGATCTATTTCGACGCCAAACATCCCGACTTTCTCGTGAGCTACAAAACTTATACGGAAAAACGGAGGGATTCCTATTCCACCGCGCCCTACGGTCCATTTATGTATGGACCCTACATCATGCCCTATCGATTCGGTTACATGTACATGCCCTACGGCTATGGCATGATGCCTTACGGTTATTACGGAGGACGAAGCTATGACTACACACGGGGAACCCTGATCATCGACATCACTGACAAGGCGTCGAACGATTTGATCTGGCGTGGAACGGTGAAAGGAAATGTGGAGTACACCAGCAGTCTGTCGAAGCAGATCCATAAAGGCATCAAAGCCATCCTGAAAAAATATCCCGTTCACCCGGGCGAGATGCTGACACCAGGATCGAAGCACACGATCAGCTAACCGAAAAAGCACACCTTATCAAAAGAAGAAAGCCCGGCGGGGCTTTTCTTTTATAATAAAAAAACCTTGGAGATAGGCTTCCAAGGTTTCACAGGTTAAAACAGATTAAAGCACATGGATTATTTCAATTTAACAAAACGCCAGACCTACACAGTCTCTTTTCAGGCGTCACGTTAGTGCGAAATTCTGACTGGCCATTATACAAAAGAAATCCTGGACCGAGATTTTATGAATGTCCAATATCCTTGCCAATGACTTTAAGGTAAGGTTTGCCTTTCCGCGTTCAATTCTCCAGTATTGGATCGCCGGCAATTTATACCGGTTGGCAAATTGCTTCACGGTTGTATAGCCTTTCATTTGGCGCAGACCCGACAGGTTCGCACCAATGTGGATCAAGAAATCTCTAAATTGTTTTGTTGTCTTTCTCATGGTGAAAAATTAATCACCAGATAAAAATCAAATTGCATGCCCGTTCCCTTTGGCACATCCTGCCAACCCGAATTGCCCATGGGATGCACTTTTAATGCGTATTTTTTCTACGCACCGAGGACTTTTGTTCACATACCCGCCTATTTCCAGGTCGATTATCTTAAAAGGTAAAATGTTTAACCCCTGCTGTTGGGGTTTTTACTTGGGAATTGTTTTTAGGACGCTCCATTCATCCGACTCAGGGATTTGTTAAATGATTTTTTGCTAATTTTCTTTCTATACTTTAAAAACAAATTAGGTTTAGCGGGGTAAAGGTCAGACGGGCCTTCACCCCGTTTTCATTTATGGCCATCCTATTTTTTGCTGCATCCGCAATCAACAAATCGGATTCTTTCCGATTCATTTCACATCGCCCGCTACGAAAGGGGTCTGTCGTTCTGCCGGGGGTTGAGTCACCCTAGCCGTTGGCGGGACGATCGAAGCCCGAGTCATCGGCCCATCCAGCGTCAATGGATTGGCGTATAGCTGTGACGCCGTTCCGTTGGGCAGGAACAACCGGTCATTAGCAGAAAACGGGTGAACCCTGCTCCTCCGCCCGAGAGCCCCGTACAAATGATTACTGCATTTTCTTAACTTCGTTGGCCATCGATATGTATACTTATACATACCGATTGAAAAAATATTTACATTTGAGCAACCTAATCCTTAAAACCCTGTGAAGCTAGTTATCACGGCAGCGCTTGCACTTTTGTCCGTTCAAGCCTTTTCGCAAGAACAGAAAGACTCTTTAACCACACGTCAATTGGATGAAGTGGTGGTTACCGGCTCCCGGTCGCTCGAGGATATCTACAAGTCGCCGGTGACGGTCGAAAAGACCACGCGCAAGGCCTTTCAGCAGTCTCCGGCCCCTTCTTTTTTTGATGGGCTGGATTTCATCAAGGGGGTCCAACTGATCACGCCAAGCCTGGGGTTCAAGGTGATCAACACGCGGGGTTTTGCCAATACGACCAACGTGCGCTTCGTTCAGTTGGTGGATGGGACCGATGTCCAGGCCCCGCACATCGGGGCGCCTATCGCCAACATGATGGGGCCAAGCGATCTGGATCTCGAGAGCACCGAAATTGTTCCCGGGGTGGCCTCGGCGCTTTACGGAATGAACGCCATCAACGGCCTGGCCAACTTCACATCGCTCGATCCTTTTCAAAACACGGGACTGAGCATTCAGCAAAAGATGGGCGTCAACAACGCATCGCCGTCCGATGGAAATAAACTTTTCTCCGAAATCGCGCTTCGCTGGGCACAAAAGGCATCGGATCGCTTTGCTTACAAAATCAATGGAACCTATATGCGGGGCTATGATTTTGTCGCTAACAATCTCACCGACATCAACCCCAACGCAAATGCCACCACAGGACTGTTGGGTGCCGACAACCCGGCCCTCGACCCTGTCAATTCCTATGGCAACGAATCGTCCGACAGGCGGACCATCAACCTCAATGGGAAAAATTATGTTGTGGCGCGAACGGGTTATCTTGAAAAAGAGGTCGTGGACTACACCTTGAAAAACATAAAGGCGGATGCCACATTGGTTTATAAGATCCGTCCCCAGTCAAGACTGTCGTATACGTACCGCTTTGCAGACATCAACAACGTGTACCAGCGGGCGAATCGCTTCCGGCTCGAAGATTACATTCTCCAGCAACATGCGCTTACCTACCAGGACGCCAACCTCCTGGCCCATGCCTATGTGAACATCGAGAACACCGGGAAGTCTTACAACGCCCGGTCGATGGCGGAAAATATCGATCGCACATTCAAGCCCGACAATCAATGGTACACCGACTATTCCAACCGTTTCACGTCGGCCGTCAATGCAGGCTCCACCGTAGCCGAAGCCCATCACCTCGCCCGTGCCACGGCCGATCAGGGCAGGCCGGTGCCCGGAACGGAAGAGTTTTCCAATATGATCAGCCAGCTCCGCAACATCAACAACTGGGACTATGGTGCGGCACTCCGCGTAAAATCACAAATGTATCATGGCGACATCCAGTATGATCTATCGGGTGTGGTCAGGAATTATATTCATTTGTTGACGGGTGGCGACTATCGTTCATACGTGATCGTGCCCGACGGCAATTATTTTATTAACCCGGAAGAGCCGGGCAAGAACCTGGTGTATTATAAATATGGTGCGTTTGTGGAAGCCACGAAAACGATATGGAACGACAAACTAAAAATAGGCGCGACCCTGCGTGCAGATAAAAATCAATACTATGACGTGAAATGGAATCCGCGCTTTACGGTCGTGTATTCGCCCGGGCCCAATCAAAGTTTCCGGTTTTCTTTTCAGAGCGGGTTTCGCTTTCCGAGTGTGTTTGAAGCTTTTTCCAACATCAACAGCGGTGGTGTGAAAAGAGTGGGTGGCCTGCCGGTGATGTCGCACGGCATTTTCGAGAACTCCTATCTGCGGGCGTCGGTCGATGCCTTTCAGGCGGCCGTTACCAAGGATGTGAACACCAATGGCATTTCTGTGAACCAGGCCATCGTTAACAACCAGGGGCTGCTGAAAAAGAATGGTTATACCTACCTTCAACCGGAACACATTCAATCGTTCGAAGCGGGCTACCGGGGAGTCTTATTCAAAAATCTGAAAGTGGATATCGATGTGTATTTCAATCAATACAATGACTTTATCGCGCAGGTGGAAGTGAATGTTCCCAAAACCACGATAGCCGACTCCATCCCCTACTACATGAACAAAAAAACGGGCCAGGACAAATACCGCATGTGGACCAACTCGATGACCGTGGCCTACAACTATGGATCAAGCGTTGGATTGTCGTATAAATTTTACAAAGACTTTGTGGCCAGCGGAAACGCGACCTATGCCGTATTGCAACACCGAACCAGCGGCGATGGATTGGAAGATGGATTCAATACACCAAAATGGATGTACAATGTATCGATCGGCAACAGCCAATTGTTCAATCGCGTGGGTGTGATGCTCAACTACCGCTGGCAAACCGCCTATTACTGGCAATCCTTCCTGGTGAACGGAACCGTGCCTTCTTTTGGAACCCTCAACGCCCAAGTGAACTGGAAGATGGTGGGCGTGACCTGGAAATGTGGTGCAACCAACCTCACCAATACGCATTACTATTCCTACTTAGGAGGGCCTTCTATCGGAGGGATGTATTATGTCAGCCTGACGTATGGTCTTAAATGAGAGAACGGTTTCCAAAGGTGTGATCGCCACTTCGACAGCTCATTTTCCCATGATCTCCCTGCGATGTGCCAGGCCCCAATAATGTAATTCTTCCATTACCTTTTCGAGCGATTTTCCGTGCGCCGTGATGGTGTATTCCACTGTTGGAGGGAACGTGTCATAGACCTCCCTTTTCACCAGTTGGTTCATCTCTAAAATTTTCAACTCTTTGGACAGCGTCTTGTCGGTGATGCCGGTCACTTCTTTGGATATTTCTTTAAATCGCTTGGCGCCCGGCTGTAGTGAAAACAGGATCAGTAACTTCCATCTTCCTTCCAGGGCTTCTAAGGCATCCCGGATGGAGAGCATATTCTTCGGACATCCACCTTTGGTCAGCATGGCTTGTTTTTCGTTTTGTGTGCTTCACTATCCCATTGGCAAGATACTATCCAACGGGATAGCGCTTTCCAACGGAAAGCAAATGTACCTACTTTGGCCCATCCTAAAACGGACCACAGTATGACAACAACAAAAAACTCAAAAGCCCTTCACCTTGCCCTTTGGGCAGTCCAACTTCTTCTGGCGGCCACCCTGGTGTGGGCCGGTGCCCTAAAATTGTTTCAGCCTATAAAACAACTGTCTGCGATGTGGCCGTGGACGGGTGAGATCCCTTTGGCATTCGTAAAACTAACCGGCGTGGTGGATGTGCTGGGTGCCGCAGGGTTGACCCTGCCGTCCGCGCTTCGCGTGCAACCTAAACTCACACCTCTGGCTGCCCTTGGGCTTATTGCCCTGATGGTGTGCGCAAGCGTTTTTCATATTGTGAGAGGAGAAGCCTCTGTGATCGGGGTAAATATTGTCTTTGCGGGAATGGCCGCTTTCGTAGCATGGGGCAGGTTTAGGAGGGTGCCGATAGCGTCAAAATAAAACAACCCTGGTCATCCGCTCACCATTAAACCTCCCTAGGTCCTGATATCCAAATTGACGTTTTAAACAAAGCAACATGACGTTCTAAACAAAATGCCTCCGTTATATGGCCTCTACTTTTGTTTAAAATTAATAACAATATGAAAGACCACACTAACGGAACGCTTCAGAAACCGATTCATTCAGGGTTCGATGCAAAATCAACAGTTCACGATGTCATCCAGGGGATCGACCTCAGCGGCAAGACCGCGATCGTTACAGGAGGATATGCCGGCATAGGCCTGGAGACCGTAAAAACTTTTGCCCGGGCAGGCGCAACGATCATCGTACCCGCCCGCGACATCCAAAAGGCCGAGAACAATCTGAAAGGCATCAAAAATGTCACCGTCGAGGCAATAGATTTGATGACGCCCGCTTCGATCGATGCTTTTGCGAAGAAATTTCTTGCATTGGGTAGGGCACTTGACATTCTGGTCAACAATGCCGGCATCATGTGGGTGCCTCTGCAGCGTGACAAACGAGGCTACGAATCTCAGCTTGCCACAAATCACCTGGGCCATTTTCAACTGACGGCACGGCTTTGGCCTGCATTAAAAAAAGCCAAGGGTGCGCGGGTCATTACGGTGTCTTCCTATGGCCACCAGATGGCGCCCTTTAACTTTGATGATCCCAATTTTCTAACCCGGGAATATGAAACCCTGCAAGGCTATGGGCAATCCAAGACCGCCAATAATCTTTTTAGCGTAGCGTTGGATCGTCGCGCGAAGGCGTTTGGCGTAAGGGCTTTTTCGATACACCCCGGCTCCGTCTATGGCACCGACCTCGGACGGGTTGCTCCCATGGCGCTGTTTCAGCAAATGGGCACGCACGATGAGAATGGAAATTTGAAACCGGAAGTGGCCGCCAAACTCAAAACCGTCGAGCAGGGAGCTGCCACGTCGGTGTGGTGCGCGACCAGTCCGCAACTAAACGACATAGGTGGTGTTTATTGCGAAAATACAGACGTTGCCGAGCTCGACCTTGGAAATATCGAACACCACTATGATGACCCCATGTCGTTGCGCGGTGTGCAACCCTATTCGGTGGATGCGGGCAACGCCGAAAAATTATGGGCGTTGACCGAGGAATTAACAGGCGTTTCGTTCGCGGTGGATTGAGCGCTACACCATTCAAAATCGTTATCAAAAGCCGAATGCTTATATTCGGCTTATTTTATTTTGTAGACCGATTGCCGAAGACATGGACTTTGAAACAAAATACATTACGCCGGATATAAAGCTGTCGGAATACACCGGCAAGACCTTCAAAACAGAAGTGATGTTCGAGCACCATATGCTGGTTTGGTTTATCTCGGGGGAGACAAAAATCATACTGGCCGATGCAACGTACACGTTCAATGCACACGATACGTTTCTGATACCCCGTCATCAATTGGCCACGGTGATGAACTACCCGAAAGACGGACTGCCTCACAAAACCGTGGCCATGCATTTGACTACCGAACGATTGAAGGACTTTTATGCCCGGCACAAAGCCGTTGGCAAAAAGGTATCCCATTCAAAAGTATATCGCTTCATCAAACACCCTTTGCTCGAAAGCTGTCTCGCCTCGCTCATCCCCTATTTTGATCTCGGTGCCGACCTGCCCACGGACATCGCGGCCATCAAAATTGAAGAAGCCATCAGCATATTAAGGTCCATCGACAAAAGCGTGGACGGCCTGCTGGCCGACTTTGAAGAGCCGGGCAAAATAAATCTCGCCGACTTTATGGAGCGCCATTTTATGTTCAACATGACCATGGACAAGTTTGGCTATCTCACGGGCCGCAGCCTGGCCACCTTCCGGAGGGACTTTAAAAAGACCTACCACACCACGCCCCAAAAATGGCTGACCGAAAAACGGCTGCAACTGGCGCATTACCAGATCGCGCAGCAAAAGCGAAAACCCATCGACGTCTATTTCGAAGTGGGCTTTGAGAACCTCTCTCATTTTTCGCATGCCTTCAAAAATCACTTTGGGTATCCGCCCAACACGTTGCTCGATCGGTAGCACGCCAGGCAACGCCGTGTATGGACGATTCCCTCCCCCCACATAAGGCGGTCGTTATGAGGTGCAGAGCTTTAAAAATTGTTTACTTTTGTCAGCGACAAGCCTCATGGACGCCAAAGAAATCCTAAAAACACACATTGCCAAAACGGCTCTCCTGACGGATGAGCAGTTTGACTATTTCTTTTCGCATTTCAAAAGGCAGAGTTTTCATAAAGGGCAGGTCATCATTAGCAAAGGCGACATGGTAGACCATGAATACTTCGTGGTCTCGGGTTGTTTAAAGTCCTTTTTTATCAACGATGAACAAAAGATGTTCATCCTGCAGTTTGCCATGTCCACTTGGTGGACCACCGACTTCAACGCACTCTATAATCAAACCAAGGCCACCATCAACCTGGACTGCATTACCGACGCCGAAGTGCTTTCCCTTTCTAACGCCGACAGGGAAAAGGTGTGCAAAGAACTGCATAATGTCGAACACTTCTTTCGCTGGCGAACGAACAGGGGATTTCTCGCTACGCAAAAAAGGTTGCTCTCGGTGATGAACAACAACGTGAAGGAACGGTACGAAGAGCTTTTAAAACAGTATCCCGAACTTTACAATATCGTCCCCAAAAACCTTATTGCCGCATACCTGGGTGTCTCCAGAGAAACCCTGAGCCGTCTTTACCACCCCTGAAATGTGATGTAGATCACACCGGTGATGTGATCTACATCACATACGTGCACGCTTCTTTTGAAAGTGATCTAGGTCACGCGACCCCCGGCGACATCCTACGTTATTTTGAGTGTCACATTTAAGACACCAAAAAATGAAAAATGAAAAATTTGAAATCGTAGGCACTCAAAGCAACATTGATTGGGTGGGCAGAAAAGTAACGGGCACGCACAACGGCACCATCGCCATTAAAAAAGGCGAACTCCTTTTGAACGACGGCAAGCTTGCCGGCGGCAAGATCATCGTCGATACCTCCGCCATTAAAATCCTGGACATCACCGACCCCGCAACCAACGCACAGTTCGCCGGCCACCTGGCTTCGGATGACTTCTTCTCGTCCGAAAAATATCCGGAAGCTGTGTTGGACATCGCCTCTGTTTCGGGAAGCCACGTGAATGGCAACCTCACCATCAAAGGCATTACGCATCCCGTTGGTTTTGATGCCGTGGTGAAGACGAATGGCAATCTGTTGACGGCCACCGGCAAGCTGGCGATCGACCGCACCAAATATGAAATGAAATTCCGCTCCGGCAATTTCTTTCAGAACCTGGGCGACACCCTGATCTATGATCATTTCGAACTGGACGTAACGGTAACCGCGAAAACTGCTAACCAAGCTGTTTTAGCATAAACGAAACAAGCCATGCCCTACATCAAAATAGAAGTAACCCGCGAAGGCGTCAGCAGAGAACAAAAACAAAAGCTGATCAAAGGCGTGACCGATCTGGTCACGAATGTCCTCAACAAAGACCCGCAACTCACCCACGTGGTCATCCAGGAAGTTGAGCTGGACGACTGGGGCTTTGCCGGAGAGCAAGTGTCGGTGCTGAGAGAAAAAGGCATAACGGCGGACAAAAAATAACACCATGAAAAAGCAAACCGTGATCATTACCGGTGCCTCATCAGGCATCGGTAAAGAAGTAGCCCGCCACTTTCTGAAACATGGCGACAATGTGGTGATCAATTCTGCAACAGCCGAAAAGCTGGAGCTGGCTTATAAGGAACTGGGCGGAGGTGAAAACCTCGCCCGGATAGCCGGCAGCGTCGGGGATAAACGCACCGGCGAAAAACTGTTGGCCATCGCCCTTGAAAAATTCGGCTCGGCCGATGTGTTGGTGAACAACGCCGGCATCTATGAAACAAGACCGTTCCTCGAAGTGGACGAGGCTTACCTGGACCGGTTTCTGAACACAAACCTAAAAGGCACTTTTTTCACGACGCAAGCGATCCTTCCTCAAATGCTGAAACAGCATGGCGGCGTGGTGATCAATGTCGGCACGCCGCTTGTAAACCACGCGTTGGGTGGCGCTCCTTCCACGGCACCGGTGGCTTCGAAGGGAGCGATCCATGCCCTCACCTTGCAACTGGCTGCTGAATTCGGCAAACAAAACATCCGGGTCAACACCATTGCACCGGGCGTGATCCGCACCCCCATGCACGGCGAAGGAGCCGATCAAAGCGCAGGGTTGCACCTGCTGAACCGGATCGGTGAAGTGGAAGACATCGCCCAAATGGTCTTTGCCGTGGCCAGAAACAACTTCCTCAACGGAGCCATCATCAACGTCGACGGTGGCATGGGAGCGGGACACCATCTGCATTGAAAATATGAAAACCTTTTTCCTGACCGCTTTTTTGACGGGCGCTTTGCTGGTCTCAAAAGCACAACATTCAAAGAACATGGAAACCACAAAACAAGATTCAGCAGCCATCACCCAGGCCCTGGAAACGTATTACTTCAAAGGCCTCTACGAAGGTGATGTCAATGCCTTGAAAAACATCTTTAACCCCGGCACCTTGTTGTTCGGGGACGTGAAAGGACAACCCTACGCCAAGACACTCGACGTATACCTGGACGGTGTGAAGAACCGCCAAAGCCCGAAAGATTCAGGCAAACCTTTTAAGGGAACGATCTATTCGGTGGAGGTGATCAACTCCATCGCGATGGTCAAGGCAAACGTAAAAATGTATGACTTTAGCTATGATCAGTTCCTCTCCTTTCATAAAATTGACAACCGCTGGATGATCGTCAACAAAATGATCACCGACGTAGCCAAATAAACTGTAACGCCATGTGGTATCAAACAAAAGCATCGAAATTACTGGGCATTCAATATCCCATTCTCCAGGGGCCGTTTGGCGGCAACCTGTCGTCGGTCGAGCTGGTGACCAAGGTGTCAAACGCCGGGGGACTTGGCGGATACGGGGCCTACACGCTCAGTCCGCAAGAGATCCTGGAAGTGGACCGACAGATCAAAGCGGCCACGAACAAACCCTACAACATAAATCTATGGGTCTCGGACACCGACGCCGGGGATGGCAGTGTTTCGGACGAGCAGTTTGGGAAAGCCCGCGACTTGTTCAAGCCTTATTTTGACGAGTTGGGAATAGGCCTGCCCGCCAAGCCCGCGCCGTTCAAGAGCCGCTTTGAGAACCAGGTCGAGGTGATCCTTCACCAGCGGCCACCGGTGTTCAGCTTTATGTTTGGCATCCCTTCGGCCGACATCCTCGAACAATGCCGCAGGCTGGGTATTGTCACTGTTGGGGCGGCCACCACGTTGGATGAAGCGATCGCCCTGGAGGCGGCCGGTGTCGACCTCATCATCGCTTCCGGCTTTGAGGCCGGTGGCCATCGTCCGTCGTTTCTTGCTTCTGCCGAAGCATCGACTACCGGGACGTTTGTATTGCTGCAACTCATAAAGGAAAAAGTAAAGACACCCATCATCGCTGCCGGCGGCATTGCCAACGGAAAAGGTGTCGCTGCTGCCCTGGCGCTTGGCGCAGATGCCGCACAGATCGGCACGGCGTTCCTGGCCACCGACGAGTCCAATGCCACGCCCATGCACAAACAAATGCTGTTTTCGGATGCTGCAAAGTACACGACCCTATCCAGGGCCTTCACCGGCCGATTGGGCAGAGGGCTGACCAGCCGCATCGCCAAAGACCTGTACCAAAAAGAAAAAGGCTTTCTCCCCTTCCCGCTGCAAACCCAGTTCATGTCGCACATCCGGACCGCGGCGACGGAACAAGAGAAATGGGATATGATCTTGTTCTGGGGCGGTCAGATTGCGCCGGTGCTTCAACACACCAAAGCAGAAACCCTGATGAAATCCATATTGGACGAAACCACGGCTTACTTTGATCACCTAAAAATCTGAAACAAAAAATGAAACGTACAGCAAAAGCTCATTGGAATGGCAACCTTAAACAAGGCAAAGGGGAAATTTCTTCACAGAGCACCGTCTTAAACCAAACACCCTATTCGTTCAAGACACGATTCGAGTCTGGTGTTGGTACCAATCCCGAAGAATTGATCGCCGCGGCACACGCGGGTTGCTTTACCATGGCGTTAAGCGCAACACTGGAGCGCGCAGGATTTCTGGCGAACGACTTGAACACCGAAGCCATTCTCGATGTGGACATGGCTAGCCTTAAAATCACCGGCATACATTTGGATTTGAAAGCATCATTGATCGACGGTGTATCCGCCGAGGCTTTTCGCGAAATCGCAGAAAGCGCTAAAGCCAATTGCCTTGTATCCAGGGCGCTGAGTGTGCCCATTACGTTAAGTGTGTCCTACCCGTCATGACGCGGGTTTAATGGCTGCTCATTTTATTTCTTATGAGCGTGTCTCACGCGGAGCATGATGGATGGTGATGTTTGAGATGATGCGCTCATAAGAAATAAACTACCCGGCAGTTTCATTGCCATTAGCCGGTAATGATTGTTAAGAATAGAAATCAGATAACGTCTGAATAAAAAACTAAAAAGTCACTTGATCATGAATACCTCAAAAGTATGGTACGTCACAGGAGCCTCTCAAGGACTGGGACTGACCCTCGTAAAAAAATTGCTGACAAATGGTTACAGGGTAGCCGCAACCTCCCGCGATGCCCATACGCTGAGCCAGGCGGTTGGCGTGATAGACACGGGCCGCTTTTTCCCGTTGGCGGTCGATTTGAACAACCAGGATTGCATTGATGATTCCATACAGCAAACGCTGGCGGCGTTCGGTCGCATCGATGTGGTGGTGAACAATGCGGGCTATGGAATGGCCGGAACCTTAGAAGACGCCACTGAACAAGCCATCCGAAACATTATTAACGTGAATGTCGTGGCCACCATCAATGTCGTAAAAAGTGTTTTGCCCATCCTGCGAAGTCAACGATCGGGCTATATCTTCAACATCGGTTCGGTGGCGGGTTTTGTTGGCGCACCCGGCTGGTCTGTCTATTCCGCAACCAAAGCGGCCGTCGCGGCCTTTTCCGAAGTGCTGGCCCTGGATGTTAAAGAGTTTGGAATCAAGGTCACCGTTGTCGAACCGTCGGGTTTCCGTACCGGCTTTTTGACAAAGAATTCGCTGGAGTTCACCCCCACCAAGATCGATGGCTACGAAGCCGTGAAAAAAACGCAGGAACGCTACCTTGCTATGAATGGCCAGCAACCCGGAGATCCGGAACGCGCCGCGGAAATCTTTATGGAGCTAGCCGAAAGTCCGGAGCCGCCCCTTCACTTGTTTCTTGGGAAAGATGCTTACAACCGGGCTTCGGAAAAATTGGTAGCCATGACCGCTGAGTTAGCGCAATGGAAATCGACAACTATTGGGGCGGATTTTAAATAGATAGCATGGAGGGAAGTGCCAAACTTGCAATAGCAGCGGAATTCATGGCCGAAGGTGGTGATTTTACGCCTCTTTGGTGTCGCTTGCGTAGAGAACTCTTAACCTTGCATCTTTCCGGATTTCGTCAAGTTGGTTGAGGCGGGCCAGTAGGGAAAGGTCGCCCTTCATTTCGTCTACATCTTTCCGCATCAAAACAAAGCCCGTCTTCAATTCGTCAATATCTTTCCGCATCAAAACAAAGCCCGTCTTTAATTCGTCAATATCCTTCCGCATCAAAACAAAGCCCGCCTTCAATTCGTCAATGTCTTTCCGCATCGAAACAAAGCCCGTCTTCAATCCGTCAATGTCTTCCCGCATCGAAACAAAGCCCGTCTTCAATCCGTCCATGTCTTCCTGCATCGAAACAATGTCCGTTTCTATTTTGCCAATGTTTTTCCGGATCGGCTCAAGATGTGATTTCAGAAGCCGATCGATTGAATCCAGGTCTCTCTGTTCTAGTGCCATTTGCATATTCGTTACAGTTATCGGGTATATAAATGTCAGAAAAATTCAACACATAACACAAATTTGAAAACAAAAAAATTGCATGTTTATCCTACACCAGGCAATTATGCGTCTGGACATATCGTTGTGATGCCAACCCGAATTTTGTGTCATGCCCCATTCGCGATCGATCCCTAAATTTTGACGCCAAAAATGACGTTAGCAGGTCGCCTTCCTGGTTTTATAGCGGCATTTTTTTTGACCGGCTGATCAGCGGGGTATTCAATGGGGTGATTGCAGTATGAATATTGCCGTCCTTTTCACCGATCAGGTATAGACGGAAGGTTAGTGGATCCTCCGGGATCTCCAGTGTAATGCTTGCGCCCGTCCCCAGTTTTCTGAGATACGCGTTGTTGCCGAATTCATCCGTTTTGATAAGATACCACTCAAAATTAAGCGGCGTACCTAACGCATCCGCGGTTTTCCACGTCTCGCCCTCTTTGATGATTGCATAGTAGGTAAGCTGATGAGTCGGAATTGTCGCGATCGAAGGCCGAAGAATTCTAATTTGAAACGTATCCGGCGCGTATCCGTCCGTCGCATGCGCCCAAAGCCGGCCCAACTGAAAGTATTCAGGCTTAGGTCGTCCCCAATGATCCTCCAAGCCGTTTAGGGTGACAATGTTCCTCTCCTGCAAATCTTGCCACTCCGTAACATATCCGCCATCGAACCGGTTTTCCAATTGACGCAAGACCGACACCGGTGCCGCACTCAGAAACAACGGACCTTCGACACCCTTCAAGATGTCTATCTGGTCATCCTCTTCACCAAGGGTTACACCAAACGCATCCACGCCGTTGACATTCGCCTGGAGGAGCATGAGATCGTGTTTGATCGTTTCGGAAAATGGCAGATCAAGCGTTACGGGATGATGGGGATCGACTTTCAGGATGGATTGAACGACGTCATTCAGCCAATGCATGTAGCGTGCCTGATGGAAAAAGAGTTCCGGCTTGGGATAGCGCTCTTTTAAGCGCTTCCACAAAAGATTGTCCAGGTTCCATGCGATGATGGCGGGATCATTTTTATACCGGTCAACGGTTTCGATAATTTCCGTTTTGAGGGCATCCAACTTCGCCGTGTCGGCCAATATGTTCAGCCGGTCATCAATCCAGAAATTGTAATGGACTTTCATCCCGGTCTCCGCGGCCATGTGGAGTATATTTTTGTCGTAAACTCCCGGCCCAAACCGTTTGATCGTTGTGATGCCAAGGGATCTCATCCTCTCCATGTCGGCATTCAATTCATTCCGGGTGAGCGCATGGAAATTCTTGAACCAGTTTTTCCCTTTCGAAAAATTCACTCCACGCAGCGCACCCAGAAATGACCTATCGGGTTGACGCGTTTGTTTTGGTTCCCACTGCATCCGCAGTATCCTGTTCACGTCACGTTGGTTCGCTGCCGTTGGCGTTTTTGCCAGCGCATGATGCACGGTCCAATCGAGCTTCTTCAGATCGGCGGTTACACCAGGGACCACATTGTCGTCAAATGCTGAATTGAAAAGGACACATCCTTTGATCTCATTAAAAGCAGTGTCGATCGACATCCGTGCATCCGCGAACCATTTCTTCTGCTCGGGACCATTCAATGTGCCCATCTCCGAAACCATCACTGGCACGCCGGAACGAAATAATTCCAATGCATGGAAGGAAGCATAGAGTGAAGCAAATGGAACAGGGGATTTTCCAGGCAACGAATAGTCAAGACCCGTTATCGAAAGCCAATCAACATATGCTGCACCCGGAAAGAAGGCCATGGCATTCTCGGCCTTCCACGGACTCCACACCCAGATCACATTAGTAGCTCCCGCCGATTGAAACAGGTTGAACACATGGATCCAGGCTTGCCTGAATTCCGCTGCTGTGTTCTGTCCGGTCGCCGACCACGGATAAGCGGGGTTATCAAACTCATGCGCAAACCTGAGAAACACCGGCTGATGAAACGATTTGAGCTGTGACGCGAATTTCAGGACATAATCATCAAACAACCCCATGCTGATATTCGCGAACGCTTTTTGCTCCATTCGCAACTCGTTATGATTTTCCGACACCGGAAAATGACTTACCCAAGGCTCCCACGTGATATACGGTATTGACTGACGATCGTACACGGCCTGCATTGCTACGGCGTCGGGAAAAGAACTTGAATCCACGCCCCATGGGATATAAAAGGAAAGCAAATCAAAATGGACGCTGGCAAACTTTTCAAATGCTGCAACGTCCTTTAAGGAGGTGAGTCCATCATCCTTTGCCGGCTGAAAAATCCCATTGTAAAAAACTTTCGCCGGGGCGGCGTACACAAAAGATACATTGGGCATCTGCTGTCCGCGATACACCACGTACCCGGTAAGCGCCACGGCCAATAGTATTGCCGGCAATGCCACTGCACGCATAAAGAAATAGAGCTCATGCCGGAGAAGCCAGAACAGTCTCTTACCCGCATGAAAATATCCAGCCATGATCCGGACCACCCCTGAAGACGGACGCCGGTGTGCAACCGGTCGCTGCCGCGATGCGGCCACCGTAAACGCCATGAACAAGACGTTAAGACTGGTTACGCCCGCCATAAAAATTGAATACGGATTCCAGTCGTTGTAAAGTCCATACACGATCGCGAACAACGACAACAGTCCCACCACCATGTTGGGAATGCATATCGACCAGCTGTCGCGCGTGGTGGACTCCTTGGGTGTGGGAATATAAGGAACCTTTTTCCTCACGATGGTATAGACCAGGCCCACCAAATGAACCCACCAGGTACCGATCAGCAGAATGCCTCCCACTACGTGAAAGCCTCGCTCCTCTTCCTCCATCACCCAGCGCTGCACGTATTGCCTGATCATCATGACCGAAACCGTAAAGGGAAAACCCATCATGGCAAAGGTGACCAAGTCCACCTTCAATGGAATGATTCCCAGCACGAGCGACACCACCGGCACCACAAAATTGATCAGAAAGATAACACCCGAAAAATAGTGAAAGGGCAATGTGCCATAATGCAGACGCTGTCGCCAGGTAAATTTCCCGAATAACCTGGGATAGGTAACAAACAGCAATTCCAACGTTCCTCGCGCCCACTTCAGTTGCTGTTTGTAGTAGGCCGACAATGTCGCGGGAACCAATCCCCGGGTCAGTACTTCCGGCACATAGACCGACCGCCAACCTTTGGCATGCAATTGCATCGCCGTGTGCATGTCTTCGGCAAGTCCCGCTGCATGACCGCCAATAGAATCGAGGGCACTTCTCCGAAAGGTGCAGTTGGCTCCAATGGCCATCACGGTCCCATACTGGTTCATGGTCATCATCATGGGGCCATAAAACTGAAACGTTTGCTGCGCCGCGCCCTTGGCCACCAGTGACTCATCGCGATTGCTGTAGGCTTGCACGACCTGCACATAGCCGATCTGCCCGTCGCTGAAATAAGGAACGACGCTATCCAAAAATTCCGGAACAGGCACATGATCCGGGTCGAGCACCACGCAGAGGTCGCCCGTCGCCTGTTTCAGGATATTGTTGATATTTCCCGCTTTCGCATTTTCCCGCGTGGCACGGGTCACATGTATTACGCCAAGGGAGGCACACAGCTCCCTGATATACGGATCATTGCCCTCATCTCCCAGATATGTCGTGTGCGAATAACGGATCGCCTGGATGGCGCGAAGCGTTTCCTCGATCATTTCATAGGGCTCGCCGGGGCAGAAAGTGGTGAGGATATCGACCGTAAAATTTTGTTGCGTATCGGGTTTTTCCGGCACGCGAATAAAAAAATAATGATACCACTCGTGCAAAACTTTCAGACAGCCGAACGCGATGGCCAAAATCAACAGCCAGTAAAAAACAACGTGTCCGACATACTCCGGCCGCAAGAGATTGTAAACAAAAAAGAGCATGCTCAACACGCCCATGACAATCATCAGCTGCAGCATTATTCTTTCTATTCGCGAAGGAGCTTTTACGGGCGTATGGTTCTTCATTTCACAACATAAAAAGGTGTATTGGCCGAAGCAAAATTTCCATAGGCGTCATAGATCCAGCAATAGACCCGGTAGGGGCCTTCGGTTTCGGGGGCGCGAAAAGTCGCGGAGAGCCCATCCACGTCCGAAAACAAAGAATCCAATGCAGGTGGTGTTATCTTGTTCTTGTTTGAATCATCCCGTTGTTCTTTATACCAATCTTCCGGAAGAACCTCCCATCGCAGGCGCAGGCCCCCGGCAGGTTGCTTTAATATGATCTCCGCTTTGTGAACCGTGTTCGGCTGATAGAGGAGATTGTCGCGCGCGCCTTTTTGATCGACGAGCATATACTCCAAGGGCGGTCCGGGATGAACAGATGACGGACCATTCCATATTTCAGTGAGCGACCCAATCGAAGCAGACTTCGCCCCGTCATCCGAAAACATACTAAACCACGTCGGTGTTTTCTCGTGCTGAAATCCCCAGTAGAATACCATCGAGCCCAGGTAGCGCGGATTGTCATAGGGCATTTGCGTGGCATAGACCGATTTGTACTGCTCGGCCTTTTTGGTGCTGGTGTCTTCGATCGGCGCACCCCAGGCCGTACTGTCACATTCCCAGTATCCATTGATCCCCCATTCACCCACCACGAAGGGACCATCCCAATACCAGCTGAAGCCTTCAATATCCTCCTTCAAAGAGGAAATTCTTCCATAGGTATTGATGGAAATGAGGTCCAGGTCGGGAACTTTACTTTGAACGTGGTAAATATTTTTTCTGCCGAAGTTCAGCAGTGCCGTGGTCACCGGGTGATCAGGGTCCTTCCGGTGGATCATTTTCAAGAGGGTATTATAGGCGGTGAAAAAGTCCTCCTCTGGCTCATAGAAATAGTGCAACTCATTCCCCAGGCACCACATCAACAAGGCCGGATGATTTTTGTAACGATCCACCACCGCTTCCATTTTTTGTTGCAGGTTCTTCATGGCCAACGGATCGTTGTAGTATTCACTCACGTGATTTGAATTGTACAGCGGAAGACCGGCCATGACGGCGATGTGATAGCGCTCGGCACTGTCGAGGATGTTTTGAAGGTTGGTGGTGTCCCACGTTCGGATGGTGTTGCCGCCGGCGTCGTGGAGTTCTTTCAGGTGGGTAAAGCCAGCAACACCCTTGATGACAAACGGCTTCTGGTCGCGGATCAGTGTAAATCGATCGCCGTCACGCACCACATGGACTCTACCTGTGGCATTGTATTCCTTCCGGTCCGAACAGGCCAGCACAATCAGACCAATAGAAGCAAAAACAAGAAGGGTCTTCAATGGCATAGGGCATTCAAAAAAACTCAAAAACCTAAGTTAAATGAATTTGGTGTAACGCGCTGACCTCACATCAAAAAATGATCCGAAAATCTAGGGATTGGGATTACCCATGGGCTAGCCTAACCGATCCTAGGGTAGGTAACGAAAGCAGTAAAGCCACATGGGGTGGACAGGCCTGATGGTGTGTGGAGACATTTTGGAAATTGGGGGACAATGGGGCGCGTTTTCTACAGGTAGTTTAACTTCTGGAAATGAAATCGGGTTATGATCGTATAGTAGGACAGGCTTTATTCAAGATGTTTAATGCCATGTTTCGGTTTAGCTGTCCTCAAAATCTCTTCATCGTCAGCTCGCTAAGTTCAGGTTCAGCCCAATGCCAGATCGCATCGCTTTTTCATAAACAATAGCCGCAGCCGCTACATCCTGTAAGGCTGTCCCGGTGCTATCAAAGACAATAACCTCATCATCTGACGTTCGCCCTGCTTTGTGATGGGCAATGATCTCACCCAATTCAGCATGAACATGGTCACGCGTCATAATTCCGCATTCAACCGCATGATGAAGTTCGCCGATAGTTGCACTTTGCTCCAGCAGATCAACCACCAATTTACTGGCTGCCACCAAAGTAGGATGCAACTCCTGCTTGTTCTCACTATCGGCCCCCACAGCCGCAATGAATGTTCCCGGTTTAATATCTTCTTTGTACAAGAAAGGCTCTTTAGAGGTAGTGCAGGTCACACAGATGTCGCTCTGCCTTACGGCGGCACGGAGATCATCGACAGGTATGACCGGAACGCTTAATTGTTTAGTCATCGTGTTGGCAAATTTAACTTTCTGTGTTGGGTCGATGTCGTATGCATAAACCCTCTCGACGGAACGCACGGCCACCATGGCCTTCAATGATATCTTACCTTGATTTCCGCATCCACAGATCGTTACAACCCGGGCGTCTTCTCTCGCCAGATATTTTGCGGCTACACCTGTCGCAGCCCCTGTTCTAATGACGGTTATGGCAATCGAATCCATCAAGGCAAGCACCTTTCCATTGGCAGCGTCACAAACGACAATAACACCTTGTATTGTGGGAAGGCCATTGCTTTTCAGGTTGTCCGGGAAGTTTGCATTTGTTTTTGCTACAAAGTAAGACCGCCCAAGATCCAGTACACCAGCTTTGATATGAAAGCCGCCCAGCGGTACATGAAGACCGAGTATTTTGGGCGGCGAAGCTTTTCCTTCCGCCTGTAACTGAAAGGCGCGGGCTACGGCATCCATGCATTCCTGGATGTGTAAAAGCCCCTCCACTTCCCCCTTGGTGATGATCAATGTCGCTTGGCTTTCCATAGCGTCGAAATTCGTTCAGACAAGCTATACAACTCAGATTACCAAGTATAGAAGGAAATTTACTTTTGGGATTTTGTTTACGTATTGTGTGGCTTTTTTTGCGAGACGCACTACAAAAGTGCGATGCACTCCACCGACACTAAAATGCCTCCGGGAAATGGCATTACCTGGGGAGCGCTGCGAGCCGGGGCATTGGCGGGAAAGGTCTCACTATAAACTTTGTTCAGCAAAGCAAAGTCATTCCCGGAAACCATAAAGACCGTCGTCTTCACAATTTTTTCAAGTCCGCTTCCGGCTTCTTCCAGAATGGTTTTTATGTTTAAGAACGCTTGTCTGGTTTGTTCTTCAAAACTTTCGCTAAGTTTTCCCGTCGACGGATTGAGGCCGGGAGTTCCGGATAGAAAGACAAATTTGTCGGCAATGACCGCCTGGGGAAATAGTTCCGACATCCGCGGCACTTTGGGTGTGTTATGATTTTTTCTGTTTTCCATAGGGTAAGCTTTTATCGCATGCGTCGCCGCTATTATTTTTTTATTTCGTACCACAGTTCTACCATCCCATTTTTGTAGGCAGTCACGTCTTTCAGGTGCAAGGCTTGCTCCTGTCCGATGTGATCGAAGAACAGCAGGCCGTCACCCAGAATGATGGGCAGAACCGACAACCTTATGTCATCCGCCAATTTTGCGCGAATGAAATCTTTGGCGAGCATGGCTCCGCCTACGAGCCAGACATTCTTGTACTTTGGTTTTAGTCGTTCATTCACAAGTTTGTTCAGGTCGCCGGAATACGTTTCAATGCTCGATCTGTCGACGGGTAGGTTTCTGTGCGTTACCACAAGGGTCGGTACATCTCCATAAGCCCATCCATAGGACTTTGAAAGTTCCAGGGCGTGTTCGTAGGTGCGGGAGCCCATTACATAGCAATCTATTGTTTTGAGAAATGCTGCTACGTCTGGTTCACCGGCTCCTTTCTCGTAGTGGTCAGGGGTGTCAAACCACGAAACGCTGTTGTCCTTTTTGGCAATGAGCCCGTCGAGGCTGGAGACCATGTGGATGGTTAGTTTAAATGGGGTTGTCATTTAGCACTATCTTTGTTTAGCCGTTGTCTAATCACCTTGTCTTTCCAGTTCCTTGGTCTTGGATTTAATAAATGCAGTCTTATCTTTTTTCACCTCTTTCAACATTTCTTTTCTGTCGGCCGGTATAGGGAAATACTTTTCCGCCCATAAGTTTATCTCGATCATGATGGGCAATAAGTCTATTCCTTTTTTGGTTAGTCTATAGAGTACTTTCGCCCTGCTATCCGGGTGATCTAATTTTTCGATCATCCGGTTTTCCTCCAATACTTCTAATCTCGAGGCCAAAATATTCGTCGCTATGCCTTCCGGGGCTTTTAGAAAATCGCCATAGGTGCATTCTTTTGCAAACATAAGGTCCCTGATGATCAACAGCGACCACTTATCTCCCCAGATATCGAGCGAGGTACTCACCGGGCAGTCTGATCTCTTTTTTGCCTTCTTCATAAAAATAGCATAAATCACTTGCATTTTGCAAGTTAATTTCAATATTTGCACTTGCAATTTGCAAGTAAAATTACAGCATGATGCGAAAAGAAACAACCCCGGCACATTAAATAACATTATATAAATCAAAAACATGGAAATACAAGGAAAAACAATATTGATCACCGGCGGCACGGCAGGCATTGGCCTCGAAGCTGCAAAGCAATTTCTAGCCAAGGGTGCCAAAGTGATCATCACCGGGAGGGATCAGGCAAAATTGGACCAGGCGAAAAAATTATATCCCGCCTTAATTGCTATAAAAAGTGACGTCGCCAACGCCGGCGACGCACAAGGGCTTTTCAATCGGGTCAAGGAACTCGGTGGAATCGATATTCTATACAACAACGCGGGTGTTTTAAGCCTTTCCACCAATTTGGGAGTAGCCAACGAAAGGCATTCAAATGAGGCCGAGCATGAAATGAACGTCAATTATTTCGGGGTTATCCGCCTGAACAATCTCTTTATGGAAATGCTGAAATCCAGAAAGGAAGGTGCCATTATCAACACCACTTCCATTCTTAGTTATGTACCTTCAGCGATTGAAGCCACCTATTCCGCCTCCAAAGTAGCGCTGCGTTTTTATACCGAGTCGCTCAGAAAACATTTAGAGGTTCTAAAGAGCAATGTGAAAGTGTTTGAGCTTTTACCCCCGGTGGTGGCGACAGACATGACAGCCAGCAGAACCGACAAGAAATTAACCCCGGAAGAATTAGTGAGAAAGCTTATTGTAGGACTTCAAAAAAATCAATTTACCATCCGGGTTGGCGACACGAAGTTGCTCTATGTGGTCAACAGGCTTTTTCCTAAAATGGCCTTCGGCCTGGTCAACCCGGAGAAGAATATAAAGCAATTGCTGCCTCAACATTAGAAATTAAGAAAATGAAAGCATTTATTGTTCAACGCTACGGCAAGAAAGAAAAATTGAAACTCATTGAAACAGCGGAACCCGTTGTAAAAGAAACTGACATTTTAGTCCAGGTACATGCAGCGGGTGTGAACCTTTTGGATTCAAAGATCAGAAATGGTGAATTCAAAATGATCTTGCCTTATTCAACTCCGTTTACATTGGGCCATGATGTGTCTGGTGTTGTAACGAAAGTCGGCTCAAAGGCCAGCAAATTCAAAGTTGGCGATGAGGTTTATGCAAGACCTGCCGACTATCGCATCGGGACGTTTGCTGAATTCATTTGTATACATGAAGATGATGTTGCCCTTAAGCCTAAAAATCTTTCCATGGAAGAAGCCGCTTCTATACCCTTGGTGGGTTTAACCGCGTGGCAGGCGCTTGTCGAAAAATCGAATCTAAAAAAAGGGCAGAAAGTTTTCATTCAAGCAGGTTCTGGTGGTGTCGGTACATTTGCCATTCAGTTGGCGAAACATTTGGGAGCAACGGTGGCTACCACTACCAGTACTGCAAATATTGAATTGGTGAAAAGTTTAGGCGCAGACATCATAATCGACTACAAAAAAGAGGACTTCGAAACTCTATTAAAGGATTACGATGTAGTACTGAATAGTCAAGATACAAAGGCACTCGAGAAATCGTTGAGCGTGTTAAAAGCCGGGGGTAAAGTCATTTCTATTTCCGGGCCGCCCGACCCTGATTTTGGGAAAGAAATTCATGCGAATTGGTTCCTGAAAATAGTATTGAAATTCCTGAGTGTCGGAATCAGAAAAAAAGCTAAGCGCCTCGGTGTGAACTTTTCTTTTCTTTTTATGAGAGCACAAGGCGACCAATTGAGTCAAATAACAAAATTAATAGAGTCGGGCGCCATAAAACCAGTTGTGGACAAAGTGTTTCCATTCGAACAAACGAATGAAGCGATGTCTTATGTAGAAACAGGTCGTGCAAAAGGTAAGGTTGTTATTAAGGTCAATTCGTTTGTCTAACGTATAGTGTCTTGCAAGTAGTCGTCATGAGGGTTCAACGACGGCGCGGCTTTTGACGCATGTTAAGCGATGTGAAAGTCCAAATAGCCCCATATAACAATGAGGTCCTCTCTCTGTAAATCCAAATAGTCGCAAACCACCTCTACATTGCCGCAAAATACATCGATTTGACAAACCCTTCCGTCTTAATTTTGTTCAACTACTAGCCTAACAGCAAGCAATCATGAGCAATATCAACAACACCATCGCCGGACTTGAACTCGCACAAATCGGTTGGGTCGTCCCGGACATTCACGCCGCCGTAAAATTCCTGACGAATGCCTTGGGTATCCCTGGCTTCCCTCCACCGGAACACATCCAGGCACAGGATCTGGATATGACCTATCACGGCAAGGTCGTGGCCGGCGACTGGCTGACCACGCAGACCTATAACGGCGGCACGTTCATCGAACTCATCCAGCCGCTTTCCGGCCAAAGCATGTTCCATGACTACCTCGCGAAGTATCCCGGCGGCGGCACACAGCACCTGGCATTCCGTTTGCCGGTGGCCGGTTTCGAGCGGGTCACCAGCGAGCTGCGCGAACAAGGCTATGCCTCCATCAGCGAAGTGGACCATCCCATTGCACGAATGGCTTTCTTCGACACCTATCAAACGCTGGGCGTGGTCACCGAGATCATGGGCATCACGCCGGAAGGATGGAATGCCATCAAACAAATGGAGAAGGCCCGGTAAGTCCTTAATAACTACGTCCAGAAAAACGGGGATGGCCTCAGCAAGGTCTCTTTTTAATCATCACTTTACTATTTGGACAACACCAAGTTGTTGCATCATGGCGAGTTCATCGGTTACCCTCCAATGTTCCACAATTCTACCGTTCTCGATTTTCTCAATATTGATTTGATTCACTTCAATACGCTTGCCGGTTGGGGGGATGCCAAATAACGTGTCGCTTTGAGTTCCAGTCATGACCACACGCGCCACAACTCTGTCGTTGGTGGCAATGATTTCTTTTATCTCATAATGCAGATCAGGGAAGCCTTTACGGATAGCCCGTACAATTGGTTTTAGTCCAACAGCGCCCTTTGGTGGATTGGGCGTCGATGGGGTGTGATTGATATATTCTGTGCTTAACAGCTCGTCGAGGGCATCAACATTACCCTTGTTCCAGACTTCATCGAAATAGGTTTGAACAATTTGTTTGTTTTTGTCCTTCTCCGACATCGCATTTGAAATACAGGAGACAACCGCCAGAAGACCGATAATCATTGAAAAACGTTTCACCTTTTCCATTTGCAGCTTATTTGTTTGTGACCAAAATTCTATCCATCGAGTATTTTCCGCTCCCACGGATGAGCGTGGCGAGCGACAAGCCGATGATCAGCAAATGATATTCATACCCCTCCCCTTTCTGAGTGCCATACCAATTCATAAAAAAACCATGGTCAACATGTTCTGTGAATATGATCCCTATAAAAAGAAAAATCATAGCACCCGCCCAAAGCCTCGACGCAAAGCCAATGATCAGGGAGATGGACCCTAAAAATTCAATGACAATCACGGCGAAGGCCACTAGCCAGGGAATGTGCAAAGTTTCAGTAAAAAACCTCATCTCATTGGCATAACCCGGGCCGCCAAACCAGCCAAATACTTTTTGCATCCCATGTGGGAACATTACCAGTCCGATTGTCAAACGGGTTACAAAGCCCGTAAGGTCGCTATCGGTAGCGAAGATCTTTTGTGTCATTTTTGCTTTGAATTGTTATCAGAGCACAAAAAAAGACAGGATCAGAGTCAAAAAAATTAAAGTAGTTGAAGAAATCACTTCTTACTCAACTTTTTCCGGAGCATACTTAGAAAAACGGGCGTCATGCCGAGATAAGCTGATATTTGCTTTTGAGGAATTCGCTGTGCAAAAGACGGGTACTTTTCAATAAAATTAAGATACCGTTGCTCTGCCGTAAAGGAAAGATTTTGATTGATCCGCAGCTGTTGAGCACTGTAAGCGTTTTGAAGAATTATTCTGAAGAATCGCTCAAACTTGGGAACCCGTTCATAAAGCGCATCGAGGTTTGACTTCGAAATTTGCAGAAGTTCCGTGTCCTCCAACGCGTCGATGTAATAGGTCGTGGGAGAATTGGTCCACAAACTCAAGAGGTCGCTCACCCACCAGCCTTCAATGCCGAACATCACAATATGTTCAAAACCATTTGCGTCAACTGCATAAACTCTTAGACAACCCTTAACGATGAAATTTTCTGTTTTACAAATTTCTCCGTACTTCAATAGAAATTCTTTCTTTTTCATTTTTTTCTTTTCCAACAAGGAAGTAAAAAAACCGATCTCGGTCTGATCGAGTTGCACATGTCGGGCAATATTTTTAAGGAGTAAATCGAATTCCATTATAGTAGTCCATCCATGGGCGGATAGTATGTGTTTAATACTAACGTGTCCCCAGGAAAGAAGTTAGAAAGGCGATGGGACGCTTTTATCGATTAATTGTTAATTTTGACATAGATAAAATTCTAAACATGTCTATCACTACCAAAGACGAAAGAATTGGGATGCAACAGGCCAGTGATGCCGTTGCCCTCACCCTTAAAAAGATGCGTGAATTTGCCAAACCGGGCCTTTCAACAAAGGCGCTTGACGAGTACGGCGGCAAATTGCTGACACAACTAGGCGCCCGTTCGGCACCAAAACTAACCTATGGTTTCCCCGGCTATACCTGTATCAGTATGAATGAGGAAGCTGCGCACGGCATACCCTCCGTGGATAAAATTCTAAAAGAAGGAGATCTGATCAATATTGATGTGTCGGCAGAACTTAATGGCTATTGGGCAGACAATGGCGGCTCGTTTGTATTGGGCGAAGATATCCACGGCCATGGCCGATTGGTAGAAGCATCGAAAGCGATTTTGAGGAAAGCGATCAGCCACATTACGGGCGGTGTCAGAATTTCGGAGATCGGCAGGTTGATCGAGACAGAAGCCAAAAAATCCGGTTACACCGTAATAAAAAACCTGACCGGACACGGCGTCGGTCGTGGGTTACACGAAGAACCCCACGAGATTGCGAACTACTGTGACAAACACAACACTACACGTTTCAAAAAGAATTCAGTGGTAGCGATAGAGACATTCATTTCAACGCGTTCAACCCTTGCCAGTACACAAGCCGATGGCTGGACATTGCGCGGCAATAAAGGCGGTTTTGTGGCGCAGCATGAGCATACCATTTTGGTAACGGGCGGTCACCCAGAGATCTTTACAGCGCTGAACGGCATTTGGGATTAACTAGCATGCAATAAAAAAGGACAAGCCATTTTTATCTGACTTGTCCCAGGCATTGGAATGTTTGTTTAGCGGGCTTCAATTATAAAAAGTCATGGACGTATAAGCTCTTCCGTCGGTGCCCAGTTGCAATCGCGACAGGTCAGTTACGGTGCCTTGGCCGTCGAAGATAACCGTAGCGCCCATGGGATTGGGCATGTGGTCGGCAAATTTGATGGTTTCGCCTGGTTGTATAACCATGGACACGTTCACAATCACGCCGTCGGCATTGTTATCGGCGGGTTCAATAACGAGCAGTGTAAAAGGAACGTTTCCTGTGTTTTTTATTTGTGCTGTAGTCCAGGTCACGTAGTACTCTCGCCTGTAGGTGAGGCCGCTTTCATCGCCCACGTTACCCCATAGGTTGTCGGGGGTTGCCAGATTTTTTTCCTGACCGTCGCTATAGAGGGCGGCATCCATAACTTTGGCGTCCAAGGTCATGACGAAGGTGGACCGCACCGTGATCGAGTCGCCGTTGGATACGATTTTCCCCTCCAGAGTGACGGTGGCATTGTGAGTACCCATATCCATGATGGCTGTAGTTCCTACTCCGTCGAGGCGCCGGCCGTGAATGGCTCCGACCGAAACCAAGGGTATGAGGCTGGTGTTATCGGCGTTGCGGCCCGGCAACTCGCTGATTTGTTTGGGGCTGACGGCAAAGCTTGGGTCGTCGACGCTGAGCTTGACGTTGAAGATCGATTGGTCGGCAGCGTTACCCAGCAGGAAGAGAAATTCTTTGCTGGCCCGCAGATCGCCGAGATTGAAGGCCGTGGCGGGCGCTTCTGCGGTTTGGGCAGAACGTCCACCCGGATTGGGTTTCTTCATCTGCGCCATCGTAAAGTACCGGGAGGGATCGATTTGCATGGCCGATTGTTCGTCGGCGCATGACCACAAAAGGCAGGCCGACAGGACGAAGAAAATGTACTTAACGCGCATCGTTCTTAGAGTTTTAGAATGACCGCAAGAATACCATACGGCATGCCGGTTATCACTACAATTCCTGTGTTTCTGGCACGCACGTAATATTCCTGCCTGAAAGAAAAACGGCCTCTGTCACCCTATTTTCATCCTGTAAGGGCGTACGATAGATACTCCGTTATCTGTCCCATTAGATTAATAAATATCACGAACAACTTCTTTGTAGGTCTTCCAGGCAAGGTCTCGTTTCATTGAGGTTGCGGACAAGCTATTTCATCTGATGTCCTAAGAGGTGATCCCGGGATAGGTGCCCGGGCTTTTCTATTCTGTAACCACCTTAATATTTCCCTTCAGGTCGGACTTCACGGTGATGCTGGATAGAACCTTTTCCCCAGACGCATTCTTGGCCCGGTAAGTCGTGACCACAACCAGGACCTTCCCGAGGTCTTTGTACTCCGTCGTAACGTGCTCGTAGCTATCAGGATCGTTCAGCGTTTCCTTCAAATATTTCGTGAGGACGATGTGGCTGCCATCCACTTTACTAAACAGCTGGTCGATGGAATCTTGCCTTAACATCATCGGCCTCACGACTACTCCCGTGTATCGCGGAATATTTTTGCGATCCCTCTCGTCCATGGAGCGCTGGATATTAAACCACAGCTTCACTACCACTATGAAAGACACACCGATGAGTGTCGGTTTTAGGCGCGACTGGGTCATTGCTTCCTCGGTTTAATTCGGGATGTCTTATGATTCATACTCTTTTCATGTTTAAAGAAAGATAAAATAGTTGAAGCATTTTACTTCCGTCTCGTAATAAAAATGCTCGAAATCGGCTAGATTTAGAGCTTTTGAATGATTTGATTGATGAAGAAGCGATCCGACAGGAATCAAGCACTTATTATAAATATGTAATTATCAATCAATTACAGTCATAAGGGTAAGTTCTTTATTTTCAGATGGGTAATCAGATTTTTTAGTGCTTTGATAGTTTTACCGAAGGAGATAAATAAAGTCCACTCTCATCTAAATGTTTTCCAGGTTTTGGGTACGATTTTCTTTCATCTTTTTATAAAAGGATGGAGAAAGTCCCGTGACCTTTTTGAACTGGTTCGACAAATGCGCCACGCTGCTATAGTGAAGTTTGTAAGCGATCTCGGTCAGGTTCAATTGCTGGTAGAGCAACAGCTCTTTCACCTTTTCGATCTTGTGCAATATGATATACTTCTGCAGTGTGATGCCCTTCACCTCCGAAAACATATTCGATAGGTACTTGTAGTCATAGCCCAGTTTCTCCGCGAGGTAGTCCGAATATTTCATCACAGGCAACTCATCGCGGTAGTGCACCATGTCTATAATAGCGCTTTTTATGCGGCTGATCAGGATGCTCTTCTTGTCATCCAACAATTCAAGTCCGAATTTCAACAGGTTGCGTTTGAGTCTTTCAAGTTGTTCAATGGCGGGCGTTTCAAGGACCTCAACCATTCCGAGTTCGATGGAATACTCCGATAGCCCGAGTTTCTCCAGTTCCGATTTAACGATCATTTTACATCGTAAGCTAACCATATACTTAATGAACAGCTTCATGCTCTCTCCGCTTCAAGATACCTCCTGAAGGTTGACTACAATTTTGCACCCATGTTCTTTTTCGCGGTAAACACACTCCTGTCGATTCCTCCTGTAAAAAGTGAGTCAGTTTTTTCCGTTTATAGGCAACAAAGTACACACTCACGAATATGCGCGTGCTGGAATAGATGCAACATATTGTGCTTCTTGTGTAACCTATAATCTATGCAAATGACTGAGCTTTGTTACAGGATTGAGAACCAAATTAAAGTTTTGTGATCATCAGAGATGAATTTTTTATTGACGAATTGGAGAAACGGGAGATCGAAATCGCCTTGCGACTTAATTCATGTATCGACGAACGCGCGATCCACGTTACTGTTTTTGCGGGTGTAGTGGTGCTGCGAGGCGTGGTCCGCTCAAGTCACGAGAAAGATCAAGCGGGCAGAATTGCCTGGAGCACTCCGGGAGTCTTCAATGTACTTAACAACCTGACGGTTTGAGTGAAGCCGTGGAAATTCATCCCTGACAACAAATTTTAGGTCGTCGTCTCATCCCATCACCTAAAAAAAATATAATATGAAAAAAATCAGACTACTACTAATCCCAATCCTAATGTCTTTATGGCATTGCGGCTATGGGCAAAGCGGCGCTATTGGCTTTCACATGACCGCCTCCGAGTATGACGGCGACCTGAATGGAAACAAACACCATTTCTACAACTTCAAAGATCAAAAATTGGGTGGCGCCCTTTCCTTTCAACAGTATCTGAACCCCTCTTTCAACCTGGTTGAGAAAATATCTTTCAATCAGGTGCGCTATCAAAACGACGAACACTCACAAGGGGTGGACGCAAGCTTTTGGGTAGTCAATTTGAAATTGAAATATAAATTCAACAACGGGTACATCTTCAAAGAAGGCGCAGCCATCGCGCCATTCTTAGTCGCCGGCATTGGTGGCACGTACATTGACTCGAGGCAGTATACCGAGGCCAGCAGCGCAAAGATTACCGATGGTCAAATCAAGGGCAACGTTGCTGCGGGAGTAGGCATCCTTTTTCAATTCAACGATCGTGTAGGACTTGAGGTAGCAAACACCATCAATGCTCCTTTATATGATGGTTGGGATGGTGTCACGAAGGGCGGCAACGATCTCTATATGCAGCATAGCGCAGGACTGATCTTTAACTTCAAAAAACCACGCGATACCGACGGTGACGGCGTGCCCGACAGAAAAGACAAATGCGCCGAAACGCCTAAAGCCGCGTCGGTAAATTCGAATGGATGTCCTATCGACACGGATAAAGATGGTGTTGCCGACTATCTGGACAAATGCCCGACGTTAGAAGGCAATCCCGACCTCAACGGATGTCCTGACAAAGATCATGACAACGTTGCGGACATCGACGACAAATGTCCGGACGTGCCAGGGATCGCTCGTTTTGCCGGTTGCCCCGATAGCGACAACGACGGCATAGAAGACTCCAAAGACAAATGTCCCAACATTGCCGGCCTCGACATCTTTGAAGGTTGTGCCGACGGCGATGGCGACGGTGTACAAGATTCACAAGACAAATGTCCCGATACAGAAAAAGGTATTAAGGTTGACGCCACCGGTTGTCCCGCCGACAGCGATGGCGACGGCGTGACCGATGCGGTCGACAGATGTCCTACCTCTCCCGGTGATGTCGCCAACAACGGATGCCCTGCAGTGAAAGAAGAGGTCGCCAAGCGACTGAATTTTGCTACCCGTGGCATTTCATTTGAAACTGGCAAAGCGATCCTCAAACCATCCTCTTACCCCATGTTGGACGAAGTGGTGAGCATCCTGGCGGAGTACAAGGACTACACGCTCAAAATGGATGGTCATACTGACTCCAACGGGTCAAACGCAGCCAATTTGAAATTGTCGCAATCACGAGTGGACGCAGTAAAAGCCTACTTGGTCAGCAAGGGCGCCGACGAAAATAGAATTGAGGCCAAGGGAGTTGGCGAGGAACAGCCCATCGCCACCAATGCGACCGCAGCCGGAAGAGCGCAAAACAGACGCGTAGCGTTATCGCTCATCTTAAAATAAGTTAGTTTTAGACTGGGAGGGTATGTGATTTCAGGGAGTCCTTTGAAATTACGTACCCTCCTTTTCTTTTAATGAAGCCTAAAGAGAACCTCGTTGTAGGCGATTGCAGAAGAGAGAAATTTGTTGTGGAGGCCGGCTCTTCATAAATGCAAATATTCCTTTCATGGTGCCGGAAATCAGGACTTTTTCACTTTCAATCATCATTTGCAAATGTAGCCGGGTTATCGGAAGAATTCTTGAGTACGAGTTGGCGAAACGTTGAGAAATTTAATGTCCATGATGAAAAACAAATCCCCTTAACATGTCTGATCTGAATCCTGAAATCCCACAAAATTGCTTGTTTAGGCCGCTGTTCGTTTGGCACCGTATTTCCTTAGGGTAAAGCGCTCGACAAAGTTTGTCGGGCTTTTTTGTCTCATTTTAAACTACAATCAAAATATTTATGAAAACAAACGATAATGTGAACAAAAGGATGCTGACGGGTATGTTCAGCGACCGGTCAAGTGCAGAGAATGCTTTCAACGACCTTCAGGACAACGGGTACAGCAATGATGACATCGATTTGATCATGTCTGAAAAAACGAGGAAGTCAAGTTTTTCGGATGAGAACCAAGAAACTGAGATCGGCACGAAGGCATCCGAAGGTGCAGGAAAAGGTTCTGCGATTGGCGGCACCGTCGGCGCCATTGCAGGCGTGATAGCGGCGTTGGGAACGAGCCTGGTTATTCCTGGTCTTGGCCTTATTATAGCCGGACCTATGCGGCAGGCTTAGCACGTGCGGTCTCACCGGTGGCATTATCGGTGCCTTGGTCGGTTCGGGTATTCCTGAAGCGCCGCTCTTGCTCTCGTATGAATAAAAGGATGTTGTCGTCTATCATGTTAACCTGGGCGAAAAAACAATTTTGGACCCCGTCGGCTGCGGGGATAAACATCAAAACGATTGTAAAACCAAAAAGGTCGACCTTCGCAGGGTCGACCTTGTCATGTTATGAAAGAAGAATTCTTAATCCATTATTCTTGTAACATTCACGGCATTCATGCCCTTTCTTCCGGCCTGTTCATCATAGGTAACTTCATCGTTTTCACGGATCTCATCTACGAGACCGGATACGTGGACAAAAATGTCAGTTTGTGAATTCGACGGGGTAATGAATCCAAATCCTTTGGCTTCATTAAAAAATTTTACGATTCCTTGCATAGTATAAAAGTTAAATAAAAAAAATTCTTTTTTCTGATCGTCGGCGATCATTGTAAATATTTCGGGCCTGCTTACTGTCCCAGGTAAGATCTCAAAGTCCTGTTCCTGGAGGTATGCTTTAATCGCCTGGTGGCTTTTTCCTTTATCTGCCTTACCCGCTCGCGCGACAGGGAAAACTTGTCTCCGATCTCCTCCAAGGTCATCGCTTGTTTCCGGTTCAGACCGAAATACAAACTGATTACGTCTGATTCACGTGTTGACAGTGTCGCTAGTGATCGCTGTACCTCCTGAATAAGTGATTCGGCCATCATGGCGGATTCGGGATTGGACTCGTTCGAATCGGACAGGACATCGAGCAGACTGCCTTCTTCGCCCTGCAAAAAGGGTGCGTCAACCGAAACGTGTCGACCGCCTATTCTAAGACTGTCCAGTATCTCTTCGGTGGTAACACCGATAACGTCCGCCAGCTCTTGGGTGGAAGGCTCGCGCTGGTATTTCTGTTCCAGGTCGGCAAAGGTTTTAGAAATCTTGGCGAGCGAACCAATGCGGTTCAAAGGCAACCGCACAATTCTGGATTGTTCTGCCAGCGCTTGCATGATGGATTGACGAATCCACCAAACGGCGTAAGAGATAAATTTAAATCCTCGCTTTTCATCAAACCGGCCGGCTGCTTTGATCAAGCCCAGATTTCCTTCGTTGATCAGGTCGCCGAGCGTGAGACCATTATTCTGATATTGTTTGGCTACGGATACGACAAAGCGAAGATTCGCTTTGGCAAGTTTTTCGAGAGCCACTTGGTCTCCCTCCCTTATTCTCCTGGCTAGTTCTACCTCAACTTCAGCCGTAATCAGATCCACTTTAGATATTTCCTGTAAATACTTGTCCAGAGATTGACTCTCACGGTTTGTAATCTGTTTACTGATCTTAAGTTGTCGCATGTAAAATGGTTTGGTGAATAATAAGAATACACTGCCACGAGTCCCGATAAAGTGGACCGGAACGTGAGAAAAAAAAGAAAATCTTGAGGAGAGGAAATGGACGAGAGTTTCTGGTTCTCTTACAAGGTAGGCATTTAAACTGAGATCATCACGTTTTATTTTCCAACGGGATCGTTACTGCCACCGTAACGGGTCCCAAAACAGGTTATGCCTGTTGGAATACTTGTCTTTCAAAAAGTTTTTCAATGAAGGCACGCGTGTCAGCCAAAACGGCTCACTTTACTACACTCTCATAGACTGGGGACAAATCATTCCCTTTTCGCCTTCACAATTCCATTATTCCCACTGTTTATTATCTCTAACTAATCCATCTTCTCCTTTATGCTTGTTGTGAACAAGACTATCTCGTATTTAAAAAATTCCCATGGTTCAAAAGGTTCAATGCTAAAATCACGTATGAGGTTTAGATAATGGATAGACAGCCGACCAAGTAACTAAATACTGTTTCCATTGAAAGGGAGCTTTCTGTTTTTCATTGTCGGTAGGGAAAAGAAAATCCAGCGGCTTTCCCCAAAAGGCCTCTACAATGCTAAGAAGGCTCTTTTTTTGGGCAGGCTTAGACCTGCATTACGCTCAACCCAATTTGAAAAAAAAGTCACGCGGAGACTGTAAAAAGTATCAAACAGTAAAACGCCTCGTGGAAGCCAGTGAGCAGTGATTTCTCACGTCGCCTTAATGTCATGATCGAAGACTACGCCAAATCAAAAATTCAAAGAAGTCCCGTGAAAAATCGTTATATTCGATAGCCCACCTAATCGTCCATTGCTATGGTAAAAAGATCAGCCGAACTCTTACCTGTGATCGAAGAAATCGCCAATATTGGATGTTATGAAACTGATATGAAAACTGGCACTTGGATCGGTACTGACAACTTCATAAAACTCTTTGGATTGGAGAAGAAGCCAAGATATAGCGTCGAAGAATTTCAAGCCCTTGTCCATCCTGACGACTTTCAATGGGTAATGGAATATTTTTCAGAATGCCTTAAAAACAAAATTGATTTTAATTGCCAATATCGATGCATAAAAAGCAGCGGCGAAATTATCTATGTCAATAGTAGAAGTAGAATCTATTACAATTCTGACGGCTCCCCGGAGAGAGTGATCGGCGTAAAACAGGATATTACGGCAAGCAAGCAAAATGAAATAAAGCTTCATCAGCTCAACGAAAACAACAAAAGAAAAAATGAAGTCCTTAGCATGGTGGCTCACGACTTGAATGCTCCACTGAATAGGTTAAGCGGGCTAGCCAAGATATTCCAAGAAGGTCTTGAGACAAAGTATAGCGAATTGATCGCCTTACACGAACAGATATGTGTGTCAGCCAAAACTATTATTGCGGAATTAATTGAAATTGCCGAATTGGAAGATGAGTCTTACAAATTAGAAAAAGAACACCAAGACATTAACAAAATAATTCTTCAATCAATTAGTACATTTAAACTAAACGCTGAAGAAAAAGGAGTGGATATCGTAACAGATTTCACTGCCCGCTGTGAAGCAACCTTCTGTGCCTCCAAAATCGCAAGAGTAATTAACAACCTTCTTTCAAATGCGCTTAAATTCTCTCCGGAAAATAAAAACATCAACATAGCAACACTTAAAAATGATAAATCGGTATTCATCATCATAAGAGACCAAGGCATTGGAATAAGCCGCGAGCACCTTCCCTTTATTTTTGAAAAGTTCTCAAAAAAACTTCGTAGACCAGGCACAAAAGGTGAACAATCTACAGGTCTAGGTCTAAGCATTGTCAAACAGATTGTCGATTTACACAATGGTGAAATACAAGTGACCAGTCAGGAGAATGAAGGCACCACAATAACAATTGAGCTTCCAATTTTTGGAAACGAGATATAGAAAACCATTCTTCCCTTCCTTGCATCAGTTTTGTCAACAAGGGTGTAGGCATACTCTACTGCATTTTCGTTTGTTCTTTTGCGTGTTGTATGTCATACCACACTGTGTCATCAAATACATCGATTTGGCAGGGCGGCGGGTGAGTAGCGGGTGAGCTCCCGCCAGAAAGGCTGCGGCCCAGACGTGTAGCCTGACCGTCTTTTTAGCTAGAAGAGAATTTTAACGGCTTTGTTCATACGATAACTGTTAAAGGGTTGTAAATGGGAATGAGGACAAGCCGAGCGACACCTTCAAATATGACCAGGGAAAAACTAACTTCAGGAATGAAAAAAGCCAGCGGTTTGCCTACTCAATTCAAAGGGAACGTAATCGGCAAAGTCCTGCTGCCGCTAAAATAAAAAATGTCGCCTTTTGCAGGCGGCACCCTCTCCCCTTAGTGGCGTTCAAATTGCGCGACTAACATGCTTAACCGACAGCCGGTGAAAGGTGCGGATCGTCTACGTAAACGACCCACACGCTTTCAACCCAAACTATCAGTACCCAGTGTTTTGCTCCAGCCCGGGATTGAGGTCGCGCTCGGCCTGCGGGATGGGGAAGTATAAATTTTTGGGTTCGGTATAATTTGCTTTGCCTGCATCGATTCGTACAGCCTCATCGAGCTTGCCGGCACGACGGAGGTCAAAGAAGCGATGGCCTTCGCCAAAAAATTCAATTCTTCTTTCCTGCATGACCGCGTCTCGGAAAGCGTCTTGGTCCAATCCCGTTTTTGGATCGAGCCCAGCGCGCGCGCGAATTTTATTGAGATAGGACTCTGCCGTGGTGGTCTGACCGAGTTCATTGAGGGCTTCGGCATAGGTGAGCAATACCTCGGCATAGCGAATGATGGGCATGTTGCGCTCACCATCAATGGCGCCTTCCGTGGCAACCGGAAGATCACCCACGATATATTTGGCCAGCATCAACCCCGTCTGACTCCACTTGGGATCGAAGGGTGTATTGTTGTACACCGAGCCTTGTTCGAATAGATTTACCGCTCTCCGGTTATCGTCAGCCTCGTAGATGTCTTTGGAAGCTGTCGCTGGAAGAACAATACCCCAGGCGCCGGAAGCAACATAAGCCGTGTTTCCGGGGCCGGTATACGAGGGCACCCAGTTTCCTTCGTTGTTGCCCCAACCGCCTGTGCCGGCAACGTATTGGATCTCGAAGATGGACTCGACGGAATTTTCAAAAGCGGTTTGATAATTCTTGATATACTGATCATGCAGATTGTAGATGCCCAAATCGATAACCTCCTTTGCTTTGTTTGCTGCCTCCTGCCATTTTTTCTCGTACAAATACGTCCGGCTCAGGAATGCCATGGCAGCGCCTTTCGTGGCACGGCCAGCTTCGTTGGGATAGCTCAAGGGAAGACCTTGTGCATCGGTGAAATCTTTTTCAATCTGCGCCCAGATCTCTGCCTGAGGCTGGCGTGTCACCGTGAATACTTTCGACTGCTCCAACTCGTGCACCATCAGCGGAGCGTCGCCCCAAATGGTCACAATGTTGAAGTAGGAAACCGCGCGTAGGAATTTGGCTTCGTTCAAAAGACGTTGCTTCAATGTCTCATCCATCGTGATGGCCGGCACCCGGTCCAGCACAGCGTTCGAACGGGCAACGCCCGCCCACCACGCGCGCCAGGCGGCGAGCACCTGCGGATCGCTGGGATTGACCGTGAAGTTATCTTGTGGCACAAACCAATTCACGTCGAAGCAAGTCATATCGTCGGCTGCCACATCGCCGAACATCAGGCCACCGAGTCGGTAGCCCAAATCGGTTTGCAGGGCATCGTAGATGGCGTTCACGGCCATGGTGGCGTCCTGATCGGTTTTCCAGAAGTTCTCTTCCGTGATCTGGTTCAACGGTGCACGCACCAAAAAATCATCGCCGCATTTTGTGGTCAGCAGCAGAAGCGTGACGGCTATAAAATATATTTTTTTCATATGCTGTTTAGTTAGAGGTCATTGGTCACAACCCGATATTTATACCTCCCAGGAACGTCACACTGTTGGGATATACGGTGTTATCGATTCCATAGCTGGTGTTGTTTTGCGTTTGGGCGCCGATGTCGGGATTGTAGCCGCTGTACTTGGTAATGGTCCACAAATTTTGCGCTGATAGGTACACTTTGATGTTGGAAAGATGCATGCGCTCCGCGACATTGCCGGGCAGCGTGTAGCCCAGCTGAATGTTCTTTAACCGCAAGTAAGCGCCATTCTCGATAAAGCGATCGGAAGCCCGGTCGTTGTTGTTGGGATCGGTGGATATGGCGCGGGGAAAGTTGCTATTCGGATTCGCGTCTGTCCAACGCCCCACCATCGCCGTCCCTTTGTTTTCGCCATCGGTGCTCGACTCCAGGATGTAGCGGTTCACGTTCACGATCTTGTTCCCATGAACCCCCTGGAAGAGCATGTTCAGACTGAATCCTTTGTACTCCAGATTGGTACTGAAGCCATACGCAAAGTTGGGAATGGGACTGCCCAGATAGGTGCGGTCTTTGTCGGTGATCCGGTTGTCGCCGTCAAGGTCTTTGTACTTGATGTCGCCAGGGGCGGTACCGGAACTCTGATAATACAAGGTAGGTTGTCCGTCCAGCGCATTGGCAGCATCGACTTCAGCCTGGTTGTGGAAAATGCCGTCGGTTACGTATCCGTAAAATTCACCGATGGAACGACCTTGCGTGGTGCGGGTCAGAAAACCGGGATCACTATTGCCTGTGCTGCCAGCGATGATGTCATCCGTTAGACTGATTACTTTGTTGGAGAATGTGGTCATGTTTGCTTCAACGCTGTAGGAGAAACCTCCCATCGTGCGGTTCTGATAGTTCAAGGCCAGTTCCAAGCCTTTGTTCTGCACGTTCGCGCTGTTGATGGGTTGACTGATGGGATTGGTATAGTACGCATCGCTCACCATGCCCGCATAGATCGGCATTCTTTTATCGGTGATCATGTCGCCATAATTCTTGATGAAATAATCGGCCGTGAAATTCAATCGATTGTCGAGCAGGCCCAAATCAATGCCGATGTCGGTTTGCGTAACGGTTTCCCACTTCAGGCTGGTGTTCGGCACGCGATTGGCCGTCATGCCATTCACCACTTTGCCGCCGAAATTGTATTTGTATCCGGAGCCGATGGTGGCATATTCGGTGCCGATGCCCAGGCTGCCGTCGATCCCTACTTGTCCCCAACTGGCCCGCAGCTTCAAATTGCTGATGGGCGTTGCTTTCATAAATGTTTCTTCCGAGATCCGCCACCCTGCGGAGAAGGAAGGAAAGATGCCGTACTTATTTTGCGAGGTGAACACCGACGACCCGTCGCGACGGATGTTTGCGGTCAGCAAATATTTGTCAGCGAAAGCGTAGTTCACTCTTCCCAGCAGCGAAACGTAGCTGGTCTGGCTCTTGCTGCCGCTGGCCTGGCGATCGGGGTTTGGCGAACCGGCATCGATGGTGGTGAGATCGTTCGTCAACTGAAAAAACGAAAGCGCAGATACGACATCGCTGGTCGACAATTGTGCGGTGTAGCCTCCCAATACTTCCAGCTTGTGTTTAGCATTGAACGTATTTTTGTAGGCGAGCGTGTTTTCGGCCAGCAGGTTCGACAAGGTGCTCTTGGTTGAGGTGGCCTCCGGTTTATTGTTGCTCAGGGCGCCTTCCACAAACGTTGGCTTGAAGCGGTTGTAGTTGGTGAGCACATAATCCACTCCCAGGTTGGTTTGGAAGGTAAGGTTTTTATGAAGTTTGATCTCGACGTTAAAATTTTCAAGGGCACGAAGGCGCTCGTTTGGTTCGTTGTTCAGCGTTGCCAACATCACGGGGTTGTTGATGACGCCCACGTAGGCCAGGTCGGAATTGTCCGGGCCCACCCAACTGCCGTCGGCATTGCGAATGCCCAGTGTAGGGGATCTTCTCAAGGCCTGGGCTACGATGCCAGCATAGCGATCGCCATTGTTGTTGGTCAGAGATTGGTTAAAGGAGCGGCTTAGGGTAAGGCTGTTTCCAATTTTTAGCCAGCTGGTAACCTTGTTGTCAAGGTTCAGGCGCAACGAATAACGGCTAAACGACGAGCCGGTGATGATACCGTCTTGCTTCATATACCCTGCCGAGATATAATATTGACTGTTGTCGCTACCACCGGAAAGGGAGAGCTGATGGTTTTGGATGGGCGCTGAGCGGAAGATCGCGTCCTGCCAGTCGGTGCCTTTTCCGAGTGACGCCGGATTGGCAAACTTCAGGTTTGTTCCAAGGCCGGCAGCGGTGCGGGCGTCGTTGCTGTAGGAAGCATACTCGCTCGCATCCATGACATCCAACGTTTTGGCTACGGTCTGTACGCCGTAATATCCTTCGTAGGACAACCGTGGCGCGCCGGATTTTCCTCTTTTTGTGGTAATGATCACCACACCGTTGCCGGCGCGGGCTCCGTAGATGGCGGAGGCAGAAGCATCTTTCAAAACACTGATCGATTCAATGTCGGCCATGTTCAGGGTAGCCAGCGGGTTGTTGGCGGTCTCCTTGTATCCATAGCTCGACGAAGCGTTGTAGGTGATGATCACGCCGTCGATGACGTAGAGGGGCTCGCTCACGCCAAGGCCGCCCATACCCCTGACCCGCATAGAAAGTCCACCTCCAGGCTCACCCGAGTTGGTCGTTACGTACACGCCCGACATTCTGCCCTGCAACGCCTGGTCCACACTCGGAACAGCCGACGTAGCGAGCTTCGTGCCGTTGATCGCGCCAACGGCGCCCGTGACATCTTTGTTTTCCTGCGATCCATATCCAACCACGATCACCTCGCTGAGGGTTTTGGTGTCGGCCGTCATTTTTATGTCGATTGTGCTGCGGTTGCCAATGGCTTCCTCCCGGGTAGTGTAACCGATAAACGAAAACACCAATACGCCTTCCGCGTCCGGAAGAATAAGGGTGTAACGTCCATTGGCGTCCGAGGTGGTTCCTTTCGAGGTGCCCTTCAACAGGATGTTCACGCCCGGCAGGGTTTCACCATCGTCGGACGTGATTACGCCGGATACGGTGAAGTCGATCGTGGTGCGCGTGGAGGCCATCGGCTCATTGAGACGCTGGGTTAGGTAGGTCTGTTGAAAGTTGCTTCCTACCGTGGGGCTTACAACCCCTTTGGAACTTTCGGTGCTGTCTTCACCCCGCTTTGACAAAATGAGAAAATTACTTTTGTCGATGCGCTTGTAGCTCATCTGAAAATTGACCAGCAAGCGATCCAGGATCCTTTCAAGTTTTTCGTTTTTGTTCCACACAAAATTCTCCTTGAGATAAGCGTCGCGCAAAACATCGTCGTCGTAGTTGAAACTGACGTGATAAACATTTTCCAGCGAAAACAAGATTTCCTTCAGGGATTTGCTTTCGAAGGTTACGGAAAGATGGCGTGGCCGTCGCTGTGAAGACGAAGCCACCCTGCTGGCGTACTCCTGGCCAAACGCAAGCGGCGGTAACACCGATCCCAAAATTGTTGTCAAAAACAACAACCTGGGCAATGCATGTAAAAAGTTTTTCATACTTTAGGATTAGGTTTATTTAATTAATCCCAGGCAGCTCTTCATGACGGTGAAAGCTGTTTGGGGTTTTCTTTTGTATACTGAATGATCAGTGTATTCGATTCCCTCTGAATGGTCACGTCGAAGACCAGCGACAGTTTCTGAAACAACTCCTCCAGGTTTTCGCTGGATGACGAACCCGTAAATTTTCGTTTCGCGATTTCCTCATTTTCAAATATTACTTTGTAGCCGTAGTTGTCTTCCAGCATCTGGGCGATCTCTATCAGCGATGTGCTGGAAAAGACGAGCCGGTTGTCTTTCCAGGAAAGGTAATTGTCCGGGTCAACCGTCTTTTTGACCGGCGCCTTGTCCGATTTTGCAAACTCTACGAGGTCGCCGGGTTTCATGATCACAGCCGTTTTGCCCTCCGACTCCAGGTCGAGCCTCACTTTTCCCTCCTGCAACACGACGCGCGTTTTGCCACGACGGCTGTTCACGTCGAATTTTGTTCCCAACACCTCGATGTGCAGTTGCCCGGTGTGTACGAGGAAGTTTTGATGATTGCGCTTGTGTAGCACTGCAAAGAAGGCCTCGCCCTGCAGCGATACGGCTCTCTTCCGGTTACTAAAATCGGCGACACTGTAGCGCAGGCGTGAGTTCGAATTCAACGTCACCTTTGTGCTGTCGGGAAGAAATAAAGTGCGCGACTCGCCGTAGGCCGTCACGACGATGATGGTCCGGTGACTATAATAATAGTAGCTCCCGGCGAACAGCGCCACAAACAACAACGACGCGGCTATTCTGTAGGACCAGGTGAGCATAAGATGTTTGCGAATGGCCGGCTCGGTGGGTATCCGGTGCTCGCCCGCACCGGCGGCTTCACGGTTGATGCGTTCCCATATCTCTAAAAACTTTCCATCGGGAGGTGCGTCCTCTTTTATATCGAGAAGCAAAACGATCTGACGCGCTTCTTCCACGCGCGCCCGGGCATCAGGATGCTTTGACAGCCATGCATTCCAAAAGGCATGATGTTCCTCGCCCGGCGATTTTACCCACTTGATAAAAAACGCGTCCGTCACAAAATCCTCGACCTGATACCTTGAATAATCCATGCTGTGTATAAAATGTAAAAACCCCGGAGTATGCTCCAGTCATACCCAAGAGAAATTATCCGGGCACTTTTCCCGGGTCAAGAGGGTTTTTTTTTGAGATACTTTTTTTAATAGGAAATCGAAGAAATCCGTGCCGCCTTAGACGCAACCGTTTGCGAAATTCAATTTGATTTTCAATCTTTGGTTAATTCCTAACCGTCCACGGTGAGCCTCAGCGCACGCGATATCCAACTTTCCAGCAACAGCTTCTCTTCCAAACAAGAAGCCGATATCTGGAATTATTTAAAGGCTGGTGACAAAAAAGCACTCAGCTATTTCTACACTAAATACTTCAACAGCCTTTATAACTACGGATCGAAGATCAGTCGTGATGCGGGTTTGGTTGAGGATTGCATTCAGGATTTGTTCGTGGAGTTCTGGAACAAGCGAGAGGGATTGAGCGAAGTGTCGCAAGTAAAGTATTACCTGTATAAATCCCTGCGAAGAAAAATCCTATACAAGCGCTCCTTGCTTTTGCGACTGCCCCTGGCGGAAGTGGATTCTTTCGAGATCGAACTTTCCCATAAAGCGCATTACCTCAGCCAGCAGATCAATTCCGACATTCGGGAGAAGATCAAGCAAATGGTGAACACGCTCACAGCAAAGCAAAAGGAGGCCATCTTCCTGGTGTATTTCGAAGAACTATCCTATGAAGAGGCCGCCGTGATTATGGAACTAAAGATCAAGACCGTCTACAACCTCATTCACCTGGCCATCGCCAAACTGCGGCAAAATAAAGGCAGGTTTTCTCCGGCTGTCTTTTCTCTGTTTTTTTAGCAAGGCGCGTGATCGCGGGTCGATTTATTTCTGCGTGATGATTCGCCGCTTACTGCCGTTCACTTTTACCATGACAACCTCCACCGACTTGTCCGGCAAATAAAAGCTCCGGCTGCTTTGCGACAGGTAGCCGTCTCCAAAGTAAAACTCGTGTCGTTGCTTCTCGCCGTTGGAGAAAATGATCTCCGCATAAGCGTCATCCGGTTCGGGTCGCAACAGCGTCGTGGAGGCCGGCGGCGTTTGCTCGAACACGCGCAAGCTGTCGCGATTATTCGCGGCTATCCAGAACACTTTGCCCGAACCGTGATGCAACACACTCAACGCTTTTGCATCCTTGTCAACAAAAAATCCGCTGGTCTGGGGCGGACTGGATTTGAAATCACCTGCTCCATTGCCATACAGGCAGACGCCGATACCCGCATCGTAAAAGCCGGTCAAGGTTTCGGATGAATAACAATTTCCTATACCCAGCATGTCCAGGTTGCCATCGCCATTCACATCGGTCAACGCCACCCCTAACATTGGCGACCATTGCGCCTCCACCGGCAAGGCTTCTATTTTGAACGTTCCGTCTCCTGTATTTTCCAGGTACGCCGACGCAAGCCATGTGCCGTGAAAGATCATAGCGTCGTCCAGGTTTTCGCGCGACATCAGGTCGTTGAAGGTCATTTTTCCATACGTCGCGTATCGCGTGAGCTTTCTGCGCAGTCCCACCATTTGTTCGGTCATCGACTCCCGGTAGTGTGTGGGGTATTCCTTTCCCTGTATGTATCGCGTCACGATCGGGTCCATCGAGCCGTTGCCATCGAAGTCCTTGGCGTAGAGGCTCACCGGTTCTTCATCCGACGCCTGGAACAGGGCGTTGCGTCCCAGATTGCCCAGCACGTAGTCGGTGTCCCCATCGTTGTCGACATCACCGCCGGTAATGCTGTTCCACCAGCCCTTGTGTGCAGCAAATATTTTTGTAAATCCTTTGCCTTGGTTGTTCTTATAAAAAGATACCGGCATCCACTCTCCAACCAAGGCCAGGTCGATCCAACCGTCGTTATTGTAATCTGTCCACAGCGCCGCGGTCACCATGCCGGCGCGTTGCAGCGGTAAGCACAATTGCTCCGTCACGTCCTTAAAGTTTCCCTTGCCGTCATTTTGTAAAATGTAGCTTTGGGGGATTTGTGGGTATTGTGTGGGCATTATCCTGCCGCCTACAAAGAGGTCTAGGTCGCCATCTTTGTCAAAGTCACAGGCCGTCACACAACTGCCGCTGCTGGTCGTTTCCGGGAGCGCAGTCGGGTCCAGCGTAAAATTGCCTTTGCCATTATTCCGGTAAAGCCGGTCTTGATAAAGTTTTGTTCTCAGACCGTGTTCCGAACTGCCGCTAACGCAATAGAGATCGAGGTCATGGTCATGGTCCACATCGACCAATAAAATCCCCATGTCCTCCTCCACCTTTGTGATTAGAGAGTCAGCAAGAAAGCCGCCTTTTTTTTGCTGCACAAAAATGGTAGCATGTTGCCTGGCGGCGCCGCCCAAGATCACATCCTCTAGCCCATCTCCGTTCAAGTCGCCAACAGCAAGCGCCGGTCCGTCCTGAGAATGTTTGTGCAACAAAAGCGGTTGGCCTTGTTTGTAATCCACAAAATCGGTTTCCTCATGTCTGAATAAAAGATTGTAGGCCGCATGACACTCTGTGAATGTTGTTTTCGTCTTGGGTTCTTCTGGCGTTTGATCGCCGGGCATCTTCGCATTTACCTCCTTCAAAGTAATGGTCTGATCGGCAGAAATATTCCGGATCACTTCGTTCTTTCCCCCCGGCCATACCACCTTCACCCACTCAATGGTTTGAATTTCTCCAAGACCGAAATGCTCCACGGGATCCACCGTCGATTGATACCCGCGCTGCCCTTCATGTTCCGCATAGAGCGATAGGCCCGAAGCATGCAGGGATAGCTTAGCCCCCAGCCCGGCGGGATTGCCGGCGTTGCCGTTCAACTTCACCCTTAAATAATGACGCCCTTTCTCCCAGGTCTCCAATGTATTTTCATACAAGAATGCCTTGTCGTTAATGTTGTTCATCACCAGGTCAAGATCACCGTCATTATCAAGGTCGGCATAGGCTGCCCCCGTGGAATAGGATGGTGCTTTCATTCCCCATACGGGCGCAAGGTTGGTGAACGTAAGGTTGCCGTTGTTCCTAAAAAGATAGTTCGGCTTCCTCACGCCTTCCAACGCGTTGACAGCCTCTAAGGTCTTCCTGAGCTTGATCTCGGTGGTGCCGAACATCTTGGCTTCTTTGCTGTAGGTCACAAAATCAAGATCGGTGATGTCTTTCCGAAAGCCATTGGTGATAAAGAGATCGCGATAGCCGTCGTTGTCGACATCGGCCAGGAGCGACGACCAGCTCCAGTCGGTGGCATACACGCCGGCCAGGTAGCCGATGTCGCTAAAGGTGCCGTTGCCATTGTTGAGCTGTAGCACATTTCGAACATACTGCGTCTGGTATCCGCGTTGCAGGTTGGTATTAAACCGATCGTAGCCGATGTTGGAGAACATCGCCTTCTGGCGCAGATTATCTTCCGGCATCATGTCCACCACCATCACGTCGTTGAGACCATCGTTGTTGATGTCGGCAATGTCCACGCCCATGCCGTCGTGCTCCTGGTGTTTGAAATACGTTCCGATGGCGTTGGTGAATGTTCCGTTCCGGTTGTTGATGTAGAGATGATCGTTGGCGATAAAGTCATTGGCGACGTAGATGTCGGGATAGCCGTCCTTGTTGATATCGTTCACCAAAACGCCCAGGCCCCAACCTTCGGAAAGTATACCGGCTTCACGCGACACTTCCTTGAACACGGGGAGACCATCCGTGATGCCTTCATTGCGAAATAATTTATCCACACTGTTTCCCCGGCCGTCGTGGTGCTGGCCGTAAGGCGTATTGCGGTTGTAGTTCTCGACAAAGTTGGTGAGCAGGTACACGTCCAGGTCGCCATCGAGGTCATAGTCGAGAAACGCGGATTGAACCGTGTAGTTGGGATCGCCCAATCCAACCCTGGCGGCTACCTCTTCAAACCTTGGTACACCCTCCGGGCCAATGCCCCTGTTCACGTACAAAAGATTGGGAGGGAGCTGACTGCTTTTTGGATGCGTCGTTGAGATGTAAATATCCAAAAGACCGTCCTGGTTTATATCGACCATGGCCACGCCGGTACACCAGGCGGTTGTAGCAAGACCGGCCGGCAGCGTGACGTCTTTGAATTTTAAATTCCCTTGGTTGAGATAGAGTTTGGAGGACACCAGGTTGCCAGTGAAGAACAAGTCTTGCAAGCCATCGTTGTTCACATCGCCCACCCCAACGCCACCGCCGTTGTAAATGTATTCGAACGAAAGGACGTTAAGGCTGTCCGTTTCGACGATGAGATTGTTAAACGTCAGGCCTGTTTCTTCGGAAGATCGCTGGACAAAAAGCGGTTTTTCTTGCGGCGACACACAGGCGCTGAAAGTAAAAACGATGCCCGCACATGCATTCAGAAAAGCCAATTTCATAGATACCTCCCTTTTCCGGGTCCCGCAACAATTCTTTTGTACACGGCACCCATTTCACAGAGGACTAATCGGCCCTTTTTTCCCGGCTAAACTCAAAATATTCCATTTCCTTACGATACAGGAGAGTGTCAACCGGGTGGATTGGAAACATAGTCGGGGAATATAATTGACCATCCGAGCCATTATACATCGTCGGATTTGACTCAGTCGCTCTGAAAGAAACACTTTATTTCTAATTGCAGGCAACTCGTGTTCGGGTAAGGAATCCACGATTAGTCTCGCGCACCTTGATACTATAATTTACGAACGGATTCTTTTCGATCCACCCGTTGGCCAGAGCCAAGTGTATCACTCTTTTCAGTTTCTTAATGATACTCATTACTGTATTGTGCTGAACTTTGCGGACCGACTTCAAAAAGAACTCGAACTCAACAATGAACTGCAAAAAAGGTCTTTCATCGGCAGATCCTTTAGCTTGTACTTAGACACTATGAAGGCCTTTAGTGCTGCATAAGCGGCATTATATCTCCTCAGTGTACCAATTGCATATTCTCGTCCGACGAGCTCCTTAACTTGAGTTATTGTATAATCAAAAGCTTCGCAGGTCGTTCGGTTCTCCTCTTCCCTACCGTAAATGACCTTCTTCAACGCTAAGGCGGTAATTTCTTCACCACGATTCAGAAGCTCTCTTTGTGCTTCGTAAATCTGGTTTCGAAGGGAATCCAAAAAGCTGTTTAGTTGACGCGCATCATTGGTAGTACCTTTTGCGATTTGTCGTACAGCATCCCATCCATTTCGCGCTGCGTCGTTCCTTCCATGCGCTGACTATCAAACGTGACGCGCAAGTAAACCGGTAACGGTCCATTCGTATAGCCAGATCGTTTCTTAAGATAGACGAGGATTTTCAGTGTTTTGTTCATAAGCGATAACTGTTTAATGGTGGTAAATCTCCATTGTTGTTACGCGCGATCAAGATGTTCACCGATCGAACATATTGGTTATCCATATTTTACGATCAATCGAGAGCAGTGCTCACCAGAAATTACGTGGTCTCGATTTGCTCACCAGAGATTTGATAAAATGTGAACAAATTGAACTCTCTGAAAAATAAAAAAGCTCGAAATCAGCAAGATTTCGAGCTTTTGAATGATTTGATTGATGAAGAAGTGATCCGACAGGGACTCGAACCCCGAACCGTCAGCTTAGAAGGCTGATGCTCTATCCAGTTGAGCTATCGGACCAGTTTTATTACTCGTGGCTCCGGTACATGCCCAGGAGCATCTTTGAGATCTTTTCGTAGCGCTCGTAGAGGCCTTGGGCTTCCGTGAGGGGAAGGCCGCCGGTCTCGCCGAGGATTTGCAGGATGGTCACGCATTCGAAGACGGCGCTTCTGGAAATGGTGATGTAGTGCTTTTTGTCCGCATTGGTCATGCGGCCCGTGCCTTCGGCCAGGTTCAGGAGGATGTCCATGCTGGCCTTTTTCCACTGTTCTTTTATATACGTATCCAGCGCCGCGTTGGAGTAAATAATCTTCAGGGAATCGGTAACAACCCCCTTGGCGATCTGGTATACTTCTAACTTCTCAAAATCAAACATAAAATCCAGTGGAAATACAACCTGCCAGGCCCGGCCTTGCAATTCTTGCGGAGAGGGGGGGATTCGAACCCCCGGTACAGAATAACCCGTACGACAGTTTAGCAAACTATTGGTTTCAGCCACTCACCCACCTCTCCAGTGTGTAGTTTCAGCCTTTTTTCAAAAAGGAAGTGCAAATATAGAAGTTGGCCGTAAACTATCGCAAAATCCGCCAAATAAAATTGCGGTTTCCAGGCCCTGCAAAGGCATTCCAGCCTTCCGGCGTCCAAGAAAAGTCACCCCAAGCCTCTCCAATAGCCACCTCTACAAGGGGTTGCGAGGGGCATTAGTTCCACAGTTTTGCCCCTATTCTTCCTCACCTTGTCCGGTCCGGCGCCCGGTGCGGCATTTTTTGCCATCCTTTTTTTGGTAGGATTTTTATATCCCTTCGGCTGGGAGAATGGCTTATGAGAAACAAAAAAGTACTGATCATCGATGATGAAGAGGATCTCGGCATCCTGATGAAACATTTCTTTACTCCGAAAAAATACGATGTGTACGTAGCGCGTACCATTGCCGAAGGCATGAAATTGCTGGAAGAACAAAAGCCGGATTATATTTTTTTAGACAATAACCTGCCTGACGGCCTGGGTTGGGGCAAAACGGAGTTCATCCTGGTGAACTACCCCCAAACGAAGCTGAACCTTATCAGTGCCCTGGACGTTCCCAAAACATCCGCCTCTTCTTTTCGCATCCTGGAGAAGCCCGTTCTCTGGGAAGAGCTCACCAAAATGTTCGGCTAGAACAACTGGCACCGTAATCGATACGATCTTTTTGTCTTATGGTGGCCGTGAATGTCCGTCAAACTTAAACTTTAGATATACGCATGAAAGCGAAAGCAACCCTTGATGAAATTCTTTCCCCCTTATTGCAACGCTTTCAAAAAGACAATTTTGTCCGCGAGGATGTAAACGAAAAACCTCCCCTGCGGTCGGAGCTCTACAGCACCGAGCAGATGGAGCAACACGCTCAGCACCTGGCCGCAACGCATGCCCTGGGCACAAACCAGGGTCCGGAGCTTTTGCTCAAGCGGCTGGCCGAGAACGAGGCCATCCTCTTCCACGTCACCTCCCTCCTGCACGACTCGGTCCACGAAAAAAAGGCCATCACGCCCGCGGGCGAGTGGTTGCTGGACAACTTCTACCTCATCGAAGAACAAATCCGCATCGGCAAACGCTATCTGCCCAAGGGCTACAGCAAGGGCTTGCCGCGGCTCATCAACGGTACGTCTGCGGGTTTCCCGCGCGTCTACGACATCGCCATCCAGATCATCTCCCACAGCGACGGTCGCGTGGATATTCACAGTCTCAGCAGCTTTATCGCCGCCTACCAGAAATTGACTTTCCTCACCATCGGTGAGCTTTGGGCCATCCCCATCATGCTTCGTCTGGCCTTGCTGGAAAACCTCAGCCGCGTTGCCGCCCGCATCGCGCTGGACCGCAACGACGCCGCGCTGGCCACTTTGTGGGGCGACCGTGTCATCCAAACCGCCGAAGAAAATCCGAAAGACCTTGTGCTCATCATCGCCGACATGGCCCGCTCCAACCCTCCTATGGTGAGCGCGTTCGTAGCAGAGTTCACGCGCAAGTTACAATGGAAGGGGCTTGACCTGGCGCTTCCGCTGACGTGGTTAGAGCAACATCTTTCAGAACAGTCCACCAACATCAACCTTATGGTGCTGGCCGAGAACCAGACGCAGGCGGCCGATCAGCTTTCCATGAGCAACAGCATCAACAGCTTGCGCTTTCTCGCCAAGATGGATTGGCGTGAGTTCGTAGAGACCATGAGCGTGGTAGAGCAAACGCTGCGCGAAGACAATGGAGGCATCTATCCTAAAATGGATTTCCTTACCCGCGATCATTACCGGCATGCCGTGGAGAAAATTGCCAAGCGCAGTACTTTGTCGGAATATGAGGTGGCCCGTGCGGCGATCAACCTCGCCAAGCGCAGCGCTTCGAAGGAGCCCGACGAAAAGCGAAAAGGTCATGTGGGCTATTACCTTGTGGGGCCTGGCGTTTTCCTAACGGAAAATGTCTCGAAGGTGAGATCGAGTATAGGACAGACACTGGAGCATTTCTTTGTAAAAAATGCCTATCGCTTCTACGTATTGCTGGCTATCGTATTAACTGGCCTCGTCGCTTTCGGCTTTGTAGGGAAGGCTGCGCTGGATGGTTTGTCCAGGGAGTGGCTTATTTTGACCGCCGTGCTGGCCGTGGTGGGAAGTAGCCACCTGGCGTTGGCGCTGGTCAACTGGTGGGCTACTGTATGGATCACACCAAAGCCGTTGCCACGCATGGATTTCTCCACGGGCATTCCGTCGGAACATGGCACGCTGGTGGTCGTGCCCACACTGCTGGCCAGCCAGGGTCAGGTGGCCAAACTGGTCGAGGAGCTGGAAGTGCGCTTCCTGGCCAATCGCGATCCCAACCTCATCTTTGCCTTGCTCACCGATTTCAAGGACGCTCCTGTGGAAGTGATGCCCGACGACAAGGCGCTGGTGGATTTTGCAGAGAAAAGTATCATTGCGCTCAATCTAAAATACACCGCCTCCAATCCCAACGCCTTCTTCCTCTTTCACCGGCCCCGGAAATGGAACCCGACAGAAAAGACCTGGATGGGCTATGAACGCAAGCGCGGCAAGCTGAGCGAACTCAACCAATTGCTAAAAGGCCAGGGCCGCGAACGCTTTGCCCGCATCGTGGGCGACGAGCGCAATCTCCCCAACATAAAGTACGTCATCACCCTCGACACCGACACGCAACTGCCGCGCGACGCCGCCTGGAAACTGGCCGGTCTGATGGCACACCCGTTGAACGACGCGGTCTACAATGAGAAGAAACGGCGCGTCGTCGAAGGTTATGGCATCATCCAGCCGCGCATCGCCGTCAGCCTCCACGGGGCCACACGGTCTCGTTATACGCGCATGCACGAGAACGATTCGGGCATCGACCCTTACACCCGCGTTACGTCCGATGTTTACCAGGATGTGTTTGAAGAAGGTTCCTTTATCGGGAAAGGCATATACAATGTGGATGCGTTTGAGAAGGTCTTGAGCAATCGCTTCCCGGAAAACCGCATCCTCAGTCACGACTTACTGGAAGGTTCTTATGTCCGCTGCGGGTTTGCCAGCGACGTTCAGTTCTACGAAGAATACCCGTCGCGCTACAGCATGGACGCTACGCGCCGCCACCGGTGGATCCGGGGCGATTGGCAGATCGCCAATTGGTTTTTGCCGTTTGTTCCGGCTGCAAAAAAAGGACTTACAAAAAACTCAATCTCCGCCCTCTCACGGTGGAAGATCTTTGACAATCTCCGCCGCAGTGTTGTGCCCATCGCCTTGGTGGGTTTGCTACTGCTGGGCTGGACCATCATGCCTGACGCCTGGTTTTGGACCATCAGCGTTTTTATGCTGGTCATGCTCCCTCCTATTCTTCAGTCCATCTGGAGCGGCATGCGCAAATCGGAGGAAATAACGTTTGCCCAACACGCCCACAACACCTTGCGTTCCACCTACAAAAATATTCTGCAAGCGCTGTTCACCCTCGCTTGTTTGCCTTACGAAGCATGGATGAGTTTCGACGCGATCGTACGCACGTTGTGGAGAATCAATATCAGCCAGCGGAAACTGTTGGAATGGAATCCTTCGGGGTTTGTCCAGAAAAAGAAAGAAGGCCTGGCCGATGCGTTGCGCCTGATGTGGATCGCCCCTTTGGCAGCTGCGGCGTTGCTGGTTTTCTTGTGGTACTATCATCCCGGAGCCTTATGGATTGCTTCGCCGCTCATCGCGGTGTGGTTTGTGTCGCCGGCGCTGGTGTCGTGGCTGGGCAAGCCCATGCCGTCCAAGCGGTCGTCCATCGAAGAAGCGGAAAAACTTTACCTGCGCGAACTGGCCCGCAAGACGTGGTCGTTCTTTGAAAAATTCGTCAACACCGACGACAACTGGTTGCCACCCGACAACTTCCAGCAATATCCCATACCCGTCGTGGCCCATCGCACATCGCCCACCAACATCGGCATGGCGCTGCTGGCCAACCTCACGGCTTTTGACTTTGGCTACATCACAGCGGGCAATGTGCTCGAGCGCGTCACCAACACATTTCAAACGCTCGACAAACTCGACCGCTATCTCGGTCATTTCTATAACTGGTATGACACGCAATCGCTGCGCACCCTGAACCCGCGCTACATCTCCACCGTCGACAGCGGCAATTTCGCCGGGCATTTGCTCACGCTTCGGCAGGGTTTGCTGGAGCTTCCCCGGAAGCCCATCATCTCGCGCCAGCTCTGGTACGGGCTCTGCGACACGCTGCGCATCATCGCATCCATGGACAAAACGCGGAACGCTGCGCTGGCACAATTGATCAACGAATGGAAACAAACGAACCGCTTCGATACTTCAAATCTGGCGGCCGTAAAAGCCTATTTCGAAGCGTTGACGTTGCAGTTCCAACCGATCCGCACCGCCTTGCTCAAAGACGAAGATCCCGACCTTCAAACCTGGCTGGATGCCTTCCAGGAACAAGTCGACCGGATCCTCCAGGAGATCACACTTCTCGCACCGTGGACGGCGCTTGGGCCGATGCCGGAGAAATTCGGCGCCGACACACCAAAGAAAACGCCTACCCTGTTGCAGGTCGCCGGCTGTCCAAAAGATTGGAAAGAAGCCCTCGACGAGCTCCGCGCCAATGGCAACGCCGAAGAACAGCAATGGGCCAGGGACTGTGAGAAAGTCCTGCTCACCGCCAGCCAACACGCCCGCGAACGCATCGCCATCATCCACGACCTGGCGCGCCAATGCTATGCCTTTGCCGACATGGAGTATGGGTTCCTCTACGACAAGTCGCAACACTTGCTGGCCATCGGCTACAACACCGACGAAAACCACCGTGATGCCAGCTTCTACGACCTGTTGGCCAGTGAGGCGCGGCTTAGCGTGTTCGTCGCCATTGCACAGGGCAAGTTGCCACAGGAAAGCTGGTTTGCTCTTGGCCGCCGCCTCACCAGCGCCGACAACATTCCCGTGCTGCTGTCCTGGAGCGGGTCCATGTTCGAATACCTTATGCCTCTGCTGGTCATGCCCACGTACGATAACACGTTGCTGGACGAGACCTGCAAAGGCACCGTGGCCAAACAGATCGAATACGGCAAACAACAAGACGTGCCCTGGGGCATTTCCGAATCGTGCTACAACATTGTCGATGCCAGCCTCACCTATCAGTACCGCGCCTTTGGTGTTCCTGGATTAGGCTTTAAACGCGGCCTGGGACTTGACCTGGTCATTGCTCCCTACGCGACCGTCATGGCCCTGATGATCGATCCGCTCGCGGCCTACACCAACCTGCGACGACTTCAGGGAGAAGGCTATGAAGGCAAATACGGTTTCTATGAGGCCGTCGACTACACACCGGCCCGGTTGCCGCGCGGCCAATCCCGTGTGGTCATCCAAACATTCATGGCCCATCACCAGGGCATGAGCCTGCTTTCGCTGGCCTACCTGCTCCTGGATCAACCCATGCAAAAAAGATTCGAGGCTGATGCTGAATTTCAGACCGCGCTTTTGTTGCTGCAGGAACAAGTGCCCAAAGCTACAGGCTACTATTCGGCTTCCACCGAAATGGAAGACATCACGCCCATCACGCTGCACTCGCAAATCCGCGTCATCAACACGCCGCATACGCCGACACCCGAAGTGCAGTTGCTTTCCAACGGCCGCTATCACGTCATGATGACCAATGCCGGCGGCGGCTACAGCCGCTGGAAAGAAACGGCCGTGACGCGGTGGCGCGAAGATACCGTCATGGATACTTGGGGATCGTTCTGCTACATCCGCGACCTCAAGACCAACATGTTCTGGTCCAACACGCATCAACCCACCACCAAAGAAGCTGAAGCCTACACCGCCGTGTTCTCGCAAGGGCGGGTCGAATACCGGCGTCGCGACGAAGACATTGAGACCTATACCGAGATCATCGTGTCGCCCGAAGACGACATCGAGATCCGCCGCATCCATCTCACCAACCGCTCCAAAACCGAGCGGCGCCTGGAGCTCACCAGCTATTCCGAAGTGGTGTTGGCCCTTGCGATTGCCGATGCCTCACATCCGGCTTTCAGCAATCTTTTTGTGCAGACGGAAATTCTCTCGCATCAACACGCCATTCTCTGCACGCGTCGTCCGCGATCAAAAGACGAGCGGCCGCCGTGGATGTTCCATCTCATGAAGGTGAATACCGCGCAGTCGCACACGACGTCTTATGAAACCGACCGGCATAAATTCATCGGCCGCGGCCGGAACGTCATGCACCCGCAGATCATGGACAACCCCGAACCATTGTCGGGTTCTCAAGGATCGGTGCTCGATCCCATCGTGTCGGTTCAATACCGCCTCAGCCTCGAACCCGAAGAAACCGTGATGGTCGATATCATCACGGGCATCGCCGACTCGCGCGAGGGCGGGCAGGGATTGATCGACCGCTACCAGGATCGCCACCTCCGCGACCGCGCCTTCGAATTGTCGTGGACGCATAGCCAGGTCGTGCTCCGCCAGATCAATGCCTCCGAAGAAGAGGCCGAGCTCTATGGCCGTCTGGCCAGCTCCGTCATCTACACCAATCCCGCGTTGCGGGCCAGCCCCAGCATGCTGTTAAAAAATCAGCGGGGTCAATCTGCGTTGTGGGCGTATTCCATCTCCGGAGATCTGCCCATCGTGCTGCTCCATGTTTCCGACAGTGCCAACATCACGTTGGTGAAACAACTCATCCAGGCGCAGGCCTATTGGCATCTCAAAGGATTGGCTGCCGATCTCGTCATCCTTAACGAAGATCCGAGCGGTTATCGCCAGTTGTTGCAGGATCAGATCCAGGGCCTCATTGCCGCCGGAGTAGGCACCAACACATCCGACAAACCGGGACGCATTTTCGTGCGTCCTGTCGACCAGGTGTCGGCCGAAGACCGCATCCTGCTGCAGGCTGTGGCCCGCGTCATTCTCTCCGACAGCCGCGGCTCGCTCGAAGAGCAGGTCAACAAACGAATCATCACCAAACAGATCATACCGGTCATCGCGCCCACGCTCCCGTCGCACCAGGTACCCGTCCTCGATAAAACGCCGGCCCGGAGCGACCTGCAGTTCTACAACGGCCGCGGCGGATTCTCGGCCGATGGCAAAGAGTACATCATCTACTCCAGCGCCAACAAGACCACACCCCTTCCGTGGATCAACGTCATTGGCAACCCCAACTTCGGCACGGTGGTCACCGAAAATGGTCCATCCTATACCTGGTCCGAGAACGCCAATGCGTTCCGGCTCACGCCATGGCACAACGACCCGGTGAGCGACCTCAGCGGCGAAGCCTATTATTTGCGCGATGAAGACTCGGGAGCCTTCTGGTCGCCTATGCCTCAGCCTGCTGGCGACGGCGGCGTGTATACCACCCGTCATGGATTTGGATACACGGTGTTCGAGCATGCATATGATGGCATTGCTTCTGAAGCCATCACTTATGTGGCCCAAGAGGCCTCCATAAAATTTATCGTTCTGAAGATCAAAAACACCTCCGGCCGAACGCGCAAGCTCTCGGCCACCGGCTATGCCGAGTGGGTGTTGGGCAGCATGCGACCGCGTACGGCCATGCACATGGTTTCGGAATTGGAGACACGCACCGGAACGCTGCTGATAAAAAATTCCTACAACACCGAGTTCCCCAACCGCGTAGCCTTCTTCGACGTGGACGAAGCGCACTACACCTTCACCGCAGACCGCACAGAATTTATCGGTCGCAATGGCTCCCTGAAAAGACCCGAGGCGATGCGGCGCACAAAACTCTCCGGAAAATACGGAGCTGGCCTCGACCCTTGCACGGCCCTGCAGGTGCCTTTCGACCTCGAACCCGGAGCCTCGCGTGAAGTGATCTTCAGCATGGGTGCAGGCAAAGACCGCATGGAAGTGGAACACCTCATCCGGCGTTTCCGCGCCAGCGACGCAGCCTCTAGCGAATTGAAAAAGGTTAAGGAATTCTGGAATCACACCCTCAGTGCGATTCAAATCGAAACGCCCGACGCATCGCTGAACATCTTGTCAAACGGTTGGTTGGTCTACCAGGTCTTGTCCTGTCGTCTCTGGGGACGCAGTGGATTCTATCAATCGGGTGGTGCCTTCGGCTTCCGCGATCAGCTGCAAGATGTTCTGGCGCTGCTCCATGCCGAACCACACCTCACACGCGACCAGATCCTGCTGGCCGCCTCACGTCAATTCCTTGAAGGCGATGCGCAACATTGGTGGCATCCACCGGTGGGCCGCGGCGTGCGCACACTCTGTTCCGACGACTTTCTCTGGTTGCCGTATGTCACCAGCCGCTATGTGGCCACCACGGGCGACGTCTCCATCCTCCGCGACTCCGTCACGTTCATCGAAGGACGACAGCTCAATGCACAGGAGGAGTCCTATTATGATCTCCCCATCACCTCCGAGCGCCGCGCGTCCATCTACGATCACGGCAAGCGCGCCATCCAGCATGGACTGCGCTATGGCAAACACGGTCTGCCTTTCATGGGATCAGGCGATTGGAACGACGGCATGAACATGGTGGGCATCCACGGAAAAGGCGAAAGCGTGTGGCTCGCATTTTTCCTCTTCGATGTACTGAACCGCTTCATCCCCCTGGCCGAATCGCAAGGCGACCATGACTTCGCAGAGACGTGTCGTCAAAATGCCGAGATGCTGCGCAAGTGTGTTCAGAAAAATGCGTGGGATGGTCAGTGGTACCGCCGCGCCTACTTCGACGATGGCACACCGCTGGGTTCCTCGCAGAACGATGAGTGCAAGATCGACTCCATCGCGCAAAGCTGGTCCATCTTGTCGGGCGCCGGCCAACCGGAGCGTTCGCAGATCGCCATGCGCTCGGTCGATCAATACCTGATCAACAAAAACAAAAAGCTCATCCAATTGCTGGAGCCACCGTTCGACAAGAGCGAGATGGATCCCGGCTATATCAAAGGCTATGTGCCTGGCGTCCGCGAAAACGGTGGCCAGTACACCCACGCCGCCATCTGGATGGTCATGGCCTTCGCCAAAATGGGCGACCGTGCCCACACGTGGGAATTGCTCAACATGATCAACCCCATCCAACACGGCAAATCGGAAGAAGATGTGGCGACCTACAAAGTGGAACCCTATGTCATGGCTGCCGACGTGTATGGCGTCTATCCCCACACCGGCCGCGGCGGATGGACCTGGTACACCGGCTCAGCGGGCTGGATGTATCAACTGATCATCGAATCGTTCCTGGGCCTGAAGCGCGAAGGCGACAGCCTCTCGTTCACGCCCTGTGTTCCCGAAGAATGGAATTCGTTCACGATCCACTACCGGTACGAAGAGACAGACTATAGCATCGAGCTCATCCAGGACGGCAACGACGCAACGGTAACACTGGACGGTGTCTTGCAGCCCAGCCACATCATCACGCTAAAGAATGACAAAATAAAACACGAGGTAAAAGTAAAATGGCACCGCGAAGCACACCCCGAAGAATTAGTATTAACCGAAAGGACTAAATAAAGCGAAAGCAGCCTTAGCCTTATGCTTTGACTCCAAAGGTTTCGCGAAGGTGGGAGGTGAAAAATTATGTCCAACGACCAAACTTTCCATCCCGATAGTCCCGATACGCTTCGGTGATCTCCTGCGCGGTATTCATAACAAAAGGCCCTTCCGCCACCACCGGCTCGTTCAAGGGCATGGCGTGTCCGAACAAAACGATGCTGTCCGCCTGGGCCTCCATCGTCACTCCCATCCCATCGCGTTCGAACTCCACGAGTTGATGCATCCGCGCCGCCGACCCATTTACCAACATTTCGCCCCGGATCACATAGAACAAAACATTTTCTCCATGCGCCACATCCACCGTAAGTTTCCCACCGGGCTCGAAGAAAACCGTGCGCAATGCTAACGGCACCAACGTAGAAAAGGCGGCCGGAATATGTTGCCAGTCACCGGCAATCACGTTCACCGTAACTTTGCCATCGTCCATCACCACGGCAGGGATTTTATCTTTTTGCAGGCCGATGTATTGCGGCTCGGTCATCTTTAGTCGCGCGGGCAGATTGGTCCAGAGTTGCAGGATCTCGAGCGGCCCGCCGTTGCGTTTAAATTCCTCCGACGAAACTTCCGCATGCAGCAGTCCTTTGCCAGCCGTCATCCACTGCACGCCGCCGGCTTCGATCACGCTTTCATGGCCGGTGGAGTCGCGGTGCAAGATGTCGCCCTCCAGGATGATCGTCACCGTCTCCATGCCGCGGTGCGGATGTGGGCCAAAGGGCAGGCCGTGGTTGTGTGGTGAATAGACCTGGTGCCCGTGGTGATTCAAAAACAGGAAGGGGTCGATGTTCTCCAGATGTCCCGAGGGCATCACGGTGTAGGTCACCAGGTCAGCGATGGGATAATACGGCGCCGTATGGATCTCGCGTATGCGTTTCATAAAGATGAAGCCGGGGTTAGCGTTTCTTTAATTTATCGAGCCAGTGGTTGGCCTCTTTTTGCAGGTCGATCTTGCCCGCGGCCAGGTCGCTCGCCAAACGCGGGTTCATGTCGCCCTGGGATGTGAGGTGATAATAGCCACAGTCTTCGCATTTATAAACCGCTACAGGGCCCTGATGTTTCCGGTATTGAAACCGGGTGCGGGCATCGATGAGGGCTTCCTCGGCCAGAGCCTGGGTGAGGTACACTTTCTTATGGGATACGCACTTGATCATGTGGGGACGCCGCTGTCATTTTCAAATTTCGGCTATCAAAATGAATATCTCCTATTAAATTGCGGCCTAAATACAAATCCAATGAAAGTCGCAGAAATCCATACAAACAAGGGCGTCCTGAAGCTCAAGTTCTTTGAGAAAGACGCCCCGAAAACTGTTCAAAACTTCATCAGCCTTGCTGAAAAGGGCTTCTATAACGGCCTCATTTTCCACCGTGTCATCCCCAATTTCATGATCCAGGGCGGCTGCCCCAATGGCATTGGCAACGGTGGTCCGGGCTATAAGATTGACTGTGAACTCACTGGCGATAACCAATACCACGATCGCGGTGTTATCTCCATGGCCCATGCCGGCCGCAACACGGGCGGCTCACAATTCTTCATTTGCCATACCCGCGACACCACCAAGCACCTGGACCGTAACCACACCTTATTCGGCAAGGTATACGAGGGCCTCGATGTGATCGACGCCATCCGCCAGGGCGACGTTATGAATAAAGTGGTGATCCTGGACGAAGCCTAAAAACCTCCCGGCCCCACCGTTGTTAACCAACCGTGGGATTGTTCCCCAAGGTGCGGCAAGTCGAAGCGGTCTGAATATCGGCCAGGACGCCGAAAATGGCTTTGGTTAGCCCTAACCGCTTTTGATTTATTTCCGTTATACAAATACCTTTGGGGTACAAAAATTGCATGAATTTGAACTTAAATAAACTTTACAACCGCATGAAAAAAATAGTCTTTTTGGTTTTGGCTGGAATGTTATCCGCAGGTGCTCTCCAGGCACAAAGTGGTAAGGCTTTCTATAATTCTCCTTACAAAACACGTAACAGTGGGTCGTTCGATGCAAGGTATTCTATTTTATCCTTTGGACTGGGTGCTCCCAATAAAGCCGTGCAGGACACTTACGCTGGCTGGAGTCGCTCCGGCTCGCCCGTGGTTTATGCAAAATACGAACACGGCATCATGGATGAGGTCGGTATTGGGGGCCAAATAGCGCTCTCCGGCGGCTCATACAAGAATGGAGCGAATGAAAAGGTTAAGATTTTTGCTTTTCACATGGCTGTACTGGGATACTACCACTTTAACAAACTCATTCCGGTGAAACAGTTGGATGTCTATGCAGGTGCAGGTCTCGGTCTGAGAGTCAGAAACGCTTCGAGCGACAACAATGGCTACAACGACAATTTTGACGATACTAATATCACGGTGCCTGTTAGAGTAGGTGGCCGCTATTATTTCACAGACAACTTTGGAGCCTACCTGGAAGCGGGTTGGGACGACATGAGCGACGCCGCCATCGGTGTTACTTTCCGTCTCTAATTCATTTTAGCATCCATAAAAAAGGCCGCCTGAAAAAATCAGGCGGCCTTTTTCGTTAAGATGGTTTAGGTGATCAACGCAAACCCTTAACGCGAGATATAACCTTCCAGGTGTTCGATAATATTCTTTTGTTCTTCGATCACAAACTTCACAACGTCACCGATAGAGATCAACCCTACCAATACGCCGTTTTCTTCCACAGGCAAGTGACGAATGTGTTTGGCCGTCATGAGGCTCATACAATCTTCGATACTATTTTCCGGGGTTACCGTAAAGGGCTTGCGGGTCATCAACTCCTTGATGGGCGTGTCCTTGGAGGACTTCCCTTTCAGGATGAGCTTGCGCGCATAATCCCGTTCCGTAAAAATGCCGACGAGGCTTTCGCCCTCGACGATCATGAGGCCACCAATGTTCTTTTCACACATCAGTTCAATGGCTTTATACACCATCGTTTCGGGGTCAACAGAAAACACGTTCCGTCCTTTGTTTTGCAAAATGTCTTTTACTTTTCCCATAGGCTGTTTTAATTCAATCGATTGAATATAAATTTTTTAGGGAAATAATCCAAAGCACACGCGGCTGGCAGCCACACGGTTAGGCAGCGCAAACCATCGAAACCCGACGGGGAAGCCGAAAAAGACCTGAGAAAAATTTTGTTGCTAGGGGATCAAAAGCCCGATCACGCGGTCGGGGAACAAGCCCAGGGCCAGTATCACCAGCGTTAGCACCACCAGCAGTACGCGGGAGTATTGCGTGGGGGTTGTGCCGCTCGTTTCTTTCTTGTACATGGCAACAATCACCTTGAAGTAATAGTAGATCCCGATAAGCGATGTTACAACACCCAAGATCACCAGGACCACATAGTGATGTTCCAGGGCCTTGGCAAACACCAGGTATTTACCAAAGAACCCAGCCAACGGAGGGATACCCGCCAGCGAAAGCATGGCGATGGTCATGACCACGGCCAGGAAAGGATTTTTATAATACAAGCCGTTGAAGCTGTCAACGCCCGTGCTGCCCGACGAAAGTTCGACCGCCTGCAATACGGTGAAAGCCGCAATGGACGCGGCGGAATACGCCACCATGTAATAGAACAGAACGCCCAGCGCACTGCCATCCGAAGCCATCAGGGCCAGCAGGATGTAGCCCACATGTCCGATGCTGGAGTAGGCCAGGATACGCTTCACGCTCACCTGGTACACGGCCGTCACGTTGGCCACCACGAGGGTGAGCACGATGATGGCCTGGACAATGATCAGGAACGCCGGTTGAACCGGGGTGAAGCACGTCTGGAACACTTTCACAAAAGCACCCAGCGCCGCCGTTTTCACCATCGTCGACATAAAGGCCGTGACGGGTGTGGGCGATCCTTCATACACATCCGGTGCCCAGAAATGGAAGGGCACGGCAGAGATCTTGAAGGTGAGACCGATGAGGATCATCACGAGGCCGGCATGGAAAAAGCGCGGCATCGTGTCGCCGTGATCATGGACAAAGACATATATTTTAGTAATGTCGAACGAACCGGTGGCACCATACACCAACGCAATCCCCATCAGCAGGAAGCCGGTGGCAAAAGATCCCATCAGGAAATACTTGAATGCTGCTTCGTTCGAGAACAGGCTGCTCTTGTTGCTTCCCGCCAACACATAAAGCGATATGGATAAGATCTCGATGCCCAAAAACAACATGGCCATGTTGTTGAACGACACCATGATGATGCCGCCGGCCAGCGCAAAGATCATGAGCGCCGAGCGATCGGATTGGTGCGATTGATGTTCGAAATAGCTGCGGGCCATCACATACCACGCCAGGGTGATCGTGCAGAGCAGCGCCGTGAACGCCAATGAAAAATTGTCGAACACCACCATGTCGTGGTAATACGCGCGGGGTGTGCCCCAATCCAGGATTCCCAATACGATGGCCGCCACCAACGCCAGAACAACCAGCGCCGTCAGCAATTTTTTAAAGTTGGCGATCTCCGCGAGGAGCGATACGAAACCCAGACCACAAATGACTAACAGTGCATTCATACTATTTTGCGGAAGCGGAAAAATCTTGAACAATCAACAAAAGATTCGACACGGCAGATTCGGAGATCGACAGCAGCGGATCGGGATAAATACCAATCGCCACAACGAGGATGACGATGGGGAACAGCACCAGTTTTTCATGGCCCGTCAGGTCGGCAAAACCGGCGGTAGTTGTGTTGGTCTCCCCCAGCATGGCCTGCTGGAAGCTGCGCAACATGTACACCGCGCCGAGAATAATGGTAAGCCCGGCAACGACGCCCAGGATAGCCCTATATTGAAATACAGAATTGATCAGCAGAAACTCTCCCACGAAACCACTGGTGAACGGCAAGGCCACCGTGCCCAGCATGATGATCGTAAACACAGCGGAGAAAGTAGGGGCCACATTTCGAATGCCGCCCAGTCCGGCAAGGTTGCGCGTCTTCACGCGTGTTTCGATGATGTCGATGCCATAGAACAATCCAAACACCAGGATGCCGTGGCTCAACATCTGGATGAGCGCGCCCTGCATCCCGATGCTACTCAGGGTGAAGATACCCGCCGAAATCAACCCCACGTGAGCAATGGAGGAATAGGCGATGAGGCGTTTGAAATCTTTTTGAACGATCGCGATACACGAGCCATAGAGAATGCCGATAACCGACAAGATCACGGCCGTTAATCCCCACTCCTGCACGCCAGCGGGAACCACCGGGATCAACCAGCGGATCACGCCATACAACCCCATCTTGAGCATGATCCCTGAAAGCAGCATCGTGCCTTGGGAAGGTGCAACGCTATATGTATCGGGCTGCCAGGTGTGAAAAGGAAACACCGGCATCTTGATGGCAAACGCGATGAACAATCCCCAGAAGACGAGGCTCTGTTCACCCGGAGGCAATGCGCGGCCGGCTTCGTACAAGGCTTGAATAGCAAAGCTATGTGCGCCAGGGGTTTGGAAATACAAATAGATCAACGCCACCAGCATGAACAAGCTGCCGGCCAGTGTGTAGATAAAGAACTTCAGCGTGATGCGTCCGCGATCTTCGCCACCCCAGATCAAGCAAATGAAATAGATCGGGATCAGGGCGATTTCCCAGAAGAGATAGAACAGGAAGCCGTCCATCGCGGTGAACACACCGATGAGGGCCATCTGCATCATGAGTACCAGGCCATAGAAGGAAGGCGTGTAGGAATGCTTCGCAGCCGAGAGAACAATGAAAGGGACCAGCACCGTGGTGAGCAACACCAGCAACAAGCTGATGCCATCCACGCCCAGGGCGAAGTTCACGCCAAGGGATGTGATCCAGGGCAGGTCTATGGCGGCGGTGGCCGAAGCGTTCTTGTCAAAGCCGATCACCAGCACCAGGGAGGCCACCAATTCCACGGCGGTGGCGATGAAGGCGATCACCCAGGCCTGTTTTGGCTTGAAGGCAAACAGCACCAGCGATGCGAGCAAGGGCCAGAGAAGTATAAACAATAACATCATAATTTTATCTCACGTCAAAAGGTTGAGCAGGTCGCAACGCGCACCCTACCATATCACGAAAAAGGTTAACATCAATATTATGCTGATCGCCATAGCGAAAATGTAGAACCCGATGCTGCCGGTCTGCAACAAGCGGAACACCTGGCTGCCTTTCACCACCCCACCGCCAAGCGCATTCACAATGCCGTCGATGCCGAGACGTTCCACGATATTGTCAAACTGTTTTGAGAGCCAGAACAAGGGTTTCACCACGATGGCATCGTAGATCTCGTCGATATAGTATTTGTTGTACACGGCGTTCTGCACGCCGGTGAGCGTTCCTTCTGCGGCGGGCACCTGATTGCCTTTTACATATCTAAAATAGGCAATGCCAATTATCGCCAGCGTCAACACCACTACCAGACCCATCAGGCCCAGTTCGGTGCTATGCTCCAGGTGATGAAGCTCCAGGATCCCTTGCGACGGTGCAAACACGGGCGACAGGAATTCATTCAACCACGCCGATCCACCCAACGCCTCGGGAACGTTCATAAAACCACCCACCACCGACAACACGGCCAGCACCATCAACGGCACCGACATGCTCTTCGGCGACTCGTGAATATGATGCATCACCTCGTGACTAGCCCGGGGCGTTCCAAAGAATGTGAGGAAGAACAACCGGAACATATAAAACGAAGTGAGCAGCGACGCCAGCAACGCCACACCGTAGGCTACGGGGCTTTGCGCGAAGGCATGTGCAAGAATTTCATCTTTCGAAAAGAAACCGGCAAAGGGCGGGATACCCGAAATGGCCAGCACACCGGCCAGGAAGGTGAGATAGGTCACAGGCAAATGTTTCTTCAAACCGCCCATCTTTCGAATGTCCTGCTCGCCGCCAAGCGCGTGAATGACACTACCCGCTCCCAGGAACAACAGCGCCTTGAAAAACGCGTGGGTTGCCATGTGGAAGATACCGGAGGAGTATGCACCAACACCCAACGACACAAAGATCAACCCGAGTTGACTCACCGTCGAATAGGCCAATACTTTCTTGATATCGTTCTGTGCCACGGCAATGGTCGCGGCAAAAAGCGCCGTGGCCAATCCCACGATCAGTACAAGCTGCAATGCCGCGGGCGACATAGAATACAACACGTTGTTGCGCGCTACCATATAGATACCCGCCGTCACCATCGTCGCGGCGTGGATCAGGGCCGACACGGGCGTAGGACCCGCCATAGCATCAGGCAACCAGGTGTACAATGGAATTTGTGCGCTCTTTCCCATCGCTCCAATAAAGAGCAGGATGGCGATCAGCGAGATCGTGGAAGGATCTACCTCAGCAGCATTCACAAACACCTCGTGGTAGTTAATGCTTTTGAAATTGACAAAGATCAGGATGATGCCGATCAGCAAGCCAAGGTCGCCAATGCGGTTCATGATAAAGGCCTTATTCGCCGCTTTGTTGTAGTCGGTGTTCTTAAACCAGAAGCCGATCAGCAGGTACGAGCAAAGTCCAACACCTTCCCAGCCCACGAACATCAACAAATAGTTCGAACCCATCACCAGCAGGAGCATGAAGAACACAAACAGGTTCAGGTAAGAGAAGAACTTGTTGTAGCCCGCATCGTCGTGCATATAGCCGATGGAATACAGGTGGATCAAAAATCCGACGCCCGTGATAATCAACAGAAAGAGCGACGACAGCGGGTCCACCAGAAAACTGATGTCGGCCGAGAAGCCGGCGGTGTGAATCCAGTCAAACACGGTCACCGAGAACGCACGTTGATCTTCGGGTAAGAAAAGCAATTGCAGAAACACCACCACCGCCAGGATGAACGAAATGAACACCATGCCACAGGCGATAAAAGACGCCACCCCGTGGATCATCTTTTTGTAGTTGAGGGCGATGATGATAAAGCCCAGGAGCGGTAAAACAGGAATAAGGGTTATCAGAAAATTCATCCCTACCATTTTAAGCGATTCAAAATATTAATATCCGTGGTCTTCGTGATGCGGTACATCATGATGAGGATGGCCAATCCCACGGCTACCTCGGCGGCGGCCACGGCCATGATAAAGAACACGAACACCTGCCCTGCCGCGTCGTTCATATAATTGGAAAACGCCACCATCACCAGGTTCACGGCATTCAGCATCAGTTCGATGCACATAAAAACAATGATGGCATTCCGGCGGTACAACACGCCCAGCACACCGATGGTGAACAGGACGGCACTGAGCCAGAGGTAGTAGTCTATTGGGATCATGTATACTTTATTTCGTATTCATTAAATGTTATCGTCGCCTTATCCTTTGTTATACTTTTCGGGTTTACCCAACATCACGGCGCCTACCATGGCGGCCAGCAACAGCACGGATGTAATTTCAAAGGGAAGCAAATACTCGGTGAACAACACGTGGCCCAGTTTCTTCACATAACCCACGTCGTGTTGCATGGTGGCGGCAGGCAGTTGGTCCACGCCCTTCAGCGAAGCCACCAAAATGAGCAGCAACAGCCCACCGGCAATGGCGGCGGCAAATTTCAAGAGGTTGCTTTTGTGCGGCTCGCTCTCCTCGTTCAGGTTCAACAGCATGATCACATAGAGGAACAACACCATGATGGCGCCGGCATACACAATGATGTGCACGATAAAAAGAAACTCCGCGTTCAACAAAAGATAGTGGCCGCCAATGGCAAAAAAAGCAACGATGAGGTACAGCACGCTGTGCACCGGGCTTTTCGAGAACACCACCAGCAAGGAGGCGAAGATGGCGACAAAGGAAAGAAAATAGAAAAGGTTAAGTGTCACTGCGGCTTGATGTTATTTGTTATGACTGTATTGTTTATGCTTTTTGAATTCCAGCACAGCGGCCGTCTGACGCACCGTCACATCCACGCGCTCGTCGACAGGCTCCACCAGCTTATCCTTTCCAAACACAAATTCTCCCCGGCCATAATCTGTCGGAAGAATACGGTCCGTCAAAAAGATCGCCTCCTTCGGACACGCCTCTTCACAAAGTCCACAGAAAATGCAGCGGAGCATGTTGATCTCGTAGGTAGAAGCATACTTCTCTTCGCGATATAATTTCTCCTCTCCCTTCACACGCTCGGCGGCCACCATCGTGATCGCTTCTGCCGGGCAGGCCACAGCACAAAGTCCGCAAGCTGTGCAACGCTCGGCGCCATGTTCATCACGCTTCAACACGTGCTGGCCACGCCAGATCTGGCTGATCTCCCGCTTGGTCTCGGGGTACTTCACCGTGGAGCTCTTGCGGAACAAATGTTTTATCGTGATGACGATGCCCCCCAGGATAGCCGGCAAATAGATCCGCTCCCAGAAATTCATCTGCTTCTTGACAACAACTTTAGACCGGTTGGTTAAGGCTTGCATGTCGTCTTATTTAATTTAGATAATGTGTCTTAATAATGATAACCAGCCCCGTGATAAAGATGTTGATCACCGCCAGCGGTATCAACGCCTTCCAGCCCAGGTTCATCAGCTGGTCGTAGCGGAAACGTGGAATGGTCCAGCGAATCCACATAAAGAAGAAAATGAAGAACGTGATCTTCGCAAAGAAGAACAGGGTCCCCAAGATCGTGATCGTGTTCTGATCCAACCCCAGGTCGTTCATGAACGGGAAGTTGAACCCTCCAAAATACAACGTCGAGATCACCGCCGACGAAATGAACATGTTGATGTACTCTGCGAAGAGATACAACGCCAGTTTCATACTGCTGTATTCCGTGTGATAGCCACCCACCAATTCCGTCTCGCATTCCGGCAAGTCAAACGGTGTGCGGTTTGTTTCCGCGAAAGCACAAATCAAAAAGATGATAAAGCCCACGGGCTGATATACCACATTCCAGAAATTCCAATGACCACCCACGCCGCCGGTCTGCAGCAAGCTGATCTCACGCAGGCTCAGCGTACCCGTCGTGATAATGAGTGCGATGATGGATAACCCCATCGCAATTTCATAGCTGATCATCTGCGCCGAAGCCCGGATGGCACCCAGCAACGAAAACTTGTTGTTCGATGCCCAACCTCCAATCATGATGCCGTATACACCGATCGATACCACGGCAAACACATACAGGATGCCGACGTTCAAATCGGCGATCTGCAGAAAATATTGCTTGCCATCGATCACCAGCGAGTTACCCCAGGGAATCACCACACCGGCCATCAACGCCGTCATCATGGCGATGGAGGGCCCGAGGATGAACAGGAACTTGTTGGCAAAATCCGGGATGATCTCTTCTTTCATCATGAACTTCAATCCGTCGGCCAGCGGCTGGAACATGCCGAAAGGTCCCGCACGGTCCGGCCCCACGCGGTCCTGCAAAAAGGCAGCTACCTTGCGCTCGGCATACGTGGAATACGCGGCCACAAACAGCGTGATGGCAAAGATGCCCACCACCAAAATTGCTTTATAAATAAAGAACGAGATCATGCGGTCAGCGATGGATTAGGTTCGGGCAATGGTTTTCCTTTTTCAAACTCGATCTGCCGTTCGATCTCCTTCTTCAGGGTGATCAGGTCGGCGCGCTCGTAATGGCCTTGGGCGATCACCGAGTGACGGTCGATGTGGCGAGGGCCTTCCACCGTCCAGTCCTTCACGTTCTTGTGATCGTAGCGGCATTCGTTGCAAATGTACTCTTTCACCTCACCATATTGGTCTTTGCGGGCCGAAACACGCAATACTTCTTCCCCTTTCATCCACAACACCACCTTGCCACTGCACTTGGGGCAGTCGCGGTGCGCATCCATGGGATTGGTGAACCACACGCGGCTCTTAAAGCGGAAGGTCTTGTCGGTCAAAGCTCCCACCGGGCACACATCGATCATGTTTCCGGAGTAGTCGTTGTCGACCGCCTTCGCGATATAGGTGCTGATCTCTGAATGGTCGCCACGGCCTAAAACGCCGTGCACGCGCTCGGGCGTCAGTTGGTCGGCCACATATGTGCAGCGATAGCAGAGGATGCAGCGCGTCATGTGCAACTTTATCTTGTCGCCGATGTCGATCTTCTCGAACGTGCGGCGGTCTTCTTCGTAGCGGGTCTTGGCGGCGCCGTGCTCGTAGGCCAGGTTTTGGAGATCACATTCTCCGGCCTGGTCGCACACGGGGCAGTCCAGCGGGTGGTTCAGCAAAAGGAATTCCACCACACCTTTGCGGGCTTCCAGCACTTCGGGCGAGGTGATGTTCTGCACCACCATGCCGTCCATGACGGGCGTACGGCAACTGGCCACCAGCTTAGGCATCGGGCGGGGGTCTTTTGCAGAACCTGCCGTCACTTTCACCAGGCACACCCGGCACTTTCCACCACTATCTTTCAACGTGGAGTAGTAACACATCGCGGGGGGCACTAAATCGCCACCGATCTGCCGCGCTGCATTCAGGATGGTGGTACCATCGGCCACCTCAACCTCTACACCGTCTATCGTTACTTTTGCCATGTTACTATCGTATTATAACAATTGTCTATACTCAATTTTTAACACTACGCTCCCACTGCCTCCAACTTCTTCTCCGAGCGGAAAGGCTCAATCTCAAAGTGCTTCGGATTCGATACTTTCTCGGGATATTTCACGTGATATTCAAACTCTTCGCGGAAGTGACGTATCGCGCTGGCTACGGGCCAGGCAGCAGCATCTCCTAACGGGCAGATCGTGTTGCCTTCAATCTTCTTCGCCACATCCACCAACAGGTCAATGTCGCTCATGTGACCGTGACCGTGCTCGATGCGATGAAGCACTTTCTCCATCCAACCCGTGCCTTCGCGGCAAGGGCTGCACTGTCCGCACGACTCGTGGTGATAGAAGCGCGCAAACGTCCAGAGGTTGCGCACGATGCAGGCCGTTTCGTCATAGACGATAAAGCCACCCGAGCCCAACATGGTGCCACTCACAAAACCACCGTCGGCAAGCGACTCATAGGTCATGAGACGTTGCTCGCCTTTTGCTGTTTTCAAGATCAGGTCGGCTGGCAGAATGGGTACTGAAGAACCCCCGGCCACAACAGCCTTCATCTTTCTTCCCTTCCAAATGCCGCCGCAATATTCGTCGCTGTAAATAAATTCTTCTACTGGCAAGCCCAGGTCGATTTCATAAATGCCGGGCTTGTTAATGTGACCGCTGGCGGAGATCAGTTTCGTACCGGTGCTCTTGCCGATGCCGATCTTCGCATACTCGTCGCCACCACCGTTCACGATCGGCACTACGGCAGCAATCGTCTCCACGTTGTTCACCACCGTAGGGGCAGCATACAAACCTGCTACGGCCGGGAACGGAGGCTTCAACCGCGGGTTGCCGCGCTTGCCTTCGAGTGATTCCAACAAAGCGGTTTCTTCACCGCAGATATAGGCACCTGCACCCGGGTGAACATACAAGTCCAGCGAGTAGGGTGTTCCCAAAATATTCTGTCCTAAAAATCCTGCCGCATACGCTTCTTCAATCGCCTTCTCCAGGATGCGCACGATGTACATGTACTCGCCGCGTATGTAGATGTACGAAGTCCGTGCACCCAACGCATAGCTGCCGGTAATCATCCCCTCGATCAACAAGTGAGGGATCTTCTCCATCAGATAGCGATCCTTGAACGTACCGGGCTCGCTCTCATCCGCGTTGCACACCAGGTAACGAGGCTTCTCCGATTTGCGATCCAAAAAGCTCCACTTCATGCCGGCCGGAAAACCCGCACCGCCACGTCCACGCAAACCCGACTTCTTCACTTCCTCCGTCACCTCATCAGGCGTCATCGTCTTCAACGCCTTCTCCACCGAAGCATACCCACCATTCTTCCGATAGACATCAAAAGTCTCTATCCCGGGGATATTAATGTTTGCCGTTAATAACTTCTTACCCATGATTACCGTTTGATCGTTATATTCTTTGTTATCGTCTCCCCAAAGGAAGCGCGACGTATTATTCAAAATTATTCGGCGGCCCCCCTCGTACCTCGGGTCGGGCTATCCGTTCCAAGTCCGTCCACCCTTTGTTCCCGCATTCCAAGGGCCCCATGCTCCATTTTGTTGGTGTCCCGCCAACAAATCACACTCAGCATCCCCACCGCACTCCGGGCTTTCCACTCCTATCCCTGGCCGGCACACCGCAAAGTCACTCCCACAACAACAGCATCACATCGCCGTCATGCAAAAATGACTATCGCATATAACTACTCCGCGCATTCGCCGAGCGAAGGTCTTCCACCAAAGCATCCACCTTCTCCGTCGTCAAATTCTCATGAAACTTCGCCCCACACTGCAACATCGGCGCCGTACCACAAGACCCCAGACACTCCACGGTCTTCAAAGTGAACATGCCATCGGCCGTGGTCTCTCCCACTTTTATATTCAGCTTGTTCTGCAAATGCTCCACAATGTCATCCGATCCACGCAACCAGCAAGGGCCGGTCTGGCAAACCTCGATCAAACACTTGCCCACAGGCTCCAGGTTGTACATGGAGTAGAACGAGGCCACTTCATATACTTCAATAGGCTTGATCTTCAATATCGACGCCACCAGGTCCATCACGGCGGGACTCAGCCAGCCGTCAAACTCCGCTTGGGCCACGTGCAAAATGGGCAACAAGGCCGACTTCTGCCGTCCTTCAGGATAGCGCTTGATGATCTTGTTCACCAACGCGAGTGACTTCTCCGAAAATTTTATCTCTTCCATCTTTTCCGTTCTTTCAGGCATCCAGTTCGCCGGCAATCACATTCATGCTACTCATGGTCAGGATCGCGTCCGACAGCATGGAGCCTTTGATCATCTCCGGGTAGGCTTGATAATAAATAAAACACGGCCGGCGCATGTGCAACCGGTAAGGCGTTCTTCCGCCGTCGCTGATGAGGTAGAAGCCCAACTCGCCGTTGCCGCCTTCCACACAATGGTATACCTCACCTTTCGGAACGTCCGTTTCACCCATCACGATCTTGAAGTGATAGATGAGCGCTTCCATGTTGTTATAAACTTCTTCTTTGGGGGGTAAATAGAAATCGGGCACCTTTCCGTGGAAAGGTCCGTCGGGCAGGTTCTTGATCGCCTGCTCGATAATGCTCAGGCTCTGCCACATCTCACCCTGGCGCACCATGAAGCGATCGTATACGTCGCCGTTGGTTCCGATAGGGATCGTAAAATCAAAATCTTCGTAGGAGGAATACGGTTTGGCTACACGCACATCGTAGTCCACACCCGCAGCGCGCAGGTTCGGGCCGGAGAAACTAAACTCCAGCGCACGTTCGCCGGTGATGCCGCCCACACCGATGGTGCGGTCCATAAAGATCCGGTTGCGTTCCAGCAGGTTTTCAAACTCCTTCAACACTTTCGGAAACTCTTTCAAAAAGCGGTGGATCTTCTCCCACGCCTTTGGCGAAAAGTCGCGCTCAAACCCTCCTATCCGGCCGATGTTCGACGTGAGCCGCGCACCGCAGATCTCTTCATAAATTTCATACACCAGCTCGCGCTGCTGGAACATATACACAAAGCCTGTCAACGCTCCCGTATCCACACCGATCACGGCATTACAGATCAAGTGATCGGTGATGCGCGCCAGTTCCATGATGATCACACGCATGTATTGCACGCGCTTGGGAATTTCTGCCTGGATAAGTTTCTCCACCGTCATGTGCCAGCCCATGTTGTTGATGGGAGCCGAGCAATAGTTCATGCGGTCGGTGATGGGGGTGATCTGGTTGAACGGCCGGCGCTCCGAAAGCTTCTCAAACGCGCGGTGAATATACCCGATGGTTGGCTCCGCGTCCACGATGATCTCGCCGTCCATTTTCAGTACGTTCTGAAAAATACCGTGCGTCGCCGGGTGCGTGGGCCCGAGGTTCAGATATGAATACTGTTTTTCTTCTTCCTGGTAGTGGTATGCTTGATCGCTTTGCTTAACTTCTTCCATAGGATATTATCGTCCAAACATAGTATCGTTCTTGTCTTCGCGCACCTGGTCTTCCAGCGGGAATTCCTTGCGCAAGGGGAACATGATCATGTCCTCCACGTTGAGAATGCGGCGCAGGTCCGGGTGGCCCGTAAAGATCACACCGAAGAAATCGTAGGTTTCGCGCTCCATCCAGTTGGCACCTGCAAACACCGTGGTGAGCGTAGGCACTTCCGGCTTCTCGGCCGGCAAGTAGATCTTCAGCCGCACACGTTCGCCGCTCATCATGTTGTGAAGTTGATACATGATGGCGATCTGGTTCAGTTCCGGATAATGAATGCCACACAAGGTGGTGAGGTAGTGATAGCGGGTATCGGGGTGTTCCTTCAGGAACTTGATGATCTCGATGATCTTATCCTTCTTCAGGGTGATGGTGGGAAAATCATACAGCATGGCTGCGTGAAGCACCTCCCCTTCAAATTTTTCGTTCAGTACGCCGATGGTTTTCTCTAGGCCTGTTCCTTCCATTATTCTATTCCATATTGGTTCAACATGGCTTTATATTCGGCAGAATCTCTTCTGCGCAAGGATTCCGTTTCAACCAACCGCTGGATCTTCATCACACCGTCGATGATCTGTTCCGGGCGCGGGGGACAGCCGGGTACATACACATCCACGGGAATAATTCTGTCGATGCCCTGCAACACGCTGTAGGTATCAAAAATACCACCGCTGCTCGCGCAAGCACCCACCGAAAGCACCCACCGGGGTTCGGCCATTTGTTCGTACACCTGGCGCAACACCGGGCCCATCTTCTTGGCAATGGTTCCCATCACCATCAACAGGTCGGCCTGGCGGGGCGAGAAGCTCAAACGCTCGGACCCGAAACGGGCCAGGTCGTAGTGCGCGCCCATGGTGGCCATAAACTCGATGCCGCAGCACGAGGTGGCAAACGGCAAGGGCCAGATCGAATTCTTGCGGGCCATGCCCACCACTTTCTCCAGGCTGGTTGCAAAAAAGCCAGCACCCTCCACGCCTTCCGGCGCCTGCACCATCTTTATGTTACTCGTTTCTGTTTGCATCTTGAATAATTTTCAATCCTCCCACTTCAGTGCGCCTTTCTTGATGATGTAGTAGAAGCCGATCAGCAACGTGCTGATGAACAGGACCATCTCTACAAATCCGGCCAAGCCCAACTCATTAAAGTTAACAGCCCAGGGATACATAAAGATCACTTCGACGTCAAAAAGAACAAAAAGGATGGCTACCAGGAAGTACTTGATATTGAAAGGGACCCGCGCATTGCCCTGCGGCTCAATGCCACATTCGAAGGAGTCCTGTTTGATCTTGGTTTTGCGTTTGGGTCCCAGAAGGTGGGTGGCTACCATGGTGGTTCCGACAAATCCGGCGGCGACCACAAACATTAAGGCAATGGGTGCGTATTGAATAAGACCTTTATCGTCCATAGGTTTTATTTTCCGTGGTAAAAGTATTGCTTTCTTCACTGTTAAATGCATTTCAAACCATAAAAAATGCTACTCCGATCTTACGCATACGATTGATGTGGAGGGCGTTTTTTCAGTTAAGAATGATTCTAAAAAGCCGTGATGATAGGCGGTTTGTCGTGCGTGTTACCGGTGGGGGTACGCGACGGTTTTGTGAGGTTGGTGTGGCGTGTGAGTGCGGGTGCGGCGTTTGAACCGCCCTCCTTCGCCAAAGCTTCGGCGGGCAAGCAAAGCTGTGGTTTTCACTAGGTTGATCTTGCATCCCTCGCCCGCCGAAGCTTTAGCGAAGGGCCTCGCCCGCCGAAGGTTTAGCGAAGGCGAGGGGGCAAAATGAGGTCCCACGGCCTGCGGCAATATGGTCCCATACAACGAAAAAAGGCCCTAAACGGGCCCCTTTCTATGAAATTTGGTACCGACCGGTATACATTAACCGATCAGATTTAATATACTTGCAACTCTAAAAATGGCCAGGGCAGGGCAACTATGATTGTGGGTCATGCGCAACCTTTAACTTTAACGCATGGATGCACGTTGTTGCCCTGCTGGCTCCCCGGCCAATTCTAATGTCTTTATCGCTCCAGCCACCTTTTTTTCATCAGTAGCTTTCAGAAAATTCATAATCGGTTAGGGCTATTTCTTCAGTTCCTCAAGGGCCGTCAGCGCCTTCTGATCATTCGGATCCAGGGCAAGCACCTTGTCGAAGAATGTCTTGGCTTGTTTACGATCCGCTTTCAGGAAGTAATAGTAACCCAGGTATGAGTAAGCCTCGATAAGGTCCTTCTTTGATTTCTCTGGGGTAGCAATGGATTTCTCTACAAGAGATTCGTAATACGGTTTGGCCAACCCGGTTTCTGTTTCAGGGTCCAAGCTAGCCTTGGTTCTGCCTTCCCACAGGTAGCCTACCGCCATGTTGGGTTGCATTTCAATCAGCTTCGTGAAGGCCGTATCGGCTTGGGGAAACTGATCGGTGAAATAATATGCACGGCCAATGTTGTAGTAGTCAGCCGAAAGCGGTTTTGCGCGCAGTCCCATCAGGGCCTTCAACGCCGGCACAGCCTCTGCATATTTCTTGTTTTTCAAGAGCATATCCGATTGTATCTGACGGATCTCCATCTGCTTCGGCTCCAGGTCAAGACTCTTCTGGAAATTCAGCAACGCCAACGAGTCCTTCTTCAACTCCACCAACAGCTTACCGAAATAAGCAAAGTCGGAGGCTTCGGCCTTCTCGTTCTGCAGCGCAAAGTACTTCTCGAACATTTGTTGACTCTTTTCGAGTTCCTTTGATTCAAACAGTGAATAAGCGGCATATTTCAGCGTGGTCGGTGTAACATCAGACTTTGTGGTCAGCTTGGCAAATACCGTATTGGCCTTGGCGAAATCTTTGGCCATGAACAGGAAGAAAGCATAGCGCAACTGGGCGGCATCAGCCTTCTCGGTGTGCTCCAAATACTTTTCATAAGCCTTCACAGCCTTCGGACCATCTTTGGCGAGGTAATACAACTCACCCAATTCCTTGTAGGCAAGGGCGTAGTCGGGATCGATGCTGATCGCCTTGTTGAAGGCTTCTTCAGCTACGGGCACGTTCTGCGAGCGCAGGTACACCAAACCGATCTTGTAGTGGGGCTTAGCGCTTTTGGGGTCAAGCTTGGCACCACGTTCATAGGCGCTCACCGCGGAACCGCCGTTGTTCACAGCCAGGAATGCATCGCCGATGAGGACTTCCGTTTCGGAGCTGGTCTCATCCAGCTTTTTGGCCTTTTCCAACAAGGACATAGCTTCCTTCGCGGTTTGGCTGGTGCTCAGATACGCTTCAGCAACGGCCCGGAGCACCACGGCATCCTTCGACTTGGTCATGGTCAATGCCTTGTCAAAGAGGGCTTTAGCATCCGTAGCTTGTTTTTCCTGGAGGGCAATGAGGCCTTTTCCTACGTAATTGAGGGGTTGTTTCTCATCGGCGCCAATGCCTTTGGTGAAGGTTTCTTTGGCTTTTTCGCGCTCGCCGTTCTTGATCTGGGCATAGCCCAGGTAATAGTACAAAACGGCGGGGGTAGCACTGGTGGAAACGGCCTTCTGGAGGGAGGTAACAGCCGCTCCTGGCTTATCCAACTCAATGAGTCTCAGACCCTTAGTGACTTCGGGGTCTTGTTGGGCACGGGCCGCAACAAAAACCAACAGGGCCATGGCCAGCAGGAACGGCTTGAGGCTTGCGCTATTTGCGACTTCAAATCTCTTTTTCATACTTCTAACAATTAATGAATAGGTTCACGTTTTATTTCTACAATGCGAATGGGCATCGTCATGGGTACTAGGCCTAATTTTAATACCACCCGCTGCCCTTTCTCGCTAGCCACAAACGCTACAAATCCGCTGCCAAGTCTTGCCTTGGTTTCGCGGCTAACCATAAATATCTCTCGTGAAAGGGGGTAAACTTTCTGGGCGATGTAAGCTTGGTAAGGCTCGTAATACTCTCCTTCTCCCCGTCTTACTCCCGCCACTTTTATTTGTCCCAGGAATCGATTGGAGGTGGAATCGTCGTTGTCGCTGATCCAACTCACCCCGATCAATCCAATGGCATTCTCTTTTTTCGATACATAATTCACCACCGCCTCGTTGGTGTTCACGCCAAAGCAATTGGCCGGCAGGTTTCCGAAATCCCCCAGGGAATCGCGCAAATGCCGGATAATGCCTGAATTAGGATGGTCGAAAACCACTTCGATCTTGGCCGATTTGCCTTTGGGGTTCAACTGCTTCCAATCGGTGGTCTTGCCTTCCAGTATGGCCTTGAGTTCATCGAGGCTGAAGAGGCTGTCAGGATTGTTTTTATGGACGATGAGGGCCAGGCCGTCTTTCGCGATCGATACCTGGTTGGGCACCAGCCGCTGCGTGTCCAGCACGCTCTGCTCCTCTTTCCGGATTTTCCGCGTCACGATGGCAATGCGGGCCGTGTCTTTCAACACAAGCTGTATGGCCTCGTCCTCGGAAGTGTAGATGGCGTCGATGTGGGCATCCTTGTAGAGGCCCTCAAAGGCGTCGATCTCAGCCTCCATCAGGGGTTTGAGCGATTCGTCTACCGCAATTTTGATGTGTCCCGCCGTAGGTGTGTCCACCCGGTAGTCGACGGCGCGTTTTCCACAGCCGCTTGCCATCAGGGCGATCACAGAAACCAATACAGCGATCCTCATTCGCTACTGTTTAAAGTATTTTCGGTAAACACCGTATCCTCTGAACAATCCATAAACGATCATAATAACACCCAGAGGAAGCGTATAGCTTGGCGGGATCCTGAACATTTTGTCCGCCCGCCAAGCTACCGCAACACCGAGCAGCACATACACAACTGCCATCGTCAATCCGAGAAGCTTCATAGCCGTCTCGAAGGGGGCAGCGGGCTTGTAACCATCCGGTCGGGGTCTCATAATGAATTAAGTCGACAGTTTGAATTTGATAGGCAACACGAAGCGGGATTTAACCGCCTTACCGTTTTGCTTACCGGGTTTCCAGGGCGGCATGATCGAAACCACACGGGCGGCTTCTTTGTCGCACTCTGCGCTCACACCTTTGATCACCTGCACGTCGCTGATGTTACCAGACCTATCTACTACGAAGCTCACGAACACAGAACCTTCGATTCCCATCCGGCGGGCTACCGCAGGATATTTCAGGTTCTTGCCCACGAATTTCGCCATGGCCTGGAGGCCACCTTCGAATTCGGCTGGCTGCTCTACCACGGTGAAGATCACGTCTTCTTCCACGGCGGGTTTGGCCACTTCGGCTACAGGTTCATCGAACACCACTTCGCCCGTTCCTTCCTGCTCGGTCGGTCCGGTATCATTTTCCTTGATCTCCTCGATGGTGGGCATTTCTTCTTCCTGCACTTCCTTCTCCGTCACTTTCGGGGGAAGGAATTTGATGATGGTTTTCACCGGAGGGGGAATGTCCAACTTCGGGGGAGGAGGCGTGTTTTCCTGGATGGGCGGGGGTGCCGCTAGATCCGTGTATTTCGTCGTTTTGAGAACCACGGGTTCTACGTCTTGCTGTCCTTTGATCCATTCTGCAATGGTCGGATAGGCCAGCACGAAGCCCAAAACTAAAAGCATACCGATGAGGGCGAAGATGACGTGTTTGGAATAGTTCCTACGGATAAAATACGCTCCGTACTCCTTGTTCCGGTTTTCGAACACTACGTCTTCCCACAAGGGTTGCACGGTTAACTGTTCTGCTTTCATAAGTTTGATTCTTTTACAAGATCCTTATCGACGTCGGTCACTTTGACGATCGCATAGCGCTTCATGTTGGTGATGTTCATCTCGTCCAGGATATCGACCATGTTCTTATACTTGGATTTCTCCAAAGCCTTGATGAGGACGATCATATCCTTGGTCTGAGCATCTTGTGCGTATAACACTTTCCGAATGCCATCGGCGGAAAAATTGGACACTTCGATCTTGGGATCGGTGATCCCTTTGTACCAATAGACTTTATCATTCTCACCCAACACGAGGGTAAGCACCTTTCGCTCGTTCACTTCTGGCTGCACATCATCCGGCTTCGGTTTGTCCGGCATGGTGATCTCCATGGTTTGGGGCTTATTGAAGGTGGTCGTAAGCATAAAGAAGGTGAGCAACAAGAAAGCAAGATCCACCATGGGTGTCATGTCAATTTTGGTTGACGACTTCTTACTTCTGACTTTACCGTCTTTTTTACCACCACCGCCGCCCTGCTGACTTACTTCTGACATAGTTGTATGCGGTTAGAGTTTAATAGGGCCTTTTTCCATGTTCGTGATCAGGTTGAACCGGGTCACGCGGTTGTCAATCAAGGTATTGATAACCTTCTCCACAATCGGGTAGTTGGATTCGCGATCGCCTTTGATAGCGATGCGCAGTTTGGGGTTGGTTGTTCTCGCAAAAACAACCCAGTCTGCCAGTTGATTGTTCAATGAATCGGCGGGGATACCCGTTTGATTCACCGTTTTACGTTCATCTGGGCTCAGGGCCAGGAATTGCTTCATACCTTGAATAGGTATTCCGAAGCTGGGGAGCAGGGAAAATTTTTCCTTGTCCTGGTCGTCGAACGGAATTCCGTATTTCGCACCGATCTTGCCCAACAGCTCCTGGCGGTTGTACTTACCATCCATATTAAAGAATACGACGCCGTCTGGGGAGATGGTAATTGTCAGGATGTCTACTTCCGGCAATTTGATCTCCGATATCGAAGAGGGCATGTCTACTGCTACAGGTTCTTCGGGTGCAAACTTTGTAGTGAGCATGAAGAATGTAACCAACAGGAAGGCCAAGTCAACCATAGGCGTCATGTCCAAGGACGGAGATGCTCTATGTACTTTTACTTTTCCCATATTAATTAAGCTTTAGTTTTAGCCGTAAAGTTTTGAACGATGCTATAGCTGGTTTCATCGATACCGTATGTCAATGCATCGATAGCAGAAGTAAAGTAGTTATAGAATACGATCGCGATAGCAGAAGTACCGATACCCAAAGCTGTGTTAATAAGAGCTTCAGAGATACCACTGGCCAGTTTCACAGCATCCGGTGCACCGGCTTGCGCCATGGCCGCGAATGCGTTGATCATACCCAATACTGTACCCAACAGACCCATCAGTGTGGCGATCGAAGCGATGGTCGCGATGATCACCAGGTTCTTTTCCAACATCGGCATTTCAAGCTGAGTGGTTTCTTCGATGTCTTTCTGGATCAACAATACTTTTTGTTCGGCATCCAGAGTCGTGTCGTTTTGCAGCGCGCTGTATTTGGAAAGACCAGCTTTCACAACGTTGGCTACAGAACCTTTTTGTTTGTCGCACTCATCGATTGCTTGTTTGATATTACCGGTAGCGAGCAGGGTTCTGATCTTTTGAACAAAACCGCGTACGCTGCCTTTTCCTTTTGCTTTAGAGATCGTGAGCAGACGTTCAATAGCAAACGTAAGCGTCATCATCAAAAGGGAGATCAGGACGGGTACGATGGCCGGACCACCTTCGTGAACAGTACCCAAATAGTTAATGGGGTGATGGCTGGCATCGAAGTTTTCTTCCGCACCCAGCACAAAGAAGTAGAACAGATAGGCCAGAATTAGTTCTACGGGGATTATAAACGCGGCAAATCCGGATCTTACGCTGTCTGCTAATGAATTGGAATTCTGAGTTTTCATAAGTTAAAGGTTTACAAGTTTTATTAAAGTTTAAGTAAAGAAACACGTTCAATGCTTAGACTTGCCGGTAACAAAGCAAATCTATAATCGCCTGCCCCCCTGAAAGTCACAGGGTCAAGCTGTTTTTTTTATTTTTTCTTTCTGCACCACTCCACGTCACCTTTCAATCTTCAAATTCTATCTCCAAATATCTTACTTCATTTTCTCCTTCAGCATTTTTCGTTGTGCCCGGAAAAATGCCGTGATCACCGGGATAGCCGACACGAGGATCATGGCGACAACGATGATCTCCAGGTGGTCGATGAGTCCGGGGAAAGCGTTACCCAACAAGTATCCAGCCAAAACCATAGTCACGATCCAGGCGGATGCACCCAGTAAATTATAGATCCAGAACTTTTTGAAATCGATACGGGACATGCCGGCCAGTATGGTCACAAAGGTTCTGACGATGGGGAGGAATCTACCTAAGACAAAGGCCATCATACCGTACTTTTGGTAAAAGGTCTCCGTCATTTCGATGTATTTCTTCTTGTAGAAAAAATTCTCTTTGCGCCGCTCCAGGTAGTGTTTGGCCCATCGCCCAAATCCATAGCCCACGGTCGAGCCCAGGACGGCCGCCAAAATAAGCAATGGAATTAAAATGACAACAGGTGTGCTTAAGTATTTTGATTCACAAAGCAGCCCGGCGGCAAAAAGAAGGGAGTCTCCGGGCAGAAAAAAACCAAAGAATAATCCGGTCTCCGCGAAGATGATGGCCAGCAAAAGAGCGAGTCCTCCATAGTGGATAACCATCTCCGGGTTCAATAAATCTCTAAAAGATAAGGCGGCTGCAAGCATGGTTTAAGTTCATATTCAAATGATATGAAAGCGTAATATCGTGTAATAAAAAGTTATTTGAAACATTCTGAAAAGAACTCTCAGAAAAAAGAAAACGGCCTTACCTAAGGAGCGTTAGCTGTGATGAACACATAGAAGATGTTGCACTGAAAAGTGTTGGCGAAAAACGCCGGGCTCCCGGCGATCGCAGTGTTGAAAAATTCTACAGGCTGGGCAAAAACATCCCCTGCACTGAGCGTTCCTTTCGCGAAGGATACCACTCTTGCTCCAGTGTCTGCGGCCTTGCGCATCACGATAGCCTTGGATGAAATCGGGCTAAACGATAGCAAATGGTCAGATTTAGGAGGGGTGAGACGAGTGCCCGTGCGCAAATAGCCGATGATACACGTCATCAATACGGCCTCAAAAACCACTCCTGATATTCTCCTCGATTTCGTGAACGTTATGTTCATTTCTATGCCGTCAAAGACCTTTGCGAATGGTCGCAAATGTAAATTAAAATTTTTCAGCAAAACCCAAATTCCAATGAAAATATTCCCTTTCCAGGGCGTTGCGCAATGAAAAGGGTTTGCGAATGTTGCGAAAAGGTATGGCATTCCCGGTTTATCTTGCCTACCGTTAACATAAATCCTTACATGGCGCATTTTCCCTATATCACATTGACCATATCCGAAATAAGGCTGGAAACCCCCAACACCAAATCATTCGTGCTCCGCCCCGACGGGCCGCTCCCCTATCTGCCCGGACAGTTTCTCACGCTCGTCTTCCCCAAGGCCGACAAGGAGGAACGTCGCTCCTACTCCATCTCCTCCAATCCCCATTTGGGTGAACCGCTCACCATCACCGTGAAGCGCATCGACAACGGCGAGTTCTCGCGCTTCCTGTTCGACCGCTGCACCGTGGGCGACACGTTGCTCACCATTGGGGCTACCGGCTTCTTCACGCTTCCCGAATACATCGATGGCTACCACCGCTATTTCTTCCTGGCTGCCGGGAGCGGCATTGCCCCGATCCTTCCCCTCATCAAAACCCTGCTGCACGATCATCCCTCACGAAAAGTATTTCTGCTCTACAGCAATCGCGCCGCAGACCAAACGATCTTCCACCGCGAACTCGTGGCGCTGGAACAAACGTTTCCGCAATTCACCGTCATGTTCCTGTTCAGTTCTGCGCAAAACCTGATGAAGGCCCGCGTGAGCAAACTCATGCTTCAGCAATATCTGAAGGAACATCTCCCCGAAGAACCCGACACCGCGTTGTTCTATCTCTGCGGTCCACACGACTACATGCAAATGATCGCCATCACACTGCTCACGGAGGGCGTGCCCGCAGCGAACATCCGCAAGGAAAATTTCAGCACGGTCAAACCCGTGGTGAAGGAACTTCCTCCCGACCAGGCGCCCCATCGCGTCACGATTCACTACGACAAAAAAGAATACACAATCGATGTTCAGTATCCACTCACCATTTTGGAAACGGCCAAGCGCGCCGGCATCGTGTTGCCCTACAGTTGTGAAGCCGGCAAATGCGGAACGTGTTCGGCCACTTGCCTGCAGGGAAAGGTCTGGCTCTCCTATAACGAAGTGCTACTCGACAAAGAACTGAACGCCGGCAGAGTGCTCACCTGCGTGGGATTCCCCTATGGCCAAGAAGATGTGGTGCTGGACTTTCCTCCGCTGCATTGATGGCTAAGTTCTTTTTACAACGAACAAAAAAAGAGAGCCGGCGAATACCGGCTCTCTTTTTTATTTTAAAAACGTCGCGTCGCTTAGTTCTCGAGACCAAGTTCTTTGTAGCGTTTTTCGATGCGCTTGGTCTGATCTTCCATGCCCAAATCTCTGTAGATGGAGTAGAGCACGTCCAGCACTTCCTGGTCGGAAGGGTTGAGTTTTTCGGTGTTCTCCCAATACGGCAGGGCAAGCTTCAATTTGTCCACCAGCACTTTGTCGATCTCAAACTTTTTCTTGCGGTCCGCGGCGGAGATACCGAGGCTGGACATTTCCTTCTTCAGGTTCCCCGCCTCTGTGTACATCAGCTTGGCCAAATAGAAGGAAGCTTCAAAATATTTGGGATCGATGCGCAGGGCTTCTTCGTAGTTTTTCTTTGCCTCGGCATTGTTGTTCAGGTTGGCGTTGGCGTAGCCCAAATAGAAATGCAGGATCTTGTTGTTGGGTTCTTTCGCCACAGCAGATTCCAGTCCCGACTTGGCTTCGTCGATGCGCTTCAAGTCGATGAGCAATCCGATCTCTACTTTGGGAAAGTCGGTGTTCTTGGGGAACTTGGCCTTGGCTTCGCGCACCAGCCGCAGGGCTTCTTCTTTGTTTTCCCGGGGGCCGCTGTTGATGTTGATGATCACCGAATACGCATCCGACGACTTGCCACCCAACTCCATGTATTTTTTGAAATTGGATTCAGCCTTGTCGTAGTTCTCCATGGCGTTGGACACAAAGCCAGCATAGAAATAGGCCGTAGTATCGCCGGGGGTGATCTTTTGTACTTTCTCAAAATTCTTCAATGCGCCTTCCAGGTCTTCTTCCTGGTAAAGGGTGGCTCCTTTGTTGAGATAACCGTTGGCCCAAACCGCGATCTGCTGGCTCTTCAACACGGGAAGTCCATTGGCTTCCTGCACGAAGAATTCTTTTCCTTTGCCATTCATTTCATCGCCCTTTTTGAACGCGTCGAGAGCGGCTTCAAAAGCATTGGGGTCGAGGGCTTTGAAAGCTTCGTTTGACGTGGTATCCAACGCGGCATACACGAGACCTTTATAATAGTAGGTCTTGGGGTCGTTCATGGTTTTTTCGTAGGTAGTTGCCGCGTCGACCATGGTTTTGGCTTCGTCCAGTTTGCCCTCTTTGAAGGAGGACAGCACCTTGTTAAGGTTGGGTTTCACGGGCTTTTGTGCAAACACCGATGCGGTCGCCAGCATTAACAGTAAGAGTGTTATTCGTTTCATTTTTAACGTAGGGTTTATGGTACTATTTATTCATTAGGGGGTGGTGGTGTGTCTTCCAATGTTGGGGCATCAGGTGTGGTTTCATCCAAACCCGTTTCTCCCGCTGAAGCTACCTCCTCGATCTTCTGGATTTTCTCGACCGAAGAGATGCGATCATCTTCGTTGAGCTTGATCAACCTTACACCTTGCGTAGCGCGGCCCATAATGCGGAGCTCGCCTACTTTGATGCGTATGGTGATGCCCGAACGGTTGATAATCATCAGTTCATCATCATCTCCCACTTCCTTGATGGCAACAAGCTTGCCAGTTTTGTCCGTGATGTTGAGGGTCTTCACGCCCTTTCCTCCGCGTTTCGTGATGCGATAGTCGTCGATGAGGGAGCGCTTGCCGTAGCCGTTCTCGGAAACCACCAGCAAATTAGCATCTTCCCGGCTTATACAAACCATGCCGATCACTTTGTCGGTGGCCGACTCCAACGTGACCGCTCTCACCCCGGCAGCCGTCCGGCCCATGGGGCGCACATCGTTTTCGTTGAAGTGAACAGCCTTGCCCTCACTTTTCGCTATAATGATGTGATTCTTTCCGTTTGTCAATGAGGCATTTAAAAGACGATCACCTTCGTGGATGGAGATGGCCGTGATACCGCCCTGGCGAGGTCTGGAGTAGGCCTCGAGCGAGGTCTTTTTAATGGTCCCGTTTTCGGTGCAAAGAATTACAAAGTTGTTGTTGATGTACTCCTCGTCCGTGAGGTTCTTCACGTTGATGACCGCGCGCACCATGTCACCCGGCTCGATGTTGATGAGGTTTTGTACGGCGCGTCCCTTCGACGTCTTGGTGCCTTCCGGAATTTCGTAGGCTTTTTTCCAATACACTTTGCCCATGTCGGTAAAAATGAGCAGGTAATTATGCGCTTGCGCGATGAACAAGTGTTCGGTAAAATCGTCTTCCTTGGTAGCGGCACCGCGCGATCCAACGCCACCCCTACCCTGCGTGCGATACTCCGACAATGACGTGCGCTTGATGTAGCCCTGGTTGGAAATGGTGATGAGCATTTCTTCATTGGGGATCATGTCCTCAAACGAAATGTCGTCTTCATTGATCACCACTTGCGTGCGACGCGCATCGCCGTAACGCTCTTTCAATTCGGTTAGCTCGTCTTTGATGATCTGCATCCGCAAAGGCTCGCTGTTGAGGATCTCGTTCAAGCGGTCGATGAGCGCTTTCACTTCTTTGTATTCTTCCAGGATCTTGTCGCGCTCCAGGCCGGTGAGGCGTTGCAAGCGCATGTCGAGAATGGCTTTCGCCTGAATTTCGCTGAGGCTGAAACGTGTGATCAATCCTTCGCGCGCCGTTTCCGGATCTTTGGAATTGCGGATCAAAGAGATCACTTCGTCCAGGTTGTCGAGGGCGATGAGGTAGCCTTCGAGGATGTGGGCGCGCTTCTCTGCTTCCGCTAACTCGAATTTCGTGCGGCGCACCACCACTTCGTGACGGTGTTCTACGAAATACTTGATGAGGTCCTTCAGGTTCAGTGTCATCGGACGTCCCTTTACAAGGGCGACGTTGTTCACGCTGAAAGCAGACTGGAGTTGGGTGTATTTGAAAAGGTTATTGAGAACGATGTTGGGAATAGCATCCCGTTTCAGATCGTATACCACGCGGTATCCTTCGCGATCGGATTCGTCGCGGAGGTCGGAGATGCCTTCGATCTTCTTCTCGTTGATGAGGGCGGCCGTTTTCTCGATCATCATGGCCTTGTTCACCATGTAGGGGATCTCGGTCACCACGATCTGGTCTTTGCCGGTAGGCGATGTGACGATCTCGGCTTTGGACCGCACCACGATACGGCCGCGACCGGTCAGGTATGCTTCCTGAATGCCGGAGTGACCGTAGATGATGGCTCCTGTCGGAAAATCGGGAGCGGTGATATACTGCATGAGCTCCGGTATGGAGATCTCGTTGTTATCGATGTAGGCCATCGTGCCGTTGATGACTTCCGTGAGGTTGTGGGGGGCCATGTTGGTGGCCATGCCCACGGCAATACCGGACGAACCGTTCACCAGCAGGTTCGGAAACTTGCCGGGCAACACGGTAGGCTCGGTGAGCGAGTCGTCGAAGTTGGATTGGAAGTCGACCGTATCTTTGTTGATGTCGGCCAACAATTCCTCGGCAATGCGTTTGAGGCGGGCTTCGGTGTAACGCATGGCAGCGGGGAAGTCGCCGTCGATGGAACCGAAGTTTCCTTGACCGTCCACCAGGGTGTAGCGCAGTGACCAATCCTGGGCCATACGCACCATGGTGTCGTATACCGAGGAATCACCGTGCGGGTGATACTTACCCAAAACCTCCCCCACGATACGGGCGGATTTCTTGTAGGGTTTGTTGTAGTTCACACCCAGCTCCTGCATCCCGTAGAGCACCCTGCGGTGCACGGGTTTCAGACCGTCGCGAACGTCGGGCAAGGCGCGTGAAATGATGACGGACATCGAATAGTCGATGTACGCGCCGCGCATTTCATCTTCAATGTTGATGGGAATTATACTTTGCCTTTCCGGGGGTAGGCCACCACTCTCTTCTGCCATGTAAAATCTTTGTTTTTAGCTCAAAAGGGGCTCTTTTTAAAGCTGTGCAAGATAATAAAATTCACAGTTTATTCAGGGCTAATCACAAATAGTTTATCGTGTTTTTTCCAACGGTTTTTCCGTTCCAAACCGGTTGGTTTGGGTTGGTCTGTGAGGCCTCAATACGGGCTCAACTTCTTCTTGTTTCGCCCTTTGTACTTGATGAGATTCGGATAGTTTTCGCCGTAGTGCGGGTCTTGTTTTTTGTAGATGGGATGCCTGCGACTGCGATACTCGCGGTTGCCATGGGCATGGTTCATCTGCGCGTGGCAACTCTTCAAAAAACACCGGCGCAATTCAGGGATGCGATAGGTCGCTCCCACGTTGATGTAGAACGCGTTGAACTTGTGCGTGATGGCATCACCCCCTTCGGGAACGTTCATCTTATAGCTCTTCACCTCGTATGACGGGCGCACGAACACGCGGAAATATTCCGACATCTCGCGTTCCACCGCCACGCCGACGTTCATGTAGACCCCTTTCTGAATCAGGCTCTTGTCGAAGTTCTTGCCCATGCTGTAGCCTCCGATGTTGGCATCGACCACCAGCAGGTATTCGTTGTAGCGGTACACGGAACCGCCGATCATCCCGAAATACTTCTTCAGGAAAAAGCTCGAGAAATCGGTATTGAAAGAATTGATCTTGTCGCCATAGCTCGTGGGCTTGAAGGTGCCCATGTGCATGTACTCGATGGAATAGCCGCCGCCGATCCGGTAGCGGTCGAACTCCACGTGGAGCGTAGCTTTTATCGGGATGCTAAACGATTTGCCTTTAAACCCAAGCTTGGTGGTGTCAGAGTTCACCTGGAAAGATCCGGGCTGCACGGTGTTGCCCGTAGCCGTCACCTTGTTTACCCAATCGGTATAGCCGGCCCCAACACTGGCGGGCTTAAAGAGCTTGGGCATGGAATCCGGGTTCTGTAAAATGCCATAGCCCTTCAGGTCGTGCTTGAACGTGGTGTTGCCATACCCGGTGCTAAGGCCAAAGGTGACCTTGCTCAGGATCTTGCGGAATGCGCCGATGCCCTGCCGTTTGATGTAGAAATTTTCCAGGGGAATCGAGGCATCGCTTTCACTTTCGTATTGCGCCAACGCCTTTTCCGGCAGGGTAGCCAGGCAAACGACAACAAGCGCGACTATTGCGGTAAAACGTCTCAGAAAAAAACCGGTTTATGCTTCCAAAGTTAAAAAATGTAAGCCGTTCATAATCTGGCCATTGGGTTTTAAAGGTACGTCAAATTCTGGAATCATCCTATTGCCGGGCCGCACGGCGCGAAATTTGAAACCGGAATGTCGGTGAAGTGCGGTGTGTTGCGATTCATCCTGCAATAAGTCCCCATGAATTTCATCCTGTCTACCCTAAAAACTATAGCTCGGCGCCAACGATTCTAACGACGAGAATGTGTGAAATAGTGTCCTTCCTTTTTGTGGCTGGTAGGTGAACGAATAGTCGGTGCCACTCCCCTCGCCCGGCAGCAGCTTTAGCTTCACTTCGTTTTTCTCTCCGGATACCAGCGGGATGCGCGAGTAAAAAATGCTGTGCGGCAAAGTTTGCCAGTTGCGCGTATCGGCTTTTTCGGTGGCGGCGTTCACCACGCCCAGCAACGCCCCCAGGCCTTCGTCTTTTTTCCGCAAGCTTTGTTCGGTCACTTTCTTCAGCGCGGCCCGCAGCAATCCCTTGGCAAACTCCTGCAACATGCGCTGTCGCAGGCTTTGGAAAGCTACTTTACTCACGTTCTCGGCCAGTTGCAACGGATATTCGGCGCCATTGGCTTCCAGGTTGGCGGTTTGAAAATACAAGGGGCGTTCCACGTATCGCGGGAACATCACGCGATAGAACTGCAGAGCCGCCAAACCGCGGCGATCGTTTTCTTCTTCCACCGGAAACGAAAAGACCATGCCCATAGACTCGTTGGTGAATAGCATCGTGTTGCCCGGGCCCGGCGCAATCACAAAGTTGATGCCCCATTCCGTCTTTACAGGAGCCAGTCCGTTGTGCCAGAAAAATACCAGTTCGGCATCGGGTTGAACGGGGGTATAGTCCTGCATGCCGAATTTGGTCTTATAATTTTCAAACTCCTCCATGAAGCCGGTCCAGTAGGCGGTGTTCACCAGGTCTATTTTCAATTGTTCCGGCACGCTCATGTGAAACATTTTTGCGTACTCGTTCTCATAGACATCCAGCGCGTTCCGGTAGGCGATGAAGGCATTGTTGTAATCCTTGGTCGACTGATAGATAATCCCCATCAGCGTGTGAATGAACGCGTCGCGTTGCAGTTTCTCTGGCGAAGAATATTTATCCGTGAGTTGGTTCAACCGGATGTTAAGACGGCGGCACTCCACCAGCGCATCCTGTGGCTGATTCATTTTCAAATAGTTGATCGCTTTGAAATACAAGACCATCAGGTGTTCATGGTCCTCGCCGCGATAGACGGTGAAGTTGGGGTTGGTGAAATAGGAAACGCCCTCGTTGAAATAGTTGATGCGATAGTCTTCTCCAAAAAGAAAAGCTTTTTCCAGAAAGGCATTGCTCTCTTCGTAGTCTCCCAGGACCGAGAGGAGCAGCCCTTTGTTCGCAAAAAAAAGAAATCTCGATTTGCTTTCGGCTTCGCTGTTCTTCAGGGCGTTGAGTGCCTGTTGCAGATCGCCGTGTTCAAATTCGTAGTTGAAGTCGAGGTGTTGCTGATAGTAGGTGGCACACGCCTGCAGTGTGATCAGCGCGAAAGTAAAAAGGGCAAGCCGTAACGACTTCGCGGTGCTCATCCGTTCTTCACAAATTTCTTGATCTCCTGCTGTCCGTACCACACCCGCTTGCCCGTCTCGATGTCGGTGAGGTAGAGCGTTGTGATGTAGTTGACGACGCGCTTTTTGTTGCTGGTGTCTGTTTCGGAGGTCATTTCCCCGAAGAGCATGAGGTTGGCGCCGATCTCCTTGCCCCATTGGGCCACGGTGGCCGGGTCGGCAAAGTCTTGCTGCTGGGCGCGCTCCTGGCGCAGCTTGTCACGAAATTCTTCCGACTCCACCACTTCGGCCACGTTGGAGTTATAGATGGCTACTTCCAGTTTTTTGATGTAGGTGTCGGCGTCGATGTGCTCGCTGGTTTTGTTGCGGATCAGGCCCACAACGATGGCGGGCTTACGTCCTTTTTCTTTGGCGTACTCCTTGAATCGTTCCGACGTCATGAGTTCGGAGATCATCTTGTCGGCTACCAGCCGGGAATCGGAATCGTTCCAGCGGCCGCTGAGATCGATTTGGGTGTCGGGGGCCACGCGGGTTACACTTTGCTGACAGGAAAACAAGGTGGCCAGCAGAATGATCGCAAAAGGCTTCTTCATACGGAAATTTGATAGAGGAAAACAAGAATCTTGCCGAAGATACGCAGAATGTTCCGTGAAAGTTTTTTCATCCTTCCCGGGCGGTAAAATTAATGTGTGGCCTTCAACCGGGCGATCACATCCATGGGGTTGGCGGCGCTGAACACAAAGTTTCCGGCCACCAGCACGTCGGCCCCCGCATCCAGCAGCGGCTTCGCATTTTGCTGATTCACACCACCGTCTATTTCAATGAGGGCGGTGGCGTTGGCATCGAGGATCATCTTTTTGAGTTTCTCCACCTTGCGATAGGTGTGCTCGATGAATTTCTGCCCCCCGAAACCAGGGTTCACCGACATGACACAAACCAGGTCGATGTCGGCAATGATGTTTTCCAACTGTATCACCGGGGTGTGCGGGTTGATGGCCACGCCGGCTTTGCAACCCAACGCTTTGATCTGCTGGATGGTGCTGTGCAAGTGCTGGCAAGCCTCCACGTGCACGGAAATGCTATGCGCGCCGGCCTTGCAAAACGCGGCCAGGTAGTGGTCGGGATTGACGATCATCAAATGAACATCCAGTGGTTTTTTGGCGTGGCGTTTCACCGCCTCCACCACGGGCAGCCCCATGGAAAAGTTGGGCACAAAAACCCCGTCCATAATGTCCACGTGAATCCAGTCGGCCTGGCTGTCGTTGATCATTTTTACCTCGCGTTCGAGGTTGCCGAAGTCGGCGGCGAGTATGGAGGGAGCGATTACCGGAGTTTGCATGGTGCGTTGTTCTGCCCCAAAAATAAGCGTAAAGTTCTATCTTCTACACGCTCCCGGCGTCCGGGGCCTTATATTTTTATGAGCTTATAGGTGAACCGTTTGTCGCCCCACGTCACCCGCAGAAAATAATACCCCGACGACACGGGGGCAAGGTTGACGGTGTAGGCACGGTTCAGCCACGAGAATGTGGTTTCGCCCTGAAACACGACCGACCCTTGTGCCGACAAAAGCTCGAGCTGACAGGTGGCCACCTGGTTGGGATCGAACGGGCGAATGGTCAGGGTATCGTGATTGACTGGATTGGGAAATACATCAAACGTATCCTCTTGGGGCGTCTGCTCGATGTAGTTGACCACCGCTTTGAAATTGGGGATGCCGTAACCCAAAAGATTGTCGGGATTCTTGGCTTGGGATGCTGTCTTGCGGATGACGTCGATCACCTCCTTGTTGCTCAGTTTCGGGTACCGCTCCCACACCCCGGCGACCAGGCTGGTGATGAGGGGGGCCGACACTGACGTGCCGGTGGCAATGCTGGTGGTGCCATCGGGCCGGATGATGCTGGTGCTCACTCCCATGGCGGCCACATCGGGTTTTATCCGCCCATCGGCCGAAGGGCCCATGGAACTGGAGGCCGCGCGCGTACCCCCGCTGGTGACATTGGCTACGGCCAACACATCTTTTGCGTCGGCCGGAGCGGTAATGAGCTGCCATGCCGTGGCACCTTCGTTGCCCGCGCTGCACACGATGACCATGCCGCGGTCTGCCGCCCATTGGGCTGCTTGCGAGATCACGGTGGTCTTTCCGTCCAAGGCCTTTTTGGCATAGTTCATCGTGGCGTCGTCGAAGTCGTAATAGCCTAAAGAAGAGTTGACGATATCAACGCCAGCGCTATCCGCACGCTCGGCGGCGAAAAGCCAGTTGTATTCTTCGATGCGGTATTCGCTGTCGGTATCTTCGGTGACGTAGAGCTGGTAGTTTGCCTCATAGGATCCCCCGGTGAACACACCGTCCTGATTGGCGGCGATGACGGAGAACACTTCGGTGCCGTGTTCGTCGTACTGAAACACATTGTCGGTGTTGCCGACAAAATCACGCGAAGCCACCAGGTCGATGCGGTTCTCCTGGATAATGTGGTGAAAGGGTGCGGCCGTGTTCACCCCTGGAAAGCCACCATCGAAAATGGCCACCAGCATGTTCTCACCTTTATAGCCGGCCGCTTGCATTTCGTCGAGTCCTATCAACTGCAGTTGCGCCTGTGTTTTGGCCGGCGCTTCCTGGGCTTTCACAGCCTTGTTGTTTTTTTTGCGGCCATTGGTCAACCTGGCGTTTGGGGCAACCTGTTCAACGTGGTCAATGAAAGACAAGGCTTGCACGGTGGCCAGCAGGGAAACATCGCATTGCACCAACACGCCATTCATCCAGCGCGTGGAGAAAAATACGGACGCGCCGGTGGCAGCGACGCTTTGAACATAGGTGGAGTTCACTGGGAGATCTTGCTCCACCACGGCGATGCCTTGTTGGATCCGGCGATCGATGGCGCGTTGTGAGAGAAAGGCTTTGGGGGCGTTGGTGCTGTAGGAAGTACCGGCTTTGTCTTTGAAGAACACCATGTAGCGATTCACCTGTGCGGTGGCCGCAGCGGAAATGAACGTGAATGCCAGCAAGATGATCAACCTATTCCAACCCATGTTCTTTTATCGTTTGGGTGTAGATGATCCCTTCGTTCACGACTTGTTGTCCGAGGCAGCCCTCGTTGGTATCGGTGCAGTAATGGAGCTGCGTGGTTTCTTTGTAGACAAGGCCAACGTTTTTGGCATAAACCTCTTTTCGCTTGTCCAGGAAGACAATAAAATCCTCGTTGTCACTCTGCTTCACAGTGACGCAGTTATCGAACGTTTTTTGATTGAAGGTTTGGGATTGGCCAACGTCCTGGAGCAGATAATCTTCTGCCGTTCCGTTGTTATACAGGTTGCCATTCCAGGTGCTCCCCTCTTTCAATGGAAATTTAAGTTTGAGATACGACGTGTTCGCTTCGCTTTGCACGGCCTGCCGGTCATCCAATGTCGATGACCAGGTGTCCATATAGGTCCAGGCGGTTTGTCCCGCAGCGCGTTTGTAGCGATAGGTGACATACGTGTAACCTTCCTGGACGGCAAATGAATCCACCACCTGGATCTTCAATTCGTAGGCAAGGGTTTCGGGTACGCCCAATGTGTATTTTATCTCGTTGACGTCATAGACCTGGTAGCGGCCTTTTTGAAGGGGGAAAAAGTCCATGCCAGGGTCGGTCTTGCGCACCTCATCAGAAGAACAGGAAACGGCCGCCAACACCACCAGGGCACATAAGAATCTTAAAAAATGCTTCACCGATAATTGGTTTTTCTTTAATCCCGGCACACCTTTGAACGTAATTGGGTACAAAGTTATTTTTTATCCAGCATTAAAACTATGCCGCTTAAAACGTTAGTAAAAGCCGGAAACATCACCAACCTGAGCGATGCCCGCTATTTTGCAGGAATGGGGGTGGACCTGTTGGGGTTTTCGGTTGTCGAAGGGACACCGCATTATATGGAGCCAAAACTTTACCAGGAAATCCGGGGATGGGTGACAGGACCTTCGGTGGTGGCCGAGATCTATGGCCTTCGCCGGAAGGAGGACCTGGAGCGGATCCTGGAGGACTATAAACCCGATTACGTAGAGTTGTCCCCTGCTGAGCTCAAATTGTTCGATGCCCTCCCCTTGGCTTTTATTCTCCGGGTCGACCCGGGAAATGTGCCCACGCAGGCTTCCCTGCAGCCGTCCTACCTGCTTCAGCGATACGACACGGCGGTGGCCTCTCCTTATCCTTCATTGCTTGCCATAGAAACCAAAGAAGACCTGGAGCGTGCCCTCCACGATCCCATCATGAAAGGCATCGCCTTGAATGGCAGCGCCGAGATCAGACCCGGGTTGAAAGATTTCGATGCCCTGGCTGCGATCCTCGAGGAACTGGACGCAGATTAGGCCGTCTGCGTTTTGTTCACCACCACGTAAGTATGCAGCGGCGCCGCAATGGCGTTCTTTTCAAATGCCGTCTTCAGCGTTTCCTGTAGCTCAAAATACACGTCCCAATAATGACCGGTCTCCGCATAGGGCCTCACGGCGAGTGTCACCATGCCGTCGGCTACTTTCAGGATATTGACCGTCGGTTTGGGATCCTTCAATACATGAGCATTTGCGATCATGGTGCTTTCGACGACCTGACGCACTTTTTGCATGTCGTTATCCGGTGAAATGCCCACGGTGATGTCCACGCGAAGGGTTCCATGTTTGGAATGGTTGACGATAGTGCCATTAGAGACCGCTCCATTGGCGAGGATCACCGTCTTGTTTTCGCCGGTTAACAAGATGGTGTTGAAGATCTGGATCTCCATGACTACGCCCGTTTGTCCCTGGGTTTCGATGATGTCGCCCACCTTGAAGGGCTTGAACACGAGAATAAGAACGCCGCCTGCGAAGTTAGCGAGCGAACCTTGCAACGCCAGGCCTACAGCAAGGCCCAAGGCACCGATCAACGCCACAAACGATGTGGTCTGAATACCCAGCATACCGGCAACGGTCACCAACAACAGAATCTTTAATCCCACGCTTACCATGCTGCTAAGAAACGACTGCAGCGACACGTCGAAATGGCGTCGGTTCATGGACTTCCCGATGACGCGCGAGAGCCAGTTGGTGACGTAGAGACCAATGATAAAAACGAGCAATGCACCCAATACTTTGGGGCCAAAGACGATGATCCAATCCGTGAGGGCTTTGGTGTAGGTGTTTACTTGTTCCATAACGAGAGGGTTTTGTGTTCACTAAAAATACCACATCGTGGTCTATTTAGCCTCCTCAGACGGGCCGAGCTTTCATCGAAAGGCTATGAATGGCTCCGGGAATAACCATTAAACCCCAGTCAATTTCATTTGTCGTTGCTTGTTCTCAAGCATGTTGACGAGAAAGTGAACCCGTTTGGGATGGGATGAGAAAATTTCTTTATGAGGAGTAACTTTCCAGTGATCAGCCTTTCATTTCCTGCCGGAGGCTGTCCAATGCTTTGGATATGATGTTGTACACCGAATCCACCTGCAGTTCCATGATGGACGCGATGTCGGCATAGTTCAGGTCGTTGTAGAATTTCAGGAAGAGCGCTTCGCGTTGGCGGCGGGTGAGCTTTTGCAAGTTACGCTTTAGCATTTCGCTGCGCTCGGTCTCCAGTTCCTGCTGCTCGAGGGTATGTTCAAAGGGTAGTGTGATCTCGAAGCTGTGCCGTGAATTCGCATCCAATGAGATCAGGAATCGCCTGCGCCAATTCAACTTCTTCAACAACAGTCGACGGAAGGATTTGAAGAGGTAGGAGCTGATCGAGTATACATCGGGCAGGGTTTTACGCTTTGCCCAGAAAGAGGAGAATAGTTCTTGCAGGCAGTCCAGCACCAGGTCGCGGTCGGCGCAATAGTGCATGCCATAGTTGAAAAGCTTGGGGGTGTATTTATTGTAGAGCATGGAAAAGGCCAGCTCATTGTCCTTGCGGAAATTTTGCCATAGGTAATGATCGTCCAGGATCAGTCCTTTTCCGGCGGAACCGGAGGATGGGTCTTTGGGTAAATCGGTGTGTGCGTTAACAAACATACACAGCGTGCATAGGTGGTTTTGGTTATCCTGAATGTAGCATTTATTTGATAACAACCGATTGAAATGCGCAAAAAATGATTTTTCTCAGCGCAAATCCAATGGCAACCTGTAATGGATGCAGTCCTTCACTTTGTAGCGTTGGTTGACAAAACGGAACCAATTTGGCAACCGTGCCTCTTCCACCAGGCCGCTTTTCTCCAGCACCCGGGCAGAGGCGACATTCTCGGCGTCGACGAAGCTTTGAATGCGGTATACACCATATTGATCCCGCAGCAGCAACATCATGGCACGGCACACTTCGGTGGCATAGCCCCTGCCCCACTGCGACGGGCTGAAGATGTAGCCGAACTGCAATTTCCCGTCTTCATTGATCACCCCAAAGCTGCCGATAAGGCGGTTGCTGTCTTTCAAACGGATGGAAAAGGAATAATCCGTTCCGGCGTCCCATGCGGCCACGGCGTAGCGGAGAAAGGATTTCGTGTCGGTGAGCGATTCGTGGGTGGGCCAGGAAATGTAGCGGGTGGCTTCCGGCTTGCTGGCGTAGGCGTAAAAAATTTCCTCTGCATCTTCGTATCTTAGCCGCCGGACCGATAGGCGATCCGTATGAAAATGTTCGGGCAAGTCCAGTCGAACCATGGTTTAAAGAAACGCTAAATGGGCAAAGACAGCAATATCGTCCACCAGTATTTCCGGAAAGAATTCGACGGGATGATCATTCTCGTGAAGGTCAATCCCATTCAGTGGACGGGAACGGAACTCACGCTGCTTCCGTCAGGAAAGGTGGAGCGGCGCGAACTTGAATTCGGTGAAGACATCCTGGAGGATCTGAAAGTGGATGGTTTCGAGGGGGCCAGTGCCATGGAATTTAATTTATATCTCTCAGGGCTAGTGGGATAGCCGCTTCCGCGGGATTTTTGCAGCGTCTGTTTGTCAATTAGGTACTGCCCGTCGTATCTTTGCACCGGCAAATCGGCACGACCAGCTCCTGCTGAACTCCCCCAGGACCGGAAGGGAGCAAGGGTAGGCGGTTGTAGCGGTGCGATGTTCGGTTTGCCATTTTTTTCTCCCCATCCCAATCCAGCCTTTCGCCCGTTTTTTTCGGCAGATTTCTTAAATCATGCTTACCTTTAGGCGTAAAGACGGTATGCCTCCTCCGACCTGTGGCCACCGTAACGAACTGTAAAAACCAATAAATACACATGAAATTTTTCATCGACACCGCAAATCTGAACGAAATCAAAGAAGCCTATGACCTCGGCGTCCTGGACGGCGTAACGACCAACCCCAGCCTGATGGCCAAAGAAGGCATCACCGGCACAGAAAATATCCGCGCCCACTACAAGGCCATTTGCAAGATCGTAGACGACAACGTTAGCGCCGAAGTGATCTCCACAGATTTTGACAACATCATCAAAGAAGGTCGCGAACTGGCGAAGATCGACGATAAGATCGTCGTAAAGGTCCCCATGATCAAAGACGGCGTGAAAGCCATCAAGAAATTCAGCAGCGACGGCATCAAGACCAATTGCACCCTCGTGTTCTCCGCAGGCCAGGCCATCCTCGCCGCCAAAGCCGGTGCTACCTATATGTCGCCTTTCATTGGCCGTCTCGACGACGTGGGACAGGATGGCATGGAGCTGATCGCCCAGATCGTGAACATCTATAACAACTACGGCTTTGAAACCCAGATCCTCGCCGCATCCATCCGTCACACCATCCACTTGCTGCAATGCGCCGAGTTGGGTGCCGACGTGGTGACCTGCCCGCTGAATGTGATCACCGGCCTGTTGAAACATCCGCTCACTGATGCCGGCCTGGCAAAATTCCTGGCCGACTATAAGAAAGGCAACGGCTAAGCTTTTGCCCCGGCGGAGTATATTGAAATAATCACCGCCACCATACGTTACAATTAAGTGGATACCGAAATGTTCTCTACCGACCCGGTCGTGCGCGTGCTCGACGCCAGCATTTTCCAGGACCATCATACGGTGCTGGGCAATATCTCTTTTAATATAGAAAAGGGTGAGTTTGTTTACCTGGTGGGCCGCACGGGCTCCGGCAAATCGTCGCTGCTCAAAACGCTGTATGCCGATCTGCCGCTGCGTTTGGGGGACATTGATGTTTGCAATTTCAACATCCGGGGCATAAAACCCGGTGAGGTCCCCTTGCTGCGACGCAGGCTCGGCATCATCTTCCAGGATTTCCAGCTCTTCAACGACCGGAGTGTCGGCGAGAACCTCATGTTCGTGATGAAGGCCACCGGCTGGCGCGACAACGTGAAGATGCGCGCGCGAACCTCGGAAGTGTTGATGCAGGTTGGACTGGGATCGGTGGAAAAGAAAATGCCGCACCAGCTTTCCGGTGGTGAGCAGCAACGCGTCGTGATTGCGCGCGCGCTGCTGAACGAACCCCAGATCCTGTTGGCCGATGAGCCGACGGGGAACCTGGACCCGGAAGTTTCGGGAGGCATTATGAAGATCTTTCAACAGATCAACAAAACCGGAACGGCGGTGCTGATGGCCACCCACAGCTACGGGCTGATCAAAAAATTCCCGGCGCGGGTTCTCAAGTGTGAAGAAGGAAAAGTGATGGATTCGGCTGAGGCGCCTTTTGAACTGATGACCGAATTCTGATCCCACGGAATACGAACTTTCAAAAAAGAAAAACCCCGCAGGATGCTGCGGGGTTTTCTTTTATCGGAATATCCTGATGTTCTATTTCAATTCGTACGTGATCTCCATCACCTTCACCACTTCACCCGAACGGTTTTTGATGGACGAGAAGCTGGAGCGCACGTTGACAATCTCTCCTTTCCGGTTGATCCGTTTGAAGGTTCCCTTCTTCGGGTAGCCGGCAGCAAGGTCTTTCCAGAATTGACGATACTCGTCGCTGTTCTTGTCGTCCTTGGTGGCGAAGACGCGGTGGTGTTCGCCCATCACGTCGTCTTGCGTATAGCCAAACAAGTCGAGGAAGTTGCTGTTCACTTTGGTAAGGGTGCCGTCGATGCTGTAGTCGGCCACAGACAGTGATCCATGGATGGCCGACAACGTGCTGTCGGTCTCCGCCTGGCTGCGTTGCATTTCCTCCTGCGTAGCCTGGAGTTCTTCCATGTTCTGGCGCATCTCCTCTTCCTGGGCGCGCATCTGCTCGGTCATTTCCTGTGACTCTTCCAGGAGGCGTTGCGTGCGGGCGTTGATCTTCACAGTCGAGATCGTGGACGCGATGGTCTCGGCGATCTTTTGTACAAATTCCATTTCAAAATCGTGGAAGATGTTGAAGGACGCAATCTCCACGACGCCGAAGATCTGGTCGTTCACTTTCAGCGGCACGATGAGCACACTGGTGGGATTGGCGTCGCCCAACCCGGAAACGATCTTGATATAGTTTTGAGGGACTTCGGTCAGGTAGACCATGTCGCCTTCCTGCCACGCCTGACCGGCCAGGCCTTCGCCACGGTAGATCTTGTGGTTGAGGAATTTCTTTTTATCCCAGGCATAGCACGCCTTCATCGACATGGTGGGCTCTTCGTTGTCATCGACATCGTCGATGATGTAGAGGGCGCCTTGGTTGGCTTTGAGGTATTTCACCAGGTTGCCCACAATTTCGTCGGAGAGCTTGCCGAGGTCGTTGGTGTTGGTGCGGAGGATCTCGCCAAACTTGGCCATCCCTTCCGTTGCCCAATTTCGTTTCTTATCGTCTTCGGCCACCTTCGACAGGTTGTTGCGCATGTTGATCAGCGCGTTGCCGAGTACGTCGTGTTCGCTAAGGGGTTTGAATTCGGTCTGATAATTTCCGTTACCGATATTTTCCGCAAAGAGACTGGTGGCTTTCAAACCGGTCACCAGGTTATCCATGGCGATGGCCATGTCGCCGATCTCATCGTTGCTGAAGTTGGTTTGCTTCTCTTCCACCAACTCGCCTTTGCCGAGTTTGACGACCACATTTTTCAGGAAGTTGACGGGCTTGGTAATGGCCCTGCGCAAGAAGAACGCGCTGAACAACCCAAGGATGATAATACTGGTTCCCAGAAAGAGCGTGTAGTTTCTCAGGCTCTTGATCGAATCTTTGATGTCGCTGTCGGACAGGGCCGTCACCTGGTCTTGCTTGGCGGCCACGCGGTTGATGCGGGCGAGCAGGTCGGTGGTGCGGGGGATCACCTGGCTTTCGATGGCGTCTTCCGCCAGCAGCTTGGTGAGCGGATCTTCGTAGTTTTCAAACGACTGGAGGTTTGCCATGATCGACTCTTTCTGCACGTTGAGCAGGGTGTCGAACTTGAGGAAGATGGTGTCCATCCACTGCTTCTGGCTATCGCTTTCCCAGGTGCTTTTCAGCTCGGTGATCTTTTGTTTGAGCGCCGGGTAGTCGTAGTCTTGCAATTGGCGCAAAGCATTCTTGTCGTCGGCATTGGTTTGGAGATACACCCAGTTGGTCACGAGCATTTTGGAGCGGATGACCATGGTGCCGAAATCCTTGATGGCCGATTGTGAGGGGCGGTAGTTTTTACTGGAGCTATTCACAACGTTATCGATGACATCGCCTTTCCAGATAACGATCACCACGATAACAATAAACAGGGCTATAAGTGCTAGAAAACCAGCGAGTATTTTATTCCCGATGGTGAGTCGAAGTCGTGACTTCTTCTTTTGTGTTTCTTCCATAAGTTGAGTTAGATCAATATCGCGAGGCGGGTTAATTCGTTGCTGACCTTGAGTCCTTGCTTGTTGACGGTGGCCTGGTTCAGTTCGAACGCCAGTTTACCGTCTTTCACAATAAAATTAATATTGCTTCCCTTGGCACCAAGACCTTGCTCTTCGGTGACGATGAGGATGGGTTGTGAGTTAACCTTGTCCATCACTTCGGTGATCTGGGCGGCGTGGTCGGCGGGAACAAACAACATGTTGCACTTTTTGATTTCGGCCGGACTCTTGATCTTGGTGACCTTGATGTTGCGGTCGCCTACTTTTTTGGCGGAGGCCAGTGCTTTCAATTCGGCGATGATGGGAGAATCGCCCAACACCAAGATTTCGAAGTCGCCCTGATTGTAGGCATCCGGCCATTGCACATAGCGGGTGAAGCTATAGATGAAGACGGAGTGCATTTTGTAATTCTGTGAAAAAGCCGGAAGAGAACTTACAGCCAGAAAAAGCACAATAAAGGGGACTTTTCTCATGATCGGTAATTATACTGTTTCTTTGAAGAGCATGCAAAAATATACCCGCTTCGAACGCAAAATGTGTTCAATTTAGGGCTTTTCTGACATCGGGTAAGGATTGTCATCGTTTCGACAGTTTTTATGCTTTTCAAGGGCTTTTATGCTCCGGGCACACAGCGTATTCCCGCGTATCTGCTCCGACCCAAGCCGGCCACGGATAAGCTAAGTTAGCAAACCGCGGCAACGCTACACGGAAACGGCCCTGATTTTTTATTGACGGTAAACCCGTATCTTTTCCTTACCATAACACCCTTGAAAAAATATGTGTCGACTCATGGCCTACCTGGGCACGCCCATTGTCATTGACAAGCTGCTGTATCAACCCAAAAACTCTCTCGTCAACCAAAGCATCAACGCCCGCGAACTGGAGGAGCCACTTAATGGCGACGGTTTTGGTATTGGCTGGTATGTTCCCGAAGTGTACGCCGAACCCGTCACGTTCGTGTCGGTGAGCCCTGCCTGGAGCAACCGAAACCTGCGCAACCTTGCCCCAAAAATCCGCGCGCACTGTTTTGTGGCGCACGTGCGGGCCGCCAGCGTGGGCGAAGTGTCGGAGTCCAACTGCCACCCGTTCCAGTACAAGAACCTGCTCATGATGCACAACGGCGGCGTGGAGAACTTTGCGCGCATCAAGCGAAAGCTTCGCGAACCCCTGAGCGACGAGTTGTACAACTGGATCAAAGGCCAAACCGACTCGGAACACCTCTTCGCCTATTTCCTGAACTACCTGTTCGATCACCACAAAACCATCAGCCCCGAGGCGGTCATCGACGCCTTCGAACACACGTTCATGACCCTGAAGAAGCTCATGGCCGAGAATGGCATCGAAGAGGCCGCCTATCTGAACATGGTCGTCACCAACGGGCTGTTCACGGTGGGCACACGCTACAACACCAGTCCCGGGGAACCCCCGCTCACCTTGTACCATTCCGAAGGCAGCCGCTACGTGGTGGAAGACGGCATCAGCCAGATGGTGGCACCGGAAGACGACGACCACGCTGTGCTGGTGGTGTCCGAAAAACTAACCGACGATGCCTCGTGGACCCTCATTCCCGAAAATCATTTTGTCGTGGTGGACCCAACCCTCACGGTACGCATCATCCCCATTAAAGCCTGAGCGGAGCGCATTTTACCGCCACTAAATTTATCCTTAGCTTCGCGAAAAAAAAGTACGTGCAATACGACGTTATCATTGTAGGTGGCGGTGCTGTTGGCCTGGCCACGGCCTTGCAATTGAAGAGCGGATCACCGGCTTTGAAGGTGGTGGTCATCGAAAAAGAAACCGTGGTGGCCAACCACCAGACGGGCAACAACAGCAATGTGATCCATTCGGGTATTTATTATAAGCCCGGCAGCCTGAAGGCCACGAACTGTATTCGCGGCTATCACCTGCTGATCGACTTTTGCCGCCAACACGAGATCCCGTTCGAACTGTGCGGCAAGGTGATCGTGGCCACCAGCGAAACCGAACTCCCCTACCTGAAAAATATCTTCGACCGTGGGCAACAGAACGGGCTGGCCAACCTGAAGATGCTGAATGCCGACGAACTGAGACACTACGAACCCCACGTGGCCGGCATCGCGGGCATCCACGTGCCGCAAACCGGCATTGTCGACTATCGCGTGGTGGCCGAAAAATACGCCCAGGTTTTCCAGGAACGGGGCGGCGAGCTGCGGCTTGGAGAGAAAGTGCTCGACGTTCAGATGGGGAATGACAAAGTGGTGGTGGTTACGCAAAAAGCCAGCTACACGGGCAAGCTGATGGTGAACTGCGCCGGACTTTATTCCGACAAGATCGCAAAACTCACCTCCTCGAAAGTAGATGTGAAGATCATTCCTTTCCGGGGCGAATATTACAAACTAAAAAAAGAAAAAGAATACCTGGTAAAGACGCTCATCTATCCGGTGCCCGACCCGAATTTTCCTTTTTTGGGCGTGCACTTCACCACCATGGTGGGTGGCGGCGTAGAGTGCGGACCAAATGCGGTGCTGGCTTTTGCCCGGGAAGGGTATAAAAAATCGACCGTCAATTTTTCGGAACTGGCCGAAACGCTGGCATGGCCAGGATTCCGGAAGGTGGTTGGCAAATATTGGCGCACAGGCCTTGGCGAAATGCAGCGTTCCTATTCCAAAGCGGCCTTCACCAAGGCCCTGCAAAAATTGATGCCCGAAATTCGCGAAGAAGATCTCATCGAAGGCGGCGCCGGTGTTCGGGCCCAGGCCTGCGACCGAACGGGTGGGCTATTGGACGACTTCCTGATCCTGGAGGACAAGCAGGTGATCAACGTCTGCAACGCACCCTCCCCCGCTGCCACATCGTCGCTGGCCATTGGGGAGACGGTGGCAAAGTGGGCACAGAGCCGGTTTTAAATTTTTAGTACAAACAAAAAAAGCCGTGAATTTCTTCACGGCTTTTTTGATATGTTCCTGTTTTATTAAGGCGTTGTCACCTTATCAAAAACCAATTGCAAGGTTACGTCGACGTTTTGACGATACTGATCCAGGTCGTCCGGGTGCGCATTGGCCCAGGCGGTTGTCAGCGTATCGGTCACGGCATCCGGCAGTAAGGTAAAGGTCTCCGATTTGGAGAGCACCATTGCTACACTGGTGATATCACCTACGACGGTAAAATCCTCTTCCGGAAATTTCGTCGTATCGGTCGGTTTTATCGTCACAGCCGTTCCTTCTTTTGTCCATGCACCTGTTTCGGAGACATCGGGATTGGCAATGAGGTCGTATTTCCGCGTATAGGTTTTGTCGTTTGCGAAGGTAATGGTCAGTCCTTCTTCAGCAGCAGAATAATATTGATCAAAAGCAAAATTATCAAAGTTTGAAAAATTAGCGGGCACGTCGGTCAACCTGTAAACATCACGTTTCCAGGTACCCACAATAGGGTCTGGTGCCGGTTCATCATCTTTATTACAGGAGGCAAAAACCAATGGAAACCCTACCAACAGCAGCAATCCCCGGTAAAAATTTCTTTTCATAGTCTCTCTTTTAAATGTTAGGTATTCTAAATGTAGCAATTGTCCCTACAATTTAAAAGTTGGACGTCTTCAAATTTCCATCCCTGGTCTCTATTTCTGTTGGAATGGCGGTTTCCCGCATTGCAATCCGTTGAGGGCGACCATCCTAAACCATGCGGTTCGCCGAGGCATGCTTTTTTTCGCGTTGTGCTACTCGTATTTCAAGGTTTCGGCCGGATTGGTCATGGCGGCCTTCACGGCGTGGTAGCTCACGGTGACCAAGGCTACGGCCAGGCCGATGAGCATGCTGACGGCAAATAACTCCCATCCCAGTGTGATTCGGAATTTAAAATCCGCCAGCCACCAATGCGTCATCACGTACCATGACGCCGGAATGGCGCCTACAAATGCGACCAGGGCCAGCATCAGGTACTGGCGATTCAACAGCACAAAAATATGGGCGAGGGTTGCTCCCATCACCTTGCGAATGCCGATCTCTTTGGTGCGGTTCACGGCGTTTATGCCCGACAATCCAAACAGTCCCAAACAGGCGATGAGGATGGCGAACGCCGTAGACAATCCCATAATGCCCATCCAACGCTGATAACTTTCATACTGGCGCGCCACATCTTCGTCCAGGAACGTATAGTCGAAAGGTTTTTCGGGTGAAAGCTCCTTCCAGGCGCTGCGCAGTTTTTCGACAGTAGCCGGGAGGTTGGCAGCGCTCACCTTGACGAGCATGGTGCCCAGGTATCCGACGCTCTGCTTATCCATCGAAAGAAAAAGCGGCTCGATGTCCTTTTCGAGGGAAAGGAAATGATAGTTTTTCACCACGCCGATCACTTTAGCCCCCACCCCGACGGAGTCTTCTTTCCAATTCAGATATTCGTTCAACGGGTCGGACCATTGCATGTCGCGCACGAGCGCTTCGTTGACGACCACCGCGCTGGTGTCGGAGGGAATGCGGGCATCAAAATTTCTTCCCATCACCATTTCCACTCCGAGTGTGCGGAGGTAGTAGGGATCAACGGCATAGACATACGCCGATTTGTGTTCGCCGTTCACCTTGTAGCCATAGTGCGACCATCCCTGGTTAAAGGAAATGCTCGTGCCGGCCACCGATACCACCGAGGGCTCTTGTTGCAAGCGGGTGCGGAAGCGTTCCACCATTTTGTTGGCGTCTTCGCTCCAACTGGTTTGGGTGGGAATGACCAGGAGTTGGTCTTTGCTGTAGCCGAGATCTTTGGTAGTAACATATTGCATTTGCCGGTACATGATCACCGAACTGATGATGAGAAAAGCCGACAACGCAAACTGGAGCACCACCAGCGGCCGGGTGAAGCCCGCCTGCAGCCTGGCCGTGAAGCTTCCCTTCAACACCTGCGCCGGCCGGAAGCCGGAAAGGAAAAGCGCGGGGTAACTTCCCGCCAACACCCCCACCACTAGGGTGATGGAAGCACTCGCGCCCAGCAACAGACCCGCATCGCCCAGCCCAATCCGGATGCTCTTGCCTGTAAATTCATTGAACGCTGGGAGAAACAGGAACACGAGGCCCAATCCCAGGAACATCGAAACAAAAGCCAGCATCAAAGACTCCAACCCAAACTGGTAGACCAACTGTTTCTTCTGGGCGCCCACAACTTTGCGCACCCCTACTTCGGTGCGCCGCGCGGTAGAGGTGGTGAGCGCCAGGGAAACGTAGTTGATGCAGGCGATGATGAGAATGAGCAAGGCAATGCCGCCGAGGATGAGCGAGTATTGCGGATCGCTCACCTTGTCCCACGAGACGGCGGTGTTCATATGCATGTCGGTGAGCTTAGAGAATTGCAGTTCGAATATTTTTATATCCGGAGAAACGTTTCCCTCCTTGCGCCATTTTTCAAGACGGTCGCCCATGTGCTTCTGGACCACGCGTTCCAATTTGGCGGAAAGGTTGGTCAGGTTGGCCTGGTCGTTGAGACGGATAAACGTTGGAAATGAAAAGTTTCCCCACTTTTCTCTGTCCCGTTCAAAAAAGGGCCGCTGCGTGATGGGCATCAGCACCGTGAAGGTAATGCTGGAATTTGCCGGAGGCGCCTCGATGACGCCCGTGACGGTCAAGGTCTTCTCGCCGTTGTTATCCATCGAAATGGTCTTTCCCAGCGGGCTTTCGTCTCCGAAATATTTCCTGGCCACGGCGGGGGTCAGCACAATCTCGTCCGGGGTTTGAAAAAGTTTGTCGGGGTTGCCTTCGCGCAGGGTGAAGGAGAAGACTTTGAAGAAACCGGGGTCGATATAGCTGAGTTGTTCGGTGAAGATCTTATCCTGGTAGCGCATGATGCCGGACCCTGAGGTCAGACGCGTTCCGCATTCCACTTCGGGAATCTCGTCAAGCACGGCGGGTAAGAGACCGGCCGGCAGGTATGCCGAGCGTTGGTAGGGTTCTGCCGGATCTTTTTCCCAACGATTGTAGCTCTTCTCTTCCAGTCGTAGAATATGATCTTTGTGGGCGTGAAATTGGTCGAAACTTCTTTCGTCTCGGATGTAGAGACAGATGAGCACACAAAAAGCAATGCCAATGCTGAGGCCGAAGGCATTGATGAAAGAATACAATTTGCGCTTAACGATGTTGCGCCCGGCTACTTTCAGATAATTGTGAAGCATTGGAATGGTGGGGTTGAGGGTTCATGCTTTGTGAAAGTTACGATAGGGATTGATTTTTTCGGTGATGCTAAAGTCAGGATGTAGTGAGTTGTTAAAAAGTTGTAGTGAAAGGATGATGATTATACCCCCAGGCGCGGGAGATACGTCGTTGCTTATTCGTGGCGCAGGCTGTCGACCGGGTTTCTAAGGGACACTTTGATTACCTGGAAACTCATCACCAGTAGGGCAAACAGCAGCATAGCGGCCAAGGGGGTTATAAAGAACCATGCCTTCAACTCCATCCGGAACGCATAGTTTTCCAACCACCGTTGCACCCCCCAATACAACACGGGGACGGCCGCGGCATAGGCGATCGCGATCAGCAGGATAAAATTGCGGGTGAAGAGATGGATCAGGTTTAGCGCTGAAGCCCCCAGCACCTTCCGGATGCCAATTTCTTTTGTGCGCTGCACGACGGCAAAGGCCGTTAGACCAAACAAGCCCATGCCGGCTATGAAAACGGCCAATCCCGAAAAGAAAAGCATCACATCGCTGAATCGTGTGTCGTATTGATATTGTTTGTCGTAGAAACTATCGAGGAAAAAATATTGGAACGGATACTCCGGAAAATGCTGGTGCCAGACCTGCTCCACATCCGCGATGGCGCCGGTCATATCGCCCGGTTGGAGTTGCAAAGCGTAGTACGATAATGCCCTGGGTTGGAGTATGAAATACAGGGGTTCGAGATTTTCTTTCAGCGAAAGCTGGTGATACGAGTTCACCACGCCGATGACCTCGTAGTCGGCTCCCCAGTACGTTTGAATGTGACCGTGTACCGCCGACGCGGCGTCTTTGAAGCCCAGCCGGTGCACGGCGGCTTCGTTCAGGAGTACGGCGCGGCGGCCTTCATTGCCGCGGTCGGCCGGGATGTCAACGGAAAAGTTGCGCCCTGCCAGCAGGTGGAGACCGAGTGTTTTTACAAAATCATAGTCCACGCCCACGGCCTTGAGACGATAGGCTTTCTCCGGATCGATGGCCATGGCCTTGAACTCCGTGCCCCAGTTCACCGTCTGCCCCGGCAGATGCGAGAGCGTGGCTGCGTTCCCGACCAGGGCCGATTGACGAAGGGCCTGCTTAAAGGCCTCTGCTTTTTGCAAATACGTCTCGTCCACGACATATCCACCGGCAGAATCGGACCATGTCTCTTTATCAAAATTCAAGGCTTTGATGATCAACACCTGGTCCATATTGATGCCCAGTTCGCGCGATCGCATGAACGACAACTGGCGATTGGCCACCACCGTGACCACCGTCAGCACCAGGGCCATGGAGAATTGAAACACGACCAGAAATTTTCTAAGGGCCACACTCCCCTGCTCGCTCTTGCCTTTCAAGGCCTGGACGGGATAATAGGAGGCGATGACATACGCCGGGTATCCACCCGAAACCAGCGTGCTCACCGCGGCGAGGGCAGCGAGCAATATCACGACGTTTCCGTCCACCCATCCGCTGATGGCCTGGGGCATGCCTACAAAGGCGGCGAAGTACGGAAAGGCGATCATCACCATCGTTATGGCCGCAAAAATAGAGATCAGATTGTAGAGCGCTGCTTCGGTGAATACTTGCATCCACAAACTTCTCCGTGTTGCGCCCATCGCTTTGCGGATGCCCACGGCGCGGATCTTCTCCGCCGCGACGGCGGTGGACAGGTTTATATAATTCACCCACGCCAGGGCCAGGATGACGAGGGCCAGCAACGCCAATGCGTAAACCCAAACGCCGCTGCCATTCGCGTCGAGCTCGTATTGCAGGTGCGAGAACAGGTGGATGTCGCGCAACGGTTGCAGTTGGAAGGTGCTCACCTGGCCGTAGTCGTCACGGTTCACTTTCAGTCCGTTCTTTTCACGCGCCAGGCGGTTCAGTTGCGTCGCCACATTTTCGGGCTTAGCGTGGTCGCTCAACACGGCGTACAATTGTCCACCCCAGGTCCAGAAGGTGTTGTCTTTTTGGGTTAGATTGGTCGGGTCGGCCGCGCGCAACAACAGATCGAAAGCGAAATGCGCGTTGGGCGGCGTATCTTTTGTGATGCCGGTGATGACGTAGCGGTATTGTGCTTCGCCGTCGTTGGTGGTCAACACTTTTCCGAGCGCGTCGTTGTCGAAGTAGCGGCGGGCCAGCGTTTCGGAGATCACGGCTGAGTATTCGCGGGAAAGCACCTGCGCCGGATCGCCATGGAGCAAGGGAAAAGAAAATACGTCAAAAAAATGAGCATCTGTGTTAAAGCCTTTGAACGACTCCAAGGGTATTATTTTTTTATCGTTCCCTTCATAGCGGATGAACAATTGGTCGGAGTCGAATCCGTAGATGGACGTGGCCGCCTGCACATCGGGTAAGTCTGTCTGCACGGCGTTTCGGATGCCATCATAGGTGTTGGTTTCTTCGGCGATCACCTCCTCCTGCAGGGTCACCCGGGTCGCGACGCGATAGGTGTTGTCGGCGTGAACATGAAAGTTATCATAGCTAAACTCAAACCGGACGTAGGCGAGGATCAGGAGCCCGACAGTCATTCCGATCGACAAACCCAGGACGTGAATCAACGTGTGGGACTTGTTCCTGAAGAGGTTGCGACAGGCCAGTATGAAGTTGTTTCTTATCATAAAACAGATTTTTGAAGATACGCGAAGAAAATTTGCCACACCATCCTAATCCTCCTGGTGAACGCCTCTCTACACGGCTCAACCTCTCCCCTGCTTCACTACAAGAAATCATCCCTATAACGGAAAAGAAATCGCCATCGTATTTTTTTATCGCGTTTATCTAAGTGATTTGCCGTGGTTATGAAATCACGGCAATTTTTTGAATACTTCATCTTCGATCCAATAGCAGATCAGTGAATTTATTTTCCCTGACCTATCACGCTCGAAACTCACCGGTGTGGCGAGACCGATGCCATTGAAACGGTTGTTGCCAATCGGAACCAGCAGCAGGTCCGGCCCGCCTTCGCTGATGAGCAGTTGGTGGTCCTTGTATTTTATCTCCAGCACAAATCCGTCGGGGTTGGAATATTTGCCGGCGTATTGATTATATAGCGTGGTGTCGGTTTTCACTTTCGGGAACGGTTTGACCTTGTTGTATTCGCCATAGCCATGCTTTTGTCCGCAGATAACACAATCCGTTGCGGGCAAGCTGTTCATTACGCGGTGGTTCACGGGCGGCAGTCGCTTCAGTGCCGTGAGGATGGCCGCCAAGTCTTGATCCGACATGTTACGGTAGGCGGTCCAAGGCATGGAGCCGTCCAGCGTGCCGCCTTTGCCGGTGCGGATGGCATTGATGAACGTCGCAGCATCCCATCCAGCCAACCCGGTAGGATCGGGTGTGAGATTGGTGCTCAGCACTACCTTGTGATTGTTTTTAGACATGGGATTGCCACCGCCAAACATACCGGGGTTGGTGCCATACCACCCCGTGTGACAGCCTACACAATCGGCCACCTTCACAAGGTAAATTCCTTTTTTCAATGCATCAGCAGTGTCGGGATACGCTACGGGACCTGTTAACATTTTTGGGGAACCCTGCAGTTCTTTTTCCCGCTCCGGCGGAAGCGATCGTTGGGGTAAACGATTCTTCACGGGTGGAATGGACCGGATATAGACGATCACCGATGCGAGGTCTTCGTCGGCCAGGTTGCTAAAGGATGCCCAGTACATGGGTAGGGACAACGCCCGGCCATCGTGACCTACGCCTTCGCGGATGGCGCGCGCAAACATGTCGTCGGTCCAGTTGCCGGCGCCGGTTTCTTTGTCGGGCGAGATGTTGGGGGCTACCATGCGAAAGTTTCCGCGTTGGCCTAGGATGGCGCCACCGCCTTTCTTAGAAGCGATCGGGGGAAAGCCGGCGATGGTGCTGTCCCGTTCCGAGTGGCAGACAAAACATTGGAGGATGCCGTTCACGAGGTATTCGCCGCGCTTAAGACGGGCTTCGGTGATCTCAAATTTTTTGTCGGTGAGGGGACGGGTGATTGTGGCCTGCAGGATGGTTGTATCAGCTGCTGGTACGCGGGGCGATTCAATTGGTTTGGTTTTGGTGCAAGCAAATAACGCAAGGCCTGCCGTAAGCAACCAGAGAGGGGTCTTCATAACGGTATGGGTTAGGTCAAGGTTATTCAATTTAAGAAAAGCCTGCATTGGGAATGCCGCGCGGGAGAATAATATTCATGGCAATCGCAGAAAAAATCATTGCGCATACCCGAATTCATGGACAGGTTCCTGCTTATACAAAATGGAAACGACCTGATCGTTGTTCAGTGCGACGGGCTCAGATTAAAGCTCTCGAATACTTTGTCGACCGTGGATTTATTGTCGGCCATCACCAGGAGGTGGTCGCGGGGGCGAATTTCGGTGTCGCCGTTGGCCGTGATGTATTTGCCATCGCGGTGGATGAGAACGATGAGCGCGGTTTTCGGGAGGTCGAGTTTCATGACGAGTTTGCCCACCGCGGGGGAATTTTCGGGGATGTCGAGCTCCACCAGTTCGGATTTGGAATTGTCTTTTAACTCGATGTCGAGGGGGAACTTGCGTTTTAGTTTTTCCGGAACGCTCACGCGAAGCCAGCGGGCCACCATCGGAAGGGTTGTGCCCTGCAACAGAACGGACGATACCGAGATAAAGAACACCAGGTTAAAAATGGTGCGGGCTGATTCGATGCCGGCCAGTAACGGATACGTTGCAAAAATAATGGGCACGGCGCCGCGCAATCCCACCCAGGAAAGGAATAATTTTTTTCTAGCATTCAGACCGTTGGAGAACGATAGTGAGATGAATATAGCTGCCGGGCGGGCAATGAAAATAAGAAATAACGCAATGAGCACGCCCGGGCCAATGACCGGCACGATCTCGGAAGGATAGACCAGTAGCCCCAGTGTGATGAACATGACGATTTGCATCAGCCACGCCTGGCCGTCATAAAATTTGATGAGGCTTTTCTTATGCAGGAAACTGCTATTGCCCAGGATGACGGCAGAAATATAGACGGCCAAAAATCCGTTCCCTCCCACCACATCGGTGAAGGAGAAAGTGAAAAACACCATCGAAAGGATGAGCACGGGATAGAGCCCGTCGATATCGAGCTTGATGCGGTTCACGATCCAGATCATGATCTTGCCAAAGGCATAGCCTGCCACGGCGCCCAGGATCATTCCTTTAAAAAACTTCGGCACCAACGAGATCAGCGTGGCGTCGGGTTCTGCAATCAGGTAAACAAAACTAACGGTGAGAAAATACGCCATGGGGTCGTTGCTGCCGCTCTCCAATTCCAGCATGGGGCGAAGGTTGCCTTTGAGACCCACACTGCGCGAACGCAAAATGGAGAACACCGCTGCCGCATCGGTGGACGAAACGATGGCGCCTAACAACATGCCTTCCTGCCACGTGTACCCCAATAAGTAAGAAGAAAATACACCGACAGATGTGGCGGTGATCAGTACGCCCAGCGTAGAGACCGAAACGCCTTGCCAAATGATGGGCTGAATGCTCTCCCACTTTGTTTCCAGTCCACCGGAAAAGAGAATGAACGTCAAGGCCATCACGCCCAGCAACTGCGCGATCTTGGGGTCGTTGAAATAGATCCCTCCTAAACCATCCGATCCGGCCAGCATGCCCACCACCAGGAAGAGGATCAGTGTGGGGATGCCCAGCTTAAAGGAGGTTTTACTCGCAATGATGCTGAGAAATAGCAACAGCGATCCGAGGAGCAAAATGTTTTCAGCCGATACCGTCATGCCTGAAGATCCTGATTCTTTAAGGACCTTCAAGATATTAAATTTAGGCGAGGCTGTCGCTATACAGCCTCGCCTAGTTTGACCGGTTCATCAAAAAAATCTGCAGCTTCGTTACTTCGCCAGAAAAGCCGACAGCATCCAATGATGCTTCTCGATGCGGTTGATGAAAACCTTCACCATTTCCTCCGTGCCGGAGTCGTGTTGTGCCGCGGCGATCTCCACCACGGTAAACATATAGCCGAGCAAGATCGTGTAGTCGGCGATAAGCTCCCGCACCATGATCTCGGACGAGAGCTGGGAGGTGGTTTCTTTGATCTCCGACAATTCAAGGTATTCGCCCATCGTGCTGATGGGGGTCTTAGAAAAGATGCGGACGCGTTCAGCGATGTCGTCGATGTGCTGTTGGGCTTCCATGTATTGTTGTTCGAACTCTATGTGCAGGTCGAAAAAGTCCGAGCCTTTCACGTTCCAGTGATAGTTCCTCAGCTTTTGATAGTGCACGCTATAGTTGACCAGCAGGTCGTTCAGGGCATGCGTGACATGTTCCACTTCTTCACTCGACCATCCCAACTTAACGGGTTTGGCCTTGGCCATGCGCGTGTCGAGCTGTGTTTGGGGCATGTCCTTCAGGGTGTCTTTGAGGGCCACATTTTCTTTTGTCGCTTTCATACGGTTTAAATTTTTCGTTCCTGACGCAAAGCCGGTATGGCTTTCTACGCTGGAGTTTGCCATTACCGTTCCATACCGTCGATATGCTCTAAAGGGTTACCGGCGCCATCCGCAGCCCGTTTTCCTGATGAGAAACATGCCCAGCTGTGTAAGAAGTCCACAGGTCATTCTTCGCCTTTCCACCGGTTTCCGGCGATTTCACACGTTCGCAGCATGGTCTTTCTCATGGAATCCGATGGGGCTAGGATGGTTATTAAAAAATGGCACACTCTTTATACTTGATTGGCTAAACTAAAAGCACGTCGCCGTGTAACGTCATGAAGAATTTCCTCCTTTTTCTAAACTTGCTGATCCTCGCCGGTTTGGCTTACGTCTTTTCAGGGGCAGAAAATATGAAGGACGAGCAGCCCTCTACACCGGAAGCCTCCCGCTCTGCCGACATTGTGATCGTAAAGGAAGCCTCCTTTGAAAAAGCCACACCCACGCCTGAGCACACTCTTCCCCAAGCCCAGGAAGTGAACATGGGCGATCTTCTGGCGGACCTCGACGACGCTCCGATCGACCAGGTGGTGGAGACCTTTTTGACGAAGACGGCCGAATCGCGTATCATGGATTTTGAAGAAGGAAAAACAGCTCAACAAAAAAGCGCGGTCGACGCTATCCGGGACTATGGCAGTCTCATGGTCCACGACCAAAGTGAAATGCTGGCCGACCTTCGCGCCCTGGCCGCATCCAAACACATTGTATTACCCGACGCACCGGACGAACACCAGCAAAAAGCATTGGCCGACCTGCAACAGGAAGAAGGCAAATCGTTCGATAGGAAGTTCATCAAAATGATGATCATCGATCACAAACGCGACGTAAAAAAATTCAGAAAGGCCGCCCAATCCCACGACGTTGACGTGCGCGCGTTTGCCCTCAAGTATCTGCCCGTTATAGAAGCGCATCTTGACGATGTACAAAAACTGAAGAAATAGTCGGGAGTATTTAGTCGTGTGTATTGAGTATGGAATCGAAACACACTGCTCAGGACCAAGGACTCACTACTCAGGACTAAGGACTCATAACTCAGGACTAAAGACTATTTATTTTTAGGAAGAGAGGTGATTTTTAAAACACCTCAAACGATAGCGGTCACCTTACGCGTGACAACATAGGGGCGCCTTGAGACGATCCTGCTTTCTTTTTATGAAAACTTGTGCTAAGTTGGATTGCACAAGGATCCTAAACATTCTCGCAGGTGAAAACGCTTTCACGAAGAACATTTCTCAGCCAAAGTGGGGCTCTCACCGGAGGCATGTATGCAGCCATGATGGCCCTAGAAATGTTGCCCGCGGCGCCTGCGCATTCCTTCTCGCTTCCCGGGAGTGGCCAGGGGAAAAGTGTTGTCATCCTGGGTGCAGGACTGGCCGGCATGACCACGGCCTACGAACTCACCAAACTGGGTTATCGCTGCACGGTCCTGGAGGCACGCGACCGCACCGGTGGCCGATGTTGGAGCATTCGCAAAGGCTCCACACACACCGAAACCGTCAACCCCACCCAAACGGCACAACTCGACGATGGTCTTTATTTCAATGCCGGCCCGTCGCGCATTCCTCACCATCATCAACTCACGCTGCAATACTGTCGCGAGTTGGGGGTACCCATCGAGATCTATAACAACGTGAACGAAGGCGCCTATCATTTCAGTGAAGGCAACGGCGCCCTTTCCAATAAAAAGATCCGCATCCGCGAAGTCCACAACGACATGCGGGGCTACGTGACCGAGATGCTGGCCAAAGCCATTGACCAGCACAAGCTCGACGCCGCATTGACCACCGAAGATGTGACGAAGATCGTAGAGTATCTGCGGGCCGAAGGCGGCCTGGATGCCGACAAGCTCTACAAAGCCTCTGCGCGCAGGGGATACGTTGAGCCCCCCGGCGCCGGCGACAAACCCGGCAAGATCGCCGACCCGCACACACTGGCCGACCTGCTTCAATCGGGCTTGCTGTCGCCCGACTTTTACAATGTGGCCGAGTATACCTATGAGTTGCAGATGACCATGTTCCAGGCCAAAGGCGGGATGGATAACATTGCCCGCGCACTCGAAAAGAAATTGCCGGGCATGATCCGCACCGGGGCCGTGGTATCGTCCATCCAAAACCTGGAGAACACCGTGCGGGTGAAGTATACCCTCAAGGGTGCGCCCCAGGAAATCGAAGCGGACGCCTGCATCTGCACGCTGCCCTTGCCCATACTGAGCAACCTGGACCATAATTTTTCATCCGACGTAAGCCGCGCCATCGACTTTGTGCCTTACATCCAGACGGGCAAGATCGGCCTGCAATTCAAACGGCGGTTTTGGGAAGAAGACGAACAGATCTTTGGCGGCATTACGCACACCAACAATGACCTTACGCAGATCTTTTATCCCTCCAACGACTACCTGGGAAAGAAGGGCGTGCTGATCGGCTATTACAATTTCAATGAGAAAGCAAAAAAGGTCGGCGCCCTGTCGCTAAAAGAAAGGGAGCAACTGGCCCTGGAGAAGGGGGGCCTGATTCACCCCCAGTATAAAAACGAGTTTGAAAATTCGTTCTCCGTGAGCTGGCACCTCACGCCCTATAGTCTCGGCGGATGGGCTTTGTATTCCGGCGACACCCGCCAAACCTTGTACAAAGCGTTTATCAAACCCGACAAGCGGGTGTACTTTGCCGGCGAGCACACCACCTATTTGAACGCGTGGATGGCCGGGGCATTCGAATCGGCCCGGAAGGCGGTGGCCGATGTGCATGCCCGCTTCACGGAACAGCGTCTTCAGTATCCCGCATCCGGCAAAGAAGGTGGATGAGCGGGAACCCTAGTAAACCCAATACCGTAAAATACATTACCTAAACCCACCCACCATGGCAACATCAATGAACAGGCGAAATTGGTTAAAGACCAGTGCTCTCGTCACTACCGGCGCCCTCACCCTTCCCGACGGTATTTTCAACACCGCGTCGGCCGCTCCCCGAGTGGCTTCCAGTTCAACTTCCCAGCGCAACATCGAACAACGCATCGCGCAGGACTTCCCGAACCTGAAAGCGCGCCTGTTTGCCAACGAAAATCCATTCGGCCCATCCGAGAAAGCAAAGAAAGCGATGGCCGAGGCCATGGCCACCAGCTATCAATATCCGATCCAGGTGGTCGACCAGTTGGTCGCCAAGATCGCTGCCGCAGAAAACATTAAACCTGAACAGATCATGGTGGGCACCGGGTCCACTCCCCTGTTGCAGGCGTCGGCAGTCTTCTTTGCGAAAAATGGAGGGTCCATTATCTGTGGCGATCCGGCCTATGAATATTTGCCGGACGAAGCCGAAAAGAATTTTGGTGCCAAGTGGGTGAAGGTGCCGCTCACGGCCGACTACAAATACGATCTCGATGCCATGGAGAAGGCCATCGACAAGGATACGAAGCTGGTATACATTTGCAATCCCAACAATCCCACGGGCACCTACGTGGATGCAGACAAGATGCGGGCGTTTTGTGAACGCGTGTCGCCAAAAGTGCCGGTCATTATCGACGAAGCCTATATCAACTATCTTTCGGATCCCAAGGGTATGACGCTGATCGACTGTGTGCGAAAGGGTCAGAATGTGATCGTGGCCCGCACGTTCTCCAAGCTGCACGCCCTGGCCGGCATGCGCATCGGCTACTTTGTGGCACAGCCCGAAATGCTGAAGAACCTATTGCCTTACACGGTTCCCTTTGGCGCCCTCTCTGCCCTATCGGCTAGCGCTGCACTGGCTGCCTACGATGATACGGAATACCTGCAGGGTGCGTTGAAGAAGACCCTGGAGTCGAAAGAATATCTGTACAGCGTCCTGAAAAAAGAAGGCTATACCTACATCCCGTCGGTAACAAATTTTGTGATGTTTCCCATCAATATGGAGGGACAACGCTTTGTGGACGAGATGATGAAACGGGGCGTAGGCTTGCGCTTCTGGAAATTCAACAACAAAGAATGGTGCCGCATCAGCATCGGCCGCATGGACGAGATGAAGATCTTTGAAGAAGCTTTCAAACAATTGTCGTAGTCCTTCAAAACTGTATTTTTTTCATTGTCATTAAATCGACAAGATCAGTCTATCCACTGTTAAATAATTCTCTATGACCAGGAAGTTTGCTGTAGTGTTGGCATGCATGTTTGTTTTGTCCACTGGCCTGAAGGCGCAAGACGTGGTGAAGCCCCGGCCCCTCACCATGGCCGAGTATGAAAAGGCCAAGACCTTTGTGATCAAGGACCTTGACAACGAAACCTATGTGAAGTTTGAGAACACCTACATCCTGGACCGTTACGAACTGCGCAAGCCCTATTTCATCACGGGTGACGATGGATTAAAAAAACGCATGGACCTCTACAAGCTGCTGGCCAAGGAAGGCATGCAGGAGTTGGGACTCGTCATCTTCTACACCAACGAAAAAGGCACCCAGTACAAAGCCTGTCTGCCCAACTTCACAGCCGACGCCAAGGTGTGGGAAAAATATTTCGAAGACATCCATGCCATCGATAAACTGGAACAGAATTTTGTGCTCAAGCTTTCCTATGTGCTGTCGAAAGAAGTAGGCTATCAATTGTATAAAGCCCAGAACCAGGGCAAAGACCTGTCGAAAGAATCGGCCACCTATGGAAACGACATCTGCTTTCCCGGCGATCAGCAAGTGACCCTGGCCAACGGCACCCGCAAGACGCTGGCTTCGCTAAAGCGCGGCGACGAAGTACTTACGGTGAATCCGCTTACCAAAACCACCGCCATCATTAAAGTGAACACGCTTGTGGAACACGAGGCAAAGAACTACGCGATCACCCAACTCGTTTTGCAACGCGCAGACAAGCACATCACACCCAACGGCTCCGAGATCATCCTCTCTACCCGCACGCTGGAAGCCACCCCAAATCATCCGGTTCAAACCCATACGGGCACTACCAAAATGGGCGATGTGAAAGAGAACGACACGGTGCTGTGTCTCAACAAAGCTTCCGGTGACTATGAACCCTTCACTGTAATCAGTAAAAAAGAATATGCAGGCGGTGTCCAAAAAGTATACAACATCGTTGCCGGAGATGGAACTCCGTTCCTGATGAACGATGTCATGGTGCTGCAAAAATAGTGTTGGGTAGAAAATCGTCAGGGACTTACCACGCTATGGAACGGTACGTTGGATGGTGCATCGTCAGCGCGTCCTATCCAAAAAGATCGGAGCTCAGGTAACGGTCGCCGCGGTCACAAACAATAAAAACGATCACGCCGGATTCGATCTCTGATGCTATCTTCATGGCTGCACTCAATGCCCCGCCACTGCTCATGCCAGCGAGGATCCCCTCCTCCTTTGCCATCCGCCGGGTAAAGTGCCGCGCATCGGCTTCGCTCACGTCGAGCACGCGATCCACTCGTTTCGGTTCAAAGATCTTGGGAAGAAATTCTGGCGACCACCGCCGGATGCCGGGAATGCACGACCCGTCTGTAGGTTGCGTTCCCACAATTTGTATCGAGGAGTTTTGTTCTTTCAGATAGCGCGACACGCCCATGATGGTGCCGGTAGTCCCCATGGCCGACACGAAGTGGGTGATCTTTCCACCGGTGTCGCGCCATATTTCGGGGCCGGTAGTTTTGTAGTGCATGCCATAATTGTCGGCATTGGCAAACTGGTCCAGCATGCGATAGCCTTCGTTCGCCGCCATTTGTTCGGCCAGTTCGCGGGAGTATTCAATGGTGCGTGCCGACGGGGTGAGGATAACTTTTGCTCCATACGCTTCCATGGATAACACGCGTTCGCGCGTGGAATTGTCGGGCATGATGAGGGTCATTTCCACGCCCATGATGCTGGCGATCATGGCCAGGGCAATGCCGGTGTTGCCGCTGGTGGCTTCCACCAGTTTGTCGCCGGGCTTGATATCGCCGCGTTGCAAAGCGGCGGTGATCATGCCATAGGCGGCGCGGTCTTTCACGCTGCCACCGGGGTTGTTGCCTTCCAATTTGCCGTAGAGGGTCACGCCCTTCTTCACGGGAATGCGTTGAAGCTCCACCAACGGGGTGTTGCCGATCAATTCTGAAAGTTTCATGGTTGCTGAGGGTACGGTGTTATTGATCGCCCTTGAAAATGACAAGGTCCATCTCGTGCGTATCGCCGTTATACATTTTTGCCTGGTAATATACTTTTGAATGTGGCGCCACACTGCGCGTGAGCCACACGTTGCCTCCTACCACACTGTCGTGGCCAATGACCGTCTCGCCACCCAGGATCGTCGCTCCGGCATAGATCACCACCCGGTCTTCCAGCGTTGGGTGTCGTTTTTTCTCTGCATCTTCTTTGTTGACACTGAGCGCACCCAGCGTGACACCTTGATAGAGCTTCACGTGGTTGCCAATGACCGACGTTTCGCCGATCACCACACCGGTGCCATGGTCGATGCAGAAATGTTCTCCGATCTTGGCGGCGGGGTGAATGTCTATTCCTGTTTTGCTGTGCGCATGCTCGGTGATGATGCGGGGTATGCCCGGCACACCCAGCGTGTGGAGATGGTGGGCCATGCGGTAGGCGGCGATGGCGTAAAATCCCGGGTAGCTGCGCACCACTTCATTGCGGCTTTTGGCGGCCGGGTCGCCTTCAAACATGGCAGTGACGTCTTCCTGTAACTTATCAAATATCACCGGAAGGGCTTGAAAGAAATCTTCCGCCAGCTGTGGCGCATCCACCAGGCCCCGCCCAGGGTTGTGACGAAGAATGCGCACCAATTCGATCTGCAGCGTCTCCAGCAAAGCCTCAAACTGATCTTCCGACAAATGGGCCAGCTGTGTGAAGTCGGCAAACAGCGCGCCCAGCAGGTCTTCAAAAAATTTCGAGACCTCCACCGGCGCTGGGCAAGTGGGGCACGCCTGGTGCGTGATATACAGTTTGCTGATAAAAGCTTTATCCATACGTGTTAAATACAGTATTTAACGGGAAGGTTCAAATTAAAGTGACAAAAAAGTGAAATTCGCCGCCAAAAGGGCAACACTTCTTCATTAGCGCAATAGCATGACCACGGCCGCGACCAGTGTCATGGAGATGATAAACCAGCGATAGGCTTTTTCGGATAGCTTCTTCACGATCCAAACCCCGGCAACGGCGCCCAGCAAAATGAAGGGCAACGTCAGCAAGTCGAGCAGGAATGTGTTCCAGGTAATGGTGTGCCAGGCGAACACGTGGAAGGGTACTTTGAACCAGTTGGTGACCATAAAGAACCAAGCGGTGGTGCCAATGAAAGTATTCTTGGGCAGACGCATCGACAAGAAGTATACGGCCATCACGGTGCCGGCCAGGTTGCCGACCATGGACGTGAAGCCGCCCAGCACCCCCGTTGTTATACCAAAGGCTTTGTTGTGGGGCACCGCTTCTTTGTGTCCGCGCTCCAGCCACAACATGACGATCACGCTGCCGACAATGACGGTGGCCATGATGATCCGGAACACTTTATCGTCGATATAGCTGCCGATCACGGTGCCCACCACCACACCCAACGCGGCCCAGGGAAACAATAATTTCAAGTGTTCCCAGGATGCATGACGGTGATAATACCAAGTGCCCATCACATCGGCCAGAACCAGGATGGGCAGTAGCACGCCGCTGGAATGCTGCCCGCCAAAGATGGTGGCCAGCAACGGCACCGCCAGCATGCCTGCACCGTGCACGCCGGTCTTGGACATGCCTATAAAGATCGCCACCAGGCACACGAGGGCTACCTGCGCATAGGCAAACTGAAAAGAGAATAGTGTGATCACAGTGGGCGGTTAGAGCGTCTTCAGCACGTTCCACATCTCATCGGCCACCAACTGGTTACCCTTTTCGTTCAGGTGCACGCGGTCGGTGGTGAGTATGCCAGAGTCTTTGTTGTCGGGGTTGTTTTGTTTGCTATAGTCCAGAAAAGCCTGGCGCAAATCCACGAGGGGCAGGTTGTTCTTTTTGGCGAGGCTGCGAACGATGTTGCTATAGAAATTCAGATCGCCGTCGAGTTCATTGCTGGCGTCGGGGCGCTCGCCCACCACGGCCGGCGTCACTAACACGGTCTTGATGTTCCTGGCTTGTAGTTTTTTGATGATGGCGGTATAGAACTTCTCAAACTTGTCGGCGTCGGTGCCCGTGCCATACGAACGCTTATGCCAGACGTCGTTCACGCCGATATAGATAAAAACGATGTCTGGATTTTTTGCCATCACATCGTCGTCCATGCGGAGGTAGAGATCATAGACTTTATTTCCGCCGATGCCGGCGCCCACCAGGTCGTATTGATCGGCCAGTTTCTCGGCCGTCGCGCGCTCGCCAATCTTCACTATGTAACCACCGGGCTTGGCACCCGCTTCGGTGATCGAATCGCCAAAGAATACGACTTTCTTTTTTTGCATGGAGGTAAACGCAGTTAGCAGGAGGAACACAGCCAGGGCCGGCAGGAAAAATTTCTTCATAGGGTGGAAATTATGAATCGAAAGATAATAAAGAAAATGGGGAAATAGCCTCACGTAGCGAAACACAACCCTCGAATTTTGGGGTAACCGGTCAGGAATGCCTATGAGCAGTGACTGATGTGGACGTAAGGTGACTGCCTCGGTGATGCTGGTGGCTACGGTGCGAAGCCAGAGGACGTGCATCGTGCCCCGTGCCAACCTGATCCGAAGATCGATTAAGCTTTCCTATGGCACGTTTTGTCTTCATACCTCCTAACCCCAGGCTAAAGCCTGGGTTACAAAAAAATTGTATGCCCTCCCTCCGATCCGATCCACATCATCATGTTGTTTGCAAATTTCGATGCGCGTGCCAACCACCTCGCCTAAATAAAAGAAAAGGCCGCTCTCACGAGACAGCCTCTCCTTTGCCAGAAATTTAAACGTGCATCCTGCGCTAACGGTATGGGTTGGTTTATAAAAAACTCGACTAAACTATCGCATCAACTTCTCAACCAAAGAAAACGATTGTCATTTATCGATCTCTGATTTTCTAACTACGGATTGTCAATTTAACGACTACTGAATTCTGAATACTGGCTACTAAATTCTGGCTCCTGGCTCCTTACTCTCAAAATTTTCCAAACTTCAACGTAGCATTATAAGAGATATTGCTAAGGTCACTATCCCTCAGCCCCGCTGCATCACTGCCAAAGGCTGCGCGATACGATACTCCCGGGCTAAAGCGCATCCATTTGAACAGATTCACTTCTACCTGCACGCCGGGTTCGGCTACGAAGAACCAGTTTTCGTCGTGGTTGTCGTGGTGATCGAAATCGTTGTTGTGTTCCCAGTTGTGGCGTTCATATTGCACGGTGAAGCCGGCGCCGGAGAAGAGGTTGAAAGCCAGGTGCACGGGTTTGTTGGAGCCCAGCACATATTCCGTGATCAACCCAAACTGGCCATATTCATAGCTCATGTTGCGCAAGGGATCGACGCTGTATTTATTGGGCACGGGAATGTTGTTGGTCGCCGCTGCGGCACTCAGACCGAGCAGAAATTTGTGGTTCACATACCATCCGCCATAGACGCCGGCCAGGTTTGCAAAGTCGCCACCGATGGTGGTGAATTTGTTGGTGAGGGCGCCATAGCCCCCGGTGGCTTTTCCACTGGTCTTGAACACGGTTTGGATCTCGTTATTGCGGTCGGTTGTGGTCTCGTTGTCCTGTCCAAATGCTGTTATGCTCAGCGCGACCAGGAAAGCAAATGCAAGTGATCTGATTGGGGTTTTCATAAGGTTCATTTGTTTCATATGCAGCTTAGACAACCGCCCCGCGTCTTACCCCCATGTCCTCTCAATTTTTTTTTTCAAGGCCTGGAAAAATATAAAAACCCTGAAAAAAGAAAGATTCGGAGGTTTTTATAACTTGTAGGATGCCCACGAAAGTTACGCTCGAACAAATCACGATCCGCACCGAATTGAAGGCCGGCGACATCGGCTACGTCATCTATATGCATGGACATTTTTATGGACGCGAACATGGTTTCGGCATTCTTTTCGAGACCTACGTGGCACAAGGCCTCTATGAATTCTACCAGCACTACAATCCCGAACGCGAACGCGCCTGGGTCTGTGAGCACGAAGGACGCATCATCGGCTTTCTCTTGTTGGTCGACCGGGGAACGGCGGCCCAATTGCGTTATTTTGTGATCCACCCCAACTACCGCGGCATCGGCCTGGGGAAACTGCTCATGGAATTGTTTATGGAATTCCTGAAAGAAAAAGGCTATACCTCATGCTATCTCATGACAACGCGCGGCCTGCTGGCCGCAGCCGCATTGTATCACCGCTTTGGCTTCAAGCTCACCCAAGAGACACCCTCCAATGCATTTGGCAAACCCGTTGTCGAGCAACGCTATGAACTGGATCTTTCGGCAAAATCCTGATCCTAGGGTTTCCGGAATACTTTGGAGAGGAGAATGAAGATGATGACAATAATAAAGATGACAATGAAGATACCGGTGTACACACCTGCCCCAAAGATGTCGCCAATGACTTGACAGCTGGTGACGGTGACGAGCAGGAAAATAAAGAATGCAAAGGCATTTATGTTTTTGAGTTTCATAAAAGATCAAATTGTATTGATCCAGAAACACCAAAAAATCAGGCCAACTTTTGAACGCGTTGTGTCCACCAAAATCGGGCGAAAATGATGGATTTATCCAGGTCTAACATTTAGCCACGATGGACCGGTGAGGAATTCGCGCCCCACCGTAGTGCTTTTCCGCTAAAAATATTTTTCCACCGTGATGGCCACGCCGTCGGCTTTATGATGCGGGGCGATCTCGCGGGCCACAGCTTTCACTTCATCGCGCGCATTGGCCACGGCCACGCCCCACCCTACTGCCTCCAACATTTCCACGTCGTTGTAGTTGTCACCAAAGGCGATGACGGTTTGCATGTCGATGTTGAGCTTGGCCATGACCTGCGCCAGGCCCGTGGCTTTTGAAATGGATTTGGGCGCCAACTCCAGGTAGGTGGACTTGGAGCGGTAGACGTGCAGATCGTCGGGAAACGTTTCGATGAGGGTGTGGTACATCGTCTCGACATCGGCTTCGGATCCCATACACATGATCTTGTGGGCCCCGTGCCCCTGACCCTCCCAATCCTTCAAGACACTATCCAGCGCACGGAAGGTAGGGTGCACTTTGGTGATGCCGGCCTCGCGCCGGGTCCAGGAGTCTTCTTCCGCAGCATACCAGTGATCGCTTTCAAAAAGGCTGACGTGAAGCGGCGTGCTCTTGGCCAGGGTCACGATCTGCTGACAAATGGGTAGCGGAATGTAGATCGATGTCCACACTTCCGGGGTCTCCGCCCCATGGCGCTCCCACAGCACATAGCCGCCGTTGAAACAAATGAGGGGCTCATGCGGCCTACCCAACTCAGCCTGCAAATGACGCATGGCCGCGGGCATACGCGACGAAGCCAGGATGACGGGCACGGAAGCCGGCAGCCGGTGGATGGCAGCGATCGTCCGGAGCGAAAGGGCGCGATGGCTGTCGAGCAATGTGCCATCGATATCGGAGCAAAGGGCGTTGAATTTCATACGGATAAAAAAATACGCAATATCACGAGTGCGAAAGGTAACATTCGTTTCATTGTGTTGTTTATCTCATCGCCCTCACAAAACATTTTTTTGTGTGACCGCCCCAAGACACCCGGCTTAAAAACACACAGGCTCGCCCGAAAAATGCTGCCTTTTCTTTAACTTGACCCGATGACTTCACAAACCGAACCCTTCTACAAAAAGCTTAGCCTCAACCTGATCAGCCTGGCCTTGCTGGGCGCGGCCCTCTATATCGGTCAAGGCATCCTGGTGCCCCTTTTCTTTGCCATCCTGCTGGCAACATTGCTGTTGCCGGTCACCAACTTTTTGCAACGCATACGCTTTCCCAAGGTCCCGGCCATCATCCTGGCCATCTTTATATCGCTGGCGCTCATCGCGGGCGTCATCTACCTGCTCTCCACGCAGGTGGCCAACTTCCTGGAAGACAGCGACGCCATCAAGACGCGGTTGAATTCACTCATCCATTCCCTACAGGGTTGGATCAACACCACTTTCCACATCAGCACGGGCAAACAAAATCAGTATCTCAAAGACACGGCGGAGAATATGAAGGACTCGGGTGCAGGTATTGTCGGCCAAACCGTGGTGAACATTACCGAGGCGCTGTCTTATGTGGTGTTCTTGCCGGTGTATACGTTTCTACTATTGTTCTATAAGGACCTGATCAAGCGGTTCATCGTGTCGGTATTTGAGTCTACCAAAGAAGAAAATGTCGTCGATATCCTGCATGAATCGCGCACCATCGGTCAGCACTACATTCTCGGCCTGCTCACGGACATGACCCTGGTGTTTGCGTTGAACTCGGTGGGCTTTCTGATCCTGGGCATAAAGTATCCGATCTTCCTGGCGTTGGTCGGGGCCTTACTGAACCTGGTTCCCTACATCGGCATGCTGGTGGCCAATGTGTTTTGTATGCTCATTACCCTGATCACTTCCGAAAATCTCAGCGATGTGGTTTGGGTGGCGGTTATTCTGGCCATCGTTCAGTTCATCGACAATAACTTTATGATGCCCCTGATCGTGGGAAACCGCGTGCGCATCAATGCGCTCGTCACCATTGTGGGTGTGATCATTGGCGGGGCGCTCTGCGGCATCAGCGGCATGTTCCTGGCCATCCCCGGCATTGCCGTGCTCAAAGTGATTTTCGATCGCGTGGAAAGTCTCAAACCCTGGGGCATGTTGCTGGGCGATGATACTGATAATAAAGAGAGCAAGATCGCCGCCGCCGTCACCGGGAAAGCATCCAAAGTCCCGAAGGCTCCTAAGGTTGCTGCTCCAAAACCTTCTAAGGATTAACCCGGATATACTTCTCCACCAACGGCAGATCCTCCTCGCCGATGCCGTACTCCTTCAACTTCTCTACGCCCGATTGGATGAGCGTGTCGCCATGGAGCGCCACGGTGAATTCGAAATCCTTGCCTTCATAGTCGCGGGCGCTGCAATATTCCAGGTGTTCGGTGTAATGGTCGTTCACCAGCGTATACGATCCACCCCCGGCCGAAAACGAACGGGGTGCGAGGGTATCGCCCGGTGTGCGCACCTCGTGCAACAGGAACGCAAAGTGCGATCCGTTGAGGATCTTGATCATGCGCGTACCCGGGGCGTCGTTGCGAATCGTGGTATCCTTCTTGATGTAGGCCGACGAGAGCAGTTGCCACGTACCTTCTATGGGCAGCGATGCCGGGGCCGCCGGTTTGGTGTTTGCGGTACAGGCCAGCAGACCTAGGATGGGCAATAGTTTCCATTTTCCGTTCATGTAATTCATTTTGTTGTGCAACGCCTAAAAGTACAAAATAGAACCACTCACCCTAGCCTATCGCAGTATATCCAGTGAAAACATCTTCAAAAAAATCCACCGCGTTACGTTACATAATTACGTACCCTTCCTTTCACAATCGCCGTATATACTTACGGTTAAACCAAAAACAATCAGACGATGAAAAAACTAATGCTCACCCTCATCTTCGCCGCCGCCCTTGGTGTATCGGTGATGGCGCAAGTGAAAAAGACGGAAAAGATTCAGGTCGATGAAGTGCCCGTTTCCGTACGCTTGGCGTTCGAAAAAGACTTCGGCAAAATTCCCGACGAAGGTTTCTGGACGGTTTCCTATACCATGGTCACCGATGGCAATCGCACCTCTGCAAAGCCGATCTGGTATCAGTATACGAAAGGAAAGGGAAGTGATAAGATTGAAGTGAGGTATACTCCGGAAGCGAAATTGGAATCGTCGAAGGGACTCACGAAGATGGAAGGAAAGTAGTTGGGCTTGGGGGGCGGCTCCTTCAGGAGCCAGAATCCAGGAGCCAGGAGCCAGAAGCTTATGCTCGGTGTTCCAGTTGCCAGTAGTCAATTTTTTTTTTCGGCGACGGTACCAATGTTAAAACAGGCGGACCGCATTCGAGGAGTTAGCATTCCGAGATCTTAAATTCAGGAGTTAGGAGTTAATTCAGAGTTGGGCATCACAGTAGTAAAAAATATTTCCCAACAGGCGAGTGACGACTCATTCATCGTTCTCGATTCCTGACTCCTCAAGTACTGGAAAGAAGATTCTGACTGCGAAGTCCAATAATAAAGACTTGACTACTGGATACTGACTGCCCAGGATTGCCAAACTTCTGACTCCTGGGCCCTGCCTCTTGAAGTCCGAGAACAAAAACCCTGGCTACTGAATACTGGCTACTGGAACACCGAGCATAAGCTTCTGGCTCCTGGCTCCTGGATTCTGGCTCCTGAAATCACCTCTAAGAAAAAGACGCACAGTCAATCGACCTGCGTCTTTTTTTTGCTGCCCCTCACTCGTACCTCAGCGATTTCACCGGATTCGTCCGGGCCGCTTTCAGTGTGTGGATGCTCACGGTCAATAGCGCGATCAGCACCACGGTGGCGCTGGGGATGGCGAAGATCCACCAGCTGAGGTCGATGCGTTGGGCAAAGTTCAAAAGCCAGGTATGCATCGTCCACCAGGCCAACGGGACGGCCAGGGTGATGGCGATGGCCATGAGCCATAGATAGTCGCGGCTCATCAGGGCCAGGATGCCGGAAATGGAGGCACCCAACACTTTGCGCACGCCGATCTCTTTGGTGCGCTGGATCGCGGTGAGCGACGAGAGCCCAAACAGGCCGAGGCAGGCGATGAAGATGGCCAGCGTGGAGAAGATGCCAAAGATGCGACCGAATTGTTGGTCGGATTTATATTGCTGATTATAATGATCGTCGAGAAAGAAACTGATGAACGGGTTGCCGGGGAACACGGCCTTCCACTGTTCTTCGAAGTTCGCCATCGAGGTTTTCACATGGGTAGTATTGAACTTGATGGAGTAGGATCCGCCGGGCGATTTGTCGTAGCGAAAGACCAAGGGATCGAATGCCTTTTTGAGCGATTCCTGGTGGTAGTCCTTCAACACCCCCACGATCTTAAAAGTGTCGCCCCAAAAAAAGATGTGATCATTCAACGCTTCCTCGGGCTTGCTAAAGCCCATGAGGCGCACGGCCGATTCGTTGAGGATCACCGACTCGTTCTCGTTCACGACGTCGCCCGAAAAAGGCCGGCCGCTCACGATCTCCAATCCATAGGCCTTGATGAAATCGTGGTCCATCATGATGACGCGATATTGGTTGGCTTCATCCTCGCGCTGGCTCAAGCGGCGAATACCCCCTGCGTTCCATCCCGGTCGTGATCCCGGCACCGACGTCGATGCGGTGACAAAGGAGACTTCGGGGTATTGCAGCAGGGACTGCTTGAAGACCTGAAACTTTTGCTGATAGGTTGAGTCCGTCACACTGGGTGAGTTCACCACCAGTGTCTGGTCGATGTTCACGCCAAGTTTCTGTTCTTGCATGTAGCGCAGCTGCCGGTAGACCGTGAACGTGCCGACAATGAGCGTGATGGAAGCCACAAACTGCGTGATCACCATCCCCTTGCGGAAATAGACGCCACGACTCGTATTCTTAAACCTTCCTTTTAATACTTCGACAGGCTTGTAGGACGACAACACAAAGGCCGGGTACAACCCCGAGAGCAACGCGCCCATCACGATGAGGCCGCCCATCCCAAACCAGAATTCACTTTGCCGGAATAGCGTATAGCCCAGCGGTCGCCCTGTCAGTTCACTGAACCAGGGCGTGAGCAACAACACAAAGGCCACAGCAATGCCCACGGCCGCCGCGTTGAGCACCAACGCTTCCAGCATGAACTGCTGGACCAGCTGCGAACGGAAACTCCCCATCACCTTGCGCACGCCCACCTCACGCGCCCGCTCGATGGCCTTGGCGGTGGACAGGTTGATGTAGTTGATCCACGCGATGAACAAAATGAGGATGGCCACCACCGAAAGGAAATAGACCGATTGCCGGTTGCCATTCGCCTTGAACTCGCCGATGAAATCCGAATCGAGGTGAATGGAGGATACGGGCTGCAAATGGAAGACCATGCCCTCGTTGCCGTCTTTCAGTTCTTTGCCCACCTTCTTCTCCACCAGGGCCGGCAACTTTGACTCGAATGTTTTGGGGTCAGCTTTCTCGTCCAGCATGATGTAGGTCGTGAAGCCGTCCCACATCCAGGTGCTCATGGGGTCGTTGTTGTTCATGGCCTGGTAGGTGGCGAAGGAAAACAAGCCGTCGATGGCCATGTGCGAGTTGGCGGGCAGGTCTTCGAAGATGCCGGTGATCTCGTAGTCGGTCTTGCCGTTGTTGCGGATCATTTTGCCCATCGGGTTTTCGTCGCCGAAATACTTCCTGGCCAAAGATTGGGACATGACCATTTTATAGGGTTCCTTCAGGGCCGTCTCGCGGTCGCCCTGCAGCATTTTGATGGAAAATATTTTAAAGAAGTCCTCCGTGGCGAACTTCACATTGTCTTCCTTGAAGAACACATCACCGTGAGAGAGCATGGCGTTGCCCCACCGCATGCGGGTATAGTACTTCACCTCGGGGAACTCAGCCTTCAAATCCGGCCCGATGCCTGCACAACCGGACGCCCACCGGGTGGAGATCTCCCCTTTGTTATAGCGGTCAAGTTGCACGCGGAAGATCTGATCCTTGTGATCCAGGAACGTGTCGTAGCTAAACTCATGGATAACGAACTGCACGATGAGCATACACGCCACCATGCCAATGGCCAGGCCAGAGACGTTGATGAACGTGAAAGCTTTGTTCTTGGAGACGTAGCGGAAGACGGAGGTGAGGTAGTTTTTTAGCATGGTTGGGGTAATTCAATACATGGAGTACCGAAGCTTGGTCAAAAAGTTACAAGGGTAATCTGGAAAAAAGAATGGACTGTCCGGTTGTGGGATGGTTCGGGCGGGGTTGTTTCGTCGCTGCCTAAATTTCGTATTAGTGGCAACGAGGCTGACTGGGTTGTCGGTGATGACAAGAACAATAGCGAAAGGCAATTTTCGGTTAACACTGTTGCTAGGCTGATGGGGTTGATCGTTAACCCGAAGGGGATAGCCATTGTTCACTTACTCCAACCTATACCTTTTATAATCAGTCCTCCTAGCTTCCTCTGAATTCGCTATGTTGTAGGAATTTGGGACAAAAAGCATTCCATCACAGATAACAAAAGGGGACGCCGACCCCGCCGGAATTTCGAACTCTTTATTATGATTTCTATCAATCAACAAGAAGTAATCCGTCCAGGGTCCTGTGGTCTCAACGCTAAGTTCATACTGAACTAATGTATCAAAATTCAATACACCACCACCCTCCAAAAGATAGCGACTGAATTGATCGTAGTGTCTAAAAGATTCTTGAACCCTGGCAGGAAGTTGGTCATAATTTTGTTTTAACTCCACCACTGGCGGAACCTCTCTTCTGACACATGAAGTCAGATCGAATATTAAAAATAACAACAAAAATCTATTCATATTTTATTTATACCGCAGCTTGCATCTGGCAATTTATCAACCCGGTCTTCAGTGTGCTTGTGAATCGTCCGCCCCTCGATGGTCGCTCGCAAGGAAAGATACGACCCCATAGCAATAAAGTCATGAACGTTACCGAAGGAAAAATATCACTCATTTTTTAAAAGTTACATAAGCACTTTCGCCAGCGGGCCATCCTCCGAAACAATGGTTGACCACCCTGGTCTGGACATTTTCAATTTTGCCAGCAAGTCTTTCCGAACATAAATATCAACATCACTCACATCTTGACCCTGCATTTTCCAAACCATCTCAATTTCACAAGTATCAGTGACAGGTGAGATTTTTACGCCAGGTTTTATATAACGAATGGGATTCAAAAATGGCATATCTTCCCTATTCTTCCAATCTGTGCTCACGGGATCGGCAATGGAATTATACAACCAGACATCGCCTACGATCTTGTCATCCTGCAACAGGTAAGCATAGCATACCCGGTGATCGTCTTCAACCACAACGGAATATCTTTCATTCCATTCGCAGACCGCCTTAATACAAAAGCTCTCCATTTAAATACTCTATTTGTTCTTCCCTGGTTATTCTACATCCCTTGACCTTCGGATATTCTTTACAAATACTCTAAGGGCAGATTTTCAAGATACAGGTCTATGATCTCAAATTTCCATTCAAGAGCCCATCCAAACACTCCGTTCTTCAGACTTAGATTCAGCCCTTTATCTTTAAAAGATTTTTCCAGATAACGCTCAACATCTCCGCTTTGCGTAATTTGATCCTTCTTATCCGCGTACCGTTCGTCGAGGATGCAAAAATAATATTTTGGTCTGCCACCCTCAAAGATGAGCCACTCCCCGTACGCGAAGTCATTCAACCTATGTATTTTCTTTCCACTTAAAAAAACAGGTATCTCGAGTAATCGAACAAGTACTTTGGGTTCGTCTTTATCGGCGATCTGATATCCTTTTCCGGATGATTCGTTCATTTCCTACAAATTAATATCCTCTCGTCAATATATATACTTGCTATCATCATGATTATCTCTGGGAATCTCTTCATACCGACTCAGTGGGTCAAATGCTCCTTCAACGTTTAAATTGGCATCCTTGACAAACATCATTACGGGCAACTCCTCGCCTACTGAGATTGAGTCAGGAGATATTTTCGCTATAACCGGGGCTCAACTTTTTAACGGTCTAAACTGGTATTGTTTAAAGTTAATACTTCACGCCCCTCTTGTTAGCGGATTAGGGGTCTCTATTTCCCTTCATTTGACCATGAAAAGGGAAAGCTCAAAATCAACGCGAAGGATAGGATCTTCATAAAGTTTCTTCTGCCGTTTCAATCCCCTATCCCGTTCAACAACCCTCCGGCTTCCGGATGGCCCAGCGCCTGCGCCTTCTTCCAATCCGAAGATGCTTTGCTCTTTTTGCCCATCGCTTGCCAGGCTTTCCCGCGTTCCAGTAATGCCCATGCGTTCTCTTTGTCTACCTTGATGGCTTCTGTGAACATGGCGATGGCATCGTCATATCGCTTGTTTCTGGAAGAGGCGGCGCCGGCCACTGTGAGGACATAGGATTGATCCGCCTTGTTCAGCCCTTGACGAAAATTGTTGGCTGCGTCGTACACTTCCTTCTCGATCCCGGCCCAATCGCCTTTCTTCATCATGACCCTGAATTTTATCACATAGCCCTCCGTGAAGTAACGGATGTTCCTAGTGATCCGGTCGGCGTAGTAATAGGCTTTGGCCGTGTCCTTTAGGATGAGCAATGAATCCAGGGCTCTGTCCAGTTTGGTCAAGACGAGTACGTGCCTGTTTTTCGAGTCTGCATAGTCCACACACGACTCCAGGTATTGCCCGGTGTGTTCATAGGCCACGGCCCGGTAGCCGATGGTCTCGTCGTCGGTGCTGTCGCGTTTGAGATACTGCGTGTAGTCTGCGATGGCCTTTTCGTATTTACCCGAGTTGTAGTGGGAAACCCCTCTCCATTTGTAGGCGATGAATGTTTCCGGGTTGAGGCGAAGCACGTCGGTGAAGTCGGCGATGGATTTGTCCCACTCCTTCATCTCCTGTTCATAGATGCCCCGTTTTTTGTGAGCATCCAGGATCTCGTTGTCGCGGGCCAGCGCTTGGTTGTAAAACTGCAGGGCATCGATGTGTTTTCCCATATGTTCGCTAGCCACCCCGCGCAGGAACAGGCACAGCGGTTCATAGTTCTTCAATTTCGTTTGCTCCAGCGTGGCCAGTGCTTCGGCGTCTGAGCCGAGCACCAACAGGCAAAAGGCCTTCTTTATTTTTTCGGCTTCTTTTTCCGGTAGTCCATATACACGCCGCACGGTGTAGGCCCCGGCATTTTGGATATCGATCTTTTTGTCGATCCACGTTTGGCGCCCTTGAAAATTATTGTCGCTCGCGAACGTCCCTTCGATCACTTTGTTGAAGTCGGGAAATGCGCGGTCGTAGTTGCCTTGCTGGGTGAACACCAGACCGCGCAGGTAGCGCACCGTGATGTTTGCAGGATCTACCCGAACAGCCGTGTTGAGATCGGCCAGATTTTGACGTTTGTCGGCGGAGATCATGCTCCGAAACATCAAGGCATGGCGGTTTAGGGAATCATATTGCAGCACTTTGTCCAAATGGGGCAGCGCCGTTTCCGATTTGTGGTCGGTCGCGACCTTGATCAATCCCAGGTGGATGCGGGCGTCGGAAAAAAGGCTGTCTTTCTCCAGGCAGGTGGCATAGTCCTTCAGGGCTTCCTTGCGTTGTGCCATATCCAGTTCCAGGTTGGCCTGCAGGTAATAGATCACGGCCCTCGAGGGTGCCAAACGCGCTGCCTTGTTAAAGTTCTTTTGTGCTTCGGCATCGTTGCGCTCCAACTGCTCCACCTTGCCCATCTCCACAAACCCTTCGAAGAAAGGCCCGTGTTGTTGCATCGCGCGCTTCAGGTCGCTTCGTGCTTTTTTTCTTTTGTCCAGTTGTTTATAGCAGATACCCCGGTAGTAATAGGCTTGCCAAAGCAGCGAATCTTTCCCGATCACGCTACTAAAATTGACTTCGGCCAGGGAAGGATTGTTTTCAAAAAGATTATTCAGCCCTTCGTTGAATTGGACTTGGGTGGGGCCGTCCATCTTCCATTCGACGGTGATGTTCTCGTATTCCCGGAGCCGGCTGGTGGAGGAAAAATAATCTAAAATGCTCTCGGTAACCAAATCGGATTGCGCGTGGGCGCTGATCATAACACCGGTTAGGAAACAGCAAAGGAGCAGTCTGAAAGCCATCGTCGAGACGGGATAGAGTTATGGAAATTGGCGCTTGCAATATACGATATCTCCAGGAAACCTTTTTTTACAACAAAGAATTGAATGAAATTTTTTTGGCTACTTACTCGGGGCCATGCTTTTTCTTCTGCGCTAATACAGACGCCAGCATGGCCACGGCGAGTATCACAACGATGACAATGAGCGACAAATTGATCGGGATCTTGTAAAGATCGGTGATGCTCATTTTAACCCCTACAAAAATGAGGATGGCCGAAAGGCCGTATTTCAAATACTGGAAATATTTTTCTATTCCCGAGAGGGCAAAGTATAGCGAGCGCAACCCGAGGATAGCGAACACGTTGGATGTGTACACAATAAAGGGATCGTCGGAGATGGCGATGATGGCGGGTATGGAGTCGACTGCAAAAATAAGGTCCGTTGCTTCGATCAGGATCACCACCAGGAACAATGGCGTGGCCCACAGTTTGGCGTCGCGACGCACAAAGAACTGATCCCCTTCAAAGGTCGGCGTGAACGGAAATAGTTTGCGGGCAAGCCTGACCAAAGGATTTTTCTCGGGCTCCAGTTTGGCATCCCCGGCGATCAGCATCCGGACGCCTGTGACCACCAGGAAGGCTCCAAAAATGTAAATGAGCCAATGAAACCTGTGGATGAGTTCCACTCCCGAAAGAATAAAGATCACCCGCATCACCAACGCCCCCAGTATGCCCCAGAATAATACTTTATGCTGATAGGTGGTGGGAACATTGAAGTATGAAAAGATCATGATGATCACAAAGATGTTGTCCACGCTGAGCGATTTTTCAATCAGGTATCCTGTGAAAAATTGGACCGCGGTCTCTTTGTCGAAATAGTAATACAGGAAGACGTTGAACAGCAGGGCCAGCGTCACCCACACCGCGGTCCAGGTGAGTGCTTCTTTGGTGGTGACATCGTGCGATTTGCGATGAAATACACCCAGGTCAAGGGCCAACATGGCCAGCACAAAGAGGTTGAAGGCGATCCAGAGGATAGTGGTGTCATTCATGGTTATAGGGTCCCGTGCAGCAAGGTGATCAACCAATATACCGCAATAATGGCAATTAACATATAGTCAACTGCCGTCTCTTCCTTCTGCTTTTTCGGTTGTGGGACTATGAACATGAACTTCGTTTATTAAATCGTTATTTATAAAAAGAAGCGACTTTATATGCTTCCCTGTTTTATCATAGATCTTAAAGTACCCTTCACGACTCCCTTGCACATAGACGCCTTCGCTCACCAGCGTGCCGCAAGGATGATAAGCGGCATAGCGGCCATGGGGCAGTCCGTTCTCATAATGCTCCTCCAGCATCAATTCGCCGGTGTCATAATATTCACGCCATGGCCCATGTTTCAGGTTGTGGACGTAGCAGCCTTCGGCGATGAGGACGGCGTGGCGGTTGAAGGCCTTCCATCGCCCCTCTTTAAGCTTGGGTTTCGTTTTCCCGAGCAAGTGGTTTATAATTTCAGTCATGGGTCATGCCTGTTTAGGTGTAGTCCTCACAATGGAACACCCCCACGTGCCGTCCCGGCAAACGACATACATTTGCCACGGTGCAGGTCCTGCAAAGCCCCTGGGAACCATCCGGAGCTGTGTGCCTGACGCCGGCTTCCCCACTGGCCGCATACGACTCACACTGAACGATAATTTTTTTCGTGCTCTGGCGATAAGAACAGCCTACCGTATGAACGCAATCCGGGCAAAGTGCGCGCAGCTCATTTTGTAGTAGTGTTTCGAGACATTCAGCCGTAAGCATAAGGTGCTCTTTTTGGAGGTATCATCCAAAAGCCATACCACGAATAGTCGACGAAACAAGCGAGCCTGGGGCCGTTCGCCCCGAGAGGAGTGGTCAATTTTGAACCAGTGGTACTTTTTGTACCACTAAACAGACAACTTGTATTTCTTTAGTTTGTCCCGCAGGGTCTTCCGGTCGATCCCCAGCACGATCGCCGTTTTTGAAATATTATTTTTGTGTGCCGCCAAAGCATCCTGGATGTACTCGCGTTCAACCTCCTCCAGGGGCCGGTCAAGCCCCTTTGTTCTGACGCCCGAAAAGCGAAAAGATTCGGGCAGGTCGGGAATGTCGATGCTGTTGTCCTCGGCCAGGATCACCACGCGGTGAATAAGATTCTGAAGCTCGCGGACATTTCCCGGCCACGCATAGGCTTGCATGGCCCGGAGCGCCTTGGGCGTAAATTTCATCGGTGGTTTGCCCAACTCATGCACATATTTCGAGAGGAAGAAATCCATGAGCTCCAGCAGATCGTCGCCTCTTTCGCGCAGCGGTGGCAGATCGATGGAAATAATATTGAGGCGATAGTAAAGGTCCTCGCGAAACAATCCCTTCTTCACCAGTTGCAACAGGTCGACGTTGGTCGCTGCAACCACCCGCACGTTCACTTTGAGGGTCTTCTTTGATCCCACCATATAGAACTCCTTTTCCTGGAGCACGCGCAATAGTTTTGCCTGCATGGCCAGGCTCGTGTTGCTGATCTCATCCAAAAAGATCGTGCCGCCGTCGGCGGTTTGAAAGAAGCCGGCCCGGGTTTCGGTTGCGCCGGTAAAGGCTCCTTTCACGTAGCCAAAGAGTTCGCTCTCCAGGAGCGCGTCCGGGATCCCGCCACAGTTCACCGGCACAAACGGGGCAGCCGAAGCCTGGCCGCCATAGTGCAGCGCACGAGCGACCAACTCCTTCCCCGTGCCGCTTTCGCCTTGAATCAGCACGGTGGCACGCGTGGGTTTAGCCTTGTTGATGGTGTTAAAAACTTTCTTCATCCCTTCGGAATGCCCAATGATCCCGAAATTTTGCAGCGCCGGTTTAGAGGATGCCCTGGCTTGCTTGTGCATCTTGTGCAAAACCCTCTCCACGGCTGTAAACAGCTCCGCATCGGTAAATGACTTCACCAGGTATTCTTCCGCGCCGATCTTGATGGATTCGACCGCTCCCTGAATGGAGGGGAAACCCGTGATCACGAGAATGCCGATGCCTTTATAATTTTCCGACGTGTGGCGCACCAATTCGATCCCGTTTTCACCCGGCATTTGCAGGTCCGTGATCAACAGGTCAAACGCGACGCTATCTAAAAGTTTGATGGCCGATTGAACATTGTGGGCCGTATAGATCTCATAGCCTTTCGACTGCAGGTTGCGTTTGATGAGCTCCACACTTTCCGGTGAATCATCCACAACCAATACGTTAATAGGAACATTCTCTTTTTTCTTCATGTCATTTACCATTCTGTTTCAGCGGAAGCAGGACCTCAAATTTTGAGCCTTTGCCGGCCGTGCTGCTCACGACTATTTTTCCCTTGTGATCCTCCACGATCCCCAGCACTACGGAAAGCCCCAACCCGGTGCCTTGCCCCACCGGCTTGGTGGAGTAGAAAGGTTCAAAGATCTTCTTTCTCACTTCCGGTAACATACCGGTGCCGGTGTCGTTTACGGTCAGGCTTACGTGGTTCTTTTTCCGTTTCGTCGTCACCGTTATTTGCCCGCCGCGCGTCATGGCGTGAATCGCGTTCGTGATGAGGTTAACCAGGACCTGGCTCATCTGCACCTCGTCGGCCTGGATTTGGGGAAGGTGGGGATCAAGTTTCTCCACCATTTTTATACCCCTGCTTTGAAACCGGATGTCGATAAAGTATAGGATATTGGACACGATCGTATTCAGGTTCACGGCATTGATCTGGCGGGGCATCTGCCGCGAGAAGATCATAAGCTTCTTGATGATCTCACGGGTGTAGAGCGAAGCCTTGATGATCCGTTCGATGTCGCTTTCGTTTTGCTCGTCCAATGCCCCGGTCTTTTTTATCAATTGTGCAAACCCCAGGATCCTACCCAGGGGTTCGTTCAGTTCATGTGCAATGCCGGCCGACAGTTCCCCGACAAAAGCGAGTCGTTCGGAATGCTGCAACTGCATCTCCAGTTTCTGTTTGTCTTCCTCGATCGCGGCCCGTTTAATGAACAGCGACAATTCCCGCGCAACGATCCTGACCAGATTCTTCTCCTCCGTGAGGAAGGCATACTTTGCTTTCTTGCCTTTTAAAGGAACCCTGTAGCCTATCTGTATCGTCCCGTATTTCTTTTTTCCAATTCCCAGCGTCGTCGTCATCGGGTGATGACACTTTGAAAATCCCTTGGTGGCGTAGTGCGTTTTGTTCGCGACGATGCAAACTTCAGCCACCTCGGGATACTGCATGGCCTGCGGCAGAATGGCTAATGTCTTGGTGAGGATAGCGTTCAGGTCGTTATCGGCCTCCCATGCTATTTTTGATAAGTCGTAAAGACATTTCAGCTCTTTGACTCTTTCCTTCAGTTTTATATCGGCAGTATTCATCTTTCCGTTGGGCTTCGATGCATTAAAGGTATAAACACTGAAGGATTAAATGCACCAAATAGTTTCATTTTCATGGTGAACCGAAGGTGGGGAGATTCTCCCCAGTGAGTAGTTCCTGGCCGGTACGGTATGCCGGCACCTCTACAGGGATGCGCCAGAGGCGTGTTTGTCTGGCATGGATACTGCAACAGTGTCTTTAAATTGAATGGTCATGGAAAAGAAAATTATTATTACCGATACAGATTATCAGCGACTCATTGGATTGATTGGCTTCACCACCGAGACCCAGAAGATGCCCGAAAGGGTAGCACAATTGTTCCGTGCACTGAGGAATGCTGAGCGGGTATTGCCGGAACAGGTGCCGGAAAACGTCGTCACCATGAATTCCAGGGTGTTGCTGAAAGATCTGTCCAACCGGCGCGAAGCCGAGCTAACCATCACCTATCCGCAGGAAGCTGACCATCGCGAGCGGAAAGTCTCCGTATTTTCCAGCATAGGCACCGCGTTGTTAGGAATGCAGGCCGGCGATATTGTATCCTGGAAGGTGCCGGTCGGAAAGGGAAATTTCCAAATTCTAAAAGTTACCTATCAGCCGGAATCGGTAGGTGACTATTACTTATGACGACCCTGGCGAAATTTCTTTTGCTGCTGACGTTGCTTATTATGGGTGCTTATGTCAACCACAACGCCGCGAGTCGAACGGAGCAACACCAGCAACGGCAACAGCGCCTGGCAAAATTGAAAGCCAGCGCCACGGCGGAGGACTATGCTTTTATGAAAAAAGTTTTGAATGCGAGCACTGAGTTCACGGGAGCGGCAAACAGCACGCCTCCAACAAGCCTGGTGGTGAAAGATGGGGAGATTATTGGCGAAGGCTCCGACAGGTCGGCACAACTCAACGACCCCTCCGCACACGCGGAGCTGGAAGCCGTGAAGGCGGCGTGTAAATACATGGGCGCCACAACCCTGAAAGGGAGTGTGCTCTACACGAGCAGCAAGCCATGCCCCATGTGCCTGGCGCTGCTTTACAGGGTTGAGGTGGAGAGAATTGTATACTACATGCCGGCTGACACGACGCCAACGGAGACTGCAAACACATCAAACCGGAGGATTTATGAAGCCTTGAAACAAGATCCAGCTTATCGGCCCATACCGGAGTTGGTTTTACACCCATCAGACCTTGAAAAGTTGGCTGGCGGCGATGGAAGGAGAACGCGATAGGAGGTTGTGCCCCACAGGGGATTATCTCAGGAAAATAATCTTTGAACAAAAATTGAAACAGCAATGAGGAGGAAGGACTTGAAGAAAGGTATGTTGGAGTATTGCAAAATTATTTTGGAGAAAATGAGTTTCAGCAGAAGACTTTTCAGGAAGGAATATAAAAAGACATTTGCCTACCTGGCGCCCGCCGAGCACGAGGAATTGAAGAGATGGCTGCGGGCGTCGGGAAGGCAAGAAGGGCGTCCGGATGCTTAGCGGTGAGGGAACAAACGTCAAATTACCTTTACTTATGGATAGCAGCCACCGTAGAGACGTCAAAAGCCCGATGAACAGATCGTATTTGCTTTTGCCTGGATTTCTACCTATGACTTTTATTATTCACTTCGCGACAATAGATATAGTCGATACTCTTCTTGAATTTGTCCCGCGGTTACAAATTTATCATCACGGCAACCGTATTTTTGACGGGAAAACTCCAAAGCTTCCTCGTAGGTTGCAAAGGAATCACTTTCTCCAAATTCCAAGTCAGGATCAGGTACGCTAAAGTCATAAATATCCAGTAAATCTTCGCTCCCCTCATCGAATACCTCATGATACGTAACCCTATAGGTTCCATCTTTTTCTGACGCAATCGATAACCATTTGATAATTGTTTCCTCTTGTTCCTTTGTCGTTCCAAGCCATTGTTCAATTGTTTTCCCTAACCTTAAGTAGGTTATGAGCTGAGAATTTTCGAGATAAATACCCATTGTGCAGGAGTTATTCGTTAGTATAGCGAAATCAAAATAAGATATATTGGAATAAACAAACATCCCATCCAAATACAAAGCTGCCAGAAATCCCGGTAGCGCTCGCGCTTTGCTATTCTTAAAACAACGCCAACCAAAAAGTTAAGCAACAATAGCGCTGGGTAATAAAATAGGAAAATAAGGTGGGCTTTGTCGTTATCAATGACAATTACTCTTTGGATAATAACGGCTATCAGTACCAGATTGAAAAGATAAATCACCGCTCGAACCATCTCGAAGAGTTTATTTTGTCTCGCCAAATACATCATCAACCTTAGCCGCCAATGCAACGCTGTCTCCTCATTGGGAACGGTTTAAGAGGACACCCGGCCAGGGATTGTAGTGGAAAGCCCGAAGTGCGCTGGCTCAAGCGTGGACGGACTTGGAACGGAAAGCCCGGCCCCGAGGCTTCCGAGGGGGGCCGCCACAAGCCTCACTCCCACCGGAACAATTTCACAGCAATAATATACACCAGCACCACCCACACCGCCATGCCAATCATATCCATAGGAAGTTCCGTAAGCCCCGCACCCTCATTCGCTATTTTTCGAAGTGCATGACTGACATAGGTCAGCGGCGAATAGTCGGTAATAGTTTTAAGCCATGTAGGGAATCCATCGCGCGAAAAGAAGATCCCCGACAACAACAGCAACGGCAGTTGAATTAGGTTGGCCACGGGAGCCACCTGGGTTTCGTCGCGCGCCCAGCCGGCAATGGCAAAGCCGATGCCCAGAAAGATCAAGATGCCGATGATGCAGACCAGGAAGAAATTGACATAGCTGCCCATCATGTGAAACCCGAAGAAGTAGGTTCCAAAAACCAGCAAGATCACTGCGGTTGATAAAGTAACCAGCAGTCTGACCGTTGCCTGTGCAAGCACAAAGTAGACCGGGTGCACCGGCGTGGCCTGGATCCTGCGCAGCGCGCCACTGGCCTTCATGGCCACAAAACTAAACGCCACGCCAAAGATGCCGAGTTGCATAATGCTCATGGATAGGATGCCCGGCAAAATGAAATCAAAGTAGCCGAGGTTGTTCACGGCCACGCCCTCGCTCTTCACGTCGAGCACGGTGGGTGCGTTGGTCAGCTTCTTGTCGAGGCCGGTCACGATCTGTATGATGACCATGTTGGCCATGTGGCCGCTTTGGGGTCTGCCTTTGTTGAACCGGGTTTGGATGGTGCTGGCTGCGGGTTTACCGTCTTCGGTCTTGCCAAAGTTTTCGGGAACGATCACCTGCAGGTCGATGTCGCCTTTGCCGAGTTCCTTGGCAGCGTCGGTCTCAGTAGCCTCCCGGATGTTGAAGGCTTCAACACCTTTGAGGGCGGCGACAAACTGTTGCGCCATTTCGGTGCTGGCCTTGTTGGTGAGGCCGACCTGGATGCGTGGACCACGGCCGGATGACAGAAAGCCGAACATCGACAACAACGCTACAGGGATGAGCAACGTGAAAATGATCGCGCCTTTGTTGCGATAATACATTTTCAGAGAGGCCTTTGTCAGGGCCAGGAATGAGCGGGTGTTCTGGTTCATGTTAGTCGCGGAGGGTTTTGCCGGTGAGGTCGATGAATACGTCTTCCAGTGTGGCGGGGGGAACTTCGGTGTGGGGCACGAAGCCTTTGGCCAGCAATTGCTTGATGAGTTGATCGGGCGTGTCGAGGGCAACGATCTTTCCATCGTCCATGATGGCCACCCGGTTGCAGAGGAAGGAGGCTTCTTCCATGTAGTGGGTGGTGAGGATGACGGTGGTGCCCCGGTTTTTGATTTGGGCGATCAGCTCCCACAGGTTTCTCCGCGCCTGTGGATCGAGGCCGGTGGTGGGCTCGTCGAGAAAGATCATCACGGGTTTGTTCACCAGGGTGGTGGCGATGGAAAACCGCTGTTTTTGGCCACCGGAAAGATTCTTGACCAGGAAGCCGGCCTTGTCTTGCAGGCCCACGTCGGCCAGCAATTGGGCGGCATCGATCTGAGCGCCGTAGAGGTCGGCAAACATTTTCAGTAACTCCGTCAGTTTCAGGTTCTGAAAGAACGCCGACGACTGAAGTTGGATGCCGATGCGTTGCTTGATCAGGTAAGGTTGTTCCTCGGTCTTAATGCCGTCCAGCAAAACCGTGCCCGAGGTGATGGGGCGCAGGCCCTCGATCATCTCCAGGGTGGTGGTTTTGCCGGCGCCGTTGGGGCCAAGAATTCCAAATACTTCGCCTTTGTTCACCGAAAAGGAAATGCCTTTCACGGCGTTCACGCCGTTGGGGTAGGTTTTGGTGAGGTTGTTTACTTCGAGGATGGCTGGCATAGGTGTGATTTTGATTTGCAGGGAGCTACGGGAGGTGAATTAACCAACTTTTCCCGCACCATGCAAGCCAAAAAAATCCCCGCCCTTCCCGGTGAGATCAGGAAGCGGCGGGGCTAACTAACTATGAAATTTAAACCAAACTAAAAGCTAACCGTGTTTCACTAACCTTTTCATTGCGCGTCCCACCACATCCGTGTCATGAAGTCGTCTTTTCCCTGGCGACTCAAGGCATCGTTGTAGTTTTGTGCGTTAAGATTCTGTTCTGTATTCGGATAGATCATGCGGCGAAAGATTTGCCCACCGGTGGCGTTGCCTGCGTAGTTGTTCGGGATCAGGGCCGGGTAGCCCGTGCGGCGATAGGTGCTGAACACTTCCACGGCGTTGGGGAACACACCCACCCAGAATTGTGTGTAGATCTGTTCCATCTGCTCGTCTTCGGTTCCCCCCGTGTTGAGGGCATGATCGCTGACGTACTTTTCAATCTTGGCATCGGGAATGACACCACCCGCACCAAACAAGGCCCACTGGCGCATGGCCGCGCGGATGCCGTTGCTGTAGAGATCGCTGGCCGTTTCGGTAGCGTACCATCCTTTCAGCGCGGCTTCGGCTAAAAGAAAACTGGTCTCCACATTGGTCAAAATGGCCAAAGGGGCATCCAGTTTCAGGATGGTCTTGGGGTTGGGTTCAGAGTACGTCACAAAATCGGCGGGCTTGGCACTGAAGGTGGCCGGCATGCCTTTCTGTATCGCCACCGTGGTGTCGGCAGTTTTGTTCACATACACGATCGACAACACGGGCAGGCGCGGGTCGTTGTTGGTCTTCAGGAAGTTGATGAACGACTCCTGGTATTTTCCTCCTTCGGTGTTGCTCACCCCATCGGCGCGGATGTAGTCGGAGTTCAGCAGGTTGTAGGACAGCGGGTTTTGGTTGATCACCTGGCCGGTGTTGAGGTAGTTGATGTCGGCAACATCGGCGTCGTCGCGGATCACACCGGCGGCAATTGCTTTCTTGGCCCACTGCTCTGCATTGGTGGCGCTCACCTTGGTCATGCGCATCGCCAGGCGGAGCATGAGTGAATAGGTGAACTTCTTCCACTTCGTGACATCTCCGGTATACAAGAGGTCGGCGTTGCCGAAATTGGGTTTGGAAGCGTCGAAGCTGGACCCAGCTTCGTCCAGCTCCTTCAGCATATCGGCATAGATGGACTCCTGTGCGTCGTATTTGGGTTTGTAGATGGAGCTCACATAGCCGAGGCCGGCTTCCGAATACGGAATGTCTCCATACATGTCGGTGAGGCGGCTAAAACAATAGACACGCCACACGCGCGCAGCCGACAGCAAATTGACCTTGGCGGGATCGTCTTGCACGGCGCGGATCACTTCGCCGATCTCATTGATCTCCTTCGGATAGGCGGTGGTGAACAAACCATAAGCTTGCGTATTCTGACTGGTCACATACTTGGACCCAAAACCTGCCACGTCGTTGTAGCTGGTGGTGTATTGCATGGTGCCCATGAGCAGGACGAGCAGGTCGGAGGCACCGTCGTATTGCGCTTTGGTGAACATGTAGCCGGGCGTCACCGTGGGCGACGCGTCGGGGTTGGTGTTCATTTCTTCAAATCCCTTGTCGCACGAGGAGCAAACCAGGCAGGCGGCCAGCAGCAGACTGCCAAAAGAAAGGGGGTGATTATATTTTTTCATGTCGTTTTCGCTTTAATGTATGCTTAGAATTTTAGCATCAGGTTCATACCATAGCTGCGGGTGCGCGGCAAACCGAACGATTCGAAGCCTTGGGCAGAGCTGTTGGTGTAGCCTTGCTCGGGATCGAAGTTGTCGGTGCTCTTATAGAGCGTCAGCAGGTTGCGCGCCACAAACGAGATGCTGGCCGACTGCAGCTTCAACACTTTCAGGTTCTTCACCGGGATGTTGTAGCTGAAAATGATCTGGCGGAGTTTCACAAAGCTGCCATCGTGGATAAACTTGTCGGAGTAGATCTTGTAGTTGTCGTAATACACGCGCAGACCCGTCACCGGCACCGTGCGCGAATACGGGTTACCTTCCTGGTCTACACCCGACACGTCGAGCCCGTTTTCACGACCCGGCAGGGTGCTCTTCATCTTGCCCAAGCGAGTGGCATATACTTCCATGAGGGAGAAGATCTTGTTGCCGTATTTGCCATCGATCAGGATGTTCAACGAGAAGTTTTTGTAGCGGAACTCGTTGGTAAGACCCATCGTGAGCGGCGGCACGCCCTGTCCGAGACTTTGCAACCCTGTGGCTACCGGAAGACCAGAAGTCTTGTTGAAGACGATGTTGCCGTTGGCATCCGTTTGTGTGCGGGTGCCGACGATGGTTCCAAAGGGCTGTCCAACAATGTTGTTGATGTAGGCCCAACCGTTCACCGACGAGGCCATCTGGATCTGATCCAGGCCATCCGCCAAACGCACCACCTTGTTCTTGTTGTAGGCCACGTTGTAGCTCACGTTCCAGGTGAAGTCACCGTTCTTGATGGGCGAGCCGGTCAATAATACTTCGATGCCCTTGTTGCTCAGCTCACCGACATTCAGGATCACACTGTTGTATCCCGACGTGGGTGTGATGGCCGTCTTCACGATGTCGTCCGTGGTCTTGCGATCGTAATAGGTCACATCCAATCCCAGGCGGTTGCGGAAGAACTGCAATTCGAAGCCGGCCTCATACGTTGTCGAGGTGAGCGGTTTCAGGCTGGGGTTGGTGATGATGTTGGCTTGCGTGGTCGGGTCCACCGTCACGTTTTGCAGGGGTTGACCCGAGCTGGGCACCATGCTATAGGTGAGGTTGATCGCATACGGGTCAGGCGTTGCACCACCCACTTGCGCCCACGATGCACGCACCTTGGCAAAGTCGATGGTGTTGGGCATATTGATGGCTTCCGACAACACAAAGCTTCCACCGATCGAAGGATAGAAAATGGTGTTGTTTTTTGGGCTCAGTGTCGAGAACCAATCCTGGCGGCCCGTCACCGTGATGAACGCCATGTCTTTGTAACCAAAGTCGGCAGAACCAAAGATGGAGTTGATGCCCGTGCGCTGGGTCAACGGCGTGGTGGATTGTGTTGCCAGGTTGGTGGTGCTGTAGAAGTAGGGAATGGTGAAGTTACTTCCTGCCGTGTTCAACTGTTTGTAGTCATAGCGACGCTGGTTTCCTGCCACGAGAGCCGTGATGCTGAAATCCTTGATCTGTGCGTTGTAGTTCAGGGATAGCATACCATTGGTCTCGGCCACGTCGGTTTTGTAGGCATTCAATTGACCTTGGGGTGTGTACAGCGTTCCGCTGGGAACGATGTAGTCATAATTGTAATTGTAAAAATCCCGGCTCACTACACCTTTCAGCGAAAGGTTCTTCAGGATTTTGTAGGCCACGCTGGCCTGTCCGATGAAACGATTCTTTATATCATCTTCCTGGAACTTGTTGACCACGAAATAGGCGTTCGAGGCAATGGGTGCGTCGTTCCACGCAATCTCGTTTCCGCTTGCATCATAGCCGGGTTTGATCCAGCGGATGTCGGCAGTGTTGGCCATCATGTAGGGTGTCCAGTTGGGATTGCCCAGCGCATCGCCGGCGTTGGGACGGTTGTGTGCCTTCTCCAGGTTGTATTGAAGGGTGGCATCCACCGTTATGCGCTCGCCCAGTTTCGAATTGACGCTGAGGTTGGCAGTCTTTCGGTTATAGGTAGAATTTGGCAAGATGCTACGGCTGTTCAAATCCGACATGGAAAGACGATAGTTCAACACATCACTCCCGCCGGTGAAGGCCAGCGTGTTCGTGAGGGATGTCCCGGTCTGATAAAAATTCTTGACGTTGTCGCGTTGCGCGACGTAGGGATGGGTCTTGCCATCTACGGCAACGAAATCGGTTCCATCGATCTTGGCACCGAATGAACGGCGGCCGGTCGTTACGGCACCTGCAAGGTCTGTGGGTTTCACGCCGTTGTCGCCTTGGCCGTATTCGTATTGCCAGTCGGGATAAACCGATACTCGCTCTGTCGTGAATGTGCCATTGTATTCCACGCCAATGCCGCGTTGAGCCCTGCCCTTCTTGGTGGTGATCACGATCACACCGTTGGCGGCGCGTGATCCGTAAAGGGCGGCTGCCGTTCCTCCTTTCAATACGCTGATGGATTCGATGTCGTCGGGGTTGATGCCGCCGATACCATCGCCACGATCCACGTTGCCCGCTCCACCATTGGTGGTGGCGCTGCCACCAGGTGTGGTGTTATCGATGGGCATACCGTTCACTACATAGAGCGGTTGGTTGGCACCTGTGAGTGAACCGTTACCGCGAATGACGATGCGGCTTGATCCGCCGGGGCCGGTAGAAAGACCCGTAGCGTTTACGCCGGCGATCTTTCCGCTGAGCGCGTTCGCTACGTTGTTCTCACGCGCCTGTGTAAATTCTTCACCTTTCACCTCCGTTACCGAATAGGCCAGCGCGCTCCGCTCCTTCTCAATACCGAGGGCGGTCACGACTACTTCGCTAAGTGATCTCAGTTCGACGGGCAGCACTACGTCCACCACGGTTTGGCCTGCACTGAAAGATACCTCTGTGGTCTGGTAGCCAATAAATGAAAAGATGAGTACGGCGCCCTCGTCGGGTGCATTCAGCGCAAAGTGGCCGTTCGCGTCCGTGGTGGTGCCGGTGGTCGTGCCTTTAATGATCACGTTCACACCGGGCAGCGCCATGCCATCGTCCTGCGAAGTTACTGTGCCTGAGATGCCCGTAGCGACTGCTTGCTCCTGTGCTGCGGTTTCTGTGGCCGTTAAGGTTTCGGAAGAAGTTCCATTCGTCACCGCATTGCCGGTGGTACGGTCGGCAGTAGTGGTAGAGAAAATGGTGAATTGTTTTTTGTTGATCTGTTTATAACCCAACATGCAGGAGGCCAGCATTTTTTCGAGGATGACTTCCGGGGCCTGCTCCTGGTGAAGCCAGGTGGCGGAAACCGTTTTGCCATCCAGCAGACCTTCCCGGTAGGCAAAGCGCAGATGGAAGCGCTTCTTCAAGTCATGCAAGGCGTCTTTGAGCGACACCGTTGACTCGGTGGTGGGATTTGATCCGGCGGAAGCCTGCGCGGAGCGGATGGCGTTGCCGGCGGAAGCATAGTACTGGCCCAGGCCGCGTAGCACGGGGGCGCTCAGGAGGACGAGCACCATCAGCCACCGCTTCAGGAATGAAGTGTAGTCGAATCTGTTCATAAGGTTTAGTTAGGTTTGGATGAAAAAGCTGCGATTGTTTTATCTTCTTGACATAGTGATATGTTTATGGTCCTCTTCAATACGAATACCCAGCGTGACCGACACGGTCGACAGCAATTCCTCGACACTGGAAACGCTGATCTCCCCTTCGATGCGCAAGTCAAGAAGCGCGGGCTCTTTCACCTCTACGGTGTAGCCATAGTCCTCTTGCAGGGTCTTCACAATATCTTTGAGCGCAGGGTTGGTGAACAGAAGCTCCTGCTTCATCCAACTGGTGGCGCGCTGCGGATTCGATAATTTTTTACGTGCTAATAATTTCTGTGATCCATACTCCACAAAGTCGCCGGGCAGCAGGATCACGTCGGGTGCGTGTTCCGAAGGCGCGCCGGTGAACTGCACTTTCACCTTGCCGGTGATGAGCGTGACGTTTGTTTTTTCCTCGTGCTGTTGCACATTGAACGAGGTGCCCAACACTTCAATGTCGAGGTTGTTGCTGTGCACGATGAAACGATGCGCAGGGTCGATGTGGAGCGTATCGCGATTGATGTGTTTCACCTTGAAGAAAGCCTCGCCATCGATCCACACTTCACGAGGTTCGTCGGCGGCCCAGTCGCTTTCATAACGCAGTGTGGAATTGCCGTTAAGCATCACCACGGAATGATCGGGCAAGATCACTTTGGTGATCTCGTTGTGCGCCGTGGTCACCAGGTTACGGTGATCTTTCAGCAGCCAAAACACGCCGCCAAACACCGCTAACAAAACAATGGCCGCGGCCGCCCTCATATATAAAGGAATCACCCTTGCCGGCTTCTGCACGGGCACGTGATGCTGCTGGATCTCGGCACGGATCTTATCCCACACGGCGTCCTTTCGCGATTCGTTCGTAAACGTCTCCAACCGGCGGTACGTACCGATAATGGATGACGCCTGGCTTACAACGTCCTTCTTCTCCGGGTAATGCATCAGGAACGCTTCCCAGAAAATATTGGCTTGCGTGTCGGGAGCAATCACCCAACGGATGAAGAAGTCGTCTTCCAGGAAGTCGGTTAGTGCATAATGAGAATAGTCCTGTACGCGCATGGTGTCGGCATTTGCTTTTACAGTACTATTACACCGCTACCCCACGCGATTATCCCTCGTATGTTAATCTTTTTTTAACACAGGGGTCATTTTTAAGAAAATAGTTCGAAAAAGGGCTGAAAATAGATAGTGGAGGGTAAAAGAAAGGCTTGCCTTGCGACGGACCTTATCCTTCTGTTCCGGTCCGGGAAACGCAATAGACCAGCAACACGCAAAGCAGGTGACGCAAGGCGTCTTTCAGATTGTCGACTGTCTTATACCAGAGTTTGTACACCGAATTGATATTGATGGACATGATCTCGGCAATCTCTTCATAGGAGAGGCCTTCATAAAAACGCATGTATACGATCTCTTGCTGCCGGGCGGGAAGTTTGCCGGTGACGTCTTTAATGATGCGTTGCAATTCGCGTTCGTCTTCATCCACCACAAGGTGGTCGTGCCACGAGAGCTCGAACGTATAGTCATAGTTCTCGGTAGGTGCTAAGGTGAACTTGCGTTGTGTTTTTATCTTTCGAAACAACGCGTGGCGCAGGGCTTTGTAGAGATAATTCTTCACCGACGAAGGTTCGCCCAAGGTCTCGCGGTTTGTCCAAAGTTTGACAAAGAGGTCTTGGATGGCGTCTTCAATAAGCGCCACATCGCGGGTGAACTTATAGCCATAGTTGTTCAACCGTTTGTAGTACGTGTCATAGAGCAATGTATACGCATGCCAGTCTCCTTTCTTGAAGTCGCCCCATATATCCCGCTCGTGTTCCAGTTCCATACGAGAAACCAATGTAAACGGAACTGTCCGAAATTGCTACACCCGTCCACAAATTTGCGACGAGTGTTCGCTGGAAACGAGTGAAGGGCATGGTGTGCGAGGTGTGTGTGTTGGGTTCGTTTTTTAATGAAGGGATGGAGGGTGAGTTTGATATGACTCTTGTGTGCGTGTGTGCAAGCAAACTCTTTATATAGTGCTTTCGTTTCATTGCGCTTCGATCTTCCTGGCACTTTTCCAACTCCATAACATAAGGCATCATAGAATCACAACCGATAAACCACACAAGGCTACACTTACATTCTAGTGATTTCCTAAAAAACAAAGGGCACCTAAACAGGCGCCCTCTCTTTAAGTCTCAGTGCGGTTTCCAATTCATTCATATCGCAACGACTTCACCGGGTTGGCCATCGCCGCACGAATGGACTGAAAGCTTACCGTGATCAATGCAATGAGAAGCGTGAGCACAGCCGAAACGAGAAATATCCAATAGCCGATGTTGATGCGGAACGCGAAAGTGTGTAGCCATTTATCCATAAAGTACACCACCAGTGGTATGGCAATGACATTGGCGAAGATGACCAGCTTTAGAAAATCTTTTGAGAGCAACAGGAAAATATTTGGCACAGTAGAACCCAGCACCTTGCGGATGCCGATCTCCTTGGTACGCTGGCTGGCGGTGAACGAGGCCAGGCCAAACAAACCCAGCGAAGCTACGAAGATGGCCAGCAAAGCGAAGAAGCCAAAGACCTGGCCGAATTGACGGTCGGTTTGGTATTGGCGTTGAAAGAAGGTATCGAGAAAGAAATAATCGAAAGGGTTCTCGGGAAATTGCTGGCTGTATTTTTCTTTGATGTAGGCCAGCGTTTGATCGATGTCTTTCGCTTGCACTTTCACACTGTAGTAAGAATGATTTTCGGGCAACAGGTGAAAGGCGGTTTGGCGAAAGTTGCTCTTTAACCCTTCCTGGTGATAGTTCTCCACCACTCCCACCACCGTGAGTGTGTCGTCGCCAATCTTGACCTGACCTCCCACCGCATTTTCGGGTGTGTTGAAGCCCAGCACTTCCACGGCTTTCCGGTTGAGGATCACGTTGCTGGTGTCGGCCGTGAAGTCCTCGGAGAAGACGCGACCGGCGAGTACTTTATTCTTATAGGTGCCGAAAAAATCGTGGTCGATACCCATGCGATACATGACGATGCTGGGCAACTCCTGGTCGCCACCAATGCGCTTGCCACCGTTGGTCCAATAGATGAGGTTGCCCGGCACTTCCGATGAGGCCGTGAACGACTGCACATTCGGGTGACGTTGCACTTCACTTTTGAACGAGCGAAGCTGAGAAACATACGTGCTCGTATCGGTCACGCCTGGAGCATGGATGACCAACACCTGGTCGATGTCCACACCCAGGTCCCGGTTTTGCATGAACTGCAATTGATTGTATACAATGAGTGTTCCGGCAATCAACGCCACAGAGGCGACAAACTGCATCACCACCAGCATCTTCCGCAACAACAAACCTTCGTGGGTTCCCTTCATGGATCCCTTCAACACACGCGCAGGCTGATAAGACGACAATACAAAGGCAGGATACAATCCCGACAACGCCGAGCCCGCCAGGAACAATACTGTGGCCGTGTACCACAAGGTTGGATCCGTCAGGATGCTTGTCGTCAACGCTTTTCCCGAAAGGGTATTGAACAAGGGAATGGTGGCGCTCATCAACGCCACGGCCGTGATCACGGCACCGAAGTTGACGATCAATGCCTCAGCGATGAACTGCCCCATCAGTTGCAGGCGCCCCGCTCCGATCGCCTTGCGCACGCCCACTTCCTTCGCGCGCTCCACCGCCCGCGCCGTGGCCAGGTTGATGTAGTTCACCCAGGCAATGACCAGGATGAAGAAGGCGATGATGGAAAGAAAGTATACCGAGCGGCCGTTGCCATTGACACGGGCCTCCTGGAGCAGGTCGGAGTTTAAATGAATGTCGGTGAGGCGTTGGAGGGAGAACTTGATCTTTTTGTCGTCGCCTTCAGCGCCATATTTTTTGATGAACTCGGGAAACTTGGCTTCGAGCGCTTTGGGGTCAGCACCCGGGCTCAGTTGAATGTAGGTATAGAAATCATACCATCCCCAGGCTTGTTCCGCATCGGGGCCAACGACCTTCACCAGCGTGGGGTACGAAAGCAGGAAGGAAAACTTGAGGTGTGAATTTTCTGGCGAGCGGATCACGCCGGTGATCTCATACTCTTCCCGGTTTCCAAACTTTATGCGCTTGCCCATAGGATCGGCATTGCCAAAATATTTGCGCGCCGTTTCTTCTTCCACCACTGCCGTGTTCGGTTCTTTCAATGCGGTTGCGCGATCGCCTTTCAGGAGCGAATAGGAGAAAACATCGAAGAAGCTCTGATCAGCCGTGAAGAGGTTGTCCTCTTTCATCTGGATATCGTCGTAGCGGATCACCCCGCCGCCATAACGCAAGTACAAGCGACAGGCTTTTTGTACTTCCGGATAGTCCGCCAGCAGCGCCGGTGCTACTTTCGGAAACGTTGTGGCGCATTGCAGCACGAGCTCGTTGTCGCGATAGCGGTCGTATTGCACGCGGTAGATGTTTTCCTTGTTGGCGTGAAAGTCGTCGAAGCTGAATTCATCTTTCACGTATTGCATGATGAGCAGGCTGGCCGCGAGACCAATGGATAGTCCCAGCACATTGAGCATGGAAAATCCTTTGCGTCGGGAGATGTTGCGGAGGGTGGTGAGGACGTAGTTTTTGAACATGGCGAGCGTTAGGTTTGGTACCAAAGCCGCAATGACAATGCCATCTATGGCATTGCTTATTTTGGTTGTTTTGGAGGATCGAGGAACTTTAGCGCGTATGAAATCGAACGAATATGTTCGATGACGGACGGAAATACTGGATGAGGTCAGTATTCAAAAGCTTACACTTCTGGATACTAGTCCTGAGTCCACCACTCTCCCATTTTGTTTATAGGAGTACGCCATATTGATCACGATCATCGATCCCTCCTCCATTCTAAACCCTGCGGGCCAGAATAATAAACTGGCGAATTTTCCTTTGGAACGCAGGCGACGAACGAGGGAGGTGTTGTGATGCAGAAACTTCACCTCAAGGGCTTCATAATCCAATTGTAAATTTGGCAGAGCGGGAGGACCAAGTAATAGTGTGGTGAAGGTTAGAACACTGTTAGAATTGTAATTCGCCGATTTCAGCGCTGCTGCCGTAAATCCCCGGCCAAACTCAATGGTAGCGGTGGGAACTGGCAATTTATGTACTGCGCTGTCGCGACTAAACCATTGCTCGTAGGGATTGGTCTCGTCCTTCGGCAATTTATCCGACCACTTGGCCACAAAGAACTGACCTTGTTTTAAGGTACGGTCTCTCGTCAGGATGAGAAAGCGATCAAATCCTTCAGGGATTAAAAGATGCGCCGTCTTATCCCCAAAGGGAGGTTTCTTTACAAAAAGTTTAATGCCGCTGATACGTTTTTTCAACGTGGCCGTATCACCTTCCCCCAGACCAAAATAGTCATTTATTGGACTGCTGTCTTTATACGTTTCACCAAATATCCCATCGACATTGAACCGATACTCTTCATCCTTCGAATCACCTGCGAATACAATACCCGTTTCAACCTCTGGCGCCTCTGCAGAGGCCGCGGTGTTGGGCGGCGGTGGAATGATGCTTGTGAGCGTTGATTGCGAGCGCGCCGGCCATGCGATGACCATGGCGATCAAGAGGGTGGACAAAGAAAGTTTCATGATATTATATTTTTTTAAAGTGAATGATCAGCGACCATACGCAACCATTCTGCGGGCAAATTTAGAGCGGCCCACTGCAAGGGGATTGCAGTTTGAGAGATCATGAAAAATACTTTTTTTGCCTTCTTGGCAATACAGGCATATACATCTTTGCCGATAGTCGACTCAGTTTTTAAAAAATTCTTGACACACAAAAGCTGAACTACCTTGCTTAGCGCGACCGTGAAATCCATAGCCGTGAATCTATAGCCGTTTCCGGGACTTTGCTCAAACTAGTGATATACCCGCGAATTTATCGCCCTTGTCAACTATTTAAACACTGGTCTAAGCGATTTTGTCATGGACCTCTTTTCCCCCGAATCCATGTCGATGACCGTCACAACAGTATAACATTTATAAAACGTCTTCCTTCTATGCTTCCTTTGTTCAGGATGTTCTTTTTCATTGTCCGAATAGCGAAAAAGAGCTTTGCCGTGAAGAACGCCCCTGGCCGGGAAATCGTATATAAAATCATCGCCGGAGATTCTGAAAACCAGTCTCACCTTCGTTGGCAAATCCTTTGGATCACTAAAAAACCATCGAATGTGGTCAACATCTTCTTTGCGGGTGATTTTCGTAGTGTGCAGTACAAAAAACTTCTTTGTTGATATCGTATCGCCGTTATAGGTGAAATAAAGGTCGATGTAGAAGGGTTTTCGGAGGGGCTCCCGTGTTGATGCAACGTAATACCGTTCCGAATATTTCTTACGACCAACGGTCACATAAAACACGATCACATCGCCTGGCCTCAATGATGGCAAGCTATACTTGATGAAGTCACTGTCATCCTCGCACAACCTGTAGGTAATTCGGCTCAATCTCACGTTACCGCGGCCGTGTACCATCTCTATTTCGCATGTGTCGCTTGGGTAATATCGACAGTGGAATTTGAATTCAAATCCTCTTTCATCTAGTTCTTCCAGCACGGTATCTCGAAGAATTCCGTTTCTAACGGCCACCAGCAATTTGTCTTGCGCCAAGGTCACTATGGAAGTGATCATTAGTACAACTAAAAAAAAGAACGCCCTTTTCATATACACAATGGTTTGTGAGGGCCACTGAGCAAGTTTAAGACATCGTACTGAAATTATTTTGCAGTATCGGAAATCTAACGTTATCGGTATCGCACAAACTTAAAAATCGTCACCGGCAAGGACTAATTTTAGAGTCACTTGTCCTCCATCGAAATATTTTGCTATTACGACCGAATTTGCAATTCTGCGGCACCGTTTGTACTCGCTAATTGAGTAAGGAGCAGCATCCTATTCTTCGCAAACACCACTGTAATGACAATAACTTTAACAGGGATGCCGGCAACCGAATCAGATATTTTCAGTGGGATGGCGGCTTGAATTTCTAATGGTATTATCTGCATCTGCTTCGGCACCAAGGAAAAAGTAAAGTTTGAGCATCTATTCCCATGTCCCTTCCAAATTTCCCGGAATTTCGCATTCCTAATATAGAACAGCGCTGTTAGCTCTGTCTTCGAGAGGAAGCTTAGCCCATTGTTCTTGAGAAAGACATTGATAACTGTCGTATTTCCAGGCAGAAAGTTTAAAAAATGAAGTCTAAATAAATCCTTTGGTTCCTTTCTTATCAATCATTTAGACTCAGAGAAGTCGTATTCGTGAAGCCCGCCAAAAATCCACAATGGTAAGTGATCGAGATTTTTAACCCAACCAATTTTCCGTTCATTATAAAAAATAAAATCAATATCTATTGACTCAAATTGCCTTATTACGTCAGATACTGATGTTTCTTTATCAAACTCAAAAACCTTCTTAGGCTGGTAGAAAGTTTCGGAATAAAGATGAATTTGATCATTATAATTAACCTTAGTCCCATAGTCCAATCTATTCAATCTAAATTTTAAAGTTTCGACTGCTTTCAAATCGTCGTTTAGTTCCATTATGCAAAACGGTTCTTGAAACCCAAAAAAGAAGCAACGATTGTTAATGACGAGAAAAAATCCATCTACAACGTCACCTTGCTCGTTTTCATACTGGGTATCATAGATTTGCCTCGCAAAAAAAACGGTATATTTAAACTCTCGATTCTCCACGAAATTAAATTCAAAGTCGCTGTCCTTAAATTTTGATATACTTAACACCTTTGCAAGCTCCCGTCGTTCATCATAGAACACCTTAACATAACTGACTATTGGATTTGTGCGCTTAGAGGGTTTCAGAGAATTGAAATCAAAGTTGTCGTATTTTTCGGTCACTGAAGAAGCCCTCTCGTAGCTTGAGAAATGCGACTTGGCAAACATAATCACATCAGACACCTTTATCTCATCAACAACATCCCTTTTCAAATCCCGTGATCTGTTACAACTCAGAGATAGAACAAAAAACAACATCAACAAAACTGCAAAAAGTTGTTTTTGATTAGCTTTGAAAGCTCCGCAATTCATAAAAAAAAAAAGATTTAGTTTGTACCACGATTTTAAAGTCAATATTTAGTCGGAAGATTTTGCCCTACTATTAGATTTCCTTTTCTTTCGCCCTCTGTCTGACGAAGAACTACCATTGGATGATCCTGCGTCCGATGGAAAGAAAATAAATCTTCCCGCGGCACTAATTCCCGGAACATGTTTTATTGGCCTTGATCCATTAGCCGTCGTCATGGTCCATGGTTTCCATTGATTCAAAGTTGAATTCCAATGTGATCCTACTTTTATTTTCCTGGATCTTGCCCATATTATCTGCGAAAGACTGCCATTGGTATACATAGTTAAGTTCTTATTTTTTCCGGAAATCGCTTTAAATATGGAATTCGCCAATAGAGTCCCTTGCTGCGATGCTCCACAGGCCGTGAGTAAAACGCTAGCATTTTTCTTTAAATAACTGGCGATGTTGATTATAGCCGCAACAGCTTCGCCTCCTTGCTCTGAACCGTAGTCAAAATCTTCTGAATCACTATAAGTATGATTTTGTTGAGGGCCGTCGAGTATTGCTGATTGTGTTTCGTGAGTACCACTAGCACCGTGTGTACGAATGACTAAATTATTAATTCCTATGTTATCATGTCCATATGTTTTTCTAATCCAATCTTGTGCATCTGACAAATTGCTAAAAATCCCATAATCCCATAGTGTCGCGTCCAATGGACTTGTGTCAAAAGTTGGATACCCCGGTCCATCTGAAATTATTATTACAACGTTCCCAGAGCCTGCATATTTAGGATCACCTGGCAGCAATCCTTCGATGTCATTGAAAATCGTCGGACCGTTTAGCGCATAATTATAGGGACTTACGCTCATAAAATTTTCCATCAGAGGATCCATCACGCCCCACCGTCCAATATCCGGCATATACATCCTCGCCCCGTAGTCGAGCCAACCAAGATCCAGCTCATCCTGGATTTCCTTACCATTAAACAAATAGTCTTGTTTAAAGCTACCTTCCCTCCTATGCGACTGCGCCACCATACCAAACCCGTAATAATCTGTTTGGTCTATAACCGCCGACTTCACCTGTTCCACTGTGAAATCGTCAAAGAACACGTCTCGCTCTTTGCCGGGTTCGCTGTCATTTGTTAAATATACTAGCATATAGCCAGGTTCGGAAATGGTGACCTGGGCTTGGATTTTGGAGAAGGTTTTGCCGGAGCCGTCTTCGGCGCCGTCGGTGGTGATGCGTTGGGAGCCATGGGTAAGGAGGTTGTAGTCGCGGTCGAAGACGAGCCAGTTCATGAAGCCCATAGGTGGGTCGTTGGTGCCGTCGTCGGGGCCCTTGTTGTCGAGGTGGTCAGGCCAGGGGAACGGCGTGGTGCCATGGCTTCCGGGGGCTCCGCCGTCAACAATGACGTTAGTGCTGCCGGAGGCGATCAGGCTCATGAGGTTGACAAGGACGGCGGACCATTTGGTCTTGTCGGCGCTCCGGTATTTGGCATAGACCTCCATGTTAATGACGTCGCCGGGCATGACGCTGATGGAACGCTCCAGGCCCACGCGTTCGGCCTTGGTGCCGTTGGTGCCGTCGTAGCCGCTGAGGCGGGTAGAGAACTTGGTGGCGCTGTTGGGTGTGTGGTTGAAGAGGGCACCGTTGATGAGCACGGCCTCGTTCAGGTAGAGGAACTGACCCAGTTCCGTGTTGCGTGCACTGGTCTCCAGGGTGGCCGTTAGTTTGTCGGTCTCTTCGCGGGTGGTGAAGGTGGTGCGGATGTTGCCCAGGTGGTCTTTCAGGAAATACTGGTACTCGGGAACGATGTTGTTCATGACCACGCGACCTTCTTCATGTTGGATAAATTGTAGCGCATTGTTTTCGTAAAAGAATTCTCCCATGTATTCCGCGCGCTTCCGCAACGTGCCGGCTGCTGTGTACAGATCCTGTCTCAACTTCTTGCCGGTCGCGTCGTAGATATACACCAAATACGTCCCATTCAACTTCGTCACCTTGTTGGGCAGATTGAGGTAGTTGTAGGTGATTTCCTTGATATCTTTGTTACCGTCAGTTTTCATGTTGCCATTGGCGTCGTAGGTGTACTCGTTGTCGGTTTCTTTTGATTCTTTGAAACCCATGGCATTTGGGTTCTCGACCACGGCGTCGTCGATGCGGGTGACTTGGTTGCCGGCGTAGCGGTAAGTCAGGTTGTCCACAAGGCCATAGCTGTTGGCATTGTTTTGCCCGAAGCGGTTGAGACGCACGATATTGCCATTGAGGTCGTAGCCTTTGCTTTGCGAATTGCCAACGTTGCCGATATATTCGTCGAAGGCAAGGTTTTTATTGTCATGGCCCCGGTTGTAGTATTCGGCGGCTTTGAATCTGCCCAGCGTATCGTAACTGTAATTATAGCTTTCTTCTTTGTTGTCTTGTCGCCACCAGATCTGGGATTGTATGTTGCCGTCGTCGTTGTACCACAACCCTTCGGTGAACAGACGGTTGTCGGGCACGCTGGAAGTGTACTCGTTTTTGTTTATGCCCTTTAGCCAGCCACGAATGTTGTAGGTGTAAGAGATGGGTTCCTTGAATGTCGCGCCATTGTCAGCGCTATGGAGTTTCTTTTCTATGAGCTGGCCTAACTCGTTGTATTTTTGCTGCGACAGAATGACGGCGGGCGCTGTGCCGGTTTGGTGTTTGGTGGTGAGCAAGCGGCCCGCGTGATCGTAGGTAAACGCGCGGACCATCGCTACGTCGGGTTTGCCGGGTATGGATTGTGTGGTAGCTGTGCGCATGACTTTGCCTGCAAAGTCGTATACGTGGGTGGTCATGTCCACACCCTCTTTATGGTTTTGAGCCTGGGTTTGAATGAGGCGATGGTATTGATCGTAATACAGGACGGTGTATCGCCAGATGTTATCGTCAAGGGTTTTCACTTTGGTGCCGGTCACCATTCCGCGGAGGCGATCGAAGGGTTTCGGTTCCTGGCCGTCGTCGGTCGGCGTGGGGTCGAGGTGATGCGGGTTGTAGGCCAACGTGCTCAGCTGATTGAAGGCGTAGTGATCGTAGTAAGTTATGGTCAGGAATTTGTCGGGTGCGGTTACTTCCGGAAAAGTCTTGTGTGTATAGCCGTGAACGTCGTCTGACGCGGTCGACAACATTTCGCTTAAGCTGTGCGTAGCGTCTTTGTAGAACATCTTTAGTGCACCATAAGCTTGTTGTTGTGACAGCGCCGTGGGGTCATCCCACAGTCCGGTGGCGACGGGGCGGTTCTGGGTGTCGTATTTGGTGAACAACCATTGTTTTGCGGCGCGAAGGTTGCCGTCCTGGGTGAGTATTAGGCGGTCGCGTTCGTCGTACACGTATAGCGTTGCGGCAGCACCGGGCACCTGTTTTACAATGAGGCGGCGCAGTTCATCGTGGGCGTAGCGGAAAGCCCATTGCTTCAGGAAGGTTTCTTTAACCGCTGTTGCCTTGCCTAAGTATTCTGAGGCGGTTTGGAGGATTCGCTTTGTGCCCTCGGGGGTGATGACGGCGGCTAGATTGTTGACATCGTCATAGACATAGTAAGTCTCGGCCCAGGTGGTGGCGGTAACTTGCTTCTTCTTTAGCACAACCCTGCCCTCTTTATCCTTGTATTCGACGGACTCGTATTGGTCTTCGTTTTTGGTCCTGGTCTTATAGAGTTGCCCAGCGGCATAGTATCCCGGCGCTGTGCCGCTGCCTGTCGCAACCAATCCCAGGACATCGACAGTTTTTGCTGGTGTGTAGGTCCACTTCACCACCTCGGTGGCAATGTTGGTTTCGTAGGCAAATTTAATGGCCTTGCTGGAAGAGGTTGCAAAATCGCCACCGTCGGGCTGCCAGGTTTTGCCCGGAGCGCCTTGTTCGAGCACGCGTCCCAACGGACTTGTCTCGAACAGGGCGACGGCATAAGGCGCGTCATCGTTGGCAATCCCGTCGGGGTCGAGACTCGTGTCGTTGTCGCCTTTATAAAAATTGAGCAGGGGATTGCCGGTGGCCCCGCCTTTGTAATAGCCATTGTTCACTGCTTGCGAAACGTAGGGCAAATATTTTGTTGCCTCTCTTCCCAGGCCGTCGTATTCAATGCCTTGCACGATATCTTGCCCCTTGGGCGAACCCTGCGTGACGTCGGTCTGCATGAGCCGGCCCAGGCCGTCGAAATAGGAATACGTTTCCTGGCGCTGCCCGATGGCGAGACTTTCTACAGTCTTTTCATCCGCGCCTTTGACCTGCACGATATTTTGGCGTATGTAGTTATAGTTGTTGATGGGTTCAAGGACACTGACCTTCACATTGTCGGTGGCGGTTTCCAGGCCGTCGTCGGCTGTGAGCGTGAATATGTATGTGCCTTTATGCAGGCCGGTGAGCACGAGCGACGGCCGGTCCATGTTGGGGAAGACGTTGCCATAGGCTTCTGTCCATTTCACCGTGAGCGGATCGCCATCTTCGTCGCTGACTGTGCCGGTCAACGTGAGGCTTTCGATGGGAAGCGTTACGGTGACGTCGCGGCCCGCATTGACTTTGGGCGCTTTGTCGATTTTTACGGTCAACGACTCTGACATGACACTGCAATTTCCGGAGGAAGCCGTTACGGCGTAACGGCCTTCTTCTTCCGCATAGTATTCATATGGTATTCTTGGAGCCGTTATCGCCTGTCCGTCTTTCAACCAAGTGTAGCAATAGGCGGGATTGAAGTCGGTAACCTTGACGTATCTTGAGCAAGTAGTGCAATCTTTTATCCTTACGGTGCCCGTCGGGTCGATGGTTACTGTTGGGGTCTCATCTATTGTTATTGGAATCGCGGCCGTTGACTTGTTTGCCGTGGTGGCTTTCAGACAAGTTCCTGTTATACCACTTACTTCTACCGCCAATACATCGTCGGTATTGAAGTAAAGGCCCGTTGCATCCGCCTTGCCCACAGGGATGGTTCCCGAAGCGGACGTGGAGATCTGCGCTTCATTGAGCGTCCAACGATAGGACGCTCCGCTGGTGGAAGCGCCTGTCACGGAGGCGCTATATTCCATTGTCTCGCCGACACAGTAGTTAATTTTGTTCAATTCGATAGAAACTCCGGGTGTAGTGGCGCTGGCTAGGTGGGCGGTAACAACGTTCGTGCTGAGGGGCGACGGCGGACACACGGCGTTTGAAGAAACTACGCCATACAGTTGGTCACCTTCGGCTAAGTAGTCATAAGCATAATGGGCTTGCGAGGTGGTGGCTATAAGAATACCATTTCGATACCACTGATATATCAATGGGCCGTCACCATGGGCATTGATGGTCACCGGGAATGATGTTGCCTTGGCACAATACGATGGATTAGCGTTAAACGTGGCCGTAAGCGAAGCCGTAGCATTTACTTGAAAGGTAATGCCGGGCGAAGGCGATGAAGGGTTGTGGGTCAGGCACGCCGCGGCACTGTTCATGGTCACCGCGATCGTATGTAAGCCCGCTGTGATATTGCGGGTATCGACGTTGTATGGATTTTCTTGGCCTACGTGGACCGGTGCCGACGCACCGTCCAGATACCATAAATATGTTGGCTGCTGATTGTAAGCACCAGCGCCGTTTACGGGCGATGCTTTCAATTGAATTCTATCGCCCTGGCACACGCTATGAACATCCGTCGACAGGGTTACCGACGGCTCCACAGCAGCGGCAATGAGCACATCGATGCGATTGGATGAACCACTTCTTCCGTTGCCGTCGGCGCAGGAGTAATTGGCGTAGATGTTTACATTCCCCGGTGTGTCCCATGTGGCCACTATCCGGGAGTAGCTGCTACCATTGTTCGTTGTCTGATAAGTTATCGAACTTGGTGTGCGGCTGAAGTTCCATCCCGATGTCTGTACTACCGGCGAGTAGCAGTCAGATCCTGGCATCAGGAGAATGACTACGCCGGTTCCCGCACAAGCGCCTCCGCTATAGGACAAAGACGCCGGCGTGGGCTGTTGATTCGGACCACCGTAGTAGCCCTGACCTTGCACGTTATGTTTCAATATTAAAATCATAAGTACAAAAAAGAGTTTGATCTTGGTTTTCATAAAGTACAACGAGGGCCAAAAGGTTAACGATAAATTTTAAGCCGGCTCTACCGGTACTATTTTGCGCGGTAATTGTATTGAAGCTTCTTCACTAAGTTCCGGTCGGCGTCGCGCACTGTGTTCAACCGGCCGAAGCCATCGTATTTATAGTAAGTAGTGAGGTCGTTGGCATCGGTAGCGGATTGAAGTCCAACGCCCGGGAAATAGGTGTAGGTCGTCATTTGTGCGTTTTCCGGATAAAAACGAAGGTCATCAATTTGACCCGTCAGGGAAATGTTGTATGTGGTTCCCGTTACGTCTATCCATTGCTGCTGATATTCCCAGGGGTCATTTGATTTTGAGGGATCGGTTGACTTTAACCAATACGACAATACATACCTGCCTGCTACGAGTTTTTTGAGGTTGTATTGAAGACCACCGGTCTTGCTCTTCGAACCGGTGTGCGCGTCGCCTGCAGGGCTGTTGCCGTCTTCTTCGAAGTCTCTGTAAAAAGCAGGTCCCTGGCCGGTCTGCGTGGTCTCTGCTACCGGATACAGTTTGTTCAACCCCCATTGATAAGCTTTGCGGGTGCCGTCGCGCATTGTATAGAAGGCGAGATTGCCGTTGGCAGCATCGTAGGTGCCATACGTGATTACCGTCGCGAAGTTGGCCTTTTGATATTCGAACGCACCGCTTGCATTGATCGTGGACGTTTTGTAACTGCTTTGGCCGATGGCCTTGGCGGCACTAAGCTTTAGGGTTTGACGAAGATCATAGCCGTTGATATTGAAGAGATCTATTTCAGCGTCCGTCAGCGTCGTGATATTGTTGCGCGTTTCCCACACTTGCTTTTCGATGACGGTGTTTACCATATGCAGGCGCTTCATGTTGCTCAAAGCTTTCGCGGGATCGCTGGTAACGGAAGTTGTCGTGTAGTCGTCGGGATATTGGAAGGTAGTCATACGGCGCCAGGTGTTTGCTGGGGTGGAAGTATCCTCCAGAAAAGTTTCGGTCTCCTTTTGCAATTGTCTATGCGAGGGGCTGAATAGGTATTCTTTTTTTACAGATACTGTACCGTTGCTGTTCTTCAAGTCTTCCACGGTGGAGGTAAGCACATACGACAAATTTCCATAGCGGTGAATGAGTAATGCTTTGTATTTGTTCTTATCCTTACCCAAAGCGTGATTTTCGTAAACGGCCACCTTGACGCCGCGAACTTCTTCGCCGGTCCCCAAAGTGGTGTAGGTATTGTTCACCTCACGTACTGGACTCGACACCGTTTTGTTATTTACAACCCCGCTGCTGTAGTCGATTTGCTTCGATAGAAATCCTCGTGTCCATTCGTTATCATATCTCGGGGGACCGAAGGGCTGATCGTAGAGGTTGTCATCCAGGTAGGTTGTGGTGTTTTCTTTTTCGGATTTCCAGACGGATGTGTAGTAGTATTCACTTATTCCCGAAAGGGAGTTGGTCTCCGTCACTTTTCCATAGCCCACATAGCTGCCGCGTGAGTTGCCCAAGGTGGAGTTGGATTCAGTCGTACGGGTAAATTGATTTATCCTCTCTTCCATTGGAGGGCGATCCGCCCGATCTGCCATGAGGACGTAGTTAATATCTTTGTAGTAGTACTTCGGGAAGCCTGATAGCCTGCCCGTGGAAGTTCCGTCGGTGTCGTTGTATGTATAGTCTTTGGTCATGACGGCGCCGAGGTCGTCCTGGATGGAAATATGCTTTACGCGCAGGCCGCCGGCGTACTTGTTTGGAGAATCTATTTCGGGCCGGAACGTTACGTCCATGAAATAGGTCTGAATTCCTTTCACGTTTTGCACCGTGATCTTGTAGGTCCCGTTGTTCAGGAACATCGCGCTCTCCGTGATGTTTGTCGCCTGGAAAAGATGCTGGTCGGCGGCCCTGCCTGTATTGGTGATCAATATCGTCGGACAGTTGGCCTGTATGCTGGGGATATCACTGCCTGGATCCTGACAACCTGTGGTTTGGTATTTGACATTTACATAGAGACCGGCTTTGAAATATCCTTTGATGGTGAAAGTGGCCGTGGTTGTGGCCGCGGTGCCATCGTCCGATTTTTTTATGGAATATTTTTCAGGTTTGGAGGTTTGATTGCGGAGCTGGGAAGAAACCACTTCATTCAATTCATAGTCGAAACTCATCGAGCCGCCTGTTGGATATTGTATCTGTGTGAGCACGCCGGCTTTGGCCGCATCGGGATCGGCGCCTTTGTCGTCGCCGGGGAGGGCGATGATCTCAGGTGCCTCATCGAAGTAGTCCTGAAAATCCGGATAGCCCAAGGTGTTCCCCTTGTTGTTGAAATATCCCCAATAGTCGGTGTCCAGCGATTTTCGGGAAGGGAGTTTTGTAGTGTTGTAGGTAAACCTATAGGGTGGTTTTTTCGAACCGTCGCTTCCGATCTCCGTTACGGCATTTAGCTTTAGACGCATACATTCCGAACCGTCGCAGACGGCATCGAAATAGTGATCGTTATCAAATACAAAGGATTTTAGGGTTTGGCCATGGTAATTTTTGATGATCATCCCACTAATGCGCATTCCTCCAAAATCAAGTCGCCCCTCCCGGCCAAACTCTATGGTGCCTCCCCGGTAGGTAATATGATCGATCACGGCGTATGAAGACACGGTGACTTCCGAATTGCAATAGGAAGTTCTACCCTTTTCTACGGATGGATTGTCCAAGTGTGTTTGACTGGCAGTCCCTTTCACATCATACCTTACTGCAGGGATAGAGAAGTAAGAGAATGTGACATGATTGGCCAAATGAGGCTCTTGTATTTCGGTTACGTACCAGGCGGAGATATAGGGCGGTGTTTGGGGTTGGGTGGGTATGCCTCCGTTTACTGCACAATAGCTGACCGCACTCGTGACCTCTTCTTTGCCGAGTATGTAGACCGTACCGTCCTCGGTGGTGATCTCCCACTGACTGTTGTTTCCCTTCAACGGCCCAACGCCGGGTTTTATGCGCAAGTTGGAGTGCGGTATGGTGTAGCAGGTACCATCTTTGGCAAAGATGAGTTGGCCGGAATAGTTACCCACATTGAAATAGTAGGCATCGGGTTGTGTGTCGATGTTATTTTGTGCGATCTCATACAGGTCGTCGTTGGAGGTAACCATATCTGCCTGAATGTAGTTATCGAAAAAACCTTTCACGGGAACGTCGTCAGCCAATCCGTGTATGGAACGGCTAACGGAGCCCAGGCCTTGCAGCGTCCAGTTGGTTCCGATGTTACTGGCGATATCCTCTACTTTAATGCCACCGGCATGATACGATAAAGCGATGGGCACGGTGATGCGGCCGCTTGAAATCGTATATAGCGGAATGTCAATGGGTGGAATCCCGGTGTAACTTCCGATGGGGATCTCCGTGTATTTAGCAAAAGCCGTCGCATCGGGCGACGGCGGAAGGATATTCGGAGCTGAGGATTGTGAATGCAGGGGCATGTACATGACAGTGCCCAAGACAATAAGGAGCAAAAATTTCATAGCGCACAGCTTTGTTTAAATGAAGGAATGAATACCAGGGGAAAGACATTGTTCTTTCCTGAAAGCCAATTTAAAGGAGCCCACTGCAATGAAATTGCAGTTTGATAAAAGCGAAAAATATTTTTGCCTACGCGATTGAATGAAAAAAGGGAAGGCTTACCCGCTTTCCCTTTTTTTATGGGACGAAATGATTAACGTCAATCTTTTTTGAGACACTCTCTCATAACGGTGTTTTGTTCATCTTTCATAGAACGAGTGATCGTTGCTGGTTTGAGCGTTGTGAATCTTACATGGTGGGGAGTGTTTGGAAGTGACCCGGCCAGGGATTGTAGTGGAAAGCCCGAAGTGCGGTGGGGATGCTGAGTGTGAGTTGTTGGTGTCCCACCAACAACTGGCGATGGTGTTCCTTGGAATGTAGGGCAAAGGGTGGACGGACTTGGAACGTAAAGCCCGGCCCGAGGCTTCCGAGGGGGCCGCCTCTATATGTTAAAGCTTCCGGTTGTTCTCCAGTTTTCGATTGATGGTGCGGATGACGTCGTCCAATTCGTTGGCGGCGTTCTCTAGTCTCATCAAAATCTCTTCGCGGTCGTGATGTAACTCTTTCAGTTTTGCCAGCTCGACCAGGCCCAATATTCTGGCCAAGGGTCCTCTCACTTCATGCGCGGTGAAGAAGGCGTATTCGATGAGCTTTTGATTTTGTTGTTTGATCTCTTCGGTGCGTTCCTGGACCATGGTCTCGAGGTTGGCGTTGATCTTGTTGATGTCGGCGTTGAGTTTTAGCAGGCTCTCTTTGGCCAGGCGGTTGGTCTTGTTGAGATTGAAGAGCTTGAAACCAAAGATGATGGACAGGATGAGGATGAGGCTGACGCCGATGATGGCCACATATTGCCGGCGTATTTGCTGACGCTGATAGAGCAGTTCTTGTTCCTTGTGCTCGAAGTCATACACCATCTGGAGGGAGGCGATCTGTTGGGATTTGAGCGCATCGAAGATCTCGTGTTCCAACTGGTTGGCGCTGTTGGTGTAGCGGAGGGCCGAGTCGAGATTGCCGATGGCCGAAAAATAGTCGGCCATGATTTTTTGTGTCTCCATCTCACTGTTCTTGCTGGCGGATTTGCGGGCCAGCAGCAGGGCCTTGCGCAAGTAGGTATAGGATGAATCGAACTGTTGCAATTCCAGGAACAGCTTTCCCATTTGTTTGTAGCCGGCGATCATTTGTGCATTGTCGCGGGCCATCAGGGCATAGCGGATGGCGTCGTAGTAGTTGGCGGAGGCGAAGAGATAGTTTCGCTGGCGTTCGTAGATGTCGCCGATCTGCAACAGGGCGTGGCTGGTACCCCAATCGTCTTTCATTTCCTCGTAGCGTTGCAAGGCGATCTTGCAGAAGCGCAGGGCGGTGCCGTAGTTTTTCTCGTTGGTGTAGTATTCGCCGAGCGCCAGGGTGGACGTAGCTACGCCGGCGCTGTCGCCGATCTCGCGTTTGAGCTTGAGCGAGCGCATGGTGAGTTCATAGACGCGTGCAAAATCTTTGCGGGCCATGAAGATGAGGGCGATGTTGTTGAGCACCTTCGACTGGCCGCTCTTATCCTTCTGCGCATCATAGATCTTTAGCGCGGCATAGGAATATTCGATGGCCTTCTCGTGTTCGCCGCGCAAGTAAGAAATGGTGCCGAGAATTTTGAAGCCTTCGGCCAATCCGGTTTGGTAGCGCCGGGCTTGTGCGAGGCGTATGGCTTCGGAAACAAATTTCTCTGCTTCATTAACGGAAACGAGCGTATAGGAAAACGCTAGCTTATTCAGGATGTCGATGTGTGCTTCACCCCCCGGATTCAGGGGGAGGACTTTTAGAAGGGAATCGATTTTCTGCGGCTGGGCGTGTGCCTGGCCGACTGCTAGCAAAAGCGCGACGGCAATTGCGCAGGGCAGAATCGTCTTCATGTTAAAGCCTCCTAAAAACAAGCGTCAAAGATACGCTAAAATAGCTCTTTTGCTATCCTATAAATAGGGTCAGATTTACCCATGGTGTAAAAATGAAGTGTTGGCACTCCTTTTTTTATCAACTCCTTGGATTGTTGCACGGTCCACTCGATTCCAATTTCTTTTACAGCTTGGTTGTCTTTACAATCTTCCACGGCGTCGGCTAACGCTTCCGGTATATCGATGTGAAAGGTTTTACTGAGAATGTTCAATTGCGACTTCGTTGCAAGCGGTTTGATGCCAGGGATGATGGGCACGTTGATGCCTGCCTCGCGACACTTGTCTACAAAGGCGAAATATTTTTCGTTATCAAAGAACATCTGCGTTACGACGTATTTCGCACCGAGATCGACTTTCAGCTTTAAGTACTTGAGATCGTTCTTGAGGTTGGGCGCCATGTAATGTTTTTCCGGGTAGCCGGCCACGCCGATGCAAAAATCGGTAGGTGCTGCGTGCAGCAGTTCGTCGTCGAGATAGATGCCTTGGTTCATCTTCACTACTTGTTGCAGCAGTTCGGAGGCATACATGTAGCCGTCGGGGTCGGGCACGAAGCGGGGTTCGGTCTTGATGGGATCGCCCTGGAGCACGAGCACGTTGTCGATGCCCAGGAAGTCGAGGTCGATGAGCGCGTTCTCGGTCTCTTCGCGACTGAAGCCTCCGCAGATGATGTGGGGTACGGTGTCGACTTTATAATGGTTTTGTATGGCGGCGCATATGCCTACCGTGCCGGGGCGCTTGCGGGTGGAGCGTTTCTCCAGCAGGCCGTTCTCTTTTTTCTTATATACATATTCCTCGCGGTGATAGGTGACGTCGATGAACGGCGGCTTGAACTCCATCAACGGATCGATGTTCTTGAAAAGGTTCTTGATGTTCTCGCCTTTCAGCGGGGGAAGAATTTCGATGGTGAATAAGGTCTTGCCATTGGCGTTGGCAATGTGTTCAGTAACTTTCATCGCGGGTTAATTAAGAGAAGGGTCGAATGTTTTTATGATGAATAGATATATTTTCAGTCTGTTGTCGTTCACGCCTTAGATGTCATAGCTCAGGTTCGGTGAGAGCCACTTCTCGATTTGTTCGATGGACATGTTCTTGCGTTTGGCATAATCCTCCACCTGGTCTTTCTCGATCTTGCCCAACCCGAAATACTTGGATTGTGGATTGGCAAAATAGAAACCACTGACGGCGGCGCCAGGATACATGGCGTACGACTCGGTGAGATTGATGCCCACTTTTTCGGCTTGCAGCAAATCGAACAGGAGACGCTTCTCGGTGTGATCGGGGCACGCGGGGTAGCCCGGTGCGGGGCGGATGCCGGCGTAGGCTTCGTCGATCAGTTGCTCGTTTGTCAGGTGCTCGTTGGAGGCATAGCCCCACAGTTCTTTTCTCACTTTTTCGTGGAGCGCTTCGGCGAATGCTTCGGCGAGGCGGTCGGCCAGGGCTTTGGCCATAATCTCGGAATAGTCGTCGAGGTCTGCTTTGTGTTGGGCGATCCACTCATCCAAGCCCAACCCTGCGGTGACGGCAAACATGCCGAAGTAGTCTTTGCCTCGCTCGGGTGAAATAAAGTCGGCGAGACAGAAGTTGGGAAGGTTTGCCGCTTTTTTGTTTTGCTGACGGAGGAAGTGGAAGGTGGCGAACGATTTGTCCTGACCTTCTTCAAACAGCTCGACGTCGTCGCCCTTGTTCACGGCGGGATAGATGGCGATGACGCCGCTGGCCTGCAGTGTTTTGTTTTTGATGAGATCGTCCAACATGGTATTGGCATCGTTGAAGAGCTTTTGCGCCTCCACGCCCACGACCGAGTCTTTTAAGATACCGGGGTAGCGGCCGGCCAGCATCCAGGTTTGGAAGAAGGGCGTCCAGTCGATATACTTCCGGATCTCTTCCAGGGGATAGTTGATGATCTCTTTTCTCCCGGTGAAGGTGGGCTTCACGTATTGCACGTCTGCCCAGTTGATGTTGGTCTTGTTCTTCCGGGCTTCGGCCAGTGGAATATAGTTCTTAGCTTCTTTCCGTTTCTCGTGGTCGGCGCGCAGCGTGACATACTCTTGTTTGAAGCGGGCCTTGGAACTCTCGCGGGTCTGCGTGCTGATGAGTTCGCTGGCTACGGGCACGGAGCGCGACGCGTCGAGCACGTGCACCACGGGGCCATCGTAAACGGGATCGATCTTCACGGCGGTGTGAATACGCGACGTGGTCGCCCCTCCGATCAACAAGGGCATCAGGAATTTTTCGCGTTGCATCTCTTTTGCCACGTGCACCATTTCGTCCAGCGACGGCGTGATGAGGCCGCTGAGACCGATGATATCGACCTTCTCGCGTTTTGCCGCTTCGATGATCTTTTCCGGTGGCACCATCACCCCGAGGTCGACCACGTCGTAGTTGTTACAGGCCAGCACGACTCCAACAATGTTTTTGCCGATGTCGTGCACGTCGCCTTTTACGGTGGCCATCAATATTTTTGCCGCGGCCTGGTGTGTTGTGCCGCTGAGTCGTTTTTCTTCTTCGAGGAACGGTGTGAGGTAGGCCACGGACTTCTTCATTACCCGCGCGCTCTTCACCACCTGGGGCAAAAACATTTTACCCGCACCAAATAGGTCACCCACGACGTTCATGCCCGACATGAGCGGGCCTTCGATCACAAAGAGCGGGCGGCCGTATTTCACGCGGGCTTCCTCGGTATCCTGATCGATAAAATCGATGATGCCTTTCACGAGGGCGTGTGTGAGACGTTCTTCCACGGTGCCTGACCGCCATTCGTCGTCGGCTTTTTTCTCCTTGGTAGCGCCTTTGAAGGTCTCTGCAAATTCCAGGAGGCGTTCGGTGGCGTCTTCGCGGCGGTTCAGCAGCACGTCTTCTACGCGTTCCAGCAAAGTCTTGTCGATGTCGCTATAGATCTCCAACATGGCGGGGTTCACGATGCCCATGTCCATGCCGTCCTGGATGGCGTGATAGAGGAAAGCCGAGTGCATCGCCTCGCGCACTTTCTGGTTGCCCCGGAAACTGAACGACACGTTACTCACCCCACCACTGACGTGGGCATGGGGAAGATTTTCGCGGATCCATTTGGTGGCCTTGAAAAAGTCGAGCGCGTAATTCCGGTGTTCATCGATGCCGGTGGCCACCGGGAAAATGTTGGGGTCGAAGATGATGTCCTGGGGCGGGAAGCCAACTTCGTTTACTAATATGTCGTAGGCTCTCTTGCAAATGGTGATCCTTCGCTCGTAAGTGTCGGCCTGACCGTCTTCATCAAAGGCCATCACAACCACCGCTGCGCCATAGCGTTTTACCAGCTTGGCCTGGCGTACAAATTCCGGGATGCCGGCCTTCATGCTGATGGAGTTGACGATGCCTTTGCCTTGGATGCACTTGAGACCGGCTTCGATCACTTCCCACTTCGAGGAGTCGATCATGACAGGCACGCGCGAGATCTCGGGCTCTGCGGCCATGAGGTTCAGGAACTTGACCATGGCGGCTTGCGAGTCGAGCATGCCCTCGTCCATGTTCACGTCGATCACCTGGGCGCCACCGCGCACTTGATCCAAGGCCACTTCCAGCGCTTCATCAAACTTGTCTTCTTTGATGAGTTTCAGGAACCGGGCAGAGCCGGTCACGTTGGTGCGCTCGCCGATGTTCACAAAGTTCGATTCGCGGGTGATCTCGATGGCCTCCAGGCCACTTAACTTCAATTGATAATCCATAGACATATTCTAAAAATTCGTGGGCCTGTGCGGCGTGTTTTAAACTGGCTGTGCTTTACAGCGTTTCGTATAAGGATTCGTAAAGTTTTATCGGCTCGTCAAATCTGCCGTTAGCTGGCCTCTTTCAGGCTTTCCTTTTTCCGTGGTGTATATCTTGCTGCGATGGCGGCGATGCTGCGGATGTGATCCGGCGTGGAGCCACAGCAGCCACCGACGATGTTGACCAATCCTTCCTTGAGGTATTCTTCCACTTCGGCAGCCATCTCATCGGGTGTTTGATCGTAGTGCCCGAACTCGTTGGGCAGACCGGCGTTGGGGTATGCGCTCACGAAGAAGGGGGCCTTCTCATCCAAAACCTGCAGGTAAGGGCGCAGGGCCGCTGCTCCCATGGCGCAGTTTAGTCCGATGCTGAGCAAGGGTACGTGCGAAACCGAGATGAGGAAGGCGTCGGCGGTTTGTCCCGACAGGATCCTGCCGCTGGCGTCGGTGATAGTGCCCGATACCATGACGGGGATTTTCCGGCCCATCTCATCAAACAATTCCTGGATGGCAAACAAAGCGGCCTTCACGTTGAGGGTGTCCGTGATGGTCTCCAGCAACAACAGGTCTGCACCGCCATCCATCAATCCCTTGGCTTGCTCCTTGAAGGCAGCCGCCAGTTGGTCGAAGGTGATGGCGCGGTAGCCGGGGTTGTTCACATCGGGTGACATAGACGCCAGTTTGGTGGTGGGGCCCATCGAGCCGGCCACAAAACGCGGCTTGTGCGGTTCCTTTTGTGTGAACTCTGCGGCCACTTCCTTGGCGATCCGGGCCGACTGGTAGTTGATCTCATAGACCAGGAATTCCAGGTGATAGTCGGCCTGGGCCACCCAGGTGCTGCCGAAAGTGTTGGTTTCGACAATATCGGAGCCCGCCTCAAAATACTGGCGGTGAATTTCCTTGATGATGTCGGGGCGCGTGATGCTGAGCAGGTCGTTGTTGCCCTTGAGGGGATGCGGATGATCCTTGAGCTGTTCGTTGCGAAAGTCTTTTTCTTCCAACGGGTGTCGCTGGATCATGGTGCCCATGGCGCCGTCCAGGACCATGATGCGTTCTTTCAGAATGTCTTCGATTTTCATAAAGCCCTCCTTCTATAGTGTGTTGTGCTATCCAGAGAGCCCGTGGAGTGGGTTTACTTATCTTTTCCCAACCGCCAGTTGGCGGATGGAATGGGATTTAGCACAACATTCCGGTTTCGATTTCGGAATAGGATGCTAAGACTTCTTCGGGCCCGTTCCCTCAGTCTTTCTGGATAAGCAGTGCAAAGAAAAACAATAAGTGCTTAAAATAAAAAGCCAATAGCTTAATTTTGACCTGATAATGAAACTAGCAGCCATCGACATTGGTTCCAACGCCATCCGTTTTCAGGTTTCCACGGTGTTGGACAGTTCCCCCACCCTGCTTTTCAAGAAGCTGGAGTATGTTCGGTTCCCGCTCCGGTTGGGTCACGACGTGTTCACTACCGGCCGTATCAGCGACAAAAGCATTGGCAAATTCAAGAAGCTGATGACCGCCTTCAAGCTGCTGGTGGACTTATACGAAGTGGACGATTATATGTTTTGCGCCACTTCCGCCATGCGCGAATCAGAGAACGGTTTAGCGTTGGCACAACAGGTGGCCAGCGAGTTGGGAGTGACCATCCACATCATCGATGGAAACCGCGAGGCCGAGCTCATCAACCGTGCCATTCATTCGTTCCTTACGGAGAAGACTTACCTGCACATCGATGTGGGCGGCGGTAGCACGGAGTTGAACCTCTATGTGAAGGGCAAAAAAATAAAGACCCGTTCGTTCAAGATCGGCTCGGTGCGCGTGTTGGAGCGCAACGACTCGCCGGCGATGTGGGAAGACATGGAACACTGGGTGAAGGAGCACATCAAGAAATCGTTTGGCAAAGTAACGGCCGTGGGAACGGGCGGTAACATCAGCAAGATCTTCGAGCTGGCCAAGATGAAGCCCGGCAAAACCATCTCGCGACAAAAAGTGAAAGACATCCGTGACATGGTCGAGGGTCTTTCCCTGGAAGAACGCATCTACAAACTGCAGATGAACCCCGACCGCGCCGACGTGATCGTGCCCGCCAGCGGCATCTATATCCAAGTCATGGAATGGGCAAACGCGTCCTCCATTCTTGTCCCCGAAGTGGGTCTCAAAGACGGCATCATGATGTATCTCTACGAGAAGAATGTCTCGCAGAAAAAGATCGAATTCTAACTAACGCTTTCTCATCTTGCCGGGATTTTTCCGGTCGATCGTACTCTTGCCGCGCTTGCGGTTTTCAGTCTTCAAATCATACAGATAGGCAACCGAGATGCGGAACCCTTGGCTGCGCGATTGCAGTGGGTCTTGATAGTAAGTTTGTGTAAATGTACCGTTCGACTTTGCGAGATATGTGTGTCCAAACTCATAGCGGATGGTGACCATGAGGCGCTGGCGCAAGCCCGGTTCAAAGACCGCTCCGGCCACCAGGTTCAGCCCCAATTGCAGACGGTTGGCATTCTGGACATTCATCTCATCCAAACCCTGCGTGGCGGGGTCTTTGTTGAAGACGATCTTGTATTTCTGTTCCGAAAAATTGTTCTCCTTCAATTCGCTGTTATAGACTGTACCTTTGCCGCCCAGCCAATAGCTGATGTTGGGACCCACGCCGACAAAATACTTGAACTCTTTACTCTTCCCGATCTTTCCTTTGAAATCGACCGTGTAGCTGATGGGCATGTCGATGTAGTTGTACCTCGAAGAATTTTTAAATACAGCATCGTAATCATCCGACTTAGGATCACCTTTAAGCACCCGGCCTTTGGTGGCGTATAGAAGCGACGCATGCAGAAAAAAGCGCTTGCGCACCAGGAACGCCAGGTGGCCGCCCACGTGATAGCCGAAGACCGGCGAAACATTGTACACATCCTTCAGGTCTTTGTCGCCAAACGAGGTCCAGGAATAATTACCCCCGATCTCGGGGCCCACCAGGATTTGCGAAAACACAGGGGCCGTATAAAAAAGAGTCAGCGATACAATCAAAAAAAGTGCTTTCACTTTAGACTTGGATTTCAGGTAGTTAAAAAAATCATTGCAAAAATAGTGCAAAGCGCTTAAGTTAAAGAAGATAGGCTGCCAATAAAAGAAAAAAACGTTGTATATTCGTGAGTTTACGGTGAATCGACCGATTACCAAACCTGGTTGATGAGCATGAATGACTATTTTTTGGCTGGCATAGGATGCTCGTTTTGTTTTTTGGAGTGACTTTTACGCCTCTGCCCATATAAAGAAGTGAATGCGCTATTTTTTTAACTGTTGTTTTGGCTTGCTCCTTCTGTGCAGTACTTCTGTATTCGCACAAAATTACCCTGTCTATAACAGTTTCTACGTCAATCCCTTCCTTTATAATCCAGCCGAAGCCTTAACGGAATACACGCAGATTTACGCCCTTTATCGCCAACAATGGACCAACGTGGAGGGTGCGCCCACCATCGGGGCGCTGTCGGTGACCTCCATGATGAACGAGTCGCGGGCCGGGGTGGGCGGCAAGATATCGTCCTACAAAAGAGGGTTGCTGAACACCACCGATTTCTCGCTCACCTACGCCTATGGAATTCCCATGGGGCAAAAAAACTGGCTCTTTTTGGGACTTTCCGGCGGGGCCATCTCCAATACCATCGACATGACGAAGGTGACCGACCCCAACGATCCGGCCATCGCCAATTACCTGGCCAATAATTTTCAACCGGCGGCAGGTTTCGGGCTCCTCTACCGATCGGGCTCCGGCCTCAACGTGGGTGTGGCATTGCCGCAAATGTTTCCCTCCAAGTTCAACAGCGACGCCAGTTTTAACAGCACGACCGTTTCGCCCTCCGACAATGTGTTTATTTCCATCTACTACAAACGCAAGGTAGAGAGCCGAATCGTGAGCAAAAGTAAAGGGGGTCTGAAGCGCAGCGTGAAAACACAAGAAGCGATTGCGCCACTGGAGTTTTATTTTAACTACAAGTATTCGAAATTTGGGAACAGCCAGTTTGAATTCCTGGGAAAGCTAAATCTCTCGCAACATTTTTGGATCGGTGGTTCGTACCGGCTGCCCTATGGTTTCACCGGCAACCTCGGCATCAACACGTCGCGGTTTCTCATTGGCTATTCCTATGAGCCGGGCAACCAGCCGCAGACCGGATTTTCGCAGGGGAGTCATGAGATCATACTCGGTTTAAAGCTCGGCAAGCCGAAGAAGTTCAAGCGTGTGGCCCCCGTGCTGCGCTCGACCCTGGTGAAATCACCTAACGAGAAACACACGGCGCGCTTCCAGGAAACTACGGAAGACCCGAACGCGATCAACCAGACCGGCACCGAGGAAGCGAAGAAGAAATATTACGTGGTGATCCGGATGTTCAACGACTTTACGGCGGCCGACGGTTACAAACGCAAGCTTATCGGCGACAAGTTCAACGCCGAGATCTTCTACAACCCGGCCGACAAGAAATATTACGTGCACGTACTGGAAACCACAAAAGCCTCGGAGGCCCACGAGGAAGTGCGGAACCTGAAGACGTATACCAAACTAAAAGAGGCCCGTGTGCTCATTGTGACGACGAAATAGCCGGATTGGGATGGACGCGGGTTACATTTTAAAGGAAAGAATGCATTTATGACACCATGAAGCGAGTTCATAGCCTGTTTACAAAAATCGTTGGTTTGCTGATCGTTTTCCTCGTGATCATACCTGCCGCCTTTGCCCAGCGGCCTGAAATAAAGGAGATCAGCAAAGTGAAGGGCAGCATGGACGACATCGTGCTGCTGAAAGGAAGCTTTTTTGGCACCGACGCCACGAAACTGGTTGTGTTTTTTGGCGCCACCCCGGCCACGATCCTGCAAGCCGCCGATCAACTGCTCGAAGTCAAGGTTCCTGCGGGAACTACTTATCAGGATATTTCCGTAACCCGTTTTAGCGGCGTCACCGGGCTAACCGGCTATTATCGCCAGCCTTTCTTTCTGTCGTTTGGAGGCGCGCCTGGCATCGACCCCGCCAAGTTTGGTTTGCAAAGTGATTATCCTGCGGGCGTCCCTGTGGCCCAGGGTCTTTACGACCTCTGCATGTGCGACTTCGACGGCGACAGCAAACCCGACATTGCCGCGGCACGCGACAACAACTCGTTCCTGCTGGTGTTATCGAACGCTTCCACGCCGGGCTCGATCAACCTGGGCGGCACGTTCAACATTTCGCTGGGCACCCGCTCGCTCCAGGTGAAATGCGGCGACCTGAATGGTGACGGTAAACCCGACATCGTGGCTACCGAAAAAGGCACGGGCGACAACGTTTTCTTTTTGCGTAACACCAGCATCGGTCCCGGATCGATCAGCTTTGCCAAAACCCAGATCCCCCTCACCGGCAAAACCCCCAACCGCATCGAGATCGCCGATCTGGATTTGGATGGAAAGCCGGAAGTGATCCTGACCTCACAGGCCACCAACAGTGTGATCGTGCTCGTAAATCAAACTCCGAACATCACCACGCTTTCGTTTTCCTCGACCCCCATCACCATCCCACTGCCCGATTGGAAAAGCACGGACGGCCTGGCGGTGGAAGATCTCAACGGCGACTTTCTGCCGGAGATCGTGACCAATCAATTTATCACGAACACCGATCTCTACGTGATTCAAAACAACAGCGCGCCGGGGGCGGTGACGATGTCGCCCGCCATTACGCTACCCGTTGGGAACACGGTGAAAAACTTAAAGATTGGCGACCTGGATGGCGATGGCAAATCGGACATCGCGTTTACCCAGCTCTCGCCTTCCTCCAACCTCGGGGTCTTCCTGAACACGAGCACGTCGGGAACCTTGTCGTTTGGAGGGCTGAAAACTTTTGCGACCGACACCAACCCGTGGGGTATCGACTTTGGTGACCTGGACGGCGATGGAAAGGCGGATATCGTGACCCCCTCCATCACCAAAAAAACACTCACCATTCTGAACAATACCAGCACGCCGGGAAATCTTTCTTTCACCACGCTTGTCAAAGCTACTGACTATATCAATCGCCACGTAGTGATCGGCGACGTGGACGGCGATGGCAAGCCTGACATTGCTTTCACCAGCATCGATGACAACAACCTGAATATACCGGCATCCAAAGTATCGATCTTCCGCAACAGCGCGTGTATGATCCCCGAGGTGAACCCCAAAGGGCCGTTGAACGTTTGCTCGGGTTTCCCGCTGACGCTCACCTCCACCAACGGTGGGGCTACCACCTTTGAGTGGCTCAATGCTACGACCAGCACGACTACGCCGGGTACCTATCAATTTTCGCCTACGGCCACGGGCGACTATAGTGTGACCGCCACCTCTGAGGGTGGAAGTTGCAAGACCACCAGCAACGTGGTCAAAGTCACCATTTCAGCAAGCGCCGTCGCGGGCAATCCCGATCCACAGTCCAACGGACCTGTGTGTATCGGCAATACCATGAACCTGGTGGTGAACAATGATCTGGGTGCAGGGTTTACCTATGAATGGACGGGGCCAAACAACTATACAGGCTCCGGTGTGAACCCTGCTCCGGTAACGAACTTCCAACTCACCAATGCCGGGATCTATATCCTGAACACGAAGGCTGCCAGTGGGTGCGTTGCACGCATAGATCCGATTATCGTCAAGGCCGTGGATATTCCGGATTTCAAAGTGGCCTATACGGGGTCGTCGTTGGTCTGTCTTCCCGGTGCCAAGACGCTTTCGGTGTATCCCGCGGTGAGCGTGCCCACGGATTTCACCATCCAGTGGTATGAGCAAACGTTGGGGCTACTGCCCGGCGCCACGTCGTCTACGTTGAGTAAAAACGTGAGCGGCGAGTATTATTATAAGGCTACGTCGTCGAACCCGAGTTGTCCTGTGGCGCAATCCGAATCGGCCATTATCACAGTGGTGGCACCGCCCGTTACCGACTTTGTGTTGCCGGCTTCGGCCTGTAAGGGCGAGGAAGTGAGTTTTACGGATCAATCCACCACCGATCCCGCGGCTGCGGTGATCTATGCCTGGGACTTTGGCGATGCGACGACCTCGAGTGATAAAAATCCGAAACATATTTTCAATACGGCGACGGGCTTTACCGTGAAGCTTACCGTGGCGTATACGGGCAATGCGTGCCCCGTGTCAGCCTCCAAACCCATCACGATCACGGCTGCACCCGATGTCTTTATTACCAATGCCGAAAATACCTTCGATGTGTGTCCCGAGTCCAGCCTGGTGCTGGGGTTGAACGACACGTTCACCTCCTATCTATGGAGTACGGGGGAGACCAGCCCGACGATTACCGTCAAGGATCCAGGCGACTATAACGTGGCGGTCGTGGCCACCAACGGCTGTAAACTCAAGGCAGAGCAAACCATTGGTGGCTTGCCCTCCCCTACCGTTACGGCCACTGCCACGCCGGAAGAGATCGACGAAGGGGCAAGCGCCCAGTTGACCGCCGAAGGCCTGCTGGACTTTAGCTGGACGCCGACCGAGACACTTTCCGACCCTTCGATTTCCAACCCGATCGCTACGCCGCTTTCGTCTACTACCTACACCGTGACGGGCAAGGGTGGCAACGGGTGTGTTGGCTCCACCACCGTGCAGTTGAAGGTGAGAGGCGAGGCCATTGTGAACAAGCTCCTGCCGGGCAATTTCTTCTCCCCCAACGGTGATGCTGTCGGCGCCTTTTGGATGGTGGGAAAGATCGATGAGTACCCGCAGTGCGAGGTGACCATTTACGACGACAAGGGGGTGAAGGTGTATAATTCGAAACCGTATCAGAACAATTGGGATGGCACTTTTAACGGAAAGCGGCTGCCCGACGGTGTTTATTACTATATCATACGTTGCGAAGGGGAGGAAAGCATGCCCAGATCGGGAAGTATTACCCTGTTGAGATAGGCTGGGATGGGTTTAAATGCGGTTTTGAGGGATTGGTACTTTTTTTGTCAGGGGCTTGGGTTGCATGAACCGATTGTAAAATCTTACACGTAATGTTACGGTATCGATTGAATTGAAATTCACATAGTGTAAACCGCCACCTTAGCGGCAACAGTTATTTGGCTTGTTATAACTTTCTTAACCTATGAAAAGGTACGTCTATTTGTTTGCCTTGTGCTTAAGCTTATGCGCAACGGTTTCGCACGCCCAGGAGATCTGTGCCAACGGCCTGGATGATGACGGTGATGGTTTTATTGACTGCTTCGACAAAGATTGCGCCAACCAGGTGGTCTGCACCGGTGGTTATGTGGGCAATGACTTGCTTTGCGAAGCCAAACCGTCACAATTTCCCGCGTTTACATTGGCTCTCGAATCCGCCTCTCCTGACGGTACAGCCAACCACCTTGGACGCGCCGTTGTAGGCGATATCGACGGCGACGGTGTGCCGGAAATGATGACGGTGAACAAGTTTTCGAAAAAGATATTTATCCTCAATGGAAAGGCCACCGGTACGGTCAACACCATCAAGAAACAGTTAACGGTCAGTTTCACTCCGGCCTATGAAGACATCGCCATCGCCAACCTCAGTAACGGCAACGGCGGCTGCGGTGAGATCTTTATTCTCGGCACCGACTGGAGCCTTTACGCATTCGACTGTAACCTCAATCAACTTTGGGTGACTAAACTTCCGGGCGACCCCGGCACCATTGGAATAGCCGACTTTAACGCCGATGGCAAGGAAGAGATCTATGCCCGCAACGCCATCTTTAACGCCCAAACCGGTGCCACCATCGTCGCGCCCGGCGCAAGTTGGTCGAGCTTCAACGGTGGGCCTGTGGCCGTAGACGTGTTGAACGATGCCACCAAAGCCGCCCATAAGCCTACCGACGCCGTGAAAGACGATAACCTGGAGCTGGTGTGCGGTGGTGTGATCTACAGCGTCAACATCGCAGGGGGTACGATAAACCAGGAAATGAATATCGCCAACTATGGCAAAAAGGTTGACATCGACGCTACCAGTGTTGCCGACGTCAATGTCGACGGCTCGTTGGACGTGGTTGCTTCCGGAAAGGACACCAACAACGGAAACACCACCATCTTCTTTTGGGACCTGGTGACGAACAAGGTGAAGACCTACTCTGATCCCATGTCCGGCAACGTGACCATTCAGGCGTGTCCTCCGGCCACGTCCGACTATTACAAAAACGGTTGGCACCAGGGCACAGGCCGCGTGAACATTGCCGATCTTGACGGGGATGGAAAACCCAACCTCGCCTATGTTTCGGGAAAATACCTGTATGCGTTGAAAGATGATCCGGCCAATGCCACCAACCTGGTTCCGCTGTGGCCCAAGATCACCGTATTCGAAGAAACCTCGGGGAACACAGGGTGTACCCTCTTTGACTTTAATGGTGATGGAAAATCCGAAATCGTATACCGCGATGAAAAGTTTATCTATATCCTTGACGGTACCGACGGCTCTGTCTTTACGCAACAACCGTGCGTGTCACGTACCAATCGCGAATATCCTGTCGTGGCTGACGTCGATGCCGACGGTTCCACAGAATTGTGTGTAACCTGCCGCACGATCGACTTCGTTCAGAATGGTGCGATTATAGATCCTAACGATCCCAACTATTTGGTTGCAGACCGCGCCAACTTCTGCAATATCAACCAAGCCGAGTTCTCGCAAGTGCGCGTGTTCCGTTCCGGTGGCGAACCTTGGGTACCTGCACGTCGCGTATGGAATCAGCACGGCTATTTCAACGTGAACGTGAACGATAACCTCACGATCCCCAAGGTGCAGCAAAAACACCACCTCGCTTTTTCGGAGAATGTGTGTACCACCGGAAAGAACCGGCCGCTGAACAGCTTCCTCAACCAATCGCCTTTCCTCAACTCGCTGGGGTGTCCGAAATATGCTTCACCCGACTTGGCTTTTGTTGATAATTCCCTGACGGTGAATCAGCCCACTTGTCCTTCGCTGACGTTTACCGTATCGTTCAAGATCAAGAACAAAGGCGATAACGGTCTGAGCGGCGATGTGCCGATCTCTTTCTATGACAACGACCCGACCAAGGCCGGCGCCAACAAGTTAGGCACCACCAAGGTGACGTTGAACAACCTTAGCGTGGGCGCTGAACAAGCCCTGACGAACCTGAGCGTAAGCGGCCCCGGTTCCAATTTCACGCTATACATTGTTTTGAACGACGGTGGCACGACGGTGCCCACCCCCATAAAACTGCCCAACACCAACTTTATTGAGTGTGATTATGGGAACAACATCATCCAGGCGCCGATCACACCAAAGCCCGTAGCGCTTACGGCTCTCAAAGTACAAGACAACATTACGTGTTCCGGAGGCACCACACCAAACAACGGTGCAGCCCAGGCATACGTGATGACCGGTGCCGTGAAGAACACCACCGATTATAATTTCTATTGGTCTAAGGGTACCACAGCAAAGCCTATCGCCTCCGCTGATTTTACGGGAGCGAGTTACACCGGTATTCCGGGGGGCACCTACACCGTGTATGCCATTCACAAAACTGCCAAGTGTAGTTCCGATACGGTACAGGTTGTTGTGGGTGACATCCAAAGCCAATTCAGTATTCGCATCGACCTCATCAGCGGTCTGACCAATTGCAAGAGCAATCCAAACGGTCACCTCGACGCCGTGGTGTTGGATAGCAAGGGTAATGCTATCGACCCCAGCACCAACAAATACACTTTTGCCTGGTATCAAGGCACGGACGTGTTGACCGATCCGAAAATTGGAAACAGCCATAATATTGCCGGCCTGATCGCTATTACGTACTCGGTATTGGTGATCGAGAAAGCCACCGGATGTCAGCGGTTCGATTCGTATAACCTTCCCGACCAGAGTGTGAAGCCTGTGGTCGCGGCCACCAAGCAAGATGCGTTGTGTACGCTTTCCACCTCCGGAAAAGCCTCGGCGCTCGCCGATGGGGGTACGGCGGGGTATACATTCTCGTGGTACCTCGGCAGTGCGGTGAAGCCCTCGGCCGATTTCACGGGCGACACCTGGAATAACCTGGCACAAGGATCTTATACGGTAGTGGCTACGAAGAACTCCACCAAGTGCGCGTCGCTGCCTCAGACCGTGAGCATCATCCAGACCACGCCTCCGAGCATCAGTGCCAACGCTACAGCCGATCAAATCTCCTGCGACGTGACCGCACCTACCGGTGCAGCTTCCGTAACTCCCGTGGGTAACATTGCCGACTTTGATTATCAATGGTATACCGGCCAGAATACGGTGAACGCCATTGCCGGCGCAACACAGAACACGGTTGGCGGACTGTCTGGCAACACCTACTACACCATAAAAGTAGTAGACAAGAACACCCATTGCTCGGCCACCAAGGAAGTGCACATCACCGATGGTGTGGTGCCCGTATCGCTGTTGTCGATCGACCTGACCGCCAACTCGAAGTGCGTTCCCACGAATGGTGGCATCGAAGTGAAAACGGTTTCGCCCGACCTTCCTTCCGATTATGACTTCTTCTGGTATAACGGCTCGTCCGTAAAGGCCTCGTCCGACTACCTGACCAACAAGACCAACCTTCTTCCCGGCGTTCCTGACGGAACCTATACCGTGAGGGCGATTCACAAGGTCCGGAAATGTATGACGCCGGCCAAGACCATCACCGTGGCCAACGCCATCGTTCCTTTCGTGATCAGCCTGACCGACCAGAAGCAACCCACCGACTGTACGTCGCCGACAGGATACCTGGAAGCGGGTGTTGGCACAGCGAATACCAACGGCTATGACTTCGCGTGGTTTGCGGGCGGATCGCCCTCCGGCACGCCTCTGACGACGGATATTTTCAACACGCCAACGTCTTCTAAAAAGGATAACATCCAACAAGGCAACTACGCCGTGCAAGTGACCAATCGCGACAACGGCTGCAAGCAAGACGAACAGTTCATACTGGATTTTATCGACTCGCACAGGCTTAACTTCATTTCCCAAACCGATGTGACCAACTGCGACCCGGCCTACAACAATGGTGCGGCTGTTGTTGAGCTGACCAGGCTCGCGCCCACCCTGACAACCGCCGACTACGATGTATTCCTCTATGCAGGAAGTGTTGACCCCGGTAGCGGACCTGGCCTGGCCACCGTGCCCAATACAGGTCCCGGAAACGAGTATAACACAAACCCGACAACGATCCTCGCCCCTCAATCCTACACCTTCGTGGCCGTGGCCAACGCCGGTCCTGCTGCCGGTTGCCGCGCCGTGCGGACGGTGACCCTGAAACAGGTGACGGCCGATCCGGTGATTGACGACAATCTCTCGAACGCCAGCATGATCAACAACACGTTCTGCAAGACCAGCACCACCTTGACGGGTAATGGCGGCATCTCGGTCGTGGTCACGGGCAACCCTGCAGACTATGACTATCAATGGTCTACCGGTGCCACTACGCAAAACATCGCGAACGTTGTACCCGGTGACTATTCGGTTAAAGTGACTTACAACAATTCGGCTGCTGCCAATATCGGTTGCTTTACCAACCGGACCTTTACCGTCGGCAACAAGCCCATGGAGGTTGCTATCAACATGGCCAATGGCGACCTGACCACCACGGATGTGTTGCATTGTATTGTGAATTCAAACAATCAACCCAACCCGGAGGGGACGGTTACTTTCCAACGCCTTGAAGTGGACAACAGCCCGGTGACGTCGCCTTTTGCAGGCTATACGTTCAACTGGCACAAAGCCGATGGAACGGCTGTGCCCGATCTTGATGCCAGCGCTAACCCCGACGCGAACGGCTGGGACAACGCGAGCCTGGCTTCCGGCAGCTACTATGTCGTGGCCACCGACGGAGCCAGCAGTTGCGATGTGACGGCCAGCTTTGATATTCTCAATAAAGCCGTGAACACGGTGGACGTGACCCTGATTGCTTTCCAAAACGAAATCCACTGCGTAGGCCGCACCACGGGTTCACTGAAGGTATTGGCTTCAGGAACGAGCACCACAGGCTACACCTACAACTGGTTTGATGCTGGTGGCCCTGTTTCCAACACGGATGAAGTGACCGGCATCACGTCGGCTACGCTCAGCCCGATGGCCTATAATGTTGTGGCTACCAATAACAGCACGAATTGTGTGGCCAAGGATACGTACGTGGTACTGTCGGCGAAGAACCCGATCGATATCGATGCTTCTTCAACGCCGCTTGTAAACTGCGAGGTCATCGACCCGGTTGCGGACAATCCCAAAGCGCTGGCGGCTGTGACGTTTGGCGGCTATGATGATGCCAGCGGCCTTCCGCTTGCCATCAATCAGAATGACTTCACGTTCACCTGGACCGTCGATAACGTAGCGCTTCCTCCTCAAAAGGAAATTACGCTGACCGTTCTCGATCTGAACAAACCCATCTCGGTGGTGGCGACTTACAATCTCGACCCCACCATCGACCCCTCGACCGGACAACCGCTTTGTATCAGCTCCACCCTCGTGGTGCCGTTCAACGACGAGCGCGTATATCCTCCGGTTTCGGCTGAGGCATTAATGCCGGTAACGAATTGCGATCCGACGATTCCCAATGGCGTGGCCTCCGCGTCCGTGAATGGTGACTTCGTCAACTACGACTTCTATTGGTTCGAAGGCCTTCCTCCCGTGGCGCTGCCTGGTGGTTTCTATCAAGGCGTGCAAGTTGACGGCTTAAAAGCAAAGGTCGCTCCGGACAATACGGTCTACACGGTGTTGGCAAAAGACAGAGTGACCGGCTGTACAAACACGGCCACCATCGAGATCAATTACAGTCCTGTGGCGATCCCGATGCCGCAGATCGAGATCTTGTCGCAGGTGACCAGCTGTGTGAAGGGCGAGGAGAACGGTGCGCTGTCGGTTTCGGTAGACAAGAACATCAGTGACTATATCTTCGATTGGTACATCGGCCAGGCAGAGAAAGCATCACCCGATTTTGTGGGCGATGAGTACGACAGCCTTGCTGTAGGTATTTATTCGGCTACGGCTACGAGCCGCATCACAGGTTGTAAATCGCCGCTGGTGAGTGAAGAGATCATTTTCGTGCCTGTATATCCCGAATTTGATTTCAGCACGGTGGCCACGCATTGCACGGCTCCGGTAGACGGTCAACAACCCGTGCCCGACGGCAGCTTGTCGCTCTTCATTACCAATAGCGTGGAAATTGATAAGATCGACTGGTTCCATGGCACCGTAGTGCCTGACGACGACACCGCTCCTGGTTTCGTGACTGGACCGCTGGTCACGAACATCGACGCAGGTGACTATGCCGTTAGAGTGACTTCGCTACTGGGATGTAAAACCACCAAAACCGTGTCCGTAAAAACGGATATCCGTCCCTTCAATGGTGTGTCGCGAAACGGTGATGGCTCCAACGACATTTTCTACATCGGCTGTATCAACAACTTCGAGAACAACCTGGTGAAGATCTTCAACCGCGCCGGCACGCTGGTGTACGAAGCGGAAGGCTACGATAACTCAGAGATCTTCTTTGACGGCCAGTCCAACAAAGGCATTAGCCTGATGGGGACTAACCTTCCTGGAGGAACCTACTATTACATCATCGACAAACGCGACGGCTCGAAGCCTATGGCAGGATATTTAGAACTTATTAATTAACTTTTTTAAACTCATGAGCACCTCTCTCAAGAGAACTTTTTTAACTTTTATCATTGCGTTGTCCATGGTATCGTGGTCCTATGGACAACAGTACCCGGTATTCACGCAGTATTATTTCAACGAACTGGTGATCAACCCGGCCTATGCCGGCGCCCAGGTACAATTGAATCTTACGGCGATGTACCGCAACCAATGGATCAACTACCCCGGTGCCCCAAAGACCTATAGCATCAGCGGTCACACGGCGCTGATGAAAAACAAGGTGGGGGTCGGTCTGTTGGTGAACCATGACGAGATCGGCAGCTACAAGAACGAACACATCTATGCCAGCTATGCCTACAAGATCCATTTTCACGATGCCACGCTGTCGATGGGATTACAGGCCGGTATAAACCTCCTGGGCGCAAACTATGACAAACTCGACCTCCAGACCACGAATGACCCTTCGTTCTATAACATCCTGAACGTGGTGAAGCCTAACTTTGGCGCCGGACTCTACTACAGCAAGAAGAATTTTTTTGTTGGTTTTTCCGTGCCCTTCATCCTCAACAACAAGATCGCCAACTCCGTAGAGGGAATCCTGGGACAGATCAAAGAAGCGCGCTACTACTACATCCGAAGCGGCGTGGTGTTGCCACTCGATCGCTTCAACAAAGTAAAAATCAATCCGTCCATTCTCGTACGCGCACAAGAAAATCAGCCACTCAGCCTCGACATCAACAACGCCTTTATTTTCTATGATGTCTTCAGCGCGGGTGTTTCCTATCGCCTGGGTGACGCCCTCATCAGCTTTATCGATTTGAAGCTGAGTGAGAAGTTTCACTTCGGTTATTCTTACGACTGGACCCGTTCGGACCTGAACAATTTCTCCAATGGTACACACGAATTTATGATCACGTACCGGACGCGGATCCGGGGGGTGCATAAGAATCCGGAGTGTCCGCAGTATTATGAGTATCGGTAGTTAGGAGCCAGAATCCAGGAGCCAGGAGTCAGAAGCTTGTTCTCGGCATTCGAGTAGCCGGTATTCAGTAGCCAGAGTTTCTTTGTTCTCGGCATTCGAGTAGCCAGTATTCAGTAGTCAGAGTTTCTTTGTTCTCGGCATTCGAGTAGCCAGTATTCAGTAGCCAGAGTTTCTTTGTTCTCGGACTTCAGGAGCCAGAATCCAGAAGCTTGTATTAGCCAGTGGGCGAACGCCTATCGCCTTGTCAAACGTCTTCATCAACAGGATCTGTATCGGTGCACATCGCTTGGTTGGTGTTCCACCAAACACAACAAGCCCTGAGCCCTCTGTTTGGTCAGGGCGCTGGGCGTGCGGAATTTTCGTTGGTAGGGTTAATTTAAAACAGCTTCGCATCCATCACGATTTCCTTCGTGATGTGGTAGAACTCTTTGTGAATGTTGAAGGGCGTCTGGCCGTCCAGTTCTTTCTTCACGTAAGTTCCATCTTCCTGCATGACGTAGGCGTTGATGTTGTCCTTGAGGTTGAAGCGCAGGTTGTTGATGGCTTGTTTCTTGAGGATGTCTTCATCCAGTAAAAACAGCGATTCGATCCGGCGGTCAAAGCTGCGCACCATGGCGTCGGCGCTGCCGATGTAGACCTTGGGATTGTTGTCGTTGTGGAAATAGTAGATGCGGGAGTGCTCGAGGTATTCGCCCACGATCGAGACCACCTGGATATTTTCGCTGAGCCCTTTGCGGCCAGGACGAAGACAGCACATGCCACGCACGATCAGCTTGATCGGCACGCCCGCTTTGGAGGCTTCATACAGTTCGTCGATCAACTCTTTGTCCTGGAAGGAGTTCAGTTTTATGACGATCCCCGACTGAATACCGTTGCGCGCGTTCTCTGCCTCGCGCTTCACCAGGTTGCACAATTGAATGCGCATATCGCGGGGCGACGTGATGAGGTTGCGGTAGGTCGACGGCTGCGAGTGGCCGGTGATAACGTTGAAGAACTCCGACACGTCGTTGGCATATACCTCCTTGGTGGTGAGCAGGCCGATGTCTACATAAAAGCGCGACGTGGCTTCGTTGTAGTTGCCGCTGGAAAGATGGACGTAGCGATAGACTTTGTCCTCGCCTTCTTTGCGGACAATGAGCAGCAGCTTGGTGTGGGTTTTCAGGTTGCCTACGCCATAGATCACAAAGCAGCCCGCCTTTTGCAAGCGTTGGGCTTCACGCAAGTTGTTCTCCTCGTCGAAGCGGGCTTTCACTTCGAATAATACGGCCACGTGCTTGCCATTTTCGGCGGCACGCAACAGGGCCGATGTGATCCGCGAATCGCGGGCCACGCGATAGATCGTGATTTTGATAGAGAGCACATACGGATCGTCGGCGGCCTTCTCCAAAAGGTCCAACACTGGCTCCATGGAGTTGTAGGGGTGGTGCAACAGGATGTCGCGCTCTTTCAACACCTCGAACAGATCGCGCGAGCCATGCTCCGGAAAGTTCAAAGGCTTTATGGGATCCGGCGGATGGACGCGTTTGGCTTTGAATTCTTTGTGCCCAATGATCTGGAGCAATCCCGAGAACTCGACCATGCTTTCGTCAGGGGCATAGAAAATGTTATGCTCATCGAGGTCCCACTGGATCTTCAACATACGGATCATCCAAGGGTCGGCACCTGCCTCCACTTCCAGCCTCACGACACGGCCAGAGCGCCGGGTTTTCAATTTACGCTTTAGGTCCTCGAGGAAGTTGGACTCGATGTCTTCGCTTTCTTCCAGCGTGAAGTCGCCGTTTCGGTTGATGCGGAACAGGTTGGTGCTCACGATCTCCACGTTGCGGAAGAGGTGGTGAACATTGTTCCGGATGATCTCTTCGATGGGCACAAACTTGATGAGTCCAGGCTCTTCCAATTCGTAAAAACGTGGAAGGTTCTGGGGCACCTGCATGAACGATACCCGTTGCTGGGTCTGGTTCTCGTTGGGACTTTTGGTCACCACGCCAAACAACAGCCTGTTGTTCATCAGCAGCGGAAACGTGTGGTAGCTGTCGAAGACCATCGGCGTGAGCATGGGGAAGATGGTCTTGCTGAAATAGTCGTTCACCCGTTGCGTGTCTTCCACCGACAATTCGCGGTAGGGCGCAATCACAAAACCGTTTTGCGAGAAATACGGCTTCAGGTGCTCGACATAATATTCGTTCTGGTCTTTATAGAAGCGTTGGGTCTCCAACAACAACAGTCTGCGAAAAGGTTCTTCCCGCAGGCCGTTGTAGTCGAAGCGCTCTTTGCCATAATCAATGTAGTTGTAGAGGCTGCCCAGGCGAATGGTACAAAACTCATCGAGGTTCGAGGCCGTGATGGACAGGAATTTCAACCGGTCGAAAATGCTGCGGTCGGTGTGCATGGCCTGGTCAAGCACACGATAGTTGAACTTCAGCCAGCTCAGGTCGCGGCTGATGTAGTTGCTTTCCTCTATTTGCTGTACGATCCTTTCGGTCGTTGCGATCGAATCCTCCATAAAATCAATTCCGCTAAAAAGTGTTGCTTAAATATCAACGCGGGCGTACTTCGCATTTTTCTCGATGAACTCGCGGCGCGGTGCCACCTCGTCGCCCATCAGCATGGAGAACAAGTGGTCGGCTTCGGCAGCCGATTCAATGCTCACTTGCTTGAGCGACCGCTTGGAAGGATCCATGGTGGTGCTCCACAATTGTTCCGGGTTCATTTCACCGAGACCTTTGTAGCGTTGCACACCTACGGAATCTTCTTTGCCGCCGGCGGCCAGTTCCTTCACGATGGCTTCGCGTTCTTCCTCGGTCCAGCAATACCGCTCTTCGCGGCCTTTCTTGACGAGGTACAAGGGGGGTAATGCAATATACACGTAGCCGTTCTCGATCAGGTCTTTCATATACCGGAAGAAGAACGTCAGGATCAGTGTCCGGATGTGGCTGCCGTCCACGTCGGCATCGGTCATGATGATGATCTTGTGGTAGCGCAGCTTGTTCATGTTCAGGCCCTTTTCGTCTTCGGGGGTGCCGAAGGTGACGCCGAGGGCGGTGATCATGTTCTTGATTTCTTCGTTGTCGTAGATGCGGTGCTCTTGCGCCTTCTCCACGTTCAGGATCTTACCGCGCAGGGGCAGGATGGCCTGGAAGTTCCGGTTGCGGCCTTGCTTGGCCGAGCCACCGGCGGAGTCACCTTCCACGAGGTATAATTCGCAGATGCTGGGATCGGTGCTGGAACAGTCGGCCAGTTTGCCGGGGAGGCCCGTGCCGGACAAGACGTTCTTACGTTGCACCATTTCACGCGCTTTGCGTGCCGCATGACGCGCCTGTGCTGCGAGAATTACTTTGTTGACGATAAGTTTGGCTTCGCGGGGATGTTCTTCCAGGTAATACTGGAGCACCTCTCCCACTGCTGCGTCCACCGCGCCCATCACGTCGGAGTTACCGAGTTTGGTCTTGGTTTGGCCTTCGAACTGAGGTTCGGCCACTTTCACGGAGATCACAGACGTCAACCCCTCGCGGAAGTCGTCGCCGCTGATATCGAGCTTTACTTTCTCCAGCAAGCCCGACTTGTCGGCATAGGCCTTCAACGTGCGGGTAAGCGCACGGCGGAAGCCTGCCACGTGGGTGCCGCCCTCGTGCGTGTTGATGTTGTTCACATACGATACCAGGTTTTCGGTGTAGCTGGTGTTATAGCTCATGGCCACCTGGATGGGGATCTCGCCTTTATCGCTCTCGATATAGATGGGCTGTGCAATAAGCTTTTCGCGGGTGGAATCAATGTATTCCACAAACTCGCGCAGCCCCCCTTGGGAAAAGAACACTTCATGTTTCGCTTCGCCTTGTTCGTCTTTGTCGCGCAAGTCGGTCAGCGTGATGCGGATGCCCGGGTTGAGGAACGACAGCTCGCGCAAGCGGGTCGCAATGGTCTCGTAGTTGTATTCGGTGATGGGGAAGATCTGTTTATCGGGCAGGAAGCGCACGGTGGTGCCCTTGCGATCCGAATCACCCACTACCCGCACAGGGTATTTGGGGCCGCCACGCTCGTATTCCTGCTCAAACATCTTCCCGTCGCGGTATACCGTTACGTGCAGCATTTCTGACAATGCGTTCACGCAGGAAACACCCACGCCGTGCAAACCGCCGGAAACCTTATACGTATTCTTATCGAATTTACCACCGGCGTGAAGCACCGTCATGACCACTTCCAGGGCCGAACGCTTCTCTTTCTCGTGCATGTCGGTGGGAATGCCCCGGCCGTTGTCTATAACCTCAATGGAATTGTCTTCCAGAACGGACACCTTAATATCGTCGCAATAGCCGCCCAGGGCCTCATCGATCGAGTTGTCTACCACCTCCCAAACCAGGTGGTGTAGCCCTTTCACCCCCACATCTCCAATGTACATGGCGGGTCTTTTTCGAACCGCCTCCAAACCTTCTAAAACCTGAATATTATTGGCTGAGTAATCAGCGGGTACTTTGTCTTTTACTTCACTCATGATGTATTATTAGAACCTTCAAAAATAACGTTTTTACCCCAGATAACAATGCATTTTGCTCTCTGTAACATGAACAAAATCCACTTATATTTTGATCGTTCAGTCGGGGCTTTTCAAGCTTCGTTAACCAATTGGGCACGCGCCTTTTGGAGGTCTGCTTTTTCAGTGTCGGTCAAGGTCGGATAGTGAATGCTGAGGTCTTCGAAGTAGTCGTGGATGATCGTGGCAATGGCCAGTCGTGTATACCATTTGTCGTCGGCCGGAATGATGAACCAGGGTGCATATTTTTTGGACGTGGCGCCAATCGCTTCCTCGTAATAGCGCTGGTAGTCATCCCAATACCCCCGTTCGCGGATGTCGCCCATTTCAAACTTCCAGTTTTTGGAGGGATCGTCGATGCGCTCGAGGAAGCGTTTCTTTTGCTCCTTTTTGGAAAGATGCAGGAAGAACTTCAGGATCACCGTGCCGTTTTCGGCCAGCCCCTTTTCAAATGCTGTGATCTGCTCCAGGCGATCTTCCCAAAACGACTTCTTGATCTTGTCTACGCTGTCGATGCCGGGAATATTTTCGTTCAGGATGTATTCCGGGTGCACCCGCGTGACCAGCACGTTCTCATAATGTGAGCGGTTATGAATGGCAATCTCGCCGCGGGGGGGCAAGGCCAGGTTGTGGCGCCATAAATAGTTATGGTCCAGTTCCGTTTTCGTTGGCGTCTTAAAACTGTGCACCTGAACGCCCAGCGGATTGAAGCCCGACATGATGTGCTTCACCGCGCTGTCTTTGCCCGCAGCGTCCATGGCCTGCAGGATGATGAGCACACTGTATTGATTCTGGGCATATAATTTATCCTGCACCTCCGCCAGTTGTTTGCGGCTGTCTTCCAACAGGACAGCGGCACGCTCCTTGTTCAGTTCGTTGCCGTCATAGCCGGTAGGATAATTTTTAAGATTCACCTCGTTACCGGATTTTACTTTAAATTGTTTGATGTCCATGACGTAAGGTAACAAGGAATATCCCACCCTCCCAAACCTCCCTGAAACCTTCACCCCCATCGCCTTGTGCATTGGCCAATGTTCATTAACTTACGTGATCTGCCCGTACTAACTTTTTTTGGAGCCATGATGGATCGGATTGCCAGGTTGAAGCTCGTTGCACCGGGACAACGCACAGGCGTATGGACGCTGTTGTTGCTGCTCTGTTTTCCGTTTGTAACCCTCGCACAAAAACTGCGCTTTGACAACTACTCCCTTCCCCAAGGGCTCTCGCAAAGCACGGTAGTGAGCCTGCTGCAGGACCGCCAGGGATTTTTGTGGATCGGCACCGAAGACGGGCTCAACCGCTTTGATGGCTACACGTTCCGGATTTTCCGCAAAGACCCCCAGGACACACTCCACAGCATCGGCGGCAATTTTGTGTGGACCATCGTAGAAGCACCCGACGGACGCCTGTGGATCGGCCACGAAGGCGGCATCTCTTGCTACAATCCCACCCTCGATACCTTCGAGGCTTACCGGGTTGGCGATGGCTCGGCAACGGTGCGCACACTGGTGCTGGAACCCGATGGCAAAGGGCTATGGCTTGGGACTTCCGGCCAAGGAATCTTTCATTTCGATATGGCCACGCATGTGCTCACCCCCTACATCAACGGCACAAAACAAAACCTGGGGAACAACAACATCCTGCACATCATTCGGCATGGAGACGGTCTGCTGGTGGGTACGCGCGGTGGGGGCCTGTTCCTTTTTTCTGCGGATAAAAAATTCCGACGCCCGTCGTTCGCCCAAAAAGATTCCATGTTGCTCACGGCCAACGACGTTTGGAGAATTGTGCCCCGGAAAGATCACTATTGGCTGGGTACGCAGAAAGGCCTCGTGGAACTGGACGCCAACCTGAACCTGGTCCGCTACGTTCCCTTGGCGCGCGACGAACAGCCCACGCAGCGCGTGTCGTCGCTGCTGTTTGAGTCGGATGAGTCGGTTTGGGTTGCTTGTTATGGTGGAGGGCTTGTTCATTTCAATCCCCTGACGGGCAGTTATTCATTTTCCAATCACGCCGCCGTCAATGCTTCATCACTGGCCAACGACCTGGTGTTCTCCCTGCTACTGGATCGCTCCCAAAATCTCTGGGTGGGCACGTGGGTCGGGGGCATGAGCAAACTGCGCAAAGGCCACGACAACTTTGTCAACTATTCCAACGACGACATTGGCACGCCCTCCAATTTCATCACCGCCATCACCAGCCTTCCCTGCGGGGACCATGAAACGCTTTTTATTGGAGCCTATGGCGCGGGCATTCGCACCGCCACCCTGGACGACATCGGCAACCTGTCGTTCAAAAAGTATGATCCCTTCCCTCCCGCGCTAAGCAAATCGGTGGATCTCATCAATAGTTTCTACCAGGGCTCCACACGGTTGTGGATCGGCACCGACCACGATGGCCTGGTGGGCATTCCCCTGCGCGCAGCAGGGTGTCTGGAAAAAACAAACGACATTGTTCACTACGACTCCAAAGGCGACGCCCATACGCTTTCGAATGGCACGGTCAAGGCCGCCGTGGAAGATAAGAACGGCGACCTGTGGGTGGTCACGGTGGGTGGCGGCGCGAACAAGATCATCACCCGTGAAAAATTTGGTCAGCCTGGGTCGGTCATTCATTACCTGAACGATGAAAAAGACCCCGCTTCGCTCAGCCATAACCGCGTCAATACCATTTTCAAAGACCGCGATCAAAATCTGTGGCTGGCCACGGCCAACGGCCTCAACCTGGTGGAAGGCAACGGCTTCAAAAGATTTCTGCAGGGCAAGGTCATCACGCTCTTTCAAAGCCGCAACGGTAGACTGTACGCCGGCACAGAGCATGGCCTGTACGTGAACGAGGCGACCAACGGACCTTTTGTTTTCCGGGAAGAGAAACTCCTGGCCGCGCAGCTGATCAACGCTATCGGTGAAGACGCGCAAGGACGCTTGTGGATCACGACCAACCAAGGTCTATTCCGTTTTGATCCGACGGCGCAAGCCATCATTCAATTTCGCTCCAGCGACGGCCTGCAGAGCGACGAATACAATTTCAACGCCTCCACACCAACCCGCACCGGGCACCTGGCCTTTGGCGGCGTGAACGGACTGACGCTGCTCGACCCGCAACGCATCACCCTAAACCCGACCAAGCCCGCGGTCGTGATCACCTCCCTGAAACTCGATAACAAAGAAGTGCGCGTCGGTCCCGTGAAAAAAGACACGCTCACGTTGGCGAAGAGCCTGGGCGAAACCACCGCGTTGTCATTTCACTACGACCAAAACTACCTCACCTTCGAATTTGCCGCGCTCGATTTTACGAATCCCTCCAAAAATGTTTATGCCTATATGCTGGAAGGGCTGGACAACCAATGGATCACTACCGGTGCCACCAACCGGTCGGCTACCTACACCAACCTGGATCCGGGCACCTACACCCTGCGTGTGAAAGCTGCCAACAACGATGGCGTGTGGGACGAGACCGGCAAAGCGCTCACCCTCATCATTCACCCGCCCTGGTGGGAAACGTGGTATGCCTACACCTTCTATGTGCTGGTGGCTGCCTTGGTGCTGTGGCTGGCACGCAATTTTGTGATCCAGCGCGAACGTTGGAAGACCGAGCTGCAATTGGGCCATATCGAGGTACAGAAATTAAAAGAGCTGGACGACTTCAAGTCAAAATTCTTTGCCAACATCTCACACGAATTCCGCACGCCCCTCTCGCTCATCCTGGGGCCAACGGAAAGACTATTGTCCGAATCCGACGGTGCACCCACGCAAGACCTGGTGACCATTCGCAACAATGGAAAGTCGCTGCTCAACCTCGTGAACCAGATGCTGGATTTGTCACGCATCGAAGCCGGCAACCTGCCCCTGCAAGTAAGCGAGGTGGACCTGGCCTATTACCTGAAAATATTCGCGGAAGCGTTTCACTCCATGGCGCAACAACAGCACCTGGACCTGACCGTCAACATCCCTTCCGAACCCATTCGCGGCTATGCCGATGTGTCGTTCCTGGAAAAAATGGTGAACAACCTGCTGTCCAATGCCATCAAATACACTGCGCAGGGTGGAAAAATTATGGTGACCGTGACGTCAAAGGGCGGCTATATCGTTTTGTCGGTGACCGATACCGGCAAGGGCATCGCACCGGACCAACTCACCCGGATCTTCGAGCGCTTCTACCGCGTGCATGAAACCTCGTCGGTGGAGGGCACCGGTCTGGGGCTGGCGTTGACGCGGGAGCTGGTGAAAACGCATAAGGGCGAGATCACGGTGGAAAGCACACCCGGGAAGGGCTCGACGTTTACCATTCTATTGCCCGTGACCAAAGCGTTCTATTCGCCCGCCGAGATCACGACGGCTCCGGGTGAAACGGAATCCATGCAGAAAGAACACCACGAAATGCCGTCACCGGCCGGCAATGGCTCCGACCCAAACCAACTCCATCCGTTGCTGCTCATCATCGAAGACAACCTGGAACTACGCGCCTTCATCCGGTCGGCTTTCACAGACCGCTTTCGCATCCTGGATGCCGCGGATGGCGAGGCCGGCGTGAAGACGGCGATGAGCGAGATCCCCGACCTCATCATCAGCGACTGGATGATGCCCGGCATGGATGGCCTCGAGGTGTGCCGGGTCCTGAAAACTTCGGAACTGACCAACCACATCCCCATCATCCTGTTGACGGCCAAAGCCGGCAGCGACTCGCGGCTTCAAGGCCTGGAGACCGGTGCCGACGAATACCTCACCAAACCCTTCGACCTCAAGGAACTCACGATCCGCGCCAACAACCTCATCGAGCAACGGCGACTGCTACGCCAAAAATACAGCCAAAACGGACGGTCACTCTACAAGACCGTGAAGGCCACGTCGGCCGACGAGAAGTTCCTGGAACGGCTACGCACCACCGTGGAGCAGCATTTGCAGAATTCCAGGTTTGGGGTGGAGGACTTGTCGCGGGAGATGGGCCTGAGTCGTGTGCAGCTCTACCGAAAGATCACCGCCCTCACAAATCAATCGGCCAACGAGTTCCTGCGCACCTATCGCCTGGAGCGCGCGGCCGACCTGCTGCGGCAAGGTGTGGGAAATATCTCGGAGGTCGCCTTCCAGGTGGGGTTCGAAAATCCATCCTATTTCACCAAAACCTTCCGCGAACATTTTGGAAAACTGCCATCCGAGATCACCAAAGGATAAAATTCATCCCCGATTCCCGTTGGAGTGAAACATTATAGTCATTCATTGAAACATCCTTTATACCCCATCGGGTGTGAATGATGCGATCTTAGCAGGGTAAATGAGCGGCTTAATCTTGTCTATTGTCTATCTCATTTACATAGTTGGCTGAAAAGGCCCCCTCTATCCCTTCTGCCCACCTGAGCATGGGCGGAAGGGTATTTTTGAGGGCCTTAAAAAATTGAGTCATTCTTGTTTTAGGTTAGAAAGAACCCCGGGCGTTTGGGCCGGGGTTTCTTTTTTTATGCTGGGTCAAAATTGATGGGACCGGAGCAACACCAACGTGCAGGCCTGCAAGGCTTCCACACCCTCCGCCTCGGCCCGTAGCTCGAATTCTTCGTTCTCGGTGCCGGGATTAAAAATGATGCGCTTGGGCTTCAGACTCAGGATATAGTCGTACCACTCCGGCTGGTGACGCGGGCCGATGTAGAGCGTCACGGTGTCCACGCCTTCCACTTTTGGCTTTGCCCTGAGATCGAGGATGGGTTTGTTGAACAGCTCGCCTGTTTTGATGCCTATGGGGACGATCTCGTGGTCATATTCTGTCAGCATGCCGGCGGCGAGATAGGCATATCGTCCCTGGTTTGGGGTGGCGCCGATGATAACGGTTTTCTTGCTCATGATTTTCCTGAAGAGTTTTACGTTCGCTTCACCTTTCTAACAACGGCCTCGGCACATCGTTCCCCATCCATGGCCGCCGACACAATGCCACCGGCATAGCCTGCTCCTTCACCGCAGGGAAAAAGACCCTGCAACTGCGGATGTTCCAACGTTTCTTTGTCGCGGGGAATCTTTACCGGCGACGATGTCCGGCTCTCCACTCCCACCACCTGGGCGTCGTTGGTGAGATAACCCTTCATTTTACCACCAAAGTTCCGGAACCCCTCTTGCAGCGCTTTAAAAATAAAAGAAGGCAAAACTTCGCGCATGTCGGCCGGCGTGAGGCCCGGTTGATATGACGTTTCCAGTAACGATGCCGATATTTTTCCCTCCACAAAATCCACCAGCCGTTGTGCCGGCGCCTGTTGCGTGTTCCCTCCCACAGCGCATGCGCGGCGTTCTACGGAAGCTTGAAAATACATACCGGCCAACGGTCCGTGTTGCTGGAATTCACGAAAGTCGCTCTCCTCCACCGCCACCACGATGCCCGAGTTGGCAAATTTCGAGTCACGCCGCGAAGGACTCATGCCATTCACCACCACCTCTCCAGGCGCCGTCGCGGCCGGAACGATGAAACCCCCGGGGCACATGCAGAACGAGAACACACCGCGTTCGCGCCCCCCCACGGCTGCCTGGTGCACCAGGGCATAGGACGACGCCGGCAAATAGGGTCCGCGATCATCGACACAATGGTATTGAACGCGATCGATCAGATCCTGCTGATGCTCCACCCGCACTCCCAGGGCAAACGGCTTTGCTTCGACGAGAATATTTTTGCGATGAAGCAACTCAAAGATATCGCGTGCGGAATGACCCGTGGCCAGAATGACGGCCGCACCTTTCAGCGTATCGCCGGCTTGCGTGATCACACCGCGAAGGGTGCCGGCCTCGATGATCAAGTCAGTCACCCGCGTATTGAACAACACTTCGCCACCCGCCTCGCGAATGCTGTCGCGCAAAGCCGCTACCAACACCGGCAATTTGTTGGTGCCAATGTGGGGATGGGCATCATATAAAATTTCTTCCTTCGCGCCGTGCGCCACCAGGATCTCCAGTATCCTCCTAACGTCTCCCCGCTTCTTCGAGCGCGTATACAACTTGCCATCCGAGTAGGTTCCCGCACCACCTTCACCAAAACAATAGTTCGACTCCGGATTGACGGTTTGTTCCTTATTGATCGCCGCCAAATCGCGCCGACGGGCCTGCACATCTTTTCCGCGTTCCAACACCACGGGGCGCATACCCAGCTCAATGAGCCGCAAGGCAGCAAACAATCCCGCAGGACCGCTTCCCACGACAACGACGGTGTCTTTGCCGCGTACGTCCGGCAAATCTTTTACGTAGGACACCGGTGACTTAAATTCTGTGGGGGAAACAATATCGCATTGAAAGCGGACGACGACCTGTCGCGACCGGGCGTCGATGGAGCGCTTTGTGGGAATTACGAGTACGCTGCCGTCATTTTTTAAACCCAGCTTCTGGTAGAGGATACCGGGGAAGATATTTTCATCAAAGGCCTCTTCGGGGCGTAGGGAGAGTTCGACTGTTTTCATGGGGAAGGTATTTATCCTTCATTGATTTAGATGCAAAGATAGTAGAGGGAATTTAAAATTCAGAAATGCATTTTGGACCGCCTCGCTTTCGCTAAAGCTTCATCGCCTGTGTTGGTGTTCTTCACCAACACATTTCAGCTGGGGTCAAGCTCCGTGGGGACGAAAATCCGGATTCACAGAATCTGATGCGTTTCCTTGATCGTATCCATAACGAACACGCTCTTCGTTTGTCCGATCCCTTTGATCTCGCTGAGGGCGTTCACATAGAAGGTGTGATAGCTGGCCATGCTTTCGGCTACGATCTTGAGCTGGAAGTCGAACTCGCCTGAGACATTGTAGCATTCGATCACCTCTTTGAATTTCAAAATGGAATCGATAAAGATCTTTCCCGCTTTGCGCGTATGTTCCCGGAGGGATACATAGCAAATGACCTTGATGCCCTTGTTCACCAGGTGACTGTCTACCAACGTAACATACTGACGGATGACACCCTGGCTTTCCATGCGCTTGATCCGTTCGTGCACGGGCGTGGGGCTTAAATGCACGCGGGCGGCGATCTCGCGCACCGTGAGTTTGGCGTTGGTTTGGAGAAGGCGCAAGATCTCATAGTCTTTTTTGTCCAGGCGCACGGTTTCCGCTTGTTCTTTTGAAAGGTCTGTTGGCATGGGAAATAGCGTATTTGTTCTATAAAATAACAAATATTAAGTCACTTGTTCCAATTTTTATCGTTTACTATTATTTCATTTTAAAGCCTATTAATCTTGTCGGAACAAAATCGTTCTGAATACCATGTTCCTGCGAAAAACGCTCATCCTTACTTTGGCCTCCACGGCTGTATTTTTCGAAGCCCTGGATATTGCCATCGTCAACCTGGCCGCCCCGATCATCCAGCAAGCACTCGGGCTTTCGGTGCAAAGCGCGCAATGGCTGCAAACACTCTACCTCATCCCCTACGGAGGATTTCTGATCCTGGGGGGAAAACTAGCAGACAGCTACGGACGAAAACGCATGTTTCTTTGGGGCGCGGCGATTTTCCTGCTCACTTCACTGGGCGCCGGATGCGCAACAACCTTCACGACACTCATCGCTTTCCGAATGCTCCAAGGTATTGGTGCCGCATTCATCATGCCCTCGGCGCTGTCGATCATTTCATTTACGTTCCGCGAACCTTCGGAGCGTGGTCGAGCCATGGGCATCTTCAGTGCTTTTGCCGCCATCGGCTCGGGCTTTGGAATGTCTGTCGGAGGCATGGTCGCCACGTGGGCCGGTTGGCAGTGGGTGTTCTTTATTAATGTGCCGGTGATCGCTTCCACGCTGTGGCTGGCCTACCGCTTCATCGAGCCCGATTCTAAAGATGAGAGACAGCGCACTCCCGATATTCTCTCCGCATCGTTGCTCACGGGCGCGATCCTGCTGCTCTCCTACCTCATCCATGCTTTACCCACATTCATCGCCCATCCCATGTGGTTGGCTGGGGTAGTGATGTTGCTGGCGGCGGCTTCGTATGGATTTATCCGGCGTTCGGTCGCTTCTCAAAATCCCTTGCTTCAATTTGATATTTTGCTGAACCGCAGCACGGCATTGGCCGTGGGAGTGTTTGCATTGTTGGGGGCCTTCTTTAACAGTTATCTTTTTATCATTTCGCTGGTGTTACAAAACACGCTGCATTACAGTGCCGCGCATGCCGGCATGCTGCTCTTCCCCTTTGGGATCCTGTCGATGGTGGTGTCGAAATATGTGCTGGGTGTGTTATTAAACAAGCTAAGCCTTCAACACATCGGCATCCTGGGCATGATGAGCATGGTGGTGGGCGCGATGGCAATGTTCATTTTCTTCCGGTGGAACGGTGCGTTTCCCTTCTTGCTGCTGGCCATGCTTTGTATCTCGGGCATCGGCATGGCCATCTGCATCCCCAGCCTGATGGTGATGACGGTGCAAGAGGTTGCTGAAGAAAATCATGGCGTGGCCTCAAGCCTGGGGACTACGGCTTACTTTTTGGGCGGTGGTGTGGGATTGTCGCTGCTGGGATTGGTTGGCCCATCGGAGACCGGCACCATGCCCGTGAATTTTATCTTAATCACGGTGTGGGGAGCGTATGCACTCGCGGGTCTGATATGGATGCTCGTCAGGCTTAGTGCGCGGACAGTAGCCGTGTGAAAATGCATTAAACCGCAAAGGCGCAAAGGACGCAAAGAAATTCTTTGCGTTACCTTTGCGCCCTTTGTGTCTTTCTCTGCTCGCCGAAGCTTTAGCGACGGTGACGCGATTTAAAATGACGCAGCCGCGACGTCTCTAATCAATACCCACCGTTCTGCGGATACTTACTATCCGACGATGAAGGATCAACCGACCCATCGATCTGCGGCTGCGGAATGGGACGCAGCGTATGGAAGCTTTGTATGCCGGACCCGGCCTGGGCATTAAATGCTTTCACGCGATCCAACAGTTTCCCCGTGCGCGTCAAATCAAACCAGCGCATCTGCTCACCGCAGAGCTCACGTGCCCGTTCATCCAAAATGTAGTCGATGCCGCCAGCCGTGAGGTCGGCTTCCGTGTTGGCCGTCATGGCCGTGATGGCGCCGGCATTGGCTGCTGCGCGTGTACGCACGACGTTGATGAGGTTGGCCGCATCCGTGACCTGCCCCAATTTAAATGCGGCTTCCGCGGCAATGAGATAGGTCTCCGCGAAGCGGTACACCATGAATGGCCGCACCGACGCGATGTTCGGGTCGTTGTTGGCCCGGCCCTGGGTGGCGTCGAACTTCTTTAGCGTCGGAAAGAATTTATTCTGTCCATTCACTTCGGTGGGAAGAAAAACGCGGTAGCCTTTTTTATCCTTTAGTGGCGTGACCTGTGCTTCCAGGTGCTTCGGCACCATCCACGCGGCGGTGTCGCCCAGGTTGAACTTGGGCTTGTTCAGCTTGTCGGCCGAAACGTTGCCGGCATCTACATCGGCTTGGGTCCACACAGGAATGCTGGCCGCGGTGTTGGCAAGCCATACCGTCTGGAAAGATTTGTTGTAGCGCGAGTCGTTCACTTTGTCGGCAAACGCATTGTCCAATAACCAGGGCGTGGGCTTGTAGCGCACAAAGGGGCGGCCATTGGTGACGTCGCGGATCATGCCGGGCAGGTCGATGTAGCGGCAGCGGAACAAGAAGAGGCTCACGTTCTGGCGTACGCCATCGTCGCCAGTGACGCCAAAGGCATTGTTATTGTTGTATTGGGTGTTGTCGATCCAGTCGACTTGAAACAACGCCTCCTTGCTGTATTCGTTGCCCTGGCGATGAACGTCGGCATAGTCGGGCAAAAGATCCACGCCGTAGGTACTCTTGTTGTCGATCAATTGCTTTGCGGCATTGTAGGCATTCTGAAAATCGCTGGCTTGCGCGGCCGACGACCATCCGCGGGTGAGGTATGCTTTGGCCAGTAAATGCAAGGCGCTGGCTTTCCACACTCTGCCTTGCGCCGCCGGCCGGTCCGGTAAATTCTGTGCGGCTTCGCTGGCGTCTTTGATGATGGCATCATATACATCTGCGATCGGCGCGCGGCTGGCGACGTTGGATGGGCTCACATTAAACTTCAACGGGCCCGAGCCAAGATCGAGGGTGACAGCACCATAGGTCTGCACCAAAATAAAATACCACTGCGCGCGCAGGAATTTTGCTTCCGCCAGCAGCGTAGTTTTCTGTGCATCACTTAGTGCCGTGGATTTCTCACCGTATTCGATCACGCCGTTACATGTGTTGATCGCCGGATAAGCACGGTTCCAGGGCCCGGCCACATCGCCGTTGCTGGAGTTGATCCCCGTGTAGATGTTGAGGGGCGGATTGTTGAGTTCCGATCCATGGGTGAATTCATCCGTTCCAAACACGGAGAGGTTCATGCCGCCTTGCGTGGCATAATAAAACCGGAAGTAGGAATACGCGGCCGTTAACCCGGATGTCACGCCCTGCGGCGTCTGAAAATAGTCGGGCGTGAGGCGGTCTTTCGGATGTTCCTCCAGCACGTGCGTGCACGACGAAAAGAGCATCACCATCGCGGTGAAGCCTGTGATGTATAGTTTGACAGTTGATTTCATAGAATAAAATTTTACAGGACTTAATATTTTATGCTGAGGCCTACGATGAGCGAACGCGTGAGCGGCGTGTTGGGCTGCACCGTGAGGCGCTGACCCCAGCCGGGTTGTGCGGCAGATCCGCGGCCGGTGGCTTCCGGATCAAGTCCACCTGCATCCACATAGGGCGAGAAGAACGCTTTGAACGGGTTGTTCGCCGCCACATAAATTCTCACCGACGTTAGACCGGTGCGGCCCAGCCAACCTTCGGGAATTTTATAACCGAGGTTGATGCTGCGGATCTTCATGAATGTGGCATCAAAATAGCCGAGCGTGGATCCATATTTATTGTCGTTACCAAGGCTGGCTGGTTTGGGATACTCGTTGGTTGGATTGTCGGGCGTCCAGTAGTCCACCTTGGGACCGTTTCTTCTTCCTTCCAATGTGTTGATGGGAAAACTGGGATTGGATTGATACAGCGTGCTCACCAGCGAACCGCCCACACGGGCAAAGAGCACAATGGAAAGGTCGAACCCTTTATAGCTGAACCGGTTCGTCATGCCGCCCTGCCACTTCGGTTGGAGCGTGCCAATGATGGTGCGGTCGGCCGGATCGGCCACCCCGCTGCCATTCAGATCGGCCACTTTGATATAGCCGGCTTTCGATCCATCGAACGCTGTGGCGGCTGCGGCTTCTTCCGTTTGCCAGATGCCGATCTTTTTATAATCATAGATCACGTCCACCGGATGGCCCACAAACCAACCGTTGTTGATGTCTTGCGTAGCACCATCGGCGAGGTAGGTGATCTCTTCGCGGTTCAAAAAGTAGTTGAGATCCGTCGTCCAGGTGAATCCTCCGGTGGTCTTGCCCTCGATGTTCACCGTGCTCAAGGTCAGCTCCAGACCTTTGTTCTCGGTCTTGCCGATGTTTTGCGCATACGCGCCGGGTATGCCGGCGGTGACGGGCAGCGTTCTGTTCTGCAGAATGTCGGAAGTTTTTTGCTGATACAGTTCGATGGAACCGGTGACGCGGTTACGTAGCAAACCAAAGTCAAGACCGATGTTGGCGGTGGTGGTAAACTCCCAGCTCAGACCGGGATTCGGCACGTTTTGTACGAGCAATCCATACATGCCGGTCGTTCCAAAGTTGTAAGGCACCCGCGTCAGTTGCCCCAGAGAGGAATAGGGCGCGATGGCCTGGTTGGAGGTCTTGCCATAGCCCAGCCGTAGTTTCAGGTTGGAGATGGCACTCACATTTTCCAGGAACGTTTCGTTGTGGATGTTCCAGGCCAGCGCTGCCGCGGGATAATAGAACCATTTGTTGCCTTCTGCTAACCGCGACGAGCCGTCGGCCCGTGCCGTGAGCGTGAGCAGGTAGCGGTCGTTGTAGTTGTAGTTCACGCGCCCCATGTAGGAGAGCAATCCCCATCGCGAGTAGGTACCCACGGCGCTCGAGAAGGTGTTGGCCAGCGAAGGGTTGTAGTACTGCACGGGGTCGGCCAGCACGTCGGTCATGTTGAAGGTGCTGCTGGTGTTTTCCAGTTCCTGCACACTGAAAAGCCCGGTGAAGTTGAGTTTGTGTTTTTCGGCGAAGGTCTTATCATACGTCAGCAAATTCTCCAGGGTGTAACTCCAGTTGGTTTCGTCTTTGACCTGGGCGGTGTTCACCGAGCCGTTTTGAAAAGGTGTGTTGGAGCCACGATAGTCGCCGAAGGTGTCGCTGTAATAGTCGAGACCAACATTCAAACGGTATTTCAATCCTTCCGCCAGCTTCACTTCGCCGTAGAGACTGTTAAACGTGCGGAGGCGTTTGCGTTGTTGCTTCCACAGGTCGCTGTTGTAGATCAATAAGGGGTTGCGCGTGGTGTTGTCGATGGAGCCCGTGGCGGGAAGTTCGTTGATGGAACCATCGTCGTTGTGGGCGCGATACAGCGGGCTGAGGGTGATGACCTGGAACATCGGGTTTGCGTTTTCACCGTCGGTGATGTTCACCGAGTTCAGCGTATTCAACCCGATCTTGACACGCTCGCCTACTTTCTGATCCAGCGTGGCCCGCAGCGAATAGCGTGTGAAAGCTTGACCAGGCAGCACGGTGGTCTCTTTGAAATAGCCGGCGTTGATGCCGTATTGCGTGTTCTCCACCCCACCGGAAAGACCGATGTTGTGATTGGTGATGTACCCTTTCTTATAGACTTCATCCTGCCAATCGGTTTGCTTCCCGGCCGCGTAGGATGCCTGCTCGTCGGCGGTGAATCCTTTCAACGGGTCTGCCGGTGTTGCACCGTTATAACCGGAAGCTGTGCGGAAAGCAGCGTACTCCTGGCCATCGTACAGATCATATTTTGCGATCGCCGAGCTCACACCGTAGTAACCATCATAGGTGATGGTTGGCTTACCGACCTTACCGCGTTTGGTAGAGATGAGGACCACACCATTCGAACCGCGCGAGCCGTAGATAGCGGTGGCGGAGGCATCCTTGAGGATGTCGATGGCGGCGATCTCATCGGGGTTGATGTCGTTGATGGAGCCGCTGAACGGGATGCCATCCACCACGATCAACGGGTCGTTGTTACCGGCATCGGCTGCGCCGAGCGAGCGATTGCCGCGGATGCGGATTTGCATGGGGGCCCCGGGCCGCGACGAGGTACGGTCTAACGTGACGCCTGCTGCCCGTCCCTGCAAGGCCAGCGAGATGTTGGAGGTCGGCACTTCGCGCAGGGTTTGTTCATCCACGCGCACCAACGCCCCGGTGACATCGCTTTTCTTGGCAGTGCCGTAGCCGACGACGACGATCTCACTCAGCGATTGCAGGTTGGGATTCATTTTGAGATCGATGGTCGTACGATCGCCAACGGTTTCTTCCTGTGTGTCATACCCGATGAAGGAGAATACCAGTACGGCGCTGGTTTCGGATGCGGGGATGCTCAGCACATAATTTCCATCCGAATCCGACGTAGTGCCGGTGGTGGAGTTCTTGAGCAGGATGTTGACGCCGGGCATGCCTTGGCCCTCGGCGTCGGTGATCTTTCCTTTCACCGTGCTCTGCGCAAAGGCCGGTGCGCACAACAGCAGGATGAGTGGTAGCAGCAGTCGCGTCGGGCGCCAGGCACGGTCATAAAAAATGAGTAGACTTTTTTGTTTCATAGATATAGGGTTTAGCGAGTGTTCGAAATCGATTGCATTGTTTGGGCACAAAAAGGCCTCCTTCCCGGTTTCTCACGATGACGGTAGCAACTAATTCGGCAGCGAAAAGGACAATGAGATGACTAAGGTCAGCGAAAGGTTCAAATTATGCAACCGATTGCAAATATATTTTTATATATAGTCTTTATTACGTCAAAATTGCTCATTATTGTAATGCAACCGATTATATTAAAATGATGCTTTTTCGTGGCTTTGGAAGGTTTAAGGCCAGTGTTGGCGGGAGAAATTTGCTCCCCTGTTTCCGGACGTGAGGCCCGGTAAATCAGGCATCCTGTAAAAGGCGGTTGCATTGTATTTTGCATTCCATAACTTTCTTTTCGAAAGAATACCCTATGAGCCAAAAGGAGATCACCATATATGACATTGCTGAGGCCTTGAACCTATCGCCGGCCACCGTGAGCCGCGGGCTGAAAGATCACCCGGCTATCCGCAAGGATACCCGCAAGCGCATCTTCGACAAGGCCAAGGAAATGGGGTATCAGCAAAACCACTTCGCCAGCAACCTTCGCCGCAGCCGGAGCAACACCATCGGCGTGATCGTGCCGCGTCTCAACAGCTATTTTATGGCATCGGTCATCTCGGGGATGGAAAAAGTGGCCAACGCTGCCGGCTACAACCTCATCATCAGCCAGTCCATCGAGTCCAAGGACAAAGAAATGACCAACGTGAAGACCCTCTACAACAGCCGTGTAGATGGTCTGCTGGTTTCACTGGCCTACGACACGGAAACCATTTCACACTTCGATCTTTTTCTCAACAAAGGCATACCCCTCATTTTCTTCGATCGCGTTTTTGAACACCCGCAGTGCACCAGCATCATCATCGACAACTACAAGGCGGCCTATGAAGTGACGCAACACATGATCCAGCAAGGGTGCCGTCGCATTGCCCACATCACGGCCGACATCAAACGCAACGTCTATAGCGAGCGCCTCCGCGGCTTCAAACATGCACTCCTCGACGCCATGCTGCCGTACGACGAGGAACTGGTTTTCTTTTCAAACCTGTCCGAACAAGCCGGCGCGGAGGTCACGCAGCGCATACTGGCACTCCCCCAATTGCCCGACGGCATCTTTTGCGCCAACGACACCACGGCCGTGAGCTGCATCGCCACGTTGAAACAGGCCGGCATAAAGATCCCGGAACAGATTGCCGTGACGGGTTTTAACAACGACCCACTCTCCAAAGTGATCGAACCCAATCTCACCACGCTGAATTATCCCGGCCAGGAAATGGGCGAGTTGGCCGCGGCCACGTTGATCCGGAAACTTGATAGCAAAGAAGGTGGCAGCCTCAACACCATCGTGCTGCGCCACGACCTGATCGTGCGCGAGTCGTCGCTTCGAAAAAAAGTCTAACCCTTCCCTAAGCCCGCACCTATGACACGTTCCTTGTCTGCTTTTTTACGCCCTTGCTTTTTGATGATCGTATTCGCGGGCCTCACCGCATCCGTTGTAGCCGACGATGGCTACCGGTTGTGGTTGTCTTACCGATCGATCGAGGATGCCGCTGTCGCAAAAAAATATAAAGCGGCGCTGCAGACCTTGGTGATCGAAACGGAATCGCCCACGCTGACGATAGCACAAAAAGAACTGGAACAGGCTGTTGCCGGGCTGTTGGGAACAAAATTGATCACCGGAAAAAACATGGGTCCCGGAACTCTTCTTCTGGGAACGCCAAAGAGTTCACCGCTCATTGCCGCCTTACATCTCGATGCAACGCTCGGGACACTGGGAGACGAAGGATTCCTGATTACGAACACATCGGTGAAAGGAACGCCCTGCATCGTCATCGCGGCCAATACGGACGTTGGTATTCTGTATGGCACGTTCCACTTTATACGTCTGTTACAAACACAGCAAAGTCTTCAATCGCTTTCCGTGGCCAGCACGCCAAAGATCAAACGACGGATCTTAAATCATTGGGATAATCTCGATCGCACCGTGGAGCGTGGCTATGCCGGCTTTTCGCTCTGGGATTGGCACAAGCTTCCCGATTACATCGACCCGCGCTATGCCGATTACGCCCGCGCTAATGCGTCGATCGGCATCAACGGAACGGTGCTCACCAACGTCAATGCCAACGCTCAAATATTGACAGAACCTTACTTAAAGAAAGTTGCCGCGCTGGCCAATTTGTTCCGCCCCTACGGCATCAAGGTCTATCTCACAGCCCGCTTCAGCGCCCCAGTGGAGATCGGGGGATTACCCACAGCCGACCCGTTGGACGCCGATGTCCGAAACTGGTGGAAGAAAAAGATCGACGAGATCTACACCTACATCCCCGACTTTGGCGGCTTTTGTATCAAGGCCAACTCCGAAGGCCAACCCGGCCCCCAAAACTATAACCGCACCCACGCCGATGGCGCCAATCTCTTCGCCGACATGCTCGCACCACACAACGGCATTGTGATGTGGCGCGCCTTTGTCTACAGCAATGAAGTGACCGACGATCGCGCAAAGCAAGCCTATACCGAATTCAAACCGCTGGATGGAAAATTCAAAGGCAATGCCCTGGTCCAGGTGAAGAATGGTCCCATCGACTTTCAACCGCGTGAACCTTTTCACCCGCTCTTTGGCGCCATGCCCAACACGCCGTTGATGGTGGAATTTCAACTCACCCAAGAATACCTCGGCTTCGCCACACACCTGGTGTACATGGCACCGCTGTTCAAAGAATGCCTGGATGCCGATACCTATACGAAAGGAAAAGGCTCGCTTGTTTCAAAAGTGGTAGATGGCTCGCTGGATCACCACAGCCTCACCGCGATTGCCGGTGTGGCCAACATCGGCAATGATCGCAACTGGTGTGGTCACCCGTTTGCGCAGGCCAATTGGTATGCCTATGGACGCCTGGCCTGGGATCATGAACTATCGTCGGAAGCCCTGGCCGACGAATGGATCCGGATGACGTTCTCAAATCAACCCGCGGTAATCGCCCCGACAAAAGCGATGATGCTGGCCTCGCGCGAGATCACTGTTCAGTATATGACGCCGCTGGGGCTGCACCACATCATGGGCTACAACCACCACTATGGCCCGGGCCCCTGGATCAAAGACAAGCCGCGCGCCGATTGGACGTCCGTCTACTACCACCAAGCCGATAGCCTTGGCGTAGGATTTGACCGGACGGCGTCGGGTAGTAACGCGCTTTCCCAATACGCGAAAGAAGTGCAGGAATTGTATGGCCCGTTGGCCCATTGCCCGAATAAATATCTTTTGTGGTTTCATCATTTACCCTGGAAGTATAAAATGCCATCGGGTGAATCCTTATGGGATGCGTTATGTCATGCCTACTATAACGGTGCAGATTCTACTGCGTGGATGCAGCGCCAATGGAATAGCGTGGAGCATAAAGTTGACGAGGAGCAATTTCAGCATGTAAAAAGTTTGCTGACCATTCAGCACCAGGAGGCGGAGTGGTGGCGCAATGCTTGCGTGTTGTATTTTCAAAGTTTCTCGAAGATGCCGGTGCCTGCGGGACTGGAGAAGCCGGAGGGTACTTTGGAATATTATAAGAGTTTAGAATTTCCGTTTGCTCCGGGGATACGGCCGAAATGGTGAGGCTACCGCCCACCGCCCTTGATGGTGTTCTTCACCAACAAGATTTGATGGCGTGGTCACTAAATGATATAAGCGACTTTATAAATCACTTATGAATTACTGGGAGGGCATTGTTTGCTTCGGGAGCGTTGGGTGAAAGCTATTCTTGTTGGTGAAGAACACCATCAAGGGCGGGGCCCTCTGCAGTTCAAAATGTTTTCCCCTCCTTAACGAAACGAAAACACATTCCCCAAATTCAACCCCACATGCACGGTATGTGAAAATTTCGATTGATCAAGGTCCGCAAAGTATGACGCAAAATTAGGATCAACATCAAAACTCCGATAGCCAATGTCGACCGAAATGAAAGCATCAATCGTAAATCCCTTGGCATTATTCCGCTTCATCAGCCGATACCCCAGCAACGCCCCCCACTCGATCCGCTGCTCCACGGCATTGAACGTGAAGATGTCGTCCGGGTTTTGGCTGTTCATTTGTTTCTGGTTTACGAAGTGCCCCAGGTTGGTGAACCGGATCTCCTGCCCGAAGTACCACATGCCTGCTTTCAATGCGTTATAAAATTTCTGCTTGATCGCAATGCTATACCCCCGCTCGAACCGCTTGCCGGGGGTGATGTTCTGGTCCATCACAAAGAATGGACTGCGGATGCCAATGAACTCGAACTCGTGGCCGATGCGTTCCTGGATATAAAATTCGAGGCCCAGCGGTAGCCGTCCCGTGGCCAGCCACACGGGGTTGGTGCCAAAGATGACGCCCTGAAATTCGTTGAACCGTGAATCGAAATAGGTGAAGCGGCGCGGCGCATAGGCTTCCCGCTTTGTGTTGCTTCCCTTGTTGGCAAGCGTGGTGATTTCCTTGCTCAGATTGCGGTCGTCATAGAACGGGCGGTAATAGCCGGAGAGTTTGCCGTCGTTTTCGTAGATCTCCCAGGTGCCGGTTTTCAGGTCTTCTTCGAGGGTGCCTTTGGTTTGGAGATTGCCGTTGGGGTAGTAGCCGTAGTAGGTGCCTTTGCCTTTCTCGTATTGGCAGAGGCCTTCTTTCTTGCCGTCTTCATAGAAGAACTCCCACTTGCCCTGCCGCTTTTCTTCGACAATGTTGCCCTTGACTTTCAATTTGCCGCTGGGATAATATTCCCGGTATTCGCCGGTGCCGGCGTTGTAGGTGACTTCACTTTTGAGTTTGCCTGTGGAGCCGAGCGATTTCCAATAGCCCTCTTTCTTGCCGTTCTCGAATTCGCCCTGCGAACGCACGGTGCCGTCTTCGTAGAGGTACTCCCAGGCACCATCGGGTTCGTCGGCGTGGAAGGCGCCACGCGACATCACTTTGCCGGAGGGATAATAGGTGGTCCAGGTTCCGCTCTTTTTGCCGTTTTCGAATTCACCTTCATTTTGCAAGGTTCCGTCTTCGGCATAGTAGCGCCAGAGGCCCACATTTTTTGTACCCGTGCGGGGGCCTTCGCCATAGATCTTGCCAGAGTGGTAGTATTCGGTGTAGCGGCCAAAGTCTTCGGTGTAGTCGATCTCGCCTTTGAGGGAGCCGTCTTCAAAAAAAGTTTTCCAATGGCCAACGTGTTTGCCGTCTTTGTATTCGCCAACGTCTTTCACCTGGCCGGTCTCGTAGTAGGTACGCCACTCACCTTCACGGTTTTTGCCATAGATGATGCCCTCCATGCTCTTGTGGCCGCTCTCGAAAAAATATTCCCACAGGCCGTAGTTGGCACCTTTGAAGAGGATGCCGCGCATGCGCAGGCTGCCGGTTTCATAATAGAACTCCCAGACACCAGACGTTTCGTTGTTCGTGAACTGCCCCTTGGACTCGATCTTGCCGTTGAGATAATAGGAAATGTACAGGCCATGGTTGACGTTGCGGATCGTGTCCTTTACCTGGTAGACTTCCTTGAGATGCTGGCGCTCCTTATCGTGGTAGGTCTGACGGGTGACACCCTGGGCGCAAAGGAAGCTCGCGCTCGCAAAGAGGAGGATTATGGAAGTAAAAATTCTCAATGCCAGCACGTTAGTCCCTGACAAAGGTAGTAATAATTTCAGTGTTTATGGATAAGCTCCATAGGGTTGGCCATGAAGGCGGCCTTTCCCCATTCCTCTTTTTCGGTGGGTGACCATAATTCGGGGAAAAACATGATTTTTTGGAAGCGTGGGGGAAGGAATTTCTGCCAATTGGTGCCTCCCGTGGCCTTGATGTCTTCGGCGTTTTTGTTGAGGTAGTGGCCGGCAGCCTTGAGGTGGGCCAAGGGCCAGAGCACGTTGGCCAGGATGTCGAACTCGCGCAGGGCGGCGATGACCGGTGCGCTTTGGGGGAAGTATTTGAGGTAGCGTTTGCGGATGTTCTTGTCGCGGTAGCGCATGCCGGTGGCTTTGAACCAAGCCATATATTTTTCTTCGAACTGCTGGAGTGTGAGCGTTTTTTTGCCGGTGGCCAGTTCGGTGGCGCCGCTGCGCCAATAGAGTTTTTCCAACTGCACGTCGATGTCGCTGTACTCGTTCACGGCCTCGCGCTCGGCGATGTTGACGAGGTTGATCATGTCGGTGCTGCAAATTTCGATGAGCCGGTATTGGGCCGACTGGAACCCGCTGGCGGGCAGCAACGACATGCGGAATTTAAGGAACTGGTCTTTTTCCATACCCTCTACCATGATGGAAAACGAATCCCGGAGCTGGTGGAAATAGCGATTGACGCGCCCAAGGCGGGCCACAAAAAAGGCTTCGTCGGGGTTCTCATGGTTGGCCATTTGTTCCAGCTCCCACAACACCAGGTTGAAATAGAGTTCGGTGATCTGGTGATAGACAATGAATACTTTTTCGTCGGGGAAGTGCGTTTTGGGCGACTGCAGGCTTAGGAGGGTGTCGAGGTGGATATAGTCCCAATAGGTGAGGTAATCGGAATAGAGGAGGCCGTCGAGGTAGGACGAGAGGTCCTGGCCCATGACATTGTATTTGGCCTGTAGTTTCTTCAATTGTTCCAGGAGCGTAGGGTCCACCGCGTTGTCGGCCATTGGTCAAAGGATAAGAATGTAAATTACTTGTGTAAATTTGTCCGAAAGTTAAAACACAAAGTAATACGGAGCGAACCCTTTGCGGCTTTAAACCATTTTGTGGGGTGACGATCTGAGGAGTACGATGGGATGCTGAATGTGATTTGGTGGTGGGACACCAACAAATGGGCATTGGGGTCCTGGAATGGAGGGTGCAAGGGTAGATGGAATTTGAGCCATAGCCCCACCCTAACGTGTTGTGGGACGCTCAACAAAGAGCCCGCGTTCAGGACTGGCAGCCCCGGCCAGGAGGCCGTCAAAACCACGTGATCGTTCGCACCGTATCCATCGTTTGTGTCCGCGCACTCAGTCTTTCACTAAACGCAACTGTATATGTCCATTAGCGCCCTTGAAGCATCCCAAACCAAGAAGTCGTTGAAACAGGATTTGTATGAACACCCTGATTTTTACGGGGTTGACGATCTGTTGACCGAAGAGCACAAGCTGATCAGGAGTTCCATCCGCGATTTTGTGAAACGCGAGATCTCCCCCTATATCGAGGATTGGGCACAACGTGCTCATTTCCCTTACGAGATCGTTCGCAAGTTTGGTGAGATAGGCGCGTTTGGGCCGACCATTCCGCACGAATATGGCGGGGGTGGTCTTGACTATATTTCGTACGGCATCATTATGCAGGAGATCGAGCGCGGCGATTCGGGCATGCGGTCGACGGCATCCGTGCAGGGATCGCTGGTGATGTACCCCATCTATAAATTCGGATCAGAAGCGCAACGCAAAAAATATTTGCCGAAGCTGGCTTCGGGTGAGTGGCTGGGTTGCTTTGGGTTGACCGAGCCCGACCATGGCTCGAACCCTTCGGGCATGGTGACCAATTTTAAAGACATGGGCGACCACTATCTGCTGAACGGCGCCAAGATGTGGATCTCCAATTCGCCACGCGCCGATGTGGCCGTGGTGTGGGCCAAGAATGAAGAAGGAAGAATACACGGTCTGGTGGTGGAACGCGGCATGGAAGGATTTACCACACCGGAAACCCACGGCAAATGGTCGCTGCGGGCCAGCGCAACGGGCGAGCTGGTGTTCGACAACGTGAAGGTGCCCAAAGAAAACCTGCTGCCCGGCAAGAATGGGTTGGGCGCCCCGATGATGTGCCTCGACTCTGCCCGCTATGGCATAGCCTGGGGCGCGATCGGCGCAGCCATGGATTGCTATGAATCGGCGCGGCGCTATGCCGCCGAACGGATACAGTTTGGCAAGCCTATCGCTTCCTTCCAGTTGGTGCAAAAAAAGTTAGCGGAGATGTTGACCGAGATCACCAAGACCCAGTTGTTGAACTGGCGGTTAGGCGTGCTCATGAACGAAGGCAAAGCCACGACACCACAGATCTCGATGGCCAAGCGCAACAGCGTGCACACCGCTCTGGAAATTGCCCGCGAAGCTCGACAAATCCACGGCGGTATGGGCATTACGGGCGAGTACCCGATGATGCGACATATGATGAACCTTGAGTCGGTGGTGACGTATGAAGGTACGCACGACATTCACTTGCTGATTTTGGGCAATCAGATCACAGGCATTCCTGCTTTTTATTAGTAGTCAATAGCGAGTAGTTGATCATTCGTATTGACTACTGGCTACTTGCTACTGAATACTAATCTTCAACGTAGGCTGAAAAAAGAACGCGCTGCACAGGGTTCTGTGGATCATTGGAATAGATGGTCACAGACTTCTGCTGCGTCCCCTTGCGATCCATGGGGTTGAACGAAATGCGGATCGTGCTGCTCTCGCCAGGCTTGAGGGTTGTCTTTTTTGCCGATGCGGTGATGCACGTACAGTTGCCTTGCACGGATTTGATAGTCAACTCCTTTTTGCCTGCGTTGAACAATTGCACTTCGCGTTCGGTGGAGGCGTTGGGTTGCACACGACCGAAGTCCAGGTTGGTGGTTTGTAATCGAAGTTGGGGTGCCTTGGCCAGATCCTCGGGTTTAAGGTTGGCAAACTCATCTTCGAGTGTGGCGTAGATGGAGAATGATTTGGTGAAGTTCTGGTCGTCGTCGGTGAAGATCTCTACGTTGTCGGATTGAAAGCCGTATTGCCCCTTCATTTTGCCGTTATAGCTGATCTTTACGTTGCCTTTGCTGCCCGGGGCGACGGTCTTGGGTTGAACATCCACTTTGATAAAGGCTGGTCCCACGTACTTGCCGGAGTAGGTAATGTCTTTTGTCCCTCCATTTACGAAAGGGAAGTCGCGCACGGTGAATTCGTCTTTCACGAATACCTTGCCCATGTTGAACGAGCCCGATTTGAGTTTCCAGTTTCCGTTGGAGGCCTGGAATTCGGAGTTGGGGGCGCCCACTTCGGTGGCCACCTGGCCTTTGATCTGGAGGATAATGGGGTTGGAATCGGCATCTGTGGTGACGGTGAGCGACTTATTGAAATAGCCAGGGCGCCCTTTGGGGTTGAAGCTGGCCTGGATAAAACCGGTTTTGCCGGGTGCCACGGGCTCTTTGGACCACGCCGGCGTGGTGCATCCACACGAGGCCTGCACCGACAGGATCTTGATGGGCCGGCCGGTGGCGTTGGTGAACAAAAACTCGTGCGTGACGTCGCCGCCTTGCTCTTTTACGGAGCCGAAGTCGAAGATTTCCTCACGGAATTGGACCAGTTTGACCATTTGACCGGAAGCTGCCACGGCGAGGAACATGAAAAAAATGGCGAAGGATACCCGCATGTTTTCGATTTTTTAGAAGGGCAAAGTTAAAACTAATTCAGTTCAGCTTTATTTTATTTTCTTTGCAAAACTATGGCCAGAATTTTAACGGGTATTCAAAGCAGCGGGCGTCCTCATTTAGGCAATTTATTGGGGGCCATCATTCCCGCCATTGAACTTTCACGAAAGCCCGGCAACGACTCCTTTTTCTTTATAGCGGACCTGCATTCGCTCACCACCGTCAAAGACACCGAAACCCGCGTGGCCAATGTGCGCGCTGTGGCGGCGGCCTGGCTGGCGTTTGGTTTTGATACGGAGAAGAATTACCTGTATCGCCAGTCGCGCATTCCCGAAGTGTGTGAACTGACGTGGTACCTGAGCTGCCTCACGCCCTATCCGATGCTGGCCAATGCGACCTCGTTTAAAGACAAGGCCGAAAAGCTGTCGGACGTAAACGCCGGGATCTTCACCTACCCCGTGCTGATGGCAGCCGACATCATTTTGTATGATGCCAACTTTGTGCCGGTGGGCAAGGATCAACGCCAACACCTGGAAATCGCGCGCGACGTGGCCTCCGCCTTCAACAACACCTTTGGAGAAACGTTTGTGCTCCCCGAAGCCAAGATCGAAGAGAGCGTGATGACCATCCCCGGCACCGACGGCCAGAAGATGAGCAAGTCGTATGGCAACATCATCGACATTTTTCTGCCCGACAAAGAGTTGCTCAAAGTGATCAAGACCATCAAGACCGATAGCACGCCCATGGAAGCGCCCAAGAATCCCGACGGCGACAATGTGTTTGCCATCTACAAATTGCTGGGCACACCCGAACAAACCGAAGACTTACGGCAGAAATACCTGGGCGGAAATTTTGGCTATGGCCACGCCAAGCAGATGTTGTTTGACCTGATCGTGGAGAAATTCAAGAAAGAGCGTGAGGCTTTCAACTACTATATGAGCAACATCGATGCCCTGGAAGCCAAGCTGTCGGAGGGTGAGGCAAAGGCCCGTAAGATCGCCTTTGAAGTGCTGGATCGTGTACGCAAAAAATTAGGTTCCCGCTAAAAAGCCGGGAACCTCTCCTATTTTTCTTTGCCCGGCATGCCGGATCATTTCAAGTCTATTTTTTATCGACCGACCAAACCACCTGTTGCTTGTCCTTTCCAAGCGCCAGGATGATGCGCGTGGGCGCGGGCGAAAGCACGAGGCGAGTGTCTTTTCCGGGGAGTTTGTCCACTTCCACGGGCACGCCCTGGCCGAGGTAGGCGATGGGCATCAGCACATCGTTGTCGGGGCAGTATTCATCGTGAACGGTTTGGAGGGCGTCTTCCAGGAAGTCGCCGTACTCGTCCTGGAAGGCGTCTTCCAGGTCGTGGAGCTGTTCTTCGAGATCGTCGTATTTGGGATTGTTGTAGTCGATCTTTGCCAGCTCTTCTCTTTTCTTTACAATTTCCTGAAGGGCCTTATCAAGTGCCGTGGTGTTCATACCGGGTTATTTTTGGCAAAGATTACAGAATTCGGCGAATTAGAAAAATGGATTTTGACCTGACCCTCCAAAGCCATTTTGCGCTATCTCCACTTTTGTGGATCCTGGCGCGTTTGCGGCTTTGCCGGCGCAGGTCGTCCCAATCCACCCTCCCATCAACGCAGCTGCCTTTGGCAAAGGCCCGTAGACGCCTCGAGGGTTACGCATAAAATTTGGTCATCCTACCCTTTTCGGCGACCGTCGCCGAATAATCGTTCTCAAAACCACAGACCACAGAATGTCCTTTGCATATCCCAAACGATTGCACCCGAAGCGCTAACTTTAGGCTAAAATTGGCCGGCGATGAAGACTCCGCGCGAGCGAAGGCATCGGTCAACACAAAACTTAGGCGTTAAAAACGACAACCATGAACGAAGACTTTCTCCCCCTGCTGGGCACCGACCACATCGAGCTCTATGTTGGCAACGCCAAGCAAGCCACCTTATTCTACCAACACTGCATGGGCTTTCAACTGGTTGCCTATGCCGGCCCCGAGACCGGCGTTCGCGACCGCGCCTCCTACGTGCTGCAACAAAATAAGATCCGCCTTGTGCTCACCACCTCCCTGGTAAAAGATTCCTACATTTCCGACCACGTGCGCACGCACGGCGACGGCGTGAAAGTGCTCGCCCTCTGGGTGGACGACGCGCGCAAATCGTTTTACGAAACCACAAAACGCGGCGCACAACCCGACCGGGAGCCCACGGTGTTGAAAGACGAGTTCGGTGAAGTGGTCATCTCCTCCATCAAAACCTATGGCGAGACTGTGCATACGTTCGTGGAAAGAAAAAATTACAAAGGCCCGTTCCTCCCCGGCTACAAGCCCCGTAAAAATCTCGTACAGACCGAGCCCATCGGCCTGCTCCACATCGACCACTGTGTGGGCAACGTGGGGCTGGGCGAAATGAACAAGTGGGTAAAATTCTATGAGGACGTGATGGGATTCAAGCTGCTCATCACGTTTGACGACGAAGACATTTCCACCGAATACAGCGCCCTCATGTCGAAGGTGGTCTCCAACGGCAACGGGTATGTTAAGTTTCCCATCAACGAACCCGCCGAAGGCAAAAAGAAATCACAGATCGAAGAATACCTCGACTTCTACAACAGCGCCGGCGTGCAACACATCGCCATCGCCACCGACGACATCATCTACACCGTGGGTGAACTGCGACGCAGGGGCGTGGAATTTTTGTACGTTCCCGAGCAATACTACAGCGACGTGATGGCACGCGTGGGCACCATACAGGAAGACCTGGAGGAATTGAAAAAGCTCAACATTCTCATCGACCGCGACGACGAGGGCTACCTGTTACAGATCTTTACCAAGCCCTTACAAGACAGGCCCACGGTCTTCTTCGAGATCATTGAACGCAACGGGGCCAAGTCGTTTGGCAAAGGAAATTTCAAGGCCCTCTTCGAAGCCATTGAACGGGAGCAGGCACTGCGCGGCAACCTCTAGAGAACTTTGCCTGGTTTGTGGAATTCTTAAACCTTAAAGCGCTGGGAGGGTTTAAGAATTTACCTACTTTTGGGCGTATTACCCTTTAGAGAAACACAACCATGAACGACCTTCTTGAACGCGTGCGCGCGAAAGCCCAAACCTGGCTGGACAGCCCCGCCATCGACGACGCCACCAAGGCCGAAGTGAAAGCCCTCCTCGCCAAGCCCGACCCCAAAGAGCTGATCGACAATTTTTATAAGGACCTGGAATTTGGTACCGGCGGTCTGCGCGGCATTATGGGCGCCGGATCCAACTGCATGAACAAGTACACCGTGGGTGTCGCCACTCAGGGCCTGGCCAACTACCTGAACAAAAGCTTCACCGGCAAGAAGATCACCGTGGCCATCGCCCACGACAGCCGCAACAACAGCCGCTTCTTTGCCGAGACCGCGGCCGCCGTGCTCTCCGCCAACGGGGTGGATGTATACTTGTTTGCCGAACTGCGCCCCACGCCCCTGCTGTCGTTTGCCATCCGGTATTTGAACTGCCAGTCGGGCATCGTGATCACGGCTTCACACAACCCCAAGGAATATAACGGCTATAAAGCCTATTGGACCGGTGGCGCACAGGTTGTGCCGCCTCACGATAAGAACATCATCCAGGAAGTGAACGCCATCACGTCGTTCGAACAAGTGCGTTTTGTTGCCGATGCCGCGCGCATTCACACCATCGGGCCGGAGGTGGAGAAGGCCTACTACGCGGAAGTAAAAAAACTTATTCCCAACCCCGACGTCATCGCGCGCCATCGCGACATACCCCTGGTGTATACCAGCCTCCACGGTGCGGGCATTACCATGGTGCCAGAATGTTTGCGCCAGATCGGCTTCACCAACATTCAGTTGGTGGATGAACAGAAAGTGCCCGACGGCAATTTCCCCACCGTGCCCTCGCCCAACCCCGAAGAAAAATCGGCCATGGAAATGGTCATCAAAAAAGGGAAGACCGCCAACGCCACCATGGTGATGGCCACCGACCCCGACACCGACCGCGTGGGCATCGGCGTGCGCAAAAGCGACGGCGAGTTCATCTTGCTGAATGGCAACCAGGCCTTTTGCCTCATGATGTATTTCATCCTCAAAAATCAAAAAGACAAAAAGAACGCCTACATCGCCAAGACCATCGTGACCAGCGAACTGGTGGACACCATGGCCAAACAGTTGGGCATTGCCTGTTACAATACCCTGACCGGTTTCAAATACATCGCGGAACTTATGGGTAAGCTAGACGGCAAAGAACGTTTCATTGCCGCGGGTGAAGAAAGTTATGGCTATATGGTGGGCGATTTCGTGCGCGACAAAGATGCCGTATCGGCGTGCGCCTTCTTTGCAGCGATGGCCGCGAGCGCAACCGATGAAGGCAAGTCGATGTATGACTGGCTGATCGACATGTATGTGAGCTTTGGCTACTACAAGGAAGCCCTCGTGAATGTAACGAAAAAGGGCCAGCAAGGCGAACAAGAGATCAAGGCCATGATGGAGAAATTCAGAGGCAACCCTCCTGCCGAAATTGCCGGCAGCAAAGTAGAACGCCTGTTGGACTACAAGACGCTGAAAGAAAAAAATCTCCTCAACGGTCAAACCTCAACACTCGATTTCCCGGCGTCTGACGTACTTCAATTTTATCTGCAAGATGGCAGCAAGCTTTCGGTGCGACCTTCAGGAACAGAGCCGAAGATAAAATTCTATGTCAGCGTTCATGCACCGCTAAAATCGAAGGAAGACTTTGCGAAAGTGGATGCTGTGCTTGAGAATAAAATAAAGCAACTGGAAGCCTATTTGCTCTCCGTTTAAAAAAATTAAAACCGCCTCATCTCCGCTAAAGCTTCAGCGAGGGCGAGGCGGTTTAAAATGAATTTCAACCACCTCCTCTATGATTCCCTTCCTCCAATCCCTCCACAAAATCTTTGACCGCGACGTCGCTAAGATGGAAGCCGAGATCAACCAATATCCCACGGAAGAATCCATCTGGAACATCGATGGCACCATCAAAAACCCCGGCGGCAATCTCTGTCTCCACCTTTGTGGCAACCTGCAGCACTACATCGGCGCCGTGCTCGGAGGCTCCGACTACAAACGCAATCGCGACCTCGAATTCTCTGCTAAAAATGTCTCACGCCGCGATCTCCTTGCCGAGATCCAACGGACCCGCCAGGCCGTTGCCACAACCCTGGAAAAGCTGGATCCGAACCTGCTGGAAAAGGACTATCCCGCACCCGTTTTCGACTACGCCATGACTACCTCCTTTTTTCTTATCCACCTGTCGGCGCACCTGGGCTATCACCTCGGCCAAATCAACTATCACCGCCGGCTTTGTGCTCCGTCTCCGTGAGGGGTTGATTTTTCATTGGTTTAGGATGAGCCCCCAAGGCCAGAAACATTCGTCACAAAACGGATGGATTTGTTAAATTTGCGCCCACGATGAAAAAAGTGGCTTTTTATACGCTGGGATGCAAACTCAACTACTCCGAGACCTCCACGATCTCGCGCTTGTTTGAGGAAAAAGGCCATAAAAAGGTCGATTTTACCGACACGCCCGACATTTTCATCATCAACACCTGCTCGGTCACCGAGAACGCCGACAAAAAATGCCATAAGATCGTGCGTGAGGCCCGCAGCATCTCGCCGGATGCCTACGTGGCCATCATTGGCTGCTATGCCCAGTTGAAGCCAAAAGAAATTGCCGAAATACCCGGTGTGGATGCCGTGCTGGGAGCCGCAGAAAAATTCAGGCTGGTGGAATTGCTCGACGGCTTTGTCCGTCAACCCCAAGCCCAGGTTTTTGCTTCCGACATTGAGAAAGCAAATCATTTCAACACTTCCTATTCGCTACACGATCGCACCCGCACATTTTTAAAAGTGCAGGACGGATGCGACTATTCGTGCACCTTTTGCACCATCCCCCTGGCCCGTGGCAACAGCCGCAGCGACAGCATCGCCAACATCGTGAAAACCGCCGAAGAGATCGCCACCACGGAGGTGCGAGAGATCGTCCTCACGGGAGTGAACACAGGCGACTTCGGATTGCAAGAAGGAAAACGCGTGGAGCGGTTCGTGGACCTCATCAAAGCCTTGGACCAGGTGGAAGGCATCGACCGCTTTCGGATCTCCTCCATCGAACCGAATTTGCTCACCGACGAGATCATTGCTTTTGTGTCGCAGTCGCAGCGGTTTGTTCCACATTTCCATATTCCGTTGCAATCCGGTTCAAACAAAGTATTGAAGCTGATGAAGCGCCGCTACCTGCGCGAGCTTTACCACGACCGGGTGAACACCATCAAGTCGCACATGCCCCACTGCTGCATCGGTGTTGATGTGATCGTTGGATTTCCCGGCGAGACCGACGAAGACTTTTTAGAGACCTACCAGTTCCTCAACGAACTGAACATATCGTACCTCCACGTGTTCACCTACTCCGAAAGGGAAAACACAACGGCCGCGACCATGCCTGGAAAAGTGCCGGCCCACGTTCGCGCTGAGCGCTCGAAAATGCTGCACATTCTTTCGGATAAGAAACGCAGAAAGTTCTATGAAGAAAACCTGCAACGCGAAGCCACCGTGCTTTTCGAGAACGATGTGGAAGAGGGTATGATGCACGGCTTCACAGAAAACTATATCCGCGTTGTCGCCAAGTATGATCCCGTGTTGGTGAATGAGCTGAGAAAAGTAAAACTACTTCACATCCAGGCGAAAGGTCTGGTGGAAGTAGAGGATGCTGTGCCCGAAGTGCATTTGCATTGATGTTTGCCTTCCGGCAATTATCGCTCAATTCGCTACAAAAAAGTGCATTCCTCACGAAGTTCCCGGTTTCCAGGGCGTTGTAAGAATAACCGGCATAGCGCCCCTTCGCGATCCTGCGATCCCCTTGCTAATACATTGACTATCAACGATCAGACAACCCGACGAATGAGGTTCACTTGCGGTCTGTAAAGTCCTTTTTTCCGAAAGGGGTGCGTAAGATTAGGGTCTCACGAACGGCAAATTTCTAACACGAAGTCAATATCGATCGTAACCCCCTGCATTCTTACACGATTGCCAAAAGGGCCTACAATGCCGGGTGCGTGTAGCGGCATGCCCCTACATTTGTATTGTCATTGTGTTACACGGCTTGTAGAACGATTTTGAGGGGAGCCAGGAAGAAGACCAGGGATGGTGAAGAGAAAAGTGGGGTCTTCTTTCTTTCTATTTTTTTATTCTTATTTCTTTCACTAGGCCTTTATCCGGCCATCTTTCAATTCAATTTTCCGGTCTGCCATCGTCGCCAGCGACTCGTTGTGCGTGACGATAACAAACGTCTGCCCGATTTCTGTTCTTAGCTTGAAAAACAAATTATGCAATTCGATCGCGTTGTGCGAGTCGAGGTTTCCGCTGGGTTCGTCGGCCAGGATAAGGTCGGGTGCGTTGATCATGGCACGGGCCACGGCGACACGTTGCTGTTCGCCCCCCGAGAGCTCCGACGGTTTGTGATGCATGCGGTCGTGCAGGCCCAACCGCTCCAGGAGCGACAGCCCCCTTTCCTTTACCTCCCTATCGTTGCGTCCGCCAATCAGGCCGGGGATGATCACATTTTCGAGTGCTGTGAATTCGGGCAGCAGGTTGTGAAACTGAAAAACAAATCCGATGGACTTGTTCCGAAAGGCTGCGAGGTTCCGGCCCGACTGGTTGAACACGTCCTGATCCTGGATGAACACCTTGCCCTTGTCGGGGGTGTCTAACGTGCCCAGGATGTGAAGCAGGGTGCTTTTGCCGGCGCCGGAAGCGCCAACGATGGTGACCACCTCCCCCTTGTCAATCTGCAGGTCGATCCCTCTCAATACTGGGAGGGCGCCATATGACTTTTCAATATTCGTGGCCCGAAGCATCCGCTATTTGTATGTTTTTGTTTTGAAATACAGCTGTAAATAAGCTAGTTTCGCCCAAAACAAAAAATTCATGAACATCCACGAATATCAGGGCAAGGAGATTCTCAAGAAATACGGGGTAACCATTCAACGCGGCATCGTGGCCGACACACCGGATAGCGCCATTCAGGCAGCGAAGGAGCTGCAGGCCGAAACGGGTACGAAATGGTTTGTGGTGAAGTCCCAGATACATGCCGGTGGCCGTGGAAAAGGAAAAGTAAAGGAAACGGGTTCCCATGGCGTGGTGCTGGCCAAAAGCATCACGGAAGTGCCCGATAAAGTAAAAGCCATTTTGGGCGGCACATTGGTGACCCACCAAACCGGCCCCGAAGGCAAAAAAGTAAACAAAGTGCTCATCGCCGAAGACGTATACTACCCCGGCGAAAGCGAGCCCAAAGAATATTATATGAGCATCCTGCTGGATCGCTCCAAGGCTTGCCCCGTGATCATGGCCTCCACCGAAGGCGGTATGAACATCGAGGAAGTGGCCGAAACCCATCCGGAAAAGATCATCAAAGAATGGATTGACCCGGCCATTGGCTTACAGGCGTTCCAGGCCCGCAAGATCGCTTTTGCCCTGGGTTGGGAAGGCAATGCCTTCAAAGAGGGCGTGAAATTTATTGGCTCCCTCTACAATGCCTACCTTGGCCTTGACGCCTCCATGTTCGAGATCAACCCCGTGTTGAAGACCTCCGACAACCGCATCCTGGCGGTCGATGCCAAGGTGAACCTGGACGACAATGCCTTGTATCGTCACAAAGACCTGGCTGAATTAAGAGATATCACCGAAGAGGATCCGTTGGAAGTGGAAGCAGGCAAAGCCGGCCTCAACTATGTGAAGCTCGACGGCAACGTGGGCTGTATGGTGAACGGCGCCGGTCTGGCCATGGCCACCATGGACATCATCAAATTGTCGGGCGGTGAGCCCGCAAACTTCCTGGACGTGGGTGGTGGAGCAAATGCCGAAACGGTGGAAGCAGGCTTCCGGATCATCCTGAAAGATCCCAATGTGAAAGCCATCCTCATCAACATCTTTGGCGGTATCGTGCGTTGCGACCGGGTTGCCAACGGTGTGGTGGAAGCGTATAAAAAGATAGGCGATATTCACGTGCCTATCATTGTAAGATTGCAGGGTACGAACGCCGAAGAAGGAGCAAAGATCATTGAGCAATCGGGCCTGAAAGTATTTTCGGCCATTGTTCTGAAAGACGCAGCGCAACGGGTCAAGGAGGTTTTGGCTTAACGTCCCTCGCCCGTATAAACAAAATTGCTTATCTTACGTTTTGCTTTTATACCCCTATGAAAAGGTTAGCTACCCTCACCCTAATCAGTGTTATAGGAATGCCTTTACTGGGGCATTCCCAAAGTTTCAATTTACTCCGCCAAGACCGGAACTTCCTGGTCAGCATTGGATCGGGCACGGCTAACTACTATGGTGAAATGGTAAACCCCGGTGAGTTCGGCAAATTAAAGCCCAACATCGCCCTGGGTGCGGAGTATTACCTGAACAGCCGTATCAGTGCGCGGGCAGAGCTCACCTGGTTCCAATTGTCGGGTGATGACGCAAAGGCAAACGACGACCGGAAAGAACGCAATCTCTCTTTTAACGCGAATTGTATTGAATTCAGCGCCCTGGGAGCGTTTAATCTTAGTCCTATGGGGCTGCGTTTCTACCAACGATCCACGCTTAATTTGCATGTGTTCGCCGGTATTGGCGTTCTCTACTTCAACCCCAAGGCCACCTACCAGGGACATTCCTATGCACTCCAGCCTTTGCAAACCGAGGGCGTCAAATATAGTCGCGTTCAGCCGGTGATACCGATGGGGATAGGAGGTCGCATCAAGCTAAACCCTTTCTTCAATATCCTGGTTGAGGCCGGTTACCGCCTCACATTCACCGATTACCTGGACGATGTCAGCAGACGGAAATATCCAGATCCGGCCACGTTGAAGAGCGACCTGTCGCGGGCGTTGTCTGACCGCCGTGGCGAGATCGGCACCAAACCAACCAATGACACCGATGGCGTCCGGGGAAATCCAAATAAAAAAGACGGCTATTTTATCACAAACATCACTTTGCAGTACTATTTGCCGATAACCTTGTTCGAGAACTCCGACCGGAAGCTCTATACCCGCAAGCGCAAGGCATATTATCGCAGACCGAGAAGCCGGTAATACCCCGTTGGCCGGTTCCAAGGGTCATTTTATCCCCTTTTTTTTCTTTCTGAAGGTAAATCCTGACCGGAAGACCTCAGTTTTGTATTTTTGCTGTCCCTGCCTTTGTGCTGAAAGCATTTTTTACATTCCATGCAGAGAAAGTATTCCCTGAAATTCAAAAAATTGAAGCGTATCCCGGCCCTCGTGTTGGCGTCGGTGACGATCGGTGTGCTATCAGCATTGCTCACGGATACCCTGAAGCTGGTGACAGAACATTATGAAGGCCAATTGTATGACCGCTTCCAGGAACACAACGCCCTGATCATTGCCTTGCCTTTTGCCGGCTTTATTGCCATTCTGCTGTTGCGTCACTTTCTTTTCCGAAACACCGTCAATAAAGGGATGCGCGAGGCCATCGACTGTCTTTCGGCCCGGACAAAATATTTACCTGCGTACAAAATTCCTTCACATTACTTTAATGGCTTTCTGACCGTGATCTTTGGAGGCTCCACGGGCATCGAAGTGTCTACCGTGGTGGCTACGGCTACTGTAGGTTCTTTGTCCAGCCAAAAGACCACCTGGTTGAAACGGTATAAGAACGAGCTGATCTGTGCCGGCATCGCCGCAGGGATCACGGCCCTATTCAATGCGCCCGCGGCGGGTGTCGTGTTTGCCCTGGAAGTATTCGCACAGAAAATAAACAAGCGTCACCTGCTCAGCATCGGCGCGGCGGCCCTCACGGCCTATGCCGTGAACCTGGGGCTGGGCGATGAGCCTGTCTTCCACCTGACGGTGACACACTGGAATACCTTTGCCATGCCCTATTTTGTCCTGCTTGGTATATTTGGAGGTATCTTTTCGACGTGGCTGACGCGATCCATTGTGTGGGTAAAAGACGTTTCACAGGTCATCGAAAACACATTCGTAAAGATCCTGTTGGGATCGGTAGTCATTTCGGTCTTTATTTTCATCTTCCCCAATTTGTATGGCGAAGGATACGCATCCATCAACGCCATGGAGAACTCACCCATTACGACACAAGCGCTGCTCAGCCTCGCCATGGTGCTGATGATCAAACCCGTGGTGACGTCGCTCACGTTGACTGCCGGGGGCGATGGCGGTGTGTTTGCTCCCAGCCTGTTCATGGGCGCCTTCCTTGGCTTTTTGATGGCCTCGCTGTTGAATACCTATTTTCATGCCGGCGTTATCCCGGTCAATTTTATCGTCATCGGTATGGCCGCTTTGCTGAGCGGAAGCATCCATGCACCGCTCACGTCGATCTTCCTGCTGTGCGCCGTGACCGGAAATTATACGCTCTTTGTTCCTATCGTTGTCGCGTCGGTGGTGGCCAAGATCGTGGCCCGGCTTATCCTTCCGTATACCGTATACTCCTATTCGCCGGTGTTCCGGAATAAGAACTAAGCAAAGCCATCAGCATTGCCGTTCCGTGAAGGGCATGGCAAAAAAAAGCGCTCCTCTTCAGGAACGCTCATCTTAGGTTATCATCCGTCTTTCTTTACGGGAAATTTTATTGAAGTAAAATGCCCTGATACTTTTTGGTATCCTTCAGGGTCTGTGCAATGCCCTTGCTCACCGAGAGCAATGCCTGTGGGTCGACGTGGACCGGAAGTTTCAGTTTGGCTTCGAAGCGTTCTCTGAGGCCGCGCAGCATAGCACTGCCACCAGTGATGTGGATGCCGTTGTGATAGATGTCGGCAGCCAACTCCGGCGGACACGTTTCCAGCGTCTGCACGACACAGTGCTCGATGGAGCTCACGGATTTTTCAAGCACAAACGCCACTTCACTGTGATTGATGGCACGGGTTACGGGAAGGCCCTCGATGAGGTCTTTGCCACGCACCATCATGGGCTGGGGAACATCCGGAATTTTATCGATGGCTGCCCCCACGTTGATTTTGATTTGCTCGGCAGTTTTGAGGCCAATGGCCATGTTGTAGGCTCTGCGGAAGTGATCCTGGATCTGTTCATCAAAGGTATCGCCGGCTACTTTGAGGGATTGGAAAGCGGCCACACCCGACAAAGAGATCACGACGATCTCCGTGATGCCCCCGCCGATGTCGATCAGCATCTTGCCATCGGGTTCACGAATGTTCAGGCCGATGCCCAGGGCGGCGGCCAGGGGCTCGTATACCATGTAGGAATGTCTCGAATTGAATTGTCCCAAGGCATCGCGAAGGGCGCGGCGTTCTACTTCGGTGGTGTAATAGGGAATGCCGGCGATCATGTGGTCGTAGCCCCCCAGGAACGAAGACTGCATAGAGGCCTGGGCTAACATTTCGCGGATCATTTTGCTGGCCGAGTCGTAGTCGGCAATGACGCCGCCGCGCAAAGGTTTCACCGGGCGCAGTTCTTCGTGGCTCTTTTCGAACATGCTGTAGGCCTTGTTGCCAATGGCCTTGACGGCGTTGGTTTCGTTGTCGAAGACGATGTAAGATGGTTGCGCTAAAAGTACTTTCTGGGCATCGCTTACCACCGTGTTGCTATTGCCGAGATCTATCGCGACGCTTTTGTTTTTGAAAAAATTAAAATTCATGGTGTCTTTTATTATTTCTCTTTTACCCTGCCTGCCTTGCCCTTCAAGAAGCCGGACGATGTTCCGGCGCTGTTCAGTGCCACACAAAGTGTGCTTGTGTGTGCGGGCAAGATAGGGCTTATAATTTCGTTTTTCAATTGGGGAATGATGGGTTTAACGCGTTTAACAACCATTCACACCGCTCATCCGCCTACAGCAATTGGGGTTTCTTTTTTTATCAAAAAGTGTAACTTCCCAACCGTCTTACCAATCTTAAAATGTATGTCTACCCCCTCACAAAATTCGAGAAGAAATTTTATTAAAAAGGCTATCGGAGGAGCTATTGTCACGAGTGTACCTTCTGTGCTGAAAGCATCGCCAAACCAGGTCATCTCCCTGGTTGCCCCGGAGCGATACGATAAAAAATTCTCCCCCAATGACCAAGTCAACGTGGCGGTGATCGGCATGGGCATCATGGGTTTCAACAACTGGGAAACGTCGTCGCAGATACCGGGGGTGAAACTGATCGCAGCCTGCGATCTTTACACCGGCCGGCTGGACCGCGCCAAAGAGCTCTATGGCAAAGACATTTTCGCGACCAAGGATTACAGGGAAATACTGGAACGCAGCGATATCGACGCGGTGATCATCGCCACGTCCGACCATTGGCATGATCATATCTCTATCGACGCCATGAACAAAGGCAAACACGTGTATTGTGAGAAGCCGATGGTGCACAAACTTGAAGAGGGCGCGGAGGTGATCGCCACCCAAAAGAGAACCGGTAAGGTGATGCAAATTGGAAGCCAGCGCGTGAGTTCCATCGCCACACAAAAGACACGCGAGATCTTCGAGTCCGGGGTGATCGGTGATTTGATCCTGGTCGAGACCTGGATGGACCGCCAGGGTGGTGGCGGTGCGTGGCAGTATTCCATCCCAACAGACGCCAACGCGGGAACCGTAGATTGGGATCGCTTCCTCGGCGACGCGCCCAAAGTCCCCTACGACCCCACCCGCTTCTTCCGCTGGAGAAATTACCAGGACTACGGCACGGGCATCGCTGGCGATCTGTTTGTGCATTTGTTCTCCGGCCTTCATACCGTTACCAGTTCCAAGGGCCCCAACCGCATCTATGCCACGGGCGGCCTGCGCTACTGGAAAGACGGCCGCGACGTGCCCGATGTGATCCTGGGCCTGTGTGACTATCCCTCCAGCGACAAACATCCCGCATTCAACCTGCAGGTCCGCGTGAACTTTGCCGATGGCAGCCGCGACGGCGAACGCCTGCGCCTCATCGGCACCGACGGCGTGATCACCATGGGGTGGAGCGAAATAACCGTCACCCTGAACAAGACACCCAAAGCCCCGGGCTATGGCGGGTGGGATTCGTTCAACACCTTCACGGAGGCACAACAAAAAGAATATGAAAAGTGGTACAAGGCCAAGTACCCGGCCGGAACTCCCGAGATGATTAACCCGGGCACCACCTACAAGGCTCCCGAGCGTTATAGCGCCAACTATGACCATCATATGAATTTCTATAAAGGCATCCGCGAGAAAATGCCCATCAAGGAGGATGCGTTGTTCGGCATGCGCGCCGCCGGCCCGGCCCTGGCGTGCAACAAAAGTGTTTTTGAAAAGAAGATTGTTAACTGGGATCCCGAAACGGCGAAACTGGTGTAAAGTATTTTTAGTGCTCCCCCGTCCGGGCGGGGCACTAAAAATTATTGATCGCGCTGCGATTCATCGGAAGCGTAATGACAAAGCGACACCCTTTTCCTACTTGCGTCGTCAGGTCCAGGTGACCGTTCAGTTTGCCCACGGCCTTCTTTACGATATACAAGCCCAACCCATTGCCTTTCGACCGCTCGTTGGCGCGGAAGTACATGTCAAATACTTTTTCGGTATACGCCGCCGGTATGCCCTGGCCGTTGTCTTCCAGTTCCATGACCAATTGATCGCCTTCCTGGCGCGCTCTCAAACAAATGTAGGGCTCTTCGGTCAGGGAAAAATGAATGGCGTTTTCCACGAGGTTCTCAAGGATGATGCGCACCAGGATGGGGTACGATATGAACGGTGCCTTCAAGTCCACTTGTGCCTGCACTTTGATGCGATGTTTTTGAATATCCTCGCGGAAAGAATCGCAGACGCTGTCGAATATTTCCTTCACCCACACTTCGCGGAAGATCAATTGCTGCGCGCCCACGTCGCTGATGGATTGGAGTTTGATCAGCATTTTATCCAGGCTGAATGCCGTTTCATTCACCTTGGCAAACAACTCCAGCGCAGCGGGATCTTTCAGGGTGATCTTGGCTACTTCGGCCAGGCCCATGAATGTGGTGAGCGGACGCCGGAAGTCGTGCGACGAACGGTAGAAGAAGGTGTCCAGTTCTTTGAAGGCTTCCTGCAATTGCGAGGTACGCTTGGTCACGATGTCGTCGAGGTCGCGATTTATTTCGGTGATCATCTCGTTGGTCTCGCGCAACTCTTCGGCTTGTGCCTGCACTTCTTCCGTTTTTTCGATCAGCTCGTTGTTGAGCATCACCAGCGAATTGTTGGCCTCCGTCAGCTCCTCCGACTGGGCTTGTATTTCTTCCTTTTGCTCTTTGATCTCGGCATTGAGGCGCTTCAGATCCCGGTTGGCCTTACTCTTCAGTTGTGCGTTGAGGTAGAACATGTAAGCCATGAGCCCCAGCAACAACAGCCCGCCGATAGAAAACGTGAGGTAGGAACGTTGCAGGCTGATCTGCGTTTTTTGTAGTTGGATCTCGTTCTGGCTCAATTCATTTTTTTGATTCAGTTGGCGGATCTCGCCTTCCTTTTTTTCCAGTTCGTAGAACGCGCTCATCTCGGCAATCTTGGCCGCACCTTGCTGCGTGAAGATCGAATCGTTGAGCAACATGTAGCGGTCGTAATAAGAAAGGGCCTTCGGATAGTCGCCTATGGAACGGTAGTAGTCGGCGAAGAGTTTGTCATTGTTTCTCAACTCCAGGGCCGCCCCGAGTTCGATGGCCAGCGCGCGGCCTTCCTTCAGGTAATTCTCAGCGTCGGCGCGCTGGTTGGTTTTGATGGAGAGTTCGCCCAACGTATTATAGGTTCTGATCAGAGCATCGCGATCCCGGTTGGCTTTATCCAACGCCAGGGACTGTACAAGGTAGACTCGCGCCTTGGCAAAATTGCCCTGCTTTTGGTATACCCGGGCAATGTTAAAAGTGGTGGAGGAATAGAGCTGTGGCGATTTGATTTCCTTGCGCAATTGCAACGCGATCTCATAATGGCGAAGGGCTTCTTCGTAATGGGATCTCGTGAACTGTATATAGCCGAGAGCGTTGTGTGCATAGGAAATGCCGGCGCGGTCGTGAATATCCTCCATGATCTTCAACGATCGCTGGGCATAGTCGATTCCCAGGGAATCGTTTTTTTGGTTGGTATATGCCCAGGCCATGGAGCCGTACAAACGGCCCACTTCCTGTTTATTGTTCAATTTCTCTTGTATCCGCAGGGCATCGAGCAAGTGTTCGATGGCATGCTTGTAGTCACCCCGGGCGGTGTATACCTGGGCGATGCGACTTAACACCAACGCATAGTAGCGGCGAAAAGGATGCCGCTTCAGCATTTCCAGGGCTTGCGAAAAATGGCGTATAGCTGTATTGTAATCGCCCTGTGCATACAACAACTCGCCCGTGTTGATGTGATAGAACATCTGCTGTTCGGGGTTCTTATATTTCAGTGCCATGCTGTAGGCGCTGTCATAATACTGCCGGGCCGAATCGAGCAGGGATCTGCCTTTGTAGGCCTGACCGATCCCCTGCCATGACTCCATCAGATTTGAAATGTCCTTGTCTTTCCCCCGCAGCAGGGCCGATTGCCGGAAATACAGCAGCGCCGAGTCGAATTCGGAAAGGTTCAAGGCCATCAAGCCGCGGTTATAATACACCGAGGAGCGCGCCGGACCGGGCTGATCCTTCAACGCCACCGTCGACCGTTTGTAGTAATAGTCCGCTGAATCGAACATGGCCTGCACCCGGTAGAGGTTGGCCAGGCGCGTCATCGTGTAGCCCGGAAAATCGCCATAGCGGTGGTTGCCACAACGCCGCAGTGCATCTCTGTAGCGCGCCGTGGCCTGCGGATAGTTCCCCGTGAAGTAATGATACAGGCCGATGTCCGTGAGTGCCTGAACCTCTCCCTTGCCATATTGATTTTGACGAGCCAGTACCCATGCTTCCTGGGCGTAGCCATAGGCTTTCTCAAAGTCATAGTCCCAGCTTTCGGCAGCGAGGCCATGCAAGACATCGCAACGTTGCGCGGGGCTTTGTGTTTGTTCGAGAACTTTTTGGAGACTATCTATCCTTGGAGTTTGGGCATAGATCAACAAGGGGATGAACCAGCCTAAGGCAAGACAGACAGACACTCTACGCATGCTAAAAAAATGGGCTTCTTAAAGCTAAATAGAATTCCACTCTAATCCATGCAACTAAGAGAGAATATCGGCGTGTTGTTGATCGGCGGGAAACGTGACGCGGAAAACGGAGCCCTGCCCCCACCCGCTTCGGACTTCGATCTTGCCATTGAGTTTTTCCACAGCCTTTTTTACAATATACAGTCCAAGGCCATTACCTTTTGACCGGTCGTTGCCACGGAAGTACATCTCAAAGATGCGCTCCTCGTATTGTTTCTCAATGCCCTGGCCGTTGTCTTCTACCTCCAGCACAATTTCCCCTCCCTCGTCGAACGCCCGCACGTAGATGAACGGCTGATCCATGCCACTAAAGAATATGGCATTCTCTATAAGGTTTTCAATAATGATCTTCACCATGGCAGGATACGAAAAGAACGATTGCTTTAACCCGGCATCCATCTGCACGTGAATACCCCGGCCGCGAAGCTCTTCCGAAAAGCTATCGCAAACGTTGTTGACGATCTCTTTGATAAAGACTTCCTTGTACACCAATTGCTGTGCACCCACATCGCTAATGGACTGGAGTTTCACCAGCATTTTATCAAGGTTGCTGGCGGTCTCTTTCACTTTGGCAAAGAGTTCCAGGGCGTTGGCATCTTTCACGGTGATCTTGGCCACCTCCGCCAACCCCATGAACGTGGTCAGTGGCCGGCGAAAATCGTGCGACGAACGGTAGAAAAAAGTGTCCAGCTCTTTGTATGCCTGTCGCAGGGCCGACGTTCTCTCCTCGATTTTTCCTTCCAGGGTGCGGTTGATCTGCGCGATGGTTTGATTGGCCTCGATCAGCTCTTCCGATTGCGCCATGATCTCTTCTTTCTTCTCCACCATTTCGAAGTTTGCCTTGCGGATACGGGTGGCATACTGGTAAGATTTATACGCCAATATGGAAATCAGAATGACCCCGGCCAGGCCTGAAAAGATGATGATGTTCTGCTGCTCGATGTGCGCGCGCTGCAGCTCGATCTTACTGTTCTGATTTTCCTTATGTTGATTGAGAAAGGCAATCTCCTGGTTCTTTTGCTCGGTTTGATAAAGCGCCTGCATCTCGGCCAGCTTCAACGCGTTGTTTTCGCTATAGACAGAGTCGTGCATTTGCTGATAACGCTTTTGATAGTCAAGCGCTTTTTTATAATCTTTTCGGGACTCGAAGAGCACGGAGAAATACAAAAGATTGTTCATGAGCAGGATCTTTGACCCGGTACTGACCGCGAGCACCCGCGCCTTCTCCAGGTACTCCTCCGCTTCCTTGTAGCGGCCTGCTTTTCCATATAGCTGGCCCAACTGGTTGTAGGAAATGCTCAACCCTTGCTTATTGCCTGCCTTCTCGTCGATCACCAAGGCCCGCAACTGGTAGGCCAGGGCACGATCGTATTGCTCCCGGGCTTCGTAAACCAGAGCAATATTAAAGATGCAGGCCGACACTCCCTCTTCGTGGTGAATGCGCTCACGGATGGCCAGTGACTTTTGCAGCAGTTCCAGGGCCTTGTCATATTTCTTCTCCTGGTAATACAAAACCCCCATGACATTGTAACTATTGGAGATGCCATGGTCGTCATGGATCTCCTCGCGCAATTTTAACGATTTGTCCAGGTACGCATGGGCTTGTGCGTAGTTCAATTGATTTTTGTAGATCCAACCGATCTCGCTATAGAGCTTGGCCACTTCATATTTCACCCCGCTGGGTTCGGTGATGCGCAACGCCTCCAGGTAATACTTCAAGGCCACGTCGTGTTGACCCAATTCTTCATAGACCTCTCCCAACTGGTTGTATACCGATGCCAGCAAAGGCGGCTGTTCTTTTATCTTGAGGATCTCCAATGCCTTGAACAATACTTCCAACGACTTCAAGTATTCGCCCTTGCGATAAAAAGCATCGCCCTGGCTCTTGTAGCAGTTGAGCATCAGGTATTCGCTTTTTGCCTTGGTTGCCAGCGCACATCCCTTTTCAAGATTTTCGTTGGCAAGGTCATAGCGGTTCTCATTCTTATACACATCCGCGAAAGCGAACCAGACCTCGGCTCTTCCCCGTTCATCGTCTCTACGCTCGTAGATCTTCATCGCCTTCATGAAATACTCTTCCGCCTCGGTATTTTTCCACTGGATCACAAACAGCCGGGCCATGCTCTTGTAGGTATACGCCAGGTAAACTTCGTTTGGATCTTTCTCGAGCACCTGGAGCGCTCTTTGGTAAAAGAGAAGGGCCGAGTCGTATTGAGAGGTCGAGCGGTAAATGTTGCCCGTCATCACATAGCTATAGGCCAGTTGGCTATCCTCCTCCCCGTTAATGTTTTGCGCTTGCTTGTAAAGACGTAGCGCCGATTGAAATTGCCCGGACACGGTAAACTTATAGCCCATCAATGTAAGCGCCCGCTTTTGCCCGATGTCATAGTGTGCATTGCGTGCGAGGAGGTTGGCCTGGGAAGCATAGCGGAATCCTTCGTTCACATCGGTGTCGTAGATATAGGCCGAAAGGCTGTTCAGCACATCGGCGCGATCGCGGTCATTTTTAGCATCCTTTAACGCGCGCTGGAGGCTGTCCAAAGCAGGTTGGGAACGAAGCGTGGTGGCCTGGCCTAAAAAGCAAATCAGCAGGATGAAAAAAAACCTCACCATGTCCTCTAAATAACCAAAGTTAACTAGTTAATTTAATGCATTCCATTTACATTCTTCCAGATCGGGGTCAAAATAATTAGCGATGACGTTGTATGCAGTCATGGTACAATTTCTTTGTAGTTTTGAGGATCGCCATACCCCAACATCAGGACTTCAACCTTAACCTTTATCCTATGAATAATCGAAAAAACGTCATTTACATCGTCATCGGTGTCATTTTGTTGATCGTGCTGATGAGCCTTTCATCGAGCATGTTTTACACGATCGGCCCCTCCGAAAGGGCTATTATCTTCTATAAGTTCGGCAAAGGTCTTGACAAAGACAATGTGATCGAGCAGGGCTTTCACACGAAAGCGCCCTGGAACGATCTGTATGTGTACAGCGTCAACGAAATGTCATCCGACGAGAACATGGATGTGCTGGACAAGAGCGGTTTGTCTATCCACGTAGACGTCACCGTGCGCTACAGTCCCATGCCTGAGAAAATAGGCTATATCCAGGAGAAATTCACCAAAAACTATGTGAATGTATTGGTCATTCCGGAAGTGCGCTCCACGGTCCGCCAGGTCATGGGCCGCTATACGGCCGAAGAGATTTACTCCACCAAAAGAGCCGAAGTGGAGACCGCCATCCGCACCGAAACGGAAAAGATTCTGCAACTCAATTTTGTGCGTGCGCCAGCCGTACTGATCCGCTCCATCTTGCTGCCCGAACAGATCAAGGGTGCCATCGAAAATAAACTCCAGCAGGAACAAGAAGCACTGGCCTATCAGTTCCGCCTCGATAAAGAAAAAAGCGAAGCCGAACGGAAACGCATTGCCGCCGAGGGCGAATCGCGAGCCAACAACATCATTAACAATAGCTTGACCAACAATCTCCTAAAAATGAGAGGCATCGAGGCCACCTTGGAGTTGTCTAAATCGCCCAACGCCAAGGTCATCGTCATCGGTTCCGGTGGCGACGGGATGCCCCTGATCCTGGGCAATAATTGACAAATCGATATTTTTTAATGCATTCTTTTCCCAAACATGACCGAACCCTGTATATTTAAAACTTGTGTTAAAAATCCATTAGAACATGTCTAAAACTGCTGAATTGATCATTGACGGAAAGTCATATGTGCTGCCCCTTGTAGAGGGAACGGAGAACGAGGTTGGTATTGATATTAGCGACCTGCTAGAGAAAACGGGGACTATCACCCTGGACCTGGGCTACAAAAATACGGGTGCCACCAAGAGCGCCATCACCTTTCTGGACGGCGACAAGGGTATACTGCGCTACCGCGGGTACTCCATTGAAGAGCTGGCCGAGAAGTCCAACTTCCTGGAAGTCGCCCACCTGCTCATCTTTGGTGAGCTGCCCACGCAACAGCAGTACAACAAATTCAGCCACGACATTAAAACACACACCCTGGTGCACGAGGATATCAAGAAGATCCTCGACGGCTTCCCTTCCACCGCCCATCCCATGGGCGTGCTGGCCTCCCTGTTTTGCTCACAAACCGCATTCTATCCCGAGTCGCTGGACCCCAACCGTTCCGCTGAGGGCGTTTACCTGAGCATCGTACGGTCTCTGGCCAAAATGCCGACCTTTGCCGCCTGGGCCTATAAAAACGCCGTCGGTCACCCGGTGAATTACCCCGACAACAAGCTGGACTATTGCGCACGCTTCCTCAAGATGGTGTTCGCCCTTCCCGCCGAGGACTATGAAGTAGACCCCGTAGTAGCAGACGCCCTGGATAAGTTGCTGATCCTCCACGCAGACCATGAGCAGAATTGCTCCACTTCTACCGTGCGTATCGTCGGCTCATCCAAAGCCAGCATTTATTCGTCTATCTCCGCCGGCATCAACGCCCTGTGGGGGCCCCTCCACGGCGGCGCCAACCAGGAAGTGATCGTGATGCTCGAAAACATCAAGAAAGACGGCGGCGACACCGAAAAATGGATCAACAAAGCCAAAGACAAAAACAGCGGCTTCCGCCTGATGGGCTTCGGACACCGCGTCTATAAGAATTTCGATCCGCGCGCCAAGATCATCAAGAAGGCCGCCGACGACGTGTTGAAAAAACTGGGCGTGAACGACCCCGTGTTAGAGATTGCCCAGAAGCTTGAAGAAGCCGCTCTGAAAGATCCTTACTTCGTAGAAAGAAAACTCTATCCCAACGTCGACTTCTACTCGGGCATCATCTATCGTGCCCTGGGCATCCCCGTGGATATGTTCACCGTCATGTTTGCCATGGGACGCCTCCCCGGATGGATCGCCCAATGGAAAGAAATGCGCGAGAACAAAGAGCCTATCGGCAGACCCCGTCAGATCTATACCGGTGCAACGCTGCGCCCGTATACCGAGATCACAAAACGATAGACATCCCATACCAACCGCTACGGCCAGCGAATACCTTGGCCGTAGCGGTTTTTATTTTTAGCTCAATTCACTTTAAAGAAAAATCATCCATGGACCAACAACAATTCGACGCTGCTGTAGAGCGCTCTAAAACGTTCACCAAAAGACCCACCAACGAAGAGTTGCTCAGGCTCTATGGACTGTTCAAACAAGCCACGGAAGGCGATGCCACCGGCGACCGTCCCGGCGGGTTTGACTTCAAGGCCATCGCCAAGTTTGATGCTTGGGAAGAGTTGAAGGGCAAGACCAAAGAACAAGCCATGACCGAATACGTGACCCTGGTGAACGACCTGCACAAACTCTACGCGTGACCGCTTGAATCTCTTTTACCAACCGCGCCTCCCCGAAGGAATCCACTACCTCGACCCCGACGAGTCGAGACACTGCACAAAAGTGCTGCGAAAAAAACAAGGTGATACGCTACACCTGACCGACGGCAAAGGCTTCTTCTACACCGCCATCATTACCCAACCCGATCCACAGCGATGCACCTTCGAAGTCACCGGGACACAAGCCGCACCTACGAGGAACTTCTTCATTCACATCGCCATCTCCCCTACTAAAAATGCAGACCGGCTGGAGTGGTTCGTAGAAAAATCCGTCGAGATCGGCATCGACGCCATCACGATCATCGAATGCGACCACACCGAACGCATGCACATAAAACTTGAACGGCTCGAAAAACTTTGCGTGAGCGCCATGAAGCAGTCCGTGAAAGCCACACTCCCCCAGCTCTCTGGCGTCGTGGCCTTACCCGAGTTCATCGCTCATGGCAAAGCAACCGAGAAGTTCATTGCCTATGTAGACCCCGACAACCCGATGCACCTGCATCAAATGGCCACCCCGCATCAAGACTACGTGGTACTGATTGGCCCGGAGGGCGATTTTTCGAAGGAGGAGTTGGCCCTTTGCCTGCAGCACGGCTTCCGCAAAGCGAGCCTCGGCCCCAGCCGGCTGCGGACGGAAACCGCGGGCCTGGTAGCCTGCCACACCCTGCATTTGCTTAACACCGTGTGATCGTCGTACCTTGTTGAATTGAAAATACGCCGCCATGATCTTAAACTACATTTGGGTTTCATTTTTTCTCTTAGCGTTTGTCGTGGCGGTTTTCAAACTGATCGTCTTCCAGGACGTCGAGGTCTTTCCCGCGCTTCTGCAATCCACCTTCACGATGGCGAAAACCGGATTTGAGATTTCTATTTCGCTTACTGGTGTGATGTCCCTTTGGTTAGGGTTGATGAAGATCGGAGAACGCGGGGGCATAGTGCCCATCCTATCCCGAGTGGTAGGCCCTTTCTTTTCACGGCTTTTTCCTGAAATACCCAAAAATCATCCGGCCACAGGTTCCATCATCATGAACTTCAGCGCCAACATCCTGGGGCTCGACAACGCTGCCACGCCCCTGGGACTAAAGGCCATGAAGGAATTGCAAGAGATCAACCCAAGCTCAGACACCGCGTCTAATGCGCAGATCATGTTCCTGGTGCTCAACACCTCGGGACTCACCGTAATACCCCTGGCCATCATTGCCGATCGCACCACGCTGGGCTCCGTCAATCCTACAAGCATCTTCATCCCCACCCTGATTGCCACGTTCTGTTCCACGCTGGTGGGGCTGGTCTATCTTTGCGCCCGTCAAAAAATAAATCTCCTGGATAAGGTGCTGCTGGGCTACATCGTCGGCCTTAGCAGTGTCGTATTACTTTCCGTGTGGTACTTCACAACGCTCTCGCAGGACGAGTTGCAAAGCCAATCCACGCTCATCACCAGTGTGATCATCATCACGGTAATCATCTCCTTTCTGGCACTTGGCATCCGGAGGAAAATACCGCTTTTCGAAACCTTTGTAGAAGGTGCGAAGGAAGGCTTTGAAACCTCCGTGAAGATCATTCCCTTTCTCATTGCTATGCTCGTCGCCATCGGCATCTTCCGGACATCGGGTGCGCTGGAGTACATTATTAAAGGCATTGCCTGGGCGGTCGGTTCTGTTGGATTGAATACCGACTTTGTGGAAGCATTGCCCGTGGCATTCCTTAAGCCCATGAGTGGCCAAAGTGCACGAGGCATGATGATCGAAATATCCAAAACCTTCGGACCCGACTCCTTTGTCGGCAACCTGAGCAGCATTTTCCGGGGATGTGCCGAAACCACATTCTATATCCTGGCTGTCTATTTTGGCTCCGTAAATGTGCGAAAAACACGGTATGCCTTGACCGCCGGTCTAATCGCTGACCTGGGAGGGATAGTAGCTGCTATTTTTGTGGGTTACTTGTTCTTTCATTGAGATATAAAATGATACTTTTATTTGTTTAACTGCACCCGGAGGTTTAACATTGTTATATGGAAAGAAAAGCGGATATCCAAAAGACCATCTACGATAACGCGAAGAGTCACTTTCTTGGAAACTTCCCCGATTCACTACCCATCGAGCAAGCCTATGTTCACATCGGCATGTATTTAGGATGGATCATTGACACGGGACTTTATTCAGAGTATTTTGAAGATGAAGCCTCCAACCAGATCTTCCGTTTCAAACGCCGGGAAATTTCATGCACCATCCTCAGCGAGATCTGGGACGGCTATCTGGGCTTTGAACTTTTCAATCGCCAGGGCAACATGTTCACCTACTACTACTATGGTGGCGGTCTGTATCGCAGCGACTATGATGAGATTCTGGTGAAAACCCTGCCTTCCATCTACCACGTGACCGACAGCTGGGAGAACTATGAAAAGATGAAGACCCGCATCGACATGCGCTTCACCGACTGGAGAAAACTAGTAGGCTAGTCGCACCTTACTTCACCAATTTCCCATTCTTATCGATTGTGTTTTGCTGCGTATCACCTTTGATGGTGACTTCGCCCCCGTCGGATTTAAATTGGATCTCCCTGGGAACATAACCCAGTTGATAGTTCGTACTCCACGCCAACCCATCCGATCGATAGATTTTGGCCAACGTTGCCGCATGTTTACCGTCCTTGGCCGGGCGCTCGGCATAGACCAATACAAAATATATTTGCCCACCCGCATCCGAGTACGTCAACACTTTCGATGAGCTCAATCGCGCAAGTTTAAAACTTGGCTTGTCCACGGGGAACGTCACTTTCACGTCCGGTACACGCGACGGGCGGATCGTATAAAAATATCCTGTAGGATTAAGCGAGTCGGCATACTGCAATCCCGAAGTGAATTTCTCTTCTTGAATGATCAGCGGCTTGAACCGTGCATTCATCACCGCAGACACTACGGGGATAGAATCGGCGCCGATAACGATCCATTGAAGGGCATTTTTGGTTTGAGAAAATTGTGTTTGCTTTTTCAATTTCTCACGCTCCGAATATTCTTTTAAAGCCTTCACAAAGCTCTTCAACACCACGGTGCTATTATACGTGTTCTTTATAAATTGGTCATAGTCTTCGGCTTTCTTATCTACATCCTCCGCCGAAAGCTTGGCCGCCATGCTGTCCAGGCGGCTAACATATTTCAATTCCTTTGTCAGCAACGCGAGGCGAAACTGGAGATCACTGGAGTCGCGAACCGCTTTGTTCTCCAACAATGCCGAACGGTATTCGAGATCGGCGATCTTCAACGAGAACACCTCCATGGGCAAAGGCTCCGAATCATATTTTTTAAGTTGCTCCATCAAAAGCTTGTCAATCAAAGACGTGAGGTCGCTTCGCACAGAAATGGAATCCTTATTGAGTTTCTCACGAAGTTTGTTGATCTCGATGTCATAGGCAACCAAGTGTTCACGCATGGGAATGATTTCTTTCTCGATAGACACCTTCGCCTTATCGGCAAACTTTCGATAGTCCCACAACGGTAAATCGTCCTGGTAAAAATTAGCGGGAGATGCGCCGTCTTTTTTCATGTCTACGATCTCTCGCTCGGATAGCGTCTGGTTGTATCCGGTGCGGCCAATGGTGACCGCACTCGACTTATAGTTATTAAAGGCCTTCAGACACGAATCGTAGCGCCCCCCCAGGGCGACAAGACTCGCCACGGTGTTCTCGTTTGCCCGCAAGTAAAATGATTTTTCTTCGGGCGCACTGGCTTGTATGTTCTTGTACAACGCGTTGGATTTCTTATAAAGACTGTCCGCCAGGTTGAAATAGTACTTCACCATCTTCACGCGATCTATGCGTTCGCGCAGTCCCTCCATTTTCTTTTCCAGGTCGAACTGGATGTCGGAAAGCTTCACTCCAAACTCACCGGTTCGCAGGTCGCGCCGGTTGTAGGCCTGGTAGTATTCGTCGTTTCGCTTTACTTCTTTCTCGGTGATGGTTTTGTAGGCTTTATCGTAGTACAAGATGGCCGAATCCATGTCTGAAATCGCCCGCCGCGTTTGCTTCAGCACGTCATCTTTGCCTGATTTCTCCTGGAAAATAATCCCCATATACAGCAAGGCATTGGGATTGTCGCTGTTCTCTTTCAGATAATTTTTCAGGAATGGCTCCGCTGCCTCATACTGTTTGGTACTCAAAAGACCCCAGATATCCTTGTATTTCACTTTTTGTCCATAGGCCGACGAAGCAAAAAGAAACAGGATGAGGAACTTGACCAAAGCGGTTTTTGTCATGATCTTAAACGAGATTATCTTTCGAAATTAATTAAAATATGGAGATTTGGTAACCCTTTTCCGGATGCACAAAATGAAAAACCCCTTTAACATTGCCATAATCCATGTCCTTTGGAGGCATTTGCGCCCTTGGGCCATATTTGCGATCGTATTTGTCGTATTGCGCGTAACTGGGGCACTTTCCGGTGTGTCTTATTTTACAAGCTCTGCACTCATGAAAACGGGTATCCTGGACGCCGCCACAGCCCCACCGGCGGTCATGAAAACCTTCGACTATAACTTCAACATAAAGGATCTGCAAGGCCAGGTAATCGACTTCAACCGGTTCAAAGGCAAAACGATCTTCCTGAACGTTTGGGCCACCTGGTGCGGCCCCTGCCGTGTGGAGATGCCGGCGATCGACGAACTATACAAAAAGGTAAAGGACAACGACAAGATCGTCTTTGTCATGCTGTCGATCGACAAAAGCGAGAACTTTACAAAGGTGGTTGACTTTACCCGGGAAAAAGGCTTTGCATTCCCAGTGTATGTACCGTCGGGCTATCTGCCCAAACAGCTACAGGTTTCTATGATCCCAACGACGCTGGTAATCAACAGCGACGGAAAAATTGTAAGCAAAGAAACGGGCACGACGAACTACGACACTCCAAAATTCAAGGAGTTCCTGGAGAGTTTATAACGATCTCAATCTTTCTCGGCCCACTCGGCCACTTGATTTTCATAACGTATCCTGGAAAGACCCTGGCGGGTCAATTTGATCGTGAAGGCATGGCGCTTACGCGTTGCCACCGCCACTTCAAGGAGATGGCGGGCTTCGAGATCCATTTTTACCTGGAGGATCTTCCAGGCCAGGTCTCCGTTCCATTTTCCCTCCAGCGTGGCATGGGCCTTCTCAAGCAAATCGTTCAATGTCATGCTATCCGATTTTTCAACGCTCGATAGGATGAAGGAACAGAATAGATCATACTCCCGCTTCAACAAGATCACACCCGGACGCCCATCGGGCCGGTGCGTGCGCACCACTTCCTCTGAGCGCTTCGTATTCTGTTCCATAAAGTAAGGGCTCCAATTAATTTATGTACTCTAACGGCACAAGTTACCAGAGGATTGCCTTTTTTAGGACGAGATTCTAAAAATAACGATACCGGAACCCTTCCGGCAGGACAAAAAGCAGTATTCTGTCGACATAAATCGATTCCTGCTAAGCTCAACGCAGAACATTGGTCATGGCTTGGCTTCCCGCGTTAACACCCGTACCTGCTGACAATCAAGAACGGTAACGTCCGATCGCGTTGAAAGCATCACGGCGTCAGGCAAGGTTCTTTCAAGCCTGCGCTTTGTCCTGTGAACACCTCGCTTCTACAACGGCCTCTGGCAATCCTATTCATCACATCTTCCCTCAAACCGATAGCAACAAAAAAACCTGACTGCGGGTCCGGTTACTTTTTAGAAGTGAAAAGAATGCGTTCGCCTTGCCAACGAAAAAACGACGAACCAACGAAATATCGTCGGCTACTTGAAAAAAATATTCGTTTGGAGTGAAAATTCAAAGGTTTTCTTTGGCGCTCGGTTTGAGAAGGGTTGATAAAAATTATTCAATGATTACGCGTGCTATTCTATCCTTGTTGAAGCATAACAACAGGGTAAACCTGCCAACGTTGGGAGCGATCATCAAACAACAGGATTTTTCCCAATCCCTGTTCTTCAATCAATTCATAAAATATGATGACGGGATGCTTTCTGCTTATCTCACAAAAATTGAAATGCTCACAGAGGAAGAATCCCAAGTGGCCATTCATGATTTTGTCGAATCCATACGACAGGGCGTTTACGAGAACGGGAGGTATGGAATAAAAGAATTAGGCACGTTCTGCTTCGTGGACAACAGACTGGAACTCCTCAACGAAAAGGACTATGCTCGTGCGTTGGCAAAATCCAACGTCCAGGCCGTCGGAGAAACGCAGGAACAAGTTTATCATGGACATGAGAATTGGGAAACGCCTTCATTACGTGACCAGGAAAAAAAAGATGAAAATCCGGCCATGAACGCCAGAGAGGCGGGCCATGGGTATGATGAAGCGCAATCCCCGTCGTTCGCGCGGCACGCTTGGTCCAATCATGACGGATCTGATTCATTGGAAGAAGTGCCTCAGGCGGCATCCGCATTGACTGAGCCCGCAAAAAAATTACGGCACTCTTCCCGCGCGTTGAAATTTATTCGGGTAACCATCCCTCCCATTGCCTTGGGATTAGTTCTCATTCGACTGAGCTTACCCCTTCCCGGGAGTCATCAAAATGCGGTCTTCCCGACTGACAGCGCTGGGCGAAGACCCTCCGATTCCATCTTCAGTCAAAGACCACGTCCCGTAGTGGGTGCGCAAATCACGCCCGCGCCATTCGCTGGTTCAATTGAAACTGGGAAAGGCCGCAAAGACGCTGAAAGCAGCCTGGTCTATCACGTCATCATCGGCGCTTTTCGATTCGAAAGCAATGCAGACAAGCTCGTCGCCGAGCAGCAGATTCGGGGACATGCCGCGTCGAAACTTGGAAAACGAAACGGCTACTACCTGGTGAGTTATGAAAGCACAACCGATGTATGGACGGCAAAAAAACTCTGCCAAGATCTCAAAGCCTTGTACCCGGAGGTTTGGCTGGATAAGCAAGAATAAGCTTTGTACAACTTATAGAACAAGACTAACCACCAACCCATGAAAAATCTACTGATCGTAAAAGAAATCCTGAACAGCAATGGTATTCCTATCACACCGTTGCGTCTCCTTTGCTTACGGAGCATCATTCAATTCAAGGCGCCTTTCACCGTCCAGCAACTCATCTCAGACCTGCGATGGGAAACAAAGATCAACACCTCTGTCGCGCGACGCACGCTAAGTTTATATAGCAAGGTGGGACTGGTCAGCAAGACAGAATCTGAGATCAAGTCCGAAACAGTTCTGAGCGGAAGAAAGAAAAAGCAACGCGATGTGAACTACCAATGGATTGGCCAGATCAATTCTTTGATCGACCGCGACGAAACCCTGCGGGCAGAATCGGTGAATCCGGACTCCAGTCAACCCTGCCTATGAGAGCAAAAATTGATCTCGCCCCCACTGACAAAATACGGCCGTCTGTTTTTCTATTTCACCTCCGCATTTAGAAACCACGGCATTTCAATTCATCCTATAACAAGTTTTAACAATTATTTCTATTATGGCAAAGTTAAAGTATTCCTTCCAAGACAAGTCCCTCGTTAGCATCAAAGGTGAACGCTGGAAAGACATTCCCGGGTTCGAAGGCTTCTATAAAGCTTCCAACATGGGCAGAATCAAATCACTCGACAGGGTAATTCCGCATCCCCGGTTGAACCAACAATTTGTAGCCGGAAGAATCCTCAGTCAGTCGATCGCCAAGAACCGAAACATCAAGACAGGCGAACCCATGATCGATCTCCGCGTGTCTTTATCCAAGGAAGGGTCTCAATTTTATTTCAACACCCGACGGGTGATTTACAGCACCTTTGTACGTGAAATAAATTACGAGGACGATGGTATGTATGTCATCAACAAAGATGGCGACGGCTATAACAACTGTGTCAAAAACCTGAAGCTGGTTACTAAAAGTGAAAAGAGTCAGCGCGTATTTATCCGCGAACGTGCCGACTCCTATCTAAAAACGGCAGATCGTTCGAAATGGAAAAATTACGGTGGTTATACGCGCCGCCTGCCGGTGAAGCAGTACTCGATAAAAGGCAAGCTGATGGGGCATTACGAAAGTATCCGTGAGGCTTCTCAGAAGACCGGCTGCGGCCAGAAGGAGATCATCCTGGTGGCACGCGGCATTCATCACCAGACCAAAGGTTATATTTGGCGGTACGCCTGATCTTTCCAGGGACTCCGGCTGGATAACGGCCAGTCGGAGTTCTATTTTTAAGTATAAATAAAACAGCGGATGACACAAAAGTGCGGTTTCAATCTTATTTTTAGGTAACCTGTACATCCGCTATGATCCATCCCTTCTACATTCAGCTCGCGCTTCTGCTGAGTGGCATTGCCCTTATCGTATATCTCACCACCAGACTCAAGGTCCACCCATTTTTCGCGCTTTCACTGGTCTCTGTTCTTTTGGGGGTTGGGGCACAACTTCCGGCAACGGAAGTGCTCCTTATCATGAAAGATGGTTTTGGACAGGTCATGAAATCGCTGGGTTTTATTATTGTGCTGGGGACGGCGCTGGGAATCATGTTGGAGCGCACGGGAAGGACTACCGCCATCGCAGGCTTCATTTTACAGACCGTCGGTGCGCGTCATGCCGCATTCGCGATGAGCATCACGGGGTTCGTCGTGGGCATGCCCATCTTTTGCGACTCCGGTTTCATCGTATTGAGCGGTCTCAGCAACTCTTTGGCGCGCAAAGCAGGGCTCGCTGCAGCATCCGTCTCGGCCTGCCTGGCCACGGGACTGTACGCTGTGCATTGTCTTATCCCGCCTCATCCAGGCGCAGCGGCGGCAGCAGGAATCATCGGCGTCGATTTTGGGAGAGTATTACTTTTTGGGATTCCGGTGGCTTTGCCAGCGATGCTTGTCGGATATGGCTGGGCCGTGTACGCAGGAAAGTCTGCAGCGTTTTCCGAAGAAACTGAAAGCGTTGAAGCCGAAACCGCGCCAAAGCATTACGGCGTGCTTTCGTCTCTCCTACCGCTATTGGTTCCCATACTCCTGATCGGATTGAAATCTTTCCTGGTCACGCCGACACAAACTTCGTCGTTTGCTCAGGTGCTAGCGTTTGTTGGCGATCCTTCCATCGCCCTGGTGATTGGCCTTGTTCTTTGTTTTATTGGAAAGGGAAATCGCGATCGCGAAACGGTTTCCGTCATGCTTCGTGAAGCGGTGGAAAAATCCGGAGGCATTTTGGTGATCATCGGTGCCGGTGGGGCATTTGGCCATGTGCTGGCGGCCACGAAGATCGGCGATCATTTCAGCGAAGTGCTTCCCCTACAGCATCTCGGCATTTTGTTTCCGTTTTTGCTTACATTTTTATTGAAGACTGCACAGGGCTCATCCACTGTAGCTATTCTTACCGCAGCTTCGCTTACTTTCCCACTATTGCCGGCATTGGGAATGGATACCGAAAACGGCAAGTTACTGTGCGTACTGGCAATGGGTGGTGGGTCGATGATGATCTCGCATGCCAACGATGCCTACTTCTGGGTTATCTCGCGATTCGGAGGCGTGGCGATGGCGCCCATGCTAAAAGTCTGCACGGTGGCCACCATCGGCATGGGACTTACAACTTTGCTGACGGTGTATCTCCTGTCTTTTATTCTTTAAGGTGAATATTGCACCTAAAGGCAACCTACCGGGCGGTCACGAGGTTTTGTGGTGAGCCTTCGAGGAAATGTTTTATGTTTTCAATCGTGGCATTTAGTATTCTGCTCCGGGCTTCGACGCTCAGCCATGCCGTATGCGGCGTGATGATGCACTGCTTCACACCCGTCAGGGGATGACCGGCCGGTGGCGGCTCCTGGCTCAACACGTCGAGCGCGGCTCCTTTTAATGTCCCTCGTTTCAACGCCGTGGCCAAATCCATTTCATTGATGAGTTGCCCGCGCGAGGTATTGATCAAAAAGGCTGTCGGTTTCATAAGTGAAAGCAAGGCCTTGTTCACAAAGCCGACGTTGTCTAGCGTTAGCGGGCAATGCAGGGATATAAAATCGCTCTCGCGAAAAAGCGTTTCCAATGATACTTGCTTCGCCGGAAATGATTTTTTTGATGGACTGTAGAAAATAACATTCATACCGAGTGCCTCCGCTATCGCTGCCGTGCGTTGACCGATTCTCCCAAAGCCCACAATCCCGAACACCTTGCCGCTGAGTTCAATCAAAGGGCTGGTAGAGTAACACCAATCGCTGGCCGTGGACCAATCGCCCTGGGACACGCTCCGACTGTTTTCACCAACGTGGTTGGTGAGTTCCAGCATTAACGCTATGGCGTGTTGCGCTACAGAGTCGGTGCCATAGGCCGGCACGTTGCAGACGGCAACCCCTTTTGTATAGGCCGCCGCGACATCAATTATGTTGTAACCGGTAGCCGTTACGGCGACCAACTTCAGTTTGGTTGCATGCTCAAGTGTGTGGGCATTTATCGGGGTTTTATTCGTTACGATAATTTCGGCATGACGGCATCGGTCCGCTATGTCTTCTGGTGCGGTTCGGTCGTGATAGCGCACGTTTCCCAATGCCTGGATCCCGCTCCAGTCGAGGTCGCCAGGATTAAGGGTATAACCGTCTGTAATTACGATTTCCATCACAGGTGTTGAACGTTCATTTTGCAGCTCCTTGCTTTAACCAACCGTTGGCCGACAGCCAGGCTTTGCAGCGATCGAGCCACACATCGTCTGTGGTCTTATTAAACAGTCCAAAGCCGTGGCCGCCTTTCTGGTAGATGTGCAATTCGGCAGGCACTTTGTGGTGAATCAGTTGCTCATAAAAAACAATGCTATTCTCAGGCTTCACTACTTCGTCGTCGCTGGCATGCACAAGGAATGTGGGTGGCGTGTCGGCGGTCACTTGAAGTTCGTTAGAGTACCAATCGATTTTTTCTTTAGACGGCGCCTTACCGATAAGTTGCTCGCGGGATCCCTTGTGACAGATGCTGTCCTGGAAACTGATCACGGGATAGACAAGGATCATAAAATCCGGTCGCAAGCTGGTTTTGGTTGGATTGTCAATGACAGGGCTGGCATAATGCGTGCCTGCGGTTGACGCCAGGTGCCCGCCTGCAGAAAAGCCCATGATGCCGATTCGTTTGGGGTCGATCTTCCAATCCCGCGCATGTTGTCGAACGGTGAGAATGGCTTGCTGGGCATCCTGCAGCGGGCCGATCTCACGATTCACCATCGTTTCATCGTTTGGAATTCTGTACTTGACAACAAAGGCTGCAATCCCCATGTCATTTAATTTCCGGGCCACGTCTATCCCTTCGTGCGCTATGGCGTTGACCCAATATCCACCGCCCGGATAAATAATAACGGCTGCGCCCGTCGCGGATTTTACGTTGGGCAGATAAATACTCAGTGTAGGTTTGGTGATCTGATCGACCACGGTTATACCTCCATTGATTGAGGTTTTTTCTTTGTCTGGGCTGGGTTTGCTATTCGGAATCTGGCCTTCGTATAACGGCATGGTTTTCTGGCCAAATGTATAAAGGGTCATCGATGTGAAAAGAATTAACAAGTAAGGCTTCATGATTCAGAAGGATTTAGGGAGTAATATAGAAAAAACAAAAAATAGTTTCGTCTTTCCCTATGCCGGGCGAAATATTGTTATTTCCATACGCCCTCGCCATCTCACACTCCCACGAAAATGAAAAAAAATTAGAAGTCTATCAGTTTAATAGACTATTTTTGCCACGAACGCTATTTTTAGTATGATCCGGAAATCTATTGAAGCCCTCCAACGTGAAGCCGCGGAAACGGGTACGCAAACCCTGAAAAGAAGTCTGGGGGCCATCAACCTCATCGCCATCGGGATTGGGGTGATCATTGGTGCGGGTCTTTTCTCCCTCACGGGCATTGCGGCCGCCAATCACGCCGGTCCGGCCGTTACGCTGTCGTTCATTATTGCCGCCATCGGTTGTGCTTTCAGTGCTTTATGTTATGCGGAGTTTGCGTCCATGGTCCCCGTGGCGGGGAGCGCCTACACCTATGCGTACGCAACCCTGGGAGAGTTCTTTGCATGGATCATCGGATGGGATCTTGTGCTGGAATATTCGGTGGCGCGGCGACCGTGGCGATCAGCTGGTCGCAATACCTGGTCAGGTTTCTGAGCAAATACAATATCTATTTACCCGCGCAATTGCTGCATTCTCCGTTCGAGACGGTGACCCTTCCAAATGGGAGTGTCGTGACCGGATGGATCAATGTTCCTGCCGTGCTCATTGTGGTCTTCATCACGGCGCTCATTATCCGGGGCACGAAAGGGTCCGCTTTGTATAACATCATCGTCGTTTCCCTGAAGATCGGTGTGGTGATCGTGTTCATCGCGCTGGGTTGGAATTATATCAATCCCGACAATTTTGTTCCCTACATTCCGGAAAATACCGGCACGTTCGGCGAGTTTGGCGTGAGTGGTATCTTCCGTGGGGCTGGCGTGGTGTTCTTTGTTTTTATCGGTTTCGACATCGTGGCCACCATGGCACAAGAGGCAAAAAATCCGCAGCGCAACATGCCCATCGGCATCATTGGGTCCCTGATCATCTGCACCTTACTCTTTGGTATATTCAGTTTTGTGATGACAGGGCTAGCCCACTACACGGAGTTTAAAGACAGCGCGGCACCCGTTGCGATCGCCATCGAAAAAACACCGTACGGCTGGATGGCGCAAGCCATCATCATGGCGATCATCATCGGATATACTTCCGTGATCCTGGTCGATCTACTGGGGCAGTCGCGCGTGTTCTTTTCCATGAGCCGCGATGGTTTGTTGCCAAAACTTTTTTCGCAGGTTCATCCTAAATTCCAGACGCCCTATAAAGGCAACATGCTTCTTGGACTCTTCATCAGTCTGTTTGCGGGCTTCGTTCCCATTCGCGTCGTCGGTGAGATGACCAGCATTGGTACGTTGCTGGCGTTCATCATGGTGTGCCTGGGTGTTATTATTTTGCGCTACCGGCAACCGGAACTACCCCGGGCATTTCGTACGCCTTGGGTTCCGGTCGTGCCCATCTTGGGCATCGTTACCTGCGTAGCGATGATGATATCCCTTCCCCGCGACACCTGGATCAGGTTGGTCGTTTGGTTGTTGATTGGGCTGGCCATTTACTTTTTATACGGGAAAAAGAATAGTAAAATCAGGAACGCCCAACCCTAGCGGCTACTTCCTGCCATGATTATAAAACACAAACAACCCATCCTTACCGGCCACTACGATATCTTTCCATGTATTGCCATCTACATCGGCCACAGCAAAATAGATTCCGGTTCCTTTTCCTTCTCCCAACGGGCCGTGGGAAATGACCTGCTTCGCGAAACCTTCTCCATTCCAAACAAAATAATATAACCCGATGTTGTCGAAGGTGCCGGGATCTTTTTCATTGTGGGCGCGATAGCGTTTGCCGGTAATGAGTTCGTTGCGACCGTCGTTGTCAAGGTCCGTCCAAAGCATGGCGTGAAATTGTGAGTGCAAAAGATCAATGGGGTGCTGGATCCATCGGCGGGTTCGCTTCTCCATTTTTTGTTCGTACCAAACCAACCCGTAATCGTGGGCATGGCCAACAATGAAATCGTTCAGTCCGTCTTGATTTACATCGGCCACGATCATGGGTACACTTCCCTGGCCGATGTCAAACTCGGCATGAAAAATCCAACTTCCGCCTGATATTACCGGCGCTTCCACCCAGCCGGTGCTGATCACAAAATCGCCGCGTCCGTCGCCATTCACGTCGCCAAAACCGAGACCATGACCGTGTTGATCGATCACTTTGTGCGCGGTGAAGGTGGGTTTCCCGTTATCTTTCTGATAATAGTACAAAGCTTTCCCCGGCGTGTTGGGTACGATCTCCGGCTTCCCATCGCCGTCTACATCCCAGGCTCGGGTAGTCTCCACATTGCCCGTAGCAGCGATGATGTGTTCAGGCCATGGTCCTTCGTTGCCCGGATTTTCACGCCAACGAATGTTATTGCCCCACCACCCACCGGTGATGAAATCCATTTTGCCGTCTTCGTTCACGTCGTATGGAATGGTGGAAAAATCGTCATAGTATTCTCCCTCCCTGCGAACGTCGCCAATAAAATATTTGAATTTGAAATCAGGTCCCTTGTACCAATAGCTGCCCGAAACAATGTCAGGGTGTGCATCACCATTTACATCGAAGACCTCGGCAGACTCAAAGTTCTCGGAAGCGATCTGAACCTTGGTGAATTTCAGTGCTGCAGTGGCCTGTGCGGAGGGACCGGGCTGCGCATTGGCTTGGAGAATACAAAGGGTCAGGATGAGGGTTGTCGTGCCGGCTTTCATGGTCTTGGCGATGAAGTAAACTTAACTCAGAAAAAGTTCGCCGCAAAGACACCGCCTTAGCCTTTCGTCCTTCGCATCGAGCTTCAGGACGAAAGGCCAGGCGTAAGATCATTCCATCATCTCCGACAGCTCAAGCCACCGAAGGGTTTTGGATTCCAGGTTGTCGATGGTTTTTTGCAGCTCTTCGCCCCACATGATCAACTGCTGATGATCGTTGCTGCCGGCATTGAGATGACCGTCCAGTTCAGCTTTTCTTTTTTCCAATGCATCGATTTCCTGCTGAAGGGCATCGAACTCCTGCTTTTCTTTATAGCTAAGTTTCTTTTTTGTCGGGGAAGAAACAGGCTCTGCCGCGGCTGCGGATTTTGCGGGCTTAACTTCAGGGGCGGCTTGCTGATCGTCGAGCCAATCGCGATAGTCGGAATAATTGCCGTTGAAGAGACGAATGTTTCCGTCACCCTCAAAAACAAAAAGTTGGTCCACCAGGTGATCCATAAAATAGCGGTCGTGGCTCACCAACAAGAGACATCCTGAAAATTTCTCCAGGAAATCTTCCAACACATTCAGCGTGTCGATGTCGAAATCGTTCGTAGGTTCATCGAGAATGAGGAAGTTCGGACTGGTCACCAACAATTTCAACAATTGCAGCCGCTTCTTCTCCCCCCCGCTCAGTTTGCTGATGTAGTTGTATTGCTTTTCGGGGGGAAACAAAAATATGTCGAGGAATTTGGAGGCCGACACTTGCGAGCCATCGGCCATGGTAATGAACTCGGCAATCTCCTTCACCTCCTCGATCAAACGATTGGCTGGATTGAGGGCAATGGACTCCTGTGTGAAATATCCGAATTTCGTGGTAAGCCCGGGCATAACCTCGCCTTTATCTGGCTTCGACTTACCCACCAGCATATCCAGAAACGTTGACTTGCCTATTCCGTTTTTGCCCACTACACCAATGCGGTCGTTTTTCTTGAACACATACGAGAAGTCATTCACGATCGGTAAGGTGGCATACTTCTTGGAAATATGCTCCACCTCCAGGATCTTCCCGCCCTGGCGAGCTTCCTTCATGTCAAGCTCAAGCCTGTCTTTCTTCAGATCCTGCGATGCTTTTTTCTCGAGTTCATAATATGCATCAACGCGATACTTTGCCTTCGTGCCCCGGGCACGCGGTTGACGACGCATCCATTCCAATTCTTTCTTTAACAGGTTTCGTGCCTTGGTCACTTCCACTTTCAGGATCTCTTCGCGTTCTGCTTTTTTCTCCAGGAAGTAGGCGTAGTTGCCTTTGTAGCGGAAGAGTTGCCCGCGATCGAGTTCAATGATCTCAGTGGCCACGTTGTCGAGGAAGTAGCGGTCGTGGGTAACCATGATGAGCGTGATATTCTGGCCCGACAAATAGTTCTCCAACCATTCAATGGCCGTCAGGTCAAGGTGGTTGGTCGGCTCATCCATGATGATGAGGTCGGGCTCCAGCAACAGGAGCTGGGCAAGAAATATTCTTTTCTTTTGTCCACCGGAGAGTTCGCCGAATTTTTTATCGATGTCGGGCACGCCCAACTTCTCGATGATCTCGTGAACCTTGTTTTCATAATCCCAGGCGTTCAATTCCTCCATTCGCTCCAGCACGGCCTGCATGCGATCGCCGGATGTATCCGGGTGGTGCAGGCAGTCTTCGTATTCCTTTACAACCTTGGCGACCTCGTTGTCGTCGCTGAAGAGAACGTCTTTTACGGTAAGATTTCCGTCCACCGAGGGCTGCTGGGTGAGAAAACCCAGACGAATGCCGTCCCGGATACCCACTTTTCCAGCATCGGTCTGAACCTCGCCGGTCAGAATTTTCAACAAAGTGGATTTCCCAACGCCGTTATTCCCCACCAGGGCCAGCTTTTCGCCCTGGGAGATGCCCAAAGACACTTCTTTAAATAACCAACGGTCATTATACGTTTTGGCAATCAGCTCGGCAGACAGGTAGTTCAAGACATTACAATTTAGGGCCACAAAGCTAACAGTTAAACCCGAAGATTCTAACCGCCCCGCCATCAAAGACCAGCCAAAACTTTGCGTCCTCCTTGGATCTCAACGCCTTGCGGCCGAAATCAGCCCTCCTTCCGCAATACCTGCAAGGGCGGCGTACTGATCACTTCCCGCGAATTGAACCACCCGATCAGCACCGTGAGCACCACCACTCCAAACGCAATGATCGCCAGCTCCGCCGCATCAAAGGCAAAGGTGATCTCGAAAAAGAATTTGGTCAGCAGCCACCCGCCACCCAGTGACAAGATCATCCCCGTCAGGGCCGAAAACAACCCGAGCCAGGCGTATTCGATCAACGTGATCTTCGTGATCTGCCAGGTACGTGCACCAATGGTACGCAGCAGTACATTTTCTCGAATGCGTAAAAACTTGCTATTGATCACGGCCCCGGCCAGCACAATAAGGCCCGTGATGATGCTGAACAACGCCAGAAAACGAACGACCAATCCAAGCTTGTCGAACAATCCATTCACCGTGCTCAGAATAAGCCGCAGATCGATCAATGAAACATTTGGATACTGTGTCACCAACTGCTGCTGGAACGCATTCGCTTGCTGTTGTTCATTGATGCGCGTCGCCGTCACAAAGATCTGCGGGGCATCTTCCAATACACCTTTCGGGAAAACGAAAATGAAGTTGGGGGGATCCTTCGGCCAATCCACTTTTCGTATACCGGCAATGCGCACTTTCATGAGTACGCCCTGCACATCGAACACCAGCGAGTCGTTCAACTTCACATCCAGTGACTCTTCCATGCCTTCCGAAATCGTTACCCATATCGAATCCCTACCGTTCTTTTTATGCTGCAGCTCTCCTTTCACCAATTCCTCCGAATGGGTCAGACTGTCGCGATACGTCACGCGGTATTCGCGTGTCAGCGCCCAGTTGGGAATTTTATCAGTGGTGTCGGTTTGCAATATATCCGTCGGCTTGCCCTTGAGTTCGTTGAGACGGCAAGTAATGATGGGGACCACTTGATTTACTTTTAATTTATTGTCCTCCATCAACTTTATCACGCCTTCTTTTTGCGAGGGCTGTATGTCAAAAAGAATGGTGTTCGATTGATTTTCTTGTCCCGTAAACTCCACCTGGCCGAGCATGCTTTCCTCGACGATGTTAAGGATCGAAATAATAAAAGCGCCCAGCCCGATCGTGACCATGAGGACGCGGGTTTGGTTGTTGGGACGGAACAGGCTCGACAATGAGTGTCGTACAATGAATCCGGCGCGGGAAGGGAAGAATTTACGCACCGCATATAACAACCCTGCTGCCACCAGGGCAAGACAGGCCAATGCCAACACAAGTCCCAGAAAGAAGAACAATCCGGTGAGCAAGTTTTTGGTTTGATAGGCCGCAAAGCCCATGGGAAAGAGGGCAATGAGAATGAGGGTGACGATGCGTGTCTTCGAAAATCTTCCTGCGGTCTCGGGTCCGGAGCGCAACACGGTGAGCGGCGGAACAAAACGCACCGATATCAACGGCAGTATGGAAAACAACACCGACACCAGCGTCCCAATGACCAACCCCATCAACAGGGAGGGCCACGACAACGAGAAGCCTACCTCAAATGGGATAAATCCTTTTAGAAAATACGGCAACACCTGCTGAATGCCGACCCCTATAGCCGCACCAACGATGCTGGCCAAAATGCCCAACACAAAGATCTGTATGAAATAAATATTGAATGCCTGCCATCCCGACGATCCCACACAACGCAACACGGCCACTTCTTCCCGTTTTTCACGCGCATAGATATGCACGGAACTGGCCACCCCGATGCAGCCCAGAACCAACGCGACAAATGCCAGCAGTGAAAAAAACCGGTAGATGGAAAGAAAGCCTTGCCCCAACCCCTCCTTTCTTCGCTGCACCGTCTCATACGAATAGCCGGCCCGTTTTATGACCGGGTCGAGTTGCTTGATCATAGCCTCGGTCTGCGCATCGCTGCTGGTTTTGAAGAAGCGTTTGTAATTCACGCGGCTGCCGTATTGCACCAGCTTCGTCGAGTCCAGCGCTTTCATCGAAATGTACACCGACGGTGTGAACGATGCCATGATACCGCCTCCACCGGGAATTTCCGTGACGACGCCTGCTACTTCCAAGGTGCTTTGACCAATGCGGATAGAATCTCCCGAGCTGACCTCGTATTGACTGGCCAGCGTCTCGTCCATCATCGCGAAATGGCCCTCCTTCACTTTCTCATAAATATTGGCAGGCTTTGTTTTTATCTGACCATAAAAAGGAAAGGGTCCCGATAAAGCCACAAGCCGGATCAACCGGGACTGCCCGTTGTTCAAAAATAACACCATCGACGCCATATCGGCCTCGTTGGCTTGTTCCAGTTTCGTGGAGTCGAATGCGGCGATGATCTTGCCGTCAAATTTTTTGTCACCGTTCACGACCAGGTCGGCGCCGATGAGTTCTTTGGCATTGCGATCGATGTCGTTTTGTAAGGTGTGGTTAAACGAATCCAAAGCCACCACGGCTGCGATACCCGTCACGAGCGAAGAGGCAAAGAGCAGGAGTCGCGAAAAATTGTGGCGGGCGTCGCGCCAGGCCATTCGCCAAACCCAGCGGTCTTTAAAGATGGAACGCGTTTCGCGTTTCAGTTTGATGATGTATTCGATCATAGCGGCGGGATCAGGCGGTCTGCATCTGGTGGATCTCCTCCACCAATTTTCCTCCCCGCATGCGCAAGATGCGTTGCGTGCGCTGGGCAAGTTCGAGGTTGTGAGTCACCAGCACTAAAGTTGTGGCGTTCTCTTTGTTCATGCCAAACAATAGCTCCGTCACGGAATGGGCATTCTCTTCATCCAGGTTTCCGGTGGGCTCGTCGGCAAACAAAATCTTGGGGTCGGTAATAAAGGCGCGGGCAATGGCCACGCGTTGTTGTTCGCCACCCGAAAGCTGCGAAGGGTAATGATGCGATCGATCGGCCAACCCAACTCTGCCCAGCAACTCCCGGGCCTTGGAGGCCACATCGCGCACGCCGCGAAGCTCCAGCGGCACCATCACGTTCTCCAGCGCCGTCAAGGTGGACAACAGTTGAAAATTCTGGAAGACAAAGCCCACATACTGGTTCCTCAAATAGGCCCGGTCGTCCTCGCTCATGGCGTTGAGCTTGAAGCCCATCACCGAAATGGTACCCGACGAGGGTGTGTCCAACCCTGCGCACAATCCCAGCAAGGTGGTCTTGCCACTCCCGGAAGGACCGATAATGGCCAAGGAATTTCCCTCGTTCACCGAAAACGACACATCGTCCAACACCGTCAGTTGCTTGTCGGCCGACCGGTAGGTTTTTGTTAAATGCTCTGCCTGAAGAATGGTTGACATGATTTTTGTTGTATCAATAATGAAACTAAAGCGTTATTACCGTAAAATTGTTTCAGTTTAAACGTAAACACAACGGAGTTCAAAGATATGGTCGTAAAAAAGATGTTGATTATTTTAGTGATGGCCTTCTTTACGGCCCCTCCCCCCGCGAAAGTAATTCTTTTTTATGGCGACAGCCTTACCGCTGGTAACGGATTGTCGGTCGAGGAAGCCTTCCCGGCCCTCATCCAAAAGAAACTAACCGCCGATGGCAAAGCGGTCAAAGTGATCAACGCCGGCCTCAGCGGCGAAACCTCCGCCGGAGGGCTGGCACGCCTGGATTGGGTGCTGCGTCAGCCCATCGACATCGTGGTGCTGGAACTGGGCGCAAACGATGGATTGCGTGGCCTCCCGCTGGACCAAACGGAAAAGAATCTGCAGGCTATCATCGACAAAATGAAAGCGAAAAACCCCGCGGTCAAGATCATCGTGGCCGGCATGATGGTGCCCCCCAACATGGGTCCGGACTACACCACCAAATTTCAGAAGATCTTCCCCGACCTGGCCAGGAAAAACAAGGCTGCGCTCATCCCCTTCATACTGCAGGATGTGGCCGGCAACGAAAAGCTCAACAATTCCGACGGCATCCATCCCAATGTGGAAGGCCACAAGATCGTCGCCAAAAACGTACTCAAAATATTGGAGCCACTGCTGTAGCCCTAACACATCGATAATGATCATCGTGCGGCCCCCTCGGAGGCCTCGGGCCGGGCTATCCGTTCCAAGTCCGGCCAACCCCTTTGCCACTCCATTCTCGAAACCCGATTACCAATTTGTTGGTGTCCCACCAACAAATCACACTCCCTTTCCCCACCGCACTCCGGGCTTTCCACTCCTATCCCTGGCCGGACACCTCACCCCAAACCAACGCTCCATCACCGGCAAGTCCGAATTCTAAATTTATTCCATGATCCAATCACAAAGGCACTCCTCAAAAAAACTATCAAAACACTATAGAAAAGGATCGTAAAGGATGCAAACTTTGCAAATAACTCCTATACTTACCCCAAGGTAGCCTTACCGCTACCGTTGAAAACACGAACTGAAATGAAGGTCGCCATTTTTATACCGTGCTACGTAGACCAGTTCTATCCGCAGGTAGGCATCGCCACGCTGCAGTTACTCGAAAAACTCGGCGTTGAGGTATACTACCCTGAAAAACAAACCTGCTGCGGCCAACCCATGGCCAACTCGGGCTTCGAAGATCTCGCGACAAACTGTAACAACCTGTTTGTTGAAAATTTCTCCGGCTACGACTACATCGTCTCCCCCTCGGGCAGTTGCACCCTCCACATTAAGGATCATCTCCATGTTGAGAAACGTGAAGCCGAAGCCGCACACATCCGCAGCCACGTCCTGGAGCTCACCGAATTTCTGACCGACGTGCTGAAGATCGACAAATTGCCGGCCCGCTTCCCTCACAAAGTAGGCCTTCATCAAAGCTGTCATGGACAGCGAGGCTTGCACACTTCGCAGATGTCGGAGCTCATCGCCCCGGGATTCTCTAAGCCCCAACACCTTCTCAGTCTTGTACAAGGATTGGAACTTATCCCCCTCGACCGCGCCGACGAATGTTGTGGTTTTGGAGGAACGTTCTGTGTGGGCGAAGAGGCCGTGTCGGTAAAAATGGGAAAAGACCGTGTGGCCGACCACTTGCATCATGGCGCAGCCTACATCACCGGCGGCGACATGTCGTGCCTCATGCACCTGGAAGGCATCCTGCGCCGTCAGCACAGCGCCACCAAAGTGATACACATCGCCGAAATACTAAATGCCGGATAAGTGATGGAAGCAACCGCGGAACCCAAAACAAAAGACCACGCCACCCTGGCCGACACGTTCAACAAAGATGAAGCCCGTGTGGACTGGCACGACAAAACCCTTTGGTTTGTCCGCCAAAAGCGCGACAAGGCCGCATGGCAAATACCCGACTGGGAACACCTGCGCGAGACCGCATCCCAGATCAAACACAACGTGTTGAGCAACCTGCATCACTACCTCACACAGTTTGAGAAGCAGGCGCAACAAAACGGAGTCACTGTTCACTGGGCGGCCGATGCCGAAGACCATAACCGGATCGTGCACGGCATCATCCAGAAAACCGGCATCACGCGCGTCGTGAAAAGCAAGTCCATGCTCACGGAAGAATGTCACCTCAACGACTACCTGGTTGCGCAAGGCATCGATGTGGTAGACACCGACCTCGGCGAGCGCATCGTGCAACTGGCGGGCGAGCCACCCAGCCACATCGTGTTGCCGTGTATCCACTGGAAGAAAGAAGAGATCGGTCAACTGTTTCATAAACACCTCGGAACACCCGAAGGCAACAGCGACCCGCAGTTCCTGGCGGCCGCCGCGCGCGTGCATCTTCGCGAGCGGTTCATGACCAGCCCCGTGGCGATCACCGGCGTGAACTTTGCCGTGGCCGAAACCGGCGAGATCGTAGTCTGCACAAACGAAGGCAACGCCGACCTGGGCGTGCAACTGGCCGACGTACACATTGCCTGCATGGGCATCGAAAAAATTATCCCTCAACGAAAACACCTTGGCGTGTTCCTGCGGCTGCTGGCCCGCAGTGCCACCGGCCAACCCATCACCACCTACTCCAGTCACTTTCGCAAACCCCGGCCCGGCCAACAGATGCATATTGTGTTGGTCGACAATGGTCGCAGTGAACGGCTGGGCAGCGAGGATTTCAGGAACGCCCTGAAATGTATCCGTTGCGGCGCCTGTATGAACACGTGTCCCGTGTATCGTCGCAGCGGCGGCCACAGCTATCACTACGCCATCGCTGGCCCCATAGGCTCTATCCTCGCGCCGGGCTTGGACATGAAAAAAAATGCAGACCTCCCCTTTGCCTCCACGCTGTGCGGATCGTGCTCCAACGTTTGCCCCGTAAAAATCGACATCCACGATCAACTGTATAAATGGCGCCAGGTGCTGGCAAAGAACGGCTACGTCAGCGAAACAAAGAAGACCGGGATGAAGGGCATGGCCTTTGTACTTTCCCGCCCTGGACTTTACCGGTTCTCCGGCGCCGTTGGGCGTTGGTTCTCCCGGTATCTCCCCTTCACCATGAATAATTCGCTAAACCCCTGGTACAAACAACGCGAAATGCCGCAGGCGCCCAAGGAATCCTTTGGCGAATGGTACCGCAAAAACAAAAAAAGGTCATGAGCAGTCGTGAGCAAATACTGGCCAACATCAAAAAAAATCAGCCACCGGTAACGCCGTTGCCTGAAATAACCCAATTAACAACGTCAGGCCTACGCGAAGAAAAGGTCAGCAAGTTCACCAGCGTATTGCAAGCCATCGGTGGCCAGGTCGTGCCGGCAGACAGCTGGGATGCCATTGCTGCGTACGTTTCGACGCAATTTCCTTCGCCGGCACGAACGATCAATCTCGTTCAGGAATTGGCCGGCCATCTTCCCCTGGCGGTCCTGGAAAAGGACCCACATCAATTGGAAAGTGTTACCCTTGCGCTTCTGAAAGGCCATTTCGCCGTAGCCGAAAACGGTGCGGTATGGATCACTGAAGCCCGCCTTGGCGATCGCGCTCTACCGTTTATCTGTGAACATCTTGCGCTGGTCGTTCACGCCGATGCGATCGTATCCACCCTACACGATGCCTACGAACGTATCGCTAACGAAGCCCCCTACGAATTTGGAACCTTCATCGCGGGACCTTCCAAAACGGCCGACATCGAGCAGTCGCTGGTGCTCGGGGCGCATGGGGCCAAGACGCTTACTTTGTTTCTGTTATCGGGGAACTAGCGACGTGTGGAGTAAGTATCGGGGTGTCTGAATTTTTCCATCTTTTCGCGTCGCAGCATGAAACTCAGCGCAAAGTAAAAAACATTGGCATCGATGTTTTGATACGGATGGACGACCACACCGTTAGCGTCGGTCTCGGCAAAGTTGCCGTTGTAGAATTTTGAAACGTAGTACTTGAATTTGATGTTCGCGTCATGCGGCAACTGAATGCCCACAAAGAAACCGTGCTGAAAAAGATTCATGCGATCGCTGAACCAGCGATTGAATTTATCTTTCTTATCGCCATCTTCAAAAGTCTTTTCCTTGTAGTTAACCGCGAGCTCGGCTTCATAGCCTGCATACACAAAGGTACCGTTCATGTCGCCAAACTTAAAAGCCAACGGAATGCCCACGTTGTAGCTACGTGCTTTTTTTCGAATATTTGTTCCGGGCAGGTCATAAATAAAGCCAACGTTGCGAAGGGTGAAGCCCGAGAAAATACCGAAGTGTTCATTTTCATCGACGTGGACCCACATCTGCGCATTGAACACGGGAGAAAAACGAAGCGGCGTCCCCTGTTCGGAATGATCTATGGAAAGGTGAGCCAATGAAAAAATCAGCTCGCCTCCTGTAGTGACATAAGGTTTGATTTTCTTATCCGCTTTTTCCTGGGCTACGGCAAGGGTGGATAGCGTTGTGGTGTATAAAAAAATGAGGACGTATTTTCTCATAGCACATGCGTTTAAAGCCAAACATGACACACTTACATTGCTCCAGACAAGTTAGCATCCTTTGCGCTCTATAGCAACATGTAAAGGGTTGATGGGAAGAAGGCGTTTACGGCTACCGGCCGCGTTACTGACGGTGAATCTGCAGGCATTTAACAAGGCTTTCGTAGTTCTCCTCAATTTTGGGTGTGGTCAGGAGCAGCTTGTGCCGGTAGTAGTCCACCAGGGCGGAAAACCGTTGGTTCCGGTTCAGCATCGCCGCCACCGTGCCTACCACCGGGCGTTCGATGATCTCGTTGAGAAAAAGATTTGCCGGACGCTCATCGCGATTTATTTCTTCATCCAGGCGAGCGGCCGAATAGAATGTATTAAAAAAAGGCAATACCCTGGATTCAACAATGTCTTCAAAAATAAAAAGCGACGCCTCTACGTCGCCGATGGTCTTCACCATCAGGTGATCTTCATCAAGACCCAGGTTTCGCAAGTTGGCGCCAATGGTGGGATTGCAGCCGTAAAGCTTCTCCGGACACCCCAGGAATGGATTGGCATACATGTTCACAGAATTGACACGAACATAAAAGAACGGCGTTATCCTCAACAGGCGGTCCTCCACGGCCGTCGACAGATACACCTGATTGTATCCGAATAGCGTTCCCCGGTGAAAGAGGATCGCATTCTCCTTTTTTTTATACCTGAATCCCGCTGGCTTCAGTACCAGGTTGGCTTTCTCCAGGAAATAGCTACACTTCCCTCCTAAGTCAAAATGATGCTTTCTCTTCATGTATCCGCGCGTTATTATTGTCCTGCCAAATACGGAGCTTAAACTGAAACTGTATTTCAGTAGCTTTTTTTTGTTCATAAATAAGATCGCCGATGTACTATTACGCGAGATCGCATTCTGGATTATCTTCATGACCAAACCGGGCCCGAAAAAGTGGGAAGATGAGCAAGTCATGGTAAAGGACGTCACACTAAAAACCGTCACACCGAGTGACTCGCCAGTTGGGGATGCATCTCCGGTAACCTGATGATGGCTTCGGTACCCTTGCCGTTTTCGCTCTTCAATTCAATGGTGCCGTGAAGTTTTTCGGTTATCTTCTTGGCCAGGTACAGACCCAGGCCACCGCCCTTTGAGTTATAGGTGCCTTTGTAAAACGCATCAAACACCTTCGACAACACGTCTTCATTTATACCGATGCCGTTATCGAACAAGCAAAAAAACAATTCTTCATTGGCCTTATAAACGACAATACGGATCTCTTTTTCGATCTGACTGTCGTTCATGTAGAGGATGCTGTTTTCGATGAGGGTTTCCAGCAGTGATTTTATCAGCTTGCGATCCGTCTGCATGATTTGGGCCGTGTCGTCATCCATCAACACTTCGATCCCCCGGCTTTGAATATCCTCCTTGAACTCGAACAGGATCTCGCGAACGACCTCATAAATATCCACTGCCTCCAATGTCACCTGGTCTCGCAAAACTTCGCTCAGGCGCTGCACCTTGTTGAGTGTCCGGTCCAGCTTCAACGTTACCTCCTCAATGAGCGAAAGGTATTTCGTGGTCATTTCAGGTGACTGATCCAATTTGATCATGTTGAGCAGACCGAGCTGGGTCGAGATGGGCCCTTTCAGATCGTGATAGGATTTATAAAAAAATGTCTCCAGGTCTTGCAGCGCCCTGGTCCATTGATGCTCCAGCTCTTTTCGCCTTCGCTTGAGGGTATAAAACGAGAGGCATTTCTCCAGCAGCGTAAACAGTTCTTCTCTTACCCAGGGCTTTCGGATGAAATAGAAAACACTCCCCTTGTTGATGGCCAGTATGATGCTCTCTGAATCCGTATAGCCCGTCATGAGTAGTCGTATGCAATCCGGGTACTCGCGTCTTACCCTTTCCAAAAGCTCAACACCTGACATTTCGGGCATGCGTTGGTCTGTGATGAGCACATGCACGATTTGGTCACGGAGAATCTCAAGTCCTTCTTTGGCCGACAATGCTGTGAGAATGTTATAATGTTTTTTAAACGTGGTTTTAAATACGATCAAATTCTCGCTCTCGTCGTCAACATAAAGTATCGTAAAAGGATGTTGAGCTTGCATGACTATGGGGTAAGCGTAACCATACGTGGAGTCGTTATATACCTGGGAGAAAACTTTGGGAATGGGCTGGAGACGTACAACAGAACTAGGCCAAGTACATGTTGAAGATAGCCAGGAAAAAGCAAAAGAAGAAGCATTAATCTTGACCTTGACAAGGACTCACCCACTCTATCGACGGAACGAATGCCCCCTCTGCGCCGTCGCACATGACCTGTATATCGCATTTCAATGTGGTTTTTCCAAGCCTTTCTAACAAGGATCAGGCCTAAACTTAAAAACCTGAAAATCAAACAATTACCAAGTTATGACGACTTTTTACCGACGAAATATCGTTGCTCGTCTTGGATTTTCGTCGTACTATTTCGTCGCCCATGTTCTTTCCAGTAAACACTTTCCAAGTGCACGCAGCGGATGGTTAACACGCTTGTGTGCAGAGCACGGCTAACGAAATTTCGTTGGGCGAACGAAATTTCAACTCATTTCGATACGATCACCTCTAAAATTTGAATGCAAACGGCTTTTTTAACTGGCACAGAATTTATAGAAGGGGTTATTCTAATATCACAAACTATGGCCATACATCAGATGACAGGAAGTGACATTGAAATTCAGTTCGCTGAAAAAGTACTGCTCGCGAAGGAACCCGTTCTGGTGGAGTTTTACAGGAACTACAGCGGTCTATCTTTCCTGGCCGAATCGCTGTTACAGGAATTCACGGACGATTTCAAAGACAAAGTCCTGTTCTACAAAGTTAACCTGGACGAGTACCCGTTCTTCGAGCTTACGTATTGCATTTCGGAAATTCCTACGATCCTGTTGTTTAAAGACGGCACGGTTTCCGGTAGCGTGAGCGGGCCTTTTTCCAAAAACCTGCTGGTCGCTGCGATCTTCGATAAAGTGTAGGGTCGAAAATATCATCGCAGGTGCGTTTGCGCGAATTCCTGATCACGCTTCGCCGGTTGTGCAAATGAAGAATTGAATTTCTCTAAATTATGTGCTACATTTTAGTGTATTATACAAAGGTTCTATAATGAATACGATCTTGTATGTTGATGACGAAATTGAAAATCTTACTATTTTCAAATCGCTTTTCAAAAAAGAATACAACGTTCTCGTAGCTTCGTCAGCTGCCGAGGCCAAACAGGTCATTAAAGATCACGACGTAGACCTCATTCTCACCGATCAAAAGATGCCCGATCAGACCGGGCTCGACTTGCTAAAGGAATTGGTACCCCAATATCCGGACATGGTGCGGATCATCATCACCGGATACTCGCAAATTGAAACTGTTATCAACGCCATCAACGACGGCAAGATTTTCTACTTCATCTCCAAACCCTGGGACCTGAAGCACCTGCGAAGCATTATCGAGAAAGGCCTCGAATCCAGAAATCTCAAATCGGAGAACGCTAAATTATTGGAAGAGCTGAAGGTCACAAACAAACAACTCAGCGAAAAAAATTCCATTCTTCAGGATGCCAACGAGGAGATAAAAAAGCTGAAAGGTCGCCTGGAGCAAGAGAACCAATACTTGCGGCGCGAGATCTCAGCCCACAACAATCCCAGCGAGATCATCTACGAAAGCAAGATCTTCGAAGAGGTACTGCAAAAAGTTCGTCAGGTGGCGTCCACCAATGCCACCGTGTTGATCACGGGGCAAACGGGTACGGGCAAAGAGTTGTTGGCGCGGGCCATTCACACGATGAGCAATCGCAGCAATCGGAGCATGGTGAAAGTAAATTGCGCCGCGTTGCCCGCCAACCTGATTGAAAGCGAATTGTTTGGACACGTAAAGGGCGCATTTACGGGAGCGCTGGTGAACAAGATCGGCCTTTTCGAGCTGGCCGATAAGGGCACCATTTTTCTGGACGAAATCGGCGAGCTTCCGCTGGATTTGCAAGCCAAACTGCTGCGCGTATTGCAAGATGGTGATTTCCATAAATTAGGCGAAGCCAAGGCCACCCGGGTCGACGTGCGGGTGATCGCCGCCACCAACCGCGATATCGAAGAAGCCGTGAACGTTGGGAATTTCCGGTCAGATCTTTTCTTCCGCCTCAACGTTTTTCCCATTCACAATCCCAGCCTGCAAGAGCGCCGTCAGGACATCCCCGCGCTTGTGCATCACTTTGTGAACAAGCACAGCAAAAAGATCGGCAAGGAGATAAAACAAATTTCTTCGGCCACCATCGAACAACTCATGCTTTACGACTGGCCGGGGAACATTCGCGAACTCGAAAATGTGATCGAACGCCTCATCATCACCAGCCCCGGCAATGAACTGTCTATCGGCGACTGGAAGCCCATCTCCGCCATCAAAAAAGACGATGGCATTTCGATGCTGGAGGCAGAAAAGCTTCACATCATCCGCGTGCTCGAAAAAACCAATTGGCGGATCCGGGGAACCGGCGGCGCGGCTGATATTTTAAATCTGAAGCCCACCACACTGGCCTCGCGCATGAAGAAACTGGGCATCTACGCCCCTCAAAAACCCATGGCCTAAAAAAATAGCCACTGCAAAATAATTGCAGTGGGAACAGTGACCTTTGTGACAGGGTTATGAATTATTGATAAAGAAAAGCGCTACTCAAAAGGTAGCGTTTTTCTTTTGTCTCCCGGAGAAGACGCAGGGACCTCACTGATCCCTATCCAAAAACTTCACCTGCCCTGTATTGATATCGTATAGCGCACCGACAATGCTGATCTTACCTTGTTCTTCAAGCGTTTTCAGAATGGGGCTATTGTCGTGGATGTCGGTCAGGGAAATCTGAACATTGGCAAGGCAGACGGCGTGGATAAAATCTTTGCTTTTGGGGGCAGGGTTGATTTCAGCAGCCGCTGCCTGGTCTACCGCACGCCGGATCTTCACGACCAGCGACGTGATGTTGCCCGTGCGCACGTTGTCGATGCCGGCTTTGATGGCACCACAATTTTCGTGACCCAGCACCACCACCACTTTGGCACCCGCCACCGCGCAGCCGTATTCCAGGCTACCCAGTATGTCTTCATTGATAACATTACCCGCCACACGCGCCACAAAGATGTCGCCTATGCCTTTGTCAAAAATGTCTTCAACCGGGATTCGCGAATCGAGACAGGAGACGATGACGGCTTTGGGAAATTGTGAGCGTGCCGCTTCCCGGATTTGTTTGCTGTGGTCACGCGCGGTGAGGTCGTTTGCACAGAAACGCACATTGCCTTCACGGAGACTTTGAATGACTTGCGCTGGTGTCAGGCGCGATTGCTCGTCGGCGGTGAGCACGGTTTCCACGATCAGGTTGTCTTTGCCTCCTTCGCAAGGGGATTTGGAACATGACAGGATCGCTGTGAGCATTCCCACGACGATGTATGCGAGAACTTTTTTATCTATTGTCATTTCTGGTGCTTTACAAACTAGCATGCCTCCTGATTCATCTGACCAGCAATACCTGGCCGTATTTTTTTCCATTGAAGGAGAGTTCACTTCCATCGACCAGGTTTCCCTTTAAGGTCCACGCATAGCTGCCGGCGGGTAACGTCACGCCGTTGAAGGTGCCATCCCATCCTTGCTCCGTGACCGATTTCACGTCGCTGGTGTAGTACACTCTTCGGCCCGATAAATCGAAAATGGCAAATTGCAGCGAGGCTATGCCCTCGCCCCGTATTTTGAAGACATCATTGGAATTGTCGCCGTTGGGTGAGAATACGGTCGGAACAAACAAGGTTTGAAACGGTGGGGGCGGTTGTGGCGTGACCTCATCGTCGATAACGATCTGGAAGGTATAGGTCGATTGGTCAACACCGCCGTTGGCAACACCGCCATCGTCGGCAAGCTTCACGGTGACATCAACCCTACCGGCCGCAGACCCCGGTGAGTACTCCAGTGTGGCCTTACTCCCTCCCAAGTAGGTTATCTGCGGGTCACTCAGGCGCTGGTGATCGCTTGCCGATGCGGTGAGCGTAAGGGTCTGGCCGTCTTCCAGTGGACCTGGAGTTATACCATCAAGAAAAACGGTTTGCTTCGTCGCATGGATCTTCGTGTACTGCGTCGGCACGAAGTCCATCGCGGGTGGATCGTTTACCGGCTGCACGGTGATGACAAAAGTTGTTGGGACACTGTGATCTTGTCCACCGTTAGAAGTGCCTCCATTGTCGGTAGCCTGCACGAACACCGGTGTGCTGCCAGAGGCGTTGGGCGCGGGTGTGAACGCGAGATTTCCCTGCGGATCGATGGATGGACCTTGGACGAAAAGGGTCTGATCGTAGTCGTAAACGTGAAAGGCAATTTGCTGATGCAATTCATTTGTGCCGGCCGACACGTGTGTTGCCCACGAGGTGAATTGCTGCGGCCCCGAGTCTTCCCATACGGTTTTATCGTCGCCTTTAACAAACGTCGGGGGTTGGTTGGAGGGGATAGAAATGAAGAACGTTTGCGAAGCGCTATGGTCGATTCCTCCGTTGTCTGTTCCGCCATCGTCGACCGCCGTAGCGGCCACAGCGATCTGGCCGGAAGTGGTGGGCAGGGGCTCAAAAGTCAGGGTGCCGTGCGCGTCGATAGCGGGAGGAGTCGAAAAGAGGGACGGATCGAATCCGTTGAGTTCAAAATGTACCGTTTGTACGGATTCCTCCATTGGTCCCGGGCTAATGTGCGTCGCCCAGGAGGGCCAGTTCTGTGGCCCGGCATCCATGGCGGAAACGAGTAGATCTGGTCCTTTCGTGAACGAAGGGGGATCGTTGACCGGCAGAAGATGAATATAGATCTTCTTTGTGACACTCCTGGCGCCACCGTCATCTATCGCATAAACGTCTATCGAGGTACTGCCATTGCTGTTGGGCACTACCGTGAAACTTAACGTTCCCGTATTGGTGAGGGCGACGCTTGAAAAAAAGTTGGGGTCTATACTGGCACTTACGATACGCAGGAAAACCGTTTGGCCGCTTTCCGCTTCAATTGAACTACCCGGATCTATACGTGAAACCACCTTTGGAATTCCTTGCGTCCCAAAATCCTCCATTACGGTAACGGGTGCGGGAACTTCGAACTTAGGTGGCAGGTTGGTCTGACCTAAACTCCAATTTGCTTCCATCAGCATGCTGATCGCGAGCAAACCATACAGAACAAATGATCTTGATCTCATATGCATAGCTTTCCGTTTCGTATTTCATTGTTCATTAAAATAGGAAAAGGTGATAACCTCGGTCAACGTCTTCAACGTTGGTTATCACCTTACTTCCACGTCTATAAGTTTGGCTTTATCGAAAGCAAAGATGAGGGCACAGACTGCAATGAGATTGCAGTTTGCTTTTTTCTAAATATTTTTTTGATCGGGAAGGCAGAAAATGTTACGCGATCTTACTTGGCGACGTGGCAAGCATTGGGGTTGCAACGGTATGGATAGGTCAGGAGCAGAATTCAGGAGCCAGAAGCCAGGAGCCAGAATCCAGGAGGGCTTTCAGGTGGGGCCTTCTTTTGGGGAGTATGTGTAAAATTCACACGATCTGCGTCATCGCGTGATTGTTGCTTTTGTGGTACCTTCGTGATGGTTCAATAAATCACTTTTGCTTATGGAAAATGTAGCCAATGCTCGCCTTTCGGATGGAGTCGTTAAGGCCATTTTACTTGCCGGTTTGCTGGCGGGGACAATGGATATTCTTTCGGCGTTTATTCACGTCTATATCGTCTCGGGTCGAAGCCCGGTGCTCGTGCTTCACTTTATTGCTTCTGCGGTGTTTGGGCAGGAGGCATACGCCGGCGGTGCGGGGATGGCACTGCTGGGACTTCTCTTTCACTACATTATCGCCTTTGGATGGACGGTGTTGTATTTTCTCTCGTTTCCGTATCTGCCTTTTCTGGCGAAGAACAAATATGTGTCGGGCATTTTGTACGGGGCATTTGTGTGGGTCTGCATGAACAAGATCGTGGTTCCGCTCACGCTCGTCAAGATGGGTCCCTTTGATGTGGCCAAGGCCGCTTTGCAAATGGGAATCCTGATGGTGTGCATCGGGTTGCCCATTGCGATACTGGCCGACCGGTTTTATAAGCGCGGAAAATAAAAAAAACGGAAATCGTCCGTCCTGCTTGTCAGTGCTGCTCCGTGGTGATCTCCGCAGGAGACGGCGTTGGTGGAAGTCCGCTTCTCTCTGGGACTTCCTTGTTATGTTTTTTATAAAGCTGGCGCGAATCCTCCACGAAGATGCGGTAAGCATCGCGCGCGGTTTGGGTTTTCACAAACTCCAGCGCGGCCTTGTCCCCGGGTTGTACGGGGATGATATAATAATTTTTATGAGCCTCGGCTGAGCGATACACCCATTGGAGGCCGTAGGCGGCACTGTCGATGGTGGTGATGGCACTGTCGGGCTTGTAGGTGATCTTGGAGAGCTCCAGATAGGCCATGGCGCCACCGTCCGTGTAGCGCTTCCGTTGACCGGAGACAAAATTGCCCAATGAATACGCTACGAATTGATTCTTTTCCTTTCGCCATTCCATTGGCTGAAGCACATGGGGATGTGCGCCGATGACCAGTCGGGCGCCATGGGCAAAGCAAAATTCGGTAAGGTCTTTCTGTATTTTCGATGGCAGATTTTGATATTCAATTCCCCAGTGGGTGAAGACGATGATGGCGTCGGGGTGCAGCGACTGGGCTTTTAGAAGGTCCTGGCGAATGACGGCTGTATCGAGCAGGTTGACAATCTTGCCCTTCGGGACGGTGATGCCGTTGGTGCCATAGGTGTAGTTGAGCAGCGCCAGGGTGAAGCCATTCTTTTCCAGGATGAGGGGCGAGTCGTTGAGACGCGAAACGGTGTCATAGAATGTGCCGGTGTGGGGAATGTTGAAACTGTCGAGCATCGCCACGGTGCGCTCGATCCCCTTTTTACCTCTGTCCACGCAATGGTTATTGGCCGTTACCAGGGCGTCAAAGCCGACGTCTTTGAGGGTGACCGCGAGTTGGTCGGGGGAGCTGAATTGCGGATAGCCGCTGTATGGTGCGCCCCCCAGGGTCACCTCCAGGTTGGCGATGGCCAGGTCGGCCGATTCGATGTAGGGCTTTATGTATTGGAAGCAGGCCGTATAATCGTATGTCTTTTTCGTGGCATCATAGGCCGCGGCAATCTGAGAGTCATGCCCCATAACATCGCCGGCAAAAAGGAGCGAGAGCCTTGTCGTGTCTTGCGACCAGGCGTGGCCGCCGGCAAACAAAAATGCCAGCAGGAGGCAAGCCGTTTGGGCTGACGATCGAAGCGATTTTGAGGAATTCAGTTTTTTATGAGGCATAGGTTCAGTTCAGGGTGCGGTCTTCAGGATGGATTTACCTTCATTATTTTATCTTCCAAAATAATAAACACGTTGTCGTCCTTCTTCGGATGGATGCGTGCCAGGCCCGTAAACATCCCGAAGGCGGGCAACAGACCGGCGCAAGATCCGAAATAAAAACATGGCAGTGTCAGCGATTGTCTGCCCTTGCCTCTCAGGCTGACCCCGGGATGGATATGGCCGGCAAGATTGTAGGCCCCCTCCTCTACCTCCTCCATCGGATGGTGTGTAAAGATGAAGGGGTCGATGCGGAGCTCGTCGTGGAGCAGGATGCCTTTGCGGCTGTATTGGATCTCGCTCATGATGTCGTGGTTGCCCATGACCAATTCGAAAGAGATGTGGCTGAAATGTTTCACCACCTCCCCAAATACTTCCCATTCGGGGTTATAATGGCTATGAAAAAGATCGCCCAGGCAAATGACCCGCTTGGGGTGAGTGGCCTGGATGAGGTCCATTAGCAGTTCGATGTTGCGGTCGTTGGCCTTTACCGGCAGGGGTATGCCCGACCGGCGAAAGTGATTGATTTTACCCACGTGCAGATCGGCAATAAAAAGTATCTCCTTTCCGGGCCAAAAAACTGCCTTTTGGGGGTATAGTCTGAGGCGCTCTCCTAAAATCTCCATTTCCATGACCGGGTCAATCTAGCAAATCAAAAATTAATCCCCATAAGCTTTCCCAATCTTCTGAAAACCAGCCAAATGCGAGTATTTTAAAGGTTTTCAGAAAAAAAAGTTAACATTCGGGTAACATTGTGGACAGGAATTCACCCTAGATTGCACACGGAATAAAAGGTTTATGTTCGAATTAGACTTCGCGTACTCAGCCCTGCTTATCATTTGCCTTATTGCTGCCTGCTCCTTCGAATTTGTCAATGGTTTTCATGATACGGCCAATGCCGTTGCTACGGTAATCTATACCAATTCACTAAAGCCCTGGGTGGCCGTGATCTGGTCGGGTTTCTGCAATTTTATTGGTGTCTTCTGGGGCGGTATTGCCGTGGCCGTGGGCATCATAAACCTGTTGCCCGTGGAGACGCTGGTCGATCAAAATATCGCCCATAGCTTGTCGATGGTCATGGCCTTGTTGATCACAGCCATTTTCTGGAACTTACTGACCTGGTACTTTGGCATTCCGTGCTCCAGTTCGCATACGCTGATCGGTTCCATTCTCGGGGTCGGGTTGGCCTATTCTCTTTTGCCCGAAGCTTCCGGCGATGCCGTGAATTGGGGAAAGGCGCAAGAGATCGGGATTTCCTTATTGATCTCCCCTTTGTTCGGTTTTTCGATGACCATCATTTTGATGTACCTGATCCGAACGTTTACAAAAAAGACTTCCTATGGCGACAGCCTCTTTAAGGAGCCCAAGAAAAATCAGCCACCGCCGCTTTGGATCCGGAGCATATTGGTGCTTACCTGTTCGCTCGTCAGCTTTTTTCATGGCTCCAACGACGGTCAGAAAGGCGTGGGTCTGATCATGCTCATTCTCATTGGCGTAGTGCCCGCATATTTTGCCCTGGATGAATCCTTTTCTCCTAGCAAGTTACCCGGGTCGCTTACCAAGATCGAACAGGTCATTTCCAGTATCGACTCTTCCCACTTGTCTCTCTCCGATCGTCATAATTTACTCGAGGCTAAACAGATCAATGCCCGGCTGCAGCAGCGCTTTGCCACGCTCAGTGACATTCGTGATATACCGAAAACTGAGCGTTTCCAGGTAAGAAAAGACATCATGATCATGGATCGCGAGCTCACGTCCCTCTCGAAAAAAGAAGATGTAAAGCTCAGCGAGGCCGAAAAGAAATCATTGAAAGACGAACTTAAGAGTGTCCGCAAGGCCACCGACTACTCCCCTACCTGGGTACTGCTCATGATCTCGCTGTCGCTGGGGCTTGGCACGATGATCGGTTGGAAACGCATTGTGAAAACCGTGGGCGAAAAGATCGGCAAAGAACATCTCACCTATGCCCAGGGCGCCAGTGCCGAACTTGTTGCGGCCAGCACCATTGGCTTGTCATCTTATTTCGGATTGCCGGTAAGCACCACGCACGTGTTGTCGTCGGGTATCGCCGGTAGCATGGTGGCCAACCGCGGTGTGAAGAACCTGCAGCCCGATACGGTGCGCAATATTCTCATCGCGTGGTTCCTCACGTTGCCTGTGGTGATGATCATGGCGGGCACCCTGTTCCTCGTGTTCCGCTCCATTTTTTAGATCGTCGTATTCTATTCGTTCGCCGCATTCGTCCGCTAGTCTGCGTCGAACTGAAGGGCCATACGCTTGATGCGGTCTTCCAGTTTTTCGGAGGTTAGTTTCTCGCGCATGCGGTCGACCATGATGGGGAAGGCGAAGGGTGTGGGCATGACGGGGCGTGTAATGATAATTTTTTGATGCGCGATGCGCTCCAACGCCCTGCGCAACCTGGCTTCCTCCAGTTGAAAATCCATGACTTCTTCAAATGCCTGTTGCAGCAACAGGTTGTGGGCCTCGTAGTCGTGGAAGACGTTGAAGAACAGTTGTGACGAAGATTGCAGGTGCCGGTCCTTCACCGGTTTGCCGGGATAGCCTTTGAACACCAGCCCCGATATGGCGGCGATGTCGCGGAACTTACGCCGGGCCATTTCGGTGGAGTTGATGCTGGCCTGTATGTCCTTCAGCAAATCGTCCGTTCCCAGCACGTTGGTCTCCACAGCTTCTTCGATGGGAATGGGTTGGTCAGAGAGCAATTCAAAGCCATAGTCGTTCATGGCGATCGAGAAGGTGATCGGTTGGATCTGCGCGATGCGGTAGGCCATGAGTGCGGCGATGCCTTCGTGTACAAAGCGTCCCTCGAACGGGTACATGAGGACGTGATAGCCTTCGGAGCTTTTGAAATATTCGATGAGAAATTCGTCTTTGGCCGGCAGGTGAGAGCGCTCTTTTTGCAATTGAAAAAGTGGTCTTAAAAAAATCAACTCCTCGTCCTTCTCCACACCCCGTACTACTTCGTCTAACTTCACGCGGATCATCTCGCTCATTTGCGAGGAGAGTGGCATGCGTCCCCCTTGCCAGGAAGGCACGGCACCCGATTTCTTGTTCGACTTGCGCACCTGCGCTTCCATCTCTTTGATGCGCACCAGCTCCAGGTTCCGGCCGGCAAACCAAAAGACATCGCCGGGATTGAGACGCGAGATAAAATATTCTTCGATGGTGCCCAGGTATTTTCCCGAGACAAAACGCACGAACAGTGAACTGTCGCCCACGATGGTGCCCACCGAGAGGCGGTGGCGCATGGCGATCATGCGGTTATCTACTTTGTACAATCCCTGCAGGATGATCACTTTGCGGTATTCGTCATAGGCCTGAAGCGAGTCACCACCGGTGGTGATAAAATTCAGCAGCCAGTGCCATTCGTCTTCGGAAACGGATTGATAGCAGAAGGTGTTTTTGATCTCCGCATAGATCTGATCGGGATAAAATCCATCGGAGACCGCCAAGGTCACGAGGTATTGGATGAGCACGTCGAACGAGCGGATGTAGGGCAGCCGGTCTTCGACGATCTTTCGCGTGATGGCTTCGCGAATGGCGGCGGCTTCCATGAGTTCGAGCGAATGGGTGGGTACAAAGTAAATGCGGCTGGTGGCGCCAGGTTGGTGGCCACTGCGGCCGGCGCGTTGGAGAAACCGGGCCACGCCTTTTGGCCCCCCCACTTGGATGACCGTTTCCACGGGCCGGAAGTCAACCCCCAGATCGAGGCTGGAGGTGCACACCACGGCTTTAAGTTTCCCTTCGTGCAGTTGTTCCTCCACCCAATTTCGAATCTCCTGGCTGATGGAGCCGTGATGCATGGCGATGAGCCCCGATAGTTCCGGCGCTTTGTCCAGCATGCGGTGGTACCAGATCTCGGCAAAGGAGCGCGTGTTGGTGAAGATGAGTGTGGTCGTACTCGACTTCACAATGTCGATGACCTTCTGCAGGAGTTGGATGCCCAAGTGACCCGCCCACGGCAATTTCTCCAGTGTTTCAGGCAAGAGGGAAACTACTTCCACCTTCTTTTCCAGTGCGGAGCGGACGATGGTGTAATTTTTTTCATGGTAGTAATTTCCCAGCAACGCTTCCAGGGCCTGGTCCATGTTGCCGATGGTGGCGGAGATGCCCCATACTTTGAGGTGTGGCGAGATGGTCTTCAATCGCGAAAGCGCAAGCTCCACCTGCACACCGCGTTTGGATCCCATCAGTTCGTGCCACTCGTCGGCGATGATGGCGCGGAGGTTTTTGAAAAATTCGGGATAGCCTTTTTGGGCCAGCAGCAGGTGCAGGCTTTCGGGTGTGGTGATGAGCAATTCGGGAGGTTTCTCTTTTTGTTTTGCCCGTTCTTTCACCGACGTGTCGCCCGAGCGCACGCCCACTTTCCAGGGCAACCCCAGGCCTTCGATGACGCGTTTGCCGGAAAGCTCGATCTCTTTGGAAAGTGCCCGGATGGGCGTGATCCAGATCACCTGCAGTCCGTTGTTCTTTTGGGAGGCAAAGTTGGGATGGTCGCGGATAAACTCCAGCAGACAGGGCACCATGAGCGAATAGGTTTTTCCGCTGCCGGTGGGCGCGTTCACCAGGCCGTGCTGGCCGTTGAGGTAGGCCTTCCACGCTTCTTGCTGGAAAGGAAACACTTTCCATCCTCTGGACGTGAACCAATCTTTTCCTATTTTTATAATATCAGGAGCCATGAAGAATAAAAGTATGATTTCCCCGCTTGTCAAAAAACAATTTCCGCACGGGCCGGTTAAAGGGGAGTAAAGGTTGGACGATGGGTAAATATTCTATAAAAGAACTCGAACAGCTTTCAGGAATCAAGGCACACACCATCCGCATCTGGGAGAAGCGCCACAAGATCATTGCCCCCAACCGAACGGCCACCAACATCCGCTTCTATTCGGACGAAGATCTGAAAAAGATCATCAATGTTTCGCTGCTCAACAACAACGGCATCAAGATCTCCAAAATTGCCGACATGTCGCTTGACGACATGAACCGCAAGGTGCTGCAGCTAAGCGAACTGAACAACGACGTGATGGTGCACATCGACCAGTTGGTGGTGGCCATGATCGATATGGAGGAGGAATTGTTTGAGAAGATCCTGAACAACCTGATCCTGCGCTATGGCTTTGAAAAATCGGTGACAGAAATAATCTATCCGTTCCTGGAGAAGATCGGCATTTTGTGGCAGACGCATAACATTACGCCGGCCCACGAGCACTTCATTTCCAACCTCATCCGGCAAAAGATCATTGTGGCCATTGACGGGCTGCCGTTGCCTCCAAAATCCGCCCGGAAGATCCTGCTTTTTTTGCCCGAGGGTGAGATGCACGAACTTGGCCTGCTTTTCTACCATTTCCTTACCCGGAAAAGCGGGTATCGCACCTACTATCTTGGGCAAAATGTTCCACATGAGGACCTCATTTCTGTGTATTCCGCGCACCAGCCCAACATTCTGCTCAGCAGCATCACTTCGGTCCTGAACATGCCGCTGGAGGACTACTTACTGCGCCTGACAAAGGATTTTCCGATGTCCCCCATTCTTGTCTCCGGCCTCCAAATACAGCGTTTTAAAGGCCAAAAGGTCGCCAATGTGCAGACTTTTTCCACGGCCACCGAGCTTCGGCTGTTTCTGTAATACTTCCCCCCACCGGTTAATCCCGGTTGATCACCCCTCTTTTCCAGCTTTTGTAAAAGGCGAAAATTCCATTTGATCTGGAAATTTTGTTTAATATCGCTATATTAACATTAAACAGAATTATTGGTCAATTCTTTGCACTGGGTCCGTTTGTTTAAACTTAGTTCACCTTTACTTAAACACTATTCAAATGAAAACCCTTGAATTCACCCACGAGATAGCGGGATTGCGCAGCACCCTTCAAACCTTCACACGCCGCTTCACACACGATCGGGACGAGTCTTTAGATCTCGTTCAGGACACGATCCTGAAGGCGCTTACCTACCGCGACAAGTTTCGCGACAACACGAATTTGAAGGGATGGCTTTTCACCATTATGCGCAATACGTTCATCAACAACTATCGCAAAAATCAACGCACGAAAACTTCACACGACACCACCAAGGATCTTTACTTTCTGAATGTGGAGGAAGAGCATACTTTTAACCGGCCGCAGGAGAGCATGGAATTCAGGGAGATCTGGAACAATGTGAATAATTTGAAAGAGGAGTTGCTCACGCCCTTCAAGATGCACACCACCGGATATAAATATCACGAGATTGCGGCCCATCTAAACATTCCCATCGGCACGGTGAAAAACAGGATCTTTCACGCTCGAAAAGAAATTCAAAAGCGCCTGCATGGTTATTAATTGATTTGCCCTGCGGCGAAGCTTGCATTAATTTTCCGAGAGGGACTTCATATGAAGAAGCGCCGCATAGGCATTATCGGTTCGGGCTTTTCTGGAATTTCGGCTGCTTGTTTTTTGGCAGAAGCACGGTTTGATGTTACCGTGCTGGAGAAAAATGATTCTCCCGGGGGAAGAGCTATGCGGTTGGGGGCTGCTTTTCAAAAAATAAACTTTCTGCGCGACCTGCAAGCCGATCATGCAGAGATGGGACGCGTGTATTTTCCGGGGCTGGACCTCAAACGCTTCGACGAACCCTGCAAAAAACGAATTGAAGACAGTATCCGAAAGGATTTTGATGAAGCGGTTAAAGGCATAAAAAAATTGCCCCGGTCGGCCCGTTTCGGTGTCTATGTGGCGTATGTATATTACCTTGCGTTGTTTAGAAAAATAAAGAACACGCCGTCACACATGGTTATGCGCAGCCGCATTCGTATACCGAAACCCCAGAAAGCCACCCTCCTTGCCTATTCGTTTGTGAAACATCAATTGAATTGGCTCTGATGGAACAGGTGATCCTCGTCGATGAGCGTGACAACGCTGTGGGCACCCTCGAAAAAATGGAAGCGCACCGCAAGGGACTTTTACATCGTGCTTTTTCCATTATCCTGTTCAACACGAAGGGCGAGCTCTTGCTGCAGAAGCGCTCCTCCACCAAATACCACAGCGCACGTCTCTGGACCAACACCTGCTGCAGCCATCCCCTCCCGGACGAAACCATGGCCGATGCCACACGCCGGCGTTTGAAAGAAGAAATGGGCATCGATCTGCAACCGGAGTTTGCCTATAAATTCATTTATCGCGCAGCGCTCGACAACAACCTCGTGGAGCATGAATATGATCATGTTTACGTGGGCACCTTTGACGGCGAACCGGTGGTGAACAAAGATGAGGTGGAGGATTGGAAGTTTATGAGCCTTGGCCAATTGCGCGAGGCCGTGAAGCAGCATCCCGAGGCATACACGGCCTGGTTCAAGCTCATCCTCACGCATCCGGAGCTGAACAAAATCGCAGCCTGATCTTTCTTTACCGACGTCAATTTCTTATTTTAGGAGAGGACCAACCCTCACCCTCGTATGCGACATGTTTTATTCCTCCTGCTCCTGGCGACGCCAGGCACGATCGCTTTTGGCCAAAACAAAGCGCTCGACAAAAAATTGAAGGGATTCGACGCATATGTTGCCTCTGTTATGCACGACTGGAGCGTGCCGGGCGTCTCGGTGGCCATTGTCTACAAAAATAAAATCGTGTTGTCGAAGGGCTACGGCTATCGCGACAAGGAAAAAAAGCTGCCGGTTACTCCCCAAACCCTTTTCGCCATCGGTTCGTGTACGAAGGCGTTTACGGCCGCGGGGCTGTGTCTGCTGGAGGACGAAGGCAAGCTGGAATTGGACAAACCGGTGCGCGACTATCTACCCGATTTCAAATTACAGGATGACTATGTTTCGGCCAACCTTACTTCGCGCGATCTGCTTTGTCACCGTTCGGGTTTGCCGCGACATGACTTGCTTTGGTATGGTGCTCCCTTTTCGCGACGGGAATTGTATGAACGACTGCAGTATCTCGAGCCCAGCAAACCTTTTCGCACTGCCTATCAATATCAAAACCTCATGTTTATGGTGGCGGGCATGGTCGCCGGGCAGGTGACGCATCAATCGTGGGAAGACTTTACACGCGATCGCTTTCTGATTCCCCTGGAGATGACCTCGACCAACTTCTCCGTAAATGATTTGCAACAAGCCCGTGATTTTGCAACGGGCTACAGCCTCCAAAACGATACCGTCAAAGTTATCCCCTATATGAACATCGATGCCCTGGGACCGGCTGGCGCTATCAATTCCAGTGCAGATGATATGAGTCACTGGCTGGTTGCCCTCATCAACGGCGGCCGTTACAAGGGCAAAAAAGTTTTATCCGAAAACAGCATACGTCAGCTTCAGACGCCTACCATGACCACTCCGGTGGAAGTACCGGTGCGTTATGACGAATCGTTTTACAACAGTTATGGATTGGGCTGGGTGATCACTTCTTACCGCGGCCACGTGCGCGTGGACCACGGCGGGAACATCGATGGTTTTTCGGCATCCACGTGCTTCCTGCCAAAGGACTCGATCGGTGTGGTCGTGCTCAGCAACATGAATGGCACGCCGTTGCCGGCGATTGTCCGCAGCCAGGTGCTGGATCGGATGTTGGGTCTCCCATTGACCGACTGGAACGGACGTCTTCTTGCCGACGAAAACAAGAACAAGGACCTGCAAGCCCGGGTCAAGAAAGAAGAGGACGATCTGCACCGTGTGAAGGACACCAAACCGTCGCACCCCCTGGCAGCGTTCGCCGGCAAATTCGAGCACCCGGCCTACGGCGTGGTGGAGATCACCGCCGAGGGCAATAGTTTGAAAGCCGACTTGCATGGGTTGAAAACTGACCTTGCTCATTATCATTACGACGTGTTTCAGGCTACCGGCAAAAAGTATTTCCAATCCGAAAAATTCCAGTTCATCACCGGCCTGGATGGATCGATCGATGCGATCCACATCCGCCTGGAGCCCAGCGTGAAGGACATTGAATTCAAACGAAAGCTACAATTGCTGGATGTTGCTGCTCCCACACTGGCCAATTATACGGGTGACTATGATTTCGGCGGGCAGGTAGCCCGTGTTTACATCAAGGAACTCACCAAACTCTATCTCTTTGTGCCCGGCCAACCTGAATACGAACTGGCCGCCACCAAACCCAACGAATTCAAGATCAAAATACTGGAAGGTTTCCAGGTCCGGTTTGAGGTAGATGCTACGGGGAAAGCCAATGAACTGGTTTCCATTCAACCCAACGGCACGTTCAGAGCCAAGCGCAAATGAAAATCAAACAACTTGATCAATCGAACGTTTAGAGAAAAAATGATTTCGTGAAGACTGCCTTATTCGAAGTTCCCGCCACCCTGGTCACATCGTCCACAACATTATTTTGGTTCCGCAGGGACCTTCGGCTGCAAGACAATGCCGGGTTGTATCATGCGTTGAGAGAAAACCAGGATGTGCTTCCTGTTTTTATATTCGATACATCGATCCTGGACAAACTGGATGACCGCGATGACGCACGGGTCACCTTTATTCACCAGTCCCTGGAGCTTTTAAAAACGCAATTGGAAGAATTGGGGAGTTCGCTGCTGGTGTTGTGTGGCGACCCCGTTAGGTTGTATGCAACATTGAAACCAAAAGCCGTTTATACGAATCACGACTACGAGCCGTATGCCCGGGAACGCGACGTTCAGATAAGTGATATCCTCCAGCGGAAAGATGTCGCGTTCAAAACCTTCAAAGACCAGGTGATCTTCGAAAAGAGCGAAGTTGTCAAGGACGACGGATCGCCTTACACCGTCTTCACGCCCTACAGCCGGAAGTGGAAGGCTGCTCTAACCCCCTTTCACCTGAAGTCCTATCCTACTGAAAAATATTTCAAACATTTTCTAAGAACAAAGCGCCTTCCTTTTCCAGCACTTGACGATTTGGGATTCACACCCTCGCCGATTGATTTTCCCGAGCGCGTGGTGAAGCGTGCCGTTGTCGAAAAGTATGACCAGCAGCGCGACTTTCCTGCGGTGAAAGGCACAACGCGGTTGAGTGTCCACCTGCGTTTTGGAACAGTGAGCATCCGCAAGCTGGCCCAATTGGGCGCGCAGAAAAACGCCACCTGGTTGAATGAGCTGATCTGGCGCGACTTTTACCAAATGATCCTCTGGCATTTCCCGCAGGTGCAAAGCCAATCGTTTAAGCCCGCCTATGACCGGATTGCCTGGCGCAACGATCCACAGGAATTTGAAGCCTGGTGCGAAGGTAGAACGGGTTATCCTATCGTGGACGCAGGCATGCGGGAATTGAACGCGACGGGGTTCATGCACAACCGCGTGCGCATGATCGTCGCCAGCTTTCTCACCAAACACCTCCTCATCGACTGGCGCTGGGGGGAGGCCTACTTTGCAAAAAAATTACTGGACTATGATCTCGCCGCAAACAACGGCGGCTGGCAATGGGCTGCCGGGTCGGGCTGTGATGCCGCCCCCTATTTCCGTGTCTTCAACCCGCGGTTGCAAACCGAAAAATTTGACAAAGAACTGGTCTATGTAAAAAAATGGGTGCCCGAATTCGAGTCCGAAAAATATCCTAAGCCGATCGTCGACCAAGCTTTCGCGCGCGAACGTGTTCTCCGTGTATTCAAGAATGCCTTGGGATAGCTCAATAAAAAAACACCTCATCAAAGAAAACCCAGCCCTTGTCTCCTTTGCCATCGTGCCACGCCGGAAGTTTTGCCACCGGGTGCGCTACGATCTTATAAAACGCATAGGAATGAGGTGACAAAGGGATGGTGAGGGCCGCCACTTTGTTGGCGTCGTAGCCCTTGGGCTGCTCGATCTTGATGCGTTGGATCAGTTTGGCATCCTTCTCATCTTTCCCCGCCCACACCTCGACATCGGTGGGCGGAAAACTATAGGCGCCCAGGTTCCTGGCATAACTGAACACCATGCTTTTTGGGAATTCCTTATCAAACCAAAACCCTGCGGCAAATGGTTTGTCCCGATAGGCCACCCATGAGGGCTCCTTCAACACATCGCTCACGCCCTTCCGATGATCCATGAGACTGGTCACCCCTTCGCCGGGATATTGCGGATCGGGCTCATTGAAGAATTTCATTTTCACAGGGTGAATGCCTTCCACAAACACAGTGGATTCATACACGTCGCTGCAATGCCATGTAGCCTTGCAGGCCCGTGCTTTTATGACAAAGGTTTCCGTGGCCAGGAATGGCTCTTTGAATTCTGTGCTGTTCACGCTGTCGGGGTTGGTGCCATCGCGGGTATAGCGGATGGTAACGCCCGGCATCGTGTGTTTCAATTTCACCTTATCGCTTCGTTTCACCACACCTTCGTTTTCAAGCGAGGGTTTGCTGAGGCGCAGGATGGTATTGTCGTGAAAGGAGTCCTTTATAAACGTGATCTTCGGATGTTCTTTTTGAAAGGCTTCGATTTCGGCGTCGGTCACGGGGGTATTCCAAAGATACACGGTGTGCAAGGCGGGTGCGTCCAGGACCGGGTCGAGGTCTTTGGCTTTTATGGCCGTGCCGGAAAGGGAAAGAAGTTTCAGATTTTTTAGCGCTTTCAATTCACCGAGTGTGCTTCCGGTGATGGCCGTGAAGTTCAGGTTCAATTGTTCCAGGTTTTTGAAAGTCGCCAAGAGGGGGATCTCTTTATCGGTTACCGGCATGCGCGAAAGATTGACGACGACGAGTTGATTGGCTGCCGCTTTCAATTCCTCCACGGCCTTTACTTCAAATGCTTTCTTTACAAAAAAATCGGCCTGCAACGCGGGACTGTTTTGATACAGGGGGAACACCGACCGAAACGGTGTATTCAGTTTGGCAACTTTGTCGTCGGACAACCCCGGAAAAGTATACAGCACTTGATTTTCCTGGTCGGGCGTAGTCGATGATGCAAAGGCGGTGGTGATGAAAGTGAGCGAGTCGCTGGCTTTGTATTCGGCCAGTTTTTTATCGAAGTCGGCCCCGGCCTTGATCCATGCTTTGAGGGTGGTGATCTCGAGGGATGAGAGTTGAGGTTTGCCGTCGGGGGGCATGTGTTTGTCGTCGCTCAAAGGAAGATAGAATGCTTTGATCATGCGGCTCGCTTCGGGATGGCCTTCGGTGAAGGCCGTGCCCTCTTTTCCGCCGGCCTTGAACTTCTCTACCGTGGTCATGATGAGGCCACCTTTGGCTTTGGATTCGTTGTGGCAGGAGAAGCACTTCTTTTCGAGGATCGGTTCCACCGCGAAATGATAGACGGATGCTGTCTCTACGGTCAACACCGGCTTTTCACCGCGGGTCATGGGGGCCAGCACAAAGTTCTCGCCATGGGTGAGCACGGCCCCGGTGTGACCGGCCACGACCAGCGTGACAAAGCAAACCAGACCTGCTCCAAAGAATATGGCTTGACGTTTTTTCTGTTGATATAACAACACCACGAAGTAGCACAAGAAACTCAACAACACGCCACTCACTTTGTGACGGGTAAGCGCATCGGCGCCATAATCGCCCTGGAGGCTCAGAAAAAATCCGAATAACGCCGTCACGGAAGCCGACAGCGAGGTGAGGATGAGGCCGAAGCTGATGATCACCGGGGCCACGGCCTGATCTAACCATTTTTCCATCAGGAGCAGCGCCACCAAAAAGATCATCATGCCAATCGGAATGTGCAACACCAACGGGTGCATGCGTCCCGCCACCTGCAGCCAGGCCGGGAGTTGTATTTGGTCTTCGAAGAACAACAAAAAAATCAGAAGGACCTGGATACAGAAAATGATATTCAGGATGATGCGCTGTAGTCTCTCCATGAGCGGTTCAAGCCAGTATTCCCGAAACCACCTTGCCGGCTACGTCGGTGAGGCGATATCGTCTACCCAAGTGTTTATAGGTGAGTTGTTCATGGTTCAGGCCCATCAGGTGAAGGACGGTCGCATGAAAATCGTTTACGTGCACGGGGTCGCGCACGATGTTATAGCCAAATTCATCGGTCTCTCCATAGACCAGACCGGGTTTCACCCCGCCGCCGGCCATCCAGATGGTGTAGGCTCTCGGGTGGTGGTCGCGTCCATAGTTTTCCTTGCTCAGTTTGCCCTGGCAATAGTTTGTGCGACCAAATTCGCCTCCCCAGATCACCAAGGTCTCATCCAGCAAGCCCCGTTGCTTCAGGTCCATCACGAGTGCGGCAGTGGAGCGGTCTACATCTTCGGCCTGCAGGGGCATTTCGCCGACCATGTTGCCGTGCTGGTCCCAGCCCTGGTGGTACAGCTGCACAAAGCGAACACCTGACTCGGAGAGCTTCCGCGCCAGCAAGCAGTTGGATGCGTAGGTGCCCGGCACGAGACAGTCGGCGCCGTACATTTTTATGATATGATCCGGCTCCTGAGTCAAATCAGAAAGTTCGGGCACGGCCGTTTGCATGCGGTAGGCCATTTCATATTGCTGGATGCGCGTTTGTGTTTCCGGATCGCCAAACTCCTGGTAGTTCATGGCGTTGAGTTCGGCGAGGTTGTCCAGCATTTTGCGGGTGCCGTTGCGGTCTCTTCCCTGGGGATCTTTCAGGTAGAGCACTCTTTCTTCGCTGCTACTGAATTGAACCCCTTGGTGAATGCTATCCAAAAATCCATTGGTCCACAGCTTCGAGTAAACGCCCTGACCGTTGCCGCGGCCGCGGGAGAGCAGCACGCAAAAAGCGGGAAGGTTTTTGTTCTCACTACCCAATCCATAGCTCAGCCAGGCGCCCATGCTGGGGCGGTTGCCTTGCTGTGCGCCCGACTGCATGAAGGTCAGCGCCGGATCGTGGTTGATGGCTTCCGTATGCATCGTCTTGATGAAGCACACGTCGTCTACGATCTTGGCCATGTTGGGGAAGATCTCGCTTACCCATGCGCCGGACTGACCGTATTGCTTGAACGAAAAATGCGAGCCCACCAGGGGAAAGCTGGCTTGTCCCGAGGTCATGCCCGTGAGGCGCTGCCCCATGCGAATGGACGCAGGCAGATCCTGGCCTGCCATTTTATTCAGCAGCGGCTTGTAGTCGAAGCTCTCCAACTGTGAAGGGGCGCCGTTTTGAAAAAGATAAATAATGCGTTTGGCTTTGGGGGCAAAATGCGGGAGGCCTGCCAACATCGCGCCTTCGTCGGCGCCGGATTTGAACAGGTCGGGGATCAGCAACGAGCCCAGTGCCACAGAGCCCAATCCAAGACTCATCTTCCCCAGGAAATGTCTGCGGGTGACGTGGAAGCGTTGCTTTATGAATTCATTTTCCATACCTCAAACTTTTGTGATGGATTCCTCCAGGTTAAAAATCGTGTGCACTACCTGCATCAGGGCTGCCACCGATGCCACGTCTTTGATCTCGGTCTGCGGATATTCTCCTACGGCAATGAATTCCCGTGCTTTCTCCGGCGACTGATCAAAGCCTTTCTTCTCTTCTTCGTAATAAGTCAACAGCACTTTCAACTCTTCCGGTTTTGGCGCGCGCGCCACGATGGAGCGGAAGGCCTCAATGGTCTTTTCTTCGATCGTGGAATTTTTCTGTGCCAGCCGCTCGGCAAAAACCCGCGACGATTCCAGGACCACCGGGTCGTTCAACAGCACGAGGGCCTGCAACGGTGTGTTGGTGCGCATGCGCTTCACTTCGCACTGGTCGCGGTTGCTGCCATCCATCACCAGCATGCTCGGCGGTGGCACGGTGCGCTTGATAAAACAGTACAATCCCCGCCGGTATAACTTGTCGCCGTGATCCTGCACGTATCGCGCTAATACGCCCCTACCCGATGTAGACGATTCCCAGATGCCTTTCGGCTGGTAGGGTTTCACACTTGGACCACCGATCTCTTTCACCAACAGGCCGCTGCTGGCCAACGCCAGGTCTCGAATGACCTCTGCCGACATTTTTACCCGCGAGCTTCGCGCCAGCAGAATATTCTCGGGATCGACCGCCAATTTCTTCTCGCTCACCACCGACGACTGTTTGTAGGTCGCCGAGGTAACAAATTGTTTGATGAGCCGCTTGATGTCCCATCCATGATCCATAAAGTCAAGCGCCAGCCAGTCGAGCAATTCGGGATGGGAGGGCATTTCGCCTTGCATACCAAAGTCGCCGGAAGTTTTGACAAGGCCGCGTCCGAAGAATTCCTGCCACATGCGGTTCACAAAAACACGCGCCGTGAGCGGATTATTTTTGTCGGTGAGCCAATGGGCCAGACCCAAGCGATTATTGCCATAGCGCACGGAGTCGAACGGCAGGATGGCTTTGGGCAGGCCAACGTATACCCTATCGCCCGGCGCATCATAAACACCGCGCTTCAGGAGATAGGTGGGCCGTTTGTCGGATTTGTCGGCCATGATCATGACGGGGACGGTCGCCGTATCTTTTTTGTTGATGAAGGTCAGGATCTTCTCCACGTCGGCTGTGGTGATCTTCATGTTGGGGGGATCGGCCAGGGAGGCCAGTGTGATGTCGCCTACCAACCCTTTTTCGGGCACTTGATTAAAGAACGAGAACGTGCTGTAATAATCCTTTTGAAGGATGGGATCGTATTTGTGATCGTGACACTTGGCGCACTCGAACGTGAGGGCCAGGAACGCTTTGCCGAACGTGTTGGTGCGGTCGGTCACATATTCGATGCGATACTCCTCATCGATGACACCACCCTCCTGGGTGATCTTGTGATTGCGATTGAAACCTGTCGCCAGTAGTTGCTCCTTGGTGGGATTGGGCAGCAGATCGCCCGCCAGTTGCCAGGTGATGAATTGGTCGTAAGGATAATTGGCGTTGAAGGCATGAATGACCCAATCGCGCCAGGGCCACATGGTGCGGAGACCATCGTCCTGGTAGCCATGGGAGTCGGCATAGCGAGCGACATCCATCCAGTAGGCGGCCATTTTTTCTCCATATTGGGGTTGAGCCAAAAGTTCATCGACCACTTTGGCGTATGCCTCCGGCGAGTTGTCCTCTAAAAATTTGTCCTGCATGGCCAGGGTCGGCGGCAGCCCCGTGATGTCGAAGCTAACGCGTTTTAGCAAGCGGGCGGGATCGGCCGTTTCGTTGGGCTCGATGCCATTGCTTTCCAGGCGCGCGAGGATGAAATTGTCGATCTCATTTTTTGGCCATTCCGCATCATCCACTTCGGGCACTGCCGTTTTGTGGGGTGGAATGAAGGCCCAGTGTGGTTTGTATTTTGCACCCTGGGCGATCCATTTTTTGATGAGCGCAATTTCCTGTTCGTTGATCTTCAGATTGGATTTTACCGGTGGCATCAACTCTGCGGTGTCGGTCGAGATAAGCCGCAGGTACACTTCGGAATGCTCGGGATCGCCGGGTACGATGGCGTGACCTTCCGGGTCATCTTTCAACGCGGCCAGCGCACCCTCTTGCGTATCGAGGCGGAGATGCGCTTTGCGCTGGTTGGCATCAGGTCCATGGCATTTAAAGCACCGGTCGGAAAGGATCGGGCGGATGTGGAGATTGTAATCAACAGAATCTTTTGAACGCGATGCCGACAACTTTTCCCGGCAGGAAGAAGTCAGCATGACAATAGCGATGAGGGTCATTGTCGCAGTTGAAAACGAAAAGTTTTTCATAGCCTTACAATGCAGTTCCAAGTTCATTTTTTCGGAGGAATTTCAAAACCATTTTGGGCAGAATAGTAGGGAAATGTATGAAAATTTATTCACTAAAACGTGTGCAGTTTACGCCATCCGTGTGGGAACGGACTCCGTGATTTTTTCTCAAAACTCCGTCAGATTCGCGAAGTTTCCAGGCCCGCGGAAACTACCGACGAAGCAGGCTACGGTATTCCCTAGGCCCCCCCGTCGTTTGCCCGATACCTTGACGTTTGTGGACCGCCCCGTTAAATGCTATTTTTGACTATCGCCGCCATGGATCTCCTCACCCTGATATTGTGCTCGCTCATCGCTACCGGCACCTTTTTGCTGTGGGAATTCGTGGCCTGGTTCAGCCACAAATATGTGATGCATGGATTTTTGTGGCGCTGGCACAAGTCCCACCACACGGTGCACGGACATGTCCTGGAACGCAACGACCTGTTTGCGCTGGTGTTCAGCTTGCCCTGTATTGGCCTATTCTACTATGCCTCGCAAGTCGTGTACAATCCCTATCTACTGGCTGTGGCCACGGGTATTTTCTGTTATGGACTGTTCTACCTGGTCTTCCACGATATCCTGGTGCACCAACGCATCCGGTGGCGGCCGGAAAAAAGAAGCAAATATCTTCAGCGAATCATCCACGCACACTATATTCACCACAGCAAGCACTCCCGGGAAGGCTGCGAAGCGTTTGGATTTTTAATTGCACCCAAAAAATACGAACCTGAAAATTTCACCTATAAACAAGAACGCCAAGAAACCCAATAGCCTTTGAATTCAAAATACTTATACCTTTCTATCGATATCGTTTCCCTCTTGTTGCCGTTTCTGGTCAGCTTTCAGTCCAAAGCACCCTTCTATAAGAAATGGAAATACCTGGGCATCGCGTTGCTCATTTCGGTGCCTTTTTTTTGCGCGTGGGATAGCCTGTTCACCCACCTGGGTGTGTGGGGGTTCAACGCTCAATATCTTTGCGGCGTCTTCATTGGCAACCTGCCGCTGGAAGAGATCCTGTTTTTTATTTGCATCCCCTACGCGTGTGTCTTCACTTACTTCGCCCTGAATCATCTGATCGAAAAAGATTATCTCTTCCCCCACCAGGAGCTGATCTCGAGCGCGTTGATCATCCTGTTGCTCATCTTTGGCATTTTTCACATGGACAAGTTGTATACAGGCGTGACCTTTATTGTCGTGTCGTTGTTCCTGGCCTACCTGATGTTGAAGATCCGGCCGCGGTATATGGGACGATTCTATTTCGCGTTCATCGTGATCTTGCTGCCGTTCTTTCTCTTCAACGGAGTGCTTACCGGCTGGCTGCTTCACACCCCGGTGGTGTGGTACAACGACAAGCAACTGCTGGGCATTCGCCTGGGCACCATTCCTTTTGAAGATTTCCTCTACGGCATGCTGCTGGTGCTCATGAACATCGCGATCATGGAGTGGTTTGAGGACCGGGACTACTATCGCGCGAAGTTTGGGGCAAAAAAATAAGCCCTTTCATCAAGGGCTTAGCGTGTTTCTTCGTGGTGGTCTTTGAAAGATCAACTCGCCAACTCAGCGTGCTTTTCCAGCTTCACTTGTTTTGAGCTTTTCTTCTTTCCCTTTCCGGACACGGCGTCTTCCATGAACTTCTCAGCTTTCTTCTTTTTCTTCTCCTCACGCTTCATGGCATCCGCGAAAATGATGGCCAGTTTTTTGGCGCTGCGGTGAAGAAGTTTTTTGGCCTTCTTGCTGGATTGCGGAAGTTCCAGGGTATTGAGGGATTGTTGAAGAGAGTCGTTGATGAGGCTTCTCAGAGCCTTTTTGGACGATTTTTGGGTCTTCGCTTTTTCCATAAAACTAGTGGTTGATTCACTAAGGTATCAAATGTTAGTCGAATGTGAATACATTAACAAAAACTTAACATTAGAACAAAAAAGCCTCGAAATTTACATAAAAAAGGCGCTTTTCTGATAAAAGCGCCCCTTTTACTGCTATTGTTCCCTATTCATACCGGAGTGACTCCACGGGGTTTGAACGGGCCGCTTTTATGGATTGGTAGCTCACCGTCAGCCAGGCCACCAGGATGGCCCCCAGTCCGCTCAGGATCACGACCATGGGGTCTACGGGGATGCGGTAGGTGAAGCTTTGCAGCCACTGGTTGCTCACATACCACCCACCAATGGCGGCCGGCACGAAGGCGATGAGCACCAGCTTTGTGAACTCTTTCGACAGCAAAATGGTCAGGCTGAAAACTGTTGCCCCCATGGCCTTGCGGATGCCGATCTCCTTGGTGCGTTGTTCCGATGTGAACGCTGCCAGCGCAAACAATCCGAGGGAAGCAATGAAGATGGCCAATCCCGAGAAAATGCTGAAGAGGTTGCCCATGCGCTGCTCGGCGCGGAAAAGCTCGTCGAAGTTCTCGTCCAGGAAGGTGTATTCGAACGGCTCGTTGTTGGAGTGTTCCTTCCAAAGTTTTTCAACCGTGGCCACCAGGGCTGTGGGGTTGCCTTCGTAGCGGATCATGAGGTTGTTGGCATCTTTAGCGAGGCGTATGGAAATGGGGCGCACGTCGGATTTGAACGATTCGAAGTTGAAGTTCTTCACCACTCCGATCACGCGCAGGTGGGTGGTTGTGGTGCCGTCGCCGTCGCCATTGAATAATATCTCTTCGCCGATAGGCTGGGTAAATCCGAATTCGCGCGCGGCGGCTTCGTTGAGGATGATGGCCGACGAATCGCTCGGGAACTCGCGGGAGAAATAACGTCCTTCTTTCATCTCAAACCGGATCACATCCTGCTGATCCTGGTCGGCGGCGTAAACGCCCATGATATGGTCTTGCTCCGAGCCGGCCGATTTGAAGATGGTGGTGTTGTTGACGCCCGGGAAGGTGTTGGTGGTATAGCTGAGCTTCACCACGCCCGTTTGCTGGGCCAAAGCATTTTTAAAGGCTTCCTTGTTGGTGCCCAGGCGACTTGTGCTGCGCAGGACCAGGATGTTATTCTTGTCGATGCCCAGGTTCTTCTCCTGCATGTATTGGATCTGTTGGTAGACCACCAGCGTGAAAATGATCAGGAAGATGGAGAGCGCAAACTGGCAAACCACCAGGAAGCTTCTCACGCCCTTGGTTTTCATGCCGGCGCGCACTTTTCCTTTGAGTACCTCCACCGCGCTGAACGACGTGAGGTAGAAGGCCGGATAGCTGCCGGCCACCAGTCCCACAAACACGATGAGGGCTGCGATGCCGACGAGCACCTGCGGACGCGCCAGGGCGCTCATGTACATGAGCTTGCCCGACAACAGGTTGAATGCGGGAAGCAGAAAATAGCACGCTGCCAGGGCCAGCCCAACGGCCACGAGGCTATACAACATGGACTCGGCCAGGAATTGACCGATCATCTGGCCGCGGAGCGATCCCAACGTTTTGCGCAAGCCCACTTCCTTTGCCCGTCCCGCGGAACGCGCGGTGGAGAGGTTCATGAAGTTGATACAAGCGATGAAGATGATGAACACACCAATACCGCCAAAGAAATAGATATACATCACGTTGCCGCCGGGTTCCATCGAATCCTGGGCGGTGTTCCGCAAGTGAATGTCGGTGATCTTGGTGCTGAAATAACCGAAAGCTCCCCCGCTGGCCTTCATCTGTGCCAGGGTGGTGCCCATGAATTTTTCCAATTCAGGACCGATGTATTTCTCCACCAGGTTTTCGTACTTCTTGTTGACGGCCTCCACGCTGGCGTTGGGTTGGAGCATGCAGTAGGTGTACATGAAGTTGTTTAGCCAGATGCCCGTCTTCAAATCTTTGTTCGACTCGCTCGACAACAAGATGTTGAACCCGAAGTGGGAGTTTGACGGCGGGTTTTCGGCAATACCCGTCACTTTAAATGCGGTCTTGTCGTCGCCAATGGCCAGGATCTTTCCTATGGCCGGTTCGTTCCCGAAATATTTCTTGACCATCTCTTCCGTGAGTACCAAGGTGTTGGGCTCTTTCAGTGCATTCTTGATGTCGCCTTCCTTTAAATGGAAACTGAAGAATTCAAAGAAGTTGGAGTCGGCGAAGAAAACCTTGTCTTCTGTAAACACCTTGTCTTCGTATTTCACCGGAGGGCGGCCAAAGCGTGGCGTTACACGGGTAGCGGCCTGCACTTCCGGAATTTCAGCCACCATAGCCGCGGCGATCGGTGGACAAGTGTTGGACGTGCGGATATCTTGCCCTCCAAGTTTGCCGTGAAGCCCCACTTGATAGATGCGGTCGGCGTTGGCATGGAAGGTGTCGTAGCTTAGCTCGTCGGTGATGTATAGAATGATGAGCAAACTTGCCGCAATACCCGTGGTCATGCCCAGGATATTGATGGCCGAAAAGAATTTGTGCTTCAGGATATTCCTGACGGCGACTTTGAAATAATTTTTGAACATATGCGCAAGGAGAAGATTTCTAGGTTAGAGACGCAAGGGCCGTATATTCTAGTACCTGTAGACGATATTCATGATCAAGATGTTACAGAGCCCCAAGGGTTTCTGTAACATCTTTCCATGGGTTTGGCTGATGGGATCATTCCACCCGTAGAGTGTTCACCGGGTTCATGGTCGCGGCGCCTAGCACTTTATAGCCGATAGCCACTGCCGATATGAAGAACAAAATGAACACCGAAACGGCCACCGTGACATTCGACATGGGAAGATAGTAATCCCATATGCTATCCATGAGCCAATCCACAGCATAGTAGCTTAACCACGATCCGAGTGCCGAGGCGATGACGAGGATGATCACAAATTCCGCATTGATGATGCGCGTGATGTTGGAAACGGAAGCCCCCAACACTTTGCGGATGCCGATCTCTTTCATTTTCTTGATGATGTTCAGCGACACCAGGGTATACAAGCCCGTGCCCGAAAGCATCAGCGCCACGATGCCCAGGAAGGCAAACATCTTCACGATGTTGTCGTTCACTTCGCGGGCTTCCACGGTATTTTCGTCCAGGAAGCGGCCGTTGTAGATGCGGTTCGGGAACACTTGTTTCCACTGGGCCTCCATCGCTTTGTTGATAGACACCAGTTTATCCGTGGGGCCACTCACGATCACGTGGGTGTATTGCTCGGGGCCGATGTAGCGGAGCATCAGCGGATCCATTTTATCCCACAAGCCGTTGGTATAAACGTCTTTCACTACGCCGATCACATAGAGTTTGACGGTATCCATCCAGATGATCTCCTTGCCCAGTGGCTTGTCCCAGCCGAAGTCTTTCGCCAGTTTTTCGGTGACAATGACGGATTCCTTCTTGTCGCTTTCGGAGTCTTTGATGAAGTCGCGGCCTTCCACCAGGTGCATGCTCATGGTGTTCAAATAACCGTCGCCCACTTCAATGATGTCGGTCTCCATTTGTTTGGACTCGTGCTTGATCGGGTCGTTATATCCCGACGAGAAGATGCTGTGTTTGGAGCCGGCGATGGAAACGATGTCCTTGTTTTGTTGGATCGCATTGCGATAGGTATCGAACTCGCCCTGGTTGCTCACATAGGCGATGATGACACTCTTCTCGTTGAATCCCAGGTCGAAATTGTATTGGTATTTGGAGTTGGCGTAGAAGGCGATGGCGAAAATGATGGCGACGAGCGAAATCGCATACTGCAAAGCCAGCAGCGTGCGCGTGAAATAGTTTGTGCCTCCAAACTTCAGCTTACCTTTCAGGATGCTGACGGGTTCGAAGTTGCTGATATAAAATGCCGGGTAACTGCCCGCCACCAGGCCGGTGAAAAACAGGACGCTCCCCAGGAAAATGATAAAGGAAGGATTGTCGAGATAATGCGAGGTGAGCTTCATCTCCGTCCACAAGGCATTCCACGACAGCAATAACACCTCACCCAGGAACAAGCCAACGATCAACGCGACAAAACAAACAAACATGGTTTCGCCAATGAATTGGATGATGAGTTGACTGCGCACGCTGCCCATCACTTTGCGGATGCCGATCTCCTTCAGTCTTCGCGAAGAAATGGCGATGGCGGTGTTGGTCATATTAAAACAGGCGATGAGCAAGGTCAGCAAGGCCATCATGATGGGGCTGATCACGGCGGCCTTCGGGCTGGACGGCCGCAATCTAGACCACGTGTCGAGGTTCTCGTCGCGTTGCGCCATGCCCACGAAAGGGTCGAGCACAAATTCTTTGATGACGAAATCCTCGCGAACCTTGTTGTTATTTTCCACGAAGGTTTGAAGTTGCTTTTGCACGGCCTCTACGCGGCTCGGGTCCTCGATCTGTACGAACAGCATGTCGCGGTTCTTCCAGTCGTTTTCGGTGACCTCTTTCACGTCGTCGAAGAAGTTATCGAAGTGTGTGTAGGAATCCTCGGCGAAGCTGGAACCGGCGGGTTGTTTTTTAAACACCCCTCCCACTTCCTTTTCCTTCAGGATGGCGCCGTCTACCTGGGTGAGCATTTTGCCCACCACGTCGGTGGATCCAAACAATTTGATAGCCATCTCGTCGCTGAGCACTACTTTGGATTTATCTTTCAGGGCCGCCGGACTGCCATTGATAAATTCAAATGTGAACATGTCGAAGAGGTCGGGGTCGGCATAGGCCAGGCCGGCGCGGAAAATATTGTCATCTACTTTAAAATCGGAATACGACCACCAAAGGCGCGTTACGTGTTTCACATCGGGCATGTTCTGGCGGATGGCCGCGCCCAGGGGAATCGGGGCATGGCCGTAGAGCGTGGTTTGTTTTTGAAACTCACGGATAGAACTTACACGGTAGATCGTGGGTGCATTGACGTGATGCGTGTTGAAACGCGCATCGAACTCCCAGTTGAAGTAGGCAACAATGCAACAGGCAATCGCGATGCCCATCCCAAACACGTTGATGAAGATGAACAATTTGTTCTTCATCATGTTGCGAATCGTGATGCGTAGAAAATTTTGGATCATGCAGGGTTTTATTTGGTCGACAATAAGACTACAATCGTGCGCCACAGGTTGCACCCCTATGTCCAAGAAATATGCCATGACCCGATTCGTTCAAAAAACGTTCGTTTCAAGGATCGCCGACCGATCGATGTACGGAAGTGTACAGTGGTATGTCCGGCTTCACAAAAAAAATAGACCCCGATGTTTCCATCGGGGTCTGTATGTTGTTTGAAGAAGGCAGCTTCTTCTGACCGCCACAATCGCGTGGCTGCCCTCTTTTGGGTGAGCGCCTAAATATGGAATTGCTCTTTGATGTTCTCCGTTACCACTTTACCGTCGAACAGGTTGATGATGCGGTGAGCGTAGTTGGCATCGTAGGGCGAGTGAGTAACCATCACGATGGTGGTTCCTTCTTCATTTAATTGCGAGAGGAGCTTCATCACTTCTTCGCCGTTGGCAGAGTCCAGGTTACCGGTAGGTTCATCGGCCAGGATCACTTTAGGTTTCGCTACGATGGCACGGGAGATGGCCACACGTTGTTGCTGACCACCCGAGAGTTGTTGCGGGAAGTGGTTGCGACGGTGCATGATGTTCATGCGCTCCAGCACTTCTTCCACGCGTTGTTTTCTTTCGGAAGCGGGCACTTTCATGTAGAGTAACGGCAGCTCCACGTTCTCGAATACGGTGAGCTCGTCGATGAGGTTAAAGCTTTGGAAAACGAAGCCGATGGAGCCTTTGCGCAATTGGGCGCGCTGGCGTTCGGAGTATTTGGCCACTTCGTGTTCGCCGAAGTGATACTCGCCGCCGGAAGGGTTGTCGAGCAAGCCCAGGATGTTCAGCAGCGTGGATTTACCGCAACCGGAGGGCCCCATAATGGCCACAAACTCACCTTCCTTAATATCGAGGTTGATATTGTTGAGGGCGGTGGTTTCTACTTCTTCAGTCGTGTAGACTTTTTCAAGGTTCTTAAGTTTGATCATGGCTGGTTATTTTCAGATGGATGGTTAATACTCGTTTTTGGTTTGACTAATTACTTCTTTTTATGACAAAGGTTACTTCGTTAGACTACAAATTGCCTTGAGTTGTTACCGTATTGTCTTGAATTGTTATTTATCCAAGACCAATACTTCATTATTTCCAAAGTTCTCGTACGACGAGGTGATCACCTTGTCGCCCGGTTTCAGGCCTTCCAGCACTTCGAAGTTCTCGGTATTTTTCCGACCCAGTTTCACATCGCGGCGCACCGCTTTGTTTTCGCCATCCAACACAAATACCCAATTTCCGCCGGTATCTTTATAAAATCCGCCCACAGGCAACAACAGCTCTTCCGACGACTGGCCCAATTCTATCCGCAATCTGAGGGATTGACCGCGGCGAATTCCGGGGGGCACATCCCCTACAAAATCCATATCCACATCGAACCGTCCGTTTATGATGGTCGGATAAATATACATGATTTGCAGGCTATAATCCTTATTGTTGAACGTTGTTGTGGCGTGCAGCCCGGTGGTAATGCGCGGCAAGTACAATTCATCAATAGGCACCTTCACTTTATAGCTTCCCACCACATCCACTTGTCCGAGGCGCTGGCCGGGGTTCACGTTCTGGCCGGCATCCAATTGCGGGCGCGAAAGCTGACCGTCCAGCGGGGCGCGGATAATGAGGTTGTCCAGGATCTTTCCCATGCCGTTAAGGCTTTGGGTCATCTTCATCTCGGAGAAGTTCATCTGCGAAAGCTGACGGAAGCGGTCCAACGAATCGATTCTGTACACTTCGTAGGTTATTTTCTTATTCTGGAGGTAATACTTATAGTCGGCCTCCGTTTTTTCAAACTCTTGCTTAGAGATCAGTTTCTTTTCATAAAGTTGCTTCTGACGCGCGTATTGCGGCCCCGCAACCTGTAACTGGCTTTCTATCAGCGCCAATGTTTGACGTTGGGTCAAGTCGTTTTGAGTAATGTTCAGGCGCGTCTCGCGTACGCGGTTGATACTTTCGTTCAGGGCCGCTTCCTGCTGTAAGACTGTTAATTCGCGGTTAAGGTTGCTCAGCTCCAAAATAACATCGCCGGCTTTCAGCATGGAACCGCTTTCTGCCACCACGCGCTTGATCGTTCCGCCTTCCACGGCATCAAGATAAACCGTGCGGGCCGGCTCGATGACACCGGTTTGCGGAATGAACTCCTGGAACACACCCCGCTTCACATCGGAGATGGTGATCTTTTCCCTTTCGATCTTAAGGTGCGACCGCCGGTCGGCAAAAATAAACTGATAGCCAATAAATGCCACGAAAAGGGCAATGCCGCCATAGGTAGCGATACGTTTCACCGTCCAGGTCTTCTTCTTGATTTGCTTGTCCATTCTGTCTCTTTAAAATTTCAGGTTTACCGTGAAGGCATGCGGCGGCAGTAAAAATGCGCATGTCCGCTTCACGTCATGCTAGCCCCAATGCCAACAAGTGTGCCAACCGCTGGAAGTGCATTTTTAGCCCTGATTTCCGTGTTCTGAAATGCCATTTCTCGTTCACATGTGAACGTGACTGTCCGGTTCCGAACGAAGAAACGGGCATAAAAGGGCTATTTTTGCTGAAATTGACCGGAAATATGTTTCGGTATGGCCTTTGCCCATTAGCGGACAGCCGTGTTTGTTAATGATACAGTTTTTACGAGCCTAACCAACCAATTTGAATGGAACAGAAACAAGGAAAAATCCTCATTGTAGACGATAACGAAGATCTTCTGAAAGCCGCCAAGATGCACCTCAAACGGCATTTTGCTCAAGTCGACATCGAAAAGAATCCCGAAGCCCTGCCCGCCCTCATGAACAACGAGGATTATGATGTGATCCTGCTGGACATGAACTTCACCAAAGACGTGAGCAGCGGCAGCGAAGGCTACTATTGGCTGGAGCGCATCCTCCAGCAGGACCCTTCGGCCGTGGTGGTGCTCATCACCGCCTATGGCGACATTCAAATGGCCGTGAAAGCCATCAAGGCCGGCGCCACCGACTTTGTGCTCAAACCCTGGGAAAACGAAAAACTGCAAGCCACCCTCTATTCGGCCATGCGACTCCGCGAGTCGCGCGACGTTATCGAGACCCTCAAGATCAAAAACCAGGAGATCAACCAGGTGCTCAACGACCGCTATAGCGAGATCATCGGTCAAAGTGCCACCATGCAAAAGATCTTCTCGACCATCGACCGGGTGGCTAAAACCGATGCCAACGTGCTCATTCTGGGTGAGAACGGCACGGGAAAAGAGCTGATCGCCCGCGCCATCCACCGGAATTCGTCGCGCAAGAACGAGAACTTTGCCAGCGTCGACCTGGGCTCCATCACGGAGACCCTATTCGAAAGCGAGCTGTTCGGGCATAAGAAAGGGTCGTTCACCGACGCCAAGGAAGACCGCGCCGGCCGCTTCGAGCTGGCCAACAACGGCACGCTGTTCCTGGACGAGATCGGCAACCTGTCCATGCCGTTGCAAGCCAAGTTGCTCACGGTGCTGCAGAACCGGAAAGTGAGCCGGGTCGGATCCAACAAAGATACGCCGATCGACATCCGGTTGATCTGCGCCACCAACATGCCGCTCTATGACATGGTGAAGGAGAATCGCTTCCGGCAGGATTTGTTATACCGGATCAATACCATCGAAATTGAAATTCCCGCTTTACGCGAGCGCTTTGAAGATATTCCCTTGCTGGCCAATCACTTTCTGAAACACTATGCGGCCAAATATGACAAGCCGGTGACGAAGATCAGCGAGGGGGCGATGTCGCGGATGCATAAACATCCCTGGCCGGGAAATATTCGCGAGTTGCAGCACGCTATTGAGCGGGCGATCATCCTAAGTAGCAGCAACGTTTTGCAGCCGGAGGATTTTAATTTCACTACGGCTTCGGCTGCGAAGGAGGATGGGCAGCTTAGCCTGGAGCAATACAATCTGGAAGAGGTGGAAAAGCTACTGATTCGGAAGGTGTTGAAGAAATACAACGGGAATATTACGCAGGCAGCTTCGGAGTTGGGGCTTACCCGGTCGTCATTGTATCGCCGGTTGGAGAAGTATGGTTTGTAGGACGTTATCCCGTGCTTCCCTTGAGATGTCCGCAGAAAAAAAGCTCGCCGTTTCTGGCGAGCTTTGCTATCGTAGTGCGGGGGAGATTTGGACCCCATTTATTTTACGTCATACAAAAACAGAGAAGCGTCTACAAGCCACCCGGCCTCGCTTATCGCCACTTTGATGTCCACCTTCGATTGCGGCAATTTGGACAGAATATTTTCGCTATAAAGACGGATACCTTTCAGGTCTGTCAAATTCGTGCTGACTTTGGATCCGTCAATGAAAGCAGAATGGGTTGCGTCGAACAATTGAAAGCCAGCCCAGCCGCCGTTGTAAGAACGCACTCCGTCCACTACAAATACTGCTGAATCAACGCCAGGGTAGTTTCTTATGTCAAAGTCGTATAGTTCGGTAGTAGTAAAAACAGTTCCACTGTCGTTACCGTACTTAGAAACTATCTTTAATCTTATTTCGTTTACGGAAACACCGTTCATACCATTGCACACAAACATGGTTTGTTGGATTTCGGTTTCCTCAAGTGTTCCATCTCCGTTCTTATCTCTCCCCGTTTCGATTTTCTGTCCGCCTGCGCTGCAACTCAAGCCTGACGGTTCGGTTGTGTATTTCGTGATCGAATTCTGATTGTTAATGCCATTACAAACAAATTCTGTTTGCTGAACTTCCCCTGCATCGAGCGTGCCGTTTCTATTTGTATCAATCCCGGTTTCCAATTTTAGTCCACCATCTTGACACTTTGTACCAGCAGCTTCGTTGGTGACGTTTATTAAACTTGTTAAACCGGCCGAACCATCGTTACATGACATTGTCATCGCTACAATGCCGGCAATAAGGAAACGACTAAAGGCCTGTGGTAATTTTTCTTTTAAGGTATTCATCTGACGCAAAAAGTTACAATGATTGCTTACATCTGGGACATGACGTTGGTTCGTGTGACGCCGGTGGCGCTATAAGCGCCTGCCCTAATTAATTAGCGTCGCAAAAAAAACATTTATTTATTTGATTCACAAGCTATCGCTCAATCTGGACTGACAAACTATTCATTTTTCGACTTTAGCCGCCTATTCAGATATTGATCTCTAGCCGCTTTTCTCTTTGGAAAGGCTTAGAGAGGCAAAAAATGCATTTGCTTTACACGCGTGAAACCGTGAACTTGAAGCCGAATACTGAGAAACGCGCTACCTTTGAACTTTGGATTTAATGACTTTAGAACCCGAGTCATCCTGCGGGTAATCTTGTTGGGCCTCACCATGGCTTTGTTTATGTACATGGTCACGCGGCCCAATATGCTCTTTGCCGCGTTGCTAACGGGGATCATTATTGTTCTCCAGCTCACGGAGATCTTTCGCTTTGTGAGTCAAACCAACCGGAAGCTTACACGCTTCCTGGAGTCGGTGAAATATTCCGATTTCATTTCCGGGTTTGCGTCCGACAACAAACTGGGAAAATCCTTCAAAGATCTCAACATCGCTTTCAACGAAGTGCTCGAAGCTTTTCGCCGGGCGCGTTCTGAAAAAGAAGAGCACGGACAATATCTCAATACGGTGGTACAACAGGTCCGCACCGGTATTCTTTCGTTCGACACCGAAGGCAACGTGCAACTGGTCAATGCCAATGCCAAGAAGTTCCTGGGCATCACCAACATCAAAAACATCCATGAGCTCATCCACATCAATCCAAAGCTCTATCACTCCATCAACAGCGTGGAATCGGGCAAGAGCGAGCTGTACAAAGGCAGCAACGAGCTTTACCTCACCATTCAGTCCACCGAACTGCGCATCCGCGGCACGGATGTGAAGCTGGTGACGCTGCAAAACATCCAGCCTGAATTGCAACAACAAGAACTGGAGGCCTGGCAAAACCTCACGCGCGTGTTGCGGCATGAGATCATGAACTCCATCACGCCTATTTCCTCACTCACTTCCACCCTGCGCGAGATCCTGGATCATGATATGGAGAAGAAAGCCGATCATTATGAATTGCAACAAGAAGGAGCCGAAGATTTGCGCGAGGGCCTCAGCACCATCGAGAACAGGAGCCGTGGCCTGATTAAATTCATCGATGCCTACCGCGAATATACTTCGCTTCCCAAACCCAAGATGGCCACCGTTCGCCTCAAAGACCTTCTTGAACACGTGGCTCAATTGATGAAGACGGAGTTGAAGAAAACGCATATCAATTTTCACTATTCCTGCTCATCGGAATACCTCACCATCCAGGCCGACGTGGAAATGATCGAGCAAGTGCTGATCAACCTTTTGAAAAACGCCATCGAGGCGCTGGCCGAAACCGAAAAACCAGTGTTGGAAATGACGGGGTTCTATGATGAGAACGCCGTGATCATACAAATCCGCGACAACGGCTCGGGCATTATCAAGGAAGCGTTGGAGCATATTTTTGTGCCCTTCTACACCACGAAGCGGCAAGGCTCCGGCATCGGGTTGAGTCTCTCGCGACAGATCATGCAGATGCACAACGGTTCCATCACGGTTGTCTCCGAGCCTGACGTGGAGACGATTTTTACTTTGAGGTTTTAATCCCACTCAAGGCATCATCGTCATGACCGCTGACTGAAAGGCATACATACTATGGAATTTTTAATATTCAAGAAGTACACCGACAAGGAAAGCGCCGAAGCCCTGACCAATCCGCTCCAGGCGCATGGCATTGCCTTTCAAATCACACGGGACATCGAAAATCTTGACGTTCTTTACGGCACCAATCCAACGACGGAGTTTTACTATGTAAAAATCAAATCCGAGGATTTTCCAAAAGCGAATGCGCTCCTGCTGGACCTTGGCAACACCGATCTGAACACCGTCGACAAAACACACTATCTCTTTGAGTTTACCGATGAAGAGCTTTTCGACCTCCTGAGCAAGCCCGATGAATGGAACGCACTCGACTATCAACTCGCAAAAAAAATATTAAGAGAACGGGGAAGAGAAGTAAATGATGAAATTATTGAGTCGCTAAAAAAGCAACGCATCGTCGAACTTGCAAAGCCGGACGAAAGCAACCGGGTTTGGATTTTTATCGGTTATCTGGCGATCTTGTTCGGGGGACTTTTCGCCATCATTGTTGGGTGGCATTTGTTTACCTATAAAAAGACTTTACCCGATGGTCAAAGAGTTTATGAATACTCCGAAAAAGACAGGCGGCATGGCAAGCGTATTTTTTACCTGGGCATGATCGTATTTTACATTTCTATTATCATCCGACTGGCAACGTTAGACTGGTAGTCGATCCTGTCGTAAGTACGGCACGCATGCTGTATGTTTGGAGGACGTTCGGATTCTATTTTGCCTCGGGTGTATGGGGTGGTTTATTATGCGGTTCCTGGTGATATTGTTTGGCAAGACTGGTAGCATAGTCCCCGGGACGGGAGACTATGCTACGGCGGACGATCCCATCTTTAAAAGATTTCGGGGACTGCCAAAAGATCCCATCTCTAAAAAATCCCGGTCATCGCCAAAGCATAGTCTTCCGCCTCGGAGACTACGCTTTACTCATACCGCAAGCTCTTCACCGGATCACTCGCCGCTACTTTCACCGAGTGATAAGAGATCGTGACCAAGGATACCACCAGGCAAACCACCGCGGCCATGATCAACGTCAGGTAGCCCACGTCTACGTGGTAGGCATAGGTCTCCAACCATTGCGTCATGAAATACCAGCCGATGGGGCAGCCTACACCCGCGGCGAGCAGCACCAAGATGGTGAATTCTTTGCCCATCAAACGAACGAGACCCGGCATGGACGCACCCAGCGCTTTGCGAATGCCAAGCTCTTTGGTGCGGCGTTCGGCGGAGAAGGCGGAGAGTCCGAACAGGCCGAGGCATGAAATAAAAATCGACAGAATAGCCAGCGTGTTGAACACTTTGCCCCGTTGGGCTTCGGTTTTGTAGAAGTCTTCCCAGTTTTGGTTCAGGAAGGAATATTTGAAGGGATAACCCGGGGCATACTCTTTCCACAAGATCTCGGTCGACCGGAGGCCGGCTTCGGTTTCGCCGGGTTTCACGCGCACCAACAGGCAATAGGTCTCTTTCGGGTCCATGCGCAGGATGAGCGGATCTACGGCACTGTGGAGCGAGCCGAAGTTAAAGTCTTTCACCACGCCCACGATCTTGCCTTTGCGATCCCACATGGTGAGGTCCTGGTCGGCCACGCCGTTTTTAAAGCCGAATTTCTCGGCTGCTTTTTCGTTGACGATATAGTTGGAGGTGTCACTGATGCGTGAACGGTCGAAGGGCCGGCCCTCCTTCATGTTCATTTTCATGGCCTGGATAAATTCGAAGTCCACGTTGATGTTGCTGAAGAGGATCTTCTCGTTGGGATCCTTACCTTCCCACTCCACGCCTACCGTAGAGTTGCCGATGTCGATGGGGATCTGGCTGGCTGAGGTCACGCTTTCAATGCCGGGTTCCGCCAGCAGTCGCGTACGAAAAGTTTCCAGCTTGGGACGGACGTCGCCCTCCATCCACAGGTAGAACACATTTTCGCGGACGAACCCGATGTCGCGGTTTTCCATAAAATTCATTTGCCGAAACACCACGGTGGTGCTGATGATAAGAATGATCGACAGCGAAAACTGGACCACCACCAGGACCTTGCGGAAGATCGCCGCGCGGCTGCCGCTTTTCAGTTGGCCCTTCAGCACTTGCACCGGTTTGAATTCAGAGATGAACAGGGCAGGATAGCTACCCGCCACGAATGCGGTGAACACGATGATGATCCCAAAGATCATCAGCAACTGTGTATCCAGCAGGTTTAGGGTGAGCGCCTTGCCGGTGATCTCGTTGAAAATCGGTATGAGCAGCAACGCAAAGAGCAACGCAAGGACCGCGCTCACGCAGACCGTCACAAAGGACTCGCCCATAAATTGCCGGAACAACTGGCTGGGCACCGCCCCAATCACTTTGCGCAGCCCCACTTCCTTGGCACGCTTGGTGGCTTGCGCTGTGGACAGGTTCATAAAATTGATACAGGCAATGATGAGCACGAACACGGCCACCACAAAAAACATCTTCACCGAGTCGATGCGGCCGCCGGATTGCACGCCATTCTCGAAATCGCCATAGAGATAAGCTTCAGCTTGCGGCTGGATAAAAAGTTCTACGTTGCTTTTCTCCTGGTGTGCACCGATCTCGTTTTTAAACTTGGCAGCAAAATTCTCGCGATCCGTTCCTTCGCGCAACAGGAGGAAGGTGCGGATGTTGTTGTTGCCCCATTCGTGGAGCCAGGTATTGTCATCCCAGAACACTTCGAAGGGCAAGAGGTATTCAAACTGGATGGAGGAATTGCGGGGAAGATCTTTCAGAACGCCCGTGACGGTGAAGGAGCGCTTGGTATTCATCAGCAGCACTTTGCCTATGGGCTCCTGGTCGCCGAAATATTTTTTGGCCATCTTTTCCGTGATCACGACGGAGTTCTTGTCTTTTAACGCCGTGGCCATGTTGCCCTTCAGGAAAGGGAAGCTGAACATCTCCACAAAATCCTGGTCCACATAGCGGCCCATTTCATAGAACGTCTTGTCGTCCACCTGCATGAGGTTGTTGACCTCCCACGTGAACCGCGTGGCCTTTTCGATCTCGGGATACTTTTCTTTGATGAAGGGTGCCATGGGACCGGGTGTGGCGGCAAAGGTGTAGATGCGGCCGTCGGTATATTTTTGGTTTTCCATCACGCGATAGAGGCGGCTGGCGTTCGCGTGGAAATAGTCGTATTTCAGTTCATCGTTCACCCACAAAAAGATCAGCAGTGCGCTGCAGATCCCGAACGCCAGGCCCAGGATGTTGACGGTGGAGAACAACTTGTTCCGGAAGATGTTCCGGACGGCGATGAGAAGATAATTTTTGATCATGGCGGCGTGTTTTGTGAAAGACCAATGGCACCCTAATGGGTTGCATCAATTTACTGGTAAAACAACAATTGGTTACACCGCAGGAAGGGATTTTTCCGTCTCCCCTTGAGCGATTCCCCCGGATGGTGGTAAAAGAATAAAAAACGTGGTGCCCTCCCCCACTTTTGTTTCGAACCAGATCTTTCCCCGCATGTGTTCGATCGCCTGCTTAGCAATGGCCAACCCGAGCCCGGAGCCCGATTTCTTGGTGGTGAAATGCGACAGAAAAATGCGTTCAGCCACGGTGGGAGCGATACCCTTCCCGTTGTCCTGGAAGGCCAGCTGATAGCCCTCCGGTGTTTGGGTGAGGTTGATCCTTACTTGCAGGCTATATCCCGGCCGGGCGGCCTGAAATGCATTCAGGATGAGGTTGGAGAAGGTGCGTCCCAGCAATTGCTCGTCGCCCTGGACATAGGCCTCGCGCAGCGGGGTCTCGAATTGTACGTCTCCCGAAGAATGGTGAAGCACCACGGTACGCCGCACGAGCGACACCAGCTCCAGGCGTTGGATGACCGGCTGTGGCATCTTGGCAAACGTGCTGAACGACGACGCGATGTCGTTCAAGGTATCCACTTGTGTGAGCAACGTCGACACGGCTTTGCCGGTTTTCTCCGGTGTGTTGGTGCCCGACCCAATCCCGCGCTCCAGTTGCTGGAGCGTGAGTTTCATGGGGGTGAGCGGGTTCTTGATCTCGTGTGCCACCTGTTGGGCAATTTCGCGCCAGGCGGTTTCGCGCTGGGTCTGCTCCAGTTCCGCCTTGCTCTCGCTGAGCTTGAAAAGCATTTGGTTATACTCTTTCACCATCAGGCCGATCTCGTCGTCGGCTTTCCAGGTGAGCGGTTGGTTGGTTTTGGTAAGCGATGTGCGCTGCAGCGATTGCGTGATGAATTTCAACGGGAAGGTGAGCCAGCGGGAGACAAAATAAGAAAGCATCACCAACACGATGAAGATTAGCGAAAAGATATTGAGGATGTTGGCCACGAGGTTGATCTGCACCCGCTCCAGCGAGCTGGCCGATTGAAAGAACGGGATCCCCAGGATGCCGATGAGTTTCCCACTGAGCGGCGCCTTGAGGGGCGCATAGGAAACAAAATATTCCAGCTTGCCCACCCGTTCGGTCTCGATCACCACGCGGTTGCCTTCCTTGATCTTGCGCAAGGCGTCGGCGTTGATGTAGCGCGACATCAGGTTATTTTCAAAGATGAGCTCCTGGCTGGTGGCCAGCAACTCGCCCTTGGTGTTGAATACGTTGGCATCGAGGTTGGTCAATTGCGCCAGCTCCCGGAGCTGTTGGCCGAAGGTGCTCGCATTTTCGCTGTTGCCGTTCACATAGCGGTCCAGTTGCGCCGACAATTGGCTGCTCACGGTCTCGGCGCGCTCCTGGTATTCCTCCATGAGCTGGTTTTGGGTGGAGCGGTTGGTCAGGTTTAGGGTGCTCACGCTCACCAGGATCAGCGGAAGAAAGAACGCCATGTTCAACAGCAGCTGGATGCGCGCGGAAAAATAGATCTTCTCCCCCTGGACGTAGTTGGCGATGCCCAGCGACAGGAGTAACAGCAGAATGATCACCAATCCCAGCACCAGCAGAAACGAAAAGTTGGCCAGCGTGAGCATGACCGGCTGTTGCTGCGACGACACGACCGCGAGCCGGTTGTTTTGATATTCCTGCGCCACGTGTGTGAATCCATCGGCGCTGATGCTTTTGCGATAGAGGTCGGGATTGCCGAGCCAGTCGCGGTAGAAGGCGGCGTCGTAGTTGAATTTGCCCGAGCTGAAAAGGATGGTGGTGTCGGAGAATACGGCGTAGCTGATGTCTTGTGTATGATAGAATTGCTGCGTCCGGTTGTCCACGAGCAATTCGGGGTAAACGTTGTCGGGGATAAGTTTCTTCAGCGACAAGTCGAGCATGACATGGCCCAGCAGGGAGTTGGCCCGTTTGATGGGCACCAGCACGAGATATTTTTGGGTGACGTCTTTTGCCGGGCTGGTCACAAAGTACACGCGGTCGTAGTCCGTGCGAAAAGCATCCTGGTCATAGATGCCGATCACCTGCGACAGGGTCGAGGCCGACTGGTTGTCGAGCGGCTCCCCCCGGGAGTTGAACAGAAAGATCTCGACGTCGTATTTATTGAAATAGCTTGGCAGAAATACTTGCCGGATTTTTTGGCGGACGATGTCGCGGCTAAGAAAGGGAACATTGATGCGCGATTGAATAAAGGCGTCGTCCGCAATTTTCAGGGCGGTCTCGCGCAGGAGGTATTCGCCAAAGTAATCGCGGTCGACCAAAAAATTCTCGGCAAACTTGAATTGGCTGGCAATCTTTTCCTGGCGTGTAAAATAGTGAATGGCGTAGGCGCCGTTGGCTGACAGGAAAAAGATGGAGATGAACAGGTAAGAGAACGTGGCAAAGCCCAACCGGCGCAGGCTCACATACAATTTTAGAACATACACAATCAAGAAATAGCACGTTCCCAACACGAGCGATGAAAGGTAGGGTTGTTCCGTCGATGAATTTATGAGGGCGAAGATGGATGCCGAAAGGGTGAAAGCTCCCAATACCCGTAGTCTATTGCCATCGCCGATGAGCAGCCGTAGAAACGTGTGGCCAAAAAGAAATGAACAAGCGCCCGCCAACAATACGGCGAGGGTGGCCATGGACCGCAGTCTGTCAAACTGCAGCGACTGGGAAATGTCAATTACAATAGACGAATTGTTGTTGATCGTTTGAATGACCACGAACGGAAACAATGCCGCAAAAAGAACGCCTAACCCTGCCACGACCGAAAGCAACCACGCGATGACTTTTCGCTGGTACATGAAGTGATAGCTCTTGAACTTCTGATAATTGTTAAAAGCGAACACACACAACAGCAGCAACGCCAGCTCATTGATCAAAAGATCGCCCAGTGATGCGTTAAGCGTGGAGGAGGCAAACACTTTGGGATCGAAAAGACTGGAGGCGTATAACGCATCCGGAAAATTCAGCCGGATCATGACGAACCGCAGGCCGATCAAAAATCCGTACAGCAGCAGAAATGCTCCTTCCGCATAGGGCAAGCGTTCGAGTTGTACATAAAAAAGTGCCACAAAAAGCACGATCGAAATCGACAACAGCAGTATGGCGGCAGCCTTTACCGGATCACGCAACGGCACCTGTTCCTGGAAGTTGACGCGAAACGGGCATTGATCCTCCACGCAGATGCTGGTGCCGGAAGCCGCGCCGGGCTCTAGCAAAGTAATGTTGGCGGAGGGGAAGATCCGGAGATTCCACCACGGCTCCAGGTAGTTGTTGGTGATGCTGAACTTGCGATAGAGGGGAATGACCCCCACGAGAAATTTCGTGTCGTTCACTTTCCATTTCCGGGCCAGGTAATCGCCGTTGCCGCTGATGAGCATCTTCAGCGTAAAGGGCTCAGCCACCGAAGCTGGCGACGGCACGAAGCCGTTGTCGGTCCACGACACGAGTTGCTGGGCATCGAACACAAAAAATGCAAAGCGGCGGCCGCGTGGTGGCAAGGTGGATGACCGTTGAAGTTTGGGCAACAGCGTATCCACCTCTGTCTGCATGGTGGCGAGCTCCTGTTGCAGGTTCTTCACGATCGCGGCGTCGACGGATTGGGTGGATTCAAGGCGTTGGGAAAAATAGGCCGCCAGTCCTCCCAATGCGAACGTGATCAGGCAACTTCCTAACAGTATGAATGTCCGTAATTTCAATCGTCGACCAGGGTGATGATCGATAAAGGTAAGAAAACTACTTTGTTTGCGACAGGTGGCGATCGTATTTGATGCCGCCGAAAAGGTAGAGATACACGATGCGCGAGTAGCGGTAGTTCAAGGGGATGAGCAGCGCCATGCCTCCAATGCTGGCGCCGATGTAGTGCCACTCCGAAACATCACCCAGGGCATAGAGTACGAGGCTGACCATCGTGATGAAGGCAATGGTGAACCCATAGCCCACATACATCGCGCCCTGGTAGAAGCCCGGTTCCGGCTCCAGGCGAATGCCGCAATGGGGACAGGTGGCATTCATGACGTTAAACTTGCTAAGCTTTCGGATGGGGTATGCAAACATGGCACCCTGGCGGCAGTGGGGGCACTTACCTTGCAACAGGGCCGTGAGATAGTTCCTTTCTTGCATTCCGACTTGTTTTATACCAGAAATACCACAGCACCAGCACGGCCAGGTAGGGCATGGAAAGCAAATACAGGATGCCCGTGTTGATGCCGGCCGCGATGCCGGGTTTGCCGGCGGCGTAGTTATTCTCCAATGTTGACCGGCACATCGCGCACTGCGCCACCGACTGTGCCGTGGCGATGATCACAAATACGATGCTGAGGAATGCTGCCTTTTTCATATCGATCGCTTAAAGATAACCAATTTTATGCTGCGTAGTATGGGCTGATCATCAGGTAAACGATCACTCCCGTAACGGCCACATACAGCCAGATGGGGAATGTGATCTTGGCGAGCGCTCTATGCCGCACATAGTCTCCACGCCAGGCCCGCACAAATGTGAAAAGCACCAAGGGGATAACAGCGACCGACAACAAAATGTGCGTGATCAGGATAAAAAAGTAAATGTATTTCAAGGCACCCTCGCCGCCATAGGATGTAGGGTCGCTGGTCATGTGGTACAGGACGTACATCACCAGGAAAGCCGCCGAAAGCGCGATGTTCGTCTTCATCAGATTTTCGTGCAACTTCCGCTTGCCGTTTTTGATCGCGATCAATGCGCTCACCAGCAACACGGCGGTGACGCCGTTGATCGTGGCATAGATCGGGGGCAGAAAAGAAAGGTCGTAGCCCGGCACTTTCACGCCAAACAAAACCGCCACTACCAAGGGGATGGCAATCGACACCGCGATGATCAATTTCTTATAGGGCTCCTTCTGCTCCACGTTTACTACATTCGGTTCCATCTCAGTATTTCTTTAGTATAATCGTTATTTCAGTGATCAGTCGGTCGGCCTCGTCCAGGTCGGCGACAGTGTATTGTCCGCGGATCGCCCCTTTGCGATCTACCAGCACCTGATCGAAAGGCGGTTTCAGAAAGAAGACGCATTGCTTCCATTCTGGCTTGGAATCGACCAATTGAACCAGTACCACCGGATCGTTCGGAAACTTGCCCCCCACCCTTTTCAATTGGTTGATTGCTTCCGGACTCAGCTTGCCAAACGTGACCAACGCAAGGCTATCGTCTCCAAACGGGAGCTTTGTTCTCACGCTGTCGGCAATGCGATAGGGCAATGCTTTTACGGGCGCACAGCCTTGTGGTACTTCAGGAAAGGTTTCGGTGTACAAAGGTGGTACAGCAAACTCGTTCTTCCCAAAAAACCTTAGAAAAAGAAAGACCAGTATCGGCAGCAAGAGGGCAAGAAATAAAAAGAGTGCTTTAGTTTTTTTCATAATAGCATGCGAGAATACTTTCGTAACCTTTAGCCGGCGCATTGCTGGCTTGGGTCAAAAAAAAAGAGGCTTAAGTGCGCATACACTCAAGCCTCTGAAATGAGTTATGGTTAATTTCTTAACGGACGAGTGAAATCGCGATGCCTTCGTAAATAAAGGCTACCAGCATCCACACGATAAAGATCAGGGGGATGAGGATGGACCAGAACAACACTTTCACTTCATAGCGCAAGTGCATGAATTCTCCGACAATGTATGCGGCTTTCACAATGGTCATGGCGATGAAGATCGAAGTCTTCAACGGGCCGTGGTGCATGGTGAAGGCAATAAGGAATTCAAAGGCGGTGATGAGTCCCAAAATTCCGGCTACCGTCCACAGTTTTTTGATTTTCTCTTTATCGGGAGGAAGAACGGTTATGTGCGATTCGTTTTCAGCGTGTGCCATGTTTATATTTCTTTATGCGATGAATTCGATTGAATAAAACTAATTAAACCAGGTAGAAGAACGTGAACACGAACACCCAAACAAGGTCTACAAAGTGCCAGTACAGACCTACCTTCTCCACCATTTCATAGTGACCTCTTCTTTCGTAGAGACCGGTAACCGTGTTGAAGTAGATGAGGAAGTTCAAACACACCCCACTAAATACGTGGAAGCCGTGGAAGCCTGTGATGAAGAAGAAGAAGGCTGCAAAATCCGGAGGACCGTATTGGTTATGGGCCAGGTTGGCTCCGAAGAAGGTTGTTCCTTCTACTACGGCCTTGCCGGCGTGAGCGCCATGGATGAAGTGGGTCCATTCCCAAGCTTGGCAGCTCAAGAAAGCTATACCGCCCAGCAGGGTCCAGAGCATCCATTTCTCAACGGCCTTGCGGTCCATACGATGGCCCGCTTCTACGGCGAGCACCATTGTTACCGAACTCATGATGAGGATGAAGGTCATGATACCCACGAAAACCAAGGGAGCCGACCACCCTTCTATGAAAGGAACGGATTCGAATACCTTTTCAGGAATGGGCCAGTAGTTTTGTGAAAACGTGAATGCATCTACAGCGCCTTGGTAGGCTTTGTGCGAAGAACGCACCAGGCCATAGGTGATGAGCAATGCGGAGAAAGTAAAAGCATCGGACATTAAAAAGAACCACATCATGAGTTTGCCATAGCTGGCTCCCATCGGTGAGGATCCACCGTCCCATGTGCTCTCGCCGTGAGCTGCTGCTGCTGTACTTGCCATAGTATTAGTTAGTATACGTTAATAGGTTACGCGGTTAAATAAGGGTGTGTGGTGAGTGTGCGAATATCGTCAAAAAACCGCCTTTTTATTAGCGGTTCAATAATAGAAAAACAAACAAATATAGCCAAAGGGCATCCAAAAAATGCCAATAAGTGGTGCACATTTCCATCTGCGATATCCTTTTTGAGTGCACTTTATACTGGAATGTGGCCACCAGTACAATGAGCAGAAATACCACCCCGCTCACGATGTGCAGCCCGTGCATCCAGGAGATCACATACACAAATGACCCGGACGGATTTCCCACAAAATGCACGTTGTGCTGTACCATCTCCCCCCAGGCCAGGAACTGCCCGATCAAAAACGCCACCCCCAGCAGGCTGGTGATGCTGATGGCCAGCTTGGTCTGCTCCAGGTTATCCTTTTTGGCCGACAAATAGGCCCAATGCATGGTGCCGCTGCTGACCAGGATGATGGCCGAAGTGATCCAAAACAAACTCGGCAATTCGAACACCCTCCAGTTACCGTCGGCACGACGCACCAGGTAGGCGCTGGTCCAGGCCGCGAAAACCATGATCACGCTTCCCATGAACAGCCAAAGCCCAAATTTCTTAGGGTTCATCCCCAAGGGCTTCTGTGCTTCTTCAACGATCTTTATATCCAATGCCATACGCTTCATTCTTTATCAACCCTCGCCGCCCTTGTTGGTGTTCCTCACCAACAAGCTTCATTTCCAGTTCCTTTACTAATTTCCACCACCACCCTTGTTGGTGTCCCACCAACAAGATCTTTCCGATTCCCTTACACATTCCACGACAAACCTCTTCCTAATTATTCTCTCTCTACATCAGATCTTATCCAACACATACGCAATCTGCACGATCGGCAAATACAAGAACGATGCAAACATGATCTTCAGCGCCGACTTCCGGTCGCCCGATTTCATCAATGAAAATGTCAACGCAAAAAACGCCACGCCGCAAAGTGTTGCCACGATCGCGGAGTTGATGCCGGTGATGCCAAAGGTGGCCGGTAGCAATCCCATTGGGATGAGGAACATGGTGTAGATCATGATCTGCACGGCGGTGTTCAAATCCTTTTGTCCCCCGGAGGGAAGCAATTTGAAGCCGGCTTTTTTATAGTCTTCGTCGGCTACCCAGGCAATGGCCCAGAAGTGGGGGAACTGCCAGATGAATTGGATGCCGAAAATGATCAATGCTTCGTGCGAGATCACGCCGGTAGCAGCCGTCCAGCCTAACAGTGGCGGAAGGGCTCCGGGTATGGCTCCCACAAATACCGCTACGGGACCAACTCGTTTCAACGGGGTGTAGACAAATCCATACAGGATCATCGACAACACCGACAAGCCGGTGGTCAGGGGGTTGGTGAATTTCCAAAGGATGTTTACGCTCGCCACGGTACAGATAGCCGCCACCAGGATGGCTTCATTCACTGATACCCGGTGCGTGGGCAATGGGCGGTTCATGGTGCGGCCCATCAACACGTCCAGATCTTTTTCAATGATCTGATTGATGATGCCCGAGGCGCCCGACAGGAGGAATCCGCCGAGGAACAGCATGGTGAACGTGAGCCAGTTGATCTCGCGTGAGGCCAGCACAAATCCAAATGCGCAGGAGAAAGCCACCAGGAAAGAGAGCCGGAATTTCAACAATTCCCAGTACGCTTTCGCTTTCGCGATAACGAAGTTGATTCCGGTGAGTTGATCGATTTGTCCGACTATCATATGCTATGCCAATGCAGGCTCTTCTTTTCTATTCATTTTCAGCAAGAACAAAAACTGTGTTCCGAAAGTGACTGTCGCAAACAGCAGGTGCACCGGCTGGAGGAATGGCGGCACGGCGAAATAGGCCATGCTCAAACCCGTTAAAATGGTCCCCAAAATTAGCAGGATTAGGGCAAGGGTGAAAGTTTTTGCCCCCTCAGTTTTACGCAATCTCAGGATTAATCCCACATGCATGATCAGCACGATCCAGGAGAAGGAACGGTGAATGATGAACTCCCCTCCCAGGTTGGCGATCCACGCCTCGCGCGCCACCCCCTGGGCCACGCGATCGATTGCTTCCCGCACCTGTGTGCCCAATAGGATCTGCACCAGCAACACGGCCATCGAGGCCACGAGCCACCAGAAGCCTATAGACGAATTGATCTCGGGGCGATAGCTGCTTTGGTCTACGAGATATACCAATAAAGCCACGATGAGCAGGGCCAGAAACATGTGTACGGTGATGGTCCATGGCGTGAGGTTACTGGACACTACAAACGATCCCAGCCACCCTTGGAACCCGACCAGCACAAACGTTATAAAAGCCACCACGGTGAACCTGCGTTCGCTTTTCCAATAGCCCAGCGAGACCACGAAAACCGCGAAGATGAGAAAGCCGATGATGACCCCGACAATGCGGTTCACGTATTCGATCCAGGTTTTTACCGGGTTGAAATCATTTTCGTGTAGCACCCCCGGGTCGTTGAGGATACCCGCCGCGGTGTCGTCCATGCCTACAGCCGACAGATACTTGGCGAACCGCTTGTTCTTTTTTTCGCGATGGGCGGCGTAGATCTCTTTGTAGTCCTGGGGCAATTGCGAGACGGATGTGGGGGGCACCCAGTTGCCAAAGCATTTCGGCCAGTCGGGACACCCCATACCCGACCCGGTGCTGCGCACAATGCCCCCTACGAGGATGAGCACGTACACGGCAATGAGCGTTGAGAGGGTGAGCCTGCGAAATGATCTCATAATGATTTCCCCTATGCCTTAAAATGAGAGCGGATGTGCCCTAAAAAATCAAGGTTCAAAGTGGGGAGAAGTCCTTCACTTTGAACCTTGAACCGAAGATCGTAAGTCGTCAATTAGTGCTTGCTTCCTTCCACCACAATAGATCCGTCGCCGTTCAAAGTCTCCAGTTTGATGAGCTCATTTTCGTGCGGCAAGTTGGATTCCGGTGTCTCGGAGTACGGGATATTTTGAGGGATGTAGTCTTCCTTCGCACCCGGCTTGCTATAGTCGTAGGGCCAACGGTATACGGACGGGATCTCTCCCACCCAGTTGCCGTGACCAGGGTTGCGCGGTGTGGTCCACTCCAGGGTTGTAGATTCCCAAGGGTTGGCGGGGGCCAGTCGGCCGCGGAACATGCTGTAGAAGAAGTTGAACAGGAAGATGAATTGGGCGCTCAGCGTTACGATCGCAGCCACGCTCACCAACATGTTCAGGTCGGCAAAGCCGCTGAATGTTTCAAAGTTTGTCCAGGAGTAGTAACGACGGGGGAAACCGGCGATACCGATGTAGTGCATGGGGAAGAACACCATGTATACACCGACGAAAGTCAACCAGAAGTGGATGTAGCCCAATGTGGGATTCACCATTCTGCCAAAGAATTTCGGGAACCAGTGGTACACACCCGCCATCATCCCGAAGAACGAAGCGCTACCCATTACCAAGTGGAAGTGGGCTACGACGAAGTATGTATCGTGCAATTGAATGTCGATGGCCGAGTTGCCAAGGAAGATACCAGTGATACCGCCCGTGAGGAAGAACGACACCAGACCGATCGAGAACAACATGCCCGGTGTGAAGTGGATGTTACCTTTCCACAGCGTGGTCACGTAGTTGAAGATCTTCACTGCAGAAGGCACGGCGATGATCAGCGTGAGCAACATGAAGATGGAACCGAGGAAAGGGTTCATACCCGTCACAAACATGTGGTGAGCCCACACGATGAACGACAGGATGGCGATGAAGAGCATGGAACCGATCATGGCCTTGTAGCCGAAGATAGGCTTGCGCGAGTTGGTGGCGATGATCTCAGACGAAAGTCCGAGCGCCGGCAACAACACGATGTACACTTCCGGGTGACCCAGGAACCAGAACAAGTGCTGGAACAGGATGGGGCTACCCCCCTCGTGTGCCAACGCCTCGCCGCCGATGTAAATATCCGACAGGTAGAAGCTCGTGCCAAAGCTGCGGTCGAAGACCAGCAACAGGGCTGCGGCAAACAATACGGGGAATGATAGGATACCGATGATGGCCGTAAAGAAGAACGCCCAGATCGTGAGGGGCATGCGTGTGAAGGACATACCTTTTGTGCGCATGTTGATAACCGTGGTGATGTAGTTGATACTTCCGAGGAGCGAGCTCACGATGAAGAACACCATGGCTACGAGCCACATGGTCATGCCCAGGCCCGAACCTTTAATGGCTTGGGGCAATGCGCTCAACGGAGGGTAGATCGTCCAACCGCCGCCGGCAGGGCCTGTTTCCAGGAAGAGCGAAATGAACATGATCACGCTCGACAGGAAGAAGAACCAGTAGGAAAGCATGTTCATGAAACCGGATGCCATATCGCGGGCACCGATCTGCAGGGGAATGAGGAAGTTCGAGAAGGTACCGCTCAGACCGGCTGTGAGCACGAAGAACACCATGATGGTGCCGTGCATGGTCACCAGGGCCAGGTAGAATTCAGGATCCAGTTTTCCTTCGGGAGTGATCCAGCCGCCCAAAACGGGCTTGAGCCAATCCAGGTTCATGTCGGGAAAACCGAGTTGCAGACGGAAGATCACGGAGAGTGTACCGCCCAGCAAGGCCCAGAAAATACCGGTGATCAGGAATTGTTTTGCAATTACTTTGTGATCCTGGCTAAAAATATAAGTGGTCCAGAAATTACCTTCATGGTGCTCATGATCCTCATGATCATCGTGATGGTGAACATCTTGGTGGAGGTGAATATCGGTCGTTGCCATGTTTTGATAAATCTTTTAACCTATTGTTTTACTTCCGCTACTGTTGCGCCGGGATCTTTCTGCATGCCTGCCTGGATCATCGCCGCTTCCTTCAATGCTGCCGGTACCTTATCGAGGTAGCCGGGATTCTGTTTCAACCATGCTTCCTGTGAAGCCTTCCAGCGCTCATACGCCTCTTGACTTTCTACGACAACAGGCATTTTCATCGAGAAGTGACCACGTCCGCAGATTTCGGTGCAGGCCAGTTCGTAATTAAAGTTCGGGTTGCCAAGCTCGTCGCGCATCTCCTGCGTGGTCTTGGTGGCTTTGAATTTGAATTGGGTGGGCATACCGGGCACGGCGTCCATCTTCACCCGGAAGTGAGGGAGGAACACACTGTGGAGCACGTCCTTGGCACGGATCTTCAACAGGATCTCCTGGTCAACGGGCAAGTGCAACTCCAGCGATTTGAAATCGTCGAAGGAATGCTTGTCGGACAGGTCGAGACCAAATTCGTTGCCGAAGTTGTCGATCAGTTTATAGCTTACTTTTCCAAGTTCTTTGTCTTTCACGCCGGGGTAGCGGGCGGTCCATGCAAATTGCTGGGCCACGAGCTCGATCACTTCCGCGTCTTTCGAGGCAGGGCTTGTGATGTCGTTCCAGGCGCGCAGACCGGTGAAGATCAACACCGCCAATACGATCGCCGGGATGATGGTCCATGCCAACTCCAGGTAGTGATTGTCGGGGAAATACTTGGCTTTGCGGCCTTCTTTGTATTGATATTGGTAGATGAACACGAACATGACGATGCTGATGATCACAAACGCAATCACCGTCACCCACATGGTGATCCAGAACAGGTTGTCAGTATGTTTGCCGTGCACGGAAGCAACGGGCAACGTGTATTCGTGAAAATGGCTGAAGGAATACCAGAAGAACAGGCCGAGGCTTCCCACCATGAATACGATAAAAAGGGCTGCATTTACTTTGTTCGCCGTACTTGACTTTTCGTCAACCACACCTCCTTTTGCAATGCTTACCAGGTTGCCTACCCGGAAGATCATATAGAGGATCCCCAGGATGAGAACAACGCCAAGAATAATAATCAAACTCATCATATCAGTTTCTATACATTAAATGTGGTGATGAAGACTCTCTTGTAACATCGGATCGTTTTTGCCAAACAGCGGCAGCTTCGTCAGACTATTCAGCACGACCAGCAGGAACACTGCGGCGAAGATCAAGAACATACCGATCTCCACAAAGCCAATTCCTCCAGAGTGCTTCATGACGCCGGGCGTTACCATGTTGAAGAAGTCGAACCAGTGACCGATGATGACAATGGGGCAAACCAGCTTCAGAGTAGACAAGTGGCGCTTTGCATCGCGCGTCATGAACAACAGGAACGGCAACACGAAATTAACAATAATATTGAAGTAGAAGATCCAGCTGTACGGACTGTTGCGCATCCGTTCTACGAAATACACGGTTTCCTCGGGGATGTGTGCGTAGTAGATCAGCAGGAATTGCGAAAACCAGATATAGGTCCAGAAGATGGAGAAAGCGAACACAAACTTGCCCAGGTCGTGGAGGTGGTTTGCGTTTACGATCTTGAGGTAGCCGGCACTCTTCAAGTGTGCGGCGATGAGGGTGATCACGGCCAAACCGGTTACCCACCAGCTGGCGAATACATACCAGCCAAACATGGTGCTAAACCAGTGGGTGTCGATGCTCATCACCCAGTCCCATGCGGCGATGGAAGAGCTGGCACCGAAGAATACAAGGAACCAAGCGGAAAGACCGCGGCTCTTGTACCACCAGGAAGTTCCGCCTTCCAGGTCCTCGGAGATCATATTCTTGCGGATTTTGGAGAAGAACCAGTACCACAAGCCAAAGAACAATACCATGCGGAAGATGAAGAAGATCGGGAATGTGCCGCCTTTCAAAGGCCAGAAGAAGAACGGTCCTTTCTTATCGATGATCTTATCGAATTGAGGTCCGTCCTGGTATAAATATGAATGCGTCCAATGGAAAATGTCGTGTTTCGTAACGAACCAGAGGGCAAGCATGAGCAAGCCGGCAACCGGAATCCAGGTGCCCATGGCGAGCGCAATGCGCTGTACTCCTACCGACCATCCCGCCTGTGCGGCATATTGGACGGCTACGAAAAACAAACCGATGATGCCCAGACCGGCGAAATACACGTTGTTCATCCACAGGGTGGTGTACAGACGCTTGATCCAATATTTGGTTTCGTGGTGCTCGCCACCGGCTTCGTGATGACCTTCGGAAGCTGCGGCATGCTCTTCAGCGGTGGCCACCAGGTGTGTGGCTTCTACTGATGCGTTATGACCACCATGACCACCGCCATGCTCTGCTCCCTCAGCCGTTGCCGGGTCTTTCGAAAAGAGCAGGCCGAGCACTAAAAGGAGCGCTCCAATACCTAAAATGGCATAAAGCTTCGTCTTGAGCGATGGCTTGAATACATAATGTTCTTCCGTAACTTCTACTTGATGAGCCATTGTTTTATCGTTATCCGTTTTTCAGTTCTACGTTGGTACCTCAATTATTTTTGAAGGGTCTTCACATACTTGGCGATCTTCCAGCGGTCTTCGGGGCTGATCTGTGATCCGTGCGACCACATGAGGCCTTTGCCCATCGTGATCACGTGGAAGATGTGACCTTCGCTCACGCCTTTCAATGCGTCGCTGGTCAGGTTGGCTACACCGGCATAGATCGAACGTTCCTTTTGTTCGCCGTTCACTTCTACCTTGATGCCACCGGCAGCTACTTTGCCGTCGCCTTTGCCTTTGGGGCCGTGGCAGTGGTCGCAATAGGTCTCGTATAATACTTTTCCGTCGGCAATGATGGCGGCCGTGGAGTCGAGCGGGCTCTTCACGTTGGCTGCGGCAAACGCGAGGCTGTCTTTACCGAGGCGGTAAGGCAACCATCCGTGCTTGTTGCGGGCTACGGTGTGGGGAGCCGACTCCCGCATGTTCATGCGGTAGGGGTTGAACTTATTGGAGTTGTAAAATTCGGCGTGGCCATCGGGATAGTCGATCGACGTCAGCCAGCGTCCCGCATCCTCGTCGGTGATCTGAGAATAGGGCTCATACGCCACGGAGTGATACATGTTGGGGGCATATTCTGTTCCCTGGTTGTCACCACCGGCACCACAGGAAGTCAACACGACGGCGGCAGAAAATGCTACAAACAAAGTGGATACAATGCGCATATGGTATATTCTCGGATTATTCAAAGTTCTTTTCATTCACTTCAGTGGCACCAGCGGCTTTCAGGATGCTGGTGATCTCGCTTTTGCTTTTGCCGTGGTTCAGCGCCAGGTCAATGGCCATCACGTGTTTGTCGTCGGTGCTGCGCAAGTCGAACTGGCGGGGCCAGCGGTAGGGCTTCAGATCGCTTACGATCATGAAGGTCGCCACCATGCCGAGGGCCGACAACAATACGGTGAGCTCGAAGGTCACAGGGATAAAAGGCGGCAGCGACACAAAGTTCTTACCACCGATGATCATGGGCCAGTCATAGCCCAACATCCAGATCTGCATGAGCAGGGCCAGGCTGGTGCCGGTCATGCCGAACATGAAGGCGGCGATGGGCAAACGGCTGCGTTTGTAGCCGAGCACCTCATCCAGGCCGTGCACCGGGAACGGCGAATATACTTCGTGGATCTTCACACCCTTTTCGCGGATGGAAGTCACTCCGCTGACGAGCACATCTTCGTCGTCAAATATTCCTACTAAATAATTTTTTTCTGCGTCCATTGTCTCTGTTTTACAAGTGCATTAATGATGCGTATCGTGCGTGTCGGCGGTTACTTTTTCGGAGCCTACCTTGATGATGCTCTTCACTTCGGCCATGTTGATCACGGGGAAGAATTTGGCAAACAACAGGAAGGCGCAGAAGAACAAACCGAAGGTGAACAGGTACTCCCCGATGTCGTACATCGTGGGGTGGAACATCGTCCAGCTCGACGGAACGTAGTCGCGGTGGAGCGAAGTAACGATGATCACAAAGCGCTCGAACCACATACCGATGTTTACGATGATGGACAGGATGAACGTGGCCGCGATGCTGGTGCGGATCTTCTTGATCCAGAACAGCTGCGGGGAGATCACGTTACACGTCATCATGGACCAGTATGCCCAGGCATACGGACCTTGCACGCGGTTATAGAAAGCATATCCTTCATACTCCACGCCGGAGTACCAGGAGATAAACAATTCAGTGATATACGCCACCCCTACTACCGAACCGGTCACGATGATGATGATGTTCATCAACTCGATGTGGTAGATGGTGATGTAGTCCTCCAGTTTGAACACCACGCGGGTGACCAGCAACAGGGTCAACACCATGGCGAAACCGGAGAAGATAGCACCCGCAACGAAATAGGGCGGGAAGATGGTGGTGTGCCAGCCGGGGATAACCGACGTCGCGAAGTCCATGGATACGATCGTGTGAACCGAAAGTACGAGGGGTGTGGAAAGACCGGCGAGGATCAACGCTACAGATTCGTAACGCATCCAGGTCTTGGCGCCACCCTGCCAGCCGAAGCTGAGGGCGTTGTATACTTCGGCACGTATCTTATTGCCTTGCACTACGGCGCGGTCGCGGATAACGGCGAAGTCAGGGATAAGACCGATATACCAGAACACCAGTGATACGGTGAAGTAAGTCGAGATAGCGAACACGTCCCACAACAGGGGCGAGTTGAAGTTGGCCCAGAGGGAACCGAAAGCGTTGGGGAGCGGAAGCGCCCAGTAGAAACCTAACCAGAGGCGGCCCATGTGCATGAGCGGGAAAGTGGCGGCACAGATAACGGCGAAGATCGTCATGGCTTCAGCAGCGCGGTTGATCGACATTCTCCAGCGCTGACGGAACAGCAACAAGATGGCCGAGATCAGCGTACCGGCGTGACCGATACCGACCCACCACACGAAGTTGGTGATGTCCCACGCCCAACCTACGGTCTTGTTAAGACCCCAGACGCCCACCCCATTCCACAACAGGGTGCACACGCAATAGAAGCCAAAGGCAAAGAAGATGGAAGAGACTCCCATAGCCATCCACCACAAACGGGTGGGACTTCCTTCCACCTGCCGGCTGATGTCGTGCGAAACATCTTTTACTGTTTTGCCACCGGTTACCAGGGGATCGCGAACTACTGAACTTACCTGCATTTTATGATTATAAGTTATCCGTTATACACTTATTCGTTTTTCGATTTTTCAACCTCGGTCTTACGCCTTGGTTGCATCCTTGTCCTTGTTTCTTACTTTGGTGAGGTACCAGATGTTGGGCTTCACGCCGATCTCTTCGAGCACTTGGTAGGCACGGGGATTGTCCGTGATCTTGTCTACGCGGTGCGGGCGTTCGGGGTCTGCCGGTCTGATCTTCAACAGCTTGGAGATCTTGCTCTCGGGGTTGTTGATGTCGCCGAATACAATGGCGCCCGTGGAGCACGATGCCTGGCAGGCGGTTACCACTTCGCCGTCGTTCATCGGTCTTCTTTCGCGCTTGGCGGTGAGCTTGCCGGCCTGGATGCGTTGCACGCAGAACGAGCATTTCTCCATCACACCGCGTGAACGTACGGTCACATCGGGGTTCAATACCATCTTGCCCAGGTCGGTGTTCATGGCCGGGTTAGCGGTTTCGAACTGACGGTTGTCGTGATATTTGAACCAGTTGAAACGTCTTACTTTATAAGGACAGTTGTTTGCGCAATAGCGTGTTCCGATACAGCGGTTGTAGGTCATTTGGTTCAGACCTTCGGTGCTGTGCGTCGTAGCTGCCACGGGGCATACCGTTTCGCAAGGTGCGTTGTTACAATGTTGGCACAGCATGGGCTGGAACACCACTTCAGGGTTTTCCGCAGCCACTTCAACACCTCTCCAATCGTCGGCGGGAGCGTCGCTGCTGTAGTAGCGGTCGATGCGCAGCCAATGCATTTCGCGGCGCTTGATCACTTCTTCGCGACCTACCAGCGACACGTTGTTCTCTACGTTACAAGCCACCACGCAAGCGCCACAACCGATACAGGTGTTCAGGTCGATGGCCATGCCCCAATGGTGATCTTTGTATTCGTGACCTTTCCAGATGGCCATTTCGCCGGGAGCGACTTTATGCTTGGGATCGGCCCAGGTGGAAACCGTGGGATGGAACTCGCGGTCCCAATGTTTTTCCTGGAATTTGGCCAGGGTGGTTTCCTGCACCACGGTCTGACGGCCCATGTACGTGTTATGGGTTTGCGTCTGCGCGATCTGGTATTCTTCGTTTGTCTTATCGAATTTCACATTGTTGAGCACATAGCTCAACGAGCCGTTCACCATCGCTACGAGCGGGTAAACATTCACACCGATGCCATCGGCTACCTTGCCGGCTTTGGTGCGGCCGTAGCCGAGGGGTACGCCGATCGTGCCGGGAGTTTGTCCGGGTTGAACCAACACGGGAAGCTTGACCGACTTGCCTTCTACGGCGATCGTGAAATATTTGGTGATGCTTTCGCTGAAGTTGATGTCCTTCGCGTCTTTCGGAGATACGGTTACATAGTGATCCCAAACGGCTTTGGTGATGGGATCGGGAAGCTCTTGCAACAACGGGTTGTTGGATTGTGATCCGTTACCGATGTTACCGCTTTCGTAGATCACCAACTCGAAGCCGGCTGACTTCGGTGTGCTGGCAATCGCGCTCGCAGCGGCGTTCACGTCGCCGGCGAAGGCTACAGCTGCTGCCGGTTCGGCGGGCAACTCCAATACGCCATCGTAGAGGGCTTTGTCCCAGAACGTTTGGAAATCGCCTTGGCCTTTGTAGAACCAGGTCTTCCAGTTGCTTTGGAGAATTTCAAAGTAGTCGGCTTTCGGTTCGCCGGCCCACAGCAAAAGGCTTTCTTGCGCGGCACGCGACTTGAAGATCGGCGTGATGGCCGGCTGGCCTAAGCTGTACATATTTTTCTTCGGCTCGGCGTCGTTCCAGGCTTCGAGGTAGTGGTGATCGGGTGCCAGGTATTGTGCCTGCGCGCCGGTCTCTTCTTCTTTATAGCTGGTGGCTACCGTCAGGGCTACGCTCTTCAGCGCTGCGCCCAGTTTGTCGCCTTGGGGATAATCGTATACTGGGTTGCAATTGTAGAAGATCACGCCGTCTACTTTGCCGCCTTCCACGTCGCTCACAAATGCTGCCATGGCGGCATCGTCGCCTTGACGATAGTTCACCGTAACGGCGGTGTCGATGGTGGTGCCGTAGCTTCCCAGCATGTCGTTGATGCCGTTCACGAGGATCTGAACCGATTTGTCGTTCGAACCCGCTACGACCAGCGCTTTGCCACGGGCAGCCCACAGGTCTTCCGCAGCTTTGGCGGCGTATTTTATTTTCTCATCGCCACCCGAAACGGCAGGCTTGCCGGCTTTGGCTGCGATCAGGTTATACAAGGTCACGATGACCGTTCCTTCTTCCGAAGGTTTGATTTGTCCTCTGTAGTCGGCGTTGGCACCGGTGATCGACAAGATTGACTCGAACTGATAGTGGCGAGACATCTCTTTCTTTTCTTCGGTCACATCGCGCGTAATGGCGTATTGCTTGGTGAATTCTATCGGGGAGATCCAGCTGCCCAGGAAGTCGGCGGCAACGCTCACGATCACGGAAGCTTTGCTGAAGTCGTAGGAAGGAATGAACGCCTTGCCGAAAGAAGCTTCGTTGGCTTTCAACACGCCGTAAGCAGATACTTGATCGTACTGAACGTGTTGTGTCGTAGGATATTTCGCTGTGAATTTTGCGATGGCTGCTTTTGTGCTGGGGCTCAGGATCGAGTTGCTAACGATGCGGATCTGACCGCCTTTGCCGGCAATTTCACCCAACTTTGCGCCTACCTCCTTGTCAAGATCTTCCCAGGTGATCTTTTCTTTCTTCTCGCCGCCTCTTTTAAAAGGACCGCGGAGTCTGGAGTTGTCATATAAAGAGAGCACCGAAGCCTCTACCTGAGCGCTGGTGCCGCCTTTGGACACGCTCGAAAGCGCGTTACCTTCAATTTTGATCGGACGACCTTCGCGGGTCTTCACCACGATGCTGGCGTAGTCGCCGCCGTTGGTGTAGGTTGAAGCGTAGTAGTTCGGGATGCTGGGATCGATGTCGAGCGGCTTGTTCACATACGGAATAGCCTTGCGCACGGGCGCTTCGCAAGCGGCCAATGCTACGGCCGACACACCAAAGCCCATCATTTTCAAGAAATCCCTGCGGGAATGACCCAGATCTTCTTCCGGTCCTGGCTGAGCAAATTCTTCGTGAGCGTGCTTTACAAACTCCGGGTTGTTGGCCAGTTGCTCTATGCCTTTCCAGTATACCTTCTTTGATTCTTCCATAAATCGTTTATCGCGATGCGTTGACCGTAATTATTCTATATATTAATAGTGACACTTGGCACATTCCAATCCACCTTCATCCTCTACCTTCATCGGTGTCTTCGACTTTTCTTTGTGCAGCTCTACCAGCTTGTCGTAGTATGCGTTGCCTTTGGTGTTCACATCGGTTTTGCGGTGGCAATCGATACACCAGCCCATGGTCAATAAAGAGTGCTGACGAACAACGTCCATCGTTTCGATAGGACCGTGGCAAGTCTGGCATTCAACGCCCGCCACATTCACGTGCTGGGAGTGGTTGAAGTAGGCCAGGTCAGGAAGGTTGTGGATACGAACCCACTCGATGGGTTTCTTATTTTCCCACGCCGCCGTGATCTTGGCAATTTCGCCCGTTCCTGTCTGCTGACCTTCTTTGATCTGGTTGTGGCAGTTCATACAGATGTTGACAGAAGGAATGGTAGCGCTCTTCCCTTTCATGACGCCTACGTGGCAATATTTACAGTCGATCTCCAATTGACCGGCGTGGATCTTGTGCGAGAAAGCAATCGGCTGCTTGGGAGCATAGCCTTGCTGAATACCGATAGAATATAAACCGTTGATCACCGCTTTGAAGCCCAGCGCACCGGCCAGGAACACCACGATGAAAATGAAACCCGAGCTGCTGGTCACTGTACCGAGCGTGATGGGTGAATGAACAACTTCTTTCTCTTCCTCTGAAAGTTCTTTCTGATCGAGGAAACGCTTGAGGGCGGAAACCAGGAAACCTAAGATGATCAACAACAACACCAGGATGAGGAGCATGCCGGCGAGGATGACGTCGAGGTAGGTTTTCGAAACACCGCCATCGCCGCCGCCTGTGGGAGGAACCGGACCGTTAGGTACCTGGGTAACAGCCACCTTCTCCGTTTCGGCCTTGATGTAGGCCAGGATGTTCATGATGTCGGCATCCTTAAAAGAAGAAAAAGCTGTCATCTGAGTTTTGTTGAACTCATTGTACAGCTTGTTGGCGTAGTCATCTCCACTTGCGATGACACCGGAGGAATTCTTCACAAACGACTTGATCCAGTCGATGGAAGGGGCCCGGTCGTAAACGTTTTGCAACGCGGGACCTACTAACTTGGACTTTACTCTGTGACAGGCTTTACAGTTGGCATTAAACAATGTCTCACCAGCGCTGATGGCAGCGGGCTCTTTGGAGATTTCCTGAGCGTTAGATGTAAGATTGAGAAATGCGAAGACGAAAACCAGGGAGAGGAACTTGCAAGCGGAGGAGATAAAATTTCTATTCATGTTTGGTTCAGTGTCCGTTTTCAAAACAAGCGGCACAAATCTACTATCGGAACTCATTTTTTCAAATTTATTTAGGCCGTTGCGCAATAAATTATGGGGTTTTCGTGCCCCATTTCAAAACCTGCGAAAGGTAATTACGGAATGCTTAGATGGGGTCAATTTCGAAGAATATCAGTGTAATTTAGAATGATTTTAAATTGAAAAGAGCACATTTCACCCGTGTAAAACCGGACTTCTCATGTATGTTTTGAGTGCCTTCGAAACAAAGACGGGAACTTTTCTATTTTGCTAACGATGGCAGAAAGGACGTGTGGTAAATCGCTCCTTTGTCCGCGTCATTTTCAAGGCTCAACGGCCCCGATCCGGTGGCCGCCAACCCTGCACACAATCTCCGCACGAGGTCAGCTTTTCTTTTTCGACCGTCCTTCCTCGATGCCCAAACCGAACAAGGCAAAGTCGTACTTCACCGGGTCGGCCGGATCGAGCCGCGATAAATTGGCGGTGAGTTCCAACGCCGTTTGCCAATCGGTTTGTTTGCGACGGATCAGTTTCAGCCTCCGCCCTACCCTGTCCACGTGCAGGTCGCACGGACAGACGAGCTGTGCCGGCGATATATTTTTCCACAACCCGAAGTCAACACCTTTGTTGTCGTTGCGCACCATCCAGCGGAGGTACATGCTGAGGCGCTTGCAGGTCGACTTTCGTTCCGGGGTGGAGATGTGTTTGCGCGTGCGATGGGGATAATCGTCGAGGCTAAAAAAAAGATCGTGAAAATGGATCAACCCACCCTCTATCGTCTTCGCCCGTGGATCGACTACAAAAGCCTCCTCAAGCGACGTGTGGTGTTGGTAGAACCATTTGAGGAACTCCACAAAATATAAGGTGTCGGTGGCGTTGAACGTACGGTGTTTAAAGGTCTCCAGCGCTTTCAGGTCACGCGCCCGGTGATGAAGGATAAACTGATGCGGATCGTTGTCCATCAGGCTCAACAGCTCCTGGCACTTGCGCACGATGGTCACGCGCTGCCCCCAGGCCAGCACGGCGGCAAAGAGGCCGGCGATCTCGATGTCTTGTGGCTTGGTGAAGGCATGGGGAATGGAGATGGGATCCAGTTCGATGAACCCCGGTTGATTGTAGCGGTCCACCTTCTCGTCCAGGAACGCTTTCAGTTCGGCATCCTTCAACTTCTTGGCCACCTTGTTCCCTTCAATATTAAATGGTTATGATAAACGGCGTTACCGTCCGAAGTCATCCTGCACCCGCACGATGTCGCTCTCGTCGGAAGGATGGTTGGCGTCGGTGTGTTGCCAGATCTCGGCAATCATGCCCCAGCCGTCGAGACCCACCAGGCGGTGACGCTGTCCTTGGCGCAGGCGGATGATCTCGCCGAGGGCCAGGCTTTTCACAACGCCTTCTGTATCCGTTTCGCTGGTCACGACACCGGCCGTGCCCGCCACCAGTTTCCAGATCTCGGCGCGACGGTGGTGATATTGCCACGACAAGCGGGTCTGCGGCTGCACCATCAAGATCTTCGGGCTCAGCTTGCCGCTGATGCGCAACGTGTCGAGGTTGATGCCGGGAAAATACAGATCGGCGAAAGCCTGGGCTTGCGTCTCGTCCAGCACAAAGAATCCACCCCAGGGGCGGTTAAAGTCCTTGGCGGCTACTTTAAAGCCGGCGTTGGCCAGATAGTTCTCAACGGTTGCAAATACAGCGGCTTTGTCGCCGGTCAAAGTCAAAGATGGGTTCATACCGGGTTGTAAAATGAGGCCGAAAATTAGTTTAAATTCTTTATTCTGAAAGGTTTCCTCCGGGTTGGTGCAGTCAATAAATTTAAATGGTGTTCCAATTATGAATACAGGAGCCAGAATCCAGGAGCCAGAATTCAGTAGTTAGTATTCAGTAGTCAGTAGTTAGTAGTTAGTATTCAGTAGTCAGCGTCCATTTGGGGTGCGATCAGTTGTTTGATCGCGACGTGAGATGGCGGAGGGTGATTCATGCGTCAGGAGGAGATTCGTCAAAGCAAGGGTGTCACGGCTATTGGCGGTCGGCTTCGTAGCGGATGCCACAGCTTTTGCGAATGCGATCCAGGGTCTCTATTAATAATAACGAGTCGGCATGACACATCACGGGGCTTTCGGTGAGGCCTTTGTTCAGACAGCTGTTCACGTGGCGCGCCTCGAACTGGTAGCCATAGCCTTCCTCGCGGTGCACTTCGATGGTTTGGGGTGGTTGCCTATCCTTGACCATGGTGATGTGCGATGTGGCGTTGTGAAAGCGGTTGCTCATGCGGATGTAGCCTGCTGTGCCCACGATGGTGGCCTCCACGGGCGTGTCGGCCGCGAAGGTGGCGCTGAGGTTGGCCAAGGCGCCGTTCTCGAAGGCCAGCGTCATGGCGATCTGCTCGTCCACACCGGAAGAGTATGGTTTCATGACGGCCTTCACGTCCACGGGTTTGCCCAGGAACGACAAGGCAAGAAAAACCGGGTAGATGCCGATGTCCAGCAGTGCTCCCCCACCCAAGGTCGGGTCGTAGAGCCGCTGTGGCGTGGGTTTCTCGGCGCGGAAGCCAAAGTCGGCCTGCACAAGCTTCACCTCGCCGATGTCGCCCGACTTGATGAGCGTGCTCACCTTTTGATATTGCGGGAGGAACTTTGTCCAGAAGGCCTCCATCAAAAAGGTGTTGTGTTTGCGGGCGGCGGCGATCATGTCCTGCACCTGGTAGGTATTGAGGGCAAACGCTTTTTCGCACAGCACCGCTTTTTTATGCTGCAGGCACAGCAAGGTGTGGTCGCGGTGAAAGCCGTGGGGTGTGGCGACGTAGATCACATCCACGTCGGGCGAGGCGGCCAGCGCTTCGTAGGTATGGAACACGAGCGGCACGGGGAACTCGGCGGTGAAGGCGGCGATCTTTTTTGGATTGCGCGAGGCAATGGCCACCAGTTCTGCATCTTTGACCAGCCGCAGGTCGGCGGCGAACTTGTTGGCGATTTTGCCACATCCTAAAATACCCCAGCGAATTTTTTCCATATACTTACGGTGTAAAGTTTATAAAAGGACGATCATTCCTTTCTTTTCTTCTTAACGAAGATCACGGAAAGAAAGCTGTCCTGCCAACCCGGGCCGTGAAGGTATGAAAAGGAAAACGCATTTTCAGTTCAAACAATTTGAAGTGCAGCACGACCGCAGCACCATGAAAGTGGGCACCGACGCCGTCCTGCTCGGCGCCTGGGCCCACGTTGCAAACGCGACCCGGATCCTCGACATCGGCACAGGTTCCGGCATCATTGCGCTGATGGCCGCCCAACGGACTCCATCCACCACCCAGATCGATGCGGTGGAGATTGAGGGACAAGATGCTGCGCAGGCGGCGGAGAATTTTTTGGCTTCACCCTGGAGCGAGCGTCTGCACATTCACGTCGCCCCGATCCAGGATTACCCCCCGTCACCCCCCTTTCATCCCTATCTCTACGATGTTATCTTAAGTAACCCCCCTTTCTTCATCAACAGCCAAGAGCCACCCAACAAACGCCGTCACGAAGCGCGCCACACGGTGACTCTAGATCACGCCTCCCTGCTCGCCGCCGCTGACCGCCTGCTGCAGCCGCAAGGAACGCTCAACGTCGTGCTACCCTACACCGAAGGCCTCCAATTCATCGACCTCGCCAAACAGCATGGCTTTTTCTGCACACGGCAATACAGCTTCCGCACGCGCGAAGGAAAACCCATCGAGCGGTGGTTGCTGGAATTTTCGCGAAAGGAACGGGCGACTGAAACCGGGGAGATATTATTATATAAGGAGAAGCTGGAATGGTCCGACAGCTATGTTGAATTGACGCGGGATTTTTATTTGAAGTTATGATCGCCCGATCGCCCGTGTTGGTTTATTCACCACCCTCGCCCATGTTGGTGTTCTTCACCAACATGAATCGCTTCCACACAACATTCCCAAAAACAAAACACATCGTGCCCCTCGCCCATGTTGGTGTTCTTCACCAACATGAATCGCTTCCAACCACATTCCCGAAACAAAACATGTCGTCTCCTACATCATCGCCCTCATAATTTTACTCATTACTATTAAAGGGATCGTCATAAATCTTGTTGGTGAAGAACACCAACAAGGGCGCAACCATTTACTTCACAACATGTATCCACCCCTTCCGATGCTCAGCTATTTTTCTGCCTTGTGCACCGGGGTGGGAATATTCAATCGAATAATAATAAATGCCGGAAGCATTAGTGTCGGTTCCCGTGATGCCGTTCCAGGACGGTGTTGAGGTGGTGTAGATGGTTTTTCCCCAGCGGTTGACGATGTGCATCCGGAATTGATCGTAATCACAATCCGATGAAAAAACAAACGCATCATTCTTTCCATCGCCGTTCGGCGTGATGATGTTTGTGATGAAGTCGTTGCACGTTTCGCAATTCTTTACCTCCACGGCGCGGGAAGCCGACGTGACGCAGTTGCCCTGGGTGAGTTTTAAGGTATAGGTTCCGGCCTTGTCGACTTGGATTTTGGGTGTAGTGGCCCCGTTGCGCCAGGCAAAGGTGCCGGGTGTTGTTTCCGGCAGACCCATCGAAAACGAATCGCCGTCGCAGATCACGGTATCGCTGCCGAGCGAGATGCTTTTCAGGAGGCCATCGCATTGCGCGCAGTCGCGGTAGTGCAGGTTGAATTTGCTTTCCGCCAGGCATTGGTTGCGAACGATCACCAGTGAATACTGGCCGGGATCGGCGGCGGTGAGTTGGCGGTGCGTTGAACCGTCATCCCATTGATAGGTAGCGCCAGGGATATCGGATACCGGTCCGAACGTGACGGGGGTGGCAAAACAAAAGTCGACGTCTTCCTGCAGCACGGGAAGGTCTTCCAATACTTCGACATTTATCTTTTTTTCGGACGTCCCGTTTGCGGTGAGTGTGACTTCGTAGGTTCCAGCCCTGGGGTATACGTGTACAGGATCGGATAGTGTGCTGGTGTTACCGGGACCCGGATCGCCAAAGTCCCACGCCCAGGTTGTGCCATCGGCACAAGCCAGCGACTCATTTTTAAAGTTCACGGCGTGACCCACGCACGCAACGGTGTAGCTGAAGTTCGCTTCGAGGATGGACACACCGACATCTTTTTGAACCGTCGTTCCAAAACAATAATAATCAAAAGCCCTTAACGTGACGGTATATTTTCCCGGCGCTGGATAATCATGCGTGATCGGATCTGTTCCTGGATTGACATAGTAGCCCTGGTTTTCAAAATCCCACGCATAGGAAGGTGTACCGCCCCACGCAAAATAATCGCCATGGGCGTGATCAAATTGAATATAGTCGGCCTGGATGGCAAAGTCCACGGTCAGGTTTTCGCAAACGCTTTTTGAAGTAAAGTCAACGCTTTTAAAAAAACTCACCGGCAATTGGGGGCACGTGCCGGTGCGAACGAGCGGCGTTTGAAAGTAGGATTCGATGTAGTTGGGAAGTCCGTAGCCCTGGGCGATGGGACATGGATACTTGATGTAGTCCCGGATCATGTCCGCCGCCGCCCCAATGCCGTTGGGATTGGTGAAGACGCCCAGGCCGCCATCGCCGTTGTAGAGTTGAAAATACAACCGGCCATCGATCCCCAGTTGCAAGGCGCCCACCTCAGCCCAGACCGACATGGATTGCCGGTGGGCCATGATCTGGTCCGGCGTGCCAAGGCTGAGGTCGTATTGCACGATGTTTTGCTCCACGCAGCCCCACGCGCACGCGAGGTAGAGCACACTGCTGTTGGGTGAAAAGGAAGCACCATACATACCCCTCAGCGACGAGGTGATGACAAAATCGGAAGTGACCTTGCCCGTGTTTTTGTTGAATTTGAAAAGTTCGGGGTAAATGCCATCGGTATTGTAGTAGCCGATCTCAAAACTGTTGGCCACCAGGCGCTCGCCATTGGGGGAGAACTTGAGATACCCCCGCCCCCCGGTATGTATCTGGCCCGTGGCGGAGACGATGGGCACCGGGTTGAACCCTATACCGGCGGTGATGGAGTAGGTATAGAACTCATTGTTCTGAATGCCGTGCGCCACCAGCCACACGTCTTTGCCATTCGGCTGAAAAACGGCGGCTATTTTCTCGGCCACCGGGGAGCGGAGGTATTGCTTTTTCAGGATCACATCGCCCAGTCCGTTGTTCAGCGACATGTCTACGATGGAGTAGCGAAGCCCGTCGGCAAAGTAATCTTCGGCGCAGTCGGTGGAGAAAATATAATATTGATTTGGGTTTCCGGGATGAGGAACGATGAGGGCGCTTTGTGTGGACGAAGGGTTGTCGCCAAACCCGAGACATTGGGCGCCGAGGTCGCTGCCGTTGGGCATGATCCGAAAGTCCTTGTTCCAGACCTGGTCGCCGTTGGTGATGAAGAGAAGCTTGCCGTCGGCGGTGGACATGGTCGATCCGCCTTCCAGGCCAAAGAACGGTGAAATGGCCAGGCGTGTGTTGGCGCAGGTAAAATCCAGACCTGCATAGGTGCCGAAGGCCCAATGAGACGCTTCGTATTGTGCGTGGAGCACACTGCTCTGCACAACCCATAACAGACACAACGCCGCGTATTTAAAACGTACAGACATCCAGATAAAGCCGCTTATACAGCCTGTAAAGCTACTACATTACCTGCAAAACCCCCGTCCGGAAACGGGCGAAAAGAGATACGTTCCGTACAGTTTACTGGTATAAATCCGTGCCTTTGAAGCCGGGAAGGGCTTGGTCATATATTTGCTCTACAAACATTGAAATAATACCCACTATGTCGTCTCGCATTTATCTCGGGGAGTTGGAGGAGTTGATCTTATTGATGGTCGCCCTCCTGAACAAGGAAGCCTATGGCGTGACGGTGGCCGAAGAATTGAAAGCGCAAGCCAACCGCGAACTCAGCATCAGCGCCATACACGCTGTCCTCCACCGCCTGGAGGAGAAAGGATTTGTGAAATCAAAAATGGGTGGCGCTTCTACCGAACGGGGAGGACGCCGGAAGCGGCTCTTCAGCATCACCGCCCACGGCCGCAACGCACTGGAAGAATTGCGCGACACCCGCGACCTGATCTGGACCCTCATCGCTAAAACCGCTGCCTCATGAATCACAGCCTCAAACCGCCAGCCTGGGTTGATTCGCTCATCGATTCCCTGTCGCCACCCGATCTCTCCGAAGAGATCCGCGGCGATCTCTACGAGGTGTTTGTGAAAGACATTCTCAACAAAAATATTCAACACGCCCGAAGACGATATGTGCTGAACGGAGTGGGCTTCCTCTTTAAAAGCTTCTTCTGGAAAAAACCTTCGTATCACCCCAAACCCACTCCTATGCTTACGACACATTTTAAAATGGCCCGTCGCAGCCTCTCCACGCAGAAGGGCAACACCGTCATCAATGTTCTCGGGCTCGTCGCGGGCATCGCGGCCACGCTGGTGATCCTGGCCGTGGTGCGGTTTGAGCTGAGCTTTGACACGTCGCACACCGGCGCCGACCGGATCTACCGACTGGTGCGTGTGAGCGGCGACGATATGTCGGAGTTCCGGACGGGCATTTCCTACCCGGTACCGGTGGCCATGAAAGAAGAAATTCCCGGCCTTTCCAACATGGCGGCCATGGAATATTTCGGTGGCGCCAATGTGGATGTGATCGACCCATCGGGCACGGCCCTCCGAAAGTTCCGGGAAGAAAGCGGCGCCGTGTTGGTGGATGCGGCGTTCTTTAAACTTTTCGACTTTGGCAAGGGTGGGCTCACCTGGCTGGCCGGCAACCCCGACAAGGCGTTGGCCGAGCCTCTCAGCATCGTGCTCACGAAGTCGTATGCAAAAAAATATTTCGGCGACGAAAATCCCATCGGTCAAACCTTGCGTCTTCAGAAGCGGTACGATGCCAAGGTGACCGGCGTCGTCGAAGACTTTCCCAACAACACCGATTTCCCTTTCTCGATCCTCCTCTCCTACAGCAGCCTGACGAACCTGAACCCGGGCGCCTGGAACGAATGGACCGGTGTGAACGATGGCCACAGTGTCTACATCCGCCTGCCCGAAGGCATGACACAAGCCGATATGGAAAAACAGATCGCCCGGGTCCATGCCGCACACACATCAAAAGAACTGTCCAGTTCACGGCACTACCTGCTGCAGGCGTTAGGCGACGTGCACTTCGACGCACGCTTTGGCACGTTCAGCGGCCGGACGATCAGCCGCGAGACCATCCTGGCCCTGGAGCTGGTGGCCTTGTTCCTCTTGCTGACGGGCAGTATCAACTACATCAACCTGGCCACGGCACAATCGGTGCTGCGGTCGAAAGAGATCGGGTTGCGCAAAGTGATGGGCAGCAATCGCAAGAACCTCGTTATCCAGTTCCTGATCGAAACGTTTTTGGTCGTGTTTGTCGCCGGGGTGATCGCACTCGGGTTGTCGGAAGCGTTGATCATCGCGCTGCAGCCCATCCTAAACCTGAGGCTTACCCATTATAATTTTACGGACCCGGCGGTCATTCTCCTGCTCCTGGCCATCATCGCCGTCGTCACCCTGGTTTCCGGATTTTATCCGGCATGGACCATCTCCCGTTTCCATCCGATCGATGCCTTGCGAAACACGTTTACCACGGAGCGGCTGGGGGGGTTCAGCTTGCGCAAGGTGTTGGTGGTATTTCAATTTACGATCACGCAAGTGCTGGTGGTGGGCACCTTCATCGTAGTGAGCCAGATGCAATTCTTTCAAAATGTGGATATGGGATTCAACCGCGACGCCGTCATCAGCGTACGCGTGCCCGACCGAAGCGTGACAGGCATCAAGGTGCTGGCCGACAGACTGCGGGCCCTGTCGTCGGTGGCGAGAGTGAGTTTTAGTTACACGCTGCCCTCGGGCGTAAACCGCAGCCACAGCTACCAGGACATCGGAAAACCGGAAGCGAAAGAGATGAAAGATTATGTGGTGTTCGAATTTGGTTCCATCGATAGTGCTTACGTCGGCCTGTATCAACTCAAATTATTGGCGGGTCGAAACCTGATCGCCGCCGACTCGTCGCGGAACATCCTGATCAATCAGCAACTGGTCAACTCCCTCAACCTGGGCACGCCGGAAGAAGCGCTCGGCCAGCCACTGAAGTGGAATGGCCAGATCATGACCGTGGTCGGTGTGGTGAACAACTATTTTATGAACTCCCTGAAGGAAGGATACGACAACATCGCCATGCGCACCGAACCGGGTTCATACTCCACGGTGAGCATCAAGCTTCAAACCCGGGAAGGAAAAAGCCTGATGGCGGCCGTGAAGGACATTGAAAAAATATGGAAAGAGAATTACCCGGAACACGTGTTCTCCTACCAATTCTTCGACGACAATATCCGGGCTTTCTATGCGCAGGAAAACAAATATGCACAGCTCTTTCAATTGTTCGCCTTGCTATTCCTGCTCATCGGCTGTCTTGGGCTCTATGGCCTGATCACCTTCGTCGTGAATCGCAAGGGCAAAGAGGTGGCCATCCGCAAGGTGCTGGGCGCAAATGTAAGCCAGATCCTCGTGATGTTCTCGCGTGAGTATGTGCAGTTGGTGGCCATCTCCTTTGCGCTGGCCGTGCCCGTGGCCTATTATGTGGTGGACAGTTGGCTGAGCAACTTTGCCCAGCACATCCCGCTGTCGTGGTGGAGGTTTGTTTTGCCCGGCGTGTTGGTGTTGGTGATCGCGCTGGTGATCGTAAGCACTAAATCGGCGCGTACGGCAAATGCCAACCCGGTGGATAAGCTGAAGTACGAGTGATCCTTTCTAACGCATTCCATAATCCAGGCTCGCGATCCCAATCGTCGAGGTTTTGCCTCTCAGTTGGATCATCCCCAAGGCTTCCGCTTTAAGGTGATGGTTGACGTCGATTTTCTTCAGCAGATATTCTGAAATGAGAAACTTCTTATTGTACTCGTTACAGACGCTTTGGATCCTTGCCGCGGTATTCAAGGTGTCGCCATGATAGGCAATGTCTCTTTTGATGTCGCCAATTTCTACAACCGTCACAGTCCCCATGTGTAGACCTGCTTTGAAATGTGGGAGAAAGCCGTAGCGCTTTGTGTAGTATTCAGCTTTATCTAAAAAATGTTTTTCGGTGGCAAAGAAAAACCGGATGCAGGAAAAGTCCTTGAGTCCATCCGGCACCCGCCAGGTCACCACGATCTCGTCGCCTACATATTGGTATACTTCCGCGCGAAAGGGCAACAGTTCCCGGTTAATGTCCATAAAACTATCACGGATGAATTCGCTGTATTTTATGTGACCCAGTTTCTCGGCAATGGAGGTAGAGGATTTCAAGTCCATGAACATAAAGATCCGTTCCTCTTCTTTTGGGATGCTATATTTTCCGAGCAGCAAGGGGACCAATACGCCGGGACCATATTTCTTATTCACCTGGTTGATGAAGTTGATCAGGAGGGTCATAAAGAAATAATAGATCGCCAGGATATAGAATATATATTCCCATGACTTGGGACTCAGCCCGGATGCCAGTTGTGGGGAGCGCACCCAATCAAATAAGACAAATCGAAGGAGCGCAAAAAAAAGAAGCAAAACACTGACGGATATGATGGTCTTTAAAAGGAGGATCCGTCCCAGGGATTGCTTCCTGGCCATTTTCCTGTCAAAATAATAGTCGGCCGATCCAAGGCATACACCATTCAAAATCCCTATCGTAACACAAACCATGAGCACCGGGGTCAGGCGGCCTAATCCGGTCAAATGAAATGTTTCGCCGACCGAGCGGGTTTGCAGGTGCATGATCGTTCCCAGGAGAACATTGGCGATTATCCAGAAATTTATTTGAATGCTCAGGAAAGTGAGGAAGGGAAATTGGGCGAAAATTCGCTGCGCCGTGGCGGTATAATCTATTTTCTTTGACATCCCTTTGTAATTTTATTGATGCATGTTGACCTTTTTTAATCCCCTGGCATCGGAGGCAAGGAAAAAAAGAACGTCGCCCCTTCCCCATCTCTTCCCTCCGCCCATATGCGGCCACCATGTTTGTCGACGATTCTTTTTGTCAGGGCCAGCCCCACTCCGGTTCCTTCAAATTCGGTGGTCCTGTGCAGCCGCTGGAAAACACCGAACAATTTGTGACCATAGTCCATGTTAAAGCCCGCGCCATTGTCCTTGACAAAAAAGACAACCTCCTCCCCATCGGGAAACGACCCGATGTGAATGACGGGGGTTTCTTTTTTTGAAGAGTATTTAATGGCATTGGAAATCAGGTTTTGCCACACCTGGTTTAGCATGGACAGATCGCCAAACGAAGGCGCCAGGGCATCGACGATGATCTCGGCGTTGGTTTGGGTTGACGCGACGAGGTCGTGGATGTTTTTTTCGACCATGGTGTCGGTGTGGATCTGCGCCTTGGCCAGTTCCTGTTTGCCCAGCTTGGAGAACGCGAGGAGGTCATCGATCAAGCGCCCCATTTTGGTGGCGTTGTTCTGGATCTTGTTGAGATGTCGCTTCCCTTCGTCGTCCAGCACGGGGTCGAAATCTTCTTTCAATATTTCGGAGTAGCCGATGATGGACCGGAGCGGCGCCCGCAAGTCGTGCGAGACCGAATAGGTGAACGCCTCCAACTCCCGGTTGGCAACCTCCAGTTTCTGTTGCGCGTGCTTGAGTTCGGTGATGTCGTAGATGATATTGATGGCAAACTTCTCCCCACCGTGCTGAATGGTTTCGATGGATGATAAAATTTCAATCAATTCGCCCGACCTCCGTTTTATGGTCATCTCCATATGTTTGAAAGAGCCGTCGCGGATCAATGCTCTCAAGACCTCTTCTCTTTGTTTTATATTCACGATCAGCCCCAACTCCGTGGAACTGTGATGAAGCACCTCTTCGCGGGAGCAACCGATCATTTGCAAAAAGGAATCGTTAACTTCCATGTACCTGGAATCTGAAAGCCGCGTGATGGTGATGCCGGCAGAGCTTGCCTTAAACGCTTTCTCAAACTTATCTTCACTCTCTTTTAATTCCGTCACTTTTCGTTCCAGTTCGGCCGTTCGCTCCTTCACTTTTTCTTCCAGGGCGGCGTTCATGTTTTGAATGGCTTCTTCTTCCCGCTGGCGTTCGGTGATGTCGCGCACCATGCCCAGCATGCGGCCGTTGGTGAGCATCCGCGCGTTGATCTCGACGGGAACGAGGGAGCCGTCTTTCCGGATCAGGTTTCGCCTGCTCAAGATCTTTTTGCCATCCAGCAACTCTGCAAACTTCGGAGGATTGCGTCTCGCTTCTTCCGGTTGCAGCACATCCTGCGTGGTCATTTTCAGGAACTCTTCTTTGGTATACCCCAACAGTGCGCAGGCGCTGGGGTTGACATCGATATATTTTCCCTTGTCATCCGAAATAAAAATGCCGTCCGTGGCCTGCTCGATGACGGAGTGATACTCAAGCTCCGTCTCCAACATCTTTCTCGACCGTTCCATGATCCGATCTTCCAACTCGGCGTTGATGCTCTTTAACTTATCCTCCGCCATTTTTCTTTCGGTGATATCGATCATGACCGCGATCAAACAGGGCTCATCGTTCAGGTTCACCAGCAATAGCGACATCGAAGTCCACTTGACATTTCCCTTTCGCGTACGGAGGCTGCCCTCGGTGTTCATCACCTTCTTGTTTTCTTTTAGCTGACGGATGATCTCATTTCGCTGCTCCGGGTTGTCCATCAGGTTCAGGCTTTCGGCGGTCTTGCCGACCAGCTCGGCCTTGTCGGAAAAGTCGAGCAGCCGTAGCAACGCCTCGTTCACGTTGATGATGGTCGCGTCACTGAGGCGGGAAATGGCCAGGGCCGCGGGGTTGAATTCGAACAGGTTGGCAAACAGGTCGTGCGTGTCCGTGGCATTTTTGGCGTCGGCAGTGGTAAATTCTATTTTCAGAATGACGAAGGGGACACCGCCATTCTCGGGCACAGGTGTGAATTCAATTTTGACAGTTTTATCGGCCTCAGTAAAAAGCAACGGAGAGGTTGGTTGCTTATTGATCCGGACATCCTCCAGAGCGGACTGCAGTATGTGTCGTGGAGTTTTGAACAGCGAAAATATTTCTTTGCCAAAGATGTTACCGTGATCCGGTGAAGCATACTCCACAAACTCCTTATTTCCGGACACGATCTTGAAATTCGCATCAACCACAACGAGCAGGCCGGGCAACCAATAAAAGAAATCGGACATACTTAATTTTTTAGACGGATGACTACAGCTAACCGGCCATAGGGACCGTCAGGTAATGAGATGATTAAAGGTAATCCTTTTAACCAAAATCATAAAACTTAACCAAATTCATAAAGCTTAACCAAATTTATAAAAACGAAGCCTGGCGAACACGTCATGTCGCTGGCACGCGTTTTTTTAAAACCTACGCCCGCAGTTCAAGACATCCCGAATTTCGAGAGCACTGAAACCGGATAACTTGCACACGGGATGAAACGAAGAACGGCAAACACCGAGAACCTCGCCCCCGCTTTGAAATGCTGCACAGATCCAATGTGCTATCCACGGGATTCCTTGAACACGTGCGAAGCCAGAGACAGTTTGTGCCTGCGGAACGACGTGTTTTGTCGGAAGGCCGGCAGTACTTCGTCATGTCGCAGGCACGCGTTTTTTAAAACCTACGCCCGCAGTTCAAGACATCCGAATTTCGAGAGCACTGAAACCGGATAACTTGCACACGGGATGAAACGAAGAACGGCAAACACCGAGAACCTCGCCCCCGCTTTGAAATGCTGCACAGATCCAATGTGCTATCCATGGGGTTCCTTGGACACGTTCGAAGCCAGAGGAAGGGCGTGCCTGCGGAACGACGATCTTTGTCGGCAAACCTGCAGGCCTTATCGGTTCATTCCACGAACAACCGCTCCGTTACCTGCTGGCTTAGGATGATCTCGTGGCCGGATTTTAGGATCGCCAGCGAGCCGTCGAAAGGTTCGCGCTTTTGGATGGTGATGGTGTCGCCAATGTGGATGCGCTTTATATTGAGAAGGTCCAGGAAAGGTTTTTCGTCGACCGAGACGGCGATGATCTTTACGGTTTTTCCTTCGGCCACCTCGCTCAGGGCGATGCGTTTTTTTGCGGGGAGTTTTCCGTCTGTGTCCGGGATGGGCTCGCCGTGTGGATCGGCTTTGGGGAAATTCAGCAGCTCGTCCATGCGGTCATAAAAACGGGCCGAGTTCACGTGCTCCAGTTGTTCGGCGATGTCGTGGACTTCCTCCCATCCCAGGCCCATCACTTTCACCAGGAACAATTCTGCCAGGCGGTGTTTTCGGATGATCGAGAGCGCTTCCTTTTTTCCCTTTTCGGTGAGCTTCACCCCTTTGTAGGGTGCATAGACGATCATCTTTTTGACGGCCAGCTTTTTTACCATACTGTTCACCGTGGGAAGTTTTACTTCCAGTTTCCGGGCGAGGTCAGTAAACGAAACTTCGCCGGTTTCCCCGGATAAGGAGTAAATGGATTTGATATAGTTTTCTTCCGTTAATGACCCCATAGCCCCGATTTATATCAAAAATCGCAATTTCTGGGTAAGATTATTAAATTTATTTTATTAGATTCATCTAACATTTTAATTCTAACGTTCGTACTTTTGTTCGATGAATACCCGAATATTTTCCCGACTCACACTTTTTGCATTTTTGACCCTGGCCGCGGCCTGCTCCGAATTTGAACCCGCCGCGCGCGAAAGTGATACCCTTTTGGACGGTCCCGTGGAAGGCCTGTCGGAGGCTGAAAATCAGCACTTTCTGAAAGGCGATGCGGCTTTTAATACCGACGTCTTCACGTCCGCCAATGGGTTGGGTCCTTTGTTTGTCGCTACCTCTTGTGGCAGTTGCCATGCCGGCGATGGCAAGGGTCATCCCTTCACCACCCTCACCCGGTTTGGCCAAAGCGATGAACGAGGCAACCTCTTTTTAACTATGGGCGGGCCACAGTTGCAGCACCGGGCTATTCCGGGCTACACCCCTGAAAGCATTCCTTCCGGCGCTCCCTACTCAAAGTTCACACCGCCCGCCAACACGGGCCTGGGTTTCCTGGATGCGGTGGCCGACGAAGAAATTCTGAGCTGGGCCGACCCCGACGATCTGGATGGTGACGGCATCAGCGGCGTGGCCAACTGGATCAGGTTGAAGGGATATGTTACGCCCCGCGAAGGCAGCGTTGAAAAGGATGAAAAATATATCGGCAGGTTTGGCAAAAAGGGCGCTACGTATGACCTCCTTCAACAGACCGTGACGGCCTACAATCAGGACATTGGCATCACTACCACCTACGAACCCTACGACACTTACTCAGGACTGGAGACCGACCCCGAAATTCCCAACCAGCGCGTCAATGATGTGGTGTTCTATCTGAAAACATTAAAAGCCCCCATCGCCCGTGGTGAAAAAGACGAACTCGTTTCGGGTGCACAGATCTTCAGCACAACAGGCTGCGCCAAATGCCACCGGCCGGAGATGAAAACAGGAAATTCTTCGATCAACGCATTGGCCCATAAAGTCTTTGCCCCTTACAGCGACTTGTTGCTCCACGACATGGGGCCCGGACTGGACGATGGCTACACAGAAGGATCTGCAAAAACCTACGAATGGCGAACACCACCGTTGTGGGGTCTGGGGCTCTCAAAAAATTCTCAAGGCGGAAAATATTTCTTGTTGCACGATGGAAGAGCGGGAAGCATTGAAGAGGCCATCCTCTTGCATGGCGGTGAGGCTGCGCAAGTGAAAGACCGGTATGTGAGCCTTTCGGCCGATGACAAAACCAAATTGATTCAATTCCTGGAAAACCTGTAAGGCGAAAATTATGAACAGAAGAAAATTCATCCGGCAAACGTGTCTGGGTTGCCTCGGTGGGGGCATCGTTCCCTTGGTTTTAACAAACTGTCAGAGCACGCATTATGCCACCGGCACCATCGAAGCCAACGGGATCGTGGTACCGGTTTCTGAATTCACGTATCTCAAAAAAGAGCAGACCGTCATCCGTCCTTATATACTCGTGCAAAATGATACGCTGGAGTTTCCCATCTATGTGTATCGTTTTTCAGAAAATGAATACAGCGCCCTGTGGATGAAGTGCACACACCAGGGATCGGAGTTGCAAGCCTCGGGCGATCATTTGCATTGCCCCAGTCACGGAAGTGAATTCAACAACAAGGGAACCGTGAGCCAGGGGCCCGCTGAAAAAAATTTAAAGTCATTCCCGGTCACCGTGAGTGATGGGAAAATCAAAATAGACCTGCGACAATCATGAAAAGACCTTTACTCTTCGGGATCCTCCTTTTGCTGCTGTTAAACTTTCGTGCGAGTGGTCAGATCGACTCCACCCTGTTGCGGCGCACGCCAAAGGACACCACAAAGTTGCTGCTCAACATGGACGCGGTCTATAACCGGCCGTTTCTCTCGGTCGGCAAAGTGCCGGTTGCCGTGGGGGGCTACGTGGAAGCGAACTGGCAACACCTCGGCACCGACGGTGTTTCGGAAGGGCACCAATTCCAGATGCGACGGCTCACGTTGTTTATTGCCTCAACGATCTCCAGGCGAATAAAATTCTTGTCCGAAATTGAATTCGAAGACGGCACAAAGGAAATCAACATTGAATTTGCTTCGGTTGATTTTGAATTCCATCCCTTATTGAATCTTCGCGGTGGGGTGATCATGAACCCGATCGGTGCGTTCAACCAAAACCATGATGGTCCCAAGTGGGAATTCATCGATCGCCCCGTCTCCGCCACGCAAATGCTGCCGGCCACGTGGAGCAATGTGGGGTTTGGTCTTTACGGAAAGTTGTATAAGAAGGATTGGGTCTATGCCTATGAAGTGTATCTCACCAACGGTTTTGACGACCAGATCATCAGCAACACACAGAATAAGACGTTCCTCCCCGCGACAAAACTCAACACCGACCGCTTTGAAGAAAGCTTTAACGGCGAGCCGTTGATCACCGCCAAAGTCGCCCTGCGCAACAAGCGGATCGGCGAACTCGGTCTTTCCTATATGGGCGGGGTCTACAACAAGTTCCAGGAAGACGGCCTGATCATCGACAAGAAAAGAAGGGTGGACACCTGGGCCGTCGATTTCACCTCCACCGTGCCGGCGACGAACACCTATATCCGGGCCGAGTGGGCTTTTGTGCACGTCGATATTCCCGATTCCTATAGCCAGCAATATGGCAAACGCCAGGTGGGTGGGTACATGGACGTGGTGCAACCCATTCGAAGAGGAAGTTTGCTCGGGTTTGAAAAATCGGTCATCAACGCTGCGGTCCGGATCGAGTATGTGGATTGGAACAAAGGCACCTTCATTGAAACGGGTGGCAACATCCGCGAAGATTTCTTTTCCGTGGTGCCGGGAATCAGTTGGAGGCCCACATCACAAACGGTGGTCCGCCTGAACTATCGCTACAACTGGCAAGTCGATATCCTCGGCAACCCCGCTTCGAAAACGGCCGGCTTTCAATTTGGATTTTCCTCGTACTTCTAGCCCATCGCTACTGGCAAGTCTTTCCTTTCAAACTACGTAACCTGGAAGTGATCGTGCAAGATCACTTCCAGGCGCGATATCAACTTTTGCTTTTCTTAAAATCCTTTTTCACCACCCAGGTGTTGGTCGTGTTAAAAGGTGCCTTGATCAATATTTTATAGACATCGGCGGATGCCGGTGCGGGAAGGTTGAACGTGTATTTACCAGCCTTCACGGGAGCTTTTCCCACCGTCGTATAGGTATCGACTCCTCCCTTTGCAAAATTATTGGTCGGCGTTAGTTGAACTTCCAACTCGCCGGTAGGATTCAGCACGCTCCAACTCAGTTCGATCTTGTCGCCTGTGCGAACGGCTTTCAGATTGCTGACCGACACATCGCCGACAAAAGACACGCCGTCGATCTCCTTTTTTACTTCCTCCGGAATGGAGAGGTTCATAAACTTGAGAATGGAGGGTGCGATGTCGACCGCGCCAGGTGTCTGGTGGAAGCGTGCGTTTAGCGGCTTGGCGTTGGTGACGATCCAGGTGGTGCGTTCGCGTTCGCTTTGACCGCCATGATCCTTGCCGGTTTTTGCACCGCGGCCGTGGTCGGTGGTGATCACGATCATCCACTCTTCGCCAAATTTCCGTTCGCGTTCTTTTATAGCGTTCCACACCTTACCAACGCGGGCGTCGGCCTTTTTCACGGCATCATAAAACGCAGGGCTGTCGCCGTACATGTGGCCCATGTCGTCGGTGAACTCCAGGTACACCCACGAGAGATCCGGTCCGTTTTCGAGGATGTATTTTCCAGCTTCGGTCGATACGGCTTCGTCGATATCGGACATGTGCTTCGCGTCTTTCGTATGGGGGAAACGCACGGTATCCAATTCCAATCCATCGTAGGAATAATCCAGTTTCACGCCGCCGGCTGCCGGCAAGTTTTCGCCAACCAGTTTGGTACGGTTGTCGGTCCACGAAGAGAACACGGCGGTCTTGACATTCGGGTTGGATGCTTTGGCGATGCGGAAAATATTCCAGTAGTGATAGTTGGGCGCTGCAATGTCGTTGTCCCAAACATTGTGTTTGTTCGTCCAAACGCCGGTGAGCACGTGGTTGTAGCCCACGGCAGAAATGGTGGGCGATTGGCTGTAGCCATCTTTTTCGCCGCCGAGATAAGCGTGTGTATACCCATCTTTGGAGGAGATTTCGTCGAGCACCGGGGTCTCCACTTTCTCGATCACATCCGCGGGTATGCCGTCAAGAATAATAAAAACGGCTTTGCGTTGTGCGTGTCCAAAAACGACCAGGTGAAAACAGAGAATAGATAACAGAAATTTAATTTTTATCATAAATGGGATATGTGTATTTTTTGTAAATCGTAATATATTGAATAACTGTTCAAAATTGAAAACAAGTTAGGACACCCAAAAGCATCCGCAATTATTGAATGATTAAATTTTTTAAACGGCTCTTCTGCACAGTGCAATGATTGAAATTATCGGGTGGGCCGGCGTGGTGGCCTATGTTGTTGCTTATGGTTTATTGAGTTTGGGCAAAATGAAGCCCGACCGGGTGAACTATCACGCGCTAAATGCTTTCGGGGGCATTTGCCTGGTCGTTCTTTCTTATCATAAAGCGGATACTCCTAATTTATTTGTCAATATCATTTGGGTGGTGATTGCTACCCTTTCCATTCTTCGTATTCTGAAAATCAAGCGATAAGACGAGCGGGTATATATAGTTTATAGAGTCGATGTACGCTAAAAATGCATTAAACCTGATTTCTCTCTATCGCCCGTCACAATCCCAACTGGAGGAGCGCATGTTTCTTCAGCATGTTGAGCTTGCGGGTGTAGTCTGTTTTGGAATCCACCATGCCCAGGTAATAATAGGCTCCTTCCATAAGCGCAAAAATTATTTCTACCGTCTCTTTCTCGTTTCGGATGTTGATGACTCCGTTTTTATTGGCTTTCTGCAGGGCATCCGTCAGCAGTTTGCGCAAGGATTCGTGCAGGGCCTTGAAGGCTGACCGTATTTTCTTGTCCCTGTAGACCAGCGCATAACAACTGTAAAACACGCTGTCGTCAAAAAGCTTATTCCATTTTCGTGAAAAAAGGTTGTCGATGAGCTGTTTCAGTTCGCGGGCGTTCGTATAGTCCTGCCCGTTCGTTTTATAAATGTCGCTGTACTGCTCCAAAATGAAGTCGATCAGTCCGGAAAACAACGCTTCCCGGGTTTTAAAATAGTGTACGATCAGGCTGGGATTGATGTCCATATGGTCGGCCACCTTGGCAATCGAGGCATTTTCGAGTCCTATTTTTTTTGCAACGGTATAAAATGCCAGGATAATTTCTTTCTGGCGGGTGTCTTTGAGGCTTATTCTTCCCATGTATTAAACTTTTGTCAAAGTAAATTAAATGAATTTGTTCCAATATGAAGAATCTGTTAAATTTAATTGAATGGTCATTCAATCTATTTTGAAACGATACATTTGAATACCCATTTGGACCTAACCTATCAAACTCAACCAAAACCCAAATTATGGATCACTTCTACAACCGGATGCTAACCGCGACAAGAGTGATGACCGTGTGCCTGGTGCTCATGGTCATTGCGACGTTCCCGGTTAGGGCACAAAGCACACGCGTTCAGGGCACGATCACCGACGCCGCTGACGGTACCCCTATCGTGGGGGCCAATATTTTGATCAAGTCAACCACCCAGGGCACGATTACCGATGCGGATGGGAAGTTTTCGCTGGAAGCCGGAGCCAACGACGTGCTGGTCTTCTCCTTCATTGGATACCTGACGGAAGAAATACCCGTGGGCGCCCGCTCTATGATTAATGTTCCCCTCAAAGTAAACACGACCTCTCTTGCCGAAGTGGTGGTGGTTGGCTTTGGTGAACAGAAGAAAGCGAATCTCTCCGGCGCTGTCGATGCCATCGATGGGAAAGTGATGGAGGCCCGACCCATTGCGAACGTAGGTCAGGGCTTACAAGGCGCGGTGGCCGGCCTCAACGTCGATTTTGTGAGTGGCGAACCCGGCGGCACACCCAACATCAATATCCGGGGCATCACTTCCCTGAGTGCCAGCGGACAGCCCCTCGTGCTGGTGGACAATGTGCCCATGGATCCCAAAGATCTCAACTTTATTGCCCCGGCAGACATCAAAAGCATTTCCGTTTTGAAGGATGCTTCGTCGGCGGCGATCTATGGCGCCCGGGCAGCCTATGGTGTGATCCTGATCACCACCAAAACCGGCACACAAGATGGTGTGCAGATCAACTACACGAACAATTTTTCGTGGAGTAAACCCACCATCCTTCCCAATAAAATAACCGATCCCTACATCTACATGCGGTTGCAGGAAACATCAACAGACAACACGCCCTGGGATTATGTGAACTATACGGCAGAACAATACCAATGGGCAAAAGAACGCTCTGACGATCCGAACTCCAGCGCCCCCGTGCGGCTCAATCCAAACGACAACACCCAATGGCAATACATGGGGAATCGCGACTGGACAAAATACTACCTCGACAACCCCACTGTGTCGCAACGTCAGAACCTGTCGTTATCCGGCAAGGCGGGCAACACGTCCTATTATCTTTCCGGCTCCTATGATTCTCAAAACGGAGCGCTCAAACTGGCCAAAGATAAATTTGATCGTTACTCGTTCCGGGGAAAAATAAATTTCAAACCCTACAAGTGGCTTTCGATCGGCAACAACACCTCGGTGGCCTTCACCGACCGGGTGAAGCCGTTCTATATGGACCTCCAAAACCTTTTCAATCTCACGCCCACCAGCTGGGATAAAAACCCCGATGGCACGTGGGCGAACAATGATGTCGGGTTCCTCGGCGCGCAGCTCACCAACGGCGGCCAGACCAACAATAAAATAAACATGCTCCAAAGCACGTTCAGCGGGGAGCTTTCATTCTTTAACCGAATGCTGCGCATCAACTCTGATTTCACCGTGCGCCGCGACAACACCGACTCCACAAGCTATCAACGGAAGTATGACATCGGATACGGTCCCGGCGACATCCGTACGCAAGGCACCAACACCGCCTACCGGGCCGCTGCCTTCTATAGCTATTATGTATCGAACACCTATGCAACGTTCGAAAAGACTTTGAGCCGTCATTATTTCAACGCCATTGTTGGATACAACCAGGAATTCAGCAACCTCGGAACCACGACGATGGCCCGGACCGGGGTGATCTCTACTGCACTCCCCACACCACAGCTGGCTACCGGCATACCCACCGTTGGCGAACGAATCAAGAGTTGGTCTATCCGGGGAGCTTTCTACCGCCTGAATTATATCTACAACGATCGTTACATCGTAGAGTTAGACGGACGCTATGATGGCTCTTCCAAGTTCCCGAAAGACAAACGCTTTGGATTTTTCCCGTCGGCTTCGGCTGCCTGGAGGCTGGATAAAGAAAGTTTCTGGCAACCGTTGTCCGGTGTGGTGAACGCATTCAAGGTGCGTGGATCCTACGGCGCGCTGGGAAATCAATCCGGTGTGGGAGAATATGGTTATCGCGAATTGATGTACGCCGGCACAGCCAGCTATCTCTTCGACGGTGCCCGCCCGACGATGATCTCGGCCCCGGCGCCGGTATCGTCCAACTATACCTGGGAGAAAGTCTACACCCGGAATCTTGGTGTCGACCTGGGTTTCCTCCAGCAACGCATCAGCGCGACGTTTGATATCTACCGACGCGACACCAAAGATATGCTCATGCCCGGAAAAACCCTTCCCGGTGTTTTTGGAGCAAACCCGCCGCTCGAAAATGCCGCAGACCTGAAAACGCAGGGTTGGGAAATGTCGCTGGCCTATGATGACGAATTTACGGTAGCAGCAAAGCCACTCCACTTCAACGCCCGAGTCATCTTGTCGGACAACAAATCGTACGTTACCCGGTTTGACAACCCCAACAAGAACCTCACGCAATTCTACGAAGGACAACGCCTGGGCGAGATCTGGGGATTGAAGAGCGATGGCCTGTTTAAAACCCAGGAAGAGATCAACAACCTCGACCAAACCGCCATCATCCCCTGGGGCGCGCTGAACATCGTGCCGGGATGGCCTAAATATCAGGATCTGGATGGCGATCATACCATCCAAAAAGGAACGACCGTCAATGATCCCAAGGATCTCTCCGTCATTGGCAACATGCTGCCACGCTACCGCTATGGCATCAACCTGGGCGGAGAATGGAATGGCTTCGACTTCCGTATTTTCTTCCAGGGTGTTGGCAAAATGGACTACTATCCTTTGCAATATCTCTACTGGGGATTCTACCAGCAGCCCTATGCCGGAGGCTACGAACACCTTACGGATTTCTACCGGGGAGCAGCCGACAGCCCGGCTCTCATGGCTCAGCATTCACAATCGTATATCAATGCGGGACTTGCCGAGGCAAACACCGATGCCAAATATCCTGTGCTGCAGGCCTGGCTTGCCGACCGCAACTTAGGCGAGCGCGTCGACCAGTCGCAAGGGTTGGCAATACCCCAGACCCGCTACATGCTGAGTGCTGCCTACCTTCGTTTGAAGAACCTCACCATTGGCTATTCCATCCCCCGTGCCGTGCTGGAACGTGTGCACATAAACCGTTTGCGCATTTATGTGAGCGGCGAAAACCTCACGGAGTGGTCGGCCTTGAAAAAATATTTTGATCCGGAAGCCATTACCGATAACGTCAACAAAACCAATCCGTCGTTGCAGACCCAATCGGGTTGGGGCTATGCGTATCCGTTCCAAAGAAGATATTCATTTGGACTTGAATTGAGTTTCTAAGAACCCAAAAGATCTAAAGACATGAAAAAATATATCGTATTACTCGCCGCTACTCTGCTGCTGGGCGTCCAGTCCTGCAACGATGATTTCCTGGAACGAGCCCCCGAGACCGAGATCTCGAAGGAGAACTTCTTCAATACCGCCGAGGACCTGGAGATCTATATCAACAGCCTCTATGACTTCGAAGGATTTGATATCTACATCGACGACCGGTCGACCGACAACGCGGCCACTACCGGGATGACGGAGATCAAGAACATGATGCTCGGCTCACCATCGCCCGCCACCGTTCTCGATGGCTGGAACCCGATTACCGATTGGGCGCAACTGAGAAAGGTTAATTACTTCCTGGACAACTTCGGAAAGGCCCAGGTAGACGACGCCACAAAGAATAACTATGAAGGATTGGCGCGGTTCTTTCGTGCAAAATTCTACATGGAAAAAGTGAAACGCTACTCCGATGTACCTTGGTACGACCGGACCTTGACCAGCACCGATCCCGACCTTTACAAAGCACGCGACCCCAGAGCCACCGTGGTGGACCACATCTTTGAAGACTATGCCTTTGCCTGGGAGCATGTCAAGGACGATCCACGCCTGGGCACGGTTGACAAATGGGTTGTTGGAGCCTACTACGCTCGTCACGCGTTGCATGAAGGAACGTACCGGAAATACCACGACGAACTTTCCCTGCAAGGCACGGCCGACAAGTATCTCCAGATCGCCAGCGATGTCGCGAAGGAGATCATGGCCAACGGTGGATTTTCACTGTACTCCACCGGCAACCCCATGGAAGATTACGGGAAGCTTTTTGTCAGCACTGATCTGTCGGGCAACCCGGAAGTGATCTTTAGCAGGTTCACTCAAAACGATCTGCTCAACAGCGGCTGGGGCCCCTGGATGTTTGGCAACTACGAATCGAACCCGGGCAAGAACCTGTTGCAAACCTACCTGATGACCGATGGCACGCCCTATACCAATCAGGCCAACTACGAGACAAAACAATTTGTGGAAGAGTTTCAGGATCGCGACCCGCGCCTCTATCAAACGTATGCCTATCCGGGTTGGGAACTTATCAACTCCTCCACCTATGCCCAAGGCCCCGGCATCTACGTCCAACAACTCACCAAAAACTTTTCGGGCTATCACCAAACGAAAGGCTTTGTGAATGACACCGATGTAACGGTTCAAAACAGCGTCGACATTCCGGTTCTCCGCTTTGCCGAAGTGTTGCTCACCTATGCCGAAGCCAACGCAGAACTTGGCGTGCTCACCCAAGGGGATCTTGATGTCTCCATCAACGCCCTCCGCGATCGCGCCGGTATGCCCCACCTCACCATGACACCCACACCCGATCCCGTGTTGCAAGCCCAATATCCGAATGTGAGCGGCGGCATGGCCGATGTGTTGCGCGAGATTCGCAGAGAACGACGCGTCGAACTCGCCCTGGAAGGTTTCCGCTTCGATGACCTCATGCGCTGGCACGCCGGCAAGCTCATCGAAAACGAACTGGAAGGATTGTACTTCCCCGGCCTCGGCAAATACGACCTCACCGGCGACGGCGTTGAAGACATCATCCTTATCTCTGATTCCGAATCCATCCCCGCAGAAGATGACAAAGAGGAAAACTCCCTCGGCGTAAAACTCATCTACTACCGCGTTGGCCCCGACGGCAGCGACGCCTCCTTCTACCTTTCCAACGGCACCAGCGGCACCTGCGTGACCGACCCGGACCGCGGCGAATTTGCAGAGCCCAAGTACTACTACCGCCCCGTACCCCAATCGGAAGTTGTTTTGAATCCTAATTTGAAACAGATCTTTGGTTGGTGAGTGAGTTGTGGGATAAAGAAAAGGGCACCCTTGGGGTGCCCTTTTTTTTATCCGTCATGTCGCAGGCACAAGTTGGGTAAAAACCTACGCCTGCAGTTCAAGACATCCCGAATTTCGAGAGCACTGAACCTGGATAACATACGCACGAACTGAAACGAACACCGGCAAAAACCGTCATGTCGCAGGCACAAGCTCCATAAAAACGCACGCCCGCAGTTCAAGACATCCCGAATTTCGAGAGCACTGAACCTGGATAACGTACGCCCGAACTGAAACGAACACCGGCAAACGTCATGTCGCAGGCACAAGCTCTATAAAAACGCACGCCCGCAATTCAAGACATCCCGAGTTTCGAGAGCACTGAGACGGGATGGACTGCGCACGAACTGAAACGAAACCCGGCAAACACCGATAGCCTCATCCCCGCTTTGAAATCCCGCACGGATCCAATGCGCTATCCACGGGATTCCTTGGGCCACATGCGATGCTCGAGGCAGTGCGTACCTGCGGAATGACGCGCCTGTCGGAAGGTTTGCAGTACTTCCGAGTTTTGCTATTTTGACATCATGGTCCGCGGGGGTTGTGTTTATATTGTTGTAAATAATCGTCACACGGTTTTCTACGTCGGCGTCACGTCAGACCTATACGCCAGGGTCACCGAGCACAGAGAAAAAGCTTATCCGCGGAGCTTTACTGCCAAATACGATGTCAGCAAGCTTGTTTATTATGAAACTTTTTATTCCATAGAAGAAGCTATCGATCGGAAAAAACAAATCAAGACTTATTCGAGAATAAAAAAAATTGAACTCATCGTGGCGTTTAATCCTGGATGGGATGATCTGTATGAGACGGTCAAGTATTGGTAACGATGTTGCTTTACGAACTGAAATGAGCACGGCGGATGCCGATAGCGCTATCCCCGATTTGAAATGCAGCACAGATCCAGCGTGCTATCCACGGGGTTCCTTGAAAGCGTGTGAGGCCAGAGGAAGCTTGTGCCTGCGGAACGACGTGCCTTGTCGGAAGGCTTGCAGGACTTAACGACATTCTTTAGTCCTCCCCTCCAAATTGGAACATTCTCCGCAAAAAAAATGTATATAACCAAACCTACTGGGAACATCTTCATGGAAATTGGAATTGACAGTTTTGCGGCCATACAAAAAGATAAAGTTGACAACACGGGCATTTATGCGATCGAGGCCATGGGCCAACTGCTCGAAAAGATAGAGCAGGCCGACCAAGTGGGGTTGGATGTGTTTGGTGTGGGCGAACATCATCGAAAGGAGTTTCTGGACTCGGCGCCCACGGTGATCCTGGCGGCCGCCGCGGCCCGCACCCGGAACATCCGGCTGACCAGCGCAGTCACCGTATTGAGCGCCGCCGACCCGGTGAGGGTGTTTCAGAACTTTGCCACATTGGATCTGATCTCAAAGGGTCGTGCCGAAATGGTGGTGGGGCGGGGTTCGTTTACGGAGTCGTTCCCGCTTTTTGGATTGAACATCCAGGACTACGACAAGCTCTTTGCCGAGAAACTTGACTTGTTGCTGACCATTCGCGACAACGAGCGCGTGAATTGGTCGGGCAAATTCCGCGCGCCACTGACCGGCCAGGCGGTTTATCCACGCCCCGTACAAAATCCCATACCGATATGGCTAGGCGTTGGTGGCACCCCCGCCTCGTTTGTGCGCGCCGGAGTGCTTGGCCTTCCGTTGATGGTGGCCGTCATTGGTGGCGAAACCCATCGGTTCCGCCCGCTGATCGACATGTATCGCGAAGCGGGAAGCAAGGCCGGTCATTCACCCGACCGCTTGAAAGTGGGTCTGCACTCCCTGGGCTATGTGGCCGACACCACGAAAGAAGCCCTTGATGATTTCTATCCCGGCTATGCCCGCACCTTTACCGAGATCGGCAGAGAGCGCGGCTGGCCGCCGGTGACCAGAGCGCATTTCGACGCGCAGGCAAGCGCGCGCGGGGCTTTGATCGTAGGCAATCCGGAGGAAGTAGCAGAGAAGATCATCCGCCACAGCGAAGCACTGGGAGGTATCTCCCGCCTGACGTTCCAAATGGACAACGCGCATTTGCCGCAGGAAAAACTGCTGAAGTCCATCGAACTTATCGGCACGCGTGTAGCCCCCATCGTTAGAGGCAAATGATCGGAACGCCCGGTCTATTTTCCGGGGCAAGTTCGCTTCAGGATGCGGTCGGGCACTTTGGCACCGAGATCCTTTGCTTTTGTGTAGCTCTTGCAGGCGTTTGCCATGTCCTTCTGTTCGTCGTAAAGACTTCCCGCTAAGAAATAGACGAGGCTGTCATCCGGGTGGGCTGCCAACACTTTGTCGTAGTCGGCCAGGGCCAGTTCGAAAAGTGCCAGAAACTGGCTGCAATATCCGCGCACCAGGAGGGCTTCCCGATAGTTGGGCTTCAGGGCTATGGCTTTTTCAAACTCGGGAATAGATTCCAGGCATTGCTCTTTGAAATTGCGGACTTTTGTTTTGAAAAGGAATGTCAAGACAAGACCTTTTTGATAGAAAGCTTTTGCACTGTCGGGGCATTGCTTGATGTATTGCTCGATTTCTGACAGGGCGTTATAGCGGGAGCCTTGCATCATCCACAATTCGGAGAGATAGAAGTGCGCTTCATTTTCCTTGGGATCATTTCGCAACGCCCGCTCTATATCCGCTGTGGCGTCCAGCCACATGCTCAATTGCTTCTTCAACAGACCGCGCTCCAGAAAAAGTATGGCATTGGTCCGGTCGCGCGAGATGGAAACATTCAGATCATCGATCGCCTTCTCCATTCTTACGCGATCATCCTTGGGAATTTTTGTGGCCAGCAGTTCGAGGGATAATTCCCGTCGTCCTGAAGCGGCGTCTACGGAGGAAACGATCAGGTTCAGATCAAGGGGAGGAAATGTCTGGCAGGTTGCTCTTCCGGCAAGGGCTAAAAAGAGCAGCAAAGTAATTTTCTTCATAGACCGTTCATGATAGATAACGTGGCGTCAATAATAGATAAAAACTTTGAATTCTTTTAATACATATCTTTAACCGATCATTTGCCGATCCGGGGGCAAAACGTTTGACATCGTCTATCGCATTTCAAACGGGTGCGTCATGATTTTTAACGACTCAACGTATGAGCAACAAATTATTCAGTGGACTGGGATTACCGCAGGATGAACTGATCGTGTTTAAAGAATCCTTGTCGGCACGCCAGTTGAGAAGGGGGGAGTACTTTATCACCGAAGGACACAACCCAGCATTCACCTGGCGCTGATTGAAAGTGGATACCTGCGAACTTTTCACTTGGACAAACAAGGCAACGAGATCACCACCGAGTTTAATGGCCCCGGCAAATTTTGCAGTTCATACTATAGTTTCTATTCGCAGCTCCCCTCCTATGAATCCATCGAAGCGGTAACGGATTGCCGCCTGTTCCTGATCAGCTTCCCCGTGCTGCAGAAACTCTATGCGCATAGTCTTCAACTCAATGTCATGGGGCGAAAAGTGCTGGAGAAAGCCTGTATGGAGAGGGACTATTTTCTAAAAAGAATTATCCACCTTCCGGCCAAAGACAAATATGAATGGTTTCTGCAGGTGTACCCCGAGGTATATAAATCTGCCCGGCTGCAAGACATCGCCTCATTCCTGGGCATAAAGCCGGAGACGCTCAGCCGCATCAGGCGAAAACTATCCCTGAACCAATAGCACAAACCGCGTGGTTCACTTTTTGACCTAGGTCAAAAAATCCCCGGTATGGGCGGTGTTGCTTTGCATATAAATCAGAAACACCATGTATGCCATCAACCACGCGGCAACCAGCTTGCTGCTCAAAAAAGACCGGCAGGCCGTTCCCATCCTGCCCTTGCTCATCTCCACCCAGGTCGTTGAATTGTTCTGGGTCGTTTTTAACTACCTGGGCATCGAACACTTTTCCGTGTCGAACGGAAAGCTTCACCTGGACTTTCTTCCCTATTCACACTCCATCTTCTCCAGCGTCCTGTTGTCGCTGATCTCCTATGGCATCATCCGTTGGATCATCCGGAACAAGCCGTTGGCCTTGCCCTTCGCGCTGGGTGTGCTGTCGCACGTGGCGCTGGATATTCTTTTTCATGAGAAGGACATCCAGCTTTCGCCGTTTAGCCAGACGCCCGTGTGGGGGTTGGGCATCATCTCCTTTCCCTTCCTGAATTTTGTGCTTGAATTTCTCTACGGAATATTTTGCTGGTGGTATTTCAAAGGCAACACTCGCCTCCTGGCGGCCATCTTGATCTTTAACGTATTGGACTTGCCCGTCATGCTGGCATCGGGAGAATCGCTGGACATATTCATCGTCCATCCTGCCCTTTTACCCACATTTATTTTGCTCCAAATCCTGATCTCCTGGTACCTGGTGGCAAAATTCAGCAGGACCTAACCCGGACGCCATTGCTTTATATCCCAGTCTCCGCTTGGATCTGTCGAAAAGTCATCCCAATGTGGTAATCCGTTTCGATCCTGGTTTCCTATTGGAGCACGTCGCATATTATGTTTCACTTTTCTCCTCCGATTTTTATGAGGACATACGGAATTCGAAGGCATTTCGCTAATTTGCGGAGGCAGTTTTGTCGAATACGAAACGATGGAGTAAACGAGGTTAGCGAATTCTCAAACTGCCACACCCCCTATTTATTTGGCAGCCCTTGTTCATATGTTCATCCTGAAGGAAAATCCGAGGTCTAAGCATCCGAATGCTATTTTTGAATCCATGCCCGTAGTGTGGAGGACTGGCAAAGTATGAAGGACGAGTCCATTACCCTGGAAAGTCTTCAGAAAGAACTTTCTGCGGTGCGCCTGAAACTGAAAGAGAAAGAGGCGTTATTCAACAGCATTACCGAGAGCACACTGGCGGGCTACTGGATCTTTAACATCCCGGAGAACACCATGTTCATCAGCCCTCACCTGAAGGCGATGTTGGGTTATGAAGACTCGGAACTGGAGAACTCGACCGAGACCATCAACCGGCTCATGCATCCTTCCGATCTGCCCGACACCTATGCCCTGCTGGGAAAACACCTGGAGTCCGATGGCGCGATCCCCTTTGAGATCGAATGCCGGTATAAACACAAAGACGGGTCGATCGTGTGGGTGATCTGTTCGGGAAATATTGTTGAACGGGACGAGCAAGGAAAGCCGCTCATCATGATCGGTTGCCACATCGACAACACGGAACTAAAAAAAGCCGAGGGCATTGCCAAGTACGCCAACGAATTGGAGCGGAAAAATACAGAAATGGAACAGTTCGCCTATGTGGCGTCACACGATCTGCAGGAACCCCTGAACACCATACAAGGCTTTATCGCCTTGCTGACCAACAAGCTCTCGCAAAATCCGGATCCAGAAGTTTCGGCGTACATCGGCTACATCCAGCAGGGCGCGACCCGGATGTCGGGCCTGATCCGTGGACTACTGGAATATTCCAGGATTGGAAAAGACAACGTGATGTCGAAGGTCAATTGCCAGGATGTCTTGGAAGAGGTGAAAGCCGATCTCAGCCAGTTGATCAAAAACTGCGACGCCACGATCGAAGTGGACGAATTGCCCGCAGTGATGGGCTACAGCATGGAACTGCGGATCGTGTTTCAGAACCTGATCAGCAACGCCCTTAAATTCAGAAGCCATGAACCACCCCGGGTGAAAATTTCATGCACCAAGAAAGGGGAATATTGGAATTTTTCTGTGGCCGACAACGGCATTGGCATAGACCCCGCCCATCACGAAAAAATATTCAGGCTCTATCAACGGCTCCACCCGCGGGGTATGTACGACGGCAACGGCCTGGGGCTGGCCCAATGCCACAAGATCGTGACCGAACTTCACAACGGGCAGATCTGGGTTGAGCCGAATACACCCCAGGGAAGCGTCTTCAATTTTACCATACCTTAGGGGATATGACCAAAGAACAAAAACTGGATCTCGTCCTATTGATCGACGACGACGATGTGGTCAACATTCTCAACACCATCATGTTGCGTCAGACGGGGCAGGTGGAGTCCATACTCGCCATACAGTCGGCCGAAAAAGCATTGGAGACGCTGTCCACTTTCCAGCGCGAAAACAAATGGCCCGCGCTGATCTTTGTCGACATCAACATGCCCGGCATGGATGGCTGGGAATTCATCGACCAGTTCAGAGAAAATTTCTCACCCTATAAACAGAAATGTGTCATCTGCCTGCTCTCCAGCTCGCTCGATCCGCGCGACAAACAGAAGGCAACCCAATCGGACATGGTGGACCACTATGCTTCGAAACCTCTTACGAAGGAAGTCGTTCATACCCTCTGGAAGAAGTATGTCGACTTCGTGACCACGTAACACCAACCCCATGGCCTACAGCGAAAAATTGGCCGACCGCCTTCGCGAACGATTCAACGAGCTCCATCCCGTGGAAGAAAAAACCATGATGGGCGGGCTCGTCTTCATGTACAATGGGAAAATGTGTGTCGGCGTAATGAAGGACGAGTTGATGTGCCGCATCGACAAGAATTTTCATGCGCAGGCCATTGCAAAGAAAGGCTGCCGGACCATGGATTTTACAAACCGGCCAATGATCGGGTATGTTTTGATTGATGAAAGTGGGATGAAATCGAAAAAGGATTTCGATTATTGGATCGATCTTTCGCTGGCACATAACAAAGATGCGAAGGCGTCTAAAAAGACCCCGAACAAGAAATCTTCATTGAAGAAACCTAAAAAATAGGTAAGCTCAGACCATTATTACCTTCTGCGCAACGACACTAATTTACTTACTCCGACTGCTATTGAAAAGAAAATCAATACGTCTATTATCAATTTCCCATAGCGCAATCCCAAATCCAATTCAGCATAATTTCCTTTGCCGCTAAAACCTCTATAAAAAATGAAGGGGAAGCCGACTTCAAGGAATCCGTCAGAACTCATTTTATTTTTGCTGGTCATTATTAATAACAAAATCCACGAGAGAAATACGATCAACAGGATGGTGCTTCTTTTCATTGTCAAGTTGGATTTGTTTATTTCCCTGGCTTCGTTTTCGTTTGCCATGATTAATCCAAACCGAGATCACCGGTGATGCTATGGGACAACTGAATTTCGTTGGCGGGTATGCCCGAGGATTCACTTAAAATGCGGATGACTGTTTCTTCAATCTCCTTTATATGCACAGCCTTTTCGGGGCGCGCTGAGATTTTGGAGTAGACACAGTTCACAATATCCTGCACGGTATAGATTTGCCCAGCCTCCTGGTCGGGGATAGCGATATTAAAATGTTTCTCCATGTTGATGATCAGCTCAACGGTGTCTAGACTCATAGGCGGGTATTTTTGCTTCCAAAGATAGTCAACAGGAAGTACTCGAAGGTAGTCAACAGGGAAGTACTCGCGCCCCTTCCTACAAAGCACGTCGTTCCGCAGGCACGCCCTTTCTCTGGCTTCGCACGCGTTCAAGGAACCCCGTGGATAGCGCACTGCATCTGTGCAGCATTTCAAAGCGGGCGCAACGCACTCGGTGTTTGCCGGTTTTCGTTTCAGCCCACGTGCAAGTTATCCAGTCGCAGCGCTCTCGAAATTCGGGATGTCTTGAACTACTGGCGCAGGTTTTTATAACACTCGTGCCTGCGACATGACGAAGCACTGCCGGCCTTCCAACAAAGCATGTCGTTCCGCAGGCACGCCCTTGCTCTGGCTTCGCACGTGTTCAAGGAACCCCGCGGATAGCGCACTGCATCTGTGCAGCATTTCAAAGCGGGCGCAACGCACTCGGTGTTTGCTGGTTTTCGTTTCGGCTCGTGCGCAGGTTATCCACGTTCACTGCTCTCGAAATTCGGGATGCCTTGAACCGCGGACGTAGGTCTTTAAAAAACTCGTGCCTGCGGCATGACGCTGAACCCCCTTCACACCACCCCATAACCCACTTCCTTCACACCAAACACCCGCTCCCTCCCCTCCATCAAAACCCTCAACCTCCCCGACTCATCCACCCCTACGATCATTCCTTCCGCGAGCACACCTTCCACCTCAAACGACAAAGGCGTGTTCAATCCGTACAACACCTTCAAATAATCCTCCATCAACAAAGCCATCTTCCCCTCGCGCAATTGCAAGTAACGCGCCTCCAGAAATTTCAGTAAACTCTCCAACTCTGCCTGCAGATCAAATTGCATCCCGGTCAAAATGCTTAACGACGTCGCCGTCTCGGTGCCGAATTTCTGCTGATTCACATTCAATCCGATGCCCACCACCACGTGCGAGAACTTATTTCCCGAAATCTGGCTTTCCACCAGTATACCACATATTTTTTTGGAGCCGACGTAAATGTCATTGGGCCATTTTACACGAACGGCAGTGCATCCTTTGGCCGCCAGGTAATCGCGGAGCGCCAGCGAGGTGAAAATATTCAGGTAAAATTGGTCCTTTAGGGCCAGCGTGGCAGGTTTCAGGATCAGGGAGAACGTAAAATTCTTGCCGGGTTCGGCTTCCCAGCCGTTTCCGCGCTGGCCTCGGCCGGCCGTTTGATTCGGGGTGATCACCAAAGTGCCTTCCGCCGGCCCGGAATTCTGGCAAAGTTGCAGGGCCAGGGTGTTGGTGGAATGACATTCCGGCACAAAAACAAGGTTTTTTCCAAGGAAAAGCGTACTGGCGGGAATTTTATACAAGGTATTTTTGATTAGTTTTGTGGGTTAAACAAAAAACGAAGATAGATTAATGGCTAAAAAAAGGAAGGGAGCCAGCGCCGAAAAGCTTAGCGATGTGATTGTAAAGGGCATGCAGGAGAAAAAGGCCACGGATATTGTGATCATGGACCTTCGCAAGATAAAAAATGCCGTTGCTGACTTCTTCGTGATCTGTTCCGGAAACTCCGACAAACAACTGGATGCTATTTCAGACTCCGTAGACGCCGAAGTTTTCAAGACACTGAAAGAAAATCCCTGGCACACCGAAGGAAAAAACAATAAAGAGTGGATGCTACTCGACTATATTGATGTAGTGGTCCACATCTTCCGTAAAGACCGGCGCGAATTTTATGCGTTGGAAAGACTTTGGGGTGACGCGGACATTACCGAAATTGAAGACGGTAAATAAAAACCAATTCATTCACAACACGTTATTGATTTGATATTTTAAAAATTGACGAGGAAATAGATAATGGCTGACAAGAAAGAAAATAATAAGCCCCTTTTACCCAATAAACCACCCCGTGGCAACTACCAGGTTTGGGTCATTCTGGCCACCCTGGCGGTGATCTTTGGAGTCATGTATTTCAGCAATTCGAGCAACCTGCAAGACCTGAACTACGACGATTTCAAGACGATGGTGAGCAACGGTGACGTTAAAAAGGTGGTGCTGGTTCAAAACCGGAAGTTCGTAGAAGTAACGCTGAAACCCGAAGCGCTGAATAACGTCAAATATAAGGAAGACCTCAACAAAGGCATGCTTAGTACGCCGAACAATAGCGGCCCGCACTATATCATGCACGTGGTAGATGCCGGCAACTTCGACCAGGAGTTCCGTACCTACCGCAGCACGCTTCAAGAAGCAAAAAGGCCCGAATACAAACCCGAAGACCGCGAAGACTACTTCCAGCTCTTCGTGCAATGGGGCTTCCTCTTCCTGCTCCTGTTTGGCTTCTGGATGCTGATGCGCCGCATGACCGGTGGCGCCGGCCCCGGTGGACAAATCTTTAACATCGGCAAATCCAAAGCCGCCCTTTTCGACGCCGAAAGCAAGGTGAAAATCACTTTCGCCGACGTAGCCGGCCTGGACGAAGCTAAGGAAGAAGTAAAAGAGATCGTAGACTTTTTGAAAACCCCCGGCAAGTTCACCAAGCTGGGTGGTAAAATACCCAAAGGCGCCCTCCTCGTAGGCCCTCCCGGTACCGGTAAGACCTTATTGGCCAAAGCCGTTGCAGGCGAAGCAGGCGTTCCCTTCTTCTCGCTCTCCGGCTCCGACTTCGTTGAAATGTTTGTCGGCGTGGGCGCGGCCCGCGTGCGCGACCTCTTCAAACAAGCCAAGGAAAAAGCACCTTGTATCGTGTTCATCGACGAAATTGATGCCATCGGACGGTCCCGCGGACGCGGTCAATTGCCCGGTGCCAACGACGAACGCGAAAACACACTGAACTCCTTGCTGGTTGAAATGGACGGCTTTGCCACCGACAGCGGTGTGATCATCCTGGCCGCCACCAACCGTCCCGACGTACTGGATTCGGCCTTGCTGCGCCCCGGACGTTTCGACCGCCAGATCAGCATCGACAAGCCGGACATCGTCGGACGCGAGGCGATCTTCAAAGTACATTTGAAGCCCATCAAGCTTGATCCGAGTTTGGATCCCAAAAAACTTTCGGCACAGACCCCGGGTTTTGCCGGCGCCGAAATTGCCAACGTATGTAACGAAGCGGCGCTCATTGCCGCCCGCAGAGATAAGAAAGCTGTAGACATGCAGGACTTCCAGGATGCCATCGACCGTGTGATCGGTGGTCTGGAAAAGAAGAACAAGATCATTCTCCCCGAAGAGAAAAAGATCGTGGCCTTCCACGAAGCCGGTCACGCCGTGGCAGGCTGGTTCCTGGAGCATGCCGACCCGCTGGTGAAAGTGAGCATCGTACCCCGCGGTGTAGCCGCACTGGGCTATGCGCAGTATCTCCCCCGCGAGCAGTTCCTGTATCAAACTGAGCAAATGACCGACGAGATGTGTATGGCCTTCGGTGGCCGCGCAGCAGAAGAAATTGTCTTCGGCAAGATCTCGACCGGCGCGCTCAGCGACCTCGAACGGATCACCAAAATGGCCTACAGCATTGTGACCATCTATGGTATGAACCCCGCCATCGGAAACATGTCGTTCTACGACTCCAAACAATCGGACTACGCGTTCCAAAAACCGTACTCCGAAGCCATGGCCGAGAAGATCGACGACGAGGTGAAGAAAATAATCGATGCGGCCTATGCCCGCACCAAGCAGTTGCTGATCCAGCACCGTCAATACCTTGACCTCATCGCCAAGGAGTTGCTGGAGAAAGAGATCCTGTTCCAGGCCGACCTGGAGAGACTCATCGGCAAACGCCCCTTCGAGAAGCTGACCACTTACCAGCAGTTCACCAACGGCCAGGGTAAGTATGAGAAGAAGGCACTCGAGAACGAGCAGCCGGGTGTTGACCCCACCCCGACGCTGGAAGGCGATGCGCCCGAGGAAGCGAACTAGCTTGATTTAGACATTTTAATCTTACTTTTGAACTCAGGTGTCCTAAGAAGCACCTGAGTTTTTTTATGATCGAACCCGTCGCCAGCCTTCACGGAAAGAAAATATTCTTTGCTTCCGACTTTCACCTGGGTGTTCCCGACCACGCCACCAGCCTGCAGCGCGAAAGACGCATCGTGGCCTGGCTGGAGGAAGTGCGGCATGAAGCCCACAGCATCTACTTGCTGGGCGACATCTTTGATTTTTGGTTTGAATATCGTCACGCCATCCCCCGCGGGTTCATCCGCCTGCAAGGCAAGCTGGCCGAGCTGCGCGATGCGGGTATCCCGATCGTGTTCTTCACCGGCAATCACGACATGTGGATGTTCGACTACTTTCCAACGGAACTGGGCATTCCCATCTTCCGCGACCCACAGGTGCTGCAAGTGGGCGCACAAAAATTACTGATCGGTCACGGCGATGGATTGGGTCCCGGCGACCACACCTATAAGTTCATCAAGAAGTTTTTTAACAGCAAGTTGTGCCAATGGTTGTTTGCGCGCCTCCACCCCAACTTTGGCATAGGCATTGCAAACTATTGGTCGCGCAAGAGCCGCCTGGGCAATCAGAAGCGCGAGGAAAAATTTGAAGGAGAAGAGGGCGAGTTTCTCTGGTCGTATTGCAAAGACCTGGAAAGCCGCGAGCATTTCGACTACTACATTTTTGGCCATCGCCACCTTCCGCTCGACCTGCAGATCGGCCCCAACAGCCGCTACATCAACACGGGCGAGTGGGTGAATTTCACCACCTACGCCGAATACGATGGACAGCGCGTAGAACTTAAAACTTTCAAATCCCCTTCATGAAATACCCTCTCCGGTTTTTGTTTTTGATCTCTGTGCTCGGCCTCGCTGAAGCATCGGCCCAGGTAAAGATCAAATCCATTTCCCTTAGCGATACCATTATTTACGCCACCGTAGACAGGCCCGGCGACCTGTATGTGATCACAAAGGGTGGACAAATACAACGCTTCGCACCGGATGCAACATTAGGTGTGGTTTACAAACACGGTCCCGTGCCCACCCAGTTCGATCCCCGTGATGGCTCGAGGCTGTTTGCTTATTTCCGGAACGACCGTCATTATGCTTTTTATAATCCATCGTTCGACATGACCGCCTCCTATCATCTCGATTCGTCATTCGTGATTGAGCCCTGGTTGGTCACCATCTCCGGCGACCATGACATCTGGGTGGTCGATGCCGCCGATGGTAGTTTGAAAAAGGTCACCCAGGCCACCGAGACCGTCGATATAGACGTGAAGATCCCTGCCGGGCTTTACAAGGATATCAAGGCATTTACGTCCCTCCGGGAGTACCAGGGATTCGTTTTCCTGCTGCAGCCACACAAAGGCATTCAGGTTTTTAGCAGGATGGGAAAATGGCTCAGGACCATAGAAAGCCCCACCCTGAACAGCTTCAACTTTATCGGTGAAGAGCTCTATTATATCGAAAAGGACCGGCTCAAATTCTTCAATTTATTCACAGCCGAAACCCGTGAACAACCCCTTCTCCAGCCCGCCCACTTCGTACTGGTCACGGATGAGCGGATCTATAGCGTTAAGAACAAGACAATCGATTTTTTTACGCCAAAACCCTAATACCGTACTATAAAACTGTTCATTTTTGAACATCTTTGTACTCTCAGGGACAGTCGTGTCCGCTTTATGGGCGAAATTCGCTTGATTTCGAAGTTGGCACAAAATTCCCTGGAGATGATCATTCACCCTAAATCTACTATACACTGTGAATCCTGAAGGCGGCAAAATTTTAATGATCGACGATGATGAAGATGTGTTGCTGGCGGCCAAGATGTTGCTCAAGAAGCAAGCCCACCATGTGATCATTGAAAAGAATCCAAAGAAAATTCCCTTCCTCCTCAACAACGATAGCTACGATGTGATCTTGCTAGACATGAACTTTAGCAAGGACATCACTAGTGGCAAGGAAGGTTTTTATTGGCTGGAGCAGATCCTGGCCCACGACCCCACGGCCGTGGTGATCCTCATCACCGCCTTTGGCGATGTGGAGATGGCCGTGCGCGCCCTCAAACAAGGTGCGACCGATTTCATTCTCAAGCCCTGGCAAAACGAAAAGCTTATTGCCACCATCGCCACGGCGATCCGGTTGAAGCAATCCTATAACCAGGTAGACAAGCTGAAGAAAGCAAAGGAGATGCTGGAAGAACAGATCAGCAAGCCTTTCGCCGATATCATTGGCGACAGTGGCTCCATCAAGGAAGTGTTCGCGCTCATCGACAAGGTGGCCAAGACCGATGCCAACGTGCTGATCCTGGGCGAGAACGGCACGGGCAAAGAACTCATCGCCCGCGCCATCCACCAACGCTCCCTGCGCAAAGACAACAGCTTTGTGTCGGTAGACATGGGTGCCATCACGGAGACCCTATTCGAAAGCGAATTGTTTGGCCACAAGAAGGGCGCCTTCACCGACGCCCGCGAAGACCGGCCCGGACGGTTCGAACTCGCCAACGACGGCACCTTGTTTTTGGACGAGATCGGCAACCTGAGCATGAGCCTGCAAAGTAAATTATTGAGCGCCTTGCAAGCCCGCGTGGTGACGCGTGTCGGGGCCAATCAAGCCATCCCCGTGAACATCCGGCTGATCTGTGCCACCAACATGCCCCTCCATAAGATGGTGCAGGAAGGCACCTTCCGCCAGGATCTTTTGTATCGCATCAACACGGTAGAGATCCGCGTGCCTCCGCTCGGCGAACGCGTGGAAGACATTCCGCTGCTGGCGCAACACTATCTTGCTTATTACGCCAAGAAATATCACAAGCTCGTGAACACGATTGCCAGCGAAGCCCTCGACCGTCTGAAACGCTATGCGTGGCCGGGCAATATCCGCGAGCTCCAACATGCCATCGAACGCGCGGTGATCATGACCGATTCGGCCACGCTGCAGGAGAGCGATTTTCTCCTCAGCCGATCGCTGACATCCGGCCCTGCGAACAACACGCTGAACCTGGATGAAGTGGAACGCACGGCCATTGCCAAGGCGCTGCAAATGCACAATGGCAACATCTCGAAAGCCGCCGACGAACTGGGATTGACGCGTGCCTCGCTGTACCGTCGAATGGAGAAGTATGGACTTTAATTTCAACTGGAAAACACCTGTACTCCCAAGGGTAGCGTTCTTATCTGCCTCCATATTTCTTTTTGCATTTTTTGCCTTTTCCCGCGGCGACTGGATGTATGCCCTCATCTTCCTGGCGGTGAGCGCCTACCAAATCAAACTGCTGGTGGAATACCTCGACCGTTCCAACGAGAACATGGCCTCGTTCCTCGACTCCATCCAATTCGACGACCTCTCCTATTCTTTCAAGACCGAAAGCGACGACCCCGCCGTGAAGCGGCTTCACCAGGAAATGAATGAGGCGATGCTCAAGCTGCGCAGCTCGCGCCGTGAAAAAGATTCGGAATTTCTTTTCTTCAAAAATATCGTGATGCACGTGGGGATCGGCCTCATCGTGTTCAAGGAAGACGGCAACATCGAAATCTTCAACAGCGCCGCGCGCAAGCTGCTCAAGATCAACCGCGCCGTCAACATCCGCGACCTGGCCGAAGTGAGCGACACCCTGGTGAACGTGTTCGAGAAGCTGAAGACGGGCGGCCGTGAGTTGGTGCGCCTCAAGATCGGCGAAGAACTGGTACAACTTTCCATCTATGCCATCGAGCTCACCCTGCGCAACGAGAACGTGAAGCTCATTTCCATTCAGAACATCCAGAGTGAATTGGAAGAAAAGGAAATGGAAGCGTGGCAAAACCTGGTGCGCGTGCTCACCCACGAGATCATGAATTCGGTGACGCCCATCTCTTCGCTGGCGGGCATCGTAGAAGAAGAATTAAAACCTCACGTCAAGGAGGACTACAGCGAGCCCCTCACCAAAGAACAACTCGGCGACATCCACCTTTCACTGCAAACCATCAGCAAGCGCAGCGAGGGACTGATCCATTTTGTAAAAGAATTCCGCAGCCTCACCAGCATCCCAAAGCCCCGGCCCGTGCAAATCGACATCCGCACGTTGCTGGAGGAACTGGCCATGCTGCACCGCCGCGACCTCAACGATCGCGGCATCCAACTCTCCATCTCGGTCTACCCCGAAGACCTCACCCTCTCGGCCGACAAGAACATGATCGAGCAAGTGTTGATCAACCTGATCCGCAATGCCATCCAGGCGTTCGAAGACCAGGAAGAGAAAAAGATCGAGATCAAGGTGTTTGTCAATGAGAAGTCGCGCGCCGTCATTTCGGTAAAAGACAACGGAACGGGCATTGATCCCGAGGCCATGGAAAAGATCTTTATTCCCTTTTTCACCACTAAGAAATCGGGCTCGGGCATCGGGCTCAGTCTGTCCCGGCAGATCATGCGTGTCCACCAGGGCACGCTGACCGTGAAATCTACTGTCGGGAAGGGCACGGAGTTTTTTATGCGGTTTTGATCCCTACTTTATATTGTGTTCGCCCGCCGCTTCTTGTTGGTGGGACACCAACAAGAGGGTTTTTCCCCCGGGCTTAAATATTCCCTTCGCCTTCGAGATACAGCTCACACCCACTTGTTGGTGTCCCCACCAACAAGTTATCGGGAGCCAACCGCCAAACCGCTCACCACCCGCTCTTTTCACCACAGCAAACACCCCGAAAGTTCCATCCCAAACCCACTTGGAGGGCAAAAGCGGATTTAATACATTTACCGAAACAGTTTTATCGCTATGCAAGACATCCCGCAGAAAGTGACAAAAATATTGACGGAAAAGCTGGGTATCGCAGAATCGGAAATCACCCCCGAAGCCAACTTCGTAAAAGACCTTGGCATCGATTCGCTGGATTATGCAGAGATCGTCATGGAATTCGAGCAAACGTTCGACATCCGGATCCCGGACGATGACGCTGAGAAGATGCAAACCTTTGGCCAGGCTGTGAAATACATCCAGGAGAAGGTCAAGAAGTAGACTTCCACCATACGTCATCCATAATGGCACGCGGTCAGGTACCGGGTGCCATTTTTCATTTCAAACGGTGGAAGATGCTGGGCATTTTGCGGAAGATCCTGATCTTCAAGGCATATGTCCCCAACCGACCGGTGGAGAACTTCAAAAAAATGAGTAACGTTGAAGGCGAAAATCCACCGCATGAAAAAGGCCCTGTTCATCGTAAACAAATATGCCGGCACCGGCTACCAACCCAAACTGGAAGGCCGCATCATCGACACCTGTGTCAAGAACGACGTGGAGTGTAGCATCGAGTTCACCCGCGACCGGGGTCATGCCACGGAACTTGCGCGCGACGCGGTGGGGAAAGATTATGCATTTGTTGTGGCGGTGGGTGGCGATGGCACCTTGAACGAAGTGGCGCAAGGCCTGATCAACACCCCCCTCCCCATGGGCATCATTCCCCGGGGTTCGGGCAACGGTCTCGGCCGACACCTCGGCATCTCGGTGAAGACCCACACGGCCATCGACCAGATCTTCAGCAGCCGTGTGTTGGGCATGGACACCTTCCAGGTGAACGGCAAGTTGTCGCTCAACGTGTCGGGTATCGGTTTTGATGGACACATCGCCAATCTTTTTGCAAACCACACCCGGCGTGGTCTCGCGGGTTATGCCTCCATTACCATTCGTGAATTCATGAAGTTCAAACCCTTCGAGGTGGAGATGGAGTTGAATGGCAAAACGATCCACGAGCGCGCCTTTATTATCGCCTTCGCCAACTCGTCGCAGTATGGCAACAACGCCCGGGTGGCTCCGGCGGCTTCCGTGCGCGACGGACTGCTGCACATCAACATCATGAAAAAAGTGCCGGCCTACCGCATGGATTTTGTCTACGCCATGTTTGCCGGCCAACTGAAAACCTCCGCCATTTGCCAGATCCTCGAAGCACCGGCGATCCTCCTCAAAACCAAACACCCCGTGGCGTATCACGTCGACGGCGAACCGTGTGGCGAGCACGACCGGTTCGACATCCGGGTGATGCCCGGCGCGCTACAGGTACTCGTACCGGAGCGCGCGTTTCATACGGTTTGATCAAAATACCTCGGCACGGGTGACACCCAAAGTGAAGGCTATTCGTTTATCTTTACTTCAACCCTAACCAATAACTCATTATGAGAAAACTACTATTCCTGGCGTGCAGCTTGTGCCTGAGCTTGCCGCTATTCGCCCAAATGGCCTTGCCGCCCAGTGGCGGCAATCAGAAATGTACCGTCACGCAATGGATCGGCCCCGCCTCGGTTTCCATCACCTACAACAGTCCCGATGTTCACGGCCCCAACGGAGAAGACCGCAAAGGTCACATCTGGGGGGAGTTGGTACACTATGGTTTTATCGATCAGGGCTATGGCACCTCCAAAGCCGCTCCCTGGCGTGCAGGTTCCAATGAAAACACCACGATCACCTTCTCGAACGATGTGAAGATCGAAGGCCAGGCCCTCAAGGCCGGCACGTATGGCGTCTTTCTCGACGTCGAGAAAGACGGCCCCTGGACCTGGATCTTTTCCAACAACTCCACCAGCTGGGGCAGCTACTTCTACAGTGACAAGGAAGATGCCCTGCGGGTGAAGACCACTCCCGTGGATGCTCCGTATACCGAATGGCTCACCTACGGTTTTGACGACCGCCAGCAAACCTCCGCCACGGCCTATCTGCAATGGGAAAACCGCCGGGTCCCGTTCAAGATCGAAGTGCCCAATGTCAACGACATCTATGTGGCAAAACTTCGCGGCCAACTGGAAGGCACCACCGTCGGTTTCACCAACCAACCCTGGATGACTGCCGCACAGTTCTGCGCCCAGAACAAGGTGAACCTCGAAGAAGCTTTGCACTGGGCCGACAATGCGATCAGCGGAACCTTCATCGGCGTTGAAGATTTTAATTCCCTCCAAACCAAGGCGCAGGTTTTGCAGGCCATGGGCAAGGATACGGAAGCAGACGCCGTAATGGATAAAGCCATTAAACTACCCAGCGCCACGGTGATGGCCGTGCATCAATATGGACGGGCCTTACTGGCTTCCGGTAAAAATCAAAAAGCGATGGACGTGTTCAAGCTCAACCGCCAATTGCATCCCAACGATATGTTTACCACGTACGTGGGACTGGCACGCGGCTTCACGGCCATGGGCGATAAGAAGAGCGCGATCAAAAACTGGGAGCTGGCCATCAAGAACATTCCGGAAGACCAGAAAGCAAACGCTCCCGCCTATGAGGCTGAGCTAAAAAAATTGAAAGGCTGATTTGCTGTGATGAAATGACTGACGTTTGCCGTTAAACGACTTCTTCTTCGTTCACGAGGTTGGTGTCTTGCCGGACGGTGAATGTGAAGGTGGATCCTTTGCCCAGTTCGCTGGTGGCCCAAATGGATCCACCATTTTTTTCTATGAACTCTTTGGTCAGCAACAAGCCGATGCCCGCGCCTTTTTCCTGAAACGTGCCGGGGTTGGAGAAGTGTGTTTCCACATTGAACAATTTCCGAAGGTCGCTGGAGGTCATGCCCACGCCAGAGTCGGTGATGGAGATCTCGACCAAGTCGCCTTTCAACTTCTCGCGCACGATGATGAGACCGCCCGGTTTGCTGAACTTCAACGCGTTGGCCAGCAGGTTGCGGATGATGAGGCTGATGTGATTCCGGTCGACCAGCACCGACAGGGATTCATCGATCTCGTTCACCACGGTGATTTCTTTCTGACGCGCGATCTCCTCATAGAGCTGGATCTTTTCTTCTACCAGCGGGCGTACCTTCAGGAATGTAGGGTTGCTTTGAAGTCCATTCAATTGCGACTGAGCCCAGAACAATAAGTTGTCGAGGTCCTCACGCACGGAGTCCAGGTTTTGACGGAGCTTGCCCGTCGTGGTCAGGAACTCTTCCCGCGTCAATTCTTCAATGCTCATAATATCCATCAGACCGCGCAGGCTGGCCAGGGGACTTCGCAGGTCGTGGCTGATGATGGAGAACAGTTTGTCTTTTGTGATGTTCACGTTGCGCAGTTGCTGCGCCTGGTGTTCGATCTCCAGGTTCTTGGCGGCCAGTTGATCGTTGGCCCGTTTCTTTACGCGGTTGTTATAGAGCAGCACAAACGCCAGGATGGCCATCAACACAAAGGATCCCACGGAAAAATAGATCAGGCTGCGCTGCACGTGCAGCTCTTCCTTTTTCAACAGCGAATCCTTTAGCAACAACTCGATCTTGGCTTCTTTCATTTCCGAATCAAAGCGCGCTTGCATCAGGGCCATTTGTTCGCCGCTGCGTTGGTTGTACAATGAATCGTGAACAGCCAGGTATTGGGTTTGATAATCGAACGCCTTGCCGATCTCCTTTTTTGAGGCATAGATATCCGACACCAGCTTCAGCGAGCGTTCCAGTTCGTTTTTAAATTCGTGTTCGCTGGCCAGGGAAATATTTTGCAACAAGAAAGAAAGCGCCCGTTCGGGATCGCCGCGCAGATAATAGGCCTTCCCCATGCGGTGCAGGGTTGACACTTTCAGAAACACGTTGCCCAGTTCGTCGGCAATGCTGATCACGTGGTGAAATTTTTTGAGCGCGCTTTCGTATTGTTTGTCGTGCACGTCGATGTCGCCCAGGGTGCGATACGAAAATCCAACCAGGAAGAGTTTGTCTTTGCCGTGGCTTGTTTTCAGCGCACGTTCGGCGTATACCTTGGCCGAGTCGTAGCGCTCCATCCCCAGAAAACTGAACGCCACGTTGTTTGTGCTTCGCGACATCGCCACGCTGTCGCCGATCTGTCTGCTTACTTCGTAAGCTTTCTTGAAGTTGGCGATGGCCACCAGGAATTGTTTTTGTTCATAGCTGATCGCCGCCACGTTGTTAAGGCAACGGGCAATGGCCGATCCGTCGTTGAATTTTTCAGCAATGGTAAGCGCGGCGGTAGAGAGCTCGAAGGCGCGCGAATAGTCGCCTTTGCGATAGTGGATCCAACCCAGGTTCTCCAGGGCTTGTCCGAGGCCGCGTTCGTAGTTGAGCACGAGGGCCAGGTCGTGAGCCTGGCGGCCGTACTCCAAGGCTTTGTTGTTGTCGCGCTCACGCAGACCGGTCACCAGTTTATTGAGAAGCCACACCTTGGTGGTGTCGGAGGGAATGTTTTTTAAAAGGCTTTCCAGGCTATCCGTTTCGCTTCTTTGGGCAAAACAGAAAGCAGACAACAATAATAGCAAACAGACGACTAAGGTCGTTCGGTGTAACATAGGGGAAGCTCCAATTCCGTTCATGCAACTTCGCCAGCCCCCGTCTCAAATTCCACTCAAAAAAACATGAAAACCTACATGCCGGGCTTCTATAAAAAAGAACCATAAAATGCCTTTTTATTCGCCGGATTTATCAAAAACGACCGCAAAAATCAATTTCCTCCATTCCAATGGGTTGGCCGGGAGGCGCTACCAGGGGGATGTCCTTTTTATACTCGTCGGGATTTTCCTGGAATTTTTGAATTTGGGCCAGAGCATACGTATAGTGCGCTTTCCAGTCCTCTTCCACCACCGTTTGGAAGCGTGGTGTCATCCACGCTTTGATCTGTTCGAGCTTTAAATAGGCAATGGCCCGCACCTGTGCAGAGGCGTTGTTGTCGAGGGCCAATTGGATCAAATTGGTCAAAAGGACGTCGTTTACCGTGATTTGGAGTGCGCCTTCGTAGCCACTTTTGCGCGGTGCCTTGATGGTGGCCAGGATCACTTTGTCGATCACTTCCTCCAGCGAGGGTTGCTTGGGATCGCGGGCGTGATACTCTACCAAGCGGCCGGCGCGGGCGGGGTGTAGCAGCAAACTCAGGGTTATTTGGGAGGCGCTTTCCGCGGCGCCCAGGGCGTCGAAGGTGAGTTCGGTGCGGATCTTGATCACTTCGCGGTGGCGCGTATAGCCCAAGGGACGGGGAGGTATGATCTGGAGTAATTTGTTGGGAAACATCAGCGACTGAGGCGCAATCGTTTTCAATAATACATCGAGGGCCTTGGCTTGTTCGGCGGGCGAGACCATTTCCGTCACCGGTTGGCCGTCGCCACGGAGGGCATAGCGGTAGTTCAGTCCCCCCACCAACTTGGCACATGCCTCGGTCTGGTAGCGGTGGAAGAAGTACATGGGCACCAACACTTCTTCCAACGTGGCCATGGGCGCCCCCGGCTTGATGTTGTTCTCTCCGAAGTTTTTCAATACGGCAGCGCGGATATCCAATACCCGGTTCAACTCATCGGCGGGGTCTTTGCCATTGTCCCACAAGTGGGCGTAAGGATGCGATCCTCCCAGCGGGCGGGCATCCTGGTCGGAGAGAAACGTGAGGCCGGCTTTCAAAGCTTGTTGCAAGATGTTGTTCAGGGCGGGTTCAACGGCCGTGCCCGAAGGAAAATCCTGGTAGCCATAGGTGATGGATACTTTGTCCCATGCGCCGATCTTGTCGTCGTAGGGATGGCTCAGATCAACTTTGCCATTGACCAGGGCCGCATAGGGATGAGGATAGTCCATGACTGACGCCAGGTTTTCACTGCTGGACGAATAGGCATGGGCCAGTCCCAGGGTGTGTCCCACTTCGTGTGCAGCAAGTTGTCGAAGGCGCGCCAACGCCATGGTTTCCATTTCTTTCGACACAGGCTTGCCATCTTCATAAGGAGCCAACAGGCCTTCGGCAATGAGGAAGTCCTGCCGCACGCGCAGTGAACCCAAGGTGACGTGTCCTTTAATGATCTCACCCGTGCGGGGGTCGATCACTGACGCTCCATAGGACCAGCCGCGCGTGGAGCGGTGCACCCAGTTGATCACGTTATAGCGCACGTCCATGGGGTCGGCATCTTCGGGCATCAGCTCTACCTGGAAGGCATTGGTATATCCCGCGGCTTCAAAGGCCTGGTTCCACCAGCGGGCTCCATCGAGCAACGCAGAGCGGATGGGCTCGGGTGTGCCACGGTCCAGGTAATAGATGATGGGCTCCACGGCCTCGCTGGAAGCTGCCGTGGGATCTTTCTTTTTCAGGCGGTGACGGGTGATGAAACGTTTTTCGATCGGCTCGCTGATGGGCGTGGCATAGTCATAGTAGGATATATCGAAGTAGCCTGCGCGCGGGTCGAATTTGCGCGGCGTATAATTCTGATCGGGCAACTCCACAAAGGAGTGGTGCTCGCGCACGGTGACGCTTGACGGCGATGGCACCACGCTGCGGATATAGGCACCTTCGGGTTCGCCGACAAACGTGAGCGTGGCTTCAAACTCTGAATTCTTTGGGAAGTTTTTTGTGCGGGGTGTATAGATGGCCGATCTTGATTCGTCGAGCCGGTAGCTGCCTTGCTTGGTGGCTTTCAACGTTCCTTTCACATCGTGGATGTCTTGCAGGAAGAAGCCCGTGGCATCTACCAGCACCTTGCCGCTTTCCTCCGCTTCTACTTTGAATCCATAGAGCACCGACTGCGCGAAGGCGTCCTCCACGGCCTTGCGTTCATATTTGTCGTTGGAGATGGCGCGGTAGTTATAGTTCGGTTGCACCAGCAACACTTTGGGGCCTCTCCGATCGAACTTCACGATCTGTTCCGAGCCCAGTTGTCCGCGGTCGAGACCGATGTCGTTGGAGCCGACGCCGGCAGACAGGGAATAGACATAGAGGAACTCCGTGTCGAACTTGTCGATGACCAGCCAGATCTTGTCTTGTTTTTCGTCATAGTAATATTCGAAATAGCCGGGAAGCTTTTTGAAGTTCTTCACTTTGTCGGCTATGGGCGAGGTGACGGGTGCGGGTTCGGCGTCGGCCTTCTTTTTTTGGCCGGGTGAAAGGAAGGGAACAAGCACCAACAAAAGCAGGGAGGGCAAGGTGGGTCGCATAGATTCAGGTTAATGAGTTTGAAGCTAAAAAAGAAAAAGAGTATCAAAAACTAAAAGTGGTATTTTATAAACGGAGAGAGGCCGCTTTATGGGCGGCCTCTCCTTCTTTCAAAATGCTTCTCTTTATCCTACGGCTTATACGTCAACACCCAGTTGCCGCCACCGTTTGTATAGGGTCCCTGCCCGTATTCCACGTCGGTGATCTCGCCAAAGGTGAGGGTTTGTGCTGCGGGGTCGTATACACCGCTGCCGCGCCACGAAATACCATAGTTAGGTTCGACGCCGTTCAACGTCAGGTCGTTGCAGATGTCGATGAAGGTTGCTGCACCGGCCAGGTCGTTGAAACCGCCATAGAAATCCAGGTCATAGTCGAAGTTGAAGTTGTCGATGTTATACGTGCCTCCACCCACTTTTGTGAGGTTCACGGTATAGGTGGCATCGGTGGACACCACATGGACTTCCCATTTGCCCTCGGGAATACTGGAAGGGCAGCTCACCGTATAGGTAAGGGTGACGGGTCGTTTGCTGAACACACTGGGGCTATAGCCGCCGTTGAGGTAGCGGCCGTCGGCCATTTTCATGGCGCCGCCGATCACGAAATTATCGCCCAGACTCAACGTGTCCTGGGTCACGATGTCGGATCCAAAGGCTGTCAGCAATTGGTCGAGGGTGATCTTCACGGTGGCCGGGAAAGTCGTCACATTGGTATAGGTGATCGTTTCGCTGGCGCCTGTTTCAGAATTGTTGTAGGTCACCAATACATCGACGCTGCTCACCGGCGACAATCCTTCGGGTGTTACATTGAACGACAGTATGGTCTCGGTCGGATCGAGATAATTCACTAGCCCTGAATCGTCGTCTTCCTGGGCAAAGAGCGGGATCGACCCTTGCTGGAAGTCGTCGAACAATTGCTTGTCTTTGTCCTCGCACGAGAACGTGAGCAGCATTCCGAGAACCGCCAGCGCTATATAGTTTATTTTATATTTCATAACTCTAAGATTTTTTAAAGTATATCATCAGTTAGGGTCCCAGAACACTCTGTCGGTGGTCACCGTTTTTTGTGCCGGTGCATTTTGATTCAGGTTCAAGGCATTCGCATTGTAGGCGAGCGCGACCGGGTAGCCCCGGCTGGTCACCGTGAAGGGAATGTTGTCCGTGTTGGGATCGAACATGATGGGGAAGCCCGTGCGGCGATAGTCGGTATACGTGTCAATGGCAAAGCCAAAGCTGGCGATCCATTTTTCGGTGAGGATCAGTTCCAGTTTGCCCGCATCATCGGCAGCATCATATTTGACCAGCACATCGTTCACATAGTCGGTGATATCGGCCGTCGCGATGAGCGGGGCGTTGGCGGCTTGTGCGATGGCATTGACCTTGGTAAAGGACGCCTGCATGCCCGATTTGAATAAGGCCCTGGCATCGCCGGTCACCCCGGTTTCGGTGAGGACCAACTCGGCTTGGGTATACAGCGCGTTGAAGTAGGGATACAACCGTTGGGCTACATTACCCGGACCGGTTATAGCACCTGAAGTATTTACGATACCTCCCTCATCGTCGTCGTAGCGACCGCCGATGGGATATAGCCCGAGCACGGTTTGCGAGCGGTCTTGCTGCCATCCCTGGTTCACACCTTGTGAAGCAAAGTAGATCGACAGGAATCCGTTGGTGTCGGTGTATTCCGTGGGATTCTGAGCATCGTTCGGGTCGGTGAGCTGTTTGAACCAATAGTAGGGCGTACGGGGATCGGTGATGCCGCTCAGCACATCGTTCAGCGTGCTTTTGTTCATCATGATCTCGTAGAAGTAGGGGCTGATATAGGATGGGCGATTACCCAGCGTATATTCCAACACGAAAGCAGGGTTGCGGTCGTCGGGGGAAACCGATGTGCCGTAAGCCAATTCGAAATCGTCGCCGGCCTTCATCAGGTCGCCTTCGGTCAGTAGCGCATTCACCTCGGCGGTGACGTCATCCACTAGACGGGTCTGGTTGTACAATTTCAGTTTCAGGCTCTTGGCAAATCTTCTCCATTTGGCGAGGTCGCCGTTGTAGAGCACATCGTCGCCTCCCGGAGAGAGACCGGATTCTGCCGCCAGGTTGGCGATGCCGTTGTCGATCATTTCCAATAATTTTGGATAGATCGAGGCATCGTCGTCGTATTTCGGATAGTGCACCTCGTTGCCCACGAGCGCTTCCGAATACGGAATATCACCCCACACGTCGACCATGACACTATAGGCGTAGGCCGTCAGGATCTGGGCCACGCCGACGTAGTGTGCGTCGCCGCTTGCTGTGCCTTGTTCAATGATGGCCAGGTAGTCTTCCAATGCTCCGGAATATAAATTCTGCCACGCGGTGGTGATCTGGAAGTCTTCTCCCGACACTACATACGAATCCACGCTGCCGCGTTGCACGGTTTGGTGAACCAATATGGAAGTGCTGGTAGAAAGACCGTTAGAACCGATGCCCAACGAGTTCACCATGGTCACTTCCGATTGCGTGAGCAATTGCGAAAGTTTCACCTTGCTGGGGTTGTTGGGGTCGGTGTTGATATCGAGAAAATCGCTACATCCCGACGCCATCCAGGCGCAGAGGGAAAGGGCGATGTATTTTGTGCATGTCTTCATGTTCATGATTCGTTCGAGGTTAAATTAGAAGGTAACACGCAGGTTCACGCCATAACGCTTCACCGAAGGTGCCGTGTTGTATTCTATACCGGTGTAGTTCTGACCACCGAAAGAGGTAGTTTCCGGATCGTAGTTGGAATACTTCGGGAAGTTGGGGGCTTTGTACCAGAGGTTGCGGCCGGTGAACGTGAGACTCAAAGATCCAAACGGTGTCTTTTTCAAGAACACTTTGGGCACGCTGTAGCCGAACGTTACTTCGCTGAGGCGAAGCACGGTGGCATCGAAGATGCTTTGTTTGTCAGAGGCATTGATACCAAAGCCACCGCCGGCCGTCTGGAAGTAGAGGTCGTTCTTGATGACTTGCGTGGTGTTGGGCACTTCCTTGTTGTCGACCAGGATCGGCTTGTTGGTGTTGGTGTCGCCGTAAACGCCGGGGATGATGAACGTTCCATCGCGTTCCTCGGTGTAGCGTGTCACGCCTCTTCCGACATAGAATTGGTTGGTAGCCGAGAACAGATCGCCGCCATAGCGAAGGTTGAACAAGCACGACAACGTGAATCCTTTAAAGCTGAAGGCGTTGCCCAAGCTGGCCAGGAATTTCGGGTTGGGGTTTCCAATGTAGTGGAAGTCCTTGGAGATGATGGTCGCGCCCGTGGCGGGGTCGATCAGGAACCTACCTTGATCGTCGGTCACATCATAGGTTCCTTTCAACATGCCGTATTGCTTGCCCACGGCCAGCATGGGAGTCACACTGCCACCAAACACGTTGCGCAGTACGATCTCGCTCACACCTGGCGAAAGCTTTTCAACAATATTCTCGTTGTGGGTGTAGGTGCCATAGATATTCCACGTAAAGCCGTTGGCAAGTTTAACGGGCGTGGCATCCAGTCCGAGTTCAATCCCCTTGTTCGACAATTCGCCGAAGTTGGTGATGATCTGGTTAAAGCCTGTTTCGTCAGGCAGCGCGATGGGTGCGATCTGGTCGGTGGTGTTGATTTTATACACCGTCGCTTTCACATTGATGCGGTCCCCGAAAAACGACAGGTCCGTTCCCAATTCGATGGTCGTACTGAATTCCGGCGTGAGGTTGGGGTCATACACGGTCGTACCTGTGGTAGCACCCGGATGTCCCCGGAACGGAAGGTCGTTTCCAGGCAGGGCACCTACGAGGTTACTGCTGTTGCCTTGGTTGAGGTTGTAGGTTGCTTTCAGGGAATAGGGCAACGCGTCATTACCCACCTTCGACCAGGCTGCACGGATCTTACCCATGGAAAGAATGCTCTTGTCCATCGCCAGCGCCTCTGTAAAAATAAACGAGGTGCTCACGGAGGGATAGAAGAAACTGTTTTTGTTTTTGGGCAAAGTGGACGACCAGTCGTTGCGGCCGGTCAGGTTCAGGAACAAATAATCCTTCCATCCCAAAGAAACATCACCCATCAAGCCCGCCAGTCTTCGGCGATAGTACGTGCCTCCAAACGGGGTCACCGAGTTGTAGTTGTCGATGTCGTCGATATCAAACGCGATGGAGTTCACACCCTTTACCGCCTGGCTTTCGCCGGTGCGTTGGTTTATGTTTTGTCCGATGATCGCCTTGAGACTCAGGTCGTCCGAGATGTTCTTGTTGATGGTGACCAGCAAGTTCGATTCGATCTCCTGGTAGTAAATATTGTCCAGGATGATTTGTCCGAGTCCTGCCGCACCCACGGAGCCTTTACGGGTCACTTCTTTTCGGCGGTCGTTGTAGGTGTTGATACCGATCTTGTAGGTGACGTTCAGCCAGTCCGTGATATCGTAGCCTGCGTTTACGCTGGCCGCGATCCGGTCGACGTTGCTGTGGATGCCGTTGTTCTGTGCCGACCAGTACGGGTTGTCAGCCGCCGAGCCCAGGAAGAACACGTTGCCTTGTGTGACGGGGTCATACTTCGGTTGACCGGTGATGTCCCAGCTGCGGCCCGGAAAGAGAATCCGCGAAAACGCCGAGGCACTCACCTGGTTGGCGGATCCATAGCCGCTGAGCGGTCCACGCTGTGCGGAATTTGTGTAGGAGAGGTTTCCACCGACGTGAAGACCGTTCACCAATTGCGTTTGTCCACCCAAACTGATGTTGGTCTTGTTGAAGGATGAATGCGGGATGTAGCCATCCTGCTTCAGGTTCGATGCCACGAGGGTGAGCACGGACTTCTCGTTACCACCGCTGATGGTAATGGAGTTTTCGAACACCTTTCCATTCTTAAAGAAATCTTTTACGTTGTTGGGATAGGCCCGGTAGGGCACCATCTTGGGGCCGTTCGGAAAAACAGCGGCATAGGAAGACCAGTACGGAATGGAATCATAGTCGCTTCCGTTGGGTGTCGTACTGCCATCCAGACCATAGTTCACACCGGGTCCAGGCCGGTCGAATGCAGGACCCCAGCTGCCGTTGGCTTCGGCATAGTCGCCCTTCGAGCCGGTGCCGTATTTGTTTTGATATTCGGGGAGGTTGGCCACTTGCTCGATCGCGAAACCGGAGGAGTAAGCAATCTCCAGTCCTTTGCGGGAGGCGCGGCTGCTACCCGATTTTGTGGTGATGACCACCACGCCGTTGGCGGCACGAACGCCGTACAAGGCTGCCGCGGCACCACCGGGCAGGATGCTCATCGACTCGATGTTGTTGGGGTCGATGTCGGCAATGCGGCTGGAGTAGGATGCTCCATCGGTCACTTCGTTGGAGGTGACGTTATAGCCGTTGTCGTAGGGAATGCCATCGACCACGAACAGCGGCTGGTTGTTTCCGAACATGGATTTGTTACCGCGAATGGTGATGCGGGTGGCACTGCCCGGCGCTCCACTGGAACTTAGAATGTTCACCCCGGCCACTTTGCCCTGCATACTGCGGAGCAAATCGGGTTCTGATTTTTGCGACACCTTGTCGCCACTCACCGAGTTGACGGCATAGCCCAGCGACTTGGCTTCTCTTTCGATACCGGCGGCCGTGACGACCACTTCACCCAATTGCTTCACGTCGGTGGACATCGAAATGTCGACCGAGGTCCGGCTGGCAACATCTATCTCCTGTGTGGTCAGTCCAATAAAAGAAAAGACCAATACACCGAATCCCGATGGAACGCTGACGGAATATTTGCCATCCACATCCGTGACGGTTCCGACGGACGTGCCTTGCACAATAACGTTCACACCCGGCAAGGGTGAGCCATCTTGCTCGGTCACCTTGCCGGTAACCGTTCGGTCCTGCGCCACCACACTCCAGGCAATGGCGAGGCACATACTACAGACTAGTAAAATTTTCCTCATACTTAATAGGTTTGTTTTTTGTTATTCAGATCCAACTGTTTTCGTGACTAACACTTGGCAGGTTGGATCATCAAAACTCCCAAAACAGAACGCTAAAAGAATGACTTCAAGTAGGGTATATTACTTTGTAGAAAGCTACCGCTGAATGGGTTATGAAATATTAATGGATCGGATTTCGGGCACTTCCTTCGCGTGAAAATAGGGCTGGAATGGAGGGTTGCGGCCGCCGAAATCCTGGGGCTTTGCACCGGATCGGAACACAGGGAAAGGCCACGAAGTAGCGGGGTTTGCCGTGGTTTGAGGATATTTTAGGCCAGCCAGAACTGAGGCATTCAACCTATCCGTCGTTTTTATATCGCGTAAGGTTAACCGAGGTAACGGAAGCCATAATTGACTCGCTGCGCAAACTTTCTGCCGCTGGCCGATAGGGAACCCGCAGCAGATCAAATTACATCACCAAATAGCAGGCTTCTGCTTTTTCACATTCATCCAGGTGCTATCTTTGCCACCGTTGGGCTATGCTTCCTCCAGAGCGCCAGCCAATAAAATATTGTCGGCTATTTATTATTTACGTCATACATACATTCATCTATTTCTTTATTAGCAACCATAAACCGAAATGTTATGCGAGTACTCCTCACGTCTCTATTGTCCATTAGTTTTTTTTGGGCTACGGCTCAATTGTCTGTTCCCAATGGAACGGTTACTGCAACAACCAATCCGGCGACGGGCCGTGTGGGTATTGGCACAACATCACCCGTATCCCCGCTTGAAGTACGCGTAGCAGGGGATAACACTCAAGTACAGACCGCCCTAACTATTCTACAAACTAACCCGGGAAGCCCCAATGGCACAGCGGGTGTGAGGCTTGACCTCGGGATTGGCAACAACGTCACCAATAACGGTATTCTGGGAAGAATAACCTTAAAGGAGACCTATTGGTCAACCCAACCTAAAATGTTCTTTAGCTTGTTGGACCCCAGCAGTACCATGCAGGACCGGCTCATTATCGATACGAATGGTAACGTTGGTCTCGGTGTAGTAGATCCGGACGCAACGCTTAGTGTCTATTCCAGTATTTCAGGTGGTCACCGGATCAAGATCGGTGACCTTGGTTCGGGCGCCAAAAAGCCTTCATTTTTTCTTCGTGCGAATGCTGATCAAGTGAATAAGGGGTATTTTGGTATGCAAACAGCCCCTACAGGCTATGCCAACGATTTTGCCATTATTGGTGCGGATGACGGCGGTGTACAGCGCTACCTGCATTTTGGCTATAATACTGGTGATGATCCATCGGGAACATTCAATCCTAAGATGAGCATCAATATGTACTCCGGAAATGTCGGCATTGGCTCAACCGCTCCGGACGCGAAACTTGCCGTAAAAGGCACTGTCCATGCGCAGGAAGTGAAAGTTGACCTGAGTGTTCCAGGGCCGGATTATGTTTTTGAAAGCGACTATAAGATGCCCTCGTTAAGCGAACTCAGGGACTTCATCAGCCAAAACAAACACCTTCCCGAAGTGCCCGCGGCTAAGGAGCTTGAAAAAGATGGTATCAACGTTGGGGAAATGAATATGCTGTTGTTGAAAAAAATTGAAGAGCTCACGCTGTACATGCTGGAGCAGCAAAACGAAGTCAATTCCCTGAAAGCTGAAGTTTCAGCATTGAAGAAACAAATCAAATGAGCTGTGCCTTCTGGGGTTGAATACCGGACCCGGAAATCATCACTGTAAAACGTGATGGCATCAAAGAACTTGAGATGCAATCACGTTCGCAGAATAGTAGTCGCCGTTTTCCGGCAAGTCTTTTCTCAAGGCATGAACTCAAGCCAACAAGCAAGTTTAAACACTTGCTTGTTTTTTTATCGCCCCAGCATAGAAAACCCCTGATGATGGGGGAGAATTTGCTTTATTCTTTTTCTACCTTCATAGAAACAACAGGGCTATGTTGACCGATTTGGAACGAGCGGAACTTACCGAGCAGATGGCATCTGTGCGAAGCAAAATGAACTTCATTTGCGATCTGTTGCATGTGGAGTTGATGGAAACCTCTATCCTGTCGGACCTCGACGCAAAGCAGGAACGCGAACAACTCCTGGTTAAAAAAGTGCGCGATTTAAGTAAGGTAATAGAATACTATGTTATGAATCATAAACTCCTTCCCATTAAGTCCAGAGAAAAATGAATGGGTGTAGCAAAGTAGCAGGCACCGTCCTTTAGCGTATAACGATGCCGTTGGAGTGAGGATTTCTCAGGGGCCCTTAACAGAAAGTTTTGAGCAATAAAAAAGCCCTCCCGGCTTGGGGTATAAAATGATTGACCTATTTAATAGTTTTGAACCCATTAGACACAAAGCATATAATAATATACCGTTGTCTTAATTCGCGTTTTACTTAGCCCAACGAAGGAAGCTGTTTTAGTTACACCTAGCACACAGAAGGTGTGCGTGGGTAAGATTCCTTGATCCACGAGTTAGTAATCCAGCCGGGATGAAGATCCCTTTTTTAAAACCCGTTCTTTAAATCCCGCTTCGCATGAAAAAAGTATTCAACATCGCTCTATTAGCCGTTGGCGGCATCGTGATAATAGGTGTAGTCATTGGCATTCACTGTTCCAACTGATTTATTAAGAAATACTCTGACACTTTGGTATTTTGAATCTTGAACCCACGAAATTAGCGGGAGTAATGGAAATTATATTGTATAAGTCTCCGAAGAGGGCGTTTAAACTAATTCTTATTTCCTCAGTAGTTGTAGTTTGTGCACTGTTCTTGTTGGTGACGCTCGATGTTCCAACAAGGGCTTGGTATCCGGTTATCGGTGTTTGTGGACTTGGGTATCCAGTTGCAATATTTCATCTATTCGACAGGCGACCACAAATCGTGATAAACGAAATCGGAATATTTGATCGCAGAACCTGTAAAGACTTCATTAATTGGGACGTTATTCAACGCGCATATGCTATGGACGTGTTAATCGGGGGATATGTTTGTTTGATTGTGGACAACAAGTACTTATCGTCAATTAAGAAGGCACAAGTTGATAGACCCTTTATGATCTTCCCTGAGATTGATGCACATCAAATAGATATTTCAGTTGGACAACTTGGAGTTGACGAATTTAAACTGGCTGAGTTCATTATGAAAATGAGCAAACTGAGACCGGAGAGTAGAAAAGAGAAATTGAAAATTTTGCCAACATCAGTGTCTACGCTGTTCCGAATCTAGTAAAAATCGTCAACCTTTTCGTGAAATCCCGATAATGCCGTGTCTCCCTTTATATCAACTTCGAAGTTTATTAGGCTTTTACTAGGGTCGATTTTAGAATATATCACCCAAAATGTTTTTGCTTGGCAAGCCTCTGATAATGGCTCTTCACACTCGGGAAAAATCAATTCCGTCACAATCTCCCGGTCATAGCGCACATTTCCCACGCTATAACTATACCTGATCTGCCTGGAATCACTTCCGTTAACACCACCATTCAAATCCAAATATTCAAGTATCTTTCCGTAAGTTATTAAGTAATCACTTTTAACCAAGGTCTCGTTTTGATTTGCCGAGCGGATAAGATAGAGTTGATAACCAACCACGGCGACGAAACAAATTGATAAGGGTACCCACCCCCATTTATCCTCCGTAGTCTCGTCATTTTCCATTTTCAACACCTTTGTTTTCCCTAGATCCTGTAATAGCGTTTTGAGAAACTTGTCTGGATATTTTTTTTACGGCGTCTTCGAGTATCTTTAAAAGAGGTTGATCACTATCATACTTCTTCGGCATTTGCGCCATTATCGCACGAGTAAAAAACTCCCTCATTTTTGCTAAAGGTAATAGATGTTTTCACACAGTCAGCAACTATCATTGAAGCGCCTCAGCTCCTTGGGCTTTAGGCTTAAAGAGTAAGCCTATCCCCTCTTTGATTTATCTACATAGTTCACGGTCTGTGCCAGGTCGGGGTTATCTTTTTAGGAATGCTGCAAATGTTTGAACAGTGTCAATGATTTATATCCTTCCGCGAGTCCATCAGCCTAATAGCGTTCTATTTTGATCCGCTTAATCGGTGGCTTCCACCTCTTCGTACTTTACAAACTATACCAGGGGTTTCGCACTGTCTCGGAATATGAAACGATAACCCGGCAGGCATAAAAAAAGCCCTCCCGACTGGAGGGCTCGTCCTTCGAAGAAGTTCTTTCATTAACCTAAACTTATGAAGAAATATTCTGCTTGAATGGTGAAGGACGGCAGCAAAGGTGAAACACGCATGTGAATTCTCTGTCACCCACATGGGATGAATTTGTTAATTAAAAACTCAGGCCTTCTGTGCGACTGACTACTGTTAGGATTGACTTGAGGGTGACCGGCGTTTGCCGGCAAAAGACGCCAACCCCTGTGGCCGGTTCTCCATCCCTATTTTGAAACCCCATTGAAATACCTTAAATCGGATCATAAACCTCAAACCTGCACGCCCCCTGATGTGGTCGAACGTTCACACCCATAGTCATTTTTGCGACGGCAAAGGCACGCTAGCCGACCACGTAGCGCGGGCCCAGGAGCAACGCATGGTCAGCCTCGGCTTTTCCTCGCACGCACCCCTGCCCTTTCCCTCAAAATGGTGTATGAAGACGGAGAACCTCACCGCCTACCGGGACGAGATCCAAAGCCTCAAATCGACCACCCCAGACCTTGAGATTTACGCCGGCCTGGAAGTAGACTTCATTCCCGGCATGGTGGCCCCATCCGATTTCGGCCCCCTCCTCGACTTCACCATCGGTTCCATCCATTTTGTAGAGTCATTGCCCGATGGAACCCATTGGGAGATCGACGGTCCGCATGCGCATTTCCTGGAAGGGTATGAAAAGATCTTTCACAGCAACATTCGCGACACGCTGGTGCGCTATTACGAGTTGACCCGGCAAATGATCAACGAGGCCTGCCCCACCGTGATCGGGCACCTGGATAAGATCAAGATCCAAAATATAGACGGTCAATTCTTCAACGAGCAGGACCCATGGTATGTGGATCAGCTCCGGCAAACGCTGGACCTCATCAAAAAAAGCGGCGCCATCGTGGAGGTGAACACCCGGGGACTGTATCATAAAAAATTGGACGATCCTTATCCCAGTCCCTGGATACTGCAGTTGTTGCTGGAGAAAAATATTCCCCTCACCATCAATAGCGACGCGCATCGCCCGGAGGATCTGACCAACCATTTCCCGGAAACGGCAGCGCTGTTGCACCGTATCGGATTTAAAACGATCAGCTGCTTACACGAAGGCCGCTGGAAACCCTTTTCATTCAACGCGCATGGTATTATCTACTGAGTCGCCCATCACCCGCTGGTTAAAGCAGACCCACAGTTTTTGGTTTGCCCTGTATGCCACCCTCATGGCGTTTTGTCTCTACACCTGTATTTATGCTTTCCGGAAAGCCTTCTCCGTGGCCACGTTCGAGGGCATGCGCGTCGGGGCGTTGAGTTTTAAAAGTTGGCTCGTCATCTTCCAGGTGGTGGGCTATGGCTGTGCCAAGTTCGTCGGCATCAAAATCATTTCGGAGTTGAAAGCCGCCTCGCGGGCCATGGGCATCCTGCTGATGGTGGGGCTGGCCGGTTTGTCGTGGTTGCTGTTCGCGTTGGTGCCTCCGCCTTATAATATGGTGTTTCTCTTTACCAATGGATTTCCCCTTGGTTTCGTCTGGGGCATGGTGTTCGGGTATTTGGAAGGACGGCGATTCACGGAGGTGCTGGGTGCCGGACTGTCGGTGAGCTTTATTTTCTCCGCCGGGTTTGCCAAGTCTATCGGTGGCTTTATCATGCGCGATTGGGGTGTTCCCGAAATGTGGATGCCGTTTGCGGCGTGTGGCGTATTCGTGGTGCCCTTGCTGGTGTTCCTGTATTTGCTCGACAAACTGCCGCCGCCGTCGGCTTTGGATGAGCAGTTGCGCACAAAACGACAGCCGATGAATGCGACAGAGCGCAAGAACTTTGTCGCCACCTTTTTACCGGGTATTGTTTTGTTCACCCTCAGCTACATGCTGCTTACCACCTTCCGCGACCTGCGCGACAATTTTTCGGCCGAGGTCTGGAAGTCGCTGGGCTATGGCAATTCGCCAGAGATTTTTGCCACCACCGAAACACCCGTGTCCATTGCCGTGCTCATCATTATCGGCAGCACCATGCTGATCAAGAACAACAAAACTGCTTTGATGGTGAATCACCTGATCGTGTTTGTGGGCATGGTGTTGGTGGGCGTGAGCACGTTCCTGTTTCAGCAACACCTGATCTCTCCCACCATTTGGATGATCCTCATCGGCTTGGGATTGTACCTGGGCTACATTCCATTCAACAGCATCTTCTTTGACCGTCTGCTGGCCGCCTTCCAGTATGTGGGCACCGTGGGATTCATCATGTATATCGCCGATTCTTTTGGGTACCTGGGGAGCCTGGGCGTGGTGCTGTTCAAGGAATTTGGCTTTGCGGACGTGAGCTGGCTGGATTTCTTTCTCCTGGCGGGCTATGCCGTTTCGGCTGCGGGTAGTTTGTTGATCGCCGGATCGATGATGTATTTCCATTTGAAGCACCGGCGGTGGCGATCACATCAGGTTCAGGCGTAACCCTCCCCTGCCCCTCCCTCCGCGAATATTCACCGCCCGTTTTCCGGCATTCACCTACCGGGGTCCTGAAATGGCCTTTTTGCCATAGCCAAAGCCGTTTTGTCGCCCGTTATTTACATCATAATCACAAGGCAAAATGAAAACACTTGATAACACCCTCGAAACCGGAAACAGATCACGGGTCCGTTCCCTCCTCGCCATAGTCGGTGTAGTGACCGCCATCATTGGTTCGCTGGTGTTTCTCCATGATGTCTATGGCAACGCTCGCATAGCGGCAAATGTGCCCAACGTCATGGCAGCTTCGAAGGTCATCAATGGTGATCTGCTTCTCCAGGCAACGTCAACAATTTGGTCAATCAAATAACCATGGCAGATTTTCACAGCCGCCTTAGGGTATCGGCTTAAATCTCACAACCGTCACGCCTTTGTCCAGGTTTTGAACCTCGAGACGCTCCAGGCCAACGTTCAAGTTTTCTTCCCACAGCCTCCTTCCAAATCCCATGATGTGGGGCTGGATCATTAATTTCAATTCATCCACAAGCTTAGCCTCCAACAGCGATCTCACGAGCGTTGCACTACCCTGGACCAGGATCGGTCCTCCCTCCTGCGCTTTTATGGCAGCAACCTCTTTCATTGCGTTTTGCCGGATGACGGTGGACGACTGCCAGCACCCCTCTTTCAGCGTGGTGGTGACCACGTATTTCTTTACGGCGTTCAACTTTGCGGCTACCCCCATTTCGTTATTTTTCAGCGACGACCAATAGGGATACATCATCTCGTAGGTATGTCGTCCATAGAGCATGACATCGCAGTTGTCGATGGTGTCGCGTATGGATGCGGCGCGGCTGTCGCTATGATAGGGTTCGAACCATTGGTTCATGAGGGTTGAATCGAAGATGCCATCCAATGACATCCATTCGGTGACGATGAGTTGTCTCATTTGTGATCGGTTAAATTTTTACACAACGTTAGGGCAGCCCCGTCCGCGGAAATAGAACAGACCCGTCACGGCAAGAAACTTTTTTAAAAGTCTATGGAATATACTGAGAAAGCCGGTCCAGGTATTGACTTGGGGTGAAGCCTGTGAACTCCTTGAAAACGCGGATAAAATGGCTTTGGTCTGCAAAACCGTTTTGATACGCGATGTCGCTCAGCTTGGCCTTGGGATCCAGGTGGAGTGCTTGAAAGGCAGCATCGAACTGGCAGATGCGACGGTACATTTTTGGGGAGATGCCAACGTTTAGCTCGAACAGTCGTTGAAAGGTTCTTTCCGAAACATTCAGTTCCTGCCGGATGTCGGTGAGTTGTCGCAGGCCGTTGTTTTTCAGGATCTCGGTGGTGGCAAATACGATCTTTTTATCGTCGGCGGCTTTGCGTTCCATCAGCTTTTGGATGAACGTCGTCATTTCTTCCAACCGGTCTTTTAACGCCGGTGCATTCAAAAGTTTTTCCTGCAGGCTAAAGTCGGTGGCCGCTTTTAAAAAATGGAGGTCCGCATGTTCGTCCGTCAGTTCGGCGCCACTCACATCGAACAGGGAGCGCAGGGCGTAGGGATAAAAGAAATACGCTATTAAAGTAAAGTCTCCTTTGATCACCAGGTCGCTGGGTGCAATGAGTTGCCCGTAGAGGGTGAGATGTCCCACCGGTTTACCGTTTCTTGACGCCTTGACGCTTTGAAAAACAAGTGTCGGCGCGCCGTTGGCAAAGAGCGGCAGAATGAAGTCGCTTGACCTATGGGCATCTTCAACCACCAGTATGTTTTTTACGCACCGGGAAATGGCGAAGGGCGGAAGAATGAATTGTGCTTTCATGGTCATCCGATCCGATGGTCTTTGTTCGCCATCCCACAGCGATGTTCTTGATGCACCCAAAACAAATCTTCCATCGGTCAAATTTAATGAATTTACGAAACGAATAGTCCCCATACGAGCGTCGTTTCCACCGACTATTCATATCCTTCATAAAAAGGAGAAGGCCCTCCCTGCCCTCTCCCTTCTATCAAGGATATGCATCACTCCAGATCTTGTCCCAATTTCCGATACGACACGTAGAAGAACAACGGAAAGACCAGCAGTGTTAATATCGTGGCCGTCACTAATCCTCCAATGACAACGATGGCCAACGGCTTGGAGGTTTCCGATCCGATCCCTGTTGAAAGGGCAGCCGGCATTAAACCGATGGCAGCCATCAGGGCGGTCATGATGACCGGTCTCACTCTCGTTCTTACGCCATCGGTAATGGCATTTTCCAGGGAGTGATGGGTGAACTCGCCCCTTTGGATCTTGTGCAAATTGTTTTTGAAAACGGAGATGAGGATCACCCCGTTTTGAATACAAATCCCAAACAACGCGATAAACCCAATGCCGGCGGAGATGCTAAAATTCGTACCCGTGATCAGCAACGCGGCGATGCCTCCAATCATAGCAAAAGGAACGTTCAGCAACACGATGCCCGCATCTTTTATGTCGCCAAACATCACGAAGAGGATCAAAAAAATCAGCAGCAAACTCACTGGCACAACTTGCTGCAACCGATGTGTGGCGCGCTGTTGATTTTCAAAGTCACCTGCCCATTGGACTTCGTATCCTTTATGCAGCTGAACCGATTCACTCACCTTTCGCTGGGCTTCGGCGATCGTGCTGCCCATGTCGCGACCTCTCACGGAAAACTTCACCGCACTATACCTGCGATTGTCATCCCTGAAGATCAGGCTTGGCCCCGTCAGCTTTTCGATCGACGCAATATTTTTTATAGGGACCTGGGCGCCTCGTAAAGTAGGCACCATCAAATTACCGATCGCTTCCACATTGTTTCGATACGCCTCTTCATAGCGCAAACGCAATTGGAATTTCTTTTCGCCTTCGTAGATCTGAGAGATGGCCTTGCCGCCGATGGCCATTTCAATAATAGCGTTCGCATCGGCCGTGGTGACGCCATACAACGCCATTTTTGCAGCGTCTAAATCGATGCGCAGTTCAGGCTGGCCAAGGTTCCTGATGACACCCAGGTCTTCAACACCGGCGATGTTCTTCATCACGTCATAGATCTCATTTGCCTTTTTCTCCGTTACGGGCAGTTTCTCTCCGTAGATCTTTACCACGAGCGACCCCTTTACGCCCGAGACGGCCTCTTCCACATTGTCCATGATCGGCTGGGAAAAATTCAAATTAATACCCGGGAATACATCCAGCTTTTCCTGCATCTGCTCGATGAGTTCTTCTTTTGTGATACCACTGGTCCATTGATCTTTTGGATAGATGTCCACATGAAATTCAATATTGTAGAACCCTGTGGCATCCGTTCCATCGTTCGGGCGGCCGGTCTGGGACATCACTTGTTTAACTTCCGGAAACGCCCGGATGACCTTCCTCATTTTATTTGCCAGGGCGCGCGATTCTTCGAGCGAAACACTTAGCGGGCAAGTAGCCCGGATGTAAATGGCTCCTTCGTCCAACTCCGGCAGAAATTCAGTTCCCAGGAATTTAAACGAAAACAATCCGATGGCTACCAGGGCCGACACTATTAAAAGCGACACCCTTTTATGGTGATAGGTCCAGGAGAACATGGTCATGACCCTGTTGGTGATAAACTCCACAAACGGGTTATGTTTTTCCCTGACATTTTGCCGTAGCAGCAAGCTACTGAGTAAGGGAACGAGTGTCAGTGTCAGAATCAAAGCGCCCAACAGCGCAAAGCCAAGCGTCCAGGCCAGGGGTGAAAACATCTTCCCCTCTACTTTCTGAAAAGAAAAAATAGGCAACAGGGCTGCTATGATGATCAACTTGGAAAAGAAAATGGCTTTACCCAGTTCACCTCCTGTATTTTTGACGATGCCCAATTTGGAAAGCTTATTGAACCGCTCCATCCCCATCGTACGGGCGCGCTGATCAAAAACCACAAAGAGACCTTCCACCATGACCACGGCCCCATCGATGATGATGCCAAAGTCAATTGCCCCCATCGACAGAAGATTTGCACTCATTCCCTTTAGGGTAAGGCAAATAAAGGCAAAGAGTAAAGACAACGGGATGACCATGGCCACGATGACCGTTGTGCGCCAGTCGGCCATAAACAGAAAGACAATGACCGTGACAAAAATTATTCCCTCCAACATATTGTGCAGGACGGTATGGGTAGCAAAGTCAATGAGATTATTGCGATTGTAGAAGGTATCTATTTTTACATCGGCAGGTAGCACTTTTTCATTGAGGTAATCGATCTTGGCCTGCACCCTCCTGATCACCTCGCTTGGGTTCTCTCCTTTGCGCATGACGATGATCCCTTCGACGACGTCATTTTGCAAATCCCTTCCCACCTGTCCCAGCCTGGGTAGGTTAGAAATATCCACTTCCGCCACTTCCTTTACGAGGATGGGGGTTCCATTGATATTGGTGACAATGATATTTTCGATCTCGTCCACATTATTCAACAAGCCAATGCCTCTTACCACATAGGCTTGCGAATTATCCACGATGACATCTCCCCCGACGTTGATGTTGCTTTTAGATGCGGCATTGTAAACATCTAGCGGCGTAATATTATAAGACGCCAATTCTTGCGGGTTGACTTTGATCTCATAGGTCTTTACTTCCCCTCCAAAACTAACGACATCACCGACGCCCGGTACCCCCAGGAATTGACGCTGAACGACCCAATCCTGAATGGTCTTTAATTCTTTGACGGTCCTGGCCGTACTGCTCAACGTGTACCTGAAAATCTCACCGGTCGGGCCAATCGGCGGTTGGATATCAGGCTCCGCATTGTCGGGCAGCTCAACCCCGCGCAACATGTTATTTACCTGCTGACGGGCAAAAGCATCGTCGACACCGTCTTCGAAAATGACTTTTACCACGGAAAGACCAAAGACGGTTGTTGAACGTACGGAGGTTTTTTTCTGTACCGGGTTCAGGGCCACTTCGATCCGAAGGGATACAAATTTTTCAACTTCTTCTGCGCTTCTGCCGGGCCATTGTGTAATGATCGTTATTTGCGTATTGGTAACATCCGGAAAGGCTTCGATGGGAATATTTTTAAAAGCCACGACACCCCAGATGATCAACAGGAATGTTGCCAGGAATATAAAGAGCCTGTTCTTTAGCGAGAAGGCAATGCAATTTTTGATGATCTTAAACATGGCGTTTGCTAGTTAGTACTTAATGCCTGATACAGGAATACCTGGGAATTGACGACCACTTCGTCGCCTAAGGAAAGCCCGGAAATAAAGGCTTTGTTATCCACCCTCTTGATCAGGTTGATCTCCTTTGCTTCCAGCTTGTCGGCTTTTCGCACGACCACGTAATACTTGCTATTGTCCATCACCAGCGCCTGCGAAGGAACGGCGAGGGACTTGCCGGTTGACCGGATATTCACCTTGACGGTCGCGAACATCTCTGGTTTTAATTCGTTATCCGGATTATCCATGCTGATCCGGACTTTCATGGTGCGGGTTTCGGGGTCGAGCACATTGTATATTTTATCGATCGTGCCGGGGTAATTCTTTTCAGCATTGGCTAAGGTCTTAACCGTCACCGGGTCGCCGACGTCCACCTTGTTCAAGTCGGATTCATAAACATTGGCTATGATCCAGACATTGGACAAATCCGCGATGACGAACAGATCGGAGTTATTATCTTGTCGCACCTCAGAATTATTGGTAATGTTTTTTTCAATGACAAAACCATTGATCGGAGCTTTAACCGGGTAATTCGACCGGTCGCCACCCGTTATGGAGGCCACCTGGCTGGCGCGATTCAATTCAGACACTGCATTGTTATAGGAGATCTTCGCATTCAGATATTCCCGTTCATTTGCCAGCCTGCCTTCATACATGTCCTTGGCCATTTCCAAATTCTTTCTGGCCATCGTAACATTTGATTCTGCCAGGGTCAAATTATTAGAAACCTCGGCCACTTCGATACTGTTCAGGACGGCCAACAGCTGGCCTTTTTTCACAATGTCTCCTAATTCGACATTCACGGAGTGGACCTTCCCGCTGACCAATGAAAACACCCTCACCTGCTTTGTTTCATTTGGCTGTATTTTACCGTTTAGTTTTATAAAGCTATTGTCATCCTCTAAGCTGACGGAAGCGGTCTGCAGATGATTAATAATGGAGTCCGAAATAACATTGGCCCGCTTGCCATGGAACGATCTCGGATGGGAACAAGCCGAACTAAAAATAATCAAGAGACAAGCCTGGAAATATATCAATATGAGTTTCATCGTACTGGAATTAATGGTTAAATGATGGTTTCCGAAAAATTTCAAAATCAAGATTTTGGCACGCCTGATGTATTCGCCAGGGCTACGCCGTGAAAAAAATTATCAAAACCTAGTCGTCATTTTTCACGCCAGACCAAATGCCCAACGTATCAAGACAGACACCCGGACATAGCGGAGAGCGTTAACAAAAAGCAGAAATGAGCCATAGGTACAATGACCCTATGGATCCTTTTAGCAGATTGTAATGAATGAGGTTTCGGCAATTGATAATCTGAACTGCCTAAAAAATTGTGGATAGCCTATGCTTTGGGCGGAGGAGAAGGGATCTCAAAGAAAACAGGATGGATTTTTTCTTCTTTCGTTATGGGGCAACGGATCACGCGATATAATCCGGCATCGAGATCCTTCACGGCTTGTACGTTTTGACAGAAGTATGTTCCCATTCTTACGATATGGAAATATCTGACATGGTCGTTATCTTCATCTTCCGGGGTGGCGTCGGAATTGCCAAGCGCAACTTCATAGATAAATTCAAAAAGGCTATTGATATCATCGACTTTATTGCCGTTCCGGTCGATCCTATCCACTTCATCGAACTGTGGAATGAACGCAGAAAAATTCAGGTGAATTCCGAGCAATATGAAAATCAAAACCTTTCTCATGGCATTCCCAACGCGCTCCAAGGTATAAAAACGCGATGAAGAACTACTTAAAGCAAGCTTTAATTTGTCTTAACGTATCCTTAAAAATGTCTTTGCTGAATGAAGATTTCGACGGGATGGGAACGTCTTTGGCCAGGCGTTTTTATCATCTTCTACTTTTGATCAACTCAAGCACGCCGTTAATGAACGTAAGCGGATGAACGGGATTTCCAGGCACGTATAGATCAATAGGGTATTTATCCAGAAAGGTTCTGTTCAGCGCTTTGCTTCCGGCCAGTATCCCGCCGCTGATGGCATCCGTACCGGCCAGAATAATGATCTTGGGATCCGGAACAGCATCATAACAAATTTGAGTGGGTTGTGCCATGTTCTCAGAAATAGGACCCGTGATGACAATACCGTCGGCATGGCGTGGTGACGCAACAAACTCAATACCAAAGCGGCCCATATCAAAATTAACATTACCACAGGCATTGAGCTCCAACTCACAACTGTTGTCGCCGGCGGCAGAAATTTGTCTCAGCTTCAATGATCCGCCGAAATATTCATGAATTTCCTTTCTGATTTTGTCGGGATTCAACCCCATCGGTTTATCTTCTCCGGCTTTAATGATCAGATTTTCACGTTCGTTGGTCGCCAGTTTATAGTCAGATGTAAATTTGACTTTTTCCGGATTGGCGAAAGCACATTCACCACAGAACGTGCATTTTCCCAGATCAAGAGAGAATGGATTGGAGCGTATAGCGCCGGTAGGACAGAGTTCGACCAGGGCCTGCTCGTCTACATCGGCTTGACTAATCACAGGTCTTCCCCGAAATATGCCGGGTACCTTTGCCGCCGTTACATCAGGGATAAATTGTTTGCCCTGGTGCATCACTATTTTTATATCCTCGATCATATATTACAAATCATGTCCGCAATAGGAAAGATTAAAACTTTTGTTGCACACCGGAAAATCCGAGATCTCATTGTTTCTTACGGACAGTCCCAGTGCCAGCCAATTATGGTGAGAGGGGTCTTTGATCTTGTAGTGAACGAATTCACCGTGCTCATCCGTTATGGCGCAATGACAAATTTCGCCACGCCAACCCTCTGTTAATGATATGCAAAATGCGTTGGCCTTGGGCAACCCCAGGGGCTTACGATTTTTACTTTCCCCGGGGATGTCCCTCAAGAGGCTTCTGATGTAACCAATAGACTGATTGATCTCTTCTCTTCTTATTTGTGCTCTGGAATAAACATCGCCATGGTGTTTTAGTATAGGTACGTGTTCCAGTTTAGCATAGAGGTCATGAGGGTGGGTTGCACGGACGTCGCGCCTAACGTTGCTCATGCGTGCGGCCATTCCCACCGCGCCAATTTCTGTAATTTGTCCATGGGTGACAACACCTGTCTTTTCGAATCGCGATAGCACACTGGGCAAGCGGAAGGTATTGTCGCTTACTTCATTAAAATCCTTTTCGTATACGTCCAATAGTCTTGACAGTTGATCACCTAAATCTCTAGTGAATGGAAAATTCAATTTGCCGGGCCGAATCAATCCCTTGCTAAGGCGGTTGCCGCACCAGATCTGCATGTAATTAATAATGGGTGTTCTCAACCTTCCGTATACGGCACTCCCAAGCTGATAGGCCACATCGGTACACAATGCACTAAGATCAGCGGTGTGCATGGCAATTCTTTCCAGTTCAAGCGCCAGTGTTCTGGCAAATTGCAGGTCTTCGTCGGGTGTATAGTTGCACAGGCTTTCCCACAGGTTCACAAACGCGGTGGTATGTCCAACGGCGGTGTCACCGGCAATGGTTTCTGCCAACGTGGCACGTTGTAATAATTTTTTCTTTTCCAGGAATAACGATTCAATACCCCGATGCTGAAAGCCCAGTTGAATCTCCATGTGCATGATCTGTTCACCATTGCATATAAACCTGAAATGGCCCGGCTCAATTACACCCGCATGAATAGGGCCAACACCCACTTCATGAAGTTCTTCGCTTGCAGAATTAAAGAATGGGTAATGGGCAATGGTACTTTGATGATTTGCACGGTTGAATGGAAATCGCACCGGCTTCAACCACGGATGATCAGGATAGGCTATGCCGAAGTTTTCATGGATCTCACGTTCGAATTTTTCGAATGACAGGTGATGCGCCGTAAAGGAAGGTAACGTGGCTTGTCTGTCCACCAGGGATGACGATACATGAATCGTTCCATGATCATCGTCGGCCATGCAACAAATCAGTCTTAATTTTTCCGGTACGGCAACACCATAGTAGGAAACACAATGAAAAGATGACTCTTTAACAAACGATGTGTTAACAAGAAGAAACTTTTCATAATCACTCACCGGAATGGAGGCAAGCGGTATGTTTTGATTATTTTTGATCACGACCGTTTCCATACTTCATGCGGTAAGTTTTTTATTGCTTCTTCGATCAGCGATACCAGTTGCGCGGGCGGGTTCAGTCCCAGGTAGACCAACAGCGCCAGAAAGAAAAATTGCGAAAGTGATTCTACAGCGCTTATCTTTTCGACCTGACGATCATCAAAATCAGCCGGTGCTGTAAACACCATCTTAAACATATTTTTACCAAAAGCCCAGATGATCATGGTGATCAGCGAAATGACCAAGATCAGTATCAGGACGTGATGCGATTGAAAAACACCTCTGAAGATCATAAACTCACTGATGAACATACCGGAAGGCGGCATGCCGGTAACGCAAATAAAGCTGAGGATCAGGACAAAAGCGCCTGTCGTATTGTATTTGAAATAGTTACCGATATCTAAAATACTTTTACTTCCATAAACCCTGTACACTTGTCCGATCTGAAAGAACAAGCTAACCTTGGCAAATGAATGCAGGATGAGATGCAGGATTGCTCCAAAAGCACCAATCCCCCCCGATACGATGCCCAGCAGCACAATGCCCATGTGCTCGATGCTGGAATAGGCCAGCATGCGCTTGGCGTTATTGACCTTCAGCATGTAGACCGCTGCGACAAAAATGGAAAGCACAGCCGCCACCAACATGATGACGTTCGCCCATGGAAGAATGGTCGTCTGCGCAATAATTTCGTAAAACCGGAAGATCCCGGTAAAGCCGACATTCATCAATGCGCTTGAAAAAAGGGCCGACGCCGGACTCGGCGCTTTATCTTTTGCATCGACACCGGCCGTGAACATGGGAACCAATCCGGCCTTGCAAGTATACCCGGTGAATATGAAAATAAACGCCAGCTTCAACCAGAATGGGTTAAGTTTCGGCGCGTGACTGAGCAATGCCCCATAATAAAGATCGGTTGACCCAGCTTCCTGGATGGCAACGCTCAGAAAGAGTATTCCGATAAAAGCCAACGTGATGCTAACGGAACAAACAAAAATGTATTTCCAGGTCCCTTCTATCGATCGCTCATTTCGGTTGTGATAGATCAAAGCCGAAGCACACAATGTGGTGAGTTCAATGAATACCCAGGTTAGCCCGATGTGGCTTGAGAGGTATACACCGCTCATCGCGACAATAAACATGACCCAGGCAGAGAAGTATATGGCAACATTTCTCACCAACCCATTCCGCTTCGTATGGAATACATAACTGTGATAAGCCGACGCCAGGCTGATCAGACTGAGTACGGATAAAAAAATCACGGAGAATGCATCCGCCTTAAAATAGCCCGCTTCCTCCAGGTTGAGATGTTGGTATTCGTATACCGTCAGCGAACATTGCCCTATTAAAAACAGGATCACAAGGGTATATATAACGGCCTTCTTCCGGGAGAAGAATAACACGCCACTCATGGCAAAAGCCGCTATAAGATACGCCTCAATCACGCTAGTCTTTTAAATTTCTCAGTTTATTTACGTCCATGTCCTTCAGGACGTCGCCGATTTTATTGACAAAAATTCCAAGCAAGAGTGCGGTCACAAAAATATCCAACAAGATCCCAATGTTGACCAGTGCGGGCATCTCATTTCCCACGGCAAGCGTTAAAATGAAAACACCGTTTTCGATCACAAGAAAACCCATCACGTGCGTGATGATCATTCGCCTGCTGACAATGAGATAGAGTCCCGTAAATAAGGTTGACAGCGCCACAACAAAGAAGATATTCTTGACGTGCGTATCGTGAATAGCGTTGCTGATGATAAAAGTGACAATGACAATCATCAGCGTAATGATGATCAGTGAAACAAAATTTGACAGGAAGGGCTCAGACTCCCTCGTCAAGTTGTTCTTCCGAATAACGTAGCGCAAAAAAACGGGAATGGCTATGGTTTTGAATACGATGGTTTCCAACAGGATAAAAACAAGGTTTACTACATGGAGCTCGCGCAGTTCAATGAATGCCATTCCGAATAATAGTATGCCCTGGAATACGAGCAAGTTTATGATGCTATCGAGCCGATTGGCAATGGCCAGGTAGAAAAATGTGATCGTAAACAAAATGAGCAATACGTAGGTCATATCATGAGAATTTTCCAAGGATCAATAAGACACCGAAAAAAATAACCAGCGAGATAGACGACAATGAGAAAATAAATTGTGCATTGTGATTCATGCGAAAGCGAGCTAAAAACGACTCAATCAGTCCGGCCGTAGCAGCAAATGCCACTTGAATGACAATGAATAAAAGGATGGCAACCGGCAGGCTCATTCCTGCAATGAAGAAGTTGGTCACCAAAGCACCGTACATCGCAAACTTTAAATTTGTTGCATACAAGATCAACCCCAGATCATAGCCGCTATTGTCTAGGATCATTACTTCGTGGATCATCGTGAGCTCCAGGTGTGTCTTCGGGTCATCGATCGGTAGACGACTGTTTTCGATCATGGCGATCAGCACGAAGACAAACGTAGCGAGCGTGGCGAGTGCGTATGAAAAGGCGGAACTCAGATGAAGGGACGCGAAAATTTCATGAAAGGATGTATGACCGGTGAGTAACGCAAAGGAGCCCAGGATAAGAAAAAAGGCCGGCTCAACCAGCAATGAATATAGCGCTTCGCGGCTGGCCCCCATCCCTTCAAAGGCACTGCCGGTATCCAATGAAGAAATGATCATAAAAAATTTCCCGATCGCCAGCACATAGGCAAAAAGTATAAAGTCGCCTTTAAAAGACAAAAGACTGTTACTTTCTCCAAAAGGAATTAAAAGCACAGCCATGACAATCGAACCAAAATAGACTGTGGGGGCAACTTGAAAAATGAAACTCGTCGTGCGACTGTAAACGGCGCCTTTTTTAAGCAGCCTGATGACGTCTTTTAAGGGCTGAAAAACACCCGGCCCCTTACGACCTGAAGCAAGGCTCTTGGTTCGAAGGATGATCCCTCCAAAAAATAAACTCGCCATAATGATCAGGCCAAGGCTTAGCATATTAAAGTTGCTCGATAAATGAAATAATAATCTCTACTGATTTTACAACCAATGGAATGACGATGATCGCTGTAATAAAGAGTACGCCATTCAGTACGTACTGCTGCAGGTCGCCACTCTGAAGAAATCCAAACTTGCTCAGGAATAGTTTTATGTTCTTTAATGGGATATCAATCAATTTCTCTTCAATCCGGTCATAGGGATGGGTCTTATGTTCCAATTGCGTCGGAAATACCCCGGAGACCATAATCTTATTTTTATGAATCGAAAGCAGCGGTTCTGCCAGTTTGCGATAGGTCCGGATAAAGGAGCTGGCCGTATATTGCATCTTGCTGGCGTTGCCTACATAGCCACAGCCCCACGTTGCATCCGTTCGAACAGGCCGTGATGATGTCACCATTTTCCGAATAACAAAGAGTGTTAAGACAATACCAACAAAAACAAACCCCGCAAAACTTATGGCGGAAATGCTCTCCGTGAGGGTTGTGTCCGCCGGCGTGGTGTGGTCAGCAATCAGTGCGATAGGTCTGATGAGATAATGAAGAAAAAATTGTGGAACGAGTCCAATGAAGAGTATCATGACCGCCACCAGGTATTGCGGAATCAGTTTCAACGCATGGGCTTCTCCTGGTTCTTCGTGTAACTGATGCCGGGGTGTGCCCAGAAAAACGGTACCAAATGCCTTGGTAAAACAGAGTACGGCCAGACCGCCAATCAGCACCAGGCCGATGATGGATCCCAATGAAAAAACGAGCGTGAGTGTACTGGCTTCCTTTAAGCTACTGAACAAGCCGAAGTAAATCATAAACTCCGACACAAAACCATTGAACGGGGGCAGCCCGCAAATGGCTAATGCCGCCAGAAGAAATAAGAAGGCCGAATGCGGCATTTTCTTGACCAACCCTCCAAGTTTGTCAATATCGAGCAGGTGCGTGGCCTGGTAAACCGTTCCTGCACTATAGAATAAGAGTGACTTGAAGAGCGAGTGATTAAGCACATGCAGCAGCCCGCCGCCAAAACCACAATAGATGAGCGTCGTGTTATGCAAACCCATGCCCAGCGTTCCCAAACCAATGCCAATGCCGATGATACCAATGTTTTCAATACTGTGATAGGCCAGCAGTTTTTTCAAATTGTGTTGAATAATGGCGAGCATCACACCATAAAGGCCGGAGATCACGGAGACTGTAATGATAACATAACCCATAACGATATAATCGCCATGAATTAAAAATATCATTCGCAAGAGCCCGTAGATGCCAAGCTTTATAATCACACCGGACATCATTCCTGAAATGTGAGAAGGAGCCGCCGGGTGTGCGTAGGGCAGCCACGTATGAAAGGGGACAAAGCCTGCCTTTATGCCAAAGCCCGCAAAGAATATCAGAAATAACACCAGGCTTACCAACGGCGAAAAATCCATTGAGAATTTATGGATAGCCTGAAAGTCATACGAGTTTGTTCGCGACGCTACCCAGATGAAGGCGATGGTGAGCAGGAGTATGCAGATGTGCGATTGAATCAGATAGTTGATGCCTGCTCTGATGGTCTCCGTTTTTCCATGTTCAAATATGACCAGGAAGAAAGCCGAAAGCGCCATTACTTCCCAGGCGATCAGGAAGGCTATACTATGCTGGACAACACAGATGGCCAACATAGCGGTATGAAGAATTATTAATGATATATAATGAAAACTCAGATTAGCCGGGTTGCTTTCATACGATTTCATGTATTGCCAGCCAAACCACGCACCCGTTAAAAATGTAAAATTGATCGTCAGAATGAACCAGGCAGAAAGAGAATCAAGACGAAGCGGAATTTCTCCAAAGATATACGAACCTTGCACGATAGTCTCTAAAGCGTCACCCGTTAAACAAGGCCACGCCACCGAAGTGCTTACTAAAATGTTCAGGAGGATGATCAGTACGGTAACGGGTCCCTTCCAGGTAATTTTCAGGAAGGGAATCAGTAGGAGCGCTACAAAGGAGATCCTTAAAATTTCCTTAAAGAGCATTTGTTTGCAAGTGCTGCCTTGCGTGGGTACCAAGAAATGTAAACAATTAACTGATCAAACTCAATATAAGCGTAATTATTATGGCGTGACAAACCCAACGTGGGGACACTCAGTTGGATGAGGATGAGCGCAAAGAGTCTCTGGTTCCAGCGTCTCGTTTGTCACACAAAGTCCCTTTTCCTGGCTGATTAGCACGCTGGTCTTCTTGCTTAACGTTACGGCTGCGGCCTGGTACCCCCCTTGTCAACATTGCCTTCAATATCCATGGCTGTAAGAAACAGGATCGGAATATTGACGGGTCCTTCGTTCCAAAATCATTCATCAGCGCTATTATTTTCGGCTTTATCGGTCCCGGCATGCCCCTTCCGGCATTTTGGAAACAACGAAGCTCAATACGGAAACATTTGGCACCCTACCCTGGCTGACCTTTGTGATGTTAATTTAAAAACACACAAACATGAAGACTATTTTCATCACCGGGGCGTCGACAGGACTGGGAAAGGCGACGGCCAAATTATTTCAAGCTAAAGGATGGCGGGTCATTGCTACGATGCGGAACCCGGACAAGGAAACGGAGTTGAAGGATCTTAAGGGCATCACGCTCTTGCCGCTGAATGTGACCGATGTGGCGCAAATTGAAAGCACCGTAAACCGGGCGCTGGAATTGGGCGGGATCGATGTGGTATTCAACAATGCGGGCTATGGGCTGGTAGGTCCGATGGAAGGCTACAGCGACGCAGAGATCGCGCGGCAGATCGATACCAACCTGATGGGTGTGCTGCGGGTCACGAAGGCATTCATCCCCCACTTCAGGGCACGGAGACAGGGGCTGTTTATAACGACAACATCCATGGGAGGATTGTTTTCATTTCCGCTGAGCTCGATCTACCACGCTACAAAGTGGGCATTGGAGGGATGGAGCGAAAGCATGTCGTTTGAGTTGGGACTGCATAACATCGGCATCAAGACAGTGGCGCCGGGCGGGATCGTGACCGACTTCATGAACCGCTCACTCGAAGTGATCGCGCACCCGGCTTATGAAGAAGCCAGCCGGAAAATGATGGCTCTTTTTAACGCCGACAACTTTGCCACGGCCGACCAGATCGCCACCATGGTGTATGAAGCCGCAACCGATGGAAAAGACCAGGTGCGCTATGTGGCTGGAGAAGATGCCAGGGCCCTCTATGCGAGACGCAATGCGCTGGGCAATGAAGCGTTCAGGGGCGAGATGCGAAAAATGGTTTTCGGGGATTAAGCTATTAACTTTGTCACGTGAAAAAAGAAGAACACACACCGATCCGGATCCATTCCATATCCGAGCTACACCGGATGCTGGGGCTGCCCAAGCCCCTGCATCCACTGGTGAGCCTCGTGGACAACACCATCATGAACATAGACCACGATAGCCTGCCGGGCTCGTTCGTATTCGACTTCTATAAAATCTCCTACAAGAAAACAAAGCACGGGAGAATCGGGTATGGACAGGGCTTCTATGATTTCGACGAAGGCGGCATGATCTTTACGGGGCCCAACCAGGTGATCCACATCACGGACGATGAGGAATACTCCGGCATGTCGCTGTTCTTTCATCCGGATTTTTTGAGGAACCACGCACTGGGAACCGGCATCAAGCGATTCGGCTACTTTTCATACGACGCGAACGAAGCGTTGCATCTTTCAGAGAAGGAAAAGAACATTATTTTCAATGTGTTTGAAAACATCCGCGAGGAATTGAACACTTCCATCGACGATTTCAGCCACGATGTGATGTTGTCGCACATGGAGGTATTGCTGAACTACAGCAACCGATTCTACAAGCGGCAGTTCATTACGCGCAAAGCGGTAAATCATGATCTGCTCACACAGCTGGAGCGTCTGCTGAGCGACTATTTCGAAAAAGAGGAGTCGCTCCAGCGGGGATTGCCCACGGTAGAGTACCTGGCCGAACAGCTCAATGTCTCCCCACGCTACCTGAGCGACATGCTTCGCACGCTGACGGGACAAAGCGCGCAACAGCATATTCATGAGAAATTGATCGAGAAGGCCAAAGAGTACTTATCGGCTACCCATTTATCGGTCGCGGAGATTGCCTATCATTTGGGATTTGAACGGCCGCAGTCTTTTAACAAGCTGTTCAAAAAGAAGATGAATGTCACACCGATGGAATTTAAGCAGTCGTTTCAGAACAACTAGGTGTCGCATTTAACCGGCGGCTCCTCGCAGTCATCGAATAAACGGCTCACGCTATCACTACTTCAAGTTCTTCCTCTGCCCACTTCATAAGTTGAATAATCAGTGCATCTCCGCCTTGTTGCGAGCCCAGGTGTCCAAACCTGTTTGAGCATATTGTTATCGCCCCTTCACGGCGGGCATGTCGTGAATGATGATCTTTGTCAAAAGCAGTCCACACCATAATCAATAAAAAAGCGCGCAAGGCGACTGTGTAGGTCGTCCTGCGCGCATCTCACTATGATTCATGGGTAGCCGCTCCTACTCCACCTCTATTTTCTGCATCAGCTTTAACGAAGGACCGGCCTTGAGAATGTACAGCCCCGCGGGCAGTGTTTTATCAAATACAAGTTCTTCTTTCAGCGAGCCTGATTTGCTTGTGGTCAGTATCGTTTCGAGGACCGGTTTCCCGAGCATGTCGTAGATCTGAACCGGTATGTCGGTCACGCCCTTAAAGCCTTTGATCTCCACGGTAATTTTCTTCCCGGCAGAAGGATTGGGATAAGCCCGCAACAAAACCGAGGTCATGCCGTTATACTGCACCGCCACCACTTTTGAGTAGGTGAACTTCCTGTCGAAATCGGTTTGCTTCAAGCGATAGTAGGACAGACCCGGATAAGGATCCACATCGTTAGTGGAGTAGTGATGTCCCGTTTTGGTATCGCCCAGGCTCGAAACCTTCGCCACTTCAGCGAACGTCTCGCCGTCGGATGATTTCTCCACCGTAAAGTAGTCGTTGTTCACTTCTTCGGCAGTAGCCCACTCCGTTACGACCTCGTCGCCCACGACGTTTGCCTTGAAATATAAAAGCTTGATGGGCAGGGGTGAAGTAATGTCTCCGGAGCCAAGTGAAAAGGGGCTGAAAGACGTGATCTGTGTCATGGTCACTGTGCCGGTGATATTCGATCCCGATTGCGAGAAACTGCCTCCCCCGCTAGGAAGATCCCACTGGGTACCATCCCAATGAACAACTTTCAAGTTGCCGACATTCCCAATGTCTGGCGGAATGTAGCTGCCCACATTGTAGGAGAGCGTCAGGTCGGCGGCTGTTGAACCCGCGCGCGATATCAACCAATACTCAAACTCACTTACCTTCTTCAAATTTGAATAATTGTAAATGTTGTTGGAGTATCCACCCGTGGTGGGATCGGCGCCAACATATTCGACCGACCACGTGTCGGGGCCACTGGTGTTGTTGATCTGGGCCGGACGGTATCGGTTCGCCGAAACGCTGCCCAACGGGAATATAAAGCTTGTACCTGTTAACACTTTTGTCATCGGTCCCGACACAAAGCTGCCGGCGGAGCCACCGCTGGTGGTGGCCGTAGCCGTCAGGGCAAGGCCGTGCGTAGACGATGACACCAGGTTGCCGCTTGTTAATATGAGCGTGTTGTTGACCGTTGTCGTTGCCGTACCGCTGAGCGTAACATTGTTGCCCGTCTTAGACATCGTCAGGTTGTAGAAGGCCGTAGTTCCGTTGATGGCACTTGGCCCTGTCCCGGTAAAGGTGATGGTCCCGGTCGACGCGGTGAATGTACCGTTGTTCGTCCAGTTTCCGGCCACGTTCAAATTCCCGGCCGGCGCGGTTACACTGCCGGTAGCGGAGATGATAACATTGTTAAACGTCGTTGCTGCCGAACCACCCATTGAACCCGTACCCTTAAAGGTTACTGTGCTGTTATTGCGGGTGAACGTGCCACCGTTGGTCCAACTTCCATAAACATCAAGATTGTTGGTGCCGGTGATCGTCAGGGACGCGCCGTTGTTGATCGTTATGCTTCTGCAAACCGCTCCCGCCGCATTGACGATGGGCATATTGGGCGCAGAGGAAGGCACTACGACATCGCTGGCCGACGTAGGAACCGTCGAACAAATCCAGTTGCTGGGATCGAGCCAGTTACTGCTCGTGCCACCCAACCAGTTTCCAGTGGCCGTAATGGTTATCGAACTTGTGGCGGTTATCGTGCCGCAAGGAGCCGACGGGGCAATGGTATTGGTTACGGTATAAGTGCCGGGCGTGCTGGCCGACAGGTTCACCTGACCCGTGGCGGTGCTCACGAATACCAATCCCGTGGTCGACGAAAACGTTCCGGCAACGCCACCGCCGGTGAAGGTAGGGCTTGGGTTGGACGCGTTCGGGCAATAGGGACTTGCGCCGTAATTGAAGGTGGCTACGGCAGGCGTTGTTGTTGTTATGCCTAAAGTTCTCGCTGTTCCAGGTCCGCAGCCGTTCACTGCGGAAACGCTCAGCGTTCCATTCGTTGCTGTTGCACTGAAGTTGATCGTTACCGAGTTGGTCGATCCTACAATGGTCGCTCCCGTGCCGGAGTACGACCACTGGTAAGACGTTGCACCCGCCACTGCCGGCACCGTATACACATTACCGGAAGATCCTTTACACACCGACGGAGAGGCTGTCGTGAATGCCGAAGGTTGTTGTGGCGCATAGGGGAAGGAGATCACCACCGTGCTGCTCGACGTACATGAACCGTTTGTGATCGTCCACTTCAACGTATACGTGTGTCCGGGAGGGCCACCAAAAAGGGCGTTGTAATTGGCGGCGTTGGGCGTGTTGAACCAACCGCCCGTTCCGGCAGTAATGGTCCACAAACCGCTCCCCACCGTCGGATTGTTCCCCGACAAATTCAAGCTGGTGGCATTACACAACGATTGATTGGAGCCGGCAACCGACGGGGTAGGCGAAGCATCCGTCGTTACAGCGGTTCCATCTACGTTACCGGTAACCGTACTGTTGTTGTACTTAAACCCGGTTAATTGGTAGGATCCCGCTGCCGATGTGGGCAACGTGAAAGGAAGCGATGTGACCACGATCGGCGTTTGTGCCACGCCGTTAAAATTGTAACTGATCGTATAATTCAACGTGATGGGCGAGTGCGTGGTGATGGTCACGGGAATTCCGGCCGTTCCGCACACCGCTCCGGTGGGCGACAACACGGCAAGGGGCGTGGTGTCGGTGATGCTCCCCAGTGAATAGTTTTTCGGCGTGGTCGAAAGGCTCACGTTGCTTGTCGTGGTGGCGTTGCCCAGGTTGTTTACACCCGTGGCCGTAGACGCCAGTCCTACCCACGATGACGTTCCCGTATTGTATTCGGTAACCTCCAGATCCGATATGCCATTCACGGTCATGTATCCATTCAGATCACTTTGCGCATCCCAGGCAATGCCCACCTTCGCTGCTTTTGAAGCGGTAGCGGTTACCGTCCAATACTCAAGCCTGTCCATTTTAACGATGGGTGCCGTAACCGACGATGCCGTGGGGTTGGGGGTAAAATACTGTGCTGTAAAGAGCGAAGTTCCCGTCGAGGCCGAGGTAAGCGTAAAGGTGTGACCCCTTACCGAACCTTGCCCGAGTGGATAGACGAACGCGTCGCCGTTCACAATTTGTTTTTTCAGCGGACCGTTGATGTACGACGTGGCGCTACCGCCGGTAGGTACTACGGCCGAGGAAGAAGTGTTGAGAATGCTCAGGCTATTGGTCGACGTCGTAGTGACAATACCGCTCGTCAGCGACAAGTTTCCGTTCACTTCAATGTTTCCGTTTGTGCCGATAGAAAGTCCGGCACTGTTATCGATCTCAAGATTGTTAAAGGCATTCGCGCCCGTAAAATCGCCCGTTGCGCCACCCAGTGTTTGGGCTGCCGAACCCGAGAAGGTAACGGTAGCCGTACTGCCGCTACCGCTCAGGAAGGCTCCCGTGTTATAACGCTCCATCGAACCGTTGACGGTGAGCGTCCGGTTGTTCACACTGTTGTCCAGCGTGGGGCCGTCTATTTTGAGCGTGTTGCAAATCGTCAGGTCGGTGTTGGGCAAAATTCTTGTTCCTGTGCCGCTAAACGTCAGGTTGGGTATCGAAGTAAAGCCGTTCAGGATCAGGGTATAGCTTCCGGTACCGCCGTATTCGATCGTTCCTGTGCCGAGGCAATCCAGGAAAGGTGTGAAATTTCCGGCGGGCAAATTGGCGCTTTCCAAATAGACCGTTCCCGTACCCAAGGTAGCGTCGCCATCGACCGTACCAAAGTTGTGGCCGTAGGTAGGCGACAGAATGGACAGCTTGCCGGTGCTTTGAATAACGGTGGTGTAGGCAAAGCAATTGTTTACGGTAGTGGCCACGTTATTTTGAATGATAACGTTGTAGCCGTTCGGCCCACCCACCGGGCAGGGAGGCGACGCCCCCACCGGCGTCCATATGGTATTGTCCGACCAGTTGCCGTCACTGTTGGAAATATAGGTAGGGATCTGACTCGGTATGGCTGGATCCTCGCCGGCGGTATAGTCACCATTCAAGTTGCTCGAACCCGCCGGGAAAGGGAAAGTTATCTTGTGGGTCGTCTCGTTCACGTTGTCGGTCGCAGCGCCTACGGCCGCCTTGCTCCAGTACGTTCCCGGAAGCTGCAGCCAGCCCGCCACATAATCGGACTCCGTTCCGTTCACATCGGTCGCCAGGTAATTCAGCACCAGCGTCCCATCAAAGCCAACAATACCGGAGCTCGAAACGCTGAAATAATAATCCAAAACTTTGCTCGGATCGATCACCGTGGGTTGATACGAATCAACCGGCGCTACCTTGATGTAGCCGATCGCACCACTGGCATTGATGGTGAAAACGGCTGGCGTGTATTTCGATGTCACACCTACGGGATACGTAAACGTTGTGGTCGACGAAATGATCGGGAAGAATTTTGTCAAGCCCAGGCTGGTGGCCACACCGTCGGTCATGATCATTTTTGTGGCGCTGAACGACGAACCCGAAATGTTTGCCGTCGTGTTCAGGATGAGGTTATTCGATTTGATGTTAAAAATACCATTGGTCATCACCAGGTTGTGGTCGAGTGTAATGTCGTTCAACAAGGCCACGTTGTTCGAATTGTTGATCTCCAACCGGTTGAACGAACCGGTACCCGAAACTTCTTGCAAAGACGAACCCGCCATGCTGATACCGCCCGTGATGTTGTCGTCTGAATAAGCGCCGTTGTTAACGAAGGCGCCGTCGGTCAACACGGTGACCTTGTTGGCGTTCAGCAACAGGCTTCCGCTGCCGATCGTGAGATCGTGATTCACGGTAAAGCTGTTGTTGACGGTCATGGTAATCGAGGGGGACACGGTCAGATCATAGAAGTTCGTCGCCGACGTTCCGCTGATGTTCTGCGTCGTACCCGTAAAGGTGGTCAGGTTGGTGCCATACACATAGCTCGCCGTGCTTCCGTTATTCACCAGGTCCTGGTTGATGGTCACGTTCCGGTTGTTGGCGTTGAAGAAACTCTTGTTGTTCGAAAGCGTCAGGGTTCCTTTCAGTACCAGCGGGTTGGTCATCAACGTAACGGTAGCGTTGGTTCCAAGAGCACCACCGGCCGTCACCGACAGGTTGTTCAGCGATGCCGTTGCATCCATCGTGTAGTTCTGAACGGTGTTGGGAACCGTGTTGGAGAAAATGATCGTACCGCCCGTAACGGTAGAACTGGAAGGCCTGATGTACAAGTCGCCAAACGTAGTACCCCCGCCTCTTTGCAGCGTCAGCGTACCTGCCGACATATTGAATTGACTGCCGGTATTGAGCACTTCCAATTTTGCCCGTGTCAACGATGTGGCCAACCCGCCCGCCGAACTGTTACCGTTGATGGTCACCGTTCCATTGGTTTGCGTGTAGGACAATGCGCCGTTCGTCGATGCGGTGGATCTCCGGATCTGCCCGTTCACCGTCAGTGTTCCGCCCGTTACCTGGATGGCCGCGGAGTTACCCGAGTACTCGATATCATTGTTGAACGCTGAAGTCCCCACTTGTCCAACATACACGTTCCCACTCACCACGGTAAGTTTTCCACTCAGCAACAGATCGCTGGCATCCGCGCCGTTACTGGCGATGAGCACGTTTTTGTTGTTGCTGTTGGTGTAGTTGATATAGAGGCCTGCCGTCGAAGGTATGTTGAGGTTTGTAGCCGCAGAAATAGCAAAATCCGTGCTGGGGTTCGGCCGCTGATACTGCAGTGTTCCGTTTTGCAACGTTAGCCAGTTATCGGGAGGTGTGGTCAGCGTACCGGCGATGTTCAGGTTCAATGTGGTGGCTTGCGATGTTCCTTTGTTCACCGTAACCGAACCGAGTATGGTGGTCGGCGTTCCCACCGTGTTGGTGATGCTCGCCGAGTTATTGCCATTGAAGATGACCGGAATGGAGCTCAATGAAACCCGCGCGATTTGTATCGCACCACCATTGGCAAGCCCGTTTCCATCGTTGGTCAACGTCCCCCCAATCGTCAGGGTCTGATTTGTTGCGCCTGAAAAATTATCCAGGGCGCAGACAGAACACACGGTGACATTGCCATTCACAACCACATTTTGTGCAATATTTCCGTTACCATACCATCCGAAAGCTCCCCCTTGAATGTCCAGGTTACCGTTGATCGTAATGGTCTTGGCAACGGTGACTGCCGGAGCGAGGGGATAATTGCCCGACCAGGTCGGACACAACCACGAGTCAGCATTGGCACCGGTTTCCGTGCAATTACCATAGATCAACACGTCGTTGTTCGGGAAAATAATATTAGAACCGCCCAGGGGCGAGAACAGCAGGTTACCATAGGTCGTCACACCGTTGGCCATCCAATACGTCGTTCCGTAGCCGGGGTTTGTACTGTACAGTTCGGTCGTTCCTAAATTGGTATTGAAGCTGGTGAAGTCGCCGGCCGGATTGGCGAACGTACTCCCCGACGCCTGTGCGCAAGTAATTTTAATCCTACCGTTGCCCAACGAACTGTTCATGACGATACCCAGGTTACTGGACGGGTTATAACGAACATCAAGCACAGAACCCGCATCGATGTAGAGCGTGGCGCAACTGTGCGGATCGGTATTCGGATTGGTCAGGTAGTTTGCCGGTGTTCCAAAACTAATGGTGTGCCCGGCGCCGATGTGCACCACATCGGTTGCTCCCGGCGTGCCGATGTTCACAAAGGTGGCACGTGTCGGATCGCTCGTCCAGCTTGCCGCGGCACCCCACGCGCCTGTGGCATAACTATAAAATACTTTGGGGGTTCCGAACGGATTGGTCGGGGTATCGTCGCCGGCCGTGTAATCGCCGTCGATGAATGAAACATCTTTTAAAAATGTTCCCGTAGTAGGCTGGCCGATAATTTTGTTGGTAATGTCCAGGTCGCTGATTGTTCCCTTTGTCCAGGAGGTGGTGTTCACATCATAGCGCGCGGCAACATAGCCGTTTTCCGTAATGTTCGCGCCCGTAACAACATCATTCACTGAATAGGTGTAACCGTGAGTGACCTTCGCTGTGCCGAGGGTAAAGCCCGAAGACTTCACGCGCCAAAAATAGGTCAGGCTTCTTCCCGTAGTGGTTTCGTTGGGATGTGCATAGCCGACCGGAATAACTGTAATCGATCCATAGGCCGTGGGTGCTGCGTTAAGGCCGATCGAAGCAGGTGTATACTTCGGAACACCTACGTGGCCTGTCGATGCTGCGCCGATAGGGAAAACAAAAGCCGCGGGCGAAGCATATACCTTTGTAATGCCGCCGTCACCTGCATTTCCTGCCGATTGTGCGTAGCGCAAAGTACCTGCATTGGCAACGGTCGCCGAAGCATTGAATTTCAAATTGTACGTGCTGATGTTAAACAGGTTATCGCGCGAAAAGGTCAGCACGCCGTTGATCGTGATATTGTTTGCCAGCGAGATCGGAGCTGTCGCGGCATTGGTGCTGTTCAATTCGAGGTTTTGGAAGATCCCGTTACCGTCGATGGTTTGCGTGGAGGTCGATCCGTTCAAGGAGATCTTTCCTGCGCCTGCATGCACCCCGGAGTTATAAACATTACCGGCGACAGCGATGGTGTTACCGTTGTCGTTTAAGGTGCCCAGTGTAAGATTCAGGTTGCCTCCAATGTTGATGGCCGTCTGCGAACCCGCAAAATTTACGGCAACACCGGCGGTCTTCGTAAGCGTCAGGTTGTTCAAGGCGAGTGGCACGGCTGTATTTACGGCGATGGTTTGCGCGCCCGATCCGTTCAAAATGGTTGTGTTGGCCGATGTGCCCGTCGCAACATACGTTGCACCGTTGGCAATGGTGAAGTTCCCTCCGATCGTAAGATTTTGTGCGTTGGCATCGAAACTTCCCGACTGAATGTTCACCTTCGACAACACCGTAAGCGGATAGCTTGCAGCCAGTTGGACAATCGTGGAGCTACTAGGTCGCTTAATCACCAGATTACCCAATGCAGCCGTGGAAGATATTACATGGTTAGTTTCGTCGGCCAGGCCGGTTCCGGCGGTAGGAATAATAGTAAGGGTACCACCGGTCACACTAATGTTCGACGAAGATGATTTTACATCGAAAATATTCGGCGCTGTGGCCGGAGGTGTTGCATCGCAAACATCATAGATCCAGATGTCGCCCCCTGACATATTGAAAATGTTTGCCGGATTGTTGATGTTAAAAGTTCCAAAGCCGGTTGTCGTTCCACTGGTGGCCCTGACCGTATTGATGGTGGTGGCTACCGTGTCGACCAAATTGGCGACGGTCGCATACGACAATGGCACACGTTTCAATCGGCCTCGGAGGGCGAAAAAGCCACCGGACATTTGAAACGACGCCGTCGATGAAGCGGCGTTCAGGAATTGCTTGGCATCCACATCGCCACCATTGATCACGATCTGACCGGAGCCACCATTGGTGACAATACCCCCCGATTCGCGCGTGGACAAATAGCCATCCGAAATCTGGAGCTTGCCATAGACATAGAGGGCGCTATTGCCGCCTTGCAAAACACCGTTCACCAGACCGGTACCGCCGGCTACGCCATAGGCCGTATTCACCTCCCGGTAGTCGTCGGCAGTGCCCAGCACAACCACGTCGGGTCCGTTAATATACAGGCCGCCATTTGCTGGAATAAAATAATCAGAAGTTGTCGGCAGCGTTCCGGAGGTGTTTCCCTCCGTGAGCGAAGGAATGATCGTTGAACCCTGCAAAACCAGCGTTCCGTTGCGAATCCACAACGCCTTCTTGATGTTTGGATTGGTCGGCGTCGCACCCGCCGAGGCATCCGCCACAGCGTTGTTTGCACCGTACAACTTGAAGTTACCGTACGCCGATGAGTTGACGGTCAGTGAATAGGTCTGGTCGTTGCCTTTGTCAAGCACCAGGTTATAGAAGATCGTGCTGTTGTTACAGGTCAATACTTTGCTCGTCGAGCCTTGGAAGTAAACGGTGGCAAATCCTGATGTAGCGCCCGCTGCCGTAGGCGGAAAAGCGTCGTAAACCGGATAAGCGATGTTGGAGAACTTTACCGTTCCATTGTTTGTGAAATTTCCGTTGATGACAACGCGGTGTGACTGCGTGTCATAGTACTCAATAAACGGACCGGCCACCGAGGTGGTGATGGTCGTTGGGTTGGTCGTGGTGTTGGTCACACCGGTGCCCACGGTAATCGCCGCGCCGCTATTCACTGTAACGTCACCATTGATGGTCAATTGACGCCGGGTCGACGTGTTGTCGTTGATCTGGAAGGTGCCGCTCTTCACCAACAAGTTTCCGTTCAACGTCAAATTCATCAATTGCGTCGCCGTCCGGCCTGGGCAATTAATGGTCAAATTGTTATACGTCGTTTGACCAGCCGGTAAGGCAAAAGAAGCAGCATTATAATATTCGACCGTTCCTCCACCGGCATTGACAAGCGTATTCGACGCAACGGTCGGGAAATTGACCGAAGCCAGACGCAACGTGCCTTGTCCGCTAAGGGTGGACAGCCCACTGGCAAAACTGAACGTCGACATATCTACGGACCCGCCGCCATCGATCTGAAGGTTCATCAGTTGCACAGCAATGTTGCTGCTCAATGAAACCGTGCGGCCGGTCAATATCACAACATTGTCGCTGTACCCCGGCACGGTGCTTCCGGTCTGCAAGGTTCCGCTGGGATCGGATGTCCAGGTCGAAGGCGTGTTCCAATCACCGGTTTGGTACGAGTAAAAGGTCGATGTGTTACCCATCGTCCAATAACCGCCGTTGGTTGCCGTGGTATTGTTGGTAATGGTAAAGGAGTTTGCACCAAAAGAAGATGTTCCCGACAACGGAGGGCGTTGAAAAATGGTGTACGGCGCAGGCGCATAAGAAATGATCTGCGAGGCGCCGTTGAGTTGTGCGGGGTCATATTGAAAAGTAGCGGTAATAGTTTTGTTGCCTGCACTGGTAACAAAATCCCAGTAGGCATTGATATAGCCCGGGTTGAGCGCCGTAGGCACCACACGCACGCTATAGGTACCGCCCGCCGTGATGGAGCTTAGCGTCATCGGCGTATAATAGCCGGCGGAGCCGATGGGACTTAGCGTCTGGGTGGATGCCACGTTTCTTGTTAAATATCCCGTACCGTCGGTCGCGATCATGTTCGCGGTCGAAAATGGCGTTCCGCCAATGGCTGCATTGTTCGTCAGGGTCAGATTATAATTTCCAATTTCCAGTACACCGGACGTCAACGTCAGTAAGCCCGTCGCGGCCAGCGTCACGGAGCTCCCCAGGTTCACTGTATTATTTGTTCCGGTCTTGTTGATCGTTAAGCTCAAGAGGTTGCCACCGACAATGGGGGGCAGGCTCATCACAGGCGTGTTGCTTCCGTTGATGACGAGGGTTGATGTTGCGCTGCCGACGAATGTTCCCGATCCTGGCGTAAGCGTGCCGTTCAAGGTAAGCTGTCTTCCATTGAGCTGGAAGCTGTCGTTGACGTTGTTCCCGAAAACCAGGCTGTTGCTGATCGTGCAATCCGTATTCGCCAGCCTTACAAATCGGTTTGAGCCGGTAGACGTTCCGTTGTTCAATATCACATTGAACAAGGGATAACGGCCACCGCCGTCGATGGTAAAACCGATTCCAGCAATACCATTGCCGTTGCTGGACCCATCGCCAAAATTGATGGTGCTACCACTGAAATTGTATGCTAAACCCGCTGTAGGTGTAATAAATAGTGAAGTTCCACCTGCACCAATCGCGGGCGGATCGCCGATGGTGACCGTGCCGCCTGTAAAGGTCACCGCGTTTGTAGCACTGGTAGATGCAAAGCTCAACACGGTAGTGCCGGCCACCATACTGTCAAAACCTGTAGGGTCTACCCTGACACTGCCGGACGTCATGTTAAACTGCGACGTAGACGAAAAGGCAATGCCCCCATACATGTTCAGGCTACCGCCATCTATCCACAAGTTACTGGTCGCGGCGTTGACCAACATTACATCATTGCCGCTTCCATAAGTAAACGTGCCCGCCGTGATGTGCAGCGTTCCCGTAACCGTCGGCACGCCAGGGGCGGCCGATGCTCCCGCCTGTACGCAAGAAACGCTTGCCCCCGCATTGTTGAGCCACAGACCGCCTAACCCTGCGCAAATTGTAGCCGCACCATAATAAGGTGTCAGCGTTGAAGCGCTCGACAACTTAAACGTTCCGCTCGTCAACGTGAGGTAGGTTCCGGCTGCCGTCGGCGACGACATGGTGATGGGCGCTTGAACGTCAAGTACGTTGGCGAGGGCGCCTTTTGTCAAGGTAATCTGATTAAATCCAATGGCACCCGTTCCGCCGGGCGAAGTTATCGTGTTACTGGACGCACCCGAAAAGGTAACGTTACAAACATTGCCTGGGAATGTCTGCACCATGTTGAATATGCCGTCTGCCTGCAAATTACCCGAGATGGATAACACATGCACCGCCGCAAAAGCGCCAACATTGATCGTGCTACCTAAATCAACCTGGACATTCCCCGCAACGTTCAGGGTCTTCACCTGCCCATTCGTATTGCCAATGGTAAACGTCGAGTTGTTGGTAACCAGCAAGTTTCCGGTAAGCGTCAGCGTATTGCCATTGCCGCCCCACACCGTTGCGCCGGTTCCGCTGTTATTCAGATTCCCGCTCACGGTCAACGCGTTTGCATTCGAAACCACAACGCCCGAACCGGTAATGTTCAGGTCGTTATTGACCGTGGTCGTATTCGCGAAGGTTTTCGTCCCTCCTCCTGACAGTTTCAAGATCCGGTAGTTCGTCGAGTTGAAAACAGTTTGCGTAGTGGCATTATTATACTCCACAATACTTCCAGAACCCGCCGTCGTATTAAACGTACCCGGCGTGCCGTTGGCTGCGCCCCCCAGGATCAACTGGTGCGCCAGGCTGACACCTGTCATCGTAATGGTTGTAGGAGAAACCAGGTTTCCCACAATCGTTACGATGCGGGCGCTCCCCGATCCAAAATCAAACGTGGTCGTGTTGGCCATCGTGAATGTTCCGTTGGCGGTGATGCCGCCAATGCCACTGAGCAATACAATCGTATTATTTGTGGCAATGCTTACGTTGTTGAAAGTGGGGTTGGTCGTGCCGTTCAGGTTTTGTGTTGTGGCGCCGTTAAAAGTGATCGTACCGGCTGTGGAGGTGAACGTATTGTTGGAAGTGATATCGCCTTTTACAACGATGTTCGATGTGGAGTTGTTGGTTACGGCCCCTCCGATGGTAATGCTGTTTAATGTATACGCGCCGTTACCGGTGAGGGATGTACCGTTCAAAGTCAGGTTACAAACCTGGGAGGCATTGTTCCATAGCGTCATGGTACCCGCGTTGGTCAGGGTTCCGCCGATGGTCAGCGAGTGGATGGTATTTGAATTGGTCAGGGCGATGGTGGACCCGCCATTAACCGTAACATAGGTGGTCACGTTTATGGTCTGGGCCGTGGTGCTGTTGCCCAGCGTCAAGGTTCTGTTGTTGGTAACGGTCAGCGAATTGATCGTAAACGCGCCGGCAGGCATGTTCATCGCCATGTTCGTGTTGATGACCACGTCTTCGGCGGGAAGGGGTACGTGTCCTAGTGTCCAGTTGCCGGGTACGTTCCACAAATTACCCGTTGAGGTATTTGTCTGGGCAGCACTTTTTGAAATAAGAACGAGAGAGAAAAGTAAAAAAATGGAGGTTTTAAGAATCGTAAAACTTCTGGCCATAGACGAGGTATTTAGTCCGATACCCTTCAGCAGTATTACCTCCTGGCTATCAGAGATTTTTTTGAGTGTAAAGTCTAGAGAAACAAAACTGATGCCGTGGCCACAACCTGTTGCCACAACACCACTTTAAAACCGTTTGCAGAGCACACACTTTCCCAACCTCATAAGTATCCGCAGATAATGAGTTTAGGGTCGATGTCAAAAATTGGGAAGGGTGGGCTACAACAGACTTATATCAAAGGTATAATAAAAGACTACCATATTTATCTACCCCCGGCCGAAAATTTAAAATAAAAACCGACTGTGTATTTTTATACACACAACATATCATCACTACGCTCTCAAATTGGTAAAGGTCGAAGCCCTATTTTTCTCGTTCTGGAACAGCCGGTAAGGCACGCCTAAGAGACCATGAATTCTTCCGGCGCGCGCCGGTTACCTGGTCACAAAAAGCAGGAAGTCATTCCCGGGATGTAAACTCAAATCCTTGCAAGCGATTGCACGATGCAGGCTTAATGGCCAACGGGATGCCTATCGTGCGGCCTTTGTCCTAAAGTTCGGCTCGGATCCGTTGCAAGCCCGCTGGCACCGGCCGAAATTCACCGAAACCTCCCTACCCGTCTCGTTCATCAGGGCCTGCAATCATGGCTCAAAACCCCCTCGTCATAAATCCCAACACCTTGCGGCCCGACACTGAAAAAGTCTGATAATGATCATCTTTTCGGCTGAGAAAGCCCTTAAAATCTCCTCCTTACCTGACTTACATTTACTTCACTTTATGGAATTTACAAACACCTTAAAAAATCAAGCGCGCGGCAAAAATTCTTCTCAGCACGAGACGATGCGAAAAGCGCTGCTCATCTGTGGCATTCTTTCTTCGCTGCTCTACGCCGCGATAACCATGGCTGTGCCCCTGCAATGGGAAGACTATGATTCCGCTTCTCAAACCGTGAGCGAGCTCTCGGCCGTCGGCGCGCCAACGCGAATGCTTTGGATCTTGGTGTCGTCGCCCTATACGTTTCTCGTGATTGCCTTTTCCTGGGGCGTTTGGAAGTCGGCCGGCGAAAACCGGCGCCTGCGCATTGCGGGGGGCTTGATGATTGCCTATGGAGCGTTGGGCGTCATTTGGCCGTTTGCCCCGATGCACCTTCGCGAGACACTGGCCGCTGGCGGCTCCACGGTCTCCGATACGGTTCATATTGCCCTGGGGGCTGTGACCGAACTCCTCTATTTGCTTGCCCTGGGGTTTGCCGCGGTGGCTTTTGGACGGCCGTTCCGTGTTTACTCTGTTGTGACATTTGTTGTTCTGCTTATCTTCGGCACCCTTACTTTCCTGGATGCACCCCATATCGCAACAAATCAGCCTACGCCGTTCATTGGTGTCTGGGAGCGAATCAACATTGGTGTATTCCTGGTCTGGATGATCGTGCTGGCTTTGATCTTACTGCAAAAAGAAAAGCAACAAACCCGAGGCAAGCGAGTGAAATAAGCGTCCACGGAGACGACGGAGTTACTCTATCACTACTTCAAGTTCTTCCTCTGCCCGCTTCATAAGTTGAATGATCAGTGCGTCCCCGGTCTTATTGCGAGTCCAGGTGACCGGTGTTTTCGCCATAGGTTTTTTGCCCTCTTCGGGTATGGCCTTTCCCCGATAAAAAACTTTCGGCTGGTTTAGTATGCCGTTCCATGTGATGGAATAGATTCTCGCCGCACTACTACTACCGGCGTAGTGGCCTTCCACGGCGCCTATTCTCACGGCAGTCTTGCCGCTTGTCTTGTTTCGTTCGCACGTGACCACGGTCCTGGCTACTTCGCCTTGTTGATATTTTGTCGATACCCCGTCGTCTTCATACAGCGTAAACGACGACAGTGTGTCGGTCGGGAAAATTTCGAAGGTGATTTGATCGGGCACGGCGGGGTCGATCCATTCGGTTGCTTGTCGTGTCGGGATGATGGCACCGCTTCGGATGAAGAGGGGCAGCGTGTGGATGTCGTCGACGTTATAGGTGATGACGCCGCCGTTGCGGAAAACTTCGTGGGTGTTGTAGTCGATCCAGTCGTAGCCTTGTGGAAGATAGATCTCCATGGTCTTGAAGTCGCCGTAGACGGGCGCCACCAGTAATTCATTTCCCAACATGTATTGATAGGGCCACGCATCCGACGAACAAATGTAGTCGTTCGGGAAGGCCAGCAACATCGGGCGCACGATGGGCATGCCGGTTTGATAGGTTATGTGCGCGTACGAATAAATGTACGGCAGCAACCGGTAGCGCAGTTGCAGATATTTCCGGATGCTTGCTTCGGCCGTCTGGGTTTGCGTTTTCTCTATCTTCTTCACGGCTGTGATCGTGTCTCTCCCGGTGATGCGGATCTTGTTCGTGAAGTCGAACACGTCGATGTCGCCCGACCAGGGTTTTGGATTGTGCGAGCGCGCCACTGCGCTCAGCGCGGTGAACTGATTCCACCGTGCCTGGGCGCGCCAACTCGCGGCCACGCCATCCGAACTCAAGTAGGTGTAGCCACTCAGGGGACCAAACGTGTTGTTGGTAGCCTTCAGTTGAAATCGCAATTCATTCCAGGACGACGAGGCATCTTCCGTCCAGTGAAAGGGATAGCGACGGGCACCGATCATGTTTTCGGTGGGGGCCACGCTGTAGCGGAAGTCCCAGGGGTTCAGGGCCACGGTTTTGCGACACCCCAGGAACATCACGCGTTTGCCCGGCTGATGTTGCCCGGTGAGGTTCCAGATGTAGCTGTCGGTGATGTCGTTGATGCGCGTGTCCTGCCATGTGCCCACAATGCCCATGTCCAGCTTTTGTTTGTAGGCGCTGTTCCATATCGCTTCATCATACACCGTTTCGGTCCAGCCCTGATGCTTCCGGTTTTTGAAATCCGGTGCGCTGTGATGGATCAGCATCACAGCGATGTGAAGGTCTTTCAGCTTACGGATCATCTCTTCCGGCGTGAAGGGTGTTGTGTAGTTCGGGGCCCAGGCCAGCGATTTGCCCCAGGTGGTTTCCTTCCGGCCATCGCAGCCGTCGCCCCATTCAAAATCGATGATCAAATTGTCGAGGGGAATATTCTTTTCCCGGAACTGTCGCGCCACGTCCAGCAGCTGTTGTTGCGTTCCGTCGCAGGCAAGGTGCTGGGTTTGGAAAAACCCGTAGCCCTTGCGGGGCAGTAAGGGCTCGGGGCCAACAAGCGTGTTGTACTGTGCATAAATTTCTTCGTAGGATGGGCCGAAGATGAAATACAGATCTTCCAAGGCATCCTCTTCTAAATAAATATCGGTATAGCGTTGTGTGGCTGGATGGTAGAACCAATGCGCAAACCGACTGTTTTTATTGGCTTCGTTCAGTGCGCTGGCATTGTCAAAAAAAGTGTAGCCATCTTTGAACATACCGTAGGCGGGTCCGTCGGACGGATAAATTTTCCTTTTCCCATCAACGGACCACACGGTCCACGACAAGCCGCGTTTGGCAATCTGCAGGATGATCTTGCCGGTTTTGATGCGGAAGGTGTTGCCGTCTTCCGATGTTGTATATGGCACTGCATTCCATGGCGTCGTCTTCCCAATCGCAAACGGGATGTCATACTGCGTTGGGAACTTCGCTCCTTCCAGATGCGAAATGCGCACGCGGAACATCGTGGGTGAATACAGGGAGACTTCCAGGCTATCCTGAAACACTACTTTGGTAGAATAGAAATTCGCTTGCGATGTTGTTTGACCCAGTATGATGGTTACATGGACCCAGGCCCATATTGTTGCGAGCATTACCTTGTACGAACGGGTGGCTATTTTTTTACGATTCATGGTACTACGATAAGTCATTCGACAGAAACACCTTTCAAAACAAACGCATAGCGATATTCGGCTGGCTTTATTCTGTAAGCATCATGGACGGGAGCGCCCCACGAGTTGTCTCCACCCACGCCCATTTGCAACAGGTCGATGTTCCAGGTCACAAAGTTGCGCTGCACCACGTCATCGCTATGCTTCGACACGTTGGGCACAAGTCCCGAGGCCGACTGGCCCTTGCCTGCCTTGAAATCACGTTCATCCTGGCTGAAGGGCCACGCCGATGACGAAAGCAATTGATCGCCGGCCACCAACTTCAACCCCGTCCCGTCGAAGTTGGTCAGGGTCATCCAACGCACGTCGGTTTTGTTTCCGGTTTCCTGGGGTCTTGGATACAAATAAACCTGGTCCCACAACATTCCCATGTACACGCCCACGGCCGCCCCGGTTTTCCGATCGGCATATGATTCGTGCGGCCCCCTGCCATACCAGGCCATATATTGAAATTCCTGTGGCAATGTGAATTGCATACCCAATCGTGGCAAGTCGGGCAATGCTTTTGATCCCGGGAGAAAATGATACTCCACTTGCACCTCCGCGAGCGGCCGAACCGTGTAGCGCACTTCAACGGTCGACTCCACTGTGGGTAGATAAAATTTCGACAACACGATCACCTCGTCCGCAGTTTCCTTTTCGATCCGGCAGCTGGAGAGCTTTGCATTGTTCCCGACGTCCTTCCACACCGCAGCCCAAACTTGCATGTTGTTTCCCAGGTCATTGTCCGTCGGTGCGCGCCAGAATTGGGGATAGAGCGGAGTTCTCAATAACTTTTTGTTTTTGAAGGTGAAGTCGGATAACGTTCCGCTGCTCAAATTGAACGTAACAGAAAAGTCCGCGCCCGAAACGGCTACGTCCGTCTTCGTCTTCACGGTCTTTAGTTTCGCGACCAAGGGCAGTGGCGATGCCACGCGTCTTTCGTTCATAACAAACTGCTCCCATGCGACTTCAAATCCAACCGGCAAAAACGGCACGTCCGAATTTATGTGCGCGCTAAGTTTGAGAATATATTCCACCGTATTCGATGGAGCGTATGGCGACCATGAAATTTTGATACGTGTGCCGGCACCAGGCAATGCCTCAACCTTGTTCAGCCACCCTTTCGAGATCACCACGCCATCGGCCATCAGTTGCCACTGAAAACTCAACTTGTTAAGGTCTGAAAAAACATACTTGTTCCGGATCTCAAATTCCCCTTCCGCGGCGTTCACGGCCTGGAAAGAAACCGGTTGGTACACTTTCTTCACTTCATAGTAATGGGGGATCGGTTCGCGCAGGCCGCTCACCAATCCTTTATTGATGAAGGCACCGTCGGTAGGAAGGTCGGGATGGTAGTCATGACCGTAGGCCATGTACTTCACGCCCTTGCTGTTGGTGTATTGCAGGCCTTGGTCGGACCACTCCCAGATGAAGCCACCTTGCAACACAGGATACCTTTCGATTTCATTCCAATAATCCTGCAGGTTCCCGCCGGAGTTTCCCATCACATGCGCATATTCACACATGATGAGTGGGCGCGTAGGGTTCGATTTTGCATACTCCACAATCTGTGGTATGCGGGCATACATCGGCGAGAAAATATCGGTGTACGAATGCAGCTTCGCCGGCTCATATGCCACGGGACGCGTATTATCGTGGTGATGGAGCCAATGATAGGTGCTGTCGAACACCGGGCCGTCGCCCGATTCGTTGCCCAGCGACCAGATGATGATCGAGGGATGATTCTTGTCGCGCTCAAACATGTTGCGCGTCCGGTCCAGGTGTGCCGGGAGCCAGCTCATTTCGTTGCCCAATTTGGTACTGTCCTCCGACGCCAGTGGCTGGCTCTCGATGTTTGCTTCGTCGATCACATAGAATCCATATTGGTCCATGAGATCGTACCACACGGGACTGTTGGGATAATGACAACCGCGGACTGCATTGATATTGGCCGCCTTCATAAGCTCAATATCGCGGAGCATAATTTCCTTTGTGATATAGTGCCCCTGCGTGGCATGCGCCTCGTGACGATTCACGCCTTTGACCTTGATGGCTTTGCCGTTGACCAACAATTGCGCATTCTTTATCTGCACCGTCCTAAAACCGATTTTGTCGGAAACCACTTCCACAATCTTCTTGTCGGCGCCTTTTAACACCATCACGATCGTATAGAGCTCGGGGGTCTCCGCGGTCCACTTTCGTGGATGGGGAATGGTTTGGGGAAGGGAGATCGACAAGGGCTTGCCCGGAACGATTTGCAGGGATTGCTCTGTATTCTAAACCGTTTTTAAATTGTCTTTATCGTCGAGCAAAGAAACTTCAACAACGCCTTTGAAAGTTTTTGTGGTCAGGTTTCTGAGTTGCATGTTCAGCAGCAGCTTGCCATGTTGATAAGCTTCATCCAGGCCCGCCTTCACAAAGAAATCAGACACTTTTATTTTCGGTGTAGCATACAGATAGACATCACGCTCGATGCCCGAAACTTTCAGCATGTCCTGGGCTTCCAGGTAGCTGCCGTCGCTCCAGCGAAAAACCTGGAGCGCCACGGTATTTGTTCCGGTCTTCAGATATCGGGTGATGTCGAATTCCGCAGGCGTCTTCGAATCCTCGGAGTAGCCCACTTGCATTCCGTTGATCCAGACGTACACCGCAGAGTTCACAGCCCCTAAGTGAAGAAACACTTCCCTCCCCTGCCATGCGTCGCGAAGCTCGAACGTTCTTCGATACGAGCCCACGGGGTTGTAGTCTTGTGGAGCGTCGGGCCAATGCGTATCGAAGGGATATTTTTCATCGAGATAGATCGGATGGTCGTAGCCTTCCACTTCCCAATTGGCAGGAACTTTAATGTTGTCCCAGGCGGTCACGTCAAATGCCTCTTTGTAAAACCCCTCGGGCCGGTCGGCGGGTCGTTTTGCAAAATTGAATTTCCACAATCCATTTAACGACTGATACCAGGAAGATTTCTCCTTTTCATCCCCTACCGCTTGCGCCACATTGTCGTAAGAAAAAAACGTGGCGTGGGGTTCCTCTTTGTTTATTCTGAATACGGTGTGATCCTGCCACGGATCGCGCTGTGCAAACGCCGGGGAGAATGAAGCAAAACAAATCGTGCACAGTATGATCTGCGCCACGCGTACGTAAAATTTTGTCATGATTTCGTTTAAGGATTATTGAACACGCATAACATCTTCCCGAAGCACGCTGGCAATGGCATCGAGTAGAAAATCGGCGTTGGCAGAAGAAAATACAAGGGGCGGCTTAATTTTCAGAACGTTGTTGAAAGGGCCGTCGGTGCTCATCAAAATACCTTTGTCGCGCATGCGGTTGGCGAAATACGCTGCCTGTTCCGTCGCCGGCATTTTGGTCACACGATCCTTCACCAACTCAAAACCGATGAACAACCCCGGGCCGCGCACATCGCCCACGACGGGGAACTGGTCCATCAGGTTTCGAAGTCCCGCCTTGAGATAATTTCCGACGGTCTTTGCATTTTGTTGAAGCCCTTCTTCCCGGATCACCTTTAACACTTCCAACCCAATGGCACACGACACCGGGTTGCCTCCAAAGGTGTTGAAATATTCCATTCCGTTTTTGAACGCGTTGGCAATGGCCTGTGTCGTCACCACCACGGCGAGCGGATGGCCGTTGCCAATGGGCTTGCCGATGGTCACAATGTCGGGAACAACATCGTGCTGCTGGAAGGCCCAGAAATGATCACCGGCTCTGCCACAACCGGTCTGCACTTCGTCGGCCAGGCAAACGCCGCCGGCGTCGCGCACATGCTGATAGGCTTGTTTCAAAAAGTTTTCCGGAAGCTCTACTTGTCCACCACAACTGATGACGGATTCAAAAATGAAGGCGGCGGGATTCCGCCCTTGTGCTTGCATGTTCGCTATGGCTTGCTTCACATGGCCGGCATATTTGCTCCCCGCGTGTGGATCGTTGGCCCGGTACAGACCGCGATACACATCGGGAATGGGCACGACGTGAACATGGGGTGCCGCGCCCTTTCCTCCCGCGCCGTCAAATTTATACGAGCTGATCTCGATGCAGCCTCCGGTGTTGCCATGATAGCCGACTTCGGAAACGATCATATCTTTTTGCCCCGTGTAGTTCCGGGCGAGTCGCATCCCCAATTCGTTGGCTTCGCTGCCGGAGTTCACAATGAAGGCCACGTCGAGCTGGGGTGGCATGGTCTCCAGCATGGCTTCCACAAACTTCACGATGTTGTCGTGCAGGTAGCGCGTGTTGGTGTTGAGCACGGCCATTTGTCGCTGGCCGGCGCGCACCACGCGGGGATGTTCGTGTCCCACATGGGCCACGTTGTTCACCGTGTCCAGGTAGCGTCGACCTGTGTCGTCCAGCAAGTGCACGCCGCTGCCGCTCACCATCTTGATCGGCTCACGGTAGGAAATGCTCATGTTCTTGCCGAGGTGTTCTTTGCGGTAGTCTACAATAGCTTGCGCACCCAGCCTCGCCGGAACATCCGACGCTTTGCCCGTGAGCAGGAGCCACGGATCGGGACAAATACTTTTCCAAAGGGATCGTTGAGGTGCATAGGCCACGCCAGGAAAGTCGCCCTGCTTCCCTAGCATGTCGAGCACGATTTGAAAGTGCAGGTGCGTGGGCCAGTTCCCATTTTCGTGACGGCCCCCGACGTGACCGATCACATCGCCTCTGCGGACTACTTTTCCGACCGTCATCGTCGTCAACGAGTCTGTTGACAGGTGTCCGTATAGCGTGTAGAACACGAGATCATCGGCCACACTGTGCTCCAGTATGATCGTGGGACCATAGTCGCGATCCGCTGCGTTGTTGGCAAAGCTATGAACCGTTCCGTCGCACACGGCAAAGACTTCAGCGGGTTGCTGGGTGAAGAAATCCATGCCCATATGCACGGTCCGCCATGTTTGGGAATCATTTCCAGTTGTGGCAAAGGCATCGGTCGTGTAGAATGCGCGGGCTTCATCGTAGCGGCCAATGGCCAGCGATGCGTCCGCGTCGCCCATTAAGGTGCGGACTTGTTTGTCGAGCAGATCGCTGTCGTGCAGGTTTTGCGAATTGCCCACGTCCAGGCTGCCAACACCCAGGTCGAGCCACAGCACCTTCTTTCCGTTCTTCACCGGGAAGTTCATCGCCTTGTAGTGCGAGGATGCCCAGTGAACAAACTTCTCATGCTTTGTGCAGGCCTCCTTGTGACAGACATCCCTGAAAGCATAGTGCGCCAACTCCGGTGAGATGGCGCGGAGTTTTTCAAGCAGGTCCCACGCAGGTTTGTCGCTGATTTGCAGGTACCCATTATCAGGATGCTCCACACGATTCAATGCAGCGCACGTCACGCTGATGAGCAATCGCGCCGCCACCAGCGGAAAGATGACCGAAAGTTCTTCGTCCGTCAGCGGATAGACATCGTTGAAACCTTTCACGACATGACACGCCGTCTCCAGCGGATCGTTCTTGCCCATCGCGGCATAGGCAATGGCAATGGCCAGTTCATTCACCGTGTGGGTATACACCACGTCACCAAAGTCGATGACACCCGGCACCCGCGGATTCGAAGGATCGTTGCTCACCAGCACGTTATAGTCATTGGCGTCGTTGTAGTTCACGCTCATGCGCAACGCCGGCAGCATCGGCACCACGCGCTGTTCGAATAGCGTGTAGAAATAGTGAACCCATTCCCCGCGCTCGCCCGTGGCGAGATGGAGATGCGGTTTGATCCACGCGGCCTGCGACGGATCCCACTTCATGAAGCGGTGCGCTTCGGCATGATCGAAGTCAGACAACGCCTGGCAAAGCTTTCCACACATTGCACCCAGTTGTTCAAGCAAAGCGGCGCTATGGGGAACCACGGTTGCCCACGGTCGTCCGTCCACCCATGTCAGCAGCCTGGTCATGCGGGGTTGGGATGAGCCATCGGCCATTTCAACGATGTCGTTTCCGTTGATGGCCTTCACCACCGCCGAAACTTGCAGGCCCACATCTTTGAGGGCGAGATGGTGCATCACGGCGTTCTGCAGTTCAAGGCATCCGCGTTTCTCCCGGGCATTGGCGATCTTCAAAATGAAAGACCGGCCGTCGGGCGCCTGGAGAAAAAAATTAAAATCGAGCTCACCAGGCAAAGGCCGGACTTCGGTTTGTATCCCAAAATTTTTCAGCACAAAGGCGGCAATCTCGTGGGTGGAGTAGGTTTTCATGGTCGTTTATCGTGGATGTTCGCATGCGATTATAAAAAAGTCACCCTCTTGCGAGGGTGATCACTTCTACCAATCTACCGGATAAGGGAACCGGCTTACCATTTATCGTTTTGAACCAGGTTTTTGTTTAAAGAAATCTCGGAAGCCGGTATGGGGCTGATCTCATGTTTGCCCTCCACAAAGTTGCCGGCGAATACTTTTCCGTGGGTGGTGAGTGTCGTTTTCATACTCTCCGTTGCCGTGCTGCCTTTGCTCCACCGGTACAAATCCATCCAGCGAATGCCATACTCCATCGACAATTCACAGGGGCGCTCGTGGTGGCGGATCTGTGTGCGGAGCGTCTCCTTGGTGAAGGTGTTGTCAAGGGGTTTAGCGTTCGCGCGGGCTCTCACGGTGTTGATCGCATCGATGGCATCGGCGGTATTGCCGTTTTCATTGAGGGCTTCGGCGTACATCAACAACACATCGGCATAGCGAATGAGCGACACGTTGGTGCCCACATAGTCGCCTTGCTTGTCGGTCCACGCATTGTACTTCTTAAAGTATTGCGGAAACGTGAGCGAGCCTTTCACATCGGCATAAGGAATCGGGTCGGTTTCGGTGGGGCGCCGGATGGTGGAATTGGGATCATCAAAGAAAAGTGACTCATATACGCGGTCGCTGTAGGCATTGCCCGCGGTGAGATCCGTTTTCATTTCGTCCAGGATCCAGTCCGACGCAGAGAACAACTCCCAGCCATCCAACGCCGCCGGAGTGATCTCCCAATTGATGGGTTGACGTTTGTCCACACCGCCGTTGCGATCGCCGGAGAATTGAATTTCGAACACCGACTCCACTCCGTTTTCTCCCACACCATTGAAATTGTCGGCATAGTTTGGCAGCAGGCTGTAGGGTCCTTGCTCTACCACTTCCTTAAATTTAGCAGCGGCGTCACTCCATTTCTCCTGGAACAAATAGGCTTTCCCCAGCAGCGCTTTCGCCGACCATTTGGTGGCGCGACCGGTCCACGCTTCGGCTTGTGTGGCGGGCACGGTGGCTTCGGCCTCTTTCAGGTCGGATTCAATCAGCGCCCAGATCTCGCTGGTCGCTGCCTGTGATGGAATGAGTTTTTCGAAATCCGTTTCGAACACCGTCACCATCGGAACCTTCTCAAAACTGCACACCAGGTAGAAATAGTTGAGGGCGCGCAGGAACTTCGCTTCGCCGATGTAGGCTTTCTTCAGTTCATCGGTGAGTCCGGGCACGTTTGGTGTGTTTTGGATCACCTGGTTTGCGCGGGCAATGCCGGCATAGCGGGTGAGCCAGTTGTTTGATGCGGTGGTCTCGTCGGCTGTGTTGGTGAACGACGCGAGTTTGCCGGCGTAGCCAGAGCTGGCGTTGTTGCTGACCTCGTCTGTGCGGATCACCATGCCGAGAAATACTTCTTCAAAAAACGTCCATTTGCTTCCGTCCCAACTGGCCAACGCCGAGTAGGCGGCGGTGAGCCCTTGCTGCACGTGTTGTTCGGTTTGCCAGAACGAATCGTTTGTCAAATTTCCTTTGTTGGGAACTTCCAGGTAGTCGCTGCACGACGAAGCCATGAACAGGATCGCCAGCATCGCGAGAGTATATTTTGTTTTCATAGTCTGCTGTAGTTTTGAATTAAAGACCGATGGTGATGCCTGCCACAAGCGAGCGTGAGATAGGATAAAATCCCTTGTCCACACCGCGCGAGAATTTTCCCGTGTTGGAAAGGCCCGGATCAAAGCCTGTATAGTTTGTGATGGTGAACAAATTATAGCCACCCGCAAAAACACGCAGCCTGGTGAGACCGATGCTCTCCGCCAGTTGTACCGGAAGCGTGTAGCCGATCTGAAGATTTCTCAACCGAACATACGAGGCGTTCTCCAGGAAATAGTTAGACGCTGTAGTATAGTTGCTGTTGGGGTCGGTGTAGTTCAACCGGGGAATATCACTCGAGGTGTTGGAGGGTGTCCACGAATTCAACAGATCGGGTGATGCATTCAGGCGATACATTTCCATTTTGAAGGCGTTGTACATTTTGTTGCCCGCCGTGCCGTTGAACATGAGGGTGAAATCAAAATTCTTCCAGCTTGCATTGAAGGTCAACCCAAACGATGCTTTGGGCAACCCGCTTCCAAAGGAGCGTTTGTCTTTGTCATTGATCACGCCGTCGTTGTTGATGTCAACAAATTTGAAATCGCCGGGAGCGGCGTTGGGTTGCAGCAGTTCGCCATCTTTGCCTTTATAGGCATCAACCTCTTGCTGGGTCTGAAAAATGCCGGCCACTTCCTTCAGGTAGAACTCTCCCACCTGCGTGCCCACGGCCGTGCGTGTGGTGGCATAGTTGTTATACTCGACATAGCCATCGATAAACTCTTGTCCTTCATAGCCCAGCCGGGTGACCTTGTTTTTGGATGTGCCCACGTTGCCGCTGATGCTGTACTTGAAAGCGCCTGCCTCGTTTCTGTAGGTGGCGGTCACTTCAAGACCTTTGTTCTCCAGGTTCCCCGCGTTGGTTGTGGGTGCTTTCTGAATGCCGGCCGATCCTGGGGGACGGCGTTCCACCAGCATGCCTTCTGTTTTCGATTGATAGTAGTCGATGGTAAACGTCAATTTGTTCTCCACCAATCCCAAATCCAAACCGATGTTGCTGGTAGTGGTTTGCTCCCACTTGATATCGGGCGTGCCAATGCCCAACGCCGATGCACCCGTGGCCACGGTTTGGGGCCGCGATGTGCCGAACGGATAGTTCACGGCGCTGGGATAGTCGGGATCGCTGCTCCCCACCGTGATCAACGATTGATACTTGTAGTCACCAATGCTCTGGTTACCCACCACGCCATAGCTGAAGCGGGGTTTCAGCTCGCTGATGAAATCGATATTGAAAAACCGTTCGCGATGAATGGCCCATCCGCCCGAAACCGCATAGAATGTTCCCCAACGGTTTGCGGGACCAAAACGCGTCGAGCCGTCTTTGCGCACACTGCCTTCCAGAAAATACTTGTTGGCATAGCTGTAGGAGGCGCGACCAAAGAACGACAGCAATCTGTTCTCGACAATTCCGCCATAAGCATTCCGCGTACCAATGCCCGCATCCAGCGCAGGCACCAGCGACGAGGGCTGTTCCAGGTTGGATCCCCCCACGGAGCGTGTGGCGTACCGTTCGCTCGACTGTCCCAACAGCACGGCGATGCTGTGATCATTAAATTCTTTTTTGATGTTCAGCAGGTTGTTGAAGATGGAGGAGTTTGTTCTGCCACGTTCCTGCCACGTGCGCGGCGTCTCCACGGTAGCACCCGGTCCAAAGTTGTAGGCCGGCAAGAAGGTGTCGTTGTAGGTGTTCTCGGAGTTCACCCCCAGTTTAAATTGGTAAGTGAGCCAGGGCAAGAGCTTCAGGTCGGCACCCCAATTCAATTGTATATAGTCGTCCTGGTTCTTGTTGTTCTGCAAGGTCTGCGAGCCGACGGGATTGCCCGCACCCACAACACCCAGCAGAGGATCCTGTCCGGCAAAGCCGTTGGGGCTGGTGGGGTCATAAATTTCTTTGTGCGGAAGGGCGGTGTAGAGCGACATGATCGGAGAAAAGTCGGCGTTGCCCTGGCCCAGCGCTTCGGAAAAATTCTTCAGATCTTTGCGGACAAACGAAACGCCGAGATTGAACTTCAAATGATCGTGCAACAGATTTTTAAAATCCAGGTTCAGCCGGGAGTTGTAGCGATTCAACCCGGTGTTGATCACCGTGCCATTGTTTGAATAATAGCCGCCGGCAAAACTATAGGTCACATCGTCGGTGCCGCCGGCGATGCTCAGGTCGTGCTTTTGTTCGAATCCGGTTTTGAAATAGGCATCGGCCCACCGCGTATCGGCAAACTGGGAATTGTCCATCGCCCAGGTGGGGGGTGTCAGCCCTGCATTGTTGTAGGCATTTTGCATGATGGCATTCTTCTGTGCCTTGTTGACGGCCTCCACGCCATTGAGATTGACATCGTTGGCCGCTACAAAAGAGTTGATGGTGATCTGTGGCTTGCCCGACTTGCCGCGTTTCGTGGTGATGAGAATAACCCCGTTCGATCCGCGCGCACCATAGATGGTGGCGGCCGATGCATCCTTCAACACCGAGATACTTTCGATCTCCGCGGGGTTGAGGTATGAAGGTTCGCTGGGAATGCCATCGATGACATAGAGTGGCGAACTTCCATTGATGGTGCCCAGTCCTCGGATCTGCACGACCGGCGCAGCGCCCGGAGCCCCCGTGGCGTTGGCAACACTCACGCCGGCCACTTGTCCTTGCAGCGCGTTGAGTGCATCACCCGTGGGCACTTTAATGAAGTTATCCATGTTGGTCGAGGCCACAGCGCCGGTGAGGTGACTCTTCTGTTGTGTGCCAAACCCGACAACCACCACCTCCTGTAACGCCGTGACATCGGCTTCCAGCTTAATACCCAACGTGGTTTGCCCAGGCGACAAGGCGACTTCTTGTGTTTTGTAGCCAATGAAGGACACAATCAACGCATTGTCTTCGTCTTTCAGCATGATCGAAAAAGCGCCGTTGGCATCGGTTGTCGTGCCATTGGTGGTGCCTTTAATGACTAGATTCACGCCCGGCATGGCTTCTCCGGAAATAGCGTCCGCAACGGTTCCGGTCACTTTGCGACCCTGGCCATAAACGGTGATCAGCGTACTCGAAATGAGCAAATGCAGCAACAGCATTTTTCTCCAAAATTGTAAACCTGTCTTCATACTCGTATGGGGTTAATAGATGTTTGGTGAGGTCCGATTCCCCGCAAAGGGATAGACGAAAGTATCCCATAGGTCAGCCAAAACTGAAATTTTAGACCTCTACATGAACTCTACAAAGGACACGATAGTCCCGAAAGCGGCCCATTTCATTTGAAAATCAACTTTCCTGAACGCACCACTCAACCCACACCAGCGACACACATGCATCGCAAACCGCAAAAAATGAAAACGGGTTTGAACCCTGGGTCTTTTATACAAGACATCGTTTGCAGCGTCTCTATATTATAGAGTCTCGCCCGGCACCTCGCTTTTCCAACCCCGTTTATCAACACGCTCACGGTCGGATCAAAACGGTTAATTGCACAACGGTAGAGTTGTTGTAGAGGTGAGACACGGACGGTATTCCTGAGGCCGACCCTATATTGCTCAATATCTATACAGGGCAATGGAATCATCAGGAGAAGGTTTAAACCGGGCCATCGGCATCAAGAGCCTCGCGGCCAGCGTTGTTAATTTGACCGTGGGCGCGGGCATCTTTGCGTTGCCGGCCCTGGTGGCCGAGAAACTGGGGTATGCCAGCACGGTGGCCTACTTGATTTGCGGCGCGCTCATCTTCATGATCATGATGTGTTTCGCTGAAGTGGGAAGCCAGACGTCGACCAGTGGCGGGATCTATAAATATGTGGAGAGTGCGTTTGGTCCCTACGTGGGTTTTCTGACCAGCAACTTATATTGGTTCGGGTTTGGGATGATCAGTGACGCCGCCATTGCTAACGCGCTGTTTGAAATGATTGTGCTCTATGTTCCCGAAATGGATACCCTCTTTGGCCGGCTGCTCTTTTTTCTACTGGTGTTTGGTGGGCTGGCGTGGATCAATGTGCGCGGTGTGAAGTATGGCGCTAAAGTGATCTCGGCCCTCACGCTGGCCAAGCTCTTGCCCATTGCCTTGCTGCTGTTCTTTGGCTGGCCGAAGATCGATGCCGGAAATCTGAAGCTGTGGGATAACTTCGAATTCAATCATTTGGGAGAAGCCTGCCTCATCCTGTTCTTCGCCTTTGTGGGTGGAGAAGCGGCGTTGACCACGGGAGGTGAAATCAAGAACCCCAAACGTTCGGTGCCGCTGGGGTTGCTTTCGGGAATTGCCATCGTCATTCTTATTTATCTTGGGATCCAGGTTCTAGCACAAGGCATCTTAGGGGCCGACCTTTCGCTTTACAAGGAAGCGCCGCTTGTGAAGGTCGCGACCGTTATTTTTGGAAGTGTAGGTCCCACGCTTATTGTGGTGGCCACCGCCATGGCTATCCTTGGCGCGATCAGCGGCGACATCCTGGCGATGCCGCGATTCTTGTTCGCCTCTTCAAAAGACAAACTCATTCCAGACATCCTGTCGGCTATTCACCCACGGTTCCGGACGCCTTATATCTCCATCATCGCCTATTCCTTTCTGGCCTTTGTTCTTTCATTGTCCGGCAGCTTCAAAGGGTTGGCCATTCTTTCCAGCTCGGCCAACCTCATCACTTATTTTGCTGTGGTACTTTCCCTTTGGAAGCTCAAGAAAAATGAGCGGTTGGCCACAGGTGAGTCGGGCATCCGGGTGCCGGTCTATGTCATCCCTTTCATCCTGATCACCATGCTGTGGCTGCTTTCACATCTCTCGGCGAATGAGTATGCCGCGCTCTTTATCTTTTTATTGCTTTGCTCTTTGTATTTTTTTAGAAAGCCCTTGACGTTATGGCTGAAGAAAATCATGGTTGTGGAAAAAAGCAGTTGATGTCTTATCTCATGCGATGCAGCGCGCTGGCCTTGCGGGTGCCCTCCACATGTTAAATATTCTTACCTTAGCAGCCGATGAAGCGCCCTCTATTTCTCTGCATCCTCGCCTTGTCTCTTCACTCCCTCGCGGGCCACGCCCAATCGCTTCAACACCCTTGGGACGATGCTGCCAGCCTGGCATCGATGACCGTTGAGAAACGTATTGAAGCCTACCTGGCCGCGGCTGACTTTTATAAAGATTCATTACTTCTCTCCGCCACTTACGGCAACCAGGCGTTACAGCTTTCGCTGGAAAACAAAAATCTCTTGCTGGAGGCACGGTCGAAACAAACGCTGGCCATGATCTATCTCGAACAGGACCTCTACGACAAAGCGCTGGTCTTTGCCTACGAAGCTCTGGCCGACTACCAGAAGCTCCACGACGAACAAGGACAATTGCTTGCCAACGGGGTGCTGGGCTGGGTGTATTATGATGCCGGTCAAACCGAGAAGGCCCTCGACTTCCACCAAAGGCTTTTAGCGGCGTATCGAAAAAAAGGAAGCAAGGAGGATGTGGTATGGACTACCAATGCCATTGGTCTTGACTACAGTCAACTAAAAAACTATAGCCTCGCGCTGAAATATTTCAAAGAGTCGTTAACCCTCAGCCGCACACTGAACCAGCCGGAACGCATCTCGGCAAGTCTCAACAACATCGGGATGATGCAAACCGCCCAGGGTCTTTATCGCGAAGGCCTCACATCGCTGAAGGAAGGCTACCGGCTTTCCATACAACTGGGCAACGTGCTGAAGCAGGGCGAAAATCTCAACCAGTTGGGGAACACGTACTATCAAATGCACAAGCTCGACAGCGCCGAGTATTATTTAACGAAAGCCCGGACCATCATCACCACCTCCAAAGCCAACGCACGAAAGGAGAAGCTGATCGACAACTATGAGTTCAGCACCAAGGTATACCTGGCCAAAAACGATTATCAGAACGCTTTTCAGTTTCTCTCGCAATACATGAAGCTGAAAGATGAAGTGATCTCCCTGGAAAAAAGCAACAACCTCACCAACGCCCTGATGGTGCATCAAACGCAACAGAAGGAACAGGAAATAAAACTACTGGAAAGTGAAAACAAATTAAAAGTCTTGCAGCGCGACGCCTTAGCCGGTGCCATTTTGCTGATCACCATCATTGGCGTGTTGTTGTACAACAAACAGGTGACCACCCAAAAGAAAGAACGGCTGATCCTCGAAGCGCAACAAGCGCTCACGCAAAAGGAACTTGCCCGCGCATCGCTGGAGAAAGAAGCGTTTGAAAAGGAGTACTTGTTGTCGGAAGCCCAAAAGCAATTGGCTCAAAACGACCTGGAGCGCGCCAACCTGGAAAAAGAAGCCTTACAGGCAAACCTGGATTTCAAAAATTCAGAGTTCACCAATGCGGCTATCCATTTGTCGCAACGCAACGAACTGATCCGCTCCTTCCTCGACGAATTGAAACAGCTGAACCTGCGCTCTCCCTCTGAATCGTCGACCCGGATCACGAAGATCATCGATCATTTCTCGCAGGTACAAGGCACCAACAAAGACGCGGAGGCCTTTCACCTGAACATGGAAGCTGAATACAAGGACTTCCTCTTCAAGCTGACCAATCGCTTTCCCGACCTGACCGACAACGAAAAACGATTGTGCGGTCAGATCAGGCTAAATCTTTCCATCAAAGACATCGCCTCCATCAATAACATCTCCGTGAAATCGGTGGAGATGGCGCGCTATCGTCTTCGGAAGAAACTCAACATGGAACATGAGGAAAACCTGGGGGGCTTTTTGAATAATCTATAATACTGATCCTTCGGTTGTCACGCCCTCCATTTCCAAGTCAAACGTAATGCCTTGCGCCATCGGCAGGTTGGTGGCGTAGTTGATGGTGTTGGTTTGGCGACGCATGTAGACTTTCCAGGCATCGCTTCCACTCTCACGCCCGCCACCGGTTTCCTTTTCACCGCCAAAAGCACCCCCGATTTCGGCACCCGACGTGCCGGCGTTCACGTTGGCAATACCACAGTCGCTTCCCGCCGATGACAAGAACAACTCCGCCTCACGCAAATCGAGTGTCATCATGGCTGATGACAGTCCCTGTGGCACGTCGTTTTGCATATGGATCGCTTCCTCCACGGTCTTGTATTTCATGATGTAAAGGATGGGCGCAAAGGTTTCATGCTGCACCACGGCATAGTGATTCCGCACTTCGGCAATGCAGGGTCTCACGTAGCAACCACTTTCATAGCCCACTCCCTCCAGCACGCCACCTTCCACCAGGAATGTGCCTCCCTCACGCTTGCATTGATCGATTGCCGCCAGGTAATCTCCGACTGCAGCTTTGTCGATCAATGGTCCCAGATGATTGCTCTTATCCAATGGATCGCCGATGCGAAGTTGTCCATAGGCCTTCACCAACTTTTGTTTCATCGATTCGTAGATCGCTTCGTGCACGATGAGGCGGCGTGTCGTCGTGCAGCGCTGACCGGCCGTGCCCACAGCCCCAAACACCGAGGCCATCAAGGCCATGTTCAGATCCGCTTTTTCTGAGATGATCATGGCGTTGTTTCCACCCAACTCCAGCAAGCTTCGTCCCATGCGCTTTGCCACGGCTACGCCCACGGCCCGTCCCATAGCAGTGGAACCTGTCGCGGAGATCAATGGGATGCGGCGATCTTCGCTCAACCACCCTCCCACGTCCCTCCCACCCATCACCAGGCAGCTCACACCTTCCGGCACGTTGTTTTCTTTAAACACCCCGGCCACGATCGATTGACAAGCGACCGCACACATCGGCGTTTTTTCCGAAGGCTTCCACACACATACATCGCCACACACCCACGCCAGCATGCTATTCCAACTCCACACCGCCACGGGGAAGTTGAACGCGGAGATGACCCCGACCACACCCAAGGGATGATATTGTTCATATAAGCGATGCAAAGGCCGCTCACTAGGCATCGTCAAGCCATAGAGCTGGCGTGATAGTCCCACGGCAAAATCACAAATGTCTATGATCTCCTGCACCTCACCCAGTCCTTCCTGCAGGCTCTTGCCCATTTCGTACGATACCAGTTTTCCAAGTTCGGTTTTGTTTGCCCGGAACGCATCACCCAATTGCCGCACAATTTCTCCGCGCCGTGGCGCCGGCCACTGTCTCCATTCCTGGAAGGCCGTCGTCGCTTTTTCGATCACCTTCTCGTAGGTGTCTTTGTCTGTCGCGGTAACGGTTCCGATATAGTTTCCATCCACCGGAGAATACGAAGCGATAGACGCTCCTTTGCTCTCCAGCCACTGCGTTCCGGTTGACACGCCGCGATCGTGATCTTTAAAATCGAACGCACGCTGCCCTTCCATGGACTTTGTCATGTTTGTCTTGAATTAAAAAATGAAATAAAAACTTAGCTGAGCTTGGTCGTTTGAGAGGAGTAGGTGCTCTCAAAGATCCGGTTTGCATTTTGAGCCTCGAAGCCCTCGCGCCGATGTTGGCGACCGATCTCCTGAGGCGGCAGGCTGCGAAACTGGGGAAGCACTCGCCGTTCGGCGAATTCAACATACGATCCGGAGATGGTGTGTTTCTCGCCGTTGGCAAACTCCGCTTCAATCATCTTGGCTACCGTTGAGCTTTGCAACAATAAACCGTCGGGGCTCTCTTTATATTTTCCACCCGAATCATTGAGTACAAAACCATTGCGCTCCAGGAAGGCATTAAATTCCTGGATGGTATTGTAGCCCGCCTTCAGGGAATGAACACTGATGGTGAAGTGGTTGAGGTAGTATTTGTTGTACATTACCCAAGCGGCATACTCACTCTCCTTGTGCAACGCGAGATAATCCTGCAGCGTAGGGATGCTCCAGAAGTGACTGTGCAAGAACGCATCCACCTTTCCCGCATCGTTCAGGTCGAGGCTGTCCACCGGGTCGCTGTTCAACGTACCGGTATATTTATGGATCAGTTCCTGTGAAGCCGGCGACAAATCGCCGACACGCAATTCGCTGACAAAAATGCGCGGGAATTTTTCCGCGGGTGGCGCATACCAATAGGCGTTCAATTTCTTCTCCGGAAAAAAGTAATAGTCTCGCTTCGTGTAGCCCAGGTGAAGGAACACCTTCTCCAACGACTGAATGCCCAGGTGAGGCACACCCAAGCTGCGAAACGCGATGTGATCGTTTTCAATTTCCTGGTCGTTTTGGATCACACCCTCCTTCTTCATGGCGGCCATCACAGCCGACACATCCGGCACCCTTTCTTTATAGCGGCTCATCAGTCCCTTTAGGACGCCCTCCAATAGTTCGTTCATACTGTGATGCTTTTTGTTTTACAGGACAAATATATCATAGCCTTTCAAAAACATCGGCATTTTAAACCTCTACATGGCCTCTACAAGGTTAAATTCAGGCAATACTTTACTAAAGACGAAGGATAAGGCTTTATTCTTTCCCTACCTGATAATGGGTATCGTCTTTACTTCAAACCTAATTTGGCCCTCTTCCACTTAATTAATCGTGAAATACTCAGTATATTAATAACTCCAAATAACAATACCTCCATGGCAAGGTGATCGGGGGTGGCCTTGCGTTCTGTGATCTAGGACTGGATAGTAGCCGGGAACGTCTTTGTAAAATTTAAACTACACTCCAACTGCAGTATCATTACCTACAAAGGTGTTCAACGCATTTATAACAACACTAAAAACATTAATTTATGGTGGAACTATTCCGTTACATTGAACAGGCGTTTCCTGCACCGCAAAATGAAGACGATGCAATAGACATCAGCAACAACTCTGATTTGCAAAATACCCTCCGCGATTTGCATGCTTCGCCGGATGCTGGTGAGCGAATGAAACAAGTAGCCGAAGATTTTTTGGAAGGCCGTTTTCCTGCTTCGGGTGAATTTCCTGTCCAGCTTGCCAGTCAGTACAGGAGCTTTTACCGCCAGGTCAAATCGGGGAAAGACCTTAATACCAAAAAAGCAAAAGGGCTTGTTGAAACCATTTTTGATAAGAGCCCGCGTAAGCTGGTTCAATCGGAGGGATTCCAGGGAGACCAGCAATTGCTGAATGACGTCATTGCAGCGTTCAAATTGTTTTCGGACTTTGATCGTGCGGATGCCGCCGACCTGGTAGCCCAGCGTCAGGCCATCGCCTTGGTTGAATTCTTGTCCAGCGCTGACGATGGTGACTCTGCCCCTCTAAGAAAGCTGCTCTTGCGGCCTGTTCTCGTGTCTGAATCTTTATTGCCACCCAAAAAGCCAAGGAAAGATACACCGCCTGTGCCGCCGGACAACAACCCGGCAGAAACCATTAAAAGTCTCTACCAGGAGATCCAGAATCTTGAAAGAAGTCGCAATTCATTGGCCACATTGCCAGCGCAGGACATTGAATTCAGGGACGGCGCAACCGTTCGGAGGGCCGGAAACGAACCGCACCCCGGCACACACGCAGAAACAATTTCGGCACGCTATGCCGTTGCACCGGATTTGCTTTCCAGGATCACCATCAGCGAAAGAGCCTTCGGGAATTTGCACAGCGATGTTCGATCTGCTCTTACAAAATTGAATATTCAGGCCGCGGAGACCGATATACCGGTTGCCGTCAACTTTATCGATAAAAGGATCCAGGAATTGTCTGCCCAAATACAACCGGTCCTTTTCCCACAGCCGGCGAAATTGTACCGGGTTGGTGTCAACCTTTTTGCAGCACAACCTTTGGCATTCAACAAGGTCACCGAACTGCAACCCCTGACTGAGCTTAGCGCGGCCGTGACGAAGCCCTTGGGCATCGGCAACCTGCAAGTTGTGAAGCAGGAATTGATAAAATACGAACCCAGCGAAATTTCGCATATCGAAAACATCCTGGAAGGAGAAAAGTACGGGCGGCAAACCAAGCGAACGGAATCTACCGAAGTCACCACGATCCAGGAAAAGGAGTCCATCAGCTTTGAAGAAAGGGACCTGCAGTCTACCGAACGCAACGAGATGGTTACCGAGAGTCAGAATGAAATCAGCAAACAAACCACCTCCACCAAGGAACAAACGACCACAACGGACTATGGGAAGCTGGTGGAGAACAACAAATCGAATTATGCCCGCAGCGTAACCGATAAAGCGGTGACCAGTCTGACGCAAAAAGTAAAAGAAGTGCGGATACAGGTGGAGAAAAAAATTTACACCGAAAAAACTTCCCATGAATTTGACAATTCAAAAGGCAACCGAAAAGTCAGAGGCATTTATCAATGGGTCGACAAGTGGTACAAGACCCGGATCCTGAATTACGGTAAGCGGTTGCTGTACGATGTCACGATTCCGGAACCGGCAGCCTTTCTGCTTGATACACTCAAAAAAGCTGAACAGCCGGAGAGCCTCAACCTGGTGAAGCCGGAAAAACCTGCGATCCTTACCACGTCAAATGCCGGTGGAATTATCGCCATTGGCGGAACCGGTTCGTTGCGCTACAAGGCCCTGGAGCCACAAGACCTGACCAATAGCAATTACATGAGCCTTGTCGCGCTGTATGGTGTTGCCGGCGCCGTAGAACCGCCGCCATTGCCCTTTGCCACGACGATGGCCTGGCCTTCTGCGGGACCGGGAAACATGGTGTTCAAATCCGAAAAGATCACCATTCCTCCCGGCTATAAAGCCATCAAAGGATATTTTCAAAGTACCAACTGGAGAGACGAGACCGGCGCTATTTTCCAAAACAACGACGGTGCCGAAATCAACATCGGCGAAGGTTATCATTTCGCGATGAACGTCTTGAGCCAAAGCTTTAAAATGAACAACGAAACCGGCGACATTCCCATCACCTTCAACGCCGGTGGCATGAAAGGTCATAACGTAGCCGTTGGAATCATAAGCCAGAACGATACGGCCCTTGCCAAATGGCAACTGAAAACCTTTGCTGCCATTATGGAAGGCTATCGAAAACAATTAGCCGAATATGAAGACAGGCTGAACAAACTGCAGGCAGCGATCCGTGCACAGTTGATGGCGGCGCAGAATTATGCGCACAACCCTTCTATCGAAAGAGAGGAGTTAAAAAAAGCATTTATTTTTCTCATCCTCAGCGAGCAATACGGAAAAGCCTTTGTCCCTTCGCCCGATCCGCTAAAGATCCCTCCCGATCCCAAATACAACAACAAATGGGGCGCCATGGTCAGTTTCTTTGAACGGGCTTTCGAATGGGAAAACATGATGTATGTGTATTATCCCTATTTCTGGAGCCAACCGGCAAGATGGGGGGAATTGATTTTGATCCAGGACATCAATCCAAAGTTTGAAGAATTTTTAAAGGCCGGGGCGGCCAGAGTGGTTGTGCCTGTTCGACCGGGATTTGAAGCGCCAGTGGCGCATTTTCAGGAAACCGGTGAAGTGTGGATGGGAAAGGCCATGCCCGATATGTTCAGTGAACAATATGTGTCGATCATCAACGAAATCAATGAACGAAACTTTGCACCAGGCGAAGAAAAATGTATGGTCGAATGGGATGTGAAATTGCCAACGACATTGGTCATGCTGAAGGAAGATGAAGTCTTACCGGAATGGAAGCCTGTTGGAAATTGCGTGCCGGACGAATAACGGAACGGCTATTCTTCTGTGCATGCCGTGTTTCTGTTTCATAAATGTCTGCCATGGGTGATGATCATCAACAAAACGACGAAACCTTGTCTGAGCTCCAGAAAGAAATGGAGAAACGGAAGTACTGGTTTTATGAATGTCAGTTGCGCCGCCTGAACATGAGTTCCTTCCGCGATATCCTGGCCAACTCCACCGACGCCCTGCTAAATCTGATCACCGACCCCAACCGCCAGACCGAAAAAGTGTATCTCGATAGCCAGCAACCGGTGTGGACGGATGAAGAGAAGCAGCAAAGGGATCTGTTTCACCAATTGTTCATCGGAAATCTGGGGGATTGGCTTGACCACAAAAAACCGGAAAAGCTAGCGGGCAAACTGGCCGGGATGAAAGAAAGGCTGGAGCAGAGTAAATTTGGCTCTGCCTCTGAAGACCTGGGGGAGTTAAACCAGTATGGTCGAAAAGAACAGTCGAAAGACGATAACAACTTACCGCATATCTTATCCCGCACCGCCATCACGGCACAAAGGCCCTGGTTAATTCCAGAGGTATTTCATTATCCCAATGTTGAAATTAAAACGGTAGAAGACTGGGTAACGAATGCAGAGCAATTCGTCAGCAATTATGAGGCGGAATTGATGCAATACCTTGGTGAAAGTCCCAGTGCCAAACCTGCATTCAGTGATGAGAAAATCACTTCCTACCGGGAGGAAATGCAACAACACATCGTTCAGGCCACGCAGCTCCCCAGACCCAAGGGGATCACCATTTTCTATTTGGAGAAACTTGGCGCGGCACCGTGGGTGTACAAAATACAGATCGCTACGGTTGACGTGCAAATGAAAGAACTCTGGAAGTATCCTCATTCAGAAAATGCAAAACGCTGGGGCTATGCATTCGATGCCTCGGAAATTTACCTGAATTGGGAGAACTCCGACATGGGCCTTTGCACATTGATGCGCGCGCTGTATTTGTATGGCAATTTGCCGGCAGAATGGCAAGATCATGCGTTGTTCACCTGGAGGGAAAGAGCCATAGCTGGAAAAACATATGAGGAGTTTGTGGCCGGCAAAATAACGCAGGCCGGCGACAATGCAGATTTGGTAAAACGGATACAAACCGCTTCGAGCCATTTGAAAGTTTTACTGGAATTGAACGCCCAAAACCCCTGCAGCGCCGACATCCGCTATTCGCTGGTGGCAGAGTCCATTTACAAATATGCTATCCTGGCGTATAAGTTCTGGCTTGATGAAGAGTTCAAGGCAAAGGGGGCAAAAAGACTGAATGACGCAAAAGGTGATTTGGGCAAGGAAAAGGACGGCGAAAAGGAATACTGGTCGGAGAATCACTACATCATGTTTGCTTCTTCCGAATACCTGGCCGGGCAGTTGTGGCCACAAGACACATTTCAGCCGGCCAGGGATTTTCTGGAGGACTCAGAGAAGGACAAAGGAAAATTAACGGGGACGCAAAGGAAAGAACGCGGCAGGGCAAGGGTGATGAACTGGCTGAACAACAAGTTGATGTTTGGCTGGGCTGAATATAATTCTTCGGGCTATTATCGCGAACACTTGTGGGCGCTGCTGAACCTGGCCGATTTTGCGCTGGACAAAGACATCCGGCAAAAAGCTACGATGGTCATTGACCTGATGTTTTTCGATGTGATGCGCTTCCATCACAAAGGTGCCATTGGAGCCTGCGGTGGACGTTCTCAATTCAAATCCAAAAACAACGGTTGGGAAGGTGCATTGAGCGATGTCATAGAAATCATGCTGGGTTCTAAAGGGGTGTTTACCGATGCTTCGTCACAAATCGGTTTTGCCTTTGCCAGTTCTACCTACAAGGTCCCGGAAGTTTTGTTGGAAATTGGGGAAAACCCACCCGCTACTGCATTTACAGACAGGTCAAGGGTTTCTATATCTTTCGAAGAAGCGGCAAAATATGGTTTTCAGACCTCCAAAAAATCAGACCAAAAAGACTCACTGGATGAGGCCTACAGGCCAAAAAGAGAAAAACATTACGGGCCTGTTCTAAAAGTATTCGATGAAATAACCCGGACACATCGGGATTATTCCCGGAAAGAAGACGACACTATTTTTTGGTGGGGCTTGTCAGCGTATTATAACAAACAGATTGTGCGCAATACGTTTGATTGCGTTGAAAAATTTAGCCTGGACAAGACAGGAGTTTTTGCCGGATTTCTTCCGTTTGTGGTTGATTTTTTATTGCCCTTTCTGTCGAGGGTCGGCACCGGTGCATTGGGTGGCCTGGCCTTGGCCAATACCTATTTCGGGTGGGCGCCCGGCGTTGTCCTTGGAGTTTTTTCAAGCGAGATCCTGGGTATTCATTTGGAAGAAAGTTCATCGGATGATCTGTCCATTTTTTTGGATGGCTCCACGCGAAGCAGGACAAATATTCATACCTACAAAAGCCGTGACATCATGTTGTCTACCGTCCAGAATTTCAGGCCGGGGCAACTGAATTTTCAAACACAGGTCGTACAGGCGACGGTCAGCGCCGAAATAAATGTCTTTATCACAGCATTCTTTGAAGGATTGGATATTTCCGATTTGCTGGCAGGAGCAGGTGGAGGGTTGTCGGGAGCTCCTCTCGGCATGTCTGCATTGGGAGCGGTGGGAGGCATCATCGCTAACGAGGCCCTTGCAAAAGGAGAAAATCCTCTTGGCAAAGGCGCCGACGTGGACGGACCTTCTTATTGGACAGGGCATTGGGCATTGCCCATGGTTGTTCAGCATGAAAATGCGGCGATACTGGCATTCGATTCTCACTGGATCCAGCGAAGGATGGCCGAATGCGGCTCGCATGCCTGGTTTCCAAAAAATGCATTCGAGCTTACCGAAGAAAAAAGAACGTCGGCGTATGACAATGATAATTTCTTTCTGGCCGACATCGATGACATTGGAGCGAAAGGGTTTTGGATGTTTGGCAAATTAACGCATCGCACAAACCCCCAAACCGGCACCAAGGAAGAGGCCTATATCGGTGTTTTTTCCAATCAGCCCCCGGAATGGCTGAACAAGGACTCGGATTTTTATGAAGACAAGCTGGAAGACCAGAAAATTAAGTCACTCAAGGTTGACTTTTTCGCCAATCGCGACTGGTATGTGGATGAAAAAAACATCTGGATCATCCAGGTCGGAAGCAACCAGGATTTCTCGAGTTTTGACAATTTTAAGGATCGGGTAAGCAAGGCGAAGATCAAAATAGACGACAACGGCGACATGGAGTGCACCTATCATGTTCCCGATGGTGCCGGGAATTCCAGAACACTAAAACTGGACTACGGTGACGGGGGAAAATTCAAACTCAATGGCAATGGCTATAAGACAGATTTTTATCCAAGATTCGAAAACCCTTTTATCCGCAGGGGCCTTGCCGAATGGGGACAACGGGAATGGGTGATTGAATATCGCGGGCAATCGCTTCTTCACGATTTTAAAGACTGGAACAATGTGGTACGCCAGGAGCAGGTGTCCTCTAACGAAGATCAGTTGAACCGCATAAAAGCATTGGTCATATATCTCAGAAGTGGCGATGAAGAAATGGAGATGTCCAGTGTGGCAAAAGCAACCGTGCGCATCTCCTGCGGAACGGCAACCACCGATGAAGTTATTGCAGCGGGCGAAACAGAAGAGGACAGCGACCATGATGCAGAATGGATTTTTTTCGACCAGGAAATGATCCTGTCACCCGACATGACGATCGACATAGCGCATACCGGAAAAGACAAGCCGGAATGGAAAATGTCTTACACCCTGAAGGCCCTGCTCGGCGATCATGCACTTTGGGATTGTGCCGTGTCGTTTCCTTACTATCACTTTAAAGATCAGATAAGAAGCACCGGCCCTGTTCCGTTTTCCGTTACGCAAAACAAATGGAGCACCTGGCTGGTGCTGGACGAGCGAAGTTTTGAATTTTACCATATCGCTGAACAAGCGGGCTATGATAAGTACTACTACAGTTACGTTGATGTATTCGCCGTGGATAGAGATTCCCGGCTATGGTATCTGCGGCTGAATGCCTGCCCAAGAGATGATGCGCAATGGGCGCAGGTTGCTGATGACGTGAAAGCACCCGGATCGTCAACAGGTTTTCCCTGGTGCAGCGTTTCGCTTCGCCCCGACAACCTTTATTTGTTTCTGATAAAAAAGGATGAATTGTGGATGTTGGCGAAGGAAGCCGGCAATCCATCCTTTGCGCCATGGGCAAAGCTTCCCGTTGAAACGGCGTCCCACACCACCCTTTTCGGATTTCCTGCGCCGGATGCAACAAGGATCAACGTCAGTCTTTCTATATCATCAAAACTAAAAGGGATGGCCTCAGCCGAATTTCCCTTTGGCGTGGACCTTTATATCACGGCTACCGACGGCAACCTATATTCCGTGCACAACTGGTTTCCGTTTACCGATAACTTATGGCGGCGCATCGAGGTGGCTTCAACCTTTCATTTCGGGACACCATCGTTGTTTGAAGTTTGGGGCAACGCACTTTTCGCTGTGGATAATAAACAACAGCTTTGGGCCGGCGAGATAGACAACAGCATCCGGAACATTAGTCCTGACTGGCAGCAGCTCGGTCCTGACAACCTCAAAGTATCCCGTTTTGCGTTGGCATCATTGGCCAATGGTTGCCTTCTCCTGGTTTTGGCTGGTGATGGACAAATATGGGCTTCCTTCTTCACCAACTTTGGCGCGTCTTTGCCGTGGGAAAGAGTAGGACAGCCAGGCAACTTCACCGTATCGCCACTGGGTAATATCTCCTGCGCTTCCGCGTCTCCGGATCGGGCAGACATCTTTACGACGGGCAATGATGGAAAAATATACACGACGTTTTGGACCCGTAACACCGGCTGGGAAAAAAGCTGGACTGTTGCAGAAAAAACGGGTGACATCTTTAAAACCTCGCCCGAGGGGAAAATAATTTCCAGGGCTAGAGTGAAGGGACAAATTGAGGTCTTCACTGTTTTCAACAAGGTGCTCTGGAAATCCTGGGCCGCGGTTTCTTCATAGCACTGGAAGCGTATATTTTGCGCCTTTACTGTGAATTCAGACACCACTCCAACACAGCCGTAGCGCTGTGAAATTTATTTTCAGCCTGGTCGAAGGCGATGCTTTTGCTTCCGTCGATCACGGCACTCTCCACTTCTTCGCCGCGATGGGCCGGAAGGTCATGCATAAAGATCGCGTTGGGGTATTTATCCATCAGCTTTTGTGAGACGGTAAAGGGCGAAAACGCGTCGCGCCATTTGGGATCGGGCTTAGACGTTCCCGTCGTCTGCCAACGGGTGGTATAGATGACCTCCACTTCCTCCGGCAATTTGCTCGTGTCGTGGTGCTCGGAAACTGTCGCGCCGGTCCGCCGGGCTGTTTGCCGGGCCGAGGCCATGGCCTCTTCAGGCACACCATAGCCTTGGGGCGTATATAGATAAAGACTCGTTTTAGCAAAACGAGGCAACGCCAGCGCCAGGGCGGAAGCGGTGTTGTTGCCCTCGCCAACGTAGAGCACGCGAATGCCGGAAAGGCTATTGAAATGTTGCACGATCGTGGTGAGATCGGCCAGGGCTTGCGTAGGATGTTCGTCCATGCTCATGGCATTGATCACGGCCATGCGGTTTTGGGCGGCAAAGGCTTCCATTTCCGCAGGAGCGCCGGCCGTGCGGGCCACAAACCCGTCGAGCATGCGCGACAAGACCAACGTAGTGTCGTTGATGGATTCGCCGGTATTTTCCTGCAGATCGTTGGGGCCAAATGAAATGATCTGCGCACCCATGCGCAGGGCCGCAGAAGAAAACGCCGTTCGCGTACGCGTCGACGTTTTGCGGAAATAAATGCCGATCACTTTGTTCTTTAAAAGACCATCGGGCGTGGCTTGCCGGTTGGAAAATGCCAGGCCGCGGGAGACCATGACCCGAATGTCCTCGTCGGCAATGTTTCGCAGCGAGATGAGGTGTCGCGGTGTATTCGTTTTCATAAATCGATTGGCTTAGGTTGAAATATCAGAGATTGACTTCTTCGAATGCATATTGACCGGTCGTGATCCCGTCGTGGATGGGGAAATCGGCCGCCACGTGAACTTTATACCCGGCATACAGGTCGAGGGGTTCCAGGTACCAGCAATAGTTTTCAATGTATGCGCAACCGTTTCCCATGAGGCGCACATCCTTCAATGGAATGGAAAGGCCTTTACCATCCGCCTTCATGACGGCTTCCTTTTTTGTCCACAAGGTGTAAAATTCATCCAGCACATTATCGGCTTGCGCCAGGCGCTGCATTTCGGCGGCATCGAAAAATAATTCAAAGTCGCTGGGCGTCACCACACGCATGGCCTCAATGTCCACCCCCACCCTACCGGTCATGCTGATGGCACAGACCACCACGTCGCCAGAGTGCGAGATATTGAAATCGACGCCATGGCCGAAATAGGGCCGGCTAAATTTCGAATACGCCAGGTCGCTGAGGTCGAGGTGATCGAGGTCATAAATTTTGAGCCCTCGCAACAACAGCAGTTTTCCCAGCAAGGAAGCCTGCGCATCCTTCCAGTTTTGAAACCGGCCGATTTTGTCACGAAGACATGGCGGCAACATTCTCAGGTGCTGTTCATAGCTCCTGGTGTTCAGCCTTTCTTCGAACCGGGTGTGTAGAACATGGATCACGGTATTAGCTTTTCGGTGTACACGAATTTTCCATAAGGTTTTTCTTCAGGGACCACAGGGGTTCATCAGGATTTCGAACCATGTAGCGACAGGTGTCCAGAAATGATTGCGCTAGAAATTCGATCGTCGAGGGCAGAAAGAATTCGGTTTTGTAGTTAAAGAAAATACGAAAGCAGTTTTCAAACTCGTTCACGGTGCAATCCACATCGGCCGTTACGATCGTATCGCCCGTGAGGTGGCGGGGCGGGTCTATGTCGTCGCGGTCGCGGGTATGTTTGATGTAGTTGACGAAGAAAGTGCCCAGCGAGTCGAGCGATATGTCGAGCTCGCGAAAGATGTAGTCTATCGGATAGTGTTTATAGGGCATCACTTTCAAAAACGTTTGTTGGTTCACCGCGACTTGCCGGGCCACGCTGTGCTCCTCCCGAAGGGTGTAGCGCACGAGCATGTAGTTCATCAGCCACCCTACAATGCGCTGCAGCTTATAGTGGTCGCGGGTGCTGGCGGAAACGGCCAGGATGATGTCGGTCCGGCCCGTCAGGGCGTGTACCATCAGGCTCAGGGCGGTGGTCACCAGGTTGTTCATGGTGGTGCTCAGCGTCACTGACAAGGCTTTAAAATCCTGAAACAAATCTTCGTCGAGGCAAAAACTATAGCCGCTTCCTTTGGTGGGCAAGGGCCGGTTGCAATAGCCATTCAACGCCCGGGCAAGGGGTTGATAGTCCTTCACGCCATCGGCGCGCAAACCCGCTTCGATCATGGCAGCATAAGCGTGTTCCACCCTGGGAGCGGCGTCTTTGTAGAACGTCTTCAACATCGCGCGTGGCAGGTCCTGCCAGAGGGAGTCGATCCAGAATTTACGGATGCCGCTTTTATCTTCGGCATCAAACAATTTGTGTTGCCAGGCGGCATAGTCCCTGGCTTGAAAAAGCTGCGGCGGCAAAACCGGGGAGGTGTCCTGGGCCAGGGCGGAATAGAACGAATAGAAATCCTCCCGCAGCACGTAGAGCGAATAAATATCGCATACAACGTGATTGATGGCCAGGAACACCCAACTTACGGTGTCCTCTACCCTGACCACCACGGCTTTAAAAAGGGGGCCGCGATAAAAATCAAACCGCGTTTTCCAGCACGCATGACCCAGCCGGTCCTTCGCCTCCATCTTGTCGGTTTCATGCCGTACATCGAAATAGGTAATGGGAAGTCCACACTCCGCCGTGGTGAGAATGCGCTGACGCACTTCGCCGTTTTCGCATTGAAAGACGGTACGCAAGCTCTCGTGCCGCGCCATCAGACCGGCTACGGCTTGTTCGAAGGCATTGACATTTATGTTTTCAAGGATGAAGGATTCATTTATGTTGAACGACTGAACTTCCTTTACGAGCAGTTCCTGGCTTTGAAACTGACTGAAGTAGTGAAAATACAGCACCTTGCCCACCTGGTTCTGATAGGCACCGTTGAAGTCGGTGTCGGGCGTCATGGTCTGCCCACTCATGGACAGGGAGGCGTCGTGATTATCCACAGCATTTGATTTTAAGGTTTGTTTCATTGGCATTTCAACCTACAGCAGGCCCAGGGTTTTCATTCTTCCTTCATAACGCGCGAGCATAAAGGCAAAGATCTGCGCGGCCGTGTACTCGCTGCAATAGCGCAGGTCACGCAAGAAGAGGTCCACATCAGCGTCACGCGCGGTAACGACATCAATGTGGGTATCGGTACCATCACTGCCTGTCAGTTTAATACAGTCCACCAAGGTGCCGCCCCACCAGGCAAATTCATTTTCAATAATGCCCTGGTCGTAGCGCCCGCAGTAGGCCACCAGGATCGGCAGGTGCCGACGCTCGATACGCCCACTTTCCAGCATACCATGATAAACACCCGAGGCGCAATGCAACAGACCCGTGCAAGGTCCGAACACACACTTGACTTGCGGATGAGCCAGCATACTAATGGACTGTCGAAGCCCCTCTTTCTTCACGAAAATGATCTTGTCAAACAGCTGCCGGTCACTCAGAAAGCTTTTGTAGAATTGTTCCTTTCCAACATCGTCCTTGTCGAACACCAGGAACCGAACGTCGCGCAGTGCACCCAGGAGTTGGATCAACTTAAAGTATTGCAGGGTATTGAGCATTTTCACCTGTTTGGTGGAGCTGTCCAGCAAGACCACCAGGTTTTCGTTTTTGCGCAGCCCCCGGGCGGCCAGGTTATTCTGTGCTTCCGTCAGTTCATCGCTGGAAAGATATATTTCATTGGCCTGCGGTGCGGCCCGATGGTCTGCTTCCGTAAGCCGGACGGGAAGATTATCAAAGAGCCTGGTCTTCACCTCGCTGGTTGACTCGGAGATCGCAAAGAGACAGGTATGCAGATTTTCCAAGTCGTCCAGGTGCTGGACCGCCTGCAAAATTTCACGTTCGTCCTCCGCACCATAGAGCACGAGATCGTAAGCTGCCAGGTCGGATTGGCCAGCCGACTTAATTTCGCAAGCGTCTATGAGGGGATGATTCCTGATGACCTCCGTTATCTGTGGATATTTGGACTGAATATGAATGGTAACATTCTTAAAATAATTCTTCAGCACTCTTACCTGTCGAAGGTGTGTGAGGCAGTCGCCGATAAAAAATGAATTGGGATCATAAATGATCAGAAGCTTGCGTACCCGGGAGCTTTGCCAGCCGGCATTGTTCTCGCGTATCTTGGCAAGGAACTGATCTTCAATGTCAATAGCGGTATTGATCATGGGAGTGGTTTTTGGTACGGAAAAAGGAATGCACCGGCTACAAAAATCCGGTTACAGGCGTCGCAGGGAGTCGTTTCAGGTTTCGACAAGCACCTGATCAGGTTCCTGCAACTGTTCCAGGTGGCCTGCAATGGCGCTCACCCGAACCAGGGAAAACAGTTCGGCGATGGGTATCGTGTGATGAAAAGTTTCGCGGATACCCCATTGCAGCGCGATCATACCCAGGGAGTCTATTCCCAGTTCGTCGAGTGCGCTCTCAGCATGCACCATTCCTGCCAGTGACGGTTTGATCTTCAACAGCAAGTCTACGATGGCTTGTTCGTGTGCACTGCGCGAAGGTCGCGGTGATGCAACCGCCAACGTTCTGTCGGTGTTCGCTTGCCGCGCGCGGGTCAGCGTTTCCTGGAAGCCCAACGCGCGGGGCTGATCTGCTTCGGCGATAAAGTTCTCCGGCAACAGGAGTTGATAAGGATTTGCCACCATGAAATCCAGAATGGATAGGGTGCTGCGCAACAGGAGGCGCACAAATTCCTCGTCGATGTTAGCCGGGGCAAATGTCCATGACACCAGCATTTGCGCTCCGCCGGTCAGGTCGATACAAAAATCGCACAGCGTGTTTTCTTCGAGGTAGTTAACGATGCCGGTCTCCGGTTCCGACACACCATCGGAAGACGTATCCAGTCCTCTGATCTTGCTGAAATCAATGAAATTATACTTGGTATCAAAGAAGGGATTTTGGATACCACTGGGTTCGTCCACCCTATTTTTGATGTCGAGCAGCGAAATGCGCTCAAATCGTTTTTGCTCTGTGAATTTGCGGCTCACGCGTTTCAAAAAATCGATGACGCGTTCGGGCCCACTCAAGGCAAGCCGGACCGGAACCGTATTAAGAAAACACCCCAATAGTTTGTCGCCATCTTCCTGCGCCGGTCGGGTGTTGGTGACGTGGCCCACCAGGATGTCGCGTTCGAGCGTGAGGGTATGCAGCGCATACACGTAGGCAGCAAACCCCAGATCGTGCAGTGTCACGTCGTGCTGGACGCTAAACGCCTGAAGCTTCACCAGGTAAGCCTTATCTCGCGCGATCTTCAGCACCTTGGAGGTTTGCGGCCTGACGGGCTGTTCGGGTTGTGGAAAGACAAACCGCCGGTAGCCGTTCAGTTCGGCAAGCCAGTAGGGTGTGAGGGATTCTTCCCGCTTGCTGATCAATTCGGAGAGGATCTGATCCTTGTAGTGGCAACGAAGCAACGCGGGGCGGAACGTTTCGTCGGCCATGATCTTCATGTAGGTCTCATACACCTCGCCCATGAAGGCTTGCACACTCCACCCGTCAATAACGGCGTGATGAAACTGCAGCATGATGACGTATTGCTCCGCGCCCGTCTGGAATAGATGGAATTGGAGAGTTGGAATGAGCAGGTCCAGGGGCCTGGTCCTGCATTCAACCCTGACCCGCTCAATGAAAGTATACTGGTCCGACACCTCGAGTGCTTCGAGGTTGTGATGATGGAAAGGCAGCGCAAAGGTTTTATAGATGATGTGCGAATGGGTCTGAAGATCAAAGCCTGTCCGGAATGTGGCGTGCTTTTCGATCATTTGTTCTACCACATGCCGGAATCGCTCCAGGTCAAGATTGACGAGACGCTCGCTGTAAACGACTTGTTCCAGGTATTGCGGCGCTTCGGGAAACGCAACGGTGTAATAGGTCATGGCTTTCTCCATTTCGCTCATGGGATAGATGGCCTCCACCTCACGCATGTCCACCCGGGATGCGACGCGCGCAGTGTGTTCCGATTCATATTTTGCCAGGAAGTCCAGCATATTCTTTTCCAGCTCCAGGCGAGCGATGCGCTTGGCGTTGCTGCGTGCCGTAGCTTCTATTTCGCTTTCGATTTTAACACCCAGATCTTCCACCACCGGAAATTCCCAAAAGATTCCCAACGGCAACTCCAGCCCCAGGCGCTCATTGAGCAGCGTCACCACCTGGATGGCGCTCATGGAGTCGAGCCCGATGCGAAAGACGCTGTCTTTGATGCTCACGTCTTTCAGGTTAAGGGTTTCCATGAGCGCTTCCGCCAGCACTTTTTCCACGGTATTGCGTGGAGCCTGATAGGGCACATCGGCTGTTTGCCGGAGGTCGAGTAATTGCTTGCGGTCGGTCTTGCCGTTGGCGTTGAGCGGCATCTCCTTCAACCACACAAAGCCCGACGGCACCATGTATGCCGGCAGTCTAACGCCCAGGTGCTCGGCGAGCTGATGGGCTTCGAGTGGCAGGGGGGCAACGTAGTAGGCACACAAATATTTGCTGCCATTCTCCTCGCGACACACCACCACCGCATCGCGAACACCGGCCACCTGCAGCAGTTGGTGTTCAATCTCACCCAGCTCGATGCGATAGCCACGGATCTTCACCTGGTTGTCGATGCGACCGAGAAACTCCACGTTTCCATCGGGTAGCCATCGCGCCAGGTCACCTGTCCTGTAAATTCTTTCGGCGGGTACATGTGGATGTTCTATAAAGCGCTGTGCGGTCAACTCTGGTTTGTGCAGGTAGCCCAGCGCCAGCTGGTCACCCGCCAGGCAGAGTTCGCCAACGGAGCCTATCGGCTGCGCTTCCAGGAATTTGTCGAGAACATACAACCGCGTATTGTCTATCGGCTTGCCGATGGGAATGATCGCCGGTGCAGCTTGTCGCGGGCATTCAAAGACGGTTACGTCAACCGTGGCTTCCGTGGGTCCGTACAAGTTGATGAGTCTCGGTCCCTCCGGGCGAAAAAGCATGTTGAACGCCGTCACGATGTCACGGCTCAGGGCTTCGCCGCTGGCGAATACGGCACGCAGGCTTTTCAATTGCGCGGTGGTCTCGGGCGTGGTAAAAAAATTCAGAAAGGCCCGCAACATGGGCGGAACAAAATGCAGTACACTCACGCGATGAGCAAAAATGACCGTAGCCATGGCCGCCGGGTCTTTTTCCTGACCCGGTGTCAGCAACACCACCGATGCGCCTTGTAACGCCCACCAGAAAATTTCCCATACCGAAACATCAAAGGCCATCGACGTCTTGTGCAAGATGACATCGCCGGCGTTGAGCGGATAACATTTTTGCATCCAGTTCAACCGGTTTACCAGCGCCCGGTTCTGAATCATCACCCCCTTGGGCTGACCGGTCGATCCCGACGTATAGATCACGTACGCCAGGCTGTCGGCCTGCGACGCGATGGACAAGTTGGTGTCGTCATCCTGGTAGGCCTCTTCACGATCCAGGATCAACACTTTGCCGTGGCCGTTGAACCGGCCCTCGTCTTTGCTGAGGGCGAGCACAACGCCAGCGTTCGCCTCCGTCACGACGTAGTCGATTCTTTCCTGCGGATATTCGCGCGGCACCGGCAAGTATGCACAGCCCGCCTTCAAAATGGCGTAAATGCCAATAAACATTTCAAGGGATCGCTCCGCAACGATGGGAATAATTTTTTGTTCTCCGCCGGTAATCTCCAGCAGCGTGCGCGCCAGCTGGTTGGAGCGGCTGTTCAGTTGTCCATACGTGAGCACGCTCTCTCCCATTTGTATGGCCTTCGCGTTGGGGTGCTGCGCCACCTGTTGCTCAAAGAGCTCGATGACGGTGACGTCTGTATTATAGGGTGAGGCCGTGTCATTAAAATGCATCAACCGTTGTTGTTCGCCCCAGGAGATGAAGGTATGCTTGTGGAGCGGCGCGTCGGGGCTGGCTACTATAAAGTCGAGGATGGAAAGCACGTAATTCAGTAACTGCTGTACGGCATTTTCATCTACCATGGCGGGCCTAAAAGTCCAGGTAGCCACCATCCTATCCTCTTTTGTGAACGTCACCTCAAAATTACAATGGGTGTCGGATACCTGAAAATTACCGGGTGCAACGGCCGTGTCGTGGCCAGGCATGCCGCCCTCGTCTCTGAATGAAAAGCAAGTCGTATAAAACGGATTGCCTGCTTCTTTCTCCACGTCCATCAGGGTCTTCAAGGCGTCGAGTTTCAAAGCCTCATAAGACGCTTGTTGGTTTCTCAGGGCGCGAATCTGCTGTACCAGTGTCAACCCCGACGAAACTCCTTCCATATTTATTCGAAAGGGGACTTCTGGCAACAAAGCGGATCCGGCATCCCCGCGGGTGAGCCCGACCAGCAGGTCGCCATCGTAGGAAAGCATGTATAGCGCATACAGGTACGCCGCAAAACATACCTCCTCCGGCGTAACATCCTGGTGATGACAAAATGCTCTGAAGCTCGCTACATACGGGCGGTTTCGTTTTTCCCAAAGTTCGTGTCGATCACGTTCGTTGCTGGCATTTCGAGGTGCCGGAAAAACAATTTGTTTATAATCCTGTAGTGCGTTCTTCCAGTAGCCTTCCGTCGCCTCGCGATCGGCCACACGACGATGTGGCTCATCGGCCAATGCCGGTCTGCGGTGCATGTGCTTCACCGGGTGCTGCAGATCATTTTGAAATTCGTGTAGCTGGACCATCAACGTTTCCATCAATTCTTGTACGGTGGATTCTGTGAAAAGCACGGCATTGTAGTGCACGCTAAACAGCAGGCCGTCGGTGTTCCGATCGAAGCAAAAGAAAAGATTGGCAAAGGGTTGCAACTCCGGCAGCCGGAAGGTTTGGATATTTTGCAGGACCACCATCACATCAAAAAGAGGATTGCCTTGCGCTCCTCCCCCCCATTCTTCCAGCAGCACTTCAAAGGGAAAACGCTGATGCCGGATATCGGTCTGGTACGATTGAGCGAACACCCGCAATTGATCGTGCAGCGTCGCCTCGTCGTCAACGGTGGTGCGAATAGCCATCAAGTTCGTATCGGTAGGGGTAGCCGCCGGACCGTCGACCCAGGTCAGCGTTCCCACCGCCACATCGCGTCGTTGTGTGCGGTGCGCCAACAGCAGGCTTATGGCAAACATCAGTACGGTGTGCAGGCCAGGGTCCGAATGCTTTGCCAGATCGTGCAGCCGCTGAGCCGTGTCGCGGGGCAACATCATTTGGCGCGTATGAAAATCAGCCGGCAGCGGCGAATTGAAATCGGGTGGAAAGGCAGCTTTCGTCAAGTTGTGCAACCGACTGTTCCAATATTCGCGCTCGCGCGAAAGGTTCTTAGAAATGATCTTGAGTTTTCCTAAACTCTGTTCAGAAAGAGCATACATTTTCGTAGAGATTTAATAGGGTTCAGGTAATGCGTATTTGAAAGATGTCGCTAGCGCACGACGGAGACGTCGGGATAGGCCGTCAAAGCGGGTTCAAAGTCCATCTGGGTTTGCTGCAGCGTTTGCCGGATGATGTGGAGCATGCGGGGCATCTGGTGGTGCAGGAAGAAATGATCGCCTCTCAACACATGAAGGCTACAGCATTTGTCCGTATGCTTTCGCCATCCCATCATGGCTTCGTCCGAAAAATCTTCGTCGGAGCCGAAGAACACCGTAATATCGGTATCGAGCGCCTCGATGGGGCGTTCGCTAAAAGCGGTTTGTGCCAGCATGAAATCATTGCGCAGCAGGGGATAGAACGTTTCCATAAGCTCGGGATACTCAAAGAATTGTGCCGGTGTTCCACCCAGCTGCAGCAAGGCTTCCTTGAAAGCATCGTCGGGAAGTAAGTGCAGGTTACTTTGTTCACAGGGCATGTGGGGTGCGGCTCGCCCTGAAAAAAAATTATGTATCGGCAGCCGTTCGCCGTTTCTGCGGAGGGCCAGGGTTAGCTCGTAGGCGATCATGCTCCCCATGCTGTGTCCAAAGAAAGCAAATTCATCGTCCTGAACTTGCGCCGTTACACAACGGTACATGTCGGCAACGAGCGCATGTACGTCCTTATAGAGCGGCTCGTTGATGCGACGCCCTCGCCCCGCCAACTCCACGGGAATAAGTTCGATATTGCCCGCGGCCGCTTGCCACCGGTGATAGATCATGGCTGACCCTCCCGCATAGGGAAAGCAAAAAAGTTTCTTTCGGCTCATGGTTCGTTCGTTACAATGAAAATCCTGTGTTGAATTCAACGCGCCAAGGCAGGGCAGACAGTTGCCTGGTTTCGTTTTGCAGGCATGCAAAACGTGGAAATTGCTGAAGCGTTTTCCACACTTCCTCCGGGCCTTCCTCGTCGAGCGAAACATAAAAGATCGCCGCGGTGAGTCGTGTCAATAAATTCTCATAAGGCAAGGACCATTCCAGTACGAGCCCGCGTTGTTGCAGGGCGGCCAGGGCCGCCTTCACTTCGTTGATTTCCGATACGTTTCCGATTTCCATTTGACCGTGGGGTTTGATGTTCATAACTTCCTAACCATACTTGGACTGGGCCGATGACACCGTCATCAAACCATTGCATCCTGAAGCGATGCTTCATTTTTGACCATCGTGATCTTTCCGCGTTCCAGCTTAATGACCTTGTCGGCCACATCAAAGTACTGGTCGTCGTGCGTGATGGCGATCACGATCTTTCCGCTGGCCCGCATTTCGGGAATGAGGGTTCGGTAGAAAAACTTCCTGTATTCCGGATCCTGGTCGGCGGCCCATTCGTCAAAAAGATAGATGGGCTTATCTTCCAGGTAGCATTGCAGAAGGGCAATTCTTTTGCGCTGTCCCCCCGAAAGCTTTATCGTGCTGTATACATTGTTGCTTAGCCCGGTTTTATCGTCGAGGTGCAGTTGTTTCAGGTAATGGTCCACTTCCTTGGTATCCGGCCTGGTGTTCATGGCGTAAATTTTCTCGAAGAGGTGAAGCGGGTTGAACACGGTACTGTAGTATTCGCCCAGGGTGGTGTGATCTACTTCAACCCCATCGATCCGGATCTTTCCGGTGCTGGCGGGATAGAGACCCGTGATCACCTTGGCCATGGTGGTTTTACCGCTGCCGTTACCACCGATAACAAAAATCACGTCGCCGGCGGCGGCTTCAAAGCTCAACGGGCCAATACCAAAGGTGGTGTCTCCGCCATCGGCGTGCGTATAACGATACGTAATATTGTCCACTTCGATGCGTTGCAATCGGGTCGGCACGGATTCGATGGCGTCGTTGAGGTTCGGTGTGGCTGGAATTTCTTTCAGAAAATTCTGGATGCGCCCCCAAGACACTTTGATGTTGATAAAATCGGGCACCGAACCCAGAATGCCGTTGATGGGGCCGATGAGATATAACAGAATAATAACAAAGCTCAGCAGCTTCTGCGGTTCCAACGTGGGAAATGCGGTGGGCATGACAAAGGCGACGGCCCCCAGCACCAGGATGAGAATGGACTCGCCAATGAGAAACGCATTGACAAAGCGAACCTGACCATCGATGCGGGCCGTGCGGAATTTTCCATTGATGGCCTTCACTTCTTCGTGAAACTCGCGTTTCTTCGCGCGATGAATGCTCAGCTCCTTAAAGCCGTCGATCAGGTCGTTGAGCAGCGACATGTAGCCATTGTGCGTGGTGCGCGCCTCTTCGTAGAGCGTGTCGGCACGCTTGCCCACGAAATAGTACAACACGACCAGTGAAGCAATGACACACACCGTTACGCCGGTGGCCCAGAAAGAGAGAACGGCCAGGTAAAAGAACGAACCAAAAACGGTGATGATGCTGGTGATGAGTTTGATGCCCACCCCTGCCGCTTCACCCAGGGTGCTGGTATCGCCGTTGAGGGTCGCATAAATTTTCCCGCGGTCGATCTTTTCGAATTTCTCATACGTCGTAGAGAAGATCTTGTTCATGAGTTGAAGCCGGAGATCATAAACGATCTCGTTGGTGATTTCCAGCAGCCTGTTTTCAATGATCTTGCGCCCGCCGATGTAGGCAATGAAGGTGATCGCGAAATAAAGAAGCATGTCGGCCGAGGGCAGGTCACCCTTCACGACCGAGGTGATCAGCACGATGATGATCATGTTTGAAACACCCGATATCAAACTAACGATCACCAGGAAGGGGAGTACACTCCAATAGACCCTGCCCACGAAATCGAAGAAGAGCGAAAAAAGAAAGGCCATGTAGGTGATCGCCAATGCCGCCAGTGCTGCAAACACCAGGCTCTTCAAACTCCAGGGGAGCCACACGATCATGGTGTCCCAATTCAGATCCGAAAATGCCCGGGGAAACGAATAGAGGCCATAGGACAGCAAGGCAAAGAAGGCCGATACCGCCAACAGGCTCACCACTTTTCGAAGGGTAAGGCCGGTCATGACCGGTTTCTCCTTCACTATTTTCCGAACGGCCACAACGATCAGGGCTATCGCGAGAATGCTGTAAAGCCCAAGGACGATGGTGAGAATGGTGAAGGGCTTGTCATAACCATTGTCGGCATTAAAATCTTTTAGCACCTCCTGGCCGCTCAGCGCCTTCAGTATATCGCTGCCCAATGAAAAAGTATACGGGCTGTCGGCATTGGCGAGCACCGCCACGGCCGTTTTTTGGCCCGGCACAAAGCCCATGAATGCCGTGAAGTTTGGATTCTGGCCCAGGTGATAAAACTTGGGTTCTCCATAGGGTGAAACATTCCAGCCAAACGCATAAAGCGTAAGGTTATCGCGATCGGGGGGCAGCGACAGATCGGGTTGGTGCGATTTGAGGATCAACGCATGTCCGTCCATCGGTCCGCCCTCCACCTGCCAGGTCATCCAGCGCGCCACGTCGGCGGCATTGGATTCAATATAGCCGGCGGGGTAGTTGCCCCGAAATACGGGTGGGCTATACGGAAACTCCTGAAAGAACCCCGCTTTATAGCCTGTCGCCTTTGTATTTTGGCCGGGGGCCGGACCTACGGTGGTGTGGGTCAGCCCCAGAGGAAGAAAAACAGCCTCGCGCATAAATTCATCAAACGGCTTCCGCGCGACGGTCTCGATGACGAGACCCAGCACGTCATAGTTCATGCTGGCATATTCATATCGCGTGCCTGGACGCGCCGCAAGCGTGAGGCCCTTTATTTTTTTCACGGCGTCAGCAAGCGCAGCGGGCGATGCATCGGCGGGAATCATGGAGAGTGTGTGCCAGGGAATGCCGCTGGTGTGGTGCACCAATTGTCGCAGCGTGATCTGGACCGGTTGTTTGTTATAGAACGTCACAAACCAGGGTAAGTATTGGGACACGGGCGCGTCGAGGTCAACCTTCTTTTCGGCTTCCAATCGAAGCAACCCCAGCGCCGTAAACGCTTTGCTGCAAGAGGCCAACTCAAACTGCGTGGTCGAATCGACAGGCGTACGCCCTTCTTTGTCGCTATACCCAAAATTTCTGATCTCCGTTTTTCCGTCTTTCATCACTACCAGGCTCAAGCCCGGGATACCTCCGTTGTGCATAGCCTTTTGAACGCGGGCTTCGATGTGCTGCCAGGCGGTGTCGGACAACATCAGAGGGGCATCGCGAAACCCTGCTACCACCTGGGTAACAACAAGGCTCAGAACTATTAAGACGACAATTCGCATAGGATTGGTTGGTTAAATAAGAAGTTCCGCGGACACGCTACAGCGCAGCCGCGACAAGGATGAATGAAATAAATTGATAATTACTCCGGCCATACGGCGTACAGCCTTAAAAAAGATACAGCGACTTGATTTCGCCGATCTCAAACCTGGAACACAACACGGCGAGGAGGCCGTCAGGCCATGGCGACAAGGATGGTGCGTTTGCCGGTGAAGGGATTTCTACCGTGTGAATACATCATGTTGTCGAGCAACAGCAGATCACCCTTTTGCCACCGGAAAACAATCTTATACTTCTCGTAAGCGTCGTTGAATTGCTGGATGGTGTCGTCTTCAATAACGGAGCCATCGCCGTAAAAGGTTGTGAACGGCAGATTGTCCTCGCCGAGAAATTCGATCACCGTGGGATCAAAGAGCGACTGGTGACCAAAATACATGTGGTTGAACCAAACTTTTTCTCCCGTAGTATGATGGGGCCTAAAGGCGGGCAGCGTCCAACGGGTGCGCAGGTGATCGTCGCTGATCCACTCAAATTGCACGTTGTTTTCGATCAGGAACTTTTCCACTTCCTGCCGGTCTTCGGTTTGGTAGATGGTTCGCCAGCCCAGGCCGATACCGGGAATGGTGTTGCGCACGTAGCGCACACCCAGGTTTTCAAATTTAGTTCTCGCCTTCGCGTCGATGCTGGCAATGATCTTTCGCTCGTCTGCGATGGGCGTCTCACCGCCGGTTTCGGATGGAAGCAGGCAGAAAAAACCAAGAAAATTATTGAACGAACCTGCATACGAATTCTCGGTATGCATGTTTATGTGCTGATCCGGTGGATGCGAGGTCGAAGTATATATTTTCGAGATCACTTCATCGCGTGGCGATGTCCTGTTTTTGTAGGTCAGGATATCCGGAAAAAATTGTCGGAAAGTCTTCTCAAAGGCCTCGGCACTGTCGATGGGAAAACCTCTGAGCAACACCGCACCCTGTTCCTGCAGGAGCGAATAAATTTTCTGACGGTTTTCCTGCAGCCAGGCCGCCGAGGCTTGGGGGCTGCCGTTGCATTGCACGGTGAACGGAGCCTGGCCAGTAGTTTCCTGAAACTGTATTTCGATTCGGTCTTCGGAAACGTCGACCAGGTTGTTAAGCTGTAGTGTATTCATGGGAAGGTTGTTTTATTTTTTGCGGCATATTGAAAGCATGGGTCACCGGGGAATCGCTTTTCCCGAGCCACCGGCTCTGATGTCGAGTTTAGTCGTGAGTGTTGGCGAATAGTAAACGTTGCCACTTCCACCGAGGGCGGCATGAAGCCGCTTGATGTCCTTTGCCTCGCAGGTTCCCGAGCCCGACAGTTCGACGAACGCTTCTTCGGCCACCATATCATTCAGGTAAATATTTCCGGAACCACCCGTATGCAGCTTCAGCAGGTTGGCCTTGCCTTTAAACTCCAGATGTCCTGAGCCCGATGTTTCGGCTTGAATTTCCTTGGCGGTTACCGCCATGGAGATGTTGCCCGATCCAAAGGTCTTTACGGTCAATTTGTCCAGGGTGAAGTTGCCCGATGTACTCAGGCCGGTGGACCCGTTCAGGACGACCGACGCAAGTTCGGGCATGCTCACGTAGACGTCGAGTCCAGTTCGATTGTTGATGGACGTATTTTTGCGGATCGAGAGCTCCAGCACGCGGCCAGAAACGTTCGTGACCACGAGCGGAATAAGGTTGTCATCGGCTTCCACCCTCACTTCATAGGGTCCCTGTGTCACAAACACGTTGAGGCTGGCCGACGCTTCAATACGATTGAAGTTGGTCAGTTCACGTTTTTCCGAGGCGCGGTTTCCGGAGCCGACAAACTTAGACTGTTGCGAGTAAGCGGCTGTCACAGCAATGATGTTGGGAAACAGGATGAGGAACAATCTGTTTCGAACCAAACGTTTAATAAAATAGGTGATCATGTGGGTTGTCATTAAGATTTAAAAAATATCTAGATCCACGTGGATATCCGTTTCCTGCTCGGCAAGCTTGGGGTCGTTCAGAAGCAAACTCAGTTTCTGGCTGGGCTGCCCAAAGATGGCATCGGCGAGGCTTGCGAAAAGCCGCACAAATTCCTGAATAGTGGCTTCCGTGAATAACCTGGTGCTGTAGTTAAAATTAAAGGCCAGGCTGTCGGATGACTCGATGCAAAAGAGCGACAGGTCAAACTTTGAATTTTTCTCGGCGTAATCGTAGCTCCGGACACTAAGCTCCTGGTCAGACACCTGGGCCACAAATCCCGAATCCTGGCGGTTGTGCCAGAGAAAGGCGACATCGAACACCGGGTTTCGATGTGGCTCTTGTGCGTCGGTGTAGGTTACCATTTTCACGAGATCGTTAAACGGATAGTCCTGGTGTTTCATCGCGCTGGCCAAATAGCGCCTCACGCCATCCGAAAAATCATCAAAGGACAGGTCCTCCTGCACGTCATAGCGATACACCAGCGTATTGATGAAAAAGCCTACCACGCTTTCCAGATCAACATGCGTTCTTCCGGAAACAACGGAGCCCAGGGTGACGTCCGATTGACCGCAGATCTTTGAAAGGAAGGCTGTGTACACCGCCAGCACGGTGGCATAGTTGGAGACTTGACGCACCTTGCTGTAGGCCATAAGGGCTTGCGTTGTTTCGGGCGAAAGCTCAAAAACGACCACGTCGCCGGCATTTGAAGGTTGCTCCGGGCGTTTAAAATCGGTGGGCAGATTTAGTCGCTGCACGGGTGCAGCAAACTGCTTCCGCCAGAAAGAGGCCCCGGCTTCGAGCGCTTCGGCGTTACGCTTCGCGGCCCATTCGGAATAGTCGGTATACTGAAACTTTTGCGGCTTCAGGGAAAGCCCTTTGTAGAGGGCGATGAGTTCCGTAAACAAAATAACGTTCGACAACTCGTCTGAAATAATGTGGTGAATGTCGAGCATGAGGAAAAAGTCTTGCGGGGACCGACGCATCAATTGTACACGCATGAGTGGTGCCTGCCGGAGGTCGAAAGGCTTTACAAAAGCATCGCTTGCCGACGCCTCATCCCTGTCTTGCGTGACGTCGGCCTGCGTCACGGAAACCGCAAGGGTATCCGCTGGATGAATCCGCTGATGCGGCCGGCCTTGCACCAACTCAAAAGAAGTTCTCAGACTTTCATGACGTGCCACCAGCGTGCGAAAGGCCGTCTCCAGGCGCTCTGCCGAAACCGGGCCGCTCAAATAAAAGAAGTCCGGCAAATTATACCCTACGCTATGCGGGTCGGATTGCTGCAGAAAATAAAGGCGCTTCTGCATGGGCGACATCTCATAAAATTCTTTTGCTTCCGCCTTCGGGATGCCATCGGCTACTTCTTTTTTTCGGCCGATGAGCGCGGCCAGCGCGGCGATGGTGTTGTTGGCAAACAATTCGGTGAGGCTGAGCCGAACACCGGTCTTTTTGTAGATCCCCGACGCCAGCTTCATCATCTTGAGCGAATGCAGCCCGATATCGTGGAGGTTGGTGTCCCTCTCGATCACATCAACCTCGAGCAATTCGTAGAGCACTTCCTGCACGACCTTCTCCGTCGTCGTAAAGCTTGTCGGATTTTCCGGGGACGTTTCGCGTGAATGAATCAGCAATGCTGCCAGCTGACGGCGGTCGGCTTTGCCGGTGCCATTCAGCGGGATCTCCCGGGTTTCCACAAACCGCGTAGGCATCATGTAGAACGGCAGCAACGTTTTGCAAAACTCGCGTATGGATTTTAGCGCCGCGTCGGCCGGGCTGGCTTCAGCATTCAGCTTCACCACGGCGCCAATCGCCGGCTCAGACGAAGTATCGGTATAGAGTAATGCATAGGCCGACTGTGCGAGGGGGTGCTTGTTCAGGCAACTTTCAATCTCGTCCAGTTCAATGCGATAGCCTCTTATCTTCACCTGGCTATCGGTTCTCCCCTTGTAGTCGATGTTGCCATCGGGCAGCCATCGCCCCATGTCGCCCGTGCGATACATGCGTTCTCCGGGATAGAAAGGATCCGCCACAAATTTCGCCCGGGTAGCCTCGGGGTTGATGTAGCCGGGGCCAATGCCCTTGCCCGCGATGCAGATCTCGCCCTCCCATCCGATGGGCTGCAGTTGCATGTCCGCATCGAGAATGTAGATCCGCTCGTTGAACAAAGGCTTGCCGATGGGGATCATATCGTAGTCCCGCAGATCCTTTTGCATAAAGGTATAGCAGGTGGATTCTACGCTCGCCTCCGTGGGGCCATACAGGTTTGATATGCGCACAGGGCCGGTAGCGACTTTCTCAAAGAACCGCTGCGCCAGCGCCTTTTCCAAAACCTCGCCACCGATCATAAAATGTTTCACGGACGTCGGCAGGGCGATCCCGGCATCGACCAGCAGCTTGAGGTGTGTGGGGGTTCCATCCGAAATATCGATCTGGTGTTTGTGATAGAATTCCACCAGCTTTTCGCCATCGCGGCGGGTCACGTCGTCTACCACGTATAGGGTATGCCCCAATAACAACGTCCCAAACAATTGCTGGATGGATGCGTCAAAGGCAAAGGGTGAAACCATCGCGAGACGAAGGCACTCGCCGTATGTGCCATAGACCAGATCATTCAATCCCAATATCAGGTTGACAAGGCCCGACTGTATTACCTGCACACCTTTTGGGCGTCCGGTAGAGCCGGAAGTATAAATAATATAAATGCGATCAGTCGCTTCCGGGCAATGTTCATACCGCAATGGCATGGCCAGCGATGAAATCAACTCCTGGCTTTCCACGATGGCAAGGTCTCCGACATTTACATCCGGCGCGATGCCGTCTGTTATCAGCAGCCGGCAGCCACTGTCCGCTATGAAAAACTGAATCCGTTCCGCGGGGTTACTCGCATCGATGGGAAGATATGCCGCGCCCGCCCGAATGATGCCGAGGATAATGACCACCACGTCGGCCGAACTATTCATGCAGACACCCACAACGTCGCCAGCCTTCACGCCAGCATCCTGCAGGCGCGCGGTCACTCTCGTAGCGAGCTCATCCAAGGCCAGAAAGGTATAAGTACGTTTATCGTCGGCCACGGCGATGCGATGGGGGTGTTGTTCCACTTGCCGGCGGAATAACTCCTGCACCGTGACGGGCGGAAATGGGCGATGGGTGTTGTTGAACTGTTCCAGTATTGTTTTTTTCTCCTCATCCGTGATGACGTGCAGCGCGGAGAGTGCGACGCTGGGATTTGCCACAACCTGTTGAAAGAGTTGCACTAAATGATCGCCCAGGCGTTTTATATAGTTCGCCGAATAGCGGGTGGCATCATAGTGAAGCGTGCACCCCAGGGCAGCCTCCGCCGCCGAAAATGCAAACACCAGGCCGGGGGTGTACGGATCGAAATAATGCTTTTCATGAAAAGCATCCAGCATCACGCCTGTATCAAAGAGCGGCATCAGGGGCGACGATTCGTCGATGGACAGGTCTTTCAGTAATACGCGCGAAGAATAATTTTGATGTTCCAGGGCTTCGTTATAAACGGAGAGCACCTTCACGACATGGGCCTTGAACGACTGTTCCGGGTCCAATGCCGTGCGCAGAAAGAGTTGGTGGTTAATGAGGTTTCGCTTATCGGCTTGCTTCAGGATGGGCACTCCCACCGTAATGTCTGTCAGGTTCGCATATTTACCGAGCAGGACCTTGACGCCGGTAAGCAACAACACAAACAGGCGAAGGTCAGATTGGTTGCTGATGAGACGCATTTTGGCGGTCACTTCGGCTGGAAGCTGAATCGCGTATGAATTTTCACCGGACGCAATCCGGATCTCTCCGCCATCGGAGGGAAAAACGGCCTTGCGGGTGAACGATTCAAATTTTCGGTTCCAATACTCGCGCTCTTTCTTTTGAAGATGTGCCGAGGTGACCTCTGCGCCGGTAGGCGTGAATGCATTCATAGGAGATATTTTTGCAAACGGTTACACACTAAAATTCAAATTCATCCGCCAAAGCCTCCGTGGCGTCGATGTGTTCGATGTGCTCAAGTTGATCCTTGAGTTCAATATCCTGGAGACACCGGTGTTGATCTTGTACCAGGACGGTCAACATGTGTACATAGTGCGAGGCGATGCGGCCGGCGAGATCGGGATGAATGGCTCCGCTGCGATAATCCAACGTAAAGCCTATTGTATTTTTTCCTTCTGAACCAATAATATCCAGCAGGTACGGTGTTGTCGTGGGCGACAATTCCTGGGTATGCGCAAGCACACCCTGTTCCTCCAAAGACTGATCGTTGTCCAGCGGTTCAAAGTTAAAACCCACGGCAATGAGATCGCGAACGTTTATCCGGAACCTGTCGTTCAGCATTTCGAACAAGCGTTCAATTTCATAGTTGCTGTTTTCAAAGGCCTCCATGGCATTTTGATTTACGTCCACCAGGTATTCGCCTGTCGTTTTGTCGCCTGCTGCAAAATTTCGGATCATGAGCAGGTTGACAAAATTCCCAACCACCTGTTGAAGATCATCGTGTATTCTGCCCGATGCCGGCACCGCCACCACGATATCGTCGCTGCCGCTTAACTTTGACAGCATCAGGGTGTAGGCGGCGAAGCAAACGGAGAACAGGGTGGCGTTATGTTGCAAGGTCAGTTGTTTTAACCCGGCGTATAGAACGGGATCGATCTCGAAATAGTGAACCCCCCTTTCAAAATGGGCGGTGGCCGAAGGATCAGAGAGCGGGAGATTCAGCTTTTCAGGTTTCTGTTCATATCGCGCCGACCAATATTGTTCCTGTTGCCCGATCCTTTTTTTGACGATGGGACTGCTTTGCCAGACGGCGTAGTCTTTATATTGCACCCGCAAGGGTGGCAAGGCGATGTCCTGATACAAGGCTAAGAATTCCTTTTCCAGCAGGGTGTTTGAAATTCCGTCGGTGATAATATGATGAATGTCGATGAGCAGGAGTGCGCCATCGTCTGTCCGGATCAACGCTAACCGCAACAGCGGACCCGTTTCCAAATCAAAAGGTTGTGTAAAGCCTCGAACGACGGCTGCGACAACGTCACTGTCTTTCGATGCGGCGATGACATGCTCCTGAAATTCCAGCGGCATGTCATCGCGGATCAACTGAACAAAATTGCCGTCGCGGGTTGTGAAAATTGTCCTGAGACTTTCATGACGGGCAATCAATTTCTCAAAAACCGATTTTACTTTCTCCGTATCGACCGCAGCCCCGAAGGCAAAGGATTGAGGAATATTGTAGACGATCGTACCCGGATGTTTTTGCTGAAACAAATAGATGGTGAGTTGCGTTTGGGTGAGCGGATAAAATGCCTCGGGCGCTACGACCGGTATGTGGTGGAATTGTTCCTTCTCAATTTCCTCCAGCAGCGCGCGGCTGCCGCGGATGGTGTTGTTTCGAACCAGGGCCGGTAGTTTTATGGTGACGCTGAAGGCCTTCTGCATTTTGGTGATCACCTTCATCAAGCTGAGGGAATGACCGCCGAGGGCGAAGAAACTTTTTGTGACGCTGATCTGCGAAGCGTCCAGCTTGAGCACTTCCGCCCAGATGGCCACCAGCTTTTCTTCCACTTCGTTCTCCGGGGCCACGCGATCCTGCTCCGACACGCCCTGCACCGGGTCCGGCAACGCCTTCACATCGATCTTCCCGTTGCCCGTCACCGGGAACGACGCCAGCGACACGTAGTGCACCGGAACCATGTAGTCCGGCAGACGGCCCTGCAACGCGCTCCGAAGACCTTCGGCCGTATGCGCTTCTTCGCTCACATAATAGGCGCACAACGAGGGGTCGCCTTCCGGGTCGTGAACCCGCACCAGCACCGACTTCATGCCGCGCTCTTGCAACAGCTGATGCTCGATCTCTCCCGGTTCGATCCGGTAGCCCCGAACTTTCACCTGCTCGTCTGAACGGCCCAGGTATTCCAGCAGGCCA
>NZ_FQWQ01000006.1 GCF_900129725.1 Chryseolinea serpens | reverse complement strand
GTCAATTTGCCCCGGAAAACGGTGGTCACTTTGCCCCGAAATCAGGTGGTCACTTTCATCCGGAAATTGGTGGTCACGTTACTCGGAATCTCCAGGCAACACCACGCTTTTTTATTAAATCATTTTGGCTGAATACTTCTTAACGCAAGTCCCGCATCTAGCTTAGCGCCAGTTACCGCATCAACGTGTGATACGACTTTGCCCCAATCAATACGTGAATATTGATTTGTTCGGGGGATATGAATTGTAAATGTTTCCTGATCTAGGGATGGCTCAGGAATATCTCTCAACCAAATCCAGTACGCTTCATGTTCTGAGTCTACATACTTAACAATCATAACGACCGGCAGAATTCGCTTTAGATAGTTGTAGGTCGTTACTTTAAATACCTGACGTTCATTATCACCGGAGCCAGTAGATGCGTCCGAGGCTTTCAGTTGTACAGTGAATTCTTCACCACGAGCTTCATTTCCCTGTGTGATTTCAACCTGAATGTCTCTGCCATAGTCGCGGTCGAGTCTGCGAACTATCCATTCAGGAGGGACAATGCTTTTGAAGAAATTCTCTGATTTATCTTCTAATGCATGTGAACGGGGACGGATTGGAAACTTCTTTGATGTCATATAACCTCCTGTTTTCTTCAAGACAGATTAGCGATGATCTAATGTCCGCACTTAAACCTCTTTAACAACTGGTTTCACAAATTCGATTAGACATGAGTCACCTTGAATATCCCTTACAGTTATTTGCACAATCAAGCCATCACAATCTTCAAGATCCAGCGGCTCATTCACTTTGAATGCAACGGGTTGAGCTTTCCCTCCATTAACAGCAATGTTGTCAGCATACAAGTAAGTGCGATCCTGTGCATCTAATTTTGGATTTAGACGGCCTTTGAAACCAGGTATGTGCCCCTGTCGATGCGGACAAATTATTGATCCAATGTTCTCGGATGAATGGATTGTAATAGCCAAGTCATTTGATGGATCAATCTTTTCAACTATGTATGCAGGATAGTTATCGTGCGCGAAATAAAGCTTATAATTTCTTCTTGTGGATATCTCGAATGTTGCTTTACCAGCGCTATCAGTTGCGCCTTGTAGATAAGTATTGTTATCTGCCAATAGTAATACACTTGCTCCGGTGATAGGTTCGTCTTTTTCATTTTTTACTGTAACGGAAACGCGAGAAGGGCTTACTTTTGGAACAATCGTAAGAGGTGATAAACTCTTACGAATATTTTCACTTGGTATAGTCCTTCCGCTTAACACAAGCTTCTTGCAAATGATCTCTGCGAACTCTTCAGCAGTTCTACCCTTTAAAGATATATAACCGATAGTCGGCAACATTCCAGGTATCTCGGTATTGTCGAATCTTGCTGGAAGAATATACTCTTGATTCTCTTGAAAGGCTCTGCTTTGCATCGCTTGACGTTCGTGATTTGCCCACAGTTTCTTATTATAATGTTCCGAAACAAACATAACCGTGTAGAGAGCTTTATTTCGATATACATCACTTAGATAGTCGTAAAGATTTTTCCCCCACAGGTTTTCTTCTTCAAACTTGTCATAGAATACACTGATGCCCTTGCTCTTCAAAATATGTGCTACTTTATCGACAAAGGGTCGATCCTCACCAGCAAACGAAAGAGCGATATCAAATTCGACAATACGTGCCATTAGAGTCCTTTTAAGATTGATTCATTATAATTATCAATAGCATCTTTTTGAAGCCCAGCCAAGTAAACCTGAGTGGTACTTAGTTTTTGGTGCCCAAGCATTTCGCTAATCGCTGTCACAGGTATGGCCATGTTATTAGCCAAAGACGCAAATGAATGGCGACTGACATAGGAAGTTAGCTTTTCCTGAATACCAGCTTTATCTGCGATGTCCTTTAGGCGCTTATTGTATCGCTTTTGCGCCCATTGAATATCTTTATACTGATCGACAAGTTCAGTTCTTTTGATAATTGGTAAAAGGTATTCATTTTTTTCTTTGCCTTTGATATAGTGATTCAGAATAGGTTTAAGCTTTTCTGTAATCTTGATATCAAAAAACTTTCCAGTCTTTCGCCTGCGATATTGAATGCGTCCATCTACAATGTTCTCCTTTTTAAGAAATGCGAGATCAATAAAAGGTGCGCCCATCATATAGAAGCTTATAAGAAAAATGTTTCTTGATTCAGCGAGATTGGTTTTTGGGGCGAGTTTTAGTTTAACGATCTTTTGAATAGCACTGAGGCTGATTGCACGTTTTTTTGTTGGCTTGCTCGGTATCGTATATTGGTCGAAAGGATAAGCTTCTTTTTCAACAAGTTTGTCGGCAATTGCTTTGTTCAGGATAGCGCGAACTCCACGCATATAGACGGACAAGCCATTTTCGCTAAGTCCTTTTTCGAAATAGTAGCTTTCAAATTTCTTCAAGAAGGTGTAGTTCAATTCGCGAAAAGGAAAGTCCACCTCATTACGGAATTTTTTGACCTCTCTCAAGATGTTGCTATAATTACGGGCATTGCCAATCCGGTTAAGCTTGATAAGCTCCTTGATTTGCTTTTCAGTGTATTGGAAAAAAGTTTCTTTGTTTCCATCGGCCGAGATCAGGCCTTTCAGTTCCGTAATGGATAAATAGTCTAGTTCGTTCCTATCATGAAGCCGGGCTATAATATCCAGAGCCTTTGACCGCTCTTTAACTAGAAGGTTGTTTATGCGAGTGACATTCTCCAAACCCTTATAGCTTTTCTTAATCTGGCGGCTTTCCTCATCCCAGGAAGTCTCGGGGACGGAATATCCAGTCGAAATGCCGGTCGTTTTGCCGTTGTGGCTTAATCGGAGTATAATAGGATAAGTTTTATCCGCTTTTTCGCGGCGGGTATCGAGACTAAGAACTATGCTAGAATTCACAAAACAAGGGTTTTATTTGCACTTCATTTGCACTCAAATACTGGATTTAAGTGTTTTCAAAGGTACTCAAAATGAGTCAAAAATCGCGAATTTTGGCTAAATTAAAACAAATGACACCACATGAAATCATAAAAACTATGCCTTACAAGCAGAGGGTCGGGGGTTCGAACCCCTCAGCTCCCACGGATACGGCCACTTACAAAGCAATTTGTAAGTGGCTTTTTTATTTGCATGTGATTTTAGCGATTCTTTCATATGGGTCCGCCTTCACCAAAATCAACCCGCAATATTTCAAAGCTCCAGAACACAGACTTCACAAGGGAGTAAATCGAAACATTGTCATGGCCAACCAATATTGATCGGAATTTTTTCTCGAGGTTCGTGAGATGGCAACTTGGATATCTACACGGCTATAGGACATGAATAGGTAAGCCTGCGTCTTGTCTAAAGTTTCCTTATCATCAAAAATCGTCCAGTCCGTTGACTTCAAACATGAGAGTACCCGATCTCGTAACTTCTTTCCTTCGGCGTCTATCTGGTCCTTCGAGTAGGATCCAAAATAGACCGTATAAGAGCAATGGCCGTCATTGTCTATGCCGAATTCACTGGCAGCTTCCAATGGTAAGCTTGCAGCACTGCTGTAAAATCGCCTCTCATCTCCAAGTAACATCGGATGCCCCAATTTTGCTCTTTCTCTTTGACTGAGTAGGGGATAACTTACAACAGTATCTTTGCGGCTCCATTTCGAAAGAAAAGAGACCACTGATTTTAAGTTTCCGCAGGTTACGTCGTCTTCCTGTTGTCCCGAACAATTTTGGTAAAGGAAAAATAGTAATCCCAGGAGTGTTAGCTTGGCTTTCATATTGAGGTATATTTAGTGGCTATAAAATCATGATTAGTTGCAATCCAGGCCGACAAATAAAAAATGAGCCCACCCAGCAAAATTAGTTTCCGCTGGAGTGGGCTCATGTATTCCAATTTACGCCAAGATTGTTACTTTTCAAATATTCGATTAACCACGTAGTTGCTCCACTTAATGCATCGTCTCATGCCGGGCTAATATCCCATCCCTATCGGAATATATTTTGCTAGTCAACTATGTGTGGAATCTTTACCACAGTTTCATCGGCAGCGCGCCATCAACGAACTCCCCTTCCCGTGAGACGTCTATTTTTTTCGAATCGCTCATAGCCTTATAAAGGCTTCGGAATTCGATTTCTGCTGATCGAAAGGCACCTCTGTGGAAAAAACCCTGTTCAGCCACGCTTTGGGACGGTTGTTGCATGCTTTCCATTTGTCTCGAACCCTGTTTTACCCTTAACCCCGGGATATGGAAGAAAAGAAAAACCGGAGGCTTGTTCTGGTGTCGAACCGGCTGCCGTTTCAACTGTTGGAGAAAAACAAGAGGATCACGCTGAAGGAGAGCGACGGAGGGCTGGTGAGTGCCCTGAAAAGTTACTTTGAACGAGAGAGCTCCCACGCGTTCGATGAAAAATGGTGGATTGGCTCAGCCGACTTTCCGGAAAAGCGATGGGAAGGTTTTAAGCACGATAAAAAAAGACGTCCCCAGGATTTTGAAGTAGAGCCGCTCTTTCTCGACACAAAATTATACAACCGTTTCTACAACGGCTTCTGCAACGCCACGCTCTGGCCACTATTTCATTACTTCCCCTCCTTTGTCGAATTCGACGACGACACGTTTCGCGCCTATGAAGAAGTGAACCAACGCTTTGCCGACAAGCTGATCGCTTTCTTAAAACCAGGCGATCTGTTGTGGATCCACGACTACCAGCTGATGCTGCTCCCTTGCATGATCCGCAAAATGATGCCCGACGCCACCATCGGATTCTTTCTGCACATTCCGTTCCCCAACTTCGAGATCTTCCGCCTGATGCACCGGTCGTGGAAAGAAAAAATCATTCACGGCTTGCTCGGTGCCGATCTCCTGGGTTTTCATACACAGGAATATGTACAGCACTTTTTGAAAACGGTGCGCATGGTGGCGGGGTTGGATCACTATTATCGCGCCATCTACGTGAATGACCGCATCGTGAAGGCCGATCTTTTTCCCTTGGGCATCGACTATGAAAAATTCAATCATGCTTCGGACCAGCTCCCTGTAAAACAGCAAAAGGAAGTTGTCCTCAAGAACTTCGGCTCGCGAAAAATTATTTTTTCGGTCGACCGGCTGGACTATACCAAGGGTGTTACACACCGGCTGGCGGGCTTTGAGCGATTCCTGGAACAACATGGCACGTGGCGCGAAAAGGTGGTGTTTATCATGGTGGTCGTGCCTTCGCGGCAGATCATCTCCAAATACAATCAACGGCGCAAGCTCATCGAAGAGCAGGTGGGCCGCATCAATGGCAAATACTCCACCCTGACGTGGCAGCCGATCATTTATCGCTATAGTCATTTATCGTTTGCTGAATTGTCGGCCCTGTATCAGTCGGCCGACATCGGGTTGATCACGCCGTTGCGCGATGGTATGAATCTCGTAGCCAAGGAATATGTGGCCAGCCAGCGCGATGGTCGTGGCACGCTTATTCTCAGCGAGCTCGCAGGTGCAGCCAGTGAATTGGGAGAGGCCATCCTCGTGAATCCGGTAGACAAAGAAGAAATGGCCCAGGCCATCTTTACAGCCCTTACCCAACCAGAGGAAACTCAAAAACAAAACATGGCCATCCTTCAGCAACGTCTGCAGGAGTACACCGTCATTCATTGGGTGAACGATTTCCTGAAGCAGCTCCAGGAGGTGAAAGAGCTGCAAAAAGAGCAGGAGACCAAATATGTGAACCGCGCCGCACGCACTTCCATTGCCACGGCATTCAAGGCCGCCAACAGCCGTCATCTTTTTCTCGACTACGATGGCACGCTTGTTCCCTTCGCGAAACATCCGAGGGAAGCCGTGCCCGATAAGAGCCTGTTGCAATTGCTGGCCCGGCTTTCGGCCGACGATCGCACGCAGGTCACGATCATTAGCGGCCGGGCGTATCCGTTGCTGGAGGGTTGGTTTCGAAATCTACCGATAAATCTTGTGGCAGAACACGGCGCCGCTATACGCCACCCGGAAGGAACGTGGAACGAGCAGTCTGCCGATCAATCGTGGAAGCCGCTGATCCGTCCGATGCTCGACCTGTTCACGCAGCGCAGTCTCGGTTCGTTTGTGGAAGAAAAAGATCACACACTGGCGTGGCACTATCGCAACGTGGATGCCGAGTTGGGATTTGTGCGTTCGCGTGAGTTGCTGGACAACTTATATCATTTGGTGCGCAATGCGCAACTGCAGGTGATCGACGGCAACAAAGTGATTGAAGTGCGCGTGGCCGGCGTGGACAAGGGCGTAGCGGCCCGCAACCTGATCCAGGAAAACCCCTCCGATTTTGTGCTGGCGATCGGCGACGATAAAACGGACGAAGACATGTTCAAGGCGCTTGCCGACAAGGGGATCACGATCAAGGTGGGGCCGGGTCACACGCAGGCACAATACACGGTGCCGTCACAAAAGGAAGTTCTCGGTCTGCTTCATCAACTGGTTGATTAACGTATGGGTATTCATCGCTATAACATGGGCCTGGTAGGAAACTGTTCCTATATCGCCTACATCGACACGCATGCTTATGTGAAATGGATGTGCCTGCCCCGCTTCGACAGCTCTTTCCTGTTTGGATCGTTGCTGGACGAGAAACGGGGAGGCGAATTTTCCATTGTTCCCCAGGGCGAATTCACGAGCCGCCAGTATTACATCGACAGCACCAATGTGTTGTGTACGGAATTTGAATGCGCCCAGGGCAAGTTCAGGGTGATCGATTGTGCGCCGCGATTTTTTCAGTTCGAGCGCTTCTTCAAGCCGTTGATGTTGATCCGAAAACTGGAATTGATCGAGGGCAACCCGGTCATCAAAGTGAAATGCGCGCCGGTGGGCGACTATGGCAATATGATCCCGGAGGTGGTGACGGGCAGCAATCACATCCGCTTTCTCAATTTTGATATGCAGACGCGGCTCACCACGGATTTGTCGCTGTCTTATATCCGGGAGGAACAGGATTTCGTTCTGGACCAGAACCGTTACCTGGTTTTCACCTATGGGGAACCGTTGGAAGCCCCGCTCAAAGCGACGGCGGAAGATTTCATCAACAAGACCGTGCGCCATTGGCAAACCTGGATCAAGAGCACCTATGTGCCCGACATGTACCAGGACAGTGTGATCCGTTCGGCACTCGTGCTCAAGTTGCATCAATATGAAGACACGGGTGGCATCATCGCCTCCGGCACCACGAGCTTGCCCGAGCACCATGGCAGCGCACGCACCTGGGACTATCGCTATTGCTGGTTTCGCGATTCGTACTACACTTTGAAGGCCTTCAACGAAATGGGTCACTTCGATGAGTTGGAGAGTTATTTTGAATACATTCAGAATATTTTAATGCGCGATGGCGATCGCATGCAGCCCTTGTATACCATCACCGGGCAAAAAGATATTGAAGAGATCCATCTTCCGTTGCAAGGCTACCTGGGCAACCAGCCGGTGCGCGTGGGCAACAAAGCCTATGAACAAATTCAGAACGATGTCTATGGCCAGGTGCTCGTGGGATTGTTGCCGCTCTTTACCGACAAGCGCCTGAGTTTTTCCAAAAAGCGCTTATATAAACCACTGGTCACGCGCTTGCTGCATTGGATCGAAGTCACGCTCGACGAACCAGATGCAGGCTTGTGGGAATTCCGGAATGTGAAACAGATCCATACCTACACACTGCTTTTTCATTGGGCGGGATGCCATGCCGCGCTCAAGATCGGTACGCTGATGAAGGACAATGAGTTGGTGCAACGCGCCTCGCGGCTACTGAAAATGAGCGTGGAGCGTATTGAAAAATGCTACGACCCCGCCGCCGGTGTCTACCGCCAGGCGCTGGGCTCGGAACACCTGGACGCCAGCACGCTCAAGCTCATCACCATGAACTATCTCGATCCCGCATCGCCTAAAGCACAACAACATTTGAAGGCCCTGGAGGGTCTGCTGCGCACCGACCAGGGACTTTTTTACCGCTACGTCCACCAGGATGATTTTGGCAAGCCAGAGGCCACGTTTCTGGTGTGCGCGTTCTGGTATGTCGACGCGCTGGCGTGCGTCGGTCGTGTAGACGATGCCATCAAGACTTTGAATGGCATTTTGCCGTATGCCAATCACCTCGGCATCTTCAGCGAAGACGTGGGTCTGGACGGATCGCAGTGGGGCAACTATCCGCAAACCTACAGTCATGTGGGATTGATCAACGCGGTCTTTCGGATCTCAAAAAAACTAGACTTGCCGAGCTTTAAATTCTAGCAACGCCCGCTTACCACCTCGATTGGTAGCGCTGTTTATTTCAGGCTTGTCGAAACCTCGACATCGTTGGAAAAATTTTTATATCAGCGGTGCGACGACGCTATGCCTTATGCCTATCTTGTTCTAGCAACTCCCCCAACCTTATGAAACGAAGAACATTCATCACACAATCCGCCATGACCACAGCCGCCCTTGGTCTGGCCGGGTCGCAGGCGTGGGCCACGGCATTCCAAACGAAAAACAAACTTCCGCAATGGCGCGGTTTTAATCTACTGGATTTCTTTTCCCCAAACCCCGAGCACTCCCGCGGCGGCACGAGCGCCGATCATTTTGAATGGATGCGCGACTGGGGATTTGATTTCGTAAGGATTCCCATTGCTTATCCATATTACCTCGACATCGATCGAACAAAAGACATCACCGCCGAAGACACCTACAAGATCAATCTGAAGGCGGTGGAAAAAATAGATGCACTGGTGGAGATGGCTCACAAGTTCAACATCCATGTGAGCCTGAATCTGCATCGCGCGCCGGGGTATTGCATCAATGCGGGTTTTCATGAACCCTTCAATCTCTGGAAAGATCAGGCCGCGCAAGACGCTTTCTATTATCACTGGAGTTTCTGGGCGAAGCGCTACAAAAGCATCAGCAAAGAAAAGATCAGCTTCGATCTGTTGAACGAACCGGCCATGCGCGAAGACATGAACGACCAGCTCTCGAAGTCGAGTGCTGTTCCGGGCGAGTTATATCGCAAGGTGGCCAAGGGCGCCCTGGATGTGATCCACAAAGAAAATCCCGCGCGCATTGTGCTGGCCGATGGCAACCAGGTGGGCAACAATGTTATTTCTGAATTGTTGGACCTGAACATTTCGCAAAGTTGCCGTGGCTATATGCCGGGAATCATCTCGCATTATAAAGCACCCTGGGCCAACAAAGATCCCGAGCACTTGCCCGAACCCAAATGGCCCGGCCAGGTGGGCGACAAATATTTAAGCCGCCAGATGCTGGAAGATTATTACAAGCCCTGGGGCGAGCTGGTACAAAAAGGAATTGGTGTCCACTGCGGCGAGTGTGGCTGCTGGAACAAAACACCCCACAAAGTTTTCCTGGCCTGGTTCGGCGATGTGCTCGACATCCTCAACCAACACAAGATCGGTTTTGCGCTTTGGGAATTTAGCGGCGACTTCGGCGTGCTCAACTCCAACCGCGCCGATGTGGTCTATGAAGACTGGCATGGTCAGAAACTGGATCGCGAGCTGCTGACGCTGATCACGCGCCATGCCTAGATAGCCGGTTCATCATCGATTACTCCACGCCTTCTACCAGCAACAAATTGGCCGTGGACGCCTCTTGCCGGATGGCTTTGGCCGGCGCATAGCCGGGCGACGACCACCAGGCTTTGGCTTGCTCGGGTGAGGGAAATTCCAGCACCACGAGGCGGCCCGGTTTCCAATCGCCTTCCAGCGCCTCGGTGGGACCGCCACGCACGATAAACTTACCGTCGAACGGACGAAGCGACGCCAGGGTCAGTTTCTTGTAGTCTTCGTAGCGCACGGGATCGGTCACGGTGACATCAACGATAATGTAGGCTTTCATGTATTTTCTGCTTTAGGATGGACGAAATCGATGCTTTTGCGGGAAGGCCAAAAGTAAACGGAGTTTGCGGATTTGTCACCGGCCCGCGCAAAAACCTCGGCTAAATTGTAGGGGGTTACGTACTTTTTTGTGTGGTTATTTGTTTTCTTTGCGGCATTATTAATATTCCCGCATACTCATGAAACTATTTGTTTTTTGTATTTCGCTCCTCGTGAGCACCACACTCCTCGCCCAATCCAAGAAAGAATTGCAGGCCGAGGTGGCTTCATTGAAGTCGCAAATCGTGCAGCTCAAAATGGAGAAGATCGTTACCCTCGACACCACCAACATTCACGATAAGGCCAGCTATGGCCTGGGCATGCTTTTAGGCTCCAACCTGAAAACCCAGGGTGGCGACTCCATCAACGTCGACCTGTTCATTGCTGCTGTAAAAGACGTGTTCCAAGGCAAGAAGCCGAAAATGGAGCAGCAAGAAGCTATGGCCACCGTCCAGGAATACATGACCCGTGCCATGGAAGCCAAGAACGAAAAGGCGAAACAAGCCGGTGTCGCATTCCTGAACGAAAACAAAGCCAAGGAAGGCATTAAGACCACCGCCAGCGGTCTGCAATACAAAGTGCTGGCCACCGGCAAAGGCAAAGCTCCTGTGGCCACGGACAAAGTTACCGTGCACTACATTGGCAAGCTCACCGACGGTACCGTGTTCGACAGTTCTGTTGACCGTGGCGAGCCCGCTACCTTTGGTGTGAACGAAGTCATTCCCGGCTGGACCGAAGTGCTCCAACTTATGCACGAAGGCGACAAGTGGGTGGTGTTCATTCCCCAGGAACTGGCCTACGGTGCGCAAGGCGCCGGAGGAACCATCCCTCCTTTCTCGACCCTGATCTTTGAAGTGGAACTGATCAAAGTGAATTGATCGGCATCCCCCTAACAAAAAAATCCCGGACAACCTCCGGGATTTTTTTTGTGACTAAAGATAGCTGAGCCACCACTGCGCGCGATGCTCTGCTTTATAGCGTTCGTACCATTTGCACAAAGGATACAAGCCCCCGACCACCCCAAACCAAACGAGATACACCACGGGCAATCCAAAGCCATAGCCTTTCAGGTTCGGGGAGTCGGTCACCCACGTGGTGAAGACCATATCAGACACCTGGTAGCCCGTTGCCAAAGCAGCGATGATGGCCAGGATATGGATGAGATAAATATGAAGCAGGTAGTAGAACATCGGCACACGACCCAACGTGGTGATCGCCGCCGCCACGCTTCCCCTCCAGGCCTCCACACCCGCCAGCAGCAATAGCGCGGGACCCAGTGTGATCAGCGCATAGAGCAGCGATGGCGGATATTTTGTCACGTTGATGAACGACAGGAATGTGTAGACCGGAGAAGATTGCACCGACCATGGATTGGGATCGCCATAGCTGTTGAAGAAGCGGATCACGATAAACAACGCGATGGCAGAAGTGCCCAGGTACACCAATATTTTTTTCCGATCAGCTGCCGCAACGGAAGACGTATACAGCGTACCAAAACAGTAGCCCAGCAGCATGATGCCTGTCCAGGGAATGAGCGGATAGCCGATGAATAAATTGCGGTCGGGACTCAGTGTGAACAAGTGGAATTCGTGGAGGATCGACCACAGGATGGCGCCCGCACCGTCGCCGGCCACGTGAACGCCGTCCAGCAAATTATGACCGGCCACCAACACGATGCCCAGCCCCAGGATGACGGGGAACGGCAGGTAGATGCACACCGACAGAATGATCATGCCCATGCCCAACGCCCAGATCACAAACAGCGAAGGCAAGGGAAAATGAAAATTAAAAAACCATGAAAAATTTATGATCGTCAGCTCCAGTACCACCAACCAGATACCGCGCTTGAGCAGGAAAACGGTTAGCTCTTGTTTTCCCTTCCGGCTTCCCACCAGGAACGCCGAGGTGCCGGCCAGGAAAACAAACACGGGTGCGCAGAAGTGCGTGACCCAACGTGTAAAAAATAAAGTGACACTTGTCTTGCTGAGGTCGACAGGATTGTAAAGAAAAGCGTCGGCGTGAAAATAGTCGCGTACGTGGTCAAGGGCCATCAGGATCATCACAATGCCGCGTAGGAGGTCTATGGACTCAATGCGTTGGGCTGTAGCGCTCTTTATCATGGAAGAGGGATTAGATTTCTATTCAACGAAGGTGTCGAAAAAAGGATTGGGATGGGCAAAAAAAATGATCACCAAAATTTTGAAGGGCGTGAAAATGATCTTTGATCCGTGTGCAAATAGCAAGGATCGGGTTGGAATGGAAAATTTGGTACGGTTGGTTGGTGCTGACTTAGGATGGCCCAACAATTCGGGTTCAGGGTTGTTCTTTGAACGTCGAGTGTGGGTTAATTCCTTGACTTACGATCCCGGTTTTTTTCTGAGGGCTGGAGATGCTTAAGGGTCTCCAGGAGGATGAACATCTGACCCGACATGGTGTCGAAGTTGACGGGCAGGGCATGGTGCTGCTGCATGATGTAGGTGTGATACATCTCGATGAGCGTGTTGCGCAGGTCTTCGGGAGACGTGAACGCCAGGAGGTTATTGACTTCGCGGATGCCGGCCCGCGTGAGGCGGAACGGCGCCGGCAAGGCGGGAGAACGTTTAGTTGTCTTCTTTTTCGCTGGCATAAACTCTAAGCTTAACAGGAAGATAAAAAAGAATAAACCAGGTGTCAACAAGTATGATGACACATTTTTTAAGCATTTCCTGGAACTTACTCTCAACAACGCTAAACGATTGAAAAAGCAGGAATTGTCACGGAAATTGGGGAAGCGGATCGTCCTGTTGCGGGAAAAGAAAGGCTGGTCGCAGGCGGAATTGGCCCGTGTTTGTCTCAAGGATCGCCAAAGCATTGAACGATTGGAACGGGGCACCACCAACCCCACGGCCTACACGCTCTACGAGGTAGCCTCCGCCCTGGAGATCACGCTGGCCGAATTGCTCAAGATCTGAGCCTTACGCCCTCATCAAAAAAAATCGACATCGATCGCTATTATTTCAGCAAGCCGCTGTTCAGGCGCAGCAGTTCCGTTTCGGCGATCTTGGCCAGGTAGCGGGCGTTGATCAAACGGTTGTAGGCGTCGGCCAAGCTTTGTTGGGCGGTGCGCAATTCGATGAAGGTGGCCACGCCGCGTTTAAAGCTTTCCAGCGAGATGAATAAGTTTTCCTTCGCCACCGAAATGTTCTCCTCTTCGATCAGCAACACCTTCTTGGCGTTATCATAATTCACAAACGCATTCTTCACCCCCACATCCACGAGCGTCTTTTGCTGGTTGTATAAAATGGTTTGCCGGTCGATGAGAATGCGGGCCTGCTGTATGTTCCGCCGGTTGTTGAACCCGTTCATGATGGGCATGCTCAAGGTGAATCCGTAGGTGAGGCCCTTGTTTTGGTTATACAGTAGCGTAAAGTCGTTGATAACTAGCGTGTTGATCACGCGCGAGTAGTTGTAGGAAGTTGTAGCGTTAAAGATGGGATAACGTTCACCCTGGCGCTCGCGGAGAGCGAAGGCTGCCACGTCGACATTCTTTTTATACGACATCAGACTGAAGTTGGTGTTCTCGATATTGGAGGCGATGTCCTCCTGCTTCAAGTCGAGATTGATGATGATCGTGTCCGTCACGGTATAGCTGGGCGGTAGCTTCATGTTCACCAGGCCGTTCAGCTGGTCTTTCAGCTGTTGAATGATGGTTTCCTGTTGCAGCACGGCCGTGCGCTGAGCGTTCAGGTCCACCTTGGCTTGCAGCAATTCGGGCTTTGCACCCGTGCCCACCTGCAACCGGCGATCGGCCAGCTTCACGCGCTCTTCGCTCACCGACATTTGCTCCAGGATGGCCTTCAACTGTTGCTCCTGGCGCACCACGTTGTAGTAGTTGTTCACTACCTGCGCAATGGTGTTCACCATTTGGGCCTTCACGTTCAACTCCCCCTGTGCTTCGATTTCTGAAAGCCGACCGCGCGTGGCAAACATTTTCGTTCCGTCAAACAACGTCCAGGTCAGTTGGACGCCGGCGTTCAAGTTGTTCGATTTTACACCGGGACGTTGCGTTTCAGTACCGTTGGCCAAGATCTGCTTCTGATCCGTAGAGTTCCACGTGCGGCTACCCGTAGCGTTGATGACCGGCAAGAACACCCCGACGGAATATTTGTCGTCGGTGGATCCTTGCTGTTCATAGGTCTTGAAGAGCCTCACGTCATAGTTCTGCTCCAATGCCAATGCCACCACCTGATCCAACTCAATCTTTTCCTGCGCGGCAACGGTTCCCGAAAAAATGATAGCACAGCATACCGCTGTTAATAACCTACGCTTCATAAACCAATTCCGCTTTTTTAGGGACTTCTTCGTTTTTAAATTCTTTACCAAAGTCAACATGCTTTTTCTTACGCGACAAATACGAATACATGGCAGGGATCACAAATAAGGTGAGGATCAGTGCGAACATCACCCCCCCTACGATCACAATCCCCAACGGCCGGCGGCTGGTCGACGCTGCTCCCAGCGACAATGCCAACGGCAACGAACCCAGGGCCATGGCCAGGCTGGTCATCAGGATCGGGCGAAGTCGCAGACGCGAAGCTTCCAGCACAGCGTCTAACCGCGTCATGCCCTCTTCACGCTTTTGGTTTGCAAACTCCACGATGAGGATACCGTTTTTCGTCACCAAACCGATGAGCATGATCATGCCGATCTGCGAGAAAATATTCAGGGTTTGTCCAAAGATATAAAGCGCAATGAACGCACCGGCAAGGGCCAGCGGCACCGTGAACAGGATCGTAAACGGATCGACAAAGCTTTCAAACTGTGCGGCAAGGATCAGATAGATCAACACGAGGGCCAGCAAAAACGCAAACATCGTATTGCTCGAGCTTTCTGCGTAGTCGCGCGACGTGCCTGCCAATGATGTGGTGAAGGTATCGTCGAGGACCTGCGATTTAATTTCGTTCATGACATCGATACCGTCGCCGATTGTTTTTCCGGGTGCCAGACCAGCAGAGATCGTGGCCGATTTGTAGCGGTTAAAGTGATATAGCGAAGGCGGTGTGGTGGATTCTTCTACGTTCACCAGGTTGTCGATCGAAACGAGCTGACCCGACGACGTGCGGACGTAGAGGTTCTTGAGATCGTCCGGGTCATCGCGGTCCAGGCGGGCCACCTGGCCCATCACCTGGTATTGTTTGCCCTCCTTGGTGAAGTATCCAAAGCGCAGGTTGCTATAGGCCAACTGCAACGTCTGGGCTATATCCTGAACGCTCACGCCGAGTTGGGCAGCCTTCAGGCGGTTGATCTCCACTTTTAATTCGGGCTTATTGAATTTCAAATCGATGTCCACACCCTGGAACACGGGGTTCGTGTTGGCGGCTTCCAGGAACTTGGGCAGCGCTTTTTGCAATTTGTCGAAGTTGTTGTTTTGGATCACGAATTGAACGGGGAGCCCTCCTCTCCGGTTCACGGAGATGGTTTGTTCTTGTATGGCAAACGCGCGGCCTTCCGGAAAACGCGACAGATTTTTTCCGACGTAGTCCACGATCTGTTGTTGTGATCGCTTGCGGTCCTGGGGATCGGACAACGTGATGCGAACAAATCCGCTATTCACCGAGCCTGCACCCGAAAAACCAGGGGCGGTCACGGAAAGGGCGGTTCTGTATTCCGGAACGGAGTCCATGACGAACTTGGTCATGTCCTGCACGTACGTGTCCATGTAATCGTAGGAAGTACCTTCCACGGCCGAAAGCGCCAGACGGAATTGGTTGCGGTCTTCCATCGGTGCGAGCTCCGATTGCAGGTTCATACCGATGATGAGGAAGGAGCCGATACACGCCAGGATGATCACGAACGCCACCCACCGAACGCGCATGAACGCCGCCAGCATCCGGCTATAACCATTTTCCATGCCGGCGAAGAAGGGCTCGGTCACGCGATAGAACCACGAGTGCTCATGCTGGCTGCGCGTGAGTTTCACACTCAACACGGGCGTCAGGGTGAGCGACACAAAGCACGATACCAGCACGGCGCCGGCCACCACGATCCCGAATTCGCGGAACAAACGTCCCACAAAACCTTGCAAGAATAAGATCGGCAGGAACACCACAGCCAGTGTGATGGACGTGGAGATAACGGCAAAGAAGATCTCTTTCGATCCCTCCAGGGCCGCCTGGTATTTATTCATGCCGGCCTCCAATTTCTTGTAAATGTTTTCCGTCACCACAATACCGTCATCCACCACGAGACCGGTAGCCAGCACGATGCCCAGCATGGTGAGCACGTTGATGGAAAAGCCCAGCAGGTACATGATAAAGAATGTGGCAATCAATGACACCGGGATGTCGATGAGTGGGCGAATGGCAATAACAAAATCGCGGAAGAACAAATAGATGATGAGCACCACCAGTAAGAACGAAATGATGAGGGTCTCCTCCACTTCTTCAATAGACCGCAGGATGAACACCGTTTGGTCCATGGCAATGCTCAACTGAATGTCTTCCGGCACCTCTTTTTTGATTTGATCCAGGCGTTTGTAAAATTCGCTGGCGATCTCTACATAGTTGGAACCGGGCAGTGGCACGATGGCCAGGCCCACCATGGGGATGTTGCTTTCGCGCAACACCGACTCTTCGTTTTCCGGCCCCAGCACCGCTTCACCAATATTTTTCAAGCGGATGTCGCCGCTGGGTGCTGATTTGATGATGACATTTTCAAAATCTTCTTCCGTGTAGAGTCTTCCAAAGGTTCGCACCGTGAGTTCGGTGTTGTTGCCCGAGATCTTTCCCGAAGGAAGTTCGATGTTTTCTTTGTTCAACGCGGCCTGAACATCCAGGGGCGTGAGGCTGTAGGCACTTAGCTTCGCGGGGTCGAGCCAGATGCGCATGGCGTATTTTTTCTCACCCCAAACCTGCACGCTGCTCACGCCGGGAATGGTTTGCAGCCGCTCCACCAACGTGTTGTTCGCATACTCGGTGAGTTGAAGCGGATTGCGCGTGTTGCTCTGCACCGTCATGGAGATGATGGCGTCGGAGTTGGCGTCGGCCTTCGACACGACGGGTGGCGTCGTGAGGTCTTGCGGGAGTGAACGCGTGGACTGTGAAACTTTATCGCGCACGTCGTTTGTGGCGGTTTCCAGATCCACACCCAATTCGAACTCAATGTTGATGTTGCTGGTGCCCTGGCTGGACGACGACGTGATGTTCTTTATACCGGCGATGCCGTTGATGGATTTCTCCAACGGCTCGGTGATCTGCGACTCGATGATGTCGGCGTTGGCGCCCGAATAGCTCGTGCGCACGTTCACGTTCGGCGGGTCGATGGCCGGGTAGTCGCGAATGCCCAAAAATTTAAAACCGATGATCCCAAACAGCACAATGATGATGTTCATCACAAACGCCAGGACGGGACGTTTTAAACTTACTTCTGATATGTTCATAACCTCAAGACGTTAGAAAAAAATGATCCTGTCACTTCTGGGACGAAACCCGCATGACTTTAATCTTTGCATTCGGCCGGATGGCCATTAACCCGGTGGTGATCACGGTGTCGCCAACTTTCAGCCCTTTCACAATCTGAACAAAGGCTGAGTCGCGGATACCGGTTTCGACCACCGTATAGGAGGCGCTGTCTTTTCGGAGTATAATGACTTGCTTGTCGCGTGCCGTGGGAATAATGGCCTGGGTAGGCACCAGCAATGCTTGATCGTCCTTACCCAGTTGCAAATTCACCTTGGCAAATACGCCAGGCACCAGCTCGCGGTGGTTCTCATTCACCGTGGCCCGCACTTTGAGCGTGCGCGTGTTGGCGTCTACGCTGTTTTCGGTGGCCATCACGGTGGCGCGGTGATAGTCCTTGCCGCCGTCGACCATGAAGGTGACTACATATCCGGCCACGATCTCCTTGGCATATTTTTCCGGAATGGAAAATTCAAGCTTCAGTTTGTCAACCTGGCGCAACGTAGTGATAATGTCGGTTGGCGCGATGTAAGAACCGAGACTGATGCCGCGTAAACCAACTCTGCCGGTATACGGCGCGCGGATCTCGGTCTTGGAAATGGCGATGCGGGTAGACTCGATATCCGCTTTCAGGTTTTCTACATCGAGTGCGCTGAGATCATAGTCTTGCTGGCTGATGCCATTGATCTTCAACAGTTCGTTGCTGCGTTCTTCGGTCTTCTGTTTGATCTGCAATTGTACTTCCAACTTGTGGAGACTGGCTTGCAGGTCTTTGTCGAACAATTTCACCAACAATGTTCCACCCTGGACGAGACCACCCTCTTTGATGTTCAATTGCACGATGCGCCCTCCCACTTCCGCGCGAATAGGTGTTTCTTCGAAAGGCAATAACGAGCCGGGCACTTCAATTTTTTCGCTGATCGAACGGGCGCTTACCACAAATCCATCCACCGCCAACGGTCCTTGCGGCTTCTTACCACCGGTCGCAAAATCTTTCTTTTTCGCGCACGATGCCAGTGCCACTACGGCAAAAAATACTCCACTGATTCTCAAAAATGAACGCATATTATAAGTTCGATAGCTATTTAGATTAACACGAAGGATGGATTCCGGTTCAGGCGCGTGAAGAAGCGAGACCGACAGCGATGAACTGTTGATGCAACTCCAAAACCTGTGGAATCAGCAACGTTGTTTCATCGTTTACGACAATGTGGTCTGCCTGTTTCATTTTTTCTTCTTCCGGCATTTGGTTTCGGATGATGGCTTTTACTTGTTCTTCTGTGCGCTGCGGGTCTCGGGCGAGCACACGTTGTATTCGCAAGGTCTCAGGAGCATGAACCACGATAACTTTGTCGAGTGATTGATGAGACCCCGCTTCAAAGAGCAGGGCTGCTTCTTTCAGGACGTAGGGATGGTGCCGGTTACGCTCCACCCACTGTTTGTAATTTTGGCCTACCCGCGGATGCACCAAACGGTTCAGTCTTTCCAACTTCTCTACATCATTAAACACAGTGCGGCTCAAGTATCCACGGTTCAGGCTCCCATCCTCATGGAACGACAATTCTCCGAATTCTTTCTTGATCTGTTGCACGAGTATTCCATCGGTGGTCATTAGTTCTTTCGCGTGGCTGTCAGCATCATACGTGGGTACGTTTAGTGCCCGGAAAATTCTGCTGACCAGGCTTTTGCCTGAGCCAATGCCCCCGGTGATGCCAATTTGTAGCGGTTGATGCAAAAGGTTAAAACTTTACGTAAATGGAGTCTATGGCAAGCACCTTTGAATAGGGAGGCAAGCCTTTTAACACCGGGAATAGTTTGTTTCCCCCGCGCCCGATCGTTCCCAAATCTACTACCGCTTTCACCGAGTCGGGACGGTAGGTGGCCAACGCACTTTGCGGGATCACCACCTTGCAGGGAATTTTCTTTCGCTCGATGAAAGCCCATGCACGCTTGGGCGGATTGATCACTTTCAGGGCAATAGAGTCGTTGCGCTCCACCATTCGATCGACGGAGAAGCTCACGGCCACCGTCGGGGGGTCGCGCTTCACGAGCTCGTTGTTCAGGAATGTAACCTCCACATCGTCGCGAAAGTTCTCGTCGATGTTGCGATCGGGTATCTTTAAGTACAACTGGCTTGACAAACTGTTGATGAGTTTTTGTGGCCCTTCAATAAACACCGAATCCGGAACGATGGAAACGGGACTGGTCAAAGCATAGCCATCGCGAAACAGAATGCTGGGCGAATCCAACCGCAGGTGCACCCAACGCGAGGCCTTGGGTTCGATGGCGATCCGCAGGGTGTCGCTGATAACAAAGTTGATCTTGAACTCTTCCAGCTGGGTGGAGAACAAGGCCGGCAAGGTGCTGCCCACGATCTTCCTCACATCGGCGGGGCGCTCCAGGGCAATAACCAGTGCAGGCACTTTCAACCCGGCACTGCGACGGAACAAATTCCATCCGATGCCCGAAACATTGATGCGCACGGACTTGGGCAACGGACGCACGGGAACATAGTTCTCGTGATCGTAGTCAAAAGCTAACGGAAAATTAATGTTGGTGGTGTAGTTCTTGTTGAGGGCATTAAAAAACCAGAACACCATCGCGGCAAAAATGCACAGCACGATGGCGTTCCAGTTTTTCCGGTTGAATCGAAGTATGTTGAATATGGAATTGAAAAAACTCATCGCGTATCGGTCGAATTACTTTTTCACAGTCCACATGTTGCGTCACTGCGTACCGCCGGGATCGTGTCCCGTTTTGGTTAACCTCTCAATCCGGTATTATTTTTTTGTGTTGGCAGCTTTGGTGGCTTCCATCGAAATGGCGGTCTTGTTAAAGCGGATGCGTCCGCCTTTCTCCACTTCCAGGATGAAGGTATCGCCTTCCATCTCAGCTATATAACCATGCGCGCCCCCAATAGTTACGACATAGTCGCCTTTCTTCAGTTCGTCGATAAACTTCTTGCCGTCTTTGGCCTTCTTTTGCTGGGGACGGATCATGAAAAAATAAAACACCAGGATAATACCGGCGATGGGGATCAATTGTTGCACCTGAAATCCGGATGATGCTTGCAATAGGATGGAATACATAGTCTGAAATTTTTTTTAAGGCTTCAAAGGTATCTCAATTAAAACAAACATCCCAACCTGCTCAGGCAGATTGGGATGCGTTGATGGAAGGGGATGCACTTACTTAGCAGGGCCCGCCTTGGGGGTCACCATCGCCTTGAAGCGCAGCACGGTTTGCTTGGGCCAGGTGTTGGCCGTTACCGTTACGGTCTTGTTCTGTATTTGGGATTTCCCGTTGCTGTCGAATTTAGCTTTCACAAAGCCTGTTCCACCTACTGGGATGGACTCTTTGGTCCAATCGGGCACCGTGCATCCGCAGGAGCCTTGTGCACCCTGGATGATGAGGGGTGCATCGCCGGTGTTCTTAAAGGCGTAGGTATACTCCACAACGTCGCCTTCGTGGATCGTGCCAAAGTCGTGGTCGGTGGTCTGGAATTCCATTTTAGGCAGCGGGCCTTCGGGTTTTGCCTCGGGGGCCGGCGTGGTCGGGGAGGGTGCTCCCGGTGTGGCGGTTTTCTTGCCTTCCAATTCAGCCAGGCGGCTCTCCAGCTGTGCGATCCGCTTCTCGGCGTTCTTGTCCTTGCAGGCGCTGGTCATCATGGCCACAAAGGCCAGCAGAATGAAGGGCTTTACCAAATACTGTTTCATGTTCATTTAAATTTATCGGTTCTTCTGTTTTTTCAATTCAACGTTTGGCGGGATTAACCTTTTTTACCGCGGATCTGCTCCAGCAAATCATCCACATCTTCCAACAGGCGCTCGGCCTTGTTCTTGGCTTCGTCCACCACTTTCTGGCCCTGCGATTTTGCCTCGCTGGTGAGCGGTGTTTCTTTGCCCGACACGAAATCGTTGATCAGGTCCTGGAGCATGTTCCGGTATTTATCCAACTGGAACGACAACTTTTCACGGGTATTTGTTCCCTTGTCGGGGGCGTACAGTATGCCCAAAATAGCGCCCGCTGCTGCTCCGAAAAGAAAAGCCATCAATGTATTTCCGCTCTTTTTGCTCATAAAAGTTTAAAATTAATTAGGGTTTCTGCGCAAATTCAAAATTTTAACAATTTTTAACAAATCACATCCGGCCCCGTACGGATGTTCCGGTGATTAACCCGGCAAAGGGCGTTTTTACTTGTTGTCGATCAACCCGCGACCGCTCTTTTTCAGCGTGCCGGCCTCTTTCAACTCCTTGGCGATCACGTCGAGAATGCCGTTGATGAACTGCCGGCTGTTGGGTGTGCTGTAGTTCTTGGCCAGCTCGATGTATTCGTTCATGGAGACCTTTACAGGGATGTTGGGGAAGATCAGCAGCTCGGCAATGGCCATTTCCAGGATCACCCGGTCGGTCAACGGCAAGCGGTCCACCTCCCAATTGCGCGTGTTGTTGGCGATCAGCTCCTTGTATTTCACATCCAGCGACGCAGTGGTGTCGAACAGATTTTCAATAAACGCCTTGTCGTCATCCCAGTTGATAGACAACGTGTGCAACGTCAGCGGCGTCTTTGCCTCGGGGTCGAACGACTTGATGGTCTTTTCCACCATGCCCTTCACAATGTCCTTGTCTTCGGCCCAGCGCAGCACCTCTTCCTCAAAGAAATCGTTGATGACGGTCTTTCCCAGGATCACCTTTTTGTAGAGGTGGTTGATGAATTTTTTCTGGTCTTCCAGCGTAGGACTTTTCTTGTCGAGATAGTTCAGGTATTCGTTTTCCTGGCGGATCACATCGCGGAACCACACCTTCACACGCTCGGGTTTGTCCTGCCAGTGACGGCCCAATTTCAGGGCGTCTTTGTTCAGCGCCTCACTTTCCACCAGGCCTTTTATCCACGCGTTGTTGATAAAATTCTTGTGGCTCACTTTTTTATCGGCGGCCGCCAGTTCGGCAAAAGCGGGCACCAGCTTCAACACCTCGATATAGCGGTCGTAGATCTTCTCTACTTCGCTGACCAGGTTCTTCCGGAAAAAATCGGTGTCTTTTTTGGATTGCTTGGCGTAGAAAACGAAACACTCGTTCACCACTTTCTTGATCTTGGCATCTTCATGGTCCACCGAGGTCTCGTGCTTGGCAAAGGTGGATTCAAACAGTTTTGCCGCCTTTTTCTTTTGGGCGTTCAGCAGCGGCTTGTCCTGCACCTCCATGGAATTGAGGTCGGGCAAAAAGGCTTCGTTTATTTTTTCGAGGCACAATTCATAATTGGCTTCTTTGCATTGTTGCAGCGCGAACAGGCTCTGCATCACTTTTATTCGAAGGCTTCTTCTGTTAAGCATGGTAAAGAACAGCGTTTAAGTAAAATCCGGGTCCAAAAAAATCCAAACCCGCACGATTAACCCATTACTATTATACAAAAGGTAACGGGGGCACAAAAATAAAAACATCCCGCAGCTTTCACTAACGGGATGGGGATTTCTTGGGTTTGGGAGGATGTTATCAGGAGCCAGGAGCCAGAAGCCAGGAGCCAGTGCTTGGGAGTCGGCATTCAGTAGCCAGTAGTCAGTAGCCAGTGCTTAGGAGTCGGTCTTCAGAATCCAGAATCCAGTATTCAGGAGCCAGTCAGTTTCGGAATCCAGTATTCAGGAGTCTGGAGTCAAGGAAGCATTTTGGGAGCTGATAGTGTCGGTTTTCAGTAAGTGGAAACGTTTACGCACCCACCTCCACACTCAAACCTCACACTCAAACCTCACTCCCGCACCCCTACGGCTACTAACTACTGGCTACTGACGCCGAAGCACTAGCTCCTGACTCCTGGATTCTGGCTCCTGAAAGTTCCTATCTCGACACCTTCACCAACGCCATATCCGCAATCCGCTTCTCACACAACTTTATCGCCGCTTCCTGGCTGGACAGTTTTTCGCGGCTGGCGAGATTTAAGATGTTGAGGCACGTGTCATAGATCTTCTCTGTTTGTTCCATGACGCGCTGGCGGTTGTAATGACCGAGGTATTCGTTGTAGACGTTGATAAGTCCTCCGGCGTTGATGAGGAAGTCGGGGGCGTAGGCGATGGAGCGGTCCACCAGCATGTAGCCGTGTTTTACTTCGTCTTTGAGCTGGTTGTTGGCGGCGCCGGCGATGATGCTGCACTTGAGGCGGGCGATCGTGTCGTCGTTCACCGTGGCACCCAGCGCACAGGGGGCGTAGATGTCCATGTCGAGGTCGTAGATGGCGTCCTGGCCAACGGCGGTTACACCGTGTTTGCGGACGATGTCGGCTACTTTGGCTTCGTGGATGTCGGTGATATAGACGGTGGCGTTTTCGTTCACCAGGTGTTCCACGAGGTGCATGCCTACCTGGCCGATGCCTTGGACACCGATCTTCTTGCCGCTGAGGCTGTCGTTGCCGTATACTTTTTTGGCGGTGGCTTTCATGCCCAGGTAAACGCCATAGGCTGTTACCGGCGAAGGGTCTCCGCCGCCACCCATGGATTCAGGGAGGCCGGTGACGTGTTTGGTTTCCATGGCCACATATTCCATGTCGGACGTTTTCATGTTCACGTCTTCGGCAGTGATGTATTTGCCATTAAGGCTGTTCACGAATTTTCCGAAACGGCGCAGAAAGGCTTCCGTTTTCATGGTGCTGGCATCGCCAATGATGACGGCCTTGCCACCGCCCAGGTTAAGACCGCTGATGGCGGCTTTGAAGGTCATGCCGCGCGAGAGACGCAAAACGTCCGTGAGGGCTTCTTGCTCCGAAGCGTAGTTCCACATGCGCGTGCCGCCAAGGGCAGGGCCCAGCACAGTATTGTGAATGGCAATGATCGCCTTGAGGCCCGTGGCCGCATCCTGACAAAACACGACTTGCTCATGACCCAGTTGTGACAGCGTGCCGAAGATGCCCGCGTGTTGCACTTTTTCAAGTTCTTTAATCTCCATCGGATTTGTTTTACGTTTGATTGTTGTAGTTTTAAACCCCGGTTTTCCAAGGTCCCTTTCGTTAAGGAATACGCAAAATTACGTCGTTTCAAACGTTTGCAAGAACTATTGGAAGTATATTTCGTTTAACGGAAGGCCCGCCAAATTTTTTTGAATGAAAGAATTAAAGTACCTCAATAAATACCTGTTAAAATATAAATGGCTGCTCCTCTTCGGAACGCTGTGGGTCATCATCTCCAACATTTTTCAGATCGTTCCCGCCATCATCGTGCGACACTCCATCGACCTGGTGGCCGATAATATTCGCATCTTCCAAGCCTTCAAAGGCACACCACAGCAACAGGATTATTTCAAAGTTTTTGCCTTTGGCATCCTGGTCTATGCAGCACTTATTTTATTGATGGCCTTCCTGCGCGGTATCTTCCTCTACTTTGTGCGGCAAACGCTCATCGTGATGTCACGCTACGTGGAGTATGATCTGAAGAACGAGATCTTCGAGCACTATCAAACCCTTCCCCTCAGCTTTTACAGAAGAAACAACACCGGCGACCTCATGAACCGCATTGCCGAAGACGTCGGGCGCGTGCGGATGTATCTGGGTCCAGCCATTATGTACGGTCTTCAGCTCATCACGTTGTTCATGATGCTGATCCCATTTATGTTCAGCAAAAGCCCCGAACTGACCTTGTATGCACTCAGCCCGCTGCCTTTTCTTTCGCTCAGCATTTTTCTGGTGAACAATAAAATGGAAAGAAGGTCGGAGCAGATCCAGAAAAGTCAATCGCGTCTCTCCACGTTTGTTCAAGAAGCCTTCAGCGGCATTCGTGTATTGAAATCCTTTAACCGGGAACAGCAGTCGCTCTCCAAGTTCGAATCGGAAACCAATATTTATCGCCTGCAATCTCTGAAGCTCACCAAAGTGCAGTCGCTCTTTTTCCCGCTCATCATGGGGTTGATCGGCATCAGCACGATCCTCACCGTGTATGCCGGAAGTGTACAGGTGATCCAAGGAAACCTCACCTTTGGCAACATCGCCGAGTTCATCATCTATGTGAACTTGTTAACGTGGCCGGTCACTTCATTGGGATGGACCAGCAGCCTTGTGCAACGTGCCGAAGCTTCGCAGAAACGCATCAACGAATTTTTGAAGATCCAGACCAACATCGTCTCGGAAAAAAATCTCGACCGCGAGATCCAGGGAAAGCTGGAGTTCAAAAATGTATCCTTCACCTATCCCGACACGGGCATCAAAGCGTTAAAAAATATTTCTTTCTCCATCCAGCCCGGCGAGTCACTGGCCATCATCGGCACCACCGGTTCGGGCAAGAGCACGGTGTCGGCGCTGGTTTCGCGTCTGTATGACGTACGCGATGGCGAGATCCTGATCGACGGTGTGCCCATCGCCGACTACGACCTGCACGCGCTGCGAACCCAGATCGGCTATGTGCCGCAGGACGTATTCCTTTTTAGTGATACGATCTATAACAACATCGGCTTCGGCTTGAAAGACCCCGAAGAGGAGAAGGTGATCCAGGCTGCGAAAGATGCTGATGTGTATGAAAACATTATGGGCTTTCCCAACGGATTCAGTACACGCGTGGGCGAGCGGGGCATTACCTTATCCGGTGGACAGAAGCAACGCGTCTCGATTGCCCGGGCTATTGTGCGCGAGCCTAAGATATTGATGTTGGATGATGCGCTATCGGCAGTGGATACGAAAACGGAGAACACCATCTTGAATAGCTTGAAGCGGATCATGCAAGGGCGTACGACCATCATCATCTCTCATCGCGTGTCGTCTGCCAAGTTAGCGAACCGCATTGTGGTGCTTGTCGATGGTCATATTGTCGAAGAGGGCACGCACGACGCGCTAATCGCGGCCGAAGGTATGTACAAAGACCTATTCGAAAAACAAGGACAGCTCGACGAGGCCGAGGCTAAGGACTATGACCAATAGCGAGGAGGTCATTGACATTCCGTCAATAAGACTCGCTTTTGCTTTTCATCATTTGCTCCTTTTTGAAATGCCTTCCTGATAAAATCGCACCCCGATTTCGGCTTTTGCCTGTTTTTGCAGACGCCGATATGATACAATGCTTCGGCCTCTTCTGGCGCGCTGAGTTTGAACGTTAAGATTTTTAAAAAATCCGTTATCGCCGCCGAGCACTGCCCTGTGTTGTAATAGGCCATCGCTCTTAACAGGTAAGGGTCTTTGCGAGCCTCTTTTTGCACGCAGACCGTAAGGTGAGGAATTGCATTTTCATAGTCCTTTTTATAAGACAAAAGCTCCCCCACCAGACAATTTCCCATTTCATCGTCGGGATAAGCTTTTAGATACACGCTTATGCTAGCAAGGGCTTCATCCCTGTCACCCATCCGTAAATAAAGAAGAGCGCGAGTGCCATAAGCCCTGACATATGTTTTGTCGGCATCAATCGCGTCATTCACATCTTGCAACGCACCCTTAAAATCGCCCAGTTGCTCGCGAGCATAAGACCGGTTGTTTAAAAGGTTAGGATCTTTGGGTCTCAACCGGATGATAGAATCATAGTCACGCGACGCCGCCTTATAATTTTTTGATTCCAGATAGGCGTACGCCCTGAATGAATACGTCAACGAATCCACTTCCCTGCTCGTGCCCATAATCTGGGTGAAATCAAGTATAGCGGAATCGTATTGTTTGGACTTCAGATATATCGATCCTCTTTGTCCGTAAGCTTGCCATATAGATGGATCGATCTCAATGACCTTGGTGAATTCTTTTTTTGCTTCTTCAACCTGGCGCATTTTAACCAGGTATTCGGCTTTCCGCATCCGGAGAGCAGCCGAGGTTGGATTCATTTTTATAAGATTATCCAAATAGATACTGGCCATTTCGAAATCTTCCTTGCCACTAAAATACTCCAGACTGTCAACATCGCTGCCACGTTGCGCACGCGTCGGAGTGACGAAGCAACAGAGAAGTGCAACGGTAATGGCTATCGGTTTCATGGGCAGTTGACGCTCTCTTCGCAGCGTGGGGGTTAAAGCGGATGCAATTTACAGCTTTTATTTTTTGTCGAAATTTTTAGGCAAAGCCCTTTCAAAAGATTTCATTTTTTCTGCAGAAATTTTGTTCGTTACCGCATAGTTGTCGCGGTAAAGAAACTGGATCATAATGGGGTATCCATACTTCTGATTTTGATTTACCAACGTACCGTTTTCAAAATTGTAGATATTGAACGTCCAGTAGCTGTGACTCTCATACTGATCCAATGTCATGGTAATGATCTCGAAATTGTTGTCTGCGTTAAAATCCCGCTCCGGCCCATCCATTTTGTCGAGGAAAGAGATTTTGTCAAAGCTTCCGTCGGTTTTTTGAAAAAAATAGATCACTCGCACGTTCAGGCTAGCTATGCCGTTGCCCATGTAGGGAATAACTAACTTTATATCGTCTAGTGAATCCCCATTTATGTCGGCGACACTCACAGGATGATCCTTGACATTCGTACTGATGAAGAACATCGGCTCTTTTATTTTTCCAATTAGATTTTTATTTCTAAAGACCCGAATAAGAGAAGTGTCCATCTGGTCCTGAAAACCCGTGAGTTGGATCGTTACGGTATCGTGGTTGGTGTAAAAATCGGGAATGGTTAGTGTGAAGTGTATTCTTTGCTCTTTTTCTAGCCGATCGTATTCTTTCCAATCCTCAAACTCCTTGTACAGGATGGCGGGGAATTTTTCGAACGGATATTGTGCCTGAATCTCGTAGGAGAATAACAGTAAGACGAACATCAAAAAAAGTGCACGTGAGTCGTTCATGGCAAATTCAGAACGCAAAGACCGGGAATGTAAAATCAAACGACCGCAAAATGACTGCAGTATAGGAGGATTCTAAAAAATCACAGAACTAAAGGATACCCGCTAAAACACATACCTCAACCCAACACCCCCCTCAGCCCTTCTCCACCCAGGGTCCGCCAGCACATCGGCAAAATATTCCAATTCCATGAACGCCGATATGGGGATCTTAAAGTAAGCATACTCAATACCAACAACGGCCTGAGGCCCCATCGTAAATCGCGTCTCCGTGAAACGCCCGAACTTATCGGGAGAAAAAACGTCGGCTTTGTAGGTATAGTCGTATTGCAGTTTTGTGTTCTTCCATTCCCAGCCAGCGCCAACATAGAACTGCAAGCCCTGCGATACTTTGGACGCATCGAAGTGGTAAAGGAATTTTACTTCGCCGATCAGATCCGCCAACACTTTGTGGGTGTAGTATTCAATGGTGGCCTCTTTGTTGGAAAACGTGTCGCGCACGGCATACTGGTCGAACTTCTCGCGGAAATAGCGGTTGTAGAGCCCACTGGAAGCTTTCCCAACGTCGACGGCCACGGCCACTCTTTTATTGAAATAGTATTTATAGGTGACGGCGAAGGGGTCGCCGAGCTTGATGCCGATGCCCTGGTAGGGATATTTGCTGGTGATGAAGATCGGGCAGATCGTTTTGGCCTTCGATCCTTTCACTTTGTTGGCGGCGCCGTAGCGCTCGCGGGTGTACATGCTTTTGCCGCCATTGTAGATCCGGGCCTTCTGCGCACAGGTAGCGATCGCGCAAAGGCAAAATGACAGAACGAAGAGCGTTTTCTGAAAGTGCATTCAGGACAAATATAAACGTTTTGTCCTTCAGTGAGGGACTTCAAACGTTTATTGCGCCGATGCCAGCTTCAAACAAACTCCTTATACTGCATCCTGTGGAGCTGGGCATAATAACCCTCCTGTAAAAGCAGGTCTTCGTGACGCCCGATTTCCTTGATTTCGCCGTGGTCGAGCACAATGATCTTATCGGCTTTCTGGATCGTGGAGAGGCGGTGGGCGATGACAATGGAGGTGCGGTCTTTCATCATTTTCCCGATGGCCTGCTGGATCATTTCCTCCGTTTCGCTGTCGACCGAGGAAGTGGCTTCGTCCAGGATCAGAATCCGGGGATCGTAGACCATGGCCCGGATAAATGAAATTAATTGCCGTTGCCCTACGCTGAGGGTTGCCCCGCGTTCCATCACGTTGTAGCCCAGTTTTCCGGGCAGGCGGTCGATGAATTTGCGGGCGCCCACCAGGTCGGCGGCATGCCAAACCATATCCTCCGTTACCTCCGGGTGGTCGAGGGTGATGTTGTTGAAAATGGTATCGGAGAAAAGGAACACGTCCTGCAAAACGACGCCGATGTTTTTGCGGAGCGATCCCAGTTCATAGGCTTTGATGTCAATGCCATCCACCTGGATGGAGCCGCGGTTGATCTCATAGAACCGGTTCAGCAAATTGATGATCGACGATTTCCCTGCCCCGGTTGCGCCCACAATGGCTACGGTTTCGCCGGGCTGGATGTCGAGGGTGATGTCTTTTAGAACATAGTTGGCGTCGTTATACGCAAACCACACGTGCTCGAACTTCACCGCGCCCTGAATTCGGGTGGGTTTGATCTCGCCGTTTTCCTGCACGTGCTCGGTGGCATCCAACAAGTTCATGATGCGCGACGAACTCACGATACCCATTTGCAGGGTATTGTATCGATCGGCAATCATCCGGATGGGACGGAAGAACATTTGGATGTACATGATAAAGGCTACGAGCTTGCCGATGGTGAGCCCGGTCTGCTCATAATTAATGATACCCTTCGCGCCATACCATACCAGCAAACCAATGCCGGCTGCGGCAATGATCTCGGCTACGGGGTAGTAGATCGAATAATACAACACCGAACGGAGGTTGGCCTGTTGATGCTCTTCGTTGATCTCCTTGAACTTTTCGAACTCGATCTTTTCACTGCCAAAGATCTGGACGATGTTCATGCCCGTGATATGTTCCTGTACAAAGGTGTTGAGGTTGGCCACGGCGTTGCGCACATCATTGAACGCCACTTTGATTTTTTCCTTGAATACGTAGGTGCTGATGAGCAACAGGGGTATGGTCGACAAGCTGAGCAGGGCCAGGCGCCAATCCTGGTAGAACATGAAAGCCAGAATGAAAACGATCTGCAGCAAGTCGCCCACCATGGCGGCGAGACCTTCGCTGAAAACATCGGCGAGCGTTTCCACATCGGAGATGGTGCGGGTGACAAGCCGGCCGATGGGTGTTTTATCAAAAAAGGTGAGTCGAAGGCTGATGATGTGTTCATAGAGCCGGGCGCGAATATCGCGGATGACTTGTTGGCCGAGCCAACCCGAAATGTAGGTGTGGATGTATTGTGCGATGGATTGGAAGACCAGGAGGCCCAGCAGGATCCACATCATGTTCACCATGCCGGCATAGTCGCCGAAGGCCACATCGTTGTCAAGGGTATATTGGATGAGGAAGGGTCGTGTAGGGGCGAGCAAGCCGAGCACGACGGTGAGGACGATCACGACAATAAACCGCCAGCGGTACGGGGTTACAAATTTCATCAGGCGCGAGAGCACCGACCAGTCGATGATATTGCCGCTACTTACTTTTTCTTTCTCCACGGGTGGCGTTAAGATTCTTTTACAAAAACCGAAGGCGGATATTTTACCTTCGACAGATACAAACCATACGGAGGAACATTGGCGCCGGCCTTTTTACGATCGCGGCTCTGGATGATGGCCTGAAATTCCTTCAGCGATGTTTTACCGGTCCCCACGTCCAGCAGGGTGCCGACCACGGCGCGCACCATTCCCCGGAGGAAGCGGTTGGCGGTGATGGTGAACTCCAGCAAATCGCCTTCTTCGCGCCAGGCTGCTTTTTTAATGTCGCAAAGAAAGTGATTTACATCCGTTTTTACTTTGCTAAAACATTCAAAATCGTGCTCGCCCAGTAATAACGCAGCTGCACTGTTCATGGTTTGAACATCGGCAGTCTTAAAATAATGCCATGCCAGGCCCTCCTTGAAAGGGTTTTTTTTGCGGGTGATCCGGTAATGGTAGGTGCGCTCCACCGCGTCGTAGCGCGCGCTGGCGTCGTCTTTCACCCGGCGGATGGATGGAATGGCCACATCCCTGGGGAGGAATGAGTTGAGTTTTTGGAGCAGCGTGGCATAGTCGAAGGGAAGTTTTTCGAGATCGCAGTGAAAGAATTGTTGCTCGCAGTGCACGCCGGTGTCGGTTCTTCCACTTCCCACGATCCGGATGGGGGTGCGGAGGAGTTTGGAAAGCGCGTCTTCCACCACGGTTTGGATGCCGGTGGCGTTGGCCTGGCTTTGCCAGCCGGCGTAGTTCTTGCCGTTGTAGGCGATTTCGAAGAAGTAGCGCATTGTTGTGGAACCGCGTCACCTTCGCTAAAGCTTCGGCGACCAAGGAAAGACGCGGAGGCGCAAAGATAAACGCAATGCTCCTTTGTGCCTAACCTTGCTTGCCCGCCGAAGCTTTAGCGAAGGTGGGCGGTTTAACTTTTGATGCTTTCGTAAATCACGGCCGCCCCCTGCCCCACTCCAATGCACATGGTCGCCAATCCATACCGGATTCCTCGCCTCCGCATCTCGTGCAGCAACGTCGCGCTGATGCGCACCCCGCTGCACCCCAGCGGATGTCCCAACGCAATAGCGCCGCCATTCACGTTGACCTTGTCCGGATCGATCCCGAGATCACCGATACACGCCAGCGATTGCGAAGCAAAGGCTTCATTCAACTCCACCAATCCAATATCTTTTATAGAAAGCCCCGCACGTTTCAACGCCTTTTGCACCGCCGGCACGGGCCCCATTCCCATGTAAGCAGGGTCGACACCCGCCACAGCCATGGAAACAACCCGTGCCATAGGCGCCAGGTGAAGACGCTTCACGGCTGTCTCGCTCGCCACCAGGCAAGCCGCGGCCCCATCGTTTATGCCCGATGAATTGCCGGCCGTTACCGTGCCTCCATCTTTAAAAGCAGGTTTCAGTGTCGCGAGTTTTTGCGGGGTGGTGAGACGGGGGTGTTCGTCTTTTTCGAAAAGCAAAAATTCGTCTTTGGATTTCTGAATGGTCACGCCCACCAGTTCGTCTTTGAATTTTCCGGTCTCGTGAGCGGCGGCATATTTCTTTTGGGATTGAAAGGCAAATTCGTCCTGTGCTTCGCGGGTGATCTTCCAGGTGGCGGCCACATTTTCGGCCGTCTCGCCCATGGAATAGGGATAATACAGCGCGGCCAGTTGGTCGTTCAAAAACCGCCAGCCCAGGGTGGTGTCGAACATTTCGGGTTTGCGTGCAAAGGCTTCGCCGGGTTTGGCCATGACATAGGGTGCGCGGCTCATGCTTTCCACACCGCCGGCGATAAAGATCTCCCCATCGCCCGCCAACGCGGCGCGGCTGGCATCCATGATGGCCTGGAGGCCGGACGCACACAGACGGTTCACCGTGACGCCCCCCACTTCGACGGGCAGACCCGCCAACAGCAGGGCCATGCGCGCCACGTTCCGGTTGTCTTCGCCGGCCTGGTTGGCGGCGCCGAAGATCACGTCTTCAATTTGTTTGGGGTCTATGGCCGGGTTGCGTTCCAGCAGCTTGCGGATGACGTGGGCCGCCAGGTCGTCGGGACGCACGGACGCCAACGTTCCGGCATACTTGCCAATGGGGGTGCGGAGGATGTCGATGATGTAGGCGGAAGTCATTTTCTGGATCGCGTAGTCGCCAAAATTTCCGGGCGATTTACACCGCGAAATTTATTTACTTTGCCCCCAAGTTAAAGTAACGCACCTATGTGGCAAAGAATTCAAACGGTATTTCTGGCGATCGCTGTCCTTTCATTACTCTCCAGCACGGTCTTTCCCGTCTGGACACTCGAACAAAACGGAGAGCTTCACGTGCTCACAGCGTTCTATTATTTGAAAGGTGGCGTTTATCAATACAATCCCTATTCACTCACGGCCGTGTTGGCGGTGGCATCGGCCACGGTGGCGTTTATCGAGATCACAAAATTCAAGAACCGGCTCACACAAATTAAGCTGGGTGCGCTGAACTCCCTTTTCATGGCTGCCACCATTATCTCGTCGGTTTGGTTTGCTACGAACCTGATCAAGGCCAATGAGGCAGGGGGTGGCTATGGGTTGGGGATGTGGCTTCCGGGCCTGGCCGTGATCTGCAACCTGGTCGCCAATTTCTTTATCCGGAAGGATGAGCGACTGGTGCGCGATTCGGACCGCCTGCGGTAGGCTGACAACCTGTCACGCCAGCACGCTGGAACAAATTTTGTCATCCCTGTCGACCACAGGGATTTTTTATTATTTATTGATCACGCATATCCTATAACCGAAAAAACTGAACATATGGCAGCCGTAACCGAAGAAAAAGGCACGATCTCGATCCACACCGAGAACATTTTCCCCATCATCAAGAAATTTCTTTACTCCGACCACGAAATCTTCCTCCGCGAGCTCGTGAGCAACGCCGTGGACGCCACCCAAAAGCTGAAAAAGCTCGCTTCCCTCGGGGAATTTACCGGCGAACTGGGCGACCTCAAAATCGAGGTAAGCTTCGACAAGGAGAAAAAGACCATCACCGTGAGCGACAAAGGCCTCGGGATGACGGGCGAGGAGATCAAAAAATACATCAACCAGATTGCTTTCTCCGGCGCCGCCGAGTTTGTGGAGAAATTTAAAGACAAGACCGACGCCAAAGACATTATCGGCAAGTTCGGGTTGGGCTTTTATTCCGCCTTTATGGTGGCCGACCAGGTGGAGATCATCTCGCGTTCGTTCACAGCCGAAGAAAATGAAGCGGCCCGCTGGATCTGCGATGGCTCCACAGAGTTTGAGTTGTCGGCCGCTACCAAAGGGGAGCGTGGAACGGATGTGATCCTCCACATCAACGCCGACTCTGAGGAATTTTTGGACGAATGGAAATTGAAAGGCATCCTCGACAAATATTGCAAGTTCCTTCCCGTAGAGATCAGATTCGGCACCACCCAGGAACAGGAAGACGATGGCGTAGACGCCGAAGGCAAGCCGAAATATAAAAGTGTTACAGTAGACCGGATCATCAACAATCCCGCACCGCTTTGGGTGAAATCTCCGAGCGAGCTGAAGGACGAGGACTATCTTGCATTCTACAAAGAGCTGTATCCTTTCTCGGAAGACCCGCTGTTCTGGATCCACCTGAACGTGGACTATCCTTTCAACCTCACGGGCGTGCTTTACTTCCCCAAAGTGAAGAACGACTTCGAGATGCAGAAAAATAAGATCCAGCTTTACTCCCGCCAGGTGTTCATCACCGACGAAGTGAAGGACGTGGTCCCCGATTTCCTCATGATGTTGCACGGCGTGTTGGATTCGCCCGACATCCCGCTGAACGTGTCGCGCAGCTATCTGCAAAGCGATGCCAACGTGAAGAAGATCAGCCAGCACATCACCAAAAAAGTTGCCGACAAGCTTTCGGAACTGTATAAGAAAGACCGCAAGGATTTCGAAAAGAAATGGGACGACATCAACATCTTTGTGAAGTACGGCATCATCAGCGACGAAAAGTTCTATGACCGCGCCAAAGACTTCACCCTGTTGAAAAATGTGGACCGTCAGTATTTCACGTTTGAAGAATACAAGGAGAAAGTCGCTGCTACGCAAACCGACAAAGACGGGAACGTGATCTACGTCTACGCTTCCGATCCCGGCAAGCAAGACAGCTTCATCCAGGCGGCCAAAGCAAAAGCCTATGATGTGTTGCTGCTGGACGGTGTGCTCGACAATCACTTCATCAACACACTCGAACAGAAGCTGGAGAAAGTACAGATCAAACGCGTGGACAGCGAAACGGCCGACAAGCTGATCGACAAGGACGAGAAAATGGAGAGCGTATTGAGCGCAGACGAGCAACAGGCCGTGAAGACGGTGTTCGAAAAAGCGATCAACAGCAAGACCATGACCGTGGCCGTGGAGTCGCTCTCGCCGCAGGATCTGCCCGTGGTGATCACCATGAGCGAATTTATGCGCCGCATGAAAGACATGGCCAAACTGGGTGGCGGCGGTGGCTATGCGTTTATGGGCAACATGCCCGACAACTATAACGTGGCCGTGAATGCCAATCACCCGATCGTCCAGAAAATATTGAAAGCCGGAAGCGAGGAAGACAAAAACAGGTTGGCCAAACAGGCTTACGACCTGGCCCTGCTTTCGCAGAACATGCTCACGGGCGCCGACCTCACCAACTTTATCCGCCGCAGCGTGGAAATGGTTTCGTAAAATCGGCGAGCGCGCCAGCATTCAAACCCTCCGGATTTCAAAAAGCCCGGAGGGTTTGTTATTTTTACAATATCAACTAAAGCCGGTACGTTAAGTTTTTCTATGCATTTCTTACGGAAAATATCGTTGCTGATCCTGCCCGTCCTTCCCCTCGTGAGCTGGGCCCAGGACGAGCCTCAGGAACCGCAAGAGCAGCGTTTCACCATCGACACGCCCGCCAGCCTGGATTTCCAAAAGGAAGAAGAACCCGTTAACACCACCAAAAAGAAAAAACCAAAAAAGAAGGTTTTCTATGGCATCAAAACCAAGAAAGGTTTCACCCGCAAGGGCGTAGGCGACCGCATTACGTACGAGCTTTTTTATTATCTGAAAAAATCTGAAAAACCGCAGACGTTCGTGCGCGATATTTTCTGGTATGACTACACGCGGCGTGAGATCAGAAAAACTTCCACTTTCGATCCCACGAAAGGTGTGCTTTTACACGGACCTTATGAAAAACGCGTGGGCGAAACGGTAGTGGAGAAAGGGATCTTCTACAAAGGCACCCGCCACGGCCGCTGGATGCGCTACAACAGCCGCGACAGCACCTTGCTGGACAAAGACAAATATTATCACGGCTGGCCCAAAGAGTCGCTGGTGAGCTACTACGACCCCACAGAGCGCAAGCGCATGAAAGAAATGACGCCGATCGAATTCGGTGAGAAGGAAGGCTTTTACTATTTCTTCCACGAAAATGGTCAACTGGCCGTGCAAGGCGAATACCAGTGGGATGAGAAGGTGGGCGACTGGACCGAGTTCTATTCCAACGGCAAACGCAAAAAGATCATTGCCTATCCAAAAGAACCCTTCGATGAATCGGTTCAGCCCTATGTGAAAGCCGAGTGGAACGACAAGGGCAAAGAGATCTACCGGAACAATAAAATGGCAAAATAATAGCCTCAGAAAATATCTCCTTTCACAGAAGAGCTGCTTTTTCAGGCAGCTCTTTTTGTTTCTAAGAACGCCGCGAATAAATTACCAACCATGCTATCCGGTCTGAAGCTCGCCATCGACGTTTACTATCGCGACGAACACGCAAAGGCCGTCGGCTTGCAGTTCCGGGACTGGACGGATGACGCGCCACTCGACATCAAGTCGGTTGTCGTAAACGCGGTATTACCTTATGAGCCGGGGAATTTTTATAAACGCGAACTGCCCTGCATTCTCGCCTTGCTGGCCCTCTTCGATATAACTACGATCGACACCCTCATCGTCGACGGCTATGTTTATCTCAATGACGATGGCAAACCTGGGTTGGGCGCACACCTTTACGAAGCCCTCGACCAAAAAATAGCGGTAGTGGGTGTGGCCAAAACTTCGTTTCACGACAACGCGCGCCATGTGGTGACCGTTACACGGCAGAGCAAGAACCCTCTGTTTGTCAGTGCCGTCGGCATGCGTGTGGAAGTCGCAGCCGAAAATGTCCGCCGCATGCATGGTCCTTTCCGGATGCCGACGCTTCTGAAAATGTTGGATCAGGAAACCCGCAAGGCCTGATGCGACCGGCAGCGACCTGGCTTCAGATAATCTTCCTTTATGAAAACATCATTTTTACATACTTTGCTACCCGAACCCGTTCTTTTATGTCCATCCCAAATCAGCAAACCATTCAGCAAGCGCATGCGCGCATAACACCCTACATTCACCGCACACCCGTGATGACTTCGGCGGGCATCGACGAACAGGCGGGGTGCCAGCTTTATTTTAAGTGTGAAAACTTTCAAAAGATCGGCGCCTTCAAAGCGCGCGGGGCGATGAACGCCGTGTTGTCGCTTTCGGAATCGGCCCGTGCGAAAGGCGTGGCCACGCACTCGTCGGGCAACCACGCTCAGGCGATTGCGCGGGCAGCGAAGATCATGGGTGTAAAATCGTACATCGTGATGCCGCGTACGGCTCCCGAGGTGAAGAAGCGCGGTGTGCGGGGATTTGACGGCGAAATTTTTGAATGTGAGCCAACCCTGGCCGCGCGCGAATCGACGCTGGCCGACGTGATCCGGAAAACCGGCGCCACCGAAATACATCCCTTCAACAACTACGATGTGATTGCCGGCCAGGCCACCGCAGCCAAGGAATTGTTTGAAGAAGCGAAAGACCTCGATGTGATCATTGCCCCCGTTGGCGGCGGTGGATTGTTGAGCGGCACGGCGCTGGCCACAAAATATTTCTCGCCAGCCACGCAGGTCTTCGCCGCAGAACCGGCGGGTGCCGACGATGCCTTCCGCTCCATGCAAAGCGGAAAGATCGAACCTTCCCAATCCGACTCCATCGCCGATGGTCTGCTCACTTCACTGGGCGACAAAACATTCCCCATCATCCGCGAGCTGGTCAAGGAAGTGATCACGGTTACCGACGCAGAAATTGTTGCTGCCATGCGGCTGATTTGGGAGCGCATGAAGATCGTGGTGGAACCCTCGTGCGCCGTGCCACTGGCTGCGGTGTTGAAGTCGAAAGAAAAGTTCAAGGGCAAGCGGGTGGGCATCATCCTTTCCGGTGGGAACGTTGACCTGGGGCGCGCATTAAAATTAATGACCGAATAAAATGAAACTTCACTACACGCCTTTTGAGCACCGCCGCCACCCCTTGTTGCCGTTGCGGGAGTTCTATATGCGCCAGGCACACTACGGCTTGTTTACGGCCCTCCTCATTTTCGTGTCGCTTGGCATCGGCGTAGTAGGCTATCACTTCTTCAACGATTTGAACTGGATCGATTCATTGGTCAATGCGTCGATGATCCTCACCGGGATGGGCCCGGTCGATCCGTTAAAGAATGACCTGGCAAAATTGTGGGCGTCATTTTATGCGATCTTCAGCGGTGTGGCTTTTCTGACCATCGCGGCCGTTTTCCTGTCGCCCATTGTCCATCGTTTTCTCCACAAATTCAACCTGGACGAACCGGATCAACCACAAAAAAAAACCACCACCTCGCGGTGATGGCTTTTACTCCTGTAAACAAAAAGTCTTTCGCTATTTCGCCATAAAGCGGTCGAAGCGCGATGCCGTTTCTCTTTTGGGGAAGGTGTTGTTGCTGGTCTCCACGTCGGCCAACTCGGCGTTGGGATCGACTACAATGTTCACCACTTCTTTGTCTTTGATGAACACTTTGGTGACCTCGTTCTCGTTGGTGCGCCAGATCTCGGCGGGAATCCGTTCAATTTCTTTGGAACCATCTTTATACGTCCACTCGATCACCAACGGCGTGACCAGTCCGCCGACATTTTTGAAGCGGAGTTGATAAATGTTTTTGCCTTGCAGTCTCTGACGGATAGCGTCATCGTCGGGACGGCTCATGAATTCGCCATTGAGTTTCGCGGCGGTGTTGGTGAGCGTGAGGGGCTCGGGACCTTGACTGAAGTCGGCCGGCTTGCCGTCTTTCGTGACGAGGTCGCCCTTCTTTGCCTTTACTTCTTTTCTTTCGGGATCGGCTTTCGCGGTGTTCAGCGTATACCATTTCACTTCGGCCAGGTCGACATCTACGTTATCGGTAGAATAAAACCATCCACGCCAGAACCAGTCGAGGTCAACCGCGGAGGCATCTTCCAGCGTGCGGAAAAAGTCGGCGGGTTTAGGATGCTTGAACGCCCAGCGTTGCGCATATTCTTTGAAGGCCTTGTCGAACAATTCGGGACCCATCACGGTCTCGCGCAGGACCGTCAGCGCAGCCGAAGGTTTGGTGTAGGCATTGGGGCCGAATTCTGAGCGACGGATGTTGTCGGACGTGGTCATGATGGGTCGCATCTGGCTTTTGTCGCCGCGCATAAAGGGCACGATGCCTTTCGGGGTGCCGTGGGTAGCGAACAATTCCGGATAGCGGACGCGGATCGTTTCTTTTTCGAGGAATGTATTCAAGCCTTCATCCATCCAGGACCATTGTCTTTCGTCGGAGTTCACGATCATGGGGAAGAAATTGTGCCCCACCTCGTGCACCACCACCGACACCAGGTCGGTCAGGGTTTGTTTTGAGTATTCGCCTTTCTTGTCCGGGCGTTCGCCGTTGAAACAGATCATGGGATATTCCATGCCTTGATGCGCCGTGTGCACGGAGTAGGCTACCGGATAGGGATAGTCAAACGTGCGCGACGAATAGAGCTCCAGTGCGTTGCGAATGGCTTTCGTGGATTCCTTTTCCCACAGCGGGTTGCCTTCTTTTGGATAAAGGGACTGTGCCAGCGGAGTGTTGTTGCCAACTTTCACGGCTTGGGCATCCCAGATAAATTTCCGCGAACTGGCAAAAGCAAAGTCACGCACATTCTCTGCGTGAAACTCCCAGGTACTTTTCTTCCCCGATTTCGTTTTTTCTTTTTGCTCGGCTTCATCTTGCGTCACGATGAAAACCGGCTTGTCGAATGTTTTCTTGGCGCGGTCAAAACGCTCGATCTGTTCTTTGGTCAATACGTCTTTCGGATTCTGAAGTACTCCGGTGGCACCCACGATGTGATCGGAAGGCACGGTGATCTTCACTTTATAGTTTCCGAACACCAGCGCAAACTCGCCCTGCCCGAGGAATTGTTTGTTCTGCCAGCCCTGGTAGTCGTCATACACACACATGCGGGGGAACCATTGCGCACAGGTGTAGACGTAGTTGTTGTCGTCGGGAAAATATTCATATCCACCACGGCCATCAAACACCTGGTGGTTGTATTCATTGTATGTCCAGGCCACCGAGAACGTGAATTTTTCGCCCGTCTTCAACGGAACGGCCAGGTCCACGCGCATCATCGTATTGTTGATGATGTGTGAAAGCTCTTTCCCGGAAACATCTTTCACATATTGAATCGTATATCCACCCGAATAGTCGGACACCACCACGCCCGATGATTTTGTGAAGAAACTTGCCGGGATCGAATCCTTCACCACCCCCGTGTGGGTCTCTGAGGTCATGTTTTTGGGTGCGAAAATATTCTGATCCAGTTGCAGCCAGAGGAAATTCAGCGCGTCGGGTGAGTTGTTAAAGTAGGTGATGGTCTCGGAGCCCGTAAGTTTTTGGGTGTTGTCGTCCAGTTCCACCTGGATCGTATAATCGGCGCGCTGCTGCCAGTAATTTTGGCCGGGAGCGCCGGAAGCCGTGCGATAACCGTTGGGTGTGGGAAGCATTTCTCCCAGTTGTTCAAATTTTCCTTTCCAACCCTGTTGGGCTTGTGCCGACGCCTGCAACACAATGCCGAGGGTAAATATGCATGCCAATATTCGCTTCATCACGTTCCTTTCTTTGGTGCTCCGTTCTAATTAAAATTCAAAGCGCGCCGGAAAGTTCCGGCACGCTGTACTTTGTTTGTGAACGCCTCGTCCGGCGAACACGCTACGTTTTATTTTGACTTCTCCTTCTTTTTGAAGTCGTCGAATTTCGATTCGACTTCGCGCTTGGGGAAAACATTGTCCTGCACATTGATGTCCGACAGTTCAAAGTTGGGGTCCAGCACGATGTTCACCACTTCTTTTTGTTTCACGAACACCTTAGTGATCTTTTGCTCGTTTATTCTCCAGATCTCCGCAGGGATCTTCTCGATTTCCTTGGTACCGTCCTTGTAGGTCCACTCGATGATGACGGGCATCACCAGGCCACCCTTGTTAGACAACGTTACTTCATAGATATTCTTGTCTTCCAGCTTTTGCATAATGGCTTTATCATCGACGCGGCTTTGAAATTCGCCGTTGAGGCGCGGGTCGGTTTCAATGAGGCTGAAGGGTTCGGGACCGTTGTTGAACGAGTCATATTTCTTACCATCGCCTTGCGCGAGGTCACCTTTCTTGGCGGTCACTTCTTTTTTCTCCAGGTTGGGTTGTGAGGTGCGCATTTTGTACCATTTCACCTGGTCGATGGACTGATCTACGTTGTCGGTGGAATAGAACCAGCCTTTCCAGAACCAATCGAGGTCGACGGCGGAGGCATCTTCCATGGTGCGGAAGAAATCCGCAGGTTTGGGATGCTTGAAGGCCCAGCGCGTGGCGTATTCTTTAAAGGCTTTGTCGAAAAGCTCGGGACCCATCACGGTTTCACGGAGCATGAACAAACCGGTTGCCGCTTTGGCATATTGCTCCGGGCCAAATTGGATCACTTGCTCGGAGTTGGTCATGAGCGGGCGCATCTGGCTCTTGTCGCCCTTCATGTAGGGCACGAGATCGGCCGGTTTGCCGCGGGTGTACTTCAGTTCAGGGTAGCGTTCCAACTCGGTAAGCAACTGCACAAAGCTGTTCACGCCTTCATCCATCCAGGTGGTTTGGCGCTCGTCGTTGTTCACGATCATGGGAAAAAAGTTGTGGCCCACTTCGTGCACCACCACACCGATCATGCCTTGCTTTAATTTTTCGGTGTACGTGCCGTCTTTGGCAGGACGGCCGAAGTTGAAGCAGATCATCGGATATTCCATACCGATGCTGGCTGAGTGAACGGAGGTGGCTACCGGATACGGATAGTCGAGCGTGTAGCGGGAATATACTTCCAGCGTATTCTTCACCGCCTTCGTGGATTCCTTTTCCCACAGCGGGTTGCCTTCCTTGGAATAGAACGACTGCGCCAACGGCGTCTTGCTTCCGATCTTTACGGCCTGTGCATCCCAGATAAATTTACGGGAGCTGGCAAACGCAAAGTCACGCACGTTTTCGGCGTGGAATTCCCAGGTTTTCTTTTGGGTAGATTTCGTTTTTTCTTTTTGAGTGGCTTCCGATTGCGTAACGATGATCACAGGCGCATCGAAAGTAACCTTTGCTTTTTCGAAACGCTCGATCTCTGTTTTTGTCAATACATCGGTGGGGTTTTTCAAAACGCCGGTTGCTCCAATGATGTGATCAGCGGGCACCGTGATGCGCACCTTGTAGTCGCCAAAAGGCAAGGTGAATTCGCCACGACCGAGGAATTGTTTGTTTTGCCAGCCTTCATAGTCGTCGTACACACACATGCGAGGGAAGAACTGGGCGATGGTGTACACATAGTTTCCATCTTCCGGAAAAAACTCCAGACCACTGCGTTGTCCAAACACGCTGCGATCGACGATGTTGAACGACCACTCTACGTTGAACGAATATTTCTCACCCGAGCGCAGGGGCTGCGGAAGGTCCACGCGCATCATCGTGTTGTTGATGAAATAGGGAAGCGCTTTGCCGCTTACTTCCTTCACTCCTTTTACGGTATAGCCTCCTTTGAAATCGGAGACCTGGGCAGCATAGGTTTTGGCTGCGGCCGAATCCACCACATTTCCGGTGGCTGTGGTGCGCAATGTATTTTCGGGTGCGATGATGTTTTGGTCCAACTGAAGCCACAAATACTTCAACACATCGGGCGAGTTGTTGGTGTAGGTGATGGTTTCGCTGCCGCTGATGCTTTGGTTGTTGTCATTCAGCTCTACGCTGATCACGTAGTCGGCTTTTTGTTGCCAGTATTTCACACCGGGCGCGCCAGAGCCTGTGCGGTATTCGTTTGGCGTGGGCAGGGTTTGATCCAACTGCTCGAATTTGCCCTGCCACTGTGGTGTCTGTTGCGCGACGGCAACGTTGACCAGCAGGATCAGCGCGTACATCAGAAATTGCTTCATAAAAAGAATATGGTTAGGTTAATGAGTTACTAATCTTTGAGCCAGAACATATGGTCCTTCATCAGCAGCAAGGCCATGCCGGCCACCGCAGACGATATAACCATCTTCCAATCCCTTCTGTTCAGGTTGAATAAATCCACTAAAATGAAACACACAGACATGAACAGCACCACGATGATGATCTGTCCGAATTCGAGACCCAGGTTGAAGGCCAAAAGCGGCGTGAAAATATTCTCGCTTTTTCCCAAAATGCTGCGCAGATAGTTGGAGAATCCCAGCCCGTGGATCAATCCAAAAAAAGCCGCATAGAAATAATTCATTTGCATGGGGCCGCTGGAAATGTTGTTCTCGTTCTTGAACAAATTGGAGACGGCGGTGACGAAGATGGTGAGCGGGATCAAAAATTCGATCAGGTCAGGTTTTACGTTCACGATCCGCAGCGTCGATAGGGCCAGCGTGATGGAGTGCCCGATGGTGAACGCTGTGACCAGCACCAGGATCTGTTTCCAGTCGCGTGTAATATAAAGGGCGCAGAGCGCCACGATGAACAGGATGTGATCATATCCATTGGCATAGTCCAGGATGTGATCTTTCCCCAGTCCGAAATACAGCTGAAATTCCGTCATAAAACGCTGAGCACGTCTTGAAAAAGGGAGCAAGTATACTAGTTATTTTTTACTTATGACACCCCCATTTGGGTAGCCGGGCGGGTTTGATGGTTAAGCGGTAGGGTTTATTGCGGGGTCGGCAACAAAAATCCTTTTAGTATTTTATCAGAAAGAACAATCTTTGCAGGATCTCATTTTTCACAAACGAATGTTCTCATCCCTTTGCTTTATTTCCACGCTGCAAAGCCTGGTTTTTTCACTGCTCCTCCACCCTATGCACGTTTCCGTCACGGAAATAGAAATGGATGAAAAGGACAAGCGGCTGGAGATCATGATGCGCGTTTTTGCCGACGACCTGGAGAGCACCTTGCGCGAGCACCTCAAACAACCCGAATACGATATCGCGAAGCAATCGAAGGCTGCCCTGGACGCCACCATGAAAGAATACCTGACGCCGCGTTTCAAGATCGCAGTGGATAACAAGGCTGTGCAATCGAAATACCTGGGCTATGAGTTGGAGGGCGATGCGTTTATCTTTTATATCGAAGTGCCCGGTGTAAAAAAATTGAAGACCATCCAAATCCAGAACAATATCATCACGGAAGTGTTCGAAGATCAGTCGAACCTGGTGCATGTGACCGTGCGGGGAACGGTGCGGAGCCTGCGCCTCACCAAAAGTGTTCCCACCGACAAGCTCACTTTCGATGTAAAGTAAAATCCTGCGCCGTAAAAGGGCCGGGATAGCATAAAAAATCCCATCTTCGCGGAAATTATCATAGCGTATGCAGAAGGTATTGGTAATCGTCTCATTCATGGCCTTGATCCTGGCCGGTTGCAGCGGCGAAAAGGACGAATGCGTGGTGGCTCCTCCCTCCATTGAAAAACCCGTGTCCATAGAAATTCAGCAACTGCAGGATTCACTGGTGAACCTCTCTTCGAAGGAAGAACTTGTCGACCTCCTCACCCATCATCCGCTGGTGCACGATTATATTTTCCGGCGCACGGAATATCCATCCGATTCGGCATTTATCAACCAGCTTTTTGCAAAGCTCACCAGTCCGCACATGGATACGCTAGTGATGGAGACCAAACGCGTCTTCGGCGATTTGTCCGGATTGAAGCAACAGTTTGATGAGGCCTTCAGCAATGTGAAATATTATTACCCCGATTTCACCCCACCCAAAATTCAAACCGTGGTCTCCGGCCTGGAAACGGATATGCTCGTAACGGATTCGCTCATCATCGTCGGTCTTGATTTTTACCTGGGCCGTGGCGCCAAATACCGCCCCAAGATGTATGAGTATTTGCTGCGAAAATACGACCCCAACGACATCGTGCCTTGCGCCATGCTCATCTATGGTATCGAAGGCCGCTTCAACAAAAATCAACCGAACGATAAAACCGTGTTGGCCGACATGGTCGTCTTCGGAAAGTCATTCTATTTCGCCAAACACATGCTGCCCTGTGTGCCCGACAGCGTTTTCATTTGGTACACCCCCGAAGAAATGAAAGGCACACGAAGCAACGAGGACCTGATCTGGGCCCGGTTTGTCGACAGCCAGGTGTTGTATGCCACCAGCCACAAGGTGAAGCAGGATTACCTGGGCGAGCGCCCAGTGACCATACAAGTAGGCGAAAAGTGCCCTGGCCGCATTGGTCAATGGGTGGGCTGGCAGATCGTGAACAAATACGCCGAGAAGCATTCAGAGGCCACCTTGCCGCAGGTGATGAAAGCGGCCGACGCACAGCAATTGTTCCGGGAATCGTACTACAAACCGAAAAAGCGCTAGGCCTTGTGCGAGAAGCAAAAAGCTGAACTATCTTTGAAACCCAATTCTATAACCAACTCAAAATTGTATGCGTCAAAAAATTGTAGCCGGCAACTGGAAGATGAACAAAACCCTGGACGAAGCCAACATCCTGGCCTCGGAGATCAAAGGCATGGTGGCCGATGAAGTGAAGGGCAACGTGAAGGTCATTCTCTGCACGCCATTCCCTTACCTGCTCCCCATCAAAAATCTTATCGGACAAGATACCCGCATCGCTGTGGCTGCTCAAAATTGCAGCGAGCATGAATCGGGCGCATATACCGGCGAAGTGTCGGCTGCCATGTTGAAGTCGCTGGGCATTGGCTATGTGATCCTGGGTCACAGCGAACGTCGCCAGTATTTTGGTGAAGACGGAAAATTGCTGGCCAAGAAAGTAGACATCGCGTTGAAACACGGCCTGTCCCCCATCTTCTGCTGCGGCGAACCGTTGGAAGTGCGCGAAAGCAATGGCCACGAGGCCCTCGTAAAAAAACAAATCGAAGAAAGCCTGTTCCACCTGGACGCCGCGTCGCTACAGAAAGTTATCGTGGCCTATGAACCCGTGTGGGCGATCGGCACCGGCAAAACAGCCACGTCACAGCAGGCACAAGACATGCATGCCGTGATCCGCAAGCACCTGGCCTCCAAATACGGCGAGGCAGTGGCCAACGAGATCACCATTCAATATGGCGGCAGCGTTAACGCGGCCAACGCCAAAGAACTTTTCTCTCAACCGGATGTTGACGGCGGCCTCGTGGGTGGCGCGTCATTGAAATCCAGAGAGTTTGCCGAGATCATCAAGGCGATGTAAAACCACAACATGCCGGTGACGTGATCGTCGCCGGCATTTATTTTTTGTTTGATCTTATTCTTCTCACGCGACGCATCTTCTATGTACTACTCCCGCCTCCAGGTCATCTGCGACCCCGATTTCTCCGAACTGATCATGGCCGAAATTGCCGAGGCCGGATTCGATACGTTCATGGAGACGGAGAAAGGTTTTGAGGCGTATGTGGAGATGGAGAAATACGACAAGGAATATCTGCAGGCGATCAAAGACAAGTATACGTTGCAAACGCCCGTGGTCTTTTTCCAGGATCGCATCCAGAAACAAAACTGGAACGAAGAGTGGGAAAAAAATTACGAGCCCATCATCGTGGATGACCGCTGCCTGATCCGCGCCGATTTTCATAAGATCGAAAAAAAATATCCCTACGAACTCATCATCACTCCCAAGATGTCGTTTGGAACCGGCCATCATCAAACCACCTATTTGATGATCAAGAGCCAACTGGACATCAACCACCAAAACAAGCGGGTGATGGACGCTGGCTGTGGCACAGCAATCCTCTCCGTCATGGCTTCCAAGCTGGGCGCCAGGGAAGTCGAGGCATTCGACATCGACGAGTGGAGCGTGAGCAACGGCCAGGAAAACATCGACGTTAATGGGTGCACCAATATCCACCAGCAACAAGGCAAGCTTAGCAACTTCTCGTTCGAAGGAACCTTCGACATCATTTTAGCCAACATCAACAAGAACGTACTGCTCGACGAGATCAGGCTCTATCAACACTATATGGCCCCGGAAAGCCTGCTGCTGCTGAGCGGTTTTTATACAAACGACATCGACGATCTTCTCCTTGAAGCGGGACGCTACAACCTCGCTGAAGTGCGTCGCGACGAGCGTGAACAGTGGGCAGCCTTGCTCCTGAAGAAATTATCCTGACCCTAACGCGTCGGGGATCTCTCCACGCTATTTCCACATTCTTCCTTTTATTTCACTCCACCATTTTTCTGGCGTCCCCGTGAGCGCTGGCAAGGGCCTCGGAATCGAAAAAATTTTACAGGAGGTTTTTGTCTGTCTGCTTCTCCCTGTATCTTCACGGACAGCCCCTTCAACTTAGCGCGTGGCGGCTGCACCCGTTCGTACATTTCCACCCTTTTATCAAAACCCATGAAACCTGTCATCTTCACAAAGCTCTCGGTCATGATGCTCCTCGAATATTTTATTTGGGGATCCTGGTACGTTACGATGGGCACCTACATGTCTGAATTTTTGCACTCCAGCGGCGTGCAGATTGGCGCGGCCTACAGTGCGCTGGCCATTGCGACCATCATCTCTCCGTTCTTTGTGGGTATGGTGGCCGACCGTTATTTTGCTGCGCAGCGAATCATGGGAATACTTCACCTGGTGGGGGGAGCGCTTTTATACCTGGCCACACAGATCACGGGGAACACGGCCTTCTATTGGGTGATCCTGTTCTATTCGTTGCTCTACATGCCCACCATCGCGCTATCCAACAGCATCGCCTTCTCGCAAATGACCGACCCGGGAAAACAATTCCCCTGGATCCGCGTGTTCGGTACGCTCGGCTGGATCATCGCCGGTCGTCTGATCGGCGCATTTTCGATCGAGAAAACACAGTTCACCTTTGTGATGGCGTCCATGGCTTCCGTTGCGCTTGGGCTGATCAGTTTTATATTGCCCCACACGCCGCCCAAGGGCCAGGCGTCTGGCACAAGTGCTTCAAGTGTGTTAGGTACAGAAGCGTTTGTGTTGTTCAAAGATAAACCCTATCTCATCTTTTTCATCGCGGCCATTCTGGTGTGCATCCCGCTTTCGTTCTACTATGGATTTGCCAACCTTTTCCTAAACGAAGTCGGCATGGAGAACCCTGCCAGCAAGATGACCTGGGGACAAATTTCGGAGGCCGTGTTCATCCTGGCCATTCCCTTCCTGTTCAACCGCATTGGCGTTAAAAAGATGTTGTTGCTGGGCATGGCGGCCTGGATACTACGCTATGTATGCTTCGCGTATGGAAATATTGAAACCGGCACATGGATGCTGTATGGCGGCATTCTGCTTCATGGCGTCTGCTACGATTTCTTCTTTGTGACCGGCTACATGTATACGGAAAAGAAGGCCGGAGAAAAAATCAAGAACGCCGCACAAGGGTTGTTCACCTTTGCTACGTATGGCCTGGGGATGTTCATTGGAACCTGGTTCTCGGGCTTCACCGCGGATTTCTACACAACAGAAGGCGTGCACCAATGGACAAACATCTGGCTTGTTCCGGCCTACATTGCTGTTGCTGTGTTGCTCTATTTCATTTTCTTCTTCAATGAGAAAAAAGAAATAAGCAAGGCCTGACCACTCGACTTGAAACTTGGAGTCGGAGACTAAAAAAATCTAAATCAACTACACCACAAAAACGCAAGAGATTATGAACATTGCCATGCTAGGGTCGGGCTTCATCGGCCGGTTTTATGCCGAATCCATCCAGGGCTATAGAAGCAAAGACAAGATCGTCAGTGTCTATTCCCGCAAAGAAGAAACTGCAACGAAATTTGCCACGGACTATAACGTGGGGTTTGCCACCGACAACCTCGAAGCCGCCATCGACCGCACCGACGTGGATGTGGTTTGCATCGCCCTGCCAAACAACATGCACGAAGAGGCCGTGTTGCTTTGCTGCAAACACAAAAAATCGGTGATCACCACCAAGCCGCTCGCACGAACCGCTGAAGAAGCCAAGCGCATGCTGCTCGCCGTGGAAAAGGCGGGTATCTTCAACGGCTATCTTGAAGATCTGGTGTATACACCCAAGTTCCTCAAAGCACACGAGAGCGTGAAGAACGGCGCGCTCGGCCGCATTCTTTGGGCAAAGTCGCGCGAGACGCACCCTGGTCCGCACAGCGACTGGTTCTGGGACATCGAGCAAGCCGGCGGCGGCTGTATCCTTGACCTGGGATGCCACTGCGTAGAGATCACCCGCAGCTACATCGGAAAGGACATTCTTCCCGTGGAAGCGATGTGCTGGGCCGACACGCAAGTGAAACCCATCGACGCCGAAGATCACGCCATCGCTTTGATCAAATACGAGAATGGCGCCATCAGCCAGTTTGAAGTGAGCTGGACCTTCCGCGGCGGCCTTGACCTGCGCGACGAAGTGATGGGCACCGAAGGCACCATCTGGATCAACAGCTTTCTCCGCACCGGCTTCGAAATGTTCACCACCGGCAAGAGCGGCGACTACCTGGCCGAAAAGGCTGAAAGCAATTCGGGCTGGTTGTTCCCCGTAGGCGACGAGGTGAACGAGCTTGGCTACAATCACATGTTCATGGACATGTTTGCCGCCCTGGAAAAAGGACAGCAACCCAAGGAGACCTTCTACGACGGCTATGTGGTGAACGCCGTGCTCGATGCCTGCTACAAATCGGCCAAAACAAAACTGTGGGAACCCGTGAAGCTCGACATCTGGCGCGGCCGCACCGGCGTTTCCAAAGACAGCCACCTGCAGGAATATGATGCTGACCACTACCTGGTGAAAGAAGAAGTGACGCACTATGGCGCAAAGAAAATTATCCTGAAAAATAAGACGACTGGGAAGCTCAGTCAGATAACCCAGTAGTCATATCACTGGAACAAAGTCGCGAATTTCCGGCCAAGAATGTTCCGCGAATATTTTGTCTCTGCCAGCAAGCGCCCCGCTTGCTGGCTTTTTTTTAACGCTACCCGGTCTTCCAGGTAAGGCGTAATGACCTTCACAAAATCCTGCGGCTGACGACTATCGACATACTCGCCACAGCGTTGTTGTTCAATCTCCGACCGGATCCAGCCACCAAAATTTACCAGGATGAGCTTGCCGGCGGCCAGGCCATCGAAGTATTTGTTCGGCGACCCTGTTTCCAGGATGGGGATCGGTTTGTAGCAGACAAACGCGGCATCAGTCACGTTCATGACTTCTCTCACGCCGTCGCGATCTTGAAAGGGGATAAAGGTGAAATTGGTCAGTGTCAATCGCTTCACGATCGCTTTCAGGTTTTCCAGCAAGGCGCCGCTGCCACACAGCAAAAAATGTATGGGCAGATCTGCTTTTTGAGAGGCCCGCGCGCATTCAATAAAAAAATCGAGCCCATTGGCCAATCCCACGGCACCGATATACGACACCACAAACTTGTTCTCTACCCCAAATTTTATCTCGAACGAACGCTGTTTCTCCTCTGGAAAATAAAAATCCGTGTCCGACATGTTGGGAATGAGGTGAATGGTTTTTCCAGGCATTTTTTTCTCAATTTCCGATTGGATCATCGGCGACAGGGCCACCACCGCCTGTGCTTTGCGATAGGTAGACGTCTCGAGCCCATAGAGCAACTGCTTGAAAAAATAGTTCTTCACAAACCCCATCTGTATGGGCGCCTCCGGCCACAGATCGCCCACCTCAAAAATGTAGGGAATGCCATAGACCTTTTTCACCATACGCGCCGCCAGCCCCACCGTGAGCGGTACGGAAATAGCATAACAGGTTTTCACCGGGCCCAGCTTGCGGGTAGTCCATACCACGCCGGCCACATAGCGGATAAACGCAATGCTGCGACGCCAAAATCCAAAGTGGTTGTGGTACACGATGGGCAGGTAGTGGATCTCGATGCCTTCAACGTTCACCCCTTTGTATTTCCCCTCATTGTGCGCCGTGATCACCACGGGCGTCATGCCGGCGGCTACCAGCGCTTTGGCCAGGTAGTAGGAGCGCAGGGCCCCGCCGGTTTGCGGGGTGTTGAAGTGCTGATGAAGGATCAGGATTTTCACGGTGCAAAGAAAAGAATAGTTCGGAGGCCTGCCCTTTCCCGGCGCGATCTTTTTGTCCGCTCCGGCCATCCAGAAACGTTTTATTTATGAAACCCGATTTTGTAGTTTCAGGACAAACGAAACCCAATTATGAACAAGACACTGATAACGCTTTTGCTGGTGGCCGGCTCCCTTGCCGGCGCACACGCACAAATCAAACTTTTTAATGGAAAAGACCTTACCGGCTGGAAAGTGGCCGGCACCGAAAAATGGTATGTGGAGAAGGGTGAAATGATCTGCGAGAGCGGTCCGGACAAGGCTTATGGCTATTTGGTTTCTGAACGCGAGTTCAAAAACTTCGAATTGACCGTAGAATTCAAGCAAGAGTCTAATGGCAACAGCGGTGTGTTCTTTCATTGCGGCATTGAAGGAACCACGATCAGCGGCTGGCAGGCCGAGGTGGCACCCCTCAATCATCACACGGGTGGCATCTACGAATCGTATGGAAGGGGTTGGTTGATCCAGCCTCCGGCGGACAAGGAAAAGCTGTTGAAGGAGGGCGAATGGAACACGATGGTTGTGCGCGTGGTAGGCGACGAGGTGAACACGTTTTTGAACGGTGTTCAGATGATTACCTTAAAAGATGAGAAAATTGGGGCAAGTACGGGCAAAATAGCCTTGCAGATACACGACGGGGGCGGTGTAAAGGTGCGCTGGCGCAAAGTGGAGATCAAGGCCTTGTAGGCGGGGCAACGACGATGAAGGGCCTTATGCCCTTCATTGTTTGTGTTGCGGAACGCTGCGGGCGTAGCTCAAAATGTTGAGCACCGTGCTGGAAGAAGGTTCCAGTTGGGCAGCGTCCATATTCTTTTTCATGACGTACAGCTCGTTGTAGAGAGCTTGCAGGTCACTGTCGCAAATGAGGGCCTTATCAATCTCCCTCGTCTCCTTCTCCGTAGTCTCGTGGTATAAATACCTGATCAAGTCCGTTTGAGTAAAAGTTTTTATCATTGGCTCTGTGTTTCACCATCTTTTTCCGCAGGTTGATGAGTGCATAGCGCATGCGTCCCAGCGCTGTGTTGATACTCACCCCTGTGCGTTCCGCGATCTCCTGGAAGCTCATCTGCAGATAGTGCCGCATGATCAGCACTTGTTTCTGCTCGGTCGGTAACTCCTTAATATAATCCCTGAGCTTGGTCCGGGTATCTTTAAAAATCTGCTTGTCCTCCATCGACTCCTCGGCAAATTCCATGGAGTTGAAGAGTCTGCTGCCGTCTTCCAACACTACCTCGGGGTAACGTTTTTCTTTTCGAAAGTTGTCGATCGCTAGGTTATGAGCAATCCGGCTGATCCAGGGTAAAAATTTACCTTCTTCGTTGTAGCGTCCACCACGGATGGTGTTGATCGCCTTTACAAAGGTTTCCTGGAGTAAATCTTCGGCGGTGTACCGATCTTTCACGATCAGGTATATCGCAGTATAGATTCTCGATTTATGCCGGTGCAGGAGCATTTCGAAAGCTTCTTCGTTACCGTTTTGATAGAGCGACACGAGTTGGGAGTCGCTTAATCTGCTGTCAATCATTCTTTCTCACTTTAAGGTAACGTAGAGATCTCTTTCGATATTGTTTTGGGTTAGTGGAACAAATAGGTTTGAAAAGATAGAAAGATTTTGGATTAGCGCAAAAAATTTTCAAAAAATTCTTGCCTCTCACACAATTTCTTTAGCTATTTGCTCGCAAATACTGCGTCTTTAAATAGTATGGCCATCAGCAAGAAAAAAGTAATCAAAAGCCTGGAAAATCTCTCCGAGGATCTCCAAGAGCTGCTCCGCGATCAGTACCCGAACGGGTATGAGGGCAGCATTCAGCGCATCACGAATGCGAAGCGGGAACCGATTTTCGTTTTCCCCCTGGAAACCGAAGACGCGACTTACCTGGTAAAAGTCCCGGCTACCAAAAATAGTGACGGCGAATACGATGTAGAATCCAAAGCCGAGGGCGAATTCGACAAAAACGACGACGGATTCGATTCCGGAGGCGAAGATTTCGATAGCAATGCCGGCGACAGCGCTGATAGCGACAGCGATTATGACGAAGACAGTGGCGGCCGCGGCGGTCGGGAAGCCAGCTACGATCCTGACTTCGACAATTGATCTGAAAAAAAAGATAATGGCATAAAAATGAACACCGTCTCGTCAGATGGTGTTTTTTCTTTTTATGGGAAATGCTGAATCGGCAACCTTGCCGTAATTATTTCGTCAAACTTATTTCATCCCCACATCTCTTGTGCGAGATTGCAAGGACTAGCTTTTGAATTATAACCGAAGATTCTGTGTCAAAAACCCTTTCTGTTAAAGCGAACGATTCGTATCTGGAAGACCTCGACCCCCGCAACTACATCATCATCAAGCGGGCGCGTGTCAACAACCTGAAAAATCTTAGCGTCGCCATTCCCCGCAACAAGCTGGTGGTCATCACCGGACTGTCGGGTTCCGGAAAATCGAGCCTCGCGTTCGATACGCTTTTTGCGGAGGGCCAACGCATGTATGTGGAAAGCCTCAGCGCCTACGCCCGCCAGTTTTTGGGCCGGATGGAGAAACCGGAGGTCGATTACATCAAGGGTGTGTCGCCGGCCATTGCCATCGAGCAAAAGGTGAATACGCGCAACCCCCGGTCCACCGTAGGCACCACCACAGAAATCTATGACTACCTGAAATTGCTCTTCGCTCGCATCGGCAAGACCTACTCGCCCGTCAGCGGCAAGGAAGTGAAGCGCGACACAGTGACCTCCGTGGTCGATTATGTCAACCAGCTTCCCGCCGGCACGCGTGTGATGGTGGCCTGCCCGCTCCACATAAAAAAGGGCCGTAAGCTAGTGGATGAGCTGAATCTGTTATTGAGTAAAGGTTTCGCGCGGGTGTTAATCGACGGCGAAGTCAAGTTTATTGAAGAAATGGTGGCCCCTCCCGCCGAAGGGGGCAAAAAGAAAAAAGCCGCCGCCCAACCCGACGTTTCCGTCGAGATCCTCATCGACCGCGCCGTGGTCAACCCCGGCGACGACGACACCACCTTCCGTCTTTCCGACTCCGTCCAAACCGCGTTCTTCGAAGGCGAGGGTGACTGCCTGATCTATGCCGAGGGGCGCGACAAGGTAAAATTCTCCGACCGCTTCGAGCTGGACGGCATGCGGTTCACCGAACCGTCCATAAATTTCTTCAGCTTCAACAATCCTTTCGGTGCCTGCCAGACTTGCGAAGGTTTTGGAAAAATTCTCGGCATCGACGAGGACCTGGTCATTCCGGACAAGTCGCTGTCGGTCTACGAGGGCGCCATCGCGCCGTGGCGCAGCGAAACCATGGGCGAATGGCAGAAACCCTTGCTGAAAAACGGCATCAAATTCGATTTCCCCATCCACCGCCCTTACAACGAGCTCACCAAGGCTCAGCAGGATGTGCTGTGGAATGGTAATACCTACTTCGAAGGCATCCACGATTTCTTCAAGTACCTGGAATCCAAAACCCATAAGATCCAATACCGCGTGTTGCTGTCCCGTTATCGCGGGCGCACCAACTGCCCCGATTGCCGCGGCACCCGGTTGAGGAAGGATGCTCAGTATGTGAAGATCGCCGGCGTCTCCATTACCGACCTGGTGCTGATGCCGATCGAAGACATGCTGGCGTTCTTTAGAAAGATCCAGTTGCCGGACTTCGACAAGAAAATTTCCGATCGCATTCTGACGGAAATCACTTCAAGGCTGGAGTATATGGATCGCGTAGGCTTAGGATATCTCACGTTGAACCGCCTCACCTCGACTCTGTCGGGTGGAGAATACCAGCGCATTAAACTGGCTACGTCATTGGGAAGCGCCCTGGTTGGCTCTATGTATGTGCTGGATGAACCCAGCATTGGATTGCATCCAAAGGATACAGACCGCATGGTGAGTGTGCTGATCTCGCTGCGCGATTTGGGGAACACCGTGATCGTGGTGGAGCACGAAGAAGAGATCATGCGCGCTTCCGACCAGATCATCGACATTGGGCCCGACGCAGGAAGTCACGGCGGCGAGTTGGTGTTCCAGGGCACGGTGGATGAAATTGATGGGACCGTACGCTCGCACACAACGGACTACCTCAGCGGCCGCGAAACCATTGCGATCCCAAAGACACGTCGCAAGTGGAGAGACTCTGTTACGGTTATCGGCGCGCGAGAAAACAATCTGAAAAATCTAACCGTGAAGTTTCCGCTGGGTATTCTTACGGTGGTTACGGGTGTGAGCGGTTCGGGGAAGTCGACGCTCATCAAAAAAATTCTTTATCCGGCGCTGGGCCGTTTGTCGGGATCCGTTTCGGAAACGCCGGGGAAATACGACAAGATGGAGGGTGATTTTTCGCGCATCACACAAGTGGAATTTGTGGATCAGAACCCGATCGGCAAATCGTCGCGCTCTAATCCGATCAGCTATGTAAAGGCATATGATGCCATTCGCACGCTCTACGCCGACCAGCCCCTGGCCAAGCAGCGCGGCTACAAGCCTTCGCACTTTTCTTTCAACGTGGAGGGTGGACGCTGCGAAACCTGTCAGGGTGAAGGCGAGATCAAGATCGAAATGCAATTCATGGCCGATATCTACCTGAAGTGCGAGAGCTGTCATGGCAAGCGCTTCAAACAGGAGGTATTGGAAGTGGAAGTGAACGGCAAGAATATTTCAGACATCCTGGATCTGACCGTAGAGGAGGGTCTTGAATTCTTCAAAGACAAAAAACCGATCTATGAAAAGATCGTTCCGCTGTTCGAAGTAGGTTTGGGCTATGTGAAACTGGGGCAATCCTCCAACTCGCTGAGCGGCGGCGAAGCACAGCGCGTGAAGCTGGCATCTTTCCTGGGCAAAAACTCGACAGAAGGTCACATCCTTTTCATCTTCGACGAGCCCACCACGGGTTTGCATTTCCACGACATCTTCAAATTGCTTAAGGCCATCAATGCTTTAGTGGATGAAGGCCATTCGGTGATCATCATCGAGCACAACCTCGAAGTGATCAAATGCGCCGATTGGATCATCGACCTGGGCCCGGAAGGAGGCGAGAAAAAAGGGGGTACCCTCATGTTTGAAGGAACCCCGGAGGAAATGACGAAGAAAGGGAAAGGGTATACGGCAGAATTCCTGAAGAAGAAATTAAAATAAAACTTCGATCTCCGTTTTTATGACTGCCGCCCGATGAGCGCTTCTGTAAAGGTGTTTAATCTTTGCAGCGCTTCTGGCGAACCTTGCAGCGCCTTCAATTGCGTGAATCCTTTCCTGAAGTATTGATTGACTTTTCGCTCGGTGAGCACGCGAATGTCTAACGCGTCGTAGATGCTTTTTACGGCCGCGATCTTGTCATTTTTTTTGAATTTCTTTGCCTGCAACCATTGCTGGAGCTCCGTTTTGTGTTTGCCCTTTGCATTTTCCAAGGCTTTGATGAGCAAGAAGGTCTTCTTGTTGCTGAGGATATCGCCACCCACTTGTTTGCCGAACTTTTTTGGGTCGGCATAAGCATCCAGTAGATCATCTTTCAATTGAAAGCCGATGCCAATGTTGGTTCCGAACTGACGCAGGGCGCGACACTCCTTCTCATCGGCACCCGCCAAAATTGCGCCCAGCTCCAGACTGAAGCCCAACAACACAGCCGTTTTCAAACGGATCATGTTCAGGTATTGGTCTTCCGTCACGGTGGGTTTGGTTTCAAACTCCATGTCCCATTGCTGCCCTTCGCACACTTCGGCGGCACAGGTGTTGAAAGCTTTGAGGATGCGTTTCAGTTTGTCGCTCTCCACGGACAAAAACATCTCGTAAACCTTCACCAGCATGACATCGCCGGACAGGATGGCCGTATTGACATTCCATTTTTTGTGAACCGTCGCTTTGCCCCTTCGCAAGGGCGCCTTGTCCATGATGTCGTCGTGCATCAAGGTGAAATTATGGAAGGCTTCCACGGCCACGGCGTAGCGCACTATGTTTTTTGGGTCGGGTTTATAAAGGCCATAGGCCAGCATCGTCAGCATAGGCCGCAGGCGTTTGCCCCCCAAGCCCATCAGGTAACGGATGGGCTCGTAGAGGGAAACGGGTGCCTTGCCATACTGCTGTTTTTTGATTTCTTGTTCGATCCACTGCTGATAGCGGGTGATGGAGGACGGCATGGCTGAGAATTATTCTTCGGTGGTTAATTTTGGAGCGAAGATCAGATCGATCAGTCGTTTGTCGATGTCGGTTCGCTTCACCATCACCTGGATGCGATCGCCCAACGTGTAGCTCTTGCGTGTTTTACGCCCGGTGATGCGGTAGTTCTTTTCGTCGAATTCGTAGAAGTCGTCGGTCATGTCGGCCATGCGGATCATGCCTTCGCATTTTGTCTCCACGATCTCCACATAGATACCCCATTCGGTCACGCCTGAAATAAGTCCTTCATACGGTCTCTTTTCGGCGGTGGACATGAACTCCACTTGCTTGTATTTGATCGAGGCGCGTTCGGCATCGGCGGCGCGTTTTTCCCTTTCGGAAGAATGCACGCTCTTGGCTTCGTACTCGGTTTTGTTCACGGCCTTGCCATCGTCCAGGTAGTGCTGCAACAGGCGGTGCACCATCATGTCGGGATAGCGGCGGATGGGTGAGGTGAAGTGCGAGTAGTGGCCAAACGCCAACCCGAAGTGACCTTTTGCATCCGTGGAATATTTGGCCTTGGCCATCGTGCGGATGGCGAGTTGTTCCAAAACATTTTGTTCCGGCTTGCCTTCGATCTCCGTCATCAGTTTGTTCAGCGAGCTGGAGATGTTGGTCTCGTCCACGTTCATTTTGTGACCGAACTGACGGGCAAACACAGAAAAATCCTTCACCTTTTCAGGATCCGGGAAATCGTGGATCCGGTACACGAAGGTGTTCTTCTCCTTACCTTTCTTCAGATTGTACACATACGTAGCCACCTGTTTGTTGGCCAGCAGCATGAACTCTTCGATGAGTTTGTGAGCGTCTTTGCGCACTTTCGGGATCACTTCGAGGGGTTTGCCGTTTTCGTCGAGCTTGAATTTTACTTCGGTCGTCTCAAAGTTCACGGCACCTTTGCTGAAACGTTCCTTGCGCAGCTTTTTGGCCAGTGTGTTCAATATGGTCAGCTCTTCCGATAGTTCTCCTTTTCCTTTTTCCAATACTTCCTGGGCGCCTTCATAGCTGAAACGCTTGTCGGAGTGGATGATGGTGCGGCCAAACCATTCTTTTTTGATGTGGGCTTTGTCGTCCATTTCAAAAACGGCGGCAAAGGTGAGCTTGTCTTCGTGTGGACGAAGCGAGCACAACTCGTTCGACAGGCGCTCGGGCAACATCGGAATGGTGCGGTCTACCAGGTAAACTGACGTAGCGCGATCGTAAGCTTCCTGGTCCAGGATGGAATTGGGCGTTACGTAGTGCGTTACATCGGCAATGTGGACGCCGATCTCGTAGAGCCCGTTGTCGAGCTTGCGGAAGGACAGGGCGTCGTCAAAGTCCTTGGCATCTTCGGGGTCGATGGTGAAGGTTGTGATCTCGCGGAAGTCCCACCGTTTTTTGATTTCTTCTTTGGTGATGTCTTCGTCGATTTTTTTGGATTCACTCTCCACCTTCTCAGAAAATTTGAAGGGCAGGTCGAACTCGGCCATGATGGAGTGGATCTCCGCTTCATTTTCGCCGGCTTTACCCAACACCTCTACGATCTTCGCCTCAGGCTTTCGATCGTTCTCCGCCCAGGAGGTTACCTCGATGATCACCTTGTCGCCGCTTTTTGCGCCGTTGATATTTTCAGGATACACAAAGAAATCGGTGTGCATCTTTCTGTAGTCAGGCACGACGAAAGCAAAACTTTTCGACAGTTCCACTTTCCCTACGAACTTGGTGCGGTTGCGCTTTACTACGGAGGTCACTTTGCCCTCTGGGTGTTCACCATGACGGGTGGGATACACCACAATAGTGACCGTGTCACCATCTACGGCGGAGCCGAGGTCTTTTTCTTTGATATACACGTCGGTCTGATCGTTGCCCAGCTTCACATAGCCAAAGCGTGAGCTCACATGATCCAAAATGCCCGTGAGGGTTTCCTGTTTCCGGTTGCTGATGAACGCCCCGTTGTCTTCCTGGAGACGGCCATTTTCTACGAGGTCGTCCAGGATTTGGCCGAGGGCCTTGATATCATCTTTCTTTTTGAGGCTTAATTTTTTGAGGAGGTGTTTGAACGAATAGGGTTTGCCCACGTTGTTGTCGACCACGGCGAGGAGGGCCGCTTCTAAAACTCCCCGCTTATTTCCGCTTTTTTTATCTTTTGATTTTTTTTTCGATTTACTCATTAGTTGATTTGTTGACGTACGTCACCCTTTGGGAAATGCTTCCCGGTGACAAATTGTTTTGATTTTAGTATAAATAACTTGGATTGATAACGGTGCAGGGGCATCATCTACACCTGAAAAAGTATGGTTTGAATAGTTCGGGGTGTTGCCGTTTCCCCGGGGTGGATTGCCGTGTGGTAGCGTTGGACATGGCGCGATGTCCGGGTCTCCAAACTTAATTCTTCAAGCATAACATGCCGGCTGCAGTTATTCATCACTGTTTTACGGAACGAAGATACGAAATTTATTTTTAGGTGTCCCGAAACGGCTCCGGCGTTCCGTATCCGAAGGGGTTTCCGAGACGTTATTCAGTGCTTTTGTGCACCAGGGGCTGGTTTAAGGTGATCGTCTTCATTTTCAGGTACAGTTCCGCCAGCACCACCACATCGCGCAGACAATAGTCCCGGATCTTGGCCAGGTCTTTATCGACGTGATAGACCTTGTTCACCTGGCTGCCATCCATATCGCCTTTGCTGGAGGGTACGTTGAAGATGGTGGCCAGCAGGTCCAGCGAGGTGTAGTGTTTGAAGTCGCCGAACTTCCACATCTCCATCGTGTCGAGATGCGGCACCTCCCAGGTTTTTTTGCCCATCAGATTCAGCACCGGCGGCAGGGCGATGCCATTCACCAGCATGCGACGGCAGAGATAGGGGTAGTCGAATTCCTTGCCGTTGTGGGCACAGAATTTTAAGGCGAACGGGTCAAGCTTCTCCACCATGGTTTTGAACTCCATCAACAGTTCGCGCTCGTCGTCGCCGGCATAGGCTTTTGTTTTCAGACCCAGGTCGCCGTTCTCGGTGTCATAGAATTTTCCCACGGCGATGCAGACGATCTTGCCAAACTCTGCGTAAATCCCTGCGCGGTCGTGGAAGATGGTTTCGTCGGTGTGGTCGGTGTCGCGTTTAAAAAAACCTGCCTTGCGCGCCCATTGGGTTTTCAGGCGCTCATCCAGGGCGTTGTAGTCTGCCGTTTGGGCGACAGTCTCAATATCGAGAAACATCAGGTCGCGTAGTTCTTGGATCATCTCACATCGGGAGTTGCTGGATAAATGTAACGATTAGCACGCGAGGCAAAAAATTTTTCACGAGTGCAATACCCCATCCATCTCAATTTCCTTGATAAACGAGATGTTCTCCTCGCGGATGGAGTCCGGCACAAACACAAAACGCTTGTCGAAGATCTGTGAGCCTATGTAGTAGCTCACCCAGTACTCGTTGTTGGGGTGAAATATCGCCGGGTCGATGGGCTCGATCAATGTCGCGCTGTTGGGCGCGATCGTGTCCAGAAAGTGACGCAAGATGGACGTCTTTTGTTCCTCCCCGTCCTTTTCTCCGTAGCCCTTGCTGGCCACCAACGTATTCTCTATGGGCTCGTGATTGTTGTTGATCAGGTAAACCCGCCAGTCAAAACTCCCCAACTCATTTTTCTTTCGGCCCACGGCCAGCGTAACGTGCTTTACTTCCGGTATGACAATATCCTTAATCATAAATATCTCAAAATTCTAACTCCTGACTCCATTCTCCACCATGTCCATCTCGAACAACTGTGCGAGATGTCCCTGAAGTCTTTGCTGCACCTCCAGTACATCTACGGATCTGCCCAATTCCTGTTGCAGGGAAGTCACCGCTTTGTCGGTGATGCCGCAGGGAATAATGTGGCTAAAGTACGAAAGGTCGGGATTCACATTCAGCGCGAACCCGTGCATGGCCACCCACCGGCTCATCTTCACTCCCAGGGCGCAAATTTTCCGGGCCTGGTTGCCCTTCTCAAAATCAACCCACACGCCGGTCAGGCCTTTGACGCGACCAGCCTCGATGCCGTAGTCCTTTAATGTCAGGATGACAGCCTCCTCCAGGAAGCGCATGTACTGGTGAATGTCGGTAAAGAAATTCTCCAGGTCGATCACCGGGTATCCCACGATCTGGCCCGGGCCGTGGTAGGTGATGTCGCCACCCCGGTTGATGTGGTAGTAGGTGGCGTCGATGGCGGTGAGGTCTTCCTGTTTTAAAAGGAAATTATTCTCCTTGCCGCTCTTGCCCAGGGTGTAGACGTGGGGATGCTGACAGAAAAGAAGAAAATTCTCGGTGGTCTGGTGTTCCTGTTCCGGTAGCGATCGGTTCAGGGCCTTCACGGCCAGGATCTTATCAAACAACGACGCCTGATAGTCCCAAGCTTCCTTGTAGTCGATGAGACCGAGATCGATGACGTTGGTTTTTTTGTTGATATGGAAATTCACCTCAGAATGACGCTTGATTGATCTTTTTTGTCGGGTTCATGATGTACGTGAGGTACGAACCATCGCGCATTAGCTCCACAACACGAAAACCCTTGTAGGCAGTTCCCCAGCTTCCACCAAAATGTGAGTCGAACATGCAGGGGACGGCGCCGATCATTTTCACCCCATCCTCCTCGTGCTCGTGGCCGTGGAACACGCCCCGGATGTTTTTGTATTGCTGCATCATTTCCAAAAAGGCCGGCGTTTCCAGCGAGAACTTTGCCCATTTGGCCTGGGGGATGTGTATGAAGACAAAGATATTTTTCTGTTGCTTATGTTCCTCCAGTTTGGCCTTCATCCAGTCCAGGTTGGGGCTCAGGTATTCGCCTTTTTCGTTGGAGGTGGTGGCCAGCAACAGCACACTTTCCTTGATCGTTACGTCGTGGTTTACGGGTATGCCCCAGAACGCATTCCAGTAGTCATCGCTCACTTTGTCGTGATTGCCCTTGGTGACATAATATTTTACAGGAAGCTTATCCAGTTGGGCCTTGGCGGGCACAAGAAAATCTTTTTCATCGTGAATGATGTCGCCATTGATCACGCAAAAATCCAGGGGGTTTTGTTGGTGGAATTTTGTGACGTTGCCGGTCATGGTCTCGAAAAACGAAACGTAGTCTGTGTTTTTCTCGCCATAGTGTCCGTCGGAAGCCACGGCGAAGCGCAGCACGATATCTTTTTTAAATCCGGCCGCTTGCGTCGGTGTGAGTTTCAACACGCTGCCTCCCAGCATCACGAGGGATGCGGAAGATATGTGGCGGATAAATTCTCTGCGGGTTGGCATGGTCAAGAATTTTACAACGCTAAGGTACGGTTTATTCCCCTTAGTGACAGCCGGAAATAAATGTTAATATTTATTTCATCACCGATGTTTTTTTCGGATACATCCGTAAATTAATCCTGTCAAAAAAATTACCGTTGTGAGAGATCATTTAGACACTGGCGCCCGTGGCGAGCAGCTTGCCGCGGACTTCTTAAAAACCAAAGGATTTGAGATCGTTGCCCGAAACTACCGCCACCGTCGCGCGGAGATCGACCTCATTGTGAAGCGCGATGACTGGCTCATTTTTGTGGAGGTGAAAACCCGGACCTCTATTTCATACGGCTACCCGGAAGAGTTTGTCGATGATCAAAAAGCACGACTGATCTTTCAGGCCGCCGAAGAATACATCTACTCCACCGACTGGCAAGGACACATTCGTTTCGACATTGTGTCGGTGCGCATGGGTATGCCGCCGGAGATCATTCACTTTGAAGATGCGATCAATTGAGACTTCCGAGAAAGCGAATGCCTAGTGTGCCTCCAACCAGTTCAGCCCCACGCCGACCTCCACTTCCATGGGCACTTCCAGGTGCACCGCGTATTTCATCAAATTGACAATGTTTGTTTTCACGATCTCCACCTCGTCCTTGTGCACGTCGAAGCACAATTCGTCGTGTACTTGCATGGTCATTTTCGACTTGAGTTTCTCTTTGCCGATCCAGCGGTGGATGTTTACCATCGCGATCTTGATGATGTCGGCAGCGCTGCCTTGTATGGGGGCGTTGATCGCGTTGCGTTCCGCAAAGCCGCGGGTGGTCACGTTGCGGGAGTTGATGTCGCGCAAATAGCGTTTTCTGCCCAGGATGGTCTCTACATATTCTTTTTCGCGCGCCATGTTGATGGAGTCGTCCATATAGCGTTTGATGGCGGCGAATTCGGTGAAGTACGATTGGATGATCTCGGCTGCTTCCGTGCGCGAAATGCCCAGGTTTTGTGACAGTCCGAAAGCCGTGCTGCCATACAGGATGCCGAAGTTCACCTCTTTTGCTTTCCGCCGCATATCGGGGGTCACTTTGTCGAGGTCTACTTTAAAAACTTTCGCCGCGGTGGTGGTGTGAATGTCCCGCTTGTTGCGGAAGGCGTCGATCATCGTTTGATCTTTTGCAAAGGACGCCGCGATGCGCAGTTCAATTTGCGAATAGTCGGCCGACATGAAGAGAAACTCATCGTTTCGGGGCCCGAACGCTTTGCGTATTTGCCGTCCTTTCTCGGTGCGGATGGGAATGTTTTGCAGGTTGGGGTTATTCGAGCTCAAACGTCCGGTGGCTGCCACAGCCTGGCGATAGTCGGTGTGAATGCGGCCATCGGTTTTGCTGATCATTTTTGGAAGCGCATCCACGTAGGTGGAGCGGAGCTTTTCGTATTCGCGGTAGTCGAGAATGCGCTTGGCGATCTCGTGTTTTGGTGCGAGGGTCAATAAAATATCTTCGCCGGTGGCGTACTGGCCCGACTTGGTTTTCTTCGGCTTCTCGATCAGCTTCATTTTATCGAAAAGAATATCCCCTAGCTGTTTTGGCGAGCCGATGTTGAATTCGGAGCCGGCCATTTGAAAAATATCGTGCTGCACTTTGTCGCTCTCTATTTTCAGTTCCTCCGACATTTTAGCCAGCGATTCGGTATTTACCTTCACGCCTTCAAATTCCATTTGCGCCAGCACATACACCAACGGCATCTCAGTGTCGCTCATCAGGCGGCTCACGCGGCGTTGTTCCAGTTCAGCTTTTAGTTTCTCACGCAACTGAACAAGCTGGTCGACGCGTTCGCAGAGGCGGTCTTTCAGGCTGCCAGTCTCCATCAGGTCATAGCCCAGGTATTGTGAACAAATGATGGGTAGATCGTGCGAAGCCTCGGGTTCGATCAGATAATGCGCCAGCATGGTGTCGAACAACGGGCCCGCTACCTCCACGTTATTTTTCTTTAACGCCAGGATCATGGCCTTCAGATTGTGACCCACTTTGCCGATTTGCGCATCCCCTAAAACGGGTGCCACGATCTTCGCGGCCCGTGTTGCCTGCTCCGCCGTGTCGATGGAAAAATAAAAGGCTTCGTCTGCGCGATAGGCAAAAGCGATGGCTCTCCATTGAAAATCGAAATTAGGTGCATCATCGCTGAGCGTGTCCAGGGCGATGTGGCGTTGTTCTTTTAGCTTCACCATCAACGCCTGTAATTGTTCTTCGTTTTCCAGCTGTGTGTATTGCACGGTTTGGCTGGAGAGCGTTTTTCGTTCGGTCATCACTTCCGCCACAACGGGTTCGTCGGGTTGGCCGAACATGGAGAGTTGTGCGGGCTTGGGTGCCACGCGGGGCACATCGGCCATGTATTCACCAAAGGCGCGGGCAGAGATGGATTTGAATTCGAGGTCGTTGAAAATAGGTTTCAGTTTTTCGGCATCGGGACCTTTGTAGGCCAGCTCGTTTTCGTCGAAGGCAACGGGTACGTCGGTGATGATGGTGGCGAGTCTTTTGGAAAGGATCGCCTGGTCGCCGAATTGTGTTACCAATTCTTTTTGCTTGCCTTTCAGATCGGCGGCGTGGGCGACAATGTTTTCGACTGTGCCGTATTGCTTTAACAAGGTGGCAGCGGTCTTGGGACCGAAGCCCGGAATGCCGGGGATGTTATCGGAGGTGTCGCCTTGCAAGCCTAGTATATCGATCACTTGCGACACGTTTTCAATGTCCCATTTCTCGCATACCTCTTTGGGGCCGAGCACATCGACGGCGTTGCCCATGTAGGCGGGTTTGTAAAGAAAAACCTGGTCGTTCACCAACTGCCCGAAGTCTTTGTCGGGTGTCATCATGTACACTTCGAAACCTTGCTTGGAGGCTTGCGCGGCGAGGGTGCCGATGATGTCGTCGGCTTCGTAGCCGTCCATTTCGAGGATGGGGATGTTGAAGCCGCGGATAATTTCTTTCACGATGGGGATACCGGAGCGAATGTCTTCGGGGGTTTCCTGGCGGGTAGCCTTATATTCTTTGAAGATCTCGTCGCGAAAGGTTTTGGCCACGGTGTCGAAGGCGACGCCGATGTGGGTGGGTTTTTGTTTTTGGAGCACTTCCATCAACGTGTTGGTGAACCCGAAGGCCACGGAGGTATTTATGCCTTTGGAGTTGATCCGGGGGGTTTTGGTAAAGGCAAAATGCGCGCGATAGATCAGTGCGTAGGCGTCGAGAAGGAAAAGTTTTTTATCGGGTCTGCTCATGCTGCAAAGTATCGCACATTTCGAAAAGAATCCAATGTTTCTGAAAGGAATGCAGAACGTTTTTGATTATTTTTAACTATGCATAGCATTGCCGTTTACCCTCCCCTCACCGCCCTGGAAGTTTACGAAAACCTCCCCGAAAGCACGTTGGCTGAAGTTATTGACAACAAAATTTATATGTCTCCATCACCCGTTGACCGCCATCAGAGCATTAGTGCGCAATTGACCGCGCAATTATTCTTCTATGCACAGAAACACGACGCGGGTCGCGTTTTTGCAGCACCTTTCGATGTCTACTTGGACGAGAAAAAGAACCTCGTCCAGCCCGACCTTCTATTCATTCTTAAAGAAAATGCGCATATCGTCAGGGGCCACGTACACGGCTCACCTGATCTGATCATAGAAATACTTTCTCCATCCAACAGAAGGCGCGACCTTATCACCAAGAAACGTCTTTACGAGAAATTTGCCGTGAAGGAATATTGGATCATCGATCCCGATACAAATGCGGCTTTCGGATTTCAACTTCAGAAAGGTGTGTATGTGAAACTTCCGACAGAAAAAAATATGCTCACATCACGCCTCCTCAAAGATGTTTTCGTGTTCTGATCCGGCACAAAGAAAAGCGCGACAGGAAAATCCCGCCACGCTCCTTACCACCTAACTATTTTGACAAGATGAATTGATGCTTGCTATTTCTTGGTAGCCGCGCAGTTGTGTTCAAACGTATAATCGTCGTCTGTTTCCAGAGTGTACTTGAAGTTTATACTCCTGCCGCTAACCGTGCCCGAACCGGATAACGCAATGGTCATGGACTTCCCTTTGAAGGATTGGTGCGGGATGTCGAATGTGTTGCCTTTGATGGTGGCCTTTACCGGCACATACATGAAATCACCAAAATTACTGATCTCCACGTTCGCGCCGCCATCCTTGGATTTGGTGATGGTCACTTCATAGTTCTCTACTTCGTCGTATTCATCGGTGTCGGCCACGGCATAGGTGCCGGCCAACTTGGATACGTCTGCGCTAAAATCTTCGTTCTCATCTTTGCTGCAACTGCTCAGGATCAGGGTTCCGATGAAGATCAGGATGCCTGCCAGGAACGGATACAGGGAATCGATGGACGTGAATCGTGCCGCCAAGTTTTTGGAAGAGGGGGGTGTTTTTTTCATGAATCGTTAAACTTTTGTTGTGAATGGGCGGATTACTCCGAGGCTGCAAATTTTGAGCCTGGGTTCAGATACGGCACGGTTGCCGTCTCAGCCGTCAAAAGCCGTTAACAAAAGGTTTACACGGGGTTTTCCGGGGGTCGACAGCGAGTTGACAAAAGCCCTCAAAAAATTGGTTTTTAGCTTGAAAAACGTCTTTTTTGTTCGAGCCCCGTTTCCCTCAACAAAAAGGCCATCACCAAACCGAAACCTATCTCCATGAACCCTGTTCAGCAATTCAGTCATTGGGAGGCCACCACCCCTGGGGCGATTTTTCTACAACAACCGCTCGCCGGTCAATGGAAAAAATGGACCTATAAAGAAGCGGGCGACGAGATCCGGCGCATGGCCACGGCACTGTCCACCTACGGCTTGCCGCCAAAAAGCAAAATTGCGATCCTCTCCAAAAACTGCGCGCACTGGTTCATGGCCGACATGGCCATCTGGATGGCCGGACATATCTCCGTGCCGCTTTACGCAACCTTCACCGCGGCCACGATCCGTCAGATCTTAGAACACAGCGAATCGAAAATTTTGTTTATCGGCAAACTCGATACGTGGGACGAGCAACGTTCAGGGATACCTGAAGGCCTTCATTGCATCGGGATCTCTACTTACATCAACACACCTTATCCCACTTGGGAATCGCTCGTGGCACAGCATGCACCGATGACATCTTTCGCAGCGCTGCGCTCCGACGATTTAGCCACGATCATGTACACTTCGGGCACCACTGGTAATCCAAAGGGTGTGATGGCTACGTTCGCTTCCTTTGCTTATGTCATCACTGAAGGACTCAGACACCTCGAAGCCGAAAACGGCAAACAGCGGTTCTTCTCCTACCTGCCTTTGAGCCACGTGGCCGAGCGTTCACTGGTGGAAATGGGCACGATCTACTCGGGCTCCACCGTGTACTTCTCCGAATCGCTTCAAACTTTTAGCGAAAACCTTGCGCATGCACAGCCCACCATCTTCCTGGCCGTGCCCCGCATCTGGGCCAAGTTTCGCGAGAAGATCCTGGAAGCCATGCCTCAACCGAAACTGGACCGGCTGCTAAAAATTCCCATCGTGCGTTCCATCATAAAAAACGCTATCAAAAAGAAGCTGGGTCTGGCAAAAGCAAACTGGGTGATTTCCGGTGCCGCGCCGATAGCCGCCGAGTTGTTGGAATGGTTTCAACGCCTCGACGTCACCATCCGCGACACGTATGGCATGACAGAGAACCTGGCCTATTCGCATGTGAATCTGCCCGGTGTGAAGTATGGCACCGTCGGCCAGGCCTGGCCCGACGTGCAGGTTCGCTTTAGCGAGACCGGCGAGCTGCAGGTGAAACACGCGGCGGTGATGAAAGGCTATTACAAAGACCCGGAGCTAACCCAATCCGTCATCACCGACGACGGCTTTCTGCGCACGGGCGACAAAGGCGTTGTGGACGACGAAGGATTCCTGACCCTCACCGGCCGTGTGAAAGATCAATTCAAGACCGACAAGGGAAAATTTGTGAACCCCACACCCATCGAGCTGCAGCTTCTGCGAAACCCCGACATCGATCAGGTCTGCGTGGTGGGCATGGGCATTCCCCAGCCTATTGCTTTGATAAATCTCTCTGCCGCGGGGAAATCAAAATCCAGGGAAGCCATCCTGGAAAGCATCCGTCAAACTTTTTCGGAGCTCAATCCCGTATTGGAAACCTATGAACGCCTGGGCGCCGCCGTGGTGATGCGCGACGATTGGACGGTGGAGAACGGCATGCTAACGCCTTCGCTAAAGCTCAAGCGGAATGAATTGGAGAAGGCCAATCTTTCAAAATATCCCGAGTGGTATAAAGCGAATTCCGTGGTCGTGTGGGAATGAATGCATCATGACCTCCGTCAATAAAAAAGGGAACTGATGATTTCAGTTCCCTTTTACTTTTAATGTCTGTCTGATTATTTCAAGTGTGCTTTGAAGAACGCCAAGGTGCGCTTGTATGCGTCTTCCGTTGCTGCCTTGTCGTAGATGGGATTGCTGGGGTTGGCGAAGGCGTGGTCGGCATCATAGTTTTTTACTTCCAGCTTCTTTCCGGCGGCCTTCATGTTGGCTTCGAATTTACTCACCACTTCGGGGGTGATGTATTTTTCTTTGGAAGCAAAGATGCCGAGCACGTCGGTGTTGAGGGTCTTCAGTTTCTCAACGTCGTCCACGGGCATGCCATAGTAGATCACACAGCCCGCGGCTTGTTTGCCGGCGTTGAGGGTGGCCAGCAACGACTGTCCTCCTCCAAAGCACCAACCGATGGTGCCGATCTTTGCCTGGGGACCAACGTAGGCGATGGCGCCTTTCACAATGGCGTCGCCGCGTTCTTGTTTGAATTGCTGCATGAGTTGGCCGGCGGCGGCGCGGTCGGCCGTCACTTTGCCGTCGTACATGTCGAGGGCGATCACGTTCACGTTGCCGAGGTCTTTGAACAGTTCATCGGCTTCTTTCTTGATCCAGTCGTTCAGGCCCCACCATTCCTGGAAAACAAAAATCCAGTTGTTGGTTTTTGTTTTGCTCATGATCAGGTAGGCGTTGGCTTGCTGGCCATCGGCGGTTTTGTAGGTGATCATTTTGCCACCCTCCTGGCTCACGTGCACGTAGGGCAAGGGCGTAGCGTGTTCGCTGTTAAATTTTTTGTTGGATGCAAAAACGGCAAATTTTTCGGTTGACGAGGTGTGGCATACGGTGATACCATCCTGCCCAAAGGCCGTTACCGCCAAAAGGAGCGCAAAGAGTTGAAGTGCAATTCTTTTCATAAGGGTTATGTTTAGGTGTTCATAAAACCGCGGCCGGTCTGATTTTGTTCATCACTCCTTCCATTGGCCGGTGATCACCCGGTCGTAGGTAATGAAATCGGTATTGATGGGCTCGAATCCTTTTTGGCGCAGCTGCATGGCGATCTGGGCGCGATGGTAGCTGCTGTGGTTCACGAGGTGGATCATGATCATCTCCACGTTGTTGATGTAGGGATCGCCCGTATAGTTCGTGTAGGTGAGCTCGCGATTAAAGTTGTCGGTACTCTCAACAAACTCCAACCAAAGCCTGCCCACTTCCTCCGCCATGGTCGTCAATTGCGCCAGGCTATACTCTCCACCCCAAAGCTTCACCTGTGCCGGGGGCAACCCTTTGATACGGTGCAGCCAAAGAAATTGCGCGGCCACGATGTGACCCAAAAGGCCGAGGATCTTTTCATCGCTCACGTGCTGACGGGTCAGGGCACTTAACACACGGTTGTTCGCCCATTGATTGTACTGATAAAGTTTGAGGAAATACTGCTTCATGTTCTACAGAAAATTGAAATGATGGTTCATAAAACGGCAGGCAAGTTACACGCTTTTATTCACGCCCGAATGCGTGAAGCATACCGATAATAAAAACAATGCATCATTCTATAAAAAAATTCCCGTTGATCGCCGTGTCACATCAAATCCTGACATCCACCAATTGATCGAGCATCCAACCGGTCAGGCTGAGGCGCTCGCGTGTGGCGGGCAACACTTCGTGCTCGATCTGGTCGCTGCGAAAACAAACCAGGCGGCCGGCCTGTGGCAAGGTGTCGAGTTGGTCTTCCTCCAGGTACATGCGGAGTTGGCCGCCTTCTTCGGGTTTCCAGTCGGGGTTGAGGTAGCAGATCACGGAAAGGCGACGGTGGTCGTTTTTTTTGAATTGATCGAGGTGGCGTTTATAATACGAACCGGGCGGGTAAACCGTGAGGTGCACCTCATAATCTTTTAAACTCAGGAACAGATTTTGATTAAGGAACTGGACGAGCTCATTCAATCGATTGAGGTACACGCGTACCGCATCCGGCGAGCTAGTTTTATCCAGCCATTGAATATAATCACCACGGATGGCTTCGTTGATCTGCAGGCCCTGGTCTTTGCCGATGCCGGCTTTTTTGAATTCGGATATGCCCGCCTTGAATGTGTCGAGGTTCAGAATGGCCGACACTTCGGCGGGACTCAGGAAATCGTCGGCGATTGCGTAGCCTTTTTCCGCCAATCCGTCGGCAATAGAATCAAAGTGGGTGTTCATGTGTAACAAATTTATAAATAGAATGTCTATACTTACCACGACGATGGCAACTTCACACGTAAACTTATGACGCATTCCTTTTTAAAGCTTTCATTCCCCGGGAAAAGAAGAACTTTCGGCTTTGCTTTTTCGCTATTGGGCTTTTTGTTTTTGCTCTCGGCCTGCAACGGGCCGCATGAAGGCATCGAGTTGCGGCAAATCCGCGACGTGGTGGTGGATGCTTCCACCGAACCGATGCTGAAAGCCAATGCCATCTTTTATAACCCGAACAAAGTGCGGGGTAAATTGAAGCGCATCAACGTGGACATTTGGGTGAATGGGAAGAAGGCGGCGACGGTGGATCAGAAACTGCGGACGGAGATCCCTGCGCAAAAGGAATTTTCCGTGCCCTTGGAGGTGAAGCTTGCGATTAAGGAGTTGGGGTTGTTAGATACGATCCTGGGGATGATTGGGGGGAAGAAATTTGAGGTCCATTATAAAGGGTTTCTGAAATTGAATTATCACGGCATTCCGATTAAGGTGCCGGTAGATTATACCGATACGATACGAATCAGTTTTTAAGAGAGTCCCTCCCCTCTTAATTTTTAAACCGCTCGCCTTCGCTAAAGCTTCGGCGGGCAAAGCCCTACTTCGCTGAAGCCTTCGGCGCGCAAACGAGACGCAGAGAAATTCAGGATTTTTTCAGGCGGAGTTTGCGGGCGTTCCACAGGGCTTCTTTGCGGATGGCGTCGTGGATGCTGGTGTTCACTTCGTAGCCGACCAGCAGCACCACCGTGATGAGTTGGATCCAGGCCATGAGGGCGATGAGCACGCCGATGGAGCCATAGACTTTGTTGTAGGTGCTGAAGTTTGTGACGTAGAAGGAGAATCCATACGACACGGCCAGGCTGAGCAAGGTGGCCAGCAACGATCCGATGGAAAAGAAACGCCAGTTGTAGTGAATGGCGGGACCAAAATAATAGATGGTAGAGATGGCCATGAAGAAAGCAATGAAGACGGCCACGAAACGCGAAACGTGAAGAAGCGTTACGGTGAAGCCGGTGAGCCAATCGTATTCGGGCAAGTTTGCCATGACATATTGCAGCACAAATTGGCCAACAATCAGTAAGATCACAGCCAAAAGAAGTGCTAAGGCCATGTTGACGGTGAGCGCCGTAGCGATCAAACGTGTTTTAATTCCGCCGCGGTTTTCGATGGTCCGGTAGCAGGCATTGAATGCGCGCATGAGCGCCATCATGCCGTTGGTGGAAAGGTATAGCGAAAACACAAAACCCAGCGACAACAAGCCGCCCCGTTGGTTGCTCACGATGTCCAACACCGTAGACGAGATCACCTCGAACATACTGGGCGGAATTTGTTCGCCCACAAAATCCATGATACTGTTGGTGTTGATCTCGGGGAAATAGTCCGTCACATAGGGAATGAGCGTGAACAAGAAGATGATGGCTGGAAAAATGGCGAGGATAAAGTTGAATGCCACTCCGTTGGCGCGGTCCAGGATCTCGTCGTCGGTCAGGTTTTTTAGAAAGATCTTCAGGATCTTGTAGAGCGAAACATTCTCGTGTTTTTTGAAACGCACTTTCTTCAGCCAGGTGAAAAGCAACCACCCGGGATTCCATTGGAGTAAAAGTCGTTTGTATTTGAATTTCATGCGAAGAATGGCTGCAACACTTTTTCCATCGCTGCCGGGGGCCGGCAAGGCCGGTTGGTCAGCTTGTCGACAAACGCCAGCAGCGTTTCGCCCTGGTGGATGAGTTTGTTTTGCTCGTTAAAAATTTCGTACTCAAATTTTATGCGCACGCTGGGTTTTTCGCGCAGCGTGGTCACGATCCTCAGTTCTTCGTCGTAGCGACCGGGGGCCAGGTACTTCGATTTATTTTCCAGCACGGGCATGATGACGCCCATCGCTTCAATTTCGCGGTAGGTTAGTCCCAGTTGGCGAAGGCTTTCCACGCGGGCCACTTCATAGTACATCGCGTAAAATCCATAATACACATATCCCATCTGGTCGGTCTCACCATACCGCACGCGAATCTTGGTCTCGGATTGATACATGCTTAGCGCTGTTGTTGTTTTCGCAGCGCCTCGCCTTTCTCCTGCTCGATGGTGAGGGCGCGCTGGTAGCGGGCGGCGTTGCGCATGTGTTCCTCGTAGCTGTTGGTGAAGTTGTGAAACCCGGAAAAATCTTCGCGGGCACACATATAATAATAGTTGGTGTCTGCGTGGTCCAGCACCGCATCGATGGAGCTGATCTCGGGCATGTTGATGGGGCCGGGAGGCAAGCCAGGATACTTGTAGGTGTTGTAGGGCGAGTCGATCTGCTTGTGGCCGTTCAGCACGCGCTTCAGTGTGAAATCGCCCACGGCAAAAACCAACGTGGGGTCTGCCTGCAGGGCGATGCCTTTGCTGAGCCTGTTCAGGTAAAGGCTGGCAATGATAGGAGCTTCCTCATCCTTAATGCTTTCGGCTTGCACGATCGAAGCCAGGGTGGACACCTCGATGGGGGTGTAGCCCAGGGCTTTCGCTTTTTCTTTTCGCTCGGCATTCCAGAACTTTTCGTATTCCTGATGCATGCGCTCGATCAGCCGTTGGGGCGATATGTTGTAATAGACCTCGTAGGTGTTTGGGATGAACATGCTCAACACGTTGTCCTTGTTGAAGCCGTATTTGTTGTTCATGGCAAACGCGATGAGGGCCGCTTCGAACTCACCCTTGTCCATGTTAAGGTTCTTCGTGATTTTTTCGGCCAGCTCGGGAATCAATCGGACATTGTTGAATGTTATCCTGACCGGTTCCTGTTTGCCCGACCGCAAAGCTCTGATCGCCTCCAGGTTGGTCATGTTCTTCACCAGCACATAACGACCGGGCTTCACGTCGTGGGTGTAGCCCATGATGCGCGCCAGGAAGCTGAAGGATAAAAGATCCTGCACGAAGTCACCGTCGTGCAATTCTTTTTGGATGTCCTTGAACGTGGCCCCTTCGGGCACTAAAAGCAAGCGGTTTTCTTTATCGACCAGGATGTTAGGCGTATACACCATCTGGAAACCGTAGAAGGTGAAGGAGATCCCTAAGATGGAAAACAGTAGAAAGAATATCAGGCGCTTGCTCGGCTTCATAACTGGATAATAGGGCTCAAAAATAGTGAAAGGTTACTAGTTAACCCATAGTAAAAACACCGGGGAAAGGTTTTGGATCCGCACAAAAAGCCCTCCCCGGTTTGAATTTTCCCGATTTACTTAACTTTCAGAAAACATGGCAGCAGAATTACTCAAAATACATCCCCAAAATCCGGAAGGCCGAAAGGTTGCCCACGTGGTGGACGTGCTCCGGAAAGGGGGCATCGTCATCTATCCCACCGACACCATCTATGGCATCGGCTGCGACCTGATGAACCGCAAATCCATCGAGCGCCTTTGCCGGATCATGGACATTAAACCCCAAAAACTCGATCTCTCTTTTATCTGCAACGACCTCAGCCACATTTCGGAATACGTGCGCAAGATCGACACGCCGGTTTTCAAGATATTGAAAAAAGCGTTGCCCGGACCCTACACTTTTATTTTGGAATCCAGCAGTAAAGTGCCCAAGATCCTGGACGTGAACAAGCGCACCGTAGGCATTCGGATCCCCGCCCACAACATCCCACTCGACATCGTGAAGTTGCTGGGCAACCCCCTCATCACTTCCTCCATAAAAGACGACGATGTTATTAAAGAATACACCACTGACCCGGAGGAGATTTACGAAGATTTTAAAAACGATGTGGATCTCGTGATCGACGGTGGCCCCGGCGGCAATGTGCCCTCCAGTGTTATTGATTGTACGAATGAAGAAATCACGATCATCCGCCGCGGTCTGGGCGATGTGGATAAGATCATCTGATCGTTAGTTCGAGAAAACCGTTTGGCCGGCCAGCAGTTTTTTAATGGCGTTTTGCGTAATGCCTTTGATCTTGTCGCCCGAGCTTCCACCCATGCCGCCGCTCGAACACCAATCGGTAGAGCTGGTATTCACAATGATCCCCGACGTCTTTGTTTTCTGGCTCACGATGAATGTTGAAATGGTCTCGTTCACCCGGAAGCCTTTGTCGAAGCCCACGATCTCGGCCTTTTCAAATTGGAGTGCGGCCTTGTCCAGGATCGGATAGCCATCGCCGTCAAAACCGGTGACCGGTGCTCCGTCATACTCCGAGGTGGGACAGGAAATGATATCGCCCTTTGCCAGGTTTAAGCCTTCCAACAAAGGAGAATTGGGAGCGATGATCTTGTAGCCGTTCCAGCCGTTGTCGGTTTTCAAACCATAGCCGCCGTGGGGAAAATCGGCGCCGAGGCTGGAGAGGATGGAATATTGTAGCGAGGCGTTCGTCCATTCGATGGTCTTTAACAACTCGTCGGTTTCGGGATCGTTGTCGTGATGCTTATAACAAATGAGTCCTGTCTTGTCGGCGGAGTAGCGCACTTGCCACCACATGGTGTTGCCCGACAACACGAGTGCATGGCCTCCGTTGTCGACAAACTTGTCGAAGTTCAAACGTCCCGGGCGGGTCCAGTATTCGTTGTGACCTACGATCACGACGATCTTTGCGTTCGACAGGCGTTCGTAAACATCCAGGTCGGAATCGGCCGCATAGCCGATCTTCACATTCTTCATGTCGCTAAACCATGTTAGGCAGACCGTTGAAAAGGGTTGCAGCGCGATGGGCCGCAGAAAGGAAACCATCGGCGGGCGGTCTGATGCGGAGTAGAGACTCTTGCCTCCGCTTTCCTCATAGGCGTTGGCGGTGTTGGAGGGATAGACAATGAGCAAGTCTATCGCTTCGGGAGTTCTGACAATAAAGGGAATTTTATTTTCGATGAAGTACATGCCACTTTTCACCGTGGCAGGGATCGGAAATTTTATCGTGGGGTTAAAACCAAATCCATTGGTGGACGGATGATCTGCATTCATCTCCTGGACGGTGAGCGGCGAAGCAATCGAAAAGGCTTTGACGCCTTTTACATCATAGATATCCAGACGGCAGAGTTCCACGACTTTGCTGGACTGAAGATAGGCTGTCACTTGTTCGTCGGGTGCATAGGAGACCTTGTCGGTATAACCCAGTGAAATCGTAGGCGCGCACGGATTGGTAGGGAGACCGGTGGGAGGCGGCGGTGGCGGATTTACGACCGGAGGTGTCACGGCTTCTTCCTCCTCGTGGCGACAGGAATACAAAATGGTGAGGACACAAAGAGCTAAACAGGTGGAAATACCACGGGAACGGCGCCATCGACTTAACATACAGAAAAACAAGCTTTACCAAGATTACGGGGAAAGCCGCCCATTTCAAAATCGGTGTCAATTTTTGAAGTTTTTCATACACAGGCTATGTCTTTTCCCCAGAAAATGAGTCCCCGCCATTAACTTTGGCTGCAACAAAGACCTGACGCATTTGACCACCCTCATCGAAGCCCAGTATCTTCCGTCCATCGCCTACTTTGCAGCCCTGCGGCCCGCGAAGAAAATCATCCTGGAAAAGTACGAGCACTACGAAAAGCAGACCTACCGCAACCGGTGTTACATCAATTCGGTACATGGACGGGAGGCGCTCATTGTGCCGCTCACGGCCAAGCATGGCAAGGTGCCCATCGCGGAGGTGCGGATAGACCATTCACAGAAGTGGCTCAACAACCACTGGCGCACCCTGCGGTCGGCTTATGGCAAGGCGCCCTTTTTTGAACATTATAGTCACGACCTGGAGAAGATTTTGTTCAGAAAACAGGAGTTTCTCTATGACCTCAATCGCGATTTGCTGTCAATGTGTCTCAAGTGGTTGAACTGGGATGTGTCAGTAGAGGCAAGTTTGTCGTACAACCCTGCACCCGACCAACCTATTTCAGACCTGCGATCGGTCATAAACCCGAAGAAAGCGGTGAATCTTAGCAGATTTTACCATCCGGCACGTTATTACCAAGTATTTGGCAATGCGTTTGCAGAGAACCTGAGTCTCGTTGACCTGATCTTTTGTGAGGGGCCCAAAGCCGCAACGATTGTTCAACTATCCACAACGGCAAAATGAACAAATAAAAAGCGGCAGACGTTTCTATTTAAATCTTCAGGATTCAATAGCATTGAACACACAAAATACTTTACATTTACATTAACCATCATTAAACTTTCTCTATGGAAGCTAAATTTTCCAATCGGGTCAAGGAAGTTATCTCACTGAGCCGGGAAGAAGCGTTGCGCCTTGGGCATGATTACATCGGGACGGAGCATCTGGTTTTGGGCATGGTACGGGAAGGCGAAGGCGTGGCCGTAGGGGTGCTGAAAAAGCTGGGTGTGCCGCTGGATGAATTGCGTAACGAGATCGAAAAAATTTCCAAAGGTACGGCTACACACCAGATCAAAAACCTCGCGAACATTCCGCTCACGAAGGCTTCCGAAAAAGTGTTAAAGATCACCTACCTGGAAGCCAAGATCTTCAAGGCCCAACTCATCGGCACCGAACATCTCCTCCTTTCCATACTCCGTGATCAGGACAACCTGGGCACCCAAATTCTCAATAAGTTTGACGTAAACTACGAGACCGTGAAAGAAATGTTAGAATATCAAAACGAAGGCCCTATGGCCTCCCAGGATACTGACGATCCGGATGACGATTCCTCGAAAATCTTTGGAGCAGGTGGCGCGGGCGCTCCCGGCAAAGAGAAAAAAGGAACGGAAAAATCCAGAACGCCGGTACTCGACAACTTTGGCCGCGACCTGACTCGCCTGGCCGAAGACAACAAACTCGATCCCATCGTGGGCCGGGAAAAGGAAATCGAGCGCGTGGCGCAGATCCTCTCCCGCCGCAAGAAAAACAACCCCATCCTTATCGGCGAGCCCGGTGTAGGTAAAACTGCCATCGCAGAAGGCCTGGCCCTGCGCATCATCCAGAAAAAAGTTTCCCGCGTATTGTTTGGCAAGCGTGTGGTGACCCTGGATCTGGCATCCCTGGTTGCCGGTACGAAATACCGCGGCCAATTCGAAGAAAGAATGAAGGCCGTCATGAACGAATTGGAAAAATCACCCGACGTGATCCTGTTCATCGACGAGCTCCACACCATCGTAGGTGCCGGTGGCGCTTCCGGTTCGCTGGACGCCTCCAACATGTTCAAACCGGCACTGGCCCGGGGCGAGATCCAATGCATTGGCGCCACCACGCTGGACGAATACAGACAGTACATTGAGAAAGACGGCGCCCTCGCCCGTCGTTTCCAGATGGTGATGATCGATTCCACCACACCGGAAGAGACCATCCAGATCCTGGACAACATCAAGGAAAAATACGAAGATCACCACCATGTGATCTATACCAAGGAAGCCATCGAAGCTTGCGTGAAGCTTTCCGACCGCTACATCAGCGACCGGTATCTGCCCGACAAAGCCATCGACGTGCTGGATGAAGCCGGAGCGCGCGTACACATCAACAACATCCACGTGCCCGACGACATCGTGAAGTTTGAAGAGGCGATCGAAGAGGTGAAGAAAGAAAAGAATCGCGTAGTGAAAAGCCAGAAGTACGAAGAGGCTGCTCAACTCCGCGATCGCGAAAAGAAACTCATCGAGCAACTCGACAACGCGAAGATCAAGTGGGAAGAAAAAACCCGCACCGAGAAATACACCGTCAACGAAGAAAATGTTGCGGATGTGATCGGTATGATGACGGGCATCCCCACCAACCGCATCGCCCAGAAAGAAAGCAACAAGCTCCTCAGCATGGCCGATGAGCTGAACAACCGGGTGATCGGTCAGGAAGAAGCCATCAAGAAATTGACCAAGGCCATCCAGCGCACACGCGTAGGCTTGAAAGATCCGAAGAAACCCATCGGTTCCTTCATCTTCCTCGGACCTACCGGCGTGGGTAAAACGGAATTGGCCAAGGTGCTGGCCACCTACTTGTTCGACAAAGAAGATTCATTGATCCGCATCGACATGAGCGAGTACATGGAGAAATTCTCCGTATCGCGTCTCGTGGGTGCCCCTCCCGGCTACGTGGGTTACGAAGAAGGCGGACAGCTTACCGAAAAGGTGAGACGCAAGCCCTACTCCGTAGTGTTGCTGGACGAAATCGAAAAAGCTCACCCGGATGTGTTCAACATCCTGCTGCAAGTGCTGGACGACGGTATTCTTACCGATGGTTTAGGCCGCAGAGTGGACTTCCGCAATACGATCATCATCATGACCTCCAACATCGGGGTGCGTGACCTGAAAGATTTCGGATCGGGCATTGGTTTCTCCACCGCCGCCAAGCGCGAGAGCGACGAGGAGCACATGAAGACCACCATTCAAAATGCTTTGAAGCGTGCCTTCAGCCCCGAGTTCCTCAACCGGTTAGATGACATCATCGTGTTCAACTCGCTGCAACGCGAGAACATCCACAAGATCATCGACCTCACGCTGAAGAAGCTGTTCGATCGCATCATCCAGATCGGCTACAACGTGGAGCTGACCGAGAAAGCGAAAGACTTCCTGGCCGAAAAAGGATACGATCATCAATTCGGCGCTCGTCCTTTGAACAGAGCCATTCAGAAATATCTCGAAGACCCGGTAGCGGAAGAGATCCTGAAAGGCGAAGTAGAAGAAGGCGGCACCATCCTGGCCGACTACGATGGCAAGGGCGACGTGCTCACCATCAAAGTGAAAAAAGCGAAAGCTTCGTCTAAGGAGAAAAAAGAGTAATCGAATACACACACTTCCCAATAGGAAAAGGCACTCGTGAGAGTGCCTTTTTTTGTGTACTACATTCTCGTGGCGGACCACCGAGATAAGTGCGCAGTATCCTCGGTCAGGGCTAAAGCCCTTTCAGCATGTGTCCGTTAACCCCGGCCTAAAGGCCGGGGTTACTAAAGATCAGAGTCATCTAAAAAATCAAGTTACTAAAGACGGGCGTACAAAAGCCGGAAGTCGATAAGATCAACTTAAAGACGGGGTTGCAAAGGCCGGGATTGATAAGATCAGGTCGCTAAAGACGGGGGCTACAAAGGGCGGAGTCGATAAGATCAAGTTGCTAAAGGTTGATGGAGATCCGAGTCAATAAAAAGTCCGGATCACGAAGGTCGAGCTACTAAAGACCGGAGTTTCATAGATCATTGCTCTCTGGCCCTTCTGGACGTCCACGTCCATTCGACTCGTCCAAATGAATAACCCCGGCCTTTAGGCCGGGGTTACACGTCTCTCCTAATCCAGGGCTTTAGCCCTGACCTTTAGCGTGGAACATATTCAATAGCTCCCAAAGAATTTCCTCGCGAACCACTCCAGACTCACCATCATCAGCAAGACCCAGAAGATCCATTTCAGGTTGATGAGGGAGTGATACGATTCTTCCGAGTGGATGATACTCTTCGCTTCCGTCTTGCTCAGTTCGGATTTGAGCGATTCCATTTTTGATGCCTGATAGAACTTGCCGCCCGAGCTTGCCGAGAGTTTTCGCAGCAGGTCGAAGTCGGCAGTGAGGTTTTGGAGTTCGGCCTGGCGTTGCACCACGGCGAATTGGCCGCGGACCTGCTCGGCTTTTCCTTCGAGGACGGTTTTGGAGGTGTAGCGGTAAACGCCTTCTTTGAGGCCGCCAATCTGGTAGCGGATGTTGCCGGGGCTGGTGGTGTAGGCGTATTTGGTTCGTTTGCCCGCTTCGTCGGTGAGGTCGATGTCGATGGCGTTGCCGTAGATGGGTTCAAAGATGTCGTTGTAGACCTGGCTTTCGAAGACGACCGATTCGGTGTCGGAGAACTCCTGTTGGATGGGGTAGCTTCTGAATTTGCGTTTGTCGTCGGAGGTGCTGAGGTATTGCATCAGCTTACTGAACACCTCGTCGAAGGCTTGTGAGTTTTCGCTGCGGTCGAACTCGTTCAGCTTCCAGCGCCACAGCCCCTCGCCCAGCATGACAGCGATCTTGCGGCTGTTTTCTACGTCCACCAAAAGCAATGGCTTCTCGGTGGTCGCACTTCCCACTTTCTGAAAGAGCAACGGAGTAGCTGTTGGCGGAATCCTGATTTTTCCAAAATGCACCGACACGGGGGGATAGTTGGACATGATCGTGTTGGTTTCGGCCGAAATAAGAAAATGAGAGAAGGCCGCATTGGTGGCCGGGGTCACCTCATCATAGTCGCGGGGAGGTGCCTCGAATCTGACGGGCATGTTTTGTTTGGTGATGAGCTGCAAGTCCGATTGAATGCCCAGGATGAGGAACAGCGCCGTGGGGCTGGCCGCGAACTGTTGAAACAGGTCGCGCGTCTTGCCCCGCATATCGGGCGACTGATGGAAGATGGCCAGGTCAATTTGATCGGGGCGCAAAACGCTGGCGGGTTGTTCTTCCACGCCGGGAATGTGCAGCAGAAATTCGTAGTTGGGATTTTTATCGATCACCTCGCGCAACGCTTTGATGTCGGGGTGTGGCGAGGGGGCGACGACCAGGATCTTCTTCTTGCCCTCCACTACCTCCACAAAAATTGACGACCGGTTGTTCCTTGCATTCACTTCTCCTTCTTTCAGTTCCACCTGAACGTCCAGCTTTTGAATGCCCTGGTCGTTAGCCAGCGGTTGGAAATCGTAGCTCAACAGGCTCTCCGATTTGTAGGCTTTCGATTGCGTTTCCAACACTTTGCCACCTTGCAGCAGCGACACTTTGATGGTTTGCGGGGGAAGGTTCTTCACCATCACCTCGACATGCACCGGAAATTTATTTCCCTGGTAGACGATCTTGTTGTAGGCAATGTTCTTGATGAGCACGTCGGTTCGCTCCAGCGTATCGCCTACGCCGATGGTGTACACGGGGAAGTTATACGAAGCATACAAAGGCGATAACCCCGCATTGTAGATCCCATCCGATACCAGGATGACACCGCCAATGCGACTGCCCTCGAAACGGTTCACGATCTTCTTCAACGCTCCACCCAAATCCGACACGGGACTGGTATAGGCCGGCTTCTCAATTTCATTTCCAGCCAGGTCTGTGGTCCGGGTCTCATAGCCTTTCTCCACCAATAACGTTTCGGTTTCCTTCACGCGGGCCTGCAACTGTTTCAATGTGGTGGTATCGGTGGTCTCTTTGATCGACACCGAATTATCGTAGACCACCAGGAAAAGCGGTTTCTCAAAAAGATTGCTGATCTGTTTCACCACCGGCCCCAACAGCAAAAACATGAGGAAAAAAGAAAGCACGGCCCGGCCGGCAAAGAGCAGGCGGTTCCATGTTTTGCTCCACGGGTGCTCGGTGCGATACAACAGGAATGCAAAACCCAATGCGAGGATCACGCAAACGAGGATGTAGGCGGGCGATGATTCGAATATGACGCGTTGTTGGTGCATGTCTGAATTTAAGAACTAGTAGCCGTATTTTTCTTTCCAGCGTGTGCGAAGATACTTTCTTAGTTCTTCTTCACGCGCATTGTTGCCGGGATCGTAAAATTTTGTGCCTTTCAGTTCGTCGGGCAAAAATTCCATGGACACGAAGTTTCCATCGTAGCTATGGGCATATTGATAGCCTTTCCCATAGTCCATATTTTTCATCAGCTTGGTGGGCGCGTTGCGTATGGCGAGCGGCACGGGCAGGTCGCCCGTCTGTTGAATGACCTGCATCGCCTTGTTTATCGCCTCATAGCTGGCGTTGCTTTTGGGTGAACTGGCGAGATAGACCGCGCATTGCGACAGAATGATACGCGCTTCAGGATAGCCAATCACATTCACCGCCTGGAAAGTGTTGGTAGCCATCACCAGGGCCGTGGGGTTGGCGTTGCCGATGTCTTCCGAGGCAAGGATCACCATGCGGCGCGCGATGAACTTCACGTCTTCGCCACCTTCCACCATGCGCGCCAGATAATATACCGCAGCATTCGGGTCGCTGCCGCGGATGGATTTGATGAATGCTGAAATGATATCGTAATGCTGCTCGCCGCTTTTGTCGTAGATGGCGATATGTTTTTGGGCCAACTCCATCACCAGGTCGTCGGTGATGACCACGTCGCCGGAAACAGAGTCGCAGATCAATTCGACCAGGTTCAAGAGTTTGCGGCCATCGCCACCGGAAATATTCAGCAGGGCCTGGTGTTCGCGAACTTCTACTTTGCGTTGCTTCAATTCATCGTCGCGTTGCAAGGCCTGGTTCACCAGCTCCATGAGTTGGTCTTCACCTAACGGCCGAAGGGTATAGACCTGGCATCGCGAAAGCAACGCCGAGTTCACTTCAAACGACGGATTCTCGGTGGTTGCACCAATCAGGGTGATGGTTCCTTTTTCAACAGCCCCCAGCAAGGCGTCCTGCTGGCTTTTATTGAAGCGGTGAATTTCATCGATAAATAAAATAGAACGCGGCGACAGCTTGGCTTTGTCGATGACCTCCCGGATATCTTTTACACCCGAATTGATGGCGCTGAGGGTGTGGAAAGGTTTTTTCACCTCGTTGGCAATAATATTGGCGATGGTGGTCTTGCCCACTCCTGGAGGTCCCCAAAGGATCATGGAGGGGATGCTGCCGGTTTGAATGGCCCTGCGGATCACGCCCGTAGGGCCCGTAAGATGTTCCTGTCCCACCAGCTCATCCAGTTTCCTGGGGCGCATACGCTCGGCAAGGGGCGGTCGTGTGGACGTTAGCATGGCTGGCTATTTTTTGGATTGAACGTAATAACAGTTTCCGTGGTGTTTGCGCCTTCCTGGAAACGAAAACTTCGCCGGAAAATTTACCCGGAAGGACCTTTTTAAAGTTTTGAAATTACGGAAAAGTGGAGAGAGAAAACGAGGGCCTATCCCAAATATTGATGAAGGGTATCGAGCAACAATTTCCGATCCACGGGCTTGGCCAGGTAGTCGCTAAACCCTTCCTGCAGGAATCGCTGTTCGTCTTCGGGTAAGGCATAGGAGGTGACGGCGATGACGGTGATACCGGCGGTGGTAGGGTTGTTTTTTATGGCATGGAGGATCTCCACACCGTTCATTTGGCCATGGCCCAGGTTGATGTCCATCAGGATCATGTCGAACGGCTCGGTGGCGAGCAGGGCCAGGCAGGTCTCGCCGTCGGGCGTGTGACTTACATCGTAGTGCGTGCCGAGCAATTTTTTCATCACCAGGGCATTGATGGCGTCATCCTCGACATACAGGACCTTTTTTTTCATGATTTTTTATAGGATGGTAAAACGATTTCGAACTGGCTGCCCTGGTCCTTTACCGATTGCACGAGGATCTCGCCCCCCAGCAGTTCGATGTACTTGCGTGAGATGGAAAGACCCAGACCCGACCCTTCAAAATGACGGCTGCGGCCAGAACTTTCCTGTTCGAACGAGTTGAAGATCCGCGGCAAAAATTCCTCCGAGATCCCTATGCCCGTATCGCTCACGCGGATGTGGATCTTGGTTTTGATGCGTTCTGTGTAGACCTGAACCTTCCCTTTGCTTGTGAACTTGATGGCGTTCCCCACCACGTTGTTCACCACCTGGTACAACATGGTCTCGTCGGAAAGGCATTGCAACAATTCATGGTAAGGATAGAACGTAAATTGCAGACCCTTGTTCTTCGCCATCGACTCCAGCGAGTTCATGCAGTCGCGCACGAGTTTGTTCACGTCGATCACGTTCAGGGTAAGTTGTCTTCTTTCCGCTTCGATGCGCGAAAGCTCCAGGATGCTGGTGATGGTGTTCAACAAGCGGCGACCACTTTGTTGTTGCAACTGCACATAATGCCGGATCTCTTCATTCTCCGTCTCCATTTCAATCACCTGGCTGATGCCGAGGATGCCGTTGATGGGCGTGCGGATCTCGTGCGACATGTTGGAAAGGAAATTCGTTTTCAAACGGTTCATCTCCTCCGCCAGCTCTTTGGCCTTTTGCAGATCCTCCACCGAGCGGCGGATACTGCTCTTGGCCACTTCGAATGCCCGGTGATAGTGATACACCATGTAGCAGATGATAAAGGTGACGATGAACAACGTGACCATCACTTCCAGGAAGACCAACTGTTGGGGTGTGCGCGACCCCATTTGATATCCCCTGTATTTTCCGAACTGGTGGATAAAGATGGGGATGAAATGCAATGCCGAATAAAAGATGCCCGCTTTGCTCCCCAGCGTATGAAAAGCAAAAATGATATTGCAGATGGCGATCATCGCAATAAAAAATGTGAAGTCATCGAACAGGTAAATGTTGATGACGTCGTTGGCCCACGAGACGAGCACCAGGATGTGGCTGATGACGGTGATGGACCGGACGGCGCGGATATAAAACAACGCCGACGAGAACAGCACGATCAGCACGATGGTTTTGATGAGCTGGTAGTGAAAGCCCTCCGCCAGGTAGACAAAAAAGACAAGCACCATGCAAAGCACGGAAAGCAAGACAATGTTGAACACCAGCCGGATGCTGGCCTGTTTCAGCACGTCCGGCTCGGATCGGAGATAGTCCCCGATAAAATATTCACGAAGAAAATTCATGTCTGTCAATAATACACCAAAGTGCCCTGCACGTTCATGGTGAAGTGGAGTTATACAAGCCTCTACTTCCCGATCTTATCGTAGGAGACGACGATGCCCTTGATGAGCGAGGAACTGAAACCCTGGTGCTCCATTTCATTCAGCCCCGCAATGGTACAGCCTTTGGGTGTGGTCACTTTATCGATCTCTTCTTCCGGATGTCTGTTGAGTTTTAGCAAAAGTTCGGCGGCGCCCTTCACCGTCTGCGCTGCAATCAGGTTGGCGGTCTTCGCGTCGAACCCGATTTGGATACCGCCCTGTGTGGAGGCGCGGATAAATCGCAAGGCATAGGCTATGCCGCAGGCACCCAGCACGGTGGCCGCATCCATCAATTTCTCGTCGATGCTGATGGAGACACCCAACTGGCTGAACAGGTCGGTCACATATTCCACTTGTTCTTCCGATGCGCCCTGTTGGCAGAGACAGGTCACGGATTCTTGTATGGCAATGGCCGTGTTGGGCATGGCCCGGAACAGGGGCACGCCGTTGTCGATGATCTCGGCCAGGTCTTTGATGAGCACGCCCGTGACCACGCTGATGACGATGTGTTTCGACGGTTTGAAATTTTCTTTCAGCCCGCCCAGCACTTCGCGAACGTTGTAGGGCTTGAGGGCCACGATGATCACATCGCTGTCGCGGATGGCCGCAGCATTGTCGTTGGTGATGTTCACGCCCAGCGTCTTCAAGGGTTGCAGCGCTTCGATATTGCGGCGGGTCACGGTAATGTTCCCAGCAGCCACAAACTTGCTTTTGATGAGCCCCTCAGCAATGGCGGCTCCTAAATTTCCACCTCCGATGATGGCGATCTTTGAATTTTTCATTTCCTCTTCTGCGTTACATATCTGTCGATGACATCCCGCCTTCGTTTCATGCGTCGGCGAGAGGGCATGAAAATTAAAATACTTTAACTTGCTATCGTAACTTTCTCCCGGATTTAAATTCAAACCGCATGGATTTCCTCTATAGACCCTGGCCCTGGTATGTCGCCGGCCCCATCATCGGGCTCTCCGTTCCCGCGCTCCTGCTCATGGGCAACAAAAAGCTGGGCGTTTCCTCGACGCTTCGGCAGATCTGTGCGGCTTGCTACCCGGCCAAGATCCCCTTCCTGCACTACGACTGGAAGAAAGACAGCTGGAATCTTTTCCTGGTAGCCGGCATTTTGATCGGTGGCTTCGTTGGCGGAACGCTGTTTGCCAACCCGGAGCCCACCCATCTGGCGCCCGCCACGGTAGATCTGTTGCATCGGCAAGGCATAGAAAATCTTGATGGCCTGATGCCGGTGGAGTTATTTAACTGGCACACGTTACTTTCTGTAAAAGGTTTCCTCCTCATGGTGGTGGGCGGCTTCATGGTTGGCTTTGGCACGCGCTACGCCCGGGGCTGCACGTCGGGCCATGGCATCATGGGACTGGCGGCGTTGCAGTGGTCGTCGCTGTTGGCAACGATGTCGTTCTTTTTGGGTGGCATCTTGTTCAGCTATTTTGTTTTACCCTACGTCCTGGCGCTATGAAGAATTTGAAATATGCGTTGGTGGGGATTGTCTTCGGGCTGGCCCTTACAAAAGGTGAAGCCATTTCGTGGTATCGGATCCAGGAGATGTTTCATTTTCAGAGCTTTCACATGTATGGCATCTTCATGACGGCCGTGCCCGTGGCGGCATTGTCGCTGTGGATCATCCGGAAGCTCCAGCTGCACAGCGCCGACGGTCAGCTGATCGACGCGCCCGTGAAACCGTATCACCGCGGCATCATCCCCGGCGGACTGATCTTTGGTTTTGGATGGGCGTTTACGGGGGCATGCCCGGGACCTTTGTACGCGCAAGTGGGCGCAGGGTACCTGGTGACGATCATTACGTTCGTCTCTGCCCTGGCAGGCACTTGGGTCTATGCCCGGTTGCAACCGTATCTCCCCAGCTAGAAGCGACACGTATCCGCTTTAGCGGATTCAAAAAAAGTCTTAACCTTCGCGCGGCTTTTGTCGTAAGAGGTAGACCACTCACTTCACCACACCCTTTCACATGGAACTGAAGCTACAAACCGGCTACCGGCAAATTCTCGGGATGGCGTTGCCCATCTCGCTGGCCATCTTTGTGCCTCAGATCAACTTCATCACCAACAACATTTTCCTCAGCGGCCTGGGCGAAAAAGAATTGGCGGCCGCCGGCATCACCGGGGTGTTCTATCTCATCTTTGCCGTGATCGGCAACGGGCTCAACAACGGCCTGCAAGCGCTCATCGCGCGCCGTGCCGGACAAAATCTGCCGGAAGAGATCGGACGCTTGTTCTTTCACGGCGTGTGGCTGGCGTTGTTCTTTGCCGCCGCGGGCATCGCGATCACCTATTTGTTTGCCCCGCTCATTCTCACCGCGGTGATTCACGACGCCGACATCTCGTCGATGTCGATTGATTTCCTGCTGAAGCGTATCTGGGGGTTGCCCTTGCTTTATCTCTACGTGATGCGCAACGCCTTGTTGGTGGGCACCAACCAAACGCGGCTACTCGTATGGGGAACGTTGGCAGAGACGGTCACCAACATCTTCCTGGACTATGGTTTCATCTATGGCCATTTCGGGTTGCCGAGGCTGGGTTTTAATGGCGCGGCCTATGCTTCCATCATTGCCGAGGGCACGGGGCTGCTGGTGATCTATGCGGTCATTCATTTCAGGGGCATTCACCGGGCATTTGCCTTTAGCGCGCAGACGGCGTTCGATATGAAGGTCATCAAATTGATCCTGGTGCAATCCTCGCCGCTCATTCTGCAATATGCCATCAGCATTATCAGCTGGGAGTTCTTTTATGTACTCATCGAACACCATGGTCCCGAGGCGCTGGCCATTTCCAACACCATGCGGAACATCTTCGGATTGTCGGGCACTTTTGCGTGGGCGTTTGCTTCTACCACCAACACGATGGTGAGCAACATTATCGGTCAGGGGCGGCAGGATGAGGTGTTGGGATTGATCCGGCGCATCATGGGCATCAGCACTTGCTTTGCGGTGGTGATTAGCCTTTTACTGAACCTGTTTCCCGAGTGGTTCCTGTCGTTTTACAACCAGGGTGATGTCTTTGTGCAACACGCCTTGCCGGTGGTGCGTGTGGTTTCGGTCGCGGTGATCATGATGGGCTTTTCCACGGTATGGCTAAATGCGGTGACGGGAACAGGAAATACGGTGATCAATCTTTCGATTGAGTTTATTACCATCATCGTTTACTGTATCTACATTTTTGTAGTGCTGGAGTATTTGAATTTACCGATTACGTATGGATGGGCTTCGGAGTGGGTGTATTGGGCGTGTTTGTTTAGTATGTCGTTCTTCTATATGAAGTCGGGTAAGTGGAGGGGAAAGAAAATTTAACCGCTTCGCTAAAGCTTCGCCCGCTGAAGCTTTAGCGAAAGCGGGCGGTTCTGCATTTATTTTCGCTTATAAAAATACAGATACACTTTTTTACCCAGCGTGCGCTCGCTGATCGTATAGAATCCAGAACCGTTAGCCGACCAAGTGATGGCCTCGCCCTGAGGCTCCGGATCGTAGTCGACTTCGTTAGGAACTCTGGCCAGGGCCTTCTCAATTGACTCGTCTTGTTTTGCTTTCCAGTAGTAGATGTGTTCGTAGTTCTTCATCAGGATCTCGTCTCCTTTAGAGGAGATGCTGGCGGATACGATCTGTGTGATCGGCAGGGAGATTTTTCGCTGCGCAACTAGCGTATCCGTGGTCGACTGCGGGAAGGGTAGCTCGTACACATACACCGGTTTCTCGCGCTTAGACACGACATAAAGACTCTTGCTCTTCGGATCGATCATCAACGCTTCGGAATCTTTCTGCCCATCGGCCAGGCGGAACGTGATGGTGTCGAGCGCCGTGATCCGGGCGATTTTTTTTGGATTCAGATCGGGCTCTTCAAAACGGTAGATGTATTTGAGGGGATAGATAGCGTCGTTGTCGCCAATGTCGCCCACATAGACATACGACTTTGTCGGGTCGGGTCCGGGGCCTACGGCGATGTCTTCCCAGTCGCGGTTGTAGGCGGGCAGTATGCAGGTGAGCTTCAGGTGAAGGGTTGTATCGACCAGAAAGATCTCCGCTCCATTGCCGCTGTCGTTGTGGGTCCACAACAAGCCGGGATGTTTGCGGCTGGCCACGAGGCCCGACAGCTCGCTCAGTTTCTCGTGGGTGAGTTCGGCCAGGCGCTTGGGTGGCATAAAAGCGTAGGTAGCATTTTGAGTGGGGGTGCGGCTGTGGCAGGAGATCACCAGGATCATCAACACAAAAAGAACATGCTTCATCACGCAATCGCTAAGTAAGGCACGAAGAAAGGAATTTCCCCAGGCAATTCGAAGTACTTTTTGTTAACAAATCATCAGTAATCGTTGCCGGATGCCGGCCACTTCCCCACCCGTGGAACATGCATTGGAATTGTCGCGCCCATGGTCTATTTTCCATACCTAACCTGAGCTGTCATGCGTGCAAAACTTATTCTGTTGTTCGCGGTGGTCCTCGCCACCCAACAATGCTCCTCGCCCCCGGGCGCTTCTGTTCCAAAATTTACGATCTCCTTCACCAAAGAAATGAGCGACCAGGCCCAGGACGGCCGGCTACTGCTGATGCTGGCCAACAACAACGCCTCGGAGCCCCGCACGCAAATTGGCGACGGCCTGAACGCCCAACTCATTTTTGGCGTGGACGTGGAAGGCATGAAGCCCGGCGACGAGATCACGATCGATGCATCGGCCTTCGGATTCCCCAAGCGTAGTCTGGCCGACGTTCCCGGAGGAAAATATTTCGCACAGGCGCTCATCAACCGCTACGAAACCTTTCATCTGAAAACGGGCCACACCGTGAAGCTTCCCCCCGACCAGGGTGAAGGCCAGCAATGGCAAAGCAAACCGGGAAATTTTTATAGCAAGCCCATTGAAGTCAACATCGATCCCGCCAAACCACAAACGGTGAAGCTGGTGATGGATCAAAAGATCGCGCCCATCGAACCACCAAAGGACACGCGCTATATCAAGCACATCAAAATCCAAAGCAAGTTGTTGACGGAGTTCTGGGGCAAGCCCATGTATCTCGGCGCCAACGTGCTCCTTCCCGAAGGCTTTGACGAGCACCCCAACGCGCACTACCCGCTCATGATCTATCACGGCCATTTTCCCGCCGACTTCGGGGGCTTCAGCGAGACCCCGCCCGATCCGAAGATGGACACCACCGACTATGTCGCCCGTTTCGGCATTTATGGTTATAACAAATTCCAGCAACAGGAAGCCTACAACTTCCACCAACAATGGAAAAGCAAAAATTTTCCCCGCTTCCTTATTGTAGAGATCCAACATGCCAATCCATACTACGACGACTCCTATGCCGTGAACTCTGCCAACCTGGGGCCCTATGGCGATGCCATCATGAAAGAGCTTGTGCCGGAGATCGAAAAACAATTCCGTGGCATTGGCCAGGGGTGGGCGCGTTTCACCTACGGGGGGTCTACTGGCGGCTGGGAAGCGCTGGCCGTGCAAATGTTCTACCCCGACGATTTCAACGGCTGCTTTGCGGCGTGCCCCGACCCCATCGACTTCCGTGCCTACTGCCTGGTGAACATCTACAAAGACAAGAACGCCTATTGGTATGACGCGCCCTTCAAGAAATTGCCAAAACCCTCTCACCGGAACTACCTCGGCCAGATCCAATCGACCATGGAAGAAAGCAACCACCTGGAGCTGGCCCTCGGCACCAAGTCGCGGTCCGGGCAGCAGTGGGACATTTGGGAGGCGGTGTATTCACCTCAGGGAGAAGACGGCTATCCGAAACGCATCTTCGACAAATTGACCGGCGAGATCGATCCGGAGGTGGCAGCTTACTGGAAAGAGCACTACGATCTTCGCTATATTCTGCAACGCGATTGGGCTACGCTGGGTCCCAAACTGAAAGGAAAGATCCATATCTACTGTGGTGATATGGACAACTATTATCTCAACAACGCTGTCTACCTCATGGAGGATTTCCTCAAGAAGACCAACAACCCTTTCTACAACGGCGAGGTGGACTATGGCGACCGCGCCGAACATTGCTGGAACGGCGACCACGAAAATCCCAACTACGTTTCACGCCTTCGCTACAACACCATGTACCTGCCAAAAATATTGAAGCGCATCCAGGAAAGCGCACCCAAAGGCGCCGACACAAAGAGTTGGCGCTATTAAAAAACACGAAAGCCGGCTACAAGGCCGGCTTTCTTATTTCATATATAAAGGATTTCAGGGATTGGCAAAGACGATTTGCCAGCTTAATGAAGCGGGCGCGTATCCCATTTTTAAGGCATGGTCATTCCAAAAAGGCCGGTGTAAAGCCCAACCATGATGGCTACAACAATCCCAAGGATCAATAAAATTCTGCGTTTTGTAAACATGTGCACGAGGGTCATAATTTCTAGACACGAAAAGTAGTGGAAAGGTTGGAGCCCACCCACAAATTTTCAATGACCCGTCCATTCCGACAACTGAACCGCCGAAAGTGTATGCTGAGGTGAAATGCCCGGCACCACGCGCACACGCGCTTAACAACTCATTAACAATTATTTTGTCGAGTAACCCTTGTTGATACCTTTTTCCACGGCGGGTATTCCTTTGCGCATCCACTCGGGCATGGGTGCGCCTTTCAGGTAGTGATCGAAGAACTGGCCCATCCGGATCTGGAAGTCGATGCGGTTTTCGCGTTTCACGGGCCAGTGGGGTTCGCCGTTGTAGTTGAGCATCCAGGCCGGCTTGTTGAGACGGCGCAGGGCCATGTACATTTCAATTCCCTGGTACCAGGGCACGTGGCCGTCGGCGTCGTTGTGCAGCAGCAACAGGGGTGTTTCGATCTTGTCGGCAAAAAAGATGGGTGAGTTTTCCACGTAGAGCAGCGGCTTCTCCCATAGAGTGGCGCCCAAGCGGCTTTGTGAATGTTCATACTGAAACATCCGGCTCAAGCCCGTCTCCCAACGGATGCCGCCATACGCACTCACCATGTTCGACACCACGGCTCCGGCCTCGGCGGCTTTGAAGAAGTTGGTGCGCGTGACGAGATAGGCCGTTTGATAGCCACCCCAGCTGTGACCTTGCAGGCCCACATTTTTTTCATCCACAAAACCCAGCGAAAGCAATTTTGTGACGCCAGGCATAATGCAGTTGTACGCGCTCTGGCCGGGATAGCCAATGCGGTAAACAATGTCGGGGACGAAAATGATGTAGTCGTTGCTCACATACATCGACCGGTTCACCGACGAGCGCAGCGGCTCCGGTGCCACATAGGTATGGATGCCGTCGCTGTTTTTTTCGTAGTAGTACACGATCATGGGATATTTCTTCGACGCGTCGAAATTGTCAGGCTTGTACAGGAGCCCTTTCAGCGGAACGTTGTCCAGCGAAACCCAGTCCACGATCTCCACCGTGCCCCACTTGTATTGTTTCATCTGGGGGTTGGCATCCGACAGTTTTTTGGTCGACGATGCCGTAAGGTTCACATCCGAAGTCCAAACGTCGGGGAATTCGCGAAAATTTTCGCGCGTAAAAATGAGCTTGTCTGCGTTCTTAGCTTTTGTGGTAACGGCGTAGCGATGGTCGCTCATCAACAATTTGGTGAGCTTGTTGTCTTTCAGCGAAAGCTTGTAGTAGCCGGATTGCTTTGTGTCCTCGTTGAAAGCCGACAACAGCAGTTCCTTCGCCGGGTCGATGAAGCGCTCTTCCGGATCCAGGCGAATGTAGCGGAAGACCAGCTTTTGTTGCCGTCCGAGCTTAGTGATATTGACGGGGGCGATCTTATTTTCGGGGTCAAGCGACCAAATGTCATAGCGGTCGTACACCAGCAGCGCGGCATCGTTGGCGGTCCAACCGAGAATGCCGTAAGCCGGAGAATAGTCGGGCGTGTCGTTTTCTTCGTCGGCAAAAGAGGTCTTCAGCGATTTCGTGAGGGCCACTGTCTTTTGCGTGGCGACAGAATAACTATACCACGTTGTATCCTCGAGGTTAAACCAATAAACATATTTCGCTTTCGCGGAAAGATTTGGATTCCCCTTGACTTTTGAGATTACAGGTTGACGCGCGCCGTTACTAAGGTTCAACACATAAGCATCGCTGAACCCGGAGGGATCATAAAAATCGGACCACCGATAGTTGATGTCGGATGTGGCCAGGACGATGTTGGCGTTGCCTTCATCGGCTACCGCTATGGTGGGGATGTCTTTGTTGGCCAGCACGACCAGCTTTTTATCTTGAAGGTGCACCACCGCCGCGAAGGCTTGTTTGCGCGTGGCCTCGAGTTGTTTATTTTGTTGCGTATACAACACACTGTCGCGGGCGCTCCAGATCTCGACGCTCACAATTTCCTCCGGGAGCAAGGTGGTGTCTTGCACTACCGGTTGGGGGTTCACGCCGAGATAAAGTTTTGTTCCGTCTTTTGAAAAATAGGGAGTGCTGTGTTCGCTTACGATCCATTTGGCGGGAAGCGATGCCGATGTCTCGTCGGCCAGAATGCCGGCTTTGGGTTCGCCGGTTTTCCAGGAGTAAAGTTTCGGATAGCGCAGCGGCGCCTTCGTCGTGTCCAGGTCGACGACAAAGGCAACTTGTGTTCCGTCTTCGTTTATCGAAAGGTTTTTGAATTTCTGTTTGCTCTTTCCTTCCAGCAATGCGGTCAGCTTCTCTTCTTTTAAATCGAACCAATAAACCCCCGCCTTCATGCTGCTGTCGTTGCCGGTGGTGGTCAGGAGCAGGCCCTGGCCATATTTGGCGAGCGCATACTCTTTTACAAAGCCAAATGAAAATTCCTTGCCATCGGCAAGCCGTTTGAGCTTCAGCGTGTAGCCGTTGGTGTCGTTGTTCTTTTTGACAGGTTTGGGTTTTACTTCTTTCTTTTTAAGGGTGTCGGGCAGGGTCTTTGGTTTTTCGTCCGGCTTTTTGTCTTCGGGTTTGGGCTTTACATCTTTTTTGGGTTCGAGCTGGTAGGCGATCCATCCCCCCACCTTCTCCGGAATTTTATAGGACCTCACTTCCGCGATCTTCTCCGTCTTCCGGGAAGCAAACGAATAAACACCCAACGAGTCTTTCGGCAGGTCTTCCTTTTTCTTTTTCTGACGACGCAATTCTTTTACTTGTTGAAGCGGCGGCTTGATCTTGAATACGGCATATCTACTGTCGGCCGTCAGGTTTATTTCGGCAGCGCGGCGAACAGAGTCCTGCGCATTGGTTTTCAGATGATAGAACACCACCTTGCCGTCGCCGTCCTGCGGATTTATGGTGAACGCCACCACACCGCCATCGGGGCTGATGGCTTTGTAGGGGATCTCCTTCCAGATCGCAAAGGCCTCGGCCGTGAGTGCTTTCTTGGGTTGGGCAACGGATTTTTTTTGTGCCGACAGTGGCAAGCAGGCCACCAGGAGAAGCGCTGCCGTAAACAGTTTATTCATGTGTGATAATTTTTTGGAGCCGGAGCCGTGCGTGTTCACAGCCCCGTGATGCATAACGTCCATTTAAATTTTATACAAAAGCGCTCTGTCCTGTAATGGCCCGGCCAACGATGAGGGTGTTGATCTCTTTTGTTCCTTCGTAAGAATAGATCGCCTCCGCATCGGCCACAAAACGGGCGATGTCATTTTCAATCAGAATACCGTTGCCCCCAAACAGTTCGCGGGCGTGGCTCACAATGTCGCGGGTGCGCAAGGTGCAAAATACTTTTGCGAGCGACGCATGCTCGTCGGTGAGCCGGCCGCTGTCCTGCAACTGAGAGAGGCGGCACACCATGGTTTGCATGGCCGTGAGGTTGCTCAGCATCATCACCAAAAGATCCTGCACCATCTGGAAGCTGCTGATGGTCCGGCCAAATTGTTTGCGCTCGTTCGTATAGCGCAGCGCGCTTTCATAGGCCCCGCGACCACAACCCACGGCTTGCCACGCCACGCCGGCGCGGGTCATGCGCAACACTTTGGCCGTATCCTTAAAGCCATTCGCCTCCTGCAGGCGGTTGTATTCGGGCACCTCGCAGTTGGTCAATGTGATCAGTGCATTTTGCACGATCCGCAATGCCATCTTCCCTTTGATCTTTTCGGCTTTAAAACCCGGTGAGTCTTTTTCTACGATGAAGCCTTTCACATTGCCATCGTCCAGGTCGCGTGCCCAGATGATGATGACGTCGGCAAACGTGGCGTTGCCGATCCATTTTTTTTGTCCGTTGATGATCCACTTATCGCCATTGCGTTTACAGGTGCACGTAAGTCCGCCGGCCGCACCACTGCCCACTTCGGGTTCCGTGAGGCCAAACGCGCCGATAAGCTCCATGCGTTGCATGGGGGGCAACCATTTTTGTTTCTGCTCTTCCGATCCACAATAGTATATGGAACCCATCGCCAACCCGCTCTGCACACCAAAGAAAGTGGACACCGAGCAATCCACCCGCGCCATCTCCATGGCCAGGAAGCCTTCCAGCAACGACGACTTTCCGGGGCAACCATAGCCTTGATAGGTGAGCCCACAAATGTTGAGCTTGGCCAATTCCGGGATGATCTGGTGTGGGAATTCATCTTTCAGCCAATACGAATTCACGATCGGCCGGATTTCTTTCTGCATAAACTCACGCACCTGCATGACGATGGCCTGTTCATCTGGCTTCAAGAGATCGTGCAAATCGTAGAAGTCGCCATCAATTTCGGGGAACTCGTGTTTCTTCTTTCCGCCCTCCATGAATTTGATCAGCTTCTGCAGATCTTCTTCTTTCATACTGCTCACCAACCCCACCATTTTGTTGAGGTCTACTTTTTGCGAGAGTTTCCCGATCTTATCCAGGTCGAGCGTCTGCAAAAGGCCCAGGGTCGATTTGAATTTCTTGATGATAGACATAGTGGAAGCGGTTAAGGTTTGAAGGACGTATGCAGGGACATTAGGTTACTTCAGCAATTTGTCGAATGTGTTGGTCGCCACGAAGTGATAGTTCGGACGCGCCTTCCGATAGATGGCTTGCGCTTTTTTCTTGCCTTCCGGCGTCTTCACCAACTCGTTGTACAGCGGGCTCAGGAATTTACGACGGCCATTGTGGACCAGGAAGTCCTCCAGTTTTGTCTCCGCAGGCGTGTAGCCGAAGCGTATGGTCTTGACCAGCCAGGCAGTAACAATTTCAGAATTGCCCGAGGCCGTGAAGTGACCAAACGTATCGAGCGCCTTCAATTGTGCCGGTGACAACTTGTCGGGTAGATTTTTGATAAAGTGAAGCCACTCGTGCGTACTCCAGGCCTTGGCCACTGCGTCATCGGTTTTTCCGGTGGCTTTCCATTGGGCCAGGAAGGCGTCCACTTTCGCGAAGCGGTCCGACACGGGCACGGGGCAATTTTGAGGCAAGCCTTCGGTAAAGATCCAGGCGGTGAAGTTTGCGTCGTCTAACGCGATCGAGAATTTGTCTTTATAATAGGTTTTGATATAGCGTATAAAGCCATCGGTGTTCACGCCGTGAAAGGCATTCGCCGTGAAGTAATCTTTCAGGAAGGCGTCGAACTTGTCGCGGCCATATTGTTCTTCGATCGACCTCAAAAAGAAATAGCCTTTATTATACGCGATGTCGGTCATGCCGTCGTCGGGATTGCGCCCCTCGAGGTCCAGTTTCAGTTTGGTGTCGCCATACAGGTTGTCGGCTTTCAATGCAGCGATGGTCTCCTTCAATTCCTGAAGCGACAACATGGCCAGCATTTCGGAGTAGTCCTTGCCATACAGCTTCTCCATGATCCGGTGTTCGAAATAGACGGTGAAGCCTTCGTTGAGCCAGAAGTCGTTCCAGGTGGCGTTGGTCACCAGGTTGCCCGACCAGCTGTGGGCGAGCTCGTGCGCGATGAGTGAAGTGAGCGAACGATCGCCGGCCAGTATGGTGGGCGTTGCAAACGTGAGTCGCGGATTTTCCATTCCACCAAACGGGAAGCTGGGTGGCAGAACGATCACATCGTAGCGTTCCCACGGATAAGCGCCGTACAACTCTTCTGCCCCTGCAATCATTTTCTCCATATCTACCAGTTCCCACGTGGCGGTGTCTACCACCGAGGGTTCAGCATAAACACCACTGCGGGCGCTGACCGGTTTGAAGGCTATATCCCCCACTGCCAACGCCAACAGGTAGGACGGTATGGGTTGTTTCATTTCAAAATGGTAGGTGCCGCTCGCATTCTTTTGTTGTGGATTGGAAGCGCTCATGAGCGCCAAAAGTTGTTTGGGCACGGTGACGTCGGCCTCGTAGGTGAACCGGACACTGGGCGAATCCTGACACGGCACCCAGCTCCTGGCCAGGATCGCTTCCGACTGTGTGAACAAAAAAGGCTCGTGTTTGCCCGCGGTCTGTGCCGGCGAAAGCCACTGCAACGCTTCTGCTCCGGGTGCGGTTTGATAGGTGATGTTCACCGTCTTCACACCGGGCCGAAGGAGAACGGCCAGCGGCTTCCCTAACAAACTGTCAGGGTTGCCTAATTTGAAGTCGGCTGGCTTGCCGTCGTCAAAGGTCACGCTATCGATGGTCAGATCCTTGGTGTCGAAGATGATGACGTCGGCGTCGGGTTGGGTTTTGATCTGCCAGCTGGCGGTGGCTTTGATGGTCTTGGTGTCGAAATCGACAGTGGCTTTCCATTTCAGATGCGTCACGGTGGCGGTGCCGGGAACAGAAAAAGTGTGCGGGTCTTGTATGGTCATAACTTCGGTCGGCTTTTCAGCGGGAGAACATCCGTAAATGATCACGGCGATCAGGGATAAACATACTGCAAGATTCTTCATAGGTCAAATACTATTCATCCAAAGTACGCCCGCGCAGGTCTGTTAACCAAGAACATTATGATAAAGGGCTTCTGTAATCTTCACCGAAAGCTTACCTTTATCATCCTACCCAAAAACCCCAATGTTATGAAAACCACCAAAATTGTACTCACCGTCGTTGCCCTTGTGGTGATGGCCAGTGTGCTGGTATCCTTTAATCGCGCCGAAAACAAGCGCGTCGCCCTGGAACAGATGACGCAAAATGTAGCGGACTGGGAACGTGCCAAGGCCTATACAAAATCTTACCTGGATGCTTCCACCGACGCTTCCATCAACTTCAAACCCACCGGCGAGATGCGCAGCTTCCGGCAACAAATGCTTCACCTCGCGGAAGCTAACTATGGCCTGTCCTCTGCCGCCGCCGGCAAACAAAGTCCCGTCGCCTTTGGCTCGATGGAACAATCCGACAAATACAAAACCAAAGCCGAACTGACCACCGCGGTGATGGACAGCTATGACTACGTGATCGGCATCGCCAAAGGCATGAACGACGCCACGGGTGGCGAAATGGTGAAAGTCTTCAACATGGACATGACGCGCCAGGTGGCGTTGGCCAAGACCTTCGAACACCAAACCCACCATCGCGGACAAACCACCGTCTATCTCCGGTTGAGCAACATCAAACCCCCGGAAGAAAAATTGTTCTGATCGGATATCAAAAAAAAGAGGCTTCCACAGCGGAAGCCTCTTTTTTTTACACAAGTCAGCCGGTCTATTTACCCGCTTCTATACTTTCGTTCCATTCATACACCTTATCGGAGATCTCGATCAGCAGATTGGGGTTTTTTTCCAGCGCATTGCCGATCACGATCATGTCGGCACCGGCCTCCAAAGCGTTGAACGCTTTTTGACTGGTGTTGATGCCACCCCCCACAATAAGGGGTACGCTCACCGACTTGCGCACGGTGGCGATCATTTTGGCGCTGATCTCTTTTTCCGCGCCACTGCCGGCATCTAGATAAATGGATTGAAGCCCCAGCATCTCCCCGGCCAGCGCTGTGCAAGCGGCCAGTGAATATTTGTCGTCGGGGATCGGCATCGTGTTGCTGATGTAGGCCACCGAGGTGATGCGACCCGAGTTGATGAGGATGTAGCCCGTGGGAATAACTTCCAGTTTCGTATTGCGGATGATGGGGGCGGCCACCACATGCTGGCCGATCAACAGCTCGGGGTTGCGGCCCGAGATGAGCGATAGAAACAACAACGCATCGGCTGTGGGCTCCACTTGCATGGAGTTACCCGGGAAGAGCACCACGGGGATGGTCACATTTTCTTTGATCACTTTCACCACCTCCGCCAGGTTGGATGTGGTGACCAGACTTCCGCCTACGAAGAAAAAGTCGATGCAGTTTTCGCTGGCCAGGTTCACGAGTTGCATCAGCCGTGCGGGGTCTTCGGCCTTGTCGGGGTCGACCAATACGGCGATGGATTTTTTGCCCAGCGCATGCCGGTCGCGCAGGGTTTTAAGGACGCTCATTGCTTTTCTTCTTCTTTCTTTTCGAATTGACCCTGGAGAAACTCCGAAAGTTTTTCCTTGGCCAGGCCCAGCAGGAATACGGTGGCCTGGCTGGCGATGGCCTGCCCCACCTGCGACACAATGCCGGGAGCAAAGGATTCTTCCTCTTCCACCTCGACAGCGTCTGCGGGAGCAGCCTGCACCACTTTCAATTTTTGTGATTTTACTTTTTTACGTTTTTTGGAAGGGCCAGAGAACTGACGCACCAGCACGTAGGCGGCCGCCAGTGTTCCACCGATGATGAGGGCGTTGGTGATGATCCGTTCCGTCTTGGCAGAGATCAACCGCACTTCATCTTCCAGATCCTGCCGGTGCTTGGCAGACTTCTTTAACAGTTCCAATTTCGGGTCGTTCGATTCCAGCAACTCCATACGCGCTACTTTTTCTTTTTCTTCATGATTTCGCCAAGCTGTTTTTCCAGCGTCTCGCGGATGCCCTCGCGCATCAACACAAGCAAAACGCCCACCAGCAAATAGAAGCCCGCCACGATGGCAAAGCCTACGGATGCACCAAGGGATTCGCCGATCTTGAAGGCCACGGCCATGCTTATCAGCATAATAAACAAAGTGAACACGGCCATCAAAAGTCCCAGGATCAACACACGTGCCATGGCCTTGGCCACCTCTTCCTTGATCTCCAGTTTCATCAACTCGATGCGGGTCTCCACGAAGCCGGTGAGGTGTTCGATGAGGGTATCCAGTTTCAGAAATTTCAGTATTGAATCTTTCAGCACGGCTCTGTAAATGTGATCATGCAATATAAAGAGAAGATCACTCCATCCCAAACCGGGTGAGCTTTTCAGCCACGAGCGGGGCCTTTCCGGGGGTCAGGATCTCGTGCTGCAACAGGATCTTATAGGTGGCATTCATGTAATAGCGGTGGGCAACGGAATCGATGGCGTGCTCATAGTTGACCTGTGCCACAAACACCGAGTCGAACGACTGCCCGGCTACTTCCATTTTGGGGAGGATCTGCACGATACAGGTTTTGAACTTCCCCTTCTCGTCTTCGCCATCCCAACAGAAACCTGGCCGGCTGAAACGGAACATTTGTTTGCCCACCAGCAAGGTGTTGTTCTTCACCGTCATGGGATAAATAAAGGCGGGCTCGGCTCCTGGCTCATCGCTGTTATATTTTGTCCATTCACCCGTTTGTGTGCGCACGTTGGTGCGGATCACCACACGGTAGGGAGCGGTCTCACCCGTAGCAGTGGTCTCCGCATAGTCCAGGTCCAGGGTCTTGATCGAGTCGCGGTTGAAATAAATCAGGGTGAAGGGCACAAAGAAGAACGTCACCAGGATGTAGACGAAACCGACCAGCCGGTATTTCAGTGCAAGCTTTCCCAATCCCTCCGCCAGGGCCATCGGCAACCGGCGCATCACCGGCACGGGGAAGAACAACAACACGCCGATAAAATTAAAAAGGAAGTGCGCGATCGCGATGCTGATGGCCGGCGCCGTGTTGGCGTTTAACGTGGCCGCGATAAACGCGGTGATGGTAGTGCCCACGTTGGCGCCCATGATGAAGGGCGCTGCTTGCTTGAGGTTGGCGATCTTCTTGGCCACGATGGGCACCACCACCGATGTGGTGATCGTGCTGGAGCGGATGGCCGCCGTTGTCAGCAAGCCCCATAAAAAAGATTTAAACTGGTTCTTAAAAAAGAAGCGGCCAAATTGCTCCGGCGACTTTGCCTTGAGCAAATTGGAGATCAGCCTGCGAAAGATCAGGATGGATGAAAACAAAAGGACCAGTGCCGTGAAGGCCAGGAAAAATGGGCTCGGCACCTCCCGGATCAAAAAGTCAATGACGGGACTAAAGCCCACCCAAAAATGCGAGATCTTGTTTTGCACCGGCGCGGCCACGGGACTGAAAAAGAAACTGGTGATCCAGGCCGAAAGTGATGACAGAAATCCATAATAATATTCCAGCGGGAAGAGCACCGTGGCGGTGAGGATATTAAAGAAGTCGTGATACGTGCCGGCCGCAACGGCGCGGCGAAATTCTTTTTTCTTGTTTATAAAACTCAGCGACACGAGGGTGCTGGTGATCGTGGTGCCGATGTTGGCGCCCATGATGATGGGGATGGCGCTCTGCAGCGTGATCGACCCCGAGGCCACCAGCGCCACCACCAGCGAGGTGGTCGTGGAGCTGCTCTGCAACATGGCGGTGATGAGCAACCCGATGAACAATCCCGTAAACGGATTTGATGTGGCCAGCAAGATGGTCTCAGCCACATTTTTTCCCATGTGTTGCAGCGACGACGTCATCAGGTCGAGGGCAAACAAGAACAACACGAAGGCCCCGGCAATGGCCAGCACGATGCGGACGTTACTCCAGGCGTTGTGATTCGCGTTCAGGTTCGACTCGGTGTGTGGGACGGGTTCCAACTTCTTTAATGTGCGCTAAAAATACCTTTAAAATTCACAGGCCCTCCTGGATTAACAATAACTTAATACGCCGGGGCAAGCGCTAGTTTTTCAAATACTCTTTCTTCAACAACGGGCAGATCTTATAGCGTTCGTCCTTGGTGTCATCATACAGCGCCTCGATGAGCTCGTACACATGCTTCACTCCAATGCGCTGGCACCACTCGAAGGGTCCATAGGGATAGTTTGTCCCCAGCTTCATCGCCAGGTCGATGTCCTTGCGGGTAGCGGTGCCGTCTTGCACGGTATAGTAGGCCTCGTTGATGATCATGCACACGACGCGCGGCGTGACCAGTCCGACGCGATCGTCGACCAGCAGGAAATCCGTTTTCAGCTCGCTGCAAATTCTCCGGAGGCGGGGTTCGTCTTCGGGTTTCCACAGGCTCACTTCCATGACCTCGCGCGAAAGAAATGTGGGCAGGCCGTTAAAGCCGAAGATCGTGCTTTCCAAGGCATGGTCGGTGAGGTGTACCAACTCGCCCAGGCTCACCTTGCACGTATTGATGAAGGCGGTGGCGGCGTATTCGTTATAGATCTCGAACTGGTGCACTTCTTCTTCGATGATGAAGTCGAAGACCAAGTCGCTGTTCCTCAAAAACTTTTCCGCGTCGCGGTGCTCGTCTACCCGGGAGTAAATGTGCTTGTCACCAAATTTCTGGTGACATTCCTGCAGGTTGACGGGCTCACCGATAACTAAAATATTCATGCGCGAAGCTAAATCCGTTGAACGATTGTTTATTTTTGACGACTGCTAAATTAATTTTTAAACTTCACAAACATGGCAAAAACTGTTGTTTATTCCTCGGATGCACCCGAACCCATAGGTCCCTACAGCCAGGCCATCCAGGCCGGCAACATGCTTTTCATCAGTGGTCAGATTCCCATGAAGGGGGGCGAGATCGTGAAAGGCACCATCGAAGAAGAGACCACCCAGGTGATGGCCAACCTCGCCGCGATCCTGAAAGCCGCCGGGCTGGACTTTAGTGCCGTGGTGAAAACATCGATCTTTTTAAAGAATATGGGCGATTTCCCCAAAGTGAACGAGGTCTATGGAAAATATTTCACCCAAAACCCGCCCGCTCGCGAAACCGTGGAGGTCAGCCGCCTGCCCAAAGACGTGAACGTGGAGATCTCGTGTATCGCCCTGAAACCGTGATGTTTGGCGGGTGACCGAAACACGAATTTTTTGGCTAAATCCATTAAAAAACGAAGATTTTTGATGTGAATTTGGAAATTTAGGAATCGGAATTAAATTTGCACTCCCAAATCGATCACACCCACACACAACCAAGATTTTGCGGGAGTAGCTCAGTTGGTAGAGCACGACCTTGCCAAGGTCGGGGTCGCGAGTTCGAGTCTCGTTTCCCGCTCAAAAGAATAGCCCCTTTCCGGATGGAAAGGGGATTATTTTTTCAGGAGGTTTGTAAAAAGATCTCCCTCGTTGTCAGCAAGAAATGCCCACAAGCAAAACCTGCCCGGGTGGTGAAATTGGTAGACACGCAGGACTTAAAATCCTGTGACCCCAAAAGGTCGTGCGGGTTCAAGTCCCGCCCTGGGTACTCAAAAGGAAAACCCCGTCGCCAGGTTTTCCCTTTATAAATTCCCTCACACTGCGTAATTAAATCTGCGGCCCATAGCGGCCTTTGTGCATAACCCTAAGCCATCATCACTATGGATAAAATTCTCTGGGAAAAAATAGCAGCCTTCGACCTCGACGATCCCATCAGCGAATATGGATTTTCCACCCGCCTCGCAGCCGAAAATTTTTGGACGCAGGACTTTACACGCAAGGCCATCCTGGAATATAAAAAATTTATGTACCTGGCCGGGACCTCCAGTTTCATGGTGTCGCCTTCAGAAATTGTGGACACGGTCTGGCATCAGCATCTCATCTTCACAAAATCGTATGCCGATCTGTGTGATCTGATCGGGAAGGCCATTCAACACATTCCCTCCACGCACAACCGGGAAGACTTCGAGAAATTTCAGCAAGCCAAAGAGCGAACAAAAAAATTGTATGCCGACACCTTCGGTCAGCAGCCGCGTGAAATATGGGAGTATGCGGGCATGTATGAAGCTTTGCGACTGCCAAAGGCCAAATATAAAATCAGGACCTTTGTGATTTTTGCCATGTTGGTGACGATCGTGTCGCTGATCCCTTTTTATTTTCTTTTGAAGCCGGTCTACATACACATCGACAATCCGTACTTCCTGATTGGTTATAGCATCCTGGCGATTGCTTCCGGCGTCGGCCTGCATGAATTCAATAAATGGCGCCTCACAACCATTGTCAAGGGTTTCAAACGCTTCACGTTCATTCATCATCTCGACCCGATGGAGTTGGTGTATCTCAAAACACAGAAGCTCGCCAACGTAGTCCATGGAAACGTGAGCCAACTGATTGACGAAAACATGATCGAGGTTGTCAAAACAGACAATGCTTTGAAACTGAATCCGGACGCGAAACCGGAAAATGTTGAACAGTATACCATTTTCGAAGAACTGAAAGATCGCGAGCAAAGAGAATACCCCTTACTGCTACGAACGTTGACAAGCAAACCTGCCTTCAGCAACATTTCAAATTCGATGGACGCTTTCAAAAAGTATTTCTCAAAATCGACAGTCTTCGGGAAGCTTTTCTATCTCAACTTCGCTGTGTACGCCTTTTTGATCCTGTTGGGGTTTGTGCGGCTCTCGACCGGATTGATGAGAGATAAGGAAGTCGCGAACCTGGTCATCGTTCTTTTTGTACTAACCTACGGTGCAGGCTATTACCTTGTGCGGTTAACAAAATTGGTTTGCATAAACACCATTCCCGCATTCTACGAAAACGAGATCCTGCCAACAAAAGAAAATCGCAAGGACTGGTCATGGCGTTTCTTTGTTATGGGACCGGCAGTGTTGTCAACGACTTTTTTTCCGGTAGTGAAGGATTTTGATTCGGCCCTCAACAACGATTCGTCCAGTTGGGACAGTTCCAGCAGTTCGTCTTGCGGGTCGAGTTGTGGAAGTTCCTGCAGCAGTTGTGGGGGATGTGGGGGAGATTAAATCGTCATTGGATCTCCTTCAAATCCTCATAACCCGACTCGCCCTTCACCCCGATCGACTTCACCACCCCAACACCTGGAGCGTAATATTTTTGCCCCACGATCCCCGTTTCCAACAAGCTCCATTCCGCCGTTTGCAAGCAATTCTCAAATGAGCCATACGGTACGCTGACAGACGCGGCACTACTGAGTACCTGGGCAACGTCTTCGGCCTCGCCTTTAAAGTACTCCTGTCTGTACCACATACTGACCAGGGGTTTTGCCAACATAATAATCCCCGGCATGGCGCCGTTGACGCCCGCTTCCCACGATCCCTTTGTGCCCGTTACCTGACCGTTCTCAAAAGTTTGGGTCGCTTCGCCGAAGTACCACACATTGCCTTGCTTGTCCTGGGCATACCAGTCGTACGTGTCTTCGACCAAACTACCATTCTCATAAGCTTGATCATGCACCTCCACGCAAGTAACGCCCTGGATCATTTTGGTCTTGCTGGTATACGCCACCAGGATGCGGGTGTCGCCACCCTCGTCGCTCTTGCCTTCATACACATAGGTTTTTTCCGGAATGAGAGGAAAGAACTCGTTCCCGACAATGCTGGTGGTTTCAAAATCATTGGGGTCGATCGCAACATCGTAAGGCGTATCCGCAGGATTTTCCGGCACAGGGTCTTCGTCTTTGCCGCAACGCATCAGCGCAATGAAAAGAAGTGCATAGAGGGTTATATTTTTCATAAAGCGGTAAATTAAGGGTGGATGGAGAAACACTGACATCACGGGAGAAAACGAGAATAGGTTGGTTCGCCAGGTTTATTTCAATTTTTAACAAGGCGCAACCAACCCTTAGGCAAAAACTTGCGTGTTACTATTTAACGGTCACACCTAAAACACTGCCTATCAAAGAGACCGAACTATATAAACTCCTGGATTCTTGTCGAAGTGGGGATCGCATGAGCCAAGACCGGCTCTACAGAGAATTTTACGCCTACGCCATGGGCATTTGCCTGCGCTACTCCAGGACAAGCGAAGAGGCCATCGAGATCTTGAATGATGGCTTTATCAAAATTTTCTCCAAGCTTCATTTGTATTCCACAGGTTTGTCGTTCAACGGATGGTTGAGGAAGATCATGATCAACTCAGCCATTGATTATTTCAGGAGAAACGAGAAACATTACTACAGCCTTGACATTTCGCACGTTCAGCATGAATCATTATCCGAAACCGCCCTGGATAATCTTTCGGCGCAAGAGATCATTTCTTCGATCCAGAGGCTTCCGCCCTCCTATCGCATGGTGTTCAATCTTTTTGTTATCGAAGGATATCAACATGAAGAGATCGCCAACCAGCTCAACATCACCGTAGGCACTTCGAAATCGAATCTGGCCATTGCCAGAAATAAGCTTAAGAAAATGCTGATGACGGACCAGGAAGAAAAGCTAAAGTACAGCCAGCATGGATGACAACAGGTTCGATAGTGCCATAAGAAAAAAATTGCGCGAATACGAGCATCCGGGCGAACCTGGCGCCCTGACCGGACTTCATCACCAGATTGCAGCAATGTCGACGGCATCATGGTATTCACGCCACCGTGTCGAGTTGTTGATTGGCACGGGGTTGTTGATTGTCACGATGATCATTCTTGGAGAACAATGGTTGATAACGCGCGAACTGGAGGAGGAAGTTAAAACCCTGACCGCGCAAACCGGGGAGATTGAGAAATTGCGTGCAGAAGTTCATCAATTGCAGATGCGAAAAGCCGATACTGTCCGGATCATTGACAGCCGGCAGCAAGGATCTTTGTTGACCGCATCGCTGATCCGGCGAATTGCCACATTGGAAGAGACCAATCGAAAATTAATGGCCGATAACCTTTTGCAAAAAAACAATGGAGCAGCTTTTGTGCCCGGTAACGAATCGGCATCGGAGTATGACGCAATGAACGCAGCCGCTCCGACACGCATCACGCCGCATGAGGTGGAAGGCAAGAGTTCTCGCGTTGCTCGTGAGCACAAGGAAATGAACCCTTCCATCGAGCGATCGCTTTCTGCAAAAACCATCTACAACCTGGAGAAGCACTATAGCCGGGGTGTTGGATTAACACTGGGTCCCGCTGTTGAATTTTCAAATGGCCTGTATTCTTTGGGCGACGGTCATGCAAATTTAGGTGCAGGCATTCTGGCGGACTTGATTTTTTCGCCGTCCCTGGCATTGGAAACCGGCGCGAAGTACAGCACACGTTCTTATGCCATTCATGATGAACAAATATTGGCAAACGCCCCCCTACCCGGAGTAGACACCCATTTGGGCGATCTGCAACGTGCCGAGATCGATTACCGCATGCTCGAAATCCCACTAAACCTGAAATTCCGATACCCGCTTTCGTTGGCCAATCATTGGCTTGCCGGCATCGGCTATTCTTCGACCATCCATCTGAACGAAGACCTGGAGTATACCTACCGGTTCGATAACCAAACCGCAAATCCGACATCTATAATCTCTACCGCTACCGCAAAAAAAACAACCATCTATCCTGGGACCATCAATCTCTCGCTAGGCTTTAGTCACGCACTGAAGGACCGACGAGCAATCGAAGCCTCCCTCTTTTACAATCACGGACTTGGAACGCAGGGCGTCGAAGAAACGAGGACACGGTTTTTTGGGGTGCGTGGGGTTTATTGGTTCACCATTCGTTGAAAGCGTCGAGAGGGATTATTTTTTCTGAATAATATGCATTCGCCCCAACGCTTTATAATTCTTTTGCTCTTCACCAGCGACTGAGGACGACCTATTTCAATTCCCATTTTTCCAAATAGGCCATCAATCCTTTCTCTAGCTTACTTCCGACATATCCGATGCCCTTTGCGTAGTAATTGTAATACACCTGCAGCTTTTCCTTGTCTCTTCCCGTCAATTGTTCTGCCTTAATTACAAGACAATTTTCAAACCGATCGTTAGGTGTCGTCAGTGTTCCTGATAGGCTTTTGATTTCGTACCTCCACGCGCCATCGGAGCTAACCCAGGTATGGTCAATTTTCAATTCGCCGGGAATGTCAACAGTTTCTTGTCTCGATTTTGAGTCCAGCGAGTAGAGTGTGCCCCTCTCGTCAACTCTCGAAAAGAGTGTGTCGGTATCACCCCAAGAATATTTTCGTAGACATCTTGTATAATTTTTCCCCTTGTAGTTTAATGTTCCTTCGATTACCTCGTCCACAAAGGAATTTTGCGGCATTCTGAAAGTCCACTTGTTCCCGACCGCTAAAGGCGAATAATTTTGAGCACTTGCGTTTGATCCTATCAGGCTTAAAACTATCAAGACAACTATCTTATACATACTATTTAACTTAAAATGTGCTCCAAAATAACCGGATAAAAATTAATTTTAGCCTTTCTTGACCACTAATCCCTTGCGCATGAAAAAAATCACCGCCGCACTGCTCATTCTCCTCCTCGCCTCCTGCACCAAAAAAGAAACCATCCTCATCACCCAAGAAAACGTCCGCGACATCCTCACCAAATATGGCCAGGAGAATCCCGAGAACGAAGTGACCATCGAGACCTCCTTTGGCACCATGCGGTTGAAGTTATATGAAGACACCCCGCTCCATCGCGCCAACTTCATCAAGCTCATCAAAGATGGCCAATACGAAAACGCCGATTTCTATCGCATCGCCAGCGGCTTCATGATCCAGGGTGGTGACCTGAATAAGAAGCTGAAATACCGCGTGCCTGCCGAATTCAGACCGGAGCATTATCATAAAAAAGGCGCCCTGTCCATGGCCCGCCAGGACGAGAACAATCCCAACCTGGAATCGTCCGCTGCCGAGTTCTTTATCGTTCACGGCACGCCTTACTATCCCGAAGACATCACTGTAGAAGAAAAAACGCTGGGGATCACGCACACTCCGGAGCAAAGAAAGGTCTACGAAACGGTGGGCGGCTACATGACGCTCGATCAAAAATATACCGTCTTTGGTGAGGTGGTGGAAGGCTTTGACGTCATCGACAAGATCGCTCACGAAAAGGTATACGACCTGGAGAAACCACTCCGCAAAATTCCGATGAAGGTCACCGTCGTGGAAAAAAAATAAATATAACCGTGACCGCCATGGAAAGGCTGTGAAAAGTCTTTCGCACGACCGACTGTATTCAGCATACTTTTTTATTTTTATCGCATGAACAACACCACCCTCCGCAAAGGAATAAAATCAGATCTTCCCCGCGTACTTGAGCTCATCAAAGAACTCGCCACTTTCGAACGCGCTCCCGACGAAGTGATCAACACCGTGGAGATGATGGAGAAAGACGGCTTTGGTCCCAACCCCATCTATGGATTCTACGTGGCCGAAAACGAGAACGGCATTGTGGGCCTGGCGCTCTACTACTATCGCTACTCCACCTGGAAAGGCCGCCGCCTCTACCTGGAAGACATCATCGTTACCGAATCGGAACGGGGAAAAGGCATTGGCAAACTCTTATTTGACAAGACGCTGGAAGTGACCTTGCAGGAAAACTGCTCGGGCATGGTGTGGCAGGTGCTCGATTGGAATGAGCCTGCCATTGTGTTCTATAAAAAATATGGCTCAACGCTGGGCCAGGAGTGGATCAACTGCGCCTTGGAAAAAGAGCAGATCGAAAAATTGCTAAAGGGATGATCCCTTTTGCAAACGTTATAAAAGCAAAGAGGCCGGAACGTTCCGGCCTCCTCCTTTTGTGGTGCTAGGCATCCACATCGAATATCGTCCACACCGGAATGCTGATGCCTCCTTTCAGGATCACGAAGTCGTCGGCATAGTCGATCACGTCGCTTTCCGTTTCGAGGGTTTCGCCGTTGGGCAATCGCATATATAGGCTAATGGGAATGTGTTCGCAGTTGCTGAGGATCATGGCGCGCAGAAGCTTGTTCCGCCGCAGTTCCTTTTCTTCTGTGTTCGACAGCACGTCTTTCGATCCGAAATAAAACAGACGAATATCAGAAGGGTTTATCACTCTGGTGTCTTTCATAGCCAAGAGAATTAAAAAGGTTGGTAAATAGAAAAAAAAGTGTGCAAGACAATCTTGCGGGAACACAGTTTTTACAAACTGTTACGGGGCGAGACATCCTGGCGGTCTAATTCCGCAAGGCCCTGAAAACGATATAGGCCCGGATGGGCTTATACAGCGATGAACGGAAGTTGTTATTTATGATCTGCCCGCACGTGGGCACGAGAATTAATGCATTGAAGGGAACGGCATCCTGAAAATGCAAAGGCTTCACCTCGTCTGCATCGTCAAGCGAGATGAGCGTGCTCGACACGCATTCTTTGGAGGCTTTCACCTGCGTGGGTTTGGTGTCACCAACGCTCTCGCCATACGCGAACAGGCTGCCCCACAGGAACAGGATGCTTAGCGATAATGTGGTGAGCCTCACTTTCATTTTATGCTTCTCTTAGGGAGAGAAACGAAAGTAAATATTTTTTATTTTGAAGACAACGAAATATTCTATTTCTATAGGGGGATTTTCATACCTCTTCGAGCAAGGTCATGAATGCAACATGACGGTTATGGAAACGTGTGCGGTGCTCTTCTACGAGCTTGGGGGCATATTTTTCGAGATAGGTTGTCACGTGATTGATGGTGTTTGCAAAATATTGAACGCTGTATGAAACACCGTCGTCGTCCTGGTCGTGCAGGACTTTATAGATTTTCCAGTCCACAAACATGCCCGTGGCCATCACCCGGGGAATGTGATTTTCTCTCATCCAGGCGAGCCACTCCTCCTGGATTTCCTTATCGATGCCGACGGTCACGTTATATAAAAGCATGTTCAAAGGTATCGCTTTCTACTTTCAGAACGAATGCGCGATGCAGGGTTTAACATAAAATGGAGGATGGAAATAAAATGGCCGGTCCAACTACAGCAAGCTCATCACCGCGAAAAAGTGACAGACACTTCCGCCGAGCACGAAAATGTGCCAAATGCTGTGGGCATATTTCATTTTATCTTTTATAAAAAAGAAAACACCGGCCGTATAGCTGGCCCCACCAAAAACCAAAAAAAGAAATCCTTGTGTCGTCATGTGGTCATAGACCGGTTTAATAAAGAATACGACCGCCCATCCCATCGTCACATACAACAAGGTCGAGATCCATTCGGCCTTGCCGGTGTGAAAGGCTTTCAACACCACGCCACCGATGGCGCACGCCCACACCAATCCAAAGATCGTCCAGCCCAACCAGCCGTTCAGCACGGTGAGGCAAAACGGTGTGTAGGTGCCGGCGATGAGCAGGAAGATGGCCATGTGATCGAATTTCCGGAACAGCCGCTTCACGCGGGGCGACGGCAAACTGTGGTATAGGGTGGACATTACATAGAGGATCACCAACATCGCTCCAAACACCGTGAAGCCGGTAATGTGCCACGCCGTTCCATAAAGCGACGAAAACACGACCAGCAACACCAACCCGGCAATGGCCAGCAAGGCACCCACGCCGTGCGTTATGGCGTTGGCTATTTCTTCACCTAGCGAGGGAGTTTTATGTTCCATAATCCTTTTTTTTTGAATGCGAATATCTACGGTCAAGTAACGGAATGATCCGAAAAAATAGTATCTTCCTCATCAAATGAAGTTTCGCATCGCTTTACCGACCGTGCTTTTCTTCACCGTGCTGATCACCTCCACGGCCACCGCTCAATTTAAACGGAGCTATGCCCCGATGCCCATGCGCGTACCCATGCCCACGGACGTCAGCAGCACAAAAACCAAAATTTCCGGAAAATGGTTTATTCCCGGCCTGACCGGCGACAGAGACCGGGTGGTCTATAAACCCGCCGTGCCTTCCATGATCACACCCGCCAGCCTGCCCGTAAGCGAATCGTACTGGATCGGGTCGGTCACCAGCCAATCGTATAACCAGGGAAAGATCGGCCGCTATTATTATTGGGACATGCAGGGAAATCTGCGCGAGTCTTATCTCTTCCTCGATATTGCCGGAAAAAATAAACGTGGCCTAAAATTGGTTTTCCCCCGCCGCCACGGCTTCACCTTCTAAATTCCCTTTACGTAATCGCTCAAGTATTGAAAGGTCTCCGTCAGGGCCCCGTCGCGGGCAATGGTGCCGCGTTCGATGATGCCTTCGGGATCGTCCAGCAACAGCGGCTTGAGGATGCGGTCGATCAGATCGCGCCCGAATTCTTCGGAGGCACTGCGCGGCAATTCGCAGGGTAAATTATCGACCGCCATCACGGTAACAAATTCATCGTTGCTCAGCGGCGGCTTCAGGGCATCCGTGCGCGGATCGAAATCGTAGATGGGATCGGCGATGGAGCTGGCTTGCTTCGTGCTGGGAATAGATCCACCAATGTCGCAGGTGATGTCGGCAATGATCTTGATCTTAAAATCGGGCGAGGTCATTTCTTCGCGGGTGAAAAGCACGGGCGCCTTCGGATTCCAGAAAGCACCGGCCATCAGGATGTCGGTCACTGCCGTGAAGTCTTTGAAGTGCGAGGTGTAACGCTCGGGGTACTCATGAAATTCTTCGCGGTTAAAATGTCCACCGTCTTTGCGCGTGTGATAGTCGGCACTGGCCAGTTGAACATAGACCGGCTCGTTGAACGTGCGCGTTAAAAAATCCTGGGGCGACACTTTGCGAATGCCGGCGGTATCCAAAGTCTCCATGGCGCCTTTTCCCACGCGACCGGCGCCCGTTAAAATGATCTTCACGGCGGGGAGTTTCACTTTGCGCAATTCAAGCTTCAGGTCGTTCACATCAAAACATTCGAAAGCCCGGCGCAAGGTGTAGCCACCATATCGCTTACCATAGGTCCACAACCCGTTGAACGCACCGACGATGCCGGCATAGCGCCCGAAGGCCACCAGGCGGTTGCCTTGTTTATCCTTCAAGGCTTCATAGTCGATGAGCCTGATCTTTTTCTTTAGCACTTCCTGCAGGAGCTTCCGGTTATAGGGTTGCTTCTTGATGGTGTGCGAAAAAAAAAGGTAGGTCTTGCCTTCCAGGAGCTGCGCCACGGGCACTTCTTTTATGCCCATCAGGATATCACAGTCCGCCACCGAGGGTTGTGCGGCAATGCCCACGGCTTCATATTCCTGATCCTTGAAGCATCGAAACTCACTTTGCTGTGCCACTACGGTGACATGGGCAAAACGCTGTACGATTTCCTCCACTTGATGGGGCGTGAAGGGAACCCGTTTATCGGGTGGAGTTTTTCCTTCGCGGATAAGACCTAGTCGCATAGCACTTCTCTACGGGTTGGTTAACGGACACAAAGCTAACACCTGCTCTCACATCCTCAAACCTTCAGCGCAGGCGCCCGAACGGACTCCACCTTGCCCTTCACGCGCAAGGCCTGCAGCAGGTGCCGCTGCTCATGCGCCACGAGCAACTGAAAGGTGTCGCCCACATTCAACCGCAGCCATTTGAAGAATTCGATGGGCACGTGGTTTTGGTTAAGGTTGATCGACCGGGCATCGTTCAAAAGCTCCAGGCGCTGCTCCTGGTGATGGATCCATTCTTCTATCACCGAGCGATCCAATACGCTTTGCGCGGGGTTCATGGATTTGAAGGTCTTTTGCTTCTTTGTGTTGGAAGGATGGCACATAGCGATAAATTTCCGCCCCAGCCAGGTGGATCGCGCCGGTTCATCGCGGGTCTGGGTTGAAGTCTTTGCATGGGCAATGGCTTTGGCCAGCGCGGTATTGTAGTAGCGGCTGTAGCGATTCAGATGCTCCAGGCATTCCAGGATGCTCCAACGGCCGGGGGCCTCTTTGGTGTTCAGTGCCTTGTCGGGCAGCGCCATAAATTCGGTTTCCACCGTCTCGACGAGCGCGTGGATATTGGATTGGAGCGTGGAGAGAAGTTGGTTTGTTGTCATGTGATTTTTTTTGACAAAACTACCGGGGCCATGCATCGTAAATATTGATCGCCGTCAAGAAGAACGTGTAACCCCATGTGTTCGTTGCGCTCACGAAGGCCGTATGCGGCTCAGCGTTTCCGGCGTCATCCGCAGGTAGGACGCAATGTACTTCCGGGGGATGGTTTGAAAAATGTGGGCGCTCCGTTCCAACAACCGGTGGTAGCGTTCTTCGGGTGTGAACGTGAGCATCTCCACTTCCCGCTCGATCTTGCCCAGCAACGCCTCTTCTTCCAACAGGCGCCACACCCTTTCGATGCGTGGATAGGCGTCGAACAACCCATAGAAATCCTGTCGCCGGATGGCGATCAGATCCGTTTTGGCAAGGGCCTGTATAAAATAGTCCGAGGGTTGGTTGCGGATAAAAGAAGGATACGAACAAATCAGGTTTCCCTCGTGCGCAAAGCCCACACAAATCTCGTCGTCGCGATGCGGATAGTAGATCCGCATGCTCCCCTGGATCACATAAAACAGGTTAGACTCCACCTGCCCTTTGCTGATCAGGAAATCGTTTCGCTTTAGCGTGGCGGCGTGATGCCAACGGTCCAGCAATGCGGTGGCCTCCTCGTCGTGAAGGGTGATCTTCGAATTGAAAATAGCGATGAGTTTCTCCTGCTCCGCGTTCATGGACAGGCTTATTCCTCAAACAATCCACCCAGCAATGAGCTCGCTTCTTTTCCGCGGTTGCGGCCATAGGGCGCCAGGGCCTGCACCAGCTTGCGGATGGGCATGGATTGCAACCACACGCGACCTGTGCCCCGCAGCGTGGCCAGGAAAACGCCTTCACCTCCAAACACCATCGAGCGAAGACCTCCTGAGGTTTGTACGTCGAACTCGATCTGCGACTCGAATGCCACAACGCACCCGGTGTCTACACGCAACATTTCGTTGTTGAGCGTCCGTTCGATCACGGTGCCTCCGGCATGCACAAATATTTTGCCGTCGCCTTGAAGTTTTTGCAGGATAAATCCTTCACCACCCACCAGGCCCGAGCCCAGTTTCCGGTTGAAGGTGATGGACAATTTCGTGCCATAGGCCGCACAGAGGAAGCCGTCTTTCTGAACGATGAGTTCGTTATTGGGACTTTGCGAAAGATCTACAGGGATGACCGTGCCGGGGTAGGGTGCCGAAAAGCCCACTTTTGCTTTGCGACCCCCGCGGTTGGTGAAGTGTGTCATGAAGAGCGACTCGCCCGTGAGCACGCGCGAGCCAGCCGAAAGCAACTTGTCGAACAACCCCTGGCTGGGATTGGAGCCGTCGCCCATCTTGGCTTCGAACTGGATGCCATCTTCCATAAAGAGCATGGCGCCCGCTTCGGCAATAACGGTTTCGTTGGGGTCGAGTTCCACTTCTACGATCTGGATGCTCTCGCCTTTGATCTCGTAATCAATTTCGTGTGATTTTTTCATGGGGGATAGATTAAAATTAAAACCTGTTTCTAGACTATCTTCCTAAAACGGAACATACCCTCATCACGTTACCGACGGCATTCGAAAAATACACGGGGAATTATTCCAAAGGCCGGGAAACCCGTAAGGATGGAGATGGAAATGAAAAAAACCGGGGAACTTCTGGCGCAAGGCCGGCCCCGAGGCTGGATTGGGATGGTCTACTTCTTCTTCTTTTTTCCCTTCTTCATCTCATCATAATCATCGCGCTCGGCCAGCTTCTTGTCATCCACGTTCTTGTCGAGGAACTCGTTCAGCTTGTCGATGTTCATGTTCGCCTTGATCTCACCAAACTGGTCGATGGTGATGTCGAGGCCCTGCAGCTCTTTGTGCACGCGCGGTTTCGCTTTGGGAGTGGGTTTCTTTTCTTTCTTGGCCATAGACCAAAGGTAACAAATTCCCCTAAAAATGGCCTCCACGACAAAACGAAAAAGGCTTGCCCGCCGTAGCTTCGGCGAAGGAGGGCGCCTCAGCGCTTTTCTTTGCTCGCCGTAGCTTTAGCGAAGGTGAGGCGTTAAATATTTACACGCTGCTCTTCACTTTCAATTGCTCCAAAGCAAAACCGATCCGTTTCACCACTTCATCCTTGCCAATGATCTCCATGATCATCATCAGATCCGGTCCGGCGCCAGCGCCCGTGATGGAGAGTCGCAGGGCTTGCAGGATCTTACCCGTGCCAACGCCAAGGCTAGCAGTCACCTGCTCAAGTGTAGCTTTGGCGATCACAGCGTCAAATTGCGCGAGCTTGGCCACCTCTTCTTTATAAGCTGTCAACACTTTCACCGCTTCGTCGTTCCACTTTTTGGCGGCTACGGTTTCGTCAAACGCTGTGGGCGACAGGAACAGGAATTTGCCTTGCTCCCAGAAATCTTTCGGGAACGTGACCCGCTCCTTCATAATGGAAACGATCTTCAGTGCCTTTTCCTGCGGGCAAGTTATGCCCTCCATGGCCAAAGAGGCGTGCAAGTACTCCGTCAGTGCTTCGTCGGATTTGGCACGCAGGTATTGTTGGTTGAACCATTTCGCTTTGTGAATGTCGAATTTCGCTCCTGCCTTTCCGATGCGTTCCACGGTAAATTCTTTGATGAGCTCGTCCATCGAAAACAGTTCTTGCGTAGTGCCGGGGTTCCAACCGAGGAAGGCCAGGAAGTTCACCAGGGCATCGGGCAGGTAGCCTGACTCGCGGAAGCCGGAGGCTTTTTCGTTGGTGTTGGGATCAACCCAATCCAGCGGGAAGATGGGGAAGCCCATCTGGTCGGCGTCGCGTTTGCTCAGCTTGCCATCGCCTGTGGGCTTTAGCAAAAGGGGAAGGTGAGCAAATTGAGGCATCTCTTTTTCCCAGCCCAGGTATTTGTACAGCAACACGTGGAGGGGTGCCGAAGGCAGCCATTCTTCTCCGCGGATCACGTGCGAAATTTTCATAAGGTAATCGTCCACCACGTTGGCGAGATGATAGGTGGGCATGCCGTCGCTTTTCATCAACACTTTGTCGTCGATCTGCGAGGAGTGCACCATCACCCATCCGCGGATCATGTCGTTGAGCCGCACCTCTTCTTTGCGGGGCACTTTGAGGCGGATCACATAGGGCGTGTTGGCTTGTAACAACGCCTTCACTTCGGCTTCCGACAAGGTGAGCGAGTTGCGCATTTGTGCGCGCGTGATGCTGTTGTATTGGGGCAAGTCCACACCGGCTGCCTTCAGGCGCTCGCGCATGGCTTCCAGTTCTTGTTCGGTATCAAAAGCGTAGTAGGCATTGCCCTCCTGGATGAGGCGCAATGCGTGTTCCATGTATAGGGGTTTGCGTTCCGACTGGCGATACGGCGCATGGGGTCCACCCACGCCCACGCCTTCGTCGATCTTGATGCCCACCCATTCCAACGATTTCAAAATATAGTCTTCGGCGCCGGGCACAAAGCGGGTCTGATCTGTGTCTTCGATGCGCAGAATCATGGTGCCATTGTTCTGGCGGGCCAGCAAATAATTATACAGGGCCGTCCTGACCCCACCAATATGGAGGGCGCCGGTGGGGCTGGGGGCAAATCTTACGCGAACGTCTCTCATTCCTTAGCTTCCTTTTTTTCGGACTGCAAAGGTAAAGTGAATTTGCGATTTACGACAGGATTTCAAACCTTTTTGCCTCCCTGACGCGTCTTCGCGCCCTGGATGCCATGGTGCTTGTCAGGATAGTAGAAAGACTGGAATTGTTTGCCGGCATTGATCAGTGCATTTTCGAAGGCAACTGAATTTTGAAAATGCACGTTGTCGTCGCCCGTGCCGTGAACGAGCAGGAAATTCCCTTGCAAATTTGCGGCGTAGGTCAGCGGAGAGTTGTCGTCATAGCCGGCGGCGTTGAGGGCCGGGGTTTGTAGGTAGCGCTCGGTATAGACCGTGTCATAAAAACGCCAGTTGGTCACCGGCGCTACGGCAATGCCCATCGTAAATGTGTCGCCACCCTTTGTCATGGCCAGCGAAGTCATGTAGCCGCCATAGCTCCACCCCCAAATGCCGATGCGTTTGGCATCGACATAGTTCAACCCTGCAAGAAATTTTGCGCCGGCAATGTGATCTTCGAGTTCCAGCTTGCCGAGTTGCTTGTAGGTAACTTTCCGGAACGCTTCTCCCCTGCCACCGGTGCCGCGCGTGTCGATGACGACCACGATGTAACCTTTCTGCGTGAGTAACTGGTGGAAATAATAGTGGCTGCCCGTAAACGCATCGGTCACATTTTGTGAGCCCGGGCCGCTGTATTGATAAATCAGGACGGGATATTTTTTGGACGCGTCGAAATTCCCGGGCTTCATCATCATGCCGTTCAATTCTGTGCCGTCTATGGTCTTGTAGGTGAAGAATTCTTTTTGTGCCAGTGTATACTCCGCGGTGGTTTTCGTCAGGCGCTCGTTCTTCTCCAACACTTTCACCAGCGTGTTCTTTTTTGTTTGATACAGGCTCACCACGTTCGGTTGCGTCGTGCTGTTGTGATAGTCGAGATAGAATTGAAAGTCGGGACTCATGTTGATCGCGTGCGTGCCGGACGCTGCGGAAAGTTTTGTTTTCTTTTTCCCGTCGAACGATATCGAATAAAACTGGCGTTGCAGCGGCGAGGCTTCCGTGCCCGTGTAGTATAACGTCTTTGTTTTTTCATCGCATCCCACGACCGTGGAGACCTCATAGGCACCCGTAGTGATCGGTTGCACGAGCGATCCATCCAGGTTGTGCAAATAAAAATGTTTGAACCCACTCGACTCGCTGGCGCGGATGAATTGTTTACCGTTCTGCAGATAGATCAGGTCGTCCAGCAATTCCAGGTCCACATAGGTTTCGTTCTTCTCATTCAGTACGCGCGTGCACGCACCGGTGGTAGCGTCGGCATGAAAAAGCTGGAAATGATTTTGAAGACGATTCAAGGTCGACACAGACAAAACGTTGGGATGAGTTGTCCATTGGACGCGGGGAATGTAAAAATCCTTTTCCTCCGGAAGGGCCGCCTTCACTTTTTGGCGGCTGGCCAGGTCATAGATCCACACCTCCACCGATGAATTGGCTTCGCCGGCTTTTGGATATTTGAATTTGTATTCGCGCGGATAGAGGACCGTGCCCCACACCTGCATGTCATATTCTTTCACGGCCGACTCGTCGAAGCGATAATAGGCCAGCTTCTTTCCATCGGGCGACCAGTAGAAGCCTTCCACAAACGAAAATTCTTCTTCATACACCCAATCGGTGGTGCCGTTGATGATGAAATTGAACTGACCATCGGAAGTCACCTGGGTTTCTGTTTTGGTCTCCAGGTCAACATAGAACACATTGTTCTTTCGCACAAACGCCACGCGCTTTCCATCGGGCGAAAAGGTGGCATACGATTGCCGGCCCTGGGTGGACAAAGGCGTTAATGTTTTCGCCGCCCGGTCAAAGACATAATATTCCGCCGTAAACGAGTGGCGGTAAACGCTTTCGCGTGAGTTGAGTACGAGTAGTTTTTGTTCGTCGGCGCTAAAACTATATTCCTGAATGATCAGTGCAGGGGAGAGCTGGTTTCCATCCAGCAAGGTTTCCACCGGTTGGCCGGTGGCGATGTTGTATTTCACAATCTTATTGCCCTCGAGGGTCGAGTAGAATTTGCCGTCGTTCATCCAGTTGATGCCCGTAACGGTTCTTTCGGCAAAGGTGTTTTTTGTGGTAAAATCTTCTACGGTGATCTGTTTTTGCGCAATCGCGCCCGTAAAAAAGGTCGTCAAAAGGAGAATCAGGACAAAACGCTGGTGCATAGCTTAAAAAAAATTTCGGCAAAGCTACACTTTCCCCATTTCGGGCAAAACAAATTTTCTATTCGTGACGCAACGCATCCACCGGGTTCGACAAGGCGGCCCGCAGGGTTTGGAAACTGATGGTCAAGAGCGTGATGAGCAACAGCAATAAAGTGGGGAGCGCAAACATCCAAATGTTGATCTCCACTTTCACCGCAAAATTGTTGAGCCAATTGTCCATTGCATACCATGCCGTGGGCACGGCAATGCAGGTGGCCAAAAAAATCAGGATCAGGTATTCACGACAAAGCAGCAGCACAATGCCCTTCTCGGTTGCTCCCAACACTTTGCGGATGCCAATCTCGCGGGTGCGGACTGACGCCATGTAGGCCGATAATCCAAAGAGCCCCAGGGCGGTGACCAGTACCAGCAGCGTGGAGAAAAATCCGATCAGCTCACCGAATTGTATGTCACGTTTGTATTGCCGGTTATATTTTTCATCCAGAAAATAATAGCTGAACGGCTGGCCGGGAAAAACCTGTTTGAAAAGCGCTTCCAATTTTTGCACCACCGGCTGGGCCTGGGCGGTTTCGATCTTGATGAGATAGAACAATCCGCCTTCGGGTCGATAGGCATAGATGACGGGGAGGATCGGGTCGCGCGGCGACTCATGGTGAAAATCGTTCACCACGCCGATGATGGTGGCCGTGTCGTCCATAAAAAGGATTTTCTCATCGATGGCATCCTCCGGTTTTTCGAAGCCCAGTGTGGACAGGGCTTTTTCATTTACAAAAAGCGTTTTGCGTGGAATGCTCTTCTGGGTGAAGTTCCGGCCGGCAAGCAATCGAAGATCGAGCACGTCCACAAAATTTTCATCCACCCACAAGCGCTGGTACTGATACGACTTGGTGTCGTCGTCTTTGATCCGGCGCACGCCGTTGGCAGAATAGAGAATGTGATCGCCGGGCACCACGTTCAAAAAGGTGTTGGCCTTCACGCCCGGAATGCGCATCATCTCATTTTTATAGGTGGCGATGCGTTGGTCTGCCAGCGAGTCGTAGATCTCCGAATCGCGGATCACCAACCGCTGGGTCACGTCAAATCCCAACCGCTGTTTGCGTAAAAAACTGATCTGACTAAAGATAATATACAAACAGCTCACGAGAATGATAGCCGTAATGAAGGGGATCATCACCATGCCCCGGCGCACCCACCGTCCTGTGCTCGACGTGGTGAAGTTTCCGTTCAGGATAAGCGACGGTTTGAAGGTGCTGAGAAAAAAAGCTGGATACATTCCCGACGCCAGGCTGCCACCAAAAAGAATGCCGGCCATGATCCACCAAAACTCCGGGCGCAGCAGCGACAGCGTCACGTGCGTACTCATGAGGTTGTTGAACGTGGGCAGCATGGCATAAACAATAAAACACGCCAGCACTCCAGCAGCCAGGTTCAGAAAAATGGACTCCAATAAAAATTGTCCCACCAGTTGGATCCGGTAGCTCCCCAGCACTTTTCGAATGCCCACTTCCTTGGCGCGCTCCAGCGATTTGGCCGTGGCCAGGCTGATGTAGTTGAACCAGGCGATCACCAAAATAAAAATGGCCACCACGGTGAGGTATTCAATGTTGTGATAGTCTCCGTTTTGCCCCAACTCGTGATCGAAATCCGAATACAGGTGTATGCTGGTGAGCGGCTGAAGTTGCCAGGTCATCTTCTGGTCGGTTTCTTCCAGCCAGGTGCCGGTGTTGGCCATGATGAAGTCGGGGAACTTGGCTTCCAGTTCGGCGGCATTGGCATCGTCGCGCAACACGAGGTAGGTCATGATGCCGTCGTATTGCCAGGGCAGATCGAGCACGCCCTTGTAGGGATGTTTCTCCAAAGTGGGATAGGAGATCATGAGGTCGAACTTCATGTGCGAGTTCTCGGGCATGTCCTCAAACACACCGGTCACATCGAAGTCGTAGGTTCCGCGAAAGCTCAACGTCTTGCCTATGGGGTCTTCGTTTTTAAAGACGCGATTGGCAAACGAGCGCGACACCACGGCCGTGTGGGGCTCTTTGAGGACGAGGGTGTCGACGCCTTTTAGCAGGCGGAATGAGAAATATTTGAAAAATTTATCGGTGGCAAAGCAAGTGTTCTCTTCTTTGAAGCCTTCGCCTTTGTAGGCGATAATCGGTTCCACTTTGTGCAGGGCCACATAGTCGACCACTTCAGGGAAGGATGCCTTTATGGCAGGGCCCGCCGCATAGCAGCCCGTTACCGAATGCAACGTGCGCTCCCCGCGATTGAAGCGATCTTGCTGGATCCGGTAGATGCGATCTTTGTGGGTATGGAACTGGTCGAAGGTGCGCTCGTGTTGGATGTAGAGGAGGATGAGCACAAACACCGCCATGCCGATAGAAAGTCCGGCGATGTTGATGAGCGAATAAACCTTATTTTTGAGTAAGCTTCGAAAAGCCACCCTGAAATTGTTACGGAACACGCGATGTCACTTTAAAGGTGAGAGCTAATCAGGGGTCAGATCATAGCCGATATATTAAAATTAGCAATTATTCATGAATTCAAAATCCGAATACGATCTTATTATTATTGGCGCCGGCCCCATCGGCCTGGCGTGTGGCATTGAAGCGGCGAAGGCAGGATTGCGCTATTGCATTTTGGAAAAAGGCTGTCTGGTCAACTCGCTTTATCACTATCCGCTGAACATGACCTTTTTCTCGACGTCCGACCGGCTGGAGATCGGCGAAGTGCCCTTTGTCTCGCACGGACCCAAGCCCGTTCGCTCGGAAGCGCTGGAATATTACCGCCGGGTGGCGTCAACATGGAAGTTGCATGTCAATTTATATGAGCCGGTGGTGTCTATTCAAAATCAGCAAGGGGTGCACGAGGTGGTCACCTCCAAAGGAAGTTATCGGAGCGCGGCGGTGATCCTGGCGCTGGGATTTTATGACCTGCCCTATTTGTTGAATGTTCCCGGCGAAGACTTGCCAAAAGTGAAACACTACTACGACGAGCCACACCCGTACTACGCGCAGAAGATCGTGGTCGTTGGCGCGGCCAACTCGGCAGTGGATGTGGCGTTGGAAACCTTTCGCAAGGGCGCAGAGGTCACCATGGTGATCCGCGAGAAAACCATCCGCGAAAGCGTGAAGTATTGGGTGAGGCCGGACATCGAAAACCGGATCGCCGAGGGCTCCATCACGGCCTACTTTGAATCCGACGTGCTGCGGATCAATCCCACGAATGTGGTCATCAAAACCCCACAGGGTGAAAAAACACTGGAGAATGATTTCGTCTTGGCCATGACCGGCTACCAGCCTCCGTTCGCGTTCATGCGCGCATGTGGCATCACGTTCCACGACGATGCCTTTCACACGCCAGTTTACGACGAGCAGACCATGGAAACCAATGTTGAAAATCTTTATCTGGCCGGCGTGATGGTGGGTGGTTTAAAAACAAACAAATGGTTTATCGAAAACAGCCGCGTGCACGCCGTGATGATCGTGGATGCACTGAAGAAAAAACTTGTCCGCCCTTAAGGCGCAGTTCCATCAGCTATATTTTCTCAGGATGCTATCCAACGACAGCTTATACGATGCACCAAACAAATTGAGGTGCACGAGCAACGGATAGAGCGTGTAAAGATCTTCGCGATCGTCGTAGCCAGGTTGCAGGGGATAAGCCAGGTGATAGGATGAATAGAACACTTCATAAAAACCCCCGAAAAGTTTTGTCATGGCCCATTCCATTTCGCGGTGACCGAAATATACTGCGGGATCGACCAGGCACGGTTCCCCCTTTTCATTCACCATGAGATTGCCACTCCAGAGATCGCCGTGTAGCAGCGCAGGCTTTTCATCGGGAAGCATGGAGCGAAGTTTGGGGTAAAGGTTTTCAAAGGCCCGGAGCCACGGTGGGTCTATGCGACGGGTATTGCAGGCAAGCTGCAATTGGGGAGCCAGTCGTTCGTGGATAAAGAACTCGATCCAGGTATCGTGTTGTGCATTGCTTTGCGGAAGGGAGCCGATATAATTGTCGTGGTCCAGCCCAAACCGGGCTGCCGTTACGCGATGCAATTGTGCCAGCCTTTCGCCCAGCATCTCCCAATAGCGTTTTGCAACGGGGGCTTTGGCGATGAGCTCCATCAGGATGAATTGAAAGGTGCCTGCCTGTCCGGCGGTGAATACTTCCGGGATGTCGATCACCGACGGCTGGCGAAGGTGCTGCAACCCCTTGCGTTCACTTTCAAACATGCGGGGATATTTGTCCGCAAGATTCCATTTTAGGAAGAAGTCGCCAGCGGTAGTCTTCAATCGGCCGGCGCTGTTGATGCAGCCTCCACTCACAAACGAAAAATCTTTCAACACTACAGAAGGCGTCGTGGTTTGCAGAAAGGCGCTCACGGCCTGTTGAACCTCCGATGGCACTTCTGATAGCATAATCGCTACGATCCTTTTTTCAGAAGTGGCTTGATGCGAATGCCTCCATAATAATTTCGCGGGGCAGCGGCATTATAAAATCTACCGCCCACAGCATTCAAGTCGTTGCCGAGGCTATAGGTCTTGTTCAGCGCATTGTCAATGCCACAGAAGACCTCGAACGGGAAATTCCGGGTGAGCATCGCCCGGTAACCAATACGGCCGCCTAACAATACGTACGATTTGGCGAACTCGCTGTTGGCGTCATTCAATGGAATATCGTCCGTGAAGCTCGTGGTGATGTTCGTGTAAAATTTCTTCACAGTCAGATCAACGCCGATGAGCCCGATGTTTGGCGCCACGCCCGTGAGTTGATTGCCGGAATAATCCTTACCGTCTTGCACATAGTCGGAAAAGCGATAGTGGTTGTAAGTATAACTTCCCCACACGCGCAAGTAGGACACGGCTTGGTCGGCACCCAGCGTTGGCATCCACGAAAGTGTGGCTTCAAGTCCGCGTTGAGAAGTTCTGCCGGCGTTCACAAAATAATCGGCGCCATCGGGCGTGCGTTGGATCACAATGGTTTCATCCAAACGGAAGTCGTACGCCGTCAGATCGTAGGAAACCTGGCGATTGAGCACGCTGCCGCGGAGGCCCACTTCATAGCTGAGGCCGCGCTCGGGGTTCAGGCTGTTGTTATAATTTCCGGTCGAAGGACGCACTTCAGCCAGGGAGGGTGGTGAGAAGCCTTTGCTCACGCTGCCATACACAGAAAGGGTGTGCGTCAATTTTTTTAACAGGGCGACGCGGGGTGAAAATACGGGATCGAACTTGCGCTCCTGGTTGATCACCGGCGTAGCAATGAGCGACGCATAGTCGTATTTCAAAAAGTTCATGCTTCCTCCCAATGTCAGGAAAAGATCGCCGGGCAACTCCAGGTCGGCTTGCGCAAAGGCGAGGAGCTGATTGGACTTCAATTTGTCGTCCGATTGGATGTTGCCAGCGACGCCGAGGTTGTTGTCGTATACTTTTACCGGTGAATAAAAGTATTGATACTCACCGCCGAATGAGATCTTCCCATTCCATTTTTCCTTGTCGAAATTATATTGGGTAGTGACGCGCCCGCCAACGTTGTCTTCATGGCGCTTTTCAAAGTTTCGGATCGTGGGGTTTTTGAAATCTGTGATCGAGCCATAGGCCGCAGTCTTAATAGACCAGCGGCTATTCCAGGCATAGTCATACACCAAACCGGTATAGGCTGTTTTGTTGTAGACCGCGGCCTTTTGATCGACGGCTCCCTTAGCTGCCGGGGTAGTGGGTCGCGCCATGCTTGGGTCCTGTTCGAACTGTGCTTTGGTGAGGCCACCCGGTGTTTCATAAAAAAGGTCCGTGTAAAAAATCGTAGCCGACAATGTGCTCTTTGAATTTATCTTGAAGGCAAGGTCCGCATTCACCGCATCACGACGCATGGCCGTCTGCTGCCGGTATCCATCCGATTGCTGATGCGCAAATTGTACCGATGCCTTTACTTTATCCGATCCACCCGAAGCCGACAACTGATACCGTTGCAAACCATAGCTTCCCCCCATGGCCGAAAATTGCAGCTGCGGAAGCGGTTCGATCTGTTTTGTCAACAACATTACACCGCCCGTACCGGCGCCATACAGGCTTCCGCCCGGACCTTTGATGATCTCGGCGTTGGTGATGGCATTGAAGTCGATCAGATTCAAATAGGTATTGCCTCCACCATCCGTGAGCGGCAAACCATTCCAATACATTTTCACATTGCGCACACCAAACGGCGAACGAAGCAAACTGCCGCGGATGCTAAAGCGATAGCTTCCAGGCGACCGCTCTTCCATGCGCACGCCCGGTATGGTGTTCACCGCGGGGAGAATAGACGTATTGCTAAAGCGCTCGAGGTCTTTGGTAGACACCACGCCCACCGCGGCGGGCACTTCGCTCATGGGCCGGTCGTATACATAGGCTTGCACGACCACCTCATTCAGGATTTTTGTCGTATCCGTTTGCACGGAAGGGGTTGCAGGTTCCTGAGCAAAAGCAAGGCTGGCGGACAGTATTGGAAAACTAAAGAGTAGAATTTTTTTCACGGTGTTTGATTATGAAAGAAAGATAGGGAAGGAAAAGCATTCCTCCATTTCGTTTTGGGAAGAGTTCGTAAAATGGCGGTTTCAATGGTCATTCAACAGGAGCACAAACACACACGGACTGGGTGAAGGATAGGCAAAAAAAAGAGGCTGCCATCCGGCAACCTCTTCTTCTATGAATATCGAAGATGCTTACGCGATTTTGAAAGCTTTCTTAACAGTATCGACGAAGTCTAATTTTTCCCAGGGGAACAATTCTACTTTCACTTTCTTCTCGCTCTTCTTGCCTTTGTTGAAGATCTTCTCTACCACTTTCGGCTCGCGGCCCATGTGACCATAAGCAGCCGTTTCGGCGTAGATCGGGGTTCTCAGGCTAAAGCGTTGCTCGATGAAGTAAGGGCGCATGTCAAAGATCTTGGCCACACGCTTGGCGATCTCGCCATCGCTTTGTCCCACTTTGGCTGTGCCATAGGTGTTCACATACAAACCAACGGGTTGTGCCACGCCAATGGCGTAAGCTACCTGCACCAACACTTCGTCGCACACGCCGGCCGCTACCAGGTTCTTGGCAATGTGACGGGTGGCGTAGGCTGCCGAGCGGTCTACTTTAGAAGGATCTTTACCGGAGAAGGCTCCACCACCGTGAGCGCCTTTGCCACCATAGGTATCTACGATGATCTTACGGCCGGTCAAACCGGTGTCGCCGTGAGGACCGCCGATCACAAACTTGCCGGTGGGGTTCACGTGATAGTTGATGTCGGCGCCAAAAAGATTTTGAACGCGTTTCGGGAGCTTTTTCTTGATGCGGGGAACAACGATGTTGATCACATCTTCTTTGATCTGCTTCAGCATCACCGAATCCTTTGCGAAATCATCGTGCTGGGTAGATACCACGATGGTGTCGATGCGCTGGGGTTTGTTGTCGTCGCTGTATTCGATGGTCACTTGCGACTTGGCATCGGGGCGGAGGTAGGTCATTACCTTGCCTTCTCTGCGGATAGCGGCCATTTCACGGAGCAGGGCATGGGCCAGGTCCAACGGCAGCGGCATGTAGTTGTCGGTTTCGTTGGTAGCATAACCGAACATCATACCTTGGTCGCCGGCGCCTTGGTCTTCTTTCTTCTTGCGCTCAACGCCCTGGTTGATGTCGGGCGATTGTTCGTGGATAGCCGAAAGGATACCGCACGAATTGGCTTCGAACATGTATTCGCTTTTGGTGTAGCCGATCTTGCGGATCACTTCGCGGGCGATGTCCTGCACATCCAGGTATGCCTCAGATTTCACCTCGCCGGCCAATACGACCTGTCCGGTAGTTACCAGGGTTTCACAAGCCACCTTGGAATTGGGGTCGTAGGCTAAGAAGTAGTCAATAAGTGCGTCCGAGATCTGGTCGGCTACTTTGTCGGGGTGCCCTTCCGAAACGGACTCTGAGGTGAATAAATACGGCATAAGGATTTTTGGATTAAAGTGTTTATAGATTTAAGGACTGTTTTGAAAAATTTCGAATCGCAAATTTAGAGCGATTATTGAAAAAGAAAAAAGTCTACCAAATCAATCGAATTAAATGGCTAAAAAGAGGAATATGGCCGGGGCCTTCGGCCAGGTGGGGCTCGTCTTGCGCCACCGGCTGACCGGCTGGGTTAGGATGGACTCCTCCTTGCCGGTAACCTCTACCGCTACGCAAAGCAGGGTCTCCGGGTTTAGATTTTTTATCAACACCTCAAAAACAGCATTGTTCCTGTAGGGCGTCTCAATAAAGAGCTGCGTCTGGTTCTTTTGCCGCGATTCCTTCTCAAATTCCTTCACGGCCTTGGCGCCTTCACGCGCATCGATGGGCAGATAGCCCTGAAAAGCAAAGCGCTGCCCATTCAGACCCGAGGCCATCAACGCCAGCAACAACGACGACGGGCCCACCAGCGGCACTACCCGGATACCGCGATCGTGTGCATACTTCACCGCCAGCGCCCCGGGGTCGGCCACGCCCGGGCAACCCGATTCTGAAATGACCCCCAGGTCGTGACCCTGGGTGATGGGGTCGAACAATTGCTCCAACTCCAGGGGCTTGGTGTCCTTGTTGAGCACACCAAAATGCAGTGGCTCGATGGACTCATAAATCTTCAGGCTGCTTAGGTATCGTCGGGCCGTGCGTATATCTTCGGCCAGAAAGTGAACAATGTGGGGCAACTCGTTCCGGACCTGGGCCGTTATCACCACGTTCTGCGTGTCGTCGGCAATGACGTTGGGGATGAGGTATAGCTTTCCTGGCATGCTTCGTGACAAAGTCGCGGTTTGAGGCTCCAAGTTGAGAAGAAATTTTTAATATGGGCAAATTGCTGATCATAATAGGCATCGTCTGCATCGCGGTAGGACTCATCCTAACCTATGCCAACAAGTTCCCTTTGGGCAAACTTCCCGGCGACATTTCCGTGGAGCGGGGAAATTTTAAATTTTATTTTCCGCTCACCACCAGCATCCTCATCAGCCTGCTGCTGTCACTGATCTTGTTTCTCTATAATCGATTTAAATCGTAATCAAATATCGTTCAACGTTTCCCATGCTCACTTGTAAACGCTCTGCTTTCACCTTGCCGCCGCGCATCACGTATCTCAACTGCGGCTACATGTCTCCTCAATTGAAAGATGCCGAGAAGGTGGGCATCCGCAACCTGCGCCGCAAGCGCAACCCGGCCTCTATCAAGCCCGAAGACTTTTTCAACGACACGGAATTGCTGCGACAGGAATTTGCCAAGCTCATTCATGCGCCTGACCCCAAACGCATCGTGACCGTCCCCTCCGTTTCCTATGGCATGGCCAACGTGGCGCGCAACCTCAAGATCGGTCGCGGCGACAACATGATCGTGGCCGCCGAGCAGTTTCCCAGCAACTACTATCCGTGGCATCGCCTGTGTGAAGAGACCGGTGCACAACTAAAATCCATCGCACCCCCCGAGGCGTTTACGGGCCGTGGTCAAAAATGGAACGAGCGCATTCTCGACGCCATCGATATCAATACAAAAGCCGTCGCCCTGGGCCACGTTCATTGGGTGGACGGGACGTTGTTCGACCTTGCCGCCATCCGCCGGCGCACCCGCGAAGTGGGCGCCGTGCTCATCGTCGACGGCACCCAGTCTGTGGGCGCTTTGCCCTTCGACATGCAAGCCTTTGAACCCGACGCATTGGTTTGTGCGGGATATAAATGGTTGCTCGGTCCCTACTCGACCGGCCTGGCGTACTATGGCGAATATTTCGATCATGGCAAGCCCATCGAAGAAAGCTGGTTGAACCGGGCGCATAGTGAACAATTCTCGCAACTCACCAACTATCAATCCACCTACCAGGAAGGGGCCTTGCGCTATGAAGTGGGCGAGCACAGCAATTTTGTGTTGGTGCCCATGCTGCTGAAATCCATCCAACAGCTCAACCGTTGGGGCGTGTCCAATATCCAGGAGTATTGTGGCCACATCAGCCGCGAGCCCATCCTAACCCTGCGCGAAAAAGGGTTTCTGATCGAAGATGAGGCCCACCGCGCGAAACACTTGTTCGGCATCCGGCTGGGTCAGCACGATCCTGAAAAGATCAAAACCCAATTGCTCAAAAACAATGTCTACGTGTCGTACCGGGGCAATGCCATCCGCGTAGCGCCCAATGTTTACAATACGGAAAAAGACTTGAAGAAATTTGCTACGTTGATATCGCGCTAAGCATGTCCGACAAGAAATCGTACGCCTACTTTATCGGCGGAATTGTTATTTGCTTACTGGGCTCGATTTTCTTTTCCACCAAAGCCATCTTTGTCAAGCTCGCCTATCGCGAGGCGCCGGTGGATGCCATCACCCTGCTGGCGCTGCGGATGCTTTTTTCGCTTCCGTTCTTTATCGTGTCTGCGTTTGTGTCGTCCCAAAAAAGTGACAACGTAAAGTTCACGGGCAAACAATGGTTGGGCATTGCCCTGGTGGGATGCCTCGGCTATTACGTGAGCAGCTTGCTGGACTTTATGGGGCTGAAATATATTTCGGCAGGCATCGAACGGCTCGTGCTCTTCATCTATCCTACCTTCGTGCTGCTCATGTCGGCGTTGGTGTTCCGGTCAACGATCAGCGTTCGGCAATGGCTGGCACTGCTCATTACCTATAGTGGCTTACTCATTGCCTTTTGGGGAGAAGCCCATGTGGAAGACGCGTCCGGTGATTTTTACAAAGGAGCCCTGCTCATCTTTATGTGTGCCATCACCTACGCCATGTACATCGTCGGCAGCGGGCGACTCATTCCTTCGGTGGGCGCAGCCAAGTTTAACAGCTATGCTATGAGCTTTGCGGCAGCTGCCGTGTTGCTTCACTTTTTTGTGACGTCATCCAATTCACTGTGGGATCAGGATGGTTCTACTTATCTCTATAGTTTGCTCATGGCCATTCTGGGCACGGTCATTCCTTCTTATCTCGTCACCTGGGGCATTAAACGCGTGGGGTCGAACAACGCGGCCATTGTGGGAAGCATTGGACCGGTGTCTACGATCTTGCAGGCCTATTTCTTTCTACAGGAGCCCATTCACGCTTTGCAGATCGCCGGCACCGTGCTGATCCTCGCGGGGGTGCTCATGATTAGCATGAAGAAAAAATAGATGAATGTCTTTGGGGCGAAGTTACATCTCGAACAAATTGTTCAGCTCCAGCTCCATCTTCCCGATAATAAACGCGAAGTCCTCGATGCGCTCCACGAAATCCAGGTTGTTCACGTCGATAATGAGCAGTCTACCCAACGTGTAGTTACTGATCCATTGCTCGTAGTGTGTATTCAGTTTCCGGAGATAGTCCAGGCTCATGGAGTATTCGTATTCACGGCCGCGTTTTTGAATTTGTTGCACCAGCTTGGGAATGTCGGCTCTCAAATAGATGAGTAGGTCCGGGGGATGCACAAAGTTTACCATCGAGTTGAAAATGTCGAGGTAGTTCTGGTAGTCACGTTCGGCGATGTGGCCGCTTTCGTGGAGATTGGCTGCAAAAATAGAAGCGTCTTCATAGATGGTGCGATCCTGCACGATGGTACGGTCGCTGTCTTTGATGGACGTCACCTGTTTGAAGCGGCTGTTAAGAAAATAAATTTGGAGGTGGAATGCCCACCGGGTCATGTCCTCATAGAAATCTTTCAGATAAGGATTGTTGTCCGCCGACTCGTAGACCGGTATCCAGTTATAATGTTTGGAAAGTTTTTCCACCAACGTGGTCTTCCCCGAGCCGATGTTGCCGCTGATGGCAATGTGTTTGATTTTGTGCTGCATCCTTATTTTTTCAGGGCGCCAAGGTAAAAATAATTCACGGCCGTTGCGCCTTTCATTCCGAAACCACGATCGCCATTTTGTCGCCTTTGGCATTCACCGCCAGCCGGGTAATTCCTTTCAGGGGCAGTGACGTGTTGATCTCCACGGCTTTCCACACGGCATCTTTACCGGGACGAATAAAAAATAATTTTTCCCCGTCGCTCATAATAATCCGGCCGTCGGGTGTCCAGGTCAGGTCTTCGCGGCCTGGAAGTGTTTTCGCCAGTTCGGTGGCTGTGCCGTCTTTTTCAAGCCGTTTGATGATCCAGGCATCGTCGCCTGTTTTTTGAACAAAGCTTATCGCAGACGATTTGGGGATGCTGTGCAGCGAACGGCCGATATTTTCGGCCACGACTTTATCGGTATGATCATTCACCGCATATCGGCGCAGTGTATGTGGCTCGCCCAAAACAAACAACACCAGGCTTTGAGCATTTTCCCAAGCGTGATAGCCCACCGTCAGGTTGTCGATCAGCACCACGGGGGCGCCACCTTCGATGGGATATTTACCAAGGTCTTGTTTGCCATCGTCGCGTTGGATGATGCAACTGAGAAATTTTTTGTCGGGGGTAACTGTTGGTGAAAATTCCTTTTCCGGCGTTCGCGTGATGTTTCGACGGCTGAGGGTAGCGTAGTTAAACTCGATGATGTCGGTTCGCCCGGCGGTGTCGGCGGCGCTGTAGTACAACACGGTTTTGTCTGGGTGAAAGAACGGCTGGTTGTCATAGCCGGGCCGGTCGGTAATGTTTTTGGATTGCACCAGGGTGATGCGATCTTTCTCCAGCGACAAGTCGAAGAGATAAATTTCCGTTCCGGGCTGTGCGTTGGCCAGTCCGCTACAAAACATAAAAAAGATGAAAGCGAATATCCTGAACATAGAAAGTGTTGTAAGCATCTGCAATTAAAGTTACCTTTTAATCATGAAAAACCCTTTAGCTAAAACAATACTGGCCGCCGTTGGTTTCTGGTTGGCGCTTGCCGTTCACGCCCAACAAAAATATATTCTCGAACCCGACCGCGTTTTCGACGGCGAACAACTGCACAGCGGCTGGGTGGTCGTGGTCACCGGCGATAAAATTACGGCCGCAGGAGCCCCATCCCAACTCAACCTCCCCCCCGACGCCACCACGTTGAAGCTACCCGGCTGCACCCTCCTGCCCGGGCTCATTGAAGGCCACTCGCATTTGCTTCTCCATCCCTACAACGAAACCCCGTGGGACGACCAGGTGCTCAAAGAATCCGACGCCCTGCGCGTAGCCCGCGCCACGGTTCACGCCGAAAAAACATTACGTGCTGGTTTCACTACGGTGCGTGACCTAGGCTCGGAAGGTGCCGGCTATGCCGATGTGGGGTTGAAACAAGCCATCAACCAAAACATCATCCCGGGCCCCCGCATGCTTGTGGCCGGTCGCGCCATTGTGGCCACGGGAAGCTATGGCCCCAAAGGATTTGACACCGACTTCACGGTGATGCTGGGCGCCGAACAAGCCGACGGCTCCAACCTGATCCAGGTCGTCAGGGACCAGATTGGCAAGGGCGCCGATATCGTCAAAGTATACGCCGACTATCGCTGGGGTCTGAAAGGCGAAACCCAACCAACATTTTCCGTGGAAGAACTTAAGCTGATCGTAGAGACCGCCAAAAGCAGCGGCCGCCCGGTAGTCGCCCACGCGTCAACCGCCGAAGGCATGCGACGGGCGGTCCTGGCGGGCGTGGAAACCATCGAACACGGCGATGATGGAACACCGGAAGTTTTCAGGCTCATGAAAGAAAAAGGTGTAGCACTCTGCCCAACACTGGCGGCGGGGGCTTCGATTGCGCAGTATCGCGGGTGGAAAAAAGATTCACAGCCGGAGCCCGAACGGCTTGTGCAAAAACGTCAAACGTTTCAGGATGCGCTCAAGGCTGGCGTTGTGATCCTCGCGGGCGGCGACGTGGGTGTTTTCGCGCATGGTCAAAATGCCTATGAGCTTGAGCTGATGGTGGCCTATGGCATGAACCCCTTGGATGTTCTGCGCTCCGCCACCAGCATAAACGCCAAAGCATTTCACCTCGACAAAGAAGTGGGAAAGATCAAGGAAAATTTAAAAGCCGATATTCTTGTCGTGGCCGGCGACCCGTCCAAAAACATTTCGGATCTGCGCCAGGTGAAATGGGTGATGAAGGATGGTGTGCTCTATGAATGAGCGATCATTTCTTCCGGTACACATCATTTAACCAAGCCCGCGCTCCCGGCGTGTTGTGCCAAACGCCACGGGCCATCGTGGCATAATATACCGCCTCACTTTTTTCTCCTTTAATATATTCGCTGGCTCCCGGCGTCAATGTTTTATCAGACATCAGCAACGCCATGACATGGCCGTTTTGCGATCGGGCTTGTTGTAGCATTTCCCTGGCTGCAGACGTGTCACCCTCTTTTTTAAAGGTGTACAGGGATGTATTGAATAGGGTGAAGGTGCTTCGATCGTCGGGATAAGCCCTCTGAATTTCATCAAACACATCGGGCTGCGAAAGGTCAAGACTGTAAAGCATGGCGTAGTCGCGGGCACCCTGGTTGTCGTTCGGATTGAGCGCCAGCAACTCCTTGAATAGATTCAAGGCGGCTTGTTTCTCATCCAGTTCATAGAGCGTCATCGCATAGCCGAACAGGCAACGCATAAAGGGCCGGGTCTCCTGCAATCCCCAAAAGCGGCCCTTGTTTTCTTCAAAGAACTTTTCCCCCAGCTTGCGCCGGCCAGCGTTCATTCCATTCCGGAAGAAAATAAGGCTTTGCAACGGACTGGCGGCAAATCCGGCCATGTACTCAAACGCTTCTACACATTCCGGATCTAGCTTCAGCGCGGAGAAGATCTTCTTATCCGCTTCCAAAGGCGAGCGTATTTCACGCGCTTCATAAACCAGGTCTTTAGCGCGTCCCTCCGGCGTTGTGGATGGGGCTTCGCCGAGGGGCCTGCCTTTTAGCGAATCCATAAATTTTTCCGCTTCCTCCTTCGACTGAAAATTTTGAGACGCCAGCAGCCGCTGAAGGTCAAGCATTACTTTTTCGCGATTCTTGCTCATCGTGCCCGGACGTTAAAAGATGAAGATTCAGAAGACAAAAATTATAGCCAACGCTTTCGCTTGAAATACCATAAAAAGATCAGCGACGAAAAGATCATCAGCGCAATGGCAAACGGATAACCCGCCATCCACTTCAGTTCCGGCATAAAGGTGAAGTTCATACCGTAAATGCTGGCGATCAAAGTGGGTGGCATAAACACCACCGTCACCACGGTAAAGATTTTGATCACCTGGTTCTGTTCGATGTTCACCAAACCCAGGAAAGTGTTCTGCAAATATTCCAGGCGCTCGGAGCTGAACTGCGAGTGTTGCAGCAGCGAGGCAATGTCTTTCAGGATGATCTTGAGCCGTTCGCTTTCGATCCGGTTAAATTCGGGTATGCGCACCAGCGAACTCACCACGCGTTGTTTCTCCGTTATGGTCTCGTGCAACAACATCACGTTCTCCTGCAACTGCGCGATCCCCAACAGCAGGTCCTGCTTCAGCGATTGCTGGGAGATGAGCTCCTTACTGATACCATTCAGCTTGCGATTGATCCCTTCAATCAAGTCGGCATCGCCGTCGATGCGGGTTTCCAAAACGGTGAGGAAAACATTGAGGCCATGTTCCTTTTTCTCCGACGAACTGGCCGATTTCAGGCGGCGCACCGTTTCGGCAAATATTTTCAGGTCGCCCTGGCGATAGGTGAACAACAGGTTCTCTTTCAAAATAAAAGTCACGCTCTGCACCGTGAGCTCGGCCTCGTTGCTGAGGAAGCCCAGGTTCATTTCCACGGTCTCGTCGGTTTCCAGGAAGCGCGAACTGCTTTCGATCTCCTGCAATTCCTGCGAGGTAAAAAATTCGATGTGATAGTTCTTTTCGATGAACTCCTTCTCTTCGCGCGTCGGCGACTGAAGGTCGATCCAGACCATGTTTTCCAGGGAGTCGATCTCTTTAAAAGAGGGATTTTTGTATTGGTTGATTTTCCCTTGGCTGATGGTGTAGACGCGGATCATAATAAAACCCTCCGCCGCAAATTTATTACCATTATTTCGATTTTGACCTCGTTTTCCCCGCCCCAAATCTTTATTGTTTCATTACTTTTTTCGGGCCCCAAAGGCTGATGATCAAAGCCAGGGGCAGATTCATTATTTTTGAAGAGATTAAACACGCGGCCTATACGCTCCCGTCTAACCTGAATCCGAAAAACACTATGGCTTTAAAAGGCAATATCCGTCATTCCGTTTGTCCCTGGTGCTACACCATGCCCCTGGAAGACCTCATCATAGCCGCTAAAGAGATGGGCATCACCTCCGTTGAACTGCTCAACCCAGACCAATGGCCCCTGGTGGCAAAACATGGCCTCACCTGCGCCATGGCCAACGCCACATCCCTCCGTTTAGAAACCGGCTTCAACGACCTGTCGCTCCATGCCCAACTGCTCAAAGACTATTCCCTCAATATCCCCAAAGCCGCCGAGGCCGGTCTCCAAAACGTGATCTGTTTCTCCGGCAACCGGAACGGCCTCAGCGACGCACAGGGCCTGGAAAACTGCGCCCGTGGACTGGAGCCCATCCTGAACGTGGCCGCCCGCCACAACATCACGGTTTGCATGGAACTCCTCAACAGCCGGGTGGACCACAAAGATTATCAATGCGACCACACCGCCTGGGGTGTCGCCCTCTGCGAAAAATTGGGTTCGGAAAATTTCAAACTGCTCTACGACATCTACCACATGCAGATCATGGAAGGCGATGTGATTGCCACCATTCGCCAAAACAAAAAGTACATCGCCCACTACCACACGGGCGGCGTTCCCGGCCGGCACGAGATCGACACGACCCAGGAGTTGTATTACCCGGCCATCATGGAGGCCATCGTGGCCACTGGCTATAAAGGATTTGTTGCACAGGAATTCATTCCCGTCAAAGACCCGCTCACCTCGCTGCGTGCGGCGGTGCAACTATGCGATGTGTAGAAAGGCTTGCTTGCGGAAAATTATTGTGCTCTCAGTTTCACACGAGCGTCGTCCGCTTTCAGATTTACTTTAGCCGTTCCGTTGGCCAGCGCCAGGCGGGTTTCGTGTTCACCATCTTCCAGGGTTTTAAAGGCGCCTTCCGTAATGACCCGGCCGTCGTCGTGACGGATCTCAAATTGCCCGCCGCCGCCGGTGATGTTCAGAGAAATGAGGCCGTCTTGTGAGGCGATGTTGTAGTCGCCGTTGTTGGCCAGCGAGGTCTCAATGATCAGATCGCCGTCGTCCACATCGGCGCGGATAGAAGTAAAATTGGCTTTGTAGATTTCAACATCGGCATCGTCGCCGTCGATTTCGAGTGAGCCACGACCCTGGTCCATGTGAATGTCGCCATCGTCCAGCCTAAACTCAAAGCGGTCGCCCTTGCAACCGGCAAGCTCTGCGTCGGCATCGTCCATGCGCAGGGAGATGGCGCCGTTCACGTTCTTGATGTAGTAATCTCCGTCGTCGCCCCGCACTTTCAGACTCACGCCTTCGGGTATTTCAATTTCGATCCGGTAAACTTCCATGTAGTAGCCAATGGCCGCCACATGGTCTCCCTTCTGTCTTTCCTGCACAATCAGGTTGCCATTCTCTTCTTTCACCTCCACTTTAAAATCGTCCGACCCCCAGGTCCATCCCTTGGCGGTGATGGTGCGGTCGATCTTCACGTGAGCTGTTCCACGGGTTGACCCGGTGATGAACACTTTAGCGTCGGAGGTCTGCAGCTCCAACAACCCGGCCTTGTCGATTTTATATTCTTTATCGAGATGGAAATCGCCCTCGCCTGCAAAAAGATTCGAGGCAAAGGTCACGGCAAATAGTGTGAGGATCAGATTTTTCATGGTTAAGGGGTGGTCTATATCCCATTAGACGCATTCCCCGGGCCGCAGGTTGCAAATGAAAAAGACCTGCCAGGCGCGAAGCCCAACAGGTCTGATTCTACCTGTAAAACGATCTTTTGTATCAGTTGTCGCCGGCCGCATCCTCGGCATCGGCTTTCTTTATTTCTTCGTCGATGATCTTTTCGATCACGTCGCGTTGTCTTTCATCGATGGTCTGGTCGGTTTTGGCCTGCTTTTTCAAGAACCGGAACATGGCGTTCTTCTTAATTTCGTAGGCAATAAACACCGTGTATTCGTTCTCCTTCTTATTAAAATATTTCTTTTCTCCGGTCTTGCGCAGGTCGCTGATACTGGTATTCATCACCTGGCGAACCAGGCTTTGGAATTTGTCGGCCACATCGGCGGCCTTTTCATTTTCCGTTTGCCCCAGATATTGGTCGGCCACTTGCTTCACGGTGGTGTTCACCTGCCCGGCCACCTGGGCCTTGGCTTCCAGATCGGCCTTGGCGCGCGCAATGTTGTCTTGCGAACTGGTGCCCTTGCCGGTGCCCCTGAAAAACCGGTTGTTCGATTCATAGGCATTACCTTGAAAAGGCTCGTTCACCTTCTTGCCAAACGGGCTCGAAGCGCACGATGCCAGCAAAAATAATATCAGAAGGGAACAAAATGACCGCATAAAGCTCATTCGGTTTAACACAGCGGTAAAACTACGAAAATTGTGCCAATTGTCGGGGTGAGAATACATGAATGGAAATTGCCACAGCATCTCACGGTGCGGCGTCTCAGATCGTCCAAACCACCACCTGCCATCGAAATGCCCATTTCCAGCGTATGGAATACTTTTTTATTCCCGCGTTCTCCAGGCACTGCAACAACTCCTCCTTTTTAAAGGCCCTTAAAACCGACAGCGGCGCATCATACTGCACCATCGACGAACGCGAAAATGCCTGTGTCAACCATTTAATAGAGTAGTAGGCCAGCGGGTGGCGATGAATATCATTTATAATAAAGCCTTTGGTGCACTGGTTCTTCAACTGCGCAAAAAAAGCCGTAAGCTGGTCTTGGGTGAAGTGATGATAGAACAGCGTGCCGATCACGACGTCAAATTTTTGCTCACGAAAAGCCGGCGAGAAAATATTTTGCGCCAGGAGCCGGATGTGGGGGTAGTTCTTTAGTTGATGTTCAGCCGCGCGAATAATGTAAGGATTGGCATCGATGCCCGTGAGCGCTGTTTTGATGCCGCGCTTCGAAGCCCATCCATCCACCAGCGCCAGCATATCTCCCCGGCCACAACCCAGGTCGGCAATGCGAACGGTCGCGTCGTGATCTTTTTCCTTCAACAACTGCGACAAGGCCGAGAACGTCACCGCATTTCCACCAAGCCATTTGTTGATGATCTCCAGCTCGCGCAGCGTCTTGTCCATCAATCCACCCGCATAGTCCAGGTCGTCCATGATCTCGGCGTCGGTGCAGCGGGTAGAGAAATCGGGCATAGGATCTTTATTCGGTTTCTATTCTCAACACCATGCTCTCCAACGTCAGCCCGGGACCAAAAGCAAAGCTCAGGATGGGTTGGTCGTTGTGCTCCGGGGTCAGCCCGTCGAAGATATCCTTTAACACAAAAAGTACCGTGGGCGACGACATGTTGCCATAGTTCTTCAACACCCTGTAGGCCGGCGCATTCTTCTCTTTGTCAATGCCCAACGCATCCTCTATGCTCTCCAGTATTTTTCTGCCCCCGGGGTGAATGGCAAAAAAACGGATCGCCGAAATATCGGACCCGATGTTTTTCAGCAACGTAGCCGTGAGACGGGCGATGCCACTCTTTATTATATCCGGCACATAGGTCGACAGCTTCATCTCAAAACCCAGGTCACCGATAGCCCATGCCATGTCGCCCTCTCCCTCGATGGCAAGTTCGTTACAAAAACTCTCGAGTCGCAAACGCGGGGTCGCTGTCGTCTCGCCTTCCACCAACACAGCCGCCGAACCATCGGCAAAAAGCGCATTGGCTAAAAGATTATCCTCTGTGGCCACTTTCTGAAAATGCAGGCTGCAGAGTTCGGTGCACACCACCAGCACTTTGGCTTTCACATCGGCCTTGCAAAACGCATCTGCCACTTTCAAAGCGTTGAAGGCGGCATAGCACCCCATGAAGTTCACTCCCGTGCGTTGCACGTTTGTTGACAGGCTCAACGTCTTCACCAGGTCCACGTCAAGACCCGGTGCATACATGCCGGTGCAACACACCACAACCAGGTGCGTAATGCTTTTCAAATCAAATCCGGGACGCTGCCCCAACATGTTCTGCACGGCGGCGTAGCTAAGGTTCAAAGCATTCTCCTTGAAAAAACGCAGGCGTTTGGACGTGGAGGGAAACGGCTCGAAGTCGGCCGCGTTCGAATAGAATGTGAACTCCCCGGAACGCCCATAATCTTCCAGCACCGAGTGCCGGTGAGAAATGCCACTGGCATTGAAGATCGCCCGCAACTTCCGGCCGTCCTCATACGACAACTGCATGGCTCGTGTCATGAAGTCGGCGATCTGTGACTGGCTAAAGCGATGCGATGGGTTGGCCGTTCCAATGGCGCTGATGTGGCTCATGCGTTTCAATATATTCCAAAAAACTATAATTTAAGTCAGGCTGTTCTTAGCTTCGGAAATTAATTTTTTGCCTATGCTTTCTTTGTCGTCGTGGTTACACATGCGCATTCCGTTTTCTTATTTTTTGATGCCCGTGTTCCTTTTTACCCTTGCGATATCTCCTAATAACAGTATGTACGAGCCGGTGTTCTGGACATTCATTATTGTACACCTCCTGCTATACCCTGCCAGTAATGGTTACAACAGCTATTTCGACAAAGATGAAAAAAGCATCGGCGGTCTGAAAAATCCGCCGCCCGTAAACAAAGGACTCTATTCGCTTGCCTTGTTTTTCGACGCGCTGGCCATTGGTTTGGGATGGTTGATGATCAATTTCACGTTTGCCATCATGCTCCTTATCTATGGCCTGGTCTCGAAAGCCTATAGCCACCCGGCGGTCCGGCTCAAAAAATATCCCATTGGGGGCTGGTTGGTGGCGGGGATCTTCCAGGGATTCTTCACCTTCATCATGTGCTACGTGGGCATCAACAAATTTTCGCTCGAAACAGCCTGGCAGTGGCCCGTACTCATCCCCGCAGCCTTGTCTACCCTGATGCTTTGGGGTAACTATCCCATGACACAAATCTATCAACACGACGAAGACGGACGCCGTGGCGACAAAACGCTAAGCCTCTTGCTGGGGATCCGCGGTACGTTCTATTTTGTAGGTGCTGTTTTTGGGATGGTCACGCTGGCCTTTGTGGTCTACTTTAACGCGTATTTCTCAAGCCGCCAGGCCATCGCATTTTTGATCGCCTTGTCGCCGGTGGTACTCTATTTTCTATACTGGTTCGCCCAGGCCTACCGTGATGAAACAAAAGCTGACTACCAACACACAATGTGGCTCAATTTTATTTCGGCCACCTGTCTCAACGCTTTTTTTCTTTACCTCACGTTTTCCGCGATGAAATTCATATAAAAAATAAGCCGGCGATGGTTTGTCGCCGGCTTGCTTTATTGAAAGGGAAAATTATTTTTCTACTCGATCGAAGGCGCAACTTCCTGTGGCGTCGCTTCCACCACCGTGGGTTTAGGAGGAGCCGAAGCCGCTTTCTGCATCACGTATTGATTTAAGAAATACATCAGGAACACGGTCAGTGCCGTGGCACCGATAACGACCCATCCCAACGCTCCGTAACGTTCTAGTTTGCCATCGGGGCTCTGCACCACGATCAGACCCGCCACAAACGTGGCGATGCCCCCGGAGATTTGTTGCACCGACGAGTTAACGCTCATAAAAGCGCCGCGGTCTTGGGGATCGGGCACGGCCGAGATCAATGCCGAAGAGGCAATCATGCGCGACGATACCCCGGCGAACATCAACACGCTGATCAATGTGACCAGCCAAAACGGTGTGACACCCAAATTACAGTAGTAGGCCACCAACACCGAGGTGAGCACGGATCCCAGTACAAAAACCTTGTATTTGCCAATGGAGTCGGTAAGTTTTCCGATGAAAGGTCCTGTGCCCATAGAAAAAATTCCTGTAACCAAATAAAGCGCAGGCAACACATCCGCGCTCAGTCCCAGGTTGTTGATGCTGAACGCGCTACCGAAAGGCATGAGCATGAAACCTCCCGTGGCCAGCAACGTGGTTGCCGCAAAGGCTTTCGCGTATTCCGACCGCGTCACGGTTTGAAAAAGGTGCTTCAATGCGTTTCTCTGGATCTTGTTGTGAAGGTGGCTATCCACCGGCCTCATGTACATCACAATCAGCACCCCCACGATGAGACTCACCACAACGATGAGCACGAAAGGCAAATGCCAGTCCCACTTATTGGCCAGGTAAAATCCAATCGGAATGCCCAACACCTGGCTGCCGGCAAAGGCCATTTGCACAAAGCCCATCACGCGGCCGCGAACTTCCAGTTTGAACAAGTCGGTGATGATGGCAAACGAGATGGAGCCGATCACCCCACCGAAAATTCCGGTAAAGATGCGCGCCAATAAAAGTGCGTAATAGTCCTGGGCAAGCGCGCAGAACGCTGTGCCCGCAATAAAGCCGGCATAAAAGAACAAGAGCATTTTCTTCCGGTCGAACTTATCGGCAAAACCCGCTGCCAGCAATCCGGAAAGCCCGGCGCTGATGGCATAGCCCGACACGACCATGCCGAACTGGGCGGTCGTGATGTGCAGTTTGGGCATGAGTATGGCTCCTAACGGAGACAACACCATGAAGTCCAAAATGATCGTAAACTGAAGAAAGGTTAAAACGGCAATGATGAATACCTCATAGGAGGAAAAAATCTTTTGCTTAGTGGTCGAAGGTTGGGTCATATAAAGGTTGTGGTTAATTAATCGGTCAATTCCTCACAGGAATAGCCGCATTGTGTGATGAGTGAAATGATCTCGGTGGGCTCGATGCGGTGGGCCTCCACACGCAACACGTTGTCCACATCCTCGACGTCCACACTCCACTTCTTAATGCGCGATTCCTCTCCCAGAATGGGTGAAATCTTCTTTACGTCGTGTGCAAATCCAATGTTGGTTTTGAACACATGAATGTCGGGGGATATTTCATTCATATAGGTGCCCTTCATAGGGTGGTTTTCCAGGTTGTTACTAATGCCATACGCGGTATTTCTCATGGGGTTGCGCATTTTGGTAAATAAATGAATGTTCATTCTTTATTGTAGATACAAGCTTTCCGTTGCTGTAGACGTAAAAGTTATTTTTTTAGTGCTTTCACCACCAGATTAAATGCGTCGCGCATCTTGGCTTCGGTGAGAGAGAATTTTCTGCCCGCCAACGACTTTTTTAGCATGTGAAATTTAATGAGGGTGTACAGCGGCCCGTAAGCGATGGCCCAGAAGATCTCCAGGGGCAGTTCGGTCAGCTCTCCGCGCTTGATGGCATTGCTAAAAAATTGCTCCATGGCGGCCTTGAACTTCGTGATCTTGATGTCCTTATGGTCCACCAGCGGCGAGCTCCGGAATTGCTCCATGAACAAAATATGGTTCGGATAATTCACATGGTGGTCGAAGCGGTTTTTCCATTGCAGCCACAAGCCTTCCTCAAAAGTCATTTCCGGATCAAAACCTCTCAGGCTCGAATCCGAAAACACTTCGTCGATGGTGATGTAGAGTTGGTTCAATAAATCCTCGCGATTCTTAAAATACAGATAGATCGTAGCCGGCGATATGTTCGCTGCTTTGGCCAGTTTCTGCATGCTGAAACCGTCAAAACCTTCCTTCACGATCATTTCGATCGCTTTTTCCCGGATGGCTACTTCTTTTGCTTCGTCGCGTGTTCTCATTGACGGTTCAAATATAAATGAATGTTCATTCATTTATGAAATGATCCGCCAAAAAAAATAAAAAAGGCCAAAAAGAAGGGTTTAAGCCTTCTTTTCCAATACGTCTTTCATATTGTGCAACACCTTCACCCAGTTTTGCTCGCTTTGTTTTTTCTCTTTTTCGGTTTCCACGCCGTCCTGCGCCACCGTCACCAGGGTGCCGGAACCGTCGGGGGTGAGGATAAAGGAAATGTTTGCGTAGTTCTCGGGAAGGTCGGGGGTGCCCTTCATGGAACTCCAGTAGGAGTAGCGCAAGAGGCGGTTGGGCTCGTTGGCGATGATAATGCCCTTGTCTTCATAGGGTTGGCCATTCCATTCGCCTTTAAAGACCACGGGGTTGCCCACTTGCCAATCCGACTGGGCCTCGGTTCCGAAGAAATATAATTTGATGATGGAAGGTGTGGTCAGGGCTTTCCATACTTCGGCGGCGGGAGCGTCTATACGCACCGTTGACGTGGCCGTCATGTTCATCTTTAAGGTTTCCATAGAGCGTTTTTTTTGTTGAACAATTTCGATCTGATGTTCCGCAGCAATTGGCGCAACGTCATAAAAATTAACTCCCTGTGGCTCTTAAGAGTTTCGTCGTTCACCGACGATTTCAACACAAAGGGCCGGTATACCGGCCCTTTGAACTATGGATGATTTTCGTGCCGCCTTTTTCACCGCCTCACCTCGCTAAAGCTTCGGCGAGCAAAGAGCGGAGACGCAAAGTCGGCGCAGAGGAAATGCAGGTTACGATACGGCGGCGCCGGCCTTTTCCAATAGGGCTTTCGTGGCGCGGATGCCTTCTTCTTCGGAGAGCTTGCTGCCTTCGTATTCGATGCCAATGAAACCGGTGTAGCCAGCGTCTTTCACGATCTGCAACATCTTGGTGTAGTCGGTTTCTACGCAGTTGCCTGCGGCGTCGAATTCGTGGGTTTTTGCACTCACGCCTTTGGCGAAAGGCATCATCTCGGCGGTGCCTTTGTAGCGGTCGTATTCTTCCACGCAGCTATCCTTCTCGCGCTTCAGACAGAAATTGCCGAAGTCGGGCAGGGTGCCGCAGTTGGCCATACCCGTGTCTTTGATGACGGTGCTCAGCCAGCCACCATCGGACGAATAGCCACCGTGGTTCTCCACGATCACGTTGATGCCGGCTCCTTTTCCATATTCGGAAAGCAGGCGCAGACCGTCGGTGGCGGCTTTGCCCACCTCTTCGCGGGTGCCTTCACCGTGCGCGTTTACGCGGATGGAGTGGCAGCCCAAAAATTTGGCGGCATCCACCCACTTCTTATGATTGTCTACGGCTTCAATGCGTTTTTTCTTGTTGGTATCACCCAGGCCTCCTTCGCCGTCGATCATGATGAGCACGGCGGTGATGTCATTGTCCGTGCAGCGCTTTTTCAGTTCGGTCAGGTAGGCTTGGTCCTTGGCTTTATCCTTGAAGAATTGATTCACAAATTCAACACCCGAAACACCGAAGTCGTTTTTGGCTTTTGCCGGGAAGTCGAGGTTGTCGAGTTTTTTGTCGAACAGCGTCTTGTGCAACGACCATTCGGCGAGGGAGATCTTGAAGAACAATTCTTTGGGGGCAGCGGCGGCCTTGATGGCGGCTGAGTCAACAGCAGCGGCTGTGTCAGCGGCGGTAGGTTTTTTGCCGCAAGCGCTTAAGAGGGCCGCGCCGGGCAGCGCGCTCACGGTGATGAGGCCGAGCGAGCGCAAAAAATTTCTGCGATTGGTTTCCTGGTTCATGATTTTCTGGTTGATGATAGATGATATTTTAAAGTAAGGATACTTTCAGCCAAAGCCATCCCTGTTTTCCGTAGGTGGCGCAAAAGCCAGATTTCAGGTATTAAAACGGCTCACCGTGTGTGTTGCGCATAATGGTGTTGGCAACGGGCCGAATGTAGAGCGCCAGGTTCACGGCGAGATTCGAGGCCCAATAGCTGCCAAACAATTTTTGGATCTGTCGCCCGGACCATAAACGTCCTTTAAAATTCTCGTTCCATTGCTGCGTGTACAATTTTTCCATGGCCTCGCGCGACACCTCTCCCCGATTGAACTGGATAATCCGTTCGCTCACCATTTTCGCCCCGTGAATGGCCATCGCCATGCCGTTGCCACAAAGCGGCGCAATCATGCCCGCGCTGTCGCCCACCATCAGCACATGATCTTCCACGCACGATTTAGTGAGGAACGACACCTCGTTGATCACCTCGGGCCGCTCAAAAAGAAATTCAGCGTGGGTAAAGATCTCTTTCAACAGCGGGTTGAGAAACATCACCTGCTCTTCCATGTCGCGAATGTTTTTGAAGCGTTTCAAATGATCGCGGTGGGTCAGGTAACAGAGGGTGGTCTTCCCGTCTTCGATGTTGCTCATGCCGCAGTAGCCGCCTTTAAAATTATGCAGGGCGATGAGATCGTCGGGGTGTTGCGTGCGGATGTGATATTTCACACCCACATAGGGTGAACGTTCGCGGATGAATGCTCTTTGCAGCATGTGATCCATGCGCGAGCGTTTGCCAAAAGAGCCAATCACCACGTCGGCCTCCAGCGATCGCGCCGGGGTGCGAACGTGAAATTTCTCTCCTTCGAAGGTCGTGGCTTCAACTTCCTCCGAAAGAAAGAACTCCACGCCAAGTTGTTTTGCTTTTTCGTAGAGGAAATTGTCGTAGGTATACCGGCTGATGCCGAAGCCCCCAAGATCCAGCGGCATCGTGCTGCTTTTTCCGGTTGCCGAAGAAAGGGTGAATCGTGTAATGCGCGGCGGATTGAATGGTTCCGGGAAAAGATCGTTGGCCTTCAAAAATGGAACGGCTTCGTTTGAAATGTACTCACCGCATACCCGGTGAAAGGGATAGACCTTTTTTTCGACGAGGGCGCACGAAATACCCGCCTTCGCCAATTGCACAGACGCCACCAGGCCCGCCAGGCCCCCACCGATCACGACAACCCTTTTCAAGAATTATTTTCCATAAGTGAGAAAATTATAAAGAAAGAATCAACCGTGCTATTAAAATCCGTGCTGGAATAGATCTTGCACGGCAACCTTTTACGTTTATACAGTGTTTAAGGACTTAAGTTGGCTTTATGGAAACAATCTCTACACCTCTTCAAAAGCGCCAGGCATTGGAGCCTTTGCACGTCTTACTGATCGGAAACAATCCCATCGACATGGGCAAGGTCCTGGACAAATTGCACCAGGTCCGCAGCCAGAAGATGGACACCGAAATCGCTTTCGATCTGAAAAGCATTTTGGAACGCCTGATTCGCTTCCGCCCGAATTTTATTCTCATCGACGACAACATCGGCAAACGCGAACTCCTGGAAACCGTGAATGAATTGTCGACGCACAATAAAACGAAAGACATTCCCATCACCGTCCTCAAAAATTCCAACTACCATGAGGCCCTGGCTTCGGGCAGTATCCTGGATTATTTGCTGAAGCAAAATTTGTCGGCCGAGGATCTTTACAACACCATAAAAAATTCGCTGCGGTTCCGTCGCACACAATTGTATTTATATCAGGCGTATAAAAAGCGCAAGAAGCAGTTGATGGAATACATGCAATAGGACCGCACGACGCCCCGTGCCAGAATAGCAAAGAATTTTCCCGGCCTCAGATCTGATCTCTTAGCTGCATTTCTTTTTTCATGCGTTGACCTTTGCGGAGGATCTCCACGCGTATTTTCTTGCCAGGCTTGCTGTTAAAAAATCCGTTGATCATGTTCAGGTTCAGATCGCGTGTGGCAATTCCGTTCACGCTTACGACAATATCACCTGGCAAAATGCCGCTGCGTTGTGAGGCCGATTGATCGCGCACTTCCGTTACTTCGAAAATGTTGAGCTGCGAGCCCTTTGCTTTCAGCGTAAGCCCGCTAAGGTTGTAGTAGAAGTTCTTTTTAAAGGCGGCGTTCTTTTTCAAATACACTCTTTCGCGCGGGAAATTGAAGATCACCGTAAAACGGCTCAGCACTTCTCCCCCGATGGCACCATTCCGGAATACGTTGCCCACTTTTATACTGTCGTTGTAACTGTTGGGGTCAGGGAAATTGCAGATCACTCTGTCCAATGTATAGGTGCCCAGCGAGAGCGATTTTATCCGTCCTACTTTACCAAAGATCTCGCCTCCCAGTCCACGGCCGATCAGGCTGCTCACGGTGTGTTCGGGCACCTTGATGAGGGTGTCGGAAGAGGGCTCGAGCATCAGGCCGTGGCTGGCGCCGGAGTCCATCAACATTTTTGCATTCAACGTGCTGCCATTTTCAAGGGTCACGGGCGCGATCATGTAGGGTTTCGTGTCCTCGATCATAATGGGAATGGCCTGGAACCGTCTCCCCTTGTGAAATTTCTCCGGCAGCATCAGCGTCAGGATCTTTTTTTCGTAGTCGATCTCGATGATGAAGCGACTAAACAATTCGTAGCCCAGGATGCCGTGCACGTCGGTGCCGAGGTAATTTCTCAACTCCAGATAGTCCTCCTCCAAAACCAGCATGGCATGCCCCCGTCCATGGACGCCGGGCAGTTCGATCGAAACGTTGTTGGTGACATAGGCATCTACCAGCTTCACACCGCCGGGTCCGGAAATGGTGTATTTCCGGGAATAGGGAAGATTGAGAATGTCGGTAAAAGTTTTTTGCGTGAGAATGGTCGTGCGCACCCCCGTGTCCAAAATAAATTTTAGCGGCAATGCATCGTTCAACACCACCGGCACCACGATCAGGTTGTTAAAGACCTCGATGGGGATGCGGACTTTCTTTTTGCCGTCCGCAAGAGAAAAGCCCAGATTCTGGTTCTGGGGTACATTCTGGCCATGAAGATGAATGCCAAGTCCGCATAGAAATAAGACAAACAGGATACTCCGGATCATAAAAAATCAACACCCATAATGGTCAATATAGAACAAATTTCAGAGAGTGTGATATAACCCCCCTTACGGGAATAATCGGGATAAAATCTTTTCTACATCGTTTTCGACGATCAGAAAATCAAGATTCCCCTGTTTTAGAAATCCCCCGTCAACCATTGTACGCATTTGGTCCAGCAAGGGGTTGAAAAAGCCGGCGATATTCAGCACGGCGATGGGTTGGTGAATGAGGCCTAGTTGGCGCCAGGTGAGGATTTCAGCCAGTTCGTCTAACGTGCCCCAGCCGCCGGGCAGGGCGATAAAAGCATCGGAGAGATCGGCCATTCGTTTCTTGCGCTCGTGCATGCTGCCAACGATCTCGAGGCGCGTCAAAAAACCGTGACCGACTTCGCGGTCCATTAAAAATTGAGGAATAATGCCGATCACTTCGCCCTGGTGTTCCAGAACGGCATCGGCGACGATGCCCATAAGACCAATGTTTCCCCCTCCGTATACCAGGCCGTGTGAGCCTTTGGCAAAAGCCCGGCCCAGGGAATAAGCTGTTTCTGCATAAACAGGATCATGTCCTACAGCCGAGCCGCAGAAAACGCAAATGTTCATAGCAGTGTGGGGGGAAAAGTAAGCGTGCTAACTAGAACTTGTTGTCGTGCTTGTTCTTGCTCACCATTTTGTTGGGGAAAATCCAGGGCGCCATAATGGCTAGGATAAAAAGAGCGATCACTACAAAAAAAGGCCACCATGATAAGTCCATAACTGAATTTTTTTAGGAACGTAAAAATAGGCCCAAAGACATTAATTTTTAAACAATGCGTCATAAAATTGTTTAGCTTGTTAACCTCGATTTAAAAAAGCGTACTCAACCCCTGAGACCCATGAAAAAGTTTCTCGTCATAGCAGGTATCGCCGTGACTATTTTGATCATTTTGGGAGTGCTCACCAACTACTTCCTGACCAAGCACACTAAGTCGTTCAGCCCCGAAGAAGAAACGGTTTTTAAACAGGACGCCCTGGAAATCAAGGTGTTCTATAATCGCCCCTACAAAAAAGGAAGGCAGATTTTCGGCGCACTGGTGCCCTATGGCAAGGTTTGGCGCACCGGTGCCAACGAGGCCACTACCTTCGAGACCAACAAAGACATTGAATTTGAGAATCAAAAACTAAAAAAAGGCAAATACAGCCTCTGGACCATCCCGGGGGAGGAAACATGGACCATCATTTTCAATTCCGAATACGGGCAATGGGGAATCGGTCCTGGCGGCGACGCCAACCGTGACCCGGAAAAAGACGTACTCAAACTCGAGGTCCGCTCTGTTCAAAGCGAACGCGAATTTGAGCAATTCACCATCTCCTTTGAAAAAACCGGCGCAGAGGCCGAGATGGTGCTCATCTGGGACAAGACCCTGGTGGCCGTTCCCTTCTGGCAGTAGAATCTATTTCGCCCGTGCCACGGCTTTTACCGTAAGCTTTTTCGGCTCTTCCGGCGCTGCCGGGATGGCGTTCACAAACATGGTGAGCCGGGTTGCATCAGCGCCTTGCGCAACCAAATAGTCCGTGATCTGCTTGGCTTCTTGCTGCGTGCGGTCGTTGTGATACGTGGTCCGCGCAATCATCACTTCTTTTTGATAGGGTTGTCCCAGGCTGTCCGTGGCAGTGACCTGGCTGGCCACCGAATCGACAATCATCTCTGTCAGGTCCGGGTCGCTTTTCACGGAATCCTGCAGGTAGCCTTTCAACATCACCTGGATCTCGAATTTCAACGACGGGTTTGCCTTCACCAGACGCGTTAATTTTTTCAAGGCCGTCTGCGACGATGCCTCGAGCTCGCTGCTGTTGGGTTTGAAGGTCACGGCATCCAGGCTAAGCTCGTCGCCTGCTGCGGGTTGTTTCAGGGTGACATTCACTTTTTCTTTCTGCGGTGTTTTGTCGGTCGTCAGGTCAAAGCGTTTGGTGAAGTAGGTGATGTTGCTTTGCTCGGGGTCGATCGATAATTCATAATGACTGCCTTCCCGCAGGTAGACCTGGTAGGATCCATCGGCGAGCGGTCGTCCACTGTACACGCGCTTGCTTTGATCGAGATCGGTGATGTCGATGTAGGCCGCTGTCGGTGCGTTGGTGGCGTCTGTTATTTTACCTTCTACTTTCATCATGCCTTTCGGCCGAAGTTCCTGCGGGATGAGGAACTCAACGATCTCGCTGTTCTTGCGAGGTCCGGGGGCTTCCTTTAACAAATATCTTCCCAGGGCGGCAACGCTCACAAATTGATCGTCCTTTTCGGTGTTGACGAAATCCATGGGCACAGGGTCAGACCATTTTCCATTGGCAAGTCTTGTCAGGTAAAGGTCCATGCCGCCTTTGGAGCTCGCCATTTTGTTGGACGAAAAAATCAGGGTTTCGCCGTCGGCCATGATGCGCGGGGTTTGCGAATTGCCGGTGTTGATGTTAGCGGGAAGCTCTACGGCTTCGTCCCACTGGCCGTTGGGTTTTTTCTTCGAATAAAAAAGTTTACAACCATCGGCTTTGCTCTGATCCATTTTGTCGCACCGCATAAAATACAACGTGGTCTCATCGGCGCTTATGGAAGGACAACCTTCGTTGGATTTTGTGTTCACGGGCAACATCAGGTTCACAGGTTCGGCCCATGTGGTGCCTTTCAATTCGCTCACCATAATATCATAGCCACCCACGACGGGCGACTTGGTGGAGGTATAGAATAGTTTTTTGCCATCGGCGTTGAGTCCAAAGCCCCGCAAGTAAATAAGGCGGTGGTTGATGTTTTTTGGAATGGTCACTGGCTCCGTCCAATCGTTTTCACGCGACGTGTAGGAAAGCGTGAGCGCGCCGTCTTCGCCATTGTCGGAAATGAACAGCAGGGCATTGCCGTCGTGACTAATGTAGGGATCGAACAGGTTCAGAGAAGGGTGGTTGATAATTCCGGGGAGACGCCGCGTTTTGGCCTGGGCCCAGAGTGTGGCCGTGGGAAGGGCCAGAAGCAAAAGCATGCTGAACAATTTTTTCATAGGGTCGCAGTATGGACAATTAAAAGTAGCGAATTCTTTACCAAGGGCGCCGCTTCGCACGACGGACCTGAAATATTTTCAGATTTTCAGCAGCCCCAAAAGGTTTTTCGGATTTGCACCGTACCTTGGTAGTTGCATAATTCAAGTCCTAATTCCGTGCCATGATACAGGTAATTCCGTCCATAGCCATCCGCAAAGGCAAAGTGGTGAAGATGCGCAAAGGCGATCCGTCGAGCGAAAAAGCATACAACGAAAACCCGCTGGACCTGGCCAAGCGTTTCGAAGACCACGGCATTGAAGTCGTTCACCTGGTCGACCTCGATGGCGCCGAAAAAGGAAGCCCCGTCAACTGGCATGTGCTGGAAGCGGTGGCCGGCTACACCGACCTCAAAGTAGATTTCACCGGCGGCATCTCCACCGATGGCGACATCAGCAAGGCCTATGAATTTGGCGCCGACTATATCACCGCCGCCAGCATCGCCGTGACCGACCCTGAACTTTTCGCTTCGTGGATCATTTCCTATGGCCGCGAAAAAATGACATTGGGCGCCGACGTGGTCGACCGCACCACCAAGCAACTCCTGTTCCGTGGCTGGCAAAATCGCTCCCAACTCACGCTCTTCGAACACCTCGAATACTTTTATTCCCGCGGATTGAAATACGTAAAGTCCACCGACGTGTCGCACGATGGCGTGTTGGAAGGACCGGCCTTCGAATTCTACGAAGAGATCGTCCAAAAATTTCCCGAAATATGCGTTCTCGCGAGCGGCGGCGTGCGCGGCGTGGACGACATCAAGCGTCTGAATGATATGGGCATCTTTGCCGTTATTTTTGGCAAGGCCTACTACGAAGGCTTTCTCAACCTGAAAGACCTGGAACAATTCCTGGTGAAAAAGGAATCGTAAGCGCTTTCTCCTAAAAAATATACTTCACCCCTACTGTAAAATTCCGACCGAGGTCGTCGGCATAATACTTCATGCGGTTGGTGTATTCGCGGTAGCTGGTGTTCAACATATTGTCGACACCAACTTTCAGGTCCATTCGCGAAGATCCAAAAGCATGCGAGATGCCCGTGGAAAAACCACAGAGAAAATAGCCATCCGGCGCCGGCATGAAGTCGAAGTTCGGAATGGGCTGGCCGGCATCTTCCAACGCCTGGATCTGCTCGACGGACATGTATTGCGGCGCACGATTTTGTTTTGCTACATATTTCAGACGCAGATCGGCATAAAAATTCTTCCAGCTTTTATATTGTGCTTTTTCATAGCGCAAGCCGACCTCGTACCGATTGGAAGGAATAAAGACCAGGTAGTCGTGATTCACCTCATCGGTCGCCCGGAGCAACGAAGCCCTTGCGGTAAGTTTTAACGACCTGTATAACCAGTAAAATGCGGAAAGGTCAGCGCCCAGAAACGAGGCGTCGGTTTGGCGGTAGTTGAAATACGGCGTGGGGCCTGTGAACGTCTGCGTAATGCCCGACGGTCTCAAATAAATATAGTTGAAGATATAGTTGTAATACCCCGACGCCTCCACGGATATTTTGTCGCGATCGTAATGCCAGGTGGCTACCCATTTTAAAGCGTTCTCGTTTTTATAGTCGGTTTTATTAATGTCCAGAACTCCTTCGTTGCCCCCCAACAACAATCCATACTCAACGGCACCCGCGCTCTGATGCCGCCCAAAGCTATAAAGCTCGGCCACATGCGGGGGCCGCCACGCACTCCCGACTGACGTCACGAACTGCATGTATTTGCCGATGCGCCGGTTGACACCCAAGGTGCCGGTCATGCTGTGAAAATTGAGCTGGCTGTGATAGGGCGCATTTTTATAGTCATAGCCCGACACATCATAGTGTTTGAAATCATAGCGCCACCCCGCATCGATCGTCCAGGCACCGGCATGAAATTTTTCAACGATAAATGCGCCGGCCGAAGTGCTCGTGAAGTTGGGGATGAATGGAATGCGCTGCGTTCCATAAATATTGTTGTTGTCCTGCAGCATGCCGTTCAAACCCACGCTACGTTCGGTTCTCGTGCCGACGCGCAGCCACTCCAGGTCGAGCGTATGCGTGTACAATTTCAGGTTGATGGAAGGAATATCATTCAAGTTGCCCCGGCGTACATCGAATTCTTTTCGCTTGTTGATCTGCAGTCCGTATTGAAAGCGGTACGTATTCTTCCCTTCCACATGCTCGCCGTTCAGTTTGAACAGGTCGTGACTCACTTCCTGGCGTGGGTTGTTGATTTGATACGTGAAGTCTTGTGTATTTTGAGGCGGCTCGCGCTCGAGTGCATTTTCAAGGTCTTGCACACTCTCCACGACAGAACCTCTCAGAATGCCGAGATTGCTTTTGAAGTGGCTGTAGAAGGCTTCAATCCCATTTTTCTTTTTATGATATCCCGCGGCAGCGGAATAATTCAACTCGTTAAAACCGGTATTCGACAACACGTAGTCCGGCGCATGAAAATCGCCTCCCTTTTTGCCGGTGCCCTGCACTCTCCATCCAAAACCTTCCCATTTTTTCGAGCCTCCCTGCAGCATGCCGGATGCAGTCCCCGAACGGCCATTGGAGTTGGCGATCATGTTCCATTCGCCACCCAACGTGGCGTCTACCGGAAGCGGAGCGGGATTGACCAAGATAACACCCCCCAAAGCATCGGTACCATATTTAATCGCCCCGGCATCTTTGATCACCACAATATTGGAAGCAATAAACGGATCGATTTCCGGAGCGTGCTCCGCGCCCCATTGTTGGCCCTCATGGCGAATGCCGTTGTTGAGGATCAATATCCGCTGGCTGTGCACGCCATGGATCACGGGTTTAAAAATCGTGGGGCCCGTTTGAATGGAATTTACCCCTGGCATTTCGCGTAGCACCTCGCCAAAAGATCTGCCCTTCGCTTCGTCCAGCGTTTTGCCGCTTAACACGGAGATGCTTTGTGTTTCGTTCTCTGTCTTGAACTTGTCCTCGATCACCACTTCCTCCAGCACTTCGTCTTCTTCTTCCATTTCGATTTGGAGCACTTGTGAAGCTTTTAAGTTGAGGGATTGCTGCTGATCTCTATAGCCCAGAAATTTTATGGTGACGGTATATTTTCCGGCACAAAGACCGGCCATGTGATAATGGCCGTCTGCATCGGTGGCCACGCCTTTCTCCAGACCCGAAATAAAAACGGCGGCGCCCGGCAATGGCTCGCCTTGCTTGGACGCGATCGTCCCCGAAAGCACGAGGTCGCAGGGCTGCTGGGCTTTTGCCTGGAATGGCAGCAAAGCGGTGAGGAAAATTAAAATTCTAATGGAATTGGTCATTTTGCAACAAGGTTGCAAATAAGTGAATGGAAAGCAAAAAACCTCAGTCTACTATATCCTGAAGTTTATATTTCTCAAAAAGATAATAGAGGAAATTGAAGGAAAGGACCGAGTCGTCGCTGTGGGAAGAGGGCTTATTGGCGTTTTTTCCGCTTTCTGCCGCAGTCTTCACGGTGCGATGCGCGTTATTGCGGTTGGCTAAGGAGTCTTTTACGGCCGGTGTCTGGAGTTTGTGGATGGCCTGGGGTTCCATTTCGCTGGACGAAGAAGAATAAATGACTTTGTCTCTCTCTTTTTCGGCTTCTGCGTCGTAGGTGCCGGCGTCCAGGGCGGGGAAGGTGTTATCTTGGGCATGCGCCGTATTCGTACCCAGTAGCGATACCAGGCTCAGGCTTATGGCGAACAAGATGTAATGAAGTTTTATCTTCATGGTTTTGCAAAACTAATGCAGGAACACCAGAATTTAATTTTTTGTTTCTGAAAAGTACAAAATTAAACGGTCATTCCCAGTTCTTTGGTATCGCAACAGTATGGAATTTGACTTCATGTAAGCAATTTTATGTTTTTGTACGCTTTTTAACCCCCGAACGCATGCTTTCACCGACCATACAGTGGGACGATTTTATGAAGGTAGACCTCCGCGCCGGCACCATTGTGAAGGCCGAACCCTTCCCCGAGGCCAAAAAACCCGCCATCAAGCTGTGGGTAGACCTGGGCGAGTTGGGCATAAAAAAATCCAGCGCCCAAATCGCGAAACATTATTCCCCCGACACGCTGGTGGGAAGACAGGTGATATGCGTAGTCAATTTTGCACCGCGTCAAATTGCCACTTTCGTCTCTGAAGTGCTGGTCACGGGTTTTCCCGACGAGGAGAATTTTGTGGTGCTGAGTAGTATCGATAAAAAAGTGCCCAACGGCGCGCGTCTTTTCTGATCCCATGATCCGCTTTTCACAACTTGAGTCCATTACCGGCGGGAAGAACATACTGTTTTCTTCCGACACGCCCGTCACCACCATCAGTCTCGATAGCCGCAAGGCCTCGGCAGCCGAGGGCACGGTTTTTTTTGCCATCCGCGGCGAGCGTCACGATGGTCATGACTATTTGCAGAATCTCTATGCACAGGGAATCCGCCAGTTTGTGGTGGAGCGCCCGTTGTCTTCGCCGGAAGTTTTTAAGGACGCCAACGTCATTTTGGTGGGCTCGGCCATTGATGCCTTGCAACGGCTGGCGGCATTTCATCGCAGCGCTTTTTCTATTCCCGTGGTAGGCATAACCGGCAGCAACGGAAAGACCATCATCAAAGAATGGTTGTTCCAGATGTTGTCGAAAGACCGCGTGGTGGTTAAAAATCCCGGCAGCTATAATTCGCAGATAGGTGTGCCGTTGTCGGTTTGGCAGTTGCAGCCGCATCATCAGCTGGGGATTTTCGAGGCGGGGATCTCACGCCCGGGCGAAATGGAAAAAATAGCGCAGGTGATGCAGCCCACCATTGGGATCTTCACCAACATCGGTTCGGCGCATGACGAGGGATTTAAGAACCGGGAGGAAAAAATCCGCGAGAAGTTGAGGTTGTTCGATCATGTGCAGACGCTCATTTATTGCCGTGATCATAAGACGCTGCACGACATTTTGCTAAAGCGGGGTCTGCCTGCGTTTTCCTGGGGCGCTTCGCCCGAATCCGATCTGCAGGTCACACCCCACGACAATGCCTGGGCCATCCGTTATAAGGCACAGACCGAGATCCTCCGGCTACCTTTCACCGACACGGCATCGGTCGAAAATTGCCTGCATTGCGTGGCTTTGTTGCTGACGATGGGCTATTCTTTTTCCTTTATCCGCGAAAGCGTGCAAAGCCTGCGCGGTGTGCCCATGCGCATGGAGTTGAAAGAAGGCATTTATCAAAGTCAAATTATAGACGATACCTACAACAACGATCTGGGCGGCCTGGAGATCGCGTTACAATTTCTGACGCATCAGCATCAGAAAAAAAAGAAGCGCGTCATCCTCTCCGACATTCTGGAATCGGGGTTGGAAGACGAAGCGCTGGTGAAAAAAATTGCCGGACTGTTGACTAAAAATGGCGCGGCGGCTTTTGTGGGTGTGGGGCCTGTGCTAGGTCGTTATCAAAACGTGTTTCCCGCCGGATCATTGTTCTATGCTTCGACTGAAGACTTCCTGGCGCAATTCGATTTTGATTTGCTACAACAGGAAATCGTGCTGGTGAAGGGAGCCCGCGTTTTTGCGTTCGAAAAAATCGTTGGTCGTTTGCAGCGTCAAGTGCATGGCACCGTGATGGAGGTGGACCTGAATGCGCTGGTACACAATTTCAATTATTTCAAATCTACTCTGCGGCCTTCAACCAAGATCATGGTGATGGTGAAAGCCTTTGCCTATGGCAGCGGGAGCACCGAGATCGCCAACTTGCTGCAATATCACCAGGCCGACTATCTTGGAGTGGCCTATGCGGATGAAGGCGTTGCGTTGCGAAAAAACAACATCACCCTGCCCATCATGGTGATGAATCCCTCCGAGGAAAGTTTTGGCATCCTATTTAGTCAAAACCTGGAGCCGGAGATCTATAGCTTTAAGATCTTTCATGCCCTGTTGAATTATCTGCAGGGCAAACCTTGTAAGATCCATTTGAAGCTGGACACGGGCATGCACCGCCTGGGTTTTGAATCCGCGCATTTGGATGAGGTCATCGCCTTGTTGCTGGCCAATCCGCAAATCCGCGTCGCTTCCATTTTTAGCCATTTGGCTGGAGCCGACGAAGCCACGCACGATGATTTTTCAAGGGCGCAAGGCCGCGCTTTTGAGACCGCGGCAAATCAAATCTCGAAAGCCCTTGGCTACCGGCCGCTCTACCACATTTTAAATTCACCCGGCATCCTTCGCCTGCCCGAGTTGCAGTTCGACATGGTGCGGCTAGGCATCGGGTTGTACGGCGTGGACCCGACCAGCGAGGTTCATCCCCTTAAACCCGTGGTTACGCTAAAGACCATCATCTCCCAAATAAAAAAGATCAACCAAGGCGAAAGCATTGGCTATGGAAGACGCGGCGTGGCCGAAAAGGACCTTACTATCGGCACGATTGCTATTGGTTATGCCGACGGATTTAGCCGCGCGTTCAGCCGGGGAGCAGGGCGTGTGTTGGTGCATGGAGCGCCCGCGAAAGTGATTGGCAATGTGTGTATGGACATGACTATGGTGGACATCACCGGCATCGATGCGCGCGAAGGCGACGAGGTGATCGTGTTTGGAAAGGGCCTGCCCATCCAGGATGTGGCGGCTTCGATCAACACCATTTCCTATGAGATCCTGACCAGCACCAGCGAGCGGGTGAAGCGGGTCTTTGTTTCAGAAGGAATCTGATCCTGGGAAGCGTCAGCCACCGCAGCCGAGGTTCTTTTTCAGGTTGCGTTTGGGGAGACCGCCGAAGTCGAATGGGTCTTCCGTTTCCTCCGGTTGTTTTTCCTGGGGGACGTTTTCTTCCGGTTTAGGCTGGGGTTTTGTTTCCGGGGTCTCTTTTGGCGTCTTCTGATCCGTATTTGGAGTTTCCATGTTGCTTCGGGAGGGACGTTTATGGTCTAACACAAAATTAGGGCGAATCGCTCTCCAAAAACCGGGGATTAATGGGAATCCGACCGCGATTCCTTACTTATTTAAAATATCCCGCAAGAAACCTTATCTCAGGTTTTTATCTGTCATAAATCATTGTTTGAGAGGGGAACCGCCTTTATATTTGCCTTGTTTAAATTTAATCTAAATAAGAGGAAATGGCGGGCAGTTCAAAAAATGTGGCGGAAATGCATCCAGGTGAGGTGGGCATTGTTTCCGGATTTACGGATGACCATCTGTCGGTGAAGCTCATGGAAATGGGATGTCTTCCCGGCGCCGCCGTTCGCTTCAATTTTACAGCCCCGTTTGGCGACCCGGTGTGTATCAGCGTCTCGGGCTATGAACTATCCCTCCGGCTGGAAGAAGCCGCCACGATCTCAATTCTCGATTAATGACCTCGTCGCGGAAGCCTAAGATTGCTCTGGTGGGCAACCCGAACTCGGGGAAATCTTCGCTGTTCAATCACCTTACAGGCCTCAACCAAAAGATCGGGAATTTTCCAGGCGTTACCGTCGAAAAAAGGACCGGCCATTCGCAACTTCCCGACGGCACCACGGCCGACATTATCGACCTTCCCGGTATCTATAGCATCTACCCCCGCAGCCTCGACGAACAAATTGTGGCCGAGGTGCTATTAGATCATCATTCGCCTTCCACTCCCGATAAAATCGTTGTCATCGTAGACGGCACTAATCTGAAGCGCGGGTTCTTGTTGCTCACGCAGATCATCGACATGGGTCTTCCCACGATTTTGGCCTTAAACATGATGGACCTGGCCGCCAAGGCAGGCATCAGCTACGATTTCAATGCCCTCTCAAAAAAAATAGGTGTGCCCGTGGTGGCCATCAACGCCCGCAAAGGTGTTGGCCTCGACGAGTTGAAAAAGCTTATGGAAAAGCCTCTGAGCCCACCAGAGAAACCTGTCTTTTCCATTTGGCCCGAAGTTGAAAGTGCTGTTAAAGAACTTCGCGCCACCTTGAACGTCGACAACGATTATGAAGCGTATCAATTCCTGGAACAGCCAAAATCGCTCAAATTTCTAGGCGCCGCCGATCAGACCAAGGTCACGAACATTCGAAATAAGTATTCTTTTTTCCCGGGCAAATTTCAAGGTGCAGAGACTATTCAGCGGTATAGCTTCATCCAGGATTTGCTCAACACGGTCACACTGAAGGCCTCCGATCATTCGTGGAAGAAAAATTCCTCGCGCCTCGACCAGATCGTCACCCATAAGGTGTGGGGATATCTCATTTTCTTCGCCCTGCTCTTTCTTATTTTTCAATCCATTTTTGCCTGGGCCCAAGTGCCGATGGACCTCATCGACACGGGCTTCGCCAAGCTGAGTGCTTTTTTGGGCTCCGTGCTTCCAGAAGGGCCGCTCAGTAGTTTGGTGGCCGAAGGGTTGATCCCCGGCATTGGCGGCATCATGATCTTCATTCCTCAGATCGCCATTTTGTTTGCGTTTATTTCGGTGCTGGAGGAATCCGGCTATATGGCGCGCGTTGTGTTCCTCATGGACAAGGTAATGCGCAAGTTCGGGCTCAATGGCAAGAGCGTTGTGCCGCTCATGTCGGGCGTGGCCTGTGCCATCCCCGCGATCATGGCTACACGCACCATCGAAAACTGGAAAGAGCGAACCATCACCATTTTTGTGACGCCCCTCATGAGCTGTTCGGCACGTTTGCCGGTCTTCACGATCCTGGTCGCCCTCATTGTGCCCGACGAAAAGGCGTGGGGCTTTTTCAATTTGCAAGGTCTGGCATTGATGGGGCTATACTTACTGGGATTTGTCGCTGCCCTGGTTTCTGCCTACGTGATGAAGCTTTTGATCCGCGTAAAGGAACGCAGCTATCTCATCATGGAGCTTCCCACCTATCGCATTCCCAAGTGGTCGAACGTGGGCTATACCATCCTCGAAAAAACAAAGGCGTTCGTGTTCGAGGCTGGAAAAGTGATCATGGCGATTTCAATCATTCTGTGGGTGCTGGCCAGCTACGGTCCCGGCGACGCATTGAGCAAGGCGCGGGAAAATGTATTGGAGGAATCAAAAAATCTTCGCCTTACAGAACAGGGCTTGAACGACCGTGTGGCGGCCTACAAGCTTGAACATTCCTATGCCGGTGTTATCGGCAAGGGTATTGAGCCGATCATCCGGCCGCTCGGCTATGATTGGAAGATCGGCATCGCGCTCATCACCTCTTTCGCGGCACGCGAAGTATTCGTGGGGACCATGGCCACGATTTACAGTATCGGTAGCGTGAGCGACGATGACGCCGCTACCATAAAGGACCGCATGAAAGAAGAAGTGAATCCCGAAACCGGAGGACCGCGTTTCACACCCGCCACGGGATTTTCACTACTGGTCTTCTATACATTCGCCATGCAGTGTATGAGCACCATCGCCGTGGTATACCGCGAAACCAAAGGTTGGAAGTGGCCCCTCATTCAATTGGCCTATATGACCACGTTGGCTTATGTTTCGGCGTTCGCCGTATTTCATCTCCTGTCCTGATATAGGTTAGAATTCCTATCTTTAGGAATCCTTAACCCATGAATCAAAACTATCAACTGGGATTGCTGCACCTGGTGCACCTGCTGATCGGAGCCGACGGCATTATTGACATTCGCGAATTGGAGGCGTTGTGCAAGATCACGGCCGACGAAAAGATCTCTGACGAGGTGCTCCGTTTTTTTGAAGAGACCAAGTCAAACAAATCCGAAAGAGAGATCTACGACAGTGGCCTGGAGCACCTTCAGCTTTGCTCCGACCAGGAAAAGCTCAAGATCTTCGCCCTTCTCTACTGTCTGTCGGAGATTGACGGACGCGTTCACGTAAAAGAAATACGGCTGTTGTTGTACTCCATCAACTCTGCGGGTATCGGGTTCAACGATGTGGTGAACTATGCCAAGATGAATCCCAGCGCGCTCTCATGAAGTTTTCTTTTTTTTCGTTCAGAACAATCGCCGTAGTGACCATTGTGGCCTGTGCAATGGCTTGTCGCAAACCCCAGGCTACCGGTGTCAATAAATTTGCCGATACGGTTTTCATCCGGATTGCACAGTTTCAGGACCAACGACTCTCTGACAGTCTTTACAAATTTTTGGATCACAAAAATCCAAATTACCGGCGGGAGGCTGCGCTCGCTTTTGCGTCCATTCAGGATTCGATGGCGGCGGGACGGCTTTCCAAACTCTTGCTGAACGATGACGAGAAGGACGTACGGAGGGCCGCAGCTTTTGCCCTTGGACAGACCGGGTGTGCGGAGGGTGCACGCATGCTTGCACGAGCCTCTGGCTTGGAGAGAGATCCCGGCGTGCTTTCTGCCATTTTGGAGGGTTATGGAAAAACAACAAAACATTGGGATTTCCCCTACATCCCTCGCGATACTTCACTCAGCCAAGGGCTGGGCTGGTCGTTTTACAGGGCCGGCATGAACGGTGCTGCCGACAGTGCGGTGAATGAGAAAGCTATCCATTTGCTCAACCCGGTTTTCCCGGACTCGACCCGCCTCGCAGCCGCTCATTTTTTTGGAAGAGCCGCCAAGCAATTTGATCGGCTCAGTGGTAGCATTTTCGCGGCCGCACAGCACGACGCCCTCGCCGAGGTGCGCATGGCCACAACGTTGGCGCTGCGAAGAATAGCAAAAGATTCGGCTCGCATCATCGCGCAGCATATTTTACAAACCGACAAAGATTATCGCGTGCGAGCCAATGCCGCCCGCGCGCTAGGGGCCATGCCTTTCGAAAGCACAAAATCTGCCCTGCTCGGCGCCCTCCACGACGAAAATGTACAAGTTTGTATTGCAGCCTCTGAGGCCATCAAAGGCTGGATTTCGGAAGCACCGTGGAAAGACCTTGCCGCCGAGGCACGGAGCAGCACCAACTGGCGGGTGCAGGCCAATCTATACGAGACGGCCCTCGGTGCCTCGCAGGGCGATGCGGGGCTGGCCCGGGAAATTGAAAAAGCGTATGCATCGGCCACCAACGTCTATCAAAAATCAGCATTGTTGGGCAGCCTTCAGCACGCCACTACCAGTCGCGATTTTATCGCCGAAAAAATATCCTTGGAAAATCCTCCGGTCATTCGCAGCACAGCCGCGACCGCGTTGGTGGCCCTGAATTTTCAAAAGCGAAACGATCCGACAGCACCCCAGACCTTTGCGTCGATCTATGCAAAGGGCATTCGCACCGGCGACCCCGCGGTGATCGGCATTTTTTCGCAGGCCTTGTCCGACTCCCTGCTGGGATTTAAGCACGCCGTCCGCGACCTCACCTTTTTATACGAAGCGAAAAAGAAGCTCTCATTGCCCAAAGACTACGAAAATCTGCAGCCCCTCGAGGCTGCGATCGCCTATTTCGAAGGCAGAAAAAATGTTGCCCCTGTTAAAAATCCTTTCAATCACCCAATAGACTGGGCGTTGGTGAAGCGCATTCCGCGCGATCAAAAAGCCATTATAAAAACTACGCGTGGCGACATCACCATCCGTTTTTTTATTGAGGAAACACCGGGTTCGGTTTCCAATTTTATAAGCTTATCGGAACAAAAATATTTCGATCACAAATTCTTTCACCGCGTGGTGCCCAACTTCGTGGTGCAGGCAGGGTGCCCGCGCGGCGATGGCTATGGGGGTGAGGATTACTCTATTCGTTCGGAATTTTCAGAGCGGCGCTACACCACGGGAAGCGTCGGCATGGCTTCTGCGGGCAAGGATACGGAGGGCGTTCAATGGTTTATCACGCACTCGCCCACTCCACACCTCGATGGAAAGTATTCCATTTTTGCGGAGGTGGTGAGTGGGATGGATGTCGTGCATCGGCTTGAGATTGGAGATGAGATCTTAGAGATTGCGCTTGTACCTTAGTCAAAGTTTTTTTACGGTCGGATGACCGTTCCGTCTTTTCGGCGCGTCGTGCCCCAGCTGTAGTCGAAGTTTGGCCCTTCGGGGAAGGGGAATTTGGCGGCTAGTTTTTCGTCGCAGTCGATGCCCAATCCCGGGGCTTCCTGGGCGAACATGTAGCCGTCTTTTACTTCGGGGCAGCCCGAAAATACTTCGCGGGTTTCGGGTGGAAAGACATAGCCTTCGTGGATGCCACAGTTGTAGCTTGTTAGTTCCAATGCCAATTGGGCTGCGTGGGCCACGGGTGAAGCATCGCCAGGGCCATGCCAGGCGGTGCGCACGCCAAAGAATTCGCTCAGGGCTTGCACTTTCCGCGCGGGGCTCAGTCCACCGATCTGGGAAATGTGGATGCGTATGAAGTCGATCAGCCGGTCTTTGATGAGTGGCACATATTCATGCTGCGTGTTGAACAGCTCTCCCATGGCGAGCGGCACACTGGTTTGTTGACGTAGCAGGCGGAAGTGCTCGTTGTCTTCCGGCGCAAAGGGATCTTCGATGAAGAACGGGCGGTAAGGCTCCAGCGATTTGCACAGGGTGATGGCCTGTGGCAGCGAGATGCGCTCGTGCACGTCGTGCAACAGTTCCAGCTCTTCACCGAATTTTGTCCGGATCGCTTCAAACATCTTTGGCACCGAACGGGCATACAGAGCAGGATCGAAAATAACTTTCGGATCGGTGGGACCGGCTTGCTGCGGGGGCACGCTCAGGGAACTGGCGGGTGTGCCCGAGGGGCCCTTGGCGCCATAGTTGGCATTCCCTTTTTGACCCATTTGTATGCGCACATAGCGATAGCCTTTTTCCACGGCGGCCTGCACGGCATTTTCCAACTCCGAAAGCTCCGTTCCTTGAGCATGATAGTACAAGTCCACTCCCTTGCGCACTTTTCCGCCCAGCAATTGATACACGGGCATGTTGGCGCGTTTGCCTTTGATGTCCCACAAGGCCATGTCCACACCGCTCATGGCGTTGAACAGCACGGGGCCGTTGCGCCAGTAAGAGCTCACGTAGGACGACTGCCAGATGTCTTCGATCTCATCTACGTTGCGGCCGAGGAGGAAGGGCTTCAGGTATTTTTCGATGGCGGTTTGCACGACGTAGGCCCGTTGTGTGAAGGTGGCACAACCCACGCCATACAAGCCGGGCTCGCTGGTCATGATCTTCACCACCACGAGGCGGATGCCGTTGGGGGCCGTGAGTATGGTCTTGACGTCGGTGATCTTGAGGGGTGGCAATCCTGCCGGGGACTTCGGTTTTTCGTGTGCTGCGGCCAGTTGTGGCGACAGGGATAAGAGACTGCCCGCGGTGGCGCCGGCAAATAATTTTTTCAGGCTTAGTCTGCGGTTCATGGCTGTGGGGTTTACGTGCGAATTAAGCTCGTGAAAAACAGGCGGTCTTCCTACCCTTTAAAAAGGATTTACACTGCCGGCCGGACCCATAAATTCATTTCGCCGTTCTGTTTATCCGGCGATCCTTCTTAACTTTCTCGCCAAATTCACAACCCTTGAGTCTTTCTTTCGAGCAAAATTTTAAACTCGGCATTCTCGGCGGCGGCCAGTTGGGACGCATGCTCATTCAGTCGGGCATCGACTTCAACATTCCCTTTGCTACGCTCGACCCCGACGAACATGCACCGTGCGCTTCGCTCGCGGAATTTCACCACGGCAAGCTCACCGACTATGACACGGTGATGAAGTTCGGCGCTGCCTGTGACGTGATCACCATCGAGATCGAGAACGTGAACACCACCGCGTTGAAAGCCCTGGCCCGCGCCGGCAAAAAGGTATATCCCCAGCCCGATGTGATCGAGCTGATCCAGGACAAGCGCACTCAAAAAATATTCTATCGCGACTACGACATCCCCACGGCACCGTTCATTCTGGTGGAGAATGCCGCCGATGTCAAAAAAAATAAAAATTTCCTTCCCGCCGTAAACAAACTGGGGCGCGAAGGCTACGACGGCCGGGGCGTGCAAATACTCCGCACGTTGGAGGATCTCGACAAAGCCTTTGATGCGCCCGGCCTGCTGGAGGAACTTGTCGATTTTGAAAAAGAAATTTCGGTCATCGTGGCCCGCAATGAGCGCGGCGACATCACCACGTTTCCCGTGGTGGAAATGGTGTTCCACCCGGTGCACAACCTCGTGGAATATCTCTTTGCCCCGGCCCAGCTTCATAAAAACGTCGTGCACGAGGCAGAGACCATCGCGCGGAAAATCGTGCACGAATTAAAGATGGTGGGTTTGCTCGCCGTTGAAATGTTTGTGACCAAGACCGGGAAAGTGCTCGTGAACGAAGTGGCGCCGCGTCCGCACAACAGCGGGCACCAGACCATTGAAGCCAACATCACCTCGCAGTACGAGCAACATCTCCGGGCGATCCTGAACCTGCCCCTGGGCGACACCACGCTCATTCAACCGAGCGCCATGGTGAACCTGCTGGGCGAGCCCGAACACACCGGTCTGGCAAAATATGCCGGCCTGGAAGAGGTGCTGAAGCTGCCGGGCGTGCATGTACATTTATACGGAAAACGCTTCACAAAGCCTTTTCGCAAAATGGGCCACGTCACCATCATGGATGCCGACGTGGAGCGTCTGAAAAAGAAAGTATCTTTTGTAAAGCAAACCTTAAAAGTCGTCGCCTGATATGAGCAAACCATTTGTCGGTATTATCATGGGCAGTCAATCGGATCTGAGGATCATGAAAGACGCTGCCGAAGTGTTGGAAGAGCTGGGCATTGCGTATGAGCTTACCGTTGTCTCGGCCCACCGCACACCGCTGCGCATGATTGAATATGCCACCCAGGCGCGCAGCAAGGGTCTGAAAGTGATCATCGCCGGCGCGGGCGGAGCCGCCCACTTGCCAGGCATGGTCGCCTCCGTCACGTCCCTGCCGGTGATTGGCGTGCCCGTGAAATCCTCCAACTCGATCGACGGCTGGGATTCCGTGCTCTCCATTTTGCAGATGCCGGCCGGCGTCCCCGTGGCCACCGTGGCCCTGGACGGGGCCCGAAACGCGGGCATCCTGGCCGCCCAAATCCTGGGTGCATCCGATAAAACCATCGGAAAACGCCTCGATGCCTTCAAAAAATCCCTGAAAACCAAGGTGGAGGCCGCCGCCAAAAACATTGAAAAAAAGGGCTGGAAAGCGAGCTTATGACCCCATTCGTTGGTTTTGCCGAAAATCTGTAACTTGAAATTGCAGAATACCCGGCATGAACCCTCACAACAAAGGATGGCTTAAGGACTATCTTGAGTTCCGTAAAGAACTGCTGAAAACCATTTCGACTGAAAACAGCCGAAAGTCGTCCCATCCCGAACATTCACTTTATCGCATCCTTCAGCCCACGGGCCTCATGTATGGCCAGTCGGTGGGTGAAGTGCCGTTGCCGAATTTCGATGAATGGGATGAGAAGGAGCGCATGAAAGTGTTGCTGGCCGAAAGTCTCATCAGCAGTTCGTTGCTCAACTACGACAAGCCGGTGAAGACCGCCGAAGACTTGTCGGTCGTGATCCTGAAGACCCTGGAGAGCATCGGCAATTTCTACAACAACATCTTTCCCGAATTGTCCACGCCCACCAAAACCTTGTTGGGCCGGAAAAAATCGCCGCTGGAATTGGCAGAAAAAATTCTCGACAAACGCATTGAACATACGGCGCGGTTCGAAGGCAATTTCTGGTCTTTCTTTTTTCATAACAGCCTGCTTTTTCTAGACGTCTTCATCTACGGGCAATGGATGCACACCAATGCCGATCGCATTGTCGTGGATTTTTTTCGATACGAGCGCGAAGAGCTGCGGTTCTCTGTCACAAAAGTCATCGCTGCCGCCGCTCACGCCAACAAGGAAGTGGTTTATGAGGAGCGTAAGTTGTATGAGCACTTTCTTCAAAGCACCGACCTCTCGTCGGAGCGCCGGCGGGAAGCACTGAAAATATTCGAAGAAGGTTTTGCCATGGAGGACATCAACCTGCCCACGGAAAATTCGTGGCTGTTGAAAAAGTTTTTCCTGGAAATCGCCATCCTCACCATTTGGGCCGACAAGAAAGTGGAGCAGGCCGAACTGGATTTTTTGAAACGCTTCACGCATTACCTGGGTGTTTCAGACGAAGACCTGGAGAACAGCATGATCGCCATCGAAGGGTTTGTGCTGGAGCATTGGGAACAGTTGGAACACCTGCAAGACAAGCAAGACTATCAACAGGTGAGCGAGCAGTTCGTCCGGCGCGTGGCACGGGTGGCGGAAAGAAATAAGAGCCGCATTTTTAAAGAGATCAAAGAGAACGAGAACGTGCTCAACCTCATGCGCAAGGCGCGCGCCAATGAACTTACGTTAGAAGAAAAGGAACAGGTACGGCTGGAGTTGATCCACATTTTGAAAACCATCCCCACGTTTGTGATCGTGTCGTTGCCGCAGCGATTTCTCACGCTGCCGATCTTGCTGAAGATCCTTCCGAAAAATCTTTTTGCCGACGGCGTTCCGGACTAGCTTCCTGCCTCTTCGCCGTCGCCATCCTTGCGGGGAACGATGATGGAGAAGATGATGGAAAGGGTGAGCGTGGCAATGATCACCGAGAACGAGGTGTATACGCCGACGTTGAATTCGAATATCTCCAGCAACATTTTAGCGCCGATGAAGAAGAGGATAATGGACAATCCTTTTTGAAGCAGGTAGAATTTGTCGATCACACCCGCCAACAGGAAGAACATCGCTCGCAGCCCCATCACCGCAAAGATGTTTGATGTGTAGACCAGGAATTCGTTTTGGGTGATGGCAAAAGCTGCAGGAATGGAATCGACTGCGAAGATAAGGTCAGTGGTTTCGATGAGTACAATAACCAGGAACAACGGGGTGAACATCAGCCGCCCGCCTTCTTTCACCACGAAGCTCCCCCCGTAGTCGCCTTGGGTCATGGGCAGGTAGCGGCGGCAGATCCGCATGATGGGGTTCTTTTCGGGTTCGATCTTTTCGTCGCCATCCTCGAAGTAGATCCGGATCCCCGAGTAGATCAGGAACACGCCAAAGCCATAGAGCAGCCAATGGAACTGATGAATGAGCAGCGCCCCAACGAAGATGAATACACCGCGAAAAACCAGGGCACCGAGGATACCCCAGAAAAGCGTCTTGTGATAGTATTCTTCCTTTACCTGGAAATATTTCAGGATAAGCAGGATCACAAAGATGTTGTCTACGGAAAGGGCGTATTCGGTGAGGTAGGCAGAGAAGTATTCCACGGCGCCGTCGGCCCCGCTTTCATCGTATTTATAGATGAAAAATCCAAAAAGTGTGGAGATAATTACCCAGAAAATGGACTGGTAAAGGGCTGATTTTGTCGAAACCTTGTGTGCTGTTTTATGAAAAAGCCCCAGATCCAACACCAGGAAAACCAGGATGATCAGCGCAAATAGGCCAAATAGAATAGTCTCCCTTTCACTTTGGTTTCTAAAGAGGGAAAATAGAAGTATGTTCACCAATGACAGCAAAGAGAATTATTCCGGTTATTCAAGCCAAAAAACATAAAAAAATCACGGTTTGTAGAAACAGTGGACGTCAAAACTACAAATATATTTTCATCTCGGAAAACATACACGGCTGATTTATCCGGAAGGATTTAGAAAAGGAACCGGGTGTCCGGAACCTCTTTTTTCACAGGCAACGCTCGCACACGCCCTGGATCAACAAATTTACCTCGCTGGCACGGTATCCCTTTGGCAATTTGACCACCGGAACCTCAATGTTAAGACAATTGGTTTGTCCGCATTTGGTGCATTTGAAATGCACGTGGTCGTGGTGGTGGCCGGCCGTGGTGCAGGCCTCGTTGCAGAGGGCGTATTTCAAGGCTCCCTCGTCGTCGAGCACTTTATGGATAAGTCCTTTGTCGAGGAATGTTTTCAGGGTGCGGTAGACCGTTACGCGGTCCAGGGAATTGTCGATTTCCTTCTCAATGTCCCCGTGGGAGAGGGCATAATTTTTTCGCAGGAACAGGTGGAGGATCTCCTGCCGGTTCGGGGTAGAGCGAAGGTTGAAGTCCTTCAGCAAGGTATCGGATATCGCACTGTTCATAGCGTGCCCGCCGTTTATTGGAGCTGTAATTTTAGCAAGTTACTGTAGATGCCGTTCCCGTTATTGATCCGGGTCAGCTCGGCGTGCGAGCCTACTTCGGCCAACGTCCCTTCCTTGATCACAAAGATACGGTCAACTTTCTTAATGGTGCTTAGCCGGTGGGCGATAATTATGGACGTGCGACCCTCCATCAATTTTTCCAGGGCTTCCTGCACCAACACTTCGGCATGGGCGTCGAGCGAGCTCGTGGCCTCGTCCAGGATGAGGATGGCCGGATCTTTCAGGATGGCGCGGGCAATGGCGATGCGTTGGCGCTGGCCGCCGGAGAGTTTCACACCCCGTTCGCCCACGACGGTCTCAAATTTTTCGGGGAAGCTTTCGATGAATTCCAGGGCGTTGGCCTTGCGGGCGGCTTCCCGGATCTCGTCAAACGAAGCGCCGGGTTTGCCATAGGCGATATTTTCCTGGATGGTGCCCCCAAAGAGGATGACCTCCTGCGGCACGATGCCGATATTTTTGCGATAGTTGGTGAGGTGAGCGTCTTTTATGTTGTTGCCATCGACTTTGATGACGCCGTGTTTCAGGTTGTAAAACCGCATCAACAAGTTGATGATGGTCGACTTGCCCGAGCCGCTTTGGCCGATAAGGGCTATTTTCTCGCCGCGTTCGATTTTGAAATCAAGACCCTTCAGCACCGGAAACTCGGGTCGCGTGGGATATGCAAAAGACACGTTTTCGAACTCAATCTCGCCATGCACTCTGAACGGCTGTCCGGCCGTTGGCTCGGCTTCATCTTTTTCCTCCAGGATTTCCTGCAGACGCTCTGACGAGCCGATGGCTTTTTGCAGTTGGGCATAGATGTCGCCCAGTCCGGCAACCGAGGCGCCAATGAAGACGGTGTACATCACGAAGGAGATGAGCATACCGGTCGTCATTCCGTCGGCGCCCGATTGCACCAGCGTGGCGCCATACCATCCCACGGCAACAATTCCCCCCATGATGGTGAAGATGATGAAGGAAATGAACAATCCGCGAAAACGCGCCGTGCGAATGGCCACACTCACCGTTTCGCGCAGCGCATTGGCGTAACGACCAATTTCAAAGTTCTCGCCCGTAAAGGCCTTCACAACCGAAATTGATTGCAAGGATTCTTCTACCACTACATTGGCGTCCGCCAGTTTATCCTGCGTTTGTTTGGATAGCCGCCGGATATATTTTCCAAAGACCAGCGCCAGCACAACCAGTACCGGAAAGGTGAGCAGCATAAATCCTGCAAGTTTGGGCGTCAGGTAAAAGATCACTGCTGTGCCCAGCACCAGCGTCAATACCTGGCGTAACATTTCGGCGATGGTGAAGGACAGTATGTCGGAAAGCGTGCCCACGTCTGACGTGATGCGGCTCATCAGCTCGCCCACCCGTCGGGAATCAAAAAACGTGGTCGGCAGCCAGACGATTTTTTGATAGACCGCTTTTCGCAAGTCGGCAAGACCCTTCTCGCTTACTAAAGCAAACGTATAAACGCGAACGAACGAAAATATCGCTTGAAAAAACAATACGCCCATCATGGCGAGCACCACCTGGTTGATCGATGAGAAAAACTTCGTGGGCTTATTGGAGGCAACGTCCAGCAACTGGCCGGCCAGATAGGGAAAAATCAGTGTCGTCGATGTGGATAACGCTAATGCCACCAGCCCAAAAATAAAAACACCGCGGTACGGCAATGCAAACCGGAAAATGGTCAGCAGTTGGCGAATGGTCTTTTTGTTGATCGGTCTCTTTTCCTCCGCACTGAGGGTTACCCCTCCTCTTTCTCGTTTCGCCATGATAAATTTTAATTTGGTATCGTCACGAAGGCACTGATGTCATAACTCACGGAATCGCCCATGAATATTTTCTGTCCTCCCGTTATAGAGTAGGATGTGAGCACGGTTTTATTGTATACCTGCTGAAATTCCATCTTCAAAAAACGGCTACCGGTATACAGCGCGTTCGACTCATCATACTGCGCTTCTATTTTCCGAATGTTGTCCGGCGTGTTTTGATAAAATACTTTCAAATACTTTACGGGCATTTCCACCTCTTTTTTGCCCGGTTCCGGTTGCCCGATAAATGATTTCACCTCCAGGTTGCTTTTCACATCCGAGGATCTTTCCACGGCATACAGGCGGCGGTTCACAGGTTTGTTGACGCTGGCCAGTTCTCTGAAAATGTCCAGCTCATTCTCCCAGTCCTTCACACTCTTGGGAACCGTGGCGGCCTCACTTTCTTTACCGCCCAGCTTCGTGATCTTGTGGAGCCTTGCTTTGTGCTCGCTGAGGTAGGCCACCTGGGTGGTGATGAGGCTATCGGCGTTATAGAGCGCGACGTTCTTGTTTTTGCCGGTCTGGCAAGAAAAGAGCGTGGCCAAAAGCAAAACACAAACGATCGGTTTCAAATCTATTTTCCTGTACATCGCAATGGTGGACGTGCTGTAGTACGACCGTTCCGGAGAAAGGTTTATTTGTCAACAAGTACGGTGCCGGTCATCTGCGGCGGAATGGGAATGCCCATCAGTGTGAGGATGGTCGGGGCCAAGTCGCCGAGTTTGCCGTCTTTCAGTTTTCCCTTGTAAGTGTCGTCTACCAAAATGCAGGGCACCAGGTTGGTGGTGTGAGCCGTGTTTGGTGTTCCGTCGTCGTTGATCATCATGTCGGCATTGCCGTGGTCGGCGATGATGATGGTGGAGTAGCCGTTCTTCAGGGCCGCTTCCGTCACTTTTTGAGCGCAGGCGTCAACGGTTTCCACGGCTTTTACGGCTGCAGAAAATACGCCAGTGTGACCCACCATGTCGGGGTTGGCGAAGTTGAGACAAATGAAGTCGGGGGCTTTCTTTTCCAGTTCGGGAATGATCTTGTCCTTGATGTCATTGGCGCTCATTTCGGGCGCCAGGTCGTAGGTGGCCACTTTGGGCGACGGGCAGAGGATACGCGACTCTCCGTTGAACGCTACTTCACGGCCGCCGGAGAAGAAGAAGGTTACGTGGGGATATTTTTCGGTTTCCGCGATACGGATCTGTTTTTTGCCGGCGTCGGCTACCACTTCGCCAAGGGTTTTTTCCAGGTTGTCTTTGTGGAAGATCACCTTCACATCTTTGAACGACTCGTCGTAGTTGGTGAGGGTGATGTAGTAGAGCGGCAATTTCTTCATGCCGTGGTCGGGGAAGTCCTGTTGGGTGAGCACTTCGGTGATTTCGCGGCCGCGGTCGGTGCGGAAGTTAAAGCAAAGTACCACGTCGCCCTGTTGGATGGTGGCCACGGGCTTTTGCTGTTGATCCACCACCACGATAGGTTTGATGAATTCGTCGGTCACGTTGTTGTCGTACGATTGTTGTACGGCCTTCAGGGGGTCCGTGGTTTTTTCGCCGATGCCATTTACCATCACATCATAAGCGAGTTTCACACGCTCCCAGCGCTTGTCGCGGTCCATGGCATAGTAGCGGCCCACGATGCTGGCGAGTTTGCCGGTGGTCTTGGAGAGATGGTCGGTCAGGTTTTTGAGATAATCCAGGCCGCCTTTCGGATCGGTGTCGCGGCCGTCGGTGAAGGCGTGGATAAAGAGGTTTTTGATGCCGTTGTTTTGGGCGATGGTGGCCAGGCCTTTCAGGTGGTCGATGTGCGAGTGCACGCCGCCATCGGACACGAGACCTATGAAATGTATGTTTTTGTTATTCTTTTTTGCGTAGGCAAAAGCCTCCAGCAAAACCGGGTTTTTGTCAAGTTCTTTTTCTTCAATGGCCTTGTTTACGCGCACCAGGTCCTGGTAAACCACCCGGCCTGCGCCGATATTCATGTGACCTACCTCAGAATTGCCCATTTGGCCGGCAGGCAACCCTACGGCCAGACCCGAGGCTTCGAGCTTACTATGTGGGTACTTGCCGTATAAAGAAGAGATAAAAGGCGTTTTGGCGTTGTCGATGGCCGATACTTTTTTGTTGGTCGCGATGCCCCATCCGTCCAGGATCATCAATAAAACTTTCTTACTCATGGGAATTATTTTTTGTGTGCCGGGTGACTTAAAATCAGGGCGTAAATATAATCAGGATTGCAAGATTACAGTTGTTAGGTTCTCCCGGCCGATTTCGCCTTCACCATGCGATTAAACAGAATTCCTTATCTTTCGACAATGGCATAATTTTAGCCTCATCCTATCACTATGAAATTGAACAGATTTTTTTCATCCATAGTTTTCGTTGTATTGAGTTTCCAGGCCGTTTCCGTGATGGCTCAGGCGGATGTGATCAACCAGGTGAAAGAAACCATCCAGGCCGGCAGTGCCAAAGAGCTTTCCAAATACCTCAATCAAACGGTTGATGTGACCCTGGAAGGCACGGTTCAGTCCTACAGCAAGGCCCAGGCCGAGTTTGTGTTCCGCGATTTTTTCAAGCAACATCCGCCCGAAGAATTCAACATCATCCACCAGGGATCTTCCCGGGGAGGGCAGCCGTTTGCCATTGGCCAGTATAAAAGCGGGGCAGAGACCTACCGGGTTTTTATGAAGATCAAGCCGGTGAACAACCAACAACTGGTGCACGAGATCTCGTTTGCCAAGGAATAAGGGCGGATCTACGCCATCGCATCAAAAATTCATCTCCGGGGGGTGTTCCTAAATATCTCTCTTCTATTTTTGCACGGTGCGACCACCTTACATCACCCCTGCTTTTATTGACCGCTTCATTTCATCCGCCCTGGCGGAGGACGTGGGCGATGGTGACCATTCCACCCTGGCGGCCATCCCCGAAGGGGCCAGCAAAAGAGCCCGCCTGCTGGTAAAAGACGATGGAATTCTGGCCGGCGTGGAGTTAGCGCAGGTGATTTTTCACACGTTCGACCCCACCCTCACCCTTCAGATAAACCTCACCGACGGCGCTTCGGTTAAAAAAGGCGATGTGGCGTTTACCGTGGAGGGTTCGGCCCGTTCTATTCTCACCACCGAACGGCTGGTGCTCAACTGCATGCAACGCATGAGCGGCATTGCCACGAAAACCCATTTCCTCACTTCGCTGGTGGCGGGCACCCGTGCGCGGCTGCTGGATACCCGCAAAACGACACCCAATTTCCGGCTTTTGGAGAAATGGGCGGTGCTGATTGGCGGCGGATTGAATCACCGGATCGGGCTTTTCGATATGATCATGCTCAAAGACAATCATATTGATATGGCCGGCGGCATAGAAGCGGCAATCCTTCGAACAAAAGACTATCTTCGCGCCTCGCATAAAACCCTGAAGATCGAGGTCGAGACCCGCAATCTGCAGGAAGTCGAAAAAGTGCTCCAGATCGGGGGCATAGATGTCATTATGCTCGACAACATGACGGTGGAGCAAATGCGCGAGGCCGTAAAGCTTATCGGCGGCCGCTGCCAGACGGAGGCCAGCGGAGGCATTACCGAAAAAACGATTCGCAGCGTCGCCGAATGCGGCGTGGATTTTATTTCGGTGGGTGCGCTCACACATTCCATCCAAAGCCTGGACTTGAGTTTGAAGGCTTTTTGATGGAGGGGTCGAACGAGTATTGAGAAATAAATTTTTGGTGAATTAAAAGTTATGATAGTCAAAACGAAAAATTACAAACTGGAAAAGAAGTTGTACATCAGCCTGGCCCTGAAAAGAGTGTTAAAGAAACAAGGCTGGATGGCCGCCGTGGGTGCCTTGGTCATTTGCCTGGGCTATGCCATACCCGGGGCGCAATCCATCTGGTGGTTCATCGGAGCGTTTGTGGGCGTGGGTCTCTATTTGCTTTTCTGGTGGATCCAGTTCTATGGCGTCACCCAATTGGAGCAGGGCAAAATGTTGTTTGAGAAATTCTCGTATGAGATCAGCAGCCAGCAGATCCTGATGAAGCTCAATCCCCGCGAGGGCATGCCGTTGAAGTGGGACCAGATCCAGAGCGCGGAGGTAGGCGCTGATCACTATGTCCTTTTTGTGAACAAGGCGCAGTTGATCTATTGGCCTTTCAAGATCTTCAACAGCGACAACGAGCGCAAGTTTGTGGGCAGTGTGTTGAGAAGCAAAGGATTGGTGAAGGAGATCGAAAAAGATAAACCGGTAGAAAAAGAGAAATCAAAAGCATAAAAGAAGACAAGCAAAGCGTTGTATGCGTTTTTCGCACTTGGTTTTGCTTGTCGATTTTCAAGTTTTTAAAAAGGCCTTCGGGCCTTTTTGCTTTAGGGCGTGGCGTACTTTAATTTTAGGTTGTGCAGAAGCCCGTTAAAAGACTTTCCGTTGCCGAGGCCCGGCAAAAAATCTATCACTATTGTGCTTACCAGGAGCGGTCCCACCAGGAGGTAAAGGACAAACTGTATGGCTATGGCCTCTATGGAAACGAAGTGGACGAACTGCTCTCGCACCTCATCACCGAAGGTTATTTGAATGAAGAGCGTTTTGCAAAAGCCTTTGCCGGCGGCAAGTTCAGAATGAAGCAATGGGGCAGGATCAAGATCGTGCACGAACTGGAAGCCCGGGGACTCACACAGAATTGTATCAAGTCGGGTTTAAAGGAGATCGACGACGCCGAGTATGAAACCACCCTGCGAGCCTTGGTGGAGAAAAAATCTGCCGCCCTGGACGAAGACAACGCCTTTGTGAAACGTGATAAGGTGGCGCAGTATATTATTCAGAAAGGATACGAACCTGAGTTGGTGTGGCGATTTGTGAAGCAGCTCGTGAAGGACAAACCCTGACCAAATCATCGACTTTAAACAATATAAATTTCAACGTTGTTAATCTTTTCTTTCGAACCCTTAAACTTTAGATACCGAAATGGCACAAACAAAACTTGGCGCGACCGCCGTTAACACCATCAGCATGCTGCCCGCCGCGGGCACCAGCGCACCCGATTTCACGTTAGTTGGAAACGACTTGAAAGAAGTGAAACTGAAAGATTTTGCCGGCAAGAACATCGTCATGAACATATTTCCGAGCATCGACACGGGCGTTTGCGCCATGTCGGTGCGTGAGTTCAATAAGCGCGCGGCCGGGCTCGCCAACACCGTGGTGCTTTGCATCGCGAAGGACCTGCCCTTTGCCTTCAAACGCTTTTGCGCCGCCGAGGGCATCAGCAATGTGATCACCTTGTCGGATTTCCGCCACCTTGGTTTTTCCACCGCCTATGGTGTGGAGATGGTTGACGGTGCAATGGTCGGTCTGCTGGCGCGTGCTATCGTCGTGATCGACAAAAGCGGATCGGTGAAGTACACCGAGCTGGTGCCAACCATTGGCCAGGAGCCCGACTATGACGGCGCCTTGAAGGCCATTCAATAAAGACATAAAAACAAAATGCGTTGCCGTGCAGTATCTATGCATGGCAACGCATTTTTTATTGATTTCGCTTAGTGATTTCCCACCATAAACACGGCGTTGGAGAACAACAATTTTCCATTCTCCCAGAAGCAGCGGAACAACGGGTTATCGGCCAGGTAGACCACCGAACCTTGTCCTTTCTGTTCCACACCAAACACCAGGCTGTTGTCCAGTTTCTTGTTGATGCGTGTTCCGGCAAAGCCTTGCACCGGCTTCGCTTTGCCTTTGATGATGCCCACGTTGCCGCCGTGCTCCAAATAGCCGAAGCGAAGCTCGTTGGTTTTTAAGGTGTAGTAGGTGTCCTTCAGACCAAACGCCAGCGGGTGCGAGCTGTCGAGCGTCACCTTGTAGATGGCGCCCGAGATGGCATCGGAAAGCTGGTTGCGCTCGCTGTTTTCATAGCGTATGAGCGCTTCTTTTTCTTTCCAGTCTTTCTCTTTTTTCTCTACGTCGTTCTTTTCATTGTCCGTCGTGTAGGGCTTCAGGGAGAAGCCTTTCTTTTCGGCAAACGCATTCAGAGCGTTGGCGATCACGATGAGCCTGCCGCCCCCGGACACCCAGGTGGAAACCTGCTCCAACACCATTTCATCAAACAGCCTGTAGTTTCCTTCGGGCACGATGAGCACATCGTATTTTCTCAAATCCACGTTCTTGAAATATTCGGTGCCGAGCTGCGTGATCGGGTAATGAATTTGTTGCTCGAAGAAATGCCAGATCTCGCCCGACGATAACGAATAGGTTTGCTCGCCAAACAACACCGCGATCTTCGGTGCCTTCATAAATTTTATTTCGGGCGAACCGGCGTCATAGCCTTTATCCACGAAGCCGGTGGTGGATGTATATATTTTACGATCGAGCGATTTGGCCAGGTTCACGACCGTGTTATCAAAGTCGCTCGTGTTCTCGTTGTTGCGGCGGGTGATGATGAGCGTGCCGGGGTCAAACAGTTGACCCCCCACCGTGAATGACTTTTCAGCATAACGCACCCGGACACCGGCTTTCAACAAGCCCGCAAGCAATTCAACATCGTTCAGACTCTGGTATTTGAAAATGTAGGAGTACGGCGCAGCCGCCACCGTGGCATTGTTGGCTGATTTAGGCTGGTATGCCTTGCCGGGATTGATGCGCTCGTTCACGGCGTAGGCTTTCAGGTTATAGGCGTACATGAGATTCCACGCGGTGATATCGTACGTAACCGAATCCGAGAGCTTCGACTGCGGTTCGAACACCGTGGTGATGAATCTTGATTTGGGCTGATAGACGTTCACCACGATATCGTCGGTGGTGAGGTTGAACGATGCGGTGGTTTGGGTTTGGTATTCGTATCCGCGACTGGCTTTTCCGGCAGCCGGGTGACCGTATTTGATGGCATGCGTGTCCATCCACCGCGTGATCTTATTCAGCTTGTCGATGTTGTTGTCGCCTTTAATGACATAGGTCTTGTAGGGCGCCGTGGGGGCGGTGTTGTTCTCGCGAAAGTATTTCTCGAACTCATCCACCACACGCGTCGCATTCAACGACGTGATCTCCACGGTCGACAATCCGGAAGTGTAATGGTGTGCAATGCGGTCTTTCAACGTCAGCGGGTCGCCCTCTTCGCCAAGGATGCTGAGGCCGCCATAGCCACCGCCACCCTGTTCGTAGGTCATGCCGATGGCTCCGTTGTAGGTCGGGTACGTGTCGCCATAGCTGGGGTAGTACAAATCGAAACGTTCTTTTGTGAAGTACAGCCAGCCGTGTTCATCGAAATGTTTGGCGTTGTTCTTTCCGATCGTGGTTTGAAATTCGCGTTGCCAGGGGGTGATTACTTCGTGAAAGGGCTCCGCGGCCGGCGCAAAATAGTAGGGCTCGTTGTATCCCTGCTCGTGAAAGTCGATGTGCACATGCGGCATCCACTGCTGATATACTTTGAGGCGTTGCTGTGATTCGATTTGTGTTTCCCAAGCCCAGTCGCGGTTCAGGTCGAAGAGGTAGTGGTTGGCGCGTCCACCAGGCCAGGGTTCGCGGTGCTCTTTGGCGTCGCCGCTGCTGTTGGCCGGTGAGTTAAAATATTGGTTGTAGAAATTGGCGTAGCGATCGCGGCCGTCGGGATTGATGCAAGGGTCGAGCACGACTACGGTGTTTTTCAGCCACTCTTGTGATTTTGTGTTGGTGGGGTTGGCCAGGTCATAGAGGGTCCACATTGCCGCTTCCAGCGAGCTGGCTTCGTTGCCGTGCACGTTGTAGCTCATCCACACGATGGCTTTCTTGTCGGCACTGGGTGAGCCTTCCAGCAGGCCGGCGCGTTTCAGATTGTCCTGGCGGATCTGTTCCCGGATGGCAAAGTTCTCCGCCGAGGCCACCACGGCATAGACCAGCGGGCGGTGTTCGTAGGTTTCGCCATAGGTGATCAACTCCACGTTGGGCATGACGTCGGCCACGTGTTTGAAATATTCCATCACTTTATAGTGACGGGTGAACCGGTCTCCCAATTCGTAGCCCAAAAATTCTTTCGGACTAAGAAGTTTTTGAGCGTGAACGAAGGATCCGGTGATCAGCAAAAAAGCGAGCAAGTAAATTTTCTTCATAGAAATACATTTGACGTAGAAAGATGTTCAAAGCGATCGATGGTCCAGCCTGAATTCTTACAGGAGGCGATTGATCTGTGGTAAATGGTGATGAAAATGTTCGATCATAAAATCCAGCGCCTGCAACACATTCAGGCGGCCGGCCACGGGGTGTTTGTAGACCAGTTTATAGAGGTCTTCATCCTTTATCTCCTCCAGGAATTTTCGGAGTTTCCCGCGTTCGGCGTTCCAACGTTGAGCCAGGTCGGCCAGTGGCTCGCTGGTTGGCGTGTGTTCCACCAGGTAGCCGGGGGCTTTGAATTTAAAGGGGAAGCGTTGCGACAGCTTTAACACCCACATTTTAACTTCCTCCACCATCCCTGAATTTCGCAAGCCGGATATCCCTTGCGACTTCTTTTTCATATACAGCAACGACAAACGCTCGGAGGTGATGAGGTGTGCCGCGATATAACTTATCGGCCATTTGCCTGGCGGGCTTGTGTTCAATTGCGTTTCGGAAAGGGCGGACAGCTTTTGTAAAAGCTTTTGCTGGTCCAGTGTAAGCCGGTCAAATCGTGTTTGAAGTTTTTTATTCATGACCGCTTTCGGTGAGGCCCTAAATTTAACAGAGATCGGCCAACGTCAGGCATTTGTGCGCATGATTTTTATCATTAGCTTTAATAAACCAATCCCTTTACCTCTATGAATACAAATTATGCTGGCTTCTGGCTGCGGTTCGTGGCTTACATTATCGATGGACTTATTTTGGGCTGCGTTCAATTCATTCTCGTCATGCCCGTGCTCGCCGTCTTTGGCGTCGGCATCGTTTCCCGGGCAAAAGAACTCGAATCGGGCGATGAAGCCGCCGCGTTGAGTTTCGTCGCCACCTTCATGGCCTTTTTTGTGTTGTATCAAATCGTTTTCTGGATCCTGCAAATCCTCTATCATTCGTTCATGGAATCTTCCAAATTTCAAGGGTCCGTTGGCAAGCTGGCGTTGGGCATAAAGGTGACCGACATGGACGGCAACAAAGTAGAGTTTGGAAAAGCCATCGTGAGGAACCTGAGCAAGATCGTATCGTATTATATTGCCTTGATCGGTTACATCATGGCCGCTTTCACAGACAAAAAGCAAGCGCTTCACGACATGATCGCCAGTGCACTGGTCGTAAGAAAATAGACTTTAATCTGCTTTAAGAAAATAGCCGGGGCGAATGTTCCGGCTTTTTTTATATCAGGAATTTCAACTTCCGCGGCAGCATCTCCACGCTGGCCGGCAGCCATCCCAAAAGTTCGCCGTCTGCCTCGATCGGGCATTCTGTTGCCGACGTCATGGCTATACGCCGCACCTGCCGGTAGGTCACCTCGGGGTGTTCCACTTTCTTTCCCTGTTTCAGCGTGCTGGAGTGGCGGAGAAAATCGAACAAGGAAACCTTGCCGTAGACCACCGCCTCAAAAATGCCATCGTCGGGTATGGCATGCGGCGCTATGCAGAGGCCGTGTCCAAGATATTTGCTGTTGGCAATCGCCAACGTGCGCAGTTTGCCTTGCCAATGCCACTGGTCGGCGACCAGTTTCACCTCCACGGCACTGTGGGTGAAAAAAGTGGCTACTATGGCCTGAAAATAGGACATGCCCAAACCAAAAATCCGGTCGCTCGCCAGCACCTTCCGCACCACTTCTGGTCCCATGCCCAACTCGGCAATGTTTACAAAATATTGTTGTGCCTCGTTTCCTTCCTTCGTGGTGAACCGCACGATGCCCGCATCGATATTGGTGGGCTTAAAATTTTTTATAAGCTGTGTCAGCTCTGCGGGTTCGGCTTTTATTTCCATGCCCCGCGCAAAGTCGTTCCCTATTCCGATGGGGATGACCCCGATGGCTGGCAAATTCGATGCATCTTCCCTTCCCTGAAGTACCCCGTTGACAACCTGGTTCAGGGTGCCGTCGCCCCCGGCAGCAAAAATAATGTCGAAGCGTTTGTCTACTGCTTTTGAGGCAAGGGCCACCGCGTCGTTGGCGGAACGGGTTTCAAAAACCTGCGGCGGGCTGACAATGGCAATGGCTGGAAAATAATTTCGGTAGAAATTATCTTTCTCCAATGAGATCCCGTTGAGCACAACTGCGACTTTCACTTGCAATTTTTCTTGATCGCGGTTTTTGCATCGGCCGAGCCGAGGTCTTCGGCCCGTTTAAAATCGAGGCATGCATCATACTTGTTGTTCATGCTCAATTTTACCAATCCGCGTTGGTAGAAAGTTTCGGGGTCGTTGGGGTATAATTCGATGGACGCCGAGTAGTCCTCCATGGCGCCGGCATAGTCTTCTTTTTCGGTCTTGCTCAATGCCCGGTTGTCGAAATAGACGGGGTTTGTGGCATCCAGGGAGATCGCTTTGGTGTAGTCGGCAATGGCCCCGTCCTGGTCTTCGAGGCTGTATTTAGTGACGCCCCGCAGGTTATAGGTTTCAGGCTCGTCGGGGTTGAGTTGGATCGCTTTGGTGTAGTCGTCTACGGCGCCTTTAAAATCCTGCTTTGCCCCTTTGGCCAGCGCGCGGTTCTCGTACATCTGCGGGTCTTTGCTCTCCAGTTTTATGGCTTCGTCGTAGTCGGCAATGGCTTGATCGAGGTTGCCCACATTGTAATGTGCCACACCCCGGTAGTTGTAGAGGCTTGGGTCGGTTTTGTCCAGTTCGATCGCTTTGGTGTAGTCGTCGATGGCGCTCACAAATTCGCCGAGTTCGGCTTTGGCCACGCCGCGGTTAAAGTATTTGTCGGCATCCACGGGTCCCAGTTCCAGGGCTTTTGAAAAATCGAAATAGGCACCCTGCAAGTCTTCCACATTGTATTTTGCCAGGCCACGGTTGGTATAGGCATCCACGAGTTTGGGGTTGAATTTCAACGCCTTTCCAAAATCCAAAATGGCACCCTCATCGTCGCCCAGCGACATTTTGGCTTCACCCCGATTGTTGAGGGCTTCGGCATAGGTGGAATCTGTTTCCAGGGCAAAATTGTAGTCGCCAATGGCGCCATAAAAGTCTTCGAGCCCTGCCTTGGCCTGGCCGCGCAGGTTGAGGGCTGCTTTATTTTTCGGGTTGGCGTCGATGATCTTGGTCAGTTCCGTTTTGGCGCCGGCAAAATCGCTTGCCTGGAGCTTCTTTTTGGCCGATTCGAGCTGCGGGTCTTGCGCGCGCGCGGCGTAAAAAATAAGGAGTGCTAAAAAAATGAAGGCGAACTTTCTCATGTCGCAAGATTAGGATGAATCAACCCCCAAGATAAAAATAAATCCGGCGCCTCCTGCATCACACGGCGAAATCGGTGGCGCTATGTCTTAAATACGGTTTGGTCCGCCTGAAAAATTTTTATCCACGCTTTCGCGATTCCCGTTATCTTCAGGGCAACTTTTTTAGCATGAACATGAAAAAAATCTACATAGGCACCTTCGCCATCCTGAGCGCGATCGCGGGCTGTGCACAGGAAAGGCCACTGGACATGAAAATGGATTTTGAAGACTATGATCCGCCGTCGACACTGGTGGTCCCAGAGCACGTGCTAACGCGTGCCAAATATCCATTTGTCGATGTGCACAACCATCAGTTCAACATGCCCACGCAGGACCTCAATGCCCTGCTCCGGGAAATGGACATCCTCAACATGGCCGTCATGGTAAACCTGAGTGGCCGGGGCCGGGGCAGCACCGAACATTTAGATAAGTCGCTGGAGAACGTGAAGAAGACCAACCCCAAGCGGCTCATTGTTTTCACCAACATGGACTTTGCCGCGATCGACGATCCCGAATGGCAGGGTCGCATGCTCAAGCAACTGGAAGATGACGTGAAGAAAGGCGCCAACGGTTTGAAGATCTACAAAACCCTGGGACTGTTTGCTGTCGACAGCAAAGGCCGGCGCATCCACATCGACGACCCGCGCATCGATCCCATCTGGGACAAATGCGGTCAACTGGGCATCCCCGTGTTTATCCACAGCGCCGACCCCAGCCAATTCTGGCAACCCATCGACAAGAACAACGAGCGCTGGCTGGAATTGAAACTTCACCCGGGCAGAAGACACGACACGGACACTACGTCGTGGCAAACGGTCATTGACGAACAGCATCGCATGTTCAAAAAACATCCGAAGACAAAATTCATCAACGCGCACATGGGCTGGTATGCCAACGATCTGAAAACACTTGGCACGTTGCTGGATCAGATGCCCAACATGTATTGCGAACTCGGCGCCGTGATCGCCGAATTGGGCCGGCAGCCGCGTGCAGGCCGCGCGTTCCTGATCAAGTACCAGGACCGTGTCATGTTTGGCAAAGATTCGTGGGTGCCCGAAGAGTACGCGACGTATTTCCGCGTGCTGGAAACAGCCGATGACTATTTCCCTTATCACAAGCGCTATCACGCCTTCTGGAGGATGTATGGCCTTGATCTTCCCGACGACGTGTTGAAAAAGATCTATTACAAGAACGCCATAAAAGTAATTCCCAACATCGATGCCAGCTTGTTCCCGAAATAATTGGGGTTAAGAAAGTTTGTTATAAAAAAAACGCCGCCCTTTTGAGGCGGCGTTTTTTTTTATTTAGAAGAGTCTGTTTTGGCCTCCGGTTTCCATCCTCCGATGCGGAAGCCGATGCCGGTGGATAATTGAAACCAGCGGTATTCAAAATAAACACTGGTGGCTGCGGGCACAGCGACGCCGGCCTGGAAACAAAAAAACATATGGTTATCCATTAGGTTTACGCGGCCCATGAAAGCGGGCTCAATAAATACCCTTGGATCGCTGCCCAGATGAACGGGAGGGGTGGAAGTGGTGGCATCGCTTGAAAATTCCGTAAAATTCACAACCGAAATGCGCGGTATAATGGAGAAATGAAAAATCTTTTTGTTGTATCCAAAAGCAGGTTGAATAAAATAGCGCTCATACTTTCCAGTCGATCGTGCTGTTGTTGTTTGCCAAAATTCATAGTTGGCGTAGCTGGAGCCTTCCCCTCTACCGTAGCCGGCAAACACTTCGAAACACCAATTGCCGTCATTCTGGTAGTAGCCAAGGCCTCCTTCCAGCAGTTTATGTTTGTGATAGTCGTCGTTGTTATTCGGATTGTTGTTGTTGTCGTAACTGGTATGGTCGGCAAATGAAAAGTTGCCAATCACTCCGATGTGGTTGGTCACCGCAACGGCTGCTTGCGCGTCCAGGCCGTTACCAAATTGCACCGAACCTTGAAACTCTCCCGCTTTGCGGAACAACGGCGAGTTGCGCATGTTGGGCACATAGACCGGCGCACAAGCGCTTATGGCGATCGTTACTAAGATGAAGAGTAGAAGTTTTTGCATGCTATAAAACGTTTTGATTCTTGTAAATTTATGAAAAAGAAAACAAATGAATATTGATCCCGATATTGTCAACGCGCTCATCAAAAACCGCCGTTCCGTGTTCCAGGCGCAATATAGTGGCGCCCGCGTGAGCGATGCCATTGTTGAACAAATGCTTTACAACGCCAACTGGGCACCCACACACAAGTTCACCGAGCCCTGGCGCTTTGTGGTCTTCACCGGCCAGGGAATTCTGCAACTCGCAGTATTTCAGGCCGAGTTATACAAAAAGGTAACCACCTCCAGCGGGACTTTCAGCGAAGACAAATACCAGGGTCTGCTCTCCAAGCCCTTACTTTCATCGCACATCATTGCCATCGGCATGAAGCGCGACGAGAAGAAGGCCGTGCCCGAGATTGAAGAGGTCGGCGCGGTTTTTTGCGCGATCGAAAACATGTATCTCACGGCCACTGCCTATGGCGTCGGTGGGTATCTCAGCACGGGAGGTGTTACGTATTTTGAAGAAGCAAAAACATTCTTCGGTTGGGGCGAAGCCGATAAGCTGATCGGGTTCTTTCACGTGGGCATTCCCAAGGGACCACTTCCGGAAGGAAGGCGCAAACCCGTTGCGGAGAAAATAAAATGGGTGCACTAAAGATTTTTTTTCCGCAAAGGCACTGACGCGTAAAGACTTTGAGTCTCCGCGTCTTTGCGGTGAAAAACATGAAAGCTTCGCAACACCATCCAACTGCGTCTTTTGCTTTACATCTCGCAAAAAGCGTTGACCAAAGGAACACAACCGTTCTTCTGGCGCGGTTTTAGTACCTTCCAAAATTCAAACCAAAACTACGTTATGAAAAAATCAGGCTTGTTGTTCATGGGGCTTCTTTTGGCCCTTTCTTCCTTTGCGCAGGTGACGGGTAAAATGTTCCCCGACATGGAAGCAGAAACCGTGGAGGACAAAAAAGTCAAACTTCCGCAAGATGTAAAAGGAAAATACACATTACTGGGATTGGCGTATTCCAAAAAATCCGAAGACGAACTGAACTCCTGGTTCCAACCCGTGTTCGAAAAATTCATCCAAAAAAACAAAGGGCTTATGTCCAGTTTTGCCTATGATGTGAACGTCTATTTCGTCCCCATGTTCACCGGTGTGAATGCAGCGGCCACCGGCACGGCCAAGCGCAAAGCCATAAAAAATATCGATCCGCAACTCCTCCCCTATATTCTTTTTTATCGCGGTGAACTAAAACCTTACAAGGAAGCCCTCGACTTCGAAAAGAAAGACATTCCCTATTTCTTCGTGTTGGACGCCGACGGGAAAATTATACACGCAACCTCCGGAAAGTTTACGACCGCAAAAATGGACGACGTGGAAGCTGTGCTTGAGTAAGCTCTTTTAATAGTTCCTGATCTTCTTGACGACCCCTTGTTGGGTCGTCTTTTTTTTGTGTCGTGAAGAACGCTAAAGAAGGGCCGCGTTACGGATTCATCTTCTTCATGATCAGGGCCTTTTTAAAATAACCCTTCTTGATCAGCTTCATGAGTTTGTGGGCAGAGGGATTGATTTGGTAGAGTTTCTCACCTTTTATGACAACGGAATCGACGGTCGTTTCCTTGGTAAGATTCCTCAACAGCTGGTTGAAATTTTTTTCTTCAGTGTCCATTGAAAAATAGGCCAGGTCGCCGTTGGGTTGGCGTTTCACGATGCGCAAAAGCCACTCAGGATTTTCATTGATGCTCAAAAAGTAATACCCTTTGTAGTACTTCAACACCAAACTATCCCCTAGCGGACTTTCCTTGTGGTCGCTCACGACGCGGTAGCCACTGGCGGTGATGATCAGGGTGTCTTTTGAGGTTTCTTTGTCGTCCGAGAGCACATACATGCCGTGAAGCTCCGCGGGCACGGTCTTGAGGGTCGCCTTGCCAGACGGTTGAGGCTCTTTATACGAGATCTCCTTGCAGGAAAAGATCGTTACCAATAAGAAGCAAAGAAGGGCGAGCCGTTTCATAAACATTCCGAAGATAACAAACTGGCCTCACTTAATGAAGTCTCAGCGCATCTTCTATGTCCTTCAGCAAATCGTCTTTTTGATTCGAAATGAACTCTTTTTCGGGTTCGGCTAGTTGGATGCGCAAGGCCTTCAGGCCCGTGGCGCCCGGAAGCTCTTCCAATTCCAAGTCCTCCACCTCACCGGTTATCAGCTTTTTACCGGCCAGATAGTGGAAATAGCGGCGATACTCTTCCTCCACTTTTGCCTGGTTATACACAATGGCAATCTTGCCGGGTTGCGTGAGGCGCTCGCCGGTGTTTTTGATGTGTGCCTTGTCGATACGCTTCTTCACGATCTCATAGCGAATGTCGTAGGCACCGTCGACGTCGAATTGTTTTTCATCGGCGCGAAAACGGATGGAGATGGGTTGATCATACACCAACATCAATTGGGTGATGTCCAGGTGGTTTTTCAAGCGGGGCTTCAGGGCTTCCATTTTGCGATGGATCTCGACCATGGTGACCAATTGCCACAAATGAAAATTCTTCAGATAGAATGCATCAAATGGTTTTCCTTTTACCAGCGCACTGCCAACGTAGAGGGTGAACTCCACGCCGTCGGTCTTATACTTCTCGAAGTAGTGGGGGAACATTTCCTGTGCACTCACCTCCGCTTCGTCCAGGTGGTCGCCGATGGTTCGGTTGATGAGGGCCAGGTCTTCTTCAAAAGCTTTCCGTCGCTTATACACCACGCCAAATATAGGATCGAGGTGTGCACGGTAGCGCACGATGTGCTTCTTCAGTTCATCGTCTTCTTCAAAATGCTGGATCAGCGGGTGAATTTCTGTTTTCAGAAATTCGATCACATTGCTTTCGTCGCCGGAAGCGAGACCGCGATTTATTTTTTGTTGCTGCTCCTCGGTTTTGAAGATCACTTCTTCCACCAGGGGCAGCTTTTTCTGCTCATAAATTTTCTGTAATAGGTCTTTGGCCAGTTTCAAGTTTTGCTGAAAATCTTTTTGGATCGCGTTATTGCGCTCGATCGACGAGTTGCGCACGTCCGACAGGCCGAACAACGGATACACATCCTTGAAAACAATTTCCTCCATGATCGCTTTCTCGTCGTGACGGCGCTGGTTCATCAGCTTCACGCCGGCTTCGAAGAAACGCCATTGTACGCTGGGGTGAATGGCCGTGCACTCTTCCTGGATCAGCGCCCGAACTTCGGTGGACATTTCTTCTTTGACACGCTTCACGGCCGCGGTAAACATCGGCAACACGTTCTCCACTTTGTGGGCGCTTACCGGATTGAGTTTCCCGGGTGTAGAAGTGGCCAGCTCCAGCATGCCAATGGTTTCCCCTTCATCGATCAGGGGTGCAAGCAAAATGTTGTTTATGCCGTTGGCCAATAACGCTTCCTCTACCTTCGACGGGAACGGATATTCCTTCAGGTTCTCTACGGTTACATAACGTTTTTCGATCCAGCTCCTTTCATAGACCGAGCCGGTATAGTCATCGCAGGGGCGGTCGGAGGGGCGGTCGGCCAAACTCTTCCAACACTGCGACGAGCCGTTGTTGAGAATGATGTTGTTGCTGGCGTCCATGTAGGCAATGCCCAGCTTTATTTCTTCGATGCCGAAAAGTGAGCGCAATTTCTGTTGGATAGCCGAGAAGCTTTCCTCGCGCACCACGGCGTTCTTTTTCAGCAGATCGTATTTTATCGACGACAGCATTTCCTGCTCCGTCACATCGATCAGTCTCATTTCGATAAAGCCCTGGAATTCATAATCCTCCGGGCGGATGTATTGCAGCCACAGATCGACGTCGTAGATCTTTTCCATCAAAAATTTCAGCACATGTTTTTCGATGGGCTTGGGCGTGGTCGTGCAAATGATCTCGCAGAACTGGTGGCTGATCTCTACTTTATATACTCTGTCGAGATTGGTCTTTGGGTCGCGGAGCGTGAACAAAATGGGTTTGTCCATATCGAGTTTGCAGCCGTAGAATTTTTCCAGGATCAGCAAACAGGCTTTCACGGTCTTGCCCAGGGTCATATGATTGTCCGGGAAATTGGTGACCACCATTTCTTCGATGCGCTTCATGTCGAGCGTTCTGTCGAAGGCGCGCGTGCTGTAGATGGATTTGAATTGGAAAGGAAGAATGGCCGCGGCGCGTTCGGTGTCCTGGTTTGCCGGGGGCAACACCGCCGACATCAGAAAGTTTATAAATGTTCTGTGTTTTTCAACAATGGCAAAATCTTCGATGGGTCCCCGCAACTCCGGCGCATCATCCAGGTAGGCCATCATGTTCTTTGCAAAATCGGGCACGTTGCCTTGTGCAATGGTCTGCTCCCAATATTCGATGAGCAGCTTCAGGCTGAGCTTGGAGCGAAAGGGAAAGTTACCGGGGAGTGTAGAATGTTGCATAGGCGCTAAAAACAATATAATATAGTCGGTAAAACGATACTTTTGAAGTCTGAGTTCTCTTATAGATGACGTAAGTATTATAAATTTAGTCTGGGGTGGATCTTGCTTGCAGGAGCGCGGGCTTCCAACCTTTGCACAGGGGGCCGTGTCTATGACTATGAAAAACAGAATATGAAAACGTGCGGTAAGCTTTTGGGTATCATGTTATCGATTGTATTGGCGTCGTGCAGCATGTCGAATGACAATGGCAGCATTTTGGTGACGTCCTATAGCTACGACTTCGCCGTCTCGCAAAATGATTGGCAAGCCGATTTTTCGGACTTCCCAGCCGGTGCAGACGATTCTACATTTTATGAATTAAAATTTGCCTACACCGACCGGCCAGCCAGCGTGGGCAGTGGGAAATCCATCATGCTGTCGGGCAATAACCACAGCGATGACCTGTTCATGTTCATGAAGAAGAAAGTGACCGGTCTCTCCCCCAACACGGACTACACGGTCGTGTTTGACGTGGAACTGGCCTCAAACGCCCCCAAAGGATACAGTGGCGTAGGCGGTGCACCCGGTGAAAGTGTGTTTCTCAAGGCCGGCGCTTCGGGGATGGAACCCAAGAAGGTGATCGAAAGCAACCAGTATACCTTCAACCTCGACAAAGGAAATCAAAACAGTGCCGGTGTCATGTCCACCGTGCTGGGCAACATTGCTACCACCGAAAGTTCAACGGACTACGCACTCATTACCCGCACCAATGCGTCATCCAATGCCGCTCCGTTTATTGGCCGCAGCAATAGCAACGGTGAGATATGGTTGTTTGTGGGAACGGACTCTGGATTTGAAGGCATCACCACGGTATACTACACGAAGGTGAACATCGTTTTCAGCGCCGTTGTAAAATAAATTACGGCCTCTTCTTTTTGAGCGTCTTTTTGGCAGGCGATGATCCTATTTTGTTTGGCGTGGGTTTTTTCAAAGCCTTCTTCTTTTTCAACACACTCTTTTTTGCAGGAGTAGCCTTCTTTTTCGACGCAGGCACTTTTCCCAGACGAACATCGCCCTTCAGAATAAGACGGCAGGCGTGGCTTACTTCTTCCTCAAAATCCGGGGCGTCTTCGGGCAGGTTTTGCCAACCGCTTTCTTTTCCGCCGAACAAGCGAATGCTGCGCATCGCGGGAAGTTCTTTTCTGAGGCTCTCGTGATGTTCAAAGGTGGTGGCCAGCCAAACGCCATTGTCATGAACCAGGGTGTCCTTTTTGCGCAGCATCATCACGATCTTGTCTTTCACATAAATGGCATAGCCTCCAAACATTGGCCGCGTCACCGGGTCGGCCGGAAAGAGCTCGTCCAGCACAAAATCGAAGGGTAAGGTTTTTATTTTTTTCATGTGTTCGTTCGATCGCGCATTCCTGAAAATGGCCTGCGCACCCAAAAGATGGGGCCATATCAACCACTTTCAGCAAAAAACTTCAATTAAACCCAGTTTATCACGCACCGTTCATCCCTAACCGTGTTACCGGCAAATTTTTGTACGACACGCTTTAATTCGTTTGCAGGGCTGTTTAAACCGATTTTTTCGTTGTTTGAACGGCCAAATTTTATTGGGTTGTTTATACAACCATGCTGATAATCAAGTGGGTGTAAGTTTGGCTGACCTTTTCGACAAACTGCCGCGGGCAGTCGCCCTATTTTTGTCCGCCCTTAATTAAACAAAAAACTCCTTTATGTCCCTTAAGTTTACCTTGCCCCTCGCGGGCATGCTCCTGCTTGGCATGTCCGTTCCGTCCTATGCCCAGGAACAGGAACCCACAGACGAAGATCTGTATGAAATGTCGCTGGAGGATTTAATGAACGTCCCGATCAACTCGGCCTCCAAGAAAAACGAAACGTTGTTTGACGCTCCCCTTTCCAGTTATACCATCACCCGCGCCGACATCGACAAGGCCGGTTCCACCAGCATCATGGAAGCCTTGCGCCTGGCTCCCGGTGTGATCGTACGCGAGCAAACCAACGGTGTCTATGACATTCACATCCGTGGCTTTGATAACGTGCTGCGTCACAGTACCGAATACCAAAAATCAAACCTGGCTACGCTGGTGATGATCGACAATCGCCCGGTGTTCAACAACAACCTGGGAGGTACTTCCTGGGAAGCGTTGCCCGTAGACATCAACGACGTCGATCGCATCGAAGTCGTGCGGGGTCCTTCTTCGCCGTTGTTTGGTCCCAACGCCGTGACCGGTGTGATCAATATCATTACGAAACGCGCGAACAAGGATGCCAAGACCTATGCCAACGCCTCGGTTCAGGCGGCGACGCCTTCCACGTTCATTGCCAATGGTTCGTTTGGAAAAAAAGTAAGCGACAAATTCAATTACACGCTTTCGACCAACTATCAAAATCGCAAGCGCTTTGATGACCTGTACTACAATGATAACACACAGGAATTTGTTCCCATTCAAACGCTCACCAGCAATTTTGAAAAACAATATCCCCACCCGGATCGCGCCTTGAACAAATGGGGAGCAAATGCTTTCCTGAACTACAAGACCAGCGAGAAAGTGTCGTTCGACCTCAGCCTCGGTTTGCAGGAATCCGATGTTCAAAAGAATTTTATCGGGGGCAGCAACACGCCGTTCACGGTGAATACATCGCAAAGCCAGTACGCCAATCTCGCGGCGCATGTTTATGGCTTTCACGTGCGCGGTTCGGTCATCAACGGTACCGATAACCTGAACTATGGCACTTCTCCCGGCAAATACGATTATATCACCACCAATGCGGAGGCGGAGTATGAATTCAAGATTGGCAACGTGGCGACGATCGTTCCCGGGATCAACTACCAGAATGCAAACTACAACGACAAGGATTACTTCAATGCGCAAACCGGCGCTTACCTGAACGGCGAGACCGTGATCATCAACACCACTTCGGGTTACTTGCGCACCGACATCAAGCCGGTGAAAGACCTTCGTGTGATTGCCGCCGTTCGCGTCGACAAATTCTCTGTGCCTAACGATGCCTACCTGGCCTATGAATTCGCGGCGACCTATAACCTGAACGAAAACAACCTGATCCGTGCGGCTGTGACCCGGTCCAACAGCGGTTCTTTTATTGGCAATAACTATTTGAACATACAAGTACCGGTGCAAATCGCCCCCGGTGTAACGGTCAATGCCTCTCGCGTGGGGAACCAGGATGTTAATCTTTTCCGCATCAGCATGATCGAGTTGGGTTATCGCACACAGTTCTCGAAGACCCTGCAACTCGACATCGATGTGTTCCAGCAAAAAGCGGAGAACTTTGCGGCGATCATCACCACGAGTCCCCTCGCGTCGGCCTTCGCGAACGTGCCTACGACAGCAAAGCAAACGGGTGCCACGCTGTCGCTCAACTTTGTTCCTCATGCAAAATGGCAAATCAAACCCTTCGTCACCTATCAAAAGACAACAACAGAAGACTTGCCGGCCAGCTTCACCCCGACGACAACGTATAGCAACAGCGACCACAAGAGCACGCCTGCCCTGTATGGCGGGTATTTCGTGAACTTCAGGCCGAGCAACAAGTTCAATTTCAATTTGAATGGTTATTGCTTCTCGTCGCAGCGACAGTATAGCGGCGATAGTCCGTTAGACAACAGCGCGGTAGGAAACATCTCCGGTAAGGTGTTGGTGAACTTGAAGGCGGCTTACAACGTCACGCAGAAATTCAATGTGTTTGTGAACGGACGCAATGTGCTGAATAGCAACTCACGCGAATATTATGGTACCGATCAGATCGGTGCCGTGTATGCGTTGGGTGCGGCGTTCCATCTGAATTGATAGATTTTTTCCTAAACTAAGCCGAGGCTGCTCTTTACGGGGCAGCCTCTTTTTTTATGCGTTCTTGCCGGGGTTCGTTTTAGTTCGTGTGGGGGTTATCCCGGTTCAGTGCTTTCGGAATTCGGGATGTCTTGAACTGCGGGCGTAGGTTTTAAACAGCGTGTGCCTGCGACATGACGGTCTTCCGGGGCAGCTCTTCGAGGTGGTGTTGGCCATAGCGTTCTTTGTATTCTACCAAGAACATAAATGGAGAGTAGCCTTTGTTTTCTTTTTGTTGGTGCAAGCGCGCGGTGATGGCGTCGATCATTTGGGACGCAGCGGGAAATTCTTTGGGGAGAGCTTCGTGCAGTGCCGTGGTCACCTGGTGGGTGCGTTGTCTCAGTTCCAGGTCGGGCCAGTCGGTGTTGAAGATGCGGAAGATGAAGCGGCGTTCGTTGAAGTGGGGGATCACTTCGTGGAGCACGGCGCAGAGGCGGTCAAAGAATTCCGGGGTGTACATTTTCTTTTGGGTTAGGGTGATGCGTTGCTTTGGTGTGAAGTAACGATCCGCATGTGTCAGCCCTATGTCAGGAGGGAAAAGAAAATTTTATAGCCGCAAACTCGGGGGGAAACACACCTATCAATTGTTGATGCGGAGTTCGGCTTTCATGCCCCTGATTTGGTTGAGGAGGGCTTGTTGCCAGGTGATGTCGGCGTCCCATTTGGTGCCAAAGAAGGCGTTTCCGGAATCGATGTGTTTGAAGTAGAATTTGAAAATGGTGGTGTTGGAGGGGATGTTCTTGAGTTGCTGCGTTGTCTCGGGGTAAGTCACCGATACCAGGGCGCTTTCGGATTTGCTCATGTCATAGCCCAGCAGTTCTTTGGCCACGGCGCCACGGGTGTGAACCACGCAGAGCACGTAGAGAAGGCCTTGTTTGCGCAACTCTTTTTCCGTGAGATTGGGTTCGGCCATTTTAAATTTCAGGGGATAGTTGGCGGTGAAGATCGCTTCCAGTTCTTTGTCGATGGCTTCATCACCCGTTTTTTGTACAGCGAGGGGGTCGACTTTGAGATCGGGCGCGTAGAACTCATTTCGCTTGCCCAGGATAGGGTTTATGGCGAGGCCGGTCTCGGGTGTGTCGTTGATGAGGAGATTTTGTTTTTTCTGTTGGGTGGCTGCCGTCCGGTAAAGAGCTTTCATGGCCTCCAGCAACACGCTGTTGGACTCTGACCACGCGCCCTGGCCTGGATCGACCACATTTTCTTTTTCGTTGTAGGCCGTCACGGTGACCCGGTAGTTGGTTTCGTCGCGCTCCACAAACACGATGTTGGTCATTTCCCGTTTTGCGAAATAATCGGCAAAAGCTTTCGTGACGTCTTTGCTGGCCATGAGCATATCCAACTCAAAATAGGCGACGGCATCAACACCGGTGCGTTGCAGCATTTGTTGCACATCGAGAAGATTCTTTTCCGTCAGGGAATAATCGTAGAAAACAACGCTCCGGGTGCTCAGCAATTTTGCCGGTAAGCCCGCTTTCAGATTCAGTTGCTCGATCCATTCTTTTGGCGTCACCACACGTTGGGCGACAGCGGGCGCGGAAAGCAGGAAAATGATGAAGCTAAAAAAAAGTACTCGCGTGGGTCGATGCATGTTCAGTTGGCCGGTCAATATATTTTGAAACGAAAATACGGATTAATCTATTTTCACATACCGATAAAAAAACCGGCCTCATCCCATTTCAGCGGGTAAGTGGCCAGATCGCGGCAGGACGAGTCGCAGGCTTTGCCGTTGTCGAGGGCAAAACGGTAGTTGTGCCAGGGGCAGACGATCTCGCCCAGGTAGTTCACTTGTCCCTTGCTGAGCGATTCGCCGTTGTGGGTGCAGGCATCTTGAACGGCAAAGAATTTTTCACCATGTCGTGCCAGGCAAATGCGGCGGCCGTTCACCACCAGGAGACGCGGTTTATCTTCTTTCAATTGCTCCCGGGCAATGTCTTCCCCGGCAAATATTTTGATCCACTCCATACATTATCGGTTTGTCTGGTTGGCTTTAATCTCTATATTGTTTCCTTCGTTAATCATACAAAAACCTATGAAGAAAGTTTTTCTCTGCCTCACCGGCAGCCTCATCGTGTTTGCATCGATTGCACAGGTAAGCCCTAAGCTGCAAGCTAAAATAGATGAGCAAGCCAAACAACTTGAGCCCAAAGTTATTGAGTGGCGCCGCCACTTTCACCAATACCCGGAGCTGTCGGACCAGGAAGTGAAGACTGCCGCTTATGTAGCCGAGCACCTGAAGAAGCTGGGCATCGAAGTACAGACCGGCGTGGCCAAAACCGGCGTGGTGGGCCTGCTGAAGGGCGGCAAACCTGGGCCGGTCATTGCCTTGCGGGCAGACATGGATGCGCTCCCGGTCATCGAACGCAATAGCCTTCCCTTTGCCTCCAAAGAAAAGGCCATGCTCAACGGCACCGAAGTGGGCGTGATGCATGCCTGCGGACACGACACGCATGTGGCCATCCTCATGGCAGTGGCTGAGATCCTTGCTAAAAACAAAAATGATCTGAAGGGCACTATAAAATTTATTTTCCAACCGGCTGAAGAGGGTTCGTTACCCGGCCTAACAGGCGGCGCCAACCTGATGGTTCAGGAAGGTGTGCTGGAAAATCCGAAAGTGGATGTCGTGTTTGGCATGCACATTCAGTCGATCTCTCCGCTGGGAAGAATTACTTATCGCCCCGCCGGGATGATGGCGGCGTCGGATTGGTTTTATATCAACATCAAAGGCAGACAATCGCATGGTGCGGCACCCTGGATGGGCATCGATCCCATCGTGGTGGGTTCGCAAATTATTTTAGGTCTGCAAACCATCGTGAGCCGTCAAACCGAGTTGACGAAAGAAGCCGCGGTGATCACCGTTGGAAAATTTCAGGCGGGTGTTCGCGAGAACATCATTCCGGAAGAAGCCCAGTTGGCCGGCACCATCCGCACGCTGGATGAAGACATGCAGAAAAAGATCCACGAAAAAATTAAACTGACCGCCACCAAAATTGCCGAGAGTGCAGGCGCTACGGCAGAGGTGACGATCGAGAACAAAACACCGGTTACCTACAATGATATTCCGCTTACGGAAAGAATGGTGGCCAGCTTGCAGAAGGCAGCCGGTGCCGAAAATGTGGCGCGTATCAATGCCGTGACCGGCGCGGAAGACTTTGCCTTTTATCAAAAGAAAGTGCCCGGTTTCTTCTTCTTCGTTGGGGCTATGCCTCCGGACCAGGATCCCAGCAAAGTGCCCGCTCACCACACACCCGACTTCATGATCGACGAGCGCGGGATGCTCACCGGGTTAAAAGCGATGTTGGATGTTACTTTGGATTATATGTATATGCCCGCCAGCGTATCGTCCAAAAAATAAGTTGAATCGCTTCATGCAAGTCGGGCGCAAAATTCACTGCGCCCGACTTTGTTTTTTATGGGTATTGCTCAGGCGATTTTTGCAGCCTTCAAGTCCAGTTGATAGAATGTATCGCAGGCAAAGTGCCCCGTATTTCCCAGGGGACCGGGAATTTTTATAAAGCCATTCCGTTCATAGAGTTTCATGGCGCTCTTCATGGTGTTGAAGGTTTCCAGGTAGCAATACCGGAAGTTGGATCGCCCTGCGGCCAGCAAGCACGCTTCCAGCACCCGTTGCCCCAACCCAAGCCCGCGACCTGACGGAAGGAAATACATCTTCTTTAATTCGCAGATATTTTCCCCGCCACCGGCGAGGGGCGCGATGCCTCCTCCGCCAACAACGACCCCATCTACTTCACAAACAAAGTACGCTGTTCGCGGTTGCGAATAGGCGGCGGCCATGTCGTCCACCTCGTTGTCGTGGATGGCAAAGCCTGCGCCGCCGGCGCCAAACTCGGGCATGACCGTTCGTATAACAGAAGCCACGGCTTCGTTGTCTTTTGGGGTAATGGGGCGGATGATGACCTGTGACATTCCTGTAAAAATTAGACTTGAAAATATTCCTTTACAGTATCTTGTCAAAAATATTTTTCTTCATGTACCGCCTAACCTGCCTGACCTTGCTCCTCTGGAGTGCACTCTGCACGCATGCCCAATCCGTGCTGGACAAACTGACCGTTGAAAAAATAATGCGTGATCCCAAGTGGATCGGGGTATCGCCCAGCAACGTTTCCTGGTCGCCCGACAGCAAGACCGTTTACTTTAACTGGAACCCGGAAAACGCGATCGCCGACTCCCTGTATTCAGTAACCCTCCAAAACCCTAAGCCGGTGATGGTCCCCGCCAAGGCACAAATGACACTCCCCTCACGCAGTGGCATCTTCAACAAGGCGTATAGCCTTTATGCCTATGAAAAGAACGGCGATGTTTTCCTTTACACCGTGGCCACGGGCAAGGTCGCGCAAATCACCAACACCGTGCAGCGCGAATCGTCGCCCTCCTTTTCGGGTGATGAAAAAAAGATCGTGTTCAACGCCGGCACTAACCTTTTTAGCTGGACCATCGCCACCGGCGAATTTGCCCAGCTCACCGATTTCAAAGAAGGCAAGAAAAGCGTTCCATCCTATACCGATCAGGACAAGTGGTTGCACCAGGATCAACTGGCCTACTTTGATGTGTTGAGGGAACGCGATCGAAAACAACAGCTCACGCAAAAAAATCAAAAAGCCACCCAACCCAAACGGCCCAAAAAAATCTACCTCGAAGACAAGTCGGCAGATTTGTTGATGGTGAGTCCGGATGAAAAATTTATCACCTATCGCGTATCAAAAACATCCGGTCCCAAAGGCACGATCGTGCCGAGCTACGTTACGGTATCGGGTTTTACCGAAGAAATTTTCTCCCGTCCCAAAGTGGGTGCGCCGGTGAGCAGCAGCGAGTTTTATCTATACGATATCGCCCGCGATACGGCACTACTCGTGAAAATGGATGAGTTGCCAGGCATAGCGGACACGCTGGAGTACACAAAGGATTACCCGGTCAAAAAAACGTCCGATACGGATAAAAAAACCAAAGCCACACCGCGACCGGTTGCCGTCGGGAACGTGCTTTGGTCGCCCGAGGGTAAGTATTGCGTGGTCACCATAAACTCCGTCGATTTTAAGGATCGCTGGATTGCCTTGCTGGACCCTGCAACACAAAAGCTGACAACCCTCAGTCACCAGCATGATGAAGCCTGGATCAGCGGCAACGGCTTTGGCAACCTGGGCATGGGTTGGCTGGCCGATAACAAACAACTGTGGTACACCTCCGAGGAAACCGGGTTCCTTCACCTCTACACCGTCGATGTTGCCACCGGCACCAAAAAAGCAATCACCCAGGGTGCGTTCGAAGTACAACAAGTGTGGCTCTCCGCCGATAAGAAATTGTTTTATATCCTGACGAATGAAATACATCCCGGCGAAAAGCAGCTCTATCGCTTGCCCACAACCGGTGGAAAACCCGAGCGATTGACAACCCTCACCGGCTCGCACGAAGTTTTTCTTTCGCCCGACGAGAAGAACATTGCCTTCCGGTATTCTTATAGCAACAAACCGTGGGAGCTTTTTATCATGGAGAACAAACCGGGTGCAAAACCGCGGCAGATCACGCAGTCGCTCACCAGCGAGTTCAAATCCTATGCGTGGCGCGAACCTGAGTTGGTCACGGTCAAGGCGCGCGACACCAAGGATATTTATGCACGCCTGTACAAGCCCAAAAACCCCAATGGAGCGGCGGTCATCTTTGTGCATGGCGCGGGCTATCTTCAAAATGCTCACAAGTGGTGGAGTAGCTATTTCCGAGAATACATGTTCCACAATTTGCTGGCCGACATGGGCTACACCGTGCTGGATATGGACTACCGCGCCAGCGCCGGCTATGGACGCGATTGGCGAACGGGCATCTATCGCCACATGGGCGGAAAAGATCTGACCGACAATCTCGATGGCGCAAAGTTCCTCGTGGATCAACATCAGATCGATCCTAAACGCATCGGTATTTATGGTGGCTCCTACGGCGGTTTCATCACGCTCATGGCCATGTTCACCACGCCCGACACGTTCGCGGCCGGCGCAGCCTTGCGACCGGTTACCGACTGGGCGCACTACAATCATCCTTACACTGGCAGCATTCTCAACATCCCGCAAAGCGATAGCATCGCCTATGCAAAAAGTTCGCCGCTCTATCATGCACAAGGTCTGAAGGGCGCGTTGTTGATCTGCCACGGCATGGTTGATGTGAACGTTCACTTTCAGGATGCCGTGCGTTTGTCGCAGCGTCTTATTGAACTAGGAAAAGACAATTGGGAACTCGCCGTTTATCCCATGGAAGATCATGGGTTTGTAGAAGCCAGCAGCTGGACGGATGAGTACAAACGGATCCTGAAATTGTTCGAAGAAAATTTAAAGGCGAAGTAAGTACGTCTAACAAATTACAAGAATGAGATGAGCGTAATTTCTCATCTCATTTTTTTTGCCGTTAAGTTTTGCCTTAGCCAAACAAGAACTCCACGTCCTCGCGCGAAAGGTTCTTTACAAAACCGGAATCTTCCTGGATCAGATCATCGGCCAACATTTTCTTGCGTTCTTGCAGCTGAAGAATTTTTTCCTCCACCGTATCCTTGCAGATCATTTTATAAGCAAACACTTTCCGTGTTTGCCCAATGCGGTGCGCACGGTCGATGGCTTGTTGCTCGGACGCCGGGTTCCACCACGGATCGACGAGGTATACATAGTCGGCCACGGTGAGGTTGAGCCCTACGCCACCGGCTTTGAGAGAGATGAGAAACGCTTTGATCGTGCTGTCGGATTGAAATTTCTCCACCTGTTCCCGGCGATTGTTCAGCGACGTGCTTCCATCCAGATAGCAGTAAGAAATGCCGGCCGCTTCAAATTCGTCGCGGATCAGGTGCAGCATTTCCGTGAATTGTGAGAAGACGAGGAATTTGTGATCACCGGCGTTCTCTCGCATTTCGCGTGTCAGCTCTTCGATTTTCACCGACGGTTTTACGGGCTCTTCCGATTTTTCAACCAATGCCGGGTGATCGCAGATCTGGCGGAGTCTTAGCAGACCTTCCAAAACATATACCCCCGATTTACCCAATCCTTCTTCATCGATCCGCTTCATGAGCGTGCTCTTGTAACGATCGCGGTAGTCGTTGTAGATGCGGCGTTGCTCGGCTTCCATGGTGCACCAGAGCACCATCACGGTTTTGTCGGGCAGGTCCTTGGCCACTTGCTCCTTGGTGCGGCGCAGGGTGAAGGGGTTGATGAGTTTTCTTAAGTAGGTTGTTTTTTCTTTGCTGCCCAGTTTATCGATGGGAATGGCAAACTCACGATTAAAAAATTCGCGCGTCCCCAACAGACCGGGATTCAGAAAATTAAATTGTGCAAAGAGATCCGACGTATTGTTTTGAATGGGCGTTCCGCTCAGGATCACGCGGTTCACCGCCTGCAATTGGATCACCGCTTTCGTGACCCGCGCGTCAGGATTTTTTATGGCCTGGCTCTCGTCCAGGATAATGTATTGCCACAAAAAGCCTGTCAGATCATCGAGGTCGTTGCGCACGACGCCATAGGTAGTGAGCACCACATCGTAGTCGGCAAAGTGTGTTTCGGTGAAGCTGCGTTGCAGACCGTAGTGTGTGTGAAATTTTATGCTGGGACAAAATTTTTGCAATTCATTTTCCCAGTTGAAGATCAATGATGTGGGACACACCACCAATTGCGTGCTACCGGGATATTTTTCTTTTACGAATTGTAAAAAGGAAATGGTCTGCAGTGTTTTCCCCAAGCCCATGTCGTCGGCCAGGCATCCACCCCAGCTCAACTCATCCAACGCCTGCAACCAATGAAAGCCCGACAACTGGTAGGGCCGCAACGACGCCTTTATTTCAGTGGACAACGGCACTTTTTGAATGTCGTCGTATTTCAGGAGTTTCTGTTTCCGGGCTTCGATGTCCTGCTGGACGGTGTTATCGTCTATTTTATCCAGGATGTCTTCCAGCAGCGTGTAGTGCAGCTTGCTCACTTTCAGTGTGCCGTTCTCTTCCGTGCCAGTGCGCAACAGCAGGCTGTATTGACTGATCCATTCTTCCGGGATGTGGCCCAACGTTCCATCCTCCAGCATGATGGTGTCCTGCCGGTTTAGGATGGCGTGACGGATTTCCTTCAGGCTCACCGTATGTTCCCCCCATTGGATGGTCACTTTCAAATCGAAACCATCGGGTTGCGAGGAAGCCGAAATCGTAAACTTTGGAATATGGGTGGTGTATCTGAATTTCTGCAGCTCATGCAACCCGTGAACGCCATAGCCCTGGTCCTGCACTTTGCGCATCATGGTGATGAACCACCCGCGTTTCATCACTTCATCAAAAGGAAGATAATAATAAAGGTTGTTGCGCTGATTCTTGAAGGAATTGTGAAGCGTGCGCAAATATTCATAGAGCCCCTTCTCCTGTTCCTTGTTGCGACGAATGATCTTGATGGCCTCACCCTCCTCGGTCACCACGAAACGCTCTTCGCTGTAGTCGATGGGCGTTTCGGCATAGAGGAATTGCGGGCGGATCATCAGGTTGCTCTCGTTCAATTCGCTGAGAAAAACGCCCGGCTGCTGTTCGGGTGTGGTGATAGCGATGTTCAATTTGTCATCGATGGCCACCGGGTACTTGTCCAGCCACGGAAGAATGTATTTCGTGACGATTTCTTTTTTGATGGACAGCGGAAACGAAAGGGCTCCTTTCTTGAACGTGTCGATCCACGCCAGTGTCTGCGCGTCGGGTGGCAGGTAGAGCAGGCCGTCTTTTTCCAGCAAAAATCCACCCAACAGGTTCAGGGGGGATACGCGACCGTCCAAGGCCAGCACGAGGTTCAACACGATCGCATCGCCTTTGCGATCAGCCGTAAACCGTATAGCCACCTCGTTGCCAAGCTTGACGAATTGTTGTTGATTGTTATTGAAGCGTCCCGCTTTTAGAATGAATAGGTTGGGCCAGGCATTTAATGCCGGCCAAAGTTTTTCCAGTAGGTCGCGGTAGTGTTTGCGCAGGTTCACCAACTCCTTGGCTGAAACATGGGCCCAGGTTCCGGAATGGTTTCGGATGAACCGGTTGCCCGTGTTGGTCATCCAATCCAATAGGCGGTCATCTGAAAACGCCAGGAAATCTTTGTACAGTGTATCCTCCAGCGGCTGCAGGTAGGCCAGTGCGCGGTCCGATTGCAGGGAAATTCTTTTGTATTCGGTATAGGGTCCTCTTTTAAAAAGGAGCACCGGTTCCAGGTCAAAGCGCGTGGATTTTCCGGAAGCAAAGTTGAATAAAAAACCAATCTCGTAGTCGATCACCGTACCCACGGGCAGCGTGGGGCGCACCGCTGGTTTGGGTTGATCAAACGCATCATCAAAAAGCATTCTCCGTCGTTTCGTGTGGGTGGCAAATATAACAATATGCGGGTGTGCCGGGAAGCCTTCCGGGAAAACCAACCGCCGCATTTACGGATTCGCGCGCCAGGATGAAAAAGCGTCCTGTTGAACTAAAAAGAAAGGTTTTTCAGGGCTCCGCGAAAGGGCGCGCGGATGCTCTCCTGCTGCAAATGGACGTGATTTTTTACGCGCCATTTTCCGTTCACCAGGGTGCCTAAAAGGGCGGATGCATCGCTGGTGTATAAAATGGAGGGTAGCATATGATCCAGTCCTCGTTCAAGGAAGGGATTCGCTGCGTCGAAGACCGCCGCGTCAAAAGGAGCGTGTAGCGCAAAGAAATCTTTTACAGGCGACGCGGTCATGGCGCGGCGGCCACCTTCCAGCGTTTTTGTCATCAGCTTTGTTGCACCGTCGTCAAACGTGTTGCGCTGGTGGGTGGTGAGCCGTTGGGCATAGTCCATCCAACGGAGATCTTCCAGCGGGTTTAAGCTGATGTGGCTGTCGGTGCCGATAGACCAGTTTCCACCGGCGCGCGCATAGTCGGTCAATCTGAAAATGCCATCCCCAAGATTGCCCTCCGTGCCAGGGCACAACACCACCTGCGCGCCGGACCTGGCCAGTGCCAAGACCTCTTCATCGTTCATGTGCGTGCAGTGAACGATGTGAAAGCGTTCGTTCAACGGAAGATTTTCCGTGAGCCATTGCACCGGGCGTTTTTTTAGATAGGCCTCACAATCGGAAACCTCCTTGCGTTGTTCTGCGGCGTGAAGATGGAAGGGAATGTTGGTCGGACCGTCTTTGAAAGTATTGATCACATCTTCCGCATTCACGGCACGAAGCGAATGCACGCCAAATCCAAGCTTTGCATTTTCGTCGTTTTTTACGGCGGCCGCGGAGTCGTCGAGTAGGTGAAGGTAGTCGTCGAGGGTCGCTGAAATAAAACGGCGCTGCCGGGGTTGAGGCGGTTCTCCGAAATTTCCTTTTTGATAAAATACAGGCACCAGGGTTATTTTGATGCCGGCCGTTTTTGCTGCTGCAATCAAGCGCTCGCCGGTTTCGGCCCAATTCGAATAGGGTTTTCCAGAAGGGTCGTGGTGCAAATAATGAAATTCCGCCACGCTGGTGTATCCCTTGCGGAGCATTTCCGCATAAAGCATCGCCGCCACTGCTTCAATCTGCGCAGGGTCAAGGCTCAATGCACATTTATACATCGCCTCGCGCCAGCTCCAAAAATCGTCGCGTGACCCGGGTTCATGTTTCTCGGCCATGCCGGCCATGGCAAACTGAAAGGCATGCGAATGCGCATTTTGAAATCCCGGCAACGCATAACCATTCACCGTTTCAAAGGCAACAACCTCCACGGGCGGTTGCTCCGACAAGTATTGGATCAACCCGGCATCATCCACGCCAACATAGGCAGGCGACAGCCAGCCCTTACTCAACAACAAGCCTTTGAATTTAAAATACTTCATGTGCCTTTTTTCGGTTGAAGATAGTCAGCCAACGCGGTCAAGGTGCTCTTCAGCAACGTTCGCATTTCGCCGGCGCGTTCGTCGTGGTACGATCGTTCGGTGTCGTCCATGTATTTGATCTTGCTCATCTCCAACTGAAGCGCGTGTTGGTTCTCCAGGGGTTTCCCATTGTTTCGCGTAATGTATCCGCCCTTGAATGGGAAATTGTGACTCACCGAATACTTGGCGGATCCCAATTGTTTATACGCCCGCTCAATGAGCGCCGGCGCTGCCGCGGCACCGTCAGCATCGCCGAGAATGAGGTCGGGGAATTTTTCTTTATAGATCGTTGGTACGTACTGTCTGATGGAGTGGCAATCCCACAACAATACTTTTCCAAAGGTCGCCTTCAATTCCTGCAATTGTTTTTGAAGGGCGTTGTGGTAGGGCCAAAAATAGGTTTGCAATCTTCGTTCGGTTTCTTCCGCGGCCACTTCTTTTCGTTGATCCTTGTAAAGCGGTTCACCCAAAAAAATTGTTGTCGGACAAAGGCCGGTGATGATCCGTCCGTCGGTGTAGAGCGGCTTATCCTGGGGATCGCGATTGAGATCGATCACCCACCGGCTATACACGGCCGTGATCATGGTGATGCCGAGTGATGGCGCGAAATCGTAAAGTTTGTTCACAAACCAATCTGTATCATCCGGCGCCTCGATGAGGTCCGGACGGTACTGGTCCTTTAGCTCCGCCGGAAAGGCTGTGCCGCAATGGGGCACGCTCACCAGGATGGGAACGAGCGGGGCTGTGGCGGGGTGAATGACAAACGGTTCCATTTTCTTTTCTAAAAAATAACAATGCTGTTTCGCTAGTGTTTCAGACGAACCAGGGCATCAGGATTTTTTGCGTTTCTTTTTCTTTGAAGAGCCCGCTTGTTCTGCTTCCTGTTTGCCTTCTTGCTTGCCCTTCTGATACATCGCTTCGGCGTTTTGTTTGGCCAGATTTTTCTCGGTCTCCAACGCAACGTTTGCCTTTTCAACCTGCTGCTGATAGTATGCGGCACGATCGCCCTGGCTCAGCTGTTTTTTAAGTTTGATCACGCGGCGGTAGCTCTCCTCAATTCTTTCTCGCTTGATGTCACCTTTTTCGACCATGGTGCGAATGATGGAGTGCACTTTGTTTACCGTGCGCTCATCGCTTCCTGAAATGTTGTTGGAAAACGTCATGATGTCAACGCCTCCGTTCACGGCCAACTTGATGGCATCTTCCAGTCCGTAGTGTTTGGTGATGGCGTGCATCTGCATGTCGTCCGTGAAAATGACCCCGTCAAAATTCAGACGCTGGCGCAACACACCGGTCAGGATGTCGGCAGAGAGAGTGCCGGGGTTGCCGGCTTTGTCCAGTTTTTTGTTCACAATATGCGACGTCATCACGGCGTCGGCGTAGCCGGAGTCGATCAGGATCTGGTAGGGTTTCAGTTCGCGTTCTTCCCAAGTGTTGGTCACGTCGGCAATGCCCAGGTGCGTGTCGTCCTTGGAGCTGCCGTGTCCCGGGAAATGTTTCAGCGATGTCAGCACGCCATAGCGGTGATGCATTTTTATAAATTCTTTTGCCATCACGGCCACGGAATCTTCGTTGGCGGAAAATGCGCGGCCATATTTTGCAATGATGGGGTTGTCGGGGTTGGAAGCCAAATCCACCACCGGCGCAAAGTTGATGTTGATTCCCAACCCGGCCAACGTCGAGGCTGTGGCTTCCCCATAAAACCGCACCGAGTCCAGGGAAGGCGATTTGCCCATGGCCCAGGCCGTGATGGATCGGGGAAATCCGTATTTGTCCTTGAGCCGGTTCACCCGCCCACCTTCCTGGTCAATGCCGATAAACAGCGGATAGGGTGAGGCCTTCTGATAGGTCCAGATAATTTTCTTCAGCTCGACAAACGAGTTCTTGGCAGGGATATTCTTCTCAAACAAAATGATCGAACCCACCATCCCGCGACGCACTTCGTCCAGCACTTTCTCGTCAACCGCCGGCCCCGGAAAGCCAATGAGGATCATTTGCCCGATCTTGATATCGAGACTGTCGGGCGTCTGTGCCGGCGACAGGGTTCTGCCCAACATTAAAATTGAGCAGCAAAAAATGGTTTTGAAGATCGGGAGGTTAGTAGTTCTCATAAATTAAATTCAGGATTGTCTGCATATTTTTTCGCACTTCGCTGGAGGCCACCGTGAAGTCGCTGTTCATGAACGAGAAGATCACGGTTTTTCCCCGCTTTGTCACCAGGAAACCGCTGAGGCAATGAACGTTGCTCAGCGAACCTGTTTTTCCAAAAACATAAGGCTTGTCGGCCTTGTACCAATTGCGCAATGTGCCGGGCTTGCCACCGGTGGCCAGCATCGGAAAGAGTCTTTCGCGCGGCACTTTGGCATAGATCTTCTCCCACAGCTGCACCACCGAATGGGGTGTAAATAAATTATAGCGCGAAAGCCCCGAGCCATCCACCCACTCGGGTTCGTTCGACAGGTCTTTTAGCGCATTTTTTTTCATGTAGCGAATAGCAATTTCCGGCTGCAAGCTATCGCTGAGCACACCTGCGCTCATCATCAGCAACTGCTCGGCAATGAAATTGTCGCTTTGCTGCATCATCACCCGGTAGGCGCTGTCGACGGGCATGCTATACAACACCCGGGCATTTTTGGCGAGCGTCTTGTTCACAGTCGTTACCGCTCTTTTCAATGTATCCGCCAGCAGTCTCGACACAAGGTCGGCATCTGCGCGGAAAGGAATGTCGTCTTCGAAGCTTCCTTTTGGAGAGGGGTAAAATTTAAAATCGTTGCTTTCTACTTTTCGGATCACCTTGGCTTCTTCCTCCACATCGCCCGTCGTAAAGCTGTTTTTGAAAAATGGTGGTTGAAGATCGAGGCGGTTGCTTTTCGTCTTCACGGCCACCAGGTTGCCATAGACGGGAAACGAAAAGCGTTCGGCGGAATACGCGCTATTATAATCGTCCCACGCCCACCCCAAACCAAAGGTGGTTGTATAAAAATTTGATCCCGAAAAATAGAGGTTCTTGCCGGACTGTTTCAAGAAATTAAAGACCCGGCCGTTGTCGAAAACATTTTTGTAGAGGAACGTTGGATCGCCCGTTCCCCAAAAAATAAGCGAGTCTGCTGTTTCCACATAACGCAACGCGGGCAGGGAATCGCCCAGCAAGGTCAGGCTGGTATAGAAGGTGAAGATTTTTGTGTTGGAGGCCGGCGTGAAATATTTATCGGCATTAAAAGCATAGACGCTCTTTTTTTCTTCCAGGTCATACAGCATGAATCCCGTGTGATCATGAAAGTTTGTTTCAGTCCCCAGAAACAACTTGTCCAGTTTGCGCGGGGCCAGCGGCGAGCAGGAGAAAAGAAATCCCAGGGCTCCAAACGTGAAAACATAGCGCAGAAAGGTTCGCATGCGCTAGTGGGCCAGGTAGCGTTCCGTGAGCACTTTCCGGTGATGGGTTTCGTGCCCGGAAATAATGTAGCCTAGCGTCAACACACTCATCGGCATGTTACTCGCCGTGCCCTTGCGATCCAGCATGGCCGGTGTAAAGTTTGCGAACAGATCGATCGTGGTTTGGCGTAGCGTTTCCATTTCCCGGACAAGGCTGGCCAGGGTGCGGGCTGCCGCATTGGCCTCGGGGGCGTAACTGTTCTCATCAAATCCGGGTAGCGCCGTGCTGTCGTTACGGGCAAAACGAAGGGCACGGTAGGCGAAGATCCGCTCGGCGTCCATCATGTGGCACAACATTTCTTTGATGGTCCACTTGCCTTCGGCGTAGGCATAAGCGCCCTTTTCTTCGGGGAGTGAACGTATGATGGAAAGAAACTTCACGCTGGAGTCTTTCAATGCCGCCATCATGTCCTGGTCTTTCACATTTTCAACGTAGTGTTTGAAGGCTGTCGGAACAGCTTGCAGGTCGGGTTTTGTCATACGGTCAAAAATAAGGAAGAATACACATTTTTCATGCGGGCATGTTCGGTAAAGTAATTTTGATCCGGGTGCCCTTGCCATACTCACTTTTCATGTCGATCGTGCCCCCCAATTTCTCGATGGCCTGCTTCACAATATACATGCCCAAACCCGAGCCCTGCGACCGGTCGGTGGCCCGGTAGAACATGTTGAAGATCTTGGTCAGGTGTTCGGGTTTTATACCGATGCCATTGTCCTGAAAATCGATCCGGGCCTGTGTGGCTGTGATCTCCATCTTGATGGACAGAAAACTCTCGGCTTCCGGGTTGAAATATTTATAGGCATTGGAAATGATGTTGCTGAAAATGATGTTCACCCGCAGCGGGTCACTCCGGAACGACGCGTCGCCTTTCACCTGGAGGGTGGTGCGCACAGCCTTGAAATTGTCGAGATATTCCAACTCGCGAATACAATTTTGCGCGACGGCCTTCAGGTCAATGTTTTCCGGGGCCACCTCCACGCGGTTCACCCGCGCATAGTCCAGCATGGAACGGATAAATTCGTCAAGCTTCTTGATGCGTCCCTCGATTTTGCTCAGGTAGTTGTCGCGACTGGCTTCGTCCTTGTCGAGGTTGGCCAGGTTCACCAGGCCCATAATGGACGCCAGCGGCGAACGCAAATCGTGGGAGGTTTTGTACATGAGCTGATCCAATTCAAAGTTGCGCTCCGAGAGTTCCTCCAGCGTGGCCTTCAATTCTTCCTCCTGGGCGGCCAGCTGGAAGTTCTGTTGCATCAGTTCTTCGTTCAAGGTCTTGAGTTGCGCTTCTATTCGTTTTCGTTCGGTCACGTTGCGGATAAAAACCGCTACCCCCGAAATGGTTTTGTCGCTGCCATAAATGGGATTGAATGAGCTTTCCCACATGGTTTTGTCTGGCATGGCGCCTTCTGAGGAAAACTGCTCGCCTTTCATGGCCCGTATAAGATTGCGCCGCAACCCTTTTGTGATGTCGGGTGTCGATTTCATGATGTCCAACAAGTTGTCGCCCACCTTCAGGTCCTTGTTGACCATCCGCTTCACGGCCTCGGCATGCGACCGGTTGAAGACCAGGTAACGGTATTTTCGGTCAACCGCCAAGATCCTGTCGGCCGTGCTTTCAATCACACCCTGCATGTTGGCGTGTATGGATTGAATGATGCCCTCGAACCGCTTGCGTTCCGTAATGTCCTTTACAAAAACAGCAACGCCCCTCACCCGCCCATGGTCGTCGCGAATGGGATTGTAGGTCGTTTGTATGTAGCCCTTGTACTTTGGATAATGGAGGTAATGCTCGGACATAAAAATCGTGCCCGCCATCGCCTTCATGATCTCGTCTTTGATCCATGGGGCATCGGACGAACCCTTCAGTTGTTTGATCTTGTTGGTACCCGCCTTTATGTCGGCCCCATACAACAACTTCATGATCCGTTTGTGATTGTCGTTAAAAGCGAGATAGCAAAAATCATTGTCAACGGCATAGATGGATTCGCGTGTGCTTTCCATAATGCCTTGCAGGTTGGCGTTGAGCTGACTTATTTTTTCCTGCACCCGGTTGGTGGCCGTGATGTCGGTTATAAAGCCGATAACAAACTTCTCGCCCTTCTCGCTCACATAACGCGACTTCACCGTAAGCAAATCGCGCACGCCTTCCTTGGCCGAAGTGATACGCTCCTGGTTGACAATGGTCTTCCCGGTTTTCAGCACCTGGTTGTCGATGTCCCAAAAAACCTTGGCTTCTTCCCTGGGCACAAAGTCGCGATCGGTTTTGCCGATCATCTCTTTGGGTGAGCGGCCCACCAGTTCGCTAAATTTTTCGTTCATCATCACCCAACGGTGTTTTTCGTCCTTCACAAAAAGCGGCGCGGCCACCGTGGCGATCACGTTGTTCAAGAACGTGCGCGATTCAATCAGGTCGGCTTCGGCTTTTTTCTCGCGCGTAATATCGCGCAAAGTGCCCACCAGGTGATCGTCTTTGCCCTCGTGTTGCAACAGATTCACATTGAGAACCCCCAAAAATTTTTCGCCGTTTTTACGGCGGAAGGTGACTTCCACATTTTTTAGCCTGCCCGTTTGCATCAGCTCGCGGCGAACCTTCTGACGCTGTCCTTCATCCGCATACAATTTCGACGGCTTCATGGCCAGCACCTCTGCCGCCGACGCATAGCCCATGATTTTTATGAACGCGTCGTTCACGTAAATAAAACACTCGTTCACGATGCCCATGAAAATTCCTTCCGACACGTTCCGGTTTATGGTCATCAACAACTCCTGGTTTTGGCGTGCCTTTTCTTCGGCGTTTTTCCGCTCGGACACATCACGGAAGTTCGACACAACACCCCGGATATCGGGGAGATGCGTGAAGTTGGTGAGTGTGGATTCAGCCCAAATGAAGTGGCCTTTTTTGTGCCGTAGACGTTCCAGGATCGTAACGCTTTTACCCGGTTTCTTCAGGAGATCCGTAAAGGCCCGCGTGGCCCGCTTCACATCTTCGGGATGGACAAATTCTTTACCCGACCTTCCCAACAGCTCGGCCTCTTTGTAGCCCGCGATCTTGCGCACGCTGGAAGACGCAAATTTGATCTTGCCCTTCACGTCATATAGAACAATGCCTTCGTGGGCATTTTCGATCAAGGCCTTAAAGCTCTGGGTGGTCAACTCACCGGTATGGTTGGGCTTTGGTTTCATGCAAGCGCTTATCCCTACCGGAGAACGGTCTTCACCATGTTAAAAATGCTTTTGAGTGCAGGGGAAACAGCCGCTTGAGTGAGTAGAAAAAAACGGGCGTTACAGGCATGACATGGCGAAGGTGCTGGCGCGGGCATAGAAGGATTAAGACATCTCATAGACGTTGGCGATTGTAGTCCCTGAAATTACCAAAATTAATTCTCTTCTTGCTTCTCCTCCACCGTCACGGGAGCCTTGGGTGAAACAAAACGATGCAGGGCCGTCTTGGCACCCAACGATCTCAACATAAGTTTACGAAGGTATCCCTCCACCGGCAAAATCAGGAAGGCCACCAGCACCTGCATGAAGAAGTCCTTCACGGGACTGGTCCGCGTTTCGAAAGTCTCACCAATAACGGTCTGGATAAATTGGATCAACAAAATAATGGTGAGCAACGACAGCACCCGGCTGATGAACCGGTAGCGTGTGCTCAACCGGAACGATAACAGCACCAACGACGCAAACAAAGCGAATTCCAACGCATAGAACCACGGCCGCTTCCAATACGGGGGCAACACCTCGAACGAGACCAACGGCAGGTCCTTCACCTTCCCAAAAATGTCCTTCGCCTGGGCCAGCAGGGTGTAGTCGCCTGCGGGCAAGTAGGGGAAGTCGATCATGTTATAACTGCTGGACCATTCTGACCATCCTTTCTCCAATCCCAAAAGTTGGTAGCGATATTCCACCGACTCGGAACCCAGGTAGTCGGGTTGAACGATCTCAAAAGAAACCGAGCTCTTTTCCTGGTCCAGCTCCATCATACCCGCCCGCGAAACCTTTCGCTTGTCGTTTCGAATCGACTTCAACAAAAGCGGATAGCCCGGCTCATAGGGCGTGAACTTCTCGCCGAAAAATTTATAAAGCTCGTTGTTGCCGGTGATGAGCCACAGGTTGTCGGAGGTTTGGTCCGATGCGATGAAGCGGAGGTCGCTAAACAAGTTGAGCAGATCCAGGTTGCTCTGGCCGGGATGCTGGCCAAATAAATTCCAGCGATGCGCATCGCGAAACCAAATGTCGTTGTCGCCGGCAAAATACCGGAGGGGTTTAGCCAGCGTGTCGATCGGCGCAAACGCCTGGTGAGCCCGGTCGTATTTGAAAAATCCCTGGGAGTTGATTGCCACCACTTCGTTCTTCCGGAAGATTCCAGCGGTCCCATCGAAGTTCGGATTGTTCACGGGTATTGACTGAATGGTTTTGATCTGTTGATCTTCAACCTCCACCCGGTGCATCTTGTCCAGGCCGCACAGCCAAAATTCATGATCGGCCCCCTTAAAAATATGGATCACCGGCTCGTCCAGGGGATTCAACATGCCCGAGGTCTGCCAGCCTTCTTCACCCAACACCAACGTCCAGATCTCGTCCTTATAGTTTGATATGAAAAGCATTTTTTCATCGGCCGCGTAAAAGACGGAGCGCACAGGCTCCTCCACCAGGGGCCACGCCCGGAGACCGGTCACTTCGTAGGCCCCGCCTAGCCCGGCAGCCACCAGTTGTTCGCCCACCTGCTCCAGGCTGGTGATCTTGGCGTCGATGCCTTCCACTTTTTTATACACGTAACGGGCACTGCGAAGTACTTTCTCGACTTTTTTTATCCGCTGATAAGCGGGCTTTGAGGCCGGATTCGTGTTGGCCTGCGAGGTCGCTTCCGGTTGGTCGGGCACCGTAACGGCCGCGTCGGCTTTAGCTTCCGGGGTTGGTTTGGACTCCACTCTTTTCCGCTTCAGAAACCACAGAAAGCCCTTTTTCTTGGACTGTGCCTCAACCACCGGGGGCTTTGTTTCTTCCGTGATAGGTCCCGATTGAGGGACCGTTTCTTTTTTGATTTCCTTTTTGACCTCTTTTTTTACCGGTTCCTTCAGGATATAATCGTAATGCACAATCTCCTCAAAAACCTCCTCTTTTTGCAGGGCGTACAGCCCCAGCGACGTGCCCACATAGACCTGGTCTCCTAAAGAAAGGGCACATAATAAATTACCCTTCAACCCATCATAATGACTAAAAGAACGGAATGGCAGGTAGGGCGACACCCGGGTAAACCCATATTCATGGGCCAACCAAATGCTCTGACTTTTGTCGTTCATCAGCGCATATACCTCGTTGTCCGGAAGTCCGGTTGAATAGTTGATGATCTCCTGGGTTTTTCCCGAAGCCGCATGGACAAAGACCAATCCTCCGCGCAACGTACCCAGGGCAATCAGGTCCCGGTTCACCCACGTGCCGCTCACCAACACGCTTGCCGTGATATACGGCTGATCTTCCAGGACCATCTCGCGTGGTCTGAGATCTTCGCCACAGAGATACAATTTGTTATTGGCCAGGCCCACGATATACATGTTTTGATAGGCCGAGGAAAACAAAATTTCATCGTCGTTCGAAAATCCCAGGGTGGTGGCCACCAGGTGATTCCCATCCGCCTTCAAAATACCCTGGTCGGTGTTGAGATAAATGGAGCCGAAGATCTCCGTCATGCCCGTAAAGGACCCGCTCGTTGCCGTGGCCTGTAATCGCACGGGTTTCTTTTCCTCTCTGTGCATGTACAAAGCCTCGTCGGTGAGAAAGTAAACCTTGTCTTTTACTACCAGGCATTGGTACACATCCTTTACTTCGGGCCGTGACCAGGTTTTCAGTTGCAGAAATCCATTTTCGTCGGCCTGCAGCTTGCCGTAGCCATCGGCGCCGGCCCAGTACATGTCGCCGGCGGCATTTATTTGAAGGGAATATACCGCGCCTTTGCCGGGAATAAGATTCCAATTGCGTCCGTCGAACTCCAGCACGCCGCTGCGCGTGGCAAAATACATGAGGCCCTGCTCGGTTTGCACCATGGCAAAACAGACGTTGTCATACTTTTTTTCCGAGGGAGAAAAGTGCGAGAGGAAGTAGTTTCCGGTTTGTCCGAAGAGATTAAAAAAACCGGTAAGCAGAAAAGCTAAAAAAAAATAACGCATGGGTCCAGGCTACAACCAAAGTTAGCGAAAGCAGGGGGTCAAAGCAAAATGGCTCCGAGGGGTTAGCTGATGCGGCTCCAATTCATAGCCGAGGGCCTTCGGGACTCTATCTGCGTTTTCACGACGCTGTGTTCCGGTTTCTCCAACTCCGGGTCATCCTTCAACAGCTTGATGGCCTCTTCCCGGGCCGTTTGCAGGAGCGGACCGTCTTTGCCCAAATCGGCAATAAGCAAGTCCAGCACGCCGCTTTGTTGCGTGCCCATCAGGTCGCCGGGACCACGCAGCTTCAGATCGGTTTCGGCGATGTCGAAACCATTGTTGGTCTTCACCATGGTTTGCAGCCGCACTTTAGAATCGGCGCTCAATTTCACATCCGTCATCAGGATACAATACGATTGCTCCGCCCCACGCCCCACCCGACCCCGAAGCTGGTGCAGCTGCGAGAGCCCGAAGCGTTCCGCATTCTCGATCACCATCACCGACGCATTGGGAACATCCACCCCCACCTCGATCACCGTCGTCGCCACCATCATCTTCGTTTCGCCGCTGGCAAAGCGTTTCATTTCATAGTCCTTGGCTTCGGGCTTCATCTTGCCATGAAGGATGCTGACGGCATAGTCGGGGAAAGCCCGGCTCACGCTTTCGTAGCCATCCATGAGGTGTTTCAGATCCAGCTTTTCCGACTCGTCGATCAAGGGATATACAATATAGACTTGGCGCCCGGCCTCCACCTGGTCGCGCAGAAATTGGTTCACTTGCAAGCGGTGGGCATCGAACTTGTGGATAGTCTTAATGGGTTTGCGACCCGCGGGCAATTCATCGATCACCGAAATATCCAGGTCGCCATACAACGTCATGGCCAGTGTACGCGGAATGGGGGTGGCCGTCATCACCAGCACGTGGGGATAGACCGATTCATTTTTTTGCCACAGCTTCGATCGCTGTGCCACGCCAAATCGATGTTGTTCGTCGACGATCGACAAGCCCAGGTTTCTGAACTGCACTTCTTCCTCCAACAACGCGTGCGTGCCGATCAGTATTTTTAAGTCCCCATTTTGAAGCGCCTCGTGAATTTTTTTTCGCTCAGCCTTCTTGGTCGAACCGGTGAGCAACGCTATGGGTATGCTCATCTTGTCGGCATAGCGCTGCAACCCTTTGTAGTGCTGCTGCGCCAGGATCTCGGTAGGCGCCATCAACGCACATTGGGCCCCGGAGCTGACCGCCACCAGCATGCAGATAAAACCCACAATGGTTTTGCCGCTGCCCACGTCGCCTTGTAACAGGCGATTCATTTGCTGACCCGATTTCAGATCGGCATAGATTTCCTTGATCACCTTCTTCTGCGCGTTGGTCAGCGGAAAAGGAAGGTGTTCGTGATAGAACTTCGTCAGCAAGGTGGCGTCCTGGAACACCTGCCCTTTCATCTTTTCCTGGCGGATGAGTTTCATCTTCAACAACCGCAGTTGAACATAGAAGAGCTCTTCGAATTTCAAACGTTGCCGGGCCTGGGCCAACAGTTCGTGGCTTTTGGGAAAATGGATGTTGAGCAGCGCATCTTTCTTGGGAATGAGATGGTTGGCCTTCTGTATGCTCAACGGCAAAGTCTCGCGTATCCGGTTCTCTGCTAACGTTGCCAGCTGCTGCATGATCCGTGACAATGTCTTGCTATCGATCTTCCGCGTCCGCAGCTTTTCCGACAAAGGGTATACCGGGTGAAGGAAGCCTCCGTTCTCGTTGCTGACCGTGAGGGGCTCTACTTCAGGGTGGGCAATGCTAAAGAAATTGCCAAAGCGCGCGGGTTTGCCAAACGCTACATAGGCTGCCCCGGGTTTCAGTTTATCGTTTATCCAATTTATGCCCTGGAACCAAACCAATTCCATCTCTCCGCTATCATCCGCGAAGTAGCCTACCAAACGTTTCTTAAATCCGGTCCCTACCAACTCTTTACCCTTCAACACACCCTTGATCTGAACGAAGGGCATATCTTCATTCAGCTCTTTTATGGTATAAAATTTCGTTCGGTCCTCATATCGAAAGGGATAATGTTGAATGAGGTCGCCATAGGTAAAGATCTGCAGCTCTTTGTTAAGCAGCGCGGCACGTTGAGGCCCTACTCCTTTGAGGTATTCTATAGACGTATCAAAAAATCCAGTCATGGAGTAAATAGGTCGTTAGACAAAAATTCAAAATATAATGACTTGAAACATGCCCCCTCTGAATTTTTTCTGTATTAAATTCGCGTCTCGATTAAACTAATGGTTACCAAAACTGTTTAAGTGTCATCAAAGAATCGTGCAGCTATGAAAGTTAAATCGACAATTTACAAGGGGATTGAGTACGTTCAGATCAATGCCCTCCCGAAAGAGCAAATGGACTCGTTGATGAAAACGATCAACCGTGAGCTTTTGATTAAGATACTGATCGACGACAAGTTGGTAGGCAACTGCCTCCAATTCAAAGACTACGAATCTTGGTTCGACCTGGTTTACGCCTCCGAGAAACCAGCCGCTACAAAAGCAGTCAAAGAAAAGGAAAAGGCGCTCGAAGCCGAGCCGGTAAGCCTTTAGTCCCAGATGCCCGAATCGGGCAACACTTCTAAAATGTTTCCAGCAGGGTCGTGAAAATAGAACGATTCCTTGCCACTGCTCCAGATCACTTCGTCGATGATGGTGATCCCTTTCCCTTTGATCTCCGCTTTCGTCCGCTCATAGTCTTCTTTCGGCACTTCAAATGCAAAATGCTGCCGGCCTTCGCCGTAATGGGCTGGTGGACTTTTTTTTGTTTTTGAATCATCCGGGTTGAAGCACAGCAACACGGAGCCACCGGCACGAAGAAAAAGATGCTTGCCCGGCAGATAACTGATAACAGGGAGACCCAACACGTCGTGATAAAAATTCCTGGCCACCTCCAGGTCGTGTACGTAAAGACACGTTTCCTTGATCTTGACAATATTCATGAGCAGATCGATTTTTTGAGCGAGTCATATTCCTCCCAAACACTCTGCACGATCCCGGCGGCCGTTTCGATTTTTTTCAGCGCCGCGCTCACCTGGCCAATCTCCAATTCACCTTCGTCCAGGTCGCCTTCAAAGATACCGGTTTTCGAACGGCGTTTCCCCAAAAGTCCATCCAGCTCTTCCTTGGACGCACCGCGCCATTCGGCTTCCTGAACCTTCTGGTAAAATTTGTTTTTGATCAACCTCACCGGCGTGAGCTGTTTCAACGTCACCACCGTGTCGCCCTCGTTACTTTGGATGATCCTTTGTTTGAAATTTTCGTGCGCCGAAGATTCCACGCTCACGGCAAAGCGGCTCCCGATCTGAACACCCTCCGCCCCCAACACCTCGGCCGCCAGCATGGTGCGTCCCGATCCAATACCGCCCGCAGCAATCAACGGAATAGAAATCGCGTCGCGCACCATGGGGATAAGCACCAGGGTGGTGGTCTCTTCCCGGCCATTGTGTCCCCCCGCTTCAAAACCTTCGGCCACCACGGCGTCCACCCCGGCTTGCTGGGCCTTGAGGGCAAACTTCACGCTCGACACAACGTGCACGACCGTGATGCCCCGCTCTTTTAAAAAGGCAGTCCACAAGGTTGGGTTTCCGGCGGAGGTGAAGACGATGCGCACCTTCTCCTCAACAATGATGGCCATGATCCGGTCCATTTCCGGGTACAACAACGGCACGTTGACCCCAAACGGGCGGTCCGTGGCTTGCTTACATTTTTGAATATGCTCCTGCAAGATCTCTGGCCGCATAGACCCAGCGCCAATAATGCCCAGTCCCCCGGCGTTGCTCACGGCCGAGGCCAGCCTCCAGCCGCTGCACCAGACCATCCCAGCCTGGATAATGGGGTATTGAATGTTGAAAAGTTCTGTAACGCGGTTTGAAAAGTCCTTCATATTTGGTGTGAAAAAATGTGAATCGGATACGTAATTTTTGCTAGGCCATTGAATATCTGAAAATTAGAAATAACGCGTGTTGCACCACTCGCTTTTTTAGGCCCTTTAAGTTGTCCACAAAGAATTGATTAACTATATCCATCGTAAATTACTGTCCTTCAGCAGTTTAATCGTTAATATCCAGGTAATGTGGATAAGTGAAGTTTTTTGTGGAAATCTTTTTGTCTCCTTTTTGTTGATTTCTAAGTACCTGAATTCTAATGTTTTTCTATATTTTCCGCCCAAAATATTACACGGGTTTCTGGTAACATTTTTGCAACCACTGCCCTGTAATTCAGTTGATAACAACATGCGAAAACCCGTCTTCCTACTTTGCCTCTTCCTTGCCTCGGCGGCTTCTGCCCAACAGGCAAATGTGATAAAATTCGATAAACTCCAGGCCCTCATCGACGCCAAAAGCGACCAGGTTCAGGTCATTAACTTTTGGGCCACCTGGTGCGCGCCCTGCGTGAAGGAACTCCCGCTGCTGGAGAAACTCAATGCCGCCAACGACCCCACCGTGAAGGTCACGCTCATCAACCTTGACTTTGCCGACAAGCTCGACAAAGTAAACGCCTTCATCGCCCGCAAAAACATGAAGACCGATGTGTTGTTATTAGACGAAATAGACTACAACACCTGGATCGACAAGGTGGATAAGTCATGGGGAGGCGCCATACCAGCCACCCTCATCATCAACCCCAAAAACGGTCGTCGAAAATTCCTGGACAAAGAGCTGCAGGAAGGCGATCTTGAAAAGCTAATAGCAGAAGTAAAATAAAAATCCACGTTCCCCATGAAAACAAAAATGCAATCCCTGGTGATGTTGATCTGCGCAGGCATTTTGTTTGCCGGTAGCACCACGTCCTACCAACTCGGCGATAGCGTATCGGATTTCAAACTGAAAAATGTTGATGGCAAAATGGTATCCCTTTCCGACTATAAAAGCGGCAAGGGCGTGATCATTATTTTCGATTGCAATACCTGTCCCTACTCGCGCGCCTACAACGACCGCATCATCGGCCTCAACAAAAAATATGCATCCCAAGGTTTTCCCGTAGTGGCCATCAACCCGAACGACCCAGCACAATCGCCCGGCGATTCGTTTGATGAAATGGCAGCGGTTGCAAAAAAGAAGCACTATGATTTCCCCTACCTCCAAGACCTTTCACAGGAAGTAGCCCACGCGTTCGGCGCCTCCAACACACCCCACGTTTTCGTTTTGAAAAAAGACGGCAGCGACTTTAAAGTAGCCTACATCGGCACGATCGATAACAACACGCGTGATGCCTCAGCAGCCGACAAGAAATATGTTGAGGACGCGGTGAATGCACTGTTAGAAAACAAGCCCGTTGCAACACCAAAAACAAAGGCTATCGGATGCGGTATCCGGTGGAAAAATTCTTAGCGGCGCCGAAATAAAAATTTCTTAGCAAAAGCAAGGTCCCTAACGACGCATTCAAAACAGTCATCAGAGTTTGACGCAAAACACAAATCTCATCTGGGGTTTTTACTTCGCTGCACTCTTACTGACAGTACTGAGTGGACTGATCTTCGGATTTGCCGACTCCCATACTGCACCGGTCCCTTTTTTACTGGGGTCCTTTTTCATTTTTATTGGGCTATCCTGGGGAGCGACCGACTTGATTACATTCTTGCTAAGAAAAACGGGTAGCTCCAAAACGTTTCTCGCTCACTTGGGCGGACTGGTCGTTAACGCGCTACTTGTCTTCTACATTCTCTCTTAAAATCCATCCCACGAATCAGTGATGGATTCTATTGCTGAATAAAAAGTTTCATTTTCTGAGCGAAATAAAAAATATTTCGCATAGCCTTCCCGCAAACGGTGGCACGGAGCTTGCGTTTATAAGAATATGAGAAGGTTGATTTTGTTGTTGCTGCTCGCGTCGGGATCCTCGGCGTTGGCATATGATTCCGGCATCGCCGTTCAAACAGAAAAAGGAACCACCATGCAGGTGTACGTGAACGGAAAGCTGTATAATAAACAACCCGGAAAGTTTGTGCGCGTGCGCAGTGCGCCTGGTCTCTTCCACTTGGAAGTGAAAGTCCTCAATCCCTGGAACAAGCAATGGTACCTGGTGCGAAAAGATATTCGCGTCGACAAGGGTTTTGAGTTTCAGTACAAGGTTGTGTTTGTAAACAAAACGAGACCCGAGCTTCGGAAAATAAATCAATATCCGGTGTACTCCCGGTATTTTCTAAACCCGAGCCTGTACAACAAACATCCCATCACATAGACGTTCAGATTTTTCGCGACCGGCTGATCAACACGATGATGATGGCAATGAGCACGATGGTAAGCGTGTGCACGTGAAAAAATCCAAAAGGCCAGTGCCCATTGAAGGCCCAGCTGAAGAGACCGCCGATCAATCCACCGATCGCTCCAATCACACCGCCAATGATCCCGACGACGCCACCAATCAGACCGACGATGAGGCCAAAAAGGCCACCCGCTATGCCCACCCAGATGGGAAAAGTGAATACGATCAATAAAACAACGACAACAGTGGTGGTGCTTCGCGATTCCATAGGTTTGAATTTTGTTGAGGCTATACCAAAAATAATGCAATGAACTAAGACCTGCGTCAGGGCTTCAATTTGGGCCTTTTTCGGTTTTTTTGCTGCCAAAATTGTTGAGAATTGAACAGCTGTTTTTGCAAATATGAACAGTCGCTGTTTTAACCACCGGGCGCCAAGTCACAAAGAAAAAACGCAAAGCCTGGCTGGAGCCAAACTTTGCGTTCGTTGCGTTTCTCTTGTTCGGTTAAAAAGACTTAGAAGGGATACTCGCCTTTTTCAATGGCATAATTTGCCACCTTTCTCCTCGCCTCTTTCAAGTTGTAGGGATCGACTTTCGTAAACCGCTTCAACCCCATCAACATCAATCGCTGCTCATCGCCCTCTGCGAAAGCGGTGATTGCCTGACGGCCACACGATGCTGCTTTTTCAACAGCATAGTGCAGGTAGATAAGCGCCATCTCTTTCTGAATTTCACAGGCCGCTTCGCCTTTCAAGCCGATAAGTTTTTCCACGCGAAGCAAAGTCGATTCCGCAGCATAGGCTTCGATGAGCATGTCGGCCAGGTTCATCAACACTTCTTGTTCGTCCGATAGCTTCATCATGAATTTTTGAACCGCAGCGCCCGCCACCATCAAGCCGGCCTTCTTCAGGTTGGCCAACACTTTCTTTTCTTTCACAAACAGTCCCTCCTCTTCGCTGGCCCCAAAATCCGGAATGGCCATCAATTCTTTTTGCACTGCCATGGCCGGGTTCATCAAATCGATCGAACCCTTCATGGCACGCTTCATCAGCATGTCGATCGTGAGCATGCGGTTGATCTCGTTCGTGCCTTCAAAAATACGGTTGATGCGCGCGTCGCGGTAGGCGCGGTCCATCGGGCCCTCGGCCGAGAAGCCCATACCGCCATAGATCTGCACGCCTTCATCCACCACAAAGTCGAGGACTTCCGAGCCGTGCACTTTCAGGATGGCGCACTCGATGGCAAACTCTTCCAGCGATTTCAGTTTGGCTTTCGCAGGATCCAATCCGCCGGCCACTAGCCCGTTGTAGGCATCGTCGATGTTCTGACCGGCGCGGTAGCATGCCGACTCGCTCACAAAAACCTTGGTCACCATTTCGGCGATCTTGTGTTTGATGGCACCGAAGTTGGCAATGGCCGTTCCAAATTGTTTCCGCTCCTTGGCATAGTTCACAGCGGTGCTGATGGTTTTCTTGCTGCCACCGATCGCCGCCACACCCAATTTGATGCGGCCCACATTCAAAATATTCACCGCGATCTTGAAACCGTTCTCTCTTTCCGACAAAAGATTTTCCACCGGCACTTTGCAGTCGTTGAAAAAGATCTGCCGTGTAGACGATCCCTTGATCCCCATTTTGTGCTCCTCTTCATTCATGGTGATGCCACCAAAAGCTTTCTCCACGATAAAGGCCGACAGGTTTTTGTCGTTGTCGATTTTTGCAAAGACGATGTACACATCGGCAAAGCCGCCGTTGGTGATCCACATCTTCTGGCCGTTGATGACATAGTGCTTGCCGTCGGCGCTGAGCACAGCTTTCGTTTTGCCCGAGTTGGCGTCGGAGCCTGAATCGGGTTCGGTCAAACAATAGGCTGCCTTGTACTCGCCAGTGGCCAGCTTGGGTAAATATTTCTTTTTCTGTTCTTCGCTTCCGTAATACACGATGGGCAATGTGCCGATCCCGGTATGTGCCGAAAGCGCCACCGCCACAGAGTGGCCTCCGCCGATCACTTCGGCCACCAACATGGTGGTGTTGAAGTCCATCCCAAACCCCCCATACTCAGTGGGCACCGAGGTGCCCAACAGGCCCAGCTCACCGGCCTTGTCCAGCAGAGTAGGCATGAGCTTGGGATCTTTCTGGGAGTCAATTTCGTCCAGGCGATTGAAGACTTCCTTAGTGAGAAAATCTTTGCACTGTTGCTGGATCATCTGCTGTTCTTCGCTGAATTCTTCGGGGATGAAGATCTCACTTGCCTGCGATTCGCGAATCAGGAATTCGCCGCCTTTGATGGCGTGTTTTGTTTCCGTGGTGGTAGCCATAAAACTTTCTTTAATATTGATTCTTGGGATTCGTTTAGTTCAATAGTTCATAAATGCCGGCCACGCCTTGTCCGCCGCCAACACAGGCCGTGACGAGGCCGTATTTTCCTTTTCTCCGTTGCAGCTCTTTCAGCAACGTCAGCGACAAGCGCGCACCGGAGCTGCCCAGCGGGTGACCCAAGGCGATCGCTCCGCCATTCACGTTTATTTTTGAGGGATCCATATTCAATTCACGGATCACCGCCAGCGACTGTGCGGCAAAGGCTTCATTCAATTCGATCAGGTCAATGTCTTGAAGCTTCAATCCCGCACGCTGAAGCGCTTTTGGAACTGCGGCCACCGGACCGATGCCCATGATGCGCGGATCGACGCCGGCTACGGCATAGCTCACCATGCGCGCGATGGGTTTCAGATTCAGTTGCTTCACCAATTTTTCGGACATCACTACGGCAAATGCCGCACCGTCGTTTGTGGGCGACGAGTTTCCGGCAGTAACCGAGCCACCCAATGCAAACACGGGCTTTAACTTTGCCAACACGTCTATGGATGTTTCAGGTCTCGGTCCTTCATCGGTATCGACCACGGCTTCTTTCGTTTTTTTCTTTCCGGATTCATCCACAAAAATTTCCTTAGTGGCAATGGGATGGATCTCCTCCTTGAACTTCCCTTCCTTCTGCGCCCGGATGGCTTTCATGTGCGACTCATAGGCGAACTTATCCTGGTCTTCGCGCGAGATCTTATATTGTTTCGATATCTCTTCGGCCGTGAGGCCCATACTGGTGTAGTAGGTCGGATGCTCTTTGGCGATGGTGTAATTTAAAGCCGTCTTCCATCCCATGACCGGCACGAGCGACATCGATTCTGCGCCGCCGGCAATAATGCAATCGGCCATCCCCGCCTTTATGGTTGCCGACGCCAGGTGAATGGCCTCCACGCCCGAACCACAATAGCGATTGATCACCATCCCGGCATTGTCGATTCCCAAGGCCGTAAGCGCAATCATTCTTCCCATTTGCATACCCTGCTCGGCTTCCTGCACGGCATTGCCCACTATGAGGTCGTCGACCATTTTGTTTTCCAGACCGGGAACGGACTGTACGAGGGCTTTGATCAGATCGGTGGCGAAATCGTCGGGGCGTGTAAAGCGAAAGCCTCCTTTTTTCGCACGGGTGTTTGCTGTTCTTTTAGCAGCTACGATATAGGCGTCCATATTAGTTTCTTAAAGGTTTTCCTCCCGTTAATATTGATTGAATTCTTTCCAGTGTTTTCTTTTCTCCCGTCAGGGAAACAAAAGCTTCGCGTTCCAGGTCCAATAAGTATTGCTCGCTCACTTCCTGGGGCGAGGTGAGGTCGCCGCCACACATGACGTTGGCGATTTTCAGGGCGATCTTTTGGTCGTGATCCGAAATGTAATTCCCCATGCGCATGCCTTGCACGCCGGCCATGAACAACGCCTGGCCTGCACGCCCCTGCACCTTGATATTCTTTGCGGGCACCGGCATAGTGTAACCGGCATCATACAATTCCAACACCGCCGCTTTGCCATCCAGCAACTGGCGGTCTTTGTTTACTGATATCCGGTCCAAGCTTCGAAGCACGCCCATTTCGCGCGCCTCCTCGGCCGACAACGCCACTTTTGCCGTGGCAATATTCATGAAGGCATTTTGCAAGGCGTTCAACTCGACGTCGCCTTCTTCCAGGGCATCGCTCACGCGCTTGGTAAATTCTTTTGTTCCGCCACCACCGGGGATGAGGCCCACCCCCACTTCAACAAGACCGATATAGGTTTCGGCCGCTGCCTGAGCGATGTCGGCGTGCATGGTCATTTCGCAACCTCCACCTAGTGTGCGTCCTTGCGGGCAAACCACAACCGGCACCGAGGAATAACGAATGCGCATCACCGAGTTTTGGAATTGACGGACCATAAAATCAATCTCATCATATTCCTGTTCAATGGCATACATAAACACCAATCCCAGGTTCGCACCCAAAGAGAAGTCCGGACCCTGGTGACCGATGACGAGTCCTTTGTAATTTTTTTCCGCCAGGTCCAGTGCCTTGTTCAGGCCTTCGATCACCGAGCTTCCCAACGTATAGCTCTTGCTGCTCCAGGCAAAGTTGATCACCCCATCGCCCAGGTCTGTAACTTTCGACTCGGCGTTTTTCCAAACGATGTTTTCTTTCAGGTTTTCGAGGATGATGAATTCCTCCTTGCCCGGAATGATCTTATAGGATTTGCTTGGGATATCGTAATACTTGCGCTTGCCGTTCTCGACTTTGTAAAAAGATTTGTTCCCGGCGGCGAGCATTTCCTTCACCCAGGGATTGGGTTTGCTGCCGGTCGCTTCCATATCGGCAACGGCTTTCTCAACGCCCACTGCATCCCAGGTTTCAAAAGGGCCAAGCTCCCATCCAAAACCGGCACACACGGCGTCGTCGATCTTATAAAGTTCGTCGGCGATCTCAGGAATACGATTCGATGCATATTGAAACAAGCCATAGAACGAATCGCGATAAAATTCTCCGGCTTTGTCCTTGCCTGCCAACAAAACTTTGAAGCGATCTTTCAGGTTGTCGATCGTCTTCGTGGTTTCGAGTGTGGCAAATTTCGCTTTGGCTTTTGTTTTATACTCAAGCGTTTTGAGGTCCAGTGTCAGGATCTCGGTTTCGCCCTTGGCATTTTTTGTTTTCTTATAGAAGCCTTGTCCGGTTTTGTCGCCCAGCCATTTGTTCTGCTCCATCTTCAATACCACGTCCGGCAACTTGAAATACTGGCGGCCTTCGTCGTTGGGCAAACCGTTGTATAAGTTGCTGCTTACTTTGATCAGCGTATCCAATCCCACCAGGTCGGAAGTCCGGAACGTGGCCGACTTGGGCCGGCCGATCACCGGGCCAGTAAGTTTGTCCACTTCATCAATATTCAAATCGAGTTTGCTCATCGCATCCACCACTTTCATGATGGAAAAAACACCGACGCGATTGGCAATGAATGCCGGCGTGTCCTTACACAACACGGTCGTTTTTCCAAGGAAAAGATCGCCGTAATGCATCAGGAATTGAACGATCTCCGGATCCGTATGCGGCGTGGGGATGATCTCCAGCAATTTGAGATAGCGGGGAGGGTTGAAGAAGTGTGTTCCGCAGAAATGCTTTTTGAAGTCATCGCTTCTTCCTTCCGTCATCAGGTGAATGGGAATGCCCGATGTGTTGGAGGTGATGAGCGTGCCCGGCTTGCGGTGCTTCTCTACCTCATCATACATTTTTTTCTTGATCTCCAGATTTTCGACCACCACCTCGATCGTCCAATCATAGTCCTTGATCCGGGCCAGGTCGTCGGTGAAATTTCCCAACGCAACCCGTGAAATGAACTTCTTGCTGTAGATAGGCCCCGGGTTGGATTTTATCGACCGGTCAAACGAAGTCTGAACGATCCTGTTTTTTACTACCCGGCTGTCCAGCGACAACCCCTTTGCCTTCTCCTCGTCGGTAAGGTCTTTGGGCGCCATGTCCAGTAGAAGAACCTGGCAACCGATGTTGGCAAAATGACATGCAATGGCGGATCCCATTACGCCGGAACCCAAAACAGCAACTTTGCGAATTGATCGTTTCATGTTATCTATTTCTTATTTTCAGAGGTTTGAAATTTACAGTATAGATGGTCATCTTCTGTTATCCCGGTTTTAAACTTTCTGCATCTCCGCCATGCCGGCACTAGCCAACTGGTTGATCTCGGTCATCACTTCAAAAAAAATTTTCAGTTTGCTTTCCGGCACCAGCTCGCGCACTTTGTTGTTGAACAACAGAACGGTCTCGCGCGAAACTTCTTTTTTACGTTTGCCCATCGCGGTCAAAAAAATTCTAACGGAACGTTTGTCCAGCGGATCAGGCTCGCGATAGATTAGCTTTTTTTCCTCCATCGTCTTCAGCATGCGTGTGAGGCTGCGGGCTTCCAAACCCATCAACGGTGCAATCTTGGTGGCGGGAGTTCCTTGGTCGGAGTGAATATTGAGTAGAACAAATCCAATAGATGTTGTAATATCGTGTTTGCTGGCCTGCTGATTGTACATTCTGGAAATAGCATGCCAGGCGGCCTTGATGTTGTGATCTACGGTTTCTTCTCTCCGCATACGTTTTCAGGAAGTGGAAACGAAGGTAATAAAATTTGTTATGCATGCATACTATTTCATAAAATAGTTTACAAATCTCCGAAACAGCCCTTTGCAGCCTCCCCGTGGCCTTTTCCACTCTTCACAGAAATTTTTTTTCGCTTTGTTATCCGTCCATCCGATATCGCTTTGCCCATTTGATTTGAGAGTGTGAAATTGCTTTGTGCGACACCCCCTTATCACCCTTTTTTGCCTTTTGAGCGTTTCTCTTTGGGCCCAGAAAAAAAACGAGTCCTATCAGCTAAACCTCCACCGGGCATCCTCTCCCATTAAGATCGATGGCATCCTGGATGAAGAAACCTGGCGCAAGGCCGAAGTGGCTACTGATTTCTACATGGTGCTCCCCATGGACACCAGTGCGGCCCGCGTGAGAACGGAAGTCAGGATGAGCTACGACGATGAGCATCTTTACCTGATCGCCACCTGTTTTCATTTGCTTCCCGGAAGATATTTTGTGGAGTCGCTGCGCCGTGATTTCACCTTTGGCAAAAACGACAACTTCCTGCTCTTCATGGACACGTTCGAAGACCAGACCAACGGCTTCTCGTTTGGCGCCAACGCTGCCGGCGCGCAGTGGGACGGCATTATGTATGAAGGTGGAAAGGTTGACCTGAGCTGGGATAACAAATGGACCTCCGTTGTCACCAAAGACGACGAAAAGTGGGTGTTTGAAGCGGCCATTCCGTTCAAGTCGATCCGGTATAAAAAAGGCATTACCCAGTGGGGCATCAATTTCAGCAGGCTCGATTTGAAGACCACTGAAAAATCCAGCTGGGCGCCCGTGCCCCGTCAGTTTCCCACGGCGTCGCTGGCCTACACCGGTACGCTGAACTGGGATGAAGCGCCTCCCCAGGTGGGTCCGAACATTTCGTTGATTCCCTATGCCCTCGGCGGCGGCAGTAAAAATTTTACCGACGGCACATCGACGACTTACAAAAAGGAAATCGGGATGGATGCAAAAGTTGCCGTCACCTCTTCGCTCAACCTCGACCTCACCGTGAATCCCGACTTTTCGCAGGTGGATGTCGATCGGCAGGTAACGAACCTCGATCGCTACGAACTCTTCTTCCCGGAGCGCCGCCAATTCTTCCTGGAGAACGGCGACCTTTTTGCCAATTTCGGGTACGCCAACATTCGCCCGTTTTTTTCGCGGCGCATCGGGTTGAACGTCCCCATTCAATACGGCGCCCGCTTCAGCGGTAAAATAAACAAGAACTGGCGCGTCGGTGCCATGGACATGCAAACCGCCGATGTGGAGAGCCAGAACCTGCCCCGACAGAATTTCGCCGTCATGGCTTTACAGCGGCGGGTTTTCTCCCGCTCCAACATCGGGATGATCTTTATCAACAAAAAGTCTCTCAACTACGAACCGTCGGACGATCCTGCGGTGCCGGTGTATTCCCAATACAATCGAAACATCGGACTGGAATATAATCTTGCGTCGTCCAACAACGTGTGGACGGGAAAAATCTTAGGGTTAAAATCCTTCAGTCCGGATAAAAAGGATAAGGATTTCACGCATGCCGCCAACCTGCAATATTCGACACGCCGCTGGTTGTTGAGCTGGCAGCACGAAGTGGTGGGACAAAACTATAATCCGGAGGTGGGCTATGTGCCGCGCCGCAACTACGTCAAGATAAATCCCATCGCGCAGTATCTATTTTTTCCCAAAGGAAAATTGATCTTAAGCCACGGACCGAAAATTACATCGACCTACTTCTACAACCCTTCCTTCAAACAAACCGACAACGAAAGCATCTTTTCGTATGCCATCACCTTCCGCAAACAAAGCGTACTGAATGTCTACGGCATGCACGACTATGTGCAATTGCTGCAGGCTTTTGACCCGACAAATTCCGGAAAGGATTCCCTCAGCGTTGGCACCCGGCACTGGTGGAATTCTGTTGGTGCCGATTTCACTTCGATGCCCCAGAGTATTTTTACGTATGCGCTCTCCACGCGCTACGGGGGATACTATGCCAACGGAACGCGTTTCAATATTGGCGGCGAGGTAGGCTATCGGTTTCAACCCTACATGAGTCTTTTGGTGACCTTCAATTATAACGACCTCCGGCTGCCGCTGCCTTGGGGGGAAACCAAGTTCTGGTTGGTCGGCCCAAAGCTGGATGTGACGATGACCAACAAGCTTTTCTTCACAGCCTACGCTCAGTACAACCAGCAATTAAAAAATGTGAACCTCAACACTCGCCTGCAGTGGCGCTACAAACCCGCCTCGGATCTTTTTATCGTTTACACGGATAATTATTTTCCGGAAAATTTTGTCGTGAAAACCCGGGCGCTGGTAGTGAAGCTAACCTACTGGTGGAACATCTAACACGCGGATTCATTTTAAAAATTCGCTGAACTTCGCCCGGCGACTTCTGTTAAATTTGAAGAGAACGCTGGTGATGGAATTAAAGGAACTTCAAAACGGTTTTGCCAAGCCGGGCCGGGTGGTCTACATCGGCGTGCGTCCTCAGCGCCGCGAGCCGGTCAAAGTGCTCGACCAGGTCGTCGCCATCGAAGCCCGCGGGCTTGAAGGCGATCGCTACAAAAATTCAGGAATACGCCAGGTCACCTTCATTCAAGCCGAACATCTGAAAGACGTGGCGTCATTTCTCGGTCGCTCATCCGTGGAGCCTGAACTAACGCGAAGAAACATCGTGGTCGAGGGCATCAATTTGTTGGCGTTAAAGGGAAAACAATTTTCTATCGGGGAAGCTGTTTTTCAATATTCCGGAGAATGTCATCCTTGTTCGCGGATGGAAGAAAATTTAGGAACGGGAGGATACAATGCCATGCGAGGTCACGGCGGCATCACAGCGAAGGTGATCCAGGGAGGATTGATCAAGACCGGCGATGAAGTTATCGCCATTTGATTTTTTTTACTGACGGATCAATTGTTCATAGAACCAAAGTGTCTGCTGATAGCTCTCCAAACTCACACGCTCGTCAATACCATGAAATCCAATCGGATCGGTCATGGGACTGAACTTGATGATGTTGGTCGATATTTCTCCGAAATGTCGCGAGTCTGTCCCGCCGATCATGAGAAAAGGCGTTGTGACCGTTTCAGCAAAGGTTTTTTTAACGGTTTCGTCAACGTGTTTATAGCCAAAGCCGTCCTCGGGTGAAGTGGCCGAGGGCTCTGCCGAAAATTCCTTCGACACAACAATCGACACGCGGTCATCTTGAATGATCCTTTTTATTTCGGCAATCACTTTTTCCGATCCATCACCCTGGAGCAAGCGGAAGTTCATGGTGACGGTGGCTTTGGTGGGTACCACGTTGTCTTTCATGCCGGCGTTAAAAATCGTGGGCACGGCGGTAGTTCTGACCACAGCGTTTCCTCCTGGACTTTTTTCATAAATGCCGATAACCACACTTTTAAAAAGCCAGGTGTTGGCAAACACTAATTTTTCAGGATAAGGCATTTCGGGACCCACGTGGTTCATGAAGCCGACAGTTGCCGGCGCAAAATTTGCCGGGAAAGGATGCTGGCGGATGTTCACCACGGCTTTTGAAAGAATATCGAGCGCCGTTTCCTGTTCGGGCATGGAGGAGTGCCCGCCATTTTTGTCAACCGAAAGCAATAATGTCAGGTATCCTTTTTCGGCGGTGCCGATCAGCGCAACCGGTTTGGTCATGCCTGGCACCTTTTCGCGGGTAACGATCCCGCCTTCGTCCAACACCATTTCGGCGGAAACACCGCGTTGCTTTAAAACCGCGGCGATGGCCACGGCTCCGGTTCCGCCGCGTTCTTCGTCATGGCCCAAGGCAAAGTAGAGGCTTCGCTCCGGTTGATAGCTTTCCTTCAGAAGTTTTTCGATGGTTTCAAAAATGCCGATCACATTGATCTTGTTGTCGGCCGAGCCCCGGCCCCAGATAAAGCCATCCTTCACGTCGCCGGAAAATGGTTCGACCGTCCAGTTGCTTTTTGAAGCTTCCTCGATGGGAACCACATCCTGGTGGGCCATCAGTACAATGGGTTTCAGCGATGAGTTTTTCCCCTTCCAGAAATAGAGCAGGCTATATTTCTTTATTTTTTCCCGTACCAGGTTTGAATGCACCGCCGGATAGGTTTTTTCCAAAAAGCGATGAAATCCCAAGAATTGGGCCGTGTCCAACAAGGTTGAATCATTGAACGAAATGGTTTTAAAGCGAATAGCTTCCTGCAGGTGTTCCAACGCCGTGGGCGGCACTGCCGGAGCCGGCAAGGCAGCGATGGGTAGTTGTTTTGATTTGAACGTTACGGCATTGAATATGAGAATAGCGACCAAAACGGCGATCAATGCCAGAATAACCCAGAGGATACGCTTTACCATAATTCTTCCGAAGATATAAAATTAGCGTGCTACCCCGGCAAGCGGTCTGGCTTTTAAAAATTTTTTCGGATCGGAGCCCAGTAAAAGGACGGCCGCGATTTTCAAAAATGGATTCTGAAAAAGGCCCGGTGTGACGACCGGGCTTTTAAATTTTTTTTAGAATTGGGCGGGCTGCTCCTGTCCGTTAAAATCTCCGCGAAGCTGGCGGAACCTCTTGCGGGCCTCCGCCGCGAAAACGCTTCCGGGATATTTCGAAAGGAAGTCGCGGTAAATCTCCATTGCCTTGTCCTTATTTTTTAGCTGGCGCTCATAAATCTCCCCTTGCAGAAAATAGGCATCATCGGCCAGGATGTCGTCGCCGTAGTCGTCAATTATTTTTTGAAGGAGCGTGAGGGATTTTTCAAACTCACCCCGCTGCATCCGGATGTTGGCCTCCAGGAAATAGACGTCGTCCAGGATCGTCTGGTTCGAAAAAGAAGCGCCGGTGCCCGAGGTGCCTTGTTTGAGGAATTCGATTTTTTTCAACGCCTCCTCAGTTTTGTTTTGATACAACAGCAACTCAACCGACGCATATTGTTTTAGTGCCTCCCCGGTTGAGTCGATCGCCACATTTTCTTTGATGCGCATGCTCAGGTCCAACGCGTCGTTCGCGATCTCGCGGGTGGTGGCCTGTTTCAAAATGTCCAGGTGTTCTTGCGCCAGGCGGAAGTCGCCCTTGTAGTAGGAGAGTTTTGCATTTTTCAATTTTGCTTCGTAGCCGACCGGATTCTCTTTTTGCGTTTTTTCAACTTGCGAATACAGCAAAGAAGATTCCCATGGTTCGCCCTTCAGCATATAAATATCACCCAGGTCCAGCTTGGCTTTCGATTTCAAATAGAGCGTGGCTTTCGGATTGGCGATCAACTTGTCCAGGATATGAACAGCCGAATCTTTTTGATCGAGGTAGCTCGCAAACAACATGGCCTCGCTCTTGGAAGCCTCCAGCGAATTCACGTTGTCGGGATATTGTTTTATAAAACTTTTGTAGTCCGAAATCAAAATTTTCACCGAATCCATTTTTACCGGGTAGGTATTTTTCACGCGGGCTTCCCGGGTGCGAATCAATCCTAGCCGTGCCAATAAATAATTTGGGGATCCCTGATACTCCCGGATCAGGTAGCGGTAAATTTTTAAAGCCGTGTCATAATCTTCATTGTCCAGCGCAACGCGTGCAACTTCCATACATTTTTCGCCGTCGCGCTTGTAGCGTTTGTCATACGCCCGGGCCTGGATAAACGATCCATAAAAATTTTTCTGCTGCATCGTCACCCAGATCAGCAGGTCGGCATACACTTCCACATCGGGATATTGTTGCACCTTGTCGTATAGCAGCCGCTCCAGGCTTTCGAGCTCCTCCGGTTTGGTGAGCAGGGCCTGCATGACATTTTTTACATATTGAATGTTGCCGGAATTTTGGGTGACATAGTTCAGATATTCCTGCACCATTCTATCCTGGTTTCCTTTTATGCGATAGAGCATCGCCAGCTCCAGACAAAACAGCGAGGGGTTGCCAAGCGATTCGCGGCTTTCCGTCAGTGAAAGGATCCCGTAGTCATTCAGCGAATGCGACATAAAATAGTCCGACATCATTTTTATGCGCTGCACGTTGGTCTTGCTTTCGCCGATCAGCTCCCGGAAATATTTATCCGCACGGGCCATGTCCCCGGCCTTCACATAGGTGAGACCTACATCGAGCCTGTATTGAATATTAAGCGGGTCGCGCTTCGAGATTTTTTTTAAGAAATTTTGCGCCTCATCGAAATTGCCCAGGTCAAGCAACACGTTCAAATAGTTGTTATAAATAAACGGTGTGTTCACATCACTTTTGGCCAGATCGCGATAAAGCTCCAGCGCCTTTTTCTTATCGCCTTTTAATAAATATTCATTCGCCAGCTGAATGTCATCCTGGTTCTGAGCGAAAACGGAAAAACAAGAGAAAAGGAGAAGAAAAGTTATCCCGAATAGGGTGTTCCTTATTAATCTTATATAAGATATATATATATAGATATTATTAGGCATGTTCAATTGTGTATAACCTTTACCCGGTTTGGATTGTGGAAGTTATGTAGAATTCAAATATATATTAATCTTTTCTTTATCAGCGGCTTAGGAGGTTGTCAACAATGTTTTTGGGTGTGTATAGATGAGGTGTGGATCATTAGGTATGTAAACGTTGTGGGTAACCGTTTGCTTATGCACAAGCAGATTTTCTCTTTCCGCGAATTGGGGTATTTATCGGTTTTTTGCCCAAGTTGCTGTCATCAATCCACAAGTTGTCAATAGCTTATTAACAATGGTCCAAGCTCCCAATTTGCCTTGAGATTTACGGTTTGCGTGTTTTTTTCGTTCTTATAGAAAACTATTGGCTCGGGTTCTTCACGCAACTGGAAATTTCCGGGACTCCATTTTCCATCGCCGTTCTTGTCGATAATGAGCCGGATCATATACTCGCCCGGATCGAGATCCTCAAATGAAGTTTTGGCGGTATTTGTCTTCGACGCAACCGGTTTGAAATCCTTGTTGAGCAGCTGGATGATGAAGTTTTTTTCTTCCGTTTTCACTTCGATGAAAATGATTCCAGTTTCTTCGAGAGTTGAGGGCTTCAGTGTTTCACGAGTTGCTGCGGAACTGTCTAGCTCGACGCTGATGAAGGTTCCTTTGCTGGTGATGAATTGGTTCTGCACAGGCTTTGGTTGTGCCACCGGTTTTTTTGGACCTTGTGTGGGGGCAGCGGCAGTGGCTGGTTTGGGCGGCGGTGGTTTTGGCGCTTCCTTCTTTTTCGGGGGTTCCGTCGAAGGGTCTGGTTTTTTTGGGATAAGGGTTTTGTCGAAGGTTTTCTCGATGATAACCTTATTGTGAGCGCTATCGATCTTAATATCCTCGGCCAGGATCGGTACTACTTTGGCGGAGTCGATCTGGTAATAGATGCTGTCAAAGTTTATCGCCGCGATGGGTTTATTGAAGGAAATGGTCCCCCTTAGAATTCCCTTTGTTCCGATGACTTTGAATTGAGAGGCTGTTGCTTTGAAGGGATCTTTCTTCACTTCGCGCTTGGTGAATTTGATATACACGGTAGTATCGATAGAATTGTTCACGCTGTCGTAGGCGTTGAACCTGACAGCCAAACTGTCTTTGTCTTCGATGGTGTTGTAAACGCGGATATTGCTTTGGTCCTCCGCGAAAGCCGAAAGGAGGATCTCGCCTTCTGTGGGCGTAAGATGGTAGTGATCCAGATTCTTGGAAGTCTTTATGTTGAAGTAGGTATTGTAAGGCCTTGAATTTGTGAGCTTTAGCGAGCGTGTATCCAATTTAATGACCGGGATATCTTCTTGTTTGATGTCTTCGGTGAGCGTTATTTTTTGGGCTACAAACCCGTAAGTCTCTGATTTACTGTCTACTAGGAGATTCTTATTCTTGTCTTCCATGGCGTATAAATAGTAGTCGCCGGGTTTGAGGTTCTCTATTATATATTCTCCCTTTTCATTGGTTTTGGTCAGATAGACGGGCTTGTGTTTGAAGATGTTGAAGGTGTCGGCCTGGAACAACGCGACGGTGGCGTCTTTGCTTTCTTTGCCTTTGAGAGGATCGAAGATGAAACCCTCGATGGAGAGTGAGTCTATGTAGTCGCCGGTGCTGAACGCGAGCTTAAGATTTTTGGCTGGGTTCTTTTCTGTGAGATCCTGAACGCTTTCGCGGAAGTTGATGGAGTAGGTTGTGCTGTCCTTTAGATTGTCTTTGAACGTAAGCACGACTTTATTCTTTTTGGCGGTCGCCTCGAAATCTTTGCCTACGGAAGGAATGATGATGATTTGTTCCTTTGGATTGTTGACCTGAACAGCCTCATTAAACGTAAGTTCTACACTTTTTCCCTTAAATTTAATTTGTCCATTTTCAGGAATGCTGGGCCCTAACTTTGGCGCGAGGCTGTCTTTCGGGCCGCCGGTGGGAGTGGTCTGTCGGGCGCAGGCCAGAAAGAACAGTGGATACATTAACCAATGAAGATGCTTTCGGAGATTCATTTTCTCACAATGTAAATAAGGCTCGAATAGTTTTTGTTTTTCCGGGCGCTGAGGTTCGACCGGAGTCCGTTTGCGGCTGCGATTATCATGCCAGCGAGTCCAGCCTTACCGTTGGCTTTATATTTTTCACTGAGTAAGCTAATGTAGTAAGCATCGAGTTTCATCGGTACGATGTCATCGAGTTTAAGGTTGTTCTTCGTCAAGAGCGTCGTCATGGTTTGTTGAGTGAAATGCCAGAGGTGTCGTGGCACGTCATATCCCGCCCAATATTGTCCGTAGTGGGTGCCGTCCCAAGCGGCGTGGTTTGGCACGGCGATCAGGAGTGTGCCGTTTGGACTGAGCTTGTCCTTTAATTGTTGGAGGGTGTGGTTCAGGTCCTCGATGTGCTCAAGTACGTGCCAAAGTGTTATTGTATTGAATTCTTTTGTTTCGACATCCTTCAATGATGCTGCGATCTTTTCACCGGTTTGGTCCGTGGCTAGTTGCCTCGCTTTTTCGGAAGGCTCGACGCCGGTGACGACCCAGCCCTTGTCTTTGCAGGCTTTCAAGAAGTCGCCTGTGCCACAGCCGTAGTCAAGAATGGTTTTGTCTTGGTTTCCGGTGTATTTCTGAATGAGACCCAATTTCCATTTCAATGTGAAGCTTCGGGCCACGACATAGATCTTGTCGATAACGCCGGTTGCTTTTTTTGAGTGGGATATGTAATCGTCGGAGAGGTAGTATTCTCCTAGCCTCTCTGGATCGGGAATGGGGTTGGTGAATATAAATCCGCAACTATCGCATTTGACCAGGGCAAATGTTTCCCGTGAAACGGTATAGTCTTTAGCAGTGATGAACTTCTGAAACGAGATACTTTGGCAGACGGGACAGCTCTTCAATTCTTTCATTTACCCATATAGATTGTAAGTACAGAAACATCGGCGGGAGACACGCCACTGATGCGTGATGCCTGGCCGACGGTTTCGGGTTTTATTCGCTTCAGTTTTTCGCGGGCCTCGGATGACAAAGCTTTCACGCGATCATAGTCGAAATCGGTTCTGATCTTAAAGTTCTCGAGGTTGCCCAGCTTTTGCACCAGTTGCTCCTCGCGTTCGATGTAGCTGTCGTACTTAATGTTGATTTCGGCCTGTTCTTGTACTTCGATAGAGTATTTATTCAGAAGCCTTTCGAGATCTGAGTTGATGCCTTTCAGAGACGTGATACCGATTTGAGGACGTTTCAACAGGTGACTTGCAGCAACTTTTTCGCGAATGGCTGTAGTCTGGAGACCTTCTAGTCCTTCGTTTATGGATTCCGGTTCGAGCTTTGTCTTGTTGAGTTCAATGGTAAGGGCTTCCACATCCCGTTTCTTGGCTAGGACCTTTTCATTTCTTTCATCACTTGCCAGTCCAATAGAATGTCCAAGTTCGGTTAGCCGGATGTCGGCGTTGTCCTGCCGCAGCAGGATACGGTATTCGGCCCTGGATGTAAACATCCGGTAAGGTTCCTGGGTACCCTTGCTGACAAGGTCGTCGATCAACACTCCGATATACGCATCCGAGCGCTTCAATATGAAAGGGTCATTTCCGTGGACCTTCTGGTGGGCATTGATGCCCGCCATGAGTCCCTGACAAGCCGCCTCTTCATAGCCAGTGGTGCCATTGATCTGCCCCGCGAAGTAGAGGTTTTGAATCAATTGGGTTTCGAGGCTCAAGCCGAGCTGCGTTGGTGGAAAGAAGTCATACTCTATTGCATACCCGGGCCGGAACATCTTAGCCTTTTCAAAACCTGGAATGCGGGTAAGGGCCTTGTGCTGGACATCTTCGGGCAGGGACGTGGAGAATCCATTCACATAGATCTCGACCGTATTCCAACCTTCGGGCTCAACAAAGATCTGGTGGCGGTCTCTTTCCGCGAACCGGTTTATTTTGTCTTCTATAGAGGGACAGTACCGGGGACCAAGGCCCTTGATGCGGCCCTGGAACATCGGCGATTTCTCAAAGCCTTTTTGAAGTTCCTTATGGACCGTGTCATTCGTATAGGTGATCCAACAGCTGATTTGTTTCTGAAGGGGCTGAGTGTCGGAGTAGGAGAACTTTCCAGGCTCCAGGTCGCCGGGTTGTTCTTCCATCTTAGAATAATCGAGACTTCTGCCATCTACGCGGGGAGGCGTGCCCGTTTTCATTCTTCCAGCCTCAAATCCAAGGGTAATGAGTTGTTCAGTCAATCCAGTGGCCGACTTTTCAGCTGTTCGTCCCCCACCGAAGTTCTTTTCCCCGATATGGATCTTTCCATTCAAGAAAGTGCCGTTGGTGAGCACCACAGCCTTGGCCCGGATGTCCAACCCAAGTGCCGTCTTCACTCCCACTGCCCTTCCGTTCTCCACGAGGATCTCTTTGACCATTTCCTGCCAGAAGTCGAGATTAGGGGTGCGCTCCAAGGCCAGTCTCCACTCTTCGGAGAATCTCATCCGATCATTCTGGGTTCTGGGGCTCCACATGGCGGGACCTTTGGAGCGATTTAGCATTCTGAACTGGATCATGGACTTATCCGACACAATTCCGGACATTCCACCCAAGGCATCTATTTCTCTTACGATTTGACCCTTAGCCACCCCACCCATAGCCGGGTTGCACGACATCTGGGCGATCGTGTTCATATTCATCGTCACCAATAGGGTCTTTGACCCCATAGTGGCCGCAGCGGCAGCTGCTTCGCAACCCGCATGGCCTGCCCCCACCACAATTACATCGTATTCTTGAAACATATGCGTGTTTTTAAAAAGGTTTCACGTGGAACCTGATACTTACCCACAAAATTCATCAACAATTCCACAATTTGTTTCACGTGGAACGCTACTTCTACAAGCAATGAGGATAAGCTTAGGTTCCACGTGGAACTTACTTACGCAAAGATAGATAAGCATCCTCTTTTTTGCGCATGGCGGCTTTCTTGTCCGTTCCCTTGTCGGAGTAGCCAACCAGGTGAAGTACCCCATGAATGAGGACCCGGTGTAGCTCGTGGTCGAACGTAGTTTTGAACTTTTGAGCGTTTTCCTGTACGCGGTCTATACTGATAAAGATGTCGCCGGAGATTAGACCTTTTTCCTCACTGGTGTCGAAGGTCACAATGTCGGTAAAGGTGTGATGGTTGAGATACTGGATGTTGATCTGGCGAAGGTGGTTGTCTGAGCAAAAGATAAAGTTCAGCTCACCGAGCATTCTCTTTTCTTTTGCTATCGCAGACTTGATCCAGGTTGATGTCTTCCGCGGATGCGGGATTTGGAATGTGATGTCCTCCTCAAAGAATCGGATGGACGACATTTAGGAGTTCATGTAAAAGCTCAGTTCAACGATGCGGCCGTTTTCCTTGAAGTTCACTTCGTCGGAAAGGTGCTTCATCAGGAAGATGCCACGGCCACCCAATTTCTCCAGATTTTCGGGAGCGGTGGGGTCGGGCAAGTTTGCGTAGTCGAAACCAGTGCCCTCGTCCTTTATGATAAATTTCAACATCGAGTCGTCCAGGAAAAGGCTCAGGAATACGTTCTTCGATTTGTCGTTGGCATTTCCGTGTTTGATGGCGTTATTCACGGCCTCAGTCACAGCGATCATAATGTTGCCGTACATGTCGTCGTCCAGGTGAAATTTCTCCTTCGCATTGTCAATAAAACTCTCAATCATTCTAATGTTCTCTCCGATAGACGGAACCTGGATGTTAATCGTGTTCATGCTGAGTTTTGTACGTTTCTCTTAACTATTTGTTTGGCATTAGGGTTTTATTGCTCACCCACTCTTTTGAAATATTCACTCACTTCTTTCTTATAATATGGGTAAAGCTTAGGTGGCACTGTTTTAAGCAATTCTACTTCTTTTTCCTTTAGACGCAAATAATCTTCAAAGGCCTTGGGTATTTCTTTTTCATAGTCCTTAGCTGTTTCGCCTTTGCGCTCTTCATCCATGTCCTGTTCGCGTGCCGACTTCTCGGTCTCCAGCAATCGCGTTACAATTTCCTGTTGACGCTTGATCAATTGCTCCGAGAGTTGCTTGTTCACCAAGTCCATTTCCGATTGCTCCATCTTGCCTTGCAAATCGCCACCCGGCATTTTTCCATCTTTCATCTTTTCCTGCATCTCCTGGAGCGCCTTCCGAATCCTTTCCTGTTCGGCTGCCATCTCCGCCAATTCCTCCGAGAGCTGGCGACCCTGCTTTCCACTTCCCTTCAACTCCTGAATTTTCTGATTCAATTGTTGTTGCATCTGGCTGAGGCTTTGCTTCTGCCCTTTCTTCTTTGACTTGCCCATCGACGGCTTTGCGTTTTGCATCATCTGGGTCATCATGTCGAAATGGTCATCCAACATAAGGGCCAGGTTATTGATGGACGTCATCGTCATTTGCATTTCGCTCGCAGCTTGGGGCCGGCGGCGCTCGCGGTTTGCTTCAATCACTTTATCGAGGTGTTCATTCAGATCGCCAACCTCTTTTGTCACGATCGAATTCATGTAAGGATCACGCTTTCCAAGAGCTAACAGACTGTCTTCCAATACTTTAGCATCATCTTTGAGCTTTAATTGCTTTTGTGCAATGGTGTTGAAGTTGGGATCGTTCTGGTTCAGCTCACTAAATCCTTTCATCAAGCCCTCTTCATCGAACGAAAGTTTCACCAGGCCGTGGATGATCTGGCGGAGCGCCTCCAGATTTTGCATGTCCATTTCTATGGCCATCCCCTCTTGCGCACCTTCCATTTGCTGTTGCATCTTCTGCATTTTTTGAAGGGCCTTTTGCTGTGAGCTCTTTGATTTTGAAGGGCTGTCCTGCTCGAGTTGGTCTTTGCTTTCCTCCTGGTCTTGCTCTACTTCTTCCGAAGATTTCTCCGAGGGCAGGTCGTCGTCCTTCTGCAGCTCGTTGCCCAGCTTCTTTAATTCTTCGATCTGCTCGGCTGTTTTCTGGAAATCCTGTTTCAGTTTATCCTGTTCTTTGGCCAGCTCCTGGCTTTCGCTGTTTTTTCCGTCCTCGTTATTCTTGTCGCTCTTGTCGCCGTCGTTCTTTTGATCCTGATTTTTGCCGTCTTGGTTTTTACCATCCTTGTCCTTACTGTCCTGATCTTTTCCGTCCTTGTTCTTACCGTCCTGATCTTTTCCGTCCTGGTTTTTATTGTCCTGATTTTTGGCGTCTTTGTTTTTATCTTTTTTGTTATCGGCTTTTTGATCTTTGTTGGCTTTTGCCTCGGTGTTTTTTTCAAGCGCCTCGGTCTTCTCCAGCAATGCTTTTTGTTCTTCCATGGATTTCTTCAAATCCTGAGCGGCCTGGTCGAGCTTGAATTCGTATTGCAATTGCTTGAACAATTCCAGTGTCCTTTCCAGCTCTTTCTCCAGGTTGTTTGTGTTCTGGTTCAGCTTGTCCAGGATTTTCTGGATTTGTGAAACATCTTTATTTTCCTGCAGAAGTTTTTGAAGTTCTTCGAACAGCTTCTTGGTTTCATCATCCAGGAGCTCGTTCATCAGTTTTTGGATCTGCTCCGCCTTCTCCTTGATCCGCTCGTCTTGTTTAGTGAAGGCTTCTTTTTTCTGTTCCAGGAGTTTGTTCTGTTCTTTCAATTCCTCCACCAACTTGTCGAGTCCCTGTTTTTGGTCGACGATGTCTTCCAGCATTTTTTTGTCTTGCCAGTCGAGGCTCTGTTTGCCTTTCAGCTTTTGGTTGGCCTCCTCTACTTTTTCGTGAAGCTTGTTGGCTTTGCCGGCGCTCTGGTCGATCTTCTGCTGCGTTTTGTTCTGTGAGCTTTTGATCTCGGCCACCAGGTTGTCTTCCGAAGGAACCATGAAGGTGTAGCGTGCGGTCTTGGTTGACTTTCTTCCGTTCACGCCGTCGTTGTCCCAAACCTCGAGGTAATATTCCAATTGGTTGCCCGGCTTCAGGTCCAGGGAATCCAGCCGCCAAGGATGGAAGAAACTTTGTTGCAGCTGGTTTTTGGCTATGGGAATGACCGACGTTTCGCTGAGGATCTCTTTTTGATTTTCATTTCTGATCTTGAAATGAAGCGCCAATTGGCTCACCCCATAATCATCGCCGACCAGCCCGCTCAGCACCACCATTTTGTAGAGCACGGAGTCCTTGAAATTGTTGACCTGAATTTTGGGGAACTCGTCCTTGATCACGTCCACGTGATAGGCGATGCGTTCTTTATTTTTTGTCTTGTCGTTTTTCAGGATGATCTCGTATTGATCGGGGTTCCTGAATTCTTTTCCGTAGCTAAACAAATCACCACCGGACTCCTGCATGTCGAACGGTGATTTTTCAGAAGAAAAAAGAATGCTGGCCTGCTGTGCATCGCGTGTTGCCAGGTTCCATTTCACCACCGTACCTTCCGGCACTTCCAGGTTGCCGGCGTTGTTAAGCCGTTCGTTCTTCCGCTGCAGGTAGCGCGGGAATTGCAGGTCGACGCTAAAGTTGGAAAGCTCCGGTCGGGCCGAAACCGTTACGTGATAGACGTCTGAGAAAAATCCGGCCGCTTCAAACTGAAGGTCGAATGCTTCCTGAACATTTTCAAAGGCATAAGAATATTGATCGGCCGACAAGTGCTCAAGTTTAAGCCGCTGGTTTCCCGAAAGCAGGTAGACACTTTCAGGCAACGCTTCCCCTTGCAGCTGCACGTTCAGCGTAAGCTTCTCATTGTGAAAGGCTGTGAGGGATTCGGGGTCTACTAAAAATTTGAAGGGTGCCTGCGGAGAATAGTGGCGTGTAAAGTGGACGATTCGGTCGGTGCTTTGGGTGAGGATGCTCCGGTTGATGAAAATAATTCCGACGATGACCAACAGCGGCACGATGAGGTACTTTACATACTGTTTGTTTTGCTGCAGATCGATAAAACTATCAAACGAAACCGACTCAAATTCCCTGGACTTTTGTTCGACACTGGCATAAGCCAAAGCGGAATCTTTTTGTGTTGCCGAGAGCTGGATGAGGTTGAGTAGTCCGTCTTTTACGGTGGGCGTGTATTTCCCGATCACTTGGGCGCTTTGTTCCTCGGAAAGACCCTGTTTTGCAAACCACCACCGTAGTGGATCCTTCAAAAACCGGTAAAGACAAAACGCGACGACGGCGAAGAAAGCCAGGAATATGGAAAACCGTGCCACCGGTCCAAGCCAGAGATTGTACTCCAGCAAAACGGCAATCAGAAAATACGAGATGAGAATAGACAAGGTGAGAATAGCACCTCGCACAAAAATGTTGAGGTAATACTTTTTCTTGAATGACCCTATCTTTTCATGAATGCGCTCCACTCCTGCTCCCATAACCAATAGTATTTATATGATCAAAAACGCAATAATATCATTCAAAGTTGAAACACTCCTAAGATAGTGGCTTTCCCTGCGTTTCACAAAATCACGAACGGGATTGCACTTCAGGCGTCCGGTGACTGAGGCGGCTTTTCGAATGACCATTCAAATTCCTTCTCGAAATATTCGAGGACCTGCAGCTTCAGCAGTTTCTCCTGTTCCAGAAGGTCGAAGTGCGGAAGCTTTTTCACCATTTTCCAGTGGGGCCATCCATCCTGATCCAGTCCCTCCAACTCATAATAGCCTGCCAGGCTCAACACCTTGCAAATGCCGATGTGCATGAGGTCCTGTTTTTCCTCTTTGCTAAAAACCCGCTTTCCTTTTCCGAGCTCCTGAACACCGATGAGAAAAAGCACGCCATTGAGATCTTTGGGCTTTTTGCCCATGAGCGATTCCAGGCTCGTGGTGAGCGAGGCCCAGCTTCGTTCCAGGTCGAGGTCGCGCTTAAACATGGCTCAGCTCTTCCCAGTATTCAAACGCCCGACGCAGGTGCGGTATTACAATGGTTCCCCCAATAAGGGTGGCTATCCCCATGGCTTCATTCACCTGCTCGGTGGTGAGGCCCACCTCTTTGCTTTTGCCCAGGTGATATTTCACGCAGTCGTCGCACCGCAGCACCAGCGAACAGGTGAGCCCGATCAATTCCTTGGATTTGAGATCGAGGTGTCCTTCGGTGTATGCGTTGGTGTCGAGGTTGAATATACGTTTGATGATGAGGCTGTCGGAGTCCATGATCTTTTCGTTCATTTTGCTCCGGTAGCCGTTGAAATCTTCCACTAATCCCATATAGAAAAAACTTTGATTTTGAATTAACTTAGAAACACTGTTAGCGGCAAATATAATCCCTAAACCATGAATTCAAGATTCACGGAGATCCTGCTTGATTTTGTCTATCTTTTTTTCCCGCGCTATTGCCTGGGATGCAGCGACGCGTTGGTGAAAGGCGAAGAAACGATCTGCACCACCTGTATGCTGGAGATGGCCAAAACAGAAGATCACCTGTACCAGGAGAACGCTCTATATAAAAGACTCTCACTGCAAATGCCCCTGGCGCGGGCGATGGCCCTGTTTAAATTCAGCAAGAACGGGCGGGTTCAGCAGGTGCTCCACCAGTTGAAATACAAAAATCACCCTGAGATCGGCGTCATGCTGGGCAGAGTGTACGGCGAGCGAATGATCGCCGGTGGGCTGGGCCAGGCATTCGACCTTATTTTGCCGGTGCCCCTGCATCCGGCCCGGAGAAGGAGACGCGGCTATAACCAAAGTGCCAAGTTTGCTGAGGGTTTATCCGAGAAGTTAGGAATTCCGTTTTCCGACAGCACGCTGGCGCGAGGGAAAAAAACGGAGACTCAGACCCGTAAAAGCAAATTGGATCGGCTGGAAAATATGAGAGGGGTCTTCCAGTTAAACCGTCGCGAAAACCTCGCGGGCAAACGGATTCTTTTAGTGGACGATGTCGTCACGACGGGTGCCACGTTGGAGGCCTGCGGTCAACTTTTGTTTAAAGAAGGATGCTCGGAGCTGAGCATTGCCTGTATTGCCGAGACATAAAAAAAACCCCGGGGATTAGCCGGGGTCTTATATTTTTGATCTCGTGAGGCTTAGTAGTTCGAACCGGCGCGGATCATGGCGCAACGGAAACCGATTGTAGCCGTGGCAGAATCCTGGTCGAGGTATCTTCTGGTACCGGGCGACATCCAGTAAGCCACATCTTTCCATGAACCGCCTTTGTAAACGCGGGCACGGTCGGTGATGAGCGAAGTGAATGCTTCGGGGTTCTTTTCGAAGTCGCTGTTATAACCAGAGTTTGCTCCGGAAGCGGGATCGAGGAAACCATCGCGACGGATAGGGTTCAGATCGTCGAAATCCTGGAAGGACATCGGGCGGTAGATATCTTGTACCCATTCGCTCACGTTACCGGCCATGTTGTACAGACCGTAGTCGTTCGGAGGATACTCATATATATAAGAAGTGATCAGCGCAGCATCGTTCAGTCTTCCGGCGATACCGGCATAGTCACCGCGGCCGCGTTTGAAGTTGGCCAGCATGAAGCCCATTTGTTTTCCATAAGGATTACGAACCGCGTGGCCGTCCCAAGGATAAATGCGTTGGTGGGTTTGCAATTCTTCCAGCCATTGGGTGCCGATGAGGGCTTGGGCGGCGTATTCCCATTCTGCTTCGGTAGGCAGGCGGTAGGCAGGGACCACGATACCAGATTCCAGGGGAATGCGGCCATCGCTTTCTGCATATTCTTCGCCGGCATCTTCAGCCAGTTTGATGTTTACCGCGCGGGTTCTCCACACAGCATATTTGCTAGCTTGGCTCCAGGTGATCCCCACAACAGGGAAATAGCGGAAGCCGGGATAGCGGAGATAATGTTCTACGTAAGGATCGTTGAAGGCAAGCTTTCCAACCCACACGGTAGTGTCGGGAAGGGCGGCCTGGTAGGCTTCCTGCGAGGAATCTTTCGCGAGGTAGTGCATGTATTCCAGCCAGTGCACGTTTGCAATTTCCGTTTCGTCCATGTAGAAAGAAGCGACGGAAACTGTTCTTTCAATGTTGTCGCGATAGGACATAACATCTTCTTCAAAGGAACCCATTACGGCGCGACCACCTTCGATGAACACCATGTTCGGTGCATCAGGTTGGCCTTCGTAGGGATTCACCATGAAACCGCCCTGATCTTCGTCATTGTACGCCAAGCCTGTGGCCGTACTGTTCTGACCTGGGTTCTGGGCATTCGGCTTACCGCCTTTGCCTCCAAAAAGTGAACAGGAGGTCAGGGCAACTGAACCGCCTATTACATACAAAACAACCCTGAGTGAATACCTCATTTGATTTTCGAGTTTAAACAGAATGCTAATTAAATGGATAATCAGATGTTTTCCAAGTTGGTGCAAGTTTATTGATCAACTAGTAATGGAACAGAAACGCGCGGATTAAGAACGCTTTGCCCAGGTAGTTATTGTTTCGGGAAAGTGTTCTCCAGAATTGGGAAGCCGAAGTTTAGCTAATGGCGTTTAGTGAACATTTTGAAGGGCCAAAGTGAGTGGCATAGAATTTCTACTGGGTTGTGCAAAGCACACAAAGTATGTACACCCTGGAAGATTTTAGAGTAATGCCCTTCGAGAAGAAATGTGATGTGATTACGTTTTCGGGCAACTACCTGTCGCAGCGCACCCTTTCTGACTGTAAGGTTTTCTTATACTTTACAGATGGTTTTTTCATCGAAGTTTTCTATTCTCCCCGCTACCAAAAGGTGCTCATGATCAATGCCTTTGAGAAAACCCTCGGGCTGGAGCCTTATTTGGATAGGATTTCCTTGGCCGATTTAGGGGTTTGAATGGTCATTTGACCGAGAAGGTCGATGGCGGCGTCCACGGTCTTAATACTTTCAATCACCAGCATCGCTTTTCCGGCACTGTCTTTCATCTTGCATTGACGCGGATGTTTTTGGACAAAGGAAAGGATGCCCCCAAAAACATCCGAGCTGAAGTACTTGTCGTTGCCGCTTACGAAGAATGCGCGCATCTTGTCACTTTTCAAGCTTAGCTTTTCGAATCCCAACTTCTCCCCTAACCAACGCAGGCGTACGGTGTTGACCAGCTCTTCAGTAGCCGGCGGCAACGGTCCGAAGCGGTCGCGCACCTCGTCTGAAAATTCTTTCAACTGCTTTTCGTCCTTGATGTTGTCTAACCGTGAATACAACTGCAGCCGTTCGCTGATGTTGTTCACATAGTTGTCGGGGATCAGTATTTCCAGGTCGGTCTCGATCACACAATCCTGAACAATAAGTTTTGCCTTTTCCTCCAATTCTGCGGTGAAGAGATCTTTGAAATCGGTTTCCTTTAATTCCTGGATGGCATCGTCCAGGATCTTATGATAGGTGTCGAAACCGAGGTCGGTGATGAAACCGCTTTGCTCGCCTCCGAGCAAGTTGCCGGCGCCACGGATGTCGAGGTCGCGCATGGCCACCTTGAAGCCGTCGCCCAGTTCGGAGAATTCTTCGAGGGCTCCGAGTCGCTTGCGCGAATCGGCCGTCAACAAGGATGTGGGGGGTGTGAGCAAATAGCAAAACGCTTTTTTGTTCGACCGGCCCACGCGACCACGCATTTGGTGCAGATCTGAAAGCCCGAACATATGGGCGTGGTTGATCATGATAGTGTTGGCGTTGGGAATGTCCAATCCCGACTCGATGATGTTGGTCGACACCAGCACATCATATTCGCCGTCAATAAATCGCATCATCACCTTTTCCAATTTGTCGCCTTCCATTTGTCCGTGCGCTATGCCGATGCGCGAGTCGGGGACAAGACGGTAGATGACGTTGGCGATGGATTCGATATCGCTGACGCGGTTGTGCACAAAGAAGACTTGTCCGCCGCGGCGCAACTCGTAGCTCACTGCATCGCGAATGAGGGCTTCATCGAAGGTGTGCAACTCGGTGGTTACCGGTTGGCGATTGGGTGGTGGCGTGGAGATGATGCTGAGATCGCGTGCGCCCATCAAGGAGAAGTGCAACGTCCGGGGTATTGGTGTGGCGGTGAGGGTGAGCACGTCTACGTTTACCTTCAATTCTTTTAGCCGGTCCTTTACCTTCACGCCGAATTTTTGCTCTTCGTCAATGACCAAAAGTCCCAGATTTTTAAATTCAATGTCCTTGCTCACGACACGGTGTGTGCCGATGAGAATGTTGATGTCGCCCGACTTTACATCTTCCAGAATTTGCTTGATCTCCTTTTCCGTTTTGAAACGGGAAACGTAGTCGATCTTTACCGGGAAAGCGGAGAGGCGTTCACTGAACGTGCGATAATGTTGCATGGCCAGGATGGTCGTGGGCACCAGCACGGCTACTTGTTTTCCTTCGGTGGCGGCTTTGAATGCAGCGCGCACGGCCACTTCGGTTTTTCCGAAACCCACGTCGCCACAAACGAGACGGTCCATGGGGTGGGGTTGTTGCATATCGCGCTTCACATCTTCTGTGGCACGGGCCTGGTCGGCGGTGTCTTCATACATGAAGGACGATTCCAATTCCGCTTGCAGGAATCCGTCGGGTGGGAAAGCATAGCCAGGGGCAGATTTTCGTTTGGCGTAAAGCGAGATCAATTCTTTCGCAATATCCTTTACGCGTTTCTTTGCCTTAGATTTTTTGTTTTCCCATTCCTGTGAGCCCAGCTTGCTGATGACGGGTGGTGAACCGTCTTTGCCGGAGTACTTTGAAATTTTATGAAGGGAGTGAATGCTTACGTAAAGCAAATCGTCGTCGCGGAACACCAGGCGGATGGCTTCCTGGTCGTGGCCGTTCACTTCCTTTTTTTCGAGGCCGGCAAATTTGCCGATGCCATAATCGATGTGGGTCACAAAATCGCCGGGCTGCAGGGTTTGCAGTTCACGCAAGGTGAGCGCCTTCGATTTTGTAAATTTTTCTTTGCTGCGATAGCGGTGAAAGCGCTCAAAGATCTGGTGATCCGTATAACAAACAATCTTTAGCTGGGCGTCGATAAATCCCTGCCGCATCGCGAAATCGAGTGGTTGAAAACGGAGCTCTGCATTGATCTCTTCGAAGATGCCTTTCAAACGCTCGGTTTGACGCGGCACATCGGCGGTAATGAAATTGCTAAAGCCCTGTACTTGCTGATCGTACAGGTCCTTGGCCAGCAGTTCAAAGTTTTTGTTGAACGACGGTTGTGCCGACGAGTGGAAATCGAACCGCTGCCCGTCGCTAAAACGAAAGCGGCTGCCGAACTCGATGGCATGAAAGCTTGCGGCTTTTACGGTGAATGCTTCGCCGTTATCAAACAATTTGTCGGCAGAGGAGATTACCTGCGTGCCGCTTGTTTTTTTGATGTTTTGGAAGGACTGCTCTGCTTTTTCAAAACTCTTCTGGATCACATCGCGCGTGAGCTGCACGTCCTTGTACCAAAGCCGCGTATCGGGTGCGATGAACTCCAAAAAAGATTGGCGCTCTTCCTGCATCAGCTTGGACTGGACGTTGGGAATGATGTTGACTTTTTCCAACGCATCCACCGACAGTTGGGAGCCCGGGTCGAAGGTTCGGATGCTGTCTACTTCGGCACCAAAGAGTTCGATGCGGTAGGGCAACTCATAGGCGAACGAAAAAATATCGATGATGCCTCCCCGGATGGCAAACTGTCCGGCTTCGTAAACAAAGTCTGTTTTTTCGAAATCGTAGTTGTGAAGAAATTCTTCCAGGAACGGCACATCCAGCTTTTCGCCGAGCGTCACGGTGAAGGTATTGGAGGCGAGCGATCGCTTATTGATAACCTTCTCGCTGAGGGCTTCCGGGTAGGTGACAATGATCTCGGGCGACGTTTTGTTGGCCAGTTTGTTCAGCACCTCTGCCCGCATGAGGATGTTGGCGTTTTCCGTTTCGTCGTATTCGTAGGGGCGTTTATAGGACATGGGAAAAATAAGAATTTCCCGTCCCAGCAAGTTCTGGAGGTCGTTTTGGAAGTAGGCGGCTTCTTCGCGATCGTGGAGAATGACCACGTGGTCGAGGTGGTGGAGTTTGAAGACGGCGGCCATCACCAGGGCGTCCAGGCTTCCGGATAATCCTTTGAGTTGGGTGTTTTTGTGATTGGACGCTTTTATCCCTGCGGCTACGGTCTTTATGAAACCATCCGCGGTGTAGATGCTTAAGAAATCATTCGCCCTCAATATCGGTGTCTTTACTATCTGCTGCTTGGGAAAGCGGCAAAGGCCACAAAGATAGGGCTGGGGTCTATGCCGATCCAAAAAGGGAGAACGAAAATTCCGTTATTTTTGATCCATGAAATTCTTTCCTCAGATTTTCCTGTTTTGCAGTGTAACGTCGTTTCTTTTTATGGTGATCGGACTTTTCAGACCCTGGGCCATGCTTTGGTGGGAGGGTGTTCAAAACCGGCGCAAGGTGATAAAGTTATACGGCAGTGTGGGGATCGTGAGTTATCTGGTATATTGGCTTTTTATCTGGATCATGCCATGAGGACACTAACCCAACTTTTCGTTCTATTTTCGATCGTGCTTTTCGCCGCTTGTGGAAAGTCAACCAACACCGAAACCAACAGTGCGCAGGCCAGCGCGGACACCGTTGCAGCTGTTCCGGCGCCCAAACCGGCAAAAAATGAGCTGCCCGAACTGACCGTCAATCTCCTGAACGGCACGCCGGTGAACCTGCGGACCCTGAAAGGAAAAATCATTTTAATTTTATACCAACCCGATTGCGACCATTGCCAGCGGGAGTCTACGGCACTGCGTGAGCACATCGAAGCCCTGCAGTCTTACGAGGTTTATTTTATTACGGCCTCCACGGTGCAGGAATCGGAGGCGTTTGCCAAGGAGTATAAATTCAACGATCAAATAAATGTTCATTTTGCGTTGACCCCGGTGGAAAAGATCGTCAACACGTTTGGGCCCATTTCCGCTCCTTCATTATATGTTTACTCCGAGGACCACGCCCTCGTGAAACATTTCAATGGTGAGACGCCGGTGGACGATATCCTGAAAGTATTGTAACGTTCTATTGCAGACGTTTGGCCGCCACGAGAAATTTCTCTTGTTGCCCCGAAAAGCCGATGAGGTAATTTGAGCCGCCGTCTTTCAGTCCCGTTTTTTTCTTGAGTTCTTCTACGGACAACGGATAGTTGCGCGTGGTGATGTTTGCTTTCCCTTCCGGAAATTGGCTCGCTACTGATTTTGGAGAAGCTTTCAGCGTTTCCAGGATCCCGAATACTCTTCCAGGAAAATTTTCAAGAAGTATGGAGGACGTATAGAGGTGTGTACTCGGATGTAGTTTTGCTAGCTGAAACTTTTGTGAAATCATTTTGAATGCGCCGGCTTTCAGGATGGCAGCGTTGGGTTCGTAGAGAAATTTCTGTGGATCCGAGAAAGTTGATGTGGCCGCACGTTCTTCAGAAAACGAAAAGGACAACGCCTCTTCCTTCTCATCTTTTAAAAGATTGATGGGTTGGATCAAAGGCTCGCCCTCGAAATTCTTCACACATAAAAAGAGCACTTCCCTCACCTCGTTCTCCACGGCAACCACAATGATCTTTTGAACAAACCTCAATTCCAACAGGCCTTGATGAAGGTCTAGTAAGGGAGAGGCCTTGATCAACAGCACGTCTGTTATCTTGAAAATTGTATCCAGCAGCGTTGTGACATCGGGTTCGCATTCCGTTAATGAAAAGACTTTTTTGTTGATCTTGTTTCTGCGGGATGGATCGATGTAGGCAAGATCCAGTTTCGTTTGCTTCGACAACGCGTCGGTCAGGAATTTTTCGGCGGTGTTTACTTGATGAAGAATATTGTCGGCCTCCAGTTGCTTATGGTTATGTTCCACCAGGCGAAGAAGATTTTCATTCGGCTCAACATACAGAACTTCCCGAAAAACTTTGCTGAAAAAGAACGCGTCGATGCCGAATCCGCCGGTGAGGTCCACGCAGCGATCTTTCGATTGGACATCTTTGAGTAGAGTATTTTTGTAGAGCGCTGTTTTTTGGGAAGAGCTTTGCTCAAGATTAAGGTTCGGTGGATAAACAATGCCGGCAGTCTCGACGAGGAGCGGAATTTTTTCTTTTGCTTTTTTTCGACCGGAGATCTGTTCGGCTATGATGGACATCGGAACACCATTCACGGCGGCATGTTTCAAAACCAGTGCGCGCACGTCGTCACGGTCGTGTTCGTGAATGAAGCGTTGGACGTCGGCGGATAGGATGTTGTGAAACAAGGACAGCTTTTTCCCAAAGATAAACAGGATCTTTAGCAAGTTTACTCTCACGCGCTTTACAGAAGCGGCCCGGCAGAAATAAGCCAGCATCAACTTGTGGTCTGGACGGTTTATATTTGACGGAAAAAGAGGGATCTATAAATGAAATTCGATCTGGTTGTTATCGGTGGCGGCGCGGCTGGTTTCTTTGGGGCCATCCAGGCCGCCGAGCGGAAACCGGGACTGAAGGTGTTGATCCTCGAGAAAACGACCAAGCTGTTAACGAAAGTGAAGGTTTCGGGCGGTGGCCGGTGCAACGTTACCCACAACAATTTCAACCCCTTCGAGCTGGCCCGGCACTACCCGAGGGGTGAGAAGGCGCTAAAAAATTTGTTCAAATCCTTCCAGGCCGAAGACACTGTGCGATGGTTCGAATCAAAAGGCGTGGCGCTCAAAGCAGAAGAGGATGGCCGGATGTTCCCCATCACCGACGACTCGCAAACCATTATCGATTGCCTTATGGAGCAGGCGCACTCCAGAAAAATACGACTTGAACTTGGCGCCCCCGTTTCGGCTGTGAAGAAACATGACAACATTTTCGTGGTCGAAACCAGTCAGGGAGTTTTTGAAGCGGACAAGGTCTTGATTGCGGCCGGCGGCAATGCGCAGGCACAAGCCTATCAATGGATAGCGGACACCGGTCACACCATCATAAAACCGATCCCCTCTTTGTTTACCTTCAACGAAAGTGAAAAGAAATTCAAAGATCTCATGGGCATCTCCGTGCCGCGGGCGGAGGTGAAAATTGCGGGGACAAAATTTGTACAGGAGGGACCGTTGCTCATCACGCACTGGGGTTTGAGTGGACCTGCCGTGATAAAGCTTTCCGCATGGGCGGCAGAATATTTGAATGGCATTCAATATACGTTTCAGGCGTTGGTGAGTTGGATCGGTCCGATGAAGGAGATGGAATTTATGGAAGGTTTGCAAGAACACAAGAAACAAAGGGGCAAACAAAAAGTGACCACCAATCCATTATTTGGATTGCCACAGCGTTTGTGGCAAAAATTATGCGAACTGTCGGAAATTGAAGAGACCAAGATCTGGGCGGAGGTGCCACAAAAGAATATGAACAAGCTCATGGAAAACATGATCCGCTGTCCGTTTCAAATAAAAGGTAAAACTACATTCAAGGAAGAGTTTGTCACTTGCGGGGGGGTGGACCTGAAAGAGGTCGATCTGGAAACGCTGCAAAGCAAGTTGGTGCCCGGTTTGTTTTTTGCCGGCGAGGTTTTGCATATCGACGGCGAAACGGGTGGCTTCAATTTTCAGGCCGCTTGGACAACGGCGTACGTGGCGGCGAGGACCATCGCCTCATAGCAGGTCATGAATTTGCGGGAGTTTACACTGGTAGAAAATAAAAAAAGGTGGCCTTTGTGAGGACCACCTTTTTCATTGACTCAATTTTGAATGAAGTCTATTCGTTCTTCAGATTATCAACCGGATTCGTAAACGCTGCTCGAATGGTTTGAGAACCCACCGTGAGGCCGCCCAGGAAAAGCAATATCAAAATGCCAAGGCCGATAACGCCAACACTAAATTCGGTGCGATAGGCAATCAGTTCCAACCATAAATTGTTGATAAACCACGCAGCCGGAACAGCGATGAACACCGCGATGCAAAGCAATCCCAGGAACCCACGCGATAAAAGCATGACTAGCGCACCATCGCTCGACCCCAATACTTTCCGGATGGAGATCTCTTTCAATCGCGTCTCCGTGGCATAAGTCGCCATGCCCAACAAACCCAGGCACGAAATGAAAATGGCCATGAACGCAATGACGCCGACAATGGTGACAAAATCACTAAAGATCGTATTGTAAAAAAACCGCACTTCCTCCTCAAAGTCTTTGTAGTCGAGTTTAAGGTTGGGGTTCACCTTGCCCCAGGCTTTCTCGATGGTCTTCACGGCCTGGTCGTGGCTGCCGGAATACTTCACTTGCAACACCTTGAATTCTTTCGTGTCGAAACGCAAAGCCATCGGATCGATCTTCGCCATCATGAATTGATGGTTGTAGTCTTTCACTACGCCGATGATCTCGAATTTGACCGAGTCGCGGGCGGCATAGATCTCCTGACCCAACGCGTCGGAGGGTGACGTGAATTGAAATTTCTTTACAGCCGTTTCGTTGATGACCAGAAAATTCTTGTTCGACTCGCCATCCGCATCTCTGAAGTTCCGGCCGGCCAAAAGCTCGATGTTCATGTTCGCGAGATAGTTTTCATCGACATAGAAATAATCTACCCCGGTGTCTTCAGCCTCATCGAGCGTGCGCTTAAAACCGTCGCCATAGGTTACGCCGGTGGCGGGAATGTGTGAGGAGGCAGCCACATTTTGGATGTTGGAATATTTGCTCAACTCCGACTGCATGGCCTGCAGCGAAATATCTTTGGCGCGGACATTTATTTTATTCGCCATGTCGAAACCGTGATCGGCTTTCACAAAGAGTTTTAGCTGATTGTAGAGCAGCAACACCGAGAGGATGAAAAGAAGCGAGAGCGCAAATTGGCCGACCAACAAAGATTTGCGCAGCCCCATGCGCGAAAACAACCTCATGGAGCCGGCTCCTTTCAAAACTTTCACCGGTTTGAATTTAGAAAGCACCACGGCCGGAAAGAGTCCCGCCAACAAACCGACGACCAGGCTGAACACTACAAAGACTCCGAACACCAGATAGTTGGCTTCCAGGTCCCACTTCAAAACTTGGGCGAACTTCAGGTGAAGCATGAAGGGCTTCACCACCATCAGCAAAAGCAGCGCAAGGCCCAACGCAAACAGAGCGATCACCACGGACTCTGACATGAATTGCGAAAATATTTGCAGACGATTGGCACCATTCACTTTGCGCACACCGATTTCACGCGCGCGCGTCAGCGATCGGGCAATGCTGAGATTGGTATAATTGAAACAAGATGTGATCATGACCAATAGTGCAAGCCCTCCAAAAAAGTATACAAAGATCATCGGCATAAACGGACCGATGGGATTGTTGATGAATGGTCCCGGTGTGATGCTCGTAAGATTTTGTAAGTAGAATTGATAGATGTGCTCGTCGGCCGCCGACTCTCTTTCGGGGAGATTTTTTTTGGTGATGTCGTGCAGGTGCCGCTCTATTTCCGTTGGCGAATGGCCTTCCTCCAACAGCAAGTATACCCAGCCGGAAGTCCAGTTTCCATATTCGCCATCCTCTTTGGAAAAAATGCTGTCGGCTTCGAGGCTTTTGATGGTGCTGTAGGATGCGAGCGCTTCAAAGACGATGTGTGATTTTTGATTTTTTTCTTTTAGCACCCCCGTAACGGTGTACTCTCCCAAGCGGCCTACTTTGATCACCTCGCCCACAGGATTGGGTTGCTTGAATAGTTTGTTAGCGGCTTTGCGCGTGAGCACTACCGAGTATGGTTTTGTCAACGCTGTTTTGGCGTCGCCTTGCTCCAGCTCCCATTCAAAAACATCGAGTGCGTCGGGATCGGCAAACAGTCCGCCCAGCGGGATGTTCACGTCAAAGTCGGGTTCCATTTCCATCCAGGTGTTGCCAAATCCTCGGCGCAAGCGCACGGCTTTTTCAACGCCGGTGTAGTCGTCGAGCAGGGAAGTGGCCAGAGGTTGGGGTGATGTTGAGTAATCGTTTCCCGCCCCTGAACCGTCGGGGTTTAGATGCCGTGTGATAACGCGGTAGATGCGATCGCGTTTCGTGTTGTATTGGTCATACATCATTTGGTCGGCCACCAACATAATGATGCCCAAACAAACCGACATACTTACGGCTAACCCTAAGATATTAATGAGCGAGAAAAATTTGTGGCGCCGGATATTTCGCAGCGCCACGAGGATATAGTTTCGGATCATTTTTTGGAAGTAAAGTGTCGAAGAAAACGGACTACTTGTTGAGGTCTTTGCGGACCAGGAAATAATATAACAGGAAGCCTAACGATACCGCGACGGCAAAGATGCCATACGGCAGGGGCGACTCACGTTCGTAGGGCACATACTCCAGGATGATCAGGGCAAGGCCGGCCGACAAAATAATGAGACCCCATTTCAAAGTGCTGAATTTATTCTCTTCCGTGTGGCGTTTGAAAATGGCTTGCGTGTCGTCGTTGACAAATCCCTTTTCAATCATTTTCTTTTTCAGGATGTAGTCGGTGATGGTGCGCGCAAAGAATAGCAGCGACATTCCAAAGGTCCCGATAATGGTGAGGGGCATTAAGACATCTTTTAAGTTTTCGTTCATAACCTGGATATTTAAGCGTTGATTTTTCGGTTTTGGTGCGTATGACACGGCTCTTCGCCGGAATGTTGCAGACACGGAAAGAAAAATCCTTTAGAAAAATTAATTACCTTTTACTGCAACATGGCCCCAGGAAAACGTGTCTCACCCACCCATGACGGATGACAAAACGCTTGTATCCCGGGTTTTGCAGGGAGATATGCAAGCTTTCAGGCTGCTGATCGGGCAGCATGAAAGGCTTGTGGCCCACATGATCGGGCGTTTGGTCAAGAACAACGAGGAGCGGGAGGAGCTTTGCCAGGACGTGTTCCTGAAAGTGTATGAAAAGCTTTCGGATTTCAGCTTTCAGTCAAAACTGTCGACCTGGGTCGCTACCATCGCCTACCGGCACGCGATCAACTGGATGCGAAAACGGAAGATGCCCATGACCGACCTGGCGGAGGAAGATCATTTCAAGGCGGCGTTTGTAGAGGAGGAGAATCCCGAATCCCTTTTGTCGGACCAGGACATGAATGGGTTTGTGATGACGCTGGTCGACGCCCTGCCCCCGCAGTACAAAACCATTTTGACACTTTACCATGTCGACGCCATGAGCTATGACGAAATTGGGCAAGTGACCGGCCTCCCGGAAGGCACCGTGAAAAGTTACTTGTTCCGGGCCAGAAATTTGTTGAAAGAGAAAGTGAAGAAATGTATCGGCAAAGAAGAGCTACTATGAACATCCACGACGAAGAAATGCAGAAAAATCTGGAGGCCGGACGATCTGGCCCTGGAGACGAAATCGATGTGAAGGCCTACCGGCACGTGTTTGATGCTCTCCGGCAGGAGCCCGAATTTGTTTTGCCCCACGCCTTTGCAAATCGCGTGATAAGGGCGCTGGTCCAACAGCAGACCGAAAAAACTACGACTCGGGAATACGTTTGGTTTGGTGTGGGCATTGTGCTCCTCCTGGCCGCATTCATCACCGCGATTGTGCTAACGGACTTCAAATTTGACGTCGGCGTTTTTACTGCCGTGAAAAACTATAAGGGTCTACTTTTATTTGCCATTGTATTCATAAGCCTGCTTCATCTCCTCGACAAGCGATTGCTCCGGAACAAGCGAACGGCGAGCTGACAAATTTGTGCGGTAACATTTCTCTTCTATCTTCGTGAGAGAAATTTGTCACTATGAAAAAATGGATTAGCGCAGCCGTTGTATTGATGGTATCCCTATCGGCCGCCGCACAGAAATACCAGGGCAACAGTTGGGCCGACACAAAAGCCTCCGGCAAAGGAACGCTAACGATTGTGTATTACGAACAGCCCGGTCTTATCTATAAAGACAACGGGCAGATGAAGGGTGTTTGTGTCGACATCCTTTCCGACTTCTCGAAATTCATCCAGGAAAAGTATAGCAAGACTGTTACCGTCAACTATGCGGGTGAGGAGCGCGAATTCTCGGGATTTCTGAAAGTCGTCCAGTCAACGCCCAATATCCTGGGGGTTACCAACACCAGCATCACGGATGAGCGAAAAAAGATATTGAAGTTCACCCCACCGTTCATGACCACACAACTGGTCCTGCTCACCCATCAAAACGCTCCCGCCCTTACCAACCTCAAGGACCTGCCTAAAGTATATGCCGGGTTTTCAGCCCTGGTGATCACGGGAAGCACGCACATGAAGTATGCCGACATGCTCAAAAAACAATACTACCCCGATCTCAACATCACCTATGCACCATCGAGTGAGACGGTGATCAAGAGTCTTACGGCCAATCCAAAAATCTTTTCGATTCTTGATTTCACGGAGTATGTGGGCGTCGTTAGAAAAAAACTTCCCATCAAGCGACAAGACGTCGACCTGGGTAATGCCGAAGAACTGGGATTCATTATGGCAAAACAATCCGATTGGGATGGCCTCTGGAAGGAATTTTTAACGGACGACTATCGCAAGGGCGTTCGCTATAAAAAGATCATTGCCGACAACCTGGGCTCTACTTTTTTGAACCTGGTCCGATAATATACGCCTCACGCAACAACCCCGTTGCCGGTTGCAGCATGCTGCCGGTTGGATTTACATCCAGCGACATGAGCGAACCATGCCGCCAGGCCAGGTTTGGATTTTCGTGCCCGATGGGAAAATTGAACGCCACCGGATATGGCGTGTCGTCAATTTTATCCATCACCATCGCGGCGATTTCCTCTCCAAAGGCAGGGTCGGGATCTTTGATGTCCGTCATATGCCCAATGATCAATCCTGCCAGGTGATCCAGCTTTCCCGCACGCCGCAAATGGGTAAGCATGCGATCTAACCGGTATTTGTACTCATCAATTTCTTCGATGACAAGAATTTTTCCGACCGTGTCGGGTTCGCACGACGTGCCCAATGCATCCGTTAGCAAGGAAAGATTACCACCCAAAATGGGGCCAGTCGCCTGACCCATGCGGTTGGCTTTGTGGAAGGTGGCTTGCAGGGTGAAATCCTCTCCAAAAAGAATTTTTTTCAAACTTTCCAACGAAGGCTCGACGCCGGCACTTGGATATAGAATGGGCATGGTGCCGTGGATACTTTCTATTCGCAATTGAAGAAGCTTCAGATGGAGGGCCGTCACGTCGCTAAAGCCAACGATCCATTTTGGCTTTTCCAGAAGGGATGTGAAATCAAGACAATCCAGGATGCGGGTTGTGCCGTAGCCGCCACGGGCGCAAAAAATGGCGTGAACGTTTTTGTCGTCCAGCATCTGTTGGAAATCGCGCAGCCGCGTTTCATCGTTGCCGGCCAGGTAACCATGCGCTTCATTGAAAAGGTGAGGCGTTTGCAGGACATTCAATCCCCAGGACGAGAGTACTTCCATGGCCTTTTGCATTTGGGCTGAGGAAACTTTTCTCCCGGTGGCGGCCAGTGCTACGGTGTCTCCTGTCGAAAGAAAAGGTGGTCTGATCATCTATCAAAAATAAAAAACCCTCCCGGGATTTATCCGGGAGGGTTATTGATTATAAAAGCCGTGTAATCTTTATTTGGGTTTTACCGGGGTGGTAGCAGGTGTACCGGCCGGTTTGGGTGTTACACCCAATTTTTTCAACACCAGGTCAGAAATGTCCATTTTCTCGTCGCCATATAAGATCACGTCGAGGCCACCGATTTGCTGGTTAAGGATGAAGGTATAGCCATTTTCCTTGGCCACATCTTCAATGCCCTTGCCCACTTTTTTGTAGACGGGGTCCATCAATGCGGTTTGTTTTGCCTGGAGGGTGGTTTGCGAATCCTGTTGCAGTTTTTCAATGTTTTGCTGCATTTGTTGAAGCTCGCGTTCCGTGTTGGCACGAACGGCATCGATCATCGTATTGAGATTGGCCTGGTAGTCGGCAAGCTTTTTCTGAAATTCCTGGTATTTGGTATCAACCTGGTTTTTCAATTGAGTTTGAAGCGATTTAAGATCGGAATCAATTTGTTTTGCTTCCGGCATCTGGCTGAAGATATAGTCAACATCCGCATAGCCTACTTTGGTGGTGGTAGTTGTCGCTGGTGCCTGTGCATGGGATACAAAGGCTGCTAGTGCCAAGGCCACGAATAAAACGAGTTTTCTCATTACAGTAATTCAATTTAGTTTTTAATCTTATCATTTGGGTCTCCAAGGCCCAATTGGTCTAGTACAAAATCGGTGTAATCATAGCGGGGATCGGTGTAAATCATCACCAGCTCACCGGCTTTGTCGAACATGATGGCAAGGCTGTTTTCCTTGCAAACCTTATCGACAGCATCCCACACTTTGTCCTGAATGGGCTTGATTAACTCCTGTTTTTTCAGGAAAAATAACCCGCCAAAACCGAAGACCTTTTTCTGGTATTCTTTCAGCTCGGTTTCCTTTTTCTGAAGGGCCTCTGTCCGTTCCTTTTTCATGGTTTCGGTCAGCAGCACTTGTTCGGCCTGGAACGCGCTGTACATCTCGTCCCGTTTCTTGCTCATCTCCTGGATTTCCTTTTCCCAGGCCTGCGACAGCTGATTGATCTCTTCCTGCGCCTTTTTGTATTCGGGCATTTTATTCAGGATGAAGTCTGTGTCAATGTAGCCGAACCTCTGAGCACAGCCAAAATTCAGGCCGAAAATGAGAAAAAAAATCGTAATTATATAAAAGCGCATAACTATCTGATTTGCTGACCGATGGTGAAGTGGAATTGCGATCCACTGACCGGCCCTCTGCTTCCCAACGGAACAGGATCAAATCCATATGCCCAGTTCAAACCAATCAATCCAAACGCAGGCATAAAGATCCTGGCCCCAAAGCCGGCCGATTTATACATACTAAACGGATTAAAGTTCTCATAAGTACCCCAGTTGTTTCCGGCCTCCGTGAAAACTAAGCCGTAGATCGTTGCAGCGTTCCCCGTAGTGACGGGATAGCGCAATTCCAAGCCCAGTTTTTCGTAAACCACGCCGCCTTGTTGCGAGGTGCTGTTACCCACAGCATACGTAGGTGGCGTGATCTGATTGTCCTGGTAGCCTCGCAAACCGATGATTTCCTTGCCCAAAACAAAGGAGTTGAAGCCCCCTGCCAAACCGCTGCCGCCGAGCACAAAGCGCTCGAAAGGTCCGATGCCGGTTTTGGCTTTATTATAGGCGCCGAGGAAGCCGAAGTGTGCTTTGGCTTCCAACACCAGCTTTTTCTTGCTGTCGAGGGGAAGATAATACTTTGCATCGAACATCCATTTGTGATATTCCTGCCATTTATTCTTTTGCTCGGCCGTGGCGGTAGTGTAGTCAAGACCATTGAAGGCCGAATACGGAGGGGTCAGCGTAAGGCTCAGCGAAACCGATGAGCCGGACGAAGGATACATCTGGTTGTCGATGCTGTTGCGTGAAATGGTGGTGTTGAACGTCAACGCATAGGATTTACAAGTCGTACATCCCAGGCCGTAGTTGATATTTTTCAGGGAATACACCGCATACGACAGCGAGTTGGTGAGCGTGAAATAGTTGTCGGGCCATTCCAACATGCGTCCCAAGCCTACGGAAATGTTGTCGGCTTTTATTCCAGAGTTCAGGTCGTTGTAGCTGGTCGCACCCGCGCCGGCATAGCGAGACAAGGATCGCACATAGCTCACGCTAAGTGAGTGAGGTTTGCGTCCGCCCAGCCAGGGCTCTGTGAACGAGAAGCTGTAGCTCTGGAAGGACCGGCCGTTGGCTTGCATACGGAGCGACAAACGCTGACCGTCGCCCACGGGCAGAGGCTTCCAGTTTTTGAAGTGCGGGATATTGCGCAACGAGAAGTTGTTGAACGTTAAACCCAAGGTTCCCACAAAGCCATAATAACCTCCCCAACCACCAGACAATTCCACCTGGTCGTTGGACTGTTCTTCCACTTGCCATTCAACATCCACCGTTCCTTTGGCGGGGTTGGGCACGAGGTTCTGACCGATCTTGTCGGGAGCGAAGTAGCCCAATTGTCCAAGGCGTTGTTGTGTACGGATGATGTCGGAGCGGCGGAATTTTTGTCCGGGCACGGTGCTCAACTCCCGGCGGATCACGTGGTCGCTGGTGCGTTGGTTGCCGGTGATGGTCACTTCATTGATGGTGGCTTGCTCGCCTTCGTTGATGCGCATCTCGATGTCGATCGAGTCGCCGGCCACGGCCACTTCCACGGCGTGGATCTGGAAGAACAAATAGCCGTCATCCATGTAAAGCCCACTGATGTCAAGTCCTTTCGGATTGAATTGTAATTTTTTGTCGATCGACTCACGATTGAACACATCGCCTTTATTGATGCCCAACACGGCGGCCAATTGTTTGTCGGTGTAGATGTAGTTACCGGTCCAGGTGATGTTGCGGAAATAGTACTTCGGTCCTTCCGAGATCACAAAGTCGATGTTGATGGTGTTTTCGCTGTGGGCGTAGATCGAGTCGGAAACAATTTCAGCATCGCGATAGCCCTTGGTGTTATAGAAGGCAAGCAGTTTCTTTTTATCCTCCTCGTAGTCGGTCTTGATGAATTTTGATCCGGCAAAGATGTTGAGCTTGACATTCTGGGCGAGAAATTCTTTGAGCTGTTTCGGGCTCACTTTATAGCTGGAGTCGATAAACTCCTTCGGCTTAAGGTTCACCACGCTATTGAGAATGGTCCGGTGCAAAGCAAAGCGCGGGCGCTCGTGTGTTTTCTTTAGCTTCTTTTTCAACACAGCATCTGACATGGCTTCGTTGCCCACAAAGGAGATGTGATTGATCTTGACTTTCGACTTTGGATTGATGGCAATTTTGAGTTTGATACCATCGCGGTTCAGCGTATCGCGCTGCTGCGTGATCTTCACCACCGCGTTGAGAAATCCCTTCTTGACAAAGTATTTTTTTACACCGGTTTCCGTGTTCCGGATCATAGTCTCGGTCACGATCTTACCGCGGATAAGCTTCAAATCGTCTTTCAGACCACTTTCCTGTGATTTGGAGATGCCGGTAAAATAGAATCCGGTCAGGCGCGGGCGTTCGGAGAGAGCGATGTTCAGAAAGACCGTTTGGCCTTCAATGCGGTCTACTTTTATGGTTACGTCGCCCACCAGGCCGTGTTTCCACAAACTGCGGATGGCGCTGGAAATGGCGTCGCCAGGGATTTTTATTTTGTCGCCGACTTTTAAACCCGTCAGGGAGACCATGGCGTTTTTATCCAGCACGTTCAATCCCGTCACTTCAATTCCTCCAATGATATATTCGGCCGGGTTGGCATAATTCAAATCTCCGGTGACATTTGAAGCCGTTCCCGAACGCCTTCCCCTGAATTGAGCCCAGCCGTCAGCAGCAACACTTAAAAGAATAATCAGGAATAAAACTCGCTTCATCAACTTACAGGGTTCAATTGTTCACTTGTCTTTCCGAATCTACGTTCACGTTGTTGATAGGCCCAGATGGCTTCGTACAAGTGCTCTTTTCGAAAGTCTGGCCAGAGTGTGGGTGTGATATAGAGTTCCGTATAGGCAATTTGCCACAGCAAAAAATTGCTGACGCGCATCTCGCCGCTGGTGCGGATGAGCAACTCCGGATCAGGGATGCCGGAAGTCTGCAAATAGTTTTCAAATACGGCTTCATTTATGGCATCGGGTGCCACTTTTCCCTCGGAAACGTCCTTGGCCAGGGCTTTTACGGCCTTCATGATCTCCCACCGGCCACTATAGCTGAGGGCCAGGATGAGCGTAAGGCCACTATTATTTTTTGTTTGGTCGATTGCCCACTGAAGGTTGGCCTGACAGTCGCCCGGCAAATGAGAAGTTTCGCCAATGGTGACCAGGCGTACCTGGTTTTCGGAAAGGGTCTTGATCTCCTGTTTCAGGGTGTTCACCAACAGCTCCATGAGGCCGTCGATCTCCGCCTTTGGGCGATTCCAGTTTTCGGTGGAAAAGGCGTACAGGGTAAGATACTTGATCCCCAGCTCCCCACAGCCCTCGGTCACATCGCGAACGGCCTGAACGGCGTTGCGGTGGCCAAAAATGCGCATGGCTCCCTTCTTCTTGGCCCACCGGCCATTGCCATCCATAATAACCGCCACGTGTTGGGGCATATTATTAAAGTCGATATGTTCCTTATATGAAGCCACAGGGGTTCAAAATTAATAAAAGATATTGGTTATTAATGGATTGAGGAGCCGAGTGTAGACGAAATGGGAATTTTTACTTGTAAGGATTGGAGGGACAGGGTATGGAGTAGAATGTGCGCGTGATGCTCACCCCCAGGAAGTAGTAATTGTCGTTGTCGTTGGGGTTGCCGTACTGATAATTTTTATAGCGTGGGTCGCCGTCAGAGATGTTATCCAGGTAGTCGGTGAAGGTTTTGCGAACGCCAAACTCCAGCGAAAAATACCACTTGGGATTGTATACGTATTTGATGCCCCCACCAAAAGGAATGACCGCCTGCACGTTGCTGTAGTTGGCGGTTTTGGTGGCGTTGCCGCTCATGCTAAAAATGCCGACACCTCCAAATAAATACGGTGAGAAACGGATGAAGCGTTTGGGGTCGCGCCAGTTCAGGAAATGATACTCCACGCCTGTGGCGGCTTCCAATAAAAAAATATTGAACGAGGCATCCCGCTGGGTCGCAAAAGCATCGATCGGTTTTTCGCTGGCGCCCAGCTGTCCGGCAGTGATGGTAACACGGAAGCTGACCACCCGGCTAAGGTTGGATTTGTAGTGGACGGTGGCCGCGGGTTTTGAGTATTTGAAATTGTAGAAGCGAACCAGGTCGCCGGTGTAGTTGAATGTGCCCAGGCCGAATCCTACTTCGGCGCTATTGACTTCTGCACTCTGAGCACGTGCGACCGTGAAAGCCGTGATGAAAAGCGATAGACAAATGAGGTTCTTTATGAGGGAACGCATCATCTGAATTTAGCGCGGTGAAAGTTCTTGCCGAGGATGTAGGTCACACGCACCGTGGTCACCATATAGATGTCGCGGTTGTTTTTATTGCCTCTCACGTTGTCGGGAAATTCTTGACCGTAACCGGAAACTACAGTGTATGTTCCTCCGTCGCGACCCACGTAGGTCGTGCCGGGTGTGGCCACTTCCGACGAGCGGTATGACATGGCTTTGGCTAATTGGTTGTTCTGGAACACGCCAAGATCGACGTAGTTCTTACTGACGTCGTCCAGGTAATCCGTGAATGTATAGCGGAATCCAATCTCTGCGGCCAAATCCATCACTTCGTTTAGTCTGAAACGCGCGCCTATACCAAAAGGTATGGCGGGTTGAATTTTTTTGTAGGGTTTGATACCGTAGTTGGCGTCGCCCTCTTGCAGGGTCGCATATTGTCCTTCGGTGCCAAGAGGCTGTAAGTCAACCCATTTTCCGGCTTCCGGCAGAGGATTGCCCTGAGGGTCGAGGGCTGGTGCCTGTGCCTGGGGGTTGTGGAGGAAAACGGCAACGCCTACAAAAGCATAGGGCGTCCATTTCACACGGCTGATGTAGGTGGCGTTGTTGGGAAACAGATCGAAGGTTCCAACGATCGAGAACTCTTTTATCCGGTTCCGGAACGATAGATTTCTTTGATAGCGGAAAATGCCATTTCCCGTGTCGTTCTTATCAGCCGACTCGGCGTCAGAGCCTTTGAGGGTTCCATACATGAACGCGGCTGTCAACGTATACCGGGGACCGAAGCGGTGCGAGAAGGACAGTGCAAGGGCAGGTTTAGTAAAAGAAATATCGGTGCTGAAACGACTGGGGCGTGGTGCCAAGTCGCCGTAGTAATTCAAAGCGCTAACGGAGAAACCAATTGCGTTATATACTTTTTCTTTGGCGAACCAGGCCTTGCGCCCCCGGAAGGTGGAGATGCGTTTGTTGTTCTTTTTTATATTTCTTCGGCTCATTTGAGCCTCTGCCTGATGGGCAACTGAGATCATGAAAACGGCCAGCACTACGTAAAGAAGCTTTCTCATTGAGTCAGGAATAAGTATTTATCAATCAGTGAACTACAAAGGTAATAAAAAATCAATTCCGAATATCCAACCCCCAATTCAACTTCTGGCGCAGCGTCTTAAAATAATGCGTGCCCTCGAGCTGAATGAGGTTGACCTTAAAATCTGCTTTAGTGACTTTCAATCTCACCGAGGGGTCGACCGGGGCCATTCGAGAATCCAGTGAAACCAGGAAACGTTTGCTTCTGCCCTCGACCTCGAAGGTGATTTCCGATTGGTCGGAAACAACAATAGGACGAACGGTCAAATTGTGAGGGCTTACGGGTGTGATGACAAAGTTTCCGGAGCGCGGAAAGATCAACGGCCCTCCACAACTCAAGGAGTACCCGGTGGAACCTGTTGGCGTGGAGATGATGATGCCGTCGGCCCAATACGAGTTCAGAAATTCACCGTCGATGTAGGTGTGAATGGTGATCATGGCCGAGCTATCTTTCTTCACGACCGTGAAATCATTCAGAGCAAAATTGAGCGATCCGAAAATATCTTTTTCCGTGTCCAGCTTCAGGAGCGCGCGTTGATCCAGCGTGTAGGCCCCGTCGAACAAATGCTGCAGCGATTTTTCTGTTTCTTCTTTGCTGATGGTGGCCAGAAACCCCAGCCGTCCCGTATTGATACCCAATATGGGAATTTCCAACCGGCTGATGTGTGTCACGGACTCCAGCAGCGTGCCATCGCCCCCAATGCTGAGGAAGATCTGAACGTTTTTGAGATCCTTTGCCGAACTGTAAGTTTTGAATTTGGTTTTGATGCCGGCCTTGCCGAGGTAGCCGCTGAATTTCTCGGAAACACAGAGGTCGATCTTGTACCGGCTCAGAACCTCGAAGATCTGCGCGATGAAGGGTGCCGATGCACGATTAAAATCCTTTCCATGCACAGCAACTCTCATGCAGCCCGTGGTTTTTTAAAGTTGGTTAAGCCGGTTTTTCCGAATCTAGTTTAAAGATAGGAAGGGCAGTGGAAGGCGCAAAAGTGTAGGTGGATTTTAAATATCCAGGTAGCGGAGCAGCATATCGATGCGGTCCTTCTCGTCGCCCAGGGCCTTGGTTTCGTGGTAGCGGCCAATGACTTTATAGCCGAACCGTTCCAGGGTGGCCACGATGCGCGACAAGTCCAACTGGTTGATTTTGAGGGTGAGACGAAGCTTGCCGGGATCGAGGGGATCCTCCTTCACGATGCTGCTGAGGATCTTGGCGTGGTTTTCCTCCACCAGGCGGCTGATCTCGGCCAGGGAATAGTCCACGTGATTCATCGACAGCACCAAAATGCCACCCGGGAGTTGCACGGCGGCGGTTTGGGCAAATGAGGTGAGGGTATCCTGCACGGTGATGAGGCCGGTATAGCTTTGCTCTTCGTTGAGCACGGCCACGACCTGCAATTTGTTATCGGCGGCTACTTTGAGGATGTCGTAAAAATGCGTGTCGAGGTGAACAAAGCAGTTTTGCCCTACGAGGTTGAAATCCTTTACCCGTTTGTCGATGTCGTTGGCCTCCAGGATGATCTCTTCCGAGATGAAGCCCAGCAGCTTGCTCTCCTCGACGACGGGAAGAAAATTGCAACGAAATTCTTCCATCCACACGATCGCCTTGTGGGCGTCATCGGATCCTTTGAGGGGAGGGATCATGTGGTTGATAAGATCTTCGGCAATCATAAGGTTGTTATACGTACGCTTTTGGTGGTGCGATTGGATTTGGTTTTATGTTATCAAAAAGTCTGCCACCAGCTCATTAAACGTCTCTGGATGCTCCATCATGGGTGCATGACAACATTTGTCGATGAACTTAAGGTCCGAATTGGGAATAAGCCGATTAAATTCATGGGCTACCATAGGGGGAGTTATGGTATCATTCAGTCCCCACACCAGCAAAGTAGGTATTTTTATATTGGGAATTTCGTCGGCCATGTTATTTCGCTGTGCGGACTTGGCAATGGCCACAATGCGCAAACATTTGGGAATGCTGTTGGTGATCTCAAAGACTTCGTCGATCAGTTCTTTCGTCGCAACTTCCGGATCGTAGAAAGTATAAGACACCCGCTCCTTAATGTACTGGTAATTGCCGCGCTTGGGGTAAGAGCCTCCCATGGAATCTTCAAAGAGCCCCGAGCTACCGGTGAGGATGAGCTTTTTCACCTTGTCGGAATTGTTCAGTGTATAGATCAAAGCGATGTGACCGCCCAGGCTGTTGCCCATGATGATCATGTCGTTCAATTTTTTTAGCGCAACAAAATCCTCCACGAACTTTCGTAAGCCGTCCAACCCCGCTTCGCGTATGGGCATTTCGTAGATGGGAAGCATGGGAATGAGCACACGGAAATTTTTTGAAAAACGGTTGACCACGCCTTCCCAGTTGCTCAGCGCACCAAACAAGCCGTGCAGCAACAACAGGACGGGTCCTTCGCCTTCTTCTACGTACCGGATTCCGTTTTCTTCTTTGACTAAAATGGCCATGATCTTCTTTATCGGCGATAAGTAAGGAAAAAAAATAATGAGAAAGAAAAGTTTTTACCCCCGGGCCGAAACGTGCTAAAACACATCTTTGAAAAAGGGCAAAATTCCACCGATCCAGTGGGTAATTTTTGGAGCCACGCCCGCCACAACAGGATATACCCAGGAGTGGTCGGTCCATCGCTCTGGCAACTTTATTTCCAGTGAATCGACGATCCACAACATAATACTGAGCATAAAAGTTGTCTTCATTATCCCCAGCACGGCACCTGCAGCCTGATCGGCGGCACCCAACAATGTTTTGTTGAACGATGCCTTGATGAGCCTGGCCGTGAGGCTAACGGCCACCACGATGGCGATGAACACCACTCCGAAAGCGACGTAGGGCAACACTTTTTCGTCTATGTTGAAACGGTCGGCCAACCTGACCATGGCCCATCCCATGAGCTTAAATCCACCCAGTACGCCCAGCACGATGCCGATCAGCGAGAAGATCTCCACTACAAACCCGTCCTTATATCCGCCGTAGGCGCCAAGCGCTATGAAAATGAGGAGGGCAATGTCAATAATACTCACGCGGTCAGAAGTCTTTTTACAAGTTCAGAGATGACTTTGCCATCGGCCTGGCCCGACAGCGCTTTGGTGGCGGCGCCCATGACTTTGCCCATGTCTTGCGGACCTTTTGCGCCCACCTGGGCGATGATTTCCTTTACTTTGGAGGCAATCTCTTCCTCGGACAGTTGCTTGGGCAGATAACGACTGATCACTTCCAACTGGAACAACTCCTTTTCGGCAAGATCCTGCCGATTTTGTTGCTGAAAAATGTCGGCCGACTCTTTGCGTTGCTTGGCGGCTTTCATGAGGATCTTATTTTCGGCATCGCCCGAAATTTCACCTGAAGCGCTTTTGTCAGTTTCTGCCAGCAAGATCATGGATTTGATGCTGCGCAGCGCCTCCAGTTCTTCTTTCTGCTTGGCCAACATGGCCTTTTTAATATCGTTGTCAATTTGTTGCTTCAGACTCATACATTATCTTTTTGTTAATGTTTAATTTCGAACGATTTTAGACCGAAACGATAACGGGTTCGTTCAACCGGAAATATATTTGTGCTTTGCGTAAATACAATATGACCAGACTCAGCGTCAATATTAATAAAATTGCCACACTCCGGAATGCACGGGGGGGAAATAATCCCGATGTCGTAAAAACGGCGCTTGACTGTGAACGGTTTGGCGCCGAGGGCATCACCGTACATCCCCGGCCCGACGAGCGCCACATCCGCTATGCCGACGTGATGGCATTGAAAGACAAGGTGACCACCGAGTTCAACATCGAAGGCTATCCGGACGCGCGTTATATGAAGATCATCCGCGAGGTGAAACCGGGGCAAGCCACGCTCGTGCCCGATGCTCCTGATGCCATCACTTCCAACGCCGGATGGGACACGCTGAAACACGCCGCCTTATTAAAAGACATCATCGCCGAAATCAAATCTCACGGTGTGCGCGTGTCTGTTTTTGTCGACCCTCAGCCGCGCATGGTAGAGGGGGCAGCCCGGCTTGGCGCCCATCGCGTGGAGCTGTACACCGAACCCTATGCGCATGAATATAAGGTGAACCGCGACATCGCGATCAAACCCTATGTTGAAAGTGCGCGCGTGGCCAAAGAAGCCGGTCTGGGTCTCAACGCCGGCCACGACCTGGACCTGGAAAACCTCCGCTTCCTGGCCCAAAGCATTCCATCGCTGGATGAGGTTTCGATCGGGCACGCGCTCATTTGCGATGCCCTTTACTATGGATTGGAGAATACCATTCAGCTGTATCTCAAAGCACTGAAATAGAATAAAACAGGATGGAAGTTCGTCCCTGAATTTTAAGGGCTATCTTCACCCGTCAAAAAATAAACCAGGAGCCCACCGGATATTCCGGAGAAAACCAATAACTGTAGCGTTATGAAAATTAAAGAACGATTTTCCGATCAGGATCTGCAACGCATAAAAACGGCAGTGAAAGATGCGGAGAACAGCATCTCCGGTGAGATCGTGCCGGTCATCGTAGAGCGCAGCGGGCAATATATGACGGCCAACTACAAAGCCGCCATCGTGGGCGGGTCGCTGGCGTTCATCCTGATGATCATTTTGGATCGTTACATCATTTCCGATTATAGCAACACGCTTTTTTACGACCCGGTTTTCATTTTCTTCGTGGTCATCCTCGGAGGCCTGGTGGGCGGCTTGCTGCCCAATTTTGTGGAAGGACTGAAGCGGCAGCTCGTGGGCCAGGTGCAACTTGACCAGGTGACACGGCAACGGGCCGAGACAGCCTTCCTGGAAGAAGAAGTTTTCAACACGAAACACCGCACGGGCATCATGATCTTCATTTCTTTTTTTGAACACGAAGTGATTGTGATGGCCGACCGGGGCATCAGCAAAGTGGTGGAGCAAAAACAATGGGACAAAATCGTGGCCGACCTCGTGGGCCAAATACGCGATGGCAAAATTGTGGAGGGCCTTGAGGCCGGTATAAAACGATGTGGCGAAATTTTGTTGGAAAAAGGATTTCATAAAGCCGACGACGATGTGAATGAATTGAGCGACGACCTGAGAATAGATTGATGAACACCCTCCCGTCGCCACGCTTATCGATGAAACAACCCACCTGCCACCCTTGCATGAAATCCCTGTACTTTTTTCTTTTGCTCCTGCTGCCGGCTACGGTGTTTGCCCAACTGAGCATTCCTGAACACGGAGGCGTATGGGTACACGATGAAGCCAACATTCTCACGCCCTCCGGAAAAGCACAAATCGAAGCCATGCTCAAAGCGGAGCGCGACAGCACGAGCAACCAGATCGCCGTGCTCATCATTCCTTCGCTGCAGGGGGAGGCGATCGAGGACTACTCGCTGCGTGTAGCCGAGAAGTGGGGCGTCGGTCAGAAGACCAAAAGCAATGGTGTCTTGTTTCTCATTGCTATACAAGATCGCCGGTTGCGCATCGAGACCGGTTATGGCCTGGAAGGCGTGCTCACGGATGCCATGTCGAGCCGGATAAACCGGAACGAAGTAGCACCCTATTTCCGTCAGGAGAAATATGACGAAGGCGTTTACGCCGGCGCGCGTGCGATCATTCAAACCATTAAAGGTGAATACAAGAACGACACCCCTCCCCGCAGAAAAGTCTCGCGGCGCTCGTCGCCATGGGTCACCATCATTATTATCATTTTGGTCATTCTTTTTGCATCGCGACGAGGCGGTGGCGGAGGCCGACGTGGCGGCTATTGGTCGACCGGTGGCTGGATTGGTGGCGGTGGCTTTGGTGGAGGCGGCGGCTGGGGTGGTGGCTCTGGCGGCGGCGCTGATTTTGGTGGTGGCGGTGGATTCGGTGGCGGTGGTTCCAGCGATTCCTGGTAAAAAATAACAGAACGGTAGAAAAATGAATATGGTCCATTTTCATGGGATGATCCCCGGTTGCAGGAATCTGTCAGGTATGTTTGCTTTCCTTCTGCTGTTGCTGTTGATCGACGTCCCGGCATCAGCGCAAAAGGCCGTGCCGGAGTTATGGGGTCTTCATGTTCACGACGATGCCGATGTGCTCTCGCAGGAAACGGAAGATGCGCTCGAACAGCAACTCAAACAATACGAAGATTCCACCTCTAACCAGATCGCCATCCTCATCCTTTCGTCCCTTGATGGCGAGGCGATCGAAGAGTATTCGATGAAGGTAGCCGAGAAGTGGAAGTTGGGTCAGAAAGGGAAGGACAATGGTGTTTTGTTGCTGGTTGCCGTTCAAGATCACAAGATGCGTATCGAGACCGGCCACGGCGTGGAGGGCACGTTGACGGATGCCGTGAGCTCGCGCATCATCCGTAACGAACTGGCGCCCAATTTTCGGAAAGACGATTATGACACGGGCATAAAGGAGGCCGTCAATGCCATCGTTGCTGCCATTGGCGGAGAATACACGGCTGATGGTGGTGAGGACAACAGTGAGGAGCTGGGTTGGGTGGAGAAAGTTGTTCTGGGGCTTTTTATTTTTGGCATCCTGGGGGTGTTTACCGGTCTCGGCGTACTTATTCCCGACAAGATGGGGTGGTTCTTATACCTGTTCCTCATTCCCTTTTACGCCATTTTCCCGATGGCCATCTACGGGGTAACGGCCGGGCTGGTGATCCTGGTTTGCTACCTGGTGGGTTTCCCCATCCTCCGGTTCATCTTACCCCGGTCATCGTGGGGAAAGAAAGCAGGCAACAAGATCGGAAAAGGAGGTAAAGGTGGAGGGGTTAGTGGAGGTGGTGGCTGGTCGTCTGGTTCGGGATGGTCCAGTGGTTCGTCGTCCAGCAGCGGCTGGTCTTCGGGCAGCAGCAGCGGAGGCTTTTCTGGCGGTGGTGGCAGCTTTGGCGGCGGCGGTAGCAGTGGGTCGTGGTGACCATCCGACACTTAAATTTGATAAGCGGCGATGCCGTATAATAGTGACAAAATGGGTGCCCCAGCCCCTTTTTTTAACGGATATTTCTCCTCTAAAAAAAGCCTGCAAACAACCCGCAAACAAAAATTTGTGTTCTCGGTTGGCTAGACTATTTTTGACGCTTCTTTTAAAAACACCCCATCCACAACATGAAACGCGACAAAGCCATTTTCGACCTCATTGAGAAAGAAAAACAGCGTCAGGAAGCCGGAATTGAACTGATTGCCTCCGAGAACTTCACCTCGCAGCAGGTGATGAAGGCACAGGGTTCGGTGCTGACCAACAAATATGCCGAAGGCCTCCCGGGCAAGCGCTATTATGGCGGCTGCGAAGTGGTGGACGAGGTAGAACAATTGGCCATCGACCGCGCCAAGGAGCTTTTCGGTGCCGAATGGGCCAACGTCCAGCCGCACTCCGGTGCGCAGGCCAATGCCGCCGTCATGTTGGCGTGTCTCAAGCCCGGCGATAAAATTCTGGGTTTTGATCTGTCGCACGGCGGTCACCTTACCCACGGTTCGCCCGTGAACTTCTCCGGAAAATTGTATCAGCCGTCCTTCTATGGCGTTGAGCAAGCCACCGGCCTTATCGACTTCGACAAAGTGATTGAAACCGCGCAACGCGAGAAGCCCAAAATGATCATCTGCGGTGCTTCCGCCTATAGCCGCGATTGGGATTATAAAAAGCTGAGAGAGGCTGCCGACAGTGTGGGCGCCCTATTGTTGGCAGACGTGTCGCACCCTGCCGGTCTTATTGCCCGCGGACTGCTGAACGACCCCATGGAACATTGCCATATCGTGACCACCACTACGCACAAGACCCTTCGAGGTCCCCGCGGCGGGATGATCCTGGTGGGTAAAAACTTTGACAACCCCTGGGGACTGAAGACACCGAAAGGCGAGCTGAGAAAAATAACGTCAGTGCTCGACTCCGGCGTGTTCCCCGGAACACAAGGCGGGCCCCTGGAACACGTTATTGCCGCGAAGGCCGTATCGTTCCTCGAAGCCCTGTCGGACGACTACATGGAGTATATTCTCCAGGTATCGAAAAATGCGAAGGTTATGGCGCAGTCATTCCTGGACAAGGGATACAAGATCATTTCCGGTGGCACCGACAATCACCTGATGCTGATCGATCTTCGTTCGAAAAAACTTACCGGCAAGCAGGCCGAGGAAGGCCTTATCCAGGCCGACATCACCATCAACAAGAACATGGTGCCGTTCGATACGCAATCGCCCATGATCACTTCGGGTATGCGCATCGGCACACCGGCCATTACCACACGCGGTCTGAAAGAAAAGGATGTCCAGAAAGTGGTAGACCTGATCGACGAGGCCCTTCAAAAACCGGAAGACACCAAACACCTGAAAGCGGTGAAACGCAAAGTGAACCGCTTCATGGAAAAATTCCCCTTGTACTAATAAAATCCCTCTAAATCCCCCACGATAACAAACGCCAAACAAGAATTTAACAAACCTGAATCATGCCGCTGGATCAAGAAGAGTCGAATGGTGGAGAAAAAGAGATGAGTTTTCTGGACCATCTCGAAGAGTTGCGTTGGCACGTTATCCGATCGTTGATTGCCGTGGTGATCTTCACCATCGTGGCATTTGTTTTGGCGCCGTGGATATTTCAGAACATCGTGTTTGCGCCCGCCCGCGTTGACTTTGCCACGTTCAAGTGGCTTTGCAAGTTGGGCGATCTCATTGGCCACGAAGCGCTCTGCGTGAAGGAAATTCCCTTCAAAGTGCAAAGCCGTTTCATGACCGGGCAGTTCACCATGCACATCATGGCGTCGTTCATCATCGGGTTGGTCATTGCTTTTCCCTATGTTGTTTGGGAGATCTGGCGTTTTATCAAGCCAGGTCTGCAAGTGAAGGAGCGCCGGTATTCGCGGGGTGCGGTGGCGGCCGTTTCAATTTTGTTTTTCTCCGGCGTGCTCTTCGGCTATTTTATCATTGCTCCCTGGATGGTCTACTTCCTGGCGAACTATAGCATCAGCGACATGATCGTGAACGAGTTCGATATCACGTCGTATGTTTCGACCGTGGTGTTGTTGGTGTTAGGATCCGGCTTGTTGTTCCAGTTGCCGGTGGTGATCTTCTTTTTGTCCAAGATGGGCATTGTTACGCCGCAATTTCTGCGCAAGTACAGGAAGCACTCCGTAGTGGTGATCCTGATCATTGCCGCAATCGTGACGCCTCCCGATCCGCTGAGCCAGATCATGATCACGATCCCGCTCTACATTCTTTTTGAGATCAGTATTGTCATTTCGGCCATTGTTGCACGTCAGAAAGCAAAAGATGAAGCCGAAGAATTACTCCGCGAACAATCCTCTGCATCATGACCATAGCCATAGGCAGCGACCACGCCGGATTTGAATATAAGGAAGCCCTGAAAAAATGGCTGGAGAAGAACGGCTACAGCCTGAAAGATTTCGGCACCCACAGCGCTGAAGCGGCCGACTACGCCGACTTTGCCCACCCTGTGGCCGAAGCCGTAGAGAGCAAAGCATGCGACTTTGGTGTGTTGGTTTGTGGCAGCGCCAATGGTGTGGCCATCACGGCCAACAAGCACCAGGGCATCCGTGCGGCCATTTGCTGGGCCGAAGAACTCGCCGCCCTGTCGCGCCAGCACAACGATGCAAACGTGGTGTGTATTCCGGCTCGCTTCGTGTCTATGGATACGGCGGAGAAGATCACCGGCATTTTCCTGACCACGGCCTTCGAAGGTGGCCGCCACGCCCGGAGAGTTAGTAAGATCAGTTGCTGACCGTGGTGTAGTACTCGCCCTTTCTCACGTACATTTTCTTGAACTCGGGGATCCTTTCCAGGAAGGGACCGAACAAATTGTTTTTGTCGCGGATGACCGACGGCGGGTCTGACTTTATGCCCTCGTATACCTGGATCACGTTGTCGTAATATTCAGCATGGGCAAAAATGTCTTTGCTGAGTGTCCAGTTGAAGAACGCCGAGCCGAGCGGATGTTGTTTGTAGACACTCCAGTCGTCATCCAAAACCAGCACACGCGTGGCCTGGGGTAGCGCGGGAGGATCGGGCACAAAAAGACGTGTGTAATTCACGCTGCCGATGTTATCGTAACGTGCCAGGTAGCAGATCGAGACCACGCTTACCAGCATAACCCATGTGTTTATTTCCGCAAACTTTCTGCGGCGGATCAGCAACAAAAACTGGGCGATGAAAAAGCTCAGGCTGGGAATGAGCGTGATGAAGCTTTGCGGGCGCCAGTCTTTGGAATAGAAAACCTGGAGGATGGAAAAGATCATCCAGAGAAACATGCTTTGCACCAGTTGGGACTGATATTTTGTGAACCGTGCATCGCGATTGAGCATGACCAGAGAGACGACCAGAAAGAATAACGGCACAGCGGAAAGAAACCAGAGACTGCCCGAGGATACGTAGTTGGTGGCGTGAAAGCCGAGGTTTGGCAAGTAATAGTATTGCCACAACTCCGAGAGACCCTCCTTCAAATAGTAGACCGTCATCAGGAAAAAATGGGGAATGAAGAATCCTACCACGAGCAGCACATATTTGCGCGAGGTGTGGCGGGTGAAGATGATCAGGACAATCAATGCACCGATCAAGTAAACGCTGTAGGAGAACGAGAAGAGAGATGCTAGCCCGATATACAGTCCCAGGTTAAAGATCGTTTCGTTTCGTTGCGCGCGGAATTCGATCTCCGTAAACAAGTTGCTCAGGGCCAACAGCAGAAACCCCGATCCAAGCAGCTCGGGAGTCAGCGAAAGTGTGTCGAAGGAAAAGAACGAAAAGATGGCGAAGAGCAGGGATGGGATGTAGGTGTTCTCGGAAAACGCTTTCTTGTTCGCGAAAACGATGCCCAGGTATGACGCCTGGAAGAAGATGACGATAAATGCCAGGATGTGCCGGGCCAATAGCGACCGGCCAAAAACCATATCCAATAAGCCATTGAACCAACCGGCCAGCGGTCCGCCCGAATCTACCAGCTCGGTATAGAGCGCACTTCCGTTGTGGACTTTTTCCCCCACCACCAGGTTTTTCAACTCAGGATAGGTCATGCCGGGTGAGTCGATAAGCAAAGGCAGGCCGATCAGAAGCATGATCACCAGCACGCCCAGGAGGCGGTAAGGGTCGTTGATGCGGAAATATTGTAACAAGGCGACGTGTTAAGTGCACAAAATAGACCAAGGTTTTTATAATTGCCAATGGTTCATTGCTAATTGTTGGGGGATGCGAGATATTTGTCCCTATGAGTGGCACGACCCGACAACAAAAATACGCGAAGCTGATCCAGAAGGAATTGAGCGATATCTTTCAGCGCGATAAACGGGGCATCCTCGACAACGCCTTTATCAGCATTGCCGACGTACGCATGAATCCCGACCTGAGCGTGGCCAAGATCTACATCAGCATGTTGCTGGCGAAGGACAAAGAGAAAACACTGGAGAAGATAAACAAACACAAAAGCGAGATCCGCAAGGCCTTGGGCGACAAGATCGGCAAGCAAGTGCGCATTGTGCCCGAATTGATCTTCTTCAAAGACGAAGTGGAGGAAAATGCAACCCGCATGGATGACCTGATCAAGAACCTCCACATCCCGCCGGAACAAAAAAGCTAACCAATCCTCAAAACGTTGAACGTCCCCTACTTCATTGCCCGGCGCTATTTGCTTTCGAAGCGGAAGAAGAATTTCATCAACGTGATCTCCATCATCTCCATGGTTGCTGTGGCCATCCTTTCGGCGGCCATCATCATCGTGCTCTCCATCTTCAACGGCCTTGGCGATTTGCTGCATGCCATCAACAACTCCTTCGACCCCGAGATCAAAATAGAAGCCAGCGTGGGAAAATCGTTTGAGGTGAACGACGTCCTGTTGAAAAAAGTAAAAAGCGTTCCAGGCGTCAAGCTCGTGACGGAAGTGATCGAGGACTATGCCTACGCCCGCTACAACGATGCCACGCAAGTGGTGATGGTGAAAGGCGTGAGCGACAACTTTATGCAGCAGGACCGCATACCCGCCGAAAGCATTGTCGAAGGCGACCTGGTGTTAAAGAAGAATGGCAAGCCGCGTGCCCTGGTGGGTTATGGTGTGCGGAGCACCTTATCCATTGCCGTTGACCAGGATTTTTATGCGTTGCAATTGTATTATGTGAAAAGTGTGAAGAGCGGAAGTTTCGACCCGTCGAAAATGTATACGCAAAAAAACATTCAACCCGCCGGCGTCTTCTCCATCATTCAAACCTTCGACGAAAACTATGTGATCGTCCCGCTGGATTTTGCCCAGCAATTGCTCAACTACAACAACAAGCGGACGTCGCTGGAAATAAAAGTGAATCCCGGTGCCGACATACGAAACGTGGAAGGGGCTCTGCAGCTAGCGCTGGGAAAAGATTTTAATGTGCTCAATGGCGAAGAGCAACACGAGGATCTGTACCGAGTGTTGAAGCTGGAAAAGTTGTTCGCCTCGGTAGCGGCCATCCTGTTGCTGGTGATCGGTTCCATCAACATCTATTTCAGCCTCATGATGTTGGCCATCGACAAGAAGAGAGACATCACCATCCTGGCGGCCTTGGGTGCCGATAACCGCCTGTTAAGAAGGATTTTCATTACCGAAGGCTTGCTCATTGCCGCTATTGGCACTGGGATAGGTCTTTTTTTCGGTGGCCTTATTCTATTGTTGCAACAACAATTTGGCTTTGTTTCGATGGGTATGAATTCGTCGGTGGTGGATGGTTATCCTGTAAAAATGTTGTTTTCCGACTTCCTCTACGTGTTTTCTATAATGGCCGTGGTCACCTTGGCCATCTCTTCGCGACCAGCTGCCCTCGCGTCACGGTTTGCTTCCGTTCAAAACCTGTAATATCCATGTACTAAATATCCCGAAAAAGGCAGTTTTTTCTGCTGGATAATCCCTAATTTTCAGATTCCGTTTTCATCAAAATGCAGGTTTCGAGATGAAAGTGTCTGCTTCACAACCTTTTCAAATTATATATTCGTTGTATCAACACGAATACCTGGGATTCGTGTTTGAATCCTACATTGTCCATCTCGACGAAAAAGGGAAGCTCACGTATCAGCACCAGAACATTTCCTCCAAAAACGCCCGCGAATTTTCGAAAGGTCTCGATGACCGCGACTTCGAGCTGATCGAACTCATGGACTCCATGACGCAGGAATCGATCGTAAAGAAATTTTCCGCCAAGTTCATGAAACCGGAAGAGTTCTTTTCCAAGACCTACGACAAAGTGAAGGGCAACGAAATGCTGCAAGAGCAGATCGAAGACTACATGGAGAAACGCCGGGCCAAGATCCTGGAGAAAATGAAAGGCAAAGTGCTTTTCGAAATGGGCAACGACGGCGAGCCCACCTGGCGCAAAATAGAAGTGCTCGACAAGCGCGCCACCATCCAGTTCCATTTTATGCGAACGGACGATCACACGAACTACTACCCCACCATATTCTACCAGGGGAAGAAACTGGACCTCCCCAACCCATCGGCCTACCTCATCTGTAAGAGCCCGGCCTGGATGGTATTGAACGGCCGCCTCCACGGTTTTGAAAAGCACGTCGACGGCAAAAAACTGATCCCGTTTTTTACCAAGAAATATGTGGTCATCCCGAAGAACGTAGAAGAAACGTACTACAACCGTTTTGTCGCGCCCCTCATTGCCTCGTTCGACGACGTGGAGGCCAGCGGTTTTGAGATCAATAAAAGCACCTACGATCCACACCCTGTGCTGACGCTCTCGGAGCTTCACTCGGCACAAACCACGTCGGCTCCATCGCTTTTCGAAGACCGCCGTCCCGCTGAGGAGGCGGCTACCGACGAGGCCGGCAAAATTGTTTTTGACCTTTCGTTTAAATACGGCAAGCATCGTTTCCGCGGCGACCACCTGGGACCGGTCAGCGTAACCTTGGAAAAGCAAGGCGAAGGCTACGTGTTCCATCGCGTGTCGCGCCGCAACGACGACGAGAAGAACTTTTTGCACACCCTGCAAAAGTTGGGATTGCCCATGAAAGGATTTCGCGTGGCCATACCCAAGTCGGAAGCTTTCTCGTGGTTGAACGAGAACCGTGTGAACCTGCTCAACCTGGGTTTTGAAGTGAGCCAACCGGAGAGCCGCGACAAAAAGTATTTTGTAGGAAAAGCCGTGATCGAAGTGGAGGTGAAGGAGAACATCGACTGGTTCGATATTCATGCCAAGATCCGTTTCGGTGAATTCGAAATTCCGTTCAAGGATTTGCGAAAGCTGATCCTTCGCAAAAAAGTGGAATTCAAATTACCCAACGGTGAGATCGCCATTATACCCGAAGCATGGCTCACCAAATATGCCGACCTCTTCGCCTTGAGCGAGACGGATGGTGACAATGAGAAACCCGTGCTGCGCAAACATCACCTCAACCTGGTGAAGGAGTTGGAAGAAGGCAACCTGGCCAAGGTCCATCTCAGCGAAAAGTTGCGTTCGCTCAATTCGTTTAGCGGCATAAAAAATTACCCGCCGCCGCAAGGCTTTTCAGGCGAGCTTCGTCCCTATCAAAAGGCGGGCTACAACTGGCTGCGTTTCCTCAACGAATACAGACTCGGTGGATGTCTGGCCGATGACATGGGTTTGGGTAAGACCGTTCAAACCCTGTCCATGCTACAGGCTGAAAAAGAAAACGGCTCGGGCACTACGCTCCTCATCATGCCCACATCCCTCATCTACAACTGGGAGATGGAGGCCAGCAAATTCACACCGGGGCTGCGTTTGCTCAACTACACCGGCACTATGCGGAACAAGGATGTGCGCCGTTTTGAAAAATATGACCTGGTACTCACCTCCTATGGCATTACCCGCCTGGATGTTGAGTTGTTGCGTGAGTTTTATTTTAACTACGTGATCCTCGACGAGTCGCAGGTGATCAAGAATCCCACATCGAACATTGCCAAAGCTGTGCGCGAATTGAAGTCGCGGCATAAACTGGTGCTGACGGGAACGCCTATCGAGAACACGACGATGGACCTCTGGTCGCAGATGTCGTTTATCAACCCGGGCATTCTGGGAACGCAAACATACTTCCGGAACGAGTTTCAGAATCCGATCGAAAAGAAAAATGACGAGGCACGGTCGAAGAAGCTGCACTCCGTGATCAAGCCATTCATCTTGCGCCGGCATAAATCACAGGTGGCCACCGAGCTTCCCGAGAAAGTGGAGAACATTCAATATTGCTCCATGACCTCTGAGCAGGAGAAACGCTACGAAGAGGTGAAGGCACATTACCGCGAGAAGATCTTCAAGCTCATTGAACAGGAAGGCCTCGGCAATAGCCGCTTCATGATCCTGGAGGGACTCACCAAGCTTCGCCAAATTGCAAACCACCCGCGCATGGTGGAGCAAGGCTATTCGGGCGATTCCGGAAAAATGGAAGACATCACACACATGTTGGAGAACGCTATTGCCGAAGGCCACAAGGTGCTGGTCTTTAGCCAATATGTGAAGCACCTGGAAATTGTGCGTCAGTATTTGAAGTCGAACAAGATAGACTACACCTACCTCGACGGCTCCAGCACCGACCGCAAGGAGCAGGTGGAGCGCTTCAACAAAGACACGTCGTTAAAAGTATTTTTGATTTCCATAAAGGCCGGTGGTCTCGGATTGAACCTCACGGAAGCCGACTACGTCTTCATTCTCGATCCCTGGTGGAACCCAGCCGTGGAAGCACAGGCCGTGGACCGCGCGCACCGCATCGGTCAGAAGCGAAAAGTGTTCACCTATAAATTCATTACACGCAACACGGTAGAGGAAAAGATCCTCACGCTGCAACAGCGCAAGTTGCGCCTCACCACCGAGCTGATCACCACCGAAGAAAGCTTCATGAAGCAGCTCACCAAGGAAGACATCGAACAGATGTTGTTGTAGTCTCACTTCAGGGCACGCACCAGTGTCTGAAAATCGATCCAGTAAATATTTTCCGAACCATTGCGCACGCCGTTGTAGGCCTTGACCAGCGCCGCGTGTGTGGCTGGTTTTTCATAAGTCGCCGGGAGATCGTGGCGGCTGCTGGTGAAGAAGAGGATCTTCTGGTCGAAGGAAACAAAGGGACAATAGTCCAACTTCGGCGAGTTGAGCGCGCTCACATTTTTGGCGGGCTGCCAGGCGCCGCCGGCATCGCGAAAGCTGATGTAGAGATCGCCGCCACCCTGATCGTCTTTGCGGCCATAGGAAGTGAAGAGAATGAATTTTTCATCGGGTGAAACAAAGGCATTGAATTCCCATAGCTTCGAATTAACGGCGGTGTCGAGCGCTATACTCTCCCCGTATTTTCCACCCTGCCATGGGCACATGTAAATGTCTTCTTTGCCCACACCTTTCTCATACTCCGAAGTGAAGTACAGATTTCCCGACAGCGCAACCGACGGATAGAATTCATTTGCCCCGGTGTTTACAGGTGCGCCCACGTTGCGGGGCGAAGACCATGTGCCGTCTTTGGTTCGTTCAACCACCCAGATGTCAAAGTCTTTTGGCTGTGTGTCGCTGAGTGGTCGGTTGGAGCTAAAGAATAAGCGATGACCGTCGGCGCTGAACGCCGGCTCGAGGTCTTTGAATTGTCCGGAGAAAGGAGCGACTTCTGGCGCTGACCATTTGTTGCCCGGAAGTTTGTGCCGATAGAGAATGGTGGAGAAGGCGTTTTGAGCCGCCTCCAGCGTATAATACATTTCTTTTCCATCGGGCGAAATGGCCATGTCGCGCTCGTTGAGGTTTGTGCTCACAGACCCCTCCATGAAAAGGCCAGGATGGGTCGGAGGTTGCAAAGGTTGGGATTGTGCCAGCATCGTGGAAAAGCTCAGTGCAAGCAAGGGTAGACAGGCTTTCATAGGAAAAGGTTTAATACAATCTTAGGAAGAATGCTCAGGCCAACTGCCGCCCCAGACGGGGTATTTTTCGGGTTAGAACAAGGTACAAAAACCCGGCGCATGTTTCAATTTGCTATTTAGCGTAAACCCGCCCCACGGGCTAGGCTTCGAGGTGGCGCGTCTTCCACCGGTTGTGTGACCATAGCCACTGCGATGGATTTTCGCGGATCACCTTTTCGAGTTCGCGCACATAATGGTCCATCACCACATCGCTGTCTTTTGCATACGGCGGCCGGGCCAGCTCTACGATATGGGTTTCATAATAGCCGCGTTTCACCTTCTTCATGGCGTAATACATGACCGGGTACTGGGTAAGTTGTGCCAACTGGTTTGAGCCGTAGAAAAAAACAGTGTCCTGATTCAGAAAACGGGTGGCATATTTTTTATCGTGTTTGTAGCCCGGGTATTGGTCTCCTACCAAAGCGATGTTGCGCACGATGTGCCTGCGCTTCACAATCTCGCGTGCCACTTCATCGCGCTTGATGCCATAGGCTCCAAAACGGGTCCGGCATGCATACGAAAAATCATCAAAGAATTTACTGTTCACCGATTGGTAGACAAAGTCCATTTGCCCCGGCAGGGTGAACGACCCGGCTACCAGCAGCCACTCCCAATTGAAATTGTGTGAGGCCAGGTTCAGCAACGATTGCCCGTTGAGGATGTAGCGGTTGGATACTTCCGGATTTTTGAAGACTACCCGCCGGCCAAGCTCTTCCTGGCTGATGGTGAGCAGCTTCAGCATCTCTACAGCATAGTCGCACAAATCCTTAAAGAACTGTTTTTCGATCTGGTCGCGTTCGGCCTGGGTCTTCTCGGGAAACGAATTTTTGAGATTCTTTTGCACCATAGCCCGCCGGTAGCGCACCAGGTAATAGCTCACGGCAAAAAGGAAATCTGAAAATGCATAAAGCACCGGCAGGGGTAACCGGGAGAGCAAGCGTATGAAAAACATAGCAGGTTTGTGCCGGGCAAGTTAAACAACTATTATTACTTTTGGCGCATGAAGCACAAAGTTGTCGTGATCACCGGGGGAACCTCCGGTATTGGACTTGCCCTGGCCCAGGAGTTCGGGCTGAAGGGTTCCAAGGTCTTTATTACCGGAAGGGATCAGACCGGTCTTGACAAGGCCGTGGCAGAGCTTCGCGACAAGGGCATCCTGGTCTATGGACTACAGGCCGATGTCAGCAAAGAGGAAGACAACAAGCGGATGGCCGAAGAGGTGATCAAACGCTATGGGACCATCGATGTGCTCATCAACAACGCGGGCATTTCCATGCGGGCTTTGTTTGAGGATGTCGACCTGGAGGTGGTGAAGAAAGTGATGGACATCAACTTTTACGGCGTGCTCTATGCGACCAAATATTGCCTTCCCGAGATCGTAAAAAACAAAGGGTCTATTGTGGGCATCTCGTCGATTGCCGGCTATTGTGGTCTGCCCGGGCGCACCGGTTACTCAGCTTCCAAGTTTGCTCTGAACGGTTTCCTGGAAGTGTTGCGCACAGAATACCTGAAAAGGGATGTCCACGTGCTCACGGCCTGCCCGGGATTCACGTCGTCCAACATACGCAAGCGGTCGCTCACAAAGAACGGAAAGGCCCAGGGCGAATCGCCCCGCGAGGAAGGCAAGATGATGACGGCCGAAGAGTGCGCCCGTCATATCTACAAGGCCACCGTGAAGCGCAAGCGCAACATCGTGCTCACCACCGAAGGAAAAATCGCCGTGTTCCTCAGCAAATGGCTGCCCAGCCTGTCGGACAAAATCGTCTACGAGGCCATGGCCCGGGAGACGGATGCGCCCATTAAATAATTACATAATTTCTGCTCTAGGTTTTGCTGAGGAAGACGAGCTTGGTGTTGTCTGCCCGGTTCAGGCTTTTGAAGAAGTCCATAAATTCCGCGTACGATTCCGCAGGGTATTCGCCGCGCTGGACTTTCAACCGACGCACATAGATGAGATCGTTCTGATCCAATTTAAAGTCGGCTTGGTATTCGCCAAAGCGAGACTTCAACGTCACAGGCTTGGGCAGGAATTCCGGATAGATGCCTTCGGGCAAATGGTAACGGATCGTGTCCAGGTCGACAAAGGCGTTGTGAAGCACGACCTTGGTTTTGCGGCTTTCGGTCTTCTCAGGGACGAAGGCTGAGCGATTCATCAGGTTAGGGGTGATGAACACGCGCTTGCCGCTCACGGTGGCAAAACGCTTCAATGAAAGGTCGACGGCTACTTCGGCCGATGGAATTTTGTCTTTGTGATTCTGCATCTTGAAGGATGTGATATCAAAGCTGGGGATATCGATCACTCGTTGCAGCCATTTCTTTTGCTCGTCGAACTGATTGTTGAGGATGAAGTTCAAGCCATCGTCTTCGTATTTCAACCCGCTGTAGGTGGTTTTCACTTTCGCCGTGGCATCTCCGGTGAGTTGAAGAAATACGTCCGCCGTACGCGTTTGCAAATTCTTTTCGGCGGGATAGCGCAGCGTGTTCACCACCTTGGCACCGTTGTCGGTGATGATCAACGCTTGCCGGTCGCCCGTAAACGTGCCCTGGTATCCGAAGGGATCGGTTTGACTGGTGCATTCCATCCATACCGTATCTTTTTTCAACGGAACACAAACCGTGGCGTGGTTGAATTGGGTTTGCGGAAACTTTGGATCGATCTCCAGGTGCTCATCACCCGAAAAGATCAAGGCATAGTGCGCTTTGATGCCCACTTCTTTCAACATCGCCACCATATAGTTGGACAACGCCTTACAGTCGCCATAGCCTGTTTGATCCACCACAGAAGCTTCAAAAGGCTGATACCCTCCGATGCCCAGACGGATGTTCACATAGCGGGTTTTTCCCTGGAGGTATTCGTAGATGATCTTGATTTTTTCTTCGTCGGTTTTTCCCTGCGCGGCCAGGCTTCTGACTTTTTGTTTGGTGGCTTCGGGCAATACGTCGCGGCCTTTGTTTAAGGAATTTATCCAAAGACCGAAGTTGTCCCAGGTATCCATGGTGCCGACATAGCTTTCGTATTCAAAATTGGTCGGCGCAGCCTCGATGTATTGATGCTGATACCGGTCGTCGCTATAGGACTCCAGCTTGAGCGGCTTCACATTGGTGAATTCGAAGGAAATTGACCCACTGCCATCGGGACGCTTTTCGGTGGCTGGCTGCTTTGGAAGATTGTAGGTTTTGTAGCGGGGTGCGAGATTGGCGGCGGAATATTCCAGCCGGTAGAGCGAATGCTCGACGGAGCCCTTTTCACCCACGGTAACGTAGAAATCAGGGATAAAAAACAGAAACTTAAACTCCAGGTCGTATTCAATTTCGATAGTGTAAGGGTAAGTCCCCTGGGAAAGGTCGAAACTTTTCACACGGCTGTCGCTGAACAATGTGATCCCGTCGAACACACTACGATCCTGGATGTCGCTGTTCTTCAGCTTGGCGATCTCGAATCCCTCGGCATTGTAGACCGTTGCTTTTAGCGATGTGATCTTTTTCAACTTGTCATAGAAAACCGCCTCGCTTGCGTTGCCCTTGGCATTTGCATTCAGAATGGTTTTGACCTGGTGAACATGATAGAGGGCCTTGCTCCGCGTGATGATGGAAAAGACAGCCTGGTCCTCACGATACACCACGTTCACATCTTTTTTCATTTCCTCGGAAATGGCGCTCACCGGAAACTTTGGTGCATCTTTGGCGAATGCTGATGCAACCGACCAACATATCATAACAAGAATTAACCCTCTCATATTTTTATTTCTTTTTTAATACAATTTGTTCAGCCTGTTTGGAAACCACCAGGTTATACAATTCCCGCAGGTCGGGATATTCTGTTTGATCAAACAAACTTTTGTTGATCTGCAGCAAGCTCACCACGTTCAGGACATTGCCGGCCTGTGTTACATTGTAAGCATACTTCGCGGCGCCATTCGGCAATGTTAGCAACTTGGGTTTTGGTATTTCGTCCACCACGATATCGTCGGGCAGCGTGAACCGCGCCACGTAAGTTGTCTCAAAGGGTTTTCCAAAATCCACCGGGTATTCGCGATTTTCGAGCTTGAAAACATTCTCCTGGATCTGCTCAGAAAGCATAGGATTTAAATACAACAAATCACCGGACATCGTCACGTGTTCGCTAACGACTACGTCGTGTGACTGTCTTGGATTCTTCTTGATCTCGCTTAGGTTTTGAAATTCGCTTTTCTCAATCTCGGTCCACAATTTTTTTGAAAGGAATGCCTTTAAATAGGCAGACTCGCCCTTTTTAAAATAATTGCTGCGAAGCTCCTGGGCGGCATAGCCATCATAGGTGAAACTCATTTTTCCCTTTAACTCCCCCTGGCTATCGATAACAAGGTCGGAATTTATGCTGGTACGCGCCTTGACCTTAGGCTCGATGGGTATCCATCCGAAGCGCGTCTTGGAGATAACAAGTCCCTCGCCGTTGAGGCAACGTTCGGGCAAGATACCTATGGGCAAATATTTTTCGGTGGCGTCGAGCAACAACAGCTTGTCGCCCAGTTTTACCGACGCAATAGCATAATTCAATTGCCGGTCCATGGGATACATTTTGCGAACAAAACCGTGATCGCGGGTGCTGAGCAAAACCATGTCGACGGGAATGTCCACTTTATCCAGCAGGGCAGCTACTACGAAATTGATGTCGGCTGCTGAACCTTTTTTATCTTCGAATACTTTTTTGAGGTTGTCGGGATATTTGTCATTGATTTCGTTCCACTCCAGCGTTTGTTGAACGTAGCGAAATATCGCCTCCACTTTTTGCTCGGGATCGGTTAGACCGGCTGTCACCTCCAGAGCTTTAGCCTTTAGGAATCCCGACCCCGTTATCATCTTACCGAATTCATCATGATCAACCAATCTATCGCTGAGACGCTCCCAACTGCTCATGATCTCCAGTGGCATCTCATTGCGAAATGACACATGCGAAAGCGCAATGTTTATTTTAGAGAAGTAGTCATTCTTGCAGGTCATAAAGGGCTCTGCTTTGAAAGCGGGCACATTTTTGGAAATCCAATGGTGGGCGAACTCCACGTAGTCGGTATGATTTACGGTCTCCACTTCATACAGCGTGGTGGGGACATAGCCTTGCATATATTTCTCGAACACAAAGAATTCGTGCAAAAATGCCCAATACTCACTCCAGCGCACGGGAATGTCAAACTGAAATTGCCAATTGGGAAAAGCGGTCAAAAAATCAGACGCTATCGTTACATTCAGTTCAAGAACAGAACCCTCTTTAACGTTCGGAAAAGTAAATTTCTGAAGGTTGATGTTATGGCTATGATGTTCTTTGAATACACTGGATTTTTCCATTTCGGTCTCCACCAGTTTCCCGTGCTCGAGGTTAAACGTGCTTGCCCTCAGTCGCGTGATGCGTTCTTCATGCCCACCATCGTGAAATAGTGGAATAATAAAATTCGCCCAATTCAGACCCTCTTTTTTTAGGATCTTAATGCGCACATGACGCTCGTAAGTCAATCGCACATCAACGGCATTGATGGAGGTGTAGACCTTGCCAAAGTCTGTGAGAACAACGGCGACTGCAGAGGTATCCAAGGGGTAGGTGGTCATTTTGAGATCTTCCAACGGAATTATCCCGTACAAAATGGGCGATTTCTGCGCACAAACATGACACACCGTCAAGGCAAGGAAACCTGAAAACAGCAGCGCTTTCATTCCTATTTTTTCTTCAGCACGATCTGCTCTGCCTGTTTGGCGATCACCAGGTTATACAACTCCCGGAGATGAGGATATTCGTCCTGGACAAACATGCTCTTGTTGATTTGCAACATGCTGACCACACTCACGACGTTGCCCATTTGCGTCACGTTGTAGGTATACTTGGCCGCGTTGTTGGGCAGCGTAACCACTTTGGGTTTTGGCATTTCGTCTACTACATAGTTTTCAGGAAGTGTGAACCGTGCCATGTAGGTCTGCTCCAGGGGCTTGCCGAAATCCACCGGGTATTCGCGCGTTTCGGCTTTAAAGATATTGTCGGTGATTTGCTCGGAAAGCATGGGGTTCAAGTAGATCACATCGCCGGCGGTCGTCGCGTGTTCGCGCACCACCAGTTCGTGTGATTGACGCGGCGATTTGTCGATCTCTTTCATGTTTTGAAATTCGGTTTTCTCGACTTCCCAGGTCTTGTCCGACAGGAATTCATTCAGATAGTCGGCTTCCCCGTTTTTGAAATAGTCTTTGCGCAGTTTCTGGGCGGCATAACCGTCATAGGAGAATGACATTTTCCCTTTCAACTCTCCCTCGGCGCTGATCACGAGGTCGGAATTTATAGCGGTGCGTGACTTCGCCTTGGGTTTGATCTCCATCCACCCGTGACGCGTTTTGGAGATCACGAGCCCTTCGCCGTTGAGACAGCGTTCGGGCAAAACGCCCATAGGCAAATATTTTTCAGTAGCGTCCAGCAACAACACTTTGTCGCCGAGTATCACCGACACGATCGCATAATTCAACTGGTCGTCCATCGGGTACTGTTGACGAATGAAACCGTGGTCGCGAGTGCTCAGCAGAACCATATCGGCCGGCACGTCCACTTTTTCCAACATCGCTGCCACAATGAAGTTGATGTCCGCGGCAGTACCCTTTTTATCGTCGAATACTTTCTTCAGGTTGTCGGGATATTTGTCTTTCGTGCCGTCCCATTCCAGGGTTTGCTGAACATAGCTAAAGATGGCGGTCACTTTTTGCATGGGGTCGGTCATACCGGTGGTGAGCTCTCTCGCCTTTGTTTTTAAGAACCCCGAGCCGGTGATCACTTTGCCAAAGTCGTCGCTGTCGATCAATTTGTTGTTGAGACCTGACCAGCTGCCCATGATCTCGCGCACCATCTGGTTGGGCATCGTGATATGAGAGAGGGCCATGTTTATTTTCGAAACATAGTCATCCTCGCAAGTCATGAAAGGTTCCTCTTTGAAGGCGGGCACATTCTTGGAAATCCAATGATGGCCGGCTTCCCGGTAGCCGTCGCGCGAAAAGTCCTTTACTTCATAGACCGCCGGCGTGATGTAGCCCTGCATGTATTTTTGGAATACTAAGAAGTCCGGCAAAAGCGCCCAGTATTCGCTCCAGCGGACCGGGATATCATATTGAAATTGCCAATTGGGAAAGGACGTGAGAAAATCCGAATTGAGCGTGTAGCTGTATTCGATGATGGAGCCTTCTTTTACATTGGGGAGTGAAAACTTCTGAAGATTGATGCTACGGCTATGCTTCTCCTTGAAGATGCTTGTTTTCTCCATCTCGGTCTCCACTATTTTTCCGTTCTCCAAATTGTAGGTGGAGGCTTTCAAGCGGGTGACATGCTCTTCGTTGCTTCCGGAATGATATAAAGGAATGGAAACATTGGCCCAATCCAATCCACCCTTTTTCAGGATCTTGATCCGCACGTGCCGCTCATATACCAGGGAGGCATTCCCGGTGCTGATAACGATGTATGCTGATCCATAATTCGTGAGCATGACGGCCTCCGCGGAGGTATCCATGTCATAGGTTGTCATTTTGAGATCTTCCTGGGGAATTACGCCAAATTTGATAGGCGATTTTTGTGCGTAGACAGTACACACAACGAGGACGAATAGTCCTAAAAACACCGATTTCATGCAACTATTAGGTTTAGAAAATGCAAGATTAAAAAAAATATTGAATTATAATATTTCTACTTTTCAGCAGGGATACTTTAGTAAGTTTACACCCCAACATGGCGAAAACTAAAACAACCTTTTTTTGTCAATCCTGTGGCTACGAGTCGGCTAAATGGCTTGGAAAATGTCCTTCGTGCAGCGCGTGGAATACGTTCGTGGAGGAGGTGATCACAAAAGACGAAGGCCCCAAAACCGAGTGGCGCCAGGAGTCGACGCGCTCGAAGGCCATGAGGGCAAAGACGCTAAACGAGATCGAATCCACCGAGGAGATCCGCATCCACTCTATCGATGAAGAATTGAACCGGGTGTTGGGGGGTGGCATTGTTCCCGGGTCGCTCGTGCTCATCGGCGGCGAACCGGGCATTGGGAAATCGACCCTCATGTTGCAAGTGGGCTTGTTGCTAAAAAAACAACGGGTGCTCTATGTGTCCGGTGAGGAAAGCGAACAACAAATCAAAATGCGCGCCGAGCGATTGGGCAACACGTCGGAGAATTTTTATATCCTGACAGAGACCAACACGAAGAGCATTTTTCTGGCGATCGAAACGGTGGAACCCCACGTACTAATCATCGACTCCATCCAAACCTTGCACTCGGCGCAACTGGATTCTACCGCTGGCAGCATCGGGCAAGTGCGGCAGTGCACGGGCGAGTTGATGAAGTTTGCCAAGGAAACCGCGACACCCGTTTTTCTGATCGGTCACATCACCAAAGACGGCATGCTGGCCGGCCCCAAAGTGTTGGAACATATGGTTGACACCGTGCTGCAATTTGAAGGCGACCGCCACCTGGCCTATCGCATTTTGCGAACAACAAAAAACCGTTTTGGCTCTACGTCGGAGATCGGCATCTATGAAATGTTGGGCACTGGCCTGCGCGAGGTCAGCAACCCCTCGGAAATACTGATATCACAAAAAGACGGACCCATCAGCGGCGTCACCATTGGCGCGACGATAGAAGGCAACCGGCCGCTGCTCATCGAAATACAATCGCTGGTGAGCCCGGCGTCCTATGGCACGCCGCAGCGCACGCCTACTGGCTTTGATCAAAAGCGTTTGAACATGCTGCTGGCCGTGCTCGAGAAACGCTGCGGGTTCCGCATGGGTACGCAGGATGTTTTTCTTAACATGGCCGGCGGCATCAAAGTGGAGGATCCGGCCATTGACCTGGCGGTGTGCATTTCCATTATCTCTTCCATGGAGGAGATCTCCATATCGGACAAAATTTGTTTTGCGGCCGAAGTCGGATTGGGTGGAGAATTGCGGGCGGTAAATAAAATTGACCAGCGCATATCCGAGGCGGAGAAGCTGGGTTTCCAGGAGATCTATATTTCAAAATACAGTCAGAAGGCGATCGGTTTGAAGAATACAAAAATCGCGATCAAATCCTTTGGGAAACTGACCGAAGTTTTTGAGGATTTGTTTGGCTAGTGCTTGGCATCGATCCAGCGGGTGATGGTTTTGAATGCTATTTTTATCGTAATTCGTTATCCTTTAAAATTTTTACAAATGAAAAGAATTGGGTTTGTCTTAATATTTCTGGCGGCATCGGCCTTTACATTTCCAGCCAAGGAAGTGAAGTTGGAATACGTTTTTAAGGTGGGCGACGAGTACACGCTGAATCAAACCACCAATCAAACCATTAAGCAAAGCATAATGGGCATGGACCAGGTTGCTGAAAATTTGATCTCGGGTCAGATGAAATATAAAGTGACCGCCGTCACCGCCACGGGAGCAAAGCTGGAGATGCGATTTTTGAAGTTGAAATCCAGTCTCAAATCGGTTATGGGCGAAAAGGCGATGGACACGGAGGGAGACAGCGAAAACACAGAGAACAAAGTGCTGAAGTCGATGATGAATAAGATTGTCCTGATCAGCATCAGCAAACAAGGGATCGTAGAAGTAGAAAATTCAGACAACCTGTGGACCGGCATGGACGACCTCGGTCTGGATGAGGCCACCCTGGCGCAAATGAAGATCGTTATGGAGCAAATGATGGGAAAGAAATCGCTGAAGAACAGCCTGGAACAAGCCATGGTATATTACAGCGACAAGAAAGTTAAACAAGGCGATACCTGGTTCTCGAAAAATGCTTTCCCCATGGATTTTCCGATCGAATCCAACAACACCTGGAGTCTGGCCAACCTGGCCGGCGACGCTGCGAAAGTGAACAACGACGCCACCTTTGCCACGCTCGACAAGAACAAGACCGTGAACATGCCGGGTGGCATCCAGGCGAAAATGGATCTGGCAGGCAACCAAGCCACCAAGGCAGATGTGAATGCCAAGACGGGCTGGCCAACCGAAATACACATCACCTCTACCCTAAAAGGAAAAATGACCCTCCTGGCCGGGGGCATGATCCCGACAGACATGGATGTTCCCATGGAGATCTTAACACAGATCACCTACACCATCGTGAAGAAATAATTTTTTGATGTCAGGACTCCCGCATCATGCTGAGGATGTCATCGACATACTCGCGTGAATTGGCAAGGCGGGGAACCTTGTTTTGACCACCCAGTTTTCCGCGGCGCTTCATCCAGTTATAGAACGTGCCTTCCCGCACGCTGTGGATTTTTGGTGCGATGAGCGCCAGGTTGTGATGACGCTTGGCGTCGTAATCTGAGTTGATGGAGCGCAATGCTTCATCGAGCTCGTGGGCGAAGGCGGGGAGCGTTGGAGGCTCTACTTTAAATTCAATGATCCATTCGTGACGGCCTTGCTTGCCTTCTTCGAGATAGACGGGCGCAGCCGTAAAGTTGTCGATCACGGCGCCGGTTGCTTCACAGGCTTTTGTGATGGCGGCCTCGGCGTTCTCCACAATCACCTCTTCGCCGAATGCATTCATGAAATGTTTGGTGCGTCCCGTGATCTTTATCCGGTAGGGCGATAGTGACGTGAATTTTACAGTATCGCCCAGGTTGTAGCGCCACAGACCCGAATTGGTGGAGATGACCATCGCATAATTTTTATCTAACTCCACTTCACCCAAGCGCACGGCGCGGGGATGTTCCTTGTCCAGCTCGTGGGCGGGAATGAACTCGTAGAAGATACCATAGTCCAGCATCAGCAGGAGCTCTTCTGAATTCTTCTGATCCTGAATGCCAAAAAAGCCTTCGCTGGCATTGTAGGTTTCCCAATACTGCATCTTTTCGGCGGGAATAAGCGATTGGAAAAGGGAGCGGTAGGGCGCGAACGATACGGCGCCATGAAAGAAAACTTCCAGGTTGGGCCACACTTCGAGGATGCTGCTTTTCTTTTCGAGCTCCACGATTTTTTGAATGAGCAGCACCGTCCACGTCGGCACACCGGCAATGTTGGTGACATTGGTCTTGGCCGTTTCCCGCGCCAGCTTTTCTATTTTCTCTTCCCAATTGCCCATCAACGCCGTTTCCAGACTTGGTGTGCGAATGAACTGCGCCCAAGGCGGAAGGTTCTGCATGATCACGGCCGACACGTCGCCGTAGTAGGACGATGCACTTGGATCAAGTTCATTGATCTGGTGACTTCCGCCCACGGCAAGGCCTTTGCCATCGAAAAGCTTCGTTTCCGGAAAATTGTTCACATAAATGGAGAGCAAATCCTTGCCCCCTTTGAAATGACAATCTTCCAAAGCCTCCTGCGACACCGGGATGAACTTGCTGCGTGCATTGGTGGTGCCCGACGACTTGGAGAACCACTTGATTTCCGAGGGCCACAGAATGTTCTGCTCACCTTTCATGAGCCGTTCGATGTAAGGATAGGTCTCTTCGTAGGTGTGAATGGGAATGCGCTCGCGAAACTGGTCGTAGGTTTGAATGCTGCCAAAGTCATACTGTTGGCCAAATTCGGTGAAACGCGCGGTTTGGATCAACTTTTTTAAAAGCTCATCCTGAACCTCAATAGGGTACTTCATGAAAAGCTCAATCTGATGAATGCGCTTTTGCATTACCCATGTCAATATCGAATTGATCAACCCCATTGAAAACGTGTCAACTTCAAAAATAAACAAACTTGCAGTTAGTTAGTCTGCGTCTTAGACAACAAAAGATAACAAAAAATCAGATGTTCGACTCCGAGGGGTCTGGCCAATTGTCGTTGGTGTCCACGGCTTTGGATGCGAGTTTGGAGCGTCGTAGTTCGAAATTTTGGCCGAGATAGACTTTGCGCACCTGCGGGTCGCTGGCCAATTCTTCGGCGGTGCCGGCTTTGAATAATTTTCCATCCACCATCAGGTAGGCGCGGTCGGTGATGGAAAGGGTTTCGTCCACGTTGTGGTCGGTGATGAGGATGCCGATGTTCTTATTTTTCAGTTTTGATACGATGGATTGAATTTCCTCCACAGCAATCGGGTCGACACCCGCAAAGGGTTCATCCAATAGAACGAAGTGTGGGTCCACGGCCAGCGCACGGGCAATTTCGGTGCGACGTCGTTCGCCACCCGAGAGCGACATGCCCCGGTTTTTGCGAACCTTATGCAGACTGAACTCTTCAATGAGCATGTCTACCTTCTCTTTGCGCTGCTGCTTGTTAAAATTGCGCATCTCCAACACCGACATGATGTTTTCTTCTACGGTGAGCTTGCGGAAAACGGAAGCCTCCTGCGCCAGATAGCCAATGCCTTTGCGAGCCCGCTGGTACATGGGGAGCGGTGTGATCTCTTCATCATCCAGAAAAATGCGGCCTTCGTTGGGTTTGATCAGTCCCACCATCATGTAAAATGATGTGGTCTTTCCCGCGCCATTGGGCCCCAGCAGTCCCACGATCTCGCCCTGGCTCACCTGGACGGATACGTCGTTGACCACCGTACGGGTTTTATATTTTTTGATCAGATGTTCTGCCCGAAGGATCATGCCTCAATGAAATTTGATGTCTTTTATACGCAGTTGAATGGAAGTGGTGCCATTGAACGTGTTCTCCTCGATGGTGAACACCATCTTGAACATGTCGCCTTTGGCCAGTCGCTCATAGCGATCGGCCAGGTCGAAGCCCACGGCCTGGAAAACGCTTTCATTTTTGTGTTGTGCCACGAGAAAGCGAACGTGACGGTCCTTGAAACTCGACAACGAATTGAAAACATACAGTCCGCTCGCTTCGAAAACAGGACGCTGATTTTCGGGTCCGAACGGGGCCATTTGCTTGAGCACGGTGATAAACTTGGGAGTGATCATGTCGAAATGAAGCGGCATGTCAACGTCGATCACCGGCGTGAGCATTTCCTCGGTGATGGTAGAGGACACCACCTGTTCGAATTTCTGCTGGAACAACTCCAGGTTGTTGATGTCCAGGGTGAGTCCTGCGGCGTATTTGTGGCCACCGAACTTTTCCAGCAGGTCGCTGCACTCGAGGATGGCGCCATAGAGGTCAAAGCCATTCACGCTGCGGGCGGAGCCGGTAATTTTATTGTTCGATTCGGTCAGGATCACGGTGGGGCGATAATATTTCTCCACACATCTAGCAGCAACTATGCCAATAACACCCTTATGCCAGGTATTTTTGAAAAGCACCGTAGATTTTGCTGCCCGCAGCGTGGCGTCGCCTTCGATCATGGCGATGGCCTCCTCGGTGATGTCGGAGTCGAATTGCTTGCGTACTTCGTTTTTGAGATTCACCTTTTCGGCCATCATGTTGGCTTCTTCCTCTGTTTCGGCGATGAGAAGCTCCACCGCGGCGCTGCCATGGGCCACACGGCCTGCGGCGTTGATGCGTGGACCGAGTGTGAACACAATGCCAGAGACATCCAACTCATTGCGAAGGCCGGCAATGTCCTTGAGGGCCTTGAGACCCGGCCGGGGGTCTTCATTCAGTTTTTTTAATCCGAAATTGGTCAGGATGCGGTTTTCGCCCGTGATGGGAACAATGTCTGAAGCGATGCTCACCGCGACGAGGTCGAGGAATCCATACACTTCTTTTTCGTCGCGGAAACGCTGCGCAAAAGCTTGCATGAATTTGAAGCCGAGGCCGCAACCGCTCAGTTCTTTATAGGGATAGGGACAATCGCTTTGTTTGGGATCGAGCACCGCTACAGCCTGGGGAATGGATTCGTCGGGCAAGTGGTGATCACAAATGATGAAATCGATGCCTTTCAACAGGGCGATGTTTACCAGTTCCGACGACTTAATGCCACAGTCGAGCGCGATGATCAGCGTGCATTGGTTTTGCTCGGCCCATTCCACGCCGGCCAGCGAAACGCCATAACCCTCGGCATACCGGTCGGGGATGTAGATCTTGCAGTTCGGATAGAAATTGCGCAGGTAGCTATAGACCAGCGCCACGGAAGTGGTTCCGTCGACATCATAGTCGCCGTAGATGAGAATTTTTTCCTCGCGGTCGATGGCCTGTTTCAGACGGCTCACCGCCTTCTCCATCCCCTTCATGAGAAAGGGATCGTGCAGATGTTCCAGCGATGGGCGAAAGAAAAATTTAGCGCTTTCGAAGTCGGAGATCCCGCGCTGGATTAGGATGGACGATAGATAGGAATTGATGTTGATGGCCTTCGATAACTGCTCGATCTGCTCGGGAGCAGGAATATCCCTTAACAACCATCTTTTATCCATGAACTAGTTTGCTTCGATTTTTACACTGCCTTTAATACCCGTAACGCCGCTGATGCTGTCTAACCCCGGCACGCCGTCTTTGCCATTCTTTCTCGAAGGGCCCAGGCCTGCGCCGCCGTGGTATCCGGCTTTGCCGCTGAGGCCCGCGGCGCCGCCATTGTTGTTAACGAGGATCTTTGTGCCTAACATATCGCGAAGAAGCTGTGTCTTTTTGCTGGTCAGGGTGAGCACGCCGCCGTTCGCGCCATTGCCGCCCTGTCCTGCGTTTCCGCCGTTCGAGCCATTGCCGCCATTACAGTGCAACGTGCCCGGACTGCCGCCGCCGCCGTTTCCGCCGTTCCCCCCGCGACCGCCGTTGCCTCCGGAGATGTCGATGGTGAGTACGCCTTTCAGGCTAACTCTTTCAAGATACAGAAAAAGATTTATCCCTGCTGTACCATCGAGGCCTTTGGTGCCATCGCGGCCGGCTGTGCCGTCCAGACAGGGGCCAATCGGGGTGATGCCGGGTTTGCCATTGCGGCCCGCCTGCCCATTGATGCCCTTGCCGTCGATGACACAATGGTTGCCGATGGCGGCTACCTTGACGCGGATAAAATTTTCGGGTTTCAGTTTATTCAGGATCAGACGGGAGGAATCCATCATCACCAGCGTGTCGGCCACGAGAATATCGGACTGGCCCAGGTCGTAGGATTGGTTTGTTTTGATGACGAGTTTGCTCACCCTGACTTGCGCGGTCACGGCAGAGGATAAAACCATGGCAAAAAACCAAAACACTACTCGACCCATCTCACAAAAATAATCCAGTATTCTTCTTAAGAAAATTAGTTCGGTGCGAATCCGGAGAAATAAAGAAAGCAGTGCGATTCCGCACTGCTTTGGCATTTAATAATTTGAATGTCAGCCTACTTGCCGGCAGCCGGCTTGTCGCCCACCACACCTTCCAGCACGTCTTTGATCTCGACGCGTTGGCCGTCTTTGTAGGGCACGATCCAGGCATCTTTCACGCCCATTTCGCGCATGTATTTCTTAAATGTATCGGCTTCCCAATAGTCGCGGAAGATGCCGATGGTCAACTTTTGAGGCTCGCCGTCTTTTGCTTCGCCACCAAAGTTGGGGTTGTTGTCGAAATACTTCTGCAGGTTCTTATTCTTGAAGGCGCCGATCTGCACCTTGAAGACCACACCTTTCGAGAAGTCCATAGAGTTCACCACCGGGGCTTCCTTCAATGCGGCCAGTTCGGCCTTGGTGGAAGTGAGTTGGCCTCTCAGTTGGGTCAACTGATCTTCCAGTTCGGCGATCTTCGCATCTTTGTCGCTGATGGAAGACTGCATCTGGGTGACCTTTTGGTTGAGGGAGCTCACCGTGTTGTCGGCGGTCTGTTTGTCCTCGATGAGTTGCTTCAGGTTGGCGGGGTTCTTGCCATACTCTTTGGCTTTTTTCTTCCATTCTTTCTTCTCCTTTTTAGAGAGCTGTGCAAAGGTCTGCGTCGAAGCAATCATCAACGCGAGGCAGAAGAATAGTATGATTCCTTTTTTCATTCTCGGATTGGTTAAAATCAAATTAAAGGTACGATAATTTTGGAAATATGCTCAACCTAGTCCAAGCTGCCTACCATTTTCTCGGGTCTTACCCACTCATCGAACTGGGCCGACGTCAATAATCCCAACTCGACAGCGGCCTCGCGAAGGGTCTTGTTTTCCTTGTGGGCCTTCTTGGCAATCTTCGCCGCATTCTCATAGCCGATGTGGGGGTTGAGCGCTGTCACCAACATGAGCGAGTTCTCCATGTGCTGCTTGATGATGGCATAGTTGGGCTCGATACCCTCTGCGCACTTCTCATTGAACGACACACAGGCATCGCCGATGAGGCGGGCCGACTGTAAAACATTGGCCGCGATGACGGGCTTGAAGACGTTCAGTTCGAAATGGCCGGTGGCTCCACCAATGGAAACCGCGACATCGTTGCCCATCACCTGAGCACATACCATCGTCAACGCTTCGGGTTGGGTTGGGTTGACCTTGCCGGGCATGATGGACGAACCGGGCTCGTTATCGGGGATGACGAGTTCGCCGATGCCCGACCGCGGACCGGAGCTAAGCATGCGAATGTCGTTGCCGATCTTCATGAGGCTTACGGCTACCCGCTTCAAGGCACCCGACAACTCGACCATGGCATCGTGGCCGGCCAGGGCTTCAAACTTGTTGGGGGCGGTGACAAAGGGATACTCGGTGAGGTCGGCGATCTTTTTGGCCACCAGCACATCGTAGCCCTTCGGGGTATTCAAGCCTGTGCCCACAGCGGTTCCTCCCAAGGCAAGTTCACGCACCATCTCCAGGGCATTTCTTAAGGCGCGCATACCATTATCCAGTTGCTGGACATAGCCGGAAAACTCCTGACCCAGGGTGAGCGGGGTGGCATCCATGAAATGGGTACGGCCCGTCTTCACAATGTTCTTATACTCGGCCGACTTTTTGGCCAGGGTGTCGCGCAGTTTCTGTATGCCGGGCAGGGTGATCTCGGTCACTTGTTTATAGGCCGCAATGTGCATGGCCGTGGGGAAGGTATCGTTAGACGACTGTGATTTGTTCACGTCGTCGTTGGGGTGCAACACTTTCTTTTCGTCTTCCAGTTTGCCGCCGTGGATCACATGGGCGCGGTAGGCAATGACCTCGTTCACGTTCATGTTGCTTTGGGTGCCGGAGCCGGTCTGCCAGATCACCAGGGGGAACTCCGCATCGAGTTTGCCGGTCAGGATCTCGTCGCAGACTTTGGCGATGAGATCTTTCTTGTCGGCCGCGAGCAGGCCCAGTTCGTGGTTGGCCTGGGCGGCAGCCTTTTTGAGATAGGCAAATGCATAAATGATCTCCTTGGGCATGCTGGCCTCGGGGCCGATCTTGAAGTTGTTGCGGGAACGTTCCGTTTGTGCGCCCCAGTATTTGTCGGACGGCACCTTCACCTCGCCCATGGTATCTTTCTCGATGCGATAATTCATAGCGTTTTTAAATTTGAGGGCAAAAATAGGAAAAGGTTAAAAAGAAAATCCATTCCGGTCAATTTAAAGCAAAGGGCCATTTATACCGATTTAAAAAGCTGGGACATGCATCCGAAAATGTCCTTCCAAACGGGCCGGACGCCTTCCATAGTTGTGATGGCTGCGGCGAATTCGTATCTTTAAGCTCTATGCGGCGGCCCCAAGTTGACGACTCCAAAGAAGAAAAGCTCTATTTCATTGCCATTATTCCTCCCGCCCCTATCTATGAAGTTGCGTTGGAACAGAAGGAGTATTTCAAAACACACTACAACAGCAAGGCCTCGCTCAACTCTCCGCCCCACATCACGCTGCACATGCCTTTCAAATGGAAGGAACGGGAAGAGGATGAACTGAGAGATCAGCTCCTTCATTTTTCACGCAACACCCCGGCTGTGCCCGTCAAGTTGGAGAACTTCTCGTCGTTTCCTCCCCGGGTTATTTTTATAAACGTGGTGTTGAGTCAGGAGCTGGACAATCTTCAAAAGAGCCTTCACCGGTTCTGTAAAAGGGTGTTGAATCTTTTCAATGCCAACTATAAGGAGCTCCCGTTTCATCCGCACGTGACGCTGGCATTTCGCGATTTGAAGAAGCCTAATTATCAGCGGGCATGGGAAGAATTTCAACAGAAGAATTTTGAGGCTGAGTTTGTCGCGGATAAGATGGCGTTGCTGAAGCATGATGGACGGGTGTGGAAGGTGTATGAGGAGTTTAAGCTACAGGAGGCGGTGGCGTGAGGGTTTGAGGAGCTGGACCTACTTCTTGTTGGTAGGACACCAACAAGAGGTTGATGGCTCGATTTGCGTTTATCCCAATACAAACTATTCCTATTTTCCCTGGAGGCCGCCGGTGTGGATAGCCAATAGTGTCGAGCCTCGTTTGAAAAATCCTTGTTTTGTGAGATCGAAAATGCCCGACATCATTTTGCCGGTGTAGATGGGTTCGAGGGGTACGGCGTGACGCGCTTTGAATTGTGCTATGAATTGCAGCAAGTCGGGTGTGGATTTGGCGTAGCCTCCGAAGTGATAGTCCGTGATGAGCTGCCAGTTTGTTTTGCCGGGGTTCCAGTGCCGGATTTCTTCGACCATTCCGTAAGCGCCTTTCAAAACTGAAAATCCCAATATTGTTTTTGTTGAGTTATAACCGCGGATGAGACCCGCCAGTGTTCCTCCCGTTCCTACAGGGCAGCAGAGATAATCGAACGACTGATCAAGTGATGCGGCAAATTCGGACGCACCCTGCACGGCTTCCTCATTGCTACCTCCTTCCGGCACTAAAACAAATGCGCCAAATTCATTCTCGAGGGCATCGATAAAATCGGCTTCTGTTTTATGGCGATAAGATTCGCGGGAGACATAATGCAACTGCATGCCCTGGTCTTTTACAAACTGTAAGGTGTCATTTAAAAGCGGATGCTCTTCGCCGCGGACAACGCCAATGGAGCGAAGTCCCAGCTCGTGGCAAGCGGCTGCCGTGGCATACAAATGATTTGAATAAGCCCCGCCGAAAGTGAGCAGCGTTCTTGAAGGATGCTGCAAAACTTTTTCGATGTTGTATTTCAACTTCCACCACTTGTTGCCCGATACATGGGGATGATTCAGATCCTCTCGTTTCAACACCACGCGGATGCCGGCTGCTGCAAAAGCGGGGTCGTTAATTTCAACAAGGGGAGTGGATTGATAGGCCAGCACACAATAGAGGTTCACATCAAAGATCAGAAAAAAATCTTCCCCAAAAGGTTGCATGGACCAAAAGACAACACTAATATTGTTAGAGAATATAACTAAATTAATTAGTTAGGCGCTATGGAGGAGGAGGACTATTTTAAAGGGCGTGGCGCTCAGATAAAAACAGAAAATAAATTTCTGAAGGCCCAATATGTGGAAGAACATATTGAAGGCCTCGACGAGCCTTTGCTCAGCGCACCCCAAACACAGATATTCTACGAAACCGCCAAAACGGTGGTGAACAAAGTGAACAGCCCCGACCTGGGGCTGGCCTATTCGCTCAACCCATACCAGGGGTGTGAGCATGGTTGCATTTATTGTTATGCCAGGAACACCCATGAGTATTGGGGTTTTAGCGCCGGCTTGGACTTCGAGTCAAAGATCATCGTGAAAAAGAACGCGGCATCACTGCTGCAGAAATTTATTCTAAATCCGAATTGGGATCCTGTGCCGATCAGCGTGAGCGGCAATACAGACTGCTATCAACCCATCGAAAAGAAACTGGAGATCACGAGAAGTTTGTTGAAAATCTTTGCGCAGTATCGACACCCTTTGGGAATGATTACCAAAAATAGTCTGGTGTTGCGGGATTTGGACTTGTTGACCGATTTGGCAAAAGACAACCTCGTCCATGTTTATATTTCCATCACAACGCTCGATGAGTCGTTGCGTCGTGTCATGGAACCCCGGACTGCCAGTGCAGTGAAGCGATTGAAGACCATCGAGGAACTTGCCAAAGCGGGTGTGCCCGTGAGCGTTATGAATGCGCCCATCATTCCAGGCTTAAATCATCATGAAATTCCTCAGGTGTTAAAAGCGGCGGCCGATCATGGCGCGCTGTCGGCAGGTATGACGATCGTGCGGTTGAACGGTGCCATCGGCAACATCTTTGAGGATTGGTTGCGCAAAAATTTTCCGGACCGTTTTGAAAAAGTGTGGCATCAGATCTGTTCGATGCACGGCGGAAATGTAAACGATTCGCAGTTTGGAAGACGCATGAGCGGTGAAGGCAATTTTGCAGAGGCCATCCACCAATTGCACCGCACGGCAAAACGAAAATATTTTAAAGACCGGTCCATGCCCGCGCTCGATCTCACGAAGTTCCGCAAAGGAGGAAACTTGAGTTTGTTCTGAAAAATTACATTTCTGCCGTTGATCTGATTTTTGCTGTCTGCCGGAAAATGTAGGGTTTAACTTTGTATTGGACCCGACTTTACCCTCTTCATGACTGTTCCGCACAAACCCGAAAATGAAAGCTTGCGTCTGCAGGCTTTGCACTACTACGACATCTTAGACACCGCCGCAGAAAAAGACTTCGACGACATCGTGGAACTGGCCTCGCAGCTTTGCGAGACACCCATTTCCCTGGTAAGCCTCATCGATTCCGATCGGCAATGGTTCAAAGCCCGTCACGGTTTGGAAGCGCACGAAACACCTCGCGACATCGCCTTCTGCGCCCATGCCATCCACCAGAACGATATCATGGCCGTCCACGATGCCACCGCCGATGCGCGCTTCCGCGACAACCCGCTGGTGACGGGAAGCCCCGACATTCGCTTCTATGCCGGCATGCCACTCATCACTTCCGAAGGCTTTAAACTGGGAACCCTTTGTGTCATCGACCGGAAACCAAAAGAACTTACCCAGAAACAGATCTTTGGTTTGAAGATTCTGGCCAAGCAAGTTATGAAACAGCTTGAACTGCGTGCCACGGTAAAAGAATTGAAACGCCTCAACGACGCAAACAGCAAAATGCTTTCCATTATTGGCCACGACTTGAGAAGTCCCATGCAAAGTCTCGAAAGCGTTGTTGGCCTGGCCAAAGCGGAAGCACTGACGCCTGGTGAATTTGCGTCGATGATCAACACGATTGGCAAGTCGCTGGGATCGACCAACGTTCTTTTCAACAACCTCATGCAATGGGCCTCCACTCAATTTGATGGTGGTGGCCCGCAGTGGCAACAGATCGATTTGAAAGTATTGCTCACGGATGAAATCGTGGGCTATGACTACTTTGCCGAAAAAGGAAACCGGTTTGTCAACGCCATCCACGATGAGATCAACGTGTGGGCCGATCCCAACATGGTGCGTTTTGTGATCCGGAACCTGGTGCACAACGCAAATAAATTTACTCAAAACGGCACCATCGCACTGTCTGCCAAAAGCGGAACATTGGAGGCCGTCATTTGCCTGGAGGATACCGGCGCGGGCATGACCACACCAACCCTCGAAGGATTGTTCCATTGGGAGAAGCGAAAAAGCACCGCCGGCACACACGGCGAAAAAGGCTCAGGCCTAGGTCTGCAAGTCTGCAAAGAAGTGGTGGAAAAAATGCATGGCAAAATTTGGGTGGAGAGTGAACCCGGGAAAGGCTCCCGGTTCTATTTCTCTCTCCCCCTTAGCATGCTCAAACAGTATTGATCATTTTTTTACAAAGTGCTTGTAGAACGATACAATGGTCTCGATGCCCATCACAAAATTCTTCACGCCATAATGTTCGTTGGGTGAATGTATCGCATCGGTATCAAATCCAAAGCCCAGCAGCACCGTATCCAATCCCAATTCTTTTTTGAACAACGCCACGATGGGAATGCTTCCACCGTCGCGCGTCGGGATAGGGGTTTTTCCAAAGACATCTTCAAAGGCACGGCTCGCGGCCTGGTAGGCAGGTGACTCTGTCGATGTCACGGCAGGTTCGCCACCGTGGTGTGCCATCACTTTCACCGTAACATATTTCGGCGCGAGGGACTGGAAATGTTTTGTGAAGAGGTCGGTGATCTCCGCGCTCACCTGGTTGGGCACGAGGCGCATGGAAATTTTTGCGTGCGCCTTCGAGGGCAACACGGTTTTGGCTCCTTCGCCGGTATAGCCACCCCAAATGCCATTCACGTCGAGCGTCGGACGCACGCCGGTGCGTTCCAACGTGGTGTAGCCCTTCTCTCCTTTTATGTCGGCAATGCCAAGTTCGTGTTTGTATTCTTCCAGGTCGAACGGCGCATCGTTAAGGGCTTTGCGCTGTGCTGCAGTCAATTCGGCTACTTTGTCATAAAAACCAGGGATAGCGATCCGGCCGTTTTCGTCGTGCAAGGCGTCGATCATGCTGCACAGCACATTCACGGGGTTGGCCACGGCGCCACCGTATACGCCCGAGTGCAAGTCGCGGTTAGGGCCCGTCACTTCCACTTCCATGTAGCTCAGTCCGCGCAATCCTGTGGTGATGGAGGGATGTTCCAGCGAGATAAGGGCCGTGTCGGAAATGAGAATGATGTCGGCCTTTAGCTTGGCTTTGTTTTCCTTTACGAAGGTTCCGAGGTTGTCGGAGCCCACCTCTTCTTCGCCTTCCACCATGAACTTGACGTTGCAGGGCAGCAGGTTAAGTTTCATCATGGTCTCGAAAGCTTTCACGTGCATGTACACCTGGCCCTTGTCGTCGCATGCGCCGCGGGCATAGATCTTGTCGTCTTTGATCACCGGCTCAAAGGGAGGCGATGTCCACAGGTTCAACGGGTCGGGTGGCTGCACGTCGTAGTGACCATACACCAACACGGTGGGCAGTGCGGGGTTGACAATTTTTTCAGCATAAACAATTGGGTGACCTTTTGTTTCGCAGATCTCTACTTTGTCGACGCCGGCCTGCGAAAATTTTTCGCGAAGGAATTCCGCTGCCTTGCGAACATCGCCTTTGTGACGACTGTCGGCGCTCACCGAGGGGATGCGAAGCCAATCGAAAAGCTCCGATAGGAAACGGTCTTTGTTTGACGCAATATATTCTTTCACCATAAAAATGATAGAGTTAGGAAAATGAGTTATGACCGCAAATTATGATTTGGGTTGGCAGCCTCCAAGTGTTGCCATGTAATTAGAACGGGGACACACCGGGGTCATGCATTAGCCCAAACCAGGGCGCTATTTGCCCTGTTTCCACGCCAGGGTGTTGATCAGGTGCATGATGTCTTTTTTCATAAACTCGATGGCCGGTGCCAGCGAATCGTTGGCCACTTTCGTGTTGAAGTACAACGCCCCGCGCATAAAATTCTTTGTGGAGTCCGTTACCGTGAATTGAAATTGGCTGGGCACCTCCCCCTCTAACTCGGCGATGACCGCCGTTTTTCCGCTGGGTGTTTTCGTGATCGCTTCGTTTATGGCGTAGGCCTTGATTTGGTGTTTGGCCGTGAGCGTGTAGGAATCGTCGAGATATTCCTTCAGCATTTTTTGATTTTGGATCGGCTTATAGGTGATATGCACATTCGCCTTGATGGTAGGATAGTAGATCTCTACCCAAAATCGTTCGCGAATACGCGACGTATCCGACAGCAGCGTGGCATGCTTTGAATATTCGAACGAGTAGGGCAACGAATCCGGCAGACTCCGGTATTCATGTTCGGGCAAAAGGAGCCGGTTATACCCCAATGGTTTTGGTTGATACTCCTGTTGGCATCCCCAAAAGCCAAGGGAAAAGCCCGCAACAAGCCAGGCAGTGAAAGAAGTGACACGAAACTTTTTAAGCCTGCTCATGAACTTGTACACGTACACGTTTTATCCGGTTATGATCGATGGATTCGACAACAAAGGTAAGGTGTTCGAAGGTAATTTGCGCACCCACCGGCGGCAACTCGCCGTGCAATGAGAGGATCAGTCCGCTCAGTGTGCCGGCCTCCCCGGCCACGGCGCTGAAAATGCCCGGGTCGATCGTCAGCGTTTTGCAAAAATCGGTGAGCAAAACTTTGCCCTCAAAAATAAAAGACCTCCGGCCGATACGTTGGAAAGGAATGGCTACCTCGTCGAACTCATCGTTGATGTCGCCAATGATCTCTTCAATAATGTCCTCCATCGTAATCAATCCTGATGTGACTTTGTTCTCGTCCACGACCACGGCAATGTGTACGCGTTTCTCCTGGAAGTCTTTTAGCAGGGAGTCGATCTTTTTGGTTTCGGGCACGGCAAAGACGGGACGAAGCAGCGACTGCCAGCTGAAGTCTGCCTCCAGCTCCAGAAAAGGAAGCAGGTCTTTTATATACAAAATGCCTTCGACGGTGTCGAGCGAATTGCGGTAGACGGGAATACGCGAAAATCCCGACTTCTCAACATGCTCCATGAGCACATGAAAGTTGCTGGCAATATCGATGGCCGAGATCTCACGGCGTGCGCACATGATCTCTTTTGCGGTAAGCGTACCAAAATTGACAATACCCCTTAAGATCTCTTTTTCGCCTTCGGAGGTCGCGTCATCGGCAGACGCCAGTTCTATGGCCTCGTTCAATTCCTGGGCCGGTGTTTGCGAATGGGGTTCAAAAAAACGTTCCACATAAACCGTCATCCTGCGCATGGGTTTGGAAACGGGTTTGCATAGGGCGGCAAAAAATTTCCAGGTGGGCGCAGCGCGCCGTGCAATCGCTTTGTTACGCGGAGCGGCCAACATTTTGGGGAAGATTTCTCCGAAGAACGCCAGAAAGGCTGCTGCTGGAACGAGGGTCACGGTCACATGCCAAACGGTTGGGTTATACGCATCGTTCAGGATCCACCATTGCAACGCCAGGAAGGTGATCAGGCATACGTTCACCAGCCCGTCGAGAATGAGAATGGTCACCAGCAACACACGCGGTTTGCTCAGCAGCGTGGCCACGTCGCGGTCTCGCTTGTCGGCGCTTTGACGGAACGCTTCCAGGTCACTGGGCGTCAGGGTGAAGAACGCCGCCTCGCAGGCCGAGATCACCGCCGATAAAATAAGGAGCAGCACAAGAAAGGACAGGCTTACGGCGTGCAGTCCTGAAAAAATGTCGAGCAGGATCGGGGTGTAACTGGGAGGTTCGTCCACAAGCGTTAGCGTTGGTGAAACATCAGAACGGCAAGTCGTCTGTACTGTTGTCGGCCGGTGCGCTGGCGCGGAAGCTGTCGGAAGAATTGCTTTCCGCTCCCGAGTAGCCACCGCCGCTGGAGCCGCCGCCACCTTTTGTGGAGAGCATGGTCATGTTATCGCCCACGACTTCGGTGGTGTAGCGTGTCACACCTTCCTTTTCCCAGGAGCGGGTGCGGAGTTTGCCTTCCACAAAAACCATGTCGCCTTTGTGAAGATATTTTTGGGCGATCTCAGCCAGTCCACGCCACAGCACGATGTTGTGCCATTCGGTGATCTCTTTCTTTTCGCCTGTGGTTTTGTCTTTATAGCTTTCCGAGGTGGCAATGGTGAAGTTGGCCACGGTGGCTCCGTTTTCGAGGTTTCTAACTTCCGGGTCTTTGCCCAGGCGTCCTACTAAGATCACTTTATTTACTCCAGACATAGGTTGTTTATATTAAGGGTACTTGGTTACAAATAACGGCTCTTGAGGGGCCGAAACCAAAAATATCAATCTTCGCACTACTTTAAAAGGTCGCGATCGGCTAGAAAACGGCTAATCAGCACAGGCTTGGGCAGGTCAGCAATTTTTTTCAGCGAATAGAATTTCATGTCCTTGGTCAGCCCGTTAACCGGCTTCGCGTCGAGCCTTACCAAAATGAACTTCGAAAGAATAATCTGATGACTAAGCACGTGTTTGTATTGTTCGGAGGCCTCGCCGTCCTCTTCAACAACCCAGGGACCCGAAGTGTTGAATTCCTGGATCAGCCTCTCTGTTTTCATGGGTTTTGATTTTTCGACCAGGTAAAAATCGTATAAGCCATGCCAGATGTCTTTTGCTTCCCGTTTTTTCATGAGCAGTGACCTTCCCTGCTGAAAAACAAAATAGTAGAAGTAACGCTTCCGGGCAGCCTTCGCTTTGGCTTTCACCGGCAGCACGGCTTGCATGTCGTGCTGGGCCGCAAAACAAGTGGCTTTGAAGGTGCAGGACGGGCAATCCGGATTTTTGGGCGTACAAAACAGCGCCCCGAACTCCATAACGGCCTGGTTATACCGATCGGGATGTTTTCGGGAGATGAGTTCGTTCGCCAATTGGGTGAACATTTTTCTTCCTTCCGGGCTGTTGATCTCCTTATCTATACCAAACACGCGCGATAGCACACGAAACACATTGCCGTCGACCACCGCCACCGGCTCCTGGAAGGAAAACGATGCGATGGCGGCGGCGGTATAGTCGCCGACGCCGCGCAGCTTTTTCAGTTCTTCAAAAGTTTGTGGAAAAACGCCTTGGTAGCGGCTCACGACCTCTTTGGCGCAGGCGTGGAGGTTGCGGGCCCGCGTGTAATAGCCCAACCCTTGCCAAAGCCGGAGCACTTCCTGCTCCGAGGCGGCGGCCAGGGCCTGGACGGTGGGAAATTTTTCAACGAATTTCAGGTAGTAGGGCAAACCCTGGATTACACGCGTTTGTTGGAGGATTATCTCCGATAGCCAGACTTTATAGGGATCTTTTGTGTCGCGCCAGGGGAGGTCGCGCTTGTTTTCTTCATACCATTTAACGACTTTATCAGAGAAATATCGCTTGTCCATCTTGCTGATTATCAGATTTTTTCAATATTCATTTTTAATTCTGGGGGCAGCCTTTAAATTTGCCCTCCCGAAAATTTTTCGACTTAAAAATATAACACTGTGACCAAAGCAGACATCATCAATGAAATCGCTGAAAAGACCGGAGTAGACAAAGCCGACGTTACCGCATCGGTGGAAGCCTTCTTCAGCGTTGTGAAAACTTCCATGTCCAATGGCAACAACATCTACATCCGTGGTTTTGGCAGCTTTATCAACAAAAAGCGCAAGAAAAAGATAGCCCGCAACATTTCACGCAATACCGCTTTGGTTATTGACGAGCATTTTGTGCCCAGCTTCAAACCTGCCAAGATCTTCGTGAACAAGATCAAGAACAGCGACAAGGTAAAGCAACTGGAAGAGAAGTAGAACCTTAATTCCAGGGGCTTCAACGACACGGTGATGGAAAACAGGGCGCTACATCCAGCGCCCATCCTAAACTAACCGCTCGCCCTTCAACCCCATGCTCAAAACCAGGATTTTATTGATCGTCGTCAGCGCCATTGTCATATGGCTGATCTTCCTATTGCCCAAGGTAGTGGTGGACAACGACAAAAAGCTGACCGAAAACACCGCCGACTCCGCCAAGGCACCGGCGGCCGACATGCATGCACAGGCACCACGAGAGGTATTGGACCGGATTCGAATTTTGCGGGTTCAATTGCGGGAAAGTGCGGCGAAAGAAAAAAATGCTATCTTTGCCGACTCTTTGGCAAAATTGTACCAAACGGCTGGAAAATTTGACAGTGCAGCTTGGTTTGCCGAAGAAGCATCGACGTTCTTAAATACTACTGAAAGTTGGATCAAGGCAGGTGACCTCTATTACCAGGCCTACACCTTCGCGGTGGAAAAAGGCAAGCAAGAACAGCTCGCCGAAAAGACCCGCGAGTTTTATGGAAAGGCCCTGGACGCAAACCCCAAGAACCTCGACATAAAAACGAAAATGGCCATGACCTATGTCTCGTCGCCGAGCCCCATGCAGGGCATCATGATGTTGCGTGAGGTGTTGGCCACTGATCCTAAAAATGAACTGGCACTCTTTAATATGGGCATGCTCTCGTTTCAATCCGGCCAATACGACAAGGCCGTTGAGCGGTTGGAAACCCTGACAAAGATCAACCCCCAGCACACGCAAGCCCAGCTGTTATTGGGCATCGCCTGGATGAACCTGGGCGACAAAGCAAAGGCGAAGGAGCAGTTCGACAAAGTGAAACAAATGGATAACGATCCGGCCGTGCAGGCCACCGTGGATTCTTATCTGAAGGATTTAAAATAATTGTTAAACCGTCCGTCGTCATGGCGGATAAAAATTAAAACATTACTATGCCAAGCGGTAAGAAAAGAAAGAAGCATAAAATGGCAACGCACAAGCGGAAGAAGCGTCTTAGAAAGAACAGGCACAAGAAGAAATAATCGGGTCACCGATTTAATTGCCGGCTCATCACGAGCCGGCCTATACACATCTTTTTATTTTAATTTCTAAGGTTTTGAGTAACGAACTAATTATTAGTGCCACTCAGGACGGATGTCGTATAGCCCTTCTCAAAGACAAGACACTGGTTGAATTCCACAATGAAGAAGAAGGAACCAAGTTTACGGTAGGCGACATCTACCTGGGCACTGTTAAAAAAGTGGTTCAGGGGCTTAATGCAGCTTTCATCGATGTTGGTTACGATAAAGACGCCTTTCTTCATTACCTCGATCTTGGCCCTCAATTCAGCTCGCTTCAAAAATTTACGAAGCTGGTGCGCGCCAAAAAGATCAATGGTGGAAAACTTGACAAATTCTCGCCGGAACAGGACATCGACAAGCATGGGAAAATCACCCAGCAGTTGTCCAAGAATCAATTGATTCCGGTCCAGATTGTTAAAGAGCCGATCTCCACAAAAGGGCCCCGACTATCCTGTGAGCTATCCCTGGCCGGGCGATACCTGGTATTGGTACCATTTTCCAATGCCGTAAGCGTTTCGAAAAAAATTACGAGCAGCGAAGAGCGCAAGCGCCTGCTTCGCCTCATCCAATCCATTAAGCCACCCAACTTCGGGGTGATCATCCGTACCGTAGCCGAAAACAAGGAAGTAGCCGAACTCGACCGCGACCTGCGCTCGATGGTGACCACCTGGGAAGAAGGCATGACACGCCTTGTCAATGCACAACCGCGCGAAAAGATCATCGGCGAACTGGACAAAACATCGTCGCTGTTGCGCGACATGCTCAACGAGTCGTTCGACAACATCCACGTAGACGATAAGAAGATCTACGAGGATGTGAAGACCTATATCCACACCATCGCTCCCGACAAAGAGAAGATCGTCAAGCTGTATAACGGCAAGGCAAAGATCTTTGAACACTATGGTATCGAACGCCAGATCAAATCGGCTTTCGGACAGACTGTGAGCTTGCGTGCGGGAGGTTATCTTATTATCGAGCACACCGAAGCGCTCCACGTCATCGACGTGAACAGCGGCAACAAGTCGAACCGGGAAGAAAACCAGGAAACGACGGCACTCTCCGTGAACATGGAGGCCGCCAAAGAAATTGCCCGCCAGCTTAGGTTGCGCGATATGGGCGGGATCATCGTGGTGGACTTCATCGACATGAAGAACCCCGAGAACAAGAAGCTCATCTTCAAGATCATGAAAGATGAGATGATGGACGACAAGGCGAAATCCACCGTGTTGCCCTTGTCGAAATTTGGGCTCATGCAGATCACCCGCGAGCGCGTTCGCCCGCAGATGAACATCGCCACCAAGGAGGTTTGCCCTACTTGCAACGGCACGGGCAAGATCACCGCATCCATTCTCATTTCGGATCTTATCGAGAAAAATATTGAGCACCTGCTGGTGAAACAAAACGAGAAAGATCTCGTGTTGGCCCTTCACCCGTATTTGTTTGCCTATTTCACCAACGGCTTTATCTCCGAGCGCATGCGCTGGTATTTCAAATACAAGCGCTGGGTGAAAATGGTGAAGGACACTTCCATGGCCATCACCGAATACAAATTCCTCAACAAGGAAGGCGAAGAAATTCAACTCACCTCTTAAATACCTTTTGCGTAGCGCTGGTCGGCCTGACCGGCGCTACGTGTAAAGTTTTTGACAACCCGGACAGAAATAAGCCGATCGTCCCCCAATCGTTTTGAACTCCGTAAAGCCCTTGCATCCTTCGGGACATTTCAATCCCGCCTGCCGGTTTTCTAAGAAGAAAAATTCAGACATTTTTTTCTGATCAGCCCTCCTTTTCACGGCCACCTTCAAAACGGATTTCATATGGGAGTAGATCTCTTTCAATTTCGCATCACTTAATGCGTTAGCTGGACTTTCGGGATGAATGCTTGATCGAAAAAGAATTTCATCGGAGTACTCATTCCCCACTCCCGCAACAACGCGCTGGTTCATGATGGTCGTTTTGATTGCGGTTTTTCGCTTTTGAAGCGACGCCACGAATTCCTTCTCCGATATTTTTAAAGCATCTTCTCCATAGCCCTGACGTTGGATGAAGGCGTCCACATCGTTAACCCAGCCGATCATGCCCAACTTGCGCGTGTCTTGAAAGGCCAGATTTTTTCCGTTCGCAAATTCGATGAGGAGGGCAAAACGTATCGGTGAATTTTTGTCGGGCTTATGATACACCAGGTCCCCGGTCATACCGAAGTGTAGCATGAGCGCGCCGTTCCGTTTGAGGAGAGCAAAGAAAAATTTTCCATGTCGCCGGGTTTCTGTGAACATGTTGCCCTCCAGGTTATCCAACACCTCTTTTTCTGTAGAATGAAAAAGCATTCCCGGAGCGGCGAGCCGGACGCGTTTTATTTTTTGACGAAGGGATGTTTTGTCAAAATAGCGTTTGAAACTTTCTACTTCCGGTAGCTCGGGCATGGGTGTTTTTGGTTATTAACGACCGGTCCATTGGCATTGTTCAGGAAGCAGGCGGGCTGAGTTCAGCGTTTATTTTTCTACGGCTTCGAGTATGCGTTGTACAAATCCATCCAGCGCCGCATTATCGATCCAACGGGTCACCACCACCAGGTCGTGTTCCGGGTCGACATAGATCATGTTGGTGCCGTTGCCAATGTGGGCAAAGGCCGTGGCGGGAGCGCTCGGAAGATATTTTTTGTCTGTATTCAAGAACCAGTTCATGAAACCATACGTGGGTTGAGCCGGTGTTGGCGTGAGGGCCAAGGTCACCCATTTGTCGGAGAGCAGTTGTGTATTTTTCCATTTGCCCCTGCGCAATGTGAGGTAGCCAAACCGCGCCATATCCCGCGCGCTGATGAACATGCCGCCTCCCCAGTGGCCGCCGCCACCCACGGCTTGCACCAGTTGTCCATCCAAAACCACCCATGAATTTTCATAGCCCATCCACCGCCACGACGGCGATGCACCGATGGGGTCCATGATGTATTCCTTCAACACTTGTGGGAGGGGTCTGCGCCAGAGGTTGAGCGTAGCCAACGCGAGCACGTTCACCCGCACGTCATTGTATTCATACACGGCGCCAGGTTTGGACCGTGGACGGGTTTGCCACTCCGCCGGATTCGGTCCGGGGCGATCGGCCCATTCCGGTTTTCCCCAAAGGGTGCCTTCCCAATCGCTGGTTTGACGAAGCATGTCGTTCCAGGAGATGGTCCGGTTGTGTGGCGTGTCGAAAAGACGGATCAGCGAAGGCTCTCCAAAATGATCCGCCTTGTTTGCTCCAGGCATCGGGTTGTATACGTTCACGGGCGCCATCATCTTGTAGACGGAGTCGTAGAGGTCAGGGATCATGCCTTTGTCGTAGGCCACGCCCACCACGGAGGAAAGAAAACTTTTGGTGACGCTAAAGGTCATGTCGACGCGCAACGGCTCGCCCCATTCGGCCACGATGTAACCATTTCGCACCACAATGCCCGTGGGTTCACCTCGTGTCGCAAAGGGACCGATGCCATCGCCGAAAGGCTCTTTGCCATAGGTTTGATAGTGTGATACCTCGAGGTTGCGTGGATTTTTTGTTTCCTTTTCTTTCGCGAACGCGATGGCCGTTGCAAGTTTGTCGGCGTTCAGGCCTGCCTCTGCTGGCGTTTTGGTTTGCCACTGTGTGGGCTCGGGATAGTAGGGAGCTGGTGCGTTTTTCTTTTGCGCGAATGCCGTGGTGGCAATCAGTAAAAAGGCAAGGAAGATGAACGATGCAGAGGCTTTCATAGCGTTTGGTTTAGGTCGGCTATACAAATAAAAAAAGCCTGGCGCGAATTGGCAGGCTTTTTATAAGGTTGATAGAAAATGATCTTTAAACGGTCATGATCTCGGCTTCTTTCTTTTTCATGAGGGCGTCGATGCGGGAAATAAAATCGTCGGTCATTTTTTGGACGGTTTCTTCAGCGTTCTTCACGTCATCTTCCGATGCACCCTTGATCTTTTTTAGTTGCTCATTGGTCTCCTTGCGGATGGTGCGCACGCTCACTTTGCCGTGCTCGCATTCCTGGCCCACTTGCTTCACCAGCTGCTTGCGGCGCTCCTCGGTGAGCATGGGTACGTTGATGATCACCTGCTGTCCATCGTTTTGCGGGTTGAGACCCAGGTTGGCGTTTATGATGGCGCGTTCAATTTCGGGGATCGTTCCTTTTTCCCAGGGTTTGATGAAGATGGTTCGCGCATCGGGCGAGGTCATGGACGACACCTGGTTGATGGGCGTCATGGCACCGTAGTAAGACACCATGATGCCATCCAGCATCGCCGGATTGGCCTTGCCGGCGCGGATCTTGGTAAGCTCGTGGCTCACGTGGTTGAGGCCTTTTGTCATGAGGTCCTTTGCCTCGTCAAGGAATAACTGAATTTCTTCCATGATACTATGTGATTAGCTAAGCGTGGTCGTGTCGTTTTAACTGATCAGGGTGCCGGCCTCTTCGCCCTTCACCACTTTCAACAGGTTTCCTTTTTTGTTCATATCGAAAACAATGATGGGCAGGTTGTTCTCCATGCAGAGCGTGAAGGCGGTCATGTCCATGATGTTGAGATTCTTTTCGTAGGCTTCCTGGAACGAAAGTTTGGTGTAGCGCGTGGCGTCGGGGAATTTTTCGGGGTCTTTGGTATAGACGCCATCCACCCGGGTGCCTTTCAAAACTACGTCGGCCTGAACTTCCACGGCGCGCAAGCTGGCGGTGGAGTCGGTGGTGAAATAGGGGTTGCCAATGCCGGCGCCAAAAATGACGATCCTTCCTTTTTCAAGGTGACGGATGGCCCTGCGGCGGATGAAAGGCTCGCACACTTGCTCCATCTTGATGCCCGACATGAGACGGGTGTAGACGCCGTGACGTTCCAGGGCGCTTTGCAGGGCCATGGCGTTGATCACGGTAGCCAGCATACCCATGTAGTCGCCCTGCACGCGGTCGATGCCCAGGGCTTCGGCCTGGCCGCCACGGAAAATGTTGCCGCCGCCGATCACGATGGCGATTTCCACCTTTTCCTGCTGCAACGCCTTGATCTCGGCACAGTACTGCTCCAGCACATCGGGATTGATGTTGGTGCTTTTGGATGCTCCCTGGAGTGCTTCACCGCTGAGTTTGAGGAGGATGCGCTTGTATTTCATTCAGGATTGGTTAATGAGGCCGTAAAAAAGTGTCGCAATATATTCAGAAGCAGCAAGGTTGAAAAACGGCACCCTTCAAATTCCGCAAAAACGTGTGTCTAAAAGCACCGGGAGCGGTTTTTCAGAATTCGATCAACACCTGGTTTTTCTCCACACTTTCTCCCTTTTTCACCTTCACCGATTTCACCACGCTGTCGCCAGCAGCCTTGATGATGTTTTCCATTTTCATGGCCTCCAGGATCAGCAGCGGATCGCCGGCTTTCACCGGGTCGCCTTCCTTTACCCGCAGGTCGATGATCAGTCCGGGCATGGGGGCTTTCACATTATTTATTTTGCTGCCCACGGCACCGTTCATGCCCATCTGCTCCAGGAGCAGGTCGAACTTGTCTTTCAGCCCAACCTTGTACAGTCTTCCGTTGATCTTGAACTGGAAAGACTTTGTCTCTTTTTCCACCGCCACCACCTCGGCGTTGTAGCCTTTGTTGTCCAGTTGGATGTGGAATCTTCCGTCCGAGATTTTTACCAGGTCCCAGTTCAGGGGTTGGCCGTTCACCTGGAACGCCCCATCGTCTGACGTGATACTAAAAACTTGCTGGTTTACCGACGCTTTGTACATGGAGGTGCGGGTTGGTTTGTCCGTAAAGTTGCAATTTCCTTTGAAAAAAAATATCCTGAAATAAGGCTGTTTACTGCGTTGTCGAAAAGTATTTGACCGGAAGGTTGATTATTAAAAATTTCAGCATATACCTTTGTGCGTCCGAAAGGACAAGGGGTGCCATAAAACAACGGGCTGAGATCATACCCAAAGAACCTGATGCCGGTAATGCGGCCGAAGGGAAGGCAAGGTTAAACGTAAGCAGGTGCATTCCCCTGTGCGCTGCAGGTTTAAACCATTTTTAACAACATGTTCAAAGTATTATGTGTCACCACAGCCATGCTGTGGTCGGCAGGCGCTTATGCGCAACAGTTTGCTGTCGACGGGACCGTCGAAGATGCAAAAACTCATCACGCGTTGCCCGGCGCAACCGTGGAAATGCAGGAACTCAAACGGTTTGCCGTAGCCGATGAGTTCGGAAGGTTCACACTCTCCAAAGTTCCGGCCGGTGAATTTACCCTGGCCGTGAGATTTCTCGGCTACATCGTGAAACAAGAAAAAGTTACCGTGCCGCTTAGCGGTCCCGTTAGCATTAGCCTGGAGGAATCGGCCCAGATGACCGACGAAGTAGTGGTGGTTGCCACGCGCGCCAACGACAAAACTCCCACCACGTTCACCAACGTGAGCAAACAAGCCATCCAGAAACAGAACTTTGGACAGGACCTGCCCATGCTTTTGAACTGGACGCCGTCGGTGGTGACCACTTCCGACGCGGGCGCGGGCGTTGGCTACACCGGCATTCGCATCCGCGGGAGCGATGCCACCCGGATCAACGTCACGGTGAACGGCATTCCCTACAACGACAGCGAGTCGCAAGGATCGTATTGGGTAGACATACCCGATATCGCTTCGTCTTCGCAGAGCATTCAAGTGCAGCGCGGTGTGGGCTCGTCAACCAATGGTGCGGGTGCGTTCGGTGCCAGTATAAATTTGCAGACGAACACGCGCAACGATGCGCCGTATGCAAGCCTCATCACTTCTGCCGGATCGTTTGGAACACTGCGCAACACCATTCAATTGGGTTCGGGCTTGCTTAACGATCATTGGGTTGTGGATGCGCGCGTATCCAAGATCCAGTCGGACGGCTTTATCGACAGAGCCTCCAGCAATCTGCAGTCGTATTATTTTTCGGGAGGCTATTATAACAAAGGCACCATGTTGAAAGCGGTGGTCTTTGGTGGAAAGGAAAGAACCTATCAGGCCTGGTATGGCGTACCACAATCGCGGCTCAACAACGACGTGGAGGCCATGATGACCACGGCATCCAACGAAGGTTGGAATGAAGCGCAAACACAGAACCTGCTTACTTCCAATAGCCGCACGTTCAATCCGTATACGTACAAAAATCAAGTAGACGATTACACACAAAATCACTACCAGCTTCATTTTTCACAACGCGTAAACGAAGCACTCACCGCCAATGTGTCGCTGCACTACACCAAGGGCAAAGGCTATTATGAAGAATATCGTTACAACGACAATTTTGCTTCCTATGGATTGTCGCCCGTCGTCATCGGCGATTCCACGATCGCTTCTTCGGACCTGGTGAGAAGGCGGTGGCTGAACAATGATTTTTATGGAGTGACCTATTCTCTGAATTATGACAAAGACAATTGGAATGTCATTTTGGGTGGGGCTTGGAATCGCTACACAGGCGATCATTATGGCGAGATCATTTGGGCACAGGTGGCCACCGTTCCAACGGAATACCGCTATTATTTTAACAATGCCGACAAACGCGACGGCAACGTTTACCTGAAGACCAGCTATCAATTCAGCAACAGGCTTTCCGGTTATGTGGATCTGCAGGTTCGCAAAATTCTCTACACCACATCGGGTATAGAGAACAAACAAAATCCCATAAACGTCGATGCCAATTTCACGTTCTTCAATCCGAAAGCCGGCTTGACCTACGCCCTGGCCGACAACCAGCAACTCTACGGATCCTATGCCGTGGCCAACCGCGAACCTGTGCGCGATGATTTTGTAGATGCCCCCAACGGCATCGTGCCCAAACATGAGACGCTGAACAACGTGGAGGTTGGCTATCGCCGCACAGGAAGGAATTATGCGCTCAACGTCAACTACTATCTCATGGATTATCACAACCAACTCGTGCTCACGGGCAAGGTGAACGATGTTGGAGCTTCCTTGCGCACCAATGTGGACCGAAGCTATCGCACCGGTGTGGAAGTAGAGGGAATGTTGCGCATCTCGCAGCAATTTTCGTGGACGGCCAACGTGACCCTGAGCCGCAATAGGATCCGCGACTTCAACGAAGTGCTGTACGACTATGGCCAGAACTTCGATCAATACCTGGAAGTGAAACGGAGCTATAAAAGCACCGACATCGCCTTCTCCCCCAACGTGATTGTGGGCTCGGGTTTTTCCTACCGCCCTTTCAAAAACCTGGAGCTTACCTGGCTGGCAAAATATGTGGGTGCGCAATATTTGGACAATACATCCAATAAAAACAGGCGCATTAACGACTACTTTGTTAACGACCTGAGGTTGACGTATACCATACACCCATCGTTTATGCGCGAGATCGCATTGAGCGGGTTGCTGAATAATTTCTTGAATGAGAAATATCAGTCGAATGGGTGGACGTGGGGCTATTTGGGTGGTGGCGCTGAGTACCGGGAGAATTACTATTTCCCGCAGGCAGGGACGAATTTTTTGTTGATGGCGGCGTTTAAATTTTGACCCACTTTCGCTAAAGCTTCAGCGGGCAAGCCCGCTTTTGTTAAAGCTTTAGCGGCGCCCCGGGTGGCGGGAGTCGGCTTTTGAGGGGTGGCGTTTTTGCAAAAAATGCCGTTTTGTCATAGAATTCGAGTTTGGCGCAAAGCTTGATATATTTGGGGCAACTAAAAAACTATAGATAAATGGGAGCTTTAATAATCGGTCTTTTCTTTATGGCCATCGGTTGGATGGTGAGTAACCGGCTGAAAAGTAAATTCCGCGAATATTCTCAAGTTCATCTCACCCGCGACCTGACGGGCGCCGACGTGGCCCGCCTCATGCTGGCCGACAACGGCATTACCGACGTGCAGGTGGTGAGCGTTCAAGGCGAGTTGGCCGACCACTATAATCCTGGCACGAAAACAGTCAACCTGAGCGAGGCCGTTTACCATGGTAGAAATGCCGCCGCAACGGCAGTGGCAGCCCACGAATGCGGTCACGCTGTGCAACACGCAAAAGCTTATAGTATGCTGGAACTTCGTTCGGCCCTGGTGCCGATCCAGAACGTGAGCGCGCAGGTGATCAACGTCATCTTCATGCTCATGATGTTCGGTTCGTTCGCTTTCCGTGGCGTGATGCCTTGGAGCACGGCCCTGCTGGTGATCATTGCCTGTTACGGCGTTTTCGCTTTGTTTGCGCTCATCACCTTGCCTGTGGAATTCGACGCCAGCAAACGTGCATTGGCTTGGATACAAGCCCGAGGCATCGTGAACAACCAGGAGTATGACATGGCCAAAGACGCTTTGAAATGGGCCGCCATGACCTACGTGGTTGCCGCCATCGGTGCGTTGACGACCTTGTTCTATTACGTGATGTTATTCCTCGGCTCGCGCGACCGGTAATTCGCTTGCGACAGCGGCGTATTGATCACGCGAAACGATATTTTATTCTTACAGGCCCGAGTAAACCTCGGGCCTTTTTTGTTTCTTACGGCCAACCTAAATGCATATGAATTTTCAATTAACCGAAGAGCATTTTGCCGTCCAGCAAGCCGCCCGCGACTTTGCTCAAAATGAATTGCTACCCGGCGTGATCGAACGCGATACCCATCAGAAATTTCCCGTAGAGCAAGTAAAAAAAATGGGGGAACTTGGATTTCTGGGCATGATGGTGGACCCCAAATACAATGGCGGCGGTATGGATTCCATTTCCTATGTGCTGGCCATGGAGGAGATCTCGAAAGTAGATGCATCGGCATCGGTTTGCATGTCGGTGAACAATTCGCTGGTGTGCTGGGGACTGGAGAAATACGGCACCGAAGAACAAAAAGAGAAATACCTGAAGAAGCTTGCTGTCCAGGGCATCGGCGCGTTTTGTCTTTCCGAACCTGAAGCGGGATCCGATGCAACCAGTCAGCGCACGACTGCCGAGGATAAGGGTGACTATTACCTGCTGAACGGAACAAAGAATTGGATCACCAATGGCAGTACCGCCAGCGTATACGTTGTGATCGCCCAAACCGACGCAGCCAAAAAACACAAAGGCATCAACGCCCTCATCGTCGAAAAGGGTATGCCCGGTTTTGTTGTTGGTAAAAAGGAAGATAAAATGGGGATCCGTGGGTCGGACACGCATTCGCTGATGTTCACCGATGTGAAGGTGCCCAAGGCAAACCGCATTGGCGATGACGGGTTTGGATTTAGCTTCGCCATGACCACCCTGAACGGTGGCCGCATCGGCATTGCCTCACAAGCGCTGGGGATTGCAGCGGGAGCTTATGAACTGGCGGTAAAATATTCGAAGGAGAGAAAGGCCTTTGGCAAGACGCTTTCCGAGCACCAGGCCATCCAATTCAAGCTGGCCGACATGGCCACCAAGATCGACGCGGCACGACTGCTGGTGCACCAGGCTGCGTGGCTGAAAGATCAAAAGAAAGATTTTGTTAAAGCTGCAGCCATGGCAAAATTGTTTGCCTCGCAAATCGCACAGGAAGTGACCACGGAAGCGGTTCAGATCCACGGCGGCTATGGCTATGTAAAGGAATACCACGTGGAACGTCTCATGCGCGACGCGAAGATCACGCAGATCTATGAAGGAACTACGGAAATACAAAAGATGGTGATCTCGCGCGAATTGCTCCGCTAGGACATTTGGCGAACATTATACTTCAAAGCAAAAAAAGGCTGCCCCTCCCGGAGCAGCCTTTCGCATTCGACCCTTAACCTAAACCAAAACCATATTTTAGTAAGACCATCCGCGATCCAGATATTGCGGAAAGTCGTCGTTATAATAATCCACATTCGAGCAAGACAGCCCGGCGCGGTTCACATATCGCATGCCGATAGGTACGGTGGTGGTCACCACCCAATTGCGACCGGAAAAAGAAATGTAAGCGTTACGCGTGTAGTCATAGTAAACATTATAGTCACGATAATACACATAACGGGGAGCCTGTTGTCTATACACCACTACCCGTTGAGGGGGCAGGCGGCGATAGCTGGGTTGACAGTATGCTGAACCGCGATGATCATAATAGCTCGAACGTCTGCCGTTGTCGTAGTCGTCATGATGGCGGTCACGGTTATAATTTCCGTTGTGCTGATTGCCGGATTGATGCTGCTCATGGCCTCTGCCACGTCCATGCGATTGTGCGTTCGACTCTACATTCAAACCCATAAAAAACATTGCCGTCAGGAGGAGGGCAAGTTTTGCTGCTTTCGTTTTCATACTGCACTTGGTTTATTTTTCGAAGGAATGAATTCCTTTTGACTAGAGAAAAACAAATGCAGTGCCAGAAATTACTAAAGCGGAAAAAGCGGGTAGAAAGGGCGTTAACGAGGTTAATAGACAAATTCTCCAAAAGGGCTGCTCACGGTGACCTGCTTTTGCGAAGCTGCCTCCACCCGGCCAATGACCTTAGCCTCCACGTTGAAGCTGCGGGAAATATCGATCACCTGCTGGGCGTGTTGTTGCGGTAAGTACAACTCCATGCGGTGGCCCATGTTGAAGACCTTGTACATTTCTTTGTAAGCCGTGCCGCTTTCTTCATGGATGATTCTGAAAAGCGGTGGTACCTCGAAGAGATTATCTTTGATCACATGCAGCGCGTCGATAAAGTGCAACACCTTGGTTTGCGCTCCCCCGCTGCAATGCACCATGCCGTGCACTTGGTTGCGGAGATGTTTTAGAACTTCAATGATGATCGGCGCATAGGTGCGCGTCGGGGAAAGCACAAGCTTGCCCACATTCACCGGTGCATCTTTCACGGTGTCGGTAACTTTATAACGACCGGTATACACAAGATCTGGGGGCACGGTTTTATCATACGATTCGGGATATGCGGAAGCATAGTCTTTATGAAAGACATCGTGACGGGCGGAGGTGAGTCCGTTGCTTCCCATACCCCCGTTGTATGCATCTTCATAGGAAGCCTGGCCATAGGAGCACAAGCCAACGATCACATCACCTGCAGCAATGCGGCTGTTGTCGATGACGGCGCCGCGCTTCATGCGGCTCACCACCGTGCTGTCCACGACGATGGTGCGCACCAGGTCGCCCAGGTCGGCCGTTTCGCCGCCCGTGCTGGTAATGCCCAGCCCATGTTGGCGCAGCATCTCCAACACTTCTTCCGTGCCGTTGATGATAGCTGAGATCACTTCGCCGGGGATAAAATTTTTGTTCCGGCCGATCGTCGACGAGAGGAGAATATTTTCTGTGGCACCCACGCAAAGCAGGTCATCGATGTTCATGATGATGGCGTCCTGGGCAATGCCTTTCCAGACGGAGAGGTCGCCGGTCTCTTTCCAATACAAATAGGCCAACGAGGATTTGGTGCCCGCGCCGTCGGCATGCATTACCGTGCAGAAAGTGTCGTCGTTGCCCAGGTAGTCGGGAACGATCTTGCAGAACGCTTTTGGGAACAAGCCTTTGTCAAGCTTGCTGATGGCCTGGTGAACATCTTCTTTAGAGGCGGAAACGCCGCGTTGGGTATAGCGATCGGACACGTTCTTTTCGGTTACGAAGTGAAGGGCAAAGTTGCGAAATAATTTCAAATGCTCCGGGAAGCCGCCGGGTCAGTCGTTCAGTTTTTTATAGAGGTCCCACACCACAATGCCCAGGCAAACCGAGACATTCAATGAATGCTTCGTGCCCGCCTGTGGTATTTCCAGGGCCAGATCGGCTTCGGCTACGGCCTCCTCGGAGACGCCGTTCACTTCGTTGCCAAAGACGAGGCAATATTTTTGGTTCGGATCGGGCTGAAAAGTGTGCAGCGGAATGCTGGCCGTGGTTTGCTCCACGATCACGACGCTGTACCCTTCTGTCTTTAATTTTTTGAGGAGTTCGGCCGTATGTTCCAAGTATTCCCAGGCCACGGATTCGGTGGCTCCCAAGGCTGTTTTTTGGATCTCGCGATGGGGTGGAGTGCCGGTGATGCCGGTCAGGTAGATCTTTTCCACCCGGAAGGCATCGGCGGTGCGAAAAGCGGAACCCACGTTGTGGAGGCTGCGAAGGTTGTCCAGTACAAGACAAACGGGAATTTTCTGCGATTCCTTGAACTCATCCACCGACATCCGCCCTAGCTCGTCCAGCGATAATTTTTTCATGGCGCGAAATTAACACCCGACCCCCAGACCCCCTACGTCGGAAGGGAAGAAAAAACCGGTATTAAAACCTGAAAACTCGCGCGTCAAAAATTCCTAATTATGGCTTCAGCCTTATAAATTGCGGCTTATGGCCACAACCACAAGTCCTGTAGAAACCCCGTTGATGAAGCAATACAATGCCATAAAGGCGAAACACCCCGGTGCGCTGTTGCTGTTCAGGGTGGGCGACTTTTATGAGACCTTTGGTCAGGATGCCGTGGCAGCCAGCAAGGTGTTGGACATCGTGCTCACCAAGCGCGGCAACGGCTCGGCTTCCGAAACCGAACTGGCAGGCTTCCCCCATCACTCGCTCGACACGTATCTGCCCAAACTGGTGCGTGCCGGCCATCGCGTGGCCATCTGCGACCAATTGGAGGACCCACGCTCGGTGAAGGGCATCGTGAAGCGGGGCGTCACCGAATTGGTCACGCCCGGCCTCTCGTTCAACGACAACGTGCTGGACCGGAAGCAAAACAACTTCCTGGCCTCTCTCTTCAAGACAAAAGACAGTTGTGGTGTTGCTTTTCTTGACGTTTCCACGGGCGAGTTTTATGCCGCACAGGGAAGTGAGAATTATGTACTGAAACTTATCCAGGGTTTTGCTCCTTCCGAGATCATCTACAGCAAATCGTCCAAAGCGCATTTCGAAAATCTTTTTCGGGATGAATACAGTGTCTATGCCCTGGACGAATGGGTATATGCCTTTGATTTTGCTTATGAAAAACTGACGCAGCAATTCAAGACGGCTTCCGTCAAAGGCTTTGGCATCGAAGGCATGGGCGAGGCAGTGATCGCCGCCGGCGCCATTCTCCACTATCTCGAAGACACCGAACATAAGGACACTTCACACATTGCCTCGATCTCGCGCATCGACGAAGACAAATTTGTGTGGCTGGACAAGTTCACCATCCGCAACCTGGAGATCGTGCACGCCCAGCAAGAAGGCGGCGTTCCACTGATCGACATATTGGATCGCACCCTGACCCCCATGGGCTCGCGCCAATTAAGGAAGTGGATGATTCTCCCCTTAAAAGAAAAAGCCGCCATCGACGAGCGTCTTGCCGTGGTGGAAAACTTCTTCAATGACACGTCCCTGGCCGATGCGCTAACCGAACCGCTCAAACAGATCTTTGACCTGGAGCGCCTCATCTCCAAGGTGGCCGTGAACCGCATCAACCCGCGCGAAATGTTGCAACTCAAGCGCTCGCTCCGATGCATTCAGCCCATCAAACAGGCATTGGAAAAACAAGATTCTCCCGTATTGAAAAAATTGGGCGATCAACTTGACCCTTGTGAAATTCTCCTCGATAAAATCGAACGCGAACTGCGCGAAGATGCACCGCTGAACATTCACCAGGGCGGGCTCATCAAGGAGGGCATCGATACGGAACTGGATGAATTGCAAAAGATCGCTTTTTCCGGCAAAGACTATCTGCTGCAGATCCAGAAACGGGAAGTGGAACGGACGGGCATCAACTCGCTGAAGATCTCCTACAACAAGGTGTTTGGCTACTACCTCGAGGTGAGCAACGCCAACAAAGACAAGGTTCCCAACGACTGGATCCGCAAGCAAACCCTGGTGAACGCCGAGCGCTACATCACCGAAGAGCTCAAAGTATACGAAGAAAAGATCCTGCACGCGGAAGATAAACTGGGCGTGATCGAGCAACGCATCTTCACCGCCCTCATCCAAAGCGCGATGGATTTTATCCCAAAAATTCAGCAAGACGCGCGTGTATTGGCACAGTTGGATTGCTTGCTTTCTTTTGCAATCATCGCCAAGGCGAACCGGTATGTGAAACCGGAGATCAACGAATCACTTGTGCTTAACATCACGGCGGGAAGACACCCGGTTATTGAAAAGCAACTGCCGGTGGGTGAGTCCTATGTGCCCAACGACATCTTGTTGGACAGCGACAAAGAGCAGTTGCTCATCATCACCGGTCCCAACATGGCCGGTAAGTCGGCCTTGCTAAGACAAACCGCACTCATCGTGTTGATGGCCCAGATGGGAAGCTTCGTTCCTGCTCAGGCGGCGGAGGTAGGCATTGTCGACAAAGTGTTTACTCGCGTGGGCGCGTCCGATAATCTTTCGCGTGGTGAATCCACGTTCATGGTGGAAATGACGGAAACGGCCAGCATCCTGAACAACCTCAGCGACCGAAGCCTCATCCTCATGGACGAAATCGGTCGGGGCACCAGTACGTACGACGGTGTGTCCATTGCGTGGGCCATTGTGGAATACCTGCATAACCACAAAGATTGCAGACCGAAGACATTATTTGCCACACACTATCACGAGCTGAATCAGCTGGCAGAGGATTTAGTACGCGTGAGAAACTTCAATGTGTCGGTGAAGGAAGTGGGCGACCGCATCATCTTTATGCGCAAACTGAAAGAAGGCGGCAGCGAACACAGCTTTGGGATTCACGTGGCACAGCTGGCCGGCATGCCCAACAAGGTGGTGTTGCGCGCCAACGAAATCCTTCATTTTTTGGAGAAGGACAAACACAAAAATGAACAACGGAAAAAGATCCAGGAAATGCCAAAGCCTACCCCGCAGATGAGCTTGTTCGCATCCGATCCGCGGTTCACCGAAATCCAGGAATTGTTGGGAAAAGTAGACATCAATACAGTAAGCCCCGTCGAGGCTTTGTTAAAGCTCAACGAGGTCATTATCGCGCTGAATAAAAAGTAGATTATTTTTTCCGCGGCGGGCCTTTGCGGAAATTTTTTCTCTTCTTGAAACCGCCGCTACTACCGCCATCTCGTCCACCGCCACTGCTGCCGTTGCGTTTTGCGCGGGGCTCGTAGGCCGGGCCGGCACCAATAGATTCCGGCAAGGGCAACTTGGTAATGGTGTCGCCAATCAGGTTTTCGATGCTATAGAATTTGCCCTGATCTCTTTCGTTAATAAAAGTGATGGCCGTACCCGTTGTCTCTGCACGGGCCGTGCGACCGACGCGGTGTACATAATCTTCCGGATCGGGCGGCACGTCATAGTTGATCACCATGCTGATGCCCTCCACATCGATCCCTCTCGACAAAACGTCCGTACCGATCAGCATGTTGATCTGCTTGTTCTTGAACGCTCTCAAAATTTGTTCCCGCTCCGCTTGTTCAAGGTCGGAGTGAAAAGCTCGTGCGGGGAGTCCCGCCCGTTGAAAGGCGACATCCAATTTCTTCACAGTCTCTTTGGTGGAAGCAAAAAGAATCACACTGTTCCACGTATTGGTATTCAACACGTGCTTGATCAATGCGGCTTTCTGCGCGTCATATACCACGTAGGCCTGCTGCAGGATACCCGCCGCAGGTTTGGCAATGGCAATGTTTATTTCTTTTGGCTGATTGAGGATCTTGGTGGCCAGTGTCCGGATCTTCGGCGGCATGGTGGCCGAGAACAAAATGGTTTGCCGGTCTTTGGGAAGATAATTGATGATCTTCACGATGTCGTCGAAGAAACCCATGTCCAGCATACGGTCGGCCTCGTCCAACACCAGGTGCTCCAAATGATCGAGCACTATTTTTCCTGTCGCCAGCAAGGCGATGAGCCTGCCAGGTGTTGCAATGATAATGTCGGCTCCTTGCTCCAGGGCCCTGCGTTGCTGGTCCCAGGTGGCGCCGTCGCCACCGCCATAAACGGAGATGGAACTCACACCGATGAAATAGCCAAAGCCTTCGATCTGCTGGTCGATCTGTTGCGCCAGCTCGCGCGTTGGAGCGATGACCAGCGTGTTGAGGTGCCGTTTTTCTGCGTGAATGATATTGTTCAAGATGGGCAGCAAGTAGGCTGCCGTTTTGCCCGTGCCGGTTTGGGCACAAGCGATAAGGTCGTGTCCTTCGAGAATGCTGGGAATGGCCTGCTCTTGAATAGGCGTCGGGTTGTTGAAACCCATGGAGGACAATCCCTCCAACAGCTTCTCGTCAAATTTAAAATCCTGGAAAGTCAATTGAGATGTTTTTACAATATGAAAATTTATTTTTTTTAAGAATACTACGAGGAATAACTCCCATCGGTATTCTGACTACTGCGCGTCTGTCTATGGTTCAGTACACGTATTAAAAGTATAAAAAAAGGACGGCCTGATTTTTCAGGCCGCACCCTTATGCTGCATTGATCTTCTCCGTCTCATAGGCTTTCCGTAGTGCAGCAGCTTCCTGCTTGTTCTTGGAAAGTTTGATATGCTTCGGCACTTCCTTCAAATCCCAGATCAAACCCACGGCGGCAAAGCCCCGCAGGATGTAATAGGTGATGTCTATCTCCCACCAAAAAAATCCTTGGCGGGCAGCGGTTTCATAATAGTGGTGGTTGTTATGCCAGCCTTCACCCATGGTGAGCAACGCCAGCCATACGCTGTTGCGCGACTCGTCGTTCGACTCGTAGCGCTGTGTCCCAAACTTGTGCATGACCGAGTTGATCGAGAACGTAGCGTGATACAGGATCACGGTGCTCAGGAAGAATCCGATAAACAGCGAAGAGAAGCCGGCCGTGGTGAACATGGCCAGGATGCTGCCACCGTTCACGATGCCCCCGAGGGCCATCACCACCAAGGCAAGAATGGTGGGCGGCACGAGGTAGTGCTTGTTGAGCCAAACCAGCTCGGGATATTTGGCGTAGTCGCCAATCACTTTGTAGTCTGTTTCTTTAAAGTCAGGTCCCACGATCCAGCCGATGTGCGAATACCAGAAGCCATAGATCTTCATCGAGTGCGGATCGGAGGGTGTGTCGCTGTGGCGATGGTGGTGGCGGTGATGGGCTGCCCACCAGAGCGCGCCTTTCTGTGCCGTGGTTTGCGACATGAAGGCGATCACGAACTGGAACCAGCGGGAGGTCTTATAGGATTTGTGGGCGAAATAACGGTGGTAGCCACCGGTGACCCAGAACATACGGGCAAAATAAAGCACAGCACAGACGATCCAATCGAATTTGGTAGCGCCTGTGTAAAGTGCTCCGAGGGGAAGCAAATGCATCGCTGCAAAAGCGATCTCTTGCACGATAATGGGTTTGCTCCGGACTTCGGGTTTTACGGTTGATTCTGTCATATCGCTTGTAACCAAAAAAGGCGAAAACTAGTGCGCAAAAAAATCAAATGATCCTTACACGCCGCAAAGGTAATGTTTTTCGGCGGTATGGCTCGTCCAAGTGTGTTAATCTTGCAGGACAAACAACTGTATGGTAGCGAATTATCCCGCCGAAAAGCCTTAAAACCATGGTGTGTTATCCCCCATATCGTCGTATCTTTACTACCATTTTATGAGTCGCGACCAAGCCATAACACTCTACCAACCGATGTTGCACGCCATTGCCTACAACATCGTACGCTGCAAAGCCGATGCGGAAGATATTGTGCAGGAAACTTTCCTGAAATGGCTGAGTTTGGGCCCCAAAAAAGTGGAGGACACCCGGGCCTACCTCATCCGCGCGGTGCGCAATAACTGCCTCAATCACATCAATACCCTTCGGCACAAAAAAGAAGAGCTGTTAAACCAGCATACCATCGCCGAAATCATAGGACGTTTCAAAGAAACCAGCTTCGCCCACCTCGACCTGGATGCAGAACTGGCCAAGGCCATGAAGATCCTGCATGCCAAATTGGAGCCGCTGGAACGGGCTGTTTACTTATTGAAGGAGGTATTCGACTTCGATTATGAAGCCCTCCAGGACACGTTCGACAAGAAAAAAGATCACTGCCGCCAACTCTTTTGCCGGGCCAAGAAAAAGCTGAGCGAGGAAACGGCTAAACTGAACTTCGAACTTCCCGATAAATCCACCTTGTTAGAGACTTTTCGCAAGGCTTGTGATTTTGGAAATGCCGCAGAACTCGTCCAGGAGCTCAAAAAGGACGTTTCTGACGCCGCCTCAAAAAAATCCGAATAATTTTCTTCAAATCTGTCACAAAACGGATTCGACTTTGTCTAGCAGTAAAAGCCCCCGTGGTTTTGCGGACTTTTGTAAAAAAATTTAAACCTATAAAACATTTTCATGACCGTCATTCTGATCTTCTTTATAGCGCACTGGTATCTGTCCCTGTTCTTTCAAACATTTTTCCTGCACCGCTACGCCGCCCACAAAGCCTTTACCATGAGCCCGTTTGCCGAAAAGGTAACGTTTGTGCTCACGTGGATCTTCCAGGGAGCCAACTACCTTAGCGCCTACGGCTATGGAGTGATGCACCGGATGCACCACGCCTTTGCCGACACCGAAGACGACCCGCACTCCCCCAAATACGACGAGACCATCTGGAACATGATGTGGAAAACAAAGACCATCTATTCCGACATCGCCAACCGTAAGCTTATTCCTGAGAAGCGCTTCACCGAAGGCGTGCCCACTTGGGAGGCGTTCGACAAATTTGCCCGCTCGTGGCCATCCAGAATTTTCTGGGCTGGTATCTACATCAGTGTATATGCTGTCTATGCCAACCATTGGTGGCTGTGGCTCCTGTTGCCCATCCAATTCCTGATGAGCCCTGTTCACGGTGCCATCATCAACTGGTTTGCACACAAATACGGCTACAGAAACTTTGAAGTAGGCGACACATCACGCAACTTCCTCCCGGTAGATTTCCTGATGATGGGCGAAAGCTATCACAACAACCACCACAAGAACGGCTCGCGTGCAAACTTCGGCGGCATCCGCTGGCACGAGATCGACCCGACGTACATTGTGATCAAACTATTGCACAAAGTCGGTGCGATCCAGATCGTTCGCTACAAAGAGATCAAGATGGAAAATATGAAGAAGTCAGAGAAGAAGGCGGCGTAAGCGTTTTCATCAAAAGCATAAAACAAAAAAGAGGCTGCCCATATAGGCGGCCTCTTTTGCGTTATATCAGTTGATCTTTTTGTTTGAGTGAGGGCAGTGCCCTTCTTATTTGCTACCACTAAGCTTGGCGTTTGTGCCTTGCCGATAAGACGGGAACCCTTTACTTGATTCTGACTTATTGAACAAGGAACGATCTTTGCCTGAACGCATCTATTTTGCTTCGCCCGGTTTTATATCACGGGCGCTAATTGCCATCGCTCTTAAAGTACTTGTCCTCGTCGAAGGAGTCGTCGGTTTCGAGGGTTTTCGGAACAGCCCTGATTTCCAGGATTTTGAATTCAGTTCTCCGGTTCTTCTGGCGGCCTACCGGATTGTCGGTGCCATCAGGATTGGTATTGCGGGCAATGGGCTTGGATTCACCATAACCCTTTGCTACGAGACGGTCGGGGGCAATGCCGTGCTGTATGATATAACTGACGGCCGAGTTCGCGCGCTTCTGGGAAAGATCCAGGTTATAGGACTCAGTATCCACGCTGTCGGTATGTGAACCCAATTCAATCTTGATCTCCGGGTTGTCGATCAGCAACTGCACAAGCTTATCCAACTCCACAGCGGCGTCTTGACGAATTTCCCATCGAGCGAAATTGTAATAAATGTTGTCGAGGACGAAGGATCTGCCGGTTTCAGTTTTATCCAGCACCAGGGTTGTATCGAAGGTGATCGTGGTCAGCAATTCCTTTAAGGACATTGGGTCTACCGATCGGCCGCGGGTAGTATAGGTCTGACGTTTCATAAGGTATCCATCGCTGGTACCGGTCAGTGTATAGTCTTCGTTTTCGTATACCCGGAACAAGAACTTGCCGTCGTTACCGGTTACAAAGTCCTGCATCACTTCACCCTTGCCGTCGAGCACCGTTACTTTTGTGTTGGGCAGTATTTGAACCTTCTCCTCTTTGTCCTTGCCATAAGTAATACCCTGTAAGTAGTAATTCACCACTTTCAGATTGGGATCTTCATTGACGAACGTATAGATATCGTCATCGCCTTTACCGCCTTCACGGTTGGACGTCATAAAACCACGATCCGGTTTGAACAGGAACATGCCGAAGTCGTCACCTGTGCTGTTGATGGGCTGACCCAGGTTTTCGATGGAATTTTTTCCATTCACACGCTTCACGACGAAGACATCGAGTCCTCCATAGCCGGGATGACCATCGGAAGCAAAATAGAGCTTCATATCTTCCGCCATGTAGGGGAAAAGCTCGTTGCCGGGCGTGTTGATCTCAGGACCAAGGTTGCGCGGTTTCGAAAAACGTCCACGCGAATCCATCTGTGCAGAATAAATATCGTCGCCCCCATAACCTCCTTTGCGATTCGATGCGAAATACAGCGTCCGTCCATCGGGGCTAAACGCCGGGGACGAATCCCAGGATTCGGGCTGGTTGATGTTGATCATGACCGGATCGGTCCACACGTTGTTTCTGAAACGGGAAATATACAGGTCCACATCCAGTGTGCCTTTCCGCTTGCCGTTGTTGCCCTTGGCGAAAACCATGGTCTTGCCATCGGGCGAGAATGTGATGCAACCGTCGTTGATGCTTTCAGAATTGATGCCGGTGGGGAGGGGTGCAACGGTGGCGACATCCACATTGGCACCACGGCTGGCTACTTTGTAAATATCCGTGAAGGGCGTACCCGTGGCTTCATAGATGCGATCCTTGCCGCGGGAAGATGTAAAGTACAATTCATTGTTCAGGAACACCGGCGAGTACTCGCTGGAAGGCGTGTTGATCAACTCCAGGTTCTTGATCTTATAATAATTTGTCTTGGTCTCCAGTTGCTCGACATACGCGATGCCGTCGGCTCCCGCTTTTGCGAGGTCCTTCATGGCGGGGGTGGCTGCGCTGGCGGCAAGTTTGTTCATTACCTCTTTTGCCTCGGCGTATTTGCCATTCGCTTTCAGGGCTTCCGCATAATAGTATTGTACAGTGTCTTTGTCGATGCCTTTGCCGCCGGCTTTGGCATAGTAGGCTTCGGATTCTTTAACACGGTTGGAGAGACGGTAGGATTCGGCAATAAAATAGTTGGCCTTGCCATTGTTGGGATTCTTGGCCTGAATTTTCTTAAAGAGGTCTATCGAATTCTGGTATTTGCCAAACACGAACGCTTTTTGTGCTTTCTTTTCGGCGCTGCAGGCAACCAGAAAAACGGGGACGATCCATAGTAAAAATCTTAACCTCATAACAGTCTCTAAAATATGGAATAAAACTACAAAATATCCGGCTTAGCCCGATATGGTTTCTTTTGGTAAATAACGTTTCAGCCAGGTTGCCCCGGCCGGGGTGAGCCATTGTGCGGCAAGGTTGCCTTTTGTGTCTACCAGCGTGTTGAAGACGGGTGTCTTCGCGGTCCACAAACCTGCTTCATATTTACTTTTCAATTCCGCCAGCGGTAGCGCCACCACCTCATCGTTCAATTGAAAGGCTACCTGGGTGCGGTCGAAAAAGTCGGCGTTCAATTCCTGGCCCAACACCTTGAGGGTGCGCACCGATCCATCGATGGAGCAGCCGCTGGCGGCGTTGTATCCTTCGTCGGCAGCCAGCATGATGAACCGGTTGTGAGCAATATGGAAGGAAGCTTTCATGGGTTGACCGTGCACGGTCCATTGCTCTGTAAACGCACGCAAAGCGTCGGAAAGTATATCGATTTCTCCGGCGCTTAATTTTTTATTGGATTGGTAGATCCACAAGCGGCTGTGGTCGGCCAGTGATTCGAAAGGTACAAACATGGCTACTTCATTTTCAGGATAAACCTTGTGCCTCGGCAATAAGTTCGGCGAGATCCTTCACCTGGACATCGGCTTCGCGCTCTTTATTTTTCACCCCGTCGCTCATCATGGTCATGCAAAACGGGCAGGCCACGGCAATGGTCGCGGCACCCGTCGACAGGGCCTCCTCTGTGCGCGCCACGTTGATGTCTTTATTTCCTTTTTCGGGCTCCTTGAACATTTGCCCCCCGCCGGCGCCGCAGCAAAGACCCGTCGTGCGGCAGCGTTTCATTTCCACCAAGTCGGCATCCAGGGCTTCCAACACGGCACGGGGCGCTTCATAAACATTGTTGGCCCGGCCCAGGTAGCAGGAATCGTGATAGGTGATCTTTCGTCCCTTGAAGGAGCCGCCTTCCTTCAACTTGATCTTCCCTTCGGAAATTAAATTTTGAAGAAATGTGGAATGATGGACCACTTCATAGCTTCCACCTAGCTCCGGGTATTCGTTCTTTATCGTATTGAAGCAATGCGGACAGGCAGTCACCACCTTTTTTATGCCATAGCCATTGAGCACCTGGATATTGTTCATGGCCTGCATCTGGAAAAGAAATTCGTTGCCCGCCCGGCGTGCCGGATCGCCCGTACACGTCTCCTCCGTGCCCAACACGGCAAACTTGATGTTCACGGCATGCAGGATCTTCACAAAAGACTTGGTCACGCGCTTGTAGCGATCGTCGAATGAGCCTGCGCACCCCACCCAGAAAAGCACTTCGGGACTCTCTCCTTTGGCCGCCAGCTCGGCCATGGTGGGTACGGAAAACGTTACGTCTGACATGCCTTGTGTTTCTTTACTTGTTCTTTAATTCATTGGCCCAATTGAAGCGGTCGGCGGGCGAAAATTTCCACGGCGCAAAATTGGTCTCGATATTCTGGAACATGGCATTCCACGAAGCGGGCGACCCCGATTCTTCCATGGCCACGTAGCGTTTTAACTCCAGGATAATTTCCAGCGGATTGATCATCACCGGACAGGCCTCCACACAGGCGTTGCAGCTGGTGCAGGCGTTGATCTCTTCTTTGGTGATGTAGTCGTTCAACAACGTTTTGCCATCGCCCAACCCAGCCCCGCCCGTGCTGAGGCTCTTGCCTACTTCTTCCATGCGGTCGCGGGTGTCCATCATGATCTTGCGCGGCGATAGTTTTTTGCCCGTCAGGTTGGCGGGGCATTCGGAAGTGCATCGTCCACACTCGGTGCAGCTGTAGGCGGCCAGCAGGTTGTTCCAGGTCAGATCGTTCACATCCTTTGCGCCGAAACGCCCGGGCTCGGCTGGTGGGCCCGTGGGTGCCGCAGCGTCGGTGAGGCCCAGCATCGATTTCACTTCGTTCGTCACCACCGGCATGTTGAGGATATGGCCTTTGGCTTCAAGATTGGCGAAGTAGGTGTTGGGGAACGCCAGGAAGATGTGAAGGTGCTTGGAGTAAGTCACGTAAATGGCGAATCCCAGGATCCCAATGATGTGAAACCACCATGCAAAGCGTTCGATGATCACCAGGGGCACGACGTCCATGTTCTGGAAAAGCGGGATGAGATTCGCGCTAAAGAATAATTTGCCGGTGGCGGCATAGTGCTCGGGCATTTTTGTTTGCAGCACCTGGTCGGTAGCATTCATGGTGAGAATGGCCGTCATCAAAACAATTTCGGTGATCAGGATGAGGTTGGCGTCCAAACGGGGCCACGCCGTCATCTCGGCCGACCAGAAGCGCTTTACCCGGATAATATTTCTCCGGATCAGCATGATGGCGCAGGCCACCAAAACCGCCACGGCCAGGAATTCAAACAGGTTCATCAGGAACGGATAGAGAGCACCCAGATAAGGCGCGAAAATCCGGTGGGTACCGGCCATCCCATCGATGATAAATTCCAGGACCTCCAGGTTGATGATGAGGAAGCCGATGTAGATAAAAAAATGCAAAAAAGCGGGAATGAACCGCTTGAACATCTTCTTTTGGCCAAAAGCCACCAGCAGCATGTTTCGCATCCTGTCGGCGCCCCGATCCTTGATCTCCTTGGGTTTTCCGAGCTTAATATTGGCCCGGATCACTAAAATACGTTTCCGGATGAAATAGCTGGCAGCCCCCAAAACAATGATAAATGCGATCTGCTGAATCATATTCCGATTTAAACTCTTAAATCTTAAAAGGAAAGCGGTACTTAATAAAACCTGATCCTTTTTTGGATGGAAACTAAAATTACATACTTTTGTGCCTCATTTTTAGGTGATGTAGCTCAGTTGGTAGAGCAAAGGACTGAAAATCCTTGTGTCGGGGGTTCAATTCCCTCCATCACCACGCAAAAGATAAGCCTCCCCCTCGGAGGCTTTTTCTTTTTTATCCGCACACGTGTCATTTTTAGTAATTTAGCATAGAAACCGGTCTCCTTCCGTGGGGACTTAATCAAAACGTACTGAATGGGTTCGCTTAACCTCTCCGAAGACCATACCCGTTTGCTCTACATCTATCTGGCCGAAGTGATTTTAGGCCTGATCTTTTACTTTATTTTCAGACATTTTGGCAAGCTGGCCCGCCGCCGGTTCCTTTTCACATGGGCCCTCAGTTGGATGGCTTTCACCATCTACCTGGGCAGCTCGGGCGTGCTTTCAGTTTTCCTCGATCCCACCGGCTCACTTCTCCGGAAGGCGGTCAGCGTGGTGGCACAGTTGTCGTGTTTTCTGCAGATCATCCTCATTTTGCGGGGCACCTACGAGTTGGTCTATGAGCGTGCCTTCCCCCGCCGAAGATTCAATATGATCTTGGCGGCTTCTTCTATACTGGCCTTCTTCTCGGTGGTGGCCTTCAGCCTGTCGGGACCGTTCTCATACTACTTGCTCAGCTTTGGCAGTCGCGCCATCATCACGGGCATCGGCTTTCTCATGGCCGGCATGGTGGTGTGGACGAACAAGAAATTTTCGAAAGGATTTGGTCAGCAGTTGCTCTCGGGCTCGCTGATCAGTTTTAGTGCCTACCAATTGTATTATTTCACGATCAAATTATTCAACGTACTGGGCATAAAAGTAAATGCGCTCGACTTGTTTGGCGCGGTCGATTTGCTGCTGATCAGTCTCATGGGCATGAGCATGGTCATGTGGTTCCTCGAAGACGAACGCGAAAACCTGAACCGCGAAAACAAAGAACTCGACAGCTTCTTGTCCAGCACTTCGCACGATCTGCGCACCCCAATAGCATCCATTCTCGGGCTTACGTACCTGGGAAAAATAGAGCTGGAGGAAGAAAAGGCCCGCAGCTTCATGAACATGATCGAAGAGCGGATCAAGCGTCTCGACCTCGTCATGGGCGATATCCTCAGTTTGTCGCGCAGCAAAAAGATCGACCTGAAAGTGGAAGAGCTCGACCTTTCCAGGTTGCTGGACGACACGATCAACGACATCCGCTTCAACAAAGGCGCCTCCGCTATTTCGCTCGACTATAATACCGAAGACAGCCACCTGTTCAAGAGCGACTACAACCAAATGAAGATCATCCTGAACAACCTCATGGCCAATGCCGTGAAATATCACAACCTGGACCAACCCAATCCTTTTATCCGGGTAACGTTCAAACGCGTGAAACAAGTGGTGGAGATTGCCGTGGAGGACAACGGCAGGGGTATTGCAAAAGAAAATATCTCGAAGATCTTCGACATGTTCTACCGCGCCTCTTCCGACACGGAAGGCACCGGCCTGGGCCTGTACATCGTACAAGAGGCTTTGCGCAAGATCAAGGGCATCGTGCTGGTAGATTCCGAATTGGGAAAGGGAAGTACGTTTAAGATCGTGCTGGAGAACGCCTAGAACCTACTTGTAGTGCTTCAGGAGGATCAGCTCTTCCTTCGTCAGGAATCGCCACTCGCCGCGGCCAAGGTCCTTTTTGTTCAACCCCGCATACACCGAGCGATCCAGTTTCACCACCTGATACTCCAGCGATTCAAAGATGCGGCGCACCACGCGGTTCCAGCCGATGTGAATTTCGAGGCCCACGGTTTTGCGATCTTCCGAAACGATGGCAATATCATCCACCACGGCGCGGCCTTCTTCCAGCTTCACACCTTCGAGAATGGTTTGCGCATCGCCTTTGGTGATGGGGCGGTCGAGCTCCACTTTATAGATCTTCTTTACGTTGTAGGACGGGTGCATGAGCTTGTCGGCCAGGTCACCGTCGTTGGTGAGCAACAAGAGACCGGTTGTGTTGCGGTCCAGGCGGCCGACAGGGTATACGCGTTCTTTCACGTGGTTGGCGATGATGTGCATCACCGTGTTGCGTTCCTGCGGATCGGAGGTTGTGGTGAGAAATCCTTTCGGTTTGTTCATCAGAATGTAAACCGGTTTCTCCGCGCGCAGCACTTTGCTTTCGTGACGTACTTCGTCGCCAGGATTTACCTTATAGCCGAGTTCGGTGATGGTCTTGCCATTTACCGAGATCAATCCCATCGTGATGAGTTCGTCGGCCTCACGGCGTGAACAGACGCCGCTGTTGGCGATAAATTTATTGAGACGGATCTTTCCCGTCTGTGCCGGTGCTTCGGCTTCGTTGCTTTTAGCAGGGGCAGCGGTTGCGCTATCGGATGCCTTGCGGCGAACGATCTTGGCCTTGTCAAACTTCTCTACCGGTCTGTCGCTGCGGCTTTCCAGTGGCGCACTTCTTTCGCTTCTTTCGCGGCGAACGGGCTTCTCGCCTTCATCGTCTTTTTTCGGATAGGCTTTTTTGTAGGGCTTGCCAAAATTTCCGCTGTCGAATTTTCTTGGCGAACGATCTTCAGCATCGTCGGCCTTTTTAAACGGTCTTTCACCACGCGATGCATCTTTGTCGCGGAACGAAGGTTTATCGCCAGTGTCAGCTCTTTTTTTGTAAGGTCTTTCCTCGCGCGGTGCTGAGGAGGAACGTCTCTTGTCGCCGAAAGGCTTGTCGTCGCTGCTGGCTCTTTTGTAGGGTCTTTCTTCGCGAGGTCCTGCAGAGGATGAGCGCCTTCTATCACCGAAGGGCTTGTCGCCGCTACTGGATTTTTTGTAAGGTTTTTCTTCGCGGGGTCCGGATGAAGACGAGCGTCTTCTGTCGCCGAAAGGCTTGTCGTCGCCGCTAAATTTTTTGTAAGGTCTTTCTTCGCGAGGTCCAGTGGACGACGAGCGCCTGCGATCGCCGAAAGGCTTATCGTCACTTCCCGCTTTTTTGAAAGGACGTTCCCCACGCGATGACGCGGAGGTCCGTTTACCGAACGACGGCTTATCGCCGCTATCGAATTTCTTATAAGGTCTTTTCGTGCCGCCTTCGTCACCGAAAGATTTCTTTTTGAAAGCGGGTTTGTCGTCGCGGTCTTTGCTGAAAGGTTTCGCGCTGCGTTTGGCAGCAAAAGAACCTCCATCGGAATCTTTGCGGAACGATTTTCCTGCGGGCTTCTTAAAGGGTTTGTCACCTGAACGGCCGGCGGATCTTCCCCCTGTGCTTTTAGATGAGGGGCCTTTGCGGCCGCGTGATGAACTTGAGGAATCAGATCTGGGCATCGGGTTCGGGGTCTGGGGTAATTGTGGTTTCGGTCTCTGGATTTTCGCCAATCGTGTTTACTTCTGCCACGAAATCTTTCGGGATTGGCAATTCCGCGAGATCATTAATTCCAAAGTACTCCATGAACTTGGGCGTGGTGCCGTACAACATCGGGCGCCCAATAGTATCAGCCTTACCGGTGATCTCAATCAAGCTCTTGTCGAGCAGTTTTTGTACGGCATAGTCACAATTTACACCGCGTATATTTTCAATTTCAGTTTTCGAGATCGGCTGTTTGTAGGCAATGATGGAAAGCGTTTCCATCGCCGACGTAGACAACCGCTTCTTCGATTGCTGCTTTAGCATAATGCCAATGCTGGCCTGGTAGGCGGGCTTGGTCAGGAAATGATAGCCGCCAGACGATTTGAAAAGTTGGAAAGAAAATTCTTCGCCCTGAAATTTTTCATCCAGTCGCTGAATAGCACCCTGAATGTCTTCTTCCGGAACGTCTGCATTGAACATTTCGGAAAGGCATGCCTTGATGTCGGCCGTTTTAATTGGCGTGGGCGTGCAAAAGATGAGGGCCTCGATATGGTTTTGTAAAAAGTCCACGGGTAATCAGCGTTGATAAAGATACGGTAAAAATTCCGGTAAGAAGGCGAACACCCTGTCCGGCAACGCCAGACAGGGGAAAGGGGCTCTAATCTAGTCCTGCTGCATCATTTTCGCTTCGATCGACTGCGTCGTATGCGGCACAGCGATGAGGCGTTCCTTCGGGATCAGCTTGCCGGTGACGGAGCAGATGCCATAGGTGCCGTTTTTGATACGGATCAATGCATTTTCCAGGTTCATAATGTACTTCTGTTGGCGGGCTGCAAGCTGGCTGAGATTTTCTTTCTCTGCCGTTTCAGCACCGTCCTCCAGCACCTTCGTATTTCCACCCGAGGTGGCGTCGGTTCCTTCGTCGTTGTTGCGATTCAGGGTTTCTTTCAGGATTCTGTACTCATCTTTGGCTTTGTCCAGCTTTTTGTTGATGAGTGTTTCAAATTCTCTCAGTTCATCTTCGGAGTAGCGCGTTCTGTCTTCACCGCTCGATGCTTTCACTTGCTTATGCGCGATAGGTCTCTGATTTGGCACAGGAAAAATGTTTAATTGTGGCGGAGCCGGCTTGGTTGCCGCGGGGGCAGATTGCACCGGCCTATCTGTTTTTTCTTTTTCTACTTTTTTGGGAGCGGATTCCACCTTTTTGGCAACCGGTTTAGGAGCAACAGCCGCCTTGGGCGCAGGTTTTTCAACCTTGGGTGCGGCCTTCTCGACCTTGAGCGCTACGGGCTTCTCTGCTTTCTTTTCCGCTACGACTTTTTTAGGAGCTGCTTTCTTGGCTACCACTGCCTTTTTGGCCGGAGCTTTGGGGGCTGCTTTCTTGGCCACAACCTTCTTGGCTGGAGCTTTTTTAGCTTTCGCGGCGACCGTCTTTTTCGCTTTGGCTGCCGGTTTAGCTTTTGCAGGAGCTTTCTTTGCTGCCTTCGAGGTTGTTTTCTTATTCTTAGCCATAATGGGGTTTCTCCGTTTGGTAAAAGATGCGCAAAATTATGCGTCCATGCACGAAAACAAAAATATTGACTTAATTAATTGCCGAACCGGTGTTCTGATTAAATTTCCCCGCCTTCTTAACCCGTGTTTTTCGCTATATGGTGAAACTTCTCTTCCCTTTGCTGATCGTGATCGCCGTTGGCTGTACACCAAAAAACGGGAAGAAAGTGGCCCTTACCGAGGCAAAACCCGGTCCCATCACTCTGGTGATCCACGGAGGAGCGGGAAACATCCTCCGCGAGAATCTTACCCCCGAAAAAGAAACCGCCTACCGCGAGCGCCTCACGGCCGCCCTAGACTCCGGCTACGCGGTGCTGGAGCGTGGAGGTAAGAGCACCGAAGCTGTCATTGCCGCCATTCGCATCATGGAAGATTCACCCCTCTTCAACGCTGGCAAAGGGGCCGTCTTCACCAGCGAAGGCATAAACGAACTGGACGCCGCCATCATGGATGGCAGCAATCTCATGGCCGGCGCCGTGGCCGGTGTCACCACCATAAAAAATCCCATCACAGCCGCCTACGCGGTCATGACCCAGTCGGAGCACGTGATGCTGACCGGAAAAGGCGCCGAGAAATTTGCCGGAGAACAAGGCCTTGAAATCGTGCCCAACAGCTACTTCTTCGATTCGACTCGCTACCAGCAACTGATCAAAGCAAAAGCCAATGAAAAAAACCACGAAGCCCAATGGATCGACCCGTACATCAAGGATAAAAAATTCGGGACCGTAGGCTGCGTCGCCCTCGACCAATACGGCAACCTCGCCGCGGGCACCTCCACCGGCGGCATGACCAACAAGAAATATGGCAGAGTGGGCGATGCTCCCATCATTGGTGCCGGCACCTACGCCGAGAACGCTACCTGTGCCGTGTCCGGAACCGGCTGGGGAGAATTCTACATCCGACTCAGCGCCGCCCACGATATTGCGAGCCTCATGAAATATGCTGGCCTCACCGTGCAACAAGCTGCCGACAGCGTGATCTTGAAAAAATTACCCGCACTCGGAGGCAACGGCGGCGCGATCGTCCTCGATCGCCAGGGAAATTTCGCCCTCCCCTTCTGCACCCCCGGCATGTACCGGGGCTACATCACCCGGAAAGGCGAGGGCAAAGTTTTTATTTTCAAAGACTGACACAACGCTAAGGCTAGACAACTCATACATTTTTGTCTGTTTTTAGTAAACTTGCTTATGAAAGAAATAGAAAACCTTATTCCGCACCGGAACCCATTTCTGTATGTAGACGAAGTGCTTTCGTTTTCACAGGAGGAAATCACAGGCATAAAAACCTTCAGTAGCGCCGACTCATTCCTAAACGGAAGCTTCCCTGAATTTGGCTTCGTTCCCGGCGTAGTGTTGATCGAATCGCTGGCCCAATGCGGCGGCGCAGGCGTAAAAAAACTGGGCTTCACCGACGGCCTTTTCGCCCTCGCGGCCATCGAGTTCGCCAACTTTTTCAAAGGACTCCCCTATGAAAAACCCTTCCGCATGATCGTCCAAAACCTCCGCCTCAATCCCAAACTGATCAAACAAACCGGCATCGGCTACCACGCGGACGAAAAGATCGTAGAAGCCAGCTGGACCTGCGTCCGAATCCAATAATTCACCACGCGTCTGATTGACTTCTGAATTCTGCCTCTGACTACTGACTCCTGGCTCTTACTCCTGGCTCCTGGCTCCTGGATTCTGGCTCCTGATTCTCAAAACTTCGCCGCCACCACCACCTCTTTCCGAAACGTTGTCACCTTCCCATCTCCATCAAAGATCTCGAACCAAACCATATACGGCCCCATGCGCGCCTTGTCGCCACTATCACTATCACCTTCCCACCGGAAAAATCCTTCTGTTCCGAGGATTTCATTGTTCGCAATCGTCTTGATGCGATGCCCCTGTAAATCGAAGATCTTCACGTTAGCCACGAAGCCACCTTGTGCAAAGGCGTAGTGGATCTGTGTGAAGTCGGGTTGTCCCAGTGACGGAATGAATACCGATGGAGTGACCTGTACGGCACTTTCGTCCCACAACAAAGAAGGCACGGCGGAAGAATTGACATAACCTGGAGTGGCAAACCCAATGGTAGAACTGGCGGACTTCCAATTGGTGGGAACATAGGCCGGTACGTCAAGTGAAATGCGTTCCAACGACACACCTTCGTCGTTCTTTATGAAAGGGGAATGGAGGTTTTTTGTATAGGAGAAATGATCGATCAACAGTCCCGTGTCGTCGAGTAAGGCAACCGATCCTTCATCGTCACTCCACGAAGGTAATGCAGGCACTTCCAGGAAATTTTCCTCGACCGAAAGCGGATACTCACCTTTCAGGATGTCAGCGGAAACGGTCAGCACCAAATAGGCTCCAGGTTTTAATAGAAAATCAGTTGTGCTGATGACTTTGGCATTTTTAACAACCCCTTCTTCGCGGTTGGCCACCGTCCAGTTCTTAAGATTGAAATATTTGTTTGAAACATTGACGATCTCCAGGAAATCGGTGCCGGTAGGCCTGGGGTTGAACAGGATTTCGTTCAATGCGACGTCGAGACTATCGGCAACCTCGGGCAGGCCAAGGGATAGACGGGTTTCCGCCATGCTATTTCCGGTACAGTCTTGAGCGTTACTCACCGTCAGGGTATAGTCCGTGCCCGGCTGGAGCGGGGAAGTCAACGCGAGGTTTACGCGGGTGAGTGAGGCGTCGATAAACGACACACGGGCGACCTCTACGGAGGGTTCAATTTTGAAATTGGGTACCGCCGGCAAGACCTTGGTCAGTTTTTCATCAAAAATCAACAGCAGTTCGTTTGCCGATGCGGGAACGGCGCCCAGTAACTTGGGTCCCGTGAGGTCGGGTTTGGAGGCTAAAACCGAGTTTGGTCTTCCGGGTGTCCCACCGGAGGGGTCGTCGCTTGCCGTCCAGTTTTGGGCCTCACTACACAGATTGTCGGGGTCGATAATTTCCAGCGACCAGCCCCCTTGTTTCTTGTCGTCGTCGCCGTACCAGGTGTCTGAATAGTGAACGGAATCGATGGTCAGGCCATGATCGTCTTTGAGCACGAGGTCATCGGCGCTATTGTTTAGAGATGGAAAATTAGCCAGGTAGATAACATTTTGAACTTGAGTAAGGATTAAATTCGGTGATGCGAGCACGATATAGTCGCCTGGAAGCAAGATTTTGGAGGGCAAAACTGTCACCGAGCTGCCATCGGTCAGGCTCCAGTTTTTTAGCGAAAAGGGGTGATGGCTGCGGTTAAGAAGCTCCACGAATTCGGTCTCCGGGAGTCCCACTTTGGGCGAGGGATCCGGGAAGATTTCTGATAGGATAATGTCTTTGGCGACGGGAGCCATCACCTCCAGAAAGGTAAATTCCCGCTGGACGGGCAGGATGTTGTTCCCAGCCAAATCCGAAACTCCGGTGACTGAGATTTTGGTTGGTAGCCCATTGACAAACTCCGTGGCAAATCCCAGCACGATGGTCCGGCCATCGGACTGAAGCATAACCGAAACCGGCTCTTCCCCGTTTGACTCCAGACTGAAGTTTCCGGGAGTCTGGGCGGAGGTTTGGTCAAGATTTTCGGAGAACGTCAGCGAAAGTGTTTTAGAGGAAAGCACTTCGATGTCGCTCAGTAAGGGTGGAGTTTTATCCGTGACGACATGACCGGTTACGATGAAATTATCGAAGTGAAATTTGTCGGAGCGCGTGGCCGTAAAAACACAGGACACACCAAAGTATTCTGCGGAAAGAATGACCTCATCGGTGACGGTTCCCTCCAGTGTGCTGGGAGACGATCCAAGGGCGGAGAAAAGTTGCCACAAGCCGTTGGCGTCGCGTGTCGCCTTCAAGCTTAGTGTGACGGCGGTCTGGTTGAGCAAGCCATCTTGTCCGTCGATGACCTTTGTAATGACGAGGCCGGTTTGCCGGTACAAGCTCACATCGTCGGCCGCGCCACCTGCTTGAATGAAATAGCCGTTCAGCGGTCCGGAGAGATCGGATTGGTCGGAGGCAAGATAGATACGAGCGTAGTTGGTGGCGGAGGGGTTGAAGTCGAGCGAGAGATCGATCTCCCAGGACCCTTCCTCCAGGGCATGGCTCGGTGTGGAAAGGTAAGCCTGACCATTTATAGGCGGAGCGCTCAGCCGGAGTTGTTGGGTCACCACCTGAAAGTATGCAGACGTTCCGGACCAGGCTGGCTGCTGCGTGAAATCGCCGTCATCGAATGCATCCGAGAGCTGAGCGAACATTTGTTGGGTGGGGAGCGTAGCGAAAAGCGTTAGAAAAATTGCTGCTGTAAACGATTGCAAGTTTGAAAACCTGCATATTTGCATGTGGTTTTTCATAAGCACAACGGGAAAGATTAATTTTACACTTTCTAAATATAAATAAAAAATGAAACTCGCAGTTGTAGGCGCCACCGGACTTGTGGGCCAGGAAATCCTCAAAGTATTAGAGGAAAGAGGTTTTGAATTTGACGAACTCCATTTGATTGCCTCGCCGAAATCGGTAGGGCAGGTTATAAAGTATAAGGGTAAGGACTATACCATAAAGAGCATTGAAGAAGGCGCCAAACTGGGTGCAGACATCGCGATTTTCTCGGCCGGTGGAGGCACTTCCCTGGAGTGGGCACCTAAATATGCTGCTGCAGGCACGACCGTGATCGACAACTCGTCGGCCTGGAGAATGGACCCTACAAAAAAACTGATCGTGCCCGAAATCAATGGCCACGAACTGACCATCGACGACCGTATCATCGCCAACCCTAACTGCTCCACCATTCAAATGGTGATGGCGTTGGCACCGCTTCACGTGAAATACAAGCTGAAGAGAATTGTAGTATCCACCTACCAGTCAGTGACCGGCACCGGCAAAGACGCCGTTCAGCAAATGATGGATGAACGCAAAGGCATCAATGGCCCGAAAGTATATCCTCACCCGATCGACATGAATGCGTTGCCGCACATCGATTCGTTCCTGGACAACGGCTACACGAAAGAGGAAATGAAGATGGTGAATGAAACCAGAAAAATTCTGGGTGACAGCACGATCGGCGTAACGGCTACAACGGTGCGCATTCCTTCTATCGGTGGTCACTCCGAGGCGGTGAACGTACAGTTCTATGAAGACTTCAACCTGAGCGAAGTACGCTCGATCCTGTCTACAACGCCAGGTGTGATCGTACAAGACGATCCGAAGAACAACATCTACCCGATGCCCATCAATTCGCACAATCGCGATGAGGTGTTTGTAGGAAGAATTCGCAGAGACGAGTCTCAACCCAACACCCTCAACATGTGGATCGTGGCCGACAACCTGCGCAAAGGAGCCGCTACGAACGCCGTGCAGATCGCTGAATTTATGACAGAGAATAGCCTCGTATACTAAGACGCGAAGACCTATAGTTTAGAAAAAGGCCACCCACGCGGTGGCCTTTTTTATTTAGGCTTGCCCCAGCCTCCACCCCCTGGAGTTTTGATCGTTAGCCGGTCGCCGGGTTGAATGCGGGCACCGTCCACGCCCTGAAGCTTTTTCTTCCCACCCTGGTGGCGGATGATGAATTGTTCGCCGGTTTTTCCGGGTTCGCCTTGCTTCATGCCAAAGGGCTGAACCGTGCGATGTTGTGTGAGCAGGTTGATATCGAGGGCCTCCTTGAAATAGAATTCGCGCACTACGCCGTCGCCACCTTTCCATTTTCCCTTGCCGCCTGAGCCGCGACGGATCTCAAATTTTTCCAAGCGCACGGGATAACGGAATTCTAAAATTTCGGGGTCGGTGATGCGCGTATTCGTCATGTGCTGATGGACGGCATCGGCGCCGTCAAATCCGGGCCCTGCCCCGACACCACCACAGATGGTTTCATAGTAGCCGAAGCGTTCGTTCCCAAACAGGAAATTGTTCATGGTGCCCTGACTGCACGCCGATAGTCCCAGGGCCTTCAGCAACGTATCGGTTAAGCGCTGACTGATCTCCGTATTGCCGCCTACCACCGCTGGTGACTTTTTGTTGTCTTTCGAAAATTTTGGATGGAGCAGGCCTGGAGGAAGAATAAGCTTCACGTCTTTCAACAACCCCTCGTTCAACGGAACAGGCTCGTCCACCCATAGGCGAAGCACATACAACACTACGCTGTTGACGATCGCCACGGTGGCGTTGAGATTTCCGGGTTGCACGTTTGCCGAACCGGTGAAATCAAAATGCAATGTCTTTCCTTTTTTGAAGATGGAAACCTGCAGTGGGGCATCGCTGTCCAGAAGTTCTTTCGCTTTGAACGTCCCGTTGCCGAAGGTCTTTATTTTTTGACGCATCAGCATTGCAGCATGTTGCTTTAGCAATTGCATATACCGGTGCACAGTTGCCAGACCAAATTGCTTGCAATAGGTTTTCAATGTATCAGCTCCCAGCACGAGCGAGGCCAGTGCGCCGTTTAAATCGGCGAGGTTTTCCTGGAGCGACCGCGTGGGATAGGGGGCGTTTGAAAATAGCGATTCAATTTTTTCCCATTGGGGAACGCCGCCTTTCACGAGATACTGTGGGGCGATGACCACACCTTCTTCTTCCAGGCATGTGGCGTCCGCCGGCATGGATCCGGGTTTCTTTCCTCCGATCTCGGCGTGGTGTGCGCGATTGGCCACAAAGCCCACGAGTTGTTTGCGGAAAAATACAGGCCGGATCAATGTAATGTCAGGAAGATGCGAGCCACCAAACGCCGGGTGGTTGGTGATGATCACATCGCCGTCCTTCATGGGGAGTGTTTTCATGACGGAGCGAACACACACCCCCATGCTTCCTAAGTGAACAGGGATGTGAGGCGCATTGACCACAAGGCTGCCCGTGGCGTCGAGCACCGCGCAGGAGAAGTCCAGTCGTTCCTTCACATTGACGGAGAAAGACGTGCGTTGCAACAATGTCCCCATTTCGAGGGCCACGGCGGTGAAGCGGTTGGTGAACAACTCCAATTGCGCTTCCGGTGAAGCCACCTTTCTTTTTTTGGTGACGCGCTCATGGCGAATGTGCGCGTTTTGTTTTTCATCCAGGTCGAATGTCCAACCGTCTTCCAGCACCACGGTAGAGTTGAGACTGCTGATGAGGGCTGGGCCTTGGATGCGGGCTCCGGGCGACAGCGTTTCCCAACGGTAGACGTTGCATTTGCGCCACTTGCCGGAGATGAACATCCGTTTTTGTTTCGCCGGTTCGGGGACATAGGCTTTCCCTTTTGGCGCATCGTCCTGTGGCTCCGTGCCAATGGTCATCACTACGCGGAGCGACTCCACTTCGATGTCGCGATCGCTTAGCCAGTGACCATAAACGATTTTATATTGGGTTATGAATTTTTTCTCCAGCTCTTCCTTCGTTGTGAATTCGATCTCCAGAGAAGTTTCCTGTCCCTTCAACCGGAGGAAGATCAGCCGGTGTTCCTGGATATTTTGCAGCGGTTCGTTGGCGCTCGCGGTCAGCGATTCTTTCGCTTGATCGGAAAGAAGCCGATAGTCATCATCGAGTTGGAGAAACACTTCGCGCAATTTCTTCAACACCAATTTTTCCTTTACACTTTCCAACCGTGCATGCCCGATGCCATAGGCGCTGAGTAACCCGGCGTCGTAGGGAATGATGACGTGTTGCATGTCCAGGATAGAAGCCAGCGCGCATGCATGCTGGCCGCCGGCACCACCGAAGCTGAGCAAAGCATACTCGCAGGGATCATGTCCTTTTGAAAGCGAAACTTTTCGAATGGCCTCCGCCATTTTTTCGTTGGCGATGTCGATGAACGATTCAAGCACTTCTTCTTTGCCGGGCGCTGTTTTTCTTTTTTTACGAACGCGTTTTAGTAACTCATCCAATGCATCGTCTGCGGCAGAGAGCTTGATGGGAATGGAAAAATTGTCCTCATCCAACCTTCCCAACAAGGCATTGATATCCGTGATCGTAAGCGGCCCACCAGCGCCGTAGCATGCGGGTCCGGGAGAGGCTCCTGCGCTGTGGGGACCGACCGTGAAGCGGAACCCGTCGTAAGCACAGATGGAGCCACCGCCCGCGGCGATGGTTTCGATGGCCAGCGAGGGTGATAGTATTTTGAGTGTTTCCACCGTGGCCTCAAAGCGGTAGTCGGGCCGCCCGTTGCAGCGCGACACGTCCGTGCTGGTGCCGCCCATGTCGAACGTCAATATTTTGTCGATGCCGGATTGCCGGGCCTTGAAGAGGGCCCCCATGACACCGCCGGCGGGACCGCTGAGCAGACTGTCCTTCGGCTGAAAATCATCCGCGGGGAGTAATCCGCCTGCACTGGACATCACCTTCAGATCGGCCGAAACCAACACCGTACGGATCTTGGAAATGTATTGGTGAATGATCGGATCGAGATAAGCGTTGACGAGCGCCGTCTCGGCCCGGGGTAGTATTTTGATCTGTAATGAAAGTTTCGAGGAGAGCGATAAGTATGAAAACCCCGCGTTTCGCAGGGTTTGTTCCATGCCAAGTTCGTGGACCGGGTTAGCATAGCTGTTCAGCAATGCGATGGCAATGGATTCGATTTTATTTTTTTGTAGACGAGCAACGAGCTTACCGTGTTCGTCTGCATGCTCGGGCTGCAGCACGTTTCCGTTGGCTTCGATGCGTTCGTCTACTTCGATCACATCGGTGTAGAGTGGGTTTTCTTTTTTGATGGCTAGCGCAAAAAGATCCGGACGTTGCTGGTTGCCGATCAGTAGCAAATCCTTAAAACCTTTTGTAACGAGCAGCGCCGTTCGTGCGCCCTTTCGTTCCAGCAAAGCATTGGTCCCGCGAGTAGAGCCTAGCTTCATTTCGATGGAAGGAAAGGTATCGTGTAGGCCGGTTTGTGTGATCCAGCGTGCGGCGAAAACGGGAACTTCTTCGCCCGTGAATAATTCGGCAGTTTCAATAGACGACCGTTCTGTCAACGGCTTGTCAAGCGATATTTTTTGTTGTGAGGGATCGTACTGTGTGATCGTTCGAATTTCCTTTCCACAACGAAGGCTCATTCCCTTTAGAAAGTCAGCGGAAACTGCTGCCGGTAGATATACCGTGATGTTGTTCCCCTCTGCGCGGCCGATTCGTGTCCGCAGCACGCTGCTGCTCAAAACTTTCAGCCGTATTAATTCCCCAACCGGTGAAAGCGCGATACAGTCCGTGAAGGTTCCTCCCGTATCGATCCAGATTTTCCACGCCGGTTTTTTCATGAGCAGAGTTGGGTTACATCAAATATCGCACGAAAGCGTAAAGACCCAATACCAGCAAGGCGATGCCAGGAATCTTTTTCAACCATGAACTATGTTGAAACTCGGAGATCACTTTCTGCGCCAGGTAGGCCATCAACACCAGGATCACCAACACACCCATCGACGTTCCGAAAACATAACTGTGAAGACGGAGGGGAGTGCTCAATTCGATCCATCCCTGGCCGTTCAGGTAAGCGGTGGTGCCAATCCAAAACGGGATGGCCAGCGGGTTGAGGATGCTCAAGATGATGCCCCGTCGGAAACCACTGTTGTTAAATTTCTGAGAAAATGCAGAAGGAGTATTGCTGGTGGGCCAAAGATTCAAGATCCCTAGCACGGTCATGACGATGGCCGTGATCAACTGCATGTTTTCGACGATCACGGGCGTGGAGGTGATCAATTGTTCGAACGCCACGGCAATCCAGGCATACGGGTACTCGATCAGGGCCACGGCCAGGATGAATCGCCAGGCAATGTTGATCTTTTTCTCCATGCCCAACTGCAGTACCAAAAGATTGAGCGTACCCGGCGGGATGGAGCCGATGAAGCTAAAAACAAAACCCATCACAAAGTTGAGCAGTACGATCATTTGGCTTGCGTGGCCGCCTTGAACTTCCGGTAATAGCTCGCGCCTTCTTTCCAGGAAGTATAGGGCACGCCACGTCTTGAATTTTCCCGGGCAATAATAAAGATATTACGCCAGTGTGTAAAGAGCACCCTAAGCCCTTTGCGCAGGGAATAGCCGGGATGATAAATGTGGGCGGGCTCGGCGCCACAGCCGTTCAGTTCCATCACCTTCACGCGCCCGGCCGTCAGATCTGCTTCGGAGGCGCAGCGCAAATCGAATCGTCCGAAATAAAAGCCGTCAATTTGCTGGCTGATGCGGTCAAACGCAGCCGACAGTTCAGGCGAGATCAGGCTGGTGCCGTCGAGAAATTTTGTGCCGAGACAATGGTTGCCGATGGAGACCAACTCCAGGATTTGCCCGGCCTTTAGCACTTCCGTTAGGCGGTTGCGATAGGTATTTCTCAACGTCTCCCATTGCAGCTTTGCGCGATCCTTGGCAAGAATGAGTTGTTGCAGCGAGCTGGTGCCGTCGCCGGTCACGGTAAGCATTTCTTTTTTCACCACCGAGGTCACACGGCCGTGTGCTTCTTGCGGGAACCGGGTGTAGAAGACGCCGAATTCCAAAGGAAGGTCCACCAGCTCTTGTGCGATAAAGTCGAATTTCATCTGCTGAAGATAGGCTTCAATATCGGCGGCGGACTGAATGCGTTTCACCATAAATCCGCGCTCACCCAAATCGGGTTTAAAAATCATTGGAAATTCAAGATGGCCTTCTTGCAGTCGCGACAACACTTCTTCCTTTGTCGACGAGGCTGGAATGAAAATGGTGGTCGGTGTGTGGGTACGCGGAACTTTTGAGAGGATATCGTACTTCGATTCTCCAAACATACCACCCATCGGTATCCCCGGATTGGACGCTGAGAAAAAGAAAAACGATCGTGCCCGCAACGAGAGCCAGCCATAATAAAGCATCACCGGAAACTGCACAATGCCGAACGGCCAGTATTCCCAATGGGTGAGTTTGATAAAAAAATTACTGCGCTTTACCGTTTCGACAAATGACATTTAGTGATCTAACTATGGGCGGTAGAATAAGCGATTTCTTTATAGCGCAGCGTGGAAGCCGCTACTCCGAAATCGGGCGCGAGTTTAACATAGGGCGCGATCTCATGAATGCCGATTTTCATAATGGCCATGTGATGTACGGCATGTTCGATATTGTATACCAGCTCGCGCATGGCGGTAGTTTCAATGGTAATAAAATCTTCCCGCTCCAGGTCATAGCCCACTTCCAGTTGCATGGTTTTTTCTTCCAACCGGTAAACAAAATCCTGGATCCGGTCGATGGTCGAGAGCGCTATAAACTTGTCGCTTTCCATTCGCTTGTCGTGTGCGCGCTTGTCGTAGTTGACGAGGCCACCGTGAAAACCATTTTCAAAACAAATAAAAAACTCCAGCGTATGGCGCAGGTGTTGTCCGATGGTGGAGCGACTCAGGGTTTCGGCAGGTTTTGTAAAATCGGGTTCATGAATTTGATTCACCAACTCGGTTAGCTGGGCAAGAATGTTTGCGCATGCCTGGTTCAAGTTCATAATGGGGAGTTAAGTTTCGAAGTTAAGAGAAAACGATTCATATTTCAGCGCGCCACTGCAGTTGTTCAAAAAATTTTGGATCAGTGAACGAATTTGTCCCAGTTGCGGTCGCCCGCTTCTTTCAATTTTTTCTCATTCTTTTTCCAGTCCGTCAAGGTGTTGTTGCCCCAGAAATTATAAAAGAGATAAAGTTTGCCGTCGAGGATCGTATAGGTTTCGGGGTCGACCTTCACTTTCTCGCCCGACTCACCCATGGCGAAGGCGCACCAGCCGCCATATGCCGGTTCATATTTGCCGGGATTTGCCGTAAATTTGGTGAGGTTGCTCTGTGAGACGAACTCATAGACAAGCCCTTTGTAGACGGTTTTAAATTCCGACGCTCCTTCCTGCGGCTTGCCATCAAAGTAGCTCACGGCATCATAGCCCCCGAGCGCAACAGCGTTCTTGACATTGTATTGTTTCTTCCGGACATCGTCGCTTTGGCCGTGCGCCTGACCGACGATCAGGATAAAGAGCATGACGCCATAAATTGTCTTCATGGATATTCTTTTTTTGTGTAAATGGCTTATCCGATGGTCTGGGTGCTGTGGAATGCAGGGAGTCATTTTTTGAAGTATAGATTTTAAATACGTAAAGAATGCAAATATGGATTTTCCATTTCGGGTGAAATGTCGGGAGCCTTACATTTCACACGATCGCTGCAAAGAGAATGGGTCGCATCGGAAAACACAACTAACCCCGTCGTCATGAAAAACTGGATTGCCCTTTTATTTTTCGCCTGCACTTTTGCGAACGCCCAAACGTCGGACCTGGCGGGTAAAGCAAACGCCTTCCTGGCCAGCCTCACACCGGAGCTCCAGGCCAAAGCCCGCTACACCCTGGAGGACGACGAACGCCAGAACTGGCATTTTGTACCCACGAAGCGGAACGGCGCCTGCTTCCGTGACTTCACCCCAGCCCAGCGCCAGGCTGCGCTTGATTTGTTGAAGGCTTCCGTAAGCCTGCAAGGCTATAATAAGGCCAATGCCATTATGGCACTCGAAAATGTATTGAAGGAAGTGGAGAAACGCGGCCCCGAAGACAACTACCGCGACCCGTTGAATTATTACGTTACCATTTTCGGAGATCCCTCCGGCAGCGCGCCGTGGGGCTGGCGTTTCGAAGGCCATCACATCGCCCTTAATTTTTCCACCGCAAACAACCGCATCGAATCCTCCACACCATCTTTCTTTGGATCGAACCCCGGCATCGTGCGCGAAGGCCCGGAAAGAGGCAAGCAAGTGTTGAAGGACGAGACCAGCCTCGGCTTCACCCTCATCAATTCCCTTTCTGATCCCCAGCGCAAGGAAGCCATGATCTCCGAAGCCGCCCTGCCCGAGATCGTATCGTTCGACAAACGCAAAGCAGAACCCCTCGATCCGAAAGGCCTTCCCTACACCTCGATGACCGAATCGCAAAAGAACACCTTCCTCAAATTGCTGGACGTGTATGTGAAGAATTACGAACTGGGATTTTCCGACAAACTGATGGCCAAAATAAAAAAGGCCGGCATCGAAAATCTCTCGTTCGCCTGGGCCGGCAGCCTGCAACCGGGAGCGGGCCACTACTACCGCATCCAAGGCCCCATGTTGCTGATCGAATATGACAACACGCAAACCAATGCCAACCACGTTCACACCGTGGTGCGCGACCTGACCAATGATTTTGGCGAAGACATTTTGCGTGAGCACTATCAACGCGAACACTCGAAAAACTGAGCGGAAGCGCTTGCGACCATCCTAAATCAACATGCCAGCACGGGGCGCGCTTTGCAGAAAGCGGACAAAAAGCTTTTTCCTAGAATTCAATTTTTTATCTTGGGTCAACCTTAACCATTAACCTAATGTTGAACCCTATGAGAAGGAAACTATTTTTTCTGCTGCTCGCGCTCTGGGCGGCAGGCGGTGTATTCGCCCAATCCAAGAAAGTCAATCCCAACAAAGACGCCGTCATGAAGTCGGTAGAGAAGCATCAGCAGGAGCTGATAAAGCTCAGCGACGAGGTGTGGGCCTATGCGGAAACCGCGCTCAAAGAAGAGAAATCATCGAAGGCCCTCGCCGACTATGCCGAGGCCCAAGGGTTCCAGGTGAAACGCGGTGTGGCGGGAATGCCCACGGCGTTCACAGCTGAATTTGGTTCGGGGAAACCCGTCATCGGCATCATGGGTGAATTTGATGCCCTGCCTGGTATCTCACAAAAAGCACAACCCGAAAAAGAACCCCTCATGAAAGGCGCACCCGGCCATGGCTGTGGCCACAACCTGTTTGGTGCGGGAAGTCTTGGTGCTGCGGTGGCCATAAAAGAACAGATCCAGCAAGGCAAGTTGAAAGGCACCGTCCGCTTCTACGGAACACCGGCTGAGGAGTCCGTAGGTGGAAAGATCTACATGGCGCGCGAAGGATTATTTTCCGACGTCGACATCTGCCTCGATTGGCACCCTGACGTGGAGATCGCGGCCAACATGCAAAGCTCCCAAGCCATGGTCGATTTCATCATCGAATTTAAAGGCAAAGCAGCGCATGCCGCCGGCGATCCCTGGAACGGCCGCAGCGCCGTAGACGGTCTCGAGCTTTTCCTCGACGGTGTGAACATGATGCGCGAGCACGTGAAGCCCTCCGTGCGCATGCATTATGTGATCAAGGCGGGAGGCGATGTACCCAACGTAGTGCCCGAATACGCCAAGGCCTGGATGTGGATCAGGGACTCGAAACGCGAAGGCGTGGAGGATGTGTTTGCGCGCGTGAGAGAAGCTGCGAAAGGCGCAGGCCTCATGGCGGGCGTTGAGTCAAAGATCACCGTGATCGGTGGCGACTATGAATTGCTGGTGAACAAGAAAGGCGCCGAAGCGTTGCAGAAAAACATGGAAACACTCGGTCCTATAAAATACACGGAAGAAGAAATAGCTTTCGCCAAAAAGATCCAGGAGGTGAGCACAGGCAAACAAACAGGCCTCGATGGTGCCATCCACCCGCTGAAAGAAACGAAAGAAAACCCTGACGGCGGCTCAACGGATGTGGGTGACATTAGCTGGATCGTACCGGAGATCACGGCTTTAGTTACTACTGCACCTGCCAATGCTCCGTGGCACTCGTGGGCCGTGGTTGCGTGTGGCGGCATGTCCATTGGTCACAAAGGCATGGTGTTCGCCGCGAAATCGCTGGCCATGACCATGGTCGATCTCTTTGAAAACGAGACCCTGCGAAAAGACATGCGAACCGAATTTGAAACCCGCCGCAACGGACATATCTATAAAGCCTACATCCCTGAAGGACCGCCGCCGATACCGGCAAAAGAATAATACAAATTAAAAATTGACGAAGAGAAACGCTGGTGCTGTGTGTGGCTTAAAATCAAGCCACATAGAGCACCAGCCCTTTTAGATACTCACCCTCGGGATGAAAAATAGAGACGGGGTGGTCGGCGGGCTGGGCCAGGTGATACAACACTTTGATCTGTCTTCCCGCTTGAATGGCCGCCGACACAATGGTGTCGTAAAACAATTGACGGTCCACCACCTGCGAACAAGAGAACGTGAACAGGATGCCATTGCTCTTGATCGCCTTCATCGCCTCCATGTTAAGTCGTTGATAGCCTTTCACGGCCTGGTGACGCGCGTCGCGGTGTTTGGCAAATGCGGGGGGATCAAGAATGATCACGTCGTACTGGCCCTGCTTGTCCTTGAGAAAGTCGAAGGTGTCTTCCGCGTAGCTGGTGTGGTAGTTGGCATTGAACCCGTTCAGGTCGATGTTCTTCCGTGTGAGCGCGACTGCTTTTTCGGATGCATCTACAGAGTGCACGAGCGCTGCGCCGGCTTGCAGCGCATAAACCGAAAACCCGCCGGTATAACAAAACGTGTTGAGCACATGCTTGCCTTTTGAAAAGTCACCGAGCAACTTCCGGTTTTCGCGTTGGTCCAGAAAAAATCCGGTCTTCTGCCCTTCTTCCCAATCGATAAAAAATTTATTGCCATGTTCGGTGATCACATGCGGCACGGCCGTCATCCCGAAAAGATATTCATCCTGGTCGGCGCTGCGCATTTTGCCAGGCAGTGTCGATTGACTTTTATAATACACCGTCTTCAGACCTTCACCCAGGACCTGTTGCAAGGCCGCCGAAATGGCATGCCGGTCGATGTGCATGCCCACGGAGTGTGCCTGCATGATGGCCACACCGTCGTATAAGTCGATGATGAGGCCGGGCAGTCCGTCGCCTTCGCCATGGATGAGGCGAAAGGCATTGATCGAAGAAGCTGGGAGACCTGCAGCGGCTCGCAGCGTGACGGCGGCGCGGAGCTTGTCGACCCAAAAATGTTGTGAAGGTGTCTCCGCCTCCTGCGAAAGCATGCGCACAGCAATGCTTCCGTTTTGATAATGACCAAAGCCCAGCACTTTGCCTTTATAGCTTTTCACTTCTACCCACCCGCCATCTTCCACAGCCCCCTCCAGGGTTTGGATGGCACCCGAAAATATCCACGGGTGAAACCGCTCGATGGAGTGCTCTTTGCCTTTTTTAAGCGTAATCTTTCCCTGGATGATCATGGTAGCGTGTCTATCAGGGGGCAAAAGTATCTAAAAAAGATGTACGGGCGGGATTTAATCGTTGGGGGACAGGTAAAACCAGAGGACAACGATCACAAAGGAAACGAACCAGAAAATGAGCATGAAACGAAGCCGTTTCAGTTTGCGTCTTTGGTGATCTTTGTCATCACCGTGCGAAGGATGGGTGGTACGGTATAGGTCTTCCATAACTCCGATTACGGTATGACCGCTACTAAGTTTTGTGTTGTGACATCGTTTTTCCGAAAACGTTAGCTAAACCAACATAAATACCTAAATAGGGGTGATAATTATTTCACCCTAACGAATGTGTAGTAAATCGATTTGCCACCACCTTCGATCGTCGCCTCCAACCTTTCTTCTCCTTGTTTGATCAGGCGATGGTAGCGTATTTTCTTTGGGAAATCATGGGTGGGATTTTCGGCGACAAAGCTGTTGGCGTCGTAGGAAGTGATTTTGAATTCAACTTCTCCCTGTGGCCCCGCAACGTCCGGGGTATAGTACACGGAACGCCCCTTGCGCAAGAGCTTGATCTCTTCGGTTACCAGGGTGTCTGCATTTTTGACATTGTAGGAAATACCTGTCAACGTATTGTCACCTGCGCTCTTCCAAACCTCGTAGCTGTCCTTGTTTGTATTCTTGCCTAAAATTTTCCAGGTGCCCACAAGCCATTGGAAGTCCTTCACCTCCTGAGCCGTGCTCCGAGGGGTGATCAACAGGAAGACAGCCAGCAGCCATGTGTTTCTCATGGTATGAAAGATAAAGACAGAGTACCTGAAAACAATCCCGGCCAACCCCGGTTATAATGACCCTGTGAACCGATCGTGTAAAATTGGCAGACGGGGACGAACCTAAATCCGAAACTTTTCGTATTTAGAGGACAATCCCTCCAAACCATGACAGAAGGCGCTGAAAAGAAGGCGGTTAGAGGCCATAAAAAACTGACAAAATTTACGTCAGGAGCCCTTTTGCCTGGTTTTTGTATGGGGTAAAAACAGGTTAAAATTTAGACTCAACATGAAAAAATTCGGTTCTCTTTTTTTTGCTGCCGTGCTGGGAAGCGCCTGCACGATAGCATCTTTTCAATGGCTGGATAAAAAGGACCCCGCGACCAAGCTCGAATACCTCACCGGTGTTCCGGCGTCAAAAGTAGCCTACCGTGTAGACGAGAAAGGCGAAGCGATTCCCCTCGACTTTACGGCCGCCGCCGAGAAAGTAATGCCGGCGGTAGTGTTCATAAAATCTACGCAAGATAGTCCTCATCGCCCCGAACAGACCCAATCCATGGATCCTTTCCGTGAATTTTTTGGTCCTCGCGTTCCCCAAGGGCCCAGCCAGAGCTCAGGCTCCGGTGTCATCATAAATGCTGACGGCTACATTGTCACCAACAACCACGTGGTGCAGGACGCCGATGTGGTGGAAGTTACACTGTATGACAACCGTACCTACAAAGCAGAAGTGATCGGTGTCGACCCCGACACGGACCTCGCCCTCATCAAAATCAACCAGAAAGGTCTTCCTTATCTTCCCTTTGTGGATTCCGATAAGGCCAAAGTTGGCGAATGGGTATTGGCTGTCGGAAACCCCTACAACCTGACGTCTACTGTAACGGCTGGGATCATCAGCGCAAAGGGTAGAAACGTCAGCATCATCATGAGCCAGAGCCAAGGCGGCAACACGGCGATAGAATCGTTCATTCAAACCGATGCTGCCATCAATCCTGGAAACAGTGGTGGCGCGCTGGTAGAGTTGAACGGTGGCTTGGTAGGCATTAACACCGCTATTGCCAGTCCCACGGGATCCTATTCGGGCTATGGCTTTGCCGTCCCTTCCAACATCGTGAGTAAGATCACCGAGGACCTCATCAAGTTCGGCGCGGTGCAACGTGGCTGGTTGGGCGTGTCTGTTGGTAGTGTGAACAGCGATCTGGCAAAAGAATTTGATCTCAAAGTAAATGAGGGTGCCTACATCTCCGGCTTCGCCGAGCATAGCTCTGGCAAAGAAGCCGGTTTGAAAGAAGGCGACGTAGTGATCAAGATAGACGAAGCTCCCATCAAGTCGAGCACGGCCCTGATCGAGTACATCGGTCGCCACCGTCCTGGCGACAAGGTGAACATGGTCGTCAACCGTAAAGGAAGCGAAGTGACGATCCCCGTGATACTCAAAAACAGGGATGGAAAAGCCGAAGCCGTGACCGCCGCCGTAAAGGATGAAGTTTCGGCCCTGGGCGTACAATTGGAGGAGATAGATGGAAAAGTCCTAAAAAAACTCGATCTTGATCACGGTGTCCGGATAAAAGCCCTCGGAAATGGCAAAATATCCAAGTACACCGACATGCGGGAAGGCTTTATCGTATCGAAAGTGAACGATCAACCTGTAAAATCCGTAAAAGAGTTCAACGACATCGTAAAGAAAAAGAAACCTGGCGACCTGGTGATTTTCTCTGGAACGTATGAAGACCTTCCGCGAGAATTCAACTACGCCTTGAGGATGTAAACAATAGATTAAGTAATTATTATGAGGAGATTGTTTAGAAAAGGCGAACGTGTTCGCAGCAAGATTGATGGAAAAGTGGTGGAGGTTTTGAAGTACATCAAAAACAATTTTGTCGAAGTGAAGTGGTTCGACCTGGAAGCCAAAGAGGTAAGGACAAACAAGATCAAGGAAGATAAGCTCTCCAAAGCAGCATAATTCTGTAGAAATTGAAACCCATTATTCTCCGTTGCCCGGCACCGTCGGGAGAAGAGAATAATGGGCTTTCGCTTCACTATCCTTCCCAACAAACGCTAACTTTGCCGTTAGACGCTTAGACCGTATTGTTATTAAAAAGTTCGAGATTCCATCCCATTATAAGTCGACCATCACCGGAAAGATCAAGGAGTGGCGACGTTTGAAAGACCTGCGCAAACAGGATTTTTCCCCTACCATTTTGGATTTCGGTCCCGTTCAATTTTACATCGCCCGTCATTTTGGATTTTGCTATGGCGTGGAAAACGCCATAGAGATCAGCTATAAAGCATTGGAGGAAAACCCCGACAAGCGCGTGTACCTCCTCAGCCAGATGATCCACAACCAGGAGGTGAACCAGGATCTGCAAAGCCGTGGCATCGAATTCATCATGGACCCTGAAGGCAACCAATTCATCCCCTGGGACACGCTGAAACCGGAAGACGTGGTGATCGTACCAGCCTTTGGAACCACGTTGGAAATAGAGCAGCTGTTGCAATCCAAGGGCATGGAAGTTCAGCAATACAACACCACCTGCCCGTTTGTTGAAAAAGTCTGGAACCGCGCCGAGAAGCTGGGCACAGACGAATATACCATCATCATCCACGGCAAACCCAAGCACGAAGAAACACGCGCCACTTTTTCGCACAGCGCGCATTATGGAGCTTCTGTGGTTGTGCGCGACATGGAGGACGCACATGCTTTGGGGGCCTACATCACGGAAAAAAAATCGAAGCAGGAATTCTACACGGAGTTCGAAGGAAAATATTCTGCGGGCTTTGATCCGGAACGTGATCTGAAGAAAGTTGGTGTAGTCAATCAAACCACCATGCTGGCCACCGAAACACAAGCCATTGCCGACTACTTCCGGCAGTTGATGCTCCAGCAATATGGCGCAGAGACGTTGAAGCAGCATTTTGCCGACACAAGGGATACGCTGTGTTACGCGACGAACGACAACCAGGAAGCTACTTATAAATTATTGGAAACGGATGCCGATCTGGCGGTGGTGATTGGGGGATATAACAGCTCGAATACATCGCACATTGTGGAATTGTGCGAGCGTAAATTCCCAACCTACTTTATCAATTCAGAAAAGGAGATTAGTTCGCGCGAAGAGATCCGGCATTTCCATTATGACCGGAAGGAGAAAGAAAAGACGCAACATTACTTACCCGACAAAAGCCCCGTAAAAATCATTCTGACCAGCGGTGCCTCTTGCCCGGACACGTTAGTGGATCGCGTATTGTTGCGTCTTTTAGAATTCTTCGTTACTGCGAAAAGTGTGGAAGAAGTATTGAAACCGTTTGAACGTTAAGCGCTGGCTACTTTCTTGCGGCCTTCTTCTACTTTTTTACCATTTTTATGTTCGCCCAGGATGATCACATCCTTGGTGTTCTCATACTGCCTGGCAGCTTGCATCATTGCCTCTTTGGTGTCGCGAATAACGATAATGCCCGACTTTGCGCCTTTGTTACGCAATTCAAGATAAAACCCGTCTTTTTTCTTCTTCGGTAATACTGGAGGTCTTCCCATGGTTGTATTTTTTTAGATGAACCGGTGCTGCTAAATGCCTCACCCTTACTGAGTAAAACCGGAAAACCCGGTCATTAGTTCGGCGCGCAAAGATGGCGAAATTAATCGGCTTATCCTCATGATTTCGGAAGACCGGCCGATCACGCAATCTTCTATCGATTTCGGAGGGATGAAAAAAACAGAAGGCCCGCGAAGGGGCCTTCCTGTAAAATTTTATGAAACTATTTTCAGGCGCTGCATCAGGCGCGCCCGTCGTTTACCTTGGTCTTGAACTTCTTGAGTTGCATGCGCAGCGCATCGGCAGCCAGGTCGGTGGCCGCTTCAAACGAACGGGCCTTCTCGATGGCAAAGAGCTGGTTGCCGGGGACGCGAACTTTGATTTCCACTGTTTTATTTTCAATTCCTTCGTTGTTTAGGCGCAGAAAAACTTCACCATCCACCAACCGGTCGTAGAACGTCTCCAGTTTATTCAGCTTTTTCTGAATGAAATCGATCAGCTTGATGTCTGCATCGAAGTGGATGGAATGCACTTGTAATTTCATAATGGTAAAAATTTAAGTGAAACAATAAACAGTCCGGCATTTCTTACGACCTGCCAGCAGTCGGTGAGTAAATCATCTCGTCATGCGCCGTGGGTTTGTGGTGGATATAGGTATAATGCTCTGTTCATAGATAATGTTATGCTTTGGGATGCGCCTGATCGAAAACCTTCTTCAGCTTTTCCATCGAGTTGTGTGTATACACCTGTGTGGCGGCCAGGCTGCTGTGGCCCAACAAGTCCTTCACGGCGTTGATCTCCGCGCCTTTGTTCAATAGGTGTGTCGCGTAAGTATGCCGCAGAACGTGCGGACTGTTTCTCTCGGCTGTAGTGTGCTGGCCAAGATACTTTTTTACCTTTCTGTAGATCATCATCGGGTAGCAGGGCTCGCCCGTGTTGGTGACAAAAAAATATCCGTGTCCTTTCAATTCCACTTCCTTGTTTCTCAAGGTCCGGTAGGCTTTGATAGTATTAACGATTCCGGCGGCGAAAGGGACTACTCTTTCCTTGTTTCTTTTGCCGAGCACTTTAATGGTTCGTCCATGAAGATCAATTTCATTTTCTTTCAGCGTGAGCAGCTCTGACAAACGGATGCCTGTGGCATAGAACAACTCCAGGATGAGTTTGTCGCGCACCCCGTCCAGGCCGGGTCCGAACTCGGTGTCGTCCAGCAAATGGGCCATATCGCCTTCCTTGACAAAGGACGGTAATCTCTTTTTTGTTTTGAGTTGGGTGATCTTCTGCAGGGGATCCTTGCTGATCACTTCTTGTCGCAGCAGGAATTTGTAGAAGGAGCGGAGGCAAGCAATTTTCCGGTTCACCGACGCAGCGTCCAGGTTGCTTTCCACCAATTGAATGATCCAGGTGCGCACTACGCCGTGGTCTGCGGTCTCGGGAGTATAGTCGGGAAATGTGTTGGCAAGAAAAACCGTGAACTGATCGAGATCTGTTTTGTAGGCCAGCACGGTGTGAGCGCTAAGCCGCTTTTCGAATTGGACGTATTTAAGGAAGGATTCTATCATGCTTGCTACACCAAACCCAGCAGTAGAAGCAATGTAAAAAAATAATACCCTTTAAGAAAGCTTAAAGGGTATTAGTGTATATAATGAGGATAGATTGTTGATAACTTTTCAGCTATCAACAAAGTATTCAGGTCAAAAAAGGTAGAGAATCCTTAGACTTTGGTCTCGGCAAGTCTCATCTGCTCGCGGTAAGCGGCGCGGATGATCTGGGCACGACGTGTAACCGAAGGCTTTTCAAAAGCTGTTCTGGAACGCAATTCCTTCAAAACACCGGTTTTTTCGAACTTCTTTTTGAAGCGCTTCAGGGCTTTGTCGATGGATTCGTTTTCTTTAACGTTAACAATGAGCATAATTCTTATTTAGGGCTGCAAATATAGGATACAGCCAGTCTTTTTGCAAACTCTACTTCAAGATTGACCGGGAAATGACCAGTTTTTGTATCTCCGAGGTGCCTTCGCCGATAGTACACAGTTTGGCATCCCGATAATACTTTTCGGCCGGGAAGTCTTTTGTATACCCGTAGCCCCCAAAGATCTGCACCCCCTCATTGGCCACCTCAACGGCCACCTCGGACGCGTAGAGCTTGGCCATCGCAGACTCTTTGTTCACGTCCAACCCCCGGTTTTTCATATCGCCGGCCCGGAACGTGAGCAATTTGGCCGCTTCGATCTTCGTGGCCATATCGGCCAGTTTGAAGGCGATGCCCTGGAATTGCGAAATGGGTTGATTGAACTGATGGCGCTCCTTGGAGTAGTTCCGGGCGGCGTCGTAGGCCCCCATGGCAATGCCCAGGCTGAGGGCGGCAATGGAAATGCGGCCCCCATCGAGCACTTTCATGGATTGAATAAACCCTTCCCCTTCTTTGCCGAGCATCTGGTCTTTGTGGATCCGGCAGTCGGTAAAGATCATTTCGGCCGTTTCAGAGGCGCGCATCCCCAACTTGTTTTCCTTCTTACCAGACGTGAATCCGGGTGTGCCTTTTTCGATAACGAAGGCTGTCATGCCACGCGAGTCGCCCACGGCGCCCGTGCGCACGATCACAACTGCCACATTGCCGGACCGGCCATGGGTGATGAAGTTTTTCGCACCGTTGAGTACCCAATAATCGCCATCTTTTACGGCTACCGTTCGCATGTTGCCGGCATCCGAACCGGTATTGGGCTCAGTGAGGCCCCAGGCCCCGATCCATTCGGCCGTGGCAAGTTTGGGCAGGTAGGCTTGTTTCTGAGAGGCGTTGCCAAAGAGCAGGATGTGATTTGTGCAAAGCGAATTATGGGCTGCCATGGAAAGACCAATCGAGCCATCGATACGCGAGATTTCGGCGATGGCGGTGATGTATTCCAGGTAGCCAAAGCCGGCACCCCCATATTCTTCCGGCACCAGCACGCCCATCAGCCCCAGGCCACCCATTTTTTTGAAGAGGTCGATGGGGAATTCCTGGCGCTCATCCCAATCCATCATGTTTGGCTTTATCTCTTTGGCCCCGAAGTCGCGAACCATATCACGGATCATCTTTTGGTTTTCGGTTTCCTGGAAGTTCACGGTCATCGGGTTGTCCATTAATGCATGCATAGTTAGAGGGTAAAATTTGAGGGCATAAAAGTACGATTAAAATCTCAACTAACAAACGAATGTTAGGTTAAATCGATTGCTTAAGAAAAGTGGCTAAGAAATGCCCCAAAGGCCGTGTTCAGGCGACTTGTGTCACTAAAATTCATAATTTCGCATTCCAAAAATCCTTTAATCCCCTCTAATCATGAAAATTGCTGTAGTTGGCACAGGTTACGTAGGTCTGGTAACCGGAACATGTTTTGCAGAAACGGGTAATACAGTCACTTGCGTAGACATCGATCAGGCGAAAGTCGATAAACTAAAAAGTGGCCGCATCACCATTTATGAACCCGGTCTGGAGCAGTTGTTCGACCGCAACATCAAACAAGGTCGTCTTTTTTTCACCACCAGCCTGGAAGAAGGCATTAAGGACGCAAAAATTATTTTCCTCGCGCTCCCCACGCCTCCCGGGGCCGACGGAGCAGCTGATCTCAAATATGTTCTGAAAGTAGCCGAAGATCTCGGCCCACTGCTGAAAGACTATGCTGTAGTGGTAGACAAAAGCACTGTTCCAGTGGGCACCGCCGAAAAGGTGCAGAAGAAAATAGCCGTCGGCGCAAAAGTTGAATTCGACGTGGTTTCGAACCCCGAGTTTTTACGCGAAGGTGTGGCTGTGGATGATTTTATGAAACCCGATCGCGTCGTGGTGGGCACGAACTCTCCCAAAGCCCGCAAAGTGATGGAAGCCTTGTATGCCCCCTTTGTGCGTCAGGGAAACCCGATCATTTTTATGGATGAACGTTCGGCCGAGCTGACGAAATATGCAGCCAATTCTTTCCTCGCCACCAAGATCACCTTCATGAACGAGATCGCTAACCTCTGCGAACTGTTGGGAGCCGACGTGGACTCTGTGCGCAAAGGAGTGGGCACCGACAGCCGCATCGGCAAACGGTTCTTATTTCCCGGCATCGGCTATGGGGGAAGCTGTTTCCCGAAAGATGTGCAGGCGCTGGCCAAGTCTTCGGAGGACGCGAACTATGAATTCAAGATTCTGACGGCGGTGATGGATGTGAACGAAAGCCAGAAGACACGGCTCATTCCCCACATCAAAAAATATTTCAATGGCAACCTCAAAGGCAAGACCATCGCGATCTGGGGACTTTCCTTCAAGCCTCACACCGACGACATCCGCGAAGCGCCGTCGTTGTACAACATCGACGAGTTGTTGAAAGAGGGAGCGATCCTGAAGGTGCACGATCCGGAAAGCATGGACAACGTAAAGAAAGTGATTGGCGACAAGGTGCAATACAGCCACACGCCCTACGAAGCTGCACAGGATGCCGATGCGATCTTCATTGCAACGGAGTGGCCCGAATTCCGTACACCCGATTTCGACAAGCTGTCGTCGATCCTGAAAAATAAGGTGATCTTTGACGGCCGAAACTTATACGATCTGAATTTTATGAAAGAACAGGGATACGTCTATTACAGCATTGGAAGGGAGGTCATCCATGGCTAAGCAACGCGTGCTGATCACCGGCGGTGCCGGTTTTTTGGGATCGCATCTTTGCGACCGGTTCCTGAAAGAAGGCTTTCATGTGATCGCGATGGACAACCTGATCACGGGCGACCTGCGCAACATCGAGCACCTTTTTAAAAATGCCGATTTCGAATTCTATCATCACGATGTGTCGACCTTCGTGCACATCCCTGGAGAATTGCACTACATTCTGCACTTCGCCTCTCCGGCCAGTCCGATCGACTACCTGAAAATTCCGATTCAGACGTTGAAGGTGAGTTCGTTGGGCACACACAACCTGCTGGGTCTCGCGCGTTCGAAGAAAGCCAGGATCCTGGTGGCTTCTACCTCGGAAGTGTACGGCGATCCGCTGGTGCATCCGCAGACGGAAGAATACTACGGCAACGTGAACCCTATTGGTCCGCGCGGTGTATACGACGAAGCAAAACGTTTCCAGGAAGCCATCACCATGGCCTACCATACTTATCACAACCTGGAAACCCGCATTATCAGAATATTCAATACTTATGGCCCACGCATGCGCCTGAACGATGGCCGTGTGCTTCCCGCCTTTATCGGGCAAGCCCTTCGCGGCGAAGACCTGACGGTTTTTGGTGATGGATCGCAAACCCGCTCCTTCTGCTATGTGGACGACGAAGTGGACGGTATTTTCCGCCTCCTGATGTCCGACTATCACCTGCCGGTGAACATCGGTAACCCCGATGAAATTACCATCGGCGATTTTGCCGAGGAGATCGTAAAGCTCACGGGCACCAAGCAAAAAGTGGTGTACAAGCCATTGCCCCAGGACGATCCGAAGCAACGCCAACCCAACATCACCAAGGCCAAGGAATTGCTGGGGTGGTCGCCGAAAGTGTCGCGCGCCGAAGGCTTGAAGATCACCTACGAATACTTCAAGAGCCTGCCGCAGGAAGTACTCTTCCAACGCGATCATAAGGATTTTCAGAGATACGTACGCTAACCCTTCACGGTGATGACAAAACGAAAGATCTTAATTACAGGGGGAGCAGGCTTCATCGGATCGCATGTGGTCCGGTTGTTTGTCAACAAGTATCCCGACTACACGGTGGTCAATCTGGACAAGCTCACCTATGCGGGCAACCTGGAAAATTTGCGCGACATCGAGAAGAAGCCGAACTATCACTTTGAAAAAGGCGACATCCTCGATATCGAATTTCTGTTCGAGGTTTTCAAAAAGTATGGCATCGACGGCGTGATCCACCTGGCGGCAGAATCGCACGTGGATCGTTCGCTGCATAATCCCACGGAATTTGCCGAGACCAATATTTTAGGGACACTCAATCTTCTCCGCGCAGCGCAGGCTTCGTGGGCAAATGCCTATGAGGGAAAAGTCTTCTATCATATTTCCACCGACGAGGTATATGGCTCTGCAGACCATGGCGGTTTCTTTACCGAGACCACACCCATCGATCCGCGTTCTCCTTATTCGGCATCCAAAGCCAGCTCTGATCACTTTGTAAGTGCTTTTCACAACAGTTTCAGTTTGCCCACGCGCATCAGCCGGTGCTCGAACAACTATGGCCCTTTCCATTTCCCGGAGAAGCTGATCCCGTTGATGATCAACAATATTCTCAACAACAAACCGCTGCCCGTCTACGGCAAAGGCGAAAACATTCGCGACTGGTTGTTTGTGGAGGATCATGCCGGCGCGATCGACAGCATCTTTCACTCCGGTAAAACCGGCGAGGTGTACAACATCGGTGGCAACAACGAGTGGCGGAATATCGACCTGGTGAACTTCCTGTGTTACACGATGGACAAGAAATTGGGTCGCGAGGAAGGAACATCGGCCAAGCTGATCACGTATGTGAAAGACCGCCTGGGCCATGATCTGCGCTATGCCATAGACGCCTCCAAGCTCACCGCCGAAACAGGCTGGAGGCCACAAGTGACGTTTGAAGAGGGGCTGGAAAAAACCGTGGATTGGTATCTCGCCAACCAGGAATGGTTGAAAAACGTGACCTCGGGCGATTATCTGAAATATTATTCTAAAATGTACCAGGCCTAAGGCTTGCATAAAAACCCACTCTATGAAAGGTATTATTCTTGCCGGTGGATCGGGCACGCGCTTGTATCCGCTGACGATGGCGGTGAGCAAACAGCTCATGCCTGTGTATGACAAGCCGATGATCTACTACCCCTTGTCGGTATTGATGATGGCCGGCATCCGGGAGATCCTTTTTATTTCCACACCGCATGACCTGCCCATGTTTGAAAAGTTGCTCGGCGACGGCAAGCGGTTGGGATGTAATTTTCAATATGAAGTACAGCCCTCGCCCGATGGCCTCGCGCAGGCGTTTATCATCGGCGAGAAATTCGTGGGCAAGGAGAAGGTGGCGTTGATCCTGGGCGATAACATTTTCTATGGCTCCGGCATGCAGAACATCCTCCAATCCAACAGCGATCCCGACGGCGGCGTGGTGTTTGCCTACCACGTTCTCGACCCGGAACGCTATGGTGTGGTGGAGTTCGATGCGAACAAAAAAGTCATCTCCATAGAGGAAAAACCCAAGCAACCAAAATCCAACTACGCTGTCCCCGGTTTGTATTTCTACGACAACGATGTGGTAGCCATTGCCAAAGCTTTGAAGCCAAGTCCCCGTGGCGAGCTGGAGATCACCGACGTGAACAACGAATATCTGCGCAGGGGCAAACTGAAAGTGGCTCCCATGAGCCGCGGCACCGCCTGGCTGGATACGGGTACGTTCGATTCGCTGATGCAGGCCGGCAATTTTGTGCAGGTGATCGAGCAACGTCAGGGGTTGAAGGTAGGATGCATTGAGGAGATCGCCTACCGGATGAAATTCATCACCAAGGATCAACTTCTGCAGCTAGCCAAGCCGTTGGAGAAAAGCGGTTATGGCAGCTATCTGAAGAATTTGCCGGAATACATCTAACCGCATGATCGGCGAGCTTTTTGTTGACACTGCTTCGAAGATAACGCCCGATATTGCCCTGGTTCAGTCCCTGTGGGCAGAGATCGAGAAACAGTATGGCCATCGGTCACGCCGCTATCATAACCTGGTGCATTTGGAAAAAATGAGGTCCGAGTTAGAGGGTGTGCGGGAAGAGATCGAAGATTTCGCGGCCATTGTTTTTGCGATCGTGTATCATGATGCCGTCTACAATGCCACGAAAAAAGACAACGAGGAGAAGAGTGCCGAGTTGGCCCGGAAGCGATTGACGACCCTGTCCTATTCTCCGGAATCTGTTGAACGCGTGGTGGCCCATATCCTGGCCACAAAATCCCATCACAAAAGCGAAGACCCCGACACGAATTTATTCACGGACGCCGATCTGTCGGTTTTGGGTGCTCCTTGGGAGGCCTACCGGGAATACTATCAGCAAATCAGAAAGGAGTATGCCATCTATCCGGATTTGCTCTACAAGCCGGGGCGGCGAAAAGTTTTGCAACATTTTTTGGACCTGCCGGCGATCTTCAAAACAGAGACCTTCCATAGGCGTTACGAAGGGCAAGCCCGGGAAAACCTGTTCCGGGAACTAGAAACCCTGTAAATCGGTATTAGAATCAGTAGAATTCCTCCGGCTTTTGGTAAAAACCCAAAAAAGATTTACTTTTGCGCAAGTTTCTGATAAATTATCAAGGGGGGACAAACAGTCCCCTCTTTGTTTATAGAATATTTTCAGATGGAAATTGCGGAGGAAATCAGGAAAATCGCGGTCTCGAAGCTGCTGAATCCACACCATTTTGTGGTGGATGTGGTGGTTTCGGCACGAAAGGGGCCTAAAAAGGTGTTGATCACCCTGGATGGCGACGAAGGTGTGAACATCGACGATTGCGCCAACCTGAGCCGGGAAATTGGTAAGGCATTGGAAGAGTCCAACCTCATGGACGAAGCCTATATGCTGGAAGTATCCACCCCCGGCGTAGACCAGCCCCTGCAGCTCCATCGCCAGTATAAAAAGCATATCGGTCGGAAATTGAAATTGAAGCTTCGCGACAAGATCGTGGAGGGAAAACTCACCGAGGTTGCCGACGACAAGATCGCAGTGATCCAGGAAACGGGAACCGGTAAGCAGAAAGAGACGGTGGTGTTGGATATTCCTTTTTCAGAGATCGAAAAATCATTTGTGTTAGTAAGTTTCAAATAGACATAACCATGGATGCACATGAATTAATTCAGTCGTTTGCTGAATTCGCAAAGCAGAAAAACATCGACAGGCCCACGATGATCCGGATCCTGGAGGATGTGTTTCGCAACATGATTAAGAAGAGATTTGGCTCCGATGAGAAATTTGACATCATCGTGAATGCCGACAAAGGCGATTTAGAAATCTATCGCTTCCGCGAGATCGTGGATGATGACTCCGAGGACATTTGGGATTTTGACAAGATCAGCCTGACGGAGGCTCACAAGATCGAGCCCGACTTTGAAGTGGGCGAAGAAGTTTCGGAACAGATCTTCATCGACGACTTCGGCCGTCGCGCGGTGACTACGGCGCGCCAGACGCTCATTCAAAAAGTGAAAGACCTGGAGAAGGACATCCTTTTCCAAAAATATAAAGACCTCGTGGGCGAGATCATCGCTGGCGAAGTGTACCAGGTGTTGAGCCGCGAAGTGCTGTTGACGGATGCCGAAAGCAACGAAGTCGCCATTCCGCGCAACGAGCAGATCCAGAAGGATCGCTACCGCAAGGGAGAAAACGTTCGTGCTATCGTACACAAGGTGGAGATGGTGAACGGCAATCCGAAGATCATCCTGTCGCGCACGTCGCCCGTTTTCCTGGAGCGGCTGTTCGAGCAGGAAGTGCCCGAAGTATACGATGGTTTGATCACCATCAAGAAAGTGGTGCGCGAGCCCGGCGAGCGTGCCAAAGTGGCCGTAGAATCCTATGACGACCGCATCGACCCGGTGGGTGCTTGCGTGGGTATGAAGGGATCGCGGATTCACGCCATCGTGCGGGAATTGCAGAACGAGAACATCGACGTGATCAACTACACGGAAAACCTGGAACTTTACATTCAGCGGGCACTAAGTCCGGCGAAAATTGTTTCCATTAAGATAGACAAAGACAACGGGCGCGTTTCTGTTTACCTGAAACCCGATCAGGTATCGCTCGCCATCGGTAAAGGTGGTTTGAATATCAAGTTGGCCAGCCGTTTAGTGGGTTATGAAATCGATGTATTCCGCGAATTGGCCGAAGGACAATCGGAAGAGGATGTGGATCTGAGCGAATTCTCTGACGAGATCGAAAGCTGGGTGATCGACGAATTGAACCGCATCGGTTTAGACACCGCCAAGAGTGTATTGGCATTATCGAAAGAAGAATTGGTGCGCCGCACGGACCTCGAAGAAGAAACTGTCGATGGTGTGCTGGGCATCTTGAAGAAGGAATTTGAATAGAGGGCGAACCTATCTGTTCGCCGCAAGTTGGATAGAGAAGTTGGTGAGGCTGTGATGCAAGCATGAATACAACGTTAAATTTCGCGGCATCGGCGATATAGGTTTTAAAGTGTTTAAAAAACAGGCATATTTGAGTATGGCAGAAGAAAAATTGATCAGGTTGAGTCAGGCAGCAAGGAAGCTCAATGTGGGCCATGGCACCATCTTGGATTTTCTGGCGAAGAAGGGCTTTGAGGTAGAAAACAACCCCAATGCCAAGCTCACTCCTGAGCAAGTAACTCTTTTGTCGAAAGAGTTTGCTTCTTCCGCCACCGAAAAACTGGAAGCCTCCGGGCTCTCTATCGGCGTGAAACATGCCGACAACGTCGTGCTGGAAACGGAAAAAGAAACGGCTAAAAAACGGGTCGATGATGAGGAAAGCAGCATCATGATCAAGAACCTGGGTTCCAAAGACCTCAAGGCGAAAGAGGAACCCAAGGCCGAAAAAGTGGAGCGCGAAAAGCCGAAACTGGAAGGCATCAAGGTGGTGGGCAAAATCGAACTGGAAAAGAAGCCCGTTGTAGAAGAAGAAAAGCCCGTAACCAAGGTTGTCGAACCGGAGAAGAAAGTAGAAAAAGAAGCTCCGAAAGAAGTTAAGAAAGTTGAAGAGCCCGTCGCTGTAGTAGAACCCAAGAAGCCGGTAGAGCAGCCCCAGCCACCTGTGGTGGTGCCGCCGCCCGTCAAGGAAGAACCCGTGGTTGAAAAACAACCCGAACAGGAGCTCATTAAAGGTCGTGCAGACCGTTTGCAGGGCTTGAAAGTCGTGGATAAGATCCAGCTTCCGGAGAAGAAGACGAATGCTCCCGTAGCTTCTTCCGATACACAGAAAGACAACAAAGGCAAGCGCCCCCGCAAGCGCATCCCTACCGATCAACCCGGTGGCAATGCACCCCCGCAGCAGCAACAGCCCGGTGGAGGTCCGCCGCGTGGCCCGCGCCCGCAGCAACCGCCGCAGCGTGGCAGAGGTCCTCAGCCTCCCCGCGTTCAAAAGGCAGAGCCTACCGAGAAAGAAATTCAAGATCAGATCCGCGCCACGCTGGCCAAATTGAGCGGCGGTGGTAATAAGAAAGGCGGCGCCAAATACAGAAGAGAAAAACGTCAGGCGAACTCCGATGCGCAGGAGCAGCAAATGCTGCAAGATCAGGAAGCATCGAAGACCCTGAAAGTAACGGAATTCATCTCCGCCAACGACTTGGCTTCGATGATGAACGTTTCCGTGAACGACGTCATCTCCACCTGCCTTAGCTTGGGGATGTTCGTATCCATCAACCAACGTCTCGATGCAGAGGCGATCACCGTCATTGCCGACGAGTTTGGCTATGCCGTGCAATTCACCTCTGCCGAAGAAGAGTTGGATATGCAAGAGGAAGTTGAGGACCAAGACGCCTTGCAACCGCGCGCACCGATTGTGACCATCATGGGTCACGTCGATCACGGTAAAACTTCATTGCTGGATTATATCCGCAATACCAAAGTAACAGCATCCGAGGCCGGCGGTATCACGCAGCACGTAGGTGCCTACGACGTAATGACCAAGAGCGGTCACAAGATCGCCTTCCTCGATACACCCGGTCACGAAGCGTTTACCGCTATGCGTGCACGTGGAGCCAAGCTGACGGACATTGCCATCATCGTGGTGGCTGCCGACGACGATGTGATGCCGCAAACGAAAGAAGCCATCAACCACGCACAAGTGGCTGGGGTGCCCATCGTGATTGCCATCAACAAAATTGACAAGCCCTCGGCCAACCCCGAACGCATTCGCGAAGGTCTTTCCAAGATCAATATTCTTGTGGAGGAGTGGGGTGGTAAATATCAAAGCTCCGAGATCTCTGCGAAGACCGGAAAGGGTATCGACTCCCTGCTGGAAAAAGTATTGCTCGAAGCAGAATTGTTGAACCTGAAAGCAAATCCCGATCGCCGGGCTACCGGTTCAGTGATCGAAGCATCGTTGGATAAAGGCCGCGGCTATGTGGCCACGATCATGGTGCAAACCGGAACCTTGCGCGTAGGCGACATCTTGCTGGCCGGCGCAAACTACGGACGCGTGAAAGCCATGTTCGACGACACCGGAAAGAAAGTGGCTGAAGCAGGACCTTCCACACCCGTGGTGGTGCTGGGTCTTGACGGAGCGCCTCAAGCCGGTGAGAAAGTGATGGTCATGGAAACGGATCGTGAGGCACGCGAAGTGGCTACGAAACGCGGACAGATCATGCGCGAGCAAAGCATCCGCACGAAGAAACACATCACGCTGGATGAGATCGGCCGTCGTTTGGCGATCGGTAACTTCAAGCAATTGAACGTGATCGTGAAAGGCGACGTGGACGGATCGGTGGAAGCCCTTACCGACTCCCTGTTGAAACTTTCGACACAAGAAATACAAGTGGCCATCATCCACAAAGGTGTGGGCCAGATCTCAGAATCGGATGTGTTGTTGGCATCGGCATCGGATGCCATTATCCTGGGCTTCCAGGTACGGCCTTCCGCAGCTGCGCGCCGTGTAGCAGACAACGAAGAGATCGAAATCCGTCTGTACTCCATCATCTACGACGCCATCAACGATGTGAAGGCCGCCATGGAGGGTATGTTGGCACCGGAAACCGAAGAAGTGATCGTGGGCAACGCCGAAGTGCGCGAAGTGTTCAAGATCTCCAAGATCGGAACGATCGCCGGCTGTATGGTGACCGATGGCTCCATCAAACGCAGCAACCCGATCCGACTCATCCGCGATGGTATCGTGGTGTATGCCGGCAAGCTGGGCTCATTGAAGCGTCACAAAGACGATGCAAGCGAAGTGAAGACAGGCTTCGACTGCGGTATCGGCATCGACGGATTCAACGACATGCAAGTAGGCGACGTGATCGAAAGCTACGAGCAACGCGAAGTGAAGAGAACCTTGTAAGACTCTTCATGATTGACATAAAGGAAACCCTGATCTTTAAAAACGGTCAGGGTTTTTTTCATGAGTTTCGTTTGAAGATGTGAATACATGAAAGGTCCCCGGGTTGGTAAATTTTTGGTGCTACTGGTCATTGTGCCGTTGCTAATTTCCTGCAGCGTAAAGGATAAAACTTTTCCCAAAGCGACCGTGGGCATCCAGCCCTATGAACCGTTCAACCGGAGCCAGGCAGACACCATCGCGGCGGTCATTGCCAAAGTGTATGGCTTCAAGGTCCATGTCTTGAAGGCCCTCCCCATTCCTGCTCAGACTTTTGTGAACGAAAAGTCGCCCCGGTATCGGGCGGACAAGATTTTGAGAATCCAGGACGAACAAAGACCGGACTCGCTGGACTTTATTTTAGGAGTGACGTCCTACGACATCTCTACTACAAAAAGAGATGATGACGGCAACATAAAAAAACCGGTGACGAAATATTCAGATTGGGGAATTATGGGTTTGGGATATCGCCCGGGGCAGAGTTGTGTGGTGTCTACCTTTCGCATAAAAGGCGACGAAAAGAAATTTAGGGAGCGTTTAAAGAAAATTTGTATCCACGAAATCGGTCACAACCTCGGGCTCGACCATTGCAAAACAGAGGGTTGTGTGATGGCCGATGCGGCGGAAACGATCGCCACCATCGATCATGTCAAAGCAACCCTGTGTGCGGCATGCCGACGAAGATTAAGGGATTAGCAGCTTCATCTAATCACTGCAATCCAAATTTCAACCCCTGCTTCATTGCCTTTTCGTACTTGCGCTGATCAAAGCGGTAGAGGAAAGGTGCTTTATGGGCGCCGCCTTGTTTGCGTTCGTTGAGGCGTTCCAGGATATCGAGGGCGAGTATCTTCTTTTGGAAATTACGGCGGTCGAGTTGTTTGTCGAGGATGGTTTCGTACATCCGTTGCAGCTCGGGCATGGTGAATTTTGGAGGCAACAAGTCCCTTCCTACAGGGTAGTCGTTGAGATTCCGGCGCAAAGACTCCAGGGCTTTCTCCAGGATGTTGTTGTGATCCAGAATAAGCGTTGGAACTTTCTCAATGTCCCACCATTGACAGGTTTCTGAAAATTCGTCGGGCTTGGGTACCACTTTGGAAAACTCCACCAGGGCCCAGTAGCCAATGGAGACGAAGCGTTCGGTTAACCATGATTTGTTCTTCACCTCCACGGGTGGCTCGATGCCATGCTTCGACCGTTCGCGGTTTGGATCGCCAAAGGCGTAGAACTGCTGCAGGTAAATGTTGTTGAGCCCCGTCCGTTGATGGAGGACCCGGATCGCGGCTTCCTCAATGTGCTCGCCCTTGAGAATGAATCCGCCGGGGAGGCACCAGCGGTGCGTATCTTTCCACTCCAGCAACAATACCTTGAGCTGGTTGTCGTGAAAGCCGAAGATCACATTGTCGATGGAAAGGTGTGTGAGGTAATACAGGTGGCCTTTCTCAAAGAATTCGCGCCGACTAAGCTTCTGCGCTGGTTTTTTTCCCATGCTGCTAATATAGAGAAACCGCGGGGTGCATAAAAAATTTTTCAATGCGTACTTTAGACACATTGAAAATTTGTATCATTGTGTACCATAAACACAATAAAAATGAAGGTTTCTTTCCGCTATACCTTGCTGGCGATCCCGCTGGCGGCTGTCCTGGGTCTGTCATTTGCCACCCGCCCGACCTACCGCGACCTCAATAAAAACGGCAAGATGGATGTGTACGAAGACACATCGAAGCCCGTGGCGGCCCGGGTCAATGATCTTTTGTCGCAGATGACGCTGGAGGAGAAGGCCGGCATGATGTTCATCAACGGCGTGCGTCTCAACGACGACGGCAGTCTTGAAGAACGGCCGGGCACCGGCATGTTTGCCTTTGCACCCACCGCCCCCTCGCTGATCCGCGACAAGAAAATGAACCACCTCAACATCTGGGCAGCGCCGGGCACGAAGGCTCTGGCCACCTGGTATAACAACATTCAGAAGATGGCAGAGGAAAGCCGGTTGGGCATTCCCATTACGCTGGCATCGGACCCGCGCCATTATTTTAGCAACAACATCTTCGCGATGTCGGCCGAGACCTTTTCGCAGTGGCCCGAGCAGCTTGGCTTTGCCGCCATTGGCGACGAGGCGCTCACACGAAAGTTTGCTGACATTGCCCGTCAGGAATATCTGGCGGTGGGCATCCGCGAAGCCTTGCACCCCATGGCCGACCTGGCCACGGAGCCGCGTTGGCCTCGCGTGAGCGGAACCTTTGGGGAAGACGCTAACCTGTCGGCCAAAATGATCAAGGCCTATGTGCTCGGCTTCCAGGGCGCCACTCTCGACAAGAACGGCGTGGCTTGCATGACGAAACATTTTTCGGGTGGAGGTCCGCAAAAAGAAGGACTTGACCCTCACTTCGAGTTCCAAAAAGGACAAGTTTACCCGGGTAATAATTTCAACTATCACCTCATTCCGTTTGAAGCGGCGTTTGCGGCCAAGACGGCGGCCATCATGCCCTACTATGGTGTGCCGACGGATCAGACCAGCGAGAACGTAGCGTTCAGTTTCAACAAAGACATCATCACCAAACTGCTGCGCGAGAAATATAAATACGACGGCGTGGTTTGCACCGACTGGGGTCTGATCACCGATGCTAAAATGGGCAACGTGGTGTGGCCCGCCCGCGCGTGGGGTGTTGAGAATTTGAGTGAGAAGGAAAGAGTGTTGAAGGTAATAAACGCCGGCGTGGATCAGTTTGGTGGCGAGAGTGTGCCCGAGCATGTTGTGGCGCTGGTAAAGGATGGCCAGTTAAGCGAGAAGCGTGTCGACGAATCGGTGAGACGATTGCTCCGTCAGAAGTTTGAATTGGGATTGTTCGATAACCCCTATGTGGACGTCGATAAGGCCACACAGATCGTGGGCAAGGAAGAATTCAAGAAAGCAGGCGAAGTAGCCCAGCGCCGTGCCATCACGTTGCTAAAGAACGATGCGAAAACCCTGCCCCTCTCGGGCAAGAAAAAGATCTTTGTTCAAAATATCGACAAGGCCGTGGCCGCGCAATACGGTGAAGTGGTCGACACACCGGAGGCTGCGGAGTTGGCCATCATTCGCTTGAAAACACCGTGGGTGCCTGTGGAAACCGAAAATTTTATGGCGAAGATGTTTCACCATGGCGACCTGGATTTTAAAGGCAAAGAGAAAGAAGATATTCTCAAACTGCTCAACACCGTGCCCACCATTGTAGACATCTATCTCGACCGTCCCGCGGTGATCCCCGAGATCAGCGCCAAAGCAAAGGCGCTCGTGGCCAACTATGGTGCCAGCGACGCGGCGGTGTTGGATGTGATCTTTGGAAAAGCAAAACCCGAAGGCAAGCTGCCCTTTGAATTGCCCTCTTCGATGGAGGCCGTGCGCAATCAAAAAGAAGATGTGCCTTATGACTCGAAAGATCCGCTGTACAAATTCGGTTTTGGGTTGTCGTATTCGAAATAAGTAAATCAAGATTCATTTAAACAGACAGAGACATGATCAATCGCAGAGATTTTTTGAAGGGCTCGGGTGCACTGGCATTGGGTGGCCTTATGTTGCCGGGAAGCGCGGATGCGTTTTCTGCTTTTATGAAAGGGGCCGCTAAACCCATCGGCATCCAGATGTTCACCTTGCTAAGGTTGATGGGCGATGACGTGAAGGGAACCTTCAAGAAGCTTGCCGACATTGGGTTCAAGGACATCGAAACGGCGTTCAGTCCCAAGGGATATTACTACGGTCTGAAGCCAAAGGAATTGAAGACCATGATCGAAGACGCGGGCATGAAATGGCGCAGCCACCACGTGATGGGCGCCCCGTTCAAGATGCCTGACGGTCGGGCGTTGCCCCCGGAATATGCATTCATTGCGTCGCTGCCAAATCTTCGCGACAATTATCAACAGCTGGTGGATGAAGCGGCGGAGGGCGGACTGCCGTATCTCGTTTGTGCCAGCGCACCGGTGGGCACGTTGGACGAGATCAAAGGTTCGATCGATATTTTTAGCAAGACCGGGGAGGCTTGTAAGAAATCGAAGATCCAGTTTGCCTATCACAACCACGCCACGGAGTTTGACCTGGTGGAAGGAAAGCGGCCGTATGATTTGATCATGTCGCAGACCGATAAAGAGCTGGTGAAGATGGAGCTTGATTTGGCGTGGGCTACGAAGGCGAAACAGAATCCGGTGGATTTGTTCAAGCAATATCCGGGACGGTTCCCGTTGTGGCATGTGAAAGATATTGCCAGCGATTTGAATACAATCACGGAGATCGGGAATGGTGTGGTGCAGTTTAAGCCGGTGTTTGAGAATGCCAAGCTCTCGGGGATGAAGCATTTCTTTTATGAGCAGGACATGGCGCCGTCGATGGAAAGTGTGACCACTAGCTTTACTAATTTGTCGAAAATCATTTAGAACCGCAGAGACGCAAAGAGCGCAAAGTTAATGCAGAGAAGGGCTTTGCGTTGACTTTGCGCCTCTGCGCCTTTCTTGCTCGCCGAAGCTTTAGCGAAGGTGAGGCGGTTCAAATTTTTACAGCGCGTTTGCTACTTTAAATACCCACGCATATTGACAGGGGTTAGTGGCCGGATTTAGCGAAGGAGGTGTGATCTTGAGATCACTTCCGCTGGCGGCCTGCGCCACCTTGCCGGAATATCCCAGCAACGAAACTTTTGCGTTTTTGCTTACGCCCTTCACCGTGAGCGATTGTTCCGGAAATTTTGTGCAGATCACATAAAGATCATTTCCTTTCCGTGTATAATACACTTTGGTATCGGCTGTCACCGCCGGAGCCTTATCCCACGAGCGTGTGCCATAGATGGCTTCACCATTCACGCGCAGCCATCCACCCATATCCGCCAGCCGTTGTTGCATGATCACCGGTATGCGCCCGTCGGCGGTGGGGCCGATGTTCAAGAGCAGATTGCCTCCGCGCGCTACCTTGTCGATCAGAATGTGTACGAGCTTTTCGGATGTCGAATAGTCCGAGAGTTGTTCGTTCCGGTTGTAGCCAAACGACCCGCCAATGCCCCGGCATTCTTCCCAGGGATGTTCGATCTTTTTTCCGACGGAGGTTTGGTCATGCACCAGGTCGTATTCGGTAGTATAAATGCCACCGTGTTTGCTCCGCGTTTCTTTTCCCCAACGGTCGTTCACCACCACGGTTTCTTTCACCGGCGATTCGTTGTAGAGCCACGCCAGGAACGACGTGCTTTTCCAGGTTTCGCTGGGGTGGTCCCACTCGCCATCGGTCCACACCACGTCGGGTTTGTAGCGGGTCACCAGGTCTTTCATTTGGGGGATCATGTGGTCGTCAACGTATTTGTTTACGTCTGATTTGTAGAGGGGATTGAACCATTCGTAGAGCGAATAGTAGAAGCCCATGTGGAGGCCTTTTGCTTTCACGGCCTGGGAGAGATCGCCGGCCAGGTCGCGGTGCGGACCCACATCGACGGCGTTCCAGTTCCAGGACTGGGCGCTGGGCCAAAGGGTGAACCCTTCGTGGTGCTTGGAGGTGAGCACGACATATCGGGCGCCGGATTGTTCCAGGATGGTGGCCCAATCGGCGGGCTCGAACATCTCGCATGTAAAACCTTTTACAAAATCCTGGTACTTGAAATCTTTGCCGTAGGTGCGGTTGTGAAAATCATTGAACTCTTTGTATGTCGCCGCCTTGGGATCGAGCAGGCGCCACCAATACCACTCGGCATATTGTTCATAGACGGCAGACTTGGTGGGTCCCCACGCGGGCACCGAGAACACGCCCCAGTGAATGAAGATGCCGAACTTGGCATCCTGAAACCACGTGGGCACGGGACGACTGTCGATCGAATTCCAGTTGGCTTCGTATTGGGCCTGGGCGCTGAGGCCACAAACGAGTAGCGTTACAAAAAAGAAAAGTGGTCGTAGCATAGGCGTAGTGTTATGTGGGTCTACGAATCTACCAAATTTCTTTTCGCCAGAGTTTATTTCTTATTTGAAAGGTGAACCGTGAAAGAATAATAAACAAAAAAGCCCCACCAATTCTGGCGGGGCCCCTCTTCGTGCAAGCGGAGAGGTAAGATCGTATGATCAGAATTTCACTTGAGGTGCATCTTGTGCACTTTGAGAAGCTTCGAATCCTTTTCGGGTGCTGAAGTCTTCTTCGCCACCGAACCAGCTCAGGGCCTTTCTTTTCCAGAAGCCGCGGATGAAACTATTGTATCCTTTTATGGATTCATTATAGCGTTGACGTGCCACATTGATGCGGTTCTCCGTGCCCTCCAATTGGGATTGCAGGTCCTGGAAATTTTCGGTGGAGCGGATCTGCGGATACGCCTCGAATGCCAGGTTGATGGCGGTGTTGATTTTGCGACCAGCAATCTCCAGGTCCTCCGGAGTTTTTGCATTCACGATGCCGGCGCGGGCTTGTGTTACCTGCACCAATATACTTTTTTCATTTTCGGCAGCGCCTTTCACAGTGGCCACCAGGTTGGGCACCAGGTCCGCACGGCGTTGATAGGCGGCTTGCACATCGCCCCACTCGGCGTTTACGCTTTCCTGCAGCTTCACGGCACTGTCGTAAACGCCGCTACCCCAGGAAATAAAACCTAAGACTGAAACAACAACCACTCCGACTACAATGAGGGTTATCAATAATCCTTTACTCATATTGCTTTTTTAGTTTGAAACGAATTTACTGAAAAGGAATCTATTCAAGTTAATAAAATATTTTACACGGCAGTGATGCGGTTATTGTGTTGCGCCTTCCATCATGCGCTCGGCACTGTCGGCGATGCGCAGCTGTTCAACGAAGCCGTCGAGGTCGCCGTTCATGACGGCCGGTAAATTGTGTTGCGTGTAACCGATGCGATGGTCGGTGACACGGCTTTGTGGATAATTATAGGTCCGTATTTTTTCGGAGCGGTCGCCGGTGCGCACGATCGACTTGCGGGTGGCACCGATTTCGGACTGTTGTTTTTCCAATTCGATCTCGTATAATTTTGTCTTCAACATTTGCAGCGCACGCTCGCGGTTGCCATGCTGTGAGCGTTCGATCTGGCAGGTGATGACGATGCCCGAGGGCTTGTGAGTGAGCTGCACTTTGGTTTCCACCTTGTTCACGTTCTGGCCACCCGCACCACTGGAACGCGCGGTTTGATATTCCAGGTCCGCCGGGTTGATCTCGATGGATACATCTTCCACTTCGGGCATCACTACTACCGAGGCTGCCGAGGTGTGGACGCGACCCATTTGTTCCGTCGCCGGAACGCGCTGCACGCGGTGTACACCCGATTCAAATTTCAGCAAGCCATAAACAGACTCGCCGCTGACGCTGCAGATCACTTCTTTGTAGCCGCCGGCGGTGCCTTCCGTGACGTCGAGCACGGACATTTTCAGGCCACGGCGTTCGCAGAAACGCTGGTACATGCGCCAGAGGTCGCCCGCGAAAATGGCGGCTTCGTCGCCACCCGTTCCGGCGCGGATTTCCAGCATCACGTTCTTGTCGTCGTTGGGATCTTTGGGGATGAGCAGTTCCTTGATCTCGCCGTCCAGGTGCTCTATTTTGGGCTCCAGTTCGTCGATCTCCATTTTTGCCAATTCGCGCAGTTCTTCGTCTTTTTCCTTTTGAAGCACCTCTTTGGCCTGCTGCAAATGATTGCGGGCATCCTTGAATTGATTGTATTTGATCACGATCTTTTCCAGGTCCCGGTATTCCTTGCTGAGCTGAGAGAATTTCTTCATGTCTTTCACGGTCTCCGGCTGTGCCAGCAGTTGGCCCACCTCCTCAAAACGCAGCTTGATTTCTTCCAGTTTTTCGATCATACCCAATATTGAACCCGCAAAGGTAACAAAAAGAAAGACGTAAAGGGTCCACGGAATATTGTTGTTTCCCTGGAAAACCTAGCCTGAGGGTGGACGCTAAATATGGGCTTGCGGCTTGGATTTTCATGCGGCCCGTTGGACCTTTGGGACCATGAGAAAAATCGTATTGGCAGGACTTTTTGCCCTGGTGGCGTGTGGTGGCAAACTGACCGACGAACAACGCCGGAAAATGCACGAGGACATGGAACAGCACCAAATTGTGAAGCTGTCGGATGCCGAGATCATGACCGGTGCGTTGGATCAGGGGCGGGAGATTTTTAAGGCGCTGGAAAAGGTGCATTTTGATCCGGCGAAGGCCGATTCCGTTGCCCGCCACTACCATGCCCGTGCGCGCTGGATCGTGCCCGGTTCGGGCAACGCCATGGAGGTGGAGCGCCAGCTCATCGAGGCCTATGTGATCGGCGCGGAAACGGGCTCGACACAAGACAACATCCAGAAAATTTACAAAGAGGGCCGACAGGAGGACTACGATTCCGTGTTGTATTCGCGCCCCCTCGTTTCGCCGCTGCCGGATGGTGCGGTGAATGTAGACGGTGTCTGGAATATTTACCGGGCCAAGAAAGACGTCATCCTTTCGCTTAGCAAAAAACATTAGCGACGAACCATCCGCTTAAACAGAAAGGATCATGACGTTGCCTTGCCACTTTCTTCCGCGATTTTAATGTTTCAAAATGTTCAGGCACTTGTCCGGTTTTCGAAAGAATTTTTCTGCTTTCATCGAAAAATAAATAAGCGGTAGCCCGATCCAAGGCAATGAAGTCTAATTTACCCTTCAAATTGTAATGTGTCATCCATGAAAAAATTCCGTTCCTATCTGTACGCTGCCTTGCTCATGCTTTCCGCCCCGACACTACTGGCGCAACATCGCGATGCGGTGGACACGGCGCTGGTGTCGAAGTTCAGAAAGGAAGGATTGAAGAATTCCAGGGTGATGGAGATCCTGAGCATGCTTACCGACATGAACGGTCCGCGGCTGACCAATTCACCCGGTTATAAGAATGCAGCGAACTATGCTAAGTCTGCCCTGGAGGGTTGGGGTGTTGGAAATGTGCACTTCGATTCGTTTGGTCCTTTTGGGCGGGGATGGTTTGTGAAAAAATTCAGCCTGCAGGTCATGGCGCCGGTTTATTTTTCGGTGATCGGCTACCCCAAGGCCTGGTCGCCCGGTGTGAAAGGGACACACAAGACCGAAGCGATCTACCTGGACGTGAAGACCGAAGAGGACCTCGAAAAATACAAAGGCAAGCTGAAAGGAAAGATCGTGCTTTTCGATTTTCCCATCATGCCCAAGCCGGCTTTCAAACCGGATGCTACGCGGCTCACCGACTCCACGTTGTTGAAGATGGCCAATGCCGCGGCATCCAATCGCTCCGGCGGTTCGCGGCGACGGTTCGCGGCCGGTGCGCCGGAAATGTTGACCTACAAAAAATGGCGGCTCTGTGAGAGCGAAGGAGCGTTGGCGGTGATGGAAGGCAGCCGTGGAAGTTACGGAACGTTTTATGCCAGCGCGGCAACCGTCCCCACCGATCCCACGGCAACCGGCGCGCGCGTCAGTGCACAAGCCGACAATGCCCCTGAGATCCTTCCGCAAATTGTGGTGGCCGCCGAGCACTACAACCGGCTGGTGCGACAGCTTCAACAAGGTTTGACGGTGAAGCTCGAGCTTGCCATGGAAACCGAATTCACCAAACCCGAAGACGGCTTCAACGTGATCGGTGAAATTCCCGGAACAGATAAGAAAGAAGAAGTCGTGATGTTTGGCGCCCACCTGGACTCGTGGCACAGCGGAACGGGTACCACCGACAACGCCGTGGGTGTGGCCATTTGCATGGAAGCGATGCGCTTGTTGAAAGCTGCCGGCGTACAGCCCTCCCGTACCATTCGCATCGGGTTGTGGGGTGGCGAGGAGCAGGGCTTGCTGGGGTCGACGGGTTATGTGAAGAAGCATCTTGGCGAACGCGTGGCCGATAGCGTGAAACTGACCGCGGAAGGAGAGAAGTTCTCGGTATACTTCAACACCGACAACGGCGGTGGCCGGTGGCGCGGCGTGTACCTGCAAGGCAACGAAAACGTGCGCCCGATTTTTCGCGAGTGGTTAAAACCCTTTGAAAAGGACGGAACGTCCACCCTAAGCCTGAGCAACACCGGCAGCACGGACCACATTCCGTTCGACAACGTGGGGCTGCCGGGATTTCAATTCATCACCGACCCCATCGAATATTTTGCACGAAGCTGGCATTCCAGCATGGACATGTATGAGCGCGCCGTGGAGGCCGACCTGAAACAAAACGCCGTCATGCTGGCCACATTTGCCATCGGCGCAGCCAACCGCGAGGGTCTGATGCCCCGCAAGTGAGTAGTTAGTCCTGAGTAGTTAGTCCTTAGTAAAAACATCCAGGATCAATCACTAAAGACTAACTACTCAGGACTCAGGACTAACTCAGCGCTTAGGCACCTCGTGGTATCGGAAGCAATCTACCAGGTGGTCGTTCACCAACCCGCAGGCCTGCATGTGTGCGTAAATGACGGTGCTGCCTACGAACTTGAATCCTCTTTTGATAAGGTCTTTGCTCAGAGCGTCCGACTCCGGCGTGGTGGGTTTGATTTCCTTTAAGGTCTTCAGCTTGCCTACGATCGGTTTGCCACCGACAAAGCTCCAGATGTATTTGTCGAAGGTGCCGAATTCTTTTTGCACTTCCAGGAAACGCTTGGCGTTGTTCACGGCGGCGTATACTTTGAGGCGGTTGCGCACGATGCCGGGGTCGAGCAATAGTTTTTCCAATTTGGCTTCCGTGAAGCGGGCCACCTTTTTGGGGTCGAAGTTGGCAAAGGCTTTGCGATAGCCTTCACGTTTTTTGAGAATGGTAGACCAGCTCAACCCGGCCTGGGCGCCTTCGAGGATGAGGAATTCAAAGTGGACGTTGTCGTCGTGGACGGGGACGCCCCATTCTTTGTCGTGGTATTCGATGTATTGGTCGAAGCCGAGCGACCAGGGACAGCGGAATTTTTCTTGTTTGGCTATGGGCATTGTTTTGGAATAGGGTTAAGTTTGATGAAGGGCCCGCCTTCGCTAAAGCTTCGGCGGGCGCAGCCCACCTTCTTTAAGGCTTCGGCGGGCACGGCCCTCCTTCGCTAAAGCTTCGGCGGGCACGGCCTGCTTTTGTTAAAGGTTGAACGGGCGGGGATATAAAACTGAAAAAACTATCGCATATGAAACATATTGTTGCTCTTCTTTTTATCACCTTCTTATATACGGCTTCGCTGGCGCAAAGTGTCGACTTTGATAAGAAGTTTAAGGAATTGAATATCGAATTGCTGACACCCACCAAGCCCATTGCCAATTATGTGAAGGCGGTGCGTACGGGCAACCTCCTTTTTATTTCGGGACAAGGACCCGCCAAGGCGGACGGAACCTACATGCTTGGCAAAGTGGGGAAGGACCTCACCATCGAGCAAGGCTATGCGGCGGCCCGTCAAACGGCGATCGGCGTTCTTTCCACCCTGAAGGCAGAGCTAGGCGATTTGAATAAGGTCAAGCGTATCGTAAAGGTGAACGGTTGGGTGAATTGCACACCGGAATTTGCGGACCAGCCAAAAGTGGTGAACGGATTTTCCGACCTGATGGTAGCCGTGTTTGGCGAGCAAAAAGGAAAGCATGCTCGCGCAGCCATGGGGGTGAATGCCTTGCCAAACGGCATGGTCATTGAAGTAGAAATGGTGGTTGAAGTGGAGTAGCCTTCCACCTGCTGGCCTTGACCGTTGCCAGGTTTATTCCTTCATGCGCTCATACACCGTATAATGTGAGCCATCCATACCCATGGCTTCATATACCTTCATAGCTCTTGCGTTGGATTTGTCTACGTACAAACGGAGACCGATGATGCCGGGGTCTGTGCTCAGGATGTTGAGTAGGTTGTCGAACATGAGTTTGAACACGCCTTTTTTGCGATGGGTTTCTTTTACATAGACCGATTGTATCCACCACACCATGCCGTTGCGCCAGTCGCTCCATTCGAATGTGATCATGTGGCAGCCGATTACCTCGGTGTTTTCTTTCGCCACAAAATAAAAACCTTTGTTGGGGTCTGCGAAAACTGCTTGCAGTCCTTTGCGCAGCACGTCGCCGTTGAGCGTTACCCCCTCGGACTCGAAGGCGAGCTTTTGCTGGAAATCAATTAAGGTATCGATCTCTCGTACAGTAGCTTTTTGAATGTCGATCATGATGAAAGGTTATTGACTTATGCCAGGGCTTGTTTGATGTCGTTGATCAGATCTTCCGTTTCTTCGATGCCTACCGAAAGGCGCACCAGGTTGTCGGTCACGCCGATGGCTTTGCGTGTGGCCGCGTCCATCTTGCTGTGCGAAGTTTTAACAGGCGAAGTGATGGTGGACTCCACGCCGCCAAGACTGATGGCGCGTTTGATCAGTTTGAGCCTGCTCATAAAAAGATGTGCGTCGGGGTTCACCTCAAACGAGAGCATGCCGCCAAAGCCGCCGGGCATTTGTGTCTTGGCCAGGGCGTGACCCGGGTGCGTGACGAGGCCGGGGTAATAGACTTTGCCGATGTGTGGATCGGTGGTGAGGAACTCGGCGATGGCCTGGGCATTGAGGTTTTGCTGGCGAACACGCAACACGATGGTTTTCAGACTTCGTTCCACAAGCCAGCAGGTGTGGGCATCCAGCGAGCCGCCATAATTAATGGCGCTCTTCCAGATCTGTTGGGCCAGCGCTTTGGAGGTGAGCACGGCCCCGCAGCAAATGTCGCTGTGACCGCCAATGTATTTGGTGCCGCTGTGTGCCACCATGTCGATGCCCAGGTCGATGGGATTTTGGTTGACGGGCGAGGCGAAGGTGTTATCGATCAGTGTGAGGATGCCGTGCTTGCGGGCGATATCGGCCACGGCTTTGATGTCGGTCAGTGTCAGGGTTGGGTTGGACGGTGTTTCGATATAGATCAGCTTCGTCTCCGGGCGGATGGCTTTCTCGAAATTGGCTGCCACCTGGCCGTCCACCAGGGTGTATTCCATACCATAGCGCGGAAGCTCGGTGATCACGGCGTGGAATGTGCCGCCGTAGAGGTCGTTTTGGAAAATGGCGTGATCGCCTTTTTTCATCACAGCAAAGATGGCGGTCATGATGGCCGCCATGCCCGAGCTGAAGATGATGCCGTCTTCGGCGTTTTCCAGTGCCGCCAGCTTCTCGGCCACATTTTTTTGGTTTGGCGTGTTGAAGTAGCGGGGGTAAAGTGATGTGGGTACTCCTTCGTAATCGTATGCGGAAGAGGGATAGACGGGTGTTACGGTGCCGTTGAATTGAGGGTCGCCGGGCGAGCCCGCATGAACACTTTGCGTGAGTTTAGAAGAGCTGTGCATGGTTGTATCGTAGGCGACAAATATAGACCGGAGGAGAAGAGCAAAAAATCCCGTTTAAAAAAAATACCTATTTTCAGGGGTAATTTTAACCCTTAACCTTTACCCTCAATTTTATGGCAGACGAATTTAAACCCACCGTGGGCAACGGCATTTCACAAGGTGAAGCCGAGGCCATGATCAAAAAGTATGACGACCAGCTCCGCGCCGATAAGGGCAAAGACACCAAGTCGGTTTTCTTTGGAAAGGATGCAATAAATGAAATTCTTAATCAGCCTGGAGATGAGTGTGCAGGCATCAGTTTTTTCCTGGCGCTCAAGTACAGTGAATTTGCTCAGAAAGACGTTGTGGACCTGATCATGGTCGGTACCAAAGAAGATGGCACCCTGCTTTGGAAAGAAAGCGCGGCGCTGCAAGATGGTGCCTATGACGGTTCATTGCCATGTCCACCCTATTGCCCTAAGTAAGACGACATGACCATAGAAAAATTCCTGATAATAGTTAAGATTATCATGGTCTTGGCCAGCGTCATTGTATTGCTCTCTTTTTTATATTTTAAAAAGAGAGCAATAGAAATAAAATTGATTGGATTTAATTTCCTCTCGCCGGTTGTAGGCTACTTTAGCATCGACCTCCTCGATCTGCGAGGCATGCAGGTGAATATACCCCAGAATATCGAGATGCTCGTTCATTTTGTGATCATTACGATCATGTATTACTTAGCGTTGCAGAAACGATATCCAAAAGTCTTTTTAACCTTGCTGATTGTATTTTCAATCTTTGCGATTGTCAACATGTTGTTTTTACAGAAGACGTACTTCAACTCGTATACCGTTACTATTTCCAACGTGATTGCTATTGCTTATTGTGTGGCCTATTTTTACAGGCTGCTCATCGACTTGCCCGCGCAACATTTACAAAGGTTACCTATGTTTTGGTTTAGCGCGGGTTTTCTAATGCAAGCGGCAGGAGCACTTTTTCTTTATCTTTTTACGGCCTACCTGACTAAATTCTTCTTTGACGATGTATTGATTTACTGGACGTTTCACAATTTTTTGAATATTTTTCTGGAGATTTTGATTCTTATCGGTGTAGTCGTCGACCTTAGAAACACGAGGCCCCGCCGGGTTGCTGTAATGAAGAACTTGTGACGATAGAAAAATTCTTGGTAATTGCGCAGGTAATCATGCTCTTGGGTGGTCTCATCGTGGTGCTCTCCTGGGTGCATTTCAAAAGGAGGTCGATTGAAATAAAGCTGATCGGATTGAATTTCGTCCCTCCTATCCTCGGCTATTTTTCCCTTGGCCTATTCAACTTGCGCGGGTTGCCCGTGAATATTCCCCAAAACATCGAGACGTGTTGTCATTTCGTGATCCTGTGGAACCTCTATTATTTTGGCTTGCAGAAGCGCTATACCCGGATGTTTGTGGCCGTTTTTATTGTCTTTTCAATCTTTGCGTTTGTAAACGCGTTCTTCGGTCAGAAAATGTATTTCAATTCCTATACGGTGGCGCTCTCGGATGTGATCCTGATCGTTTATTGCGTCACGTATTTTTACAGACTGTTGGTCGACCTTCCGGCGCAACACCTTCAGCAGCTGCCGATGTTTTGGATTAGTGCGGCGTTTCTCATACATGCGGCCGGTGCACTGTTCCTTTACCTATTCACTGCCTACCTGACCCAATTCTTTTTCAATGATGTGTTGATTTATTGGACCTTCCACAACATCTTGAATATTTTTCAGGAAATATTGATCCTTATCGGTGTGGCTGTTGATCTTAAAAATGTCACTTCTACCCGCGCTGCGATCAAAAATATATGACCATAAAAAATTCATGATGATCGTTCAGACCATCGGTGTATCTTTTTTCTTGGTATCGATGCCATCGTTTTTAATTACTGACTTGGATTTTATAGACGCATTCCTGCTGATGGTGAAGATCCGGAAGAATTTGATCACCCGAACGCCATGACCATAGAAAAATATCTGATGACCGCGAGGATCATCATGATGCTAAACGCCCTCATCGCATTGCTCTCCCTCTTGTTTTATAGAAGAAGGGAAACGCAGATCAAGTTATGGGGCTTGTACTTTTTGTTTCCGGTCTTGGCTTACTACAGCGTTGACTGGTATCATGCCAAGGGAATGGAAGTCAATATCCCCAGCAACATATTGCTCTCTATTTCTTTCCTGATCATTTGCCGTATTTATCATCTCCAATTTCAAAAAAGGCATACTTGGACTTTTCTGGTCGTGGTGATTCTTTTCATGATTTTTTGGTACGTCAACATCTTTTTCGTTCAAAAAATGTACTTTAATTCTTACACGGCGTCGATTTCGAACTTCATTGTCATTATTTGCTGCGTGGTATACTTCTACCAATTGTTGACCGAGCTGCCGGCGCGACACCTGCAACGGGTGCCCATGTTTTGGATCAGCACTGGCCTTCTGGTGCAGAGCGCCGGGTCGTTTTTTCTTTATCTCTTCGCGGCATACCTCACCCGGTTTTTCTTCAATGATGCGTTGCTATATTGGACCTTTCACAATCTGCTGCAAATTCTTGAGCTGATCCTGATTATCATTGGCGTATCCGTAGATCTTAAAAATGTGATCGTTGCTCCGCGCAAAATTCAACCCGGGGTGTCGCGCAAGGGGTCATTGTCCCGGTGAGGTGATGGTCAAAAATTTTTCTGCGATTGCCGCAGGATTGAACACCCGACGTCTCGCGCGAATATTCGCTGCGACTGCCGGCGATCGTTTGCTGTGATTTCTCGAAAATTTCAGTATGATCTATTGATTTACTGGACTTTTCCTAACAATTTCACCGCAGACAGTTTTTAGACATTCCGCAGGTTATGGATGGATCCCCAGGATATCAGGTTGCCCTCATCATAGCCGTAGGCACGGTGGCCATGTTGCTGCTTTCGGTTGCCATCATCATGTTCATGGTGTTCTATCAAAAAAAGATGATCCAGGAACAAATGAAGCATCAGCAGCTGGAGTTGGACTATCAGCAAAAAATGATGGAGGCCGCGCTGGAATCGCAGGAGAACGAACGCCGTCGCGTGGCCGGCGACCTTCACGACAGCATCGGGGGCATGCTTTCCACCATTCGCGTGGGCCTTTCCACCCTGGCGCGCCAGATCCCGGACCCTGAAAGCATTGAGCAACCCAAACAGATGCTGGACGACACCATTGCCTCTGTGCGACAGATCAGCCGCGACCTCATGCCCTCGACACTTGAAAAGTTTGGCCTGGTGCAGGCCGTTCGCGAGATCTGCGACCGCTTCCAGGCAACCTCCCTGCTACCGGTCGTTTTCCACGAAGAAGGCGACGTGCCCGCCCTCGATCCCAAAAAGGAGTTGATGATCTTTCGCATCATCCAGGAGCTGATCAACAATGCCATCAAGCATTCGCAAGCCACCGGCATCCAGGTGAGCATATATTCCATCCAAAACCTGCGCGTCGAAGTGGAAGACGACGGCGTGGGTTTCGAGATCGAGGTGCAGCGCAACGTGACCCATAGTGGTAAAGGCCTCGGCCTGTTTAACATCGAGAACCGCGTGCGGCTCCTCAACGCCCATCTTGATTTTGAACCGCATCGCAAGAAAGGAAGCAAGATCACCCTCACGATACCTCATGAAGCCCTTGTATAAAGTTTACATCGCCGACGACCATACCCTTTTCCGCAAAGCGATGGTAAATTTATTGCGAACTTTCGAGCGCGTGAGCGAAGTGAAAGACGCGGAAAACGGCAAAGAACTGCTCGCGCTCATCAAATATGAAGCACCCGATGTGGTCATCGTCGATTTGCAAATGCCCGTGATGGACGGCGCCGAAACGAGCGAGCAGATCATTCAAAAATTTCCGGAAATAAAGATCATCATCCTCACCATGCACGACAGTAACAAATTCATCCTCCACATGATGGAGATGGGCGTGCATGCGTTCCTGTTAAAAAATACCGAACCCGACGAACTGGAAAAAGCTATCTACTCGGTGGTGGAAAAAGATTTCTATCACAACGACCTCGTGGCGTCGGTGCTGCGAAAAAATGTGAAGGACCGCAAAACCGGGCAACGCCCCGTTTTCCAGCAAGCCGAACTTACCGATCGCGAAAAAGAGATCCTGCTGCTGATCTGCCGCGAGCTCACCATGAAAGAAATTGGGCAACGCCTGTTCCTTAGTGAAAACACGGTGCGCAATCACCGGGTAAACATCATGGACAAAGTGGGTGTCAATAACATCGTTGGGCTTGTAAAATATGCCTACGAGACCGGGTTGATCACCTGATTTCCCGAAAGCGCGAGTAGTATAATTGTACTATTTTTCTAGTATTATCTTACTACCAGGATCCAGGGATGCCCAGACCCTAAAAGTCGTTTTTTGTAACCTTTTTGGCACCTTTTTTCATTGACCCTCCAAACTCGTCAGCCGCCTCCCTTCCCGATTTTTCCAAACGTTCGAATTCTTGAGCGACCTTGATAGAGGTTTCAGGAAAGCTAAATGTTTTTAACACCACACATACTGACAATGAAAATCCTTGTGGTCCACAGGCAGAAAACTATCGTTAGCCAAATAAAGTCGGTGCTTAGCAATTGCAATCCCGTTGTTCTTCACACAGAATCTGGTTTGGATGGGCTCCTAACCTCGCGAATCGAACATTTCGATCTGATAATCTGCGGCACCGACCTGCCTGTGGTCACAGGTTTTGAACTCGTGCGTTCCGTGCGCACCAATTCCGTGAACCGAAACACCCCCGTCATTTTTCTGTCCGACGAAGTAGACGAAAAAACGCAACACTTGGGCAATGCCCTGGGTGTGGCCGCCATGCTGGTCATGACAGAAGTAGACAACCGGCTGGCCGGCATCGTGAGCGACCAAGTGAGACCCGAGCCGGACAAAAAGTGGAACGATCTCCTGTCAAATTCCAGGTTGAATTGATCGACCGCTTCCCTCAAAAAAATTCTCCGTTTTCCGCATTTCAATCCAAACATGTAAGGCCCTCTCTCCCTACGTTGGATGATTGCTTTTTAAAATGTAGTTGGTAGTCTGAACAGCTCTCACCGGGATTGCCCCGGGGAGAGTTTTGTTTAATCCCGCTTCTTCTCCCCCGCCAAATCCGAAAAAAGGCTATTGAAAACCGACAGAATAAGACTAAACGCCAGCGCCCACCAAAAACCATCCACCCTAAATCCGTCGATGAGCGAATCTACCAACAAGATCATCAGCGCATTGATCACCAGCAGAAAAAGGCCCAGGGTGAGCACGGTGATGGGGATGGTGAGTACGATCAGGATGGGTTTGATAATGAAATTGACAATGGCCAGCACGGCCGCGACCAGCAAAGCATAGCCATAATGTTCCACGTGCACGCCGGGAAGCAGGTAGGCGGTGAGCAAAACGGCCAACCCTGACAAAAGAAAACGTACAATTCCACTCATTTTCGCGTTATTAAAATTTGATTCAATTTCTGCTTTTAGGTTCAATTGTCAAATTTTAACTTACACCCGTATGTACGCCATTGTTGACATAGAGACCACGGGAGGCTACGCAGAAAACCATCGTATCACGGAGGTTGCCATCTATCACCACGACGGTATCCAGATCACGGATACCTACCACACGCTTGTCAACCCGGGAAGGAACATTCCCTACTATATTACAGGGCTCACCGGCATCAGCACCGAAATGGTGTTGGACGCGCCAACCTTCCAGGAGGTGGCCGAAGAAATTTTCCTGCGTCTCGACGGCAAGATCTTCGTGGCCCACAACGCCCATTTCGACTACTCCTTTTTGAAAAAAGAGCTGGAGCAATCCGGCTATAACTGGCAGTCCAAAAAACTCTGCACGGTGCGCCTCAGCCGGAAGATCATCCCTGGTCTGCGTTCCTACAGCCTGGGCAGCCTGGCCGAAAGCCTGGGCATCGAAATTGTGAACCGCCACCGGGCCGGGGGCGATGCTGCCGCCACCGTGAAGGTCTTCGACCAGCTTTTGCGCCGCGACCATTACGGTTTCATTGTGAAAACACTGAAGCGCAATTCGGGAGAAACCATTTTGCCACCCAACCTGCCGAAAGAAGAATTCGACCGGCTTCCCGCGTTGCCGGGTGTATATTATTTCCAAAATGCCCGCGGTCATGTGATCTATGTGGGCAAGGCCCTGAACATCAAGAAAAGGATCGCCGGCCACTTCACCGGCGATGCCCGCGAATGGAGCCGCTCCAAGATCCGGAACGAGATCCATCACATCAACTACGAACTGACGGGCAACGAACTGATCGCACTCATCCTCGAGTCGCAGGAGATCCGGCGCTTGTGGCCGAAGTACAACCAGGCCCAAAAATTCAAGACCGAAGAGTGGGGCATCTTCGAATACGAAGACCGCAATGGCTACCGGCGTTTCTCGGTGAACGTGGTGAACCGCGGTGCACGTCCCCTCATGCGCTTTAGAGCAAAAGGAGATGCCTGGAATTTCCTCTGGCAGAAAGTGCGCGAATTCGATCTTTGCCCAAAACTCAGCGGACTGCAAGTGGCCAAAGGACTGTGCTTTGACTATCAGGCCGGCGAATGTCACGGCGCCTGTATGGGTGTGGAGTCGGCCAAGAAATACAACAAGCGCATCGTGAAATGCATCCAATCCTTCCAGGAAGACGGCGAATCGGTGGCCATCATCGGCAAGGGAAGAAACATCGAGGAGCAATCGCTGGTGTTGGTGGAGCGGGGAGCCTACGTAGGTTTCGGCTTCTTCGATCGCCAGGCCTCCATCTCTGACCTGGAATCGGCCAAGAACTACGTAAAGCGCAGCGTGGAAACCCCCACCGTAAAAAATCTCATCCACTCCTACATCACCAATCCAAGGGGAGCCGAGGTAGTGGTTCTATAACTTGTTGCCGCCTTTGTTGGTGTTCTTCACCAACAAACGCAGCTTCCACCACCCAGCCCTTCGACCTACCTCCATCTCACATCCCCCGACAGCACCAAACCTCCCCCCAACCCTCTGCAAAACATTTTCCCCGAAAAAATCCCTCCCATCGCATTTTTCAAGGGCATTTTTTTAGAATTGCCTTATTTTTGATTTTTTAAACAAAAAGAATTCCCATGGAAGCCCTGGCCATTGAAAAGCACGAAGAACACAAGGAAAAAGTAAAGCAGGTATATGCCGAAATGGCCAAGGTCGTGGTGGGCCAGGAGTACATGGTGAACCGCCTCCTCATTGGTTTGTTCACCAACGGCCACGTGCTGCTGGAAGGCGTGCCCGGTCTTGCCAAGACCCTCACCGTGAGTACCCTCGCCCAAGTATTGCACCTCGATTTTCAACGCATCCAGTTCACCCCCGACTTGCTTCCCTCCGACCTGGTGGGCACGATGATCTATAACCAGAAAGACGGCAAGTTCGACGTGAAAAAAGGTCCCATTTTCGCCAACATCATTTTGGCTGATGAGATCAACCGTTCGCCTGCCAAAGTGCAGTCGGCCTTGCTGGAAGCCATGCAGGAAAAGCAGGTGACTATTGGCGAAACCACTTTCAAACTCGACCGTCCCTTCCTTGTGTTGGCTACCCAAAACCCGGTGGACCAGGAAGGCACCTATCCACTGCCGGAAGCCCAGGTCGATCGTTTTATGATGAAGGTATTTGTGGACTATCCCACCAAAGACCAGGAGATCGAGATCATGCGGCGGATCTCTAACATGCAATTCGATTATAAAGTAAGCACCATCCTGAGCAAAGAGGACATTTTCTCCGTGCGCGACCAGGTGAACAAAGTGAAGATCTCCGAGTCATTGGAGCGCTACATCATCGAGCTGGTGTATGCCACCCGCAATCCGCTGGAGTATAAACTCAATGAACAGGCGCAGTATATTCAATTCGGTGCCAGTCCCCGTGCCAGCATCAACCTGAACCTGTCGGCCAAAGCGCTGGCCTACATGGAAGGCCGCGACTATGTGTTGCCGGAAGACATTAAAGAAGTGGCCCGCGATGTGATGAACCATCGCATCATTCTCAACTACGAGGCGGAAGCCGACAACGTGCGCACGGCCGATGTGATCAAAGCCATCCTGAACAAAGTGCCCATCACGAAATAATTTTCTGTCTTTTCATAACCTGCCTAGCCGTGACGTTGTCGCGGCTATTTTTTTTATGGATGGGGATGGAAGTTGCGAGGGATATTTCGCCTTCAATCAAAAACCAAATTGAATTTTGGTCAACGGGAGGGCTACGTTTATTTTGTTCTATTATGGTGACGTTATGCACATTAAAAAAACTTGTAAGAATTGTTAAGCCGATATATTCGAAAACCGCTGATTATCACCGGGCAGCCCAAAACAGGTCAATTTGTGGGTTTGAACTCGGGTTGGCGTTATTTCCCTCTTAACAATTTGGTAATAAACCCGTCCCCGTCAGGTAATATTAAGACCTCACCTTTGCCTCAAATTACCCCCTATGTTGCGAAGCATACTATTGTCTCTATCCTTCCTGATCATTTCATTTGCTGCCTGGGCTCAAAACGGAACCATCGGCGGTATTGTAACAGATGCTAAAAGCGGTGAAGCCATTGTTGGCGCGAATGTCATCATTCAAGGCACACAAGTGGGAGCTGTTACGGACGTGGAGGGCAAATTCACGATTGCCAATGTGAAGCCCGGCACCTACACGCTGGCGATTACTTTCATCACCTACAAAGCCAACATCGTGGCCGATGTGGTGGTGGAAAGCGCTAAACGCACCGACCTTAAGGTGCCCATGCAAGAAGATTCTGCCACTGAGCTTACTGAAATCGTGGTGGCGGCAACACGTGAGATCAACAACGACATGTCGCTGATCAATGCCATTAAAGAAAGCAAGCTGGTGGTGAGCGGTATTTCCGCCGAACAAATCATAAAGTTACCCGACAACGACGCAGCGCAGGTGATGAAGCGCGTGCCCGGTGTCACCATCGTGGATAACCGGTTTGTATTAGTGAGAGGGGTGCCCGACCGTTACAACCAGGTGATGATCAATGGCGCTATTGCACCGAGCACCGAAGTGGATAAAAGAACCTTCGCGTTTGATCTTATTCCCAGTGGTGCCATCGACCAGTTGTTGATCTATAAATCGGCAACTCCCGACCTACCGGGTGATTTTGCGGGGGGTGTTATCCAAGTGAAGACAAAGCAGACGACTTCCGATGAGTATACCAGCTTTGGCCTGAACTTTGGTTATCGCGCCAACACGACGCTCAAGGATTTTAATGAGTCGGCAAAGAGTCCCACGGACTTCCTGGGATTCGATAATGGATTCCGGTCACTGCCCAGCGGATTCCCTTCGGTGGAAGCCTTGAAGACGACCGGCCAGGTTTCCCCGCTTCGCGAGCAAGCCGGTAAGTCGCTCTCCAATCAATTTGATTACACAACGTCAAGGGCGCCGGTTGACTATGGATTCAATTTTGGTTATGCCCGCAACGTCATGTTGGGAAGAGTACGGGCGAGCACACTCACCTCTTTGAATTACTCGGTCAACTATCAATACTACAAGGCGAGCTTTAATCGCTATACAACGTTTGATACGAATCCGGAAACGAAATCAGACTTTCAAAACGACTTCAAGGATAGCAACTATAGTCACGAAACTAAGATCAGCCTCATTCACAACTGGCTCTTCAACTTGAGCGATCGAAATAAGATCGAGTTCAAAAACCTCCTGGTACAGATTGGCGACAACAAAACAACGTTGCGCGAAGGACACGATTACACACAGCTTCCCGGCTTGTGGAATAACAATTCCTATTATTACCTCAGCCGCTTTATTTATTCGGGCCAATTAGAAGGCACCTATTCGCTGAAAGACAACTCCGGGAAGTTCAACTGGATGCTAGCGATGAACTATGTTGACCGGAGTGAGCCCGACTACCGCAAGTTCAGAAGAAATTTTGACGACACGCGTAGCGAGTTTCGTATGATCCTGCCTCCGGGCTCCAACCTCTTTGACGCCAACCGCTACTTTTCCAGTTTAACGGACAACGGCTACCAGAACAGTGTGACCTTTGAGAAAAAATTTGGGAACCTGGACGAGAAAAGAACACCGAGTCTGAAAGCCGGATATTTCCTGGACTATAAGAAACGCGCGTTCAGCGCACGCTATGTCTCTTATTTGTATCCTGCAAACTTCGACGGCGCCTATGGCAACGAGCTTTCCTATTTGCCGATAAATACGATTTTCTCGCAGCAGAATATGTTCACGAATAATGCCGACGGGACACAATCCCCTGGGTTTGCCATCCAGGAGGGTAGCGATCCATCGTTTGTTTATCACGGCAAGACGCTTGTTACCTCGGGCTTTGTCATGGGTAACGTTCCGGTTGGAAAATTTGACATTGGTGGAGGCGTACGTGTAGAACACTTCGACCAGAAATTGGAGACGTATCTGGATCCGGTGCACAACGTAAAAACGTCGATACTGCCTTCGGCGAACATCGCCTATAATTTAACAGAGCGGTCGTTGCTGCGTGTCGCCTACAGCAAAACGGTGAACCGCCCGGAGTTTCGCGAGCTTGCGCCCTTCTTGTTCTATCAATTTGAATATAACCTGAACCTGATCGGAAATCCCACCCTCAAACCCGCCACGATCGACAACATCGATCTTCGCTGGGAACTGTATCCGAACCCGGGTGAGTTGATCAGCTTTGGAGCGTTTTACAAAAACTTTAAAAACCCGATCGAATTCTACCAACAAAATGCATCGGGTAATATCCAGTTCAGTTATCAAAACGCGCCCAAGGCCTACACCACAGGCGTTGAATTGGAAGTCCGGAAATCGCTGGCTAGCCTTGGCGTGTCTAAGTTCCTCCGCAATCTTTCGGTGAACATCAATTCGTCGCTGATGAAGAGTGAGGTGGATATGGGACCTGATGTGACCTTCCAGAAAAGACGAAGACCGCTGCAGGGACAATCGCCTTATGTGATCAACTCGGGATTGTATTATAACGATCCGGACCTGGGCTATTCTGTTAATATCGCCTACAATGTGATCGGCAACCGGATCATGGCGGTGGGAAGTGTTATTGCTCCTTCCTGGATTGAGAGACCCCGCAACGCCGTTGATCTCCAGGTGGCGAAGGAGTTCAAGAATTCAATGGAAATAAAGTTGAACGTACAAAATGTGCTCAACGCAAAATATCGCATTTTCCAGGATAATGACGAAAACCAAAAGATCGATGAAAAAATTGACGACCCGATCCAGGTTTATCAGACATCGCAATTGTTCACGCTGTCATGGTCGTGGAAGTTTATGAAAAAATAGTTGTGCGTGACAACACGATAAAAGTAAAGAGGCTCCGGCCTCTTTTATTTTTTAATGTTAAATGTTAACCGCGGGGAAACAACACGTAACGATTTGTTAAAATGGGTTTAACACCCGTTGAACATCGTCCGCATACCTTTGAGCCATTCAATTCGAACCATTCTAAATCTGACACCATGAAAAAAATCTTAGGACTTTTCCTTTTTTCTGCGATGTTGGGATTCGTCGCTTGTAATAATGACGATCCATCGACCCCAACCGCCCCCACCGTTAGCTTAGACAAATCCACTGCACAAGACGTGCCTGGAGCAAATGTTACGGTGAAAGCCACTGTGACTGCTCCTGGAGGTGGAAAATCACTGCTCGTTACGGGCGGCTCAACCCAAACCATCGACCTCGCTGGTGCTACCAGCGTAGATAAGGACGTGGTCATTGCCATCCCCGCTTCCGCCGTTGTAGGTTCTACCATCACGGTAGTTTTTTCGGCATCGGACAACTCCAATCAGAATTCCGCTCCCGTGACATTAACCATTACCGTGGGTAACCCGGTGATCACTTTGCAAGGTAACATCAGTGCCAACCAAACCCTGGATGCAGCTAAAGCTTATTTGCTGGTAGGCCAAGTGTTTGTGAAGAGCGGTGCCGTGTTGACGGTTCCCGCCGGTACGGTTATTAAAGGTGACAAAGCTTCCAAAGCTGCGTTGATCGTTGAGCCCGGTGGACAACTCGTTTGTAACGGAACAGCTGAAAAGCCTGTAGTATTCACTTCGGCACAGCCTGCAAACGGCCGTGATCGTGGCGACTGGGCCGGCGTACTCCTCTTGGGAAGTGCATGGGTGAACCAGGACACCAAGCCTAGCATCGAAGGTATCACTCCTTCTGTTCTCTATGGCTCTTCGAAAGCTGAAAGCGCTACACCTACCACCAATGCTGACCAAAGCAGCGGAATCTTGAATTATGTTAGAATTGAATACGCCGGTATCGAGCTCACGCCGAATAACGAAACCAATGGTTTGACCATGGGCGGCGTAGGTAACGGCACAACCATCGACCACGTACAATCATCTTATGGTGGTGACGATAGCTTCGAATGGTTCGGCGGTACAGTAAATGCAAAACACCTTGTTTCTTTCAGCGCTTGGGATGACGATTTGGATACGGACTTCGGTTTCCGTGGAAATGTTCAGTTCGCCCTCGTAGTGCGCTATCCTTTCTATGCCGACCAATCTGGTTCCAACGCTTTTGAAAGCGATAACCAAGGCAATGCTAACGCTACGAATGGTTGCGACTTCACCTTTGATGGAACGGGCGTAACCGGCGGTGGCCACGATGGCTGTACGCAAGCTGTGTTCTCCAACGTCACCGTACTGGGTCCTAAAGATGTGAACTCACGCACGATCTCGGGTAGCTTCCAGAACACCATGCACATCCGCAGAAGAACGAACCTTTCTATCTTCAACTCGTATCTGTCGGGCTTCACTACCGGTCTCCGTATGGATGACGATGCTACCATCGCAGCCTACAAGAGCGGATTGGGTAAATTGAAGAACAACGTATTGTTGGCGACGATCGCCGTTGCAAACACCGAAAAAGAAGTGGGTACCGTTTCCGGTGAACTGGGTGTGGTATATAGCACCAATACGGCAAGTGGCGACGCCACAGCTGTGAAGACCATCTGGACGAACGCTGCCAACGACAACGTCAGCCAGTTCCCCACAAAAGCTATACAGTGGTCCGCAGTAGCTGGAACACCTGCCGGGTCTGTGTTGCCTCCTTACGCTGGTTATGGTGTACCCCTGACCAGTTATTGGGGTGGTGGCGCAGTTGGCGCATACCCTGTCAACCCTGACTTCAGCTCCGGTTCCGGAACACTGGCTACTGGCGCAGACTATAGCGATGACAAGTTTGGTACTTTCTTCGACAAGACACCGACTTACATCGGCGCCTTTGGCACGAGCGACTGGACCGATACCTGGACTGAATTCCAACCCGGTGTGAAAGCGTACTAATCGCTTCGATCGCGTAAATAGAAAAACGAATTATTGTAAAAAAGACTTACCCTATTCTGGGTAAGTCTTTTTAATTTTGCACGCATTCCAACTGAATATGAAGTACAACCATTTGTTATTGTTTGCCCTGGCCCTCCTGTTTTTTTCATGCGATAAGAAAGCGAACTACAACCCCGATGATCACCTGACGGCAGCGACGAAAGATGAAGTGATGACCAAGTTGATCCGCTACCTGGCCAAGCCACCCGAAAACACTTCCGACGTGGAGAAATTCGACAAACAATACGACGAATACTATCTTGATAAAATGAGCCGCGCGAAGCTGGAGCTTTACTATCCGGCAGGTAGAGAAACATACTTCCTGATCTCTCAAGAAGCGGCAAGTCTCTATGGTAAGCGCCACGCCACGGGTGGAAAATTCAAACTGAATGACAAGGGAGAGTTAGTTGAATACGAAGAAATTTTCAGGACCTGGAAAATGATGCCCGACACATTGCTGCGCAGAGGCGGCATGTTGTTCGATCGCATGGTGAAGGGTGAATCACTCGAACCCTATTGGACGAAGAACAGCAACGGTGAAGAGTATGTTGAGTTTCCGGACCCGAATGTGTATTACGACAAAGCGGAGCGGAAGTGGAAAACGAAAGCCTAGCAGCGCCTTGACTTCTTAAATCCGTCACCCGGGAGTGCGGTTTTCTTTTTGAAGAAATTTTATAATTTCGGTACATAATCGTATCCATAAGCATCCTTGCACAGCATCCTCATCACCGGCGCATCCGGCCTCATCGGCTCACGGCTTACCAACTTGTTGCACAGCCATGGCCACCGTGTGGCCCACCTGGGTCGCGCCAAGCGCGATGGCATTGCCCGGTCCTTCGTTTGGGATATTGACCGGCGCTACATCGAACGCGGTGCCTTCCAGGACACCGACACCATCATCCACCTCGCCGGCGCCGGCATTGCTGACAAACCCTGGACCAAAGAACGCAAACGCGAGATCCTCGAAAGCCGCACCCAATCCACGCAGCTGCTTTACGACGAACTAAAAAAAGGCAACCACTCCGTCAAGACCATCATCTCCGCCACGGCGGTCGGCTACTACGGTTTCAAAGACGAAGCGATTACCTATACGGAAGACGATCCGCCGGGCGATGATTTCCTGGCGCAGGTCACGCGGCGGTGGGAGCAGGAGGTGGATGCATTTCTGAAGTTAAATATTCGCGTGGTGCGCCTTCGTATTGGCATCGTGCTTAGCGCAGACGGCGGTGTGGTGCATGAGATCTTGCGGCCCGTAAAATGGTATGCCGGTGCGCCCCTGGGATCGGGGAATCAATACCTGAGCTGGATCCACCTCGACGATCTTTGCAACATCTTCATCATGGCCGTAGAGAACGATGCGCTGGAGGGCGCCTACAATGCCGTGGCGCCTCATCCCGCGACAAACCGGGAGCTCACCCTGGCCATTGCAAACGCGGTGCGCAAGCCCATCATTTTTCCCGCCATTCCTTCGTTTATCCTCAAGCTGCTGTTGGGCGAAATGGCCGACCTGGTGCTGCGGGGAAGCAAAGTGTCGAGTGAGAAAATCCAACGCGCCGGATTCAAATTTGCTTTTGAAAACGTAGACGACGCCCTCGTAAATTTGCTTCAAAAAAAACGGCCGGTCGCGCCGGTAGCATCAAAAAAATAAAGCAGAAGCCTTACTTGACCGCCACACCGATTTTTGAATCGGCGGTACCATAATACAAAAGCCACCGGTCGTGGAAATAGATCATGCCCTCCAGAAAACACACTTGATTTACTTGCCCTGTGATCTCGTAAGGCTTGTCGGGCCGGATGAAATTTTTCTCCAGCCGGTCTATTACTTGCGTTGGATCATTCCTGGCGAACAAAACCTGCCCACCGCAGTAGGCACCCTTGGCCAGCGTGGTGTCGCCTTGGGTATTGTGATTCATGCCATTGTAGAGGAGCACGATGCCGGCGTCGGTGAGCAATGCATAGGGACCGCTCTCCACCAGAAAGCTGTCGAAATAACCTTTGCGCGGTTTAAGGACGGACTTTAGTTTTCCGTTTTCCAGTTCCGGTGTCCAGTGCAGCAGGTCGGAGGACGTGGCGGCAAACAAGTCTGTGTCGCCAAAGTACATCCAGAACTTCCCGTTCACTTTTGTGGCTACGATCTTCGACCCTTCGCGTCGCGCGACAATGGCGCCCGACTTGCTCCAGGTATCTTTGTGGCTGCCTTGCAACACCGTTCCGTACTTTGTCCAATGGATCAGGTCGGGCGATATGGCAAGCAATAGCCTTGCCGTTGTGCCATCGTAGGCCGTGTAAGTCATGATGTATTGGCCTTCTTCAGACTCCACCACGCGGGGATCTTCGATGCCGCCTTCCCATTCAAAACGCTTCAGGCTGTCGTTGTCGGGATAGAGGACGGGTTCCTTCATTTTTGAAAAATGGAGACCATCATCGCTTGTGGCCAGGCCGATGCGCGACGTGCCGGCAAAGCGGCCCACGGTGTCTTCGGCCCTGAACAGCAGGTACACTTTATTTTCACGAACGACGGCGGCGGGATTGAAAACATCTTTGATTTCCCACGTCACTGCTTTCCCCAGCACGGGGCATTGGAACACATTTTCTCCGGGCACGAGGATGGGATTGACACTATCAACTTTTTCGAACGGCACCAGCGCCCACGTCGTTCCGGTGGTGGTCGTGGGTTTAGGTTGGCAACCGCACAGGACCAAACATGCGCCTAGAACAAGAGAAAAGTAGAAGACGCTTGTTTTTCGTTTCATCCTTGTATATTCGTTTTTTATGTACAAGGTATACGTATGAAAACGAAAAAGAAAACTGCAGAGGTATCGTTAAGTCCCGAGGCGTTGGAAGAAGAGCAACGCATCCGCAGGGCTTTCAAAGACAAGGATTGGGCGGAGATCAAAGGCTCCAACAGCTGGATGATCTTCAAGGTGATGTCGGAGTTTGTGGAGGGCCTCGAGAAGCTGGCCAAGATCGGTCCCTGTGTCACCATTTTCGGATCGGCCCGGGTAAAACCCAGCAACCCCTATTATAAAATGGCCGACGAGATCGCCTATCAGTTGGTGCAACACGGCTATGGTGTCATCACGGGCGGTGGACCGGGTATCATGGAGGCCGGTAACCGCGGGGCCAACCGGGCCAAGGGAAAATCCGTGGGCCTCAACATCTATCTACCCCACGAGCAAAAAGGAAACATCTATATCGACCCCGACAAACTGATCACGTTCGATTACTTCTTTGTGAGAAAGGTCATGTTCATGAAATACTCACAGGGCTTTATCGTCATGCCCGGCGGTTTCGGCACGTTAGACGAGCTGACGGAAGCCTTGACGTTGATCCAAACCAAAAAGATCGGCCGGTTCCCCATCGTACTGGTGGGCAAAAGTTTCTGGAAGGGTTTGTTGGACTGGTGGAAGAAAGTGTTGGTCACCGACAAGATGATCAACGAAGAAGATCTCGATCTCTTTAACCTGGTCGATACCCCGGAAGAAGCCGTGCGCGTCATCGACGATTTCTATTCCAAGTACTTATTGTCACCCAATTTTTAACCGGGCAAAGGATCAACACGAGATCAAGAACGTAAGCATGGGATGCGCCCCGATGCCGTGGTTCATATCCCTGAATTGCCGTATGAAGGTTATGCAAGTGATCGTTAGAAATTCAAATTTAACCGGATAGCCATGCCTTTACCTGACTATGATACCGGCGTCATCACCCAGCAACTCTACGACGCCGCGCAATCCAAACGCGTTTGCAGCATACAGTTGTTCAAGGAAACGGGATCGAGAGTCGTTCATCCCTATGGTGTTTGTCGCACGAAGCAAAACAAGATCGTGCTGGTGTGCTGGCAGGAATATGGATACAGCGCCAAAAGCAAAGGTCCCGGATACCGGAACCTTATGCTGATGGAGTGCTCGGGTGTGAAAGTATTGCCCCGAACGTTTTTTGTACGCAACGATTTTGACGCCGCCGATCCACTATACGCCGAGTGGGTTTTTCACATCTGAATATTTACTCGAATTTTTCAGTTTTCACCGTGGGCCAGTTCGCGTTGGCCTTCGTGATGAAACCGGCCGGATCTTTTTTCCAAAGCACTTGCACGTCCTTGTTGTAGTTCAGGTACAGCTTGCCGTCGATAATGGTCCAGGCATCGGGCGAGGTTGATGCTTTGTGCCCTTGCGACATGCCATAGGCGCAATAGCCTCCGAACTGTGGCGCGAACTTTTCGGGGTTGGCTTTGAAGTCACTGAGATTTTGTGCGGAAGAAAAAAGCCAGGTTGATTCTTTCCAGGTGTAGTTGAGTTCCTTTTTCCCTTTCACAGGTTTTGATTCCTTGAAATAGGCCACGGGATCGTAGCCTTGAATAGCCGCTTCTGATTTTGTGAATACTTCTTGTCCAAATGCAGGAGCCAGCAACAGCACGAGGAAAAAACAGGTCATGAATGATTTCATATTTTGAATAATTTTTCTTCAAAGAAATTCAACTCAAAATAAAAACGATGTCGGCTGCATGACATTGCCGTCGATTCGATCGCGCTATTTTTTTTTGAATGATAGATCAAAAAAAATAGTACCAATCCGAAAACAAACGCGACGTTCAGCCGTTTAAAGTTCTTCTTTGGGCAATTTGATCTGGTCGGAATAAAATTTCATCCGCGTATGCATGTGGTCCAGCGGAATTATTTTCTCGATGAGCGAGAATTTGTGATTGATGAATACTTCGAGGTAAAAATTACCGAGCAAGTATAAATTTATTTTATAGCCGTAATAGCGAATGGCCATTACAAAAGTGCCTTTTTCATAGAGCGTACTGATCTTGTCCTCCAGCGTCAACTCATCAAATTCAGTATATGCGATCATGAATTAAACATAAGCTAAAAATAATTGGAGCACAAGATTGATTCTGGCTTAGTTTTTCTTTAAAGTGGGCCGATGCGCTCTTCGCGATGTTGGGGATTTATAGTAATTTGTTCCAGAGAGAAAAGAGCACCAAACGATTGCGTGAAAAAGATCTGAGCCTCGAAGCTGCATGTTTTTCGCAATGATTTTTAACGGACACCAACATGGCGATAGAAAAAGAAGCACTGAATAAACTGATCGTTTTACGAGAAAGAAAAAAATTTACAAATCCCGAATGGAAACAGCGCGGACTTAATCCATCCGATCCGGCAATCATCGAAGCGATGACGCGGTTGACCAATGTATGTCTCGACGAACTGTTGGCAGATGTCCGGTCCGATGCACCCGAAGAACAAATGAAGGGAACCTTGATAAAAGGATTAGAGCGATTCAACGCGACATACTACGACACCGAGGAGAAAGAATTTATCGGAGATGAGTTTTATAAAATTGGTCAGGTGGTCGGGATCAATATGGGTGAGAGCTTAAATTATTGGATGTACGGTGAGATGTAGGAACAATGATAGCGCTTACTAAAGAGAAAGAAAGTCATGGTTGGAACAAAATCGATTTGCCTACGCAGCGTGTAACGGCCCGTTGAATTTGAACATGACCTCGAAGATGAGTGGTGTTCCGAACTACTGGATAATTTGCCAATGCGACTTGTGCCCGGAGTACAGCTTGCTTTCGAGCGGTGGTTTCAAATTTTGGCAATTTCAAATCCGTCGAAATTCTGGACGGCAGCGAGCATTCTGACGAAGACGCAGTCACCCGGCTCAATCAAATCAAATTCTTTCGGGGCAAGAAATAGAAAATCCGGCATCTACACCCTAACCCGGGCCCAACCGCCAAAATATACGCACCGGCTCCTATCGGTGAGAAACAAAAAAACCCTATGTTGTTGATAAACATAGGGTTACAAGTATTTTGGGGTGAAAGACGGGACTCGAACCCGCGACCCTCAGAATCACAATCTGATGCTCTAACCAACTGAGCTACATCCACCATTTGAGGACTGCAAAGTTAGACAGACCGCTGAAATATGCAAAAACGATTTTCTAAAATCATTTCCGGTCAAACCGGAGCCGCTCGCCCATTTTGCTCTCGTCGAACGCCCCCAGGCTATAGGCCAGGTGGCCCGATACAAAGGTGCGCTCCACCTGGGAACGGAACGTTACGCCCTCAAAAGGCGACCAGCCGCAGTGGGCCACAATGTTCTCGCGCCCTACTTTCCAGGGGGTATCCAAATCCACCAGCACCAGGTCGGCAAAGTAGCCCTCGCGGATAAAGCCGCGCTTCTCGATCTGGAAAAGAATGGCCGGATGATGACTCATCTTCTGAACCACTTTTTCGAGTTTTATTTTCCCCTGGTGATACAGTTCGAGCATCGCCACCAGGCTGTGTTGCACGAGGGGGCCACCCGAAGGCGCCTTGAAATAGGTGTTGCTCTTTTCGTCCCAGGTATGGGGTGCGTGATCGGTAGCGATCACGTCGATGCGGTCGTCGAGCACGGCATCCAGGATCGCTTGCTGATCCTGAGCGGTTTTCACAGCCGGGTTCCATTTGATGCGTGTGCCCAGGCGCGCATAGTCGGCATCGTTGAACCAGAGGTGATGCACACAGGCTTCGGCGGTGATCTTTTTTTGCTCGAGGGGAATGGTGTTGTCGAACAACGACGTTTCCTTCGCCGTAGAGATGTGGAGAATATGAAAACGCGTGCCATGTTTTTTGGCCAGCTTCACGGCAAACGACGAAGAGAGATAGCACGCTTCTTCGCTGCGAATGAGGGGGTGACACGCGATGGGCACATCTTCGCCATACTTTTCTTTATAGAGGGCTGTATTTTTTCTAATGGTGCCCTCGTCTTCACAATGCGCGGCAATGAGCGAGGGGAAACGCGAGAAGAAATGTTCTAAAACTTTCGGATCATCCACCAACAGATTTCCCGTGGACGAGCCCATAAAGATCTTGAGACCGCACACACGGGTGATGTCGGTCTTCATCACTTCCTCCAGGTTGTCGTTGGCGGCGCCGATGAAGAAGGAATAGTTGGCCAGGGCATTTTGGGAAGCGATGTTGTATTTCTGTTCCAGCAGGGCTTGGGTGAATGTTGGCGGATTGGTGTTGGGCATTTCCATAAAGCTGGTCACCCCTCCGGCCACGGCCGCCCTGGATTCGGAGTGGATGTTGCCTTTGTGGGTCAGTCCGGGCTCGCGAAAGTGCACCTGGTCGTCGATTACGCCCGGCAGCAAGTACTTTCCCGCAGCGTCGATGATCACGTCTGCCGACCGCGAGGACAGGTCTTTGCCCACGGCTTCAATGTATTGTCCCTTTATAAGCACGTCGCCTTCAAAGACCTTGCCTTCATTGACTATATTTGCGTTGGTGATCAGTTTTGTCTTCATCGCCGGTAAAATTAAAAGCTAAAGTGTCAGCAATCCCAACTTTCGAAGGTTTTAATCTCAACAAACAGCTGCTCAACGCCGTGGCTGACCAGGGATTCACAACACCCACTGAAATCCAGCAGAAATGCATCCCGCTTGTCCTGGGCGGCCAGGAAGTGATCGGCATCGCGCAAACCGGCACCGGCAAAACGGCAGCCTACCTGTTGCCCATCCTCATGAAAGTGAAATACGCACAAGGCGACGAGCCCCGCGCGGTGATCCTGGCACCCACCAAGGAGCTGACCATCCAGATCGCGGAACACACGAGGGCCCTGGCGAAATATACCGACCTGCGCATTCTGCCGATCTACGGTGGCATCGGCCCCAAAACACAGATCCAGGAGATCCGCGAAGGCATAGACATCCTCATCTCCACACCTGGTCGTTTTCTGGAGCTCTACCTCAAAGGAGAACTGCCCACCAAGCAGATCAAATTCCTGGTCTTGGATGAGGCCGACCGCATGATGGACATGGGCTTTATGCACCAGCTGCGCAAGATCCTGGAGGTGGTGCCACGCAAGCGACAGAACCTGTTGTTCTCCGCCACGTTTTCCGAACGGGTGGAAATGTTATCTGCCGAATTTTTAGAGTTTCCGGTAAAGATTGAAGTAACGCCACAAGCCACCGCCGCCAAGCAGGTAGAGCAAGAGTTGTATCACGTGCCCAACATGCGCACCAAGATCAACTTTTTGGAGCGCCTGCTGCAGGATAGAGAAACTTTTAACCGTGTCATGATCTTTACGCGCACCAAGGAAGTGGCCGACAATGTTTTCAATTTCCTCGAACGAAAGGCGTTGGGTCCGGTGAAAGTGATCCACTCCAACAAAGGACAGAACAGCCGCATCAACGCCGTGACTGAATTTAAAGAAGGACAGCTGCGCGTGTTGGTGTCGACGGATGTGACGGCGCGGGGTATCGATGTGGTGAAGGTATCGCACGTGATCAACTTTGATGTGCCTCCTTTGCATGAGGATTATGTGCATCGCATCGGGCGAACAGGCCGCGCGTTCCAGGAAGGGAAGGCCATCACGTTTGTGACCAAGTCGGAGTTGTATCACATCGAAAAAATAGAAACCCTCATCCGTGAAAAAATTCCCGTCAAACAAATTCCGGAAGAAGTAGAGATCACGAAGACGCCTTACGAGGAGGCCCAGGCCATGGCGTTGGATATCGATTGGCAAAAGCGAAAAGAGAATCCGGATTTTAAAGGGGCGTTTCATGAGAAGAAGCGGACCCCTGACAAAAAGGATGCTCCTAAAAAGAAGAAGGTTGTTTTTGACAAGAAGAATCTGGCGGCGAAGCGGAAGGATGCTCTTGATAAGGGGAGTGCACCGGCGAAGAAAAAGAGGGATGTCTTTGATGAGAAAGGAAGGACAGCGAAAACGAAGCGGGGGAAGAAAGGGAAATAGCGCGAGCGGTGTCAGACTGCGTACCGTCGTCAGACGCCTATATTGAAATAAAGTGTGTATAGAATATAAAGTCGTTCAACAATTTGTACTCGTATCCCTCATGGCGCTCACCGCTCATGTCCACTTTGTAGTGCGTGCACACTAATTTTTGTTCGAATTGCTTCGTTATCTTATTAAGCAATTTGGCATGACCTCTTTTCATTAGCTTCGGAAAAACATATCGCATAATGAGTTCTGAAGCCTCCATGGAAGCTGCCCCTTGTGAAATCATTTTTTTTGCACCCAGTTGATAATTCAATGTGTAGTCTTGGTTCTCATCCAGAAAACTTAGAACCATTCGAATTCGATTCTGATCGCGTTCTGGTTTAAAATGTCTTTGATTTTTCAATCCGTTTATTGCAATCCTAACCTCATCCAGACCAAAAGAAGCAATTGTTGAATCGAGCTCTATGTTGATTTTATATTGTTCAGAAAATCCTTTTAGTCTAATCGTCTTACTGGAGTGGATATTGACAGCATTTGCTTCCTTAACATAGGAGCACAAAAGTGATAGGATGATTATAAATAGAGTAGTCTGATGAGGATTTACGTTAATGGAATGAAGCATCTTGGGAAGTATGATTCTTGTATCGACCGATCGCTATGATCTTAACGCCCAACTATTCGGGCACGAATAAAGGAATAGCCGTAATAGTCAACGGCGACCAATTGTCGCTGAATCTCGTATTTGCGGCGTGATTCTCTCGGTTAGTTAAATTTCCAAGACTTCGCGATGGATCCGTTAAGCCTGATTTTTACAAGCTCATCATGTCCTTAAACTTCGCCGCCTGCCGTCTGCTCACCTCCACTTTGTCGCCGCCGCGAAGCTTCACCATCAGCCCACCATTGAACCAAGGCTCGATACCTTCCACCCAACTGAGGTTGACAATATGTTTTCGGCTGGCACGGAAAAAAGCACGCTCGTCCAATTTCTCATCCAGCGCATTGAGCGACTTGTGGATCATCGGCCGGTTGCTGTCGAAGTATACTTTAATATAGTTGCCATCCGATTCGAACAGGCGCACATTCGAAAGGCTCACAAACCAACAACGATCGCCGTCTTTCACAAAGACCTGGTCGTTGAGGCCCAGCTTCTTTTCGGGACCGCGGATGGCGGCGTTCTTGGCGCGCTCTTTATCGGCCAGCTTGGCCACCGCTTCGGCGAGACGCTCGGGTTGAATGGGCTTTAATAAATAGTCCAGGGCATTCACTTCGAATGCTTTCAAAGCGAACTCATCGTAGGCCGTGGTGAACACCACCAGCGGAACGGAGTCGAGCTCCTCCAGTAATTGAAAGCCCGTTTTGCCCGGCATCTGGATGTCGAGAAAAAGAAGGTCGGGATTGAGGTCGTTTACCAATTGGGTGGCCTCTTCGGCGTTCATGGCTTCGCCTACCACTTCAATCATGGGATGGTCTTCCAGCAACTTCATCAGTTCTTTGCGGGCCAAACGTTCGTCATCTACGATTAATGCTCTCATGGCTATTGATTTGAGGAATGATTATTTCAGTAAGTACAAAATTATCGTTTTCATTTACAATACGGAAGGAGGCTTCGTCCCCATAAATAAGCTTCAAACGCTGCACCGTATTCTTCAGGCCCAGGCCCGATTTGCTGCGTTTGACCCCATTGATGAGGTGGCCGCTGTTGCGGATATGGATATTCAGCCGGTCGTCTGCGACAAATGTCTTCAGCTGGATAATACCGCCCGGCGTTAGTTTAGAGATGCCGTGTTTGATGCCGTTCTCTACCAGTGTCTGGATCATCAGTGGAGGCACACGGAACTTCGTCGAGTCAGGGTCGATGTCGAACTCCGTTTTCAGCCGCTCTTCAAACCGGATACTCTCCAGGCCCAGGTAGTCCTTCACCATCTTCAGCTCGTCCTCAAAATTGGTAAGCCCCTTCTTGTCCGACGCCAGCGAATTGCGCAGGATATTGGAGAGTTGGTTGATGGCCTGCTTGGATTTGGATGGATTTTCGTCCACCAACGCCCGGATGCTGTTCAGGGCATTGAAGATAAAATGGGGGTTGAGCTGTGACTTCAGGTTGTTCAGTTCGATCTCGATCATGGAAGCCTCGTACTTCAACGATTTATTATAGCGTTCAAAATAGTGGTAGGTGAAATAGAACACCGTCCACAGAAAGAAAACGAAGATATAGAACACAGATTGTCCCAGGATTTGCTGAATATCCAACGCATCCATGGGATTGAACAAACGACCCAGCGCAAGGTTCACCGGGATGCGCAGGAAATACACCAGCAGCCCCATAATGAACAGCGCCACCGAGACACTGGGCAGCAATTTATGCATGGGCAGATACAGCCAGCGCCAGCGGTTCAGCAGCACCCTGAACCCGTGGGTAACCCCCAGGCACAACAGGGCCTCGGCCAGGAGGAAGAGCAGGCGTTTCGTCGAAATTCCCCCCGACGCCAGGTAGCTGCCCACAATTTGGACCAGGGCGTACAACAGCCACCCGCCAATCTGCATCGACCAATATACTCTGTGTTTGTTCACGCCTCTATTTACCGGTAGGTAAAGTTACGCAAACAACGCCACGGTTTCCGCTCTTTTATGTGGATGGTTAGAGGTACTTGAATTGCACCAGCCACAGCAGGAGGAGGCCGGTGCCGATGATAAGCACCCAGGTGGTGATGACCAGCCCCTTTTTATAGGCCAACAGCCGCGGCTCCATGGCCAGGCTGTTGAACACAAAGGCTGTCGCCGCCGATATATAAAGCGACGCCTCGAGGGCATCGTGCCGGGTGAGCTGGTAGATGCCCACGGCAAAAAAAATGAAGGCGAAAAGATATTGTCGGGTTCGTGCGTTCATAGCGGGGAGATAGGGTGCAAGCTACTGGCTTCCGTCAAAAATGCAAATCAAGGGTTGGTGTAATTAGGGTGACGGATCAGGTCGCATCCAAACGTCTGGAGCGCGTTCCGCGAAAGAGGCAACTGACATTCCATAAAAACCATTTTTCCTTCCGGGATATCGTGCCGACAAAATTGCCGCGCGATGGTGTTGAAGATCCGTGTCTCCGGATAGACGGGCACGTGGAGTTCGGCCATCGACCATTGATCGGCGCCAATGATGCGGCCGCCCTGCACCCCGGGCAACGTCACCTCATAGTTGCTGTAGAGGCCATTCAATTTTTTTGCTTCCGTTTCCTCGATGGCGATAAACAAATGGTGGGTCTTGTCGGCATACAGCGAGAACGATAAATAATGATCCCAACGACCAGCCAAATTCAACAACGGCAGCACAAATAGAAGCACAAACGACCCGAGCTGAAGCGCGCGCCACACGGTGGTCTTGGGAAACGCGAAAAGTGTCTCCTCATTTCGCCAGAAAAGCAAAATAACACCCGACATCATCGCTACATTCCAGGGATACACCACATAGTTGCCACCGATGCCCAGCGGGCTTAAATACAGCAGGATAAAAAGATGCGTGCCGACTGCGGCAACAACACCGGTCTTCCGGGTTTTGATAAACACCAGCAGGAAGCCGACGGCTATCTCAATAAAAGGGATAACATAACCCAAAAATTTATAGCGTTCAGGAAGTGATACGCTGAACAAATTCCGCAGCACATCCTGAAATGTTTTGTCGATAAAATTGGGATTGATCTTGTGCACGCCACTCCAAAGATAGCACGCCACAAAGATCCACTGAAGGTATCGCGAGAGCGCGCTTGCATCCGTGGACGGTTGCGAAAAAGCAAAGGGAAGGAAGATGAGAAAATACAAATACACCCAAGGTTGAAGCCGCATCTGATCTTCCGCCACCAGCAGCATGAGCGATGTCAGCATGACGGCGACCACCCCTTGTTTTTTGGTGAACAACAGAGCCATCAAAGAACCGGCGAGCACGATCAGCAGGAAGCCATCGATGGGTCGCAGCACGCTAAGAAAAAAGGAATGCGCGGGCACGAGTGGAAACTGCCGATCGGAAACCCAGAGTTTAAAGCTCAAGCCGATGCCCACTAAAAACGAAAACGCAACGACCCGTGTGAAAAGATCGGTCGCTTGCCTTTCGGGGCCCGGGATAAAATTTTTCACACGATCAGGCCTTCAATTCAAGCTTCAAAAACTTCCCGGTGTAGCTGGCGGGGTTCTTCGAAACTTCTTCCGGCGTTCCCAGGGCAATGACACGCCCGCCCTTCTCGCCGCCTTCGGGACCCATGTCCACGATATAGTCGGCCGACTTGATCACGTCCATGTTGTGTTCGATCACCAGCACGGTGTTGCCTTTGTCCACCAGCTTCTGCAGCACATCCAGCAGGTGAGCGATGTCCTGGAAGTGGAGGCCGGTGGTGGGCTCATCGAGGATGTAAAATGTTTTTCCCGTGTCGCGCTTTGAAAGTTCGGTGGCCAGTTTCACGCGTTGTGCTTCACCGCCAGAGAGCGTCGTGGCGTGTTGCCCCAGGGAGATGTAGCCCAGGCCCACTTCGCTAAGGGTTTGGATCTTCCGGAGGATCTTCGGTTGATTTTCGAAAAACGTTACCGCTTCTTCCACCGTCATGTCGAGCACGTCGCTGATGGACTTTCCACGGAAGCGCACCTCCAGCGTCTCGCGGTTGTAGCGTTTGCCTTTGCAGGTTTCGCACGGCACGTAGACGTCGGGAAGAAATTCCATTTCGATCAGGCGCAAGCCGGCACCTTCGCAGGTCTCGCAGCGTCCACCCTTCACGTTGAAGGAGAACCGCCCGGTTTTATAGCCCCTGATCTTGGCCTCCGGCAATTGCGAGAACAAGTCGCGGATGTCGGAGAACACACCGGTGTAGGTGGCGGGATTCGAACGCGGCGTCCGACCGATGGGAGACTGGTCAACCTCGATCACTTTATCGACTAACTCGAGTCCTTCGATTTTTTTATGCGCCAGCGGCTCGGTGCGCGAATTGTAAAAATATTGATTGAGCAGCGGGAACAACGTCTCATGGATGAGCGTGGACTTGCCACTTCCCGAAACGCCGGTGATGCACGTGAGTGTGCCCAGCGGTATGGTGAGGTCCACATTTTTCAGGTTGTTGCCGCTCGCCTGTGTGAGCTTTATTTTTTGGCCTGTGCCTTTGCGCCGCTCATGAAGGATCTGGATCTTGAGTTTGCCGTTCAGATACTTCGACGTGGAGCTGTTGCCTTTCAGAAATTCTTCCGGCACCCCCTCCGCTACCACATGACCACCATGCCGGCCCGCACCCGGACCGATGTCGAGGATGTAGTCCGACTCCAGCATCATGTCCTTGTCGTGCTCCACCACCACCACCGAGTTGCCCAGGTCGCGGAGATCTTTTAGCGCTTTGATCAGCTTCACGTTGTCGCGTGCGTGCAGACCAATGCTGGGTTCATCCAAAATATAGAGCACGCCCACCAGCTGGGTTCCGATTTGCGTGGCCAGGCGGATGCGTTGTGATTCGCCGCCGCTCAGCGTGCGGATGGGCCGGTTTAGGTTGAGATAGTCAAGCCCTACATCGAGTAAGAAGCCAATGCGTTTGCGGATCTCTTTCAACACTTCCGTGGCGATCACCCGTTGCTTTTCGTTGAGGCGTTTCTCCAAACCCTCGAACCATTTCTGCAGCGCGGTGATGTCGAGCATAGCCAGTTCGGCGATGTTCTTGTCGTCGATCTTGAAATGAAGCGACTCTTTTTTCAGACGCATGCCATGACATTCGGGACAAGTCTTTACGATGGTGAAATCCTCCACCCATTTCTTGATCGCCTCCGAGCCTTCATCGCGTTGCTTTTCCAGGAAGCTGATGATGCCTTCGAATTTTGTATTCCATTCCGTACCCGGATATTTCACCGACGACACCGCTACCGGCACATCGTCGCCATAGAGCATGATCTGGATCACATCTTTTGGGATGTCTTTGATGGGCGTGCTCAACGTGGCTTTATACCGCTTCAAAATGGATTCTATTTTTTTAAAGATCCAGATGTCGCGATATTCTCCCAACGGCAAAATGCCACCCCGGCTAATGCTCAACGATTTGTCGGGAATGACCGAAGCTTCCGTGATCTCTTCGATCTGGCCCAGGCCGTTACAGGTGGGACAGGCGCCATAAGGCGAGTTGAATGAAAAAGTATTCGGCGCCGGTTCATCATAGGCCAGCCCGGTTTTGGGGTCCATCAGAAATTTGGAGAAGTGATGCACCTTTCCATTTTCCTCCATCACCATCATGATGCCCTTACCCTCCTTCAGCGATTTGTTGATGGATTGCCCAATGCGCGCGCGGTCTTTGTCGTCGCCCACAATGCGGTCGACTACAATTTCTATGTCGTGGATCTTGTAGCGGTCCACCTGCATCTTGGCCGTGATCTCCTGCACATCGCCATCGACACGCACTTTGGTATAGCCCGACTTGCGGATCTGTTGAAACAACTCACGATAATGCCCTTTGCGTCCTTTGACGATCGGTGCCAGCAGTACGAGCTTTTTGTTTTTGAAATGCGTCAGCAACGAATCCAGGATCTGGTCTTCCGACTGGCGCACCATCTTCTCGCCGTTAATATAGGAAAACGCTTCGCCGGCGCGGGCAAACAGCAAGCGCATGAAGTCGTAGATCTCCGTGACGGTGCCCACCGTGGAGCGTGGGTTGCGTGAAGTGGTTTTTTGTTCGATGGAAATGACGGGACTCAGCCCATTGATCTTGTCCACGTCGGGGCGCTCCAGGTTGCCCATGAAGCTGCGCGCATAGGCCGAGAAGCTTTCCATGTAGCGGCGTTGCCCTTCGGCATAGATCGTGTCGAAGGCCAGCGACGATTTGCCGCTTCCGCTGATGCCCGTGATCACCACAAGCTTGTTGCGCGGAAAGCTGACGGAAATGTTTTTCAGGTTGTGTTCACGGGCACCGACAATCTCGATGACATCGTGGCCCGTAGTGTCAAATTTCTTTTTCGCTGTTGATTTGGCCATGAAGGGTAATAAAGGAAGAATACAAAAATGTACGGCTTATTGTTGCAGTACAACTAAAAAAGAAAATACATAAACTAAAAGAGAAACCGGGAACTAATCGAATAATCGACCCCATCGTGTTGGGAAAAGGTCAAGCTAAATTAAACGGAGGAAACCACGGAATGGTTCGAAAAAAATAACGCAACGCGAATATAAAATACTTTGACTCTTTAAGGCATTTCTCGCCCCTGAACCGCCTTCAACATCTCAAACCAATCCTGAATATCCAGATGCATGTCAGTGGCCTTGGCGCTTTCGGCTACACGCTCGGGTTTGGTGGTGCCAATCACGGGGAAGATCGATGCCGGGTGTCGCAGCAACCACGCCAGGGAGAGCTGCGCGGGTGTTGCCTGGTAGGCCGGGGCCTTCGAAAAGATCTGCTCCAGGTGCTGACCCAGCAGCGAACCTCCCCCCAAAGGCGACCAGGCCATCGGCGCCACGCGGTGCTTCATGAGCACATCCACATGGCCGTCGAACAAAGGACTGTGGTGGGTGATGGAAATTTCGAGCTGGTTGGTCACGAGCGGAAAGGGCAAATAACTTTGCAGCATTTCAAACTGCGGGGGCGTGAAGTTGGACACGCCAAAGTGCAGCACCTTGCCGCTTTGTCTGAGCGAAGAAAATGCTTCGGCCACCCGCTCGGGGTCCAGCAAAGGATCGGGCCGGTGGATCAGCAACAGGTCGAGCCGGTCGGTGCCCAGCATCTTCAACGAATTTTCGGCCGACCAAACAATATGCTCCTTCGACGTATTGTAATGCTTCACCCAAGACTCGGGCCGTTTGGCCGAAGGAAACTTAATGCCGCACTTCGACACGATCTCCATCTTCTGCCGCAGCCCGGGATCTTGTTTCAGCACCCGGCCAAAGATCTCTTCGTTGCTGTGGTCACCATAAATATCGGCGTGATCAAACGTGGTCATGCCCACGTCCAGCGCCTTGTGAATAAGTTGTTCCACCGTTTCCGTGGCGATGTTCCAGCGCCAGGCGCCCACTACGATGCGCGAAAATACAGGGCCGTCTTTATGAAGGGCTTTGCGTTCCATGAAGGGTTTGGGTTATGCGTTCAACCATTGCGTTACCACGTTCACAAACTCCTGGGGCTTTTCGGCCTGCACCAAGTGGCCGGTTTCCATGGTTTCGAGGCGGGCGTTGGGGAAGATGCTGGTGATCTTTGGCCAGTCGGAGTCGGGCACGTATTTCGAGCGAACGCCGCGGATAAAAAGCGTGGGCTTTTCAAACGTTCCCTGCACCTGAAGGTCCACCCCAATGTTGCTGAGCTGGGCGCTGATGAGGGGCAGGTTGATCTTCCACGAAAATCCACCCTCGGCTTTGCGTTGCAGATTTTTTAGTAAAAATTGACGTACGTCGGATTCGGGCACGTATTCGGCCAACAAGGCGTCGGCTTCGTTGCGCGAGCCGATGCTTTGGATGGGGATGGCGTTCAATCCCTTCACGATCACGTAGTGTTCCAGGTCGTAGAGCCGGGGTGAAATGTCCACAACGATCAACTTCTCCAGCTTGTCGGGATGCGCCAACGCAAAATTCATGGCCACTTTTCCGCCCATGGAGTGCCCGATGATCACCGGGTTTTGAATGTTGTGTGCGTCGATAAATTCAGCGAGGTCGGCCACCATCGAGGGATAGTCGAAGGCCGTGCTGTGGGGCGACAGACCATGATCGCGCTGGTCGACGGTGTATACCTTGAATTGGGTGGAGAAAAGTTTGGCCTGGGTTAGCCAGTTATCGCTGGAGCCGAACAGTCCGTGGAGGATAACGAGCGGCCGGCCTGCGCCGTATTCCCTGAAAAATAATTGCATGCGGCAAATTAAATAAGGGGAACGCAGAATATAAGACCCGGTGCGGTATATTTGACACTTTTAATTTTACCAATGGAACTGTTAGACGGAACCTATTCGATCCAAGGCCTTCCCGTGCTGGACATCGCCCGGCAATTCGGAACACCCCTCTATGTGTACGACGCCAACAAGATCGCCGACCAGATCAAAAGCCTCCGGAATGCTTTTTCGGGCACGGACGTAAATATCAAATACGCCGCCAAGGCCCTCACCAACCTCTCCGTCTTAAAATTGATCCGGAAAAATGGAGCGGGCATCGAAGTGGTTTCCCTCCAGGAAGCCCACATCGCCCTGAAGGCGGGCTTCACCCCACACGAAATCGTTTTCACACCCAGCGGTGTCGACTTCAGCGAGATCGTGGAAGGCGTCAGCATGGGTCTGGGCATAAACCTCGACAACCTGTCGTCGCTTCAAAAGTTTGGTGAGAAGTACAAGAACACTTACCCTTGTGGCATCCGCCTCAATCCGCACATCCTGGCAGGCGGCAACTATAAGATCTCTACCGGCCACAGCAACTCGAAGTTTGGCATTTCGGTCTTCCAGCTTCCGCAGATCCGCGAAGTGGTGGATAAATACGGCATCATCATTCACGGCCTCCACGTCCACACCGGTTCGGAGATCACGGAAACGGATATCTTCCTGAAAATGGCCGAGATCCTTTTCAGCGTTGCCAACGATTTCCCCGATCTCAAATTCATCGACTTTGGCAGCGGCTTCAAAGTGGCCTACAAGGAAGGCGATATGGTGACCAACGTATACGACGTGGGCCTGAAGCTCACCAAAATATTCACCGACTTCTGCCAGCACTACGGACGCAAACTGGAACTGTGGATAGAACCGGGAAAATATATCGTCAGCGAATCCGGAACACTTTTGGTGACAGCCAACATCGTGAAGTCCACACCCACCGTCACCTTTGTGGGGGTGAACTCGGGGCTCAACCACCTCATCCGCCCCATGATGTACGATTCCTATCACCACATTCTCAATGTCTCCAATCCCAAGGGCGGCAACAAGGTCTATACCGTGGTGGGCTATATCTGCGAAACCGACACGTTTGGGGCCGATCGCAAGCTCAACGAGGTGCGCGAAGGCGATGTCCTGGCCCTGAAAAACGCGGGCGCCTATGGCTTTTCCATGTCCTCCAACTACAATTCGCGGCTCCGGCCGGCCGAAGTGATGGTCATCAACGGCGAGGCCAAACTGATCCGCGAACGCGAAACGCTGGACGATATCCTGAAACACCAGGTGGAAATAGACGTCTAGAAATGTCGCCTGGAATACCTTTACACGAGTGGCATCAACTTTTTTGAGAAACCGTTCGTTATTTTAGCACTCGAAAATCTTTGATCCCATGTTGAAACGGTTTGCATACAGCCTCATTTTTAGTGTTTCCCTCCTTGGCGCGAGTCAGGCGCAGATTTTGGAGCCTGCGAAGCTCATCGTGGAAACACCGACCAAAGCCGTGGCCGTCGGCGATGAAATCGAATTGGTGTTTAAAGCCACGATCGATAAAGACTGGCATCTTTATTCTGTAGGCTTTGATGAGGACTGCGGCCCCATTCCGATGACGCTGAAATTTGAGAAACACCCCAGCTTCAGCCTGGTGGGCAAATTGACGGCAGTTGGCGATAAGGCAGAGCACGATAAAAGTTTCGACTGCGATGTGAGGGTGTTTATTGGAAAAGGCGAGTTTCGCCAAAAGATCAAAATACTGTCGCCCGACCTGAAGATCATTGGAAGCTGGGGCGGGCAGGCATGCTCCGAGGTGTGTGTACAAGTGGGTGGCGATTTTATGGTCGGTCCCATCAAAGTACAAGGCGAAAAAAAAAACTCCGGTGAAAAATCCGCCAACCCCACACCGGCAAAGATAAAAACCGAAGCCCAGGTTCCCTCCCCGGAACCAACAACGGTAACAGCAGCTGCGACGGAAACAACGCCAGCAACAACAAAAGTTGACTCCGCAGCTAACGCTACCGTTGGCCATGCTTCACCAAAATTGGCTTACGGCAAAAACAAAGGTCCGCAATTTGATCCTTCTCTGATCAAAGACGATCCTTCGAAGAATTCTTTCCTTGGCTTTTTTCTGTTGTCATTTGTGGCAGGTCTGGTGGCCTTGCTAACGCCCTGTGTTTTCCCCATGATGCCCATGACCGTAAGCTTCTTCACGGGCGGAGGCAAAACAAAAATGCATGCCATCGTCTACGGACTTTCCATTGTTGCTATTTACACGGTGATCGGCTTGGCCGTTGCACCCCTCATGGGTCCGGAAACCGCCAACCATCTTTCAACGGAGTGGCTACCGAACATTATTTTCTTTCTCGTATTCATCGTCTTTGGCCTTTCCTTTTTAGGCTTGTTTGAAATCACGCTGCCCGGCACGTTCATCAACAAGATGGATCAGAAATCGGAAAAGGGTGGCTGGGTTGGCATTTTCTTTATGGCGTTTACACTTGTGCTGGTCTCGTTTTCTTGCACGGGTCCTTTGGTGGGCAGCATCCTGGTGTCGTCGGCCGGCGGCGAGGTTCTGAAACCCGTCATTGGCATGGCTGGATTCTCACTCGCATTTGCCATTCCGTTTACGCTTTTTGCCTTCTTCCCAAGCTGGTTAAGTACACTGCCCAAATCGGGTGGCTGGCTTAACGCCGTGAAAGTGGTGTTGGGCTTTATTGAAATCGGTCTTGCGTTTAAGTTCCTCAGCATCGCCGACCAGGCTTTTCATTGGAGAATACTGGATAGAGAAGTAAACATTGCCATTTGGATTGTCATCATTGCTTTGCTTGGTCTATATCTTATGAAGGCCTTCCGGCTTCCCGGCGATACGGGCAAAGACGTCGAAGACAAACGGGTAAGTGTTCCTCGCCTGATGCTGGCGATGGTCTCCTTCACGTTTTTGGTTTACCTCATTCCTGGCATGTGGGGCGCTCCTTTAAAGGCCCTTGCGGGATATTTGCCACCCCTTTACACACACGACTTTGACTTGATCTCACAGAATACGAAGGCAAATCAGATTTGCGACGAACCCAAGTATGCCGAATTTCTACACCTGCCCCACGGTTTGCAGGGCTATTTTGACTACGACCAGGCCCTGGCCTGCGCCCGTCAACAGAAAAAACCACTCTTTATAGACTTCACCGGTCATGGCTGCACCAATTGCCGCGAAATGGAAGCGGTGGTTTGGTCCGATCCCGAGGTACTGAAGAGACTCCAAAACGACTTCGTGGTCGTGGCTCTATATGTAGACGACAAAACCGAACTCCCCGAGTCGCAATGGTATACCTCTAAATATGACAACAAGGTGAAAAAGACGATCGGCAAGCAAAATGCTGATCTTCAGATCACCAACTTGAACAACAATGCCCAGCCGTTCTATATTCTGGAGGGCAACGACGAGAAAGTGTTGGTGTCGCCCTACGGCTATAAGAAGGATGTCAAACAGTTCGTCAAGTTCCTGGACAGCGCCAAAAAGAAGTTCACCGAGCTGGCTTCAAAATGATGTTTTAACTCTGAATTCGCACATTTCAGGGGTGAGGTATTTTTTGGACAATGTGCAGATCCAGAAGGGTTAAGACCCCTTCAGTGAGATTTTTAATTCTGAAACAATCCGTTATATTTGAATTACAAGGCGTTTCTTACATCGCCTAGGTCTATTTTTTAAACTTTGTATCTTTGTCACTCTATTTTTTAACGCCGAAAGGCTCAAAGACAAGACCCTCATGCAGAAAAAACGCTGGTTTGGATTTTTAATCATTGCCCTGCTCACCGTAGCAGTCGTCCTCGTCAACAGGTATTACCTCCCCACCCTGGTAGAAACGGAAACCGCTAAAGCCGACACCGCTCAGGTGGTTGTCCCGAAAGAACCCAGCATCCTTTATGGGATGGTGGTCGACAACTACACCATCATCGAAGACAAGATCAAACGCAACGAGCGCCTCGGCGATATCTTAACGGCCTACAACGTGCCGGCTAAGCTGATCCACCAGGTGTCGCAGATCTCGCGCAGCATTTTCGATGTGCGCAAGATCGCTCCCAACAAAAAATATACACTGCTCTGCAACCAGGACTCGGCCAAGACGGCCCAGGTGCTGGTGTATGAACCCAACCCTATTGAATACATCGTTTTCCGTTTTGGCGACTCGCTGAAGGTAGACGTGCACAAGCGCGAAGTGGTGATCGTCGAAAAAGGTGTTGCCGGCGAGATCCGCTCCAACCTTAGCGAAACCATCGAAGAACTGGGCATCTCCCACGAACTCACTAATAAATTTGTCGACATCTTTGGCTGGCAGGTAGATTTCCAGCGCCTCCAAAAAGGCGACAAGTTCAAACTCATCTATGAAGAAGCACAGGTGGAAGGACAATCCGTAGGCATCAAACAGATCAACGGCATTTACTTCGAACACTTTGGCAGCCCGTATTACGCATTCCCCTTCGACCAGGGCGACGGCGTTGACTACTTCGACGATCAAGGCAAAAGCACCCGTAAGGCGCTCTTGAAATATCCCATCGAATTCACGCGCATCAGCTCGCGCTACACCATGAGCCGCTTTCACCCTGTACAAAAACGCTGGAAGGCACACCTGGGCACCGATTTTGCTGCTCCCGTGGGCACGCCTATCCGTACCGTGGGCGATGGTGTGGTAGAAGAAGCACAATACAAATCCAACAACGGTAACTACGTGAAAGTACGCCATAACGGCACCTATACCACACAATACCTCCACATGTCGCGCATCGCCGACGGCGTTCGTGCCGGAACACGCGTGAGACAAGGCCAGACCATCGGCTATGTGGGCAGCACAGGCTTGGCCACCGGCCCGCACCTCTGCTATCGCTTCTGGCGCAACGGTGTGCAAGTGGACGCGCTGCGCGTAGAGCTTCCTCCCTCCGAACCGGTGAAGAAAGACCATGTGGCCGACTTCAACAAGGTGAAGGAGAACCTCGTGAAGAAACTGGAGGCTATTCCGTTCCCGGAACAGAAGCAGGATCCGATCGCTTCACTTTAAAATCTTTTTCGTCTCATTTCTTTTATTTGCTCCTCTTTGGAGATCATGTGCATTTCTTAGCTTTTTTTGCTAAACAAATGTTTCATGAGGCGACACGCGCTACTGGTATTCCTTCTCTTTGCGGCAGTTCTGGCCCACGCTCAGCGCGTGGGGCTCGTGCTCAGTGGAGGCGCTGCGAAGGGATTGGCCCATGTGGGCGTTCTGAAAGCCCTGGAAGAAAATGAAATTCCCGTCGACTACGTGGTCGGCACGTCCATGGGGGGGATCATCGGGGGGTGCTACGCCGCCGGCATGAGCCCTTCGGCCATCGAAGACCTGGTGCTTTCCGAGCAATTCCTGCGTTGGATCAACGGCCTCCCCGAAACCGGCTACAACTACTACTACCATCGTCCCGAGGAAACGCCACAGTTCCTGAAAGTGAACCTGGCGCTCGACTCCACCTTCAATTTCCAGCTCAACTCCAGCATCGCCAACGACGTGTCGCTCAATTTTGTGCTGGCCGAAAAAATGGCGCAAGCCTCGGCCATCTCGCGCAACAACTTCGATAGCTTGTTTGTACCCTTCCGGGCGGTGGCGGCCGAGATTTTCACCCAAAACGAAGTGATCCTTTCCAAGGGTTCGCTCAGCGACGCCCTTCGCGCCACGCAAACCGTTCCCTTTTTCTATAACCCCATCCGCGTAGACGGCAAGTATCTTTTCGACGGCGGGGTCTACAACAACTTCCCCGTAGACGTGGCCCAACGCGATTTCAAACCCGACGTCATCGTGGGTGTGAACGTGTCGGGAAAGATCTTTGACGAGTATCCCTACGATCAGGACGAGCGGCTGATCTCGCACTCCCTGCTCTACTTGCTGCTCGACAAATCGGACCCCAAGCGCATTCCGAAGAACGGTGTATACATCCAGCCCAACCTGAAAGGCTTCACGTCCTACGATTTCGCGCAGGTGAAAAGCTTCATCGACAGCGGCTATGCACAAACGATGCGCCAGATGCCCGAGATCAAACAGAAGATCGCCGCCCGGACCACCTGCGAGGATGTGATGGCCAAACGCACCCGATTCAACAACAAGAACGTGCCCATGGCTTTTGATGCCTTGCTTTTCAAAGGCTACAACTCGAACCAACGGGGGTATATACGCGCGATCTTCCGCAACCGGAAAAATCAAAATCAGTTTACCTACAGCGAAATCAAAAAAGGCTATTTCAACCTGGTGTCGGAGGATTATTTCAGCAACACCTACCCGGGAATACTGTACAACCACGAGAAGAACAATTTCAATTTTCAACTCACGCGGCGGCCCCAGCAAAATTTCCAGATCGGATTCGGCGGCGTCATTGCCACGCGCGACATCAGCAACGTTTTCCTGGGATTGAATTATTATTCTTTTAATAAAATATTAACCCACACATCGGTCGGCTTTCAAACCGGAAACTTTTATAAATCGGCGCTCATCAAAATGCGTCTGGACTTCCCCTACCAATTTTATGTGGAGCCCTTTGTGGCGTTCGACAGTTGGAACTACCTGAACAACGACGATCTCCTGGAGCCCGTGTCGTCGCCCTCGAACCCCACCGTGCTGCGGCGCATCAACCGGAAGTATGGTGTGCACGTTGGCGTGCCGGTAAAAAATTCGTTCAAGGCCATCTTGAGCATGGAGGGCATCAGCACCTATGACCGTTACATCAATGGAGAAGTTTTTATCAGCACCGACAAACTGGACGAGCTCCGGCTGAGCGGGTATAAAACCGGTCTGAGTTTCTCGACCAACACGTTGAACCGCCGGCAATACGCCTCCGCGGGAAGAGCGTACTCGTTTTCCGGCGAGTACTTTTCCTTACAAGAAAGGTTCACACCGGGCAACACGTCGGTGCAAACGCAGCCCGTGTCGCTCCACCACTCCTGGTTCCGGCTCAGGGGATCGGCCGAACAGTACGTGAACTTCGGCTGGTACAAACTGGGTTTCCTGGTGGAGGGAGTGATCTCCAACCAGCCGACCTTCCAAAACTACTTTGGCACCATCATCAATGCGCCCTCCTTCTTCCCCATACAAGACAGCCGGACGCTTATCCTGCAAAACTTCCGCTCGTTCAACTACCTGGCCGGGGGCATACGCAACGTGTTTTCCCTTCGAAGTAAGCTCGATTTCCGGGTAGAAGCTTATTTGTTCAAACCCTGGGAATACCTGAGGGAAGACACGAACCAGGACGCCGTGAATGTGGCAGACCTGAGCACGATCTTCTTTGCAGGCTCTGCCAATCTTGTCTTCCACTCACCGATCGGACCCCTCAGCCTTTGCGTCAATTACTACGATGACAAGGAGAACCAGGTGGGGATTTTATTACACGTAGGTTTCCTGTTGTTTAACAAACACTCGCTGGAATAAAGGATCGGTAAAGGCTCGGGGGGCTCAAACATTGGGCAATAGGATTTTAATTCCTTTTTGATGTACTGTTTTGGGCCGAAATTTGATTTTTTTAGCTAAGTTTAAAACTAGAAATTCTAACCCGACGTGTGCATGAAGCGTTTTCTACTTTCCCTGATCTTATTGGCGGGAATAACCCTTACATCAAAAGCCCAAGTGGTTCAATGGGCATCCAAAGTTATCGAGTTTTCGTCAGAGCTAACACCCGTCCAATATTCGGCTAAACAGGCCCTGGGCAAGCCCAACGTGCTGCCGGCCGGTGGCCAAAGTCCAAACGCCTGGGCCCCCGACAAACCCAAACGCAAAGAATTCCTGAAACTGGGTTTCGACAACCCCATCAGCATCCGTCAGATCGCCATCGCCGAATCACACAACCCCAGCGCCATTTACCGCGTGCTGGCCTATGACGAAGCCGGCAAAGAATATGTCGTGAACACACTCAACCCCAGCGCTGTGCCCCTCAAAGGCCGTATGCTCAACTTGTTCATGGATCCCACATCGTATAAAGTAGCCGCCATCAAGATCGAGTTCGATGGTGCCGCCGTGCCCGATTATTACAGCATCGACGCCGTGGCGATCTCCGATTCCAACTACCCCATCATCGCGGACATCCCCACCATGCAGCTGCTGGCCTCCGGCATCCTCATCGAAGCCCTGGACAAAAATGTGAACAGCGAGTACAGCGAGTTAAACCCCTTGCTGTCGCCCGATGGAAAGACACTCTATTTCAGCCGTAAGAACCACCCGCAAAACGTCGGTGGGGTGAACGACAAGGAAGACATTTGGTATTCTCAATTGGATTCGGCAGGTCACTGGCAGTTGGCCCAGAACATGGGACGCGAGTTCAACAACGCCGGCCCCAACTTTGTGAACACCATCCGCTCGGTGACACCCGATGGCAAATCGGCCATCATGTTGCTCGGCAACAAGTATAACAAAAATGGCAAGATGGAAGCCGGTGTTTCCATCAGCTCCAACGTGAACGGCCAATGGTCCAAACCCAAGGCGCTGAACATCGACAACGACTACAACGTCAACGAAAAGGCAAACTACTTTCTCACCGACAACCGCCAGACATTGCTCATGTCGGTAGAGCGCGAGGATACAAAAGGCAGCCGTGATTTGTATGTTTCTTTCTTGAAACAGGATAGCAGCTGGACCGAACCCAAAAACCTGGGCGACGTGGTGAACACCGCCAACGAAGAAACCGCCCCATTCCTGGCCTCCGACGACAAGACCTTATACTTCTCCTCCAACGGCTTTAGCGGCTACGGCGGCAGCGACATCTACGTGTCCAAGCGCCTGGACGATACCTGGACCAATTGGTCCGAACCCGAAAACCTCGGTCCGGAAATCAACTCACCCCTGGAAGACCTCTTCTTCAACATCCCCGCATCCAGCGAGTTTGCCTACTACTCCCGTGGCGTGAGCGAAACCAACACCGACATCTTCCGCGTGAAGCTGCCCATTATCAAAAATCCGGAACCGTGGGTCACGGTTCGCGGCAAGATCATCGACAAAACCACCGGCCAACCCTTGGGCGCCAAGATCGTGTATGAACGCCTGCCCGATGGCAAAGGCGTGGGCATAGCGCAATCCAATCCCGAAACCGGCGAGTATGAGATCAGACTTCCTGCCGGCCACCTCTATGGCCTGCGCGCAGAAGCCGATGGAAAACTTTCGGAAAGTCAAAACCTCGACACGCGCGATATTAAAGCCGACCAGGTGATTGATAAAAACTTCAACCTCGATCCGATCGCCGTGGCGACCATCGCCGAGAATGTCACGATTGTGCTGAACAACGTGTTCTTTGATTTTGATAAAGCCACTCTCAAGTCAGAATCATTCCCTGAGTTGAATCGCGTGGTTACGTTAATGACCGATAAACCGAACATGCAGATTGAGATCTCCGGTCACACCGATACATCGGGTCCCGAGCAATACAACCTCGGCCTGTCGGAGCGGAGAGCAAAAGCGGTCATGAAATATTTTAGTGACAAAGGCGTACCCAAAGACCGCATGACCGTGTTGTTCTTTGGCGAAACCAAACCTACAGAGTCGAACGAAACAAAAGAGGGTAGAAAGAAAAACCGTAGGGTTGAATTCAAGATTTTGAAACTATAATCTTAAACATAAACCTATATGGGAAGAAAATTTTTTAAGCTGGTATTCCCGCTTTTCTTCATCACCACGTGCTCCCTTTGCCAAACGGAAGACAGTCTGATCGTAGCCCAAGGAAAAATCCTAAGCGCCAGCACCAAAGAACCGGTGACGGCCCGCATCACCTACCAAAGCTTGCCCTACGGCAACAAGGTTGGTGTGCTCAATAATAATGCGTATTCCTTTCCCATGTTCGGCAACGAAAAATATTCGATCATCGTGGAGGCCCCGGGCTACTCGGTGGCCAAATACATGCTCGATCCCGCCGAAGCGAAAGACGGAAGGAACGTGATCAAAGACATCGAACTCACCGCGGGCAGCTCAGCCCCTTCCACGGAAGTAGGAAAAGTGATCCGCCTCGATAACCTCATCTTCCAAGTGGGCAAGGCGCGGCTCAGCCCCGATTCGAATTCCGAATTGGAGGCCGTGCTGAACATGATGCAGCAAAACAAAAAGATGGTGATCCAATTGGAGGGTCACACCGACTTTCAGGGCGATCCAAAAGAAAACCTGAAGCTGTCGCAGATGCGTGTGGACGCGGTGAAGAAATACCTGGTGGAAAAAGACATTGCCAAGGCCCGCATCAAAACCAAAGCCTTTGGCGGAAGCCAGCCGCTGTCGCGGGATAACACACCGGAAGCCCACCGCTTGAACCGTCGCGTGGAGCTGCGCATTCTGGAGAACTAAGACTGGATTTTTTTACTGGACGCTGGCCGTCACGGCAAGTTGCTTCTTGCGGAGCGATTGGATGCTGCGCAAATATTTTTCTTTTACCGACACATCCAGGTCGCTCGCCACAACCGAAAGGATGAGGATGCGCGAAAACTCTTCGATGCGCGGCGATGAATAAAGATCCAACGCTTTGCCCAAGTGCTGAACAGCCCCGGGAAACTCGCGTGCATTGAAGGCCACGACGGATAAGTTATAATGCAACAATCCCAACAGTTGATCGAGGTTCACTTCGTTGTAAAGATTGGCTTCGTACTTATAATACGTCTTGGAAGGCGCGCCATCGCGAAGGGCATTTTGTTTGTATTGATTGATCCTCGCCTCGACAAATTTGTCCTTATCCACAAAACCATGCAACGGGTCTGTCGCTTCCAGTAACACCGTACCCTCGGCCGTGGTGGCCAATACGAAAATGTGATAGTTGGTTTCCATGATCCGGTAAGGAATTTGGAAATGGTCCAGCAGCAAGGCATACAAAGCCGTTCCCGAAAGACAATTGTAGGTTTTGCTCTCTGTCAGGTCGCGAAAAGAAGACTGCTCCACATAGGTCTTGAGGAACTGGCGATGGGTTTTTACAAAGAGATATTCCAGGAAGTCTTTTTCCTTGCGGAACGATGTACGTTTTTGTTCGAGCTTGTTAGCAAAATCGGCTATTGCGTCCACATCCACGGTGGTGGGGCCATCGGCCTGGCTGTAGAGGGTGAAGTAATAGGTGAGACGGGAGGTCTGCGCACTTTCCTGTCCCTGGCCAAAAGCCATAAAAGGGATAAAGAAAATAACTGCCCAACTCCTCATGTTACGTTAATGTTAAATCTCTGTTACTAAAGTTAATATATACTTAACAAATATCCATGTTAAATAACCTGGCCGTAATGTATGAGGTGAAGTGGTGGTTTTTTGGCTATTTTGAGGGATGCAAGCCATCGCTCCCACCCCGGCAGTAATTTCCCCTGCCGACGACTTCCGCCGTCACCAGGCCGCGGCCAAAAGCCTGCGCACAGAGCCCATCCAAAACCGGAGAGCCCGCCTGGAAAAACTCAGGGCCTGGATACACCAACACCGCCGGGATATCCAGGAGGCCATGTATGCCGATTTTCGGAAGAATCCCACGGAGGTGGATGCGATCGAGATCTACCACGTGCTCGCCGAACTGAAGCACGCCCTGGACAACCTGGAGGAATGGACGCTACCAACCAAGATCGATGCGCCGCTCACGCTGCTGGGCACACGTTCTTTTATTCAATACGAACCGCGTGGCGTATGCCTGATCCTGTCGCCCTGGAATTATCCTTTCAGTCTTTGCGTGGGGCCCCTCGTGTCGGCGCTGGCCGCGGGGAATGCCGTGGTGATAAAACCTTCGGAACTCACGCCACACGTGTCGGCACTGATCCGCCAGATGGCCGACGAGATCTTCGATGGCGCCATGGTGTCGGTGTGGGAAGGAGGCCCGGAAGTTTCGCAGACGCTTTTGCAGCTTCCGTTCGAGCACATCTTTTTCACGGGCAGTCCTGCCATTGGCAAAGTGGTGATGAAAGCCGCCGCCGAAAACCTGGCGTCGGTGACCCTGGAGTTGGGGGGCAAATCACCTGTGATTGTGACCGCGTCGGCCCATGTGAAAGACGCCGCCAAACGCGTTGCCTTCACCAAGTTCCTGAACAACGGGCAAACCTGTCTCGCCCCCGACTATGTGCTCGTAGACAAGACCATGGCGGCCGATTTTACGAAAGCATTGATTGAACAAACCCAACTGCTTTTCACCGAAAAAGGCGAGTCCTTCGAGAACTCAGCGCACTATTGCCGCATCGTCAATCAAAAACATTTCGACCGTCTCCACGACATGGTGCAAAATGCCCTGGAGCAAGGGGCGAAAATAGAATTTGGTGGAAAGATGGACGCGGCATCGCGTTTTATTCACCCGCTCATTCTCACGGGCGTGCCATTGCAGGCGCGGCTGATGGAGGAAGAGATCTTTGGCCCGGTGTTGCCCGTGCTGGCCTACGACAATCTCGACGAAGCCCTGGCGATCGTCAACGGGAAACAGAAGCCTTTGGCATTGTATGTGTTTGTTAACGATAAAATAACAGAGACACGTGTGCTGGAAGAGACATCGTCGGGCGGAGCGTGCGTGAACGATTGTGGCGTTCATTTTATGCATCCGGACTTGCCCTTTGGTGGTGTGAATAACAGCGGCATCGGCAAATCGCATGGGCATGCGGGCTTTCTGGCCTTTTCGAACGAGAAGGCCGTGATGAAACAGCGCCAGGGCTTCACCACCGCCAACGTGTTTTACCCGCCCTATACGGCCACTGTGCGCAAAATGATGGACTGGTTCCTCAAGCTTTTTTGACCCGCCGTAGCCCGCCTAACAGCCTGTAAAAGAATAAGAAAATCTTTGAACGACCTGCACACGATTTTAACATGCCGTTCCGTTAGGCAGATTTAACCTTCTCTTTAGTAACTTTAACCCCTGAATCGTTATTCAAAAACAATATCTCATATATGAAAAAAGCGCTTAAATGGACCTTTATTGTTATCGGTGGATTGGTTGTGTTGATCCTGGCTGCTGCCTTTATCATTCCTATTGTATTTAAAGATGACATCCAGGCCGCTATAAAAAAGGAACTGGCCAAGTCGGTGAATGCCGATGTGATGTTTGACGTCGACAAATTTAATCTTACACTTTTCCGGAATTTTCCCAACATCACGGCCGAGTTGAACGACCTGGGCGTGATCAATCGCGCGCCCTTTGAAGGCGACGTGCTTTTTGCCACCGAGAAATTTGAAGTGGAGGTGAACCTGAAAGAAATTCTCTTCGGCAGTCAGCTGCGGTTGAAAGGGATCACCCTGGTGCGTCCCAAGATCAACGTGATCGTGATGGAAGACGGCCGCGCCAACTACGACATCGCCATCCCCTCGTCCGACACCGCGAAAACGGAAGAAGGCTCAAGCGAATTTTCATTCGGCATCGACCACTGGGAAATCCAGGACGGCGTGTTGGTGTATGACGACAAGTCCCTTCCCTTCTACATGGAATTGAAAGGTCTGAACCACTCGGGCAGCGGCGACTTCACCCAGGATGTTTTTGACCTGCAAACAAAAACCATCGCCGACACCGTAAACGTAGGCTATGGCGGCACGATGTACCTGACGGACAAACATGTGGAAATTGACGCCGTGATCTCTATTGCCGAACAGTATACCAAATACACCTTCAAAGAAAACACTGCCAAGGTCAATGACTTTGCCATGAGCTTCGACGGCTGGTTCAAGATGAATGAAAAAGACTTTGGCATGGACATCTCGTTCAAGAGCCCCGAGAACTCATTCAAGAGCCTTCTCTCGCTCGTACCCGGTATGTACACCAAAAGCTTCGACAACATCGAGACCAAGGGAGAGCTGGCCTTCAACGGTTTTGTGAAAGGCACCTACAGCGATAAGCAGATGCCCGCCTTTAACGTGAACCTGTTGGTGAAAGACGCCATGTTCAAATATCCCGACCTGCCCACCCCCATCAACAACATCAACGTAGACCTGCTGGTCGACAACAAAGACGGAGTGATCGACAACACCGTGATCGACTTGAAGAAGCTTCACCTCGATTTTGGCACCAACCCTGTGGATGCCAAGGCGCTCATCACCAAAATGTATCCGACCAATATCGATGCCAACGTGATGGCTAAGCTAAACCTGGCGGAGTTGAGCAAGATGTTCCCCATGGAAGGTTTGGACATGAAAGGTAACTATGCCCTTAATCTCAGCGCAAAAGGCGTTTATGACAGCTTGAAGAAAGTTATTCCGGCCATCGATGCGTCCATGTCACTGGCCAATGGTTATGTGAAGTCTTCACAGTTCCCCATTCCGATCGAAGACCTGAAATTTAATTCCACCATAAAGAATGCCTCTGGTAAAATGGCAGAGACGTTCATCACCGTAAAAGACCTGTCCATGCTTATGGACGGCGAACGCTTCAACGCCAACCTGGCCTTGCAAAATCTTGACGACTACACCTGGGATTTGAAAGCAAAGGGGGGTATTGATATTGAAAAGATCACCAAGATCTTCCCCGTGGAAGGCATGAACCTGGCCGGCAAGGTGAAGGCCGACCTGGAAACCAAAGGAAAATACTCCGACCTGCAAGCCGAGAAATACGATCGCCTGCCCACCAGCGGAACGGCGTCGCTCACGGATTTCAAATACACGGCAAAAGACCTGCCCTATGCCGTAACCCTTTCACAGGCGACCATGGTCTTCGATCCGAAGAAGATAGATCTGCAGAAACTGGAAGGTAAAATCGGACGCAGCGACATCAGTGTGAACGGCTCTGTGCTGAACTACCTCGGCTATGTGTTTGGTAAGAATCAAACGATCAAGGGAAATGTGAACTTCAGCTCCGGCCTGCTCGACCTGAACGAATTCATGACCGACACCGAGACGACCACCACCACCGACACTGCCAGCCTCGGCGTGCTTCCGGTGCCGGACAATATCGACTTCGTGCTGAAATCGAATATTCAGAAAGTGGTGTTCATGGACTACAACATGACCAACGCCTCGGGCGATGTGATCGTGAAAGACGGCGTGGCTAACCTCAGCGGATTGAAATTCAACATGCTGGGTGGAGGCTTTGTGGTGAACGGGACCTACAATACGAAAGACATCAAACACCCCAAATATGATCTCGGTCTGAAGATCGATGGCGTGTCGATGAAGGAAGCCGCCAACAAGTCGTCGATCGTGCAAAGCTATGCACCCATCGCCGGTTTGATCAATGGCAAATTCTCTACCGACTTCAAGCTCAGCGGCGAACTGCTACCCACCATGATGCCGAACATGGCGACGGTGAGCGGCGACGGTCTCATCAAGATCGCCCAGGCAGCCTTGACGCAATCCAAACTGATCTCCGGCATTACCTCGCTCACCAAACTGGAAAACTCTGACGAGGTGACGCTGAAAGATGTGTTGATGTCCACCAGCATCAAAGACGGCCGTTTGAATGTGAAGCCCTTCGACGTGAAGTTTGGAAACTATAAGACCAACGTCGCCGGCAGCACGGGCCTCGACGGCTCGCTCGCCTACCTCCTGAAGATGGACGTGCCCGCTGGAAAACTCGGTGCAGAGTACAATGCCTTCATTGCGAAAAACACCGCAGGCGGAGCCAAAGCCGATCCCAATGGCAATGTTCCCGTGACGATCGCCCTGGGCGGAAACTACAACAGCCCCAAAGCATCCTTGGTGTCTGAAGAACAAAAGGCACAGGTGAAAGAAGCCGTAACCAACGTGGCCAAAGAAGAAGGAACGAAAGCCCTGGAGAAAGCCGTGAAAGGTACCGATGCTGAGAAAATTGTCGGCGACATTTTAGGTACCAACAAGAAAAAGGATACCACCAAGACCGCCGCCGCGGATACAGCGAAGGCCAAGCCCGTCACTACCGAAGATGTTCAGAAAAAAGTAGAGGACGAAGCCAAACAAAAGATCCAGAATTTCTTGAAGAAGAAGAAAAACTAAACGCGTAGCGCGAATAAAAAAGAAAGAGGCTGTCCCTAACCGGGCAGCCTCTTTTTTGTGTCTGAGAGTATGGCTTAGTTCTTACTAACGCGCTCGTCCTTCTTAAGCGTGCTGAGGTATTCGACCAGATCAACCAACTCCTCTTCGGTCATAGACGATTGCAGGTTGGAAGGCATCAGCGAAGTTTCCAGCTTGGTGCGCGACGTGATGTTTTCCTTTGCCACGGTTTGTTGATTGCCCATATACTGTACCTCAACCTTATCTTCCGTTTCAGAAACGATGCGCCCAAATGCAGAGGAGCCGTCGTTGAGCTTGAACCGGTAGCCCTCAAAGCCAAAGCTGATTCCTTGGTCGGGAAAGAGAATGGATGTGTAGAGCGCTTCCTTGGGAAGCTTGTCGCCAATCTCGCTGAGCTCCGGCCCGAAGTTCACGCCTTCGCCCTTCACCTTGTGACAAGTGACGCAAAGCGTTTTGAAGACTTGTTGTCCCTTTGCAACATCGCCGTGCTTCTCCACCATGACTGCGATGGCAGGAAGGGCCGTACCCGTCTTGCTGCCGGGGAGCTTCAGATATTTGGCCGCTTCCGCTCGCAAGGTGCCGCGCCATGCAGTTTGGAATACACCACCCGCAGCAGTTTGAAGATCGGCGGGTATCTTGTTCTCCTTGGCCAGTTCCAGCAAATGATCTTCGGCTTCCCATGGCCCGCCAAAGGTTTTCACCGCCAGCTTTCGGAGTTCGATGTCCTTTGTGCTGTCCATCATGATCGATTCCATGATGGCGATGGTCTTCAAATTATACATCAACGGCCACAGGGCTTTCACCATCGCCTGAGCGTTGTCTTTGTTGTTGCCATTGATTGTCTTTTGCATCAGGTCCATTTTGTTCCAATTCAAAAGCACTTTGGCCGATTCTTTTCCCACCGCGCTGTCGGGATACTGGATCGCCAGTTGAAGAAGATCACTGGAGCGATTTTGCAGCTTGAATAAAGTGACCAGCTCCACAAATTCGATCTTTCCCTTCTTTTGCTCGAGCACTTTGTTTAGCGCGGTAGTGATGGCCGGGGTCATTTTCAGTTTCGAGGCGTCCATGTGTTTCAAGGCATACAGCAACCGGTCACCCTGGCTTTGCTGAACCAGTTGAGTCAGCACCTGTTGTTTGGAGGCATCGGTTTGGAAATCGAAGGCACGGAAGTAGCGCAGCATTTCCTGGTCGTTGGATTTCTTGATAAGTTCGGCAAGCAGCGGCATGGCATATTTACTGCGGCTTCGCCACACGATGTCGCGATTGGCAGGGGTGTTCCAATCGGCACCCACTTTCTTTTTCCACGCGCTGAAATAGGCATCCGAGTTTCCTTCTGCACTGATGCCGAGCGCCTCCAGGTACCAGCGGTCTTTGCCATCGTATTGCTGGGCCAATGCGGTCCACACTTCTGCAGCCTCCGCGGATGAATTGCCCCGGATCGCTAACGCCACTTCACGGCGCACCTGGGGGGACCCGTCGTTTTGCAACTTCAGGGCTATGGGCAGAATGTCTTTCTTTAGCATACGCGCTACCCGGATGCCGGTGATGCGAATGTTTGCGTCGGTATCTCCCAAGGCCTGGGCAAGGTAGTCGTCGCTCTTGGGAAGCCGGGTGAGTAGCCAGAGCGCCTGGGCTTTCTGCCGGGCGTTGTTTCCTTTCCAAAGATTTTCTAACGCAGGCTCTGCTTTATCGCCGGCGGCGGCCAGCGCATTCCATCCGAGATAACGCACGGCAGCGTTGGGGTTTGTCAGGGCGGCAACGGCACCGTCGATGGTGCTGATATCGGTTTTGGGCGTGGTGTATTTAGAACCTTTTGGAGCTACGCGGTAGATTCGTCCACGATCCAAATCGCCCACCTGGTGACCGCCTACGCCCGGATCGTACCAATCGGCAACAAACAACGAACCATCCGGTGCGATGGCAACGTCGGCGGGACGGAACCATTGATCTTTTTGGCCTTCCAGGATATTCACGATCGTAGCTTTATAGCCAGCACCATCATTTTCCACGGGATAAGACCGCACCACATTGTGGCCGGGTTCGGCGTGGATCATCTGCCCCCGGAATACTTCGGGCAACAGATCGCCCTCATATACCGTGATGCCGGCAGGAGAGCCTGAGCCCGTTTGCAAAACGTTTGGTACCACACCCGGATCGTTCAGATGCCAATGACGAAAGGGAATCTCTTTCTCCATGTTGGTGCGGCGCGAACCCCAGCTGGCGCCCGTCATCTCGTCGCGGTAGCCATAGTTACCGTATTCCATCACGTAATTGATGCGCGTGCCCTTATTGCCGTCGTCGTCGTTGTCGGATTGCCACATTGTGCCATAGGGATCGAGGGTCACTTCAAAATTGTTCCGGAAGTTATTTCCCAAAACTTCCACGTGACTTCCATCCACATCGCACCGCATCACCATGCCTTCGCGGAAGGGCTTGCCGTTGGTGACCACTTTGTGACCGTGAACATCCACGACCGTGTCGCCGGCAGGATTGAGCAGGGACACGCCTGCGTTTCCAAAGTTAAAATACAATCTTCCATCGGGACCGAACACAAAAGAGTGCATGCCGTGATCGTGTTGCAGACCCTGAATGCCTTTGAAGAAGATCTCTTTTTTATCGGGGACATCGTCGCCGTTGTCGTCGGTGAAGACAAACACATTCGGGCTGCAGGAAATGATCACCTTATTTCCCAACAGGGCAATGCCCAGTGCTGAATTCACGTCGGTGCCTTGGTAGAATACTTTGCTTTTATCGGCTTTGCCATCGCCATCGGTATCTTCCAGGATCATGATGCGATCGCCTTCTTTCTTTACCGGGTTTTTGATGTTGTATTCGCTGCGATAGTTATAGGCTTCGCAGACCCAAACGCGGCCGCGTTCGTCGATGGCAATGTTGGTAGGGTTCGAAAACATGGGTTCGGAGGCGAAGAGGGTCACCTCCAGGCCATCGTGCACCTTGAGATCGGCCAGGGAGCTTTCCGTAGAGTGTTCAGCGGCCGCGCCCGAGGGTTTCTGGTTACAGCTGAAGGCGGCCAGGGCTACCATGCCCAGCAGCGCGGCGGGGCGGAAATGGAATGTTAACATAAGATTGTTGGCTAGGAAGGGGTAAGGTACGCAGAATCTCCTTATTGTCAATCCTACTATATCCTGTTTTAAGGCCAAATCAAGTGGTTTCAAACGTTAGAACCCGGTCGCGCAACGGGCGGGGACAGGGCCAAATTGTGGAGATTATAAGGAGAATATTACTTCTGTGTTGTATTATGATGAATAGCGAACTAAGGGCTTGAACCTCAGCACCCTTATTTACGTTCTTTGTAATAGCAACCACTACTTGCTATGACAACCATCCATCAAAAACACGCGATCCTCGAATCTCTTGACTCGCTGGATCAGACCCAAACTGAAAAAGTTTTGGCCTACATCAAAAGTCTTCTGTATTCGTCGCAAGACGATGCTTCGCACCAGAAGCTTAAACGGGAAGCCCTGAAGGAGATCCGTCAGGCGCTGGGTAAAGGACGCAAGTTCGGCACCGCGTTTTAAGAAAAACTTTTGATCTTCTTCACGTTGTATAGCCTGTGCGTTATCACGCACTGAATCAGATCTTTTTCCTCTTTTTTTAACCGGTTCTGTCCAGAACGGTAATCATCAGTTATACTTCACGTAATGTTCCCACTTCTCGATCGCCGCTTTAAAATCAGCCGGCAGCTCGGAATCGAATTGCATGAATTGCTTGGTCACGGGATGTACAAAGCCCAGTGTTTTGGCATGCAGCGCCTGGCGGGGAATGATCTCGAAACAATTTTCCACAAACTGTTTGTACTTGGTGAACACCGTTCCCTTCAGCACCTGGTCGCCTCCATACAGCGCATCGTTAAACAACGGGTGGCCTAGGTATTTCATGTGGGCGCGGATCTGGTGCGTGCGCCCGGTCTCTAATTTGCATTCGACCACCGAGACATAGCGTAAATCTTGCAGAAGGGTATAGTGGGTTATGGCATGCCGTCCCATGTCGCCTTCGGGAAACGCGGTAGTGACGCGACGGTCTCTCAGGCTTCGCCCCACGTTCACGTTGATGGTGCCCTGTGGAGGCTCCGGCACACCCCACACGATGGCGTGGTAGCGACGCTCGATGGTGTGGTCGAAGAATTGCTTGGCCAGCGCCGTGAGTGTCGGTTCGTCTTTCGCGATGACCAGTAGCCCGGACGTGTCCTTGTCGATGCGGTGCACCAATCCGGGGCGGCCGTCGTTGCCCGGCATTTCGGGGAGGTTCTGAAAGTGGTAGGCCAGCGCGTTCACCACGGTGCCGGTCCAGTTTTGGTAGGCCGGGTGCACGACCATGCCGGGAGGTTTGTTGATCACCATGAGGTGTGCATCTTCATACACAATGTCCAGCGCGATATTTTCGGGCACCACCGTGTTGTCGCGGGGTGGCTCGGGCATGGAGACGGTGATCACATCGTTGGGGTGTACTTTATAATTGGGCTTGATGCTTTTTTCGTTCACGCGGACAAACCCCTCGTGGATGCCGGCCTGTATCTTGGTACGGGTAACGTTGGGCAAACGGGCCATCAAAAATTTGTCGATGCGCACCAGGCTTTGTTTGGCGTCGGCGGTGATGCGATGGTGTTCGAAGAGCTCATCGTCCTGCTCGAGGATATCGGGTTCGTTCATTTGGCTTTCTTCTTCTGTTGTTGTCTGAAGCGGTATTCGTTCAGGATGGCGGCTTCGTTTAAAATATGGCGGAGTGATTCTTCTTGCTCCTCCAGCTGGGTGACGCTAAAAAAGGTGATGGTCTTCACATGTTTGCGCCCACGCGACTCCAATAGCTTCTCTTCGTCCGTGAGTTCGTAGCCCTTCGTAAACCCCAGGTCTACTCCATCGCGCTGCGCGTGAAGGTAACAAAGGGGACCATAGAAATAAAAATAGGGGATCTTGGCGCTGATTTTTTCTTGTATGTGTTGGCCCAGATCCAGAATCCACGAGCGGAGAATGGTCATGATCTCCCGCTGGGGCGAGGGTTGATCGGCAATAAAGGTCCGCACAGTCATGGTACAAAAGTAAACAACGGTTAATTATATCGAAACCGGGAGAACTGAATTCGCGGGAACCGTGTTAACCTCCCAGACCCTCCTTTATCTTCGCCACTATGATATTTGCTGAGGACATCCGTAGAACGATTCTAAAATTGGCTGACGAATGTGGTTCCGACGGGACCTTTGGTCCTCCAGAGGTTGCACGCGCCATCGATGCCAAGAACTGGCAGCAGTTGCTGGAGCAGGTAAATCTCGTTGCTCACGTGCTCATCAACGAAGGCAAGATCATCCCAAAAAAGTCTGAAAAAACGGTGCATGAACAGTTTGCTAAGGCACCAATGGGGATCAAAAAAGCCCAATAAAACCTGATTTAATACACACTATTCGATAGAAGAAAAAAGCCCCCGGGACCAACCCAGGGGCTTTTATACTTCATGAAAGAACGCTTTTGATGTTGTCGGGCACGACAAATTTTCTTCCCAGAAACGTCTTCTCCACACGAATTCCGTCGACGATCTGGTCGTTGAATTCAGATAATTGATGATCGGGCACCCACAACTCCTGGTGGTGATCCAGACCAACAGTTTGCACCTGAAACTGCTGAAAATATTTTTCAGGAATTTCAAAGGCCATCACAAAGCCGGCGTCATCCGAATCTTCCTCGCCCCTGTTCCAACGTTCTGCGATCTCTGAAGCATATTCAACATTCAGTACGGGGTAAAAGATAGGTTGCCAGAAAAGACGGGGCGGAAATCTTTTCATCCCCGAATCGACGATCAGGGCCAGTTCGTTAGGTCCTGTTGGCCGGTATAAGGTCCTCCACATAAAACATTAAGCATTGAGCGATAGATATTCTCTTTTGTTATGACGCAACTGGTCAAGTTGCCACTTTCCGTATTGCGTCAGGAAATATAAATTCTGGTAGAGGTCAAGGTCGCCAATTCCAAAATCCCCATGGAAGATCTTGTAGCGCACACCCTCGCCGTTCTGCAGCTTATCGAGCTGTTCCAGACATTTTAGCAACTGCGCGCGCAACGAAACCCGAACGTTGTCGATAGGGAAGACGTCTTCCACCTTTGCGTCCGGTAGCGGCGCCGCGTAATAGTACGGGAGGTCGCGCGCCTCGGTCACTTCCTTTGGCAACAGGGTATATTGATTCCAGTCGAAGGCCTCGTTCTCGTCGGTGCACTCCAATGCGCACGCGCTTCCCTTTTCGACTTCCTCCATCAAATTGGTGCAGGTCAACATGGCATGCACCAATATTTCATGGGCATTCCACGCCTCCGCTTGCGGGCGGTAGTTCAGCACAGCCTGTTCCTCATCGAACCAGCCATCCAGCAGGGAGAAGGTGCTGATCGCTTCCTTCTCAACGGTTTTCAGTATGCTATCGACAGTCATGATAGAGAGTGGTTTAAAATAAAAAAGCCCAGACATTTTAGCGTCCGGGCTTTCTGTATGGCTTTGATCTTTTTGAATCATCTCAACATACTACTCCGGACATAATAGCACTTAGGGTCGCGGACTTGCGCCGACGACTTCTGTGCTTGGTTAATTTGGTGTAGCATTGACATCATGATGTAAAAGTATAAAGAAGTTTTTAAAACTTCTTTATCGGAGCTGGAGAAAAATTTCAGCGAGTCGGGAGTTAGTCCACTTCTTTGAATCTTTCATCGCCGCACATCCTCACGATTTTTGGCATGAACGTCCCTAAAACGTCTACCAATTCGTGCTGGGAGGCCATCACCTCGTGGATATTCTTATAGGCCATGGGTGCTTCATCAAGACCCGAACCGATCAATTCCACACCGGCTGCCTTCAGCACTTTGTTGACATGGCCTGGCAAGATCGTTTGTTTTGCCTTGGTCCGCGACATCAGTCTGCCCGCACCATGCGATGCCGAATTGATTGATGTCGATACACCTTTTCCCCTCACAATAAATCCTGGTGTGGCCATGGATCCGGGAATAATGCCGAGCACTCCCTTGCCTGCGGGAGTGGCGCCCTTACGGTGAACGATAACTTCCTCGCCAGAGGCATCTTGTTCCTTCCAGGCAAAGTTGTGGTGGTTCTCCACCATCACCAGCGGATTCGAACGCAGCCCCACGGCCATCCGTTCATGGATCTGGTGATGACATGCCGAAGCATAGTCGCCCGCCAGGTTCATCGCGAGCCAGTATTCCTGGCCAGCCTCCGTGTCGAGGTCAAGCCACGCGAGGTGTTTGGCTTCCTGGGGAAGTTTGCAAACATCCATGGCGATCTTTGTATAATGACCGGCCAGGGTGGCCCCCAAACCACGGGAGCCGGAGTGCGAAAGCAACGCCAGATATTTTCCGGGTTGCAGGCCCAACGCATCGGCAACGGATGGAATGTCTACGATGCCGAATTCCACGAAGTGATTTCCGCCACCGGACGAACCGATCTGTCTCCACGCTTTGTCTTTCAAGCCTTTCACCACCGCGATGTCACTGAACTCGTCACGCTCGAAGATGGCGTGATCCTTTGGCCGTTTAAAAGTGGCTTGCCCGAACATGGTGTTATTGACCAGCATTTTTTTCAAAGCTTCTTTATCGTCCTCCAGCATCGTCACCGGCAGGTCATACAGGGTCAGGCACATCCGGCAACCAATGTCCACCCCAACACCATAGGGGATCACCGCATTTTTGGTGGCCAGCACGCCGCCGATGGGAAGTCCATAACCTTGATGCGCATCGGGCATGAGGGCACCGGCAACGGTGATGGGCAACCTGGACGCAATGTCCATTTGCTGTATAGCGCATTCTTCGATGGCTTCGGCGCCGTATATTTTATAGGGCTTGCCGTGGGGTTCCAGCGCGAGCGTTGCATCGGCGGGTTTCAGCATTTCTGTTGCCAGGGGCGAGAGCTTTTCATGATGGACATAGCCTGCGGGATCGTCCTTCACGTGTTGCAGCAAGGCAAGCTGATCGGCCGGTAGCAATGTGGCATATTCTTTTTCAATAATGGTCAACGCAAGGCCAAGCACTTTGCCCTCTGTGTATCCTATTTTTTTAAGATCGTTTCCTTTGAGTATCATTTTCAATGTGAATTTAAGAAGACGAGCGGACTTAAAATGTTTGTCACGCCGCTTTTTGTTTGATTGACGTTTTTGGCGATCGCAATAAAATGGGCTGTATTCCGGAATACAGCCCTGCTATCGCACAACGTTTTTATTTGCGGGGCACGAAGATGTCTTTCAACTGATCGATGACCTGGTTGCCACCTGACAACGAGATGGTGTTGATCTTGTCGGCGATCTTTTCGACGTACTCCATTTCTTTTAACTTGAACAGCATGCTGTTCTCCTCCATCAACTTGGCCGTGTTCAGCAAGCTGCGTGTCGAGGCGGTCTCTTCACGACGCATGATGACGTTGGCTTCGGCTTTTTTCTGGGCCACCAGCACCTGGTTCATGATTTCTTTCATTTCGCCGGGCAAAATGATGTCTTTCACGCCGCAGTCGCGCACTTCGATACCCAATGCAGCCGCCTTGTCTTTCAACGACTCCAGCATGTAGGCGCCGATGGATTCCTTTTTTTCCAGCAACTCATCCAGCGAAAGCGTTCCTACAAATTCACGCAAGCAAAGTTGGATGATCACGTACAATTGCTTTTCGAAATCTTTGTTCTCGATCAGCGCCTTGAGGATGTCTACCACTTTGTATTGCGCAAAGAAGCTCAAACGCAGCCCGGCCTTGTCGCGGGTCAGGATCTCCTGACCGGAAACCTCCATTTGCAATTGACGCAAGTCGGCTTTCAATACGGTGACGACCACGGCATTTTTCCAGAAGAAGTATACGCCGGTTTCCAACACCTTTGTCAGCTTTCCGTCGATGAGCAGGATACCCTTCTCATACGACTCCACGGCAAACACGCGGATGTAGGGCTGTACTTCTTTTCGCATCAAGGTGTTGATGTTGATATCTTCTGTGATCTCGATTTTGCTCAAATCGGCTTTCACGAAAGTGTAGTCGACCACACCTTTCCAGAAGGCGTAGCGTCCGGGTATCAGCACGCTTTTGAAGTTTCCGTTTTCATAGTGCAGGGCGATCTCTGCATCCATCACTTCCACAACGGTTAGCAAATCGGCCAACGCCTGATCGCGCAACAGGATGTTCAGTTCCAGGGAAGGATGGAAGGGCTTGGTCATGTCGTAGAACATGACGGTTTCGCTGAACGACAGCCAATATGCACCCTCGGTCAACACGTTTTTGTAGTTGCCATTTTTGAACACCAGGCCGATGTAGCCGGTGTTGATCCTGATCCTTTTCATAACAATAGAAATTAATAAAAAATAAAAAATTCATTTAAAAAGAAAGCCGCGACCCGCAAACCATCTTCCAGAAGCGGAAGAGCGATTGAGCGCTCGCCGTAACCGAAGCTCGGCGAGCAAACATTTTCGGGCGGATAGTTTTTTGAAGAGATTTCTTGACCTATCCCGCAAAAGAGAAGGACTCGGAAAGAATCTTTGCAAAAAAGTACGCGAACGATCCTGTGCGGTATCCTCGCCCTCACAAGCTTCTGGCCGATTGTTCAATCCTTCCGAAGAAGGGTGAACCGGTTTGCCAGTCGTTGCTTTCTGTATGGCGGTCGTTTTTTTTAAAGAAGTGACCGGCTTCTTTCAACAAGTATGGATTTTTAGTCCATGGATTGCTGCTCTACCGACTGAGCTATCCGCCGGGGCGGAGAAGGATTCGAACCTTCGACACGCAAGGTGGAAAACAACATCAGCGAAGCAGCATGCTGTGGCCGGGCCACAGTACTATGGAGCTATACAGAAACTCTCATCTGGTCTTCTGCTTAGTTTTTTCCGCGCTTCCTCCAGACTTTCGGCCGGAGAGAAGATCTTTTATCCGCCCAGGCGGACGTCAATTTTTAATTCAATGAACATTTTGTGGCCTCCCCCGGATTCGAACCGGGATTCCCTTGCGGGCAGCCGGGCTCTAAATGCGCTTCCCTACTTTACTTCTCCGAGTGGTATTTCGGTGTCCCGATAGCTATCGGGACAAATTCTATCCGTTATAGCGCGCAGCCATAACGGAATCATCCCGGCACACTGCGGTGCGATCTACTTTTACCGCAGGCTTTTCCTTTTAAGCTACAAGACCCAATAAACCCCTTCCACTGTTGTGGAAGAGGGCCGCTTTGAAGCCGCTATCACTCCGCGTAAATGATGAATCAAAGGTGAGGGCCATCTGCGCAGTCTTTTTGCGTAGTAAAAAACAATTCAATTTTTTTTAGAAAAGTCTTTTCGGAGCCGCCGATTGACTCGTGCGGATCCGTTGGATTGGCTTTTTATGATTTTGGCCGACAGCCCAATCGTTACCAAGTTTTAGCCGCTGGGCTGAACTGAAAGAAATTTGCAGTGGGAACGCAGTTATTTGTCATAACTAAAACGTTAATGGAAATGAAACCAATTACAAAATTTACCCCCCTGTGGATGGGCATGGTTTTGCTCATCACCCTTTGCTTCACATCGTGTAGGAACGACAAAGAAGATGAGAGGATCCCGATCAATTTGAAAGGCGCCGCTGCCCAAGTGAATGAGGGCTCGGAAGTTGTTATCCGGTTGACGCTCGCCAAGTCCGCAAAGAAAGATGAGTATGTTACGTTGTCCGTCAGCTCATCGACTGCCGGTTTTGGCACGGACTACGGAATTGATGACCTTCTCTTTTTAGAGGAAGAGTTTTCAGTTTTGATACCCAAAGACTCCACGGGCGCTTCTGTTGCGCTCCATGCCCTTCCCGACTTTGAACAGGAAAGCGACGAGAAAATCACCTTCACCATTAACCGGACTTCGGATGGCTTATTGGCGGGCGATCAGAAAACGCTGACTGTCACGATTGTTGATGTGGAGAACTATCCGGATGAAAACCGCGCCATATCGTTTGACGGGGTAGACGACTATATTGATTTAGGGAACATCTACGACAATGTGACTTTGCCGGTGACTATTTCCGTTTGGGTATGGGTTGATCCTAACGTGCCAAAGGGTTCACTGCCCATCATCGACAGTCAGGATGGTTTACCCTATTACAATGGCTTTAGTCTCATCACCAGCAACATTTCACACGTTGGTGTGCAATACGGTGACGGCCAGGGAGAGAATAGCGAGCATTACAGAAGGGCCAAATCGGCTTTGTTCAATCCGGTAGCCGGCCGTTGGGTAAACATGACCGGCGTGATGCGAAGCGCAACCGACATGAGTTGTTATCTCAATGGAATAGACATGGGAGGTACCTATGCTGGCTCTTCTGATCTGCCATTAAAATCAAATTCTCCCCAGGAAAATGCAAAGGTCGGAATACTATTCAACAATGGACGTACCCTTCACTTCCAGGGAAAACTTGACGAACTAAGGATCTGGAACAGGGCGCTCGCTGAAGCTGAAATTCAAAAATTCATGATCACAAAGCTCGACCATTCTGCACCGGGCTTGATTGGCTATTGGGATTTTAACGAATCCACCGGCGATGCCGTGATCGATAAGTCGGCAAGCAAATTTAACGGTACTTTGAAAAACAGCCCCTCCAGGGTGGCGTCTGAAGTTCCCGTGAAGTGATCGCCGAAGTTTTGATATAGACAAAGAAACTGTCTCACCCGGGACAGCTTCTTTGATTTTAGACCATTTCTATTGGAGGCTCATCTACGCAATCTCTTTGCGTAGATGATAATTTTTGCCATCTTTTCGGAAAATATGTTCCGATATGCCGGTCAACCGCAACGCCCTCATTCGTTTTCGCACCATCGATGCCTGTCTCAAAAACCGCCAGCGGCGTTGGACGCTGGAGGATTTGATTGATGCCTGCTCCGAAACACTCTATGAATATGAGGGCATCGACAAGGGCGTCAGCCGGCGGACCGTGCAAATGGATATCCAGCTGATGCGCAGCGACAAGCTGGGATATAACGCGCCGATTGTGGTGCTGGAAAAGAAATTCTATACCTATGAAGACCCCGAATACTCCATCACCAACATTCCACTGACCGACCAGGACCTGGGCAAATTGACTGAAGTGGTAGAGATTCTGCGGCAGTTCAAAGGCTTCAGTCATTTCCAGGAATTGAGCGGCATGGTGCAGCGGCTGGAAAACAAGATCGACGCGGCAAAGACCAACCAGGAGCCGGTGATCGATTTTGAGAAGAATGACAACCTGAAAGGATTAGAGCACATCGACGCGTTGTATCATACGATCCTCAAGAAACGCGCGGTCGAGATTTGTTACCAGTCCTTTAAAGCACGGAGTGCGAACACTTTTGTTTTTCATCCCTATTGCCTGAAAGAATACCGCAACCGTTGGTTTGTGCTCGGTGTTAAGAAGCGGAACACGCCGATCCTAAACCTGGCCCTGGATCGCATCGTGAGCATCGATGAGAGCCCGGTGAAATATGTGCCGGCAACAGACTTCAACATTTCCAGTTTCTTCCACCACGTGGTAGGCGTTTCGGTGAACCCGGATGGAAGGACCGAAAAAGTGCTGCTGCACGCCGACCACGAAACGGCTCCCTACATTGTGACCAAGCCCATTCATCATTCGCAAAAAGTGGAGGAGAAGCTTTCCACGGGCGTAGTGTTTTCGCTGCAGGTCCAGATCAATTTTGAATTGGAGCGCGAGATCCTCGGCTTTGGCAACCGCATAAAAATTCTGGCACCCGAAAAACTGAAGCGACGCATTCGCGACATCCTGGGAGAGGCGTTGGATCAGTATCAATTCGAATTCAACCGGGGGTCGTTGCAAAATCAGATCAACAAGGTCATTTACAAAGGATCGTCGGTGATGCATCATGTGTTCAGCAAACGGGAGGTGAATGCCATTGGCTCGAAACTTCACATGTATCTGAAAAGCCGTCCAGCGGAGGATGCGCACGCCATTCGAAATCTTTTGCGCGAGTTGCCCGAACTGAAACCCTTGCTCTTCAACACGAATCTGACGGCTATCTTAAAGGAAATAAACCCAAACCTGTTTCTCACCAAAGCCATTTTTTTTGACAAGACGCCGGAATCGAATTGGTATGTCACCTGGCACCAGGACATTGTTATTCACGTAAAAGAAAAAATAGAAACCGAAGGCTTCACAGCCTGGACAAAAAAAGCCGGCGACCACGGCGTTTGCCCACCGGAACAGGTGTTGAAAGACACGATCACCATAAGAATCCATTTGGACGATGCCGACGAAACGAACGGCGCACTGAAGATCGTGCCCGGATCGCACCAGAAAAAATTATCCGACAACGACATCGCGTTGATCACCCAAAACAGCATTCCGCATGTTTGCGAAGTGAAGGCCTGTAGCATTCATTTGATGAAGCCGTTGGTGTTGCACGCCTCTTCCAGAGCCACCAGTCCGAAGCACCGGAGGGTGATCCATCTGGAATTCAATGCGCAGGAATTGCCGAATGGGTTGGCGTGGGCTGAGCGTTTGGAGATTTTTTCATAACGGCTACAATCTCACCGTGCTGTCTTTGCGGAAACGCCAGATAAACCCATCCAAAACATAGTGCGTTATCTGGGGCAGCACCAGCAAGGGGACCACGATCGACAACCATGTTGGATTTTCCAAGGGGGCAGCGTGGGTGAGGAATGGAAAGATATCCGGGTGATCTTTCCACACCAGCACATCCCAAAAGGATTCTTCCAAATACGCCAGGAGCAACAGCGCGCCTGCAAAAATGGCCACCCCTTTCCAGGTGAAGGAGAATGCACGGTCGGCTTTCTTTTCGCCATAGATCCAGATCAAGCCCATGTAGGGAATGCCATGTGCCACCACGTTGAGCAAAGTAAAGATCAGGTCTCCCTTGAACATGACAATGCCCACATACCAGGACAAGTAAGTGCCCAGCATGATCATGTTCTTGGGGATATTGATGTATCGTCGTTGATAGCCATACCAAAGTTCCTTGATGACATAGGATGCGATGACGAAAACATATAATCCCAAAAGAACCTGGTCCCATCCCGATAAGGGTATCGAAATAAAATCGCCGGCCACAAACCAGCTCAGGTTATTAGTGAGATGGAGATGCCAGTACAACAAGGGATAGAGTGTGGCCGCGTAGATGGAGACTGTATCCCATGTGCGGGAGATGCGGGGAGAATTATCTTTCCGCGAATACAAGCGCATAAAGCCATACTGCTGTCGCACAAAATGAAATACGGCAACGTAGGCGAGTACGCGCCAGAAGATGTGAGCATCGAATTGATGGAGCAGGAATCCCACGATAAATGAAATGAGCGGAATGGTGAGCAACAAGCTCCTGTATTTAGTGAAGGTCGGTTTGTCCCAGTAGAGTCTGAACAAAGTGCTGTAGACGTGACTGACGTCGATGCAGAGCACCAGCACCACCCACCACAGGCTGGTGACTTCCTGGTGTTGAAGAAAATAATTTTGAAAAAGGAAAACGATGACGACCGGAACAAAAGCGGGAGCAAGAATAAACCACACCTCTTTTGGCGGATCGGCCAGCCAGGGTTGGGATGCGGTATGGGCGGGCCTCATACGATATTTAAAACGGCTCGCGCCGCCTTATGTCCCTGATAAAATGCTTCTTCAAAAATGGAAATACCACTGAGGTCGGAGTGTGCAAAGAAAATCCGGTTGTCGACGGGGTTCGCGGCGCGCGACCTGTGGTCACCCCAGATAAAGTTGGGCACGGGTTTGATCATGCCGTGACCCCAGATCCAAATGTTGACATCTTTTATGGTTTCTTCTATTTCGGGATGTGGCTTGGTTAAGTCGTTGAGAATCGCGGTCGTCCACTCTTCGGCCGTGGTTTTGTAGGCCCGGGTTCTTAACGTCACCGGATCGGCACCCAGCAGGGGTTGGTAGTAGGTGATCACTTTTTCCGGGCTCGACATGCCCACGCGTTGATTTAGAGCATTTACGTAGCCGAGCGATTGGCTTCCATAAAATACATTGTCCCAGCTCAGTGGCTCTCCTTTTCTTTCGACAAGTCCAGCCGTTGTTGTGATGTTGGCCACCATCCAGGGAGCATATTGAAAAGTCTTGTAGTCAAACCCGCGATCTGCTTTCAGGAGGCGCTGTGACACAAATTGTGGTGTGGCCATAATGACGGCCCGGGCCTTGATCTTGCGCGAGGTTTGTGACTTGTCGTCGAAATAAAGGATCTCTACACCGCCGGCGTTTTCAATTACATCGTAGGCCAGCGCACCCGTTCGTATGTTGGGTTCCAGGTTCTGACGGAGTTGTTTTACAAGCCAGAAATTTCCTTCGGGCCAGGTCAGCACAGCGTCGGATGCGGCGTTGGCGGATTTGCCTTTGCGCGAGGCAAAGTAGTGGATGCCCGCCCAGGCGGAGGTATCGTTCAGGGACGATCCGAAGTCATCCGCACAGCAATAGGCCACATACCACAAGAGGTAGGGGGAACTGAAGTGATGTTGCCGAAGGAACTCCTCCATGGTGATCGCATCCCACTTCAGCAGTTCGGGATCTTGTGAACTCTCCTCCACGGGAATGGTGAAGGCTTCGCGACCGTCGCTTCCCTTTTTAGTTTTGAAGTCGTGCATCAAGGCCAGGAAGCTTTCAATTTCGCCGCGGTCCTTTTCGGGTACGCCCTCGTGGGGAACAAGTCCGTCTTGCCAATATTGGTTAATGAAGAGTCGCTCTTTCGGATCGAAGCAGAGAAAATATTCATTATAGACGGGCAAGTTGTTCTCGTAGCCCGTGATAGCATTGGCCTCCCGAAGAAAGGTGATCAGTTCTGCATCGTGGTCGTTTGGCAAGGGGAGGTAGTGTGCACCCCAGGGATATGCGGAAATGGAGTTGCTGCCACCCATGGCATTTCCCCCGGTTTCTTCTCCCAATTCCAGAAGCACAAACGTGCTAGTAGATTTTTTCAAATAGCGCGCAGCCGAGAGCCCGGCCACGCCGCCGCCGATGATCACTACGTCAGTTTGTTCTTCCGCGGTGGGCGCTTTGAAGTTCATCGCGCGCAGACGGTGACCCAATTTGAAATTAGGTCCCGAGAGATGAGCCACTGGATGGAAGGGAGCTTTGCAGCTTTGCAGCGCAGGCCAGGCCAGTGATGCGGCCATGCCTTGCGCCATGCGGGTCACGAAATTTCGGCGGGTTATCATCGCGTGTAGTCAGCCCATTCTTTCTCAAAGGTATTCACCAAAACCTGGTTGTTCAATGTGTTATAAGCACTTTCCGTCACCGTCATGTCTGGCGGAAAGGAGTAAAGCGGTTGAACGGTGCTCTCGCTGATGAATTTTAATCCTGCAGGAAAGTGGTAAGGCACATCCAATTTTTGTTTAAACCCCAACACAAATCCCCATTCCCCAAAGGAAGGCACATAGCAATGGTAGGCCTGGGTTAGAAATCCGGATTTCTTTAACGTGGCATCGACGATCCAAAAGGACTTGCGTGCTACAAACGGCGATGTGGATTGAATGACAAGACACCCAGCCGGCGACAGAATGCGATAAAGCTCGCGATAGAAAGTGGTGGTGTATAATTTGCCGAGGGAATAATTGGATGGATCGGGAAAATCGACCGTAATGAAATCGAAAGTCTCTTGCTGATCGCGAATCCAGACAAATGCATCCTGATTGATGACTTGGATCTTCGGCGACAGAAGGGATTGCTGATTAAGGTTTCGCAACGATGCGTTGGACCGGAACAAATCGGTCACGGCATTGTCGAGATCGACGAGCGTTATTTTTTTTATCGATGGATATTTTAGGATTTCCCGCACGGCCATGCCATCGCCTCCTCCGAGCACCAGCACATTTTCGGGATGGTCCAGACGCCCAAGGCCGGGATGGATAAGGGCCTCGTGGTATCGATATTCATCCAGGGAGCTGAATTGCAAGTTGCCATTCAGGAACAGCCGCCAGTCGTTGGTGCCACGGGTGAGCACGATGCGTTGATAGGGACTTGACTTGGCGTATACGATCTTGTCGGGGTAGGTGAGTGTTTCGGAAAGTGCCGTAAGTTTCTCGGAGAGTGCAAAACCTGTACCCAGCAACGCGAGGCATACCACGGCACTCCATTTTAGCTTTTTATATCCTTTGATATCATGCTGGAAGCGATGAGCCACCACCCAGGCCACGCTCACGTTGAGAAATCCAAAGAAGAAAGAAGTGCGCAGCAGGCCGAGATAGGGAATGAGTATCAATGGGAACAACAGGGAAGCAAACAACGCCCCAATGTAGTCGAATGTAAAGATCCGGGAGACGAGGTCGCTAAATTCGATCCGATCTTTCAAGATCCGCATGAGCAACGGCAACTCCAGTCCCACCAACGTTCCGGTTAGGATCACCAGTGAATAGAGGATCACCCGGAAATAGATCACTTGTTCAAAAAGAATAAAGAGCACACCGGCGCTGAAGCCACCTACCATGCCCACCATCAATTCGATGGTGATGAACCACGACAGCAGATTGTTTTTCAGGAACCTGGAAAGATACGACCCGATGCCCATGGCAAACAGGTAGGTGCCGATGATGGTGGAAAATTGCGTCACAGAATCACCCAACAAGTAGCTGGCCAGGGTTCCGGCCACCAACTCGTAGATGAGCCCGCAGGTGGCCACCACAAAAACGGAAATAAGCAACAGCCATTGAAAGCTTGTTGCCTTATCTCGTGCAAAGGTCATTGCGCGCCGACTAACTGTGAATGGCCGAGCCGATGATGATGCCCATGGCGATCATGAATGCACCCGCTACGATGGCGAGCGCTACGTTGTTCTTTTCAATGATCTCTTTCCAGAGATTTTCGGGAGTGATCTTTTCAAAGAACCAAAAACAGACGCCGAGGATAAAGATGCCCACCAGCGAGAAGACCGCGGAAGCCAAAACATATTTCCATTCCATAGTATTGGAGTTTTTTTATTTGTGATAGATATAACTTCTTCCGACATGATGCCCCGTGCCCGAGTTGTGTTCGGTCTCTGTGTGTGTGGGGTTGAACCACTTCCAGCCGGTCGCGCCGGAATAGACAAAGAAGCCGATGACGACCGCGGCATAGGCGATGTAATACTTCAGTCCTTTAAAATCATCCCAATTCATAATGCAAGATGGTTATTCATAAGAATCATACGGTGAGTAATCGCTTTCAGACCAGCGTTTTCTTTCCATCAGATTTTTGCGGATGAAATATCCTGCTGGAAAAAGCGCAAGGACCACAAAGGCAAGGAAAAAATTGGACATCGTTGCCACATCGCGTTTCACCAACAATGAAAACTGGTGGCTCGACGTGCTGAACTCCGGGTAAACGTTGATGTGGTATTTTCCCGCCGGGATCTTTGACAAGAACGCTTCCCCATGAGAGGAACCTTCCGTCCAACGGCCTTCATCGTCATAGCCCTCATAATATTCGATGTCTTTGGTGAAGATAAGCTCCGTGCCATTGTCTTCATTGATGAGTGAAAATTCCCCAAAAAACCAATCGTTCTGCAACGGAGCCTCAATGTCTATGGTCAGGCTTTTTGAAGAGCCTTCCAACACAAATGAAGGCGTCACAAAGAATTTCTGATCCCCCAGAGCAGATTGATAGAAAGTGCCTTGATAAACAATGGTTTCTTCCGCATTGCTGCTGAAATAGAACTGGGAGATCAACAATGCAACAAAAACAAAGATCGTAAAATTGATCAGGGTGCTGGACTGAATGCTGCCCATCACGGGTTGCGTGTAGCCAATTCCTTTCTGTGTGGGGAGACTCTTGGCCTGAACATTAAAGGCTGAAGCAACTTCCTGTTTGGTAATGTGTTCGCCTTTACACCAGAGCACGCTGTCGTCGCTCTCCTCCACGGCATACATGAAGGGCGGTGCAATGTACTCCCGGTTTAAAGTAGAGTTCGTGAGGTCCACGACGTCGAAGAAAAACTCTCCGCGGGCGTAGACCACCTTGGCTTCATATTTTTGGAATAGCTGGTAAGACACTCCTCCTTCATAAAAGTCCGACTTTGTCGTTCCCTTTGTCGGTTCGTTTTCAATGGGCCAGATGATGTTCCAATGTCCGTCGTATTCCGATAGAAACGCATATCCCTGGAAGGGATTGAAAAGCAGGTATTCGCGCCATTGATATTTATACTTCTGCTCTTTTTTTACCGTGAATCCCATCACCTCATACACGACGCCGTCTATTTTTCCCTTGGTGCCCAGGGGAAGAGCGGGTTCGTACGCCGAGTGGAAGGGCGTAATGGTCTTGTCCCAATTACCCACGCGAAAATAGACGCTGCACGATGAGCAGGTCATGGCCAACGTCATCGCCTTGCCGCGGACCGTGTTTACGGCCTGGCATTTGGGGCACTTTAGGGTGTAGTTACTTCCACTCATTCCACTCGATGGTATTCTTGAAGTTGAGCCTGTCGGATGTTATTTTCTCGCCTAAGAGATAGTCGATATTTTTTTTGGGGTCGATAAAGAAAATGGCTGTCTTCGGTCCCGTGCTGGCTTGCACCACAAAGAAACCTGGCTTGATGAATGCCCACGGCCCCAACTCTCCCTCGAACGAAAGGCCTTCGCATTTTTCGACATACTCCCCGGTTAATGTGACATCGGAGGAAATTTCAATGGACTTTCCAGCCCTTAGTTTGGACGCGTTCTTTGTGTAGTCAGCCCACGGTGAAAGAAAAATGGCGAAACTCCCAAACGACTCTACTACATATAATGCCTTGCCGCTGGCGTATTCCGCGCACCAGAAATTTTTATACTCGTTTCGCAACTGAAGCCGGCACCGTCCCACGATCGTGAACGACTGTTGGGGCAAATCGCAAACGGAACCCAGTTTTAGAAAACTCCAATCTTCCGGCATCGGCGAAGCGTCAGGGAGTGCCTGGTGACCCTGCGGATCGGGAATGAGTGATTTGCAACTTTTGCAAATCAGGATAGACGTCTGCGATAAGGTGGCCTTGTTGAGTGCCTGGCACTGGGGGCAGCTATAGACTTCGTTGCGTTGCACGATTCAGCGATCTATGATTTGTTCGAAGAGTACGTTTGCCTGGAAGAATTCCTGTGTGGCTTTGTATACCGAGCGTGTAACCGGGCGGTTATCTTTCAAATAGTTGGACAGGAAGACGTCGAAGGTCACATAGTTTCGCTCCGGCCAGGTATGGATGGAAAGGTGTGATTCCGTGAGGCACACCACCCCGGTGAAGCCACCGCCAGGGAAATTGTGATACACTTCGCCGATCTTGCGAAGACCGAGCAAGGTGATCTGCTCTTCCATAAAATCTCGGAAGGATTGATATTCGCGAATCTTTGCTTGGTTTTCGCAGGAAAAATTGGCAATAATATGCAAACCGCCAATGTGCGATTGCATCTGTACAGGTACTGGCTCCGGGTAGGTGAGGTTCAAAGGAACAACGTTTTGGTAAGGATAATAAATTTTTGGTTAACGTTCAAACTTTATCCCGCAACAACCGGCTCCGCATTTGCGCAAGCATTTCGCGAATACCGTTTGTTCGCAGCAGCAATGAATTGCCGATTTTAGGCTGCTGGCTCGTGAATAAATTATTCAGGAACAAACAAGCCACTCGCATGGAAAAAGCAGCATTTGCAGACTTGAGAGGATTTTACTTAATTCAAGAAAAATACGCCTCTCAGAGTCAGCTTTTTTTGATACGGTCCCGTCTTTGCTAAGTGTGTTGGTATGATTTACTTTTTTATCGTGTTGATCGGCGGTGCATACCTGGGGTGGCGTTTCAATGCGCTCTCAAACAAAAACCTTTTTTTTCGATCGCCCTTGTTCATTGCGTTGATGAGCAGCGCGACGCTCCTGGTGTGTGCGGCCGCAGTCGTAAATATTTTCTTCAAAAATCCCCCCACGGAAGTTTCCCTTGCAGACGACGTTGTTGCGCGTTCAACATTGGGCGACACAACCTGGCATGGGCTGGTACAACAATCGCCTGAGTTTCATTATCGCCGTATTCACTACCTCTCGCAATACAGCGAGGATTTGGATGCGCTGCAAAAGAAATACGAACAACTTGCCCGGAGCAACGACACCATCGCTTCTGCCATCGGCCATTTCGGTTTAGGGGCGATCTATTTGAAGAAGGAAGACCGAAAGAAAGCGACCTTTCATTTGGATCATGTTCAGCGTGATGATTTTCCTTATGTTCACTATTGCAGGGGCGTGCTCTACATGGATGGTGGAGAGCCACGGTTGGCGGAAGCACAATTTGAACGCGAGCTCCATGTAAAGGGTGGCAATTTCCAGGGGGCTTTTTCCTATCTCTTGACGCAGTATGAGAAGCATAAAAATTTCTCCATGCTAAAGGAACTGCTCAAATACGATCCTTCCCCCGAACTATTCCCGGACGAATTGCGTCGGCGTTTGCACTGGGAGACGGGCGATTTTACGGGGTATGTCACTTCGCTTCTGCAATCCATTGGCCACGTGGTGAACGTGCCGGGCTTTGTTGCGGCCTTGCTTATTTCGGCGATGTGGCTGAGCTACATTCGCTATCTGCGCGTGTTCCGTCCGCGAAGAGACCTGGTACTCCTGCTATGCCTCTTTTGCGGAGGGATGATCGCCACGCCGCTGGTACTTTCCTTTGGTGATTTTCGGGAGTTATATTTTCCATGGGAAATGGACCACACCTTTTGGAACGACCTGTGCTATACCATTTTTATGATCGGCGTACCGGAAGAACTCGTAAAGTTTCTTCCTTTTCTGTTGGTCATGATGTTGTCGTCACGCATAAAAGAACCGATCGACTTTGTTGTCTATGCGTCGGCCAGCGCGTTGGGATTTGCCTTCGTGGAGAACGTGCTCTACTTCCAGAACTTGTCGGCGGGCATTATTCATGGAAGGGCCTACTTGTCGGTTATCGGTCACATGATTGCGGCATCCATCGTCGTGTATGGATTTGTGGTGAGCCGGTTCCAGTTTAAACACATCAGCGCATGGATTTCCGTACCCATCAGTTTCATGTTGGGCGCAACGGTACATGGGCTGTACGATTTCCTGATCATGCATGATCACTTCCTCCTTTTCGTGGTGTTCTTCATCTTCATGGTGCAGGTGTGGATCATCATTCTTAACAATTGCCTGAACAATTCTCCCTTCTTCTCCTATGATAAGGTGAAACTTTTGGAGAAATCGAAATACGTGGCGTTGGGTCTCACGTTTATCTTCGCTTTTGAATATGTGCTGGTGGGATTTATGCGCGGTCCCGAAAAAGCGAACTTTGAATTTTATTCCAGCCTGCCCTTTGCGGCAACCATTATCGCTTTCTTTGCTTCAAATCTCAGCAGCTTCAATGTGGTGAGAGGCTACTGGCGCGACATTTATTTCAGCAGCCGCGAAAAACGCGGCTATGGCACATTGCAACGCCGCACGTTGGCGACAAGCTGGTATTTTGTTAATTCCATACGGGCCCACAACTACGTCGGACGGAAGATCCGTCTCAGCAACGATCCTTACAATCATCGCCTCGCCGAAGTGCTCGACGGCGAATATGAGGGCGAAATTGTGAGCCGCATTGTTTTGAAAGATCAAGGCGATCTTGATCCGCATTGGTTTGTCGTGAAATTCTCAAGGCAATTGCCATTCGAAGACCATCACCCCTACTATGCCCTGGTTAAACTGCGCAACCAAAACGACTCGTTACTATACGAAGACGACGTGCAGATCTTTTTTAAATCCATCCCCGACCTCAGTAAATTGAAAATGAACTATCCGCGTAAAGAGCAATTTCCTTTTCATGGGTGGGCGTATATGGCGTTATGCGTTGCATAAAAAAAAATCCCGGATAGGTCCGGGATTTTTTTATTTAATCTTTTGCCATTCGCACGACGCGTGGATAAAATTTTCCTTCAATCGAAACCAAGGTGCCCTGACTCTTCATGATCGTGTCGATGTCTTTGTACGCACCCGGCGCTTCTTCCGGACTGCCGCCGATGAGGGTGACCTTTTCCGCCTGCAGCATTTTTTTCACACTGCTCATGGTGATGGAATCTTTTGCCTTTTGACGCGACATCTTGCGACCGGCGCCATGGGCTGCTGAATTTATGGACAGCGCATTGCCGCGGCCACGAACAATGTATCCTGGTGAGAGCATGCTCCCAGGAAGGATGCCATACACACCCTCCTGTGCCGGCGTCGCGCCCTTTCGATGCACGACCAGTTCACGCCCATCCTCATCCAACTCTTTCCACGCAAAGTTGTGATGATTCTCCACGGTGACGAGCGTCTGAAAACCCAGTGCGCGACACAGGTTGCGATGGATCTGGTCGTGACAGGCCTTGGCATATTCGCCTGCCAGCTGCATGGCGTGCCAGTAGGCTTGTCCTTCGTCGCTGTCCAGCGTGAGCCATGCCAGGCTTTTGGCGGCTCCGGGCAACTTGCATTTGGCCATGGCCACGTGGGTGTAGTGTTGCGCGATGTTGGCGCCCAGACTTCGCGAGCCCGAATGCGAAAGCAACGCGGCATACACGCCACCGGGAATACCCAGCGTATTTTCCAGGTTGAGCTCGACCGTGCCGAATTCCACAAAATGATTCCCGGAACCCGATGTTCCCAACTGGCGTACTGCTTTGCCATGCAGCTTTCGCAGCAGCTCGGTGTTTTGAAAACCGGGGTGATCAAGGATTTCGTGCTCTTGCCGGAAATCCAGTCCGCCGTCGTTGCCGAAATGCGTGTAGTCGCCCAAGGCTTTTTTCAAAACATAGTCGTGGTGCAGCACGTGGCTTCCTGGCAGGTCGAGGATGGTCAGCGCCATACGGCATCCGATGTCCATGCCCACACCATAGGGGATCACCGCGTTTTCGGTGGCCAGCACCCCGCCGATGGGGAGACCAAAGCCGTGGTGTGCATCGGGCATGACCGCGCCTTTCACCGCCACAGGCAAGCGCATGGCAACCTCCATTTGTTGCAGCGCATTGCGTTCGATGTGTTTGTGACCGAAAACCTCGAAAGGTTTTGGCAATTCGTCCAGATCGTAAGCTTCATACAAGGCTTCGGTAGATTCTTTCGACAAGAGTTTTAATGCGATGATGCCGAGCAACTCGTGATCACGATAGTTTTCTGGATGCTCCAGCACATCGGTAATCTGATTTAATTTTTCTTCGATCGGCGTGTGTTTGAAGTGACGGTTCATGATGTTTAGCGCCAGGCTTCTGATCACATCCGAAGGAAAATGTATGCCCTTCATATCTTGAAGGATAAGTTTGTGTTTGCCCATAGGGATTTTGAGCGGACGCCAATAGAAGACATGGTGCTTTAACGCCAGCGAATCATCACAAAGTTTTGCAATGAAACGGGCATGAATAGCGCCTTTCTTCAGACGTACGTCCGCGATTTAAATTGAACTAAAAATTTTTTTTGATTGAGATATAGCTGTCCAGGTCCGGTAAGAACTACCGTGGCGGCTAGAGGGTGATATGTAAAGTGAGCACCAGCATAAAATTTCTCCCGCGGTTTAAATGAATGCGATCAGGTGAAATGCTTTGCAAATATAAAAGCACTTTTCCGATGCCGGAAGGAATGGAAAGGAATTTTGCCTTATTTATCTGAATTCTAAAAAGGCATTTTTGAAGTCCCTTTAAAAAAGGCAACTAAAAAGAGTAGGCCATAGATCCAGAAATTATACAAGAACGTATAGAAGACGCCGTAGATCACGCTCATGGGTAGATCGCCCTTGGTGTGTCTGGAATTTTTGAAGACCAGTCGCAACGCGCGAAAGAAGATCCAATATAGCATGGCGGCAAAGGCGAGCAATGAAATGACAAGCAATTGACCGAACACCCACAACACCACGGCCAGCAACACCGCAGTAACAATCCAAAGCAAGATGTTGATGACAATGCCCAGGATCATTCCACCAAAATCATCGTCTATGTCTACGACCGGTTCCGTTGGGGAAATATCCGGCATTTCGGGAAGCTCTTCGGATTTGATCTTGTCGGTGATCCGGCCGACGTTATCTTTTAATTTTATGCCATGGAATAGCCCTACCGTGATGAAAGAGCAAAAAGCCGCCGACAAAATGGTGGTAGATAAAAATGAATTCTCAAAAAACGTATGGTGACTTCCCAGTCCCCACAAGTAAACGCCCACGATCGTTAGCGCGATCACCAGCAGGGTGATAATGAAAACGATTCTGGAGTCAACAAGCCGGTAAGTTCTGGCGCGCGGTATCATAACGATAGGTTTCGATGTTCAGGGCGACCAAATTAGAACAACACGTGGGCATCTACAATCCATGCTTTCAGGGATCACGCCTTCTCTTCAGCTAACACACTCACCCTAAATGCAATACGACCACCGGAAAAGTCTGCCGGTAGCCGTATCGTGGTATTCTTTCAAAAAAAGATCTAATTCTTATACACGCGCACCATGAACACAAAATCCTTCCAACGTTTCACCTGCTGCACGCGTGTGCTGTTCTTCATGGTGTTCTGCTTGGGCAGTGTTAACGGCAACGCCGCGCTGTCCACGTTCACCTGGCCGATCACGTCCATGAGCACGGTGGATTTGATGGCAAACGCAGCACCCATGGTTTCGGTTTGCGTGCCGCTGATCACACCTACGAGGTCGCCCTTTGTGTTCAACAACGGACCGCCACTGTTGCCGGGGTTTACGGGTACCGACACCTGATAGGCATTGGGATTTTGTTTGAAGCCGGTCAGCGCGCTAACCGAGCCTTCGCCAAACACGATGTCCTCGCGGGGGTATCCGAGCGTGTAGACATCTTCGGCCAGATTGGCTTCGTTCATCGACAGCGTGTAGGGAAGTGGTTGCGCGAGGTCATCGAGCTTTTGTTCGATCTTTAGAATGGAAACGTCATTGGCCGGGTCGCTGTGAACGATGGTGGCCTTGAGGCGTCCAAATCTGGCGTTCTCTATTATAACAGAGTCCGATTCCTTGATCACATGGTAGCTCGTGGCCACATAGCCATTCGAGGAAATAAGGAAACCTGTGCCGGCATAGGCCTCTGGCGAGGGATTGGGTTTCTCCTTCACTTCGGCCATGTCTTCCATCATCAGTTTTTGCGACTTTTTGATTTGTTCCACGGTCCGGCGCAATTCTTTATAGATGGCGGTTTGTTTGGTATCCAGCGAGCGGGTCATGAACAGTGTTCCTAAAATACTGATCAGGGCCACGGAGGCAGCCACGGCGGTCATCCAATAGCGTTTCCAACCGGCGGGTCGGGCCAGGGGAACGACTTTTTCGGGCGTTTCTATTTCCTGGTGGGCGTCATCCAGGGTTTTGAGAAGGCGGGAGCGTTCGCCATAAAATTGGAGGGCATGGATCAGGGAAAGGTGCTTTTCCACCTGTTCCCGGAAGGTGGGGTCCTGCTTCATCCGCTCTTCCAGGGCGGCCGTTTCCTGGGCGGAAAGGGCGCCTTTGGCGTAACGGTCCAGCAGATCTTGTTCGGTGTTCATATTTTCAGTGGTCTTTATGGGCGTCAAAAAACAATTTCTTCAAGCGTTGGAGGCACTTGTACTTCTGATTTTTAGCATTGTCGGCATTGGTATACCCGAACTTTTCGCGGATGGTTTCCATGGAAAGGTCGTGTATGTAGAAATCCTCGATAATGCTGCGGCAGGGCTCTCCAAGACCCTCCAGCGCAGTTTTCATGTCCGCAAACTGTTTTTCCTTTTCCTCTGCGTTGAGTGCCTCCTCATCGGCGCCCAGGAACGATTCCGTTTCCTCGAGGCTGCCCTGGAAGCGCTTTTTGGCTTGCAATCGCTTGAGCCACAGCCTTCTGCAAACAGCATAGAGGTAGGTCTTGATCTTGCAGGTCAGGATAAAATCCGCTTGCTGCACCCGCTCATAAAAGGCGAGTACGGCCTCCTGGTAAATGTCCTTGGCTTCTTGTTCGGTGCCGCTGTTGGTGCAGACCAGGTTCACGATCATCGCGTAATGGGTCTTATAAAGCTCCCGGAGCACCCCCTCGTTCTTCTTCCGGATCTCTGAAACAATCAGCTCGTCGAAATAATAGGCCACGTTTTACGTAAGGTTGGTTTTATACAAAGTCGCCCCGAAGGTAACCCAAAGAAAAAGATCTTTCTGCGTGGGTGACCTTCCGGAAATCGCGGTATGAAGGGAAAATTTAAACTAGAAACTATGAAGAATGCAATGAAAACAATTTTTGCTGTTCTGGCCATTGCGGTTACGATAGGAGCATGCAAGCCTAAAACTGAAACGGCTACTGAAACGACGGACACTACCGCTACTGAAACGGTTGCTCCCGCCGATACTACTGCTCAAGCCCCTGTGGCTGGCGATTCTACCGCAAAACAATAAGCACACACCTACCTGTAAACTTTCAGAGCTTCCCGATTCCGGGAGGCTCTGTTCTCTTCCACCCGACGGCATTCTTCGCCGCACGGTTTTAATTTTCTGATTCTTCTTTTCTGAGTTCTCTGTCCGCAAGTGTCCTGCAGGCCTGGCTGACGACGTCTATATTTTTTTGCTTTTAATAATCTTAAAACTAAAATTTTATGAAACGCTTCAGTGTGTCTTTTTATGTGATCCTAACGATTATGTCGATGTTTTCCTGTGAGCCAAAAAGGCAAGAATCAACAACCGGAGACGTGGATACCGCATCTTCCGAAATGGCTGCGGCGGACAAAGCGGCCAATCAGCTGGCGATGAATGAAGTCGATGATGTGGATCTGTATTCTGATGGCTACACCAAACTTGTTAAATCCGTTAAGTATCGTTTCGAGGTAGAGAGTGTGAAGAAAAGTACGGAGGCGATTGAAATGGCCATTCGAAAATATCCGGCCTACATTGCTTCGTCGAGCCTGCATCTTGAGAATCCGTTGTTGGAAAATAAACTCTCCATCCGCGTGCGAAGCGAATATTTTACGGCCCTGTTGAAAGATATCGATCAGCAAGCGCTCTACACAAACTTTCGCGACGTCACTTCCGATGATGTTTCAAAACAATTTGTAGACCTGGAGTCGCGTCTCAAGACCAAGCGCGAAGTGGAGGGACGTTATGCCGAGATCCTCCGCAAAAAGGCGGGCACGCTAGAGGAACTCTTCGACGCCGAAAAGAAAATCGAGGAGTTGCACGAAGACATCGAGGCCACCGTGAGCCGCATCAACTTTCTGCGCGACCAGGTGAGCTATAGCACCATCGAGCTGGAGTTCTATCAAACGCTGACCACACCGCTCAAAGCAAAGGAAGAATTAACGCTGGGTGACGAATTGTTAAAAGGACTTGCCACCGGGTGGCACGCCACAGGGAGAGTACTGATAGCGCTCACCTACCTTTGGCCTTTGTATTTGCTGATCGCGGCCGTACTGTACGATATACGATTTAGAAAACTACGTCTGGCGCGCACATCATCCCGCTAGTTCACCACAACACCCGAAGACGACGTCTATATTTTTTAGCTTTTAATAATCTTAAACTCAAAATTTTATGAAACGCTTCATTGTGTCTTTTTATGTGATCATTATCGTCATGTGGATGTTCTCATGTGAAACAAGGCAAGGGTCTGCAACCCTGGAATTGAGCAGGGATTCGGCGGAACTTGAAGAACAACAAACGCCATCGAACACCGAAGAATACGATGCCATAACCGAAAATAAATTTCAAGATGCGTTGAAGAATCCCCTGTCCACGTTTTCGATCGATGTGGATGCGGCTTCCTATAGCAACGTGCGCCGCTTCATCAACAATGGCCAGCGCCCTCCAAAGGACGCCGTGCGCATCGAGGAGATGATCAATTATTTTGACTACGATTATGATCAACCAAAAGGCGACGATCCCTTTGCTGTGATCACCGAAATATCGACCGCTCCCTGGAACGCCAAACACAAACTGGTACACATCGGTCTGCAAGGAAAGAAAATCGCGACCGACAATCTGCCGCCCTCCAACCTCGTGTTCCTCATCGACGTGTCGGGTTCCATGGACGAACCCAACAAGCTTCCCTTGCTGAAGACGTCTTTCAAAATGTTGGTGGAGCAATTAAGGGAAGAAGATCACGTGGCCATTGTCGTCTATGCCGGCGCGGCTGGATTGGTATTGGAACCCACCTCGGGTGCTAACAAGAAAGCGATCATCGAAGCCCTTGATGATCTCGAGGCTGGTGGTTCAACCGCTGGCGGTGCCGGCATCCAATTGGCCTATGACATTGCTAAGAAACATTTCAAGGCCGGCGGCAACAATCGCGTGATCCTGGCCACCGACGGTGATTTCAATATCGGCGAATCCAGCAATGCTTCTATGGAGCTTTTGATCGAAGAGAAAAGAAAAAACGGTGTGTTCCTCACCGTGCTGGGTTTTGGCATGGGCAACTACAAAGACTCCAAAATGGAGACCTTGTCCGACAAAGGCAACGGCAACTATGCCTACATCGACAACATCACTGAAGCGCGCAAGGTGCTCGTGAATGAATTCGGCGGTACGTTGTTCACCATCGCCAAAGACGTGAAGCTGCAAGTGGAGTTCAACCCCGCAAAAGTAAAAGCCTACCGTCTCATCGGCTATGAAAACCGGATGCTGAAAAGCGAGGACTTCAACAACGATAAAGAAGATGCCGGCGAACTGGGCTCGGGCCATACTGTCACGGCTTTATATGAGATCATCCCCGTGGGTGTGGAGAGCGAGTTCTATAAAATAGACGACCTGAAATACCAGACCACGCAGGTGAATCCGTCGGCCAATACTTCCATAGAATTGCTGACCATCAAACTGCGCTATAAAAAACCCGACGAAGATGTGAGCAAGCTCATTGTGCACCCTCTGGTGGACGACAACATACCACTGGCAAATACTACCGACAATTTCCGCTGGTCAGCTTCTGTGGCCTCGTTCGGCATGCTGCTCAGGGAGTCGGAATATGTGAACGATTTCGCATACGGCAAAGTGATACAAATGGCTCAGGGTGCCAAAGGCGATGACACGGAAGGGCACCGCATCGAGTTTATCAACATGGTGAAAGCCTTTGGATCAACGGCAAGCGCAGACGGGCATTAGAAAAAGCACCACCATTGCCACTCATTCACTGGAACACGCGAAACGGAAAAAGCAGAATGGCACCGACCAGTTTGAAGCCCAGCTCCAGCGTGAATCCCAGGATGCGGAAGGGAAGCAGCAGAAGCCAAAACAAAGGAAAGAGAAAAAGCACCACCAAGGCGATGGGCCAGCAAAGGACAAACAACATGCACCAAAGAATAAGGGCGATCAGCGTTCTCATGTGTGAAATAGTGTTTCGCCAACCGTAAATCAAATGGCTTACCAAATTTAACAACCGCGAAAGCGAGCTCCTGGACGGCCTGCTTTCGCTTTTTTATGTTCTTGAATAGTCAAATCTGTACATCGGGCTGATCAAAAATGAACAGTAGCCTGAAGGTAATTTCATGAAATGAGGAATTTGGGATTAGAAAAATTGCAGTTCTTGGACTAACGAATTTTTTGGAGATCTTACGTTATGAATGAGCCACTTCGAGGACTAGCTAAATTGGGCCTGGTGATTTTTTTTTGTTTTACGGGGCTGTTGATAACCCTTTACATTTGGGCCTTAAGCAATAAAATTGCCCATCCGGGATATAAGAATTTGTCTTATGAAGGCTACACCTGGGTGGGGCTGGTGATGCTGACCTTCGCTGCGGCTGACTTTTTTATCCTCAGGCGTTTTATCAGAAGTTTAAAGAAGAGAGGGCAATAAGCGCTTCGTCGAATGATTCAGCCTACGCGTGCCTTTAAAAAATAGGTATGGTTCCCTCGCGATAAATTGTTCCAGCTTTGGAGCGGCGGTTCCAATTATTAAAATTAGAAGATGAAAGGTTTTTTTTCGTTCCTGGTAAACTGTGCTCTGTTGATATTCACCCTTTTTGTTTCCGTAGTGATTATTTTATATCTGTCCGAATTGTTTGGCAAGATTACCGAACCTCCTCATAAGACCTTACGGTACGAAGAATTTGCCTGGTTGGGCCTCATCCTGATACCTTTTGCATTTCTCGGATTTCTAGCGCTGCGATATTTCTTCAGAAGACTTAAGAAGGAAATCGGCAGCGGACCGCATGGGTGGAGATAATGGTGTTTTCCCTATCTTCGGGAACCTAAACCTGATGCATGTATAGACATTTGCCATTCCTATTCCTGGCTATTTTTCTGAGCGGACCGCTCGCATCACAAGATATTCCATCACAAAAAATCCTGTTCAACGGAAAGATCTTTACAGCCAACCCGAACCAACCCTTTGCCGAAGCCGTGGCCCTTTCGGGCGACAAGATCATCGCCGTGGGATCGCTGGCGGACGTTCAAAAAAGCTTGAAAGGCAAGACGGAGAAAATTGACTTGCAAGGAAAATTTCTGTTGCCCGGGTTGATCGACAGCCACAACCACGCCCTCAGCGGCGGCAAAAGTCTCAGCGCAGCCAACCTCGGCGACGTTTGGTTGCAGACAACCCAACTGGCCACCTATGCAGAAAACATTTTGAAGACGCGCAAAGGCATGCGGGGCGACGTCATACTAATAGAGGGCATGCATAGCGCCACGTGGGCACATGCAAATGAGCTGGATGCACTATTCAACGCCGATGCCTATCGCACACAACCGGTTGTGCTTCGGGGCTCGGATGGACACACCGCGTGGGTGAATCGGGTGATGCTGCAACGTGCCGGTGTGAACCGTGCTTTCATCGCAGCCCTAACCAAAGATGAGCAACCTTATTTTGGTGTCGATGAAAAAGGCGAACCCAATGGGCGCATCTCCGAGGACGGCTTCAATACTATTCGAAAAGTTTTATCCGTCAGTCCGGTCGATCCCTATGAAGCAGCGATTGCAGGCGTTCAACACCTGAACAGTCTGGGCATCACGGCCTGGCTCGATCCGGCCACGGGCTCCACCAGCAGCGCGCAGAACAGCGATTTGCAACTCTATGAAAAACTTTCCCTGCAAAAAAAGCTCACGGCACACGTGGCCGCTGTGGTAGTCGCTGAAGGCAACGACGATGTTCAAAAACAGATCGACGTAGTGAAAGCTCTTCAAAAACATTTCAATAGCGTAAAGGATTTATCGGTGCTGGGCTTTAAGATCTTTGCCGACGGTGTGTTGGAATATCCCACACAAACGGCAGCGATTTCTAAACCCTATAAAAATTCCGGTCTATATGGATCGCTCATGTTCGATCCGGTCAAGTTCAAAAACTTTGTGGCGAAAGCAGATCACCAACAATTGCTGGTGCATGTGCACGCCATTGGGGACCGGGCAGTGACCGAAGCCCTGAACGCCTTCGCGTATGCCCGCGCCACCAATGGGAACAGCAAGCTTGCACATTCCATCACACACCTTCAATTGGTGGTGCCTTCTGATTTCAAACGTTTCGCTGCGCTCAATGTCCTCGCGAGCTATCAACTCCTTTGGGCAACGGCCGATACGTATACAGTCGAATTGGTAAAGCCCTACATCGATTCTGCGCTATTCAACGTTCACTATCCCGCCAAATCCATGCACGACCAGGGTGCCGTTATAGCGGGCGCCAGCGATTGGCCGGTGAGCTCGGCGAATCCGTTCGAAGCGATATACGTTGCCGAAACGCGCCAGGGAAAACTAGGTGTTCTAAACATTCGCGAAAGCATGCCCCGGGCGGAGATGCTGAAAGCCTACACCATCAACGCAGCCAAAGTGTTGTGGAACACCACCATCGGCTCCATTGAACCTGGAAAACAAGCCGACTTGGTTTTGGTTGACCGGGACGTGCTCGCAGTTTCTGCCGAAGACGTAAAGACCACGCAAGTGTTGTGGACGATGTTTGGCGGCGAAATTGTGTATAAGAAGTAACCCTCCTTTTTCGCATGACGATTTTTGTGTTATTTGTACGCAAATAGGCCCCCACGTCATGAAGCAAGATATAAAAGTCTCGGTCGACGCTGTCGTTTTCGGTTATAGCCCGGAAGAGGGCATACAGGTGCTGCTGATCAAACGGAAATACGAACCGTTCCAGAAGTCGTGGGCGTTGCCCGGAGGACTCGTGCTGAACGAGGAGTCGCTGGAAGAAGCCGTGCGCCGCGAGTTGCAAGAGGAGGCGGGAATCGATCTAAATTACCTGGAACAACTCTATTCTTTTGGTCAGCCTGGCCGCGACCCGCGCAACCGCGTGATCTCCATAGCCCACTTCGGCCTGGTACGCCCCGGCGACTACCAGCTCTCCGCGCAAACCGACGCCGAAGATGTGGCTTGGTTCAACATCAAGCGCATTCCCCGGCTGGCATTCGACCACAAGCACATCATCGACTCCGCCATCAAGCGATTGAGGGGCAAGATCGTGTACGAGCCCATCGGGTTCGAGTTGCTGGACAAGGAGTTTCCCTTTTCCGACCTGGAAAAACTCTACCAGGTGCTGCTCGACAACGACCTGGACCGGCGCAATTTCAAAAAACGCATCATGGCCCTCGGTTTCCTGGAAGAAGTAAACAAAACCCTGCAACGCAAGGCCGGCCGACCCGCAAAACTCTATCGCTTCAACAAAAAGAAGTATTTCGAGCTGAAAGAACGGGGCTATCACTCCGATCTTTTCTACTCATAGTCAAGCGATTGTCTAATTAGCGTAAAAAATACACAAATTAGATCATTGGAAATTCAACTTCATTTTTATATTTGCGTATATATTACACAAATGAACACAGTAACAAAATCCATTGGACTAACGCTTTCGTAATCATGAACAACATTGGTGTCATTGTCGCCCGCTTTCAAACTCCTTACCTGCACGAAGGTCATAAGTCGATCATTGAGACGGTGCAGCAGAACCACAATAAAACCGTGATCGTGCTCGGCGTTTCGCCCGTGTTGGGCAGTCGCCGCAACCCTTTGGATTTTCCGACGCGCGAGAAGATGATCAAGAAGGAATATCCCGACATGGTGGTGCTCCCGCTATCCGATCATCCCCTGGACACGCGATGGACGCAGACCCTCGACCACCTGCTCACCTCAACGTTTCCCGGATCCACCTTCACCCTCTATGGCAGTCGCGACAGTTTCATGACCAGCTATTCCGGAAACAAAAAGGTGGTAGCACTTCCGGAACAAGGCAAGCACAATTCGACCGCCCTCCGCGAGAAGTTCAGCGACCGGGTGATGGACGCCGAAGCATTTCGCTCCGGGATCATTTACGCTTATGCCAATACCTATCTCAAGGTTTATCCCACCGTCGATATTGCCGTATTCCGCGATAACAGAAAAGAAATATTGCTTGGCAAAAAAGACATCGACAACCAGTGGCGCTTGCTGGGAGGATTTAGTGATCCCACCGACGACAGTTTCGAAATGGCCGCCCAACGCGAATTGCGCGAAGAGTGTGGTCCGATCGAGATCACCACGATGCAATATGAAACTTCCCAGCGCCTGGATGACTGGCGCTATAGAACCGAAGGCGACAAGATCGTTACCACGCTCTTCTCGACCGATTTCATTTCGGGCGATCCCAAAGGCAGCGACGACATTGCTTCCGTGGAATGGTTCCCGATGGACAAGATTCAAAATATGATGGATGCCCACGAGGTATTGGACACACACTTTCCTCTTTTACAATTTCTCTTGAAGAAGTATGCTAAATAATACAGTTATGAAAGAAAACCTGTTGTTGCTGGCGGATGCCTATAAATATTCGCACTACAAACTCTACACCCCGGGCACGTCGAAAATCTACTCCTACTTGGAAAGCCGTGGTGGTTTATTCCCGGAAACCGTATTTTATGGATTGCAATATTACCTGAAGGAATACCTGGAAGGCCAGGCCTTCACCCGCCAGGATGTCGACGAAGCAGAAGCTGTGATGAAGGGTGTATTTGGTAGAAAGGATGTCTTTCGCCGCGAGAACTTCGATTACATTTTAGAGAAATACGGCGGCCGGTTGCCTGTCCGGATCAAGGCCGTGCCGGAGGGATTGGCCATTCCCGTGCACAATGTGCTGATGACGATCGAGAACACCGATCCCGCCTGCTTCTGGCTCACCAATTTTCTGGAAACCCTGCTCATGCAGGTGTGGTATCCCAACACGGTGGCCACGCTTTCGCGGGAGGTCCGGAAAACGGTAACAAAATATTTTGAAGCCACGGCCGATGACAGCTCCCGCGGGGCCATTGATTTTGTGTTGAACGATTTTGGTTTCCGGGGTGTCAGTTCTGTGGAAAGTGCTGGGTTAGGTGGGTCGGCCCATTTGCTGAGCTTCAACGGGAGTGACACGGTGTTGGCTTCGCGTTTTGCGCAGCGGTATTATGGGGCGAAAGCGGTGTATGGCAAGTCTATCCCGGCAACCGAACACTCCATCATGACGTTACTAGGGCCGGAAGGAGAGAAGCAGATCTTCAGGCATGTGCTGGATGCTTATCCGGAAGGCCTGGTGGCTTGCGTTTCGGATTCGTATAATATCTTCCGGGCCGTGGAGGAATATTGGGGAGGAGCGTTTAAAGACGAAATATTAAAACGCCAGGGCACCCTGGTGATCCGTCCTGACTCCGGCGACCCGGTGATGACGCTGCTCAGTGTGTTCGACATCCTGTTTGCCAAATTCGGATTCACCACAAACACCAAGGGCTTTCGCGTGCTCCCGCCCCAGGTCCGCGTGATCCAGGGCGACGGGGTGGATCATGAGTCGATTCCGTTGCTATACGACGCCTTGAAAGAAAAAGGCATCTCTGCGGAAAACCTCGTGCTGGGCATGGGAGGCGCCTTGCTGCAGAAAGTGAATCGCGACACGCAGAAATTTGCGTTGAAATGTTCTTATGCCGAAGTGGCAGGGAAGGGAATGGATGTGAGGAAGCAGCCAACGGAAATGAATGCGGAAGGGAAACTGGTGGCATCCTTTAAGACGTCGAAGGCGGGCCGGTTGAAACTCGTGAAGGAGGCAGGGAAATATAAAACGATTGCGCAGGACGAACGCTTGGATTTGGAGGATGTGATGGAGGTTGTATTCGAGAATGGTGAGATCAGGAAATCGCACACATTCGAAGGGGTGCGTGAGCGGGCTCAGAAAAATTGAACCCCCGCCTTCGCTAAAGCTTCGGCGGGCGAGCCCGCAAAGATTACGTCATGTCCAGCCTAACACTCCTTCGGATGATGGCACGTTGGTACTTCGTATCAAATAAATTAGTTTTGAGACATGAACCTCAATAGTCTGAAGCAAACGCTGGAAGGAGAATTCTTTACCGATGAAACGACCCGAAAACTATATGCCACCGATGCTTCCGCATACCGCGAAATCCCCCAGGCGGTAGCCATCCCAAAGACAGAAGATGATCTCGTGAAGCTTATTCGCTTTGCACGCGAGAACAAAACCTCCGTCATTCCCCGCACAGCCGGCACGTCCCTGGCCGGGCAGGTGGTGGGCGCAGGTATTGTGGTGGATGTTTCCAAACATTTCAATCGCATCATCGAAGTTAATAAAGAAGAAGGCTGGGCGCTGGTGGAACCCGGTATTGTGCGCGACGATCTGAACCAGCATCTGAAAGCGTACGGCTATTTCTTTGCCCCCGAAACCTCGACGGCCAACCGCGCCATGATCGGTGGTATGATCGGCAACAATTCGTGCGGTTCCAACTCCGTGGTCTATGGCAGCACACGCGAACACTTGCTTGAAGTGAACGCCATCCTTTCCGATGGCAACAAAGCGTGGTTCGGACCTTTGAACAAGACCGAATTTTTGTCGCGTACGGAAGGCGATGCGTTGGAAAATAAAGTATACCGTCACATCGAGACGATGCTTTCCAACGCCGACAACCGAAAGGAGATAGAAAAAGAATTTCCCAAGCGCTCCATCCAAAGAAGGAATACCGGCTACGCGATCGACATGTTGGCGCGCATGGAGCCCTTCCAGGACGGGGGTGATCTTTTCAATTTTTGCAGCCTCATTGCCGGCTCGGAAGGAACATTGGCGTTTGTGACGTCGGCCAAGATCAAACTCACGCCAATCGATCCGCCGCATAAAAAACTGGTATGCATTCACTGTCACAGCATCGACGAATCGCTGCGGGCAAACCTGGTGGCCCTGCACCACAAGCCCTCGGCTGTGGAGCTGATGGATCACTATGTGTTCGAAGCGACAAAACGAAATCGCGGACAAGCGGAAAACCGTTTCTTCATCGAAGGCGATCCGCAAGCCATCCTGGTGGCAGAAATCACACGTAACACCGCCGCACAGGTAGATGCCGATGCGCAGGCGCTGATCGAAGACCTCAAGAGCAAGGGGCTTGGATATTCTTATCCCGTAGTGGGTGGCGACGATATCAAGAAAGTTTGGAACCTGCGCAAAGCAGGACTTGGGTTGCTCTCTAATGTTCCGGGCGACGACAAGCCGGTGCCGGTCATTGAAGATACCGCAGTTGACGTGGAGGACCTCCCATCGTATATCGCGGAGGTTGGCGATATTTTGAAGAAGCATGGTTTGTACAGTGTTCACTATGCGCACGCTGGTTCGGGCGAATTGCATTTGCGGCCCATCATCGATCTGAAAAAAACCGAAGGTGTTCAGTTGTTCAGGACCATCGCGGAAGATATTGCCACGCTGGTAAAAAAATATGACGGCTCCCTATCGGGCGAGCACGGCGATGGAAGGTTGCGTGGCGAGTTCATCCCCCAAATGATCGGCCCCCACAACTATGCACTCATCAAAGACCTGAAACGCACGTGGGACCCCGACAATTTGTTCAACCCGGGCAAGATCGTGGACACGCCACCGATGGATACTTTCCTGCGTTACGAAAAAGGTCAGGCTACAAAAGAATTTGATACTGTGCTCGACTTTTCGTCGACGATGGGCATTTTGCGTACGGCGGAGCAATGCAATGGTTCGGGCGACTGTCGTAAGACCGAGATCAGTGGTGGCACGATGTGTCCCAGCTATATGGCTACGCGCAAAGAAAAAGATACCACGCGCGCCCGGGCGAACATCCTTCGCGAAATGATCACCCGCACCGACAAGGCGAATCCCTTTGCGCAGGAAGAGATCAAGGAAGTGATGGACCTCTGTTTGAGTTGCAAGGGCTGCAAGTCGGAATGTCCGTCCAACGTGGACATGGGTAAGTTGAAGCAGGAGTGGCAGTATCAATATTATAAGACCAAGGGTATCCCCTTCCGCACACGCCTGATCGGAAATTTTTCGTTGGGCATGAAGCTCGCTTCACTGATGCCTTGGGGTTATCGTTTTGTTTTTGGCAACAAAGCTTTGGGCAACGTGGCGAAGTCGGTCATCGGGTTCGCGGCGGACCGGAGTATGCCGCACCTTTCGCCGATCAGCTGGAAGAAATGGTTTACCCAAAAATTCAAACCCACCGTTAAGCAACCAACCAAAACTGTTTATCTGTTCATCGATGAACTTTTAAATTACAACGAAGCCGAGATCGGCATCACCACGGTGAGGCTGTTGGACAAACTGGGTTACGCCATCAAGTTCGTGGAACATCACGATTCAGGGCGCAGCTTTTTGTCGAAGGGAATGTTGGAGGAAGCGCGAGACCTTGCGCGGAAAAATGTGGCGCTCTTTAAGGACTTGATCACGGCCGAGACGCCGCTCATTGGCGTTGAGCCGTCGGCCATCCTCACCTTCCGCGACGAGTACCCCGACCTGCTCCGGGGCGATGAGAAGACCAGTGCCTACGCCATTGGTGCGCACACCTTCATGATCGAGGAGTTCCTGGCAAAGGAACTTGATGCCGGCCGCATCGATGCGAACGCGTTCAAGGAACAACGCCTGCTCATCAAGATGCATGGCCACTGTCAGCAGAAGGCGCTTTCTACGCTGACACCGATGAAAAAAATTCTTACGGTGCTGGGCAAGAACGAAGTGCACCTCATCCCCTCGGGGTGTTGCGGCATGGCCGGGTCGTTTGGGTATGAGAAAGAACATTATGATCTCTCCATGCAAATTGGCGAGCTGGTACTTTTCCCTACTGTGCGCAAGCAACCCGAAGAAGTTGTCATCGCGGCTCCGGGCACCAGTTGCCGGCACCAGATCAAAGATGGCACAGGGCGGCGTGCGTTACACCCGGTGGAGATCCTTTGGAATGCCATGAAGGACTAGGACAAATGCTTTCCGGCAAGGCCCGGTGCACGTTTGTCGAGCACAGCAATCCATTCGCAGCGGGCCTGCTCTTCCCCCGGCCGTCCATCATTTTTGGGCAAGGATTATCAAGGCATTTTTAATAGCTTAGGGAGCAACCAAATCCCTAACGCTATCATGGATCAATCATTGAACAGACGTGATTTTATCAAAAAGAGCGGTGCCGCGGCATTGGGCTTCGCCATCCTTCCTTCTTTTATTTCCCGTTACGCGCCCAGCGACCGGCTGCGCATCGCCCACATCGGTTTGGGCGGCATGGGTAACCAGCACATGCAGTGGTTCGCCGCTTTGCCGGATGTCGAGATTGTTGCTCTCTGCGATGTGGATGAAAATCATTTGAATGGCACGCTGGAGTCGTTGAAAAAACTTCACCCCGATACACAAGCCAAAACCTATGGCGATTTCCGCCACATACTCGACCGCAAGGATATCGACGCCGTCACCATCGCCACGCCCGATCACTGGCATGCGCAAATCGCGTCGCTGGCATTTCAGGCGGGCAAAGATGTGTATGGAGAAAAACCGCTTTCCTACGACGTGAAGGAGGCGGGGGTGATGCTGAAGAATTTGACAAAACACAATCGCATCTTTCAATTGGGTACGCAGATCCATGCCACCGACAACTATCATCGTGTGGTGGAGATCATTCAGTCGGGAGCCATCGGCAAAGTGCACACCGTGCGGCTTTGGAAAAACGGCTTCTCGCCGGGGATGGGCCATCCTAAACCTCAAACACCACCCAAAACGCTGAACTGGGATATGTGGCTCGGTCCCGCACCTTTAGTGGATTATTACCCGGAGCGCGTTCATTTGAACTATCGCTATTTCCTGGATTATTCCGGGGGCGTGTTCGCCGATTTCTGGTGCCATATCGCCGATGTGGCCTGGTGGGCTGTTCAACCTCGCGGTTTGAAAAGCGTGACGGCACGCGGTGAGAAAACCGATGGTGTGGCCGATGCGCCAAAGTGGCTGGATGCAGATTTTGAATTTGAAAACCTGAAATTATATTGGACCACGCTGCCCCCCAACGTACCCGGCGCGGCAGAGCGCGGCATCGGCGCATACTTTGAAGGCGACAAGGGAACGCTGATCTGCGACTACGAGACCCGTTCCATCACCATCAACGGCGAAACCGTTTCGGACTTGCCCGAAGTGGCCCAAAAGCTACCGCGTTCGCCGGGCCATCAACAGAACTTTGTAGATGCCGTGAAGGCCCGGACCTCACCCGAATCCAACCTGGCGTATGTGAAAGACATGACCATGCCCATGCACCTGGCGGTGATCTCGTGGCGATTGGGCCGGAAGCTGAACTGGAGCGTCGAAAAAGAAAAATTCGTCGACGACAAGGAAGCCGATGCCCTGCTTTCGAGGAAATACCGGAAAGCGTGGGATTTGCTATAGAGGAAACGTTGTAGCATTTTGTTGTACGAACCATGATCCCGGATGAAACAATGCCGTTGGCCTGGGTGGTTTATGAATCCCGAGTTTTATAGCTTTCTGAAAATTTTCGCGCATGCTGACCAAAGAAGAGATCTATACAAATTTGATGAAGGTGCCGGAATTCAAAAACCTGCCACCGTCCCAGATCGAATGGATGGCCACCAAGGGGACCATCAGCATTCACCCCGATGGCGAACAGCTTTTTAAATTAGGCGACCCCATGAACGAATTGCGCATTTTGTTCAAGGGCCGCATCAACCTTTACATGGAGCAAGGGGGAAACCTGTATTATTTCGACGTGGTGGAACCCTTCGAGATCTCCGGTCGCCTGCCCTACAGCCGCATGAAAGGTGCCGGCGCCATTGGCGTGGCCGTCGAAGAAGCGATCTCCTACAGGCTCCATTCGGATTATTTTCATGAATTGATCACCACCAACTATGAGCTGGCCGAGGTGCTGGTGCACGCCATGACCGATCGCGTGCGCGAGTTCACCAAGTTCCAGCAGCAAAACGACAAGATGATGGCGTTGGGAAAACTTTCCGCCGGTCTGGCGCATGAGTTGAACAACCCGTCGGCCGCCGTGGTGCGGGGGGCGCAGGAACTAAAAAAACATTTGGCCAACCTGCCCGAACATTTCAAGGGTGTGATCCGCATTCAATCCACCGAAGTGATCGTCGACGGCGTCAATGATCTGCTGTTCTCCAAAATAAATGCAACACAACCGGCGCTTTCGCTGATGGAGAAGACAAAGAAAGAAGACGTGATGTTGCAATGGCTGGACGACAACGAAATCCAGGAAGGCTATATGATGGCCGAGACCTTTTCCGATTTCGGTTTCAATCGCGACGACATGGAGGGCCTGGCAAAAATGCTCCGCCCTCAAGACAAGAATGCCGTGGTAGACTGGCTCTTCCAGGTGCTGACCACCGAGCGGCTGGTTCATGACATCGAGGAAGCGGCGCGCCGGATCAACACACTGGTGAGCTCCATCAAGAGCTACACCCACATGGACCAGGCGCCGGCCAAAGAACCAATCGATATCCGCGAGGGCTTGCAGAGCACCCTAACCCTGCTCAACCACAAGATCAAACGCAATCGCGTGCAGGTCACCCTGCACTTCGCCGAAAACCTGCCAAAGCCAAAGATCTACGTAAGCTCCATGAACCAGGTGTGGATGAACATCATCGACAATGCACTGGACGCGCTGGAAGGCAAGGACGATGCCCGGTTGGACATCACCACGGAAAGAGACCGCGAATTCATCCTGGTGACCATCACCGACAATGGTCCCGGCATCCCAAGAGAAATTCAGGATAAAATATTTGACGCCTTTTACACGACCAAGCCTGTAGGGAAAGGAACCGGGTTAGGTTTGGAGATCGTACGCCAAATCATTCGCCGCCACGACGGCGAAGTGAAGGTGAGATCTGTGCCCGGCCAAACTTCTTTCGAGGTTTGCTTTCCGCTGTAACGCATACTGTAAATTCCTATCTTTCTGCCTTTGAATATGTCCATGAAGAAACCTATACTATTTGTTATCGACGACGATCAACAGGTGCTTCGCGCCGTGGTGCGCGATCTGCGGAGTGTGTATGGAAAAGACTATCGCATCATGAGCACTGGGTCGGCCAACGACGCACTGCATTCGCTGGCTGAGCTAAAGAACAAAAGCGAGACCATCGCGCTTTTCCTGGCCGACCAACGCATGCCCGATATGCTGGGCGTCGATTTTCTGAAACAAGCCAAAGAGATCTTCCCCGAAGCACGCCGCATCTTGCTCACGGCCTACTCCGACACCGAAGCCGCCATCCGCGCCATCAATGATGTGCAACTGGACTATTACCTCATGAAACCCTGGGATCCGCCGGAAGAAAAGCTCTTCCCGATTTTGAACGACCAGCTGGAGGAATGGCAGAGCAATCACAAACCCGAGTTCCAGGGCATTCGCATCGTGGGCTATCAATGGTCGCCGCGCTCGCACGACGTGAAAGATTTCTTGAGCGGCAATCTCATTCCCTATCAATGGCTCGACATCGAGTCGAGCGATCGCGCGAATGAGTTGGTGGTGTCTAATGGCATCAGCGTGAAAAATCTTCCTGCCGTGTTTTTTGAAGACGGCACATTTTTGGTCAATCCCGACCTGCGCGAAGTGGGTGAGCGAACGGGGATGCGTTCCAAGGCCTCGAAACCGATGTACGACGTTACCATTATTGGCGCTGGCCCCTCCGGCCTCGCGGCGTCCGTGTATGGCGGGTCCGAAGGATTGAACACCGTGTTGGTGGAAAAGCGCGCTCCCGGCGGGCAAGCGGGCACGAGTTCCCGGATCGAAAATTATCTGGGCTTCCCCAATGGACTGAGCGGATCCGAGTTATCGCGAAGAGCGATCACACAAGCCGCCCGCTTTGGTGTGGAATTCCTGTCGCCCCAAGAGGTGGTGGACATCGATATCAAAGATGACTACAAGATCATCACCCTTCACGATGGCACCACCATGAACTCGCGGAGCATCATCATCACCACGGGCGTTGACTATCGGACGTTGGACGCGGTCGACGTAGAGCGTTTCACCGGTGCAGGCGTTTACTATGGAGCGGCCACAACGGAGGCGCATGCTTGCAGGGACAAAGATGTTTACGTGGTGGGTGGAGGAAACTCTGCAGGACAGAGTGCCATGTATCTCTCGCACTATGCATGCCAGGTGTACATCGTGATTCGCAAGAACGATTTGTCGTCCAGCATGTCGCAATATCTCATCGATCAGATCAAGGCCACGCCCAACATCGCCATCATTCCCGAGACCGTGGTGACGCGCACGTATGGCGACGGCAACCTCGACGCGATCGATCTCCGGAATGTGGTGACGGGCGAGACAAAGAAAGTGGAGGCCAGCGCGCTCTTCATTTTCATTGGTGCCAGACCGGTAACAGACTGGATCAAACTCAACATCATCAAAGACGAAAAAGGATTTCTGGAAACCGGGCGAGAGTTGTTGAAGTACGAATCCTTCCGCAAAACCTGGAAGCTCGCCCGCGAGCCTTTCTTGCTGGAGACGTGTTGCCCGGGTGTGTTTGCCGCGGGCGATGTGCGATCGGGCGCTATGAATCGCGTGGCTTCGGCTGTGGGTGAAGGCGCCATGGCGATAAAGTTTGTTCACGAATACCTGGCTGAAAATTAACCCATCCCCCTATGAGTACGAAACCTGAATCGAATGACTCCGGGCTTTGCGTTCACCTCGACAATTGGAACGAGATCAAACATCCTAAAGCGCGGGTCTGCGAAGAGTGTGTGAAGATCGGCGGCCGATGGCTGCACCTGCGCACCTGTCAAACATGTGGCGCTACGCTGTGCTGTGATTCATCGCCCGCCAGGCATGCTTCTCATCACGCAAGAACAGCGGGCCACCCAGTGGCTATCTCGGCAGAGCCCGGCGAACGGTGGGCATGGTGTTATGAGGATGAGCAGATGCTGGAGTATTAGTCTTTAGCATTAAGAAAGAATATCTTCCGATCGGTTGTGCGCTACCGTAAATAGGCTGGACGGAAGATGCGCTCGAGAATTTCAAAAGCGATCTCGATGAGGATCGCCAGTGCGGCTGCTGGAATGGCACCACGCAAAATGAGCGACGAGTTGTTTAGCGCCAGCCCGGTGACGATGTATTCTCCCAATCCGCCCGCGCCGATAAATGCAGCTAACGTAGCGGTGCCCACGCTGATCACCGCGGCGGTGCGGACGCCGGACAATATAAAGGGAATGGCCAGGGGAAACTCCAGGAGCCGCATGCGTTGTGCGCGATTCATCCCCATGCCGATGGCAACTTTTTTGAGCACGGGATCGATGCCTTGAAGGCCGGTGTATGTATTTCTCAGGATGGGGAGCAGCCCGTATAAAAATAGCGCCAACACGGCGGGCAACTGACCAATGCCCGTGAAGGGAATGAAGATGGCCAGCAACGCAATAGATGGAATGGTTTGGAGCAGACCCACGAGATACAAAACATAGCGCGCGGGTTTAGGATGCCAGTACAGCACCACACCCAAGGGCACGGCAAAGCCGATGGCCAGCAACAAAGCCAGAAATGTCAACTTCAAGTGCACGCCGGTCTTGCTCAGCAGATCGGGAACAATCGATGTTGAGGTTTCGGTTGTTGCCCCGGCGACAAACCCTTTTTCCCGGAGAAAATCCGAAGCCACCTGTTGAAAGGATTTCTTTTCGTAAAGCACGGCGGCGTTCATGGCCTGCATTTCACGTTCAGAGATTTGTCCCGTTAATTTTTTCAGGATCGATTCGGCCTTTTCGCCAATGGAGGGGCGATAGAAAGATGTGGCGAGATAATCGGGAAAGAATTTTTGGTTGTCTTCCAGCACCGTCAAATGGTTTTGGATGATCTCGCCGTCGGTGGAGTAGGCGTCTGTGATCTGTATCTTATTTTCTGTTAGAGCCGAATACGCCAGGCCGTGCTCCAGCCCTACGGCCGCCTGGGGAAGGGCATAGGCCTTTGAAAGATTGTCCCAGCCGTCTTGCCGCTTCAGGAATTCATAGCTGACGCCGATGGACAGCTGGGGATGTTGCGCTAATTCAGAAATGTTGTGAATGTTTTTTTCCTTTGACAGTGCCTCCGTCATGACCAACGCATAGGTGTTGTTAAATCCATACGGCGGCGCGACCGCAAGACCCATGTCCTGGAGTTGTGCGCGAATCTCTTCCACCGAAAGATTTTTTCCCGACGATAAGATCTCGAACGAGATCGTTCCGGTATACTCGGGATACACATCGATCTCGCCTTGCTTCAAAGCCTTGAAGCACACCATCGTCCCTCCTAAATTATATTTCCGGTCCACCGTGAAGCCATTTTCCTCCAGCAGTTGCGCGATGATCTCGCTGAGAATATAGCCTTCATTAAAATGCTTGGCACCCACAGTGATCTTTTGCGCCGTGGCCGCGACCGAAGAAATAGCGAGCAATATGACGAGCAGCTTTTTCAAACAGACCGGGTTGTGGTTAGCCTTTCCACCAGCGCATTCGCCGGACTTTTTAACACATTTTCCTTCGTGTCATACTGCAATACTTTACCCGCCTCCAACACCACGATGTAGTCGCCCAGAGCCAACGCTTCTTGTGGGTTGTGGGTGATGATGACCACCGTGCGTTGTTCCGATTGTTGGAGTTGCAGAATCTCGCGTTGAATGTCCTCGCGGGTAATGGAGTCCAGCGCGCCAAGGGGTTCGTCCATCAGTAGCACCGTTGGATTGGGTAGGAGCGCACGGCAAATGCCGACCCGTTGTTGCTCGCCACCGGAGAGTTCATGGGGATATTTTTTGCCGTAAGCCTCCGGCAGGTTCATCAGTTGCATGAGCAAATGCATGCGTGCCAGGGAATCGGCTCCGCTCGTCGATCGTTGCAGGCGTGTGTTGATGAGGATATTCTGCGCTACCGTCAAATGCGGGAACAACCCGATGCCTTGGATCACATAGCCCATTTGCAGCCGCAGGGCAGCGGCGCGGGAATAGTCGAAAGGTTGGCCCTGAAAAAAAACTTTTCCTTGTCCCGGGCGAAGCATGCCGTTGAGCACCTGGAGCAATGTCGACTTTCCACTGCCGCTTCGACCTACCACGGCCGTGATCTTCTTTTCGTGAAAACGCAAGCTCACATCGCTCAGCGCGGGCTGACCGTTGTAGGTGTGATAAACGTGTTCGAGAACCAGTGGGTCCATAGGCAGTTTGCTGCGTTCAAATTAGGAAAAATCCGTTTAGGAACGATCCTTTTTTCCGGGCTTTCCCCTGGCGGGTTGGTTTGGGATGACGCGCAAGCGAAAGCCGATCCGGTTGCGCCGGTGTAAAATTATTCTGTGGGCTGTCCGTCGATCCAAGCCGCGCTGGAGAGTTGCTTTTTGATCGTCTCGATGTCGCCGCGCGCGGTGACCAGCGCATCGCGGGCCGACGTTTTGGAAAGCAGGTCGCCACGGAACCAGTTGCCCTGCCGTTGTGCAGGCGGAAGGTTGGCTTCGGCTGGGGGACAAATGTATTCGGCCACGGCCTGGCCGATCACCTGCATGAGTGGAAACTTGGACACATCGGCCATGTCGATGTTGCCCAGGTCTTCATCTGTAAGCGAATGGAGATTGTCGGCGTCCACGTCCAGCACGTGGTCGATCGATTTGTCGGGGATCTGGCGCACAGCATGCGTGTCGAGTGATAGCTGGTAGCGCCGGTAGTCGATGTTGTTGATCAGACCGCTGCGCAGCATATCGACCTGCATTTCACTGGCATCTTTCGATGATTCGCCCATCACATAATTCAACCAGAACAAAGCATCCAGTCCTTTTGGGTTTTGTATTTCTTTAGGTTCGAAAAACCGGTAGACACTGGCCGTGCCAAAGCTAAAGACGGTGAGCGCGTCGGGTTTGTATTTTCCCACGCCGCTGTAATACAAGGCCTCCAGCACAGCTGCTCCGGAGGGATTGTTGAAAGTGGTGGTGCCGCCATCCACAAAACGTTCGAACGGCGCAAAGTACGTAGGCGCCGACATGGTAGCTTCCAGCACGCCCCGCAGCAACGCGTCTTTGTAGGTGCCTTTTATGCCGTCGTTGTCAAAGCAAGTGAAAAAGGTTTCTTCGCCGGCAGCCATATCCTTTGAAGTGAAGAGCATGTCCAACCCTGTGGTCCGGCTTAGGTCGGCCAGTGTCACATCGCCTACGGTCTCTTTTAAAAGTCGCCGATAGTTTTTCTTGTCAAAGGCGGGTGGGTTGTAGAATCGATTGGCGAGCGTTCCGCGTTTTGTAAATACGCGCCCCACCAGTTGTTTGTAAAGCTCTTCAATTTGCGCAGCCGTTCGCCTCGTAGCGATGAGACCGGCAATGATGGCACCCGTAGACGTGCCCGCGACCATGTCGCACCATTCATAAATGGGTCCGCCGGCGAGTTCTTCGAGTTTTTTGAGAAGCTGAAGGGTAAAGATCCCCCGCATTCCGCCACCATCGATCGTTAAAATAATCCGGTTGCCTTCTTTGATGTTCAGTTGTTGGAATGCTTTCTTTTTTTCTTCTGATGTCATGAGAGTTGTTTTTGTTTGAAACCGGCAGTCGAAACGTTGTGGCTGACGAGACGACGCGTTCGGTTTCGAAGGTAGAAAAGTGTGTTGCAATTTTACAATGGTGGCTGGCTTAAATTTTTCTACACGAGCTTAGCGTACAGCGCCAATACCCATGACGTTGTGATGGCATCATGGCAACCCCCGGGACATCAACGAATATCCATTGAATTTTTGGTATCTTTTGGACATTTACGCCTTATGGAACCCGCGAATAGATCTTTTAATGTCATTGTTGGATTGATTGTCGCAAACGTGATCGTCTTTGCGATCACCGCTTTCGGCCCGGGCATGGCCGACCTGATGGTTGAAACATTGGGTTTGTATTATCCGAAGAATGAGCACTTCCGCTATTGGCAGCTGGTGACCAACATGTTTATGCATGGGGGGGTGACGCATATACTCTTTAATATGTATGGCCTGTGGGCCTTTGGCACACCGCTGCTCGAATTGTGGGGAGGGAAACGTTTCCTGTTCTTTTATTTTGTTTCTGGTATCGGGGCTGCATTGATTTACACTTTTGTGAACTACTACCAATTCAATACAATCTATGATGAGCTGCTTGCCGCGGGGATTTCTGTAGCGGATATTCAGAATTTGTTAAGAACGGGCCGTGTCATCGAAGCGATGTCGGCATTCCCGAAAGAAAAATTGGAGACTTTGGTCCATTTGTTCAACACGCCTGCCGTGGGTGCTTCCGGTGCTATTTACGGTGTGCTGGTTGCCTTTGGAATGACCTATCCCAATGCCAAGCTTGCCCTTATCTTTTTCCCCGTGCCCATAGCCGCCAAGTTTTTCATTCCGGCGTTGATCCTGCTGGATTTATTTTCAGGTGTTACCGGAGTCTCCATTTTTGGAGGAGGAGTCGCCCACTTTGCTCACGTCGGCGGAGCCATCATCGGATTTTTGTTGATGTGGTATTGGAGAGACAAAACCAACGTGCCTGAACATTATCATAACGACAGAACAGAAACCTAACCGTTCAACGCAACATGGCCGTACAGGATCTGAAGATCACAAAACTGTTCAACGATTTCTTCCACAGCGAAAAAGCCAGTGGCATGGTGCTGATGGGTTGCACAATTGTATCACTGCTGCTCACCAATTCTTTTTTGCACGGGTCTTATCTGCAGATCTGGGAATATACGCTCGGTGGTCACCCGGTGGAATACTGGATCAACGACGGCCTGATGACGATTTTTTTCTTGCTGGTAGGACTTGAACTCGAGCGTGAGGTGTACATCGGCGAACTCTCCAACGTGAAGCTCGCTTTGTTGCCGGTTATTGCAGCTTTAGGTGGGATGCTTGTGCCCGCCGGTATCCATTTTCTATTCAATGGAGGAACCACCACACAAGGCGGCGCCGGAATTCCCATGGCCACCGACATTGCTTTTGCCCTGGCGGCACTCTCGCTGCTGGGAAATCGCGTGCCGGCTTCGCTCAAGGTTTTTCTTACAGCCCTTGCCGTTATCGATGACCTCGGCGCTATTTTGGTGATCGCTTTTTTTTATACCGATTCATTGGCGTGGACCAACTTGCTCATCGCGCTGTCGGCGTTCGGAGTGCTTCTGATATTGAACCGCATCAAGGTAAGGAATCTCATTCCCTACCTGGTGGGCGGCGTGGTGATGTGGTACTTCATGCTGCACTCCGGAATTCACGCCACCATATCGGGCGTGTTGCTGGCGTTTGCCATCCCCTTTGGCAATGGCGACGAAAAATCCACGTCCTACATTCTGCAGCAATGGCTGCACCGCCCGGTTGCTTTCATGATCCTTCCCCTGTTCGCGTTGGCCAACACCTGTGTGGTCATTCCAACTGATTGGTTTCAAGGATTGTTGATTCCCAATAGCACGGGCATTTTGTTGGGACTGGTGCTGGGCAAGCCCATCGGCATTTTCCTGTTTTCTTTCCTGGCCACTAAATTGAAACTCTCGAATCTGCCGGGCGATCTGAGGTGGAACCATATTTTTGGAGTGGGCCTGCTCGGGGGCATCGGTTTTACGATGTCCATTTTTGTTACGTTGCTTGCTTTCAATGATCCGGCCTTCATCGATCCTTCAAAAATCGCCATCATGATCGCGTCGGTGATGGCGGGATTGGGTGGCTACTTCTGGCTCAGCCTATGCCTGCCGGGCACAACGGGCGGGAGCGAGGAAACGCTGAATTAGGTCGATTTATAAATGCTGGTCAATCACACGCTTCAGGTACTCGGTAGGCACAACGCCCGACTGACGCCATACGGGATTTCCGTTTTTGAAGACGATCAGGGTGGGCACACTTTGCACGTGGTAGGCCGCAGCGGCTTGAGGATTTTTGTCGATGTCGATCTTGATGATGCGGGCCGTGTCGCCGATCTTGGATTTCAAATCTTCCAGGATGGGCGCCATCATTTTACAGGGGCCACACCATTCGGCCGAAAAATCCACCACCGTGGGTTTTTCGCTGCCAATCAAATCTGCAAAGCTACCTTTTGCCATAACACCTATTATTCAGTGATGCCCTTTTAACAACGCCCGGTGCCTGGTGGTTCCCATCATTCCACCTTCAAGGCATCTACTGGTTTGGCACGGGACGCGCGCCAGGTTTGTGACCCAATGGTGACCAGGCCCAAGGCCAGCAAAATGGCGACCCCCAGCGTCAAAATACCCATCCCAAACTCGACCCGGTTGGGCAGGCTTTGCAGCCACAGGTTGTTCACAAAGTAACTGAGCGGTGCGCCAATCGCGATGGAGAGCCCGATCATCCACATAAATTCCTTCGACAGCAGCAGGGCGATGCTGGCATCTTCGGCGCCCAACACCTTGCGAATACCCACCTCTTTCGTGCGCCGTTCCGAAGCATAGGTGGCCATGCCCAGCAATCCCAGGCACGCAATAGTGATGGCCAGGAAGGCAATGAAACCCAATATCGACACCAGGTCAAAGACCCCCTGGTGCATGGATGCCAGTTGTTGATCATAAAATTGATAACGGAACGGATGCACAGCGTCGACGCGTTTCCACGTTTGTTCCATCTTTCCCACAGTAGCCATCAGGTTAGGCGATTCGATCTTGATATTCAGGAAAGCAAAGCTCGAAGGAATGTTTTGAATGACCAGCGGCTCGATCTCGTCCTGGTTGATCAAAAGCTTGTACCGGAAATCTTTTACAACCCCCACCACTTCCAAAAGCTCGCCGCCGCCCTTGGCCTCAAACACCTCGCCGAGAATGTCGGCCGGGTGTGCATAACCCAGTTTTTTTACGGCTGCGTCATTCACCACAATAAAACGCGAAGAAGAATCGCTGACCACTGGCAGATTTTTTCCGGCAATGATCTTCAGATCCAGGTTGGTGATGAAATTTTCATCGGTCGTCAGCTTGCCCATCGTGAAATAGTCGCCGGTGGTGTTCACCTTCCGGAGATCACAATTGTTGTTGGTGTTTCCGGCGGGGATGAGATCGGTGGCAGAGATGGTCGACACGCCGGGCACCGTGCTCATCGCGTTCGCGATTTTCCGGTAGTCGTGTCCCTGAAGTTGGACGTTGACAATATTTTTTGACGTAAACCCGTAGTCGAATTCAAGATAATGTTTGAATTGTTGATAGATGAGGATGGCGGTGGTGATAAAAAACAACGAGGTCACAAACTGAGATACACTCAACGCCTTTCTCAACCCCAATTTCCCTGTACCCGAACGACCGAGGTTCTTCAACGCCTTGATGGGTTGATACAACGATAAGTGAAACGCCGGATACAGACCCGCCACGATGCCTATGACCATCGCAAACCCAATAAAGATCCCATACACTTCGAAGGAGGAAGGCAACTCAAAATTCAAATATTGGTTCACCCAAAGTCCTTTGAACGCCGGTGCAATAAAAAGGAGCAGCATCACGGCCATGCCCAGCGCCAGCAACGACGTGATGATCGATTCACTGACAAATTGAAAAACAAGCGCCGTGCGATTCGCTCCCGTCACTTTGCGCACGCCAATTTCCTTGGCCCGCGTCAACGCCCGCGCGGTCGACAGGTTGGTGTAGTTCAGACAAGCCAGTACCATCACAATGGCGGCAAGGATGGAAAGAAAATAATAGCCGATGCGCGGTAACCGGTTGTTGACGTCGTTGCCCTGGAGGTTGGTCTGGATATCGGTCAACGCCTGACCGGTTAAGTTGAATCCTTTCACCTGGTCGAATTTCAGGTTGGCATATTTATGGGCCACCAGATCGGCAAGGGCCGTATTCAGATCGTACTCGTTTTTATCCGGTCGGACTAAGGCGTAGGTGTACGCGCGATAAAACCATTCCCAGTTGTTGCTGAGGTCTTCGGCTTTCTTTTCATTGATCAACGCCTGGCGCGTGGAAGTGGACACCAGCGCATCGAACGCGAGGTGTGATTTGTAGGCTCCTTCATCCATCACACCGGTCACCGTAAAACTTCCCCAGTTCACAGGAGGTGCGCCGAGGCCATCATATTCCAGCGGAAAAGGAAGTTGCCGGTCGGAAAAGTCGATCACTTTGCCCAATGGATTCTCATGTTCAAAAAGTTGGTTGGCGAGTGTCTTGCTGATGATCACCGAATAGGGAGCTGTCAAGGCCGTCTTCTTGTCGCCTTGCACCAGGTCGAAGCTGAACACATGAAAGAAGGAGGGATCGGCAAAATAGCCGCGCATGGTAGCGACGCGCTGTTGATAGGAGGCGTCGCCGCCAACACCCGGCATGAGCGTCACGGCATCTTCGGCGACGGTATACTCTGTCTTCAATGCCGCGGCTAGCGGGTAAGGCGACGTAGCATAGGCCTGGCGTGAACCTTCATAGTCGGTGAGAATGCGATAGATGCGGGCTTTCTTTTCATGAAAGGCATCGTAGCGATGCTGATCGGCCAGCATGAGAATGATGAGCATGCAAAGCGACATGGCCACGGCAAGTCCAAACACGTTGATGAACGAGAATACTTTGTACTTGAGAATATTCCGTATCCCTACTTTGAAATAATTTCTAAACATATCATGCGGGTTTATGTAGTCAACACTTTGTACAGGACGAATCATGGACGGGCGCAACAACAATAGCACATCTCCCGCCATGCCCCAGTCGGCCTTGCGTTTGCTGCCCTTTGTTAGCCGTTCACTGTAAAGTTCAAGCAGATCGCCCTCTATATATTTTTGCAATTCCGGGTGGCAGAACCATCGGAAGAACTTCAGCAAGAAACGCGGGGGATGAGGCTCTTGCGCCTTCATATGCCGGTCATTTTCGGATGCAAGGCGATCTTGGGAATGTCGGCCCACAGTTCGTCACGCGTGCGCTTGGTGTATTCCATGGCTTTGCGCCCCAGGGCCGTGATGGTGAAGTAGCGTTTCGGCCGGCCGGCGCGCTCCTGCGTGGCCTCCCCTTCCGACGACTTCAGGTAGCCTTTGTCTTCCAAACGCTTGAGCGCCGATTGCAGCGCGCCCACACTCACCTTCCGCGAAAGGCGTTCTTCGATTTCTTTTTTGACAGATACTCCATAGGCATCGGGGTACAACACGCCTACGGTGAGCAATACCACTTCTTCGAACTCGCCCAGCTGGAATTTTTTCATGCGGCAATAATTAATTCCTATCCGTAGTATTAAAATGTGTGCCAGGATTGTAAATGGGCTTTGCGCTTGTGGGGAGGCGGTTTTTTTATGGTGGGTTGTTCGCATTCGTACAATAGGCGAACGAATTAGGGTGTATTCATGCTGCTTTGTAGTAAAATAATTGAGCCGGGGACGCTCAAGGTCAACGATCTTGAGCGTTAGGGAGCTTTGCAATTGTTTTGGGATTCCTTATTTTAGGGTGACTTGATCTTTCCAAGTACACCGGAACTTAAACCGGGAATCACGAATAGAAAGGCATCTTCCAATGCGCTCATGAAGTAGTGATTGAAGTCAAGCGTTTAGTAGCCATTTATATAAACACTATAAAAATGAAATCCCTGTTTTTTATACTGCTAATTTTTACGTTTTGTTTGGCACACTCAAAACGTGATGTTGACAAAAGGATTACCCAAAAACAACCGGAGAAAACGTTGACACTGTATTACAATGTCATTTCCTGCACGTGTGCACAGTGGAGTGAAGACGCGGAAAAAGAGAACAAAGATTATTATTATTTGGAGCCGTCCAACGACAACTTAATGAGAGTAGACACCCTATTTGATGGGGAGCATCTTCCCGTTATAGTTGAAGTAACCGGACGGGTTGTCCGGACAAAGGGTTATCCAAAGGGTTTTAAGCCAACAAAAGGTGCCGACCCGGGAAATGTGTTTAGATACACGAAAATTAGAGTGCTACAAAATGGAGAAAAGAAAAACGGCGGTTAGTAAAGTTTATAGCCCAACGGATCAAAACCAGCTGAGAAACTCAAAGACCGTGAGCGAAAAATTATAGGTGAAATGTGCGACCATGCCGTACCAAAGTGTATTATACCTGCCTCTTAAAAAACCCAGTGCCAATCCCAGTGGCACAAGCCACAGCAGGCTGATGATGTTCAGGTGGATGATGGCAAAAACAAAACCGGTGACATAGACGGTGCTTTTCCCGGGCGTAACCTTGAGAAGATTGTCAAACAAAAATCCCCGGAAAGCGACCTCCTCAAAAATGGCGGGTTGCACGGCGATAAACAGTGTGGAGAATAAGAAAGGATATGCGGTATCCTGGAACATGTACGTGCTGTAGAACACGTCATCCTGAATAGAAAGATTGATCCACTTAGCCACGACCGATACTACAACACTTCCCACCATCGCACCCACGATGGTGAACGCCATCACTTTCAAACTCAAACCCCGCAAAGAAAACAGCGGCCGTAGCGATTGAAAATAGTTTCCCCAGAAGGCGATCACGATGGCCACGTCAATCGCCGTGATGACGATGATACCCTCGAATCCCTCGGGGAAAACAGAGGTGAGCTTGTAGATGCCCAGCAGCAAGAGGGTAATAAAGTAGTAGGCCAGCGTGGGTGTGAGAACGTCGAACACGTCTTCTCGTCGATCCGGGTCGGTGGCGGCCAGCGGATTGCCGCAGTGTCCGCAGAAGGCGTCCGTTTCTTGAATGAGGCCTTGGCATTTTGGGCAAGCCGGCATAGACCCTGGAAGAGGTTCAGCGGTTTCCAATGCCGGGGGCCTTTAGTTTCTCCAGCGCTTCGCGTTGCAATGTGACCTGCCGGGCCGATCGGATGCCGCCGACAAACAAAACAGTGCAGATTATTTTGGAGGGTATCCCGCGAGACAACAAAGCCGGATTGTCAATAATGTTCACCACATTAAGCGTAAGGTAAACAATGAAGGCCGTCAGGATCGCGCCAAAAGGATTGCGATCGGCCCACGCCGTCAGAATGAGAAAGAGCAGCGCCACACAAATGCTGGAGATCATCGAAGGAAAATCGTCCGCAGCAAAACCGAAATAAAGCCCCAGGAGGAGGTTTATCCCCGCCAGGAAATACAGCAATTTTTTGCAGATGCTAACATGTCGCTCAGACTCTTTCAACATGCGTGTCCTGACGGCGATGTTGCTCCTGAATGCGATCTGTTCGTTTTTCGTTCCCCCGATGGGGAAACTGCATTGTGAACAAAATTTCTGGGTGGCTGAATTAACGGCTTGACAATTTTCGCAAGCCAACGTTTCAGCAGACGAGTCAACGGATGAGGTTTCCAAAACGGGGATTGGTTTAGGGTGGAAATTAAAAATAGCAAAATTTATTTTATTTGGAAATACCATTGGAGTACAACGGCGACCTGTAAAATAATCCCCCGGTGAAGAACAGCAACATAAAGCAAAAGGGCTGCTCAAAAACTTGAGCAGCCCCTATAAATCTAAAGGAAGAGTGATTATTCGAGGATCCGGCAATGAAATCCTTTTTCCTGCATAAGGGCCATCACCTTCCCCGCCAGCAGGTTGTGCCCCTCCACCCGCAACACTTTATCGCAGTCGTCGAGATCGAAATTGATGCGGCTGCCGGGGAAGTGTTGTTGCAGCAAGGCTACCAGCTGCCGCGCGTGTGCGCTCTCGTTTACGTTGGTTTTGAAAACCTCAACGCTTTTCTGTAGTGACATTATCGTATGCATGGTTCTATTTTTTTGCTTGCATCACCGACGTGCGTCCGGGTCATGACATCAGGATGCGGGTTCCAAAAAGTTTTTCAACAGGGTATTGATGATCTCGTTCCATCCTCCCGCAAAGCTCGATCTGGCGAAGTCCGGATTTTCGTTTGACGGGAACGTCTCCACGCCTTCGTGTGTGAGCTTCAGTTTGGTCTTACCGCTCTCGTCAAACAACTCGAACGTCACGTACGACAAGCCTTCGTTGCCGGGATACTCCCAGCTATAGCACAGCTTTTTGCCGGGCACGACTTCCACAACTTTGCAACGGTGCAGGTAAGTTTTTTCGGGGGGACCGGCCGCAAATTCAAACGTGAAGCCAACCTCGGGTTTGAACTCGGTGATATCGAAATACCATTGCTTCATGTCGTTCACATTCGTGATGGCCTTCCACACCGTGGCGATCGGAGCATTGAAAGTGCGCTCGCAAACCACGGGTGCCAGCAGACCTGGGACAAGGTTGACGAAACGTTCGAGGCTTTGTGTCCAGCCTTGTTCCATGCCGGCGACAGATTCGGCCATTTCTGGCGTGGCGCGGATCACGGACGAACGAAGGGTGAGCCGGGTTTTGCCCTGCTCTTCGGCAAAGGTCACGATGTTGAGGATCTCTATTTGTGGAATGCCTTGCGCATCTTCGAAGCCGGTGGTGACGAACACAAACTTTTCGGGTACCACCACTTCGCGCACGGTGCCCTGAATGGGAAACTGCACGCCATCGGGGCCGCGCATCTCAATATAAATGGCGCCACCAGGGCGCGGGTCCATCCGGCAAACTGGAGCACTAAAGCCTTTGGGGCCCCACCATTGTGCGAGATGTTTGGGGTCGGTCCACGCTTTGAAGGTCAATGCACGCGGGGCAGCAATGAGCCGCGTGATCACGAGCTCGTTCTTCACAGGCTCGTGGATGAGTTCATTTTTTTGTGCCATGAGTTTTTTATTTGAATGAAGATTATGAGTCCTGTATCTTTTTTAAACCGCGGCGACCCGTCATTTCTTTCGCGTTCGCTTCGTTTTTTTGGCTTGTAGTTCGGTGAGATAGCTTTCCAGTGCATCCAGTCTCGTGTTCCAGAATTTCCGGTACTGCTCTACCCAATCCGACACCTCGTTCAGTTTTTCCAGGCGCGCTTCACAGAAGCGTTCGCGTCCCTGCTGACGGATCACCACCAGCCCGCACTCCGTAAGGATCTTGATGTGCTTTGAAATCGCCGGGCGGCTCACATCAAAATTTTCGGCCACCGCATCGATGTTCAAATGCTTGTGGGCGATCATGTTGATGATCTGCCGCCGCGTGGGGTCCGCAATGGCCTGAAATACGTCTCTGCGCATGATTTTTTTATTTGTAACCGATCGGTTACAAACATAATGAAACCTTTCGGTTACGCAAATATTTTAGTGGATTTTTTGGCGACAGGTCTAAAAAAGAAAGTCCCGCTTTCGCAGGACAGGGGGATTCATACTTTCAATTTAAAATCTAACACAACAATATTATAGTGAATACCCCGGGCTGCGTGCGCATGTCCGGGGTATTCCATTTTTATTTACTCTCCCATTTCGTGGTACGTGGCCCGTTCGATCGTGATCTTTAGGCGCTCTAGCATGGCGGGCATATTAAACCCGATGCGCTTGTACTCTTCCTGCACCGCGGCTTTCGCCTTGGCGATGGCGTCCTCACTTTCCCAAATGGCAACTGTGACCACAACCAGGTTTCCGTGCTCATCGTTGCGTTCATAGGCCGCGTCGCTGATAAACCCAGGTTGCTTTTTCAGGAAGGTGCGGTTATAGGTCATGCGTTGAAAGAATTCTGCTTTTGCATTTTCAGGAATTACGAATTTGTCGATGAAGATCTGTTTCATAGTTTTTGTTTTTGAAGTCTTAGTGGCAGTGGATGAAGGTTGTTGCGCGAAAACGGGAAGGCAGGTGAACAAGGCCATCGCGATCGCGGCGATTCGAATCGTTTTCATTTTTTTTATTGTAAAATTATTCCTGACGCGATGCGAGAAATTGTAAAAAATCATTGATTTGAAAAGCGTCTTGAATGGCGACGCAATAAAAAAACAGGCCCTCTCTCGAAGGCCTGTTAATTCAGGATCACATTTCCTTTGCCAGGATCTTCCCGGCGATGTTGCCCGGCACCGGTTGATACCGGCTCAGCGTCAGGGAGGCGGATGCCCTTCCGGAGGAAAGGGTTCGCAGCGCCGTGACGTAGCCGAACAGGTCAGACAGCGGGACTTCCGCATCGATCCATTGAACACTTGCCTTGGCATGGATTCCACGGATGATCGCCCGTCGCCGGTTCAGGTCGCCCGTTACCGCGCCGGTGTAGGCTTCCGGTGTCAGCACGTCCACGCGCATGAGCGGCTCAAGCAGTTGGGGAGACGCTTTTCTGGCGGCTTCCCGAAAACCCAGCAACGCGGCCATTTCAAAGTCCTGCGCGTGCGAATCCTTCTGGTGGATCGCGCCGTCGAACAGTCGCACCTTCATGGCCTCGACCGGGTAGCCGGCCAACACGCCGTTGCGCATGCCCTCTTCGAAACCTTTCTTCACCGAAGAAATAAATTCGCGTGGAATGGCCCCGCCTTTCACATCGTTCACAAACTCCAAGCCCGACGCACCGTCTGCGGTAGGGATCAATTCAAAATGGATTTCGGCAAAGTTGCCACTGCCGCCATTTTGTTTCTTGAACACTTCGCGATGCACAACGGGTTGTGTCAGCATTTCGCGATAGGCAATGCGCGGTTCACCTTTGTTCACCATCACATCATAGCGCGACGCCAGCTTCTCCAGCACGACTTCCAGGTGGAGTTCGCCCATGCCCTTCAACACGGTTTGTCCCGATTGCGGATCAACCTCGACGCTCAACGTCGGATCTTCTTCCACCACCTTCGACAACGCTTCACCCAGTTTACCCGAATCGGCCGTCGACTTTGCTTCAATGGCAAAGCCAATCACCGGGGCAGGAAAATCCATGCGCTCCAGTTGCATGGGATGTAAAGGATCAGACAGCGTATCGCCTGTACGGGCGTCCTTCAACCCCACCAATGCGCCGATGTCGCCGGCCTGAAGGGTTTCTACGGGTTCGAACCTGTCGGAAAGAACTCTCAGCAAACGGCTCATGCGCATCTTTTTGCCGGTGCGGCTGTTAAGAACTTGTTGTCCGCTTTCCAAATGACCGGAATACACCCGCACCAACACGAGTTTTCCTACATAGTCGTCGGCAATGACCTTGAACACAAGGGCTGTCAAGGGTGCGTCCAGGCCCGTCTTCCGTTCCATGGCAAGACCATTTTCAGGATCCGTTCCGGTTATCGTGGCAACGTCCGCCGGAGCAGGAAGATAATCCACGATAGCGTCCAGCAAAGGTTGCACACCCTTGTTGCGGAAGGCCGCACCACACAACACCGGCGTCACCTGCAACGACAGGGTAGCGTTTCGCAAAGCTGTCTTGATCTCGTCTTCGCTCACGGGCAATGAAGCGGTGAACTTTGAGAAGATCGTTTCATCCACGAGGGCTAATTGCTCCAGCATATTTTGCCTCCAATGGCCAGCCAAGTCCAGCATCGTTGCGGGAATGTCGGTCACTTCAAAAGATTTCCCATCGGCATTGTTCCATTGCAAGGCTCTCCAACCGATGAGATCGATCACACCGCTAAAAGAATCCTCCGCACCCAGGGGCAGTTGTATCGGTACCGCCACCGCGTGGAACTTCTCACGGATCTCGTTTACGACCCGGATGAAGTCCGCACCTTGCCGGTCCATCTTGTTTACCATGACAATGCGCGGCACGCCATACTTGTCGGCCTGGTGCCACACAGTTTCCGATTGGGGTTGAACACCCGACCGGGCGCAGAACACCGCCACGGCGCCGTCGAGTACGCGCAGCGAGCGTTCTACTTCCGCCGTGAAGTCAACGTGGCCGGGCGTATCGATCAGGTTGACCTGGTACGAATTGTTGTTCCTTTCCCAATAGGTGGTGATGGCCGCCGAGGAAATGGTGATGCCGCGTTTTGCTTCCTGTGGATCGGTGTCCATCGTTGTGTTTCCGTCATCGACGCTTCCCATTTTGTGGATCATGCCGGTATAATAAAGCATGCGCTCGGTGACCGTGGTCTTGCCCGCATCGACGTGGGCCATGATACCTATATTTCGTATTTGTCTGTTCGTTTTCATTTTGTAGTACAGTAAAGAATAATTAATGCGTTGATTTCACATCATAAAAAAAGCCTCCCATCAGAGATGAGAGGCTTCGCATGCACATGACGTGGCCGCTACCTATGTCTCTGACAGGGTGATATTTCGATGATTAATAATTTCAATGACAGCGTCATAAAGCTTTTTAATGATGTGTGTTTAAGGAAAAATAAGCGGGGAGACAATAAAAAAGCCCCTCCGGATGGGAGAGGCTCTTTTTATATATAGGTATAACCCATATCACTATCCTCTTTCATCCGGAAACATGCTGGCCTCCCCGTCTACTATAAAGACGATGTGGCTGCTGGCAAGAACGGCTTTGATAAAAGCCTTGCCTACAGTTTCGTTTTGATATGTGCGATTCGTGATCATGGTGTTAAGTATTCAACTTTAACGGTGGCAAAGGTAATAAGATGCGTGAAAGCTGCAAAACTGGATTTAAAATTTCGGAATGACCCTACCCACGGGGTGACACAACGCATGAGCCGGTGGGAAAAATACTTTGAGCTGGTGGCAAAACAATAATAATCCATGGCCGCCGACTTTTGAAGTATCAAATCGGATGGTCATGAAAGAATATATCCTTCAATATTATGCAAGCGAAAAACAGGGGGCTATCTGGGGTATCGTCCTGGGCGTTGTCTTTATTGCTGCTGCAGTATGGTTATGGCACGCTGCCGGCAGCGCGAGTTTGCAAAGGGGACTGGGACATGCACTGTTGAGCACGGGTGCGCTCATCGTTGTGGCCACCATCGTCACCGTGGTCCATAACAACCGCCGGATCATCCAAACAAAAGAAATGCCCGTCGTGAGCAACACCGACCTGCAGCGGTCTGAAGTGAGCCGCATGGAAAAAGTAATGGCCACGGCCTATATCGGGGGATTGGTAATATTCTCGATGGCGACCGCCACGGGTATAGCTTTATTCACATTGGCGCAAAAGCAATTGCTGAGGGGCGTAGGGCTTGGACTGTTCTTGTTTGGCCTCATCGGTATAGGCGCAGAACTGTTCTCGATGAAGCGCAACCGCCAGTACCTCGAAGAAATAAGACAACTCAAATTTTAGAAATAAAATAAAAAGATCATGAAGAAAATAGTCATCATCACGGGTGCGTCTGCCGGAATGGGCAAAGAGACCGCCAAATTTTTAGCGCAACACAGCTACACGGTATACGGCGCGGCCCGACGTGTAGACAAAATGAGCGACCTCCGGGCCTACGGCGTGAAGCTTCTCGCCATGGATGTGACCGACGACGCGTCCATGTCCGACGGCGTGCGCCAGGTCATCGCCAGCGAAGGACGCATCGATGTGCTCATCAACAACGCGGGCTTTGGATCCTATGGCGCCGTGGAGGATGTGTCGCTAAAAGACGCGCGGTATCAACTCGATGTGAACTTGTTTGGCGCCGCACGCCTCATCCAGTTGGTATTGCCCCACATGCGCGAGCAGCAGAGCGGCAAGATCGTGAACATTTCTTCCATCGGCGGCAAGATCGCCACCCCGCTGGGAGGGTGGTATCATGCCAGCAAGTTTGCCCTCGAAGGACTCAGCGACACCTTGCGTAACGAGGTGAAACCGTTCGGCATCGATGTGATCCTCATCGAACCCGGTGGTGTGAAATCGGAATGGGGCCGGATTGCGTTCGACAGTCTTGTGAAAGTTTCAGGGCACACGGCCTACAAACCGCTCGCCGATAAATTTGCCGATGCTTTCAAAGCCACGGAAGAGAAAAACCCCGAGCCCATCGTCATTGCCGAACTGATCCGAAAGGCGATCGAAGCCAAACGGCCCAAGGCGCGTTATGTGGGTGGCTACCTGGCCAAGCCGGCGGTCATTGCGCGGAAACTGCTGTCCGATCGCATGATGGATAAAATGATCATGAGTCAAATTAAGTAACTTGGCGAAGGTCTATGATACATCGGCTTCAGCAAAATATTCTCTATTCGTGCGTCGAGCACAAAAAAAGAAGCAACGAGCAGTTGGTGGTCGAGCATGCGCTGGGCTATGTGGTGACGGGTGAATCGCACTTCTATACCAATCAAGGCATGCAGATTTTCGGAGAGGGCACGATCGGTCTCATCCGCAAAAATCAGCTCACCAAAACCGTTAAGGCTCCGGGTGCGGACGGTGCGCCGTTCAAGTCGATCAACATTTTTTTGGATCAGCACGCGCTCAAACGCTACAGCGCCGAACACAATCTTCATGCCCCCGGCCGCTACACCGGAGAAACGATGATCAACTTGTCGCACGACCCATTCCTGAAAAGTTATTTCGATTCCTTGTTGCCTTACTTCGACCAACCCGACCAACTTTCGCCTGCATTGGCCGAGTTGAAAACCAAGGAGGCGATCGAACTCCTGCTGCGACGGGACCCGAAACTGAAGAATTTTTTATTCGATTTCACCGAACCATTCAAAATAGACCTGGAGGCGTTCATGAACCAGAATTTCACCTATCATGTTTCGCTAAAGCAATTCGCCACGCTCACCGGCCGGAGTTTGGCCACCTTCAAGCGCGACTTCCAAAAGATATTTGGTTCCTCTCCCGAAAAGTGGCTGCTGAAAAAAAGATTGGAACAAGCCCATTTTCTGATCGCTCAAAAAAATCAGCGACCGACGGATGTTTATCATGAAGTGGGTTTTGAAAATATATCACACTTCTCTACTGCGTTTAAGAATTTGTATGGCTATAGTCCGTCGAGCTTGTTATAAACGGCCAAGCAAAAGGAATCGTATTGTCGCAATCGGCCCGCTAAAAAGTCGCTTTTTGCCAACCCCGGGGCAGTTTCTGTGCGTTATGTTTGTATCATAAAACGCAAACAAAACCAAAAACAAAACATAATCATGGAAACTGCAACAAAAACCCAGATCACCGTAGAAGCATTGGTAAAAGTACCTGTAGAAAAAGTGTGGGAGCATTGGTTCGAACCGAAACACATCACAAAATGGTGCGCGGCATCCGACGACTGGCACGCACCCAAAGCCGAAAATGATCTGCGCACCGGTGGTAAATTCTTAACCACCATGGCCGCCAAAGACGGCAGCTTCAGTTTCGATTTCGAAGGCACCTACACCAACGTGGTTCCCCATAAAGTAGTAGAGTATACCATTGCCGATGGCCGCAAAGTGAAAATAATCTTTGGATCAAGAGGCGCCGAGACGCTGATCACAGAAACCTTCGAACCCGAAAGTGTCAACCCTGTTGAGATGCAACGTGGCGGCTGGCAGGCCATTCTCGACAACTTTAAAAAATATTCCGAAGCCAACGCCTAATAATGTCGCCTTCGAAGAAGAACCTGCGGGTTTGTAAACAAGGTCACACCTACTACAAAAGCAGCGATTGTCCAACCTGTCCGGTTTGCGAACAAGAACGCAAACCGGACAGCGGCTTTCTTGCCCTGCTCGGTGCCCCGGCGCGTCGTGCTCTTGAAAACGCGGGTATAAGCACACTCAAACAACTCTCGTTGCAAAGCGAGCGGGAAATACTGATGCTGCATGGCATGGGTCCCAGCAGTCTGCCCAAGTTACGCACAGCGCTCGCGACTGAAGGACTGTCGTTTCGCAAGGACGTTGAACGCTAAAAAAAGAGGCGGCTCCTATGAGCCAGCCTCTTAGCGATTTGCATTCGGTCTGATAAGTCAACTTTGCTTCACGGCCGTTTTCCGGGGATTATACGAGATCCGTTTTTCCACCCTGCCATTCTTTTGTTGAATGGTGAGCGAACCGTTCACGGAACGCGCCTCACGACGTGCCTGGCGCACGGCATCTTTTTTGGTGTGGAACACCTTCTCCACTTTTCCTTCACCTTCCACTTTGATGGCCCATTCTTTTTCGTGGGGCACCACGTAGCGGTCTTCACCGTGTTGCTTCACGTCGGTGATCTTTGACGCTTCGGGACGTTCGGTCTCCTGGTCGCGATTGGCAGCCCAGTCTTTCGCACGGCTAATGGCCGTGGCAATGGCGATGCCGTCGTCCATGTGTTTCTCCTCCAGCAGGGCGTTGGCGATGTCGATCGCTTTGTCGCGCACGGCTTCCGGGAGGTTCTTCATCGAATCGGGATAATCTGATTTTGTCCAAGGCATAATTTTAAAAGTTTTGATTTTACATTATTGTCGTTTATACAAACCAATCAATTCGCCCGTGCCGATCACGTGGCCGTCCATAGCTTTTAGCAGCGTATGCTTATCCACGCCGCCGGGCAGATCGAGGATGGTGTCGAGGGCAAATAGCCTGAAGTGATAGTGGTGCGCACCCTGCGGCGGACAGGGTCCAGTGTAGCCGATTTTCTGTTTACTGTTCAATCCTTCTTCGCCGGGGACGCTGTTCTCTTCGATCGTGTTCGTGGGCGCAATGTTCCACAACAGCCAGTGATCGAACGTACCGTGGGGTGCATCGGGGTCTTCGACGATGAGCGCCAGGGTTTGTACATTCTCGGGTATGTCGCCGAGTGTCAGTGGCGGATTGATCCCAGCGCCATCGCATGTGTATTTTGCGGGTATGTATCCATTATGAGTGAAAGCGGCGCTGTGAATGTTGAGCGTTGTCGTGTTGATGTGAAATAAAGTGAAAGGACTCATGACTGCAGGGTTTAAGGTGAACAGAAGTGACTTTTAATGACAATCATCGCATTGTCCTCCTCCGCGGAAGCTTTGGACAGCAAAGCCATGACCGATCTTTTCAAATTCACGGTTGTAAACCAAAAATCCGTGCCAGGACGATAATGCCAACTTGCTCGCCGCACGACGACCATTGGCAATTTTCAAGTGGGTAAGAAATCCACACTTGCCCAGGGATGGCTACATTCGTTATTTCAAATATTTCACCGCCTTCTGAAAGTTCATAATGTTGGATGTGATCCCCACACTCAATTGCGTGAGCTCGCCGTTCATGTAGTAAATATTGTAGTAGTCCTGGCCACGGTAAAATCGCAGGAAGAAGGCGATCTCGTCAAACCACGTTGGATAATATTTGTAGGTTATATCGACGATAAGCCGCTGGGAAGCCTGAAGCGGGCTGGCGCCATTCATTTCTCCCATGATCCACCCAACCTTTAGTTCAACACTCGATTGTTGCAGCCACCGGTTCACGGCGTCGTCTTTTCGCTTGTGCATGGGACCGAGAAAGCCGGCCTTGGCATAGAGCCGGTAGAATCCGTAACTGCTGTTCATTTCTTCGATCGACCATTTTGGTGGATGGATTTCCGCCCACAATTTTATTTCGCGAATGGAGAAATTTTTCTTGCCCAACTTTTCCAGGTGATATGACGACACTCCGAACTCTAAAAAATTTGTGGCAAAGTTCCCATCCTCCAGGTTTGGCGTGTGCGTGGAGTCGGAACTGTAGAACGCGCCATCCTGCCCGTTAGAGTGATGGGCCACGGCCGCATACCACAAAGCGTTGGTATAGAGGATTTTTTTCAGAAAACTGGTCTGCCAGAATCTGATGTCGTGATAATAGGTGATGTACACCTTGTAGCTCGGGTTTCGGATGGGCAGCGACTTCTTATCGAGCATGCGAATTTGAACCTGGGGGTTTAGCATGAGGGCCCAACTGCGTTTTTGACCCGTAAAGAAATAGCTGGGCGAAAGCCGTGCTTCAAAGATGAGGGGTTCAAGGTTGCCAATGCCACTGCCAAAGGTGACATAACTCTGCTCGCGGTTGGCATTCACCAGGGTGAGAAACTTTTGATGTTCAACTGAATTTTCAAGGGTGTCCCGCTCCTGGGCTAGCAAACGGCCGCTGCAAAGCATGACAACAACAAAGAATATAGATCTGACCTGCATGGGGATTGACGGGAGTTTTCTTTTAACCCGGCACCGCCCGGTTTGTTTTTGTATTTTTTTGTTTGACCTGAAAGATCAGTGCACAGGCGCCTTTTTAGTACCCGTCTCTACCACTTCCTCTTTGTATTTCTCCCCTAATTTCGCCGGGCGGATAGGGTGACCGGTAGCATTGCCGTACTCATAGGTGAACGAAGCCCCGAAATACAAAATGAACGAACAATAGAAGATGAACAGCAATATCGTGGCAATGGAGCTGGACGGTCCGAAGAGCTCACCCAATTTTCCTTCTACCAGGATTTTAGTGATGCCATAACGCCCTAAAACAAAAAGGACACCCGTGCACAGCCCTCCCGCCAGCGCTACCCGCCAACCCACGTGAGCCTCGGGCATGAACCGGTACACACAGGCGAGCCACGTGGAAATGATGAGTACGGATAACAAAATATTTATGATGGAAAACAAGACGCGTAGCACACCGCCGGTGAACGCTTCCCGAATGGCCACGAGTCCGTAGTCTATCCCTACCGTGATCAGGAACAACGCACCGATGAGTAGGATCAATCCAATTTCGATCAGGCGCTCTTTGATGTGATACCGAAGTTTTTGATGGGGTTTCTCCCGGATGTTCCACAACTGGTGAATCGATTGCCGGATGGCGCTGAGCCAGGTGGTGGCGACAAAATAAAAAAACACCGCTAAAGCCACCGTCACCCAGGTACTGGTTTCCAACGACAAGAAATTTTCGACGATGCGCTCAATACTGTGCGTGGCCCTTTTCCCAAAAGCCGTGGTCAGCTTGGCAAACAACTTGGGAAGGATGATGTCTTCGTTGAAGAAAATATTTAGCAAATGGCTAAGATTGATCAGAATGGGCGCAAGGGCAAACGTGGTGAAGAAGGCCGTAGCGGCCGATAACAACAAGGGATTGGAATTGCCGATAAGCCGGAATGACTTTTTAAGGATGGTAAAACGTTGGCGGGCCTGCTGTGTCATAAGATCGTCGCATCAGATGCCATTGACCATGTTCGGCAAGGGGTTGGTGATTTGTCGCGTGATAACAACAACGGCTGCAGGGCTTTGTTCAAGGGGAAACTGGAAATACAAAGCGCATGGCTTTTCCGGGAGTGACCTGATTTTTAATCGTTTTCAGGTCCATGCACTCAGGGATTTTACAGCAATTGGACTGAAATTAACCGGCGCCCGATAGGAAAAGTGTGCGTGCTTTTCTACATTAGTTTAGGGAGCCCATCTTGTCTAGCACTTCATGAATAGTGGTAGAGAGATGGGCTTTGTTTTGATCCACAGGCAAACACAACCCATCCCGGATATGTCAACCTTTTCGCTTACACGGCAATTCCTAGAACGACATCGATACCATAAGGACTAATCCCAAAAAAAAACCCAAAAACGTATGAAACCTCAAACCAAAAAAAGACATGTAAAACAATTTGGCTGGGTTCCCGATCTTCCCGATCAGCGCGACCTGATGTATTCGGCACCGAGCCGGTTGCTGCGCAAGTTGCCTTCATCAAAAGATCTGCGCAATTCCTGCCCACCCGTGTATGACCAGGGAGCGCTGGGAAGTTGTACGGCCAACGCCATTGGTGCCGCCTATGAATTTGAGCTTCGCCGAAAGGCAAACAAGATGCGGGCGTTCACACCCTCGCGGCTCTTCATCTACTACAACGAACGCGTGATCGAGGGCACGGTGAACACCGACGCCGGCGCCATGATCCGCGACGGCATGAAAACGGTGAACAAAGACGGCGTGTGTCCCGAAAGAATGTGGCCCTATGACATCCGGAAATTTGTGAAGCTGCCCCCCGATCCGTGTTACATCGAAGCACAGAAACACCAGGTGCTGTCCTATCACCGCGTGCGCCGCGACCTTAAGCAAATGAAAAGCTGTCTCGCCGATGGCTATCCTTTCGTGTTCGGCTTCACGGTGTACGAATCGTTTGAAAGCGATGAGGTTGCCGAAACCGGTAAACTAAACATGCCCGCCCCCGCAGAAAAAGAAGTGGGTGGCCACGCGGTGCTGGCCGTCGGCTACAGCGATGCGTCAAAACGGTTTTGGGTGCGCAATAGTTGGGGAAAGGGTTGGGGTAAGGCCGGTTACTACAGCATGCCCTACGATTACCTGCTGAACGAAAATCTTTCCGATGACTTCTGGACGATTCGCATCGTTGAAGGCTAATAAAAATCAAGAACAAAAAAAGGTGTCCGGTTTTTTTCCGGACACCTGTTACCTTAGATCTTGTGTTTGATCTGCGACACCACTTGTTGGAACTGCCGGTTCTCGCGAATGCCCGGGGTCCACGCCAACCCCATTTCGATGAGATCAAGGGTCTCGGTGATAGTGGCGCCCTCTTTGTCCTTCTCGCGTGCCAAAATGAATGCCGTATCCGAGATCGCCAATGAGTTCTCCACATCGTGACTCACAATAACCAACGTGTTCCATTCGTGCAACGTGGCCACCCGGCCCAACAGGTCCATCACCTTGTCGATCATGAGCGCATCCAATCCCGAGAACGGTTCGTCCAGCAGGATAAAACGGTTGCCCGTGAGCACTTGCTGAATGATGCTGACACGCTGACGCTGCCCGCCGGAAAGTTGCTGCGGATATTTTTTCAGATGCTCCGTCAAATCAAACTTCACGGCATAGTCTTGAATGAGGGCATCTTTCTCCTTGCTCTCCAGCGTCACATGTTTCATGGCGAGGCGCAGGTTGTCGTGGATAGAGCGATGGTTGAACAGCAAGTAATTTTGCGGCACAATCCCCACCTGCCCGGCCTCCACGGCTTGTTGCTCGACGCCGATCATGATCGTCCCCGTGTCGGGTTGGATCAGGCCGGCAAGAATTTTGAACAACTGTGTCTTGCCCACTCCGCTTCGCCCGATGAGCGACACCACCTGGCCCTGGTCCAGACCCGGCCGCACAATGTTGCGGATGGTGAGGTTGATATCGCGAAGAATGGGTTTGTCATAGCTTAAGCTCACATCCTTCACGTCGAGCAGCACCTCATTTTTTGTGTAGTTCATGATCGTTTTTCGATTTTAGTATACGGAAAAAGCCAGTAGCGCATTTGCTTCAACAAGTAGTCAAAGAAAATACCCAACCCGAAAATGATGACCAGGATGGCAAACACCGTGCTCAGGTCGATATACTTGTTCGACTTGATGAGCATCGTGCCCAAGCCGCCCTCCGACATGCTGAGTCCTTCCACCATGGTGATCATCATCCAGGCGATGGCAAAGTTCTGGCGCATCACTTCAAATACCTGGTCCAGCCGGCCCACGATCACCACCTCCAGCAGGGTCTGCCAATGGTTCATCCGCAGCGTCTTGCAGAGATCGTATTCCTGTGTGTTGATGCTGTCGATGATCGACAACAAGGAGGTCACGAAGAAAGGAACGATCCCAAAGATGAGCAGGCTGAGCTTCAATTGGTGACCATCCTGCGTCAACAGAGTGAACAGAAAGATCAATCCTGTCAAGGTCAGGTAGCGGCACTTCACGATGAAGCGCGTCACCGGTGCGAACACCGGGATCAGCGAGAGATAGCTCACCACCAGCGCCAGGACAATTGAAATTCCCATGCCCGACAAGGTGAGCGAGAGACTGCTGAACAGGTTGTCGGTGAAATAGGCCGAGGTAACGATCCGCCCGACGGCCACCATAATTTTGGAGGGCGTGGGGATCAGTCCATGTTGTCCGAAGATCTCCCAGGCCAGCAGGGCCGCCAGCGCTTCCACAACGACAAGCGTTATGGAAGTGCGGCCCTTGATCTGGGTCAATGGACGAAACACACTTTTGATGATATCCATTGACATTTTTTTTATTCACCTAAAACAATTTGTACACGACGGTTCTGAGCGCGGCCCGCAGCCGTGGCATTATCAGCGATGGGATTGGATGGACCAAAACCTTTTGCTTCAATACGCTGAGACGACAAACCTTTGCTCAACAAGTAGCTCTTCACCGAATTGGCGCGCGCTTCCGAAAGCGCCTGGTTCGATTGTGCGCCACCCACGTTGTCGGTGTGACCATACACACCCACCTTCAGACCTTCGGCGACCACCGAGCTTTGCAGGATCTCGTCCAGCAACCTATACGACTCGGGTTTGATCGACGCGCTACCCGTCTCAAACTGGATCTGGTACGACTTCGAAGAAACTTCGCTCGTGATCTCGTTCGAATACGCCACTTGCAAGGCCTTACCTTCCATCAGCTCGCCGTGGTTGGCAATCACCGATACGAGGAACGATTTATCTACCACCACGCTATACTGGGGGTAAGTTGCCATATACTCCGGGTACATCTTCGACAAAATGTCACCGAAGGTAGTGTAGACGATCTTGTAGCGGTCGATACCATCCTTGCCAAGACCGAACATGTTGGCAGCATCCTGCAGGTTGAAAGCCATCGAACCACCGAGCGTTACCGGCACACCTTGCATGTCGTTTTCGGTTACACCGTTGTAATACTTCAACCAGTAGTCGCCGCTTTGCTCGTTATATACTTTTGCCGATACATTGGCGGCAAACGCCTTGGCTTCTTTGAACGATCTCACCTGGTCGCCCGCCTGGCTAAGGGCCATGATGAGGTTCTCGATGTCGGTGCGGTGATCATACGCAAACTTCTTGATGGTGATCGTGATGTTTGGCATCTGCGAAGCATACTGCTTGGTGTTGGCAATGGTCACCAGACCACCTTTCTTTTGTGCGATGTTCACGTCGCAAGGCGTCCAGGTGGCGACGGCATCTACACCTACCGTGACTTCTTCACTGAGCTTCTTGCCATTCTCCACGATCTTGCGCTTCTCTTTGTAGCCGGAGATATATTTGTTACCAGCGTCCAGGAAGTCGGCGGCAGCGATCAGGTTGATGGCGTTCTTGTCGAACGTCGTCTCGTCGGGGTTCACCCGCAGGTTGTTGTCACCAGCCCATTTCAACAGGATGTTCATGTCACCGTCGCGCAGCACGCAGGCTACTGTTTTACCCAGGGCCGAGGAAGGATTCTTCTTCCAATCGGCGGGACCCATCAACTGGTCTTCACCGTATGATTTACCCATGGCATAGAAAGCGATGGGCTGATACTCGGGACCCAGCGGCTCCAACTCCTTCGACAACGAGGCGAAGAAGGCCGGCATACCGTCGCCCATGAAGGACGCGAACACACCGGGGGTGGAGTTAGGATGGTCTTTATAGTCCTGCGCGAACTTCACGATGTCGGCCAGCGACTTGAAACAGTCGTCCTGGCGCGAGATATCGACTTGAAGTTTCGCCTTGTCCAGCAAGGAACCTTGCGTGGTCACCGCGCCACCGTTGGCATACATGAGCGGGAACTGCGAGTTCCACGCCATGATCTTCCACACGATCTTGGTACCGCCGTTCACGGATTCCTTCGGTGCGGGCAAGGGCAACATCATGGCCTGACCGGCCAGCGAGGCTTCGGGCGCGTCGGGCAAGGCCACGCGGCCGATTTCTTGTGATTGCTTGGCCTCGCGTGGGCGTTTATCCCACCACCCTACTTTGGCGGCGAATATCGTGGCCAGCACGACGAGGATCATGACTACTTTTCCGGATGTTTTAATTTTTACTGCCATATGAGTTGTTGTTTTGGTTTAAGAAAATTGTTTTGCATTGTTTATTTTAAAAGGTCACCATAGTCGCTACCACTCGTACCGGTCGACTGTCGCGACGACACGGTGAGTTTGAACTCGCTGTCGGGATTGAATTTGTCCAGCATCTTCAAGCCCTCCTTTTCGTAGGTAGCGTTGTCGAGGTCGATCGACTTCATGAAGTCCGACGAGTAGCTGATGGCCTTTTTCATGTTGGCCAGTTTGCCGGCAATGTCTTCCTTCAAAAATTCCATCGACTGCTCCACCATCATTTTCTTCTCCGGATCGCCTTTGAAGATCTTCAGCGCCGAGGTCAGTGCACGATTGCCGGAGGTCACGGATTTGTACAGGTCCTTCTTCACCTCCAGCTCGTTCTTCGCATCCTCGATGAGGTAGGCGCTGTTCTTGTGCACCTTGGTGAGGTAGTCGCCGATGCGCGACAGGTTCTCGAAGATGGGCGAGAGCTGTTGGACGTATTCCTTCAAGCGGCCGATCTGTCGCGTGGCGTTGCCCAGTTCGGGCATCATGCCCTTTTCTTTGGCCACCTGCGCCTTGGTCATCAGCTTATTGATCTCACCTTCCTTTTCACGCATCTTGGCATGGATCTTCTCCTTTTGTGCGTCCACATCGGTGGCTTGCTTGTAGAGTTTTTCACGCTCTTCTTGCATGTCGCTGATGTAGTCTTCCGCGATGATGAACGGGTCGAGTTCGATCACCACGCCCACCAGTTTCTTCATGAGGATCTCATAGAGATAAAAGAGACTCATGCGAAATTTTCGGTGCGTGATGCAGTAGAGAAATACACCCAGACAGGCCAGCGCTACACCGAAGTTGAAAGTGTTCCATACCACCGCGGTGAGTACCGGCAACACGTAGTATCCTATCGCGGTGAGGATACCCAGGCCGGCCACCGTGCCGAATTTTCCACCGGGTCGCTTCCAGTACGATTTCAATTGTTGTGCATCTGCGGGAAAAATTTGTGTTTCCATAGTTTATAGGTTTGTTTGAATTTTGGTTATGTCGTCTGCAATCTTTCCGAACATGGCTTCGCAGGCCGTCAGGTAGCCTTGCTTGTTCTTGTTCAGTTTGCCTTCCTCTTCGGCAATGGTTTGCTTTAATTTTTCCATGGCTTGCTGGGAGTCCGCGATCTCTTTGGTCAGCTTTTGGATGGTCTCGGCATGGCGGGTAATGTTTTCCTCCAGGCCTTGCACATCTTTTATTTTCTGACCGATCTCCTTGTCACGTTTTTCCGCCGCTGTTTTTTCAAACTGCGCCTGGTCGTGACGGATGATCTCCTGGTAGGTCTTCGCGGTCTCGACAAGTTTTTCTTTTGTCAAACCTTGAATGGCCAGGGCTGCGAACGTGGCTGAGATCCGCGCCTTCTCATCGCGGATGTGTGCTTCGAGCGTTTCCATCATCTTCATGAATTCGTAGTAGTCCGGTCCCGGCAAGTTTTGCTGGTCGAACAACTTCTCGAAGTGCTTCCCGAACTTGTCGAGTTCTTCCGCGTTCAACACGGCCCGTGCGGTGGCGCGTGGGGGTGGCGTTGGCGAAGAATCGTTGCGCGGCGCGCGTTGATCATCAGGACCTTCATCGAATTCCACGAAGAGGCCCATAGCTTTCTTTAAAAGATTAGCCATAGTTGTTTGGTTAAGTGAAAAGAGAATCGAAAACGACTTTGAACAACTCTAATTCGAAAAGATAGAGGCGTGCACTGCAACGCCATTGCAGTGTGGGAGGCCACTGGAAAATTCTGAATTAGAGGAGGATGGTTCTATGCCACAGTCGGAAATCGCTGCAGCGGGTTTGAAGATGCCCGATGCAGGCTTAAGACTTGGCAGGAGGTGCGCTTGTCATGGTTTTGTTTTTTAATTTTCTTTTTGATCACGGGAGCACGTCGCCACGTCATGGCTGGGTAACTCTCGGATCGTGTAGTACTATTGTCGGGTGAATGTGTGCCGCAGTCTGGAGTGCTGCAGCAGGAGAGAGATGCCTGGTGCAGGCTTTAAGACTTAGCAGGGGGAGCGCTTGTCATTTTATGTTGTGTTGTTTTGTGAGAGAATTAACGAGGCGCTTTTGGGAATGTTGGGGTGTTTCAATCAAATAAATATTTAGTTCACTTCTTGTAAGATATTCGTGAAATACATATCGAATATTATCGCAAACACCGCATGCAACGCAAACGGTACAGGCCGATGCGTTTGGCCTTTTTCATAATTGTATCTACAGATATTGAAATTTCGTCGCAATGGCGTTTCTTGCATCTACGTTGCGTTGTTGCGGTATTGCGGTAGTGGCGCACACGCAACGCTATTGCAGAACCGCAAACGAAAACTACGTACCGCAAGCATGTAAGAACTACCTTTGACAACACCGATAAAACCCTTTTTTTGACAACGCTATGGAAAAGAAACGCACCTGGGAAGAAGTAATCGATAAGAAAGATTTCAGCGGAACGAAACTACCCAACAACGAGTATGAAAATTGCCAGTTCAAGCAATGTACTTTTGTAAATGCCGATCTCTCGAACATAAAATTCTCCGACTGCGAGTTCGTGGATTGCAACCTTAGCAACACCAAGCTCCATCAGACCTCCATGCAAGACGTCCGCTTCAAACAATGCAAGTTGCTGGGGCTGCATTTTGACAACTGTAATGCCTTCCTGTTCGCCGTCGATTTTGAGGACTGCATTCTTAACCTGTCAACGTTCTATAAACTGTCGCTCAAAAAGAAGATCGTAAAGAATTGCAGCCTCCAAGAGGTTGACTTTGCCAATGCGGACTTGAGCGGCACCACGTTTGAAAATTGCGACCTGACGGGCGCCACGTTTGAAAATACAATTTTGGAGAAGGCAGACTTTCGGACGGCCTACAATTTTGCTTTTGACCCGGAGAAGAATAAGATCAAGAAAGCTAAGTTCAGCAGGGAAGGACTGGTGGGGTTGTTGGCGAAATATGATATTGAGATCGAATAGGTTTTGCAATCACGAATCGCTGCGGAAAATCTCTTCAGCAGGAAAAAGACTGGTTCATTAAGAAATAAACGCGAAGTAATTAACTGCGCAAAAAGGCTGCGCACCAGTAGTATAGCTTTGCAAGGACAAACGAAAAACGAGCCATGAAAGCTATTATCCAAGAAAAACTGCGAGCCCTGGAGCGGGAATTCGATATTCGGATTCTCTTTGCGTGCGAATCCGGAAGTCGGGCCTGGGGCTTTGCGTCGGTCGACAGTGACTTTGACGTGCGTTTTATATATGTTCATAAAGCCGAATTCTACTTGTCGCTAAGCGATCAACGTGATGTCGTTGAACTTCCGGTAAATGATGTGCTGGACATTAGTGGATGGGAACTGCGAAAAGCGCTTCGTCTTTTCCGGAAATCAAACGCCCCGCTTTACGAATGGCTGCAGTCACCCCTGGTGTATGAAGCTGTTCCTGGCTTTGTTGACGAGTTGACGGCACTTATGCCGCTCTATTTCTCTCCCCGCGCGGCGATGCACCACTATCTTAGCATGACGAATGGTATTTTTGAAAATGATCTTTCGGAAAATCGGGTTAGGCTGAAGAAATATTTCTACGCGCTGCGTACGCTGTTGGCTTGTCAATGGATCGCCAGCCGATCGGAGGTGCCGCCGATGGAATTTGACAAACTCCGGGCGATCATGAGAGAAGATTTGAATGAAACGGTCGACGGTCTTCTGGGCCAAAAAGCGGTTGGAGACGAGAAAAGCACGATCTTACCTGTTGAATCGGTGAATGATTATATACGTGAACAAATTGGGATCTGCAAAAAAGCGATCCCCGAATCAAGTATCGCTGGGGGTGACGAACCGCTAAATCGAATATTCAGAAAGTACATGGTATGACGTTGCAGGAACTACAGAAGGATTCACCCAGCATTTTGCTGAAGTGTATTAGTGGCAGCCAGGCCTATGGCCTGGCATTGCCACATTCTGATACAGATATAAAGGGCGTGTTTGTTCTGCCCAAGAAGGAATTCTATGGATTGACCTATACCGATCAGATCAATAACGCGACAAACGATGAGATGTATTATGAGATCTGGAAATTCGTCGACCTTTTGCTAAAGAATAATCCCAATATTCTGGAGCTTTTGAACACCCCGGAGGATTGCATTCTTTATCGCCACTCCGGCATGGATCTGATCCGGCCGGAATTCTTTTTGTCCCGGCTTTGCAATCAAACTTTTGGGCAATATGCCTATGCGCAAATCAAGAAAGCGCGCGGTTTAAATAAAAAGATATTGAACCCGCTGGATAAGAAACGGAAGGCGATTTTGGATTTCTGTTATATTGTTCAGGGACAAGGCTCGGTCCCTGCGACTGAATGGTTGAACAGAATGCAGTATCGACAGGAGGAGTGTGGCCTCGTAAGCATAAACCATATGCGTGATGTATACGCCTTGTTCGCACCTTCACAAGCATTGCGACAATTCCGTGGAATATGCTCCAACGAAAAGGCCGATGACGTTTCTCTTAGCTCAATTCCCGAGGGCCTTGCTCCTGCTGCGACGCTATACTTTAATAAGGATGGTTACACGGTGTACTGCAAAGAATATAAGCAATATTGGGAATGGGTGGACCAGAGAAACGAAGCGCGCTATGAAAATACGGTTGAGCATGGGAAGAACTATGACGCAAAAAATATGATGCACGTTTTTCGCTTGTTGAACATGGCGGAAGAAATTGCCCGTTTTAAGAAGGTGAATGTGAGGCGACCCGAACGGGAATGGCTATTGCGCGTCCGCGCGGGAGAGTTTACGTATGAAGATCTTCTAGCGCGGGCTGATGAAAAAATACAGATAGTAGAAGAGTTATTTAAGCGCTCGGATTTACCCGAGACCCCCGACAGCGGTCTGTGTGAAGAATTGCTGGTCAAAATTAGAAGCAGTTTCGCAGCATAGAACCTCCGAAGTACCTTTCAAGGGGGCGGTCTTATGAATTACCGGTTTCCATTTCGAGCATCATTTTCTGAATAAATTCCTGCTCCTTAGCAAACCCGGTTTGGTCGTAGGCCTTTATTAAATATTGCCTCGCCAAGATGTCGTTGCCTTCCAGGTGATGAAGCTTTCCCAGCGCTGAGTTCAATAAGTAGTATTGATTTAGAATGGGATGCCGCTCCAGTGCATGCAAGATTTGAAAGGCCTGAAGCCGTTGCCCGGAATAAAAGAGAGCGATGGCATAATTCAGTTCCACGAATGGATTGGGATGCTCATTGAGCAATCGCGCATACAATTGCGTGATCGTGCCCCAATCGGTGTCTGCAAACGAATGGGCCACACAGTGCAGGTAGGCAATAGAGGCTTCCAGGTGGTAGGACGTGATCTCTTCGCCTTTTGATGCGTGAAGAAAGTCATTGCCCAGTTGGATCAACGCTTTATTCCAAAGTGAGCGATCCTGTTTTTCGAGATTCAGCAACTCTCCCGAGGTGCCGAATCGGGATTTGAAGCGGGCGCTATTAAACAACATAAGGGCGTGGAGGGCCGCGGTGTGTTTGTTGCCCAGGTGGGCGTCCATGAGGGCTTTGTTCAGCAACAAGGCCTCTTCGCATAATTCTTCGCGCAGGATTTCGGTGCCGCGGAAAGATTTGTACCCTTCATTAAAGATGAGATAGATGATCTTGTGCACGGTCGGCAGGCGCGGTCGCAGGGCAGCGGAAGGTGGCTCTTCCAAAAGGATCTTTTCGTCTTTGATCTTTTGCCGGGCGCGGAGTAATAATTTATCCACGCCGTCCACGGTCATCCCCAACACGCCGGCGATGACGTCTACTTTCAGGTTGACAACATATTTTAGGGTGATCACCACCTGCACTTTGGGAGACAGGTCAGGGTGCGCACAGGCAAAGAGCAGTTTCAGCTGTTGATCGTCCAATACCGATTCGGAGAAACGCATCTCTACGGACTCCTGGAATGTATTTTCGTTAAGGCCTTCGATTCGTTTTTCTTTCTTGATCTTGTTCAACGCTTTGTTCCGACACACTTTGTAAATCCAGCCGGCGGGGTTAAGCGGTATGCCATTGGTCTTCCAATCGGTGAGCGCTGCAGAGAAGGAGTCCTGGACGAGATCTTCTGCCGTTTCGGGGTCGATGTCGCGCGAAGCATAGAGCAGCACACTGACCATTTTTCCAAAATGATCCTTGTAAAGTTTATCTACGGCTTGCTCTATGCTGACCATCGCTAATGTTGTTTGTTATGGACCACGTCTGCAGCGGCTAAGAAAGCGTATCGACCATGCTCACGGGCCTCACTTCGATGACGGCAACACCCTTCATCACCAGGGGACACATCTGTGCGATGGCAACGGCCTGCTCAATGTTCTCGGCCATGATCAGGTCATACCCGGCAATCCCTTCCTTTGCTTCAATGAAGGGCCCGTCGGACAGCACTTCATTCTTGCTCACGTAGCGGCCCCGAACCGCCAGCGGCTCTCCCGCGATGTAGTTGCCCGATTCGGCGATGGACTTGATCCACTCCATTTGTTCGGGCAAATTGGAGAAGCGCTCCTCGTCGGTCAGCGCACCGATGCGTTTCAGGTCTTCGCGAATGATCAACATGAATTTTTCCATAGTGATAAATTTGAGTTGTGTAAGTTATAAAGTAATTCAAAATCCATAAACAAGCCCAGCGTTCCATTTGTAATGGGTTCCTGGGAAACCGGCCCAAAAAGGTTGCACGCCCTGGAAGTAGACCGACAACGGAATGCACTGCAGGTCGGCGGTGACACTTCCCGAACCATAAAAGCCATCGATGTTGCCATCGAAATTGAAATAGAATACTTCGGGCTTCACTTTTGCGATCAATATTTTCGGAAGACGGAGAGCGGTGATGATGTTGCTGACATCAAAAAATTGTCCCGACAACGCGCCGGTATCAAAGGCATGGACCAGCAGGTAAGTCCACCGCAGCGCCCACGGCGACGTCAACGTCTGCTCGCCGGCAAATTCGAAGGTCAGATTCCGGTGTGCGCGGATGATCGATTCCCCTGATAACATAACCACCTCTCCAAAGTAAAGCGAAGGATTCAACCCCACAGTCGCCTTCAGTTTTTTCCGGTCAATAAAGGCCAACCTAAACCAATTGTTTACCAGCCAAGGCTTCCCGTTTAGCCCCAGGGCAAGATCGGGCTCGAAGCTGAAGCGTTTTTTCTTTAGAGACAGAAATCCCATCATCAGGGGACTATTAAATGAAAAGGCAGGCACGGGAGCAAACCCTGCATTGGCCAGCATGACCCGACCACTGGCACTGACATTGCTCTTTTGGTCTGTACTGTCCGGCACTTGTCCGGTCATGTCGACGGGACGGAACGCAGCAAGGCAAAAAACAAAACAAGCCAGCAGTCGATAAAATCGAATCATGCCCTAAAGACAACGGAGACCCTGAAATCCGGACACCTTATTTAAATAAAATGCCCTATCGAACCGTAAAACAAGGACACTACTATTATTATGTAAATCGGTATGATTTGCCACCTCTGGCCTGCAATTTTCTTATCCTTCTCCCAATATCTTTAACAAAATGCTAACAAATTGAGAAACAAACCGTATATTAGTTTAGCAAAATACATACAAATGGGAAAAGAATACCTGGGCGAATTTGAAGAATTGGTGCTAACAATGGTGGGCATTCTGCAGGAGGACGCCTACGGTAACGCGATTGTCAGCGAGATAAAAGAACGCGCCGGCCGCGATGTGCTGTTGAGTGCCGTGCATGTCACGCTCTATCGGCTGGAAGACAAAGGTCTGATCAAATCGAAAATGGGAGGCGCCACCAACGCTCGTGGAGGAAGACGCAAGCGGATCTTCACCATCACCAACGCTGGCTTGGCCATGCTGCGCGCCATAAAAGAGATGCGCACCGATCTCTGGAAACTTATTCCTCAACTAAAAATCGCAGGGCGGTAAAGTTTATGTCCCGACAAAAAGACCCGCCCCGCCTGGCCCTTCGGTTTTTGAAGTGGTTCTGCCCTTCGCACTTATACGAAGGCATCGAAGGCGACTTACTGGAAGCATTCGACGTCGATGTTGAGCAGGTTGGTCTGTACAAAGCGCGGCGTCGATTTGCGTACCAAGCCGTTCGGTTTTTTAGACCGGGCATTATTTTACGAAATACTTTCGCGTCACCTTTTATCCAACGTGCTATGCTCAAGAACTTCATTGTCGTTGCCTGGCGGAACACAGTGCGCAACCGCACCTACGCCGCCCTGAACATCGCGGGCCTCGCCCTGGGGCTTGCTACTTTTCTGATGATGTATTTGGTGGTCCGTTTCGAAAACAGCTTCGACCGGTATCATAAAGATGCTGACCGCATGTACCAGGTCATAAGCTATGATAAATTCAACGAGCCCACGTCGCACGTGCCTGGCGCGGTGATCAAGTTTCTGAGAGAAAATAGCGGGGTGGAAAGTGCCTCGGCAGCGTTGGCCTGGCCTCCGAATGTGATAAAAGTTCGAAACGAGAACCTGCAGCAGGAGCATGCCTTCTATGTCACGCCGGAATTCATGAAGACGCTGGACATAAAATGGATTGCCGGATCGCCGGACAAGTCCTTGTCAGCGCCGTACCAGGTGGTTTTGGATGAGCCCACGGCGCACCGGCTATTTCCCGAAGGGGCCATGGGAAAAACAATACGAGTCGACAACGCATACGACGTCACAGTCACGGGTATCATTCAAAAAGTCCCGGTTAATTCTGAATTTCAATTTGAGTTTATCATATCCTACAAAACCGTGGACCGCTACGCCTCCTGGCAGTCGAACGAAAACAATTGGGGTGGCGGCGATTCCAGCCATCACGGTTATGTCATGTTGAAGGAAGGCGTGGAAGCTGCCGACCTTGAAGCACAATTAAGAAAGCAAGCGGAGTTGCATAAAGAACACGGTCAATATGCATATTTCAAACTCTTGCCGTTTTCGGAGATCCATTTCACGGAAGATAATGACACCTATAACTACATCACACCCCACTGGCTGCCCGACACACTTTTCTATATCGGACTTTTCGTGTTGGTCATTGCCTGTATCAATTTTGTGAACCTTGCCACGGTGCAGTCTGTTCAGCGTAGTCGCGAGATCGCCGTTCGCAAGATTCTGGGGAGCAGTCGCGGGGCTTTGGTGTGTCAGTTCTTTGTCGAGACCGCTGTCATTGTGCTGATGGCCGAGATCATTGCCGGGGGAATGGCGACTTTGCTGGTGGGGCACATGGATTATCTTTTAAGCACGCATGTCGCCAGTGCGCCCGTGTGGAACGGCAATACGTTTGGTTTCCTGTTGCTCACCGGTCTTGCCGTGACCTTTGCTTCCGGTTTTTATCCAGCGCTTATTTTGTCGGGCTTCCAGCCGATGAGTGTTATGCGCAACAAGCTGGCTGCCCTTTCCGCCCGGGGCATTTCCCTGCGCCAGGCGCTGGTGGTCTTTCAATTTGGCATTGCCCAGGTGATGGTGATCTGTATGCTGATTGCATTGAAACAAATGCAATATTTCCATACGCAAAACCTTGGTTTCGATTCGAAATCGGTAATAACTATCGACATGCCCGATAGCGGCGACGAAATGAAACGTGAACACCTGCGGCAGCAACTGTTGAAACACTCCGCGATCAAAGACGTGACTTTCGGATTAACTTCACCCTCGAGCACCCGCAATTGGTGGTGGTGGACCATCAAGCATCCCAACCTGGCCAATGGGGCCGCTACCTTCCGCTTGCAATTTGTAGACACGAGCTATTTTCGTTTTTACAAGATCCCGGTAGTGGCCGGCCGTATGTTTCAGGCAAACGATACTTCAAAAACTAACCCGGTGGTCATGATCAATGAACAAGCAGTCGCCGCGTTGGGATTTGCGACGCCCGAGGAGGCCATCGGGACCAAGCTCGGGGAGGGCGACAATGTTGAGCTCCGGACAGTGATTGGTGTGGTAAAGAACTATCACTCGCAAAGCCTGAAAGCAGACATTGTTCCCCATTTATATTCTTTTCGCAAAAGCAATTTTTATCTCGCCAGCTTCCGCATCGATCCGTTGTCGGCAAAAGAGGCCATCGCCCTCATCGGAAAATACTGGACACAGGAATTTCCGGACAACTATTTTAAATATGCATTTCTGGACAGCGACCTGCGCACATTCTACGAAGACGAGAACAAGTTCTCCAATATGCTCACCACTTTTGCAGGCGTGGGGATCTTTATCGGTTGCCTGGGATTGTATGGGTTGGTGTCGTTCGTATGTACCCGTCGCACAAAAGAGATTGGAATACGAAAGGTATTGGGAGCAAGCATTTCGAGTATTCTGCTGTTGCTCTCCGGAAATTTTCTGGTGTTGGTAACGGTGGCGTTTGCTGTGGCCGCTCCCATCGCGTGGTATGTCATGCAACAGTTTTTGGAGCAGTATACCAATCATATTGAAATGCCGTGGAGCGCGTTCGCCGTCGCCGGTGCGATAACCTTTATTATGGCGGTGATGCCGGTGGGTTGGCAATCGCTGCGGGCGAGTCGTGCGAATCCTTCGGATAGTTTGAAGTACGAATAATTTACCTTCGGGAAAGTTTCGAGGGGTGGACTTGCCGTTCGCTAAGGCTTCGGTGGATGAGCCGCCTTCGCTAAAGCTACGGCGGGCGAAGTGTGAGACTCGAACTCACAACGGAATTAACCGCTACTTGTTTTCAAGACAAGCTCCTGATCCAGCCGGGTACACTCCTTATATGACATTCAAAACTTGTGCGGAGAGCGAAGGAATCGAACCTTCATCCCAAATGCGGGACCTATCTTAGCAGGACAGTGCAGCGAACCAGTGTCTGCCTGCTTCGCTCGCCGGAGCTTCAGCGAAGGCGAGCTCTCCAAAATCTTTCACTCACCGAGATGTTGGTGAAGCGCTGCCCTGGCAAGAGTCGAACTTGCACTTCGAGGTTCGTAGCCTCGTGTCCTGATCCGTTAGACGACAGGGCAATTTAAAAAGGGTGATGCATGAGCTCGAACTCATAAACACAAGATCTATCACCCGCCATACCCTTTAGCGAAGGCGGGCACAATCTTGCCGCGAAGCCAGTTTGCGTTGCATCACCATGTATCACCCTCCTAACTTTGGCGAAGGTGAGTGCTTGCCAGCGCTAGCGTTGGGGTGAGCGCGGCTCGCCTTCGCTAAAGCTTCGGCGAGCGCTGTCGGAGAGGGGCGAATCGAACACCCAAGGCTAGTTAGCACCGCTTTTACAGAGCGGCCCGCTTCCACTTACGGACTACTCTCCGAAATATGTTTTGCTCGACGTCCATACGCGCGGTGAGCGATGCTCGCCTTCGTTGAGGGTTTTGTGAGCTAGGCCCGCCTTCGCTAAAGCTTCGGCGGGCGCTGTAGGGTAACCTGGATTCGAACCAGGGATCTCTTGCGCCCAAAGCAAGCGAGGACGACCAACTCCTCTATTACCCTATAAAAACAAAAAGCCTCCTGATCAGGGAGGCTTGTATGGTCTTGCACAACGCGATGTTACATCATTGATCGGGCATACATAGTCCGGCCTCCCGGTTTGTTAGCGGTTGGGGTCGACGATAGGAACTATGGACGTGGCTCTTGTTCATGATTCAAATATACGATGCTATTTTTTGTTTGTTACCTATTAGGTAACAATTTTTAAATTGCTTTTTTTATTTCAGGCACTCAATCTTTTCAACGCATCACCGAGTGTGCTCACAAATACAACGGTGTTTGATTTGTTGCTCTCCCGAATGAAGTCGCGCAGACTCTTGCTTTCATAGCTGGAGAAATCGCCGACAATTCCCAGTTGACGGGAGTAGTTCACTACCTTTTGCAGGATTTCGCCGGCAAGGCCGCTTCGGAGATCGAAAAATGATTCATCGATGCACGCCTGGTGGATGACCATCTTGTCGGCGGGTAGATTCATCATGATTTCCAGAAACTGTTGTGCGTCGCGAATGATGGTGCCGTTGGCATGGAGTTCCGCGATGACCTGGCCGTTGATGTTGTGTAGACTGTGATTCATTCCTGTTTTTTAGTTGTTTCCAATGTGTTGTGGCGCGGAGGGCTTTAACCTCGATCTTTCCGGATGAACCGGAACGCATTTTTCGGCGACTATGCTATCGCGCCACCGGCACTGACGTGGGATGAGAGAATTGATCTCCCATCTTTCCGACTTGCCCTATGTGGAGATTACTGGTAACGCTCCAGTCCCTCCCGTTTTCAGCGGGATGCTTCTACTTAGTTAGCTTAATCTCCAAAGATCGATGGGCATAGAGCACAAACAGCGTATGCCTGTGCCCATCGACTTCTCAACGGATAAAATCTCTGAATTTAATTTTAGAGACTATCCGTTGACCTTGTCTGTTGAACAATTCGACTGCAGGTTTCATGATCAATCCTTCGGCATCATAGTTTTTATTATGAGCGATCGTGGATTTATAACCTTGTTTCACAAATTCAACAGCTTGCAATAATGTGCCCATACCCATAATCGGAACAACACCGATGGAAAGTTTGTTCGCGATATCTTCCAGGTTTGGACGGGCTAACCACCAGCTGTCAATTTTGCAGTCGAACAAAATGAAATCCGTTCGATCCGGCAGATAGTGGCTGCCTTTTTGAATTTTGGCGCCATAGCCTTCTCCGTACAAACACACTTCGGTGGCGTCGGGAAAGACTGTTTTCATCCGCTCTGTTGTGAATTTGGTTTGCAAAACATTCAGCAGAAAGGTGGGAATATGAGCGTCATCGGTTTTTCCACCAAATCTGACTTCCTGGCCATTCCATTGGATACGAATATTCGTGCCGTCAATTTTTTCGGTCCAGATCCAGGGAATGTCCTTTAGAACTTCAAACTCAGGCAAGGCCCAGTGACCTTCCATGAGGGTCTTGAACTTGCTTTCCGGCGTCCGCAAAAATACGGTCTGGATCTTGTGGTATTCTTTCATAATTAAAACGTGTTAAAAAATCTTTCATTCATTGTTATGTCTTGTCCGGCCACACGGTAACGATCCGTGTTCTCCTGCTTAAAAGGCAGGAGCATCACCTTAATGCTTTGACCGGGAATGTTTTGTCTCCGGTCGTCTTATCGGTTTCCATATTTTTTGTTTTATAGTCTTACTTTATTTCTTCTTGTCGAGGTGGCTGGATTTGAACCAACGTGTAACCAAACTACGGTTCCGACACGGTATAAGCGTGAGCCGATACACCTCGTCTTTTTTATACATGAGGACGCAGATGGGCACGATCCATCGACCTGGGCGTTAACAGCGCCCTGCTCTACCGGCTGAGCTATGCGTCCGGTTAGGATTTTGATCAAAGAAAAAGCCCCGGGCTGTACACCCGGGGCTTCGTATTTAGAATAAATCTAATGCTAGATACTTCGACCCGGGTATGCACAATATCCTTTTCTCGCAAAACATATGTTTTGTGAGCTGGTGTGGCGGCTATGGAGATTGATACTCGGTTTCATTTTCGTTTTCTTAATGTGATGCAAAGATAACAAGTTCTCTTTATGTTACCCGCCGGGTAACAAATATTTTTTTACTTTTGTCACCCCTAACGTGAAAAATACGTTTTGGGTTGTTGATGATCGTATCCATCCGTCATAGCGAACTAAAAAGTCTCTTCGAGAAAGGAACGGCCCGCGGCCTATCGCGCGAGCTGAAGGACTCTCTATTGCTATGGCTCTCCGTTATCCATGCCGCCAAAGAACCGCGCGACCTTTCTATTGCACAGGTCAGTGTGCTGGAAGAAAGTAGCGACAGCTATCGTCTGACGGTCCACGGCGTAGGAACATTTTCGTTCCGGTTTGTTAAAGGAGAGATACAGGAGCTAAACTATCGCCAGGACCAAAAGTAATCTCTATGCCACGCATGCACAGCCCCCGTCACCCCGGTCAGATCCTCGAAGAGCTCTACATCAAGCCTCATCGACTCACGATCACCGAGGTGGCGGGCGCCCTGGGCATAGCGCGAAAGAATCTATACGCTGTTATAAAAGGAGAGTATGCCGTTTCGGTAGAGATGGCCTTCAAACTCAGCAAGCTGCTGGGCACCACTCCCGACTTTTGGTTGCAGGCACAAATGAATTATGATTTGGCAAAGGGGTATGAAATGATGGAAGAGATGAGGGGCGAGTCGTTGACCGGGATTCTGATTTGTAAGGCTATAAAAAAGAGACAGCTGATTCAATTTGAATACAATGGCAAGGTAAGGACCGCTGAGCCGCAGTGCTATGGCACGGGAACAAAAGGAACGGAGTTGCTGAGAGCGTACCAGGTGAACGATCCGCGTGTGGAGAAACTCTTTGATCTATCCAAAATAACAAACCTTGTCGTACTCGACGAGCATTTTGAAGCTGCTGGCCCGAATTATAAAAAGCGTGACTCCGCGATGAAGAAGATTTTTTGCGAGTTGGGTTAGTGGACGCGCATTCGGTCAAGGGTTTCGAATTTTTGCAAAACATCCATCACCAATATCGAGATGAAAAATGCGCCCAAAATGAACCACGCTACTTTTCTGGAACGACTGAAGGCCTTGTAGGGATATTTTTTTTTCGTGATCCACCCGAAGACTAGGGCAACAATTTCCCAAAACGCCGAAAAAGGAAGGGGCAGCAGGTTGCAAAAGGCATACCATGTGGCATAAGATGCAGTAACGGCCCAAAATGATGTCTCGAAAACCGAAGCAATTTTGATCGGTCCTTTCATTTCTCTGGGTAGACGATCATGAATCGCTAGTCTAAAAACTGCCGAGATACTTTTCGCCAGGCCGTTGAACGCGGCGTACGTTCCATAACCCACGGCGGTGAGGAGAGAATTTCTCTCCGTGGTATAGTTTATTAACTCCGTCGGCCGGGTACCTATCCTTTTGTCGGGTCCAAGCACGAGATTGACGTTCAGGGTTCGGAGGCTGTCGGCTCCTTTCCGTTTTATTTCCAGCTTGATGTCGCCGTCCTCATCTATTTTGCATTCGTCTGTGAAGTCATGGAATTTTAGGATGGGATGACCGTTCACTTTGGTAATTCTGTCGCCGACCAGTATTCCAGCGGTTGCGGCTGAAGAATTAGGGACCACCTCAGCGATTTCAAAGGGCGCGTTCACCGTGAGAAAGAACGGCTTGCTTTCTTGAAAATCGTCTGGAGTTTTTCTGACATTTATCTGAAGCGTTTCGCCATTCCGCAGAACGGTATAATAGCTTTTCGGGTCTTGAAATAGGGACGGATCGATCAGGTCGCTATACTCGTCGTAGTCATTTCCATTGATAGAAATAATCTTGTCGCCGCGCCGAAAGCCTAATTCGGTAGCCCAGTCGGATGGATATATGCCATACCGGTTCACTTCCTCCTTCGTGATAACGGATTTCGGCTCAACATAAGCCCATCCGATGAAAACAAGCACGCCGGTAATCAGGAGTGTAAGCGCACCTCCGAGCGTCGCGCCCAATCGCCTGGCAAGCGATTGATCATAAAACTCCCATGGATATTTCATGCGTTGTTTCTCGCCATTCTCCATCACGTATATTTTCGCGAATCCAATGATCGGTATGTAGACTCCCATGGAAAACCTCACGCCACGCACCTGGAAGGTGATCAACTTTGGACCGAAGCCCAGAAAGTAATGCGTTTCGCGGACGTTCAATAAAATTGAAAAGAAAAAGAAACCTATAACATAGATAACATTCAACAGGGCAACCGAGAGCAATCCGTAAAACATACTTTAATCAAGTTTGAAGCAAAGTGCGAACATCTGGAAAAATTTGAATGCTACCAAGGGATGTGGAGCACGTGTGAGGTAGGTTTTTTTGGTTTTAACATGATCCAGATGAATGCTGCCAGGGCAATGCATATCGGAACGCTGATCATGTGAAAGACCATAAAGGATGGTGTTGGTTCATGAAGACCATGCTCGGCACTGTGACCCCAGGCGATAAAGGCATCGGCCACAGGCAACCATCCGAAAAGGTAGACTTTCTGATCTTCACCTTCCCACGGCAGGGCAAAAGCTTCGACGCCATTTCGTAGAGCGATGCCGTGTTCGCGATCTCCGAATGCGTACATGGTTTGCATACCGACAAAGCTGGCCGCAGCCCCTATCTGAAGAATGACGGGCCCCGAATCCACATCACCGATGCCCATATCGCCTTTCGGATATTCCCGAATTCCGATAAGGCCAAGTTTGCTGTCTACAAAGTTTGCCTGGAAGATGGAGAATTGTTGCCGCGCAAAGGGTTCATCGATTTCTCTTAGAAAAATGAGCATCAATGCTTGAGAGGAACCCCGGGCACTCTCCACCGATTTTCCAGTTGATGGATTGACTGCGTGAGGGATCAGGCCGCGGGCATCGAGGCTGTTTTTCACTTTGTCCAGCCAGTCTTTGCGTACATCGGCATAGCGGGGTTCGAAAAGTTTGTCGTGCCATGATAGCGCGGCCAGGCATAGTATGGCATCGGCGGGCCATGCCCGTCCGTAGTAGCTCGCGGGATAGATCCTTTCTTTTACAGAAGCTGCAATGCTATTGCACTGTTGTTTAAAATGAGCGACCTCAGTCTCCTTTCTTTTGGAGGGATGTTCAAGGGATAGTTTCCGGCCCAGGAAGTAGGTACTCCACCCAGTATAGAACGCGCCATAGTGCAGGGGGAGCTCTTCATTGAAGGGAGACCGGCCCAGATCGGAATCGATTTTATTCCATGTCTTTTGAAGTTCGGCCGTGCCTTCTTTAAAATAATCGGAGTCGCTGCTCAAGTCCGTCATGAAGTTGCACCACGCTAGTCCGTAGAGAGCATTTATGAAGAGGTAGCCCTCGGGATAGAGGCGCTGCATTTTTACGTCGGCGTTGTCTTGCAGTGCGCCTTTCAGGCCGCGGAGTTGCTTCAACAAATCGACACGAATGGTATCGGAAGCGGCAACCGTTGTCTCTGGAGTATAATAGACCTTGAAATTTAAAAATAGCATGAAAAGCAGAACAACAATAGCCGGCAAACTGAACACAACTTTTAGAATCTTATTGACCACCTCATCAAAATAGCGCGTTGCCTGCAGAAATCCAATTCTTCAAAGGAAATGTGTTTGCGCATTTCTGTCAAAAAGAAAACGGCAGGTCCGGGAGGGCACCTGCCGTTAGTTGAAGCCAGTATGTTTTATTAATTATAGTATGCCGCCATCGTTTTTAGGTATTCGTCAATTGGAATCGAGCCCCGGAGTTGCAGCAGGTTGTTTGCCGTTGCGCCGACCAGCGTTCTGAACTGCCTGCTTTTTCCCGTGGCCAGGTTGTCAATCGCATCGACAATGACCTGCGGATCGTCCAGCATTTCGGGATTCGGATTGGCCATTAGGGCGGTCAATTTTTGAATGAGGTGATCGTAGGCGTCGACCTCGTCGCTTTTGTTCCAGATCACGCTTTCTCTGAAATTATTTTCCGTGGATCCACCCTGTTCGATCAAGCGCAGCTCGATGTTCAACGGTTTCAACTCATAGTACAATCCTTCAATAAGACCCTCCAACGCAAACTTCGACATGTTGTAGAGCGACCCCAACGGCACGGCCGTGGTCACACCCATAAAGGAGCTGATGTTGATGAACATGCCCCCGCCGTTTTCGCGGAAGTGCGGGAGAAAGCCGCGGATGATGTTGATGGGTCCCCGCACGTTCACCTGGTACTGCCAATCGATGGTTTCTTCTTTGGCAAATTCCAAAGGACCATAACTCCCCATGCCTGCGTTGTTAACCACCACGTCGATCTTGCCAAAGTGGGCGATGGCTTGCGCGATAGACTCCTGCACCTGGTCCAGGTTGGTCACGTCCAGTTTGAAGAGCTTGATGTTTTTGTGCTGCGTCAATTCAGTTTCCTTTTCGGGGGTGCGCAGGGTGGCGGCTACATTCCATCCCAGTTTAGCGAAATGCAGGGCGGTGCGTTTGCCTAAGCCGGAGCTCGTGCCGGTAATAAAAATCGTTTTATTCATGTTTTTTTGGCGTTTTTGTCCTTTCTGGAACATTTATTCCGTAAAGGTATTGAAAACGGAATGAGTGTTCCAAATTTGCCGATCATTTTTTGGAATAAATGTTCCGGAATTGTACTTTTGTATCCGATATATCAAAGAGTAAAGCATGGCGCGCACAAAAGAATTTCAGATCGACGAGGTGTTGGACAAGGCCGTGAACCTGTTTTGGAGCAAAGGCTACAATGGCATTTCAGCCGAAGAGCTGGTGCAAGGCCTTGGGCTGAGCCGTTCCAGTCTCTACGATACATTTGGCGATAAGCATTCGCTCTTCAAGCAAGCGCTGAAACGATACCGTGAAAAGATCACGGGCGATGTGATTGCCCACCTCGACCATGCCGAGAATATTCCTGAAGCGATTAAGGAGATCTTCATCTGGAGTCAGAATAGTGCCCTGCAAGCCACCGGCCCCAAGGGATGTTTCATGGTGAACTCGCGCATCGAATTGGCCCCGCACGACAGCGGGATTTCCGACGTGGTGCAGGAAAATTGGCAAGCCCTGGAAGATGCCTATCAACGAGCCATCAAAAGAGGACAAGAAAAAGGACAGATCTCCAAAAGCCACAATCCCCGCGCCTTGGCACGCTTCGTCCTGACCAACTCCTGGGGACTTAGCGCTTATGGGCGGGGCGCTGCCGATAAGAAAGTATTTGATGACATCATCAAAATCCTGCTATCGACACTGAAAAGTGATTGAGGTAAACCCTTCCTGAAAATATTTTTCCTCCGGTTGTTCGATCATATTTTGGAATAAGAAACTTCCGTATTTTGTACCGGTAAGCGTTTCCAAAAGATGTCAGAAACCATAACCTACCATTACGCCAAGCCGTCAACCCTGATTCGCGAAGCCACTGCCGACGAGCTTTTTTTGGCCAAGTATAGCGAGGTGCAGAAAAAAGATGCGCCGTGTTTCTTTTGGGGCAGGCTGAAAGATCCCTACATCACGGCGCGGTGTCTCATCACGTTGTCGAATGTGGTGCAATCCAGTTTTAATTTGTCGCCCTTTGAATGGAAGCTGTTGAAGGATCCGATCGTCACGGCGGGCAACGAAAAGATACGGTTCGAGGGTTTTTCACATTGTGCTGGCGTGTATGCGCGGGTGGACGTGCTCCCGGGAGGGCACGATGGAGAGTTCCCGGAAAACGGTACCACCAATGTCGATTTCAATCAAGCGATGATTGCCGCGTTGAGCAGTATCGGCAAAACCGAAAATGTGGTGTTGTCTGTCGGGAAAAAGGAAGTGGCCCTTGCCAGGGGAAATGAAAAAGTTGTTGAACGCAAAGTGCCGTTGCCCACCAAATGGATAAAAGGCCTTACCACGGTCCAATTGTTTTTGGCCGAAGCCGAGAAAAATTTCTCGTTCAATAAGATCCAGACGCTCCAGCTTTTTCAAAGCCTGCCCAACGGTAAGCCCAAGGCCGACTACTACCTGGTTATGCGCGGCAACAAGCCAGCCTTCTCACCGATAAAATCAAACGCTGCGATTTGTATCGGTGGCATACATCGGCTTCGATTGCTGGAACCGTTGTTGCCATTGGCCGACGAGTTGCGCGTATTTGCTCACCCGCAGATGCAGTCGACTACCTGGCAGTTGTATTTTGGGGCTGTGCGTTTCAGCCTGTCGTTGTCGCGCGATTTCTGGCGCGGCTTTTCGGGCGAGGGGGCAGCGTTGGAATCGCTCATCGAAGATGTGCCCGACACCTGGATTGACGCCGTTGACAAGTACAGCTACGCCAACCAGGAGTTCAACCCCACGCTGCTGGCCATCGAAGAAGGCATGGACTTCAAGAAAGTAGACAACCTCACCGGTCGCCTTTCGGCCATGGGGCTATTGGGTTTTGACCTTGACGAAAACCATTTCTTTTACCGGCGCCTGCCTTTCAAACTCCACCGCATCATCAGTTTGAATCCGCGTTTAAAGGACGCAGAGAAATTGCTGGCCGAGAACAAAGTAGAGATCACGCTGAAGAGCGACAGCAAGATCGAAGCCCGGGTGGAAGGCACCGGCGTAAAACATCTCGTGATCTTGGAAGGAGAAAACGAACGGTGCACCTGCACCTGGTACAGTCGCCACCAGGGCGAGCGTGGGCTATGCAAGCACATACTGGCCGTGAAAAAGAAGTTGATCAGCTAACTATTTTTGGATGACTCACCAGGAGCAATTCTTACGGATTCTCGAAAAGGAACGCGAGACCGAACTCATACCGTTTTTCAGATCACTGGACGACGCCGCGAAACGGGAATTTGCCGTTTACCTCAAGACCCTCACCAAGGATTATCTGGACTACAAAGAGCAAAATTCCCTGCTCGGGGGCATTACCATCGCTCGTAAAGCGTCGGAAAAGCAATCGACCATACTTACGCTCGCGGCATTTATTTGTTTTCCGAGAAAGGACTTTGAAAAAACGGCTTCCCTGTGGACGCTTACGAGCGCGCAACTCGACGGAATCTTGCCTTGGTATCGCCCTAAGTGGTTTGATGAATATGTCAATGCTGTGGGGGCGCTGGATTTCGTGCCGCGATTTATCACCTACGATTGGGTGATGACGCTGTTTACAAAAGGATGGATTACACTCTCGCCCGATCTTGTGGCGAAAACATTACCGCAGCATCTTTTCGGCAACACGCATGATCGTAAAATGCTCACCAAGCCCGAAAATCTACTCAAGCATGCCATCACGCTCCAGGAACACATTTGGTATCTGTTTGAGCGGGACAGCGACGTTCACAACGTTGATAAGTACGGGAAGTTTGCCGACGACTCGAATCCGGATGAAAGCCAATGGATACGGTGTCTGTGTCGGTTTTCGGCCGAAGGTAAAATAGACCGCCAGCGTTTGTTGAGTGCTTCCCTTTCGGCATCCTCGCGAAACTTCAACAAGAACCTGGCAGGCTGGTTTGCCGAATTGTTCATGAAACTCAATGCCACCCCGGCCGAGTTGCTGGCCCTGCAACAACCCCTGTTCAACTCGATCAATGCACAACACAGCAAGCCGATCACTGTCGCGTTGAGTGCCGTGAAGAAGATCGCCGATGAAAATGAATTCGACACGGCAGCCTTTTTAGAAACCGTGCCGCTGCTGTTATCATCCGAAACAAAAACCGTTCTCAGTCCAACATTAGCGACCCTCGAGAAACTGGCCAAGAAGCATCCCCGCTTGCGCGAAGAAATTTGTGTGGCAACCTGCCAGGCCTTCCTGCACGGCGAAAGCGACATTCAAACCAAGGCGTCGAAGCTGATCCAGAAATTCGGGACCGATTCGGACGGAATTCGACAGGCCGTAGCGGCGTACAAAGATTCGATGATGGCCGATGCCCGGAATACTCTTGCGGCATTCATGATCCAGGCAAGCCCAGAAGCACCAGGCGCAGCTACCGCTACCGTTGTCAATACCGCGCCACATGTTGCAGCGCGTGTTTCGATCGGTGAAATCGGAACGGTCGACGAATTGATCTTCCTGGCCAGCCAGGCGTTCGACAACAACGCCACCGATCACATCGATCTGTTGCCCGCCGCGTTGATAAAGTGGAATGGTCATATCCGTGGCGCCGAAATTGGAAAGCTGGAGCCGGCCTTGCAGCGGGCTCTTAAATTTGTGATGGAAGGAGGAACCAGTACTACCGGCCACCTCGATCATCTCCTGGCAACGTTCTTCATCGGCTATTGCACACACCTCATCCAACACCAGGGCGCAGATGCAAAGCCGCTGTCGGTGTTATACAACCAATTTTTGGAACTAGACCGCGCGAACCGGGCCAAGTGGAAGTATTACCGGTTACGGATTTTTCCATTGAGGACATGGTCGGCCCAACGGGGTAACAAGGTGTATGAATCGCACAAGCGGATGTTGATGCTGGCCCTGGACAGGATTCAATCCAACAACACCTTGCCGCTGTTGTCAACACCCACGCACGCGCCGGCTTATGTTTCCCCAGCGGTGCTGATCGAAAGGTTGAAGCAATATGAGGAAACCGCCAGCACCCTGGACGCTTTCGATTTTCAAATCGCCGTTTCGCGTTGTGATCTTTCCAAGGGCGAAGAATGTTTGCCCTTGCTTGAACAGTCGCTCGGTGGAGAGGTACGGAACATTCTTCGGTTTCTGTTAAAGCCCGATGCACAGCCGGTGAGGCCGCAGGCCTGGCCCGAGGTTTGGATGGCGGCCAGTGTGTCGAAGGTGAACAAGGATTTTGCTGGTGTGCTAAGAGATTTTTTCGTTATCACCCTCCCAAAAAATTGTTTTATCGGGCAATTTCCCTGGCAGTCGTTCACCGAAGCCCACACCGTCAAAACCTACGATTACAGGACTTCCAAATTCGTTACGCGAATCGAACAACGTAAAGCGTTGCGCATAGACGTCGACAGAAAAAAGGATGAGACGCGGATGAATACCCTGAAAGGTTTCTTTTCAAAACTTCTTGGCCGATCTGCTTCAAAGGATGAGTCCGCGACGTTATATCAATTCATGACGATAACGAAGTCAAACCTGTTGTCCGAGTTCGACGACATCGCCAGGCTTTTATATCTGATACCCAACAACCCGGAACCCCTTCTGGCCGAAGTGATCTCGGTGGCCATGGCCTACCCCAACTATGCCGAGACCGCTCACCAGCGCATGGTGGTCGCCGCCCTGGAAGCCCTGGTGCCGCTCGACGTTGCCTATGGAGAAACGGGACACTTGTTTATTGGCACCTGCATGCTGAGCCCCGATAAAACCATTCAATCCTTTGCTGCCGAACTGTGGTCGAAAGGCGTAACGACAAAAACGGTGAATGGAGCTTTGTTGGGTGAGATCATCGGCAAACACGAGTCGATCGAGTTTGCGCCGTTAAAGCGATTTACCGACCTGGTGGCCTCCAACCTGATGAATATTTCTGTTCAACACAATCAAGACCTCGAACGTCTTGTGGCAAAGATCCTCATAAAGCTCCCCGCCGAACCGCTCACCAATCTGAAGAAACTGCTCGAACACTATTACGAATTGATATCGGTAAATAAATCGGCGGTTCCTCCAGATCTTTTGCGGCATATGGAGGCCTGGAACACGTCGCCTGGCTTGAAGAAAGTGTTGACGTCAATTTTTAGCATGAAAGATTTTTAAATCGATGATCCGCCTCGCTACACTGGGATCACTTCTGCGATTTTTTTGAAGGACTGGCTTCAGCACTTTCGATCACCAACTCTTTGTAGATGTCGTCGAACGTTTCGCCTTTATGTTTCTGCACCAACCCCGAGAACTTGATCTCGATATGCTTCAATAGCTGAATACACAACTGCTTATCATCTTCCGTCATTTCATACAACATCATCCGGGCCAGCTTCAACACGCGATGGATGCAGATCGACATGGTCTTCTCCCCTAGCGGTGTGAGCGACAAACGTTTTGAGCGCTTGTCGTCTTTGTCGTCAAATTCTTTTATGAGGCCTTTGTTCTTCAAGCGGTTCACCATGTCGGTCCCGCTCGAAAGTTCCAGGAGGTTGCTGTAGATCAGTTCCGATTTTTTTGGATTGCCGCGTTGCTGGATCGTTGCCAGGAGACCGAACTCTTCCAGTTGGCCTAGCGGCGTTCCATCGAACGCAGCGGAGGCATAGAAAACATGGAGCTTGTGGATGCGGCCGATCAGTTTCATGAGCAGCCCATCGGTGTGCATGGGCACCACGCCTCCGAGCAACGGCCCTTTATTTTCGCTTTCCCGTTTGTGGATCAAGAGGTGGCGGCAAAAATCTTCGATGCTGGCATCCGGGTGTTGTGTGGCAAAGGCCCCCCACAGGTTGACCAATTCAATCGTTTTCTCCATTAAAAAATTGATACGGTTTCGTAGCAAATGTAAAATAATTTATACGAACCTGTTGTAAACATACGAAACCGTTGTACATTTAGGCGTTTTACGACGAAAACGTAATAAAAAACAGCCATTATGGACAGCATTTTGATTTTCGGCGCCACGGGCGGTACAGGCAGGGAAGCGGTGATCCAGGCGCTCGAAGGCGGTTTTGCCGTCACCGCCGTGGTGCGCAACCCGGCGGGGTTCACGCTCCGGCATGATGCCTTAACGATTGTGAAAGGGGATGTGCTGCAGCTTTCCAGTTTCGAAAAAGAGATGGTGGGGAAAGTGGCGGTCGTTTCCTGTCTCGGCGTTGGGCGGGACTTCAAGCCGACGACGGTTTATTCGAAAGGGATGGAGAACATCCTGACCGCGATGCACCAGGCGAACGTGACGCGTCTCATTTGTCTTTCGGCGAGCGCGCTCTATACTTATAAGGAGATGGGATTTTTTATCCGGCTCCTGGCAAAACAGGTTGTGCAGCGAATTTTAAAAAAACCGTTTGCCGACTTGCGCATCATGGAGAAAACGGTGCTGGCCAGTGCTGTGGATTGGTCTATTATCAGACCGCCCATGTTAAAAGACAAACCGCTTACCGGAAAGTATAGGGTGGCCGTTGGCACACATCTCGCGAAACCCTTTAGCATCAACCGCGCAGACCTTGCACACTACATGCTCCGCATTGTCAACGACGTGCGCACGTTTCGATCGATCATCGACATAGCCTATTAAAATCATACATCCATGACAACACAAACCCTTTATCACGCTTTCCTCCTGTTTCACATCATGGGGATCATTCTTTTTATCGGCACCACGGTGGCCGACTATTTAGCGGTCAATCAATTTTGGCGACAGTATGAACTGGATCCGCCCAAGGGGTTGGCCATATGGCAGGCCGTGTCCAAATTCCCTGTGCTCATGGGCGTGGGCATGTTGCTCATCATCATCCCGGCCGTGGGGATGATGGCGTTTACGCACGGCGTGTTTGGTGAGCAGGTGTGGCTGAGAGTGAAAGTTCCGATCGTCTTGATCACCATATTGAATGGCTTGCTGATCCGGAGAGGACAGGGATCGAAGCTTTCGAAAATCATGCAACAGACAGGGTCGGGCATTTCCCAGCAGATCATGAAGATAAAACGGAACCTGTCGATCTTCCACGCCGTGCAGTTGGTCATGTTTTTTGCCATCCTCCTGTTGAGTGTCTTTAAGTTCAATTAAAAGAGAACGAGTGCTTATGTCACGCATCATCATCGGAGTAACCGTCGCGATTTCTTTGTGTCTTGCGTGGAGCTGTGCAAAGAAGGAAGGAGATCGTGAACAATCTTCCGCATCGGACAAGGTCGTCGCGCAAGAATTGGCGGATGGTGGCCAGGCGCTTTACGAAAGCAAGTGTTCGATGTGCCACGGAAGTGACGGCACGGCGGGAATTGCCGGAGCGGCCAATCTGCAGCTGACTCCCCTGGACAGCGTCGCGCTTGAGCGTGTCATCGCTGACGGCAGGAATGCGATGCCCGCATTTAAGACCAGCCTTTCCGAAACAGAAATACGGGATCTCGCGGGGTATATAATGACTTTAAAAAAATAAATAACGACTATATGAAGAAGGATAAGATCATGTATTGGAGTTCCACGGGCATTATCGTGGCCGTCATGTTGTGGAGTGCGATCAACTTTGCGTTCAATCCGGAGATGAAAGAAGCGTTTGTCCATTTGGGGTTGCCCAATTGGTTTAGGTTGGAGCTGACCACGGCAAAACTTTTGGGCGTGTTGGCCCTCGTCGTGCCGGGTGTTCCCCATAAGATCAGGGAGTTTGCTTATTTCGGTTTTGCGATTGTTTTACTTTCCACGCCGGTAGCGCACCTGTCCAGCGGCGACAGTGTGTTGCTGGAAGTGTTTCACACATTTTTCTTTGTTACCCTCGTGGTTTCCTACCTGTATTACTACAAGGTGAGTCATCGCAAATTCAGTATCAACATGTGAAATGATGCATCCCGCTTTCTATTATCATTTGTTCTTTCGGATCACGCGGCCGGCGATTCAAAAATTGATCGGCCGGATAGAGGACCAGGTCACTACCTGGCACGGCCTGGGTGCGTTCCCTCATCCGATGGGTGGAAAGGCGTTCTTCTTTCACGAAACTGAAATAGGACACATTCATTGGAATGGACATCTCGACATCGTGTTTGGCCGTGAACTGACGTCCGAATTGTTGACACTCGACCGGATCCAACAGCACCGGTTTGTGCCCGACCGGGCCATCACGTTTCCGATCCTGAAAGAACAAGACATTTTCTTTGCGATCTCCCTGCTGCGATTTTCATATCTCCTCAAGTTGAGGCACACGTATGATGACGTGCTGATGATGGAAACCTATATGGACAATGAGATGGTGAAGCTTCCTGGTGATCTGAAAAAGATCTTAGCCTACCCAGTGAATTGAAGCGTGGGTAGTTAGAATGTGCTGGACGCTTGACGAGAAATCTTGCCGATGGTAAAATGTATCGAATCCCTTTAATTGCCTATTTCTATCTTTTTATGCTGATGCTTAGGATCAGGCATAGATCCCGGGCGATGCATAATCTGTAAAGAATAACCCGGAAGGGATGCTGTTGCATTCTGTTCCGGGTTAATCCATTTCAAAGGTTGATTATCTATTCGTAAGCCAATGCTTCGCGGGTACTGATCCGGTTTGCTCTTCTTGCGGGTAACAGCACAGCAACATAGGCGACTGCAAAGATGGTTACTATCCAGGTCATCAAGGCAAAAGCGGAGATGGTCAGCGACAGGGGTGTCCTGAACGCCATGTCGCCGATCACTCTTCCCATATACGTGGACAACACGACGGATAGAACGAAGGCCACGAAAATACTGATCGTGCCGATCAACAAACCTTCCCACACGATCAGGCTTCTGATCTTCGCGGGCGTTGCGCCGATGGCGCGCATCACCCCGATCTCGCGGGTCCGTTCCAGCACACTCATGCTCACGGTAGATACCAATCCGATCGTGCCGACGAGAGCCATGAGCAGCGCCATCGCCAACAACGAATTGACGAGCACCTTCATGTGAGCAGCAATCGCATTGCGCAGCAGCCACACCGGGATGGTTTTGCTGACGGCCATGTTTTCTTTTTCGAGGAGCTTTTCTATTTCGAGGTTCTTGCGCATGGCATTTTCCTTTGACCGATCCCGGTAGGAAATCCGCAACAGCTCGGCCTGGCCGGTGGTGTTTGTGATCGCCGAAAAAGTTTGCAGCGAAACATAGGCGGTGGAGTGTGAGCCAACGTCCTCTACAAAACCGATCACTTTCCAGGTGGAGACTTTCTCTTCGATGGCGAGCGACACCTCGTCGCCGATCTTTAGGGAACTCCTTGCGGACTGGTTCAACACCACATGGTGGGCTGTTGGATCGTGCAGCCATTTTCCTTCGGTGATCGTCGGGTTCAACAACTGCGTGGGCACGGGGAGCGCCAGCATGGTGAAGCTTGCGTGACCTTTGTCGGGATAGGTGCTCGTGATGTTTAAGGCGTTGTCTTTGCTGACGGATGTGGGCGAACTACTCCAGGCTTCCACCGCGCGAACACCTTGAACGGCATCAATTTTTTTGACGATCGAATCGGTTGTCGTAAAATTATTCAAGTGTACTTCCAGGTCGTAGAGGCGTTGGACGTATATTCTTTTCAAATTGGAATCCCAGGCTTCCGACACATTGAGTGCTGTCATGAACATCGCTCCGCCGGCCGCGAGTAGTCCAAGCGTCATCACCAGGCGCGAGCGCTGGCGGAAAACATTTCGAATGGCCAGACGGAAGGTTTCGCTAAAGAAATTCAATTGCGAGAAACGCACGATCCACGATGTGTTGGCGCTATACGTTTGCGTGACACCATAATTATCCAGCGCATTTTTTACGCTGATGCGGCTGCCACGAATCACCGGCAGCGCCGCCGCGACAAGAGGAATGATGAGGCCCGAACCTACTTGAATTATCGCCACCCAATATGGAATGGAGTCATCATTGATCTCGAGATTGAGGAGAACAGCAAGCTGACGATAAAATCCAGCGGCCGCTAACCGACTTAGCGGAATGGCAACCATCAACGCCAACACGCAAAGCAGCACCATCATCAGGGCGTACAACCCCATGACCTGAATAGAATTCGCACCAATCGTTTTCATGACTCCGATCTGGCGCACCTGCTTTACCATGAGCGTCGCCATCGAAGTGGCCACCAGTATCGAACCCAGCACGAGGATCATAAAACTGAATACAATAAAAATCGACATGACGGCATTCATCTGGCTCTGGTGAGGATGCTTGCCGGGCGACGGCACTTGGATCTCGTGGACAGGATATCCGGCGCGTTCAACTTGACGAGCCACCGATTGTGCGGTCTCCATAATATGATCTCTTGAGTAAGGCTGCTCGCTGACCAGGATCCTTAACTGATCAAAGCCCTGTGTTTCTCCTAAGGCGTGGAGCGTTTCGATTGTGATGTATCCATAGCCGGCTTGCTCTTGCCATGCGGGGGCCAGACCGGGGTCGTGTACTGTGCCGGACAATTTTACTTTCTGAGGTTCGCCGTGTGGTGTTTTGATCAACAGGTCATCGCCCTCTTTGGCGTTCATCACGATCAATGCTGTCCGTTCCACCAGCATGGATCCGGGGGAAGGTTCCGCTTCGCCGCTGAGGTGATGGGGTTTGTTCGTTCGTTTTTCTTTGAAGTCATCAATTACAAAGAGCAGCAAAGGAAACCATTTGTCGCCAACCCTCATCCGCGCTGTAACGGTGGCGTGTCGCTCGGCTTCCTGGATGCCAGGAATTTTTTTCACGCTGTCGACCAGGCTTTTTGAGATTTCTTTTTCGAGTTCCAGGGTTGCCGATGCCGGAACGGTGCTTAAGTAATTGTCGGTCATTTCGCGTTTAATGACGCTGTAGCCGCCCAGGATAGCGCCGATGCCAAAAACGCCGAGGGCGATGGCGACGATGAGCATGATGTTCTTGGGGTAGTCGGAGGTGAGGTCGCGGATGACTTTGATGTATCTTGTTTTCATAGGGAATTTTTCAGGCGGGGACAAATTCGTTGACAATCGCACCGTCGGCGATGACGATGACATCTTTGAAGTAGTCGGCAAAATCCTTTTCGTGCGTGACCACGATCACCGTTTTTTCCGAGCGGGCCAGCGCGGCAAACAATTCAAAGATGGCGGCCGAGGTCTGTGAGTCCAGGTTGCCGGTGGGTTCATCGGCGATGATGACGGGTGGATCATTGGCCAACGCTCGCGCAATGGCCGCGCGCTGCTGCTGCCCGCCCGACAAAGCAGACGGAAGTTTGTCGGCCTGCTCCCGGATGTTCACTTGTTCCAGCAACACCAGTGCGCGTTCTCTTCTTTCATTCTTGGGATACCGGTTGCAGAAATCCATCGGCAACATAATGTTCTCGATGACCGTGAGGGTTGGCAGCAGTTGAAAGAATTGAAAAACGACGCCGATGTTTTTCCCCCGCCAGGTGGCGAGTTCACTTTCCGAAAGTTTGTCTACGCGGATGCCATTGATGGCCACCTGGCCTTCCGTGGGCTTATCGATGCCGGCAATGATGTTGAGGAGCGTAGATTTTCCGCTCCCCGATTTTCCGGTGACGGCCACCAACTGACCTTTTCCAATTTTCAGACTCACATTTTTCAACGCCTGAAAATTTCCGGACATTGAGGGAAATGATTTTGTGACATGACTCAATTCGATGAGTGGCTTGGACTGTTCCGTGTTCATATTGTTTTTTTACACAACAATAGGGAAGCACAAGAACCCAAGCGTCTACAGACATCCTGGTGGACGTCTTAGTCCAGAAGATTTTTCCGGTATTCGGTAGGTGTCAATCCCGTGAACCGTTTGAAGATGAGGTTGAAGGTCGACTTTGATTTGAACCCTGCTTCGAGCGCAATGCCGAGCATGTTGAAATTCTTTACGTGCGGATCGGTCATCAGCCTCTTCACCTGCTCCACTCTATATTTATTGACGAAGTCATAAAAATTATCGCCGAAGCCCACGTTGATTAATTGTGAGAGTTGGCTCCGGGTCATGTTCAAACCTTTCGCCAGGCTGGTCAGGGTCAATTCCGGATCGAGATAGGGTTTCTGTTCCTCCATGTAGGTTGTCACTTGATCGATGAGCGCTTGGTCGGGTTTCTCTTTTGCAGGAGGAATGATTGTCCGGCTTTTGTCGTCTGTTCTTCCTTCGGGTTGAAAGATCTCTTTTTGCAGGATGCCCTTATATCCCAAAGCAAAAATGGAAAGTGAAAAGGTCAGGGCCGTGGCCTTTTGAAGCCACACGTTGGGTTGGAAATGGATGGCCGCAAACAGGCTGAAAAGAAAGAGCAGGTTGATCGCGAGGAACACCGCCATAAAAAAACGCAGCCACGAAATGCTCACGTTCTCGGTGTTGGAGACTTCCTGTTCCATAAACTGCTGATAGGCCAGCCATCGCTTTCTGACCAACGCCAGGTACCATGAAAACTGCGTAACCACCGTTATCCAAAAGAAGATCGTTACCAACCGATGGTTCCCCGCCAGGAATTGGCTGAGGTGGCCGTCCGGAAGCTCGTGTAGCGATAGCGATAAAAATATGATGATAAAAAATGGCGCAAAGTGAAACGGCGAGGTCCACGAAAATCGAATCCGCAGCCCCGTAAGCTCGCAAGCATAGAACCACAACAAGGGCGCGATCAGGTAGAAGGTGGGGTCGCCAATGGAATAGACCCGCGCCGAAAGATGATCGAGTACCACCCCGGCAAACAGGATGTGCGAAATGCTAAAGGCCAGCGCCAGCAACAAAACCGATAGGAAGATGTTTGCCCGCCCCTTTCGCACGCCTTTATTATTGAGCAGCAACACGATGAACACACTCTGGATGATGCCTCCGTAGATGAGCACCTGGAAAAGAAGACTAAAAAATGTTTTCAAGCTGACGGTCCCTCAATTGTCCAAATCTAACGAAAAACAGGGTTTGACGATCCGAATGGACGTCCATAGGGATTTCGCCGGACGTGATCGTAAACGGTCTGGCCCGCTGAAAGTATCGGGAGCGTGCCCATGTGAGAAATCCCATATAAAATATGCTGAATTTATCCCGAACGCTTTTCATCTTTGTCCTGGATAGATAGCTATCCGAATTCATGGGCATGGACTTAAAAAACAGGCAGCGGGCCTTTCTGAACCTCTTTTTCTTTCTTTCAGGCGTTTGCTTCACCACTTGGACTTCGCGCATCCCCACGATCAAGGAATTCTTTGGCTTTAATTATGCGGAGCTGGGGACCATTTTGATGTGCATGCCCTTCAGCTCGCTCATAGGGTTGCCGATTTCCGGCTGGCTGGTGTCGCGCTACAATAGCCGGGTTCCGCTGGCGGTGGCGTTCTGTTCGGTGGCGGTTGCCCTGTCATGCCTGGGTTTTTCCACTACCAAACTGGGGCTTATTGCCTCTTTATGTTTGCTGGCCTTTAGCACGCGCATCATCAACATCGCTGTGAATACACAGGCCCTTCACCTTCAGAAAATCTTCAACCGACACATCAACGGCTCTTTTCATGGTTTGTGGAGCACGGGAGGTATTGCCGGCGTAGGGTTCACTTCGCTGCTCCTCTATTTTCATGTGTCTATCGCTACGCACCTTCTCATTGTGACGAGTATTATTTTGGTGGCGACGTTAACGTGCTATCGCTTTCTCCTGGACAACGACCGGGCACCATCCGGGAACAAGCTCATCCTGGCCAAGCCCGATCCCTATATGGTTTACCTCGGCATCCTGGTCTTCCTGGCATCGATCTGCGAAGGCGGCATGTTCGACTGGAGTGGAAATTTTTTTAAGGAAGTGGTCAATGAAGAAATCTTCACCCTCGGCTATCTCAACTTCATGATCTTCATGTCGCTGTCGCGTTTTGCTTCCGATGGTATTGTTACGCGGATTGGGATGGATCGCATGTTTATGGTTAGTGCAGGTTTTATAGTAGTCGGTATTGCGCTTGCGGTGGTGTTTCCCACGTTCTGGCCCTCGATGGTCGGTTTTTGTTTGGTGGGGTTTGGCACCGCGTCGGTCATTCCGGTAACCTATTCGTTGGCGGCAGGTTCGAAAAAGTATTCGCCCGGGATGGCTATTTCCATTCTTGCCACCTATGGCATTACGGGTGCATTTTTAGGCCCGCCACTCATTGGCTACTTGGCACAGGCGTTTGGACTGAAGCACGCATTTATCACCTTTGGCCTTGCCGGGTTGATGTTGGCGCCAGTGTCGCAAGCGTTTTTTAAATATTCCCGTGGTGAAAAAATGAGTGTCGTTCAAGATTGAGATCAACAACAAAAAATTAACTATTATTCCGCCTTGGAACCGTTAACCCCATCTCCCAAGCCCTCCATTAAAGAACTCGGTCTCGACCTGATGACCTTGTCGGGTTTTCAATTATGGGTCACGCTATTCCTGCCGTTCGCTTTTTTCGTTCTCTATTTCCTATTGGCTGCGAATAATTATTGGATACCGGCCGTGCTGAGCACAATGGCCCTGAGTTTTACGACGTATGGCTCGACGTCGCACGATCTCGTTCATGAAAATCTTAAATTAAATAAGACGCTGAACGCGGCATTTCTTTCCATTCTTGAATTGCTTTGTTTCAGAAGTGGTCATGCCTATAAACTGAGCCATCTCTATCACCACAAGCGGTTTCCCCACGAGGACGATGTCGAGGGTGCGGCATCGCGGATGTCGCTGGGGCGGACATTGGTGGAAGGCGTTGTCTTTCAATTCAAAATATATTTCTGGGCCCTTTCGCAATCCAGGGGCAGGAAATTTCACACGCTGATCATTGCAGAAGGTGTTTCTGTGTTGGCATTCATTGCGTTCTGCATCTACAGTGCTCAGTATACGAGCCTATTTTTGGTTTACATGTTTTTGATGATCGCCGGTAGTTGGATCATTCCTTTGGTGACGTCGTATTTGGTTCACACGCCACACGGCGCGAATGAGTTAAGACAAACGCGATTATTTCGCGGCGCTTTTTTTTCGGCCATTGCTTTCAATCACTTATTTCACCTAGAGCATCATCTTTACCCCATGGTGCCGCATAAAAATTGGCCCAGGCTGGCCAAGAGGTTAGATGCCTATTTCAGGAAAGAGGGGATTGAACCGCTGGAAGTTAAATTTTAACCCATCGATTTATATGGACAGACGAACGTTGTTGGAAGCGCTTTTAGGTGACGGCAGATTCCTGCTGGTCTTTACCGCCCTCATCCTCGTGCTGTCCGGATTGTTTGTGATTGTCCAATCCATTACCGGGCATTTTCTTCCTCACGACATCTCGTATCTCGGAATGGATGCCAATCAATTGTCAGCCTTCAACAACGGCACCATGACACGCTTCATGTTTCACGATCGCGTATCGTTTGGTGGCTCCATCATCGCGGTAGGTTTGCTCTACATGTGGCTGGCGGAATTTCCGCTTAAAAACAAAGAAGCCTGGGCGTGGTACTTGTTTTTGTTCTCCGGTCTCATTGGTTTTGGAAGCTTCCTCACTTATCTGGGCTATGGATACCTCGACACCTGGCATGGTGTTGCCACGTTGCTCCTGCTGCCATTTTTTATTGCTGGAATGATCCGTTCCTATACGATCATTAAGCAGGGCGGCACGATCGGTGATGTCTTTTTAGCAAGAGAGCGGGTGGATCTCAAGTCGGCATACGGCGTGGGGAAGATCTTTTTGCTGTTTTCGGCCGCGGGCATGTTCCTGGCAGGGGTCACGATCATGATCGTGGGGATGACCACCATTTTTGTTCCCCAGGATCTGGAGTACATGAACATCACCGTGTGCGGCATCGAAAAAATAAACAGCAATCTCAAACCGTTGATCGCGCATGACCGTGCGGCATTTGGAGGAGGACTGGCCACCATCGGGTTGCTCTACCTTTTCATTATCCGGCGATCGGCACCTTCCATCAATCTTTGGCAGATCCTGGCGCTGTCGATGGCGGTTGGTTTTTCTACCGCTATTGGTGTTCACTTTCTTATTGGCTACACCACAACGTCGCACTTGCTCCCCGCTTACTTTGGAATTGCAACGAGCATCGTTGGACTTATATTGACGTATTCTGAGATGAAGGCGCCGAAGTTTCAGGAAGGAAGCTTAGTCTGACTTAAGTGTTTTTGAAATTCGGGATGTTCTCCTCGCGTAAAAAATCTCTCGCGGCCATGATGGCAAATCCCAACAAGTTCTCCCCTTTCCAGGTATGTGGATCTTCGATCATTTTGGAATCCTGAGCCAGTCCTATTCCCCAGATGGAGTCTGTTGGACTTGCTTCTACAATGATTCGGTCCGCTGTGCTGAACAAGTATTCCGCCAACCTTTTGTTTTGACTGAACTTGTGAATATTTCCGGTTTTCACAATTTCAAATTTTTCGTTGTTCCATTTGACTTCATCAAATCCCCTGATCTTTCGGCCAAGCTCCTTCACCTCTCCGGGTTTTGTTGCTTTTAAGATGAGCCCGGAAATTTCGTCGTCTCCAAATAAATTTGCTTTCCGGGCCATCATCCAATGTTCGGCCGTTTTGTATTCGATGCCGTCCACCGTAAAAGATGATGGATACCATTGACTGAAGACAAATTTTCCAATTTCATCCGGGGTTTTATTGGAGTGTCCCCAAAAGAAAATGTACTTGAGTGACTCTCCTTTGTCAAACTTATTTTTCAACCAATTCAGATCGTAATTCATTTTTTGCAATGTTTAACTCCACGACATCTTAATGACAACCCAGTGATCCAACCGATTGACCCGAACCGTTCCTCCGATCGAGCGTTCTTCACCAGGATGAATTTCATATAAAAGAGTACCATCCGCCTCAACGACCGGTACCATATTCTTCATGCGGGCGCTTTTTTTTATCCAAGCATCGATCGCATCATTGTCAAGCTCGAACCGAACGATAAATGTCCTGGTGAACATGCTTCCTTCCGTGCCCACCGAAACATCTTCCGCGGCATCAGGTAGATCTGCCAGCCCTCCCCAGGTTATCGCAGCTTCAATGGCCTCGGACCTGTCCCAGGGCATAACAATGTTTGCGAAATAGGGGATGACGAAGAGTCCAATGAAAAGGAAAAAAGCGATAAGAAGGCCGAGGAGCGTTCGAAGTACAATTTTCTTAACGGTCATTCGATAATTTGAATCGCCAATTTAGCAGGCGTTCGAGGCGAAGATAATTCTTTATACTTGTGAAGTGTCGCTGGTCAATAAAAAAACCATCCCATACGCAAGTTGTTAAGCTGAATAACTTCTAAATTTCATCACGATGTCAAACATTGTCATAATCGGTTGCGGAGCCTCGGGATTAATGAGCGCCAGGATGCTAGCAGAGAAAAACCATAAAGTAACCGTAATAGAAGCCCGGGATCGAATCGGGGGGCGCATCCAGGAACTGAATGGAAAATTTTCCCGCCCCGTAGAAGCCGGTGCCGAATTTATCCACGGCAGCCAATCCCTCACGCTCGGCCTACTCCATGAGGCCAAGGGCGAGGCGATGCAGCTGAATGGCAAACATTACACACTAAGCAAAGGTGAACTGGAGCGAGGCGATCTCATGGACGACCAATGGGACGAATTGACCCAAGCCCTCAACACCCTGACGACCGACACCGACATGGCCTCCTTTCTCGACAAACATTTCAAAGGAGCGACCTACCAAGACCTGCGTAACCGCGTGCAACGTTTCGCCGAAGGGTTTGACACAGCCGACATCCGCCGCGTAAGCGCATTGGCCCTCAGAGAAGAATGGTCAGAAACGGATGAGGATCACCAATACCATATCCGCGACGGCTACAGCTCACTGATGCAATACCTGGCCGCAAAAGTGAAAGACGCCGGTGGCACCATCATGCTTTCCTCACCCGTTCGGGAAATAGCATGGCGCAAAGGCTACGTGAAAGTGACGACCGATGCTGGCGGATGCATTGAAGGCGAAAAGGTAATCGTCACCGTTCCGTTGGGTGTGTTGCAAAAAGGAACGATACATTTCACACCCGATCTGCCTCAACACCGCACGGCGTTCCAGGCGATGGGTTTTGGAGGAGTCATTAAATTTCTCTTTGAGTTCAACGAGCCTTTTTGGGAAGACCACGCGAGCAGAAACCTGAAGAACCTCGCCTTTCTATTTTCCGACGCCGACATCCCCACGTGGTGGACACAACTTCCCGACAAGACGCCACTCCTCACCGGCTGGTTTGGCGGCCCGCGCACATTCAATGCCCATCATCGAACGGGTGACCTGTTTGCACAAGCCATCGCTTCCCTGCAATACATTTTCAAACTCACTCCCGCCGAAATAGAATCCCGAATCCGTCACTGGCACATTGCCGATTGGACACAGGATCCTTACACGCACGGAGCCTATGGCTACACGACGGTTGAAACAACCGACGCCCTGGCCTTGGTAACAAAGCCTGTTCAGGATACCCTCTATTTTGCGGGCGAAGCGATGTATGAAGGTCCTTCCATGGGCACCGTGGAAGCGGCCCTGACCAGCGGAAAAGAAACAGCAGAGAATATGAATTAGGATCGCAATTTTGCCAAACTAATTTGGAGTCTTTAGAGGGCCGGAGCCTCACTCCGACCGAAGACTCTTCACCGGATTCTCCAACGCCACCCTTATCGACTGAAAGCTAACCGTAAAGAAAGCAATCAACACAGCAGCCCCTGCAGCCAACCCAATCACCCACCACTGCACACTCACCTGGTAGGCAAAGTTCTCCAACCAACCCTGCATCAGCCACAGCGACACCGGTGTTGCAATGGCGATAGCAATCCCAATCAACAACAAGAAATTCTTCGAAAGCATCACCACAATACTGCCCACACTCGCACCCATCACTTTCCGAATGCCAATCTCTTTCACGCGCGTCTGCGCCGTGTACGTAGAAAGTCCCAATAATCCCAGGCACGAGATCACAATGGCAATCCCCGTAAAGAGATTGAAAAGCGTACTGATGCGTTGCTCCGATTCGTAATGTCTTCTATACGTCTCGTCCATAAACGTATAGTCAAAGGGAAATCCTTCATTGTATAGGTTCCACACCTTCTCGATGCAAAGTAGCGCTTCTTTCGCCCCGCGGGCATTGGCCTTCACAAACAATCCCGAGCTCACGGGTTCATAGTGAAACACAAAGGGCTCTATTTTCTGCCGCAGCGAAACAAAATGAAAATCTTTCACTACGCCGACGATGGTCCCCTCGACGCGATGCAGCCGGAACCGTTTCCCAATCGGGTCTTTGATGCCACTTTCGCGCACGGCGGTTTCGTTCAAAATAAAATGAGATGAATCGGACGCGGCGCCGCTGAAATTTTTTCCTTCGAACATGTCGATCTTGAAAAGCGAGATGAAATCTTTATCGATGCCCATGTCGTGGACAAAGAAACTGCCGTTGGGATCTTTGCCGTCCCAGTCAACGTCGAGCGTGGCGCCGCCGACGTTGGTGATGTTGTTGGTGGCGCTGGTCACACCCGTGATGCTGGCCTGGGAGAGCAATTGGGTCTTCACATCTTCGAAATGGTCTTTCATGTGGTTCATGTCCAGCGAGATCACAAACGATTTGTCGTAGCCCAATTCTTTTTCTTTCAGAAAACTAAGTTGTCGGCCGATCATCAACGTGGCAATGATCAGGCCGACCGAAAATGCAAACTGACAGACCACCAGAATTTTTCGGAACGCCGCATTTCGAATGCCCCACGACAATTTTTGACGCAAGGCATGGATCGGGTGAAAAGAAGATAGCAGCATGGCCGGGTAAATGCTGGAAGCCAAAAGTGTTACCAGCAAGGTGGCACCAATCACTTTCCACACCATCGGGCTAAACGGATCGAGGACCATGTGTTTGCCGGCAAGCATGTTGTAGTAAGGCATGAGAAACGAGATCAGTCCCAGGGCCAAGAGCAGTGCGATAAAGAAAAACAGAAGGGTCTGGACCAGGAACTGATTAAAGAGTTGTTTCCGCGACGCGCCGATAATTTTTCGCACGCTCACTTCCTTCGAGCGCAGTGTGGCACGGGCTGTGAAAAGGTTCACGTAGTTGATCGAAGCGATGAGCAGGATCAATGCCGCCACAATGGCAAAGATCTCCACGGTCTGCATGCCGCTCGGTTTGCCATCGGTGTCGTAGAGGTGGAGGTCTTTTAGCGACTGGAGCGTGTAGAACCCCACGTCCACAGGCTTTAGTGCGGGCTGATGATCGATGTTGATCTTGGTGAGCTTCGCTTCCACCGCTTTAAGATCAGCGCCAGAGCGCAATTGAAGAAACGTGACCCATCCATAGTTGCCCCATTGTTCTTCCAACGGTTGCCATCCACGATCCTTGCTTTGTTTCTCCGCCAGCGATGTAGAGAACAGGATGTCGCATTTTATTCCGGAGTTATCCGGAAAATCAGCCATGACGCCGCTCACGACGAAGTTGTCTTTATTATCCGCCAGCAGAATTTTTCCCAAGGGATCCTCGTCGCCAAAGAAGCGCTTTGCTGTTGTCTGCGAGAGTACCACTGACTCGGGCGTGGGAAAAAGATTCTTCACATTGCCCTCCAACAAAGGATAGTCAAACACTTTGAAGAAGGAGGGATCAGTGTAAACCATCACATTTTTGCTGAGCGCCACATCCTTGTACCGGAAAACCGAATAGTCCTGGGTCTGCGTGATGCGCACGGCCTGCTCGATGTCCGCAATTTCCTTCAACCCATAGAACGCCACCGTGGGCTGCACGACCGACACCGAGAATTTGTTGCCGCTCGACTCCAGGTTCACATTGATCCGGTAGATCTGGTCGGCCTTGCTGTGGAAGCCGTCGTAATGCAACTCATCATTCACCCACAAGAGAATGAGCAACCCAACCGTTAGCCCCAGGGTGAGGCCCAGGAGGTTGAGCGCGCTGTAATATTTGCTGCTCACGAGGTTTCGCCACGCGGTCTTGAAGTAGTTTTTGAACATATCGAAGTTGTTTGTGTTGTCGGATTCTTTTAGGGAGCGGATAATTCCCGGGCGGAAGAGCAACAGGACATCCCACACGAATTTCAAATCCGCTGTTCGCTTCCCCGAAGCTTTCAGGCGCTCGTGATAGAGTTCCATGAGATCGCCTTCGATGGGGTTAACCAGGTCCGGGTGGCAATACCACCGGAAGAAGCGGAGAAAGAGGCGGGGTGGTGTGCGGGTTTTCAAATCGGTGTTGCGCTAGGTTAGGTTGAGCCAGGTGCGGGAGAACCGGCCGGTAATAATTAATTCCTAAATGTAGTAATAATAATTGTGCCAGGATGAAAGGATGCCCTAACGACTGGGATGGACAAGTAACGGCGGTAAACAAAATGAAAAACCGTCCGGCATTCGTCCGCATCCGAACAAAGCGTTGGTCAGGCCTCATGGTTTATTTAAATTCAACTGCCGATAAATTCACGCCATTATATGGGGACTTCTCTTCGTTTTTTCCGTTCTATCGCGTTAGCAATTATCTTTGCATCACAAATAATGTTCAACCCTTCAAAACGAGGGAATTTCAAGAATGCCTGTCATGTGACACCATATCCAATCTCCAAACGCTCCTTCCATCAGGGGTCTTGATGGTGTTTTGCCTTAAAGTTTCCGAATAACAAAGAAGTATCTCAGATCCATCTGGCAGGATACGGTTGTTTTTATGCTTTTAAACTGACGCATGCATCAACAGGGCGGAGCCATGTCTTTACCGATCATTATTTTAACTTAGATCATTTATGAGTATTTCAAGAAAATATGGAAGAACGTATCACTATCCCTTTTCTCCGGGGACGAGCAGCGACGACCGGATCAATCACGACTATTGGCAGGATGTAAAAAATATCGACCTCATGGTTCACACCGAAAAACTGGATGGCGAGAACAATTGCCTCAGTCGCTACGGTGTGTTTGCCCGCTCGCATGCCGCGCCCACTACATCATCGTGGACGCAAAAGATCCGCGAGCAATGGGAACTGATAAAAAACGATTTGGGAGATCTCGAGATCTTCGGCGAGAACGTATATGCCATTCACTCTATGGAATATAAAAGCCTCGACCATCACTACTATGTCTTCGCCATCCGCCAGGGCGATACCTGGCTGGGTTGGGATGAGGTGAAGTTCTATGCGGCGCTGTTCGATTTCCCGACCGTGCCCGAGCTGAAAGTGGTTCACCCTGTCGACGAAGCTACATTCCGGCGAGAAGTCATGGCGCTGGTTTCAGAGAACAGTATCTTCGATTCGTATGATGTCGCTTCGAAAGCGCCGTGCACACGGGAAGGTGTGGTGAGCAGGAATGCCAAAGCCTACGCGGTGGACGAGTTTGCCCATCACGTGTTTAAATATGTGCGCAAGGGCCATGTGAAAACCGATGAACATTGGACCCGCCACTGGAAAAGAGCAAGACTAAGGGGAGAGTTTCCCGTTTAAAAAGAACAAATTATGAAATGGTCAATAACAAATAATAAAACGTGGGATCAGCTCGAACAAACTTTCGACTGGGTGGCCGACATGCGGAACGTGCCGCAGAGTCCCTTCCACCACGCGGAAGGCGACGTGGCTATCCACACCCGCATGGTGCTGGACGCCCTTCAGTCGCTCGATGAATTCAAAAGGCTGGATGAGCAGCAGCAAGAAGTGATGTGGGCAGCAGCGTTGTTGCACGATGTTGAGAAGCGCTCCACCACCATAACAGAAGAAGACGGCCGCATAACATCGCGGGGCCATGCGCGGCAAGGAGAGTACACAGCACGACAAGTTTTGTACAAAACGATTCCCACACCTTTCGCCATTCGCGAACAAGTGGCCGCGCTGGTGCGATATCATGGATTGCCGCTGTGGATCCTGGAAAGACCGAATCCAAAGAAAGTTGTTTTGGAGGCATCGCTTCGTTTGGACATGCCGTTGCTGGCCATGCTGGCAAAAGCCGATGCGCTCGGACGGCGATGTCTGGATCAACAAGACTTGCTGGACCGCATCGAATTGTTCAAAGCCTTTTGCGAAGAACAACAATGCTGGCATGCACCACGGGTTTTCCCGACGGACCTGGCACGGTTTGTTTATTTCCACAAAGAAGATTCTTCTCCTGATTATGTGCCGTTTGACGATCTGAAAGGAGAAGTGATCATGCTGTCGGGTCTTCCTGGCATGGGGAAGGATACATACTTGAAAAAGAACTATCCGGGCTTGCCGGTAATAAGCCTTGATGACATCCGGCGGAAAAATAAACTGAAACCAGATGATCCTTCCGCCACGGGCTGGGCGGTGCAGGAAGCCAAAGAGCAAGCCAAGGTCTTTTTAAGAAAAGGAGAACCTTTTGCCTGGAACGCGACCAATATCACCCGGCAACTGCGCGGCCAGTGGATCGATTTGTTTGTCTCCTACAAAGCCCGTGTGAAGCTGGTATATATCGAGACGTCGTATAAAGAATGGATAAACCAAAACAGCAACCGGGAGTATCCGGTCCCGAATCAGGTTCTTTCGCGTCTGTTGAGCAAGCTGGAGGTTCCCTTGCCGCAAGAAGCACACCGGGTTGAATACATTGTTTAGGAGCAGTCCGTTTTGAGCAAAACATGATTTTGCTTCGACGATCCGTAGGTTCTTGCGCCACTACCCTTGGGCTACCGGTCAATTTCTTGCTTTTTATCAAGCGGGACTTTCGTTTTCGCAAACTATTTTGCGGAAGGATAACGAAAGTCCTCCTTTTTGAAAGTCGTTAGACCGGGTGGAGTGCACAGTCGAAAAAAGGCTTTTTTTAAAAAAAACAGGCATCGGGATCCCAAAAACCCGCAATATTACTGCAACCAAAACCCACTCCCCCACGTCAAACTACTAACATTGTCAACCCTAGTCATCCTTTCATGATCAAAAACTACCTTACCACGGCCTTCCGCATCATGCTCCGGCAAAAGGCCTATTCGCTTATCAACATTGTGGGGCTGGGTCTGGGCATTGCCGCCAGCTTGCTCATCATGCTGTACGTCGTCGACGAATTGAGCTTCGACCAGTTCCATGCCGATGCGAATCGCACCTTCCGCATTGGATTTGCAGGCCGTTTGCAAGACAACAATTTCGACATGGCCGTGTCGCCCGCACCGGTGGCCGGGGCCATGCAGACCGAAATTCCGGAAGTGGAAACCACCGTGCGCTTCGGCCTGTGGCGCTCGCAGCCGATGGCCTTCGGAGATAAAACGTTCACCGAACGCTACATGCTGGTGGCCGACTCCAACTTTTTCCAGTTCTTCTCTTTCCCGTTGATCTCTGGCGACCCGAAAACGGTGCTGCAGGGAACCAACAAGGTTGTGATCACCGAGTCGGTGGCGAAACGTTATTTTGGAAACGATAATCCTATTGGAAAAATGCTGTTGCGCGGCGGCGAGAAAACCGCTTGCGAAGTGACGGGCGTGGCCCAGGATCCTCCGGGCAATTCTACGATCGTTTTTGACATGGTGTTGTCGGGCCAGTCGTGGAAGTATATGAACGACGAACAATGGACCTCCAACAACCTCTACACCTATTTCAAGACTCACCCGCAATCCGGTGTGCAACAGGTCAAGTCAAAACTGGCGGTGCTGGCCGAAAAGAATATCGGCCGCGACCTTGAAAAATACCTGGGCATCGACTTCAAACATTTCCGCGAGAAAGGCAGCGACATCGGTTTCACGATCACGCCCATGGTGGACATTCACCTGAAGTCCAACAAAGCCGAAGAGATCATTCCCGTCGGCAACTTGCAGTACCTCTATATTTTCGGAGCCGTAGCGGCGTTCATTATCCTCATTGCTTGTATCAACTTTATGAACCTGTCCACAGCGCGATCGGCAAACCGCGCCAAGGAAGTGGGCGTACGCAAGACCATCGGCGCGTTGCGCTCGCGGTTGATGGGGCAGTTTTTAGCCGAGTCGCTGATCTATAGTGCACTGTCTATGCTGCTGGCGTTGTTGCTCATCGCCGTGCTGTTAGCGCCGTTCAATGTGATCTCGGGCAAGATGCTGACGCTTTCATTTTTTGCCAGGCCAGCGGTGGTGGTGAGCCTCATTTTGTTCACCGTCGTAGTCGGCTTGCTGGCAGGTAGCTACCCGGCGTTTTATCTTACTTCGTTCAATCCGTCGGACGTATTGAAGGGCAAGATCCGGTCGGGCTTCAAGAATTCGCGCCTGCGCAACGTACTGGTCACGTTCCAGTTTGTGATCTCCATCGCCCTCATTTTGGGCAGCATCGTAGTGTATAAGCAACTCACCTTCATGCAGAATCGTGACATGGGCTTTGACAAAGAGAACGTCATCGATTTGTTTCACACCTGGTCGCTCGACAAAAACGCCAAGGCTTTCAAAAACGAACTGGCCACGCATCCTGAATTCAAAGCCTCCAGTTTTGCCAACACCTTGCCGCCGCACATCAGTTGGAGCAATGCCTTCCGCAAAGGAGGAACCGAACAGGATTTCCTGCTGCAAGTATATAACGTCGATCACGACCACCTGGCAGCCATGCAATACACGATGGCCGAAGGCCGGTTCTTTTCACGCGATTTTCCCGCCGACACGGCGTCCATCATTCTGAACGAAGCGGCCTTCAAACAAATGGGATTCGAGACCATGGAAAATCAGTTCGTGCTCAACTATGCCGGCGACAAGCCCCATGCCATGAAACTGATCGGGGTCATGAAAGATTTCAACTTCGAAACCCTGCGCAACGACGTGAAGCCCATGGCGATCATATTGGGTGGCGAACCCAACGGAGAGATGGCCATTCGTCTTGCTCCCGGCGACATACAAGCGAAAATCGCCTTGCTGGAAAGCATATGGAAAAAATATTCAAGCAACGCATTTGAGTACTCTTTTATCGACGAAAATTTTGATGCACTCTTCCGCGCCGAACAAAGGATGAGTTACATCGTTCTCGTCTTCACTGTACTTGCCATCACCATCGCCAGCCTCGGCTTGTTTGGACTCAGCACGTTCACCGCCGAACAACGCGCCAAGGAAATCAGCATTCGCAAAGTGATGGGTGCATCCATCCCCCACATCATCGTGCTCATCGCCAAAGATTTTGCCGTGCTGGTGCTCATCGCCTTTGTGATCGCCGCGCCGCTGGGCTGGTATATGGCCGACAATTGGCTGAATGGTTTTGCGTTCCACACGGGCGTGGATGCCTGGGCCGTGATATGGGCCGGGACAACATCGCTGTTCGTCGCGATCTTCACCATCAGCTTCCAGTCACTGAGGGCAGCGCGTGAAAATCCCGTCAACGCCATGCGAAGCGAATAAGTATTTCAACAAATAAATAAGCGGCCGGCGTCTCTTTGACAAAGTTCAAATGAGTGCCGGCTTATTTTTTTGGAAGAATAGAGGCTAGAAAATCACACCCGCGGTGAGCGCAAGGAAGTCCGACACCTTGCCGTGCGCATGCAGTGAAATGCCCGCATACAACGGGCCGGTGATGCGATATTCCAGGAGATAGTGTTGGTACAGATTGTTGTCTGGATTGGGATGGTGGGGTGACACATAATACGCCAATTGCTGTCCGAAGAGAATTTTCCCAAAAAAGAAGTAATTCTGCAGGCTCACGGAAGCTACGAAAGTGTTGTAGGGTTTATTGTTTTGAGCTTCCAGCACGTTGCTGACGCCATCATAAAAAAACTCTGTCCCCAAACCGATGGAGCACACCCTACCCAACGGTTTTACGACGCCTACATTGACGCCTCCGGCAAATCTTTTTTTAGAAGGCTCGGTGTCGGTGGGGTCCGAAGTGTGGCTGCCGCCAAAAAGATGGGTGATCACTTTCAGGCTGCGCTCGGTAAAAGCTTTGCGCGTACGCGGCTTCAATTCCAACGGACGCACGGCATAGGATACACCCACATTGGCCGTGACAATATTGATCCCCCAATTGGGCCAGGTGCTGCCACCATTTGAAATATGAGTGAATTGAACGCCTCCCAAAATGCGCCAGCGCGGGTGGATCACATAATAGAGCGTTGGGTTCAGCAACAATAAAAAGCTGATGTGCTGACTGAAATAAATGTTCTCGGGATTGGAGTCGGCATTGTAGAGTTTAGTCAGATAGGAAAGCCCTGCGCCGGCGCGGAAAGTGAACAAAAATCGTTGTGAGTGAACCACATAAGGTTCGGTGAAAATGGTGAGCCCTGCAGCTTTCCCCAGCAAACCGGCGTCGCCAAAATCGATGTAGCTGAGGGCGAGGCCGTTTTTGGCGTAGCAGTTGGCGTAGTCCCACACCCGCTGTTCATTTTTCAGAATGCTAAAGTCCAGCTCAGCCATGAACGGGGACCTGACCGTAGAATAATCGGTGGGGATGTGGTCCAATATTTTCCCGGTGTGAAAGCGTGCATCGATAAAATAAGCCCGCGTACTGTCTCCCCCCTGACCCAGCACTTTTTCACATCCGAAAAGGACGAACAATCCCACCATGAAAAACAGCAACGATTTCACTGGAGTAAAGTACGTTGCCGCGGGCAGAAAAGCCAATCCACACAAAACACCGGCCGATAAAATGGTTGTCCGGAAAAAAGAAGAAACGACGTTTTGAGGCTTTTCCTTGCCTGCGTACTCCGGAGTTTGGAAGGGCACTAATGGAGCTATGAAGGCACCCCTTTATTTATTTTCTTTGCTCCATGCGTTGGGTTTGCATAGTTGTTTTTGGAGTGATCATGCTTTGGGCGTCGGAAAGCAAGGCCCAGGCACGCGAATCCACGGCTTTCCGGGTTTCCCTCATCACCGGCGCCGGTTTCCTTCCCGACAGCACGAACATCCTCACGCCCGACAGCATGGCGTCGCCCAGTGTGCAGCGCAGATTTACAGACCAAAACCTGTTGTCGAATCAATTTCCCACGTGGGTGAAATTGAAAATTCCCGCCGGTATTCCGCCCGGTGAGTATTGCACTACCACCCGCGTGGAGGAAATCATACATCTTTACCTCTTTCGTTCCGGCGAAACAGTTCACCAACAAAACGGCCGAAATACGCCACCCTCCACGCGATCCGTTCCGCGCCGTTTCATGAACATCTGCTTTTCGATTCACCCCGCCGATAGCGTGATCTATCTCCGGGTAGATCCCCTGCAAGGTGATGCACAACCCCTCGCCATTTTTCTCGAACAGAAAGCCGATGTGGAGGCCCTCATTGCAACCAACACGCACTTGTCGTTCTTCATCACGGGCGGCCTACTCATCATTTTTTTAACCAGCCTCACCCTTTTCCTTTTTCTAGGCGATCGCAACTACATGTGGTTCTGCTTGTATCTCTTCTGTATGTATTTTATGGTGAACGGACAATTTTTGTCGTTCTATTTCGGAGAGCGCTTTCCACTCCTGTTTTTGAATTCAGCATCCAATCAATTGTATTTTATTTTTGCGCCGTTGTCGTTGCTTTGGTTTGCCTATTCATTTTTTGATATCCGTAGAAAATCACTCGGTTGGAAAAGGGCGTTCGTGGGGCTGATGATCTTCTCGTTGGTTTGCGTCATCACGATCCCCGTCAACCTGACGTTGAACTCCAACCTGATCCTGCTCTACAACATCGTTAGCGTTTTGGCGATTGCCGTGTACGCCGGCGTGGCATTCTTCCGGCAAAATTTCCAGCCGGCACGCTATTTCCTTTTCTCGTTCGCAGCACCGGTGCTGGTGGCGCTCTTGATCGTGGCCAATGAAATGGGATGGCTCACGGTGACGGGACTTAACCTGTTGGCCGGTGTTTCCTTTCTTCTTCAAAGCCTTATTCTTTCATTGGGAGTGGTCACACAATATCAACAAGTACACGAGGATCTCATGAAGATCACCTTCACCAAAATGCAACAGGAGCGTGAAACGGAGATCTTCAAAAGTCAAAACAATGAATTGCTGGTTCGCAACGTCACCATCGAAAGTCAAAAGATGGAAATCGAAGAGCAGGCCAGCAAACTGGCCGAACTGAACGGGACAAAAGACAAACTCCTGTCGGTGCTGTCGCACGATTTGCGCGGCCCTGTGGGAAATTTAAGTTCGGTGATGGCGCTGCTGAAAAGCAAACACCTCTCGCAAGAAGAGTTTCAAAATGTGTCCGAACACCTGCGACTGGATGTCGACACCACCTACAAGATGCTGGAAGAGGTTTTGCATTGGGTAAGCTCGCAACAACAGGGCATCGTGCCCAACCCCGTGGTGTTCCACGTGGAGACGTTGTTGGAGGAAGTGATCCAGCTGGCGTCGTCCCTTGCCTTAGCAAAACACATCCGGATCGAGACTGGCGATCTGCGGGAAGCACTGGTCCGGGCCGATCGCGACCATATCCGGATCATCCTGCGCAACCTGGTGAACAACGCTATAAAATTCAGCCCCGACCGTTCGATCATCCGCATCCATGTGACAGCGGAAGAACACCACATCCGCATCAGCGTTGCCGATCAGGGTCCGGGCATCAGTGCCGAAAAAGTGGATAGGATCATGCGCGGCGACAAAATAGACAGCACCCGCGGCACAAAGGGAGAGAAAGGCACCGGCCTCGGCCTGCTGCTGTGCCGCGATTTTATTCAATACAACCACGGTGTGTTCTTTATCTCTTCCACCGAAGGAAAAGGCACCACCATTTCCTTCACCCTCCTGCGCGCAGACAACGTGGCGTAAGTCTTGCCGGCTGAAACTTCACTGGAATTTTGCATCAAAGCGAATGAAGTTTTTTCTTCCATGCTTATCTTACTAAACCAAAACAACACTGCCATGGACAAGAAATATTTCGTCATGAAACTGATCCCGCCACGCGCCGATTTTGCGTTCACCATGACCGATGCCGAGAAGCAGGTGATGATGCAACACATTGAATACTGGAAGCCATCGCTCGAGAATGGAAAGCTGCTGGTTTACGGCCCCGTTCTGGATCCCAAGGGGCCGTGGGGGCTGGCCATCGTTTGTGTGGACAGCGAGGACGAAGCGAGAGCGCTGATGTCGAAAGACCCGTCGTTGGCAATCAATACGTATGAGATGTATCCGATGCGCGCTTCCGTGAAACAGTAATCTGTTGGAGCCCGTTTACATCCATAAATGATGTCGGATAGTCGTCGCAAAAATATTCACCGGCCCTTATTCAAGATCGCATTGTATTGCTCGTGGCCAGCGTTTTTGTTTTTTGAAATTGGCGGCTACGTGGTGGCTATTTTTTGGGTGGCTGTTTTCGTTTTGTTGATCCGGCAAGACCGGCGAAAAGCCTGGCGATTACTTTTCTTTTCGCCATGGATAATTATTCCACTCTTCCATTTCACAGCGGGAACAATAGGCTACTTTTCAGGAACCGCGGCCTTGGGCGGGGTGGGTTATCCCGGGCCAGGATTTTTTAATCTCGATCGGCAATACCGGGCGTGGCACTCAACCTCCGGGTGCGTGCAATATGGGAATGAGCCCCTCACGGACGGCCCAAGAAACGCAGCCATCTATCTCTGGACAAACCTGTGTGGCTACCAACGCGACGTTTACCAAGGCTACTATCCCGACGAACGAAAGACGCAACAGTTGCTGAACCAACAAGGGAAGATGGTCGACGTTCATCAAACCGAACGGGGAATAGATTTTTTACTGGACGGAAAAAAATATCAGATACGCAACCAGGATCATCGCGCCATGCCATTGCCCGACAGTTGTCGTTCGGGTCGCGTCGTTGTAGTGGGTGATGAATTGCTCATTTTCAAATCGGATACATCGCCCATTCAAACCTATCTAGCCGACCATAAAACGGGGCTCATTTTTGCGTGTTACTGGGGAAGTTTTTTTTAGCAAACGGGTGACCTTTCCGTTGCCGATGGATTAAGAAACAAAAAAGTCAGCGTTCCGCATAATGAAAGCCGCAATGCATCGTTCTCTGTCACGTGAAGTTGACAGAGCTTCCGGCTCGTTGTGTAGCATGCATGTCTTTCTTTTGCCTAACCTGCTCTGTTATGAAAACGATACCTTTTCTCCTGGCAATCTGTTCGCTCTCGTTTATCCAATGGCAATCGCCTCAAAAAATCATGCACCCCGAAGATCAAAACAGATTCCGGATCGTTGACGGTGACCGAATCGGATTTATAAACACGTTCGGGGAAGTCGTCATTGCACCGGTTTTTAGAAATGCCAATACTTTCTCCGAAGGTTTATGCGCTGCCCGCAAGAACGGTCTGTTCGGGTTCATCGACGTCCAGGGCAACTTCGTCATTCCCCCGCAATTTGACTTCGCCACACAATTTAACGAGGGCTTCGCGATAGCCTTTAAAAATGGCAAGTCGTTCTATATCGACCGGAATGGCAATAGTCCCTTTCACAATCCTTTCCAAACGATCAGGGCCTTTCAGAACGGCCGCGCGTATGTCACAACATATTCGGAAAAAATGGGTGTCATCAATATAAAAGGTGAACTGTTGATCGATACGGTCTTTTCCCAGATCGACAAGATGATCGATCATCGCGCCATTGTCAGGGCTTGCCGGATGATTCCGGTGTGAAAAAAATGAAAGATGAGGAACCCGGTTTTGGCTTGATCGATGAGAACGGAAAGTTTATTGTTCCCTTGGGAAAGTATCAAGACATCGAGGGGCCGTCGGATGGGTTCTACCGTGTACAAATTCACGTCCGTGAAGCCGCAGACGATGTGGGTGAGAGCGGGTTCATTGATCACAATGGGGAATTGGTCATGTCGCATGTAGAAAAGGATAACTCCTATTTATGGGATGGTGTTTTCAATGGACTGGCGCGAATCCATTTGCAACGGAAGGATAAGACGATAGATCCGAATACGTATTCAACTGAAAATGCCTATCAGGGGTTCATCGATCTGAAAGGAAAATTGGTATTTGACGATCCCGAATTTGAGGAAGTGACAAACTTTTCAGAAAACCGCGCTTTCGTCAAAAGACGGGACGGGCAATACTCACTGATCAACACCAAATGTGAAGTTATCGTCAGGGATGGATTTACAGAATTGTTGACAAGCTGGGCCGAGTTGGCGCATTTTAAAAACAATACGGCGTTCGTGGCCACAGACGACGGCTGGGGACTGATCGATACCAGTGGAAGTTTTTTGATCAAACCTCACTTTGAAAGTATTGAAGCGCCCGGTTTTGTCGGCGACTATTTCTTTTTTACGGGAGGTAATCCGGAGGCGAAAAGTCTGAACGAGCGCTACTACGGTTTTGCGGACAGAAATGGCAATGTGATTGTCAATTCGATCATGGAGGACTATGATCGCGACGGATTCGTAAACGGATTGCTGGAATGCGTCGTCGATAAAAAAAGAACGTTTATCAACGAGCACGGCAAAATCGTTTGGCAGGCCGTCCCAGAAAATCAAAAAGAAAAAGAAGCCTTGAACATCGACTATATGAGTCGCGGCTATTGCTACGCCCGGTCAATGTCGGGAAGAAACAACACCGGGCATGGATATAGTGACGATAGGAATTATCCCAAGCGAATCCAGGCTAATCAGAATTTTGCGCCGAAATCCCTCTCGTTTATTTTAGACAGCACACAAGGCACATTATTTTTTGAACGCTATGCCGGACTCACTTTGTGCCTTGGCAATACGTCAAGGAAATCGATCTTCTTCAATGCTCAGGACAGCAGGTTGTATATGAAAATGCAAGCGCTCAACAACGAAGGTGATTGGCTGGACATCGAATACTTACCCAGCAGTTGGTGCGGTAACAGTTATCATACGCTAAAGCTTAATCCGGGAACGTACTGGACCTTTACGATTCCTCGCTACGAGGGCGACTTCAAAACCAGGCTTCGCATGGTGATAAGCTATATCAATCCTAAACACAATCCCGAAGAATACGCAAGGCATTCGGACCATGAACTGCTGTTGTACAGTCCCGAATTTGAAGGAAGCATTAACCCGGGACAATTCTGGCGGCAAAATAATTACGTACCGCGGGGTATCATGGACCCTTATAATAACTGAACGACCCGGCGTTGACACAAAGATGCGAGGTATCTCATGCGGGCTTCGGTGATACGATAATCTGCTAGCCACTAAAAAATTTAGCGTCATTTATATTGGGAGACCATCCGCTATCGTTTTTGTGACGTGAAGTTGAGAGGGCTCTCTGCTCGCTGTGCAAACGGCCTACTCCATCGTGCATTCCTTATGAGACTTGTATTTCTTTTCATTGCGCTTTTCATGCTCCCTGCAGGGCTTGCACAGCCATCCCGGCAAATCCAACACCAGGAAGATCAGAATAGATTTCGAATTTGGGTCGACGGCAAGATTGGATTCATAAATACCTATGGTGAGATCGTGATTGATCCCGTGTTCAGGAATGCCAACAATTTTTCAGAAGGATTATGTGCCGCGCGAGTCAACGGGGCGTTTGGGTTCATCGATATTCATGGCAACTTTGTCATACCTCCACAGTATGATTATGCTGCGCGATTTGTCGAAGGCCGGGCGGTTTGTTTTCAGGACGAGAAACGCGTTTATATTGACAGGAATGGAAAGGAACCGTTCGCCAATCCCTTCAAATTCATTTCTCACCTGGAGAACGGCAGGGCTAGCGTCTGTACTTATTCCAACAAATGGGGTTTCATCAATGCGAAAGGAGAACTGTTGATCGATACGGTGTATGAGTTGGTTGGAGGGATGATCGACCATCGCGCAGTCGTGAGCTTAGCCGATGAAGCGGGCCTTATTGACGAAAACGGCAAGTTTGTCGTTCCGTTCGGAAAGTACAAGACGATCAGAGGCCCCATGGAAGGATACTATCGCGTTGAAATTCCCGACCCCAATCCTGAAGATCCGAAGCAACACGGTAAGATGGGTTTCATAGACCGGGAGGGTACACTGGTGATGGCACGGGACAGTCAGGAACGCGGTCGCATCATGGGTGATATTTCCAACGGATTGGTTCGCGTCGAATTATATCACAAATCTGATGTGCGCGGAGAACCGGAGGCGCGCTATGGAGGATACATAAATCTCAAGGGTGAATTGATATTTGACGATCCCGACTTTGTTACTGCTTTCGATTTTGCCGACAACCGCGGTGTTGTCGAAAAGCGGAATGGACTGTATTCACTCATCGACACGAAGGGGCAATTCATTGCCGAAGATAAGTTCACTGAAATATTGTCACCCCTGTGGAGAGATTCACCTTTCAGGAACGGAAGAGCTTTCGTCGCCACGGATGAGGGCTGGGGATTGATCGACACCAGCGCCAATTTTATCATCAAACCTAGATTTAAGAAAATCGGATATCAGGGATTTGTTGGCGACTATTTCTTTTTTGAAGAGGAGAATCCCGAATCAAAAGATTTGAATAGAGTCCGCTATGGCGTGGCCGATAGCCAGGGAAATGTGATTGTTAACCCGATACTGGAAGACTATAACCCTAAGGGATTTGTGAACGGTTTATTGGCGTGTGTAATAGACTCTAAAAGAACGTATATCGATGAAAAAGGTAAGATCGTGTGGCAAGCTTCTCCCGTTATCCATAAAGAAGCAGGGTTCAACATTGACTTTATGAATCGTGCTTATTACTGTGCGCGATCGTGGTCTGGAAGAAATAGTGACCGTTATGATCGTGACGGGGAAAATAATTTTCCACGGCCGATAAAAAAAAGGATGGGCTTTGTTCCAAAAAATTTGTCCTTTGCATTGGACAGCGGTGAATCTGCATTCCGCGATCGTCTTGTCATGCGGCTGGGGAACACGTCGGGGAAATCAATATTTTTTAACGCAGATGATGGTCATCTGTATATGAAAATGCAGGCCCTTGACAGGCACGGCCGATGGCGCGACATCGAAGTTGTGCCAGGACGGATGTGCCGCTTTAGTCACCATACATTAAAGCTCAATCCTGAAACTTGCTGGACATTTTCGGTTCCCCGCTACCAAGGCGACTTTAAAACGAAGATGCGCATGGAAGTAACGTATATTGATCCCAAACATAAGAATAGAAGAAGGCATTCAGAAAGGGAGTTGGTATTATTAAGTCCCGAGTTTGAAGGAAGCATAAATCCTGCACAGTTCTGGCGTTCACCTTCATATAGTACCCGAACGGGCACTGTCGATCCTTACGGTAACTGATCGGCGTTGCAGTCTCGATGTGGCACAAACACCAATCAGCTATGGGAACTCCGGCGATACAGCAACGCAGTGGGTCTACTCACTTTTCAGACTATCCGTTGGATTGGCGAGCGCTGCTCTTATGGTCTGAAAGCTAACGCAGATCAATCCAATCGAAATGGCGGCTATGCCAGCAAGAATATATACCCAAGCCGTGATGTTGACACGGTATTCAAATTCCATCAGCCATTGATTCATGAAATACCAGGAAACCGGCGATGCGATGGCGATGGCAATCACGATGAGAACGACGAATTCCTGACTCAACATGGCAACGATATTGGTTACGGAAGCCCCCAGGACTTTCCGGATTCCAATTTCTTTCGTCTTTATTTCCGCCGTGAAAAGGGCCAGACCAAATATGCCAAGACACGAAATAAAAATGGTGATGGCCATGGACACATTCATGAGCCTGGCCGTCTTTTGCTCGCCATCATGCATCCATGCGATTTCATCTTCGATGAAGTGGGATTCAAAGGCCTCGTCGGGATAAAGTTGTTTATATAGTTTTTCAATTTGTGTTCGAAGGGCAGCCGTCTCCTCGCCCGTTAATTTTGATGACAGTTTGACGCCAATGCCATGTTGAAATTCTGCGAAACTGCCAATGACGCACGGCATGATGCTTTCATGAAACGATCGCTGGTGAAAATTTTCAACGACACCAACGATCGGGTACGTTTTTCCATTATAAGACAGGATTTGATCAATCGCATTCTCCGGTTTCGCAAACCCAAGCGCCTCTGAGTAACGCTCATTGATGACAAACTCCCGGAGGCTATCACTTTTAACGATATTTCTACCGGCCAATAGACGTATCTGATACAAGGGTATGTATTCGTCATCACCCGATTTGAACGCGACAGGAATGTCGACCAGGCTTTGACCTTGATACTGTATGTTGCTCGCGATAACGGCGAAGCCCATGGGGGGAAACATTTGCAGCGTAACATTGGCCACTCCCGCAAGTCGTTTGATGTTTTCCACAAGAATTCTTGGGCGTTTACTTTTGTCGTCCCAGTTTGTCCTGATGGTTATGACCGACTCCGTGTTAAAACCCCGGTTCTTCGTTTTTATGAATCGGATCTGATTGCCCATCACGAGCGCCCCGATGATAAAGAACAAAGAGACCGAAAACTGAAAAACAATCAATCCTTTTCTCAACCACTGTTTTCCGTTCCTGGAATAGCCGGTGGCCCTTAGGCTGGCAGATGGCAAGTAGGAGGACAGGATGACTGCGGGATACAGGCCAGCCAAAATCGAGGTACCCACGGTCATGAGCAATAAGAATAGAAGGGTTGGCAAACTAAACAGATCGAAGGTGACCCCGGCGGGAATATAGGAACCCATAGCAGACAAGACGGGCTTAACCAGAAGTCCGGCCAGACAAACGGCAAAGAAAGTCAACACAAAAGTTTCTGTGAGGAACTGAACAACCAAGCTTAACCGCAAACTCCCTAGAACTTTTCGGATGCCAATTTCTTTGGATCGCCGGATCGATTGTGCGGTGGACAAATTAACAAAATTGATCGCGGCAATGATCAATATGAAAAGGGCAAGCCCCATCAAGGCATATAACGTCGGTAAAAAATTTGATTCGGCTTCGTCGTTGCGAAAAAAATGAATGTCACGCAGCGGTTGCAGGCTTATTAAAAACGGTGCCCCATCATTGTCCTTCCGGTATTTCTTAAACAACGCCGTGATTAAGGTGTTAGCTAAAGCTGGAGAATTCCCAGGTTTCAATTTGACAAAGCCCTGTGAGGAGTGCCGGGTGTCGTTCCAATCATCCAGGCGAATGTAGTTTTTGAGAAAGCTGTGACGAATGGTTGTGAATGAAATGAAGTCCGTATATGGAAAATCAGTATTCTTATCCCAGTCTTTCACGATACCCGATACGGTGACACGCAGCGAATCATCATACACGACTTCCTTTCCGATAACCTTATCCCATGGCAACGAACCAAAGAAACTGCGGGCCCGGCTTTCCGAAAGGACAACCTTGAACGGCTGATTCAATGTCTGAGGATCTCCCGTGAGCCATTCATATTGGAATAGCCTGAAGTAGTCTGGCTCCGCCGCGATAACAGCGTTGTTCTTTCGGCCAAAGGACTTAGCGGGGTTGACGCCATCCGGAATGCTCACATTTGGATTCAGAATGTGGAAGCCGGTAACGACTTCAAAACCCGAGATCTCCTCGCGAACGGCAGCAGGCGCAGGCGCCGGAACGCAGTTCACAAACCACTTCTCGTTTTCAGGATTTTTTGTCTCACCGGTTATCCGATAGATCCTTTCCTTATCGGGATGAAACGTATCAAAACTGAATTCATGGAGCGTCACCAGATAGATGATCAGGCAAGCACATATGCCCAAGGCAAGCCCAAGGACATTGATGACGCTATAAACTTTGTTTTTGCCGATTGTGCGGTAGGCAATTTTGAAATAGCTTTTGATCATGGCGGGGTGCGATGAAGTGTAATTTTGACGACTGGAAAAAGGTTCACGTTTTCGCCTTCGCAGCGCGTAAGAAAATAGGAGGGAGAGTATTTGCAGACAATACTTTGCTCTTGCTTTGACGGGCGACATCCGGTCAAGGTTTTGATAAAAAAGCTCTTCCATGTCGCCCTCGAGGTCTTCTACGGAGGCATTTCTACAATACCAAGCGAACAACTTTCTGGCAAACTGAGGCGGTTCGATCCGGGTGTGATCTTTCATTTGGAAGGGATTAGGGTCGCCTTGGAAAGCTCCCAAAGCTCATCGCGCAAATTTTTCACATGGTGCAGAATAGCTTTTCCGCTGTTGGTGATTTCAAAGAATCTTTTCCGCTTGCCCCCGCGTTCATGCGTAGGCTCCCCGACCTTCGATTTGATCAGTCCTTTTTCCTCAAGGCGAGTTATTGTAGAATGAAGGGCACCGATGCTGATCTTCCGATCGCTTCTTTTTTCAACGTCGTTCTTGATGGAAACACCGTAGGCATTATCGCCCAGGCTGGTAATCGTAAGAAGTACTAACTCTTCAAATTCACCGATGTAGCCTTTCATAAATCGTCAGACAGTAAATAAATGTACCGATATATTTCTACTTTTCAGATATAATTGCGATATTTTTTGAATCAATAGCCCTAACGAAAGATTCATTAAAAACCCTGACGATACCGGCAATAAAAAAAGATCCGGCACATACCGGATCTTCTTACTTATAGAAAGGGCCCTTTGTGTGAAGAAATCTTTCTGTTGGAGATCTTCCGCTTAAGAATGTTTCTTGCTCACGCCACCGGCTTTCAAGTCGATGTCGAACTTGTCGCCATGCACATCCAGGATGGCGGCGTCGCTGCCTTCAAAGGTGATGTCGCCGCTGTAGTTGAAGTCGCCTTTGCCGGGCACGGTGCCGGTGATGGTGTAGGTGCCTTTGCCGCTGATGATCTTGTGCGTGTGCTTGTTCACCACCAGGTCGGTGAGCGTAATCTCAACGCTGCTGTTGCCGGAGGTTTTCTTCTCTTTGTTTTCAAAGGAACCGCTGCGTTTGTAGAGGCCGTTCAGCAAAAAGCTTTTTGTGGTATCGGCCAGGGCGGTCACGTCAAGTTCGGATACGCCGGTGTGTGAAGCTTTCAGCTTGGGAGTGTCGAAGGAACCACTGAAGCTGATGTCGATCGAAACTTCTTTCGGCGTGTTGTCGTCGTTGCAAACGAGACGGAACTTGTAGCTGAAATCATAGGCATAGACGTTGGTGGTGTCGCCGGCCGGACTGGATCCCGAGAAGGCAATGTTCTGTGAAATACCGCAAGCATCTACGCGGCCGCCAGCGTTGTCGGCCAACAGGTCTTCCGTTACACCGGAGGCCTTGGCCGACACCGATGTGAACCCGGAAGTGTTTGAGGCCAGCGAAGAAGAAACGATTACGGCGGCTTCATCGGTCGTGATGGCGTTTGCCGGCGAATCATTGTCTTTGTTACAGGCCGTTGCCGCAGCAAGTACAGTCAGAAACAAAAATGCTTTGTTTGTTTTCATAAAGGGAATGGGTTAATGTTTGGTCATTTAGACAGCCTATTAACGCACCCGTTGCGACTGTTTTTTCCGATGTGCCTGTGAACAGACGCCAAAGCCAATAAAATCGGAAAAAAACCGGTTAACCGGTATATCACCCTGTCGTTGCGGTTCAGAAAGCAGGATTTGGATGGACTATGATGTGAAGGTGCGTGGCATTTTCAAATGCCAATTTGCGGAGGACCCGTTGTGGGATGTACTGGATTCGAACCAGTGACCCCTACCCTGTCAAGGTAGTGCTCTAAACCAGCTGAGCTAACACCCCGAATTATTTTTTCGGCGGATAAATGTAACAGATTTAAAAGAAACTAATAAATAGATACTCGAAATATTATGGATATCGCCGTGCGCACCGCTTTGCGAGTGTGCACAGGGATGGGAAGAAGGTAGAGGGTTAACAAATTGGTTCCAGCTGCGATCACGCCACGGATGTGCAGCATAGTAGTTTTGACTTTTCACACGCATGAACAGAATTCTTATCCTTGTCATCATTGCCATGGGAGCATTTGCGGCCGGCCAATTCATCAGGCCGTCCATAACCCATCCGCCGGCCACGCAGGATATTTCGGCTGGGGTGCCCGCCAACGTAAAAGCCGTTCTTGAAAAAGGTTGTTACGACTGCCATAGCAATGAAACGAATTTGAAATGGTTTGATCAGGTCACACCAGCGAATTTTCTGGTGGCCTCGCATGTGAAGGATGGTCGCAGGGCGCTGAACTTTTCGCACTGGGATAGTTTGCCACCCCCAGCTCAAAAGAACATTTTATTTTGGGCCGTCAACGATATTCGCAATGGTGAAATGCCATTGGATGGCTACCTGGCTTTGCACGGCGCCGCCAAACTGGGCGACCGCGACATCGCCGTCCTGGAGGACTATCTTGCTAATATTTCTCCCAGAAAAATAAGCGATACGGCCGCCTTGAAGGCTATCGACCGACAGCATGCAGCGCTTGAAAAAAAATCTTCAGCCACTCAAAAAATAGCCGACGAATGGAATGGGCTGGCCTACATCGCGGGCTGGCAAAACTGGAAAGCCATCAGTACAACCGACCGCTTCGACAATGGCACGATGCGGGTCATCTATGGCAACGATGTAGCGATCAACGCCATTGCCGAAAATCGCATCAACCCCTGGCCCGATGGAACGGTGTTCGCGAAGGCGGCATGGAAAGAAAATATGGACAGCACGGGCAACATCAGCACGGGAGAGTTTTGGCAAGTGGAGTTTATGGTGAAGGATGCTGTAAAATACCGTGACACCAAGGGATGGGGCTGGGGGCGTTGGCGAGGCCTCGATTTACAGCCCTACGGAAAAAATGCTTTGTTCGTCACCGAGTGCACCCGCTGTCACGCGCCGGTGCAGGACAACGATTTTGTATTTACGTATCCCTTTCATCTTTCAAATTAGTTTGCCATGCGGAACAATGCCATCATACTCATCGCGATGTTCCTCGCCGCTTGCGGTCAGGATAAACCTCATTTGAAAACGCGCTACAACACGGCGGCCACGCCAGTCCAAACGGAGGCGTTGCAAGCCTTGAATGGGTTTGTTATAAATTCTTTTGTCGACACAAAAAAACACACCACCAGCACGTTGTATGGAAACACCGTAGTGGCCAACTATTTAAAGGACTCGACAGACAATAACTACCCCAAGGGCAGCGTGGTGACCCTGCTCACCTGGCAACAAACTTCCGATCCCCGTTGGTTTGGCGGCAACATACCCGACAGCCTGGTAAGTATGGAGGTCGTTCGCTATGATGACAGTACGACATATACCTTTTACAAAGGAAAAAATCTGACACGGTCCGTAAACAGCAATGCCCCGGCGTCGCTGGCATGGATAAAGGCCCAGAAAATGATGATCGTGCCGCGATGAAGTATAAAATAAAAAAGCCTTCAAAACATGGCGTTTTGAAGGCTTTTTATTTTGTGACCCCGGAGAGATTCGAACTCTCGACCCATTGATTAAGAGTCAATTGCTCTACCAGCTGAGCTACGGAGTCAGGTTAATTCTGGGGTAGCAAAGTAAACCTTTGGCGGCATAGCAAGCAAATCTTTTTTCAGCCACCAGCTAATCCGGTGGTCCTTTAGCAAACCCTCGATAACGCCGGCGCGTCACGGGGGATACCTGCACGATTTCGGCCCAAATTTTTTTTTGGCTTCGCGATTTTTAAGCACCTTCGGCATATCAAACAGCAATCCCAAAGCATGCAACCTGCCGCATATTGGATCGATCACCTGGATCTGAAACCCCACCCGGAAGGAGGATTTTACAAAGAGACCTACCGCGCCACCGAAAACATTCCGGTCGCCGCATTGCCCGGTCGCTTCAAAGGAGCACGAAGTTTTTCCACCGCGATCTATTTTCTACTACGCTCACAAGACAAATCGCTGTTCCACCGCATCAAGTCCGACGAGCTCTGGCATTTCCACGCCGGCAGCACGCTGGCCATTTATGTGTTGTCCGAAACAGGATTGACCATCCACAAACTGGGGAGTCGTTTGGAGGAAGGCGATAGGTTGCAGGTGGTGGTCCCGGCGAATACATGGTTCGGAGCAAAGGTCGTTGACACCAACGCCTACACCCTGGCAGGCTGCACCGTGGCACCGGGTTTTGATTTCCAGGATTTCGAGATGGCCACAACTTCCCAGCTGTTGAATGACTTTCCAAAACACCACGAGATCATCCGGCTACTGACACCCGCGTAGAACACCCAACCTCAATCAGCTACAACGACGCGCTGCACAAAAACTTTCCCGCCGCGATCCAGGTGAAGCGCATACACGCCCTTTTTCAGCTTTCCATACGACAGCAGGAAGCACCCGGTGTCGTCCACCGTCTGCTCCTGCGCGCTCACTTCGCGCGACAGCATATCCACGAGCCGGACTTTTACCAACGGCGAGATATCAGCAGGCAAGCATACGTTCACGTAGCCCACCGATGATGGATTAGGATAGATCGAAACACCCTGCACATTCAAAACCTGGTGCTCTGTGCCCACCACGAAGGTGAACCGCGCGTTCAACGTAACATCGTCTGTTGGCGTGGCGAAAGTCTGCGTTTGTGTTCCGTCGTTGGACCATGATGCAAAACTATAGATCACGTGATCGACCGTCTGCGGCGAAGGAACACCAACGGTTCTTCGAATGCCCTCCACACTTTCAACGCTGTAGGGCGTGGTCAACGGTTGTCCGTCTAGCGTGATGTCCAGTCCCGGGGGTGTGGTCTCAAAGGCGAGCGTTGTTTTGCGCGGAGAGATGTCCACGGAGTCTTTGCCTTTTAATCCCTTGGAATCGGTCACGGTGAGAATGATGCGATACCAGACGTTGGCAGACGTCTCACCTTCATTCGGAATTTCAAAGGAGCCGCTTTTCACTCCGGTCACGTCGGGTTGGTCGTGCTTGTGCGTGTCGTGGTGAAAATCGATGGACCAGCTAAATGCGCTGGCCGCGAGTGGGCCGTCTTCCGCATCGACGCCTGTGCCCGTGAAGTTTAGCGTAGATCCGGCAACATACGTCGTCCCTTCCACGGGCGTGGTGATCGTGGCGACGGGCACTTTGTTGGCGATCACCGTCAGCATGGCTTCGTTGCTGGGGGTACTGCCCGCGCTGTTCGAAACGATCACGCGATATTTCCCGCTGTTGGCTTCGATGGCGTTCGTAATGGAATAGGTTGAGCTTTTAGCACCGGGAATGTTCACGTCGTTCTTTTGCCATTGATAGGTAAACGGCGTGCTGCCCAACGCCTTCACGCTAAAGGTGACCGCGTGCCCTATGGCAATCGTAGCCGAGGCAGGCTGGGTAGTGATTACGGGTACGGTGGTCTTATTGTAGATGATCTTATACAAAGCTCCGTTCGTGCGGCTCAGAAAATACAAATTGCCATCGTTCCCCGTGGTGATGGCAACGCCACTGCCCGCCACACCGGTTCCAAACGTCGTGCGTGTCACGGTGCCGCTCAGCGTGATCGAGCTGATCCAATTGCCGCACAAATCCTGGAAGAAATAGCGGCCTACATATTCGGACGGATAATTCGTGGCGCCCGGACTAAAGAAGGTCCCTCCGGTGATCGCACAACCATTGATGTCGCCGCCGCTGTGTGGATACTGATAGATCGGATTGGTAAACGCCGCATTCGTGCTGGTGCCTTCCGCGGTCGGCCATCCGAAGTTCTTCCCACCCGTTGTGGCGTCGTTGATCTCTTCCCAGGTGCCTTGCCCCACATCGTTCACCAGGATGCGGCCCGTTTCGGGGTGCACCGAAAACGTGAACGGATTGCGGAGACCGTAGGCCCAGATCCTTTTTTTATGTTCAGACCCGGTGGGAAACGGATTATCGGCCGGCGCACTGCCGTCTTTGTTGAGACGCAAGAGTTTGCCGTGATAGGTTTCCAAACTTTGTGCATTGGTGCCATTCGCATTTTCACCAATGGCCACATACAATTTTTCGTCTTTACCAAAGTGCATAGCGCCGCCGTTGTGGTTGGTGGCAGCGCTCAGGGGATCAAGATCGATCACGATCGAAGCGCTTCCGGCCAGGGCCACGTCGCCATCGGCTGTGAAGCGCGTGATGCGATTGTGGATCCCGCCCTCCGTGGTGGTGTGATATAAGTAGAGGTAATGGTTCGTATCAAAATCCGGGTCCAGCGTAACCCCGATGAGTCCCCTTTCGCCATCATCGTTCACGCTCAACGTGATAAAGGGCGCCGCCAGCAAGGCCCCGTTTTTGATCACGCGAAGGGCGCCCGACTGCTGGGCAACAAAGATGCGACCGTCTGGCGCAAAGGTCATGGCCGTGGGGTTGCTGATGCCGTTGGCGACAAGCACTTGTGCAAAATCAGTTGGATAGGTTTGTGCATATACCGCTGCGGCAGGAAGCAGAAAGAGGAAGAGGGCGTAAATTTTTTTCATGAGGGCTAAGGTTTATTTTTTTTATGACCGCAGGCCCCACCTGGGGTCAATGCAGGATAAAGAACCGGACGTCCGGCACATACAAATTGAAAAATCCCTTCCCGCCGTTCACGTTCGACGGGTAATTCACGGGCTCGCTGATAAACTGCGAAACGGTGTAGCGATTGTCGAGTCTCAACTTCATGAAGGTATAATAATCTTCGCTGATGTTCGCCAACGAAACGGCGAGTGTATCGCCGGATCGGTAGTCGTCGCGAAATCCCCGAAAAGTTTCCGCGAAGTTGCTGCCATTAAAGGTCGTATCATCCAGCAGCCGGGTAAATGAACGGGGATCTAACAAGTTGTCCTGAATTTCGCCCAGCCGGATGGGTTGCGTATTCAACATATACCAATTCCGCTCAGCAGAATCGCGGAAGCTATACGTCACCTGCGCCAGTGTATCGTCATAACCGTTATAATAGAGATTAGCCGAAATGGTTTCGAAACTCACCTTCCGCTTCACGGTGGTCACCGCGCTCACTTCACCCAAGGTCTCGCTCGTCACGTGAAGCTCGTACGACTTTCCCTCTTCAAAGGGAATGGCCACGCCGCCATAAAGACCCAGGCCCACCGAGTGTAACGTATAGTTTCCATCCGGCCCGGTAACGATGACCGTGGCATCGCTCACGGCAATTTGTTCCAGCAACGCCTGGGGGTCGCTGTCTCCGCTGGCGTCGAGCGCACCGAAAGTTTTTGTCAGCAGGATCACCAGGGATTGGTCGGGAATGATTTGACTGGACACCACAATTTGTGGTTTCAGCGCCGGCAGTCCGGTTACCGCGAGCGGATCCGGCAAACATCCGGCAACCCACACCAAGGGCAGGAGGAGGATGAGCGGCAAAAGCATTCGAACCGGCTTCATATTTTTTTGTGACGCTTAAAATTTAAATCCGTAACTGATAAAGGGAATCAACCCGAACAACCCCGGCTGCTCGTAATGCAACGAACCATCGGTCTCATTTTGCGCGATGGTCATGCCGATGGGATTGGCCCGGTTGTACGCATTATACACCCCGACAAACCAATGCCACTGAAACTTCTTGTCGGGACGGCTTTTGTACTTGATGCCGACGTCCAACCGGTGTGTATCGGCCAGTTTCACCTGGTTCACCCCCGTGTACAGCGGAACCAAATCCACCCCGGTGAGGGTAGGCGCCACCACGGCATACTGGCCGATGATGGGCGTGAACCGTGCGCCGGAAATAAATTCCCACACCACCGACACGGCCCAGCGTCTGGTAAACGCATATTGCGCCACGATCGCCCCGTTGTGCCGCCGGTCATAGCGCGCATGGAACCATTCTCCGCCGTTGATCTGGTCGAACTGTCGCCACGACCACGACAGCGTGTAGCTGATCCATCCCGTGAGTTTCCCCGCATCTTTGCGCACCAAAAACTCCAGACCATAGGAACGCCCCCGGCCTTGGATGAGCTTGGATTGAAAGTCGGCGTTCAAAAAAAGATTGGTGCCTTCTTCATAGCCGATGAGGTTGCGCATGGACTTATAATATCCTTCCACGCTGACGAACAGCTTTCGCTCCGGCAGGTTGCGCTGCCACGCCAGGGCTACCTGGTGCGAGGTCTGGGGTTTGATGGTGTCGGTCACCGGATACCAAATGTCGGTGGGCGATGAAATGGCGGAGTTGGAGATGCGGTGCATATACTGCGCCATGCGCGAATAGCTGAGCTTGAGGGCCTGATTTTCGCTGAGCGCATAACGCGCCGACACGCGCGGTTCGGGAATGAGATACGTTTTGTTGGTGACCGTGGCCGCGGAACCACGAATCCCTGCATTCAATCGCCAACCTGGAGCCGGTGCCCATTCATACTGCGCATGCAGGGCCATCTCGTTGGTGACCCGGCCACGCGAAGCGCTGCTCTCCAGGTACGACGAGAGACTGCCAGACGTGTTGATCACATTCGGGCTCACATTGTGGTGTGTCCATTCGGCGCCGGCCTTGAAGGCGCCGGTCTTGCCCACGGTGTCGTTCGAGATCATGACGCGGGCGCCATAGTCTTCAATGTTCGAGAACGCCCGCAGCTGGTTGTCCTCAAAAATATTGGAGACGCGATAATTGTATTGCGTGCGCAACAACGACACATCGGTTTGCCAGTGCCCTTTCAGTCGGTGATTCCAATGCAGTGACTGGCTGCTGTTGCCGGAGCCGAAAGTAGTCGTGTAGCCGCGGCCGTCGCCATTGCGGTCGCGGAAATAGTCGAGCAGGTCTTCGCCGTGATAGTAGCTGAACTCCACGTCGTCGTGGGTGCTGGGCTTCCATAAGATCTTTCCGTTCAGATCATAAAAGAAATAGGGCAAGCGCTCGCCGGTGAGCCGCACAACCTTATCGATATACGTCCGCCGCCCGGCTACCCAGAAGCTGAGTTTCTTCTTCACAATGGGTTGCTCAAAAAACAAACGCGACGCGAGAATGCCCACGTCGCCCGACACGCTGGTTTTTTCCGGGATGAGGGAACGCGTGCGCACATTTAAAATAGACGATAGCCTGCCGCCGTATTGTGCGGGGAAGCCGCCGTTGAGCGCTTCCACGTGATCGAGCACATCGGGATTAAAAACGGAAAGAAAACCGAACAAGTGGCTGGTGTTGTAGATGGGGGCGTCGTCCAACAAAACCAGGTTTTGGTCGGCCGCACCGCCACGCACAAACAGGTCGGAACTGCCGTCGACGCCGCGCACCACGCCGGGCAAAAGCTGGAGCGTTTTGATCACATCGGCTTCACCCCCCAAAACGGGTATGGCATTCAGGTCGTCGCGTGTCAACACGTGGCGGCTGGTTTGGTTGTCGTTGAAAATGTCTTCCTGCGTATTGCGCTCGCCCACGACCACCACTTCACTGAGGTGGTCCACCTTCGTTTTCAGAGTAATAGAGAGGGTCGTGTCCTTCCGGAGATAAAAAGACCGTTGAAAACTTTCATATCCCACGAACGAGATCTGCAGGGTCTTTTTGCCCGGGCTGGTGCGGAAGGTGAACTGCCCACTGCCGTCGGAGGTGTGATGGATGGAATCGGGTAGAAGCAGGATAAAGGCTTGTGGCAGTTTGCCGTCCTCGTCGCCTCGAACCGTGCCCTTTAGCACAAGGCTTTGGCTGCTCGCCCAGTGGGTGAGGACTAACAAAAGCACGCTGACGAATGTTTTTGCCAAGGGAGGTGAGGTTTGGGAGTCTTAAGTTAGAAAGAACATGTGACGTTAGTATGAAACCGGTCAAGGTTCGATTATACTGGCCCGTTTCTTTCCAAACAAAGGCCCTGGCGTATGGTTTTTCCAGGAAAATGCATTTCGAATTGCCGTATTTCTTACATGCTTTTTTGAGTTGTATTTGCTTGTAACTATACCGGATTAATCAGTATTTGAGCGTTTTGGAGCCGACATGATAAAAAACCTTCTCTTGACGCTGTCAACGGTGTTGACTTTGTCCATCAGTTATGGACAACCGGGATCCCGGCTGGAGGATAGTCTCATGTTGGACCGCGGATTGGTTTCGGCTGGACGCAACTACCTTTCCGAACCCGATTCGTCCATCCGCCGCGCCACTACCATCCTCACTGAAGCCCTCCGGCTCAGGAACCGCTACTACGAAGGCCGGAGTTATTATCTCCTCTCAAAAGCCCATTGGGCCAAAGCCAGCTACCGCCTCAGCGCCGAGTTTGGATTCAAGGCCCTGAAAATATTCGAGAACTCATCCTACATCCGCGAATGGGGCGAAAGCCTTGTTTCCCTCTCCAGAACGTTTATCGATCTCCAAAATTACGACGAGTCGAAAATGTATCTCGACCGCGCTGCGCAGTTGGCCCGCGACCATAACAGCCCCTTTCTGCTGGCAGATTCCTATCGCGAGCGGTCCATGTTGTTGCTGGCTCAGCAGCAGTACGACTCGGCGTTACAATACGCGAACAAAGCATTGGACATTTTGGAACCGAGAAAAGACACCGTCGACATCAGCGTGCTCTATGGCCGCAAGGCGCGGATCTATTTTTCGTTGAAGGACTACAAGCAAAGCCGCATCTTCAACCGAAGGTCCATGCATCTCGACAGCCTGGTGGGCAACCGTCGCGCGTTGGCCGTATCGCTATACCAGGCCGCGCAAAATTCGTTTTACCTCCACCACTACGATAGTGCCATCTATTTCCTGGAACGCGGCATCCCCATGAACGCCAGCATCGGCAACCTGCTCTCGCTCATCCGCATGCACAATCTGTTGTCGGAGATTTATACCGCGCAAGGCAAGTCGCTTATGGCCGTGGACCATTTGAGAAAGGCCGCACAATACCGGGACAGCCTCTACGAACAACAACGCAGTGGCCATGTGCAGGAGCTGCAATCGCTGTATGAATCGGAGAAGAAAGCCGATACGATCTTCATGCTCGAAAATGAGAATGAGCTCAAGCAACAACAAATGCGCAACCAGCGCCTGGTGACCTGGTTCCTGTCGGTGGGCATCTTCTCGCTGACGGCGCTCATTTTTGTGTTGTGGAGGCTTCGCGCCCAGCAAAAGAAAGCCAACGATGCGCTGTCGATCAAGAACAAGGCGATCGAACAACAAAAAGAAGAGATCCAGGCCCAAGCCGAAAGCCTCCAGGAATTGAACCACCTGAAGTCGAAATTATTTTCCGTGATCAGCCACGACTTGCGCGGACCCATCAACAATCTCCAATCGTTGTTGGAGTTGGTCACCAACCGGATCATGCAGCCGGAAGAATTCCTCGCCATCTCCGACAAGCTGAAATCAAACCTCAACGTCACCCAGCGCACGCTGGAGAATTTGCTCAATTGGTCGTTAAGCCAGATGGAAGGTCTCCGGACCGAGCAAAAGAAATTTGAGATCAAGAGCGTGATGGAAGAAGCCTGCCGTCTCATGGAGGATCTGGCACATCGCAAGAACATCATCATCGAAAACACCACCCGGACACCGGTGATGGTGATGGCTGACCCGGATCAGGTCCAACTCATCCTGCGCAACCTCATCCACAATGCCATCAAGTTTTCGAAAACCGATGGCAAAGTGCTCGTGTCGGCCAGCGAACACCACGACGAATGTCACGTGCGCATCAAAGATTTTGGTATCGGCATGACACAAGAAGAGAAGGAGATGATCCTCTCGTCGCAAGAATATTTCACAAAGATCGGCACACAGCAAGAAAAGGGCACAGGTCTTGGCCTTTTGCTTTGCAAGGAATTTATTCACCGCAACGGCGGCACACTCACCATCGACAGTCATCCTGGTCATGGCACGGAAATAACTTTCACGCTGCCGTTGGGTGAGAAATAAGAATGCTAGAACCGGTAGCGCAGGGTTAATCCGGCGTGTTGGGGTAGGATGCTGGCGCCTACGGTCACGGCTTCGTATTTGCGACGGTAGCGACCTTCGTTCACACCGCCAACGATCCATAAGGGAACACCTATTCCGGCGGCCGCTGTGCCAATGAGAAAGGCAGCCTTGCCGCCCTCGGGGTTGCCAGTCGTTACTTTTTGCGAGCTCGAACCGTTGTGGATGGTGGTCTCACTGGAGTTGAGCATTGTCACTACGCCGATGAGGGCAACCGTGGTGCCTAAAAAAGAGAGCGTCGTTCCGGCATTGTTCATTCTGCGAAATTTTTCCGCTTTTTCAAAATACAGTCGCTTCTCAGGATCTTGTTGCGAGGAGGTCCGCTGCGCAACCGCTTGAGCGCCGAGAAAAATGAAGAGCATCGCAAAGGCGGAGGATTTTGTAAGTATACTTTTTGTCATTATTAAGTTAGCATTTATTAGTATCGACAGATTCATGTCTTTGGTTTGTTAAACCATATCCGGAACAACTTCGCTGATTTATATAAAGACATAAAACCAACTCCGCCGATTTTGGACCTTTTATTCTCGCTGATTACCGCTAACCTTTCCAACATCTGCTTTGAAGCGGTTACGAGCCCAACGGTTTTGTGCCGGCTAAATTGAGGCTCTGTTATTTTTGCCAGTTCTAGCGCATTGTCTGCAAAGATCTTTGCTTCGCTCTTCTTACCAAGCCGATAGCAAAGTTCTGCAGCTACGCGCGAGTAAAAAAATCTGTTGGCATTCATAGACATGGAGAACGAGCCTCCAGTCCTTTTGAAGTCATCGGTAAGCAATTGATAGGCCACCTGGTATTTATCTGTTTGATCCAACGCCAATATGGTTTCAACCAGCTTAATATCAGCAACGCCAGACGTTCCGCTTCGGTTCTTTAATTTATAGCGGTCTGTTACATGTTTATAGAAGGTTTCTGCCCTGGTGAAGTCACCCTTTCGAAAATAGTAGTCACCCAATTGCTCTTTACCGAGTATGGTCTCAAACTCCTCAGTTGGAAAGTCTCTGAGTAACCTCTCCATCAAGTTAACGCCAACGATTTGGAGGTCCTCGTTTGACGCGTCCAACAAGTAGCCCGCCTGAATCCTCAGATATTGCGCTTTGTTGAAGGTTGTTCTCGATCTGTTCAGTTTCTCTTCAAATCGATTCTCAATCTCGTTGTTCCAAGTTTTGTTTCTGAACCAATCGTCTTGAGCCATAAAATGGAATTTCTCTGAATACTAACTGTGTAGGGTGGGAAAATTACTACATGATTTTTTTCAATGCGCAATCCAGGTATCAATCTCGATCGGGTGCGACAACACATTATGCACGGGGCATTTGTGTGCGATGTCTTCCATTCGCTCGCGTTGTTCGTCAGTAATGTTTCCGGTGATTTTGATTTCGCATTTGAATACCGTTTTGTAATCCGTGCGCTCGCTGTTTACCGTCACATCAATGCGTTCGATGTCCATTTTTTTGCGATCGGCATACATGCGCAGCGTGATGGCCGTGCACGAGGCAAGGGCCATGCGCATAAAGTCGCCGGGCATGGGGCCGGAGTCGGTACCGCCGTTGCCAGTGTGTTCGTCGGCCAGCAACGTGTGCGTGCCGGCGGTAAGTTCGGTTTTGTAGTGGTCGCGGCCAATAGAGGCTACAACGGTACCGTTATCTGCAATCATTAAAAAGTATGGTTCATCACAAATTCATGCTGAAGAATTCTTTCGCGGGGGGCCAGTTCGCGGAGTTTCAGGTTTTCGGGAAGCGCGTCCGGGTTGCCGGCATAGCCCACGGCAATGAATACACCCACTTCATAGGTGTCGGGAATGTTTAACTGCTCGATGGTTTTCTGGTACTGGAAGCCGGCCATCTGACGTACTTGCAATCCCAGTTCAACCGCCTGCAAAGAAAGAAACGAATTCGCACCTCCCAGGTCATACATGGCGTGGGCGTTGGCCCCGGGGAAGCGCGTGAAATTTTTGCGCGCCAGGCTCAGGATCAGTAGGGGCGCATCTTTCGCCCAGATCTTGTTGCTGTCGTTGAGACACGTAAAAAGTTTGTCCCACAGCTCTGTTTGGTCGCGCGTGGCATAGATATAGACCCAGGGTTGTTCGTTGGTGCTTGAAGGCGCCCAGCGGGTGGCCTCGAACAGCGAACGGATCTTATCGGCTTCGATAGGCGCTTGCGAAAAAGCACGAGGGCTTTTCCGGTTGCGGATCAGGTCCGATATGGGATGTTCAATTTGATGTGACTTTTGCATGAGATCACCTCCCGTTGTGGAGGGCAAGTTACGGTTTCCGCAAAGTTTTCGTACGACAATCTATCTCGAAAATTTAGGGATGCCCCAAATCCCAAGGCCACCCGCAATCAAGTGCATCGGCAACGTCAACAGCGTAAAGCCTTTGGTTGGAGGCATGTTGTCGAGGCGGGCATAATATAAGGTGGGGTATAAACTAAGGAGTAAAAAGAGTACCGCCACGGCGGTATAAAGCAGTGCTCCTTTTGGAAAGAAGCGCACCAGCATAAAATACAGCATGGCTCCCACCAGCAACGGAAAAATAGACGACACCGTCACAGCAAAGGGAAAACCCGGAGGAGGCACGCTGCCCATGGCTTGTGCCAAAAGGCTCCATATATTATTGAGGCCGGCAGCCAAAAGGCCGGCAATGCCGCCGGCCCTTACTGCTTTTCCAAACGTGAGCGTCGTCGCTTGCATAGTTTTGTTGGTTAACACCACCCTAAACCAACGACGGCGCGGGCGGTCACTCTTCGATCAAGATACCCATTTTTCCCTTTTGATAGTCGCGCATCGCTTCCATGATCTGTGTTTGTGTGTTCATCACAAACGGACCATACGACACCACTTCTTCATCCAGGGGCTCGCCGCTCATCAGCAGCACGCGCGTGTCTTCCAGGCCTTCGAGGGTAACGCCCTCGCCGTCGCGGTTCAACATCACGGCGTTGAGCCCTTCCACGAGGCCGAAGCCTTCCAGGGTAAGTTTTCCGTCCAGCAAGTATAAGAAGGCGCTGTGATTTGCGGGCAACGCGATCGATATCTTTCCACCTTTTTTCACTTCAAGCGTGGAGGCATTCACCTCCGTATTCGAAGGAATGGGGCCTTTCACCCCCAGCAGGTTTCCGGAAAACACGTTGACCGTAACTTTTCCATCGTCGCTGCGATAGGTGGGCACGTCTTCTTTTTTCGCCGAATAGTAGGCCGGCTGATCCATTTTATGCCGCGCCGGCGAGTTGATCCACAACTGGATGATCTCCTGGCGGCCGCCGATCTCGTGAATGTCGCGGGGAGGGCGTTCGCTGTGTACGGCACCCATACCGGCGTTCATCCACTGTGCACCACCAGCATACACCACGTTGTCGTTGCCACGGCTGTCGCGATGGTGCACGCCACCTTTGAAGATGAACGTGACCGGCGAAAAACCACGGTGGGGGTGAGGGCCTACACCGGCATCGTCGGGATCAAGATGCTCCGGCACTTTAATATCCGCATGATGCAACAACAGGAAAGGATCGATCTGCTCCACTTGTTGTGTGGGGAACGGCTGCCGGATGGGCATGCCGCCCATGTCGACCTCTTGGGCATATAAGATCCGGGATACGGTTCTGTTTTTCATAACATCTGTTTGAAGCTCTCTTTCTTCAATTTTTTGTTTTTCAAAAGGCTCACATCATGGGCACATCCAACAGCAGCACTTCTGCGTCGGCGTTGGCCGTGATGGAGAGCGATTCGGTTTCGGATACGCCGAGGCCGTCGCGGGTGTTCAGCTTTTGTCCGTTCACGGTAACTTCGCCGGAGAGCACAAAAACATAGACCCCATTGCCTTGACGCTTGACGTCGTAGGACGTGGTGAATTCTTTTTTCAACGTGCCCAGCGAGAACCACGCGTCTTGGTTGATGTAGACAGCTTCACTGTTTTGTTCAGGCGAAACCACCACTTGGAATTTATTTTCCCGTGCGGCAGGATCAAACGTCTTTTGTTCGTAGCGCGGGGCAATGTTTTTCACTTTAGGGAACACCCAGATCTGGAGGAAGTTTACCGGGTCGGTTTTCGAAGCATTATACTCCGAGTGCGTAATGCCCGAGCCTGCGCTCATGATCTGCACATCGTTGGTTTTGATGATCTCGTGACGACCCGTGGTGTCTTTGTGTTCCAACGCACCTTTCAAGGGAATGGAAACAATCTCCATGTTGTCGTGAGGATGTGAGCCAAAGCCGTTGCCGCCTTTCACGATGTCGTCGTTCAATACCCGCAAGGCGCCAAAGTGTATGCGCTCGGGATTATAATAATTGGCAAAGCTGAAAGAGTGATGAGAATCAAGCCAGCCGTGGTTGGCATGTCCGCGGGTGTTGGCGTTATGGGTGACGGTTTTCATATAGCAAGATTTATGGTTACAAATTTTAAGTTTTCAGTGGATGGGAGGTTATCGTTTCCTATCCATTCTGTGTAATTATACGCGAAATGAATAATAAAGGTTCATACAACTGTTGTATTTACAAGTATTAAATCAAAATTATTGCAAAACGGCATTTTCAGACAGTTTTTGGGCTTTTTAAGCTAATTCGAGGGGATTTGGAAACGGCTGCAAAAGGCCAGTCTCCGGGGAATCTACTCCCTCAACCGGTCCAGCATACGGTTCAATTCCTGGGCTTCGGGCTTGGTCAGCACCTTGAAGGGCTCCAGCCAGGTCTCCGTTTCGCGGTCGATCTTTTTGAGTACTTCCATACCTTTTTCGGTGATCGAAATATCCACTTGCCGGCGATTGTTCTCGCAGATCTCCCGACGCAATAAACCCTTCTGACGCAGCTTCTCCACAAGACGGGTGGCGTTGCTGTTCTTGTCGATCATGCGGCAGGTGATGTCGGCCAGCATCATCGGCTTTGGATTGCTTCCCCTCAGAATGCGCAACACGTTGTACTGCTCGGGGGTGATGCCGTGTTGTTTGAACCGGGACGAATTGATGTTGTAGAGCCAACTGCTGGTGTACAAGATGTTCACCACCATTTTCTCGTATTCGTTCTGGAATTTCTCCTGTTTGATATCTTGTTCCAATGACATAGAGTTAAAGGTACAATCAATTGTTGTATAGACAACATTAATAACCGAATAAAGTTTATTTTTTGCGATAATATTTCGAAAACAGGCCCTGAATGCACTTTTTGGGGCAAGAAATTCTGGTGCCCCATTCTAAATTCTCGTAAACTTGGTCGCAAACCCACAGGAATTGCCAATGGCTGTAAAGTATTCGACCGTCATACAGAAGTTCGACAAAAAAGGGGAGAAGACCGGGTGGTCTTATATTGAGATCACGGGCGCCCAGGCCGCAAAGCTCAAACCCGGCCAGAAGGTGTCGTTCCGGGTGAAGGGAACGCTGGATGACTATGCTTTCGAAAAAGTGGCGCTGTTGCCGATGGGCGATGGCAATTTCATCATGCCGCTAAACCTGACCATGCGCAAGGCCATCGGCAAGGGTCACGGCGATAAACTGAAAGTGATGTTGGAAGTGGACGAGCGCAAGCTGCAACTATCGCGCGACCTCATGGAATGCCTGGCAGAAGATCCGGAGGCCATGAAATTTTTTAAGTCGCTCCCCATGTCGCATCAACAATATTTCAGCAAATGGATCGAAGGCGCCAAGACCGCCGCCACGAAGGCGCGCCGGATCGTCACGGCGATCACCGCTTTTGGTAAGAAGCAGGGCTATTCGGAAATGATGCGCACCTATAAAGACAACGTCTTTTGATTTTTTTTACCACTGTCGCCGGGCACAATGCCTTACGCATAGGAGGTGCCCTTTCGCATGAAAAAATTTGACATCTTTAAGCCTACAACCATCACACCATCATGAAAGATAAACTTCGCAGCCAAGGCTGGTTTGGTAAGACCGGAAAAGACGGATTCATTTACCGCGCCTGGATGAAAAATCAAGGTATACCGGACTATGAATTCAGGGGCAAGCCTGTCATAGGGATTTGTAACACCTGGTCGGAGCTCACGCCGTGCAACGCTCACTTCCGCGAATTGGCCGAGTCGGTGAAGCGCGGCATCTCGGAAGCCGGCGGTTTCCCTGTGGAGTTTCCCGTGATGTCGCTGGGTGAGACGCTGATCAAGCCAACGGCCATGCTATACCGCAACCTCGCCAGCATGGATGTGGAGGAATCTATCCGCGCCAACCCCGTGGACGGTGTGGTGCTGCTTTGCGGGTGCGACAAAACAACGCCCTCGCTGGTGATGGGCGCCGCCAGTGTGAACATCCCCACACTGGTAGTGTCCGGAGGCCCGATGTTGACTGGAAAATTTCAAGGCCGCGACATCAGCACCAGCGATGTGTGGCGCTTCAACGACGCCGTGCGCGCCGGCGAAATGACACAAGAAGACCTTACCGTGGCCGAAGCCTGCATGTGCCGCAGCCGCGGACATTGTGCCGTGATGGGAACCGCTTCAACGATGGCTTGCATGGTTGAATCGCTTGGACTTTCATTACCCGGCAACGCCGCGATCCCCGCCGCCGATTCACGCCGCAAGGTGCTGGCCCAAATGTCGGGTGTGCGCATCGTGGAAATGGTGAAAGAAAATTTACGGATGTCAGACATCCTGACGCGCGAGGCGTTTGAGAACGCGATCATCACCAACGCAGCCATCGGTGGCTCCACCAATTTTATCATCCACCTGCTGGCCATTGCCGGGCGGATGGGCGTGCCGTTGGAGTTGCAGGATTTCGACAAGCTGTCCAGGAACGTTCCCTTCATCGTGAACCTGCAGCCTTCCGGAAAATATTTTATGGAAGATCTTTACTATGCCGGCGGACTGCCGCCGGTGATGAAAGAACTGGACGGCCATCTTCACGGCGGCTGCATGACGGTGAACGGCCGGACGATCAAAGAAAACTACGACACCACGGAAACCTACAATCGCGAAGTGATTGCTACGGTAGACAAACCTTTCAATCCGTTGTCGGGCGTGGCCATTCTGAGAGGCAATCTTTGTGAGAACGGAGCGGTGATCAAGCCATCGGCCGCGAGTCCGCATTTACTGAAGCACACAGGCAAGGCCGTTGTGTTTGAGGATATCGAAGATTATAAGAATCGTATCGACGATCCTGCACTGCCGCTAGACGAAAACAGCGTATTGGTGTTGAAGAATGTAGGCCCCATTGGCTACCCCGGTATGCCCGAAGTCGGCAACATGGCGATGCCCAAAAAGATCCTGGCCAAAGGCATCCACGACATGGTGCGCATCTCCGATGGACGCATGAGCGGCACGGGCTTTGGCACGGTGATCCTACACGCGTCGCCCGAAGCGGCCCTGGGTGGAAATTTTGCGGTCATCCAAAATGGTGACATGATCAGCCTTGACGTGGCCAACCGTTCGCTCACCCTGGAGGTTTCGGACGAGGAACTGACGCGCCGCAAAAAAGCATGGAAGCCCATCCACAAAAAATACGATCGTGGCTATGTGAGTCTTTACCAGAAACACGTGCAACAAGCGCACCTTGGCGCCGACATGGATTACCTGGTGGGTGGCTCCGGCAGTGAGGTGACGCGCGATTCGCATTGATCACGCGAGTCAGTTCTGTCGTTCAAGTGTTCCCGACATTCCTTCAATCAAACGCCGACCATACATGAAAACATTTCAAAATCAGGTCGCCATCGTCACCGGCGCAGGACAAGGCATCGGGTTGGCGATCTGCCAGCAGTTGGCCGCGCAAGGTGCCAGCGTGGTGTTGAACGACATTGAGACATCGCTCGCCGAAGAAGCAGCGGCCTCCGTTCACAAGGAACATGGCGTCTGCATCCCGTTTGGGGGCGATGCTTCCGATCCGTTCTTTATCCAGGAAATGGTGGCCACCGCCGTGAAGCAATTCGGCAAGCTCGACATTGCCGTGGCCAACGCGGGCATCACGTTGTTTGGTGACTTCTTTGAATACAAGCCCACCGATTTCAATAAAGTGATGAACGTAAACCTTGGAGGCAGCTTCTTCCTGGCGCAGGCCGCCTCGCGCCAGATGAAAGAGCAGGGTTCGGGTGGACGGGTGTTGTTCATGTCGTCGGTGACGGGCCACCAGGCACATAAGAATCTGGCGGCCTATGGCATGAGCAAGGCCGCATTGGAAATGTTAGCAAAGACGCTGGTGTTGGAACTGTCGCCATATCAAATTACCGTGAATGCCATTGCGCCCGGTGCTACCGCCACCGAGCGCACACTAAACGATCCCGACTATGAAGCCACCTGGTCGCGGATCACCCCCATTGGAAAGCCAGCCACCACGGAAGACATCGCGCATGCCGCGCTGTTTTTGATCTCGCCGCAAGCCGGCCATGTGACGGGGCAGACGCTGGTGGTGGACGGAGGTTGGACCAGTGTGAGTCCATCGCCGTATTAAGTCGCGCCTTTGGGTATAAAATTCCCCAACCCCTTCACGTCCTAAAATATGAATCGCCCGAATTCAATCGAATTCGCGGGGAATAGATGAGGCATATGGATTGTACTCCGCCAATCATCAAACCCCTACTGTTATGATATCTCTACAACGCACCATCTTAATTTTTCTGGGAGGGATATTATTGGCCATTGCCATCATGAGCGGTTACAAGGTGCATGAACTCTCGGCTCAGCGTGCGGAAATAAAAAAGGACTACAGCATTCTCAACAACATCACCTTCGGCGTGCTGTCGGTCAACGCGTGGCGCGATCACATCGTGCGCGTGGTCACCCATCGGATCGACGATTTCGAATTCACGAAGGACCAACGTGCCGCCGCCAAAGAGGAGATCGCGGTTGCGCTCCACGCTGTCATCAACAGGGCCGACAGTATGATTGATCGAAAGCAAAAAACAATCGGCGGCAAGCTTAGGAAGTTTGCTGTGAAAGCGCTTGTAAACGAAGACAAGCTTCACGCCAAAGTGCCGCAATTCGCCGAAACCATCTTGGGCGAAATCGAGAAACCCAAGAATAAGGAGAAACTAAAAGCCCTCGTCCAGAGCAAGCTCGAACAATTCGGCACCATCACCTACGACAGCGCCGCCGATGTGAATCGCGCAGAAGATATTTTGAAGAAATACGGCGTCACTGATCTGGCCTCCTTCAATCAAAACTGTGAGCAACAACTGGACGGTTTGCAGTCGCGGGCGTACTTCTTTACCTATGTGGTGTTGGGTATTATGATTTTCTTTTTAATGATGTGGTGGGTACTGCGCAACCAGCGACAGTTGCACACACCGTTCTTTGTGGTGTCGGTATTGTTGGCGCTGATCGTTTTGTTTGTGGGGCTCACATCGCCCATGATCGAGATCGACGCGCGCATCAAAGAGCTGAGCTTTCTGTTGATCGGCGAGCGCATCTCATTTCACGACCAGGTGATCTTTTTTCAAAGCAAAAGCATTGTGGATGTGGTGCGCATCCTGATCGAGACCGGTAAATATGACTCTGCGATCGTCGGCGTACTCATCCTGTTGTTTAGCGTCGTGTTCCCCATCGCAAAGCTCATCTCCACCAAACTTTACTTGCTGGGTACCGAACGGTGGAGGAGCAACAAGATCATTCACTACTTTGCTTTCAAATCCGGCAAATGGAGCATGGCCGACGTGAACGTAGTCGCCATCTTCATGGCCTACATCGGCTTCAAAGGCATCCTCGACAGCCAACTCTCGCACCTCAACACAAAAACAGATTCGCTCGCCAGCATTTCCACAAACGAAACAACCTTGCAGCCGGGCTTTATTTTATTCGTGGCCTTTGTGTTGTTTGGATTGATGCTCTCCGCCATTCTCCAAAGAATAACCGCCCTCGAAACCAAACCCGAACCAACCCCCAAACTCGGCAAGGATGTCCGGCACGCCATCGCATAGCCTTTGTTGGTGTTCCCCGCCCCCCGCCTTTGTTGGTGTTCTTCACCAACAAATTCAGCTTCCACCCACCTTTCCACTATCCCCCAAGCCAGGCCTATCGGTTATCCCCCACCAAACACATTCTATTTCGCCACGTTTGTTGGCGCTCCGCCAACAAATTCACCAAACTACCAGCGCCCATTGTTGCCATCCCCCACAACCAGCTTCCCCCTTCGGCATCCCGTCACCAATCTTTTCCACACTAACATCCATCCCCACCGCTACCCGCGCTCGCCAAAATCCCAAAAGGCGTATTCAACAAAAGCATAAAAGGCAACCCCTCCGGCAACCCATAACACCGGATCCCAAACGACATCTTCCCCGACAACATCTTAAACCGCCCTTGCCACGCAGCCACAAAAAATTTGGCGCTCCCTGGCGTAAGCCGAAACGTAAAACTATCCGGCAAATAAACATCCGACCGCAACCAGGTCAACCCCCGATCAATGGAGTGGATCGTATGTCCCTTAAAATCCATCATCATAATCTCATCGCGATCCGTCCAAAGTTTAGCGATCGCATCATCAGTGTAAAGGAATGTCCAGGAGCCACCATCGTCAGAAGAAAACATCAACCCGCCCTGCGTGGCCGCGTAGAGGCGGTCACCATTCGACGCCATTTGGTTGACCTGCAAATCTCCCTTCACCAGTTTCCAGGAACGTGCCCCATCCCATGAAGCGAACAGACCGTGGTCGGTGCCTGCCAACAACATGCCTCTCCCGGCATAAAAGCATCTCACCGTCAAGTTGGTCAATCCCGATGAAGACGCGTACCAATGCTCGCCACCATCAGCCGAAAGAAAAATTCCTTTTCCGCGGGTGCCGGCCACTAAGAGTTTGTTCCCGTAATTCAGCAATGCATTCACTTGTGTCTCTTTTGGAAAGCCGGGACTGCGATACCACTTCAGGTTTCGGTCGCTCAAGTAGATGCCGTGCGCCCGGGTGCCGGCGACCAATGTATTTCCAAAAGTCGTCCATGCGCTCACGGATCCTTCCGGCGGCAGTCCGTCGCTTGCCGGTTCCCAGTTTTCACCTTGATCTTTGCTGATGTAGAGGGTTGGCGTTTGTCCGAATGTGATGTGGCCATGAAAGATGAGACATGCCAGGAAAAGTAAGTTCTTCATAATGGTGGGTTGTAAGGGTTTGAAAAGATCAACACGGTCTCGCCGAGAGGTGGATCTCCAAGGCGATGGCATCGGAAATCGCGCCGTCGCCGATGGAGGAGAAAATTTTCCCGGAGTTGTAGCGCACGTTCCAGCGCGTGCGGTCGAATTTGAGTTTCGCGGTGGCTTGCAGCTGGCCGTCTTTGATCGCGACCGTTGCGGGGAAAGTGAGTGTGTTCGTGATGCCTTTTAGTGTGAGCGTACCGGTAATTTCATAGTTAATGGGGCCACCTTGTACGTCCTTGGTTTTGGTGATGGTGAACCGGGCCGTGGGATACTGGGCAACAGAGAAAAAATCGTCACTCTTCAAATGTTCTTCCAGGTCTTTGGCGCTGCTCTCTCCACGCATATCGACATCTTCGATGCTGTTCATGTCGAGTTCGAAGAACCCGCCGGTGATGCGATTGCCGGCCACTTCGATCTCGCCTTTGGTCAGGCGGATGGTACCGGTGTGTTCGTTAAAATTGAAAGCGTAGTAGCCCGTCCAGGCAACGGTGCTTTGCTGGGTGTTGACAATATAAAAATCAGAATCGCCTGGCTCGCTCCGGAAACCGGTCAGGGCGAGAATAACAAAACAGACGAGGATAACTTTACTGTTGCGATAGGATTTCATGATGCATGGGTTTAAAAATGTCAGTAAACCTAGCGCGGCCGTCATGGGGCTTGGTAAAAGCGATGTAAAAAGATGTTAATGATTTGTAAAATTTTAAAGCGACGGCGCTTTTGGTGTTACTTTTAGGGTACAACCATTTCTTATGAAAAAACGAAGAATGTTCAGCATCCTCCTGGGGGCCGCCGTACTGGCCCTGGCCGGCCTGCTGGTGTTGCAAACTATTTGGTTCAGAAGCGCCTACAATGTGGAGGAACAGCAGTTTGACAACAAAGTGAACCTGGCCATCCGCGCCCTGACCGACGACTTGCTGAAAGCGGAAGGTGATTCTGCCTCGGTGATCAGGCCCATCGTAAAAAAAGCCACCAATGCTTACTATGTTGATTTCAGACACGCGCTATCCTACAACATCCTGGACTCCTTGCTCCGAAAAAACTTTGCTCGCCACGACATTGATCTGCCCTTTGAGCTGACGATCTATGGTGCGCAGCCCGGGACCATTGTGTTGGGAAATTATTATTCCCTGGGTGCGACGTCAAAAGACCACGCCACCTGCGGGTCTCGCGCATTGCCCGCATCAACACCGATGGATTTTATGATCACCTTTCCCGGAAAACGCGCCGACATCGTGGGCGGGATGAAATTTTGGATCCTGTCGGCGATCGTGTTCCTGGTGGTGCTGTCGCTCTTTGCATTTCTGGTGATCGATTTGATGAAGCAGAAGAAACTCTCGGAGATCAGGACCGATCTGATGAACAACATCACGCACGAACTGCAAACGCCCATTGCCAACATTTCCATTGCCAGCGAGGTGCTGCGGGCCGGCACAGGAAAAATGGATGAGCATAAGTCGCTTCACTACGCCAACATCATTTATGAAGAGAACCGGCGCTTGAAATTCCAGGTGGAACAGGTGCTTCAGACCGCACTGTGTGAGAAGGGTCAGCTCGCGCTGATCAAAACGGAAGTGAACGTGAACACGCTCGTGGAGGAGGTGATCCGGAATTTTCAATTGCGTGTCCAACACCGCCAAGGCCAATTGAATTGTCGCCTGGAGGCTACAAAGCCTGTCGTGCTAGCGGATGCGTTTCATTTGGCGAATATTTTTTACAGCTTGTTGGATAACGCCGATAAGTATTCGCCGGACAAGCCGGACATTGTGATCACCACCACCAACACCCTCAGCGGCATCCTGATCGCGATTGCCGACAAAGGCATCGGCATCCGCCGTGATGTGCAACGCTATATTTTTGACAAATTCTATCGCGCGGGCACCGGAAATATGCACGACGTGAAGGGCTTTGGGCTTGGCCTGACCTACGTTCAGAAGATCGTGCAGGCCCACCAGGGAAAGATCTCGTTGACAAGCGAACCCCACCAGGGAAGTCGCTTCGAACTGTATTTTGAAACGTGTTGACCGATGAGCCTCAAGATCCTTTTGGTGGAAGACGACGAGAACATGCGTTTCATGCTGCACGACAACCTCGAAATGGCCGGCTACCGCGTGCGTCCCCTTGCCGACGGCCAAACGGCGCTGAGCGCATTCATGAAAGAGGAATTTGATCTTTGCGTGATCGACGTCATGCTCCCCAAAAAGGACGGCTTCACCCTGGCCACCGACATCCGGAAACTCAATCAACAAATTCCCATCGTATTCCTCACGGCCCGAAATGTGAAGGAGGACCGCATCCAGGGTTTCAGGATCGGTGCAGACGACTATATCACAAAACCCTTCAGCCTGGAAGAATTTTTGTTGCGCATCGAGGCCATCCTGAAACGCGTATATCACACGCCCACCAAAGCCGACGAACAATTCACGTATCCATTAGCGAAGTTCACGTTTCATTTCAATCAACAAAAGATCGTGAAGGATGATCTGGCTGTTGAACTCACCCGCAAAGAAGCAAAGCTGTTGCGCTTGTTTTGTCTTCATCAAAATAAGGTGATCGAGCGCGACATCATCCAAAAAGCCATTTGGGAAGACGAAGGGTATTTTGTGGGCCGCAGCATGGATGTTTTCATATCGAGGCTGCGCAAAATATTTAAGGACGACCCGGCGGTGAGCATTCAAACCATTCACGGCATCGGCTATAAGCTGGAAGTGATGCCGCAAGCTCAGCCCACCGAAAAATGATAACCGATCCCTTTGATGGTGATGATCTTGATGGATGGATCTTCTTTTAAATAGTCGCGCAACTTCGTGATGTACACATCGAGGTTCCGGGAATTAAAAAAGGAATCGTCGCCCCACAGTTTCAACAGGATGTCTTTGCGAAGGGCGGTGGCATTCTTGTTGTCGATCAGGGTTTGAAGCAAAGTGGACTCGCGGTGGGAGAGTTGTCGCGTGCGATCGCCGAAGCGAAGTTCATAACGCAAAGGAATAAAATGATACTGCCCGATGGAAATGATCTCCTGCGAGGACGAGCCATTTTTTTGAACCCGGGTGAGTTGGAGCAGGTTGTTGATCCGCACGATAAGCTCTTCCATGCTGAAAGGTTTTCGCAAATAATCATTTCCTCCTACCTCAAAGCCCTTCAGCAGGTCTTCGGTTTGAACTTTGGCCGTCACAAAAATGATGGGCATCTCTGCCGCAACCTGGCGGATCTCTTTGGCGATGGCGTACCCATCTTTGGAAGGCAGCATAATGTCGAGCACGCAAATGTCGGGGAGGGATTCTTTGAAGGCGGCTGTGGCTTCGTTCCCATCGGTGATCATCGCCACTTCGAAATCGCGACTCTCCAGGCTCTCCTTCACAATGCGCCCCAGGAAGGGCTCGTCTTCAACGTAAAGAATTTTTGTCTTTTTCATGATTCAGAAGCGTGGAGTAAACGGTATCGGCATGATCCTGAAGTTAGTTTCGCGGGAGCGTTACTTTAAACGTGCTGCCTTTTCCCGGCTCACTTTCCACTTCAATATTTCCGTGATGACTCTTCACCACATTGGCCACATAGCTCAAGCCAAGGCCATAGCCTTTCGTGTTGTGTATGTTGCCCGTGGGCACGCGGAAGAATTTTTCAAATATTTTTTTCTGATAGCCCTGATCAATCCCCACGCCCTCATCGCGAACCGTCAGCACGAGCGAAGCACCACGCTTTTTTAAGGTCACTTCAATCTTCGGTTTCTGGGGACTGTACTTCAGCGCATTGTCCAGAAAATTGTAGACCATGTACGACAAGTTCACCGCCACGCCATCCAAAATAAAATCGGTGCCGTCTTTTATGTATTGAACGGTGGCGCTCCGTCTCTCAAAAACCGGCTTCATGGACGCAAGGACTTGCTGAAGCATTTCGTCAAAATCAAAAGTGGCCCGGGGCAATTGAGCGCCTTCGCTTTCCAGGATGGAGTTCTCCATGATCTTGTCGGTCATGCCGCTCAGGCGGTTCAGTTCGCTTTGCGCGATGTCGAGGTACTCGGCGGTGAGTTGGGGATTGTTTTTTGCCTGGAAATTCCGAACCGCTTCCAATGCCACGCTCACGGTGGCCACAGGCGTTTTTAACTCGTGCGTGATGTTGCTGATGAAATCATTTTTTAACTGTACCAACTGACGTTGTGCGCGCATGCTGCGATACATGACAAAAAAAGCAAGGCATGTCATGCCCGTCAGAAAAACAGAGAACAGGATTTGCGGCGTGATCTGCCCCAGCAGCATCCGGGATATGTTTGGAAAAGAAGCTGCATAGCGATCCGTTGGATTGACGTGGACGTAATCCGACACCAGGGTGTCGCGTAGAAAACGCGGTCTGCGGTAATTGTTTTCGTCGTCGTCATTTTTGCGTCCGCTGGGTCGATCCTCCAGGGGAAACAAGGAGGGTCGGCGGGTAGCGACGAATTTCACCTGGAACGGCACGGCTATTCCGGCCTTGGACAAGGCGATGTTGTAGCGATACGCGATCGTATCGAGGTTCAGTGTATCCTGACCGAAGCGTATAAAATAATTATGACGCCCGGGTGTGTTCTGGATTTTGTCGGTGAGTGGCGATACAAAATTCTTGATGGAATCCGGTGAGCCGTCGGAGGTAATAAAAATTTGTATGTCCCTTCCTTTCCCCACCACTTTCATCTTTCGGATGAGGCCGGTGTCGGGCATATCCGAAAAATGCCCTGTCCTCTCCAAATGCCCGCCCACGGCCACCGTTGCCGTATCGGCCATTGAGCCGATCGGCTGGATGCGCTTGGCCATGAGCGAATCGCGCATCGTGAACAGCGTGTTCCGGAAAATGTAGTTCGTTTCACGCCGGAAGTCAAGATAGGCTTTCTCGTACGAGCTCCGCAGCCACAAACCTTGCAGCACGACCATCAGCGCGATGCTGCTGGCCATGAGGGCAAGCGGGAGAACATCCTTTCTCTTTTTCATACAAAACAAAGGTAACACAGTTCATCCATGCCCCGAGCGCCTTTTAACCTTAATTAACATTCCATTCAGCTTCATTAACCGCTTTCGAGGAAAGGCCCCAGTACTTTTACAGGCATAGAACGGACTCAAACAAAACAAAAAATATGAAACGGATACTATTGCTATTGGGGGTGCTCACCATGTTTGCCGCCTCCAGCATCGTGCTGGAACAAGTGCCCGAGGGCATCATCACCTACGAAGTGAAAACCAACATGCACCGCCGCCTGCCGCCCGATCGCCAGGAAATGAAAAACATGGTGCCGGAATACAACATCTCGAAAGACCAGCTTTTCTTCAACCCTTCCGAGTCGCTCTACAAACCGGTGGAGGAAGAGGAGGAAGAATTCGGCGATGACAATGCCCCGGTGCGCATGCGCTTTGCTCGTCCCAACGCCGAGATCTACGTGCACCCTGCCTCCGGCCGGCACCTGGTGTCGCAGGAATTTATGGGCAAACGCTACCTCATCGAAGACACGCTGAAAGTAACGCCCTGGAAGTTTGGCGACGAAACAAAGACCATCCAAGGCTATCCCTGCAAACAAGCAACCTTTCGCAACGAAGAGCGCAAACAAAATGTGGTGGCGTGGTATACCGACCAGCTGCGTCCGTCCATGGGCCCCGAAAATTTTAACTCGCTGCCGGGCACGATCCTACAGATCGACATCAACGAAGGGGAGCGCGTCATCACGGCCATCAAGATCGAGGGCAGGCCTTTGAAAAAGAATGAAATGAAAATTCCGTCTTCCGGGCAACGCATCTCTCAAAAAGCATTTTCCAAGATGATGGACGAACAAATGGAACGCATGCGTGCCAACGGTGGCGGCGGCGTGATGATCAGAAATTGATTTTTTAATTCTCAGTTACACGCCAATGCTGACGGTAAGCGCGCTTATGCAAAAGAATTTTTTACTGACTTTATTTTTTCTGACCAGCGGTGTGGCCACGGCGCAAAAAATAACCATCAAAGGTCAACTCCAGGACACGGCGCGCGCGGCGTTGCCGTCGGCCACGATCATGATCCTGAATCCGAAAGACTCCACGCTGCTGAACTATGGCATGAGCAACGCCGCGGGCGCCTTCGAAATAAAAAACCTGGCGCGCCAAAACTATATTTTCAAAGTGACCTTCGTCGGCCTTGCGCCGTATGCGAGATTAATTCAACCCACTGCGGAGCAAATGGAGATCGACCTGGGTGTTATTCTCATGAAACCACGGTCCAGTATGTTGGCCGAGGTCACGGTGGAGGGGGATCGCGCGCCCGTTACGGTCAAGAAAGACACTATCGAATTCAATGCCGAGGCATTCAAAACCGTAAAACAGAACGCTGTGGTGGAGGACCTGCTGAAAAAATTGCCGGGTGTTGAAGTCGATGCCGACGGCACCATTCGCGCCCAGGGCGAACAAGTGCAGCGCGTGATGGTCGACGGCAAACCCTTCTTCGGCACCGACCCCAAACTGGCCACCCGAAACCTGCCCGCCAATGCCGTCAAAAAAGTGCAGGTCTATGATAAGAAATCTGACCAGGCCGTTTTCTCCGGCATCGACGATGGCCAGCGCGAAAAAACCATCAACCTAGAATTGAAAGAAGAAAAACGCAACGGCGCTTTCGGCAACGCTTCGGCAGGGGTGGGCACCGACGATCGTTATGCGGCGAAAGCCAATTTCAATCGCTTCAAAAAGGGACAACAATTTTCCTTTCTGGGCATGGCCAACAACGTGAACGAACAAGGATTTTCCATCGACGACTACATGACCTTCACCGGCGGATCCCAGCAAATGGCGCGCGGTGGACCGGTGCGCGTCCAGATCAACGGCAACAACCAAAGCGGCGTGCCCCTCAATTTCGGCGGGCGCAACAGCGGGATCATGAGCAACTATGGCGGCGGTCTCAATTTCAACAACACCTTCAATAAAAAGACAGAGCTGAACAGCAGTTATTTCTACAACGCGCTCGACCACAACTTACTTCAGACCACCGATCGCATCAACTATTTCCCCACGGGCGACCTCACCTTCAACCAGGTGAGCCGGCAACACAACACCAACCAAAACCATCGCCTCAACACCGTGCTGGACCACAAGATCGACTCGCTGAATTCCCTGCGCTGGACAACCACCCTAACCTACAACGAAACCGATGCACACGAAATCAGCACCAGCCAAAACCTGAACGCCGACGGCACCACCGCCAACGAAAGCCAACGCCAAACCTCATCCTCCGGCAGCACCACCACGCTGAACACCTCGCTGCTCTGGCGGCACCGGTTTGCCAAGAAGGGCAGAACACTTTCCACCACCCTCACCCTGGGCATCACCGACACCGACCGCGACGGCGCGCAAGATGCCACCAACACGTTCTATGGCGACACTACCCAAATCAATCATGTGCTGCAAAACAACGTGCAAGACACCAAGAACAATTCATACGGCATCAACTTCTCCTACACCGAACCGTTGGGCAACCGCATGTACCTCGAAGCCAACTACGCCTACCGGCGCAACATGAACGATGTGGACCGCCGTGTGTACGACCTCAACGGCGACGAAGCAACATTAAACCTTCCGCTGAGCAATCAATACAGCAGCGATTATCAATATCATCGCGGTGGTCTCAATTTCAGAGTCAACAAGACAAAATACAACATCACCGTCGGCACCGGCATCCAACAGACCTTTCTCAACGGCGATCTGAAGCTGCTCAACACCACCATCAACAAATCCTATCAAAACATTTTACCCGTGGCCCGCTTCAACTACGACTTCTCCTCCAGCAAACACTTCCGGCTGGACTATGAAACCTCGGTACAAGAACCCACGCTCCAGCAACTGCAACCCGTCATCGACAACAGCGACCCGCTCAACCTCACCACCGGTAACCCCAACCTGCGGCCGGCCTATGCCCACGACTGGAGGTTGAATTTCACCCTCTTCAACCCGACAAACTTCTCCAGCTTCTTTGCGTTTATCGATGCCACCTACACACGCAACGCCATCACCACCTCACAGACGTTCACCGATCAACAAGTTCGTATTTCACGACCCGTCAACGTCGACCAGAACACACGCGTCACCGGCAACGCCACCTACAGCTTTCCCATCACGAAGCTGAAGAGCCGCTTTGGCATCACGGCCACGGCCACCCGGCAAAATGGCGCGAACGTGGTGAATGATGTCGAAAGCAACATCGCCCAAAATACAGTGGGAGGCACGTTGCGCTACAACTTTCGCTACAACGAGATCTTCGACATCGACCTCAGCGCCAACCTCAGCCGGCAGTCCACCAACTACGAGTTCAATACGCAAGCCGACCAACTGTTCTTCAACAAGACCTATTCCGCCGAGACCAACCTCACGTTCCTCAAAAACTTTTCGTTCAACGGAACATTCGACTACCTCGTCTACCAAAGCATCACCAACGACTACAAGCAGGCGATACCCCTGCTCAATTTCTCCGTGTCGCGTTTTCTTTTAAAGAACAAAAGCGGTGAGCTGAAATTTGCCGTCAACAACGTGCTGGACAAGAGTCTTGGCGTGTCCCAAACGGCAGACGTCAACTACTTCCAACGCCAGGTCACCAATTCGCTGGGGCGATACTACATGCTCACCTTTGTCTACACCCTCAACAAGCACCTCAACCCCATGGGCAATCGCCCGCGCGGCGGCATGATCCGGATCCAACGGCAATGAGCGGCGACACACCGGATCATCGTGACCGCTCTTCCCAAGAAACTTGTGCCGTTTGAGCGGCGCACCTATCTTTGTTTATGCGATTCCGGTACCCCTATCTCCTTTTCTTCAGTTTGATCTTCATGGCAGCCTCATCACAATACATCCCCAAGTTCGATGTGCAAGGCCATCGCGGCGCGCGGGGCTTGCGTCCTGAAAATACCATACCCGCATTTCTTGCTGCGCTCGACACCGGCGTCACCACGCTGGAGCTCGACGTCGTCATCACCAAAGACAAACAAGTGGTCGTGTCGCACGAACCGTGGATGTCGGCAGCCATTTGCCTCGACTCCACCGGCATTGCCATCGCCGAAAAAAGCGAGAAGAAGTATAACATCTACCAGATGACCTACGACGAAGTGAAACTCTTCGACTGTGGCTCTAAAGGCAACGAGAAGTTTCCCGAACAACAAAAAATGCGCGTGGCCAAACCCCTGCTCAGCGACGTGCTCGCCGCCGTAGAAACTCAAATCAAAAACCTCAACTCCTACGAAGTCGACTACAACATCGAAATCAAAAGCTCCCCGCAGGACGAAAAGAAATTTCACCCCACCATCGAAGAGTATTCCGACCTGGTCTACAACCTCGTCAACGAATACATCCCCACCGACCGTCTCGTCATCCAGTCATTCGACTTTCGCGTCCTCCAATACTGGCACAAAAAATATCCCGACATCCGCCTCGCCGCCCTCGTCGAAAACACCAAGTCGATAGACGCCAACCTAAAGGACCTCGGCTTCAAACCCTCCGTCTACAGCCCGTATTTTAAATTGATCAACAAAGAAAAAGTACACTATCTCCACCAGGAAAAAATCCGCGTCATCCCCTGGACCGTCAACGAAGTCTCCGACATGCTCTCCCTCAAAGGCATGGGCGTCGACGGCATCATCACCGACTACCCCGACCGCGCCCGTAAATACAAAATGACCCTTAACATCGGCCGGAAATAAATCAGCCATCGTATCCGAACAAGCATAGTCCCCGAGGCGGGAGGCTATGCTTGGAACAATAGCCCACCTTTGTTGGTGTAACGCCTTTGTTGGTGTTCTTCACCAACAAAGATTTTATGGCTCACCCGTTAACACGCCACGCTCTCCCAGCAATTCGTGCCCACCCATATTTTTTTTTCTCCACGCCCAGAGCCAACCCCACACCCCTTTGTTGGTGTCCCACCAACAAAGATTTCTCAGCTGCAACACATTATGATTATGAAAAAAATAAACGTGTGACACCTAACTAGCGCATCTGGCGGCCCCCCTCGTACCTTGGGTCAGGCTATCCGTTCCAAGTCCGCCCATCACCCCAACCCAACGCACTTCGGGCTTTCCACTCCTATCCTTGGCCGTTCCTCCGCCATACTACCACCCCTTGTTAATGCCGTCCCCACCCTCCTTTGTTAATGTTCTTCACCAACAAGATTTCCGGCCCCACCCCTTGACATCTCCCCACGCCACGCGCTCCCAGCAATTCGTGCCCCACCCATATTTATTTTCTCCACGCTCAGAGCCAACCCCACACCCCTTTGTTGGTGTCCCACCAACAAAGATTTCTGACCCCGCTCACCAACCCTGCTCCACACCTCCTGCGATCCAGCCATCCCAATCCTCATCATCTTCCCCCACCAGCCCAATCAAGGCCATTCACCCACCCAAGCATAGTCTCCCGCCTCGGGGACCATGCTTCAGAAAAAAAACAAGCATCTACCACGTTACCACTCCCTATCTCAACACCCACCCCGCGGCGAACCAATCCCTTTTTCTTATCATTGCACCCGAATATCCAAAATCAAACATCCCTCATGAAAAAATACGACGTATACGCCATCGGCAACGCCATCGTAGACATAGTCACCGAAGTAGACGACACCTTCTTCCAGATCAACGGCATCGAAAAAGGTCTCATGACCCTGGTCGATGAAAAGCGCCAATCGGAATTGATGAAGGCGATCGACATGAAAAAAAGCAAGCTCTCCGGCGGCGGCTCTGCCGGCAACACGGTAGCGGCCATCAACCAATTCGGAGGCAAAAGCTTTTACTCTTGCTTAGTGGCAAAAGATGATCTCGGAAAATTCTTCCTCGAAGACGCCACCCGCAACGGTATCGGCACAAGCCTTAAATACGAAAGCCTTCCCGAGGGGCACACCGGCCGCTGCCTGGTCATGACCACACCCGATGCGGGCCGCACGATGAACACGTTCCTGGGCGTAAATGCATTGTTCTCCCCTGCCTACCTCGACGAAGAAGCAATAAAGAATTCGGCTTATATATATATGGAGGGCTACCTCGTGCCCAGTCCCGACGGCCTCCAGGCCATGTTGGAAACAAAAAAGATCGCCGAAAAACATAAAGTGGGCGTGGCCCTCACCTTCTCGGATCCGAGCATGGTAAAATATTTTGGCGACCAGATGAAGCAGGTAGTAGGCGCCAGCGTCGACCTCCTGTTCTGCAACGACGAGGAAGCCATGATCTTCACCGGCACCAGCTCCATCGATGAAGCCCGCGAGGAGCTCAAAAAAGCAGCCAAGCGGTTCGCCATCACCCTCGGCGCCAATGGCGCCCTCATTTACGATGGCGACACCTTTATTAACATAGAGCCCTACACCGTAAAAGCCGTCGATACCAATGGCGCCGGCGACATGTTTGCCGGGGCGTTCATGTATGCCATCACCCACGGTCACAGCTTTGCTGAGGCGGGCAAATTGGCGTCCCTGGCGTCGTCCAGAGTGGTGTCGCAGTTCGGACCACGCCTCCAAACGGCGCAAGTTCACAAAGTGTTGGCCGACCTGGTGTAGGCCGGCATTTTATATAACGTATTGATTTTCAGAATATAAACTGCAAAGGGGGCACAAAACTTAGGGTAATCTTGTAAATCCAGAAAATCCTGGTCATCTTTGCAGCCCTTTATTTTTAGAGGTTAACAAATACCGCGATGAAACGTACATTTCAACCTTCCCGCAGAAAGAGAAAGAACAAGCACGGCTTCCGTGAGAGAATGGCAACGGCCAATGGCCGCAGAGTGCTGGCGAACCGCAGAAAGAACGGCCGTAAGAAGTTGACTGTTTCCAGCGAGAAGACCGTAAAGCATAAATAATTGCTTTCCGCCTTACGCGTCCCCACCCGAGATTGATTAATTTCAGCTCATGGGGAGGTATACATTCGGCAAGAACGAACGTCTTTCAAAAGAAAAACACATACAGGAACTCTTCGACAAGGGTTCCTCTTTTTATTTCTTTCCCTTCAAGGTGTTTTTCATGCCCCACCCCGACCCGGCGCCGTCCGCCCACCAGGTCCTGGTCTCCGTATCCAAACGAAACTTCAAAAGGGCTGTCGACCGCAACCTCATCAAGCGTCGCATCCGCGAAGCCTACCGCCTGAATAAGGAACGCTTTCCTGCACAGAACAAATTACTCATTGCGTATATTTATAGTGTGAAAGACATTCTGCCGTCGGCGCAGATCCAGGAACGATTGGTAAAAACGATAAAACGTTTCGACTATGTGGAGAAGAATTAAGTGGCCCTTTCTGTTGGTGATCTCCGTCGCGCTGCTGGTGGCCTTCCGCAAGCCGGCCGAAAAATATTTCGACATCGCCAAAAGTCTCGACATTTTCGCCACCCTCTTCAAAGAGGTGAACGCCTATTACGTCGATGAAGTAGAACCCCAAAAACTTATCCGCAAAGGCATCGACGGCATGCTCATGTCGCTCGATCCCTACACCGACTACATCGCCGAAGACGAACTCGAATCCTTCCGCATCTCCACGACAGGTCAATACGGCGGCATCGGTGCCCTCATCGGCGTGATCGATAAAAAAACGATCGTCACCCATCCCTACAAAAATTTTCCCGCCAACAAGGCCGGCATCAAAGTGGGCGATGAACTGATCTCCATCGATGGAAAAAGTCTCCAGGGAAAAATGACGAGCGACGTCAGCGCCCTGCTCAAAGGCCAACCCCACACCGACGTGGAACTGAAAGTGAAGCGCTACGGCCAAAAAGATCCCATCACACTCAAGATCACCCGCGAAAAAATCACCCTCGCCAACATTGCCTACTTCGGCATGGTCGAGCCCACCGTAGGCTATATCAAGCTGGATGATTTCACTACCGGGGCCGGCCGTGAAGTTTCCGACGCGCTGGTGGCGCTGAAGCGGCAAGGAGCAACCAAGATCATCCTCGACCTGCGCGACAACCCGGGAGGCCTGCTCCACGAAGCGGTGAACATCGTCAGCCTCTTCGTGCCGAAAGGACAAGAAGTGGTTTCCACAAAGGGAAAAGTGGAGGAATGGAACAAACAATATAAGACCCTGAACAACGCCGTGGACACGGAGATCCCGTTGGCCGTGTTGGTGAACGACGGCAGCGCCAGTGCCTCCGAGATCGTGGCGGGAGCGTTACAAGACTATGATCGCGCCGTGCTCATCGGAAGAAAGACATTTGGCAAAGGATTGGTGCAAACCACCAGGCCATTGGCGTATAACTCGCAGTTGAAAGTGACCACCGCGAAATACTACATCCCCAGCGGCCGCTGCATCCAGGCCCTCGACTACACCCACCGCAAAGAAGACGGCACCGTCGTGAAAATGGCCGACTCCCTAAAATCAGAATTCAAAACACTCCACGGTCGCAAAGTCTATGACGGCGGCGGACTGGATCCCGACATCGTCATGCAAGATGAATTCCTCAGCGTAGTGGCCGCATCCATGGCAAGCGACGGACTCATTTTTGAATATGCCACCCGCTACTGCGCGGAAAACCCCGCACCGGCATCGCTGCAATCTTTTCATCTCAGCGACAAGGACTACGAAAAATTCCTGGAGTTTTTAAAGACAGAAAAATTTACCTACGCCACGGTGCTGGAAAAAAACACAAACCAATTGATCGAGGTGGCAAAGGAAGAACGCTATTACACGGAGATGGAAAGCCAGCTCTCGGGATTGAAAAATAAAGTGGAGGCCCTCAAGGCCACGGATCTCATGCGCTTCAAGGGCGAGATCGTGGAGATGCTGGAAGAGCAGATCGGTTTTCACTACAGCCTCAACGAAGGCCAGGCCGCCGTCTCCATTCACCGCGATCAAACCATACTGGAAGCCCGCAAGCTCTTGAACGATGGCGGGACCTATCATAAAACGCTCACCTCAACCGATGTCCTTGCTCCTAAGCCTTGAAACGTCCACCACGGTTTGCTCCGTAGCGCTCCATGAAAACGAAGTGTTGCTGGCCACTGCCGAAGTGCACCGCGAACAATCGCATGCGTCAAAGCTGGCGGTGCTGATCGATGAGGTGGTGCGTTGGGCCGATGTGAAGGTCAGCGATATAAAGGCCGTGGCCGTTTCTTCCGGCCCAGGATCCTACACAGGGCTTCGCATAGGCGCCTCAACAGCAAAGGGATTGTGCTATGCGTTGTCGGTGCCGCTCGTCGCTGTGGGCACGCTGGAGATCCTGGCGGCACAAATGAATAAGACCAACATCACGGGCGCCCGTCTCTGCCCCATGATCGATGCGCGGCGAATGGAAGTATACTGCCAGCTCTTCGACGCACAGAACACAGCGCTGCAGCCGGTGGAAGCAAAGATCATCGACGAGCAAAGTTTTATAACGGAATTAAACGAAGCGCCCATTTTGTTTTTTGGCAACGGCGCAGAAAAGTGTCGTGAAGTGATCCGTCACCCCGCGGCTTTGTTTGTTTCGGGGGTCACGCCCTCGGCGGTGAGTCTCGGGGCGCTGGCTAGTAAAAAACTTTTGCGAAACGAAGTGGAGGACCTGGTGCATTTCGAGCCTTTTTATTTGAAGGAATTCATGGTGAAGAAGCCGTCCACCCTAAATCAACCCGTGCCGAACAAATTGGCCTAACATTTTTGTTCTACCAGCATCTATGGAAGAAACACAGGATCAAATCGTCAATAAAGTAGCCAACAGTGCGCTGGTCACCTTCGACCTGGAGCACTATTATCAGCCCGGCGAGCGCGTGGTGCTGGATATAAAGGGCCAGCTCTACCAGGGATTGATCCTGAAGGAAAAAGATTTCCGCGATTTTATTCGTCAACACGACTGGGCAGCCTACCAGGATAAATATGTGGCCATCACCTGTACGGCCGATGCGATCGTGCCTACCTGGGCCTATATGTTGGTGTCAATTGCGTTGCAGCCCTATGCAAAACAAGTTGTTTTTGGAACATTGGAGGAATTGGAGACCGCCATTTTCAAAAAATCGCTTGAAAAAGTGGACTGGTCGTCGTTCCAAAATGCCAAGATTGTGGTGAAAGGATGCAGCAAAGTTGACGTTCCGGTGGCGATTTATGTGGAGGCCACAAATAATTTAAGACCCTATGCCGCCAGCATTATGTTTGGCGAGCCTTGCAGCACGGTTCCGCTGTATAAAAAACCAAAAAATTAGGCGATCGCCTAAACGCTTTATAATCAGTACGATTTGTGCTGAATAGTGCTTTTCTGGGGCGATGTGGATAACTAATTCCTGAAGATTTTTTGCAGTTTATCGAACAGGAAGTACATTTGGGACCCTTTTGCTAGCAGGGCAGGGGAAATAAAAAAAGTTGAAATATTTTTTGGAAGTGAAAACAAACCAAGTACCTTTGCACTCCCAAATTGAAAATAAGGGCTGAAAATCGGAAGGGTTTTCAGAACGGGTTGAGAAACCACACGTTATTCGCCTCGGCGGATAAAACACGTTCTTTGAATGGATGATAATTGATAGCGGACCCACGAAAACTACAGCCGCGAGGTTGGGGTTTTTGTGATTGATTCTTAAGAAAGAAAAAATAAATGAGAGTCTAGGAATTCAGACAATTATTGTAGTCTGGCGAGTATTTGACCTGGAGAAATCTGGGTGAAGAAAGCTGAGACGTATACTGGACCAAGCAATTGGGAAAGTATGAAAGTTTATTACAATGGAGAGTTTGATCCTGGCTCAGGATGAACGCTAGCGGCAGGCCTAATACATGCAAGTCGAACGGTAAATATTTAGCAATAGATATGAGAGTGACGTACGGGTGCGTAACACGTATGCAACCTACCCTTTACAGGCGGATAGCTCGGGGAAACTCGAATTAACCCGCCGTAATATAATTGGATGGCATCATTTGATTATTAAATCTACGGAGGTAAAGGATGGGCATGCGTCTGATTAGTTAGTTGGCGGGGTAACGGCCCACCAAGACGATGATCAGTAGGGGAACTGAGAGGTTGATCCCCCACACTGGCACTGAGATACGGGCCAGACTCCTACGGGAGGCAGCAGTAGGGAATATTGGTCAATGGATGGAAGTCTGAACCAGCCATGCCGCGTGCAGGAAGAAGGCCTTCTGGGTTGTAAACTGCTTTTGCCAGGGGATAAAATGACCTTGCGAGGTTAATTGAAGGTACCTGGTGAATAAGCCACGGCTAACTACGTGCCAGCAGCCGCGGTAATACGTAGGTGGCAAGCGTTGTCCGGATTTATTGGGTTTAAAGGGTGCGTAGGCGGCTTATTAAGTCAGTGGTGAAATACTCTAGCTCAACTAGAGGGGTGCCATTGATACTGATGAGCTTGAGTACAGATGAGGTAGGCGGAATTGACGGTGTAGCGGTGAAATGCTTAGATATCGTCAAGAACACCTATAGCGAAGGCAGCTTACTAGGCTGTAACTGACGCTGAGGCACGAAAGTGTGGGGATCAAACAGGATTAGATACCCTGGTAGTCCACACTGTAAACGTTGATTACTCGCTGTGTGCGATATACAGTACGCGGCCAAGCGAAAGCGATAAGTAATCCACCTGGGGAGTACGCCGGCAACGGTGAAACTCAAAGGAATTGACGGGGGTCCGCACAAGCGGTGGAGCATGTGGTTTAATTCGATGATACGCGAGGAACCTTACCTGGACTAGAATGCCCTTGACCGATCCAGAGATGGATTTTTCCGCAAGGACAAGGAGCAAGGTGCTGCATGGCCGTCGTCAGCTCGTGCCGTGAGGTGTTGGGTTAAGTCCCGCAACGAGCGCAACCCCTATTTTTAGTTGCCAACAGGTTAAGCTGGGGACTCTAAAAAGACTGCCCGCGCAAGCGGAGAGGAAGGAGGGGACGACGTCAGGTCATCATGGCCCTTACGTCCAGGGCTACACACGTGCTACAATGGCGTATACAGAGTGTTGCAAACCAGCGATGGTAAGCCAATCACAAAAAGTACGTCTCAGTTCGGATTGCAGGCTGCAACTCGCCTGCATGAAGTTGGAATCGCTAGTAATCGCGCATCAGCAATGGCGCGGTGAATACGTTCCCGGACCTTGTACACACCGCCCGTCAAGCCATGAGAGTCGGGAGGACCTGAAGGCAGTTGCTGTAAGGCGCTGTTTAGGGTTAAACCGATGATTAGGGCTAAGTCGTAACAAGGTAGCCGTACCGGAAGGTGCGGCTGGAACACCTCCTTTCTGGAGTTGTGTTAGTCTTGAACAACCTTTAAAGGCTGTTCGCCAAAGGACGCACAACGAAACGAAAACCGACGACTCTTATTAGGGTTCGCTATCAATTACATTTATTCGAGTTTATTAGGAAAGAGGACAAAATCCGGGCTTGTAGCTCAGGTGGTTAGAGCGCTACACTGATAATGTAGAGGTCCGTGGTTCGAGTCCACGCAGGCCCACGGTAAAAATGGGTTTGGTGGAAGGGCCCAGGACTTTGTAATGAATCAGGGGGATTAGCTCAGCTGGCTAGAGCGCCTGCTTTGCAAGCAGGAGGTCATCGGTTCGACTCCGATATTCTCCACTTGAAGAAGTAAAGAAAGACTGGTTAACGAGATGCGTTACCAGGACAATTGAAAAGTTAGAAAAGGTAAACCAGATCTGAGAGGACTGAAAAAAGTTACCACGTTATCAATCCCAATCGGCGGGCTGTATGAGATAAGCCATCTCGATGCCACCTGGTTGGAAAAAGATTGATGAAGGAGTTCATTGACATGCTGATGAAAGAGTAGTAAAAGAGTGTGTATGGGAGACGAAGTGATTCGTCAAACAATACATATAACTAAACGAGCACATAGGTGAGTCTTACCAAGTAATTGGATAAGACGTCGTTGAAAGAAGTAAATAAGGGCGTATGGGGAATGCCTAGGCTCTCAGAGGCGAAGAAGGACGTGATAAGCTGCGAAAAGCTACGGGGAAGCGCAAATAGCTATTGATCCGTAGATGTCCGAATGGGGCAACCCAGTGTGTTGAAGACACATTACCACCCGTAAGGGATGGAGCAAACCCAGGGAACTGAAACATCTAAGTACCTGGAGGAGAAGAAAACAATCGAGTGATTGCGCAAGTAGTGGCGAGCGAACGCGTAAGAGCCCAAACCGATTCAGTTACGGCTGGATCGGGGTTATAGGACCACATAATCTGACTAACAAGAAGTTGAACCGGGTGGGAAACCGGGCCATAGCGGGTGATAGCCCCGTAAATGTAAAATGTTAGAAGGAGGTGGTATCCTGAGTAGGGCGGGGTCGGAGACGCCCCGTTTGAATTTGCCAGCACCATCTGGTAAGGCTAAATACTCCTGAGAGACCGATAGTGAACCAGTACTGTGAAGGAAAGGTGAAAAGTACTCCGAATAGGAGGGTGAAATAGAACCTGAAACCATACGCTTACAAGCGGTCGGAGCTGAGAGATTCAGTGACGGCGTGCCTTTTGCATAATGAGCCTACGAGTTATTGTCACTGGCGAGGTTAAGGGCTTTAAGGTCCGCAGCCGAAGCGAAAGCGAGTCTGAATAGGGCGCTTAGTCAGTGGGAATAGACGCGAAACTTTGTGATCTACCCTTGGTCAGGATGAAGTTCCGGTAACACGGGATGGAGGTCCGAACTAGTAAACGTTGAAAAGTTTTTGGATGAACTGAGGGTAGGGGTGAAAGGCTAATCAAACTGAGAAATAGCTCGTACTCCCCGAAATGTTTTTAGGAACAGTGTGGAGGTTGAGTTTGTTACAGGTAGAGCTACCAATAGGACTAGGGGGAGTCACATCCTACCAAATCCTGATGAACTCCGAATGGTAACAAATATACTCTGCAATGAGGGCATGGGTGCTAAGGTCCGTGTCCGAGAGGGAAAGAACCCAGACCTGCAGCTAAGGTCCCAAAATCTACACTAAGTTGAACTAAGGCGGTTCAGTTGCTTAGACAGCCAGGATGTTTGCTTGGAAGCAGCAATTCATTTAAAGAGTGCGTAACAGCTCACTGGTCGAGCGACAGAGCATCGATAATAATCGGGCATCAAGTGTAGTACCGAAGCTCAGGATTTAGCAGCAATGCTAAGTGGTAGGGGAGCATTCTGACAGCGGCGAAGTCGTCTGGTAATGGACGGTGGAGCAGTCAGAAAAGCAAATGTAGGCATAAGTAACGATAAGGCAGGCGAGAAACCTGCCCACCGATAGACTAAGGGTTCCGCGGCAATGCTAATCATCCGCGGGTAAGTCGGGACCTAAGGAATAGCCGAAAGGCGAATCTGATGGCCAATGGGTTAATATTCCCATACTACCGTATTGAGCGATGGAGAGAAGGAGGAGTGACAATTCCGCGCCCTGACGAAATAGGGCGTTAAAAGATGTAGGTATATTTTCTGTAGGCAAATCCGCAGAGAATGCTGAAGTCCAACAGTACCAGGAGGCTCCGGCCGAATGGATAGAGAATGTAAGCAGACTTCCGAGAAAATCTTCTAAGCATATTGATACGGTACCCGTACCGCAAACCGACACAGGTAGTCAAGGAGAGAATCCTGAGGTGCTCGAGTGAGTCATGGCTAAGGAACTAGGCAAATTAAACCTGTAACTTCGGGAAAAGGGTTGCCTCTCTTTAGCAATAAAGAAGGTCGCAGAGAAATGGCCCAGGCGACTGTTTAACAAAAACACATGGCTATGCGAAATCGTAAGATGAAGTATATGGCCTGACACCTGCCCGGTGCTGGAAGGTTAAGGGGGGACGTTAGTCGCAAGGCGAAGCGTTGAACTGAAGCCCCAGTAAACGGCGGCCGTAACTATAACGGTCCTAAGGTAGCGAAATTCCTTGTCGGGTAAGTTCCGACCTGCACGAATGGTGTAACGATCTGGGCACTGTCTCAGCCATGAGCTCGGTGAAATTGTAGTCACGGTGAAGATGCCGTGTACCCGTCACGGGACGGAAAGACCCCATGCACCTTTACTATAGCTTCGCATTGACATTGGGTAGATGATGTGTAGGATAGGTGGGAGGCATTGATCCTGTGCCGCTAGGTATAGGGGAGTCAACGGTGAAATACCACCCTTTATTTATCTGATGTCTAATCCGCAAGACCTGCGGAGACAGTGCGTGGTGGGTAGTTTGACTGGGGTGGTCGCCTCCGAAAGTGTATCGGAGGCTTTCAAAGGTATGCTCAATACGCTTGGTAACCGTATGTGGAGTGCAATAGCATAAGCATGCTTGACTGTGAGACTGACAAGTCGAGCAGGGTCGAAAGACGGATATAGTGATCCGGTGGTTCTGTATGGAAGGGCCATCGCTCAAAGGATAAAAGGTACGCTGGGGATAACAGGCTGATCTCCCCCAAGAGCTCACATCGACGGGGAGGTTTGGCACCTCGATGTCGGCTCGTCACATCCTGGGGCTGGAGAAGGTCCCAAGGGTTAGGCTGTTCGCCTATTAAAGTGGCACGCGAGCTGGGTTCAGAACGTCGTGAGACAGTTCGGTCCCTATCTGTGATGGGCGTAGGAAGTTTGAGAGGATCTGACCTTAGTACGAGAGGACCGGGTTGGACCAACCGCTGGTGTACCGGTTGTGGCGTCAGCTGCATCGCCGGGTAGCTACGTTGGGACGAGATAAGCGCTGAAAGCATCTAAGCGCGAAACTCACCTCAAGATGAGACTTCCATTAAGGGACGTCAGAGACTATGACGTTGATAGGCTGCAGGTGTAAAGGCAGAAATGTCAAAGCTGAGCAGTACTAATTACCCGAACGCTTCAAGAAAGATAAAATACAATTTTATTCAGACGCACACTGTGTGCTCGTTTAACTCTTCTACACTGCTCTTTCATCAGACAACATGTCAACGATATTAAGTTTGAGCGTTGTTCGCATAAAACGAACGACAATCAGCTATGAACATTAAGACCCCTTGTGTAAAAACACAAAGGGCAAATCTTAAGGTGATCCCGATAGCTATCGGGACGGCGGGGATAAGCCCCCACCAACACCAAAGATCTTAAGGTGACTATAGCGGCGGGGATCACCTCTTCCCATTCCGAACAGAGCAGTTAAGCCCGCCAGCGCTGATGGTACTTGGATAACACCCGGGAGAGTAAGTCGTTGCCTATCTTTTATTTAAAAAGCCTTGTTGAGAAATCGACAAGGCTTTTTTGCT
>NZ_FQWQ01000007.1 GCF_900129725.1 Chryseolinea serpens | reverse complement strand
CCGCTCCACCGCGACAGCACCAGCGTATAGATCGACAACAGCACCGAGAACAAGGTGGTCTGCTCCGACAACGCTAGCTGCTCCAGGCCATGATGCAACTTACTGTCCAGGCAAAAATATTCCGACGCCCCCGCCTGGCTTCGAACCGATGGACGAGCATAGTCCGTCGACAACGACAGTACCGCCGGTTTATCCGAAAAACGCGACTGCCAATAGCGTCGGCTCTCCGACAGCTCTTCCTGGAAGGGCGCGCTTTGCTGCCACTCCGCATAATCTCTGTATTGAAGACGCAACGGGGCAGGACGCGATCCGCCGTAAAAAAGCAGAAAATCTTCGATGAGCACTTCGCTCGACACTGCGTCGGTGATGATGTGGTGAAAATCGATCAGCAGCAGGTGTTCTTCCGATGACAAACGAATCAGTCCCACGCGAAACAATGGCGCTTCCTCCAGAACAAAAGGTCGTGTGAACGACGCGATCTGCGACGCAAGCGTCGTCTCATTGCCTTCCGCATACTCTACGGCAAACGCCGGCGCTTCCACAATCCGCTGATACGGAACCGTGTCCACCATCTCAAACTGCGTGCGCAGGCTCTCGTGACGCAACATCAATTGCCGAAACGACGACTCTAAAACTTCAACATCCAAGGCCCCTTCGATCCGCAGTATCGTCGGCACATGATACGCCGTCGAACTGCGATCCAGCAAGTATTCAAAATAAAACTGCCGCTGCATGCTCGTTAAATGATATAACGACTGACGCGGCGCTGGCGGGATCAGTGCAAAATCTTTATCCGTATAGGTTGCTTTCACATACGCAATGATCTCTGCCTTGTGTTCCCGAACATCATTGAGCAGCGCAGCGTCAATCCCGCCCTGGGGAATGCCAAGCTTCAGTTCGTCGTCGACCACCCGGACGTCAACATTATGCTTCCGGAGTCTGGATAATAATTTCACAACCATAAGTTCAGTTTATAGGGTAATCAAAATAATTTTCATAAATGAGAAGAACCGCTGCGGTCCGTTCTTTTACCATCACGACAGGGTTAGAGTGTTAACTCTGTCTTCAGGGTTTCCTGTTGTTCGGGAACGCCCGCGCCCCTGATCCATCGTTTGTTGCCAATGATCTCGGCCAGTTCGCGGATGGTGGGTGAATTAAAAATATCGATCAAGGTGATCTTAACGCTAAAGGTTTTTGCAATCCGGGCCAGCAATATGGTCGCGTTAAGCGAGTGTCCTCCCAGCTCAAAAAAATTCCTGACCACGCTGATCCGGTCGTCGGGAATATTCAGTATATCCGACCAAATTTCAGCCAGGGCTTGCTCGTCGTCATTTTCGGGAGCCACGTAGTTATCCTCCAATTCGAAATCAGGTTCCGGGAGGGCTTTGCGATCCACTTTGCCGGTGGGCGATAAAGGAATGGCCTCCAGGCGGACATAGTGATGTGGCACCATGTAGTAGGGCAGGTAATTGAGCAACTCATTCGCAAACAACGTGTCGTCCAGGGGACCCGTGGCGGTGTAGTAGGCCACCAGGAATTCGTTCCCGTTTCGCACATGCCGCAACACGCACACTTCGCCGACACCCTGACATTTGCCGAGCTGATTTTCAATTTCACCCAGCTCGATGCGAATGCCGCGAATCTTCACCTGGTTGTCGTTTCGTCCCATGAAGAGCAGGTTGCCCGAAGGAAGCCAACGCGCCAGGTCCCCGGTCCTATAGAGTCGCTGGTTCAGTTGTGGTTGGATCACGAAACGCGCTGCTGTCAAATCGGGATTATTCCAGTAGCCGCGCGCCACGCCAGGTCCACCGATATAGAGTTCGCCCTTCGCACCCGGCGGTGCCATCCTTCCCTCCCGGTCCAATACATAGAGGGTGTTGTTGCCAAAGGGCTTGCCGATCGGCACTACGCCTGAGCATTGCGCGGAAAAGGTATCGTGGTCTTCATAAAAGCAAGAATCTATTGTCGTTTCGGTTGTGCCATACCCGTTCAGGATGCGGGTGCTGTTCCCAAACTTTTCCCGGAGCCAGACAAAGTCTTCCATGTGCACGACGTCGGATCCAAGAATGAGGAGCTTCAAAAAAGCAATGTCCCTTCCATTTTCTTCAATGTATCTGAAGAGCGGGAAAATGAGGGCCGGTGTGCTTTCAAAAATCGTGATGCGTTCGCGCTGCATGAGATCATAGAGGATCTCGGGCACCAGTCGTGTTTCTGCGGGACAAATGACCAGGCGCCCGCCGTTCAGCAAGGCACGTGCAAGGTCGCCAAGATAAACGTCGAAGGCCATGCTCGCCATCTGCAGCAGCCGCACCGGAAATTGATCGAGGGCATAGGCCGACCGCCAACCGGCAGCAATATTCACCAGGCTGCGATGTTCCACCATCACGCCCTTTGGTTTGCCTTGTGAGCCGGAGGTATACAGAATATAGGCAATGTCTTCCGGCGATGTGCGCATCGGAAGATTGGTACCGATGACGGTTAACCCTTCACGCTTCAATGCCTCCAACTCCAGCACGGTGACTTCCGGCTGAACATCACTTTGATCGGTGATGAGGTATTGGATCTCACTGTCTTTCAGAATGTGGGCGACACGGTCCGGTGGATATAACGGATCGATCGGCACGAAGACGCCGCCCGCCTTAAGGATCGCCAGCGTGCAGATGACCATCCACTCGCTTCGATCTACCATGAGCCCCACACGATCTCCGGGGCAAATGCCTTTTTCCGCTATGAGCACCCGGGCGATCTGGTTACAGGCGGTGTTCAGGCGCACATAGGTCCACTGTTGGTCATTGAACACGACGGCGACACGGCTTTCATGGCGCTGCGCGTTGTCCTCAAACCATGATGTGAAGGTTTGGTTTTTGCTTACCGCACACCAGGATGCGTTGAATTGATATTGTAGTTTGATCTTGTCCGTTTCCGTCAACATATCCAATTCGCCAAGAGCCATCTCCGGTTGTTGCATTACTGCTTCCAGCACGTTGAAGAATTGCGCGCCGAGGTTTCTTATGAAGGCAGCCTCAAACTGCGCTGTGTTATAACAAAAGTTTATCGCCATCTGGTCTCCGGGGATCACCGTGACGGTGAGGTCATAGTCTGTGTGATCCAGGTTTTCGGCATGCGTGACTTTAAAACCATCCCACCCTGCATCCTGATTTTCTGCAAGCTGGTCAACACGGGGAAAATTCTGATAGATAAAGATGTGGTCGAATAATCTTTCGCCCGGGAAGTTTTGTTGGATGGCCGCCAGCGAATGATGCTGATAGGGCGCGCGGCTATGAAAGTCTTGTTGTGCCTGCAGGGCCAGCTCCACAAATGTCATGCTGCTTTCGAGTCGCAGACGCTTGGGCAAGGTGTTGATGAATAACCCCAGCATCTGCTCCACACCCGGGAGTTCGGCCGGCCGACCGGAAACCACTTCTCCAAAAAGCACATCGCCACTGTTCGCATAGCGCGACAGCAGAATGGCCCACACACTTTGTAGAACACAATTCTGCGTTACCTGGAGTCGCGCGGCAAGCGCTCTAAGGCCCTCCGTGCGAATGGGATCCAACTGGGCCGTATGCTCGGCGAGTGGGATGACCGACGAGCGTCTGTCGCCGGGCATGGTGTAGGGGGCCATACCGGTCATTTCGCTAAAGTCGTCCAGGTATTGTTTCCAGAATGTTTTTGCCGCATCGTCATTTTGTGCTGCGATCCATCGGATGTAATGCTTGTACGGCTGTGGACTTGGTAAGCTTGCTTCTACGCGCCGTAGCGCCGCCGTGTAAAGCTGCATGAACTCATTGATCAGAATACCAATGCACCATCCGTCTAAAATGATATGATGGAAACTCCACACAAATTCAAAGGCCTGTTCTGCCCGCTGCAGCACCGTGACACGAAGGAGCGAATCATGAACAAAATCAAAATTGCGTTCCTTGTCCCGCGCCTTGAACGCCGCGATCCGGGCTTCTGCGTCTTCTACTTTGCGAAAGTCATGGTAATGAAATTCAATTTCCCGTTGTCGCAAAACCATTTGCAGAGGCTGCGCAAAACCTTCCGACAGCACTGCTGTCCGCAAAATATCATGTCGTTTGCCAAGCCGGGCCACGCTGCTTTTTACCGCGGCTACGTCCACGTGCCCTTCCAGGCTATAGGACACTTGCAGGAAATAGGCTTCCGAGTCCGGGACCATGAGGCGGTGAAACAGCATGCCGTTTTGCATTGGCGACAAGGCGTATACGTCTTCAAAATCGAACGTGCGCGAGAGCTGATCTACCTCGTCGATCGTCAGCCCCGGGAAGGTTAAATCGCTGGGGGTATATTGTTTCACCGTCGCTTCGTCTGAGCAGAAGCCAATGATCTTTTCCAAAACAGCTTTGTAGGCTGTGGCCCAGCCGCTCATCCGTTCGGTCGTGTAATGATTCCGGTTGTAGCGGAGGTTCATTTCCAGCACGCCGCGGTATACTATTCCCGTGACCTCCACGGCATGGTCGCGCCGGCGATCCGGGTGTATGGAGATGCCGGACAACTCGGGCGCTATGGAAAAATGTGATCGCCTGATGTCCGTATCGAATTGTCCCAGGTAGTTGAAGCTGATCCCGGGGGAAACGGTGTCACGATCCTGAGGGCTATAGTCCGGATCGAGATAACGCCAGATGCCGTAGTCGATGCCCTTGTTTGGAACGCTTCGGATCTGTTCTTTCACGATCTTGAGCATGCCGGCAAGCGACGCGTGTTTTGGCAGCGCGAGCTGCAGCGGAAAAATACTGGTAAACCATCCCACGGTACGACCAACGTCTTGCCCGGCGAAGAGCTCTTCCCGTCCGTGACCTTCCAATTCGACCGTGAGTTGTTCGATGTCAAAATTTTCACCGGCACTCAACAGCAAGGCGGCCAACAGGATTTCGTTCACTGACAACCCCAGCGCCAGGTGACCTTTTTGCAAAAGCTTTTCGGTGAGCAGGGCATCCACACGAAACGTCTCGCGCACTTCATCCCGCTGGCGATCGGCGGCGTCGTTGAAATCGAACGGCAGAACATGAACAGCGGCCAGGCCCTGTTTCTTCCAGTAGTCACGATGCTGCCGATAAGCAGACGATGCGCGATGAGCCTCCAGCGCGGCCGTAAACGCGCGGTAGGTGAGCGATGGTCTTGAAAGTTCCAATGCCTGGCCGGCATGTGTCTGCGTCAAAAGTTGATCGAGGTCGTCGAACAGGATACGCCATGACATTCCGTCAACCAACAGATGGTGGATCACCACCAACAGACGATCGCCGTCGGGACCCTTGAATCTTGCCGCTTTGACCAACGGGCCGGTCGCCAGGACGAACGATGCCTGAATAGTTGTGGCGTGTTGGTTCACCGCGGTCGCAAAATCTGTTGCCGCCCGCAAGTCGATGGTTTCGATGACCGGCGCTCCTTCGTATTCCTTCACCTCTTGCACCATGACGCCGTCGTCTTCATAAAATACGGCGCGTAGTTGTGCGTGATGATCAAGCAGCGCGCCAAAAATATTTTCAAGGTCCGGTGTTTCTACGGGTTGTTCCAGTTTGAGCAACACCGCCTGATTGTAATGATGATCAAAGCCCGACCGGCTTTCAAAAAATCGCCGCTGAACCGGTGTCAGGGAAACTCTTCCCACGACATGCTCTTGCGTTTCCGGTGCGCCGATCTTTTGCGCCACCTGGCTTAGCGATTGTATGGTAGGATATTGATATAAGTCTTGCGCCGTTATGCGATAATCAATCTGCCGCAGCCGCGATGCAATCTGAATGGCTTTTATCGAGTCGCCGCCCCATGAAAAGAAATTGTCGGTAATTCCCAAGACCGGCGCGCCCAGCACATTTCTCCAGATGTCCAACATTTGTTGCTCCAATGGCGTAGCGGCAGGCACGGCTTCGTGATGCGCCCGGCTGAAGTCTGCAGGGGGAAGAGCCTTTCGGTCGATTTTTTCGTTGAAGGTGAGTGGCAGACGCTCCAGGTGGATGAAAAATGAGGGCACCATGTATTCCGGAAGGCGCTTCAGCAAATCGTTGCGCAGGGCACTGATCGCAAACGCGGCGGCAGCGGTATAATAGGCCACCAGGAATGTACGCCCGCCCTCCTTATCATCTTGCGTCATCACAACGGCTTCATCTACACCCGGCAGTGCCATCAGGTTCTCCTCGATATCCTGTAGTTCAATACGGTTTCCGTTTACCTTGACCTGGTTGTCGCGGCGTCCTAAAAATTCTATGGTGCCGGTATCGGTAAAATATCCGTAGTCGCCGGTGCGATAAAGCCGATCGTAGTTTTTCTGAGCAATGCTTCCGACCAGGGGATTGGGAGCAAACACCGCATTCGTTTTGTCTTCATCCCGCCAGTATCCCAGGCCAACGCCGACGCCGGCGATGCAAATTTCACCGGCTATGCCAATGGGACAAAGCTGGCCGTCAGGGTTCAGGATATAGACATGCGTATTGCGTATGGGCCGACCGATGGAGATGGTCCGCTGGCCCTGGACCGGACGGGGCACCACGTGATGCGTCACGTCATCCGAGGCTTCGGTCGGGCCATAGGCATTTAGAAGCTTTATGTCCGGATAAGCGACATACCATTTTCGGGCCAGTGAAACGGAAAGGGCTTCGCCTGTGGGAATCATCCAGCGCAGGCAGGGCAATTCGGTTTTTGTCTGCCGTGCCACGGTGTCGACAAAAACATTGAGCAAGGAAGGCACCAATTGTGCGATCGTTACACACCGGGCTTGCAGCGTTGCCAGAAATTGTTCCGGCAATTGAATGATACGCTTGTCGATGATAACCACTTTGCCTCCCACCAGCAAGGCCGCCAGGAATTGCCAAATGGAAATATCGAAACTGACCGACGCGGTTTGCGCCACCACATCCGCGGCCGTGAGCGCCAGGTCACCGACCTTGGCCCACAGATGGTTCATCATACCGGCTTCGTGGACCATGGCCCCTTTGGGTTCGCCCGTCGTGCCGGACGTATAGATCATATAGGCCGCGCGTCCGGCCAACGGCTGCGCCACCTGTGCTGGGGTGGTCACATCCTGGCTGCGAATCTCGCCGTGTTGCGTGATAAAATATTTTTTTAAATAAGGCCATAGACCTTGCGTTTCGTCTGGGAGTGTCCATGACGGATCGGTGACGATAAACTCGGCCTCCGACCGCTGTACTATTTTTATGATCCGGGCTTCCGGGAATTCGCGCTCGATCGGGATATAGGTCGCCTGGAGTTTCAACAATGCGAGAAGAGCCTGTAAAGTGTCGACCGACCGGGGAAGGATGACCGCCACCCGGGTTCCGGCGCTCACGCCCTGCGCCCTTAGAACGTCTGCCCATGCATCAACTCTGCTCTGTAGTTCGCGGTATGTTAGGGCCGTGCTGTCACATTCAACGGCTATTTTGTCGGGAAACGACTCTACGGTTCGGGCAAATGCCTCTGCAAAATTTTCCGGTATCACCGCGGATATCTCCGTGTTATTAAATACCGCAAGAATGCGTTCCTGTTCCGATGGCGGCAATATAAAAATGCTGGCAAGGGACTGTGACGGATCGTTCAGAATTTCGCGAAGCGTCTGCTGATAGCATGCCGCATAGCGCTCCATGGACGTTCTTTCGAAAAGGCTCGTGGCGTATCGAAACAAGATCGTGAGACGTTGGCCAGGATCCTCCTGCACTTCCAGACTCAGGTCAAAAATGGCCGTGTCCTGACGAACGTGATAGGGAGTAATCGCAAGGCTGCCGGTATCTTGCCATGGAAGCCCATGACTCATCTCAAACATGATATCGAACAGCACATTGCGGCCGGCTTCCCGGGGGAGCGCCAGATCGGCAACAAGATCCTGGTAACGGTATGCCTGGTGCTCCCAGGCCACCGCGAGCTGATGCTTGGTTTGTTGGAGCAGTTCGATAAAGGTGTCGTTTGTGTGGAGACTGCCGCGGTGTGCGAGCGTAGCGGCAAACATTCCGACCGTGCCCGACACATTGCTGTGGACCCTGCCTTCGGTGAGCGTTCCCACAATCAGGTCGGTTTGGCCGGAAAGCTTATACAACCACACCAGCATAGCGGACAATAACGTCATGTATAATGTGACGCCCTCTTTTGCCGAGAGCGTTTTGAGCGCGCTCACTTCTTCTTTCGTCAATTGAAGACGCACGGTGTCGCCGGCAAAATTCATCCGCAGCGGGCGGGGATGATCCAGGGGGAGGTGGACCTTTGGCAAATCACCCGCAAACCAATCATTCCAAAATCCACGCGCTGCGTCCACAGCCGTCGTGTTCATTTCTTTTTGCTGAAATACCGCATAGTCCTTATAGGGCAAGGGCGATGTTGTCAGCTTCTGACCATTATACAAGGTCATAAAATCCCGGGTCAGTATGGCCAGCGATGCGCCGTCGCATACGAGGTGATGTACGTCGATGACCAACACATGGTCGGTGGCATCGGTGCTGAACACGCCCACACGCATTAACGGCGGCCGTGTCAGGTCAAATGGACGGATAAACGCCGCCATGCGTGCGTCGCGCTCCGATGCCTGGCAGACAACGTGCTCGATCCTGAAATCGCGAACCGCTTCCACCCACTGCCGGGGTGCGCCGTTATCCATCCGAAAGGCTGTGCGCAGGCTTTCATGCGCCTCCACCAGCTGGTGAAAGGCGCGATCAATTTTTTGGATCTCCAGAACGCCGTTTAATTGAAGCGCCATCGAAATATTATAGGCCGTGGAATCGGGCGACATGGCGTGAACCGTATAGAGACCGCGTTGCTGGCTTGACAACGGGTAGCCGTCTGCGCTTACGGCGGCCGCAGGAATAGCCAGGCTACCCTTTGCCACCTTCTGTTGTTGCAGGTGGATCAGCAAATCTTTTTTCAGCGCCGTCACTTCTGCCAGCAGATCGTCGGTCGCCACGCCTTCGGGAACGGCAATTTTCAGTTTGCCGTTTTCTTCCTGAAGTCTGATGCCGCGCTGCATCAGCCGTAATAAAAGATCGTTCACGTTATTCATTCGCGTGCCGCTAAAATTTTGTTTTTTTTCCTCCGAACCTATTCTATCGTTACTTCCCGCATTGCGGCGGCCGGTACGCGCTCACGATGTTCATGCCACGCGTTGACTTCTATAAAGAGCGCGAGTTCTTCGACGGTGGGATGTTTAAAGACTTCGGCGATCGGAACCCGCACGCCAAATTCCTGTTGAAGGTGTGTTACCAACTGCGTGACTTTCAGGGAATGTCCCCCGATGTCAAAGAAATTGGCGTCAGCGGAAATGGTTCCGGCGTCAATCTCCAGTACGTTCGCCCAAACCCGCATCATGCGCGCGTGCAGTGCCAACGCAGTGCTCGCAGGCTGTTGCGCTAATGGAGCCGGAAGTTCTGTTTCCGTGGGTGTCGCGCCTTTCACGGCAAGGGGTAATCTCTCCCGGCGTATAAAATAGCGCGGCGATTTCGCCTCCTTTGCTGGCACCCTCTGCAGGTCGCCAATCTTTTGGCCTGGGTCCTTCACCATGGCCTGGAGTACACCGACAAACTCATGATACAATTGATGGATGAGCGCCACATCGAGTGCCGACTGGTTGTATTTAAAGTTGACCGTCAGCGTTTCCCCCGGCAGAATCACGAGGGCGAGATCATAGTGTGTGGCTTCACAAACGTTATTCCCCGTAATGAATAAGCCGGGGAAGAACTCGACACCCTGGGCGTTGTCGTGACTGATTTTTTTGAAGAGGGGGTCGACAGGGTAGTTTTCAAATACAAAAATGTGATCGAACAACATTTTATTCGGCGACACCTGCTGCTGTATCTCCGCCAGGGAAATATGGTGGTGCGACTCTGTTGTCAACGCGACGTCCTGGTAGTGCTGCCACGTTTTACGCAGCGTATCCGATCCCGAAAAACGTATACGATTCGGAACGGTATTGATGAACAATCCCACCATGGATTCGACGCCGGCAATATCCGCGGCTCTTCCGCTGACCACCGTTCCAAACACCACATCATCGCTGTTGTTGTATTGTTTCAGGAGCAGGCCCCAAGCCACTTGAAAAAGGGTATTCAAAGTAACCTGCGATTCGCGACCGACGCGTTGCAGGCCAGCCGTCAGTTCGGCGCCAAGGTTCAATTTCAAATCCTTATAACGGGAAGCATCCAGACGGTCGGCTGTCGTGGGTTCTGCTGTTCGGGGGATCGCTGTCGCGCCCGTGAACCCTTGCAGATAATTTTTCCAGAAGGTCATGCCGCTTTGGACATCCCGGTCCTGGAGCCACGTTAAATATTCCCCAAATTGTGATGGGGCCGGAAGCGCTGGCGACTGCCCAAGGGCGCCGGCTTTGTAAATTTCGAGGAGTTGTGTCAACAGGAGACTCATGCACCAGCCGTCCATCAGGATGTGGTGGTAGCTAAAAATCACTTCCGTATCCTGAGGGCCAAGCTTGAGGGCGGTAGCGCGAAAGCCATTCCGGTCAAGGTCAAATCCGGCCGCACGGTCGCGCGCCAGAAATTCGGTTACACGTCGCGACCGGTCCTCTTCTGTCAAAGGCTTGCCGGTGCCATCGGTGAGGTCGACGCTGGTGGCAAATAATTCGCCTGGCTGCTGCACCACTTGCACTGGCCTGTCGAGACCCTCGTGTATAAATACCGTGCGCAATGTGTCGTGACGCCCGACCAGTATTTTCAAACTCTGTAAAAATAAAGTATGGTCGAAATCGCCCCGAATGCGACTTGACGACTGCGAAACGTAAACCGCCGACGCAGGGTGCATGATCTTATGAAACAGCATGCCTTCCTGGATGGGCGACAAAGCGTGTATATCTTGGATGGTATAGCGGCTTGTGAGCATGTCCAGCACATCCTGTGACAACCGTTTGTACGAGAAATCAGACGGCGAAAAGATCCGCTTGGCGGTCGACAGGCATGCCGATACAATGGATTGCGCAGCCTCCGCCACGTTATGCAGCAAAGTTCGGATGGTTTCCGCCGCATATTGCTGGTTGCTGTACGCAACGCTCACCTCGAGCGCCTGGTTCAAAAAGATTCCCGACACCGCAAGGCTATAGCAACGACGATGTCTGGCGCTGACATCCGGTCCGGGTGCTGACGTCACGCTAAAGGTCGCCTGCCGGAGATCGGCATCCACCTGTCCCAGGTAATTGAAACTGATCTCCGACGGCGTGGGCGCCACGACCGATTCCAGTTGCGTAATGATCCCGTAATCGAAACCCGCTTGCGGAATTTGCCGCAACGCTTCTTTTACGAGCAAGATCCTGTCGGAAACTGTGTCATGCGCGGCTCCTGAAAAAGCAACGGGATAAAAGGTTGTGAACCATCCCACGGTTCGGCTAACATCTTTATTTAGCAACGCGCTCTCGCGTCCATGACTCTCGACGTCGAGGCGGATCGTCTTCAGGTCGAACGTTTTCCGAAGGCCGTCGGTCAGCGCCGTCAGCAACAGCTCGTGCAATTGGGTGCCAAAGGCTCCGTTTGCGTTCGTCAGCAATTGCGCACTCAAGGCTTCGGTAAGGCGCAGGGTCTCCACCTGCTGGTCGGCTTGTGTATTACTCCCCTGCGGAAAATCAAGGGGTAGTCCATCACATTTTTTCTGAGAGACCTCCTGCCAATATTTTTTTGCCTGATCATACTTTGGCCGCCCCTGGTAGTCGCGTATGGCACCAGACCATGCCATGAAGGCAACGCCCTTTGACGGCAGCGTGTACGGCATGTCTTTTTCATTTTGTTCCAGCAACGCAGTCAGGTCCTCGATCAGAATGCGCCACGACACGGTGTCCACCACCAGGTGATGGATCGCCACGAAAAGGCGTGCATGATCCGGTGCCTGAAACAGTGCCAGCTTGATCAGCGGCCCGTGGGCCAGGTCGAGCGAAGCTTTCGCGCGGGCCATGGCGGTATCGAAGGTTTCCGGATCGTCAGTAAACGTTTCTACCTCGGGCGATACCGCGCCGGCGGGCCATGTCCGCTGGGTCACCGATCCATCGGGCTCCGTGGTAAACGTTGTTCGCAAGGCGTCGTGGTGATCCATAATTTTTTGGAACGCCTCGCGCACCACTGCGGCAGCTATGTTTTTTTCAAAACGCAACACCACCGATTGAACGTAATGATGCCGGTCGTGTACCTGATTTTTAAAGAACCATGTTTGAATGGGTGTTAGCGGCGCAATGCCTTCCACCTTTTCAGTTGTCTCCGGCGAGTTGGTCAGTACGGCGACTCCACGGGCAATGCGCTCAATCGTACGGTGGCGAAAAATATCCGATACAGTAACACCATAACCAACGGCACGCATTTTATAAACCAGTTGCAGCGCCTTTATGGAATCGCCGCCCAGCAGAAAGAAGTTGTCGTCGATCGCCACGCGATCGAGTTGCAAGATCTGTTGCCAGATCTGTGCCATGGCGCGCTCCGGTTCGGTGCGGGGCGCCTTTCGTGAGTCTGCATGGTGCTGGGGTATTGGGAGCTTCTCCCTGTCCAATTTTCCATTCACAGTAAGTGGAAATTTTTCCATCCGGCAAAACCGGCTGGGTATGGCATAGGACGGAAGATGACCTTCCAGGTGCGCAACGAGTGCCTCGTCGTCGATGTGTGTTGTCGTGATGTAGTAGCCACAAAGCGCGCTTCCGGTTATATTGCCTTTGATCAGCGTCACGGCGGCATCGGCAATGCCCGGATATTGGCGGATGAAGTGCTCCACCTCCCCTGCGTCGACGCGATGTCCACGCACTTTGAGCTGACCGTCTTTGCGCCCCAGGTAAAGCAAGTCGCCATTTTCCAACTGCCGGGCATAGTCGCCGGATCTGTAAAGGCGCACGCCTGATTCAGGGTGGATGATGAACGCACGACGCGTGGCCGCATCTTGGTTGTGATAGCCCTCGGCGAGACCTGCGCCGCCGATGTAGATCTCCCCCACCAGTCCTGTGGGAACCGGCCGCAGTTGCTCGTCCAGCAAATCGATGGTTGTGTTTGCAATGGGTTTGCCAATCGCAACGGAACTGTGCTCGGTGGGGCCCGAACCGTATTGAAAAATCATGCAGCCCACCGTTGCTTCCGTGGGACCGTATTCATTGTAGATCGTGATGTTGCCCTTAAATTTTTCATCGATTGACCGAGCAAGATGCTCGTCGAGATCTTCGCCGCCAACGATGAACACCAGGCGACGATCCGCGAACTTCAGGAGATATTTATCGTCCAAGGTCTGGATCACGCGCAAATGTGATGGCGTTAGTTTGATGATGTCAAACACACCCTCTTCAAAAACCTGGTGCAACCCGGTTTCCGCGTCGGTATGTCTGGGAATCGAAATACATCCACCCGACACCAGGGGAACGAAAATGGATGTGAGCGTGAGGTCAAACGAGATCGAAGTGTGCAACGCGAAGACACTTTCTTCCCGTTCCACATATTGATCTGCTGCCCATTGGATGTAGTTGGACAACGCGCGCTGTGAAATCCGCACGCCTTTGGGCATGCCCGTCGAACCCGATGTATAGAGAACATAGGCCGTAGATGCCTGAGGCACGATAACGAGTTGCGTCGGAACCGGCTGCGTTTCGGTGACGACCAACTCGGGACACACACTGGCAAAACGTCCGTCGCGAGACGGATCGCACAGCAGCATGGTGGCCTGGCTATCTTCTAGCATGTACTGCACTCTTTCATCGGGCAGGGCCGTATCGATGAGCAGAAAGGTCCCTCCTGCTTTGCCTATGGCCAATATGCCGGCCAGCATCGCAGGCGACCGCTGCATCGAGATCGCCACCAGGCTACCCGTTGCGCAGCCCCGTTGGCGGAGGGTGGCCGCTATGGCGTTGGAAGCGTTATCCAGATCCGCGTAGGTCCACCGCGTGTCGCCGTGCGTTACGGCAATTTTATGTGGCGCGCGCTCAACCCAATCCAGCCATAGGCTTAGCACAGACTGATCAGACAAGGGCGTGGCCGTGTTATTAAACTGTTGCCGCGCCGTGGTTTCGGCGGCGGTGAGAATGTGCAGCGCTGTCAGCGGCGTGTCGGGAACGCGTAAGACCTGCAAGAGCAGCTGTCTGAAATGTCCGATCATGCGCTGAATGCGCGCCTCCGTATAGCGACCCGTGTTGTATTGCACCTGGCCGGTCAAGCCTTTTTCGGATTGACTGAAACGAAAGTGCAACTCCAGGTTAAGGTTGTCAAAGATCTTGGCGTCTTGCAAACCGGACACGCTAAGCCCCACGGTAAAAAGATCGTCGCTCGATTGGATCGCATGGCTGGCCACCAGGTTTTCCACCATCATTTCCGTGGGAAAGTCGGCATGCCTGTGGGCTTCCTGAAAACGGTCCCTCTCATCAAAGAGCATTTGTTTAAAGGTCGAGTCCGGTGCGACAGTGTTTCGCAGGGGTATCACCCGGTTCACCGGATGCTCGCCGGGATTGCCCGGCACGGGGGTACACAGAATGCGACTGCGTTCTCCGGTATACATCCAAAGCAATACGCGAAGGCCCGACAGCAAAAGTATCAACAGCGATCCCGGGTCGGGCGCAATTTTTCCGACCGGTCTGATGCCTTCGTCTTCCCAGCGAAACGTAGCGGTTTCAATATCGCCTGCGGGAAACATTTTCACATCCTCGAAAATTGGCCGGTGATCGGCGTGGTGAAGGGCTTGCTGCCAGTAGCGCGATTTCTCTACGTGTTGGCTGGCATAGATCCTCAACCGGTCCAGGGAACGCTCGGTATTCATAGATTCAACGGTATGGGTATATCAAAAATTAAATTCAATGGCGACGGGATTTTGAACTTGCGTGGCCAGGCCGTGATGAAGAACGATGTCGGCAAAAGACACTTCAGGATGGTCGAGTACGGTTTCCCATATCATCCGAAAGTCGGCCGCAAATTGCTTTACCACCTGGTCGTCGAACGTGCTGCGGTCCCATCGAAACGTGATCAAACCCTCATGTGGTCGGGAAACGTATTCGACGTAGAACGGATACTTCGCCGTCTGCTTGTTGTGGAAGACCGGCTCGACGGTGAATTCACGGTCTTGTGCTTGAGGTTCATAGACGTCGAAGGAGAAAATCGTATTCACCGCTTCATCGCGTGTTGCCCGAAGGGCCGGCAACACCGCGTCCAGCCGGTAGTGCCCTTGTTGTGCGGCGGCTACCTTGGAAGTGACAACCTGCAGCAAGTCCACAAACCGGGTGCCGTCGTCGATTCGTGCCGGCACAATCATCATGCTGAATACCGGTCCAACCAGTTGTTGAAAGGCCGGCTCGTGCCGGAAAGAAACCGGCGCGGCCACGGCTACATTCCGTTGACCCGAGATCTTCGCCATCAATATAAAATAGGCCGTATACAGCACGTTGAACAGGGTAGACCCATTTTCACTCGCCAGCGCTTTCAGGCGTTGCTGGCTGGCTTCGGAAATTTCCTCGGCCAACACCCCGGCGTGGTTTTCTTCGTGATGCCATTCCTTTTTGTAGTAGGGAAACTGGATGGCCAGTGACGTGTCTGCAAATTCGGTATGCCCGGCAGCGGTCTCGGGCGCATGGCCCTGTTCCCATGCAATAAAATCCCTGAACTGATGCGATACTTCCGGCAACATTTGACCCTTCGCCAACGTCAGAAATTCTTTCATCAGAATGCTCTGTGATAAGGCGTCGGAGATGAGGTGATGGATATCAATCGTGACGCGGTGGACATCAGGCTTGGAGCGCTTCACATAGACGCGAAAAAGCGGAAAGCTATACACGTCGTGTGGCTGAAGCCTGTCTTCGGCATTTTCGTGGGCAAAAAGTTCTGTGATGCTTACCCGCCCTTGTGGCAGGACCCGTTGCACGGGCATTCCGTCTACGCGATCAAAATATGTACGGAGGCTTTCATGTCGTTGCACCAGCATGTTCATGATGCTCGCATAGTCAATCGACCTGACATTCGCGCCTTTGATGGTAAAGCAATTCACAATATTGTACGTGAGCGGATGTTTTTCTTCCAGAGAGGAAAACAGTTGCACCTGCATTTGGGTTAACGGATAATAGCCGGCTTCACCTGACGGCGCTGCAGCAACGGGTGCTGCCACGGCCATCTCCAAGTGCCTGGCCAATAGTTGAACGGTGTCGTTCTTATAAAAATCCTCTACACTGACACGCACCTGGAAGCAACGGTTTATCTCGTAGAGCAGCGACATCACATTCAAGGAGTTGCCCCCGGCTTCATAAAAGCGATCGTCGAGCCCAATATCTTCTTGTTCGAGAATGTTTTTCCAGATCGCCACGAGTTTCGATTCCATTTCGGTCGCCGGGCTTTTGCGTTGCGCGGGCGCAGAAGGCGTCTCCATCCGTCTTAATTTCTCCAGGTCAACCTTCCCGTTCACGGTGCGAGGGATGTCCGACAACCTATGCAATTTCTGCGGCATCATGTGACGCGGCGATGCCTCGTGCAAAAAATTCCAGATCACGTCTTGAAAATCCGCGCGGCCAGGTTCACGTGATTTTAAAAAGGCTTTAATAACAACGCCCTTTTCAGTATCCTCGTGCACCACCACCGCTTCATCGACCAAGGGACAGCGAAGCAGCAGCTTTTCGATCTCATCCAGTTCTACTTTTATACCGCGCACTTTCACCTGCCGGTCACGACGGCCAAGGAGTTCAAAATTTCCATCGGGTCGCTGACAGGCCATGTCGCCGGTTTTGTAGATGGTCTCCGGTTTTCCGAATGGCGACGGCACAAAGACTTTGGCCGTGAGCGCCGGGTCGTCGTAATAACCAAAACTCATATAGGGGGTGCGAATGTAGAGTTCTCCTTTTTCCATCACATCGCAAACCTCCAGGGCATCATTCAACACAATGAACCGCGCCCCGGGAATAGGTTTACCCACAGGAACCGAAGCGCCGTCCCCATCCGTTTCGGTGACGACGTAAAACGCCTTGGCTAATGTTGTCTCCGTTGGACCATAAACATTGACGAGCCGTGTTTGCCTGTTAAAATGTGTGTACCATTGCTTCACGAGCGCCGGCAATAGTTTTTCGCCGGCCAGCAACACATAGCGCAGTTTATCGAAGCGGCTTCCGGCATCTTTCATCATGGCCTTGAACAGGCTGGGTACCAAATGAAGAAAGGTGATCTCGTTTTTTTGTACCCAATCAGCCAGGGAAATTTCATTTCGCTCCGGAATCACCAGCGTAGCACCGGCTGCGAGCGGCGTTAGCACGTCGCGTAAAAAAACATCGAACGTGGGCACCGTGAGCTGACCGAACGTGTCCGTCTCGTGTATTCCAAATTCGCGAACCTCCCAATCGATAAAGTGATGAAGACTTTCGTTCCGGCCCAGAATAGCTTTGGGTTGCCCGGTTGATCCGGAAGTAAAATACAAGTAGGCTCTATCGTTCGGCGAAAAATTGTGACTCCATAAGGCGGCTGCCGGAAAATGAATACCGGATAAAAAATCACCGAAGGAAACGCCGGCCTGAATGCACCCCGATAAGATCTCGGGCGATGTGTCGGGCTGTCCCACCAGGAAAGCAAGTTTCGCCTTTTGAATCTGTTTCAGTACACGTTCATGCGGGGCCGCCGGATCCAGTGGCACAAACACACAACGCGCCTTGAGAATGCCCAGCAGGGCAATGATGATTTCTGTGCGTTGACTCAAATAAACACCCACAAACGCCTGGGGCAAGACCCCGGAAGCACAAAGGTAGTTGGCAAAACGCGTAGACTGTTCGTCGAGGTCCGCGTACGACAGGGCGGTTGCTCCCGACTTCAGGGCAATTCTGTCGGCATGGGTAGTCAGACTCTGGAGTATCAGGTTTTGAATGGTAGTTTCCATTGCGATCGTTTTATGGGAAATGTTTTTGATGGCGCGTTGACGTGCCTGGCAAGCTCAGGCGATTTGCTGTTGTTCGCGGATGTGAGAATGTTCTTCCAACATTTCAAACACGTAGGTATATCGTGCCCCGTGATGAACGTTGACCACACTTTCATTTTGGTCCATGGGTTTCAGGATAAGATCTTTGTAGCCCATTTTGTCGCCGAAGACATAAGCGCCCCAGCGTCCCATGTAGTCGCTCAGCCCGTCGTTGTCGTCCAGGAATTCATACCGGATCGAATCGGCAAAGGTCTGCACTAACCAGTTGGCGTCTGTGCCCGCCTGGTGCAACACGGCTTGCCAGCGTTCGATGGGGCATTCCTTTCCAATGTGCACCGATTCACCGGAACTGAGATTGGATTGCTTCAGAATGAGGCTGTCCTTTTCATCCATCAGGAATTCAAGAAAATAGTTGCCGGGGGTCAACCGCTCCTTTGTCAGCTTCCTGGTCCAGGGCACAAACCTGTCGATCAGCGCTCTTTCGGCGTCGGTAAACAAGTGGCTGTCGGAAAGTTCTGATAAAAGCGCAAGGCTGATTTTGTTCTGCAGCAAGGTGGTGAGGTTACCGCCAAATAATACAACACTGCCAGAACGCCCGAGGGCTGCAAGCTGATCGGGCATCAATCCCTCATATCGATCGACAAGGGCGTGTATTCTTTTTCCACGGTGAAAGATCTTTCGATCACGGATCTCCAAATCATAATAAGAACAGGCATTGAAAGTGAATCTGTGCCCCTGACTTCCACGGAGACCCATGTCCCGGAGCGCGCTCACAAAACTTTCTGCCGGCGCAGGGCATGCAAACACGACATGAAAAGTGTCGTCATCGCTTATTTTTGAACATTGGGCCGCGATGAAATCAAAATATTGATCGAGTATGTTCGGTGCAAAAGTTGCCTCCTGCGCCTGGAAATATTCCTTCAGGCAAGCATGCTCAACGTATCGTCTGCGCGCCTGGTGAATTTCCAACATGTTGCCGAGATTGGATGAAATATTAAATTCCATACACTTAAAACCCGTCGGTGTCAAACACACATCGGCGCGGCCCAGCAGGTTGTCTAGCGTGCCGACATCAAAATGCTTCAGCTGCTGAGCAGCCAGCTTTTCAGGAATGGAATAATAGGCCCCAATGTCAGCCGCACGCAAATTGAAAATCCTACTGGGGATCTGTTTGATGAGTTCAAACAGACCCCGGGTGAGCGAACCGAGCGACGCGCCCAACGCGGGTTCCAGGAAAATCGGCAGCGGCTGGAACATAAAGCCGGCCTGCTGTTGTATGATGTCACGGTAATCGGCCGTACGCAAGAGGTTGTTTGTCCGAACATAACTCAGCAAACGACTTTGCGCCGGAGAGAGCTGCGAGTAGGTAGGCGTTTTCATCAGAAATCTTCCAGGAATTCTTTGATGCGTTCGGTTTGCAATTTTCTGTCTTGCATCGACAAGCTGCCGATCCGCGGGTCACCTTCGACCACCTGTCGAAGAAGCCGTTCGAGGGTGCGGGCCCAGTTCTCGATGACCGTTTTCTGATATCCTTTTTTATTGTACTTGAAGGTCAGCGTGATGGTCTCCCCATAGCTTACCACCAGATACAGGTCGTAATTGGTTTGTACATAGGACGCGGTGTTGGTGATGCTCTTCCGGAGGCTTTCGCCCGTGTATTCTTCTACGCCGGGCTGAAAACTTTCGAACACGATCAGGGTGTTGATCACCGTCTCATCGCGCCCGTCCAGTATGTCGGTGAGCGATTGATATTGGTACTGCTCTATTTCAAGAAGATCGCTTTGCACTTCGTTGGCCAGCCCTGAAAAGCTACGATGATCATCCCACCGAACGCGCAAGGGCACGGTGTTCATAAAGAGGCCCACCATGCTGTCGATGCCTTCCACCTGCGGATGCCGGCCGGCGAATACCGTTCCGAATACGACGTCCTCGACCTGATTCAGTTTGCCCAGCAAAACAGCCCACGCGACTTGAAACAATACGTTTACGGTGATCTGCATTTTCTTTGCCTGCTGTCTTAATTGCTTGCTCAAGTCAGTATCCAGCACATGGTGATAGAACACCACTTTCGCCTCCGCCGGCGTTTGTGTCTGTGGAAACTCGACACGGTCGTCGTAGCCGTCCAGGTATTGCTTCCAAAATTGCTTCGCGTGGTCGCGGTCGATGCGTTTCAAAAACGTCAGGTAATTGCCGTAGGGCGACGGCGCAGGCAAGTGGCGCGGCGTTTCTTTTTTGAGCAGACTTTCACATCGCATCAAAAATTCCCGGCTCAGAATGCCCATGCACCAACCATCCATAAGCAGGTGATGAAAGGTCCAGATGAACCGCGTTCGTCCGCGGCCCAACGCTATCGCCGTGAGGCGGAGCAGATTGTCGTGACTGAGATCGAACGGCATTACCTGGTCCTTGCGGGTGATTTCTTCCAGCATTTCTTTTTGCTGATCGGCAAAAAACGATGAGAGGTCCAAAAACAACATCTTGGGTGTCACCTCCGAACGAACCACCTGAACCGGCTCCTGCAAGGACTGGTAACAGATGATGCTTCGCAGCAGCTCGTGCCGTTCAAAAAGATATTGAAGTGCCGCGGCAATGCCATCTTCCGTCAGGTCCCACGGGGTTTCCAGATCAAACATCGCTTGTTGGATGTACAACGCCTGGTCCGGTTGACGGAGGGTTTCTATCAACATACCTTTCTGGAGTGAAGAGAGCGGATAGATTTGTGCGAGGTTGTTCCCGCACTGCTTTTCAATTTCCCGCAATTGCTCCGCCGACAGGTTCACATGATTAAAATCACTTGCCGTAAACCTCCGGGTGGCGTGCTGACACACGTGAACAATCTGTTGCAACGCGTTGTCATAGTCGCTCAGCAAACGTTCCACCGTGGCGCGCTTGTATTGCTTTGTGTTATACCAAATTTCAAGTTGAAGGGCGCCCCGATCCATGTGGACGATCATCTCCAGGGCGTGCGGACGATCCCATGCGTCGCCAACGCTGGCGCCAATGCCTTGTTGATCGACGGAAAAATTTTCCGTCGCCGAAATATCATCGAATTGCCCCAGGTAATTAAAAGATATATGCGATTTCACCTGCGCGAGACGGGAGGTCAGTTCAGGTCTTGCCGGGGCCGTCAGGTAGTGGGCTATGCCATAGTCTATGCCGTGGTTGGGGATGGCCCGCAGGGTTTCCTTCACCGTGCGAATCACACCGATAACATCATCCGGGTCGTTCACGGCAAGGCATACCGGAAAAATAGACGTGAACCATCCCACGGTCTTGCCGAGGTCTATTGTCGCGTCGATTTCTTCGCGGCCATGACCCTCCAAATCGACGGCCACTTTGCGGACGCCAAAACTTTTTTGAAGCGCCAGCGCGAGACCACTCAGGAGCAGGTCATTGACGCGTGTATTTAAAAACCGGTTCGCTGCACCGATCAATGCTTCCGACACGCCGGCCGTTAACGTTCGGGTCAGTTTGCCGAGGTCTTTTACTTTATTTTCAGAGACCTCAAAATCCGTTTTGATGGTTTGACACCCGTCAAACAACGGCTGCGACCAATACTCCAACACTTCTTCGATGCGCTTGCTGTGGGCATAGCTTTCCAGGTTTCGTGCCCAGGTTCCAAAAGTTGTCGTGGTAGGCAAAAGCGTTACCGATTGCCCTGTTTTCAACTGCGTATAAAGGGTGTTCACTTCCTCCAGTAAAATCCGCCAACTCACACCATCCACGGCCAGGTGATGGATGGCCACCAGCAAGCGCGTGCCCTCGTTCAACCGAAAAACGGCGAGACGAAGCAACAGTCCCTCTTCCAGGTTTAAACCTGCCTGGACCTGTCCTGAAATTTCATTCATTCGTGCCAGCGGTTCGGCCTCCTGCGACAGGTCGTATTCCTGGATGGAAACTGGCGTTTCAACCTGGTCCCCTACCGTCTGCACTATCGCACCATCAACCCATTTAAAGGTCGTGCGCAAGGCCGGGTGACGTTGCCGCAAGGCGGCGAAAATGGATTGAAAGCGTTCCGTGTCTTCCCGTCCTGGAAAGGACAACATGACGGCCTGATTAAAATGATGGGCAAGGTCCCATTCGGTATGCTCAAAAAACCAGTGCTGTATCGGCGTAAGCGGGATCTGACCGATACTTTCCTCCGCAGGCGCTGCTACCGTTTCTTGTGCGTGTTTCATTTTTTCGGCCAACAACCGAATGGTGGGCAAAGAAATGATGTCCTTCACCGACACGTTGTAGCCCTGAATATGAAGGCGCGACGCAATGAGAATCGACTTGATGGAATCGCCTCGCACGGAAAAGAAATTGTCCTCCACACTGATCTTGGGCACACCCAAGACATCCTGATACACCGACGTCAGCATGTTCTCCAGTTCATTGGCCGGCGGCACATAGTGACTGTTGTCTCTTGCCTTGGGATCGGGTAACGCGCGAACGTCGATTTTTCCGTTGGCGTTCAACGGAAAGCGGAGCAGGTGCACATAGCTGACCGGCACCATATAATCCGGAATACGCGTCTTCAAAAATTTACGGGCATCGGCTTCGCTTATCGGTGCCTCTGCAATGTAATAGGCACATAAATAATGGTCTCCCGATTTATCCTGTCTCAGCGATACATGGACGTCACTGATCTGCGGATACTGACTCAGTTGTTCTTCGATCTCCCCCAACTCGATGCGGAAGCCGCGCAGTTTGACCTGGCGGTCGGCGCGGCCAATGTATTGCACGTCGCCGTTAGGTAATAATTTTGCCAGATCACCGGTCTTATACAAAACCTGGTGAGGCTTGAAAGGGTCGGCCACGAATCGTTGTCGCGTAAGCTCCGGACGATTCAAATAGCCACGACTCACACCATGCCCGCCCACATACATTTCGCCGATAACGCCACCGGGTAGCAACTCCAGGTTCTTTCCCAGAATGTACAGCGAGAGGTGGGGCAGCGGTTTACCGATGTTGCTCACACTCGAAAGTGTATCGGAGCCGGTGATCTGTTTATAGGTAACATGCACGGTCGTTTCGGTAATGCCATACATGTTGATAATTTTCAGATGCGGATGAAGGGCCAGACATTCGTGAAGCACCGATGGATTGAGGGCTTCGCCGCCCAAAATGATGTAGCGGAGATTCTTGACAAAGGCACCTTGCGAAAAGCCAGCCCCCACCAGGTTGGTGAGCGAAGACGGTGTTTGATTGAGCACCGTCACTTTTTCGCTCTCCATCAGTTCCATGAAAAGCATGGGGTCTCGGGATACCGTTTTGTCGACGATAACGACTTTGCCACCCCAGAGCAGCGCCCCAAAAATCTCCCAGACAGAAAAATCAAAAGACTGTGAGTGAAACATACACCAGGTATCGCGCTCGTGGAAATCAAAAGGCGATTGGGCAAACATGAGATGCATGAGGTTACGATGTTCTACCACGCATCCTTTGGGCTTGCCGGTGGTTCCGGAAGTATAGATGATGTAGGCCGGATGGTGCACGGTTTTCGAAACAGGCTCGGTGATGGCGTCGTCGGGCGCAATCAGCAGTTTTTCGAATTCCAGTACGCGGCAAGGCAGGTCGCCGGGTGAAAGGCCATGTACGATCAGATGGTCGCATCCGCTATCGTTGATCATATACGTCTTCCGGTCGTCGGGATATTCCGGGTCGATGGGCAGGTAGCAGCCCCCGGCTTTCAGAATGCCGAGGATGCCGACAATAAATTCGATGGATTTGGGCAGCATGATCCCCACGATGCTGCCAGGCTTCACGCCGGCAGAAACGAGGTTTCGGCAGACCTTGTCGCTCTGTTGATTCAAGGTTTCATAGGTCAGCACGTGTTCACCATGCTTGATGGCTTCGCGGCTCGGAAAACGACGAGCCATTTCCAAAAACGCCTCATCTATGGTGTGGTCGCGGTGAAGATCGTCGACATTTTCTTCCGTGCCCGCCAGCAGCGCCCGTTTTTCGTCTTCATTCAAAACGGACAATGTTTCAACGGTGTGGTTCGGATAATAAAACGCTTGCTGCAATGCATTGCTGAAATGCGATGAGAGTTGTTGGATGGAAGATCCTGTGAAGTATTTATCCTGATAGAGAAATTCTACTTCCAGGTACTCGCGCAGGTAGACGGTGAGGCAAAGCGGATAGTGGGTTTGTTCTTTTGTGTTCAGCAGGTTCACCGTCACACCCGGAATGGCATGGGCGATGGTTTCATCTACCGGGTAGTTCTCAACCACCACGATGGTGTCGAACAAGGCATCGGCAGGATTAATCTGCAGACTGCGCTTGATATCGCCCTCGGCGTCGTTTTCAAATTCCGTTCGTTTCGACAAACCCTCCTGCATATGCTGGAACAGCTGTTCCAGCGTTTCGGATTTGACGGACTTCATACGAACGGGAAGTGTATTGATAAAATGACCAATGGTATCTTCCGCGTCCGCAAAATGCGCCCGGGTAGAAACGGTGGTGCCAAAAATTACGTCTTGTGAATTCTTATACTGTTGCAGCAGGATGCCCACGCAGGTATACAAAAATGCCGCGGGAGTAATTTTGCGGGTCGCGCAAAATCGCGTCAGCTCCTCGGTTTTCATGAAGAGCATTTTGCGCGTCATCTTTCCCCCGGCGGTTGACGCGTCGGGTTGCTCTTTTACCGGCGTGAAATCACGGAGATCGTACTCCTTTAAATATTCTTTCCAAAAGGACTCTCCCGGTACGCCGTTGGCTGTCATTTTTCGAAACGTGCGAAGCGGCTTCTTGTCCGGAAGAGAAATGGGTTGCGCTTGCCGGGCTGCCGCATAAGCCGATACCAATTCCTTGAGCATCACAGCGGTGCTCCAGCCGTCGAACAAAATGTGGTGGCTGCTGATGGTCAATATATGCAGGTCAGGCGCTTTTCTGATCAGCAAATAGCGCAACGCGCCCATCTCCAGGTCGAAGGGTTGCTGGCGGTCGTCGCCGTAGACTTTTTTCAAGGTCTGTTCGCGCACGATTTCCGATTCGGCGCTCACATCATGAAACGTCATCGATGGCACAAGACGTTTGAGGACCACCTGCACAGGCTTCTTGAGTCCCTTCCATCGAAAAACAGAGCGCAAAGACTCATTGGCCTGTACGACTGTGTGAATGGCATCGCGCAGCACGTCGATATCGATGTCACCCTCCAGGGAGAACGACAATTGGACATTGTACAGCGAACGGTCGTCGTCGTGCAGATAGTGAAACAACAGTCCTTCCTGCTGTGGAGTGAGATACACAATATCTTCAATGTTGGCTTTGTCCAGAATGTTGGCTTTGTCCAGCTTTTCCATTGATTTTAAAATTTAGGGTCATGTAAGCATCGCGGTTCAGCACCGTCCGGTGGCATCACGCGTTTTTTATTTTTAGTCCAACAAATTGCCCAGATTCATTTGAGCGGCCTTGTCGAGATAATATTTGCTTATCGCAATATCAAATACGGCCATGCCCATGGGGTTGACCATAATCGCCTTTTGCTGATCGTTCAGACTTTGAATTAGCGGGGTGTCTACCGCCTCTTCCATGGAGAAGGTGTGTTCCTTGGCAAGACCTTTCTCGAGGTGCATAAATTCGATATCGGTTTTTTCACGACACACTTCCTCCCAGTTGTCGACCACAATAGCGCCCTCGAACCATGCCGCAGCCTCGGGTTTATAGTCGCGCAGTGATACATTGAGGTGCAGCGACCGGGGTTTTGGGGGGAGGTCAATGTAGGCCGCCTTCGAAACGGTGCAGGTCATAAAGATGTCTGCATCCCGATAAGCGTCCTGCCAGCAGTCGGCAACGCGAACGTTCTTGCCGCGAAGGAGCGCCGGATCGATTTCGCGCGTATCGTAGAGTGTTACTTCGGCAAGTTGGTCACCCAACAATTGCAAACACATTTCCAAGTGCAGTTGTCCAATCGGCCCAAAGCCCACAATGCCAACGCGCAGCGGAGTGCCGGAACGGGCGGCGGCGAATTGTTTGATAAAAACGCCGCTCACCGACGCGGTACGAATACCGCTTATCAGCGATGCGTTGATGATGCCCATCGGCTTTCCGGTGTCGGCATCGTTGGTGATGACGACACAATGCGCGCGGGGCAGTCCGATCTTATAGTTGTCGGGGAAACTGGCAATCCACTTGATACCAGCGGTGGCAACGTCGCCTCCCACAAATGCCGGCATGGCAATGATGCGGTTGGTCAGCGTATTGTAGCGCAGATAAGGTTTAATGGGCTGCGCATAGTCATGGTTGCTCAAGCACCGCGTGGCGTCTTCGATGACGGAAATGGTCTCGCTCCAGGCAATGCCGATGCGTTTCAGGGTAATTTCGTTGAGGTATCGCATAAGAAAATTGAAAATGCGGATGAGAATGTCATTGGGTATGGGCGACGTCAGAGGTGGGTGTCTTTTTCGCCGGCAGGTTCGGCCACTCTGCGCTCGGAAATTTCAATGCCCCAGTGATCGTTGTAGATGGTGTGCAGGTATCGTTCGCCGCGGTCGGGCAAAATGCACAAGGCGTTGCAGGTATATAGCGCACGATGGGTCGCAAAATATTTGCGCATGCCCGCGTACACCGACCCCGATGAGCCTCCCGCAAAAATAAAGTTGTCGGACAGCATCTCGCGACAAGCCGAAACGGTCTCCTGCTCATTCACAATGACCACATCGTCGATCTGGGCATACTTTAGAATGCTCGGCACCATGCTCGACCCGATGCCGGGGATCCTTCTTTTCTTTGGTTTGTTGCCAAAGATCACCGACCCCTCCACATCAACGGCCACCACGGCGATGTTGGGAAATTTTTCCTTGAGCTTCCGCGAGAGACCGGCAATGGTACCGCCGGAGCTCACGCCGAGAAAAATGTAGTCCAGCCCGAGCGTCTCAAACTCCCGGTGAATTTCCTGGCCCAACGATTCATAATAAGTACGGGCGTTGAGCGGGTTGCCGTATTGGTTCACCCAATACGAATTAGGGATCGTCGACTGCAGCTCTCTCACTTTCTCCAGGCGGGTCAGCAGGTAGCCGCCATATTCGTCTTCTTGTTGAACCTTAACAACGGTGGCCCCAAACGAACGGATCAAAAACTCATTGGCCGGCGAGATACAGGGATCTATCACACAAATAAATTTTAATCCCAACGACCGGCACACGGAAGAAAGGGCGATGCCAAAATTACCGGACGACGATTCAATGATGGTCGTCTCCCGGTTAATGGTCTGGTCCTTCAGAATGTTCCGCAAGATGTAGGCGGCGGCGCGATCCTTTATACTCCCGGTGGGATTGGCGTATTCCAACTTGGCAAACACATTGATGTTGTCAAGCTCGGGCATGGGCAAGTGAACCACAGGCGTTTCGCCCACGAGGTCAAGAACAGAATTGAATATCATAGAACGCTGGTTAGAATGGCAAACACAAAACAGGGCTAAAGCAAACGGCGCGCAACGACGTTATGTTTTGAATAGCACCGCGAGATCGTTCGTATCCAGTGCCACGGCGCCGAAATCAGACTCGCTGAAATGATAGCTATTTTCCTTTTGAAGATGATCGACGAGCGTGGCCAGGTGTTTCCGGTAGTTTTCCAGAAACCATCGCATGGTTTGCTCTTTATGAAACTGGCGGTCGTAGCGCAAGTTGATTCTTAAACTACCACTCACGATCATGGCATTGATCTCCACGTGGATCGTGCTTTCGTTTTCCGGCGCGCTGTCTGCGCCGCTGGGGCGCGAAGAAAGCGTGAAGAGGGAATTATTGATCTCGTCTTCAAATTCGCCGAGGTAATTGAAACGGATCTGCGGCGGGTGAAGGCTATCCTGCAGGGGGCTCTCCGAATACGATTTGAGTATGCCGTATCCCAGACCGCCATGAGGAACCGCCCGCAGCTGCTCTTTTATTTTCAAGATCTGCCGGCTTATGCTGCCCTCCTCTACCGATAATACTACGGGGAATAGCGTGGTGAACCACCCTACTGTCCGCGAAGTATTTAGTCCTTCGATATCACGGCCATGACCTTCCAGTTCGACAACAATATCCTGCTTGCCCGTCCATTCCCGCAGGATGAGAACGAGCGGCGTTAACAAGAGTACCTGAACGTCGGTGCGAAAGAACTGAACGGCCTCCCGCGAAAGAAATCGCGTGGTGGCACCGTCAAAGTCAGCTGAAATCTCTCCCGATCCTGGGGCCTGAAAAGTTTGAAATGTGAAATCGTCCGGAAGCCGGAAGCGCGTTCGCTCTATTTCATTCCAGTAAGGTATCTCGTGTTCGAAATAGGCCTGCGTCTGGAGCATCGACAACGTATGGGCATAGTCCACGACCGAAGCCGTCTTGGCCGGCAGCGAAATTTTGTTTCCCTGTCGCAGCGCTTCGTACACCTGGCTAAAATCTTCCAGAAGGATCCGCCACGAAATGCCGTCGGTGGCCAGGTGGTGCACCACGATGAGTACGGCATCGAATAAAACATCGTGAATGAGGGCACACCGCATGAGGGAACCGGACGTTATGTCCAGGCTTCTTTTCAGGTGCATGCCTATTGCCTCATAAGCCCGGTGCGACAACCGATGTCCTTCCACATTGTGCTCTTCCACAACAAAAGGGCTCCGCAAACAGGATGTGTCAAAATGAAATCTATGGTCGGTTGCAGAATAATTAAGACGCAGACCATCATGATGCTGTAAGAGGATTGAAAAGGTTTGTTCCAAAATCGCCCGGTCCGGCCGTTCTGAAAATTCCAGCAACACCGACTGACAATAGTAATTCAAATCGGGTTGCACTTTTCTAAAAAACCATCTTTCAATGGGCGTCAATAGCTTCGTATCGGTCACCAGGTCATTGTTCCGGACACCCGATGTTGGCGTTGCCATGGCGCTGACGCGCCGAATGGTTTGTGCCGTCAATAAATCTTTTACGGCCAGCGCGTATCCGTTTCTTTGAAGTCGCGAAACGATCTGCACCGCTTTGATGGAATCGCCTGTCAATTCGAAAAAATTGTCGTCGATGCCCACGGTGTCGAGCCGAAGTACTTCTTTGAAAATCCGGACCATGGTTTCTTCCGTCTCGTTTCGGGGCGCTGCAACAGCGGTGTCACCCGCATCGAAGGCAGGCAGTGCGAGCTTGTCAATCTTCCCGTTGACCGTCAGCGGGATGCGGGCAAGCCACCGAAAGGCAGTGGGAACCATATAGAACGGCAATGCCCTGCGCAACGCGAAACGGAGATCTTCTTCATTTACCGGCGCAGGCGATGTGTAGTACGCACAAAGTTTCGGTTGCTTCGATGCGTCGCCGGAAACGACTACCGCATCGCGTATATTTTCAAAACGCTTGATCTCACTTTCAATCTCTCCGGGTTCGACGCGATAGCCATTGATCTTCATCATATCGTCTATGCGACCGATATATAAAATGGTCATGTCATGCTGTAATTTCACCAGGTCACCCGTTTTGTACATCCGCTCATGATCGAGGAATGGATTGGGGACAAAGCGTTGATGGGAAAGTTCCTGTTTCGACAGATAACCCCGGGCCACCTGGTCGCCGGCAATGTATAATTCTCCCACCACGCCCGCCGGAACGGGGGCAAGCCTATCGTCCAGAACGTACACATGATTACCGCCCAGTGGAACACCGATCGGCACAACGTCGCCGACATCGCCCACTGGATCGAAGGCGTGAACGACGCACCCTACCGTGGTTTCGGTCGGGCCATACTCGTTAAAGATGGTTACCTTCCCTTGAAATTTATCACTGATCGCCCGACACAGGGGCGCGTCAAGTTGCTCCCCGCCGACGATAATTTTTTTAAGTCTACGCACACGCGACAAGCTGGAGCTATCCAGTTCATTAATGATCTTCAGGTGCGATGGCGTAAGTTTTACGACGGCACAATCGTCGTCCTCGACAATTTGCTGAATGACCGTTACCCGGTCAAAAGACACCGCCGGATAGATCCGAATGCAATACCCTGCTACCAACGGAACGAACACCGACGTAACGGTGAGGTCGAAAGCAATGGAGGTGAACAACGCAAACGTCTCCCCTGCATAGAGCGGCGAGGCCCAACGCAGATACGCCATGAGGTTGCCGTGGGTAACCGCTACCCCCTTGGGCTGACCGGTAGTTCCCGACGTATAGATAACATAGGCCAGATTTTCCGGCGAACTCCAAACCTCCGGGTTAACGGTGTTTGCATCATAATCCTCGTCGCGATCGATATATATTATTTTTTCTGCACCGGCTTCCCCAAAGATCTTTTCGTCATGGGCTTGTGAAGCACTGACCAGCAACACGTGCATGCCACTGTCTTGGATGATATATTTTTTTCGTGCCACCGGATAATCCGAATCCATGGGAACATAGGCACCGCCGGCTTTTAAGACCGCCAGGATGGCAACGACAAGATTTTCAGATAGGTCACAAACAATGCCCACAGGCACGTCCGGCTTGACGCCGTTTTTGATTAACGTATGCGCCAATCGATTGGCCTTCTCATTGATTTCCAAAAAAGAATAGGCGCGTGCAGCTGTTTTCACCGCGCTATCGGCCGAGTTGAGATGAACCCGTTGTTCGAACTGGCGATGGACCGTCTCCTGCAACACCGCGTCTGCCACCAGCGATCTTCCCCTTCCCGCGGCGAGAAGTCTCTCTTTTTCTTCCGTTGAGTATAGGAGAAGGTCCGCCAACAAACTGGTGGGATGACGGACAACATTTTCCAACAACATTTGATAGTAGTGTCCCAGGCTTTGGATGGAGCGCCCCTCAAAAAGCTGGTCGGCATATTCCAGGGAAAATTGCATTTGGTCGCGCGCTGCAACCACTTCGAGGGTTATGTCGAAACGTGCGACACCGGGGTCAAAAAAACGTTCCTCGCAAATAAAGTCATCAGGCGACGTCACCTCGCCAAAGTCCTGATACAGGAACATCGTGTCGAACAGGGTTGCCCGCGGCGCACCGCCAGCACCATTGAATTCTTTTAGCAATGCCTCCGCGGGATAATCGGCATGCCGATAGGCATCGATGAGTTTATTCTTTATGTCGGCGAGAAATTCAGGGAACGACTGCTGCGACGGATAGGTACTTTCAATCGGCAAAGTATTCACGAACATGCCGGGCACAGATTCCAACTGTGGCGTTCGCCGGCCCCCGACAGCAACGCCTGTAAAAATCCGGCGATTGCCCGTAAACCGGTGAAGCAAAAGTTGGTAGAGGGCAAACATCAGCATGTGCAAGGTCACCTGGTTCCTGACAGCCAATTGCTTCAATGCATGATAGCGACTTTCCGAAACAGAAAAACGCACCTTTCGACCTGTGTAGGCCGGGCGGGCAGGACGGTTAAAATCTGCGGGCCACGTAATGGCCGGGCGCGCGCCTGCCAGCTGTTCCATCCAAAAAGTTCTCTGGCTTTGCCATAGATCCGTTTGCATCATGCGCTGCTCCCAGCAGCAATATTCTTTGAACTGAAGGGGGGCTGTCTGCTGATCCGTCTTGTTTTGATAGAGGTCCCACCACTGATTCACGAGCGCTGTTAGGGAAAGACCGTCCACAAGAATGTGATGAATATCCAGCAGCAGGACGCAGTCTTCGGTCTCGGTTTTAAACAGTGTAAAATTCCAGGGAAAGGACTCCTCCAGGTCAAAGATCTTCGTGTGCTGCAACAGGTCTTCGTCGGTTACCGCACGATCCAGAACCACGTGCTTCAAAAGCTTGCCCGTTGGGGCCGGCTGAATTTTTTGAACGGGCTCGTCATCCACCAGGTAAAAAGTTGTCCGAAGGATCTCATATCGCTTCACCAACAGCTGCAAGCTGGCTTCCAACAATGCTTCGTCCGGAGTTCCCCTCAGCGTGACGACGCGCGATAAGTTATAGGCTTTCGATTGCTGCGCACGGCTGTGAAAGAACATCCCTTTTTGGGCCGCCGACAACGGATAATACTCCCGTGATGACGACGATGGTTCAATTTCAGGTATCCTCAGCGCGGCGCAGCTGCTCATATATTCGGCTTGCTTCCGCAGTGTGGGGTGCAGAAAGATGATTTCCACGGGCACGTCCTGTTGAAATTGCTGTGCGAGTAGCGCCGCCAGTTTCCCGGCTTTCAAAGAGGTTCCACCGACGCTGAAAAAGTTCTCGTCAACAGACGCCACGGGGGTATTGAGAACGCTCTGCCAGGCCCGAAAAATCGAACGGGAAACATCGTCCAGCATTTCCGCGTCGAGGGAAGATTGGTTTACCCCAACCATCGACGCCAGGTTTTGCTGCAGGGCATCAAATTCTCCTTGCTGATAACGCTCCAGCAATTTGAAGCGCTGAATCTTGCCGCTCGTGGTCTTTGGTATACGACCGACCGGCAACACATGATCAATGACCACGCCCGTCGCCCGTGCCACGTGCTCTTTCAGACGAGAAACCACGGGCACAAATTCTTCGGGACTGCGGCGGAAGGAAACAAAGGCCAGGACCTCATCGCGTTGAAGGCCCTCGTTGTGATACCCCACAACGACCACCGCATTTAATTTCAGCTTCGCTCCCTCCTGTGCCACCTTCTCGATGTCATGAGGGTAATAATTTCTTCCGTTGATGAAAAAGATATCTTTATGACGTCCCGTGACGTAAAGGTTGCCGTCAACAAAAAAACCGAGGTCACCCGTATCGAGCCATCCGTCGGGGCGCATTATTCTTCTTGTGGCTTCGGCATTTTTATAATACCCTTGCGTGACGGAACGGCCTTTGATCTCGATCTTGCCAATGGTGTCGCTGCCGACCATTTTTCCATGCTGATCGACCAGGCGAACAGCCACATCGCGCACCGGTTGCCCAACATTCACAAACGACACTCCGTTTCTTTCTGTCTTCATGAGGGGGTCGCCTACCTTCACCTGGTTTCTGTCGACGGTGACAAAATTGAAGGCCTGTTCTACTTTCGAAAAGGTAACGGCCAGGCTGGCTTCGGCCAGGCCATAGACGGGAAAGATCACCTCGCGTTTCAATCCAAAGGGTGCCAGCGCGCTGCTAAAGCTTTCGCAAAGCTCACTTGAAATCGGTTCGGCGCCATTCACAATGACGCGAAGACACGAAAGGTCAAGCGACGATCGGTGCAGGCGATCAAAGTGTTCGAGAACATAGTGGTATCCAAAATTCGGCGACGATGTGAACGTGATCCGGTGATCCGATACTTTTGTCAGCCATAGCGAGGGATGCTTGATAAACAACTCCGTGGGCATCAGGTAGTGCGTCCAACCCCTGTAAAGCGGCGTCAGGTGGAATCCGATTAGCCCCATGTCGTGTACCAGCGGCATCCAGCTGAAAAATTTGTCGCCCGCCGGCGGCGACTGAATGCCCCCGTGAATAGATTGAATATTGCTGATCAGGTTGTCGTGCGTCAGCATCACCCCTTTCGGATCGCCGGTCGAGCCGGACGAAAACTGGACATAAGCGATGTCGGTGGGCGAAGGGCAGAACACCTCTCCCTCACCACCACTATGCAGCACAATGTCGTCTACGATCACGCAATTCACCATCGCCTTCACCATCTCTTCGTCGGCTGCAAGACGCGCGCCATACAAGGGTATGCGCCCGCAGTTTTGATTCGTCGTAACAATGCTGGGGTGGGCCAGCAGCTGCCATATGTTGCACAGCTTTGTAAAATTTTCTTCGGTCTGAAGAACCGATAAAGGCACTGGAATCAATCCGCCAAGCACGCAAGCCCAAAACACGACCACAAAATCGCGGTTGCTGTCCAATTGCAAGATCACCTCGTCGCCGCGACGAAGCCCTTGCGTTTGCAACTGATATAACGCCGAAAGCGCCTTCGCGTAGAGCTCACGATACGAAACAAACGTCTCGGTTCCACTTCCTTCTATGAAGACCATGCCGTTGTCTGGCATGAGTTCGCTGGACTGACGGATAATGTCAACCAACGTGGCGGGATGCTGAAAATTCATCTTGAGGCAAACAGGTTATAGGGACAGATTGGAAGCCTATCTCATGGCTTCAGGTTTAAAGCTTATGAAACCAGGAACGATTTCTTGAGCAACCGAAGAACACTGAGTTCTTGCGAAAGATTGTTACGCGTCATAAAGCTCTCCACATCCTTCACGTTGGTGTGATTCAGGAAATTTCCGGTGATGGAGATGGTGTCTTCTGCGTTATAAACCTGGTGCCACCACATGCTGGGTGTAAAAACAATGTCGCCAGGATTCTGTACACAATAGTAGGGCCGTGCATTTTTTAAAAGCGGGAACGCATCAAAATCAGGCTTGAAGGCATTGATCTGACCGTTATAGATAAATTCAAGCTGGTCTATCGGAAAAAAGACCCACAGCTTTTGTCCCGTGATCACGGCGTTCCAGGCACTGGAAGCCATCACGTCCACGTGCATGGGGGAGCCCGTTCCCGCAGGCCCAATGTAAAACCAATTCCAAATAGGCCGTTGGGATTTGTCGATCTTGTCGATCCAGTTATGGAAGTAGGATGGCACAACGTAATCGTCCATCAGCTCCGGGCATTCCTGTTCAAATTCCCACTCGCTAAGATAGAAGGGGTTCTCGTCTTTGGTGGTGGCCATGTACGCGAAGAAATCGGCCAACTTCATTTTCTTGACTTCCGATTTTCGGAATCGCGTTACCGTTACCGTCAGGTCGGGATAGCGTTTTGAAAAGAACTCCGGATTCCATTTGGCGATCGCCGGCCAGTGGTTTGCCACGTTGTGGATCAGCGCAGGCAAACTGGCATTGGCAAAGTGCTCTTCGAAATAAGAGGGCGTGGGATCGGAGCATGCTTCGACCCACTCCATTTTTTTATAAGGTAATTCCATGCGAATAATTTTTTTTAAGTGTCTTTCGGTTTACTTCTCCGCGAGAAAAACATCATAATGCTCTCCCGAAACAGCCACTTTTCTGATTCTTTTAAAACCACATCCGCGGAGCAAGCTCTTCAACCGCCCGTGAGGCAGATAATGGGAATACCGTCTCAGCTTAAAGGATTCTCCATCCACTTCAAGGGAAGACTCCCAGGTACGAAGCGCGTTCTTTTTGTCGGTAACCACGGTTTCGTCCAGCGAAATAACAGAGCCTTCCACCTGCCGCTTTAACCGGTTCCGCTCCGGACGGCTTGCCTTGAGGTTTGTAGCAGCGGTCGTGTCCACATAGAGGACACCACCGGGTGACAAACACTGATAGAAATTCGAAATCGATTCCCGGATCACGTGCTCGTTCTGTTTCCGGGAGCGATCCCATCCACTGGCATAGATCAGGGAACTACCACGGCACATAACGAAATCAAACTCCTGTGGAAAGTTCTTGGCCAGCTGCTCCCATTTTAACAGGCGCGGCTTTACCGATACTTTTTTTCGCTGGGCATTTTTTCGGAATTCACGCAGCATCTGTTTGCTTCCGTCCGAACAGGTAATGTCATAACCACGGGCAATCAGGTCGAGGGTTAAAAACCCGGTGCCACAGGCACAGTCCAGAATTCTCCTGGGCTGGCGGTTCTTTAAGATCCCGTCCAGGGACGTCAATAATTTTTTTTCGTTGTAAGAAACCTTGAGGCAGGCTTCCCAAAATTGAGCGATGTTCATATCAAATTGATTTTATGGGTAACGAAAGGATACCGGTAAGCTTTAAAGCTTTCCAGGAAGGAACTAGACACGTGCAATCACTCCGGTCTGCAACCGACCGACAAGGATAGCTTGTCTAAAACCGATGAAAGAAAAAATGGATGAGGAGAAGAATTATTCCGCTTTCAGCGTTTTGCTGGGATCGGACATCGCGGCTTTCACCACCTGACCAATAATGGTGCAGAATGCCAGCACCGTAACGATCAATGCGGGGATGAAAAATAACCACCACTGCAATGGCGCCCGGTAGGCGAAATTCTGCAGCCAAAGGTCAATAACATAGACCGACAGCGGAATGCCAATGATGAATGAGATGCCCAGCAATTTTAAGTAATCATTAAAAAACAAGGTCACGATATTTCCCATAGACGCTCCGAGAACTTTGCGGATCCCGATCTCTTTGATGCGCACGGACACGGAATAGGAAACCAGGCCGAACAATCCCAGGCAGGCAATCGCAACAGAAAATACAGAAAACAAAGTAAATATCTTATTGAACCGATCGTCGTCTTTGTATTGCGCCTCCACATGCTGATCGAGAAACGAGTAGATGAATGGGCTCTCGCGGTAGACCTCGTTCCATGTTCTTCGGATTTTCCCGATGACGGTGTTTATATCGAGATGTGAATTGTCGGCCAGGCGGATGGAAATGTAAAGCATGCTGGCGATCCGGTTTCTCACAATCATGGGTTCGATAGCGTTCCTTAGCGACTTGTGATGATAATTTTCAAACACCCCCATCACCTCTCTCGGATTGCCGTCAAGGCTCATTTGCTTCCCCACGATATCGGCGGGGTTGGCATAGCCAAGCAACGCTGCGCCCTTTCGATTCACCAGCACAAAGTGTTCGGTGCTGTCTCCGATAAGTTGAGCCCTGGAGGCTTCGTTGGTAAAGTTCTTTCCGGCAATCATCTTAATGCCCATGACGTCAAAGAAATCCTTATCCACGCGATACACCGCAAAAGAAGTCCCGGCATCCTCGCTCTGACCGACCATTTTGATCGGACCGCGCATGTCCATATCGTTATACGACTTTGCGGGCAAGGCCGAGGAAATAGATACTTTGGCAATTTCCGGGAAACCCAGGAGTTGTTTTTTGAAATAGTCATAGCTATTCAGAAACTCCGACGCATCGTCGATCGTACTGGGCGAATTAATAAAGAGGATATCCTGATAATGAAAACCGAGATCCTGCGTCTTCACATATTTTAGTTGATAGTGGATCAGGATCGTGCAGGTGACCAGTCCGGCGGACATGACAAACTGGAGAACCACCAGGGCCTGTCGCAAAATTGTTTTGCCTTTGGCAATGCCTTGCGAGGCCCCTTTCAGCACCTGCATGGGCTGGAAAGACGACAACACCAGTGCCGGGTAAATACCAGCCAACAAACTGCCGCCGATATACAACATCACGACCGTGGTGATGAATCGCGTGTCGTTCATCAACGAAAACTCCAGCGGCTTATCCAACATTTTTCCCACGGCAGGCAAGGTCAGGTAAACCGCAGCCAGGGTTAGCGCCATGGCAATCAGGTTCATGCAGAACGATTCAAGCAACATCTGTAGCACAATTTCTTTCCGGTTTGCTCCACTGACTTTGCGGATCCCCACTTCCTTGCCGCGTCGTTCGGACCGGGCCGTGGCCAAGTTAACATAGTTGACCCAGGCAATGACCAGAATAATAAAAGCGATTACGGAAAGAAAGTAAACCGTTTGGTAACTGCCATTGGGCTCAAGTTCATAGCCCACATCCGAGTGCAGGTGAATGTCTTCCAGCGGCTGCAAGAGCATGAGCTCCTTGGCCTCACTGCCTTTGTATTTTCGGATAAACGCCGGCAGCTTCGCTTCAAACGCTTTGTAGTCGGCCTGAGGGTTCAGGGCAATGTAGGTGTAGAAATCGTCCCATCCCCATTCTTTCGATGGATCGTTATGACGCAGAAAGGTGGTGAACGAAAGGATCACGTTTAATTGCAGATGCGAATTGGCAGGAATATCCTCCATGATGCCGCTTATTTTCAACAACTCTTTATTGTTCATGCGCACCAACTGATTCACGGGACTTTCCTTCCACGCGCTACGAGGTCCGAAATATTTTTCAGCACTGGTCAACGACATCACTACCGAGCCCGGCTCAGCCAGTGCAGTTCGCGGGTCGCCGTCGATGAGTTTAAAATCAAACACCGAAAACAGGGTTGAGTCCGCATAATAAACCTTGCTCTCTTCAAACGTTTTATCGTCGATATTAAATACGGTGCGCCCATACTCCGGCGTGATGCGAACAATGTCTACAATTTCAGGGAAATCGTTCTTCAATGCAGGGGCCGTCGGCGCATAGTTCGCCGCACCTTTTTGAAGAGAACCATCGTCTCTGGGCATGGCCAGAATGATGCGATAAATTTCTTTGCTCTTGGCATGAAAACGATCAAAGCTCTTTTCAAACTCTACGTATTGCATAATGATCACGCAGACGGCCAGTCCGATGGATAAACCCACAATGTTGATAATTGCGTAAAGTTTGTTACGCTGCAGGTTCCGATAGACGATCTTGAAATAGTTGAGGAGCATAGGGTTATAGCAAACGTTAGATGAAAGTTAATAAAAAATATAAATACATGCCGGTCACTTATCCGTGTGGCTGTCCACTTGACCGTTCCATAGGGCCATCCCCGCTAATGGGGGTATGCCCGCCAGGCGCTTCAGTATCTGTAACACCGCCCGCGTACCGGATATCCGATAACGGGCCGCGGTAGCTCCGGGACCAACCTTTATCGTAAATCCCGGCGAAACTTCGAACATCGCTTCATCTGTTTTGTCGTCGCCAACGGTGATCACAAAGTCGGCACAAAACTCGAGCGCAAGCATGCGTAGCGCTGTTCCTTTATTGATAAACGCAGGCTTCACTTCTACAATTTTCTTTCCTGCCATCACTTCCACCGTCTGCGGGATCGCCCGCGCGATCTGCTGCAGGAGATGATGGGCTGTCTTGTCCACCGATTTTCCGGTCACCCGGCGGTAATGCCAGACCAGACATCGTTCCTTCTCTTCAACGGAAGAAAGCGGATAAAGGGCCACAGCATCTTCCATCAACGACCGCACCCGCTCTTTCCACGATAGGTCTATCCCCGGCAGCGCTTGCCATGCTTCTCCAAAGCGACTTATAAAGGCTCCGTGCTCGGCCACCTTTGTGAGGCGAAGCGTTCCAAACCACCGATCGAGCGTCATCGCATCGCGACCGCTGACAATCACCACCTGGTTCGCCGGGTTATGGCAAAGCCGCTCCAGGATCAAAAGAACTTCCGCCGTGGGATCCGCCTTCGCGGGATCGGTCTGAAAAGGAGCCAGCGTGCCGTCGTAATCGAGAAAAAAACTTCTTCGTTCCGATTCCCGGGCTTTCTGCTCCAGCATGGCCCACTGCCGTTCGATCAACAACTCTGGCCGATGTCCGCCCATCTCGTTTTTTATTAGCGAACCTCCAGCCCAATATTTTCTGTCACCCAACGCAACAAGGATTCGACACGTGCATCGTCGAACAGCATAAACCGCGCGTGCGTGGGTTCTATCCCTACTTTGAACGTAAACCCGTGAGCAGGTATCATTTGAAAAACACCTTCATCGGTATAGTCATCCCCAAATGCGGCTACGAAATCATAATTCCGGCGTTGTAGAAAACGCTCCACCGCCTTGTCTTTGCTGATGCCTCGTTTACGGATCTCCACGGATTTGATCTCATCCGAAAAATCCAACATATGCTCCTGCAGAATCGGCATCAGATCTCTCCGGAGTTCAGCGGATCGCATCCGGCTTAATGCCACATCAGAGTTCCTGAAGTGCCAGACCATCGAGAATTCTTTCTCTTCCAGGAAAGATCCCGGAAGCCTGATACTATATTCTTGTATGAAAGGCAAAACAATCGGCTTCCAATCGGCCGTGACGGAATCGATCATCTGCCAGGCCGGGCCATCTTTTATCCAGGCGCCGTTTTCGGCAACAAAGCCGAGACCGGTGCCGTCGAACCATTTCTCCATCGTGAAACGGTCACGCCCACTCATCACGACAACCTTTGTATTTGAGCATTCGGTTAGCCGTTTAAGCGTTTCCAAAAGCCGCGGCGGTGGCGCAGCTTGCTTTGGGAATTGTTCAAATCTGACCAACGTGCCGTCGTAGTCCACGAGCAGTAAACGGTTTTCAGATTGGAGAAAAGCCTCCAGAAATTGTTCACTGGCCTTTCGGCTAAACATTTTTTGCCGCAATGCATCCATGGTCTTGCGCGACTTTGTCAAGTCACCCACAAAATCATCTGCCCAACGCACTACATCATAACCCTTGATCTGTCGCCGCATCCGCGTCATGGCGTCGTGCTGCTCGGCTTCCGTCAGGTTCAGGCTTTCGTCAATGGCGTCGGCAATTTCGCGGATGTGGAAGGGATTGATGATTTTCGCTTCAATCAACTCCTGGCTCGCACCGGCCAGCTCGCTCAAGATCAACACGCCGTTTTGACGGCTGCGGGACGCAACAAATTCCTTGGCGATCAGGTTCATGCCGTCGCGCAAGGGTGTGATCAAGGCAACATCCGCAGTGACGTACAAGAGACTCAATTCGTCAAAAGACTTTGTCTGATATTGATAGAGCACGGGCGTCCAGTGCGGCTGACCAAAAGCACCGTTGATCTTTCCAACCAGCATCTCGATCTCTTTCTTCATCCGGCCGTACAGGCTTACGTCTGTGCGCGAAGGCGCCAACACCATGATGAGTGACACTTTCTGATGCCATTCCGGGTGCTTCGCCAAAAATTGTTCATAGCCAAGCAACCGGTTCACCACGCCTTTGGTGTAGTCCAGGCGATCGACGGAGAGAATTAGTTTCTGTCCTTGAAAGTCCTTCAAAAATTCATTTTTCTTTCCCGAGGCCTCTGTCTCCAAGGCGGCGCGGTGAAAGTCATCGTAAGCAATTCCCATCGGATAGTTTCGGACGGCGACAATCCTATTCTGCGTCATCACGAGACCGTCCTTGTTCTCAAGGCCTGAAATCTTCAAAATACATTTCAGAAAATCCTGCGCATAGTCGTTGGTATGAAACCCCACAACATCAGCGCCCATCATGCCCTTCAATAATTGTGACCGCCAGGCGCTGGGAAGGATTCGAAAAATCTCGTAGTGGGGAAAAGGTATGTGTAAAAAAAAGCCGATGGTGATCCGGGGGAACTTCTGCCGGATCATTTGCGGCAGCAGCATCAGGTGATAGTCGTGAACCCACACCACATCATCTTCCCGGAGCATGGGAGCAAGCGCCTCCAGATAAAGCTCATTGGCGCGCACGTACTGCGTCCATTGCCACTCCTGATACGTCGTCAAGGTCGGCAACGCATGAAACAAAGGCCATAAACAGCTATTGCAAAATCCTGAATAAAAATCCTTGTATAGTTTTTTTGAATAGAGCACGGGAACATACCGGGGCATCTCTGCCAGCGCGGCACGCAACGCTTCGTCATCAAATCCTGCGGGCGGTAAACCCGGCCATCCCACCCAGCAATAGTCATCCAACCCCTTGGGGTTGCCGGCGCGCAACAAGGCGTTCAACCCCGTGGTCAACCCTCCTATAGAAGGCTTAAACGCAAGGGTCGTGCCGCGGCGCACGGTGGTGACCGGAAGTCGATTGGCAACAATAATCAGTCGCATGCCGTCGAAGGGTGGAGATTCACAAAACAGCGTCGTTAAATTTTAGAGGTCCGTATAGCGGCCACGGCGTCCTGAAACGTTGTCACCTCGGCCGTGGCTCCCGAAGCACCATGAAGTGTGTTCGGGCAGGAAAGCAAAATCGTTTTGCACCCCGCGCGATGGCCGGCTTCAATATCGGAAAGGGTATCACCGATCATCCAGGATGCAGAGAGATCGATGTCATGCTCCGCCGCCGCCCGGTAGAGCATGCCGGGTCGGGGTTTGCGACAGCTGCACACCATGCTATATTTTTCAAAGGTGCCGTCGGGGTGATGTGGGCAGTAATACATGCCGTCAAGGCCAGCACGCTCGCGCGTCAGCGCCGTTTGCAGGGCGTCCAATTTAATATGAAGGGCCTTCTCGTCGAAGTAACCTTTCGCCAGTCCGGATTGATTGCTAATGAGTATGAGTAAGTACCCCATTCTTTTAAGAACATTCAATCCCTCTGTCACGCCAGCGATAAACGTGATTCGCGACGGATCGACATTGTAGGGAATATTTTCCAGAAGCGTTCCATCTTTGTCCAGGAATACGGCGTGATTCATCGAAGGTGAGTGGTTCTTTTCGAGCTAGGCTACCGGGTGAAGTTTTTCCTTTTCCAACGTCGCCTGAATACGACGGATCACGCGGGTGGTGCTCAGGTCTTCCACGACCGGGGCCAGTAGCAGTTTCCCGCCCGAAGCCTCCACACATTTCTTTCCCACCACATCCGCCAGCGCATAATCCGCGCCCTTCACCAGGACGTTAGGCTGAATCCATTCAATGATGGTTTCCGGCGTGTCATCTGAAAACAGAATGAGCGCGTCAATGCTTTCCAGCGCAGCCATCACCGTCAGCCGCTGATCTTCGGAGTTGATGGGCCGGTCTTCGCCCTTGAGGCGCTTCACGGAACTATCACTGTTTATGGCGACGATGAGTTTATCGCAATTTTTTCGAGCATAATCTAAGGTTTGAATGTGCCCGGCATGAAGCAGATCAAAGCATCCGTTTGTGAACCCGACACAAGATCCGTTTGCCCGCCAGGCTTCCACCTGGAGCATCAACTCGGGAAGCGTAAAAATTTTATTGCGGGCTTTCAGCTCCGTGACCAGTTCAAAGTTCGACACGGGTGAAGTACCGGGTTTGGTCACTGCAATGCCACCCGCGAGATTGGACAAATAGCAAGCGTCCTCCAGGCTGGCACCGGCAGCTTGCGCCGCCGCCACGGTGGCAATGACCGCATCGCCAGCACCCGAAACATCGAACACTTCGCGACGTGCCGAAGAAAAAGAGATCTCATGATCTCTACTGATCAGTTTCATTCCTTCCTTGCCCACGGTGAGCAGACAATATTCAATATCATATTTTGCCAATAGCCTTCGCGCATAGTCCACTTCCCGTCCGGTAATGTCCTCATATCCAAAGGCATCTTTTAATTCTTTCAGGTTAGGTTTTATCAGGGTAGCCTGCCGGTACGTTGAGTAGTCTCTTCCCTTGGGATCAACGAACACGGGAATGCCACGATCACGCGCCAGGCTGATAATGGATTGACAAAGTGCAGGTGTAATGACCCCTTTTTTGTAGTCCGACAAAATGACCACATCGCATCTATCGATCGCCCCGGAAACAAGCGCAAAAATGTCGCCCGAACGCTCTGAGAGAATCGCGCTGGGTGTCTCAATGTCGGTTCTAAGCACTTGTTGACTTCCGGATACATAGCGTGTTTTCGTCACGGTAGCCATATCATCCACAGACAGCATATGATGTTCTACACGGTCAAGGCCCGCGAGCAACCGCCTCAGTTTGATGCCGTTCTCGTCCTTTCCACAAACACCAACCACAAAGCACTGCACGCCCAGGGCGTGGAGATTGGCGACAACATTTCCGGCACCGCCAAGCATTTCATTGTTACGTTGAATTTTTAGTATTGGAATGGGGGCCTCCGGAGAGATCCGGTCCACAGTTCCGTAAACATAATTGTCCAACATCACATCGCCGACCACCAGGACGGTGGCGCGATGGAGATTTTTAAGAATGGATAGCAGTGCAGTCATCGCAGTATTCGCAAAGTATATGTCCAATTAAGATATGAGCCTCCTGGATGCGGGCCGTTTCAGTCCCCGGAACTACAATGGGCAAGTCGACGCAGGCCGCCAAGGCACCACCGTCCTTCCCCAAAAAGGCCGCCGTGAACATACGGTTTTGCCGGGCCGCGGCGGCAGCCCGCAAAAGGTTCTCGCTGTTGCCCGAGGTCGAAATAAGAATCAAGATGTCTTGCTCACAACCAAGGGCCGAAACCTGGCGCCCAAAAATCTCGGCAAAGCCAAAATCATTTCCGATCGCCGTAATGATAGACGTGTCGGTGGTGAGCGCAATCGCAGGCAAGGCGCATCGCGTCCTTTTGTAGCGGCCCACAAATTCGGCAGCGATATGCTGGCAGTCTGCCGCCGAGCCACCGTTGCCGGCCAATAAGATTTTTGCACCTTTCTCCATACGACCTCTCACTTCCTCGCACAGGTAAGCAATGGCCGTTTGATTCACGCGCAATAAATTCTCGATCACTTGCTGGTGCTCGTGAATCAACTGAGCGATACGAAGGCTTTTTTCGGACGCAGAAACGGTAACCATTTATAGTTGGTTTAGTATTTTATACTTTTCAGTTAACAACGAAAAAGCAGGCGGCGAACAACGCACGTCTATACGGTTGTGAAAATCCCGTTTAAAATGTAATGTTAATGACTTGTAATTTTTTCGAGTCGGTTTGCCTGAATCTCAATAGACAAGGCTTGCTCAAAGGAATGGAATCGCACGTAAAACCGATGGGCTCCCTTTTTTTCCAGAAGCATCCCCTCCAGTCCACGCAGGGGACCACTGATGACCCTGACCCGATCGCCCACGGCATAAAAAGATTCGCAGGTCAAGTCCCCATTGCCCTCCAGCATCATTTTGATCGTGGTGATCTCCCGATCGGACAAAATCGCGGGCTGCCCGTCAAAGGATACAAAGCGGGTAATGCCGGGAACGTTCAGGACTTCGTGCCGCGCCTTCGGGTTCACGCTGACAAAGACATAATTCGGAAACAGCGGCACGTCCATTTTTTTCTTGCGGTCACTCCATTGTCGCACAACGGTTTGACAAGGGAGATAAGCATCAATATTCTTTGCCGCCAGCTTATCAAAAGCTTTCTTTTCGCATTGCGGATAAGTATAGACAACGTGCCAATCGCATTTTGAAGCTGTCGTTTCCATTGCGTTATGCATTTTGTTAAATGAAGTGAAGTCAAATTAAAATCATCGCGCTCGCAGGGCTTCGCCGCCATGACCCACAACGGCTGGTCATTTGAGAAAAATAAGATGTTTAGGTAATTCTTCGAAGGAAGTCATTCCGTGCTGTGTATTCAGCCGGTGGTTCGAAGCGACGATGCAAAATCGGTTGCGGCCTGGCGGCCGTCGCGTATCATCACAGAAGCGTCCGCACCAAACGTTTCATGTTCGTTCGGCAACTGGCATGATTTGTTGGTGCGGTGCTGCTACTGCGGTTCAATACATTCCTGCCCTCGTGCAAATGGGGTGCAACGATAACAAAATAAGCGCACTGTCAGACTTCGGTTGGCTGTTGAAAGTGGCGATGGTTTTTTTTCTGAGGGTTAGTTTTTTGGCTTTCATGGGTAGTTTATTTTTGTTTAAAAGTATCCTGTTTCAAAATCACCCTTTAAAAACACTAGCGCGGGCTATTATTTTTGCGTTGATGATTCTAAACAATCAAGAATCCCGCACTTCAGGAAAAGTTTTAGACCAACGCAGCAGGGAATTAGACATACAGAAGGAGCCGCCAGACATGTCCTTTCCAAACGAAGGGCAAAAGGACGCAAAACTGTCGGAACGGTTAAAGGGAAAACAAGTTCTCTTGCTCCATTTCAGAGCAAACGGGCTTTCAAGCTAAAAATGCGAAAAACAACGGCTGGCGCGGGCTGCGCCTCAATTGATATTCTTTAAAACACCCATCAATCCATCGCGATATTTAACCCCGATGGGTATTTTCGATTTGTTAATGATTTCGATCTCGTTGCCATTGATGGAGTTAATGGCGTCGAGGCGAACGATGAAGGATTTATGAGACCGGTAGAAGCTGTTCAGGGGCAATAGTTCCTCCAATCGTTTCATGGTGATGTGCGTAATGATCATCTTCTGCGCAGCATAGATCTTTACATAGTCTTTCATACCCTCGATGTAGAGGATGTCGCTATGATTGATTTTGACCAATTTATAGTCCTCCTTCACAAAGAGATGATTGACCGGGGCCTCGACCTTGGCGGCCGACGGGCTTTCCACACTCAATAAGTGTTTCACTTTTTGCACGGAACGAAGAAACCGATCAAAGGCGACCGGCTTCAGGAGATAGTCTACCGCATCGACGTTAAATCCTTCGATGGCATATTCGGAGTAGGCGGTGGTGAAGATGACGTGCGGCGCTTGTTTGAGGGACTTCACAAATTCGATGCCGGTGATCTGCGGCATCTGAATGTCGCAAAAAATAAGATCGATGCTCTCGTTCTGAAAGACATCGAAGGCATCCACTGCATTTTCGCATTTCGCTACCAGCGAAAGGTAGCTTACACGTTGAATATATGTTTCGATAACGGTTTGAGCGAGCGGTTCGTCATCGATTATCATGCATCTAATCATCCATCATTTGACTTGTGATAACGCTTTGTCCAGTAACGGACAATATACGAAAAAATCGTTTGGTCACACCAGACCGATCTCCAGAGTAACTAAAAATACGTCTTCCTCACCTACTATATGAATGGAGTGCTTATCGGGGTAAAGCAGGTTGAGACGCTTTTTTGTATTGGGAATTCCAATCCCACCCACTGTTCTCGGTGCGTGTGCATTGGGGAAACGCGTATTCTTTATCTCCACACGCAGTTTGCCATCGGCAACTTTCACGTCTATTCTCACCCACGAGCTGGCAATGGAACTGTTGATGCCATGTTTGAATGCATTTTCCAGAAATGGAAAGATGATGAGGGGTGCGATCACCAAGTCGTCAAGCTCCCCCTCCACCTCAAAGGAGATGGTGACACGGCTGCTGTGTCGGATGCGTTCCAGCTCGACATAATTTCGAAAAAACCGGATTTCCTTTTCCAGCGGCACCTTGGATGCATTTGATTCGTAGAGCGTATAGCGCATCAGGTCCGAGAGTCTCAGCACCGTATCGGCCGTCTTTTCACTGCGCACAAGCGCCAACGAATAGACATTGTTGAGGGCATTGAACAAAAAATGAGGGTTTATCTGGGCTTTTAAAAAGGCCAGCTCCAAATTCAGATTGTCCATTTCCAGTTTCAACGCCTGCCGGCTCAGTTTGACAAGCGCAACAAACAATTTCACAATCAGGGCGGGTGCCAGCAGATACGTCAGGTCCAGTGCAATCTCGGCACCATTTTGCAACGTCAATATGCCCCGATAACCGGCAGACAGAATGCGCTGCCCATAGGCTTGATAGCCCCGCCCGGGAATGACGATCAGCCGGGAAATAAACTTAAACTCCAGGTAAACCGTGGTCGCATAAAAGTAATAGATGAGGATGATCGAAAGCAGCGTCAACAAAAATCGCTTCTTCAACAGGCACTGCGTAATGACCACATACGAAAGGAAATAAAAGATGGCGCCGATGGTCACCAGGTCTTTCAACACCACCAGCCCTGTTTCTTCATACGACAATCCCAACAGCGGCTTCTTGAGATAGATAAAGAAGACGTACACCACCACCCAAAACAAAACATGGAGAACCCACCGCACGTAGTGATCTTCAAAATGTAATCGCTTGTAAAAGGCTATCAACATCGAGAGGGTACAAAAAAATTAGTCACGTTAGGATACAGGATGTGTATTTCTTGAAAAAAGCCCAGCATATATGTCTAAAGTCAGCCCGCGTTCGTCGAATTGTTTTATGGGTTTGTCGACATTTTTTTTTAACGAACCCGGGAATTCTTTCCTTACAACTGCCTTATCAATAAAGATAAGGCATTTTCCTTAAAAATTAATGGGAATTGCAACCCTCCCCATACCTATGAACGAAGCACCCCTCCTTTGCATCGTTATTGAAGACGAACCCTTGGGACAGCAGGTGCTGGAAAACTACATCCTCCGGATGAATTCCCTTAAATTGGTGGCGGTATGCGAAAGCGTCGATGAGGCTTTCACCGTATTGAAAGCCCAGGAAGTTGATGTCGTTTTTCTCGACATGCAACTCAAGGCCTCCTGGGGCACCGACCTGATCAGCAAACTGAAACAACGGTCCGAGCATCGGTATTATATCGTCATCACCTCCGCTACACTGGCCGAATCCATTGATACAAAAAAAATATTTATCGAAAACCACGTTGTGCTCATCGACCATTTAACCAAGCCCATTGCCTTTTCCAGTTTCGAGGCTGCCGTGAACAAAATATTGTCGTCAAAAACGTAGGGGTTACCCGCCTTCCTATCAAGCCTTCACCCGGCTTTTGGCCAGGATCGATTTGTAGTGCTGGCAAAGAAAATCATACACCACCAGTTCGTAATGCCGTGGGTTATAAGCAAACCAACGATTCGATGTCATATGCAAAAAGCTTTGAATTCTACTTCGGAGCACCGCCGCGTCGCGACACGCCGGCGACGCGAACTTTAACGCCCGGACCGGTGCAACCATATTTGCCCGTCGTTCCGTCAGCAGTTTTACTACCGGGGCGGAAAGCCCTTCGTTGTTCAGGATGGCGGCTACTTCGGGACGGTGGGTCCTGTAGACGGCCGACAAAGAGGGCTTCAAGCGCTGCACACCTCCCATCTCGTCGGCAAAATTTTGCTGGAGTGAACTCATCAAGGTTGCTCGCTCGGCCAGCGGAACATCAAAGAGCTCCAGAAGCTGATCCGCCAACCGCAGTCCCAAAACCCATCGCATCGTCTCGTCACCCTGCACTTCGGCCAATAAGGGAAGCAAACAGATACTGTCAGCAAAAAAAATCGTCTCCGCATGCTGTATGTCATCATCTCCATACCGTTCCAACTCGCGCCGATACGTATCGGTGCAGAAATCCTGCACCAGATCAGCTTCCAGGAAAGGCGCTATCGCACGATAAAAACGTGCCGCGATGACTTGATAAAAATCATGACTTCCATGAAATCGAATGCGCAGATGATGCTTCGGGTCGTTGTAGCGAATAAAAAACCAACGATCAATAATGCCGTCGCGCAACAGCTCTTCAGCCAAGGGTTTCACAAACCCGATCAACACGGCATCGGCTACCTTTGCATTGCAATATAGTTTGTAGTAAAGCCATTCACTGCCCAATCCAAAACCAGGGGAAGCCGGCGGAGCTGGCCACGCCACCCGCGTCTCTTCCACACGGTCGGTATTGAGCAGGGGCACCACCAACTCATGCTGATATCCCATGCCTTTGGCATCGGTAAAAACCTGGTGCTCCTGTCCCAAGAACTCCTCCAAAACGTCTGCCCGTCGAAGGATGTTTTTAAAAACCTGTTGCTGATCCACAGACTCGAGGTCGATGGGGATCCTATGATCTCCTTCGCCTGTTAAAATGTGTCGCGGTACCTTTCGTTCCGCACGCCAGGCCGTTATTTCATCGGCCAGCGCAGACGTTGCGGCAAACCGGTTCTTATCTTCATTTGTCAATTTCCAGCGGGCGGGCGACACCACAGCTTGATTCAGCACGACCCGCGGCAAATAGGGTGCCGATGCCAGAACACCCCAATCCCACCGCACAGCCGATAGGACACCTTGATGTTGCAGGTCGCTCAAAAAACGATAATGGGAAATAACCTCTGCCGAATAGTTGTGCGCCGAGCTGAGGCGGGGTATGACCTGCCGGCCTAATTTCTCGGAATAAAGTACCAATTCCTCACCCGTGCACTGGAGCACAAGATCGCTAAGCGGCAAACGATGCGCCTCGTCCACACCACCTGGAGTAAGGATCGGGATCTCAAAATCCCGCAAAACCGGACGCGACGAAATGTTGCCCGTTCGCGCCTGGTCGGCGTGTACGATCTCTGCGTAAACCGGCGTTGCATAAGATTGTTCCTTCTTCAACGTTTGTCTGACGCACTGGAGAAGCGTGGGATCGAGATGACAAAACCGCGCCATCACGTTGACCGCCGAGGGTCCATAGGCGCCGGAAAACAGTAGCCGATAGTGCCCCGCATCAATCGCCGCTGCATTTGGCGATCCCACCGACAGCATGGCATAAAGGGAAGACGGAAGGCGATACGAACCCATAAAGGGTTTCACATCCGCATCCGACAACTGCAATACGCTCCCCGCTGCCAGGGCCTGGCTGTATTTGGCCACTAGAAATTCCTGAAAGGGTGTGATCTCCGCCAGCGTAGGTACCGCGCCTTCGGCGAAATCGATATCCTGCAAAAGCATGCATTCCCCCAATGCCACGTCCTGTCCGGTTGGGTAACCGATACCTGTTTCGGGGTCAAGCACCTGGCAGAGCTTCACGGGGCGGAACCCATAACGTTGCTGAAATGCTTTTTTAAAAGCCGTGAGCGCCGTATTACTTCGTCCCGGAAACAACCCCGCCAAGACGTGAACGAGGTGCACCAGCGACGCTTGCACTTTTTTACTGAGGGTAATCGACGCTTCGCGGAAAACGTCGACCTGGAGAAAGCTCCTGCCCTGTTCGTGTACGGAGAGCGGCCTGATGGTGTCGGAAAGTTTTGAATACCTGTCAAGATTTTCGCTGGGCATACGGCCATCCAACTCCCGCAGCTGCTGCGCAATATCTAGCAACACGGGAATGTCGATGTCATGCCGTTGTAAGACCGCGCAAACGCCAGAAAAAAAGTCCTCTCCTGTCAACCGGATTTCGAGCTCACTGATGAGCAGGTGGTTCTCAATCATTTCATTTAAAAAATCACCGGCCTCCTCTACAGAAAAACCTTCCTTCATGATTTGTTGCACAAGATCTTCACGCGTAGCACCGTTCCGTGCGGTTTCCAGTACCATCGAAACCACTCGGTCATCATCGACATCCGACAGTTGGTACATTCGCTTTCCCTTCTTCACCGTATACTCAATATATCGGAACGCATTGGCGATGTGATATACGGTGTTGTTGGTCGTGTACCGGATTTTTTCGCTCACTTCGGGCAAACCACTAATCCTCTCGATCACGCCGGCCATAAACTCCACGTCGAGCCTTGTGAAGCGACGCAGACCGTCAAGTAAAAGGGTTTCTGTCTTTTCCTTCCACTGACCCACCGACACGCTGGCAAACATCCCAAAGGGTGTAGGCCTGGAGGAAAGCCTCAGCCAGTATTTTTTCAACGACAGGACTACACGCAGGTTTTCCTCTTTTGTTAGCTGCGCCGCAAGAAAAGGTTTCAGACAGTCATAAAGATCGGGCGATGCCAGCCATAAAGCTTCCTGTACAGCAGGATTACTGAAATGCATTCTCAGGTTGTCTTCCGAAACGAGGCTGGCTGTTCCGTAAGAAAGCATGGGGGTACGAACGATAAAATAATCTTCACATTCCAACATACTGGCGTATTAGAGGATTATTTGCACCTACAACGGAGGGTGGGGAATACGGTAATGAAAGATAGAAAAAGATTTCGAAAATCAGGTGACTCCATCTTCGTAACTCCTTGGTTTTCAGTGGACCTGTGGGATTCAAACCCCAAACCTTCTGACCCGTAGACAGTTACAGTTGTTCTTGACCTAAGAAAAGCCCCTTAAAGCAGGTACATAACCCATACGCTTCGTGTAGGAAAAGGATGAACGACAACCGAAAGGATTTCCATTTTAGGTCGAGGTGAACCTGAAGAGCGATGACGAGATATTGAATTACTGCCAGGCTTCGAATTTGCTTGCCTTTAAAGAAAGATCTGCTTCAAAACCACTGGAGACAATGGTCCATTGATGACGGAACTTGTGATCACATGGCGGCGAAATCAGGAGGTAACAGGCTGACTAAAAGAAGTGGTCAACCTCGGATAAGCGACCATCCTGCAGGACAAGGCATTTTGCGATGGCCCTTGCCAGGCCATTTATCTATTCGGAACCGTCTCAATCAATGTTTTTGCTGCGCGTGCATTGTAATCCTCCAGCTTAGGATCGGCCGGTATCAAACTTCTGGCTTGCTCGAGCGCCGGCAAAGCATCATCGCCAATGGTTTGTAGTACATTTAAGGCCTGAAGTCTCGCAAATGGATTGTCGCTTTTTAGAGACTCACCCAAGGCACGCACGGCCACCTGCTTTTCGCCAATGTTATAAAGGGCTTCCGCACCTGCTATGCGGACGGCCATTTCCGAATCTGCCAGAAGTTTCAGCAAGGATTCTTTTGCCACCAAGGACTGTTCTCTCAACACGGTACATCCAACGGCAGCCCAATAGCGCACAGACGGATTAGCGTCCGTTAACCGATTGATGATTTCGGGGAGATGTTTCACATCCCGCGAGGAGGCCATCTCAGCGGTTTCAATGATCCTGTCCATATCCTTCTCTTGTTGAGCTTGTGTGTACAATGATTCGGCGCGCTGCGCACGTTGGTAAAGGATGGCTTCCGGAATAAAACCTATATCTCTGGATTCCGTCAACCATTGATGATTGTCCTTGCGCATCCGAAGCAACACTTTCTCGTACTGCGGCTTTCCGGCAAGGTTGTTTATATTGTAGGGGTCCGCCACGACATCATATAGTTCTTCCGCCGGTTTCGGCTTCCAGAAAACCGATTGCACCTCGTTCAACCGACCCGCGCGGAATTCATTTTCCCACGACCGCGTGGACGCCGCTTGCCACAGGTAAATTAAATGCTGACCATACGGTAGATGGGGCAGGTAGTTTCGGATGTACCGGTATCTTTTATCGCGCAGGGCGCGCGACATATCAATTCGCTCGTCCATTCTTCCCCGGAAACCATAGGCATAGTCGCGCGGCGGTTGCTGTTGCGTTCCCAGAAATGCCTTGCCTTGCATGTACTGCGGAATTTTAATTCCCGTCAGACTCAATATCGTTGGCGCAAAATCAACAAAGGTGACTATCCTGTCCGTGGTCGTTCCGGCTTTATGGGGGGAAAGACCCTTGTACTTCGCCGGCAGCCGAATGACCAAGGGAACATGCAATCCCGACTCATACATAAAGCGTTTACTTCGTGGCAGCACACCACCGTTGTCGGCATAATAAAATACGATCGTATTATCGGAAAGTCCTTGGTCCTCGAGTTCCTTCAACAATTGGCCGACCTGCTGATCCATGGTTTCCACTTTGTCGTAATACTGCGCCCAATCCTCTCTGAATTCTTTGGTGTCGGGATGATAAGGCGGAAGCGGAACTTTCGCGGGATCATGCCGCAACGAATCCTGGCGAATGTGAATACTACTTTCATGCGACACCCCCAGATTAAATACGGCAAAGAACGGTTGGCTCGGTTTTCTATTTTTATAGGTAGCCTTATCACTCGACTCATCCCAGGTTTCCAGTTGATCAATCGTGTTGTAATCCTTTTTCGAGTTGTTTGTTGTGTAGTATCCTGCTTCACGCAAATACCTTGGAAAGAATTTCACAAAATCAGGGACCGGATATGTACTGCGCATGTGTTCGGTACCCATGGATGGCGGATACATCCCGGTGATCAGCGAATGACGCGAGGGTGCACAGACAGGAGCCGTGGAAAACGCGTTTGTGTATCGGACGCCTTCTGTGGCGAGCTTGTCGATGTTAGGCGTGGTGGCAAAGGCATTACCATAACTGTGGATCAAATCGGTATTGTTATCTTCACTCACAATCCACAAAATATTCGGCCGGTCAACGTTTTGTGCCATCGCCAGAAGCGAACAGAACACCGCTACGAGTGTCGACGCCATGCGAACGCAATTCAGTTTGGTGGATAGTATTTGCATAGACCTGGTGCGTTAACTCATAAGTCCCTTCTATTTCGCCGAAGTGGGGGGAGCCGTTGCCGTTGGTGGCGGTAGGGGCAACGGCAGGTAATCTTCGTTGAGAATCATCCACTTTTGAAGGTTCGCCTTTAACGTATCCTCTGTTTCTTTGTACCGTGGATCGCCCGCCAGGTTCACCTCTTCATTGGGATCGTTCTCTTCATCAAACAGTTCAAAGATATCCCTTCTTTCGGAAAACAATATGCCATCGAATTTTTTATCCAGTTTTCCTTCGGCATGAAGCTGACTAAGTTCCAACCAGAAGGGCTGAGCCGCAAAGTCCACGGGATAATAGGGAAGCTGCCACAACGCATTGTAAATCAGTTTGTATTTTTTGTTGAACACGGTTCTTCCCAAATCAAAATTCGCAGTGTTCGTCGGCAGCCCTGAACCATGCGCACCGCGAACGGCGTAAACATATTCCCGTGGCTCCGCACTTGAATTTTGAAAAACGGACTTCAGGCTTACTCCGGTTACTTCCTTCGGAACGGGCGCGCCTGCAACCGAGAGGAATGTGGGCGCAATATCTTCACCGGATACCAGCGCTTCGGTCACCTGCCCCGGCTTGATCAATCCAGGATGTCTGAAGATGAGCGGAACATGCAGGCCCGTGTTATACAACGTTCCCTTTCCGCGAAGCAACGCGCCGCCATTGTCGCCCATAAAGACAACAAGCGTATTTCTATCCAGTCCTCTTCGCTTCAGGTCGTCCAGCACGCGTCCCACTTCTCTGTCGAGACGTTGTATTTCACCGAGGTATGCCGCAAAATCCTGACGCACTAATTTCGTGTCCGGCCAAAGCGAGGGCAAGGTTAGGGTTGAAGGATCCGGCTCAAATTCTTTTGCATCAAATACCCGGTGGGAATCGCTATACCCGAGCTGCAGAAAAAAAGGCTTGCCCTTCGGAACACGATCCAGAAACTGGTTGTATTGGGCGAAGATGCTATCCATGACCTGCGAAACTTTAAGATAGTCTACGCGATCCTTAAACGTTTCGAGATGATAGGCATCATATACATCAGCCGATTCCTTTACGGCCCGGTTGCCATTTAGATGAAAATTCCTTCCGCAGATGCCTGTATAGTAACCGCTCTTTCGCAATACTTCCGGATAAGCAACGACGTCCGCCGGCAAAGGCGCGGAGAAGCGCGTCATGCGAACATCCAGCGTGGAGCGACCTGACATGATCGCTGCGCGCGAAAGTACGCATTGCGGCGCCGTTGTGAACGCGCGACTGAATCGAATTCCCTCCGCAGCCAGTCGATCAATGTTTGGTGTTTTTACATCCGGATAACCGTAGCAACCCAGGTAAGGCGCGCTATGATCATCCGAAACCAAAAAAAGAATGTTCGGGGGTTGTTGTTTGCTCTTGGATTGTGCGGAAAGTGCTGCCGGGGAGGCGAGCATAAGCACAACTAAATTGATTTTCAAAAAAGAACGGATCATTGATTTGCAGTGGATGCGTTTTGTTTGACCTACTTTAAAAACATCACCTGGCCCTCATTCAATCCGTGCCCGGTGATGTTTTGAAAAAACTGTGGCTATTTTAAGTCGATCGTTACATTGTTTATATTTCCCGTGTAGGCATAGGGAACGTTATACTTATCCGTGACCGCGGTGATCACGTCCTGGCCTACTTCAATACTTTCGTACGTGCCGATGCCGCCTCCCAATGTCCGTTTTACTTTTACTTCCCCCACTTTCTTGTCGTTGATGTATAACACAGCAGTGCCCGGGCCGGTCGGTCCGGTGGGTGCGCCGGTCACGCCTTCATAATTGTAGTCAACCCTGAACAGGTTCTTTCCGGGCTTGATGGATTCTGCAGAAGACGCATACACTTTCTCGTCGCCATTGTTATAGGCAAACCACAATTGATTCGCCTGCACATATAAGCTCAATCCGTTCGTACGACCCCCGATGGAAAGCAACACGCCCTCCGCACCTTTCGCTGGCACATTGACGTCGGCCGTGATGCTTAATGATCTTCCCCCGATCGGCGGTGCTGTGCCTTCAAACAATTGCAGTGTCCCGGGATACAAAACCAGGCGATCGCGGTTGTCGAACGCACCGAGGGATTTCTGAGGAACGGTGCCATCCTTGAGCGGATACACATTGTACTTCCAAGCCTCTGCATCAAAAAGATCCTGAAGCTCTTTCAGCTTTTCAGGGTATTTGGATGCCAGGTTGTTTCGCTCGTTAAAATCTTCATTGAGATTGTAGAGTTCCCAAACATCCTTGTCGAAGGGTTCCTTCTTCACGTGGAGTGTGCCCGCTTTCCATCCATCTTTATAGATCGAGCGCGATCCCATGATCTCGTAGTATTGAATATGATGACGGCTCGGCGCGGACGGATTGTCGATGCTGAACGCCAGGCTTGTCCCTTCGATGGGTGCCTGCGGGTAGCCGTTGATAACCGTTGGCACTTTCGCGCCGGTTAGTTCAATCGTCGTGGGAAGGATGTCAATTAAATGCGCATACTGATTCCGAATGCCGCCCTTATCCTTTATGCGGTTGGGCCAGAAGACAATCAACGGGTTGTGTGTTCCGCCTTCGGAGTTTGCATCCTGTTTCCAATGTTTGAATGGCGTGTTGGTGGCTTGTGCCCATCCGAGCGGATAGTTTGGTCTGGAGTACGCCGTGCCGATAAGATCAATTTGTGCCAGGTTTTTCTTCAAACGTTCTTCCGGGGTGATGTCCGGAGCGTAGTTACGGCTCGCGGTGCCTTCAAATGTCCCTTCCTTACTCGCGCCGTTGTCTCCGACGGAAATGATCACCAGCGTATTCTCCAATTGGCCCAAGTCTTTCAAGTGCCGGATCACGCGACCGATCTCATAGTCGGCATGGGAAAGAAATCCAGCATATACTTCCTGAAAGCGGGCGTATAATTTTTTCTCATCCGCCGACAAGGATTCCCATGGCTTAACGCCCGGCCCGCGGTCGGGCAATGCGGCGTCTTGGGGGATGACACCCAATCGTTTTTGATTTTCGATTACGGTCTCGCGATACTTATCCCAGCCCTGGTCAAATTTACCTTTGTACTGATCGCTCCAGTATTTATCAACCTGGTGCGGCTCATGTCCGGCACCGGGAGCAAAATAAAGGAAGAAAGGTTTTTCTGGCGCAATGGATTTTTGTTCTGCTATGTAGCGAATGGCTTTATCGGCAATCAGCGTGCTGAACAATTTCTTGCCGTCGGGCACAACCTTCTTGGTGTCTTCCCATAGCACCGGGAAGTATTGATCCGTAGCGCCCCCTAAAAAGCCAAAGTAATGATCAAAGCCACGTCCGGTTGGCCAGCGGTTAAACGGTCCCAGTTGTGTAGCGTGACTGTTTGGTGTGAGGTGCCACTTGCCGAGCGCATAGGTATTGTAGCCATTCTCGCGAAGGATTTCAGCCACCGTAGCTTTTTCAAACGGGATGTATCCATCATATCCCGGAGTTCCCCCTCCCGTATTGGTGAAGAGGCCCATATGAACGGAGTGTTGATTGCGTCCTGTCAGCAACGCGGCGCGCGTTGGCGAGCAAATTGCCGTCGTGTGAAAGTTTGTATAGCGCAGACCCGCGTTGGCCAGACTGTCCAGCGTGGGCGTTTTGATCAACCCACCAAAGGTGCTGATGGCGCCAAAGCCAACATCATCCAATAAAATCCACACTACATTGGGCGCCCCCGCCGGAGCTTTCGGATTTCGTTCGGGCCATGCTTGCTCGGTTTCCGTGAGTGTCTTGCCAAGCTTGCCGGTATGTTTTGGCGTTGGCGAGTGTTGGGCGTGCAGTGACGTCATCGCTCCACTGAGCAATAGCACACTTAGTCCTCTGCCCATCGCACTATATCTTCGTTTAAAAATATTTCTCTTTTTCATGTTGTACATTTTTGATGAACGCTATAGTTGATTGGTTACCTGCTGGACACATTGAATCGCTCCTTCAATTCAACCGTCACACTTTTAAGCTTACCCGTAAACTCATACGGTGCTTTATAGGTATCCGCTACGGGCGTAATAATGTCTTTGCCGATAGACAGGCCTTCAAAGGCGCTGCCCCGCGCAGGTTTGGCAATGCGGCCCTCTCCCACTTTTACTCCGTTCACAAATAAGGTTCCGTTGCCGGTGGCCTTGGCAGGATCACCATCCGATTCGAACTCATAACGCAATTCAACTTTTCCCGTGGGAAGTGCTCCTTTTGAGCTGATCACTTTTTTGTCAAGCCCATAATTATAGACAACATGCAATTGCTTGTTCTGCACAAAGAAACTTATTCCCCCCGGGCGACCGCCCAAAGAAAGCAATACGCCCTCCGCCCCCGCAGCCGGAATCTCCGCTTGGGCCGTTATCGCGAACGAGCGATTAATGAACGTGGGCACTTCCGTGATTTGAGAAATGCCGGGATAGAATACAAACTGCGACTTCCCATCAAATGCCGTTGGTGTGCGGGGCGCCGGTTCGGTACCGTCCTTCAAGGGATAAACATTGTATTTCACGGCCTCCGCGTCGAACAGTTCTCTTAACTCCTTTAACTTTTCGGGATACTTTGCCGAAAGCTCAAACCGTTCGTTGTGATCTTCATTCAGGTTGAACAACTCCCATTTGTCCGCATCAAAACTTTGACCTTTCACGTGATAGGCCGCAGCCTTCCATCCGTCTTTATAAATAGAACGGGAGCCGTTGATCTCATAGTACTGAACGGTTTTGCGGGTTGGCGCATTGGCGTTGTCGATGGAATAGGCCAGGCTTGTTCCTTCAAACGGTTCCTGCTGATAGCCATTGATGACGGTGGGAACTTTGGCACCCACCAACTCGAGTGTCGTGGGGGTTATGTCGGTGACGTGACTGTATTGCGTCCGGATGCCGCGTTCTTTGATTCGTTTTGGCCAGAACACGATCAGCGGGTTGTGGGTTCCTCCTTCTGAATTTGCATCGGCCTTAAAATAACGAAAAGGCGTGTTCGTGGCCTGTGCCCATCCCAACGGATAGTCGGAGTTGGAGTCTTCAGTGCCGATCAGGTCGATGTCCTTCAGGCTTTGCTGCAGCCGTTGCTCTTCGGTGAGGGCGGGATCATAGATCTTGATCCTGCCAAACGGTGTCCCGGCTTTGCTGGCGCCGTTATCGCCGATGGAAAGATAGATGAGTGTGTTGTCCAGTTGATGGATATTCTTCAGGAAATTTATCAGGCGACCCACTTCATAATCCGTTTGCGCCAGGAAGGCCGCATACACTTCGAAGTGTCGGATGGCGAGTTTCTTTTCATTGGCGCTGAGCTCATTCCAATGCGGCACATCCTTGTCCTTCGGAGGCAATACCGTATTGGCCGGAACGACGCCCAGTTTAATTTGACGTGCCACCGCATCTTCGCGGTACTTGTCCCAACCCTGGTCAAACTTGCCCTTGAACTTGTCTACCCAGCTCTTGTCAACCTGATGGGGAGAATGCGTTGCGCCGGGAGCATAGTAGAGGAAGAATGGCTTTTCAGGCGCCAGCGACTTTTGCTCTGCGATGAAGCTGATGGCTTTGTTGGTGAGCAAAGTCGTGATGTGCGTTTTGTTGTTGTCGGCGAGTTCAACTTTGCGCGTATCATCCCAAAGCTGCGGGTGATACTGATCTGTAGCGCCACCCAGAAAACCATAGTAGTGATCAAATCCCCTTCCGGTAGGATAGCGATTGAAAGGGCCTGCCTGTGTCAGGTCGCTGGAAGGTGTCAAATGCCACTTGCCAACAGCATAGGTATTGTAACCATTTTCTCGAAGGATGTCGGCGATGGTCGATTTTTCAAAGGGCATATACCGGTCATAACCCGGTGTCCCCGCGGCCGAGTTACTTCCGATATGAACCGAGTGCGAATTGCGACCCGTTAACAAACCCGAACGCGTGGGAGAGCATACACCATTCGTATGAAAATTTGTATAGCGCAAGCCGTTGTTCGCCAGGCTGTCAAACGTGGGTGTGGGGATCAACCCACCGAACGCCGACGCCGCACCAAAGCCGATGTCGTCGATCAATATGTAGATAACGTTCGGCGAATCGGCTTTGGCCTTCGTGAATTCGGGCCATGCTTGTTGTGTCTCTTCAAAGGTCTTGCCCAATTTGCCTTTGAAGGGCTGTAGCGGCTCCTGCTGCGCAACGGCTTGAAAGCCCGCGCCCCCGGCCAACAAGATACTGAGGGCGATGAACTTCCCTTTGCGGGTTATGTGAGCGGATAAATTTTTCATTGACTTTGAATTTTATTTGGTCTTTAATTTTGGTTCAAGACGGCTGCATCAAACTCGTCTTGCCTTTCCAGGAAAATAAGCGGCTAAAAAACGATGACGCCGGAATGACCTCATCGACATCAAACAACCCAGCTTTTTTGATTTTCAAACAGGCCACAGCCTGCGCGTTGTCTGTAGATACGCCACTAACGGATCCGTCAACAGGGTTGCATCCGAATCCCGGATACTACCCAGCGATAAAAAGGATAAACGAAGGCGTTAAGAATCAGCAACAGCAATAGTTGCTATAAGAATGGAGTAAATGTGGAGCATGCACGATCGTCCCCGGAAGGTCTGTCTTGGTTTTCATTGGACTTCAAAAATTTTATAGTTGGATTTAGCACCTTGTCCTTGGTGGCGACAGGTTGCCAGAAGTTCATCGAGCCTATTCTCTTTCTTCTTCTATAAAATCAATCCGGTGGGAAATTGATTACTCTATTAAGTCGATAGACAAATGTAGTTTATATCCATGTCGATCCAAATAATATTTTAACTTTTTTTATACCCTCCCCAATCCCTCCCGACGGTGATCAAATCGGGACTAAGGTCACGGATGGTGGTTGCTGACAATATCTTTAACGTCTCGTCCCGAACTTTACTGAATGCGGAATTGATCCCACAGGTGGACTCGTCTTCGCAGAAGCCGCAGGACTGGTAATAATTCAGAGAAACACAGGGGAGCATGGCCACCGCTCCGTCAATTGTCCTGATCACTTCGAGCAACGTTACGTCCGATGGTTTCTTTATAAAATAATACCCACCGATGTTGCCCATTTTACTTCCCAAGATTCCAGCCGTTTTTAGATCCCGCAATATTGACTCAAGAAATTTTTTAGGGATATGCTCCTGGCTGGCAATTTCCTTTATGTGCAGGAGTTGGCCAACCGGATGTTGCGCCATAAACTTTAACGCGTGCAACGCGTATTGACATTTTTTTGATAACATAACGATATTTTATAGTGGACACATTCTTCTGCAGCAAAGGGCACGCTGCCATCGGATATCATCCTTCTGGTATTCGCATAATGGATCAATAAAAGGCGAAGGAAATTCAAAAACGCAACCAGACAGCGCGATGAATTCCCTTCCCTCTTACTTATCCAACCCCATCCAAAGCCTTATACCCCGTCCGAAGAAGACGCAACCAACTTGACATCCAATTCAAAATCGTTGGCAATTGCCTTATCCCCAAGATTTTCGAAAAAATTTGTCGACCTGAATTTTATGTCATACTTCGTGCGGTCTACGGTGATCTTTGCGGTCGCCGTTACTTTTTTTCCTTCAGCCTTCACCTGGGCCGGAAACTCTACGTCGTTCACAATGCTTTTAATCGTGAGTTTGCCCTTCACCAGGTAGCTGTTATCTCCAGTCGGCGTGGCCGATGTGATGACAAAAGAAGCTTTGGGAAATTTCTCCACGCCAAAAAAATCGTCGGACTTTAAGTGCCCCAACAGTTTAGCATTCGTTTCTGCGTCTGTAATGTCGGTTACCGTTATGGAGGTGACGTCGATGTCAAAATTTCCTCCTTTCAAAGTCTTCCCGTCCCAGTTGAGGGAGCCGGAGGCGAGGTTGATCTTCCCAGAATGCTCGCCCGTCACTTTCTTTCCTTTCCATTGTAATGAACTTTCCTTGGGGTTTACTTTGTACGCCTGAACGGCTGGACGTTCTGCGAACGAAAATGCCGCAAAAGCCATTACGCCCAAGGCGCCGAATTTAAAGAGCTTGTTTCTCATAGTGTTTAGGTTTAGGTTAAAATTTCATTGAGTCATTAATAAATACTGAGGCAATTTTTTTTCACCCACATTGCCGTGGCCATACGTCCATTGAATAAAAATTGGTGGTGTAACTAACAACAACAGTCAGAGACTGTCGTCAAAGAATAAGACAAAAATAGTACTAAATTTTATTTTCAAAATATAAAATCTATTATTTCTATAGATTTTATATTTTTTAACAAACTTCTTATCTTTCGGAACCATCGGGTTGATGTATTTATACGCATGAAAAGAAAATTTTTAGGGCTGGCACTGCTGGCCTGGATCGCAGGTTGTTCACCAAAGAAAGAATTTACGCCGGAGGAACGCCAGGCTTATGAGGCTTCGCTCAACGCCTGGCACACGCGGCGGCTGGAAGATGTAAAGGCACCGGACGGATGGCTAAACCTCGTCGGACTCTACTGGCTTGAACCCGGTCCGAATACATTTGGCAGCAGCGAAAAGAACAACATCGTTTTTCCGAGTGGAAAAATCGCGGAGCATGCCGGTTATTTCATTGTGCAAGACAATCGTGTTATCCTGCGGGCAGATAATAACGTGACCATTACGGTGCACGGAAAGCCCATAACCACAGAACAAGTTGTCTTTCATCCCGACTCCAGTGCCATCATCGTGGAAAGTGGATCCTTGCGGTGGAACATTATCCGGCGCGACACCAAACTCGCCGTTCGCCTGCGCGACCTGGATAGTGAAGCAACAAAATCCTTCGCCGGTATCGAGCGCTACCCGGTCGATCCGGCTTTTCGCGTAGAGGCTGGGTTCGAAAAAGCGGATTCGTCGCGCACCATCGACATTACCAACATCGTGGGGCAAACGACCGCCCAACGGTCGCCCGGCACGCTGGTGTTTGACTTACTGGGTAAAAAACATCGGCTGGATGTTTTGGAGGGAAACAAAGACGAGTTCTTTGTCATTTTCGCGGACGTCACCAGCGGCAATGAAACCTATGGAGGAGGCCGCTTTGTTTATGTGAAAAAGCCCGTAGCGGGCGAAGCGGTCTACATCGACTTCAACAAGGCCTACAACCCACCGTGCGTATTTACGCCCTATGCCACATGTCCCCTGCCGCCCCGCCAAAACGCGTTGACGGTGGAAGTGAAAGCCGGCGAGAAAAATTATTCAGCCGGGAGCCACTCCGGAAACGCAACGGTCTCTGTCCACTGATCTGGGGTGGACAAAGGCCGTTGTGTTTTATTTTTTATGAATAGGACGGAACACGAATAACGCTCTTGGAAAAGCGTTCCATTTCTTCCAACTGCGGGCTGCATTGCAGCAGGAAAAAATCGACACCAATGTCTTCGTATTGACCGATCCGGTCCGCCACAAATCCGGGTGAGCCCACCAAACCGGTGCGCAACCCACGATTGGACACCGAATATTCCTCCAGAGAAACCTGCTTCTCCAGTTGTGTGCCGGCCAGCCACTGCTGATAATTCTTGTAGCCCGCGGCAAAGCTGTTCACGTTCGTGATGCGTTCCAGTTCTTTCTTTACTTCCTGATCAGAATCCCGGATGATGGAATAGGCGGCCACACCAAATTTCATGGGAGGCAGTCCATGTTTCTCTCTTCTCCGGCGCATGTCGTCGATCCGTTTGCCGATCACCTCGGGAGCATCTCCGTGCATGACATACCCATCGCAACGCTGTGCGATCAGTTCCTTGGCGGCTTCAGATTCTCCGCCGGCATATAGGAACGGCCGTGGTTTGGATATGGGCTTGGGTTGCAAGATCGTGTCATCCACTTTGTAGTACTTGCCTTCAAAGGTGAAGTTATCCTGCTTCCACAGGTGGTCCACGATGTGAAGCCATTCGGCCGTGCGGGCATAGCGGTCGTCGTGCTGTTCAAAATGAACACCGTATTTCCGCGCCTCATCCTGCCACCACGACGACACCACGTTGAGCGTGAGCCGTCCGTTGCTGATGTGATCGATGTTTGCCGCCTGCTTGGCCAGCAACGCGGGCGAATGAAACGTGGGCCGGACCGCCACCATGATTTCAAGCGTGCTGGTCACGGCCGCCAGGGCCGCCGCCGTGCTCCAGGCATCCAGCGATGGGGCGGATTCGCCTTTGATGTCGTTGAGGTTGAGCTCGGCGATCAGCGTGGTGTCGTAGCCAAGCTCTTCGGACCGTACCGCCAATTTTTTCACATAGTCCCAGGTGGGCGTCATGTTTTCGTCTTCGACATTGCGAAGCCACCCGCCAAATACGGGTAACCAATATCCAAATTTCATAAGGCGTAGGCGGGTTGAGTTTGATAATGTTTTTGAAGGCGATATTCAATGTAGTCGACGAAATTTTTATACGGGTTAAAGCCGACAACATTCACGGCATCGGCCACAAAATTGGATAACGCGTTGATGTCGTAGAAATACGCTTGCCCGTTGCGGCCGTCCACCAAATATTCGATGCCGCCCACGTCGATGCCTGCCGTCTTAAAAATCTTTTCGGCCTTTTGCACCAACTCCGCGGGCGGTGTGTAGCCCTCCACCTGGATGCCTTTTTTAGGAGCTTCCGTTAAGCATGCCTGGGCATCGTTTGGATCGGGAACCTGGCAAAGTTCTGCCGGGCACAGGTTAAAACTTTCGCCCGTCGTATGCACTTTGATGGCATATAGAAATTTTCCATTCAGTGTTTCAATCCTCACAATATGATTACCGGCGGGGGCGATGTACTCCTGCACGAGCGCGGTGTGATCGATGCCCAAATTGATCTGGCCCTGGTCTACTGCTTTTTTCAACCCATCAAGGGTATCGAACCGGACGATGCCCGCGCCGCTTCCGCCGATATTCACTTTTATGACCACGGGAAATTGCAACGTCCTGGCTGCCGGTTCAAGCTGCGAAATATGATTGACTACTTTGGTTTTTGGATACAAAACGCCTAGCGAGGTGAGCAACGAAAGTTGTTTGGCCTTGGAGCTTTCAATGTTTTGAGCGGCTGCGCCGTTGATCGTGGGCACCCCGATGCGCTCCAGGTGCGCCAGATAGTTGGCAGCGTGGAATATGCCTTGCGTGTTCCCCCGCAAATAAGCAGAAGAACTCATCCGGTTCACTACCAGGGAATAAGGCGACTCAATTTCAGCCGGATTGTACGAATGCTCGGCGGCATTGATGCGGACGTAGGGAATCTTGCGTGATTCCAGTTCTTCAAATAGTGGTTTGAACCAAACGGGATGTTCGTAAAATATCCCGATGGGTTTCTCTGCATGACTAGACATGGAAGATAAAATTTATAGTGAAAGTTTGGTTAATGAGGTTCTTGCATTAAAATCACCCGTTTTCTTTTGAGCAGGCATTGTCGTGTTTGCCCAATCCCCAGGCAAATAAATTCAAGTATTTATAAAATCTATAGATTTTATATACTTTTTGATGAGCGGCAGCCTCCGGGTTACAAAACCGCATGGGCCGGATGACTCCGCAGAAAAAGCAACAGGTGGTCGTTGAACTCTTTGGCCTGCTCCACCATGGGCATGTGCCCGCACTTATCAATGAACTTCACCCTGCCGTTGGGCAGCAAGTCGTGAAAATGGAGCGCCGCTTCAGGTGGTGTTATTTTGTCCTGCAGCCCCCAGATCAGCAACACGGGATGGCGGATAGTCGTCAAAAAAGAAGAGACGTTTGCGCGCCGCGAAGAGAGCGCCAGGTTCCAGAGGCTGATTCTCCTGGGAATGTTGTGAACCGAGGTGTAGATCTCATCCACCAGCTCATTGGAAATCAGCTCGGACCGGTAGCATGCCTCCAGAATTTTGTTGTGCACGTCGCGGTAGCTGCTTGTGCTATTCCTCGCATTGAGCACGGGAGAGTTTTCCTTTGATCCTGCGCTGGCGGTGAGTACGAGTTTGTGCACGTTGCCGGGATGGAGGTGCGCATAGAGCAGGGCTACCTGTCCTCCGAGGGCGTGGCCCACCAGGGTAACATTGGTGAATTGATTCCACTCGATGAACTCGTGGAGCAATGCTGCCAGGTGTTTGATGTTGGCTTGTTCCACCGGCAGCTCGAACAACGGGAGGCGGGGCACGATCACCTTGAAATCCTCCTTCAACGCGTTCACGACGGCCTTCCACATGACGTTGCTACCGAACAATCCATGCAACAGGATGACGACAGGGCCCGCGCCCGTGTTGGTGAAGGATTGATTGTACAGCGGCGGATTTCCGTATTTCATAGCGTTCAATCAAACACCGTTTGTTTCGTTAAGAAGCTGATCGATGTCCTTATTAAAGGCATCGATGAATTGCTGGTAATGTTCGCCGGTAGCCGGCCCCGTAAACCCGGTATGGATTTTTCGCACCTTGCCCTGGCGGTCTATAAAGATGGTTGTCGGAAAAGACAGCACGGCATTCAGGGCCGGCAGTTTCGTTCCGGCTTGCGCTTTGTCGGCCAGGCCGGCAAAAAGTATATCGTATTGTACATCGAAATGTTTGATGAATTTGCCAATGCGTTCGCGGGCAAAATTCAGATCGTCTTTTCGTTCAAAGCTCAAGCCTACGATCTCCACGCCGCGTTCCCTGTTCTTTTTATACCACGGAGAAAGAAAGGCCGCCTCATCGACACAATTGGGACACCAGGTTCCCTTGATGGTCACCACCACCACTTTACCTTTATACTTTTCATCTTCCAACGACACGGGCTTGCCGGTCAGATCAGGAAATGAAAATGAAAGTTTGTCATAGCCTTTTTGCAAATACGTTAGCGAATACGGATCGGGCAGTTTTGCTGTGTCGCTGCGAACAGCTTCCAGCCTAACCTTACCGCCAGGCGAAATAAAATCACCAAACAAATGCCGGTCGTCCACCAATTTTGCCACCAACAACGAAGGATTTGAGCCGCCGAAGCCCGACAGCTTGAGGCTATCGCCATCTACAACACCCTGCAGATAGCGGTAGTCGCCCGTTGTAGTCAGAATTGTGCCGGTGACGAGGTTTCCCTTTTGTTGCAAAAGGCCGACCGTGTAGCGCGCTTCGTTTTTTTCGTTGATCAGGTTAACAGACCATTTTCCCTCCAGCGCAGCAGTGCTTTGATTTTTTACGTCGAATCTCGACGTGTCGCCGCGTACGGCCAGAAAAGGTATGCCTTGTCGCGCCACTTGATTTTTCCGGAAGTACCCTTTCAACGTGTCGTCCTTTATTCGCGCTACCAGGATGGCGTCATACACCTCAATGGAAATCAATACGGAATCGCGTTGATACTGCACGCTGTCCAGGGCGGTTTTTTCCTTGCCGTTCACCAGGAAAACTTTGATCGTCCCGGCCGTGTCGTCTTCGACGCTGAAGTTGAACGGTATTGGTTTGTTCTGCGTGGTGAACACACCGCGATATCTTCCTTCTTCCAGGAGTTGAGGCTTATCCTTGCAGGAAAGCAGCAAAACGTTGAGCAGGATCAATAGAGTAGCAAGGCTTCTGGTTTTCAAGTTCATGGGTTAGCGCTATAGTTTCTGTTTTTCTTATGGTTGTCCTAAAGAATAGATCGCTTCTTTCCGGCCACGCGGCTCAGGGCGATGATGTAGGCGGCGATACGCGGGGAAACGGCATAACGCGAGGCTTCCGTAAAGACGTTCTGAAAAGAAGATTCCAGAAACACCTGAAGCTCCCGGTTCACGGTATCGATGCTCCAGCTTTCGTTGTTGGAGTTTTGCAGCCATTCAAAGTAGGAAACGATCACGCCACCGGCATTGGCCAGAATGTCGGGCACCACCAGGATATCTTTCAGATCCAGTATTTCGTCGGCTTCGGATGAGGTTGGTCCGTTTGCTGCCTCCACTATTATTTTTGCCTGGATCTCGTCGGCGTTTTCCTGGGTGATGACATCTTCTTTGGCCGCGGGGATGAGCACATCCACCGGAAGGGTGAGCAATTTTTTTCCGGAGATAGCCCCAGCGTTGGGATAATTTCTGATCGAATCGTTATTCAACCGGCTATAAACGATGAGGTCATCGATATCAATTCCTTCCGGATGGTAGAAGGCGGCGCTGGCATCGCTCACGGCAACAACTTTCAGTCCGTGCTGATGCAGAAAATGGGCGGCGTGAAGTCCCACGTTTCCAAAACCTTGTATCGCCACAGAAGCTCCGGAAATGTCTATTCCTTTTTTGCGAAGCGCCAGCAGGGTAACGATGCTCACACCCCTGCCCGTGGCTTCTACGCGGCCAAGCGATCCGCCGGCGTGTATGTGTTTACCGGTAACAACGGCATAGATAGGCTTGCCGTGGAGAATGGAAAACTCCTCCATGAGCCATCCCATTTCGTCGGCACCCGTGCCCAGGTCGGGCGCGGGCACGTCTTTGTCGGGGCCAAAAATATCGATGAGCGCTTTCGTATAGCCTCGCGTGAGCCGTTCCAATTCTGTTTTAGAATATTTTTTTGGGTCGACGACAATTCCTCCCTTGGCACCGCCAAACGGAAGTCCCACCACGGCCGACTTCCACGTCATCCACGCCGCCAGTGCTTTCACTTCGTTCAGGTTTACGTTGATGTCGTAGCGGATGCCGCCCTTGGATGGACCCAAGGTCGTGGAATGGATGATGCGATAGCCTTCGAAGGTTCGCTCCCTTCCATTATCTAACAGCACGGAAAAATGAACCTGAATTTGTTTGGCCGGCTTACGCAGCTTTTCGCGCGTGTCTTCCGGAAGGTCCAAAATTTCTGCGGCTTGTTCGAAGCGCACCAACATGGATTCATAAGGATTGCCCGAAAAAATATCGATCGATGCGAGTGGTGAGGACATTGGTTTTCCTGTTTTGTTAAAAAAATAAAGTATACCGCCCGTACGTATCTGTATGGGCATTTGGGCCCGGTGAAGTCAGGCTATGAGATCATGAGTGACAACAATGCAATGGGGCGGGGTGACGGCGTTTGCGTTGGTTACCCGGTAAAAATCCGGAAGCTGAAAATGAAAATTTCTTGTTCATGATTTCTCTGATTTATATACCCTTTGGTGGCAGGATTTAGCACTGACCCGGGTTTCAAACCTGGAAGTTGCTAGGGGTTCGCAGAGCCTGTCTCTCCCCCCTTCTGTATAAATTCCGCTGTAAAATTATAGAATAAATTTTATTTAAACTATAATCTCTATAGTTTTAATAGACTTTTTTATAACTTGACCCACTGAACAAAAGTCTCAAAGCTTAAAAACGCAAACGGCATGGCTACTACAAAACAAATAGGTCTGGTTCTTTTGGTCGTCCTGTGTGGAAATGCATATGCCCAGACAAAGGTTGACGACGCCTTCATCATCGAAAACTACTATAAGGTAAAGTGGGGCTATGCCGAAGAGTTTATCGCGCTCTATAAAAAAAATCATTACCCGTTATTAAAAAAAGCGCTGGAGAAAGGCGATCTGCTCTCCATTACAATCGAGAAGCCCCGGCAGCATGCCACAGAAGATGGCCGTTGGGATTACCGTGTAACCCTGAAGTTCAAAAACGCTCAGGCCGCGTTCGATCCCAACCTGACGGAGCCTTACAAAAAAGAGTTATATCCCGACCTGGAAAAACTCAAGCGCGAAGAGCAACATCGCTTCGAGTTGCTCGTGGCCCATTGGGACATTGAAGTCCAGGCGATTGAAGCCGACAAATAACAGAACCAACCCTAAACTTAAAATCTATGCCCAGAATATTACCCCTGGAAATTGAAAAAACACCTACCGAAATCAAAATTTCCTACAGTCAGCATAAGCTCCTCTTCAACGGACGCATCACCAACATGAAGTCTACGCTCGGCCACTCGCTAACGGCCTTCAAGGCCTACATGGAATGGTATCCGCTCTTTGAGGAGGTGAAGAAAATTTTGGGGCAAAGGCTTTCGCCTTTGTTTGCCTGGTCGATTTCGGAAGCCTCGGACTGTCCGTTGTGCAGCACTTACTTTAGAAAAATCATTATCGAATCGGGCGAGGATCCTGAAAATCTGGTACTCTCGGAAACCGACCAGGCGATAGTGTCGTTTGGCGCGGCCATCGGCAGAAATAAGGGCAGCGTACCCGACGAGACATTTGATGCTGTGGCGCAACGATTCACCCCGGCTCAACTGGTGGTGCTCACCGCCTTTGCCGGCATCATGATCGCCACCAACATCTTCAACAATGTGCTTCAGACCGAAATAGACGAATACCTTATTCCTTTTGCGCGCGTGGGTGAAGTCGTGGAGAAATCAGGCGCGCTTCAATCAAACCTGTTCAAAAACGTATAACCATGTCGTTAAAAGGAAAAGTCGCATTCATTACGGGCGCGGCACACGGCCAGGGCCGCGCCACAGCCCTTGCCCTGGCCAAAGAAGGCGTTCACATTGCGGCATTTGATATTGCCAAGCCATTATCGTATCCGGGTTATGCACTCGGAACCGAACAGGACTTAACAACGCTTAAACAGGACATCGAAAAGCTTCGTGTGGCATGTCTTATATTTTCCGGAGATGTTCGAAGAGATGCCGAGGTAAAAACAGCGGTTCACGAAACACTTTTCCATTTCAACCGCATCGACATTCTCTTTAACAATGCCGGCATTTGCGCCTACGGACTGGCCCATGAACTATCGGAAGAAGCCTGGGACGCCATGCTGGACATTAACCTGAAGGGCGCCTGGCTCACGGCGCGCCATGTGATCCCGTCGATGATCGCCCTGAAGACCGGGAATATCATAAACAACTCTTCCATCGCCGGCCTCCGGGGCATGAACCGCCTCAGTCACTACGCCGCCTCCAAGTGGGGATTGGTGGGACTGACAAAGTCGTGGGCCATCGAACTGGCACCACACAACATCCGTGTGAACTCCATCCACCCCACCGGCGTGAACACCCCGATGAACGATGGGCTGGCGGCACTGGAAGGAAAAACACCGGCACAAATCGCGGAAGCCTCTGCCGGAAATTTATTGCCAGTGCCCTGGATTGAACCCGAGGATGTGGCGGAAGCCGTGCTCTACCTGGTGTCGGACAAGGCCCGCTTTGTCACGGGATCGCAGTTCGTACTCGATGCGGGACTGCTAACCCGTTAGGCTATGTCCATCAAGGCGCGGCTAAACACCTTCGACCTCACCATGATTGTGGTGAGCGTTGTTATCGGAACGGGAATCTTCCGCACGCCTGTAGAGATCGCGCAAAAAGCGCAGGTGCCAACCATTTTCTTCCTGGCCTGGATTGCCGGCGCGGTGATCAGTTTTTTCGGAGCGTTAACGTTGGCCGAGGTGGGCTCCCGCTACCCGGCAGCGGGCGGATTCTATAAGATCTTTTCACATTGCTATCATCCGGCCTTTGCGTTCATGGTGAATTGGATTTCCGTGATCGCCAACGCAGGATCAAGCGCATCGGTAGCCATTATGGGCGCCGAATATATCAACCCACTCCTCTTTCCAAACCTCGCACCGGAAGCCGGCATACGCATCACGACGATAGCCTCCGTGATCCTTTTGTACGGCATCAACCTGGGTGGCATAAAGATGGGCGCCAGGACGTTGAACGTGCTCATGGTCATCAAGATCGCCGTCTTGGTGCTCATGATTTCCGCCATGTTCATAAGGCCTTCGCATCACGACGCTGCCGTGGCCCAGGCGCTCACCGGCAACGATGCGTTGAAAGCCTTCTGGCTCTGTTTTGTCCCCATATTCTTTACTTACGGCGGTTATCATCAAACAATGAATTTCGGAAGCGATGTCCCCAACGCGAATCGCACGATGCCGCGTTCCATTTTTTTTGGTATGGGCCTCGTGCTGGTCCTTTATCTCCTGGTAAGCATTTCATACGTGAACGTTTTGGGATTTGAGGGGCTGAAGCATTCTCCTGCCCTGGCGGCAGAAATAACGGCAGTGATCGTTGGCGATTATGCCGCGGTGTTCGTCTCCATCATCATGTTCCTGGCCGTGCTGGCCTACGTCAACGCCTCACTGCTATCGAACCCGCGCGTATATTATGCCATGGCAGAGGAGAATGTTTTGCCCGCGGTTTTCAAAAAGGTGAATGAAAGAACCCAAACGCAGGAAATTGCGCTAACCGTCTACGTGGCCATCATCATCCTGTTTCTCTTTACCTTGTCGTCGTTTCAAAAGATATTGAACTATGTCATGTTCTTTGACAGCATCGGGCTCATCGCTGCCTGCGCTGCCGTGTTTGTTCTGCGCCGGCGGGCCAGGCGGGCAAACGTGCACGATGTGGGAATCTACAAGATGAAATTCTATCCCTGGCTCACCCTTATTTTTATTGTCGGCTATGCCCTGGTCAACGCCAGCGTGATGTACTTCGAACCGGGCACTGCATTTGTCGGCTTTCTCCTGTTCATGGCGGGGTATCCTCTATATTATATCTTACAAAAAGTGTTTAAAAAACCGGCGGTCGCCTAATGTTTATGTTTACGCCTCCCGAAGGCGTTGCTTTTCCAGCCGTTCCTTCAAAAAATAAAGTCCTACGCCAATGCCAATAACACACACGCCACCTAAGGCCATTTGCCATCCGGTAGAAAGTAAGATACAGCACCACATGACAATGGCCAGATAAACCGGCCAGGGAAAGAAAGGCATTTTGTAGGGGAAGTTTGCAGTCTTCTCTTTTCGCAACATCAGCAGACCAACCGCCTGACCGATGAATTGCACCAGGATGCGCATCGCCAGAATGGCGCTGATGACATCGCTTAGTTTGAACAGCAAGCTGAATACAAAAGCAATGCCTCCCAAAAAAAGCAACGAGACATGGGGAAAGTTTCCTTTGGGGTGCGTACGGGCAAAGGCCTTAAAGAAGGCTCCGTCAACGGCTGCGGCATACGGAATGCGGCTGTAGCCGAGCGTGGCGGAAAAAACAGAAGCAAAGGCCACCACCAAAATAAGATAGGTTATGGCCGTGGCGGCACCGGGCCCCAGGAGCCGAAGCATGAACAGGCTTACCACATGATCGCTGTTCTTGGCCTCCTGCCAGGGGATCACGCTGACGATGCTGATGTTCATCAGAAGATAAAGAATCGAAATCCCACCTATGGACATGAACATGCTCTTCGGAATATTACGGGAAGGATCTACGATGTCGCCGCCAAGGTGGCAAACATTGTAATAGCCCAGATAGCTGTATACGCTTTTCACAGAGGCAAATCCCAACGCTGCGGCAAATGAATAACTTACCGTCAGACCGTCGTTTAGGTGGGACAGCGGTTGAAGGATATTGCCATGCACGAACCCGCCCAGAATGATCCAAAGAATGGTGCCCATGACGGCGATCCATAAGAACACGCTGATCTTTCCGATGACTTCGATCCTTCGGTAAAGCAGAAAAATGATGCTCAACACTACGCCACCACTCATCAGCTTCGTTTCAACAACGGAAAGTGGAACGAGATAGGAAAAATAGGCTGAGAACCCGATTGCCGCCGAAGCAATTACCAACGGAGCCTGGATCATGGTCTGCCATACGAACAGAAAACTCATGAGCTTGCCCAAGCCTTTATTTTTATAGGTCTCTTTCAGAAAGTTGTATGAGCCCCCCGCCAAAGGAAAGGCCGCGCCCAATTCGCTCCAGATCGTGGCATCCACAAATGACAACACGGCTCCGGCAATCCAGGCATACAAAAAATAGGGACCGTTCATAATGGAGATCACCATGGGTAGTGTTATGAAGGGTCCGATACCCACCATATCGGTCATGTTTATGGCCGTGGCCTCTAGCAATCCCAGGCGGCGCGGTGGCAAAACATCAGGCATCGAAGTATGTAAAGGTGGAGATCATAGAACAGCTTTAATGATCCAGGAGAACTGAAAATTATCCGTTTTCGTTCAGCATCGACAATTTAACATCTTGTACGGAAGACGTTCCAACCCTTTAAAAACCATTTATGGAAATCTTCCGTTTATTTATCTATTAAATCTATAGACTTTCATACTAAATCAAAATTCGTCTATATTTGCAGCCTTATCCCCCGATAAAAAATGAACCATCATTTCCATCAATATTATTTAGAGACCTTGTTTTATGCTGCACCCAACACCATGATGCAGTTTCTTACCATCCACCAAACAACGTGCAACGCCACACGGGACTGTTGCGCGAAGATCATTTGATCGATTTACACCTCAGGCCGGACCCACCAAGTGTTACTATAGTTACCCACCAAAAATTTAGTAGTCATTGTCCTTCTGAAAGTATATCAGGGCATATGCCCATTGAAAACGATTTCAAACCTAAATACTTTCTTCTATGAAAAAATGTACTTGTTAATTTCCGGGCCCGGGCGCTGCTGCTAGTTCTCACTCCGCAGAAGAAGAATTCGGGTTATCATCCTTTACCGGCTTTCCGGTTTTGTCCCTTTTTTATTTCATACGACAAGCGCTCCTCACAAAACCCGTGAGACGGACCCGCTTTGTCCACACTTTAAACAATTGAATCATGAAAAGAATACTACTCTTTTTTGGCCTGCTCGCCTCATCACTCTATGGGTATGCGCAAAACCCGGCTGTCGTGCGCGGCCGGATAACCTCATCCGAAGACGGCACGGCTTTGCCAGGCGTTAACGTGCTGGTGAAGGGAACCTCCACCGGCACATCGACCGATGCCGATGGAAACTACAGCATTGCCGTCCCGGCGAAAGCCACGCTGTTGTTTAGCTTCATCGGATATCTGACACAAGAAGTAGCGCTAAGCAATGACCAAACCGTTGCCAACATCGCCCTGGAAGCGGATGCCAAGGAGCTTCAAGAGATTGTTATCGTCGGCTACGGCGAGCAGTCGCGCAAGACGCTGACGGGCTCACAAACATCGGTTTCCTTCGATGAGCTAAAGTCGACCCCGGCGCCCAGCCCGGATCAACTCATCCAGGGAAAAGCTGCGGGTGTGCAGGTAACGGCAAACTCCGGCGTGCCCGGTGGAGGGATCTTCATTCGCGTGCGGGGCACGAACTCCATCAACGCCAGCAACGACCCACTGTACATTGTGGATGGCGTTTTCATCAACAACAACAATCTTGTCCGCACGGGATTAGGAAACCAGGTGGCCTCCAACCCATTGGCCGACATCAATCCCTCCGACATCGAATCGCTGGAAATCCTAAAGGATGCCAATGCCACCGCCATTTACGGTTCGCGTGGTGCAAATGGCGTGGTGCTGATAAGGACCAAGCGAGGAAAGGCCAATTCGCGTTCGCGGATAAATTTCAATACGTACCAAGGTTGGTCGTGGGCTCCCAAAAAATTCAAAGTCGTGACGGGGCCTGAACTGGCCACCCTCCAGAACGAAAGGTTTCTCAACGATGGTGGCAGCCCGGAGCTGGTCCCGTTTCGCTCAAAGGCTTCCGGTGGATCCGGACTTCCTGAAGAGCAGCCAACCTATGATCGCATCAGCGATGTATTTCGTACGGCAAGAACCCGCAGCTACGAATTGTCTGCTTCCGGTGGCAATGACAAAACGCAGTATTATATCGGAGGCGGTTACTTTAACCAGGAATCTATTGTGAAGCCCTCGGAGTTTGATCGTTACAGCCTGCGGATCAACCTGGACCAGCACCTGAACGAACAGGTAAAAATCGGAACCAGTACCGCACTGACGCGCACGCACCGCAATGTGAGCAGCAACGACAACAACCCGGTGGGGGTGATCAACTCGGCTCTGTTCCCGAAATCCAACCTGCCCGTGTTTAATGAGAACGGAACCTATGCCAAGTACGGCAGTTTCGACAACCACCTCGCGTTGATCGACAACTTGAACAACAACGCCACGGGTACCCGTGTGATCAGCAATGTATTCGGGGAATATGCCATCACCGAGAACCTGACGTTTCGCACCAGCTGGAGCATTGATTTCAACGACATGTACGAGAACAATTACAACAACACGCTGATCCTGGCGGGACAACCGAAGGGCACGGCAACCTCGGCCTTGTCGCGCGACGTTACCTTACTCAACGAACAGACACTGACCTATTTAAAAACCTGGGACAAACTCAGCCTCCAGGTGATTGCCGGGAACACCATTCAAAAAAACACCTACCAGGTTACTTCCCTTAGCGGCCAGCAATTTCCCACAAACTCTTTAGAGACCATCGCGTCGGCGGCTACCCAGACCGGTACGTCAACAAAAGCAGAGTCTGCCTTACTTTCTTATTTTGGAAAGGCCAGCGCAACGTGGAACCAACGCTATACACTGGATGCCAGCTTCCGCGCCGATGCGTCATCACGCTTTGGCGTTTCGAACCGTTGGGGCTATTTTCCCGCTGTGGGTGCGGCCTGGCGCTTGGGTGAAGAACGCTTCATCAAAGACCTGGGGATATTCGACGAGCTGAAACTACGTGCCAGCGTCGGGAAGACCGGCAACCAGGCGGGCATCAGCGAATATGCATCGATCGGGTTGTGGCAAGGTGGCAACAACTATACAGACTCGCCCGGAACGGCGCCGCTGCAGTTGGCCAACCCGAATCTGAGTTGGGAAGAAACCCGTCAATGGAACGTGGGATTGGATCTTGGCTTCTTCCGCGACCGGCTCACGTTCGACATCAATTATTATGACAAGTATACGTCGGGATTGTTGTTGAATGTTCCGGTTCCGTTGAAGTCAGGTTACTCTTCCCTGCTGCAAAACTACGGTGCGGTGAGCAACAAAGGATTTGAACTCACCGTCACCGGCGACATCATTCGCAGTGCCGATTTTCAATGGACCAGCAGCTTCAACATTTCCACCAACAAGAATAAGATCGAGAAACTTGCCGCTCCTTTCACGGCAGGTTCGCGGGATATATTCCGTTTGCAGGAAGGCATTCCGCTGTATTCCTTTTGGATCTATAAGCAATTGTATGTCGATCCTCAGACCGGCGATGCCGTGTACGACGACAAGGGCAACGACGGCATCACGGTGGCCGACCGGCAGATCGTTGGCAATGCCTGGCCTGATTTCTATGGTGGCTTCACCAATACGCTCCGCTACAAAGCCTTTGATCTGAACGCTTTCTTCTATTTTGAAAAAGGCGCGCAGATCATGAACATGAACCGCTTCTTCCTGGTGCATGGCGGAACACAAAGCAACATCGGCTACATACCCGAACAGCTTGAGCGCTGGCAGAAGCCCGGCGACATAACCGACATTCCCCGCATGACCACCGTGGCGTCTTCCAACAATTATGGAGGAACGGTTCAAAACCTGAGCTCCCGCTACCTCGAAGACGGTTCGTTTATTCGCTTGAGAACCGTTAGTCTTGGCTATAACGTACCCAAAGCCTTACTTTCCAAATACAGGGTAGCCTCCCTCCGCTTGTATGTGCAAGGCACAAACCTGTGGACCGGAACCGGCTACTCGGGACTAGACCCAGAGGTAAATTCCCAGAGCGGTGTTGGCAACACCAAAAATTTTGACTGGGCAACGGTGCCTCAACCCCGCACCGTACAGGTGGGATTAAACATCGGACTTTAAAATTGAAACGATCATGAACACATACTCAAAAACCATAACGGCAGCCGTAACAGCATTCACCTTGTTGCTGTCGTCCTGCAACGATATCCTGGACACGAAGCCGTATCAGCAACTACCGGCGGCCAGCGCTATAACAGACGCGACCAGTGCCAACGCAGCGTTGCTGGGCGCGTATAGCAACGTTCAAAATTATTATTCACTCAACTATCCCACGCTGGGCTTTCTGCCGGCCGACAACGTCAGGTTCAACGGCACGTTGAATCAGTTCCTGCAAACCGATCAGAACGCGCTGACACCCGACAACGTGATCATTACCGGCACATGGACCACCATCTACCAGGCCATTAACTCCGCCAATACGATTATCGATGTTGTGCCTGGATTGACCGACCCGGTGCTGACAGCGTCGGAAAAAAACAAGATCACAGGCGAGGCCTACTTCATCCGGGCCTTAGGCTATTTTGATCTCGGTCGCGGATGGGGTGGCGTGCCGCTGGTGCTGAAGCCCACAAAAACAATCTCCGACGCCCAAGGCATTCGCAGAAGTTCCCTGCCGCAAACCTACGACCAGGTGCTCGCCGACCTGACGAAAGCAGAAGAACTACTGCCCGAAGCAGCAACGCGCAACCGGGCCGTGAAAAAAACGGCGCAAGCTTTACGCGCAAGACTACACTTGTACAGGGAACAATGGGTGGATGCCGAGGCGTTTGCCTCTACGGTGATCGGGAATTCATCCTACGCACTGGTTACGCCCTACAAAGCATTCTTCACGGCTCCCTTTCTCACCAACGAATCTGTATTTGAATTGACGTTCAGCAATGCCGATCCCAACACGATCTGGAACAACTGGTACCCCAGCGCTTTGGGCGGACAGTATAACTTTCAGCCCACGACCGATTTCATCGCTACACTCAATGCCAGAGGCGGCAATCGTTCATCTTTACTGGCGTCTGTCACGACAGGTTCCACCACATCGATCTATGGAAACTTATACAATCGTTCGGGGTTGCGCGATGATCCGGCCTATATCCTTCGCATTGCCGAATTGTATCTGATCCGTGCCGAGGCCCGCGCCCAGCAGGATAAGCTCGATGGGGCGGATGGTGCGCTCGCCGATCTCAATGCCGTGCGCCAACGGGCGGGACTTGCCAACAGCACGGCAGCGACAAAAGCCGAAGTGTTGCTGGCTATCGAAGACGAACGCCGGCTGGAGTTTGCCTTTGAGGCACACCGTTGGTTTGACCTCGTGCGAACCAAACGTGCAGGCGATGTACTGGGAGTGACCGACACACGCAAGTGGCTCTTTCCCATTCCGCTTGTAGACATCGGTGCAGATCCCGATCTTGCCGGAGACCAAAACCCCGGTTATTAACTGCATGACGTATGCCCGTTGTAATGAAGACGGGCATACCATCTTCATCCACCACTAAACTTTATACTCATATTATGAAATCAAAATTATCGCGATCAGGTTTACTGCTGCTGTTGTTTGTGGCCTTCTCGGCGACCGCACAAGACCGGTATTACTTTCCAAAAGGGAATTTTGATCCCGCCATTCCTTCCCCTGAGAAATTCCTGGGCTACCCCATTGGGTCGCACTACACACGCCACGATCGCATCGTTGATTACTTCAAGGAGCTTGACCGGCTTTCAGACAAAGTAACCGTGAAGGAGATTGGAAAAACGTACGAGGAACGGGTGCAAATCATCGCTACCGTGACCTCGCCGGAAAATCACGGAAAGTTGGAAAGTATCCGGCTCGAACATTTAAAGCTTGTTGACCCAAAGGCCGCAGAGCCCGATTATAAAAACCTTCCGGTGTTTGTTCACCTGGGCTATTCCGTTCACGGCAATGAAACCTCCAGCGGCGAGGCGGCCTTGCTCACCTTCTATTACCTGGTGGCATCCCAAGACGAAGAAACCCAAAAGTTTTTGCGCGAAGCCGTGGTGACGTTCGATCCGTCGGTCAACCCCGATGGCCGCGACCGCGCGGCTGCCTGGCACAATCAGAATAAGTCGTTTCCACCCGTCACCGATCCGTTGGATCGCGAGCACACCGAACTGTGGCCCATGGGGAGAACAAATCATTTTCTCTTCGACCTCAATCGCGACTGGCTAGCGGCCGTGCATGTGGAGAGCAAAAACCGGTTGAATTTTTATCATACCTGGTACCCCAACGTTCAAATCGATTTCCATGAAATGGGAACGAACAGCACCTATTATTTTGAACCCTCGAAACCGTATGGCTCCGAGAGTGCCATCATCCCCCGCGAAACATACGACGTCCTGAATGTCAAGCTTGCCAAGTATCACGCAGAAGCCCTCAACAGCGTCGGCTCGTTATACTGGACAAAAGAGCAATTCGATAATCTTTCCGCCATTTATGGATCAACCTATCCCGATTTCCAGGGTGCGGTGGGCATTACGTTTGAAGTGGGAAGTTCACGCGGTTTGGCACAGGAAAGCAACCAGGGTGTTGTGACGTTTCCCTTCACCATACGCAACCACGTGCTCACGGGCATTGCCACGGTTCGGGGTGCCGTTGCGGAAAAAGATATCCTGCTCCGTCACCAACGCAAGTTCTTTAGCTCTGCCCTGGAGGATGCAAAGAAGAATCCAAATAAAGCCTTTGTGTTTGGTAGCAGCGTGGATGAAACCATCAATCAAAAATTCCTGTCCCTTTTGTTAACGCATAAACTCGAAGTATACGAGACCAGTGGAACCACAACGGTGGAAGGCAAACGTTTCGAAAAAGGCAAGTCCTACATCGTGCCCACCGCGCAACCGCATTACCGTATCGTTCATTCTCTGTTCGAGGAAGTGACACACTTTCACGATAGCGTATTCTACGATGTAACGGGCTGGGCAGTGGCACACGGCTATGGCGTTCCGTTTGCCCGCATCAAAGATGCCAATGTTGCTTTGGGCACGCGCGTGACGGCGGTTAAAAAAGTGGAAGGACAAATCGAAAACGGCAAGTCTGACTACGCGTATTTATTGAATTGGTCCGACTACAATGCCTCGAAAGCATTGTATGCCTTACAGCAATATGGGTTATTGACAAAGGTCTCGTTCAAGCCCTTTACCGTCGAGGAGAAAGGGGTTCGTAAAGAATTTCCGCAAGGTACCATTGTCGTGCCCGTGGCATGGCAAAAGATCTCAGCCGACTCTTTGTTCCGGGTAGTGAAGGAAGTGACCACCACGTCAAAGGTCAGCTTCACCGCGGTGTCCACCGGCTTCAATGCGCAGGGAATCGATTTGGGAAGCAACAACATCCGGGCACTGGAGAAACCCGAGGCCGCCCTCCTGGTAGGCCAAGGCACCAACTCCGCTGAGGTAGGTCAGCTTTGGTTCCTGCTCAACAAGCAAGTTGATTTCTCCATCACAAAAATCGACATCAGCAACGCGGCGCGCATTGACTGGACGCGTTACAACGTGCTCGTATTGGTGGGAGGAAACTACAGTGCGCTCGACAAAAATACAGTGGCCAAATTGAAAAGCTGGATCGAACAAGGCAACACGCTGATCACCATTAAAAACGCCAGCGAGTGGGCCGTCAAGCAAGGCCTGGTAACGGAAAAGCTGGTGACGGAATACAAACCCGACACCACGCAAATCAATCGCTTTGATTTCATAAAGAGCAACGAGATTGAAGGTCCCAAATCCATTGAAGGTTCCATATACTCGGCCGACCTCGACATTACGCACCCGTTGGGCTTTGGCTTCGAGAGTCGCAAGCTATATGTCTTTCGCAACGGCAGCACCTTCCTGAAGTCGGGTCGAAGCCCGTATGGCACCGTGGTGAAATATACGGCCAATCCGCTGGTGAGTGGTTATGTTTCCAAGGCAAACCTAAAACGGATTGCCAACAGCGCCTCCGTTGTCGTGAGCAATGCCGGCCGCGGCCGCGTCATCTTGTTTGCCGACGATCCCTACTTCAGAGGCTATTGGTACGGCACGGCACGCCTATTTTTGAACGCGCTGTTTTTCGGCCAGGTGGTTAACAACCCGTCCTTGGAAATATCCGAAGCGGAACATGAAACACACTAGCATGTCTTTTCCTACATATTCATACACATAGCCAAAAGCACAGTCACCTCGGGTACTATGACCTGAGGTGACTTTGTTTTTTTTCGCGAATTTAACTGGCCGCAATACAAACCCAACCTAACCGAAATGCCATGAAAGAAACATTCCTTCTTCTTGTGCTAGCCTTCGCATTAACCATCACCCCCAGCCGAGCCCAGCAAGTGCCTGATTCGGCGTTTGAACCAAAAATTAAATCACCTTCCCATCCACCGGATAAGGGGCCAATATTGTTCATTGATGAGGCACACCATAACTTTCACACGATCGAAACCCGGTATCTGGCTTTTGCCAAAGTGCTGCGACGGGATGGTTATCAAGTGCAACCGAATAAAACTCCCTTTTCTCTTTCGTCACTAAAAAAAGCCTCCGTGCTTGTGATTGCCAATGCCATACATCCTTCGAACGAAACGGTGTGGGCGGAACCCATTCTGCCGGCGTTCACACCGGCGGAAATCGAAGCGGTTAAAAAATGGGTGGACGATGGTGGCTCACTTTTGCTCATTGCGGACCACATGCCCTTTCCTGATGCAGCGACCGACCTTGCAAAGGCATTTGGGTTCACCTTCTACAACGGCTTTGCAACCGACACAACGGCCGGCCTCTACCCCGGCGCAAAACGCGAACTAGACGTTTTCACAGCGAGCAGTGGCGCGTTGGCCAATCACGCGATAACAAAGGGGAAAACGTCCGGCGAACGGGTCGAACGTGTGGCTACGTTCACGGGTCAAGCGTTCCAAATTCCCTCAAGGGCTACTTCTTTGCTTACATTCGACGACCGCTACAAAATATTACTTCCGGACACGGCCTGGAAATTTAATGCTGGCACAAAACGCATTCCCATAAAGGGCTTCTCACAAGGCGCTATACTGGAATACGGCAAAGGCCGGGTGGCTGTGTTTGGCGAAGCGGCAATGTTCACAGCTCAACTGAAGGGGAAAGACAAAGTCCCTTTTGGATTGAACTCGCCTGACGCACAACAGAACCTGCAGTTCTTACTCAACCTTATCCATTGGCTGGACCATAAAGGCAATCCAAAATAATGCCGCTGCCTGAATCTCTGGTGGCCTTTGGCTTTACCTGGATAGATTTCGGCCAGGCATATCCCCCCGCACTTCTACTCCCGTATAAGCCAAACGCCGCGATCAAACTTTTCCAGCAACGTACCCATGTGATCCTGCACCTTCTTAAATTCCTCAGACTGATCTAAGCGCTTGACGTCATCCTCGCGTGCCTGCAGGGAAGGATACTCGCACTCCCAAACCACGAAGGCCTGCGCGGTTGACTCAACGGTTCGCTGCAAAATACGGCCCACCGGCAATCCAAGTTGAGCGCGCACCTGCGACGCGCGCCGGCGTGTCTCCAATACCTCCAGTTCTTTTCCTGGTTTTGGATAGTAATAATTCTGAACCACTATGACTGCGTTGCTTTGAAGTGTGGGCATCGTTTTACAATAGTCGCCGCCCTCACAGGCGGCCGGCACAAATATCTCAGACTTGATTTTCCATTTGTCGTGCTGGTAGTGCCACTTGGCATAGTAGCTACCGCTCACGCGAATGGCCTCGCCGTTTACTGTCCACGTGCCCGTCCATCGGCCATATTCTGCCGCCATATGCCACGAAGAAAACACTTCGATGGTAGCAGGTGTTCGCACGTAGATCAGCTTTTCTTTGCTTCGAAACTCTTGCTGGAAGGCCCGCAAGTTGGCCGGCTTTCCCTGCAGCGACACGCTTCGCGACGTCAGCACGTGGATGTCATCCAGCCAGTATTGGGCAAGCGACGCCGTGTCGTGCCGGGCGATGGCTTCATTGGATTGTTGTCGTTGCTGGCGGACGGCCTGCTCCTCCTGGGGTTGTGCACGTGCCAGCCACGCGAAACCCAAAAGGCATCCGCACACCAGCACCACACGGAGGCGGGCCGTCGGCGACGTGCGAGGTGCAGAACCTGCCCGGCCAACCGGGAGATGATACGTTGATAAGATTCTCATATGCAAAAGACAATTAGTGCTTCATGTGTTTTGGCTTATGTTTTATCCAGGGCCCGTGGCGTCGACACCTTTAGTTGTGATGCAAAGAAGGCGCCGATAAGCAGTTGAATCGCCAGTATGATCAAGGGCACATCGTAGCTACCCGTCCAGGAGATAAGGTAGCCTACCCCCAGCGAGGCAATAGTGCCCCCCAGCAAGCCTGCTGTGTTCATGGCTCCCGTCACTGCGCCGCTCGCTTTTCCCGCCAACTCTATGGCTATCGCCCATGACACGGGCGCCGTTACATCCATGGTGGCCAACCCCAAGGCAAGCATGATCACGGCCGCCACGTTGCTGTCCACGGCAACGCAACCCAACATCAGCAACGCCGACAGGCTAAGGCCAACGACGGGCACCAGCTTCCTGCCCCAGTTCAAACCGATGCGCGACACCAGGTGGTCGCTCAACCAGCCGCCCAGCAAGCATCCGCCGGCAGCCAATAAGAAAGGTAACGCGGCGGAATAGCTGAGATCTTTTTCCGCGATCATTCTTCCGGCCTGCAGGTATTTGGGTAACCAAGAGATAAAGAAGAATACACCACACGCATAGCAATAGTACATGACCAGCAGGAACCAGAAATTTCTGTCTTTCAAATGCACGGTCCAGCGAGGCGCGTCATTTTCCGGTGCGACGTATTGTTGCTGGTCTGTGTTGTCCTGCAGCGGGCTTTCGGATGGATAAAGTCGATGCCAAACCAGCACCCAGGCGAGTCCAACACCACCGAGGACAAAGAAGGTGACGCGCCACCCAAACTGCATTTGCAGGGGAACGATCAACAGCGGCGCCAGCGCACCGCCCAACCGGCTCGCCATCCAGACAAATGCCTGCGCCTTCGCCCGCTCCTGCAGGGGGAACCATTTGCGAATGGCAATGGCCGTGTTCGGATAAGCGCCCGCCTCGCCTGCCCCAAAAATGAATCGCGTGGCAAACAGCGAGACAAATCCAGTAGCAAGACCCGTTAGCGCCGTCAACAGCGACCACGTGGCAACAATCCGGGTAATGATTCTTTTTTCGCCCGAGCGATCGCCCCAAAGTCCCATGGGAATTTCCAACAGCCCATACGACAAGGTGAAGGCCGTAAGGATCCATCCAAATTGACTTTCCGATAAGTGAAGCTCCTCGGTAATGCGATGGCCCGCAATAGAAATAGCGTTGCGATCGAGAAAAGTAAGAACGGAAAGCGACGATAGCAGGATGAGGACGAAGTTCTTTGTACGCATAGGGGATGACTTAGTAATTTCTATTTAGAGCGACAGGCGACAGCGTGGGAAATTCACAACCAGATTGTAAGAATTCAGTTCGGACCTTTAGCCGCCTGTTTTGTGAAATTGCTCCCAGGTTTTCAATATCTCAGGTAAATTTTGGCGGCCAAACCCTATCCTTGCATGTTGACCACCATAGTCAAATTTCTCGGAAGGCAGCATCATGATACCCGTTTTCTGAACTAACCTTTCGGCATATTCAAATGCAGGGGAAGGAATCTTCAACCTGACAAATGCCGTGGAACCCGATTTGGGTATATGAAAGTCTAACAACTCCGGGTTTCTTTCCTGGAATTGCTTAAACGCTTCGATGTTGGTTTTGATCTTCCGGATATTTGCCTGAATGAAATGGTCGCTGTTATTCAGGGCGATCGTAGCAAGGATTTCGCTAGTAGCACTATTGCATATTGTCAGATAGTCTTTAAAGGCTTCTATCCTGCTGAGCAAAGCTGCGTTTTTACTGCTTAACCAGCCCAAGCGAAGCCCTGCCAGCCCGAAAGATTTGGCCATCCCCCATAGGCTCACCGCGTTTTCATACAAATCGCAGGCCGCGGGGATCTGGTCTTTCGGATCATAGATCAAACCGTGATACATTTCATCCGAAAGCAAGACCACATTACGATGACGGGCGATATTGATAATTTCATTCCAGTCCTCGGATGACGGCGAGAACCCGGTAGGGTTATGCGGGAAGTTGACAATAATAAGTTTCGTTCTGGTACTGACCAATTCCTTCAGCTGCGCAGGGTCAAAATACCAGCCGTTGCTTTCTTCTGGTTTCCAAAACGATAACCGGGCCCCTATACTTTCAGCAATCTGGTAAAGGGATTGATATGCCGGTGTCATACAGATCACCTCATCTCCCCTCTCCAGCAGAACATTCATTAGACAGAAGTTCGCTTCACCCGGAGAACTTACCAGGACCTCATCGGGAGTCATTGCCGCATAGTGACCAGCTATAGCCTTCCTTAATGCCGGAGCACCTCTGGTTTCTGTGTAACCCAGTCTCAGGTTAGCCCAACTCTCCTTCTCCTTTTGAGATGCCAGATCAAGTACATACTGTAACGAAAAGCCATCCGGGTCCGAAGCCGATAACAAATATTTAGCCGTGAATTCGTGCTCGGAAAAGTAGCGCTCAATGGCAAAGTCTTTTATTTTCATAGGTAAATCTTTCTTTTGAGGATGGCCATGCTCTGAAGCTAAGGCGAATAACAATGTACGTCGATTTTTACAAAACGGGAATAAGTCGAAATGTCATTTCTTTACAGGCAGGATAACGCCCGGCGGGGAATCATATCGACCGCCGTTAGTCCTTCGGCACGCGACAGATACATCCGTACGGCGGGGCCTATCAATCGATAGACCCCGTAATTATGACAATGAGAAAAAAAATACTACGCGATCATTGATGATACAATTGAGGCGTCGAGAAGGATTCTGGTACCACACTCATACGCAACTTCTCTACTTTTTGACGTGACCAAAAAACGATAAAAAAATCGCGCAAGCCTATATTTAAAAACGTCCATGAATAAATTCACTGTTATTCATGAGGAGATTTGATTTTTACACTCTTGCCGCATGTAATAGCTTTGCCGGTGCGCGTTGAAAGATCGGCTCAAGTGGCGGCTCTGGAATGAAGCGACGCGCCACAAATTAATGATCAATATTCATCACTTAAATTGCGGCATTCTTTCTCCGCCAGGTGTTGGCAGCGTAGCCTGTCATTGCCTTTTGCTCGAGGAAGATGGCCACCTGGCGCTAGTGGATGCCGGGTTCGGGCTTCGGGATATTCAGAGCCCATTGAAACGCATAGGCCAAGATAAAATCGATTTTTATAACATTCGATTTGACGCCCGTCATACCGCAGTACACCAAATCGAAGATATGGGGTTCGTTCCGGCATATGTCAGGGACTGCATCATCACCCACCTGGACTTTGACCACATTGGCGGTCTGGATGATTTTCCCTACTCTACTGTCCATGTTGCCGCGGAGGAATATGCTTCGTTCGCGAGCGGGAATCCAAGATACCTACACCATCAGCTAGGTCATCGTCCCAAACTAGAGCTTTACGAAAAGGGCGCCTGCAAATGGTTCGGAATGGAGGCCCGCAAATTAAAGCTTCCTTTTTCGACAACCGTTTATCTGATTCCGTTATTCGGGCATACCAAAGGGCATTGCGGTGTGGCCATACAACAAAATGAAAATTGGATACTCCATGTAGGGGACGCCTTTTACTTAGAGGCCGAACTTTTTTCAGAAGCTCAAAAGATAGCTGAGGTAGCCTCCAAAAGCGCTGACGATGATCATCAACGGAAATTGTCACTGAAACACCTCATGGATTTATTGGCATCAAACAAACACATCAAAATGCTGAGCTACCACGAGCCTTCCTTTTTTAACCTTGAGGCTGAGCTATCATTCAAATTATAGTCATTAACCAAAATCGATATCCTATGGCTAGTCCGCAGAAAGTAAACCTTGTCGAAAAATTCTCCAAAATCACCGAGTATAGGAGTCCAAAAATCGCCGGAGAGCTAAATCGTCAGCATGTAAAGCTCGTCAAAATGAAGGGTGAATTCATATGGCATCATCATGACGACGAAGATGAACTGTTTCTGGTGGTGAAAGGAAAGTTCTTAATGGAGCTGAGGACCGGGAACATCGAAGTAAATGAGGGCGAGTTCATCGTCATCCCCAGAGGAGTGGAGCATAGACCCGTTGCCACCGAGGAAGCACATATTATCTTGTTCGAGCCCGCCACTACCGTAAATACCGGGAATATCAAAAATGATTACACACGGGACAATCAACAACACATTTAAACCCTATCTCCCGCTGATTGTAAAAAGAAGGCACTATGCCGCAGTCTCTTGGCAAACTGGACGCGCCTAAGCTATGGCATTGCCAAATTCTAAGTGTGCCGCCGGAATTCGGATGGGCTCATTCCAGTTACCTTGGCAAACAGGCGGGAAAAGGACGGCAGATCTTCGTATCCAACGGCATAACAGACTTCCGAAACACTAAGTCTGCCCTTCCTTAATAATTCAGACGCCTTTGCAATACGCTCCTGTTGAATCCATTTTCCAGGAGTCATGGATAGTTCCTCGGCAAATTTGCGAGACAATGATCGGGATGAAACGGCCAGAATTTTAGCAAGACTTCCCAGGGTAAGATTCCGCAGGTGTTCATCGGATATTCTGGTGAGCTGCTTTAAAAACGGAGACGGGTTGTCATCCATCTCATCGCCGTCGTAGGGTGCCTGTGAAGTTCTGGCTGGAGGAAGCACTAAATATTTCCGCGCCTCCCGTTCTTCTTTTGCAAAGCCCATATCGATCAATACGGCCGATATCAGCTCCAGTCCGGAGAAGCCGCCACCACTCGTGTAAAGCCGACCCTGTCGTATCAGTATCCGGGAGGGTTCCCATTTCACCGCGCTAAATTTACTTTGTGCTTTCCTTTTAAGCCACCATGAGATGGTCGCCCTTTTTCCATTCAGCAGACCCGCGTGTGCCAGGAAATAAGATGCCGCGCAGGTTGCTGCGATGACCGCACCCTGTTGCTGAGCTTTTTTAATGAATGGCGCTGCCTTTTGTGCCTCTTCTTCCAATTGGGATAGGTCAGCATTTATTCCACTGCCTAGCCCTGCGAGCAAAACGAATACATCGGCTTTCCGTTTCGCCTTTGTGCTGGAAGGAAATGATATGCCCGACCGGGATTGGGCTTGTGAGGTCCCCGAAACAAATTCATAGGTGAGGGATGCACGAGGGTTTACCTCATTGACCACTTGCAACAGTTCTACTATGGTTGCTGCCATGGCAGAATAAAAGGATGCCGGTAAGTAGACGACAAAATGCATTGGCAATTTTAACACAAACATAGGCAAATATGCCAATGCTTGGTTATTCCGAACGCGCTTATACTTGCATAAAAGTAAACAACAAATATGAACGCAATAATTTTCAATGAAATTGGAAACCCCCAACACGTGCTGAAACTCGCGCAGGTTTCCTTGCCAGATCTCGGCGACAACGACGTGCTTCTGCGGATGGTTACGGCATCGATCAATCCAGGAGATTTCTTATTCATCCAAAACCTATACCCAGAGCCCAAGAAGCCTGTGTTCCCCAATCAGATCGCCGGCAATCACGGTGCGGGAGTTATCGAGCGGGTTGGAAAGAATGTTTCCCTTCCCGTGGGCACCTTCGTGGGCTTCAGTTATTACAACACCTGGGCTGAGTATGCTGTCGTGCCGCAGGAATGGCTAATCCCTTTGCCTGCAAGTTATCCCCTTGAAAAAGCATCTCAACTTGTAAACATCGTATCGGCTTGGGATCTGCTTCGAAAAGCTCAAGTAAAGCCCGGTGATTGGTTAGCATTGACTGCAGGACATTCCACACTTTCTATCATGACCGCGCAATTTGCAAAGGCCCTGGGTGTTCATGTTATTTCCGTGGTGAGACAAAAGGAATCGCGTTATGATTTGCTGTCATTGGGTACGACTGCCGTGATAGAAATCTCCAAACTCAAGGACAATCTCGCAGACATTGTCCTTGACACAACAGCAAATCAGGGTATTCATGGACTCATTGATCACGTGGGCGGTCCTATCACGGGCCAGCTGATTCAATCCATGGCATTCGGCGGACGTGTGATTGTTAACGGCGTGATGAGCGAAGCGTCCTATCCCATTCACAACATGGACATCCTGATGCGAGGACTGGAAATAAGTTCTTACGTTTATCGTTTCTTTTTTGACCCTCCTCAACCCAAAGACCGCGAAGATTTGCCTGAAATGATTCGAGTTTCGGAAAGCGCTTCCTTCCATGTTCCCATGAGCGGTTTCTATGCCCTGGAAGATTATGCCAAAGCCGTCTCCGAGACCATTTTTCAGCCGGCGTTGGGCAAGCGAATCTTCAAGATGTCAGATCTTTAATCCTGATTTGTAGTCGTCGGCACACGATGGCCATGAATTATACAGTCATTTTAACATAGAAATATATGAATCAACTAAAGTATTGCGTTACAACTAAACACTTTATAGGTCAACTGTATGGTTCTGGTGGAGGAAAGTCAGCGTCAATTCGTGCATTAAAACGCGTGCGACGGTTCCGATTCTAAAGAAAGAGGAACATCGATACGCTATAGCTTAAATCGGTCTTATACGTATCCCAATGTTTCGCACGGCTGACGCCCTTGACGATGTAGAGAAAATCACCTTTGCGGGCAAGGCGTACGATCCCCTTCCAGGAATCATCTTTTGACTTGATTTCGAAGACCGGCTTATCCTGACCCGCTTTTGTTTCCTCTGCGGGTATATAGAACTGGGACTGAGGCAGCGCCGATCCGGCACCTTCCTGAAACTTTTTCCAGTTTTCAAGCGCGGACAGCGCGGTATCATACGGGATCCGCTGAACCATCAGCACAGGTTTATCATCGTCTTTCGGTGTTTTCGATACACCAGCAAACGGCAAGTCATCACTCATCATGAATTGCACGGTTTCATAATCGGCGGGCACCTGGATCGCGAAAGCGTTATTTGCTGGCCTAAAGGAATGAAATCGCTGAAGGCTGGCGATAAGGGGGTCTTTCGATTCTTTCCTGGTTAAGTTGTTCTTCAGCGTAACAAGCTGAAATACCGTGAATACACCGAGCACGACAACGATGACAATGGTTTTTGTACGGGTCGTTGATTTTTTTTCAGGTTCCATATTACTCTATTTTTAAAAATGATCGTACTGTATACTCCAACATTAGCAACTTTATTCGGAGGAAATGCAGAAAAGTATTTTAAGGCAGAATCGGCTGTCCGGCATTTTTTCTATTTTTACTGTGCTATGTTGGCACCTCAAAAACAAGAATGAAATGAACTACTACATTATAAAACCCGCAGTCGACACAAAAGAAACCGGCAGTGCCTACCCTGCGGTAGAAAGCTATGATGGTTATGATTTCAATGCGTCTAACTCGGTGCATAAATTAAGATCAAGAGAGTTTCCTGATTTTAAACCTGATCTACGATTTAAATTGGCCAAAGACGCCAAGCTTTGTGACCTCATGGGACAAGCTACCATCAATGCCCATGGATTCTTAATCAGCGAAAGATTGAAGGGTGTCTTTGAAAAAGCTAACATCGTACCTCATACGTTCTATCATGCGACTATTGAAGTTAAAGGAGTTCTACACAATTACTATTGGATGCACTTAGCGGTAAGCAAAGAATTCAATTTCATGAATTATAAAGAATCGGATTTTTACATCAAAAGATTCTCTAAAAACCTGGGCAAAATTGAAATTGAATCTGAAGATGTTTTCCTGGATAAAAGAAATGAAATAGGCGTTACCAATACAATTGGGTTTAATTCTATACATATCAACCATACTACTGTCGATTTATTTGCATTCCCATTCTTCACCGAAATATACATTTCAGAAAAATTGAAATCTGAAATAGAAAAGAATACGCTTACCGGCATTCATATTTCGCTTGCCGAGAAGATCATATCATCATAACCCAAGATTCAACTCATTGATTTTTCCTGTTGTGGTATTGATGGTGTTCTTAATATCGTCAGTCAAACCATCTAAGAATTCTTTAGCTTGAGCGGGTGTATAATTTGGCGTCGCCTCAGCCCAATCATTTAAGGCTTTTCTGATTTGCTCGGTGTATTGCGGATGCGGCCCATGTCTTCCCGCTCCCGTAGATTTGACGAACTTCTCGATGGCCAAGCCATTTTTCGAAGTATTGAATTCAAAACCTCCTTCGACCGCTTTCTTGACTACGTCATTTTCCTTGAGTAGCTGCACCGGTATAACGTGGTGTGCGTCTTCCGTATTTTTTATCCCGGCTAACGAGCCTCTCAAGTCGCCTCTATGCTTAATTGCATTTTGGACCAACTGGCTTCCATAACTCGAAACATCTTCGACAAATCCGAGTGACCCATCAGCATTTTTTACAAACCCGGCATTCTTAAAAGTTTCTCCGGTATTACTTCTTACGGTGATCCCCTCAAACTTCTTTGAAGATGAAGATGCGGTCGAAACAATGAAGTCGTCCGATATTTCAAGTATTTCGTCGGGGCCTTCTTTAAGGAACCTGCCGATCTCGATACCGTTCCCGTTCAGGATCTTTGCTCCGTCTTCAATTGCCTGGAATGTAACTTGAATACCGTCATCTAACCACTTACTGACTGTCGCTAATGTACTGACGCCTTTATGTATGCTCTCCGGTGTATTTTTAAGTACTTTCCAAGCGTCGGCCAACTCTGGGTTATCGCCCACCGCCTTTACAAGCTCCGGCGTGCCGACCATTTCCTTCGACAAGGCTACAACATCACCCTCGCCTGGAAGCTTATCGATAATGCGCTGGTCGGTGATGACAAACACTTCATCGGTACCGTTTTTCCGGATCTCACCCACCACGTGTATGGCATCGTCGGCGCCCGGAACCTCTGCACGGCTGAAGACCTTGACCGTGCCCGCTTCGTCGGCATACCGTAATGACCCCGGCAACGCATTGGCAAAGTCTCTAAGATCCTGCCGCACAAAGCCCTTCAATACATCGCCGGTTATAGGCTGTTCCAAGATCAGATTTACTCCCTCCCTGACCTTCAGCCTCGAAAGTTCGGCCGCTTCGGGCAGCCCGGAAAACTTGGCAGGATTGGCCTGCATGTAATTGGAAACATCTTGTGCGACCGGCTTGAACTTGGTGAGCACACCCGGGATTTGCACAAGCCCTCCCGCCATGCCGGCACCCAGCTCCACAAACGTAAGGATTGTAGAGACCTGCTGGATAGTTGCCGGCGGAACACCTGCCTCTTCGAGGGGATCTTTCAAAACCGTGATGGTAAGATTGACACTGCTCGCACCGAGCTCAATAACGCCGAGGTAAAAGGCCAGCCCTTCGGCCTCGATCATCCAGGCACTCACGGCAAGACCGGCAACACCGGCACCAAACCGGATGCCATTGCGCTTCTGGTCGTTCTCGGACTCGCGAATATCATAATCGAGATTCAATACCGGTCCCAAAAAGATCTGATCCCCTCCGCCTTCGGAATTGTAAAACCTCGATCCATCACGCGGGTCGATCTCTACGATGTCGTCGAGCGGCTTGTCGTACGTAACGACAACCTCCGGATCAGCCTCAGGAACCCATCCGCCCCCTTCCTCATCGCCGGGTATGAACAACTGTTGCGTACGCCGGACCGTGAGTCTGCCGTCGTTAGCAAGCTCCGTGGTGTACTCATAGCGGTGGCCTTTCGGCAGCGATTGAGTTTGAACCTTGCCATACCACGGTTTGTCTAGGTAAATAGGCTCCGTCTCCGAGTTGCCAGGCTTTGCATTCTCCCCCTGGTCTCCTTTCAGATGCGATTTTGCGCGAAACTGCTCATTGAAAACACCGATCAGGTCACTGAAATTACCGTCTTCGCTATTGGGATTATAATCGGCGACCTTGTCGATGATCTTTTTCAGCAGGCAGGGCTCGCCCGGAGTCTCGGGGGCCTTCTGCAGCTTGTCGTGCAGGTCCTGGATGTTTTCGTCCGAAGTGCCGGCAACGACGCTGATAATAGCCCGCTCCTCATCGCCATCGAGAAATTCGATTGCCCCCGACGTGAGCACGGTCAGTACCTTTTCCTTCTCCTCGTTGGTAAACTTCTCCAGGTCGCCCTCCTCGGCAAAGTTGATCAGCTTGGTCAGTTTCTTTTTATCCGGTTCTGTTTTGGCAAGCTCTTCGCGGATACGCCGCGCGACCTCATCGGCAACGGGTGTAGCTTTATCCTCATCGATGCCGGATTTACGAAGGAAGGCACGTAACGTCGGCATGCTTTTAATGTCAATGCGTAAACGCGTCTCGCCGTTGCCTTTGAACCGCACCGCGATCGTCAGGTCGTCGTCCAGGGTGATCTCGGGGTTTCGGGTGTCCATCGTTCCCGACGAGACCTGCACACCCGTAACGCGGTGAGACACCTCGCCTTCTTTGAACGTGCCCATGCCGCCCGATGGCACCATCGGCTTGAGGTTCATCGAACCGATTCCCTGGTTGGCTTTCCAAAATTGCTCCATCAGTTCCTTAATGGGCAGCACCGGATAGCCCGAAGCTTTGGCCGTGGCATGAAGCTCACTGTAGTTGCTGTTGGCGATCACTTCCGCCAGGAATGAATTTCTTTTGTCGACCGATGCGCGATAATACAGCGCACGAGCTTCGTTGGCGGCGAGCCGGCTGAATACTTCCTGGTGAGACCGCTCCCGGTCAAAGTTGGTCATCACATCACGGTAGGCATGATACACCGGCAGGTTATCCAGGGCAGACGTAAACCGGCCTATTTCGTGATCGACCTCGGCATCGGAGAAACCTCTGAAGTCATCATCCGGCACACCGTTGTTTACGCTGTTGACGTATGACCGCGGTATACGGTTATCGTTGCCACGACTGTTACGCGACGTAGATTCGCTAAGCGAAGGACCGAATACCACCACCGTATTCGATTTCTTGTCCTTGTCTTTGTCTTTGTCCTTATCCTTTTCCTTGTCTTTATCTTTATCCGTTTCTGCTCCAGGGGCTGGCGGCGGCGCGTTGGTCGCTGTACTTCCTCCTGGCGTGGTGGAGGGGCCTGGAGTCTTCGGCGGTTTTGTGTTGGACGATCCGCCGGTCCGGCGTGCCGACCGTGGTGGTTTGTTACCACTCCAAACCCGAAGCGTTTGTCCGTTCGATTTTCGCTTCACGAAAAAGGACTTCCATAACTTGCTCAGCATATCCCATGGCGGATCGAGGCCGAGCACATCGGCATGCAGCGGGTTGTTGTCGGCGTACTGATACGGGCTGTGATCGAAATGCAACTCGCCCAGGGGATCGACCGCCTGGAACCTGCCGAGCGCCGGATCGTATTGGCGGAATCCAAGATCTTTAACCCCTATGCCGTCGGTAACCACCTGGCCTTTGTAGGCCTCATTGCCACGCTCGAAGGCTGTGCCGGTCATCGACAAACCCATGGCGTAATAGTCTTCCGACTGAAGCACGGGGGATGGCGTATAGGTGATGGTGAGGTCATCCATCCACACCCGCGTGCCCGGGCTCTCGTTGCTCACGTAAACATATACGTAGCCTGACGTGTGAAATACTTTTTCGACGTGCATGGCACTGAAGTCGACCGTATTCTCCTGGAAAGGCTCGAACCCCGCCGAGGCATCGATGCGGTCGTAGCCGAGATCGATCACATTAAAATCGTTGTCGAACAAAATGTAGTTGAGGTATACCGGGGGCGCCTCATTGTCGTCGCCCCTCGGGTCGGCCAGCAAGGGCATAAGGCCCGCGGAGATCACCGACGAAATGGCCTGGGGTGCGCCATCGAGCTTTGCCGCAGCCGATTGAATGGGCGTAACCAGCAGCGCCAGCATTTCGGCAACGGTGAGCCGGTCATACGACTGCGCTACCTCGAACTTGCCGTAAACGTCCAGCACCACTTTGTCGCCAGGGTAAATTTTAAGGGCCGTATTGGGACCGATCGTGCGGTTCGCCGAGCCATCGAGATAGATGGCATTGCCGATAGACGAGCTGGTGTGGTTGAGCCATTGGCTGACGTTCGTGACCTCGGTTTCAAAAAGATCGTTGAACACTTCCATTTCGCGAACCCGCGGGTTGCTTTCATCAGCCTGACCGTTGTCTTCCATGGTGGCTTTTTGCACGGTGGTCTTCTCCTGCGTGGTGAACGTCACGCGAATGTTGTCTTGTAAATCTTTCAGCTCATACTGATACTCCAGTGAGGCGTCTGCTGCGCCCGGCAGAGGAACCACGACCTTACCTTCTTCGTGACGGATATACCGCAACGTGTCATTTTCATATACCAGGGGACCGACATAATCATATCGCTTGGAAACCGTAGACGTGCCCGGCTCATAGATCTTGTATCCCAGCTTGATCCCACCGGCGGTATACACGTGCTCCACTTTTTCGCCGGTTTCTTTTTCAACCGTCTCCGTCAGGTTCAGGTATGGGTTGTAGGTCACGTCACGGATACCCTTGTTCAGGTCGGTACTCAGGTTACCGTTTCGATCGTACCCATAGTCCAGGCCTGTTTCGTGAACATCCAGGAATCCTTCACTGTCCTGTCCTCGTTCGGTAACCGACAGCAGGCGATTGCTACGGGTTCTGGCACTGCCGTTATCGAAGAGCAGGTCGTCCATGAGCGACCCCGTGGCGTCGGTACGCTTCAGCGTAGCAATGTTGCCGTTCAGGTCGAATTCAACGTGCTCGGCATAGGCCGGCGTAACACTCCAGTCGCTCTGGTTGCGTTGGGCATATTCCGACGCCGTCATCCGGTTGAGGGGGTCGTAATAATATACGTGCGACCGCTGGGTCAGTGCATCGGAGGCCAAAACTCCGGCGCTCCATTTGGCAGCCGACGTGGTGCCATCATACCGCGGCACGTAATTGCCGATACCGAGGTTTTCAAAATATCCGTACTCGATCCCGAACAGATCGGCAGGCCCGCCTTCGGTATCTGACAGATCGCTGTTGTTGATGCGGGTCATCCATCCCCGGATGTTGTAGCGGTAATCCACCCTTTGTTTGGGCGCTTCGTTCCCTACCGTATGAAGGTTCTTGGTAATAAGCTCGCCCAACTCATTGTAGGTGTTGTCAGCGATCAGCACATCCGTTCCGCCGTTTATGGCATGCCAGGTTTGGAGCAACCGGTTATGATGATCGTAGGTGAACCGCCGGATCACGAAAGTCGATGCTTCTCCTTTCGTGACGGTGGTGCGCGTGCGGATCACATTTCCGCGAAAGTCGAAGACGTTGGTGATGATCTCTGCGCCGCCCAGGTGGTGCTGCGCTACCCGCTGAATGGTGCGGTAGTGATCGTCGTAATAAAGCACTTCCGTAAGCCAGTCGCCGGTTTCGAAATTCCGGACGCGTGTGCCCGTGGTATGCCCGGACAAAAGACCCTGCGGCGATTCATCCTGCGCCCGCTGACCCGGCGAAGCTGATAGCTCATTGTTGCGATAGGCATAGTCCTGCGCGTTTGCAAGAAGGCTTTTGAAACGGTAGTTGTCGTAGTAGGTGACGGAATAAACGGCGGTGGGGTCGGTGATCACGGGAAATGATGCGTTGTCATACCCCTGCGCAGCGCCTGCCACCCCGGTAAATTGCTCGAAGGCGCTCTCGTATCCGCGGGAACTGTAGAAATCGTCGACCTGCTCCTGCATTTGCTCCAGCGACAGGGCGTTGGCATCTTTGTAGATACCGCTCAGCACCGGGCGGTTGCGTGCATCGTATTTGGTGAACGTCCATTCGGGAACGATCCGTGCACGCTGGTTACCATCCTGGCTCAGCACGACCCGGTCGCGCGCATCGTATACATAGTACACCCAATCGCTGCCAGGAATTTTCTTTTTGATCACCCTTTTCTTTGCGTCATACCGGTATTGGTAGGAAAGATTGTCGATGCCGGTCTGCAGCGCATCGAAAAGCTGAACATGAAGTTCGCCCGATTCGAACCGGATATCGGGAAGCCATGAATTGGTAACGGTATACCGGTAGGTGCCAGTCTTGTCTTCGTTCATGTCTGCCAGCTCGAAAATCTTCGGGTCGGCATTCTGGCTGGAGGCGCCAACGTTTACCCAGGCACCGCCTGTAAATTTTTCCCACGCGTAAACGCCGTGTACCCCGCCATCGGGCGCCACGAGCTTCAGCACCGCGCCCGGCGCAACGGTTAGTTGCTGCTCGATGGTACTCCGCTGTGGGCCATAGGTAAATGCCTTGAACGGGTGTTTACCCGCGGCCGTGAAATACGGCTCGATCTGCCGCACAGGGATCTCGTTGTTCTGGATGTAGATGATGAGCGAAGCCTTGTCGGTACGCGCCGAAAAATCAGGCAGCCCCGTAAATTTGGCGTCGTTCAGCCGGAACTCTTTGAGTGTGGACCTGTTCATCAGCCATGCGGGGATGTCGCCCTTGAGGCTGGTGAACTTCAGGTCGACAATGGTGAGCTTGGTCAGGGCCTGGAGCTCCTCGGGTATGGTTCCGGTAAGGTCCAGCCGCTCGAGATAAAGTTCCTTCAGGTTGGGGAGCGTGCCGTATGACGGCGGAATAACGCCGCTCATCTTCGTATCACCGATGGCCAGGCTCACCAGGGGCTTGATCTCGCTGAACCATTCCGGCACCAAGCCATTAATGGAGGTCCAGTGCAGCCAGATATATCTTAGCTTCTGAAGATTGCGCCAACTCGCCGGTACCTCGCCCGTGAACGAATTGCTGAATAAGTAAAGCTCCTCCAGGGTCGCGATAGAACCCAACGCCTCCGGTAAGGGCCCGCTCCATTTGTTGCGGTATCCGTAAAAGATCCTCAGCTTCGACAGGTTCCCGATCTGCGGCAACAGCTCGCCTTCGATTTGCGTATCGTAAATGTAGAGGTCCGTTAAATTGATGAGGTTATAAAATTCGGTAGGCAACGGTCCCCCCAGGTCGCTATTGAGGTAAAGGCCCAGCCAGTACAGCTTCGTGAGCTGGCCGATGCTGGCCGGAACATGACCGGTAAGGTTGTTCTTAGCAACGGTAAGGTATTCCAGGTTCGTCAGGCGACCGATATCTTCAGGTATGGTTCCCGTGATCAGGTTATCGTACAATCTCAAATCCTTCAAGTTTGCCAGCGACGTGATCGTGGCGGGAATAACCCCTCCGATCTTATTGATCCGCAGGTCTATCGCCTTCATCATCGTCAGCCTGGATAGGCTGGCGGGGATCTGCCCGGTGAGGTTGTTTTGCACGAACGACAACCCGGTTATGTCGCCACTCTCCACCACAATGCCATACCACGCGTCCATCTGGGCCGCGGTGATGTTGGCGACCCAACTGGTCGTGGGCCAGCCGGTCTTCTTGGTCCACGTAGAGCCGCCGAGGCTTGTAAAGAAATCTTTCAGTGCAGCAAACTCCCACGCATCGGGCACCACGCCGCGCGAAGCGGGGATCCAGAAGGAAGATGTCGTCATCGGCGACTGGCCGCTATACAGCACGACCTTGCTTTTCAGCTCCGCCGTACTGGCCGTTACGCTCCGGATCTGTACACCGTTCCTGGAGTAGATGATAGAAGTACCCGAACGCTCGATGCGGAAATAGTCACCCGGGGCCCATGTACCCAGCTCGATGCCGGCTTCGTTCAATTCATGGATAAACACTTTGTTGCCGGACAGCGCGTTGATCTCGATGCCATAGTTGAGGCTGGCCCGGGTATAGGTGGTGGTCGTAGAAAAGCCTACCACGTAATTTTGCGCGGTGGCCTGGGGGCTGATCAGAAATTCGATCCAACCCGCCTGGCCAGCGGGCAAAATATTTTCAGCGATGGCGCCTGCACTGTTCCAGCCCGCGGCTGTGGTCTTGACCACATCGGCTCCACTGCTGGTTACGTTGGCCTGCCCGTTCCACACTACATCGAGCCCCGTCCTGACCGTCGCGGTAACCGAATAAATGGTAACACCATTAATCGCGGTGTTGGTCAGCTTATAACGGTAGTAGCCTTTATCGCTTTGCGAAAAATTCGGCAGGTTCAGCGTCTGCTGCGTCGCGTCCTGATTCAGAGCGTTGATGGAGCTCCACACCGTACCGCCATCCAGTTTCCTTTCCCAAACCACCGAGCCATTGGCCCCGGCACTTCTGGCCTGCATTTTCAAAACACCCCCAGGCGCTACGTTGATCGCACTGGTGTTGTCGAGCTCCTTCTGCGGATTGTACGCAACCGACTGAATACCCCGGTTAACAACGAGCTCCAGGCTTCCGAAATCAAGTTTGTTACTGGCAAGATTCAGCGTGAGATTCGCTTTGTTGGGATAGGTTCCAAAATCAGGGATGACCGTGAGCGCATTGTTGGTAAACGAGCAGGTGGTGAGCACAGGCGCCGTAAGCAAGGCGGCCGGCAATGACGTGAAGCTGTTATTATTGGCACTCAAATACGTGAGCGCCGCCGCCGAGGATACCTGCGACGGAAATGCGCCGCTGAATTGATTGTTATCCAGAACAATCCTGTTTATGGAGGGCCACGTGCCCATCACGAAGCTGCCGGTTAACAAATTATTGCCCAGGTCGAGCTGTTTCAGGGCCGTGAGTTGTGAAAAAGAAGCCGGTAATGCACCCGCCAGCTGGTTCGTTGCCAGGAGCAGATCCTGGAGGTTAACGAGCAGCCTGAACGTGGAAGGAATACTTCCGCTCACCTGGTTGTTGGAGAGATTCAGAGAGCGGAGCCTGGTGAGTTGACTGAGCGACCGCGGCAACGTGCCGGTCAGCAAATTACCGTTTAATGCAATGCCGCTGATGTCGCCGTCGGTTACCGTTACACCATACCAGGTTCCAAACGTACTGCTTTCTGCCGCTGCGGGCCAGCTGCCGGTAGCCGGCCAGTTGGTTTTGATGGTCCAGCCCGAACCGGCCAGACTATCGTAAATATTCTTCAGCACCTGGAACTCGACCGCATCGGGAACGCTGTTGGTTTGAGCGTACGCGGTCGAACTTATGCTAAGCAGCAAGGCCAGGAGCCATCCGGATGCAACGGCAGCGATGAGACATTTCATGTGAAAACGGGTTATAGGGTCTTGTGGTTCTTTATGGTCAATTCGTAGGAGGCCTCAGGGTCCGAGGCTATCGTGATCCGGATCGTGACCTCTTTTTCCTCTCTGCGGATGGAAACCGTGCCGCTATACTGCGCATCGGTAATTTCGTATTGAACAAAGCCATCCTCGCGCGCGTTGGTCCACTCGCCGACAGCATCGATTACTTTAAACGACTGGATAGGCGCGCCCTGAGCGTCTCTCCACTCAAGCTGGGTCTTTCCATACGAGATAAAAACGGCCGGCTCCTCCTTCCATGTGCTATCCTGGGCATTGAATGTTTTGGAGACGTTCCATTGAATGTCGCGGGTAAGAACGTTCTGAGCGTAGGCATCGGCACACACGCCCAGGAAGATCGCCAGAGCGATGGTAACAGGTTTCATCATAAAAGGTCTTTTAATGTTTGATCAGCTTGACGGCTTCGGGCGAGAGCACGGTGATGAGATTGCCCAGGTTGTCGTAAATAAAATAGGTCTCGGCATAGAGCTTGGTGGCGCCTTCCTGCCCGTATTGTTTTTTGCGGAGGATCAGCTTGCCGGAGGTATCCGTAAACTCCACCTGCTCGTAGTGATGCGCGTCGGTTGCCACCACCGCTTTCAGCTGATTCGGCAAATAGTATTCGGTGGCGCTTTCAACCTGGTAGCTGATCTTATCTCTCACATCGTCATAGCGAAACAGCAGCACCTCGTTTTCGGTATTGAACCGGTATTGCTGCTTGACGGTATGATCATTCTCTTCTGCGTCCTGCGGCTGGAACGCTTCGCCGGGAGCACCGGTTTTCAATACCCTGTTCAGAGGCGAATCTTCAAAGATGGTTTGTGCATACGGCTTGGTGTCGCGCGCCACCGTGGTGCTGGCCTGAGTGTAAAACGTATAGTGAGGAGAATTTTGATATACACCCGCCGCGCTCACGCTCGAACTCTTGTAGGAACCATCCGATTGCGGCGGTACATACGGCAGGTAATGAACCGCCTCTCTGCCCAGCAGGTCATACGCGATCGGCTGCACAATGTCGTCATGTGCAGGTGAAGCCTGCTGGTAAACGATCTGCGATGGTCTTCCGAGTCCGTCGAAGAACCGGTTGGTTTTTGTAATGTCCCCGATCGTGCGGGTAGCGGCGTCGGTCTCGGTTGTAATACCCTCCACCAACGATTCCTTGACAGCAATGTAATTAAAGGGTCTTGTCTGTGTGTCATAATTGTAATCGAACAGCCGTTCGATGTTACCCTCGTGGTCCTTCACCACGGACAGCCTGCTGAAGGCATCGTACGTGTAAAATCTCGAAACGGCATTGGCATCGGTAACGGAGGTAACACCGGTCAACGGGTCGTGGGTGTAGGTGATCAGCTCAGCGCCTTCGGGAAACACGCGGATATCGTCGATCTTCGTGCCGGACGAAACAATGTTCCTGTCGAAGGAAACCTCACCGCTGAATTTCCAGCCACCATCGGCATAATACCAGTAGCTCATGCTATAGGTATACGCTGCCGGTGGATTGAATGCGGCGGGTATCGTGTAGCTGCCGGAAGGCCAGACCTTGCGGCCGCTCCTGGCCAGGTTCTTTCCCGATGCATCGGCGAACGCTTCACCGAGCTGTTCCTCGAAACCTTCTACAAAAATCTGGTCGACGTGCGCGTTCTTCGCTTCTGCCACCAGCAACGCGCCATCGTATCCCCACACAAAAGTCTGTGGCCTGTCGTATGCTTCATGATACTCCAGGACGTTGCCGTTGGATTCATCATAACGGTCTACCTCGAACTCAAGTTGAAAATCGTCATATCCGAGGTCAACTTCATCGACCGGCCGCGTCTTTTGCAATTCATAAACTGCGGATGGCGAAACAATGTCACCAGCCACATTTTGGTAGATCACATAATGACCGTCGATGACCTGGAAGCCGGTACCGTCTTTCGGCTTCCACAAGGTATGCTCTTCGATAACCGGCTCGATCTGGTTAAGCTCATCCATCTTGGCGTAGGCCTCCGTGGACTGAAAATTCGGCTGGTCGGTGGGCCGCTGATAGGTGACGCGGAGCGTGCTGCCATCGCTTTGATTTCTTTCTTCCTGCGTGATCAGTTTATGCCCACTGTTACCATACGTGTAAGCCGTTGTTACTGTGTTTGCCACGCCACCGGCGTACTCGGTTTCCTTTCGCTGCGTGAGTTCCCACCAGGAGGATGTATTCTGATACGGCATGGAATAAAAGTACACATCAGCGGAAGCGGTCTGCCAGAAATCCGGGTTGCGGATCCTGCTCACCACCTTCAGCGCATCGACAGAAGAAGTTCCCAACTCGGTATACACATTGTCGATACGCTTTATCGTCGTCCCGTTCTTATCGATATAGAGGACCGACTCGAGTTGTCCGTTCTCGGGGCTGCTGTATCCCGGCAACCCGGGGTACGTTGACGCAACTTGTGCGTAGTTTTTATAATTATATTCGATCTTTCCGCCTTCTCCCTGTTCCCCGAAGATCTCGGTAACTTTAGTATGGCCCAGCAGAGAACTACCGGAAACAAAGTCCGGTGCCACCTGAGAAGCCGAGCTTCGCATGAGCATCTGGGTGAACGTCGGGTTGGTATATTCGACACCGTTATTACCGGCATTCATTATAAATACGACAGCCGGCACGATGGCCGAAATTACCGGGGGGTTGAGCAGATTGCCCGTGGACGATCCGGCAGTCGTTCCATCGTCGGTATAGACAAATTGTTTGAAGGATGTTTTCTCCGTGCCGTTATAGTTCGCAACGCTCTTCACGCGGATGCCCGCAGCGCTTAAATTTATTTCTTGCGGTGTAAATCCCCGGTAAGAAAGCGTAGCATCAAAAGACATACCCCGGCTGATGGTGTTGGGTGGAACGACGATCCGGTATTTTCCCGGGTTCAGGGTAATGTTGGATTGACCGCAGTGACAGTCACCCATAGGCCAGCCGTTGAGATTGACCGTAGAGGTCGGTGCCGGCGGATTAGGAACCGTAAGATCCACGTTGGGATCACTCCAATATTCCAGTCGAACAAATGCCATGTTGCTGAGAAATCCGCAGGTGGTAAGCGGGTCCGAGCTGCAATTGCCATTGGCGTCCGGTGCGGGGAAGGATTCATACCCCTCACCGCCCCCGTTGTCAACGGAGTAATCGTGTGTTCCGGAAAACTCGATGGTTGCATGATAGGCCGAGGCGACCGCTTCCTCGGGAGTGACCGTCCAGACGTACGGATCCGATATGGAAGGCACGACGCAAAGATCCACATCACTGCTGTTGTGGCACTCGTCGCTGCTGCTCCACACGTGGGTATAAAAGGCGGTTTGCTGAACGGTGATCGGCTTCGGCGGAATGATACCCTGGATAAAGGTAGCCCGCTCGTACTGGAATTCAGAGCGACCGCCGGTAGGATAGGTAACAGCCTTCAATACACCCGGCAAATAATCATTCAAGTCGAGGCTGGGCGTACGGTCTGCTCCCTTATAAATAGAACCATCCGGTCCGGTAATCTCGGGGAGTACATTGACATTGGCGTTCTTGCCATTATAAAATCCGAACCAGTCGATCGCCTTGGATATCTTTTCACGAAATTGATCGTCTTTATTAAAATAGTCAAACACATAGGCGGGTTTGGCCGTAGCACCGTCAGCACCATATTCCGTTACCTTGTCCAGTCTCAGTCTGCTGTTAAAATCGGGGGTCGGTGATGCATTGAAATATCCATAGTCGAAAATAAATTTCTTTTTAAGAACCGACGCGTTGTCATACACCTCCATGCTCCTGAGTTTGGTGGGCCCGGTGACCCCGGCGGGGATTTCGATATCGGCTCGTGCAGTCTCTGCAGCAGCCACCGTAGCCGGGTTATTGAACAAAATATATCCGTTCTGGAACCGGATCTTCTTCAGGAAATACTGGTAGTGCATCTCCCTTGAAATATGATAGTTAGATTGTACGCCGTTGCCGACCATGCCGGGAAGTGAAATGAACTGCTCCTCATAAAAACTTACCGGGCTTAGTCCCGAAAACGGGCTCGTATTATACTCGAAGTCGATCGTTTCGCCCGATGGAGATTCAATTTTGGTAAGATACCAGCTCGAAATTACCTGGCTGTTATAATGCCCCTGCAGACCGGCAATGATCCCGGCATCGTTCAAGTTGGGGAGAGACGTAGTCGTTCCGTAGTAGCCCGGAACGTGGGCGTCGTAATTTACAGTCAGCTCCTGCCGGTTAAAAAAATATTTTATACCGCGATCATCCGTCGCCAGGAAATAAAGTTGAACATTTTCGTCATACTTATACTCGATCCGCAGATTGTTACTCTTGGCCTTGACTACATTTCCTCCCCGCGCAGTATTTCCCCCCGCTTCTTTATCGATCAGGAATTTACCGGTATAATTTCCAAAATTGTATGAAAAAATATCCGGTTCTGAGTCCTCCTGGCCATCCGCAATAGACCGCATCCGGTCGAGCAGGTCGTTCCACTCCTGGCTGGGGTAAGGCGCATCCCACGACGCAGGAAAAAGCGGCGCCCTGTAAAACCCATTGAGGTCATCAAGACCTTTTACCGTACGGGTGATAACGCCCCCAGCAAACAATGACCACCCCAATCCCGCCCACGAAGCATCCTCGGCTACCTTGAAGCCATTGGAAGAATAATCCAGCTTGATCGCCAGTGTGTGATCTTTGGTTTTGATTTCGTACAGCGGAATGCTCACGTTTGCGCCCCCTGTATAATAACTGATCGGAACATCGCCATAGCGTCCCAATGAAGCCGCTGTAGGCGACGGCGGAATAACCTTTAAGGTATTGATGATAGGAGGCGCTTGCTGTGCAAACGAAGTAGTCGACAACAGTGCCAGCAATACATGGCACCATGCGGTTAGGGTAGGTGTTTTTTTCACAGTTACAACGTTTATCTTATCCGATAATAACAAATATATACTAATCCTATAGACTTACACAATAGATCGATGTTTTTAAAAAATTAAAAATTACGCGCAGTAACTGTCACCCTATAATAGTAGACAAATGAAGCCTGTAAGCTTTGGGTTATTCAAATGTGGCTTGTACGATGAGACCACCCGCGCAACGATTCAAGGCTTGAAGGTTATGCACAAAAAAATACGAAGACCGCGAATTTATTGAATCAACATCTTTTGAGCAGCTTTGTAGCCATCGTGACACTTTTGTATAAAAAGTGAACATATCTTCCGCCCTTCCCGAAGAGCAAAATGCAATCATTTATCACCGACTCGGGCTGCAATTCGGCGCTGCATCGTGCGCTAGTGATCAAAGCCCTGACTCGTAATCCAGGCACAATAGATTACTTCAATACGAAGACATCAACAATAGTAATGTGAAAAGATTGTACGACTTGTTATGAAAGGTTGCCAATAAACTTCAGATTCAGGAATAAAGCGAAAAGCCATTAAGAAAACGTTTTTACTTTTGTCGTAACCTCTTGTATAACACAGCAGAAGTGTGACCAAAGTCTCGGCAGAACACGCCGGTGATACTGCTTGAAAACTCTAGATCAATACGATAACCTGTAGGGATCAATCAAATGTTCCCTACTGGAAGGACTGCCAGAGGCAAAAATATCTTTTTTCGGCTACAACGATTTATCCGATATTTTTGATGTAATCAGCGCCGCGTCTGTAAACTCTCCTCTATTTAGCTGCACTACGTGCCATAGTTGTTCATGAGAAAGTAAAAGGCTGTTCATTACGCCTCTAAATTTATTATGATCGGACAAGCGCTTTTGCTTGGATTCTGCTATCTCCTCTTCTGACCAATGCAGCTTTGAAAAGTGACTAGTATCATTCAGAATGTCTGCAAAGTCTTCTGTCTTGAAATACCAAAGCTTATTGACGGTTATGGCATGGGTAGTGCAAAATTTCATAAAGCTTTCGAAGTGCTCGACAGACCTGGGGTAGCCCGTCAATAGAAAACGTGGTCTATGCTGAATGCCCCATAAAATCAATCGTTCAACCGTTTCTATGGGAATGATCTCTCCCTTGTCCATGTAGCTCTTGAGTTCATCTCTCAGGGTATCGGTAGTTTTTAACGCTTCGCGAAAAAGATCGCGGATAACAATTGTCTCAAGTTGATTGGCCCGCGCCAAAAATTGACACATAAAGTCTCTGGGAAGCCAAAGATCGCAGAATAGTATTTGTGCCGTTCTCATAAAAATCGCTTCAGCCCCTTGACGGGTCTGAAGACTAAAGATACAAATCCACAACAAACCGCCGGCAGCTCCCTGCCAATAGCTATAATTGCCCCGCAAGTCGCGTCACGGCCTGGGCAACGTTTGGGCTGACACTCCTGACAGATTCTCCTTGAATTTCAGAATAGACACTACTAGAGGCTCATAGGATTATCGCTAATACCCTTTCAAATCCCCCGTTCAAAATTGGGTTGATCATTTTAGTATAACGGTTTCATTACTGCATAAAGGCCCTTGAAATATGCACCAGCCGATCTGTTTCAGTTCTTGCTCCTTGTTGACCAATAGTTTGGGATTAACTGACTGAATACATTTTGTTCCATCGCAGGCCTGCCGGTAATGATTTCAAGAGCATTTGCCAGCCACGAGGTTACAACGGCCACTTTAAAACGGTTCGTTTTCGCCAAAGCCAGGTAGGTCATCAGCCCACTCCTGCTTGTTCCCTCTATTCCTATACGAGAAGTTTCCCTCTTCTCAACATTAAGCCGATATCTGGCTCATACTTAAAGCCTACAGCTTTTTCCGATGGTTCGATATTCTCCGTAAGAGCTCATTTGTTCAACCTCCTTTTTATCAAACCCAATTGACGATCGATCTAATGAGGTCCCGTTAAACAAAACGCGAAATTTCGATCAAATCGCAGAAAAGCGTTACATTTTGTTTAACATTACCAACAAAAGACTAAACAAAATAACGCATCGATCGTTGAATTAGCATCACCAGACCTCCAGACATCCGCACGGGTGACGAGGAGGTTTGCCGCGCTGTTGACATCGGATTCACAAGTGATCACGAAATAGCAAAGACCAAAAATTAATTGATTCAGGAATGAAGAAAGTTGCAATCATTGGCTCCGGTTTTTCCGGCATTTCTTCCGCTTGTTTCCTGGCGAAACATGGGTTTGATGTGACCGTGTTTGAGAAAAATGATTCGCCCGGGGGACGTGCGCGAAAGTTTAAGGCGCAAGGATATACCTTTGATATGGGGCCAAGCTGGTATTGGATGCCCGATGTTTTTGAGTCATTCTTTAAACACTTCGGAAAACTTCCGTCAGATTACTATCAGCTCGAGAGAGTGGATCCATCCTATCGCATATTTTATGCTCCGAACAATTTTCTTGATATGCCGGCTGGCATCGACGGTGTTAGCGAGGTGTTCGAACAGTTAGAACCTGGAAGCAGCAAGAACCTACTGAAATTCATCGAGGAAGCTAAATACAAGTATGAAATAGGTGTGCACCATTTAGTGTACAACCCCGGACTGTCTATGATGGAACTAATGGATATCGGGTTACTGAAGGGCGTTTTTAAACTCCATGTTTTTCAATCGATGTCGTCCTACATTCGCAAATTTTTCAAGCATCCTCACCTCATCCATCTTCTTGAGTTTCCGGTATTGTTTCTAGGCGCTTCGCCGCAAAAAACTCCCGCACTTTACAGCCTCATGAATTACGCGGATATAGCACTTGGTACGTGGTATCCGCAGGGCGGCATGTCCAAAATTATTGAGGCTATGGTCACGCTTGCATCATCGCTGGGAGTTAAATTTAAATTCAACAGCGCTGTCCAGCAAATTATTGTTTCTGGCAAACAGGCCACCGGCTTAAGAGTAAACGAAGAAGTAGAGAATTTCCACTACGTCGTTGCGTCAGCAGATTATCACCATGTTGAGCAGCATTTGATAGCGGCTTCTCATCGCAGATACGATGAAGCATATTGGCAAAAACGGCTCATGGCCCCATCCAGCCTGGTGTTTTATCTTGGAGTGAACAAATCTCTAAAAAACTTGTTGCACCACAATCTCTTTTTTGATCAGGATTTTTCATTACATACAAAAGAGATTTTCGAAGAACCATCATGGCCGACAAATCCGCTGTTCTATGTCTGTTGTCCCTCTAAAAGCGACCCGACTGTTGCGCCTCCTGGGCACGAAAATGTTTTCATACTAATCCCGGTTGCACCAGGATTACAGGACAACGAAGAGATACGCAAAAAGTATTACGATCTGACGATCACTAGACTCGAAAAGCTGACAGGACAACCCATTCGGCAGAGCATAACTTTTACTAAAAGTTATGCGCACCTTGATTTTATTACTGACTATAATGCGTTTAAAGGAAATGCATATGGCCTCGCAAACACCATGATGCAAACAGCTCACTTAAAACCATCCATCGTGAACAAGAAGATCTCGAACTTGTTTTACGCCGGACAGTTAACAGTCCCAGGTCCTGGAGTGCCTCCGGCGCTTATTTCGGGAGAGATTGCCGCCCGCGAATTGATCCGTCAGCATAACTCAATCAGCCTAACAGAACCTGCAGCCGTATGAAAGCTTTATACGATAATGTTTCAATTCAATGCAGTCGTCTCGTAACGCGGTGTTACAGTACGTCCTTTTCCATTGGTATCAGTTGTTTAAAGAACGAACTCAGGGATCCAATTTATTCTATTTACGGGTTTGTTAGGTTTGCCGATGAAATCGTAGACACATTTCATGACTATAATAAAAAGGAGCTCCTTGACCGGTTTAAGCAAGATACTTACTGTGCTCTTGAAGAAAAAATAAGTTTGAATCCAATCCTGAACAGTTTCCAGGCAACCGCAAATCAATTCAAAATCGACAAAGAGTTAATTGACCTTTTCCTTCATAGCATGGAAATGGATCTATGCGCAAAAGAATATGACGCGACGGGGTTTAAAGAATACATCCTTGGCTCGGCTGAGGTAGTTGGTTTGATGTGCCTGCATGTATTCTGTAACGGTGATAATGATTTGTTTCAAAAACTAAAACCGCACGCCATGAGCCTAGGCTCAGCCTTTCAAAAAATTAATTTTCTACGCGATTTAAATGCAGATTTTGCAGGCATGGGCCGGACCTATTTTCCGGGCATCGAAATGAATCATTTTGATGAAAACAGCAAAAAAAATATTGAAGACAGTATTGAAGCTGATTTCCGTGATGGATACACCGGTATCAGGCAACTGCCGCGCTCCGCGCGTTTTGGCGTGTACGTGGCATACATGTATTATCTTGCCCTCTTCGAAAAAATAAGAAATACACCATCTCAACAAATGCTTCAGAGTCGCATAAGAATTCACAATAGGCACAAGGCGAGACTACTGGCCTATTCCTACTTTAAGTATCAACTAAATTTGCTGTAATGGACCACGTGATATTGGTAGATGAAAGGGATAATGAATTCGGCACCATGGATAAAATGGAAGCCCACATAAAAGGCGCCCTCCATCGTGCTTTTTCCGTGCTGCTTTTCAATTCAAAGGGAGAAATCCTTCTTCAAAAACGGTCAGCCTTTAAGTACCATAGTGCAGGGCTTTGGACTAACACGTGCTGCAGTCACCCAAAACCGGGTGAGACCATGGAAACCGCAATCAAAAGAAGGTTGATGGAAGAAATGGGAATTGATCTCCAACCGGAGTATTTATTCAAGTTCATATACCATGTTGAGCTTTCCAATAACCTGATTGAACATGAATTAGACCACGTCTACATCGGGCAATTCAATGGTGAACCCATTATCAATAGCGTTGAAGTGGAGCGTTGGAAATATGCAGAACCTGCGGCTGTAAAGAAAGACATGCTTCAAAACCCGGAGGCCTATACATACTGGTTTAGTTTGATCCTGAATCGTCCAGAACTTCAAAATATTCTGAACCGTGAAATTCGCGCTCACGCCACAATATGATCGAAGATTCGGGTCAAGTAACGCATTGACATAGCATAAAAAATGAGAGAATGTATAAATTAACCTTCAAACAATTTCTTCCCATCAACAGGCAGCAAGCTTGGGATTTTTTCTCCTCTCCCAAAAACTTGGCGGACATTACCCCGAAGCGACTAAACTTTAAAATTCTGTCGATGTCTGGTGGAAATAAAATGCACATCGGTCAAATTATAAGATACAAGATCACTGTCCTTCCCTTTGTTAGAATGTATTGGGAAACAGAAATAATTGAGGTATTGGAAAGCGAATCATTTGTTGACATTCAGAAAAAAGGTCCATACGCGTACTGGGCACATAAACACTCATTTAAGGAAGTAAATGGAGGGGTTGAAATGATCGATGAACTCGAATATGCGGTACCCTTTGGACTTATCGGGAGGCTAGCCAATTATCTCTTTGTTGCCCAGGAAGTGAGAGGTATTTTTGAATACCGCTTTAACATCCTCAGTCAATATTTTACCAAGGCCTGATGAATGCTGTCACGCTCTCTATTTGCTTCTGCATCGTTATCGGAACATTTCTGTTTTGGGAGTTCGTTGCATGGTTTACACATAAACACATCATGCATGGATTTCTATGGACATGGCATAAATCCCATCATACCATTCACCAGCAAGTCCTTGAAAAAAATGACTGGTTTGTAGTAGTCTTCAGTTTACCATCCATTGGTTTGCTTTACTATTTCAGTTTAGTCATCTACAGCCCGTACGGAATTGCGGTAGGGGTTGGAGTCTTTTTTTATGGGGTATTTTATATCATTTTTCACGATGTAATTGTACATCAGCGAATCAAATGGAGACCCAAAAAAAGAAGCAGCTATCTACAGCGCATGATTAACGCGCACTATATACATCATGGCAAGCATACCAAAGAAGGCTGTGAGGCATTTGGTTTCCTGATTGCCCCAAAAAAGTATGCCCCCAAACAATTCACCTATAAAAAAGAACGTCAAGAAACACAATGATGTTGAATTCAAAATACCTGTACCTTACAATTGATTTTCTCACGATTTTGTTTCCAGTTCTCTTCAGCTTTTATTCAAAAGCAAATTTTTCGAAGAAGTGGAGAAATCTGTGGGTTGCGATCTTAATTCCGGGTACAATTTTTATCCTCTGGGATGAATGGTTCACGCAGAAAGGTGTTTGGGGCTTCAACGAAAAATATCTATCCGGAGTATATCTCGGAAGCTTACCTATTGAGGAAATTCTATTTTTCATTTGCATCCCTTACGCATCGCTATTCATATACGTAGCGTCGAATTACCTGGTTAAAAAAGATTATCTGGGGTCTTCCCAAAAGGCCATTTCGTCAACGATCGTTCTCGTCTGCTTGGTGATTGGTTTTTTGAATACTGATCGGTGGTACACGTCCACTGCCTTGTTGGGACTTGCAGCATACCTGTTTACGCTTCAATTTATATGGAAGGTTAATTTTTTAGGAAGATTCTACTTCTCCTATTTCCTAACCCTTATTCCCTTTTTTATTGTAAACGGAATTCTCACTGGCACCTGGATAGAGGAGCCCGTTGTGTGGTATAATAACGCCGAAAATCTGGGTATAAGAATAGGAACGATTCCTGCCGAAGACGCTCTTTACGGGATGTTTTTAATCGCGATGAGTGTATCGATTTTGGAGTGGCTCCAATGCAACATCACGAAAAGCTTAGGAACTTCGGCTATCCAACACTTAAAGACATAAATACAGCCAGGGGAATACTTGCATCATGCGTCATTTCAACAAAGACACGTCATTCCTTTCTTACATTCGAACCGCAGACAAAAGTCGCAATTGAATATTTATCCTACTGTAATTGTTTTGAACAGTGTATACCCATCGACAATATTCCCAGTAACACTATCTGCCATATTTCTGCTCAAACTATCTGAAAAAATGCTGTCTTGTGCGTTTGACCTATCGGGGGCTCCATTATAGCCATTGGTTGCATAAACCGCCGAATATACAGAAATAGGAAAAGCAATTTGTGTTACCAAAAGGGAGGTACCACTTGTCGTAAGAACTTCAACATGGATATGGGGAGCTCTCCCCGGATACCAGCCCGGAAAAATACTAATGAATGATACCTGTCCGTTAGCGTCTGTAGTTTGTCTGCCACGAAGAAAATTCTGGTTGTTATAATTGGCAGTTTGCAATTGATTGCCACCGTACTGAGAATAATTACCATCTTTATCACATTGCCAAATGTCCACTAATACTCCTGCAAGTGGCGAGCAATCACTACTCTGGTCTTGTATGGTTAGGGTCATCAAAAGGGGGATGCCCGTTCTGTCGCCAAAAATACTAGCCCGAACATACTGTGCAGGGGTACGGATAGGAAAAGGTCCCACAGTTTCTGTCGGCGAAATCACGCAGTCACTTGAGTTGTTGCCACCACCATTTGCAGGGGTAGCCGTATCGACTTTATCGTCCCCTGAACAAGAAGTGATTGCGGTGGGTAACGCTGCAATTGCCCCTAAGCCTAAGAAACCATTTGTTAGAAATTTTTTTCTGTCCATAATTACTTTTTTCCTAGTCTATATGTTAAACCATAGCCTGTAAGGGTTTTCGAAACATCATAAGATTACCAATACTTAAAACATCGGATGTAAATTCTCAGAAGTCTCAGGAGCAGCTCGAATAACGTCCCAATATTCCCATATCTGGTTTCTTTTTAAACAATACAAACAAGCAGCAAACCCAAGCCAAAAACATTGAACTAGTTCAATAAATGAGCTTATAATCCGATTTAGAAACAATTCCTGTTTTATCTCACATTAGTCGATTTCCATTTTTGTTACCTTTACCCAACGCGCTTACTATCAATTGCCAACATGACAACCCTTCTTCACCAAAACATAGCAAAACATGTTGCCCTCTCGGATAGGGAGACCGAACAGTTTTGCAATTTCTTTAAGCCTCAATTTGTTAGAAAAAAGCAGTTCATACTTCAGGAAGGTGACACCTGCACGTTTGAAGCGTTTGTGACGAAAGGCCTCTTTCGAGTCTACCACCTTGACCAAAATGGATTTGAGCAAGTACTTTACTTTGCCATGGAAGATTGGTGGATTACCGACATCGACAGTTTTACCAATCAAAGGCCATCACAATTATTTATAGAAGCTCTTGAAGACAGTGAAATATTATTGATCTCGAAACAAGATAAAGACCTTGCCTACGAAAGTATTCCCGCCATAGAAAAGCTATTCAGGATTATGACCCAAAAAACACATGTAGCCCTGCAAAGGCGAATGATTGACTACTTGGGCAAAACTGCAGATCAACGTTACATCGATTTTTCCGAGAAATATTCCTCGTTGGCTCAACGGCTTTCCAATATCCAGATTGCAGCGTATTTAGGCATCAGTCACGAATTTCTGAGTAAAATCAGGAAGAAGCTTTCCATAAAAAAGTAATTCCGCCTTTCATTTATTGAACTTGTTCAATGTTCCTGGGGATTGGATGATGTCACCTTTGCATCGTCATCATCTTACCATGACAAAAATGAAACCAATTTTTGCCTTTTTATTAGCAATCCTAATTTCATCGAATATGGAAACACAAGCTCAAAATTTCAAAAGAATCGAAACAGAAACATTAACACTCGACGTATTCAATGCCTCGGAAAACAGTTTTGGCGTCGCGTCAGTAATCATTTCTGGCAAAACGGAGGCTGTACTCATTGATGCCCAATTCACTTTGGCGGATGCAGAGACTGTGGCTCAAAAAATTAAGAACTCTGGCAAAAAACTTACAACTATCTATGTAAGTCATGGTGACCCCGATTTTTACTTCGGACTGGAAGTATTCAAAAGATATTTTCCGGAAGTAACCGCCTATGCGTCACCTGCAACAATAGAACACATTAAAGCCACTGCCCAAAAGAAACTAGATGTTTGGGGCGGCCGGTTGGGTAAAGCTATAACCTCCAACGCCGTTTTACCCCAGGTACTGCCAGGAAATAGCATTCAATTGGAAGGTCAAAAAATAGAGGTGGCCGGTTTGGAAGAGTTTCCGACAAAAACCTTCGTATGGATTCCCTCCATAAAAGCGGTAATAGGTGGCATTAATGTTTTTGGCAATACCTTCCACTTATGGATGGCCGATGCTCAAAGCACAGAAGCGCGCAATACGTGGATTTCAGTACTGGATAAAATTGAATCATTGCATCCCGTTATCGTAATTCCTGCCCATGCCAAATCTGAATCGGCATTTGATCTATCGGCAGTAAGACACACAAAGCGTTATCTCCAATTTTATGAAGAGGCTTTGAAAACGAATAAAACTTCAGAATCCCTAATCGCCGCGTTGAAAGCGAAATATCCTACGCTAACTTTTGAAATCGCCTTGCAGATAGGCGCGAAAGTAAACACAGGGGAAATGAAATGGTAAAACAATTGATTCTCAGCTTGGCAGCGACGGTTACACTGTCAAGCTGTTCTTCAAACCATACGACTATGACAAATCTTGAAATCATAAAAAGCACTTACGAAGGAAAAAATTCAGAAGAAAACGGTAGAAATCTGGCGAACCATGTTTCAAAAAATATTTCCTGGACAGAAGCCAAAGGTTTTCCTTATGCTGGCACCTACATCGGATTAGACGAAATAACCAAGAACGTATTTAGTCGTTTAGGCAACGAGTGGATTGACTACAAATTTACCCCAGAAGGCTATGTAGCCGACGGAGACAAGGTGGTCGCGTATGGAACCTATTCCGGCATTTATAAACAAACTGGCAAACCAATTCAAGCCAGGGTAGCGCACCTTTGGAAATTGAAGGATGGCAAAATAATCAGCTTTGAGCAATTCGTGGATAGTCAAACAGTGAATACTGCTTTGAAATAGAATCTTCAGCTATCAACGGCTGGCGCTTTACGGATGCACTCACTGGTTTACCACTATCCCTTGTAAATTGTAGCACGGACATTTATAACCACAGTAGCACGATTTGTAAGGGATAAGGTAGAAGAAATGGGTCCAGGGAGGTCTTGACTATATTAAAGGCTCCGAAAAGCCGCTTGGCTGGCCCCGTTAGTTAGCCAGCTCCCTTCGAATCCAAACGCGGGTTCCCCGGCAGTTGACCATATGATTTTGCGCCCACTACTCCGCTAGCTAATCCCTACCATCAATATCATCCATTCCATTTCGGGAATCGCCGCGAGTACTTCCCCTGTCACTCAGCTTGATATAATCAACGTTTTTTATCGTAACATTTTAATGGCTCTCCACGTCTTGTCAGTATGATACGAAAGGTTGTGCTCTTACCGGTAATATTCCTACTTTTTTTCAATCTATGGCAAATAACAACGCTGCACGGACAACGACTCGAGCCCACTCCCGATAGTAAACTACAACAGCTTAAAGTAGAAATCTCGACAATCCTGAAAGAAACCGGAACACCGGGAGGCGGAATAGCTATTGTTACAAGATCGGGAAAAATATTCTCGCAGGGATTCGGAAAAGCTGATGTCGGGAAAAATATCGATGCCAACGAAGGCACGATTTTTCGTTGCGCCTCCGTGTCTAAAATGATCACTACACTTTGTGTTCTTGAACTTGAGCGCGAAGGAAAGTTGAGTCTACAGGATGAGCTACACAGCATTGCTCCCGAGGTCAAGTTTCAGAATGCATGGGAGAATTCGAATCCGGTGAAGATTATTCATTTATTAAGTCATACTACCGGGTGGGACGACATCCATTCACCAGAAATCGCACATAACGATTCAGTTCCCATCCCGTTGAAAATTGCACTTGACTTTCATCCCCACTCGCGGGTGTGTCGCTGGGTTCCGGGAACAAGAAAAGCATATTCAAACTCCGGCTATGGAGTGGCGGCCTATCTGGTTGAAAAAATTTCCGGGGTAACCTTTGAAGAGTATGCTACTCTGAAAATTCTACAGCCCTTAAGGATGACAAGGACGACATTTTATAATGACATCCTCTTTAGGCAATATGCGGCTGTTCAGTACGACCGAAACCTCCGTGTACTTCCTTACCGAAACGTCATTTATCGGGCGGCAGGTGCAATGAATTCGACACCCAACGATATGGCGAACTTGATCGAATTCCTTCTCAATAGAGGCACTTTTAAAGGCGATGAGTTGCTGTCTGACGAAGTAGTTAGGAAAATGGAAGTGCCACAAGGAACGGCTGCTGCGCGTGTAGGATTGCAGTTGGGCTATGGCCTTGGTAACGAAACAACTTTATATAAGGGGTTTGTATACCATGGCCATGGCGGCACGTTGGATGGTGGTCTCTGTGAAGTAGCCTATCTGCCTGAGCATGGCATTGGACATGTTATCTTCATCAATGCCTCGAAACCAGAGGCATTCGTTAGAATTTCGCAGTTAATTCGGGATTTTGAAGTCGGCTCGCTTAGGAAAGATAGTACGTCCACTTTTACCCCACCTAATACAATATTCACATTTGACGATGGTTATTACGTGTCCATCAATCCGAGAAATCAAAGCATGCTTTTTATGGATTATCTAATAGGAATTGAACGAGTGGAACGCGTTGAAAACGTCGTAACAAAGTCCTGGATATTCACGCCGGAACAAAAACAAAAATATCTAGCAAGTTCCGACTCAACATTCGTAGTAGCAGGTACCAGCAAGGTCGGTATGGTCAAAATCATTGATCCACTGGCTGGACAGGTGCTTTATTTTGACAATCTTGTGATGAAAAAAATACCTGGAAGTGTCGTTGTCATACAGTTAACGCTTCTTGTTTTGTGGATTATTTCCGGACTAGCAAGTATCGTATTTTGGGTCTGCCACCGCTTTCTGCACTTCTTTAAATCAACTGGATCTGGCAAGTCATTTAGCGTCTATAATTTTCCCACCCTCACATCAGCCTTGTATCTCGCACTTTTAATAATGTTGAAGCTTGGCTTTGCTGACTACGATAACAACATAGCCGCTCCAAGTGCGATATCATTCGCCATCACTTTAATATCCGTTTTGATAATACCAACCGTCATGATGTCAGGGGTTGCTATTTACCGAAACAGACATTTGCCAAAAACCAGCTGTATATTCCAATAGTGCTTGTAGTCCTGCATGCACTGGGTACTGGCTATCTGCTCTCATTTGAGGCAATTCCGATCATAACATGGAGATGAATTTACACGCCTGATTATGCCACCGACATTTTATTCGCATCTTGGGGATTGCGAAGCAGTTGACATTTTATTTTCGAGGGCCCATGAACGCAACATTCCGTGCTGCCAGACAATCCATTCCGTGAAGAACTGACCACCTTTGATTTTGATTACTTGAACTTATGTCAAATAAAAGCCAGCCTATGCTTGCATACCTCGCGGTGATAACGCCCTCACGGAATAAAGTGATCAAGGGGTTGGAATCTCCACCTACAGCATTTTAGAAAAATATACCTGCAGGAGTCACATTAATGAGGCATTGTGGCTTATGGAAACCGTCCCGAAAAGTATGGGCTTTATCTATCTGTCTGGTTATTTGTCACCGCATTGACCACTCCCGGCTTTCATATAGGCGTATCACCTCATACACCTGTCTTCCACAATAATGCTTATCTGGATCATCCCGCCTCTACCAGGCTTTCAGGTTTTGAAAATGTATTTTGCCATCCCTTTGCATAGTCGTGTTTTGAACCACTACTGAGATTCTTATGCTGGAACTGCATTCTCGTTGATTTGCCCTCTGGAGCTAGTGACAAAACGACAAAAGACTCGTCACCTGGTTCATTTTTCCATCGCCAACTAAAAGTTAATTTATTTAAAACTTGTACCTCGTCATAAATTCCACTGCACGTATGCTCTGTCAGATCGGAGTCTTGAAATGTTATTTCAAAGTAGCCTCCTACTCGCACATCAAGCTTAGCGCTCAAGCCTTTTCCTTTCGGATCGGATCCAAACCATTTCATTATTAGGTTTGGGTTTGTCCAGGCTTCCCATATTTTTTCTACAGGGCTCTTGAAAGTTGTCTCAATAAATATTGAAGAATCAATGGTTGTCATGTTTGAATTTTTTTTGCGTTTCGGTAAGTAGTCATTTTTTACAAGATAGTAACGAGGATAAAAGTAATCATAGGTTGTAGGTCACCAAATAATCTCACTAACCAGGATGACAGGACTAATATTAGTGTAATTTTGGGAATCTGATCTATATCTGCAAGGAAGATTATATGTGTTACTCCGACTTCAAACTTGTCGCCGGACTGGCATGGCGGCCTTGATGGGCTGGAAGCCGATGGTGGCCAGCGTGAGCATCAGCGCCGCTACCACCGCGATAAAAGCCTGGGTGGGTGTCGACAACTTTTTCCTTGTCACTATCCCAAGCCTCAGGGTCGATCACTCTTTTAGTTAAGTACTCGGTTCAGCAAGATAGTATGGTTCATCTACCCCAGATTTCGATTTAGAAAGAAAATCCTGAAAGTCGTTCCGCAGTCTACTTCACTTTCAACTTCTATTTTTCCGCCTAACGCGGCTACTTGAGTCTTTACCAGATAAAGCCCCATGCCCTTGCCCTCCACATGATCATGAAAACGGCCGTACAAAGTGAATAATTTTTCCCTGTAGGCCGACAGATCCATACCTATACCATTATCGCTTACTGTTAGACAAATTTGATTTTCAACAACTTCTGATTTAATCTGAATCAGCGGTCGTCTATCCAGGTGCCGATATTTAATAGCATTACCAATTAAATTAATAAGGATACTATCCAGGTAAGGTTTTAAAGTACGAAGCAAAGGTGCCTTTGAAAATTCCTCTTTGATCTCTGCATTAGTTTCCAAAATTTCTTTTTCTAAATTCTCTTTTACCAATCTCAACTCTTCCTGCAGACTTACCTCTGTGATGAGGGATGTGTTATTTTTCCTCAACTCCAAAATGGCACCCAAATCTTTTACTACAGTGTCTAATTCCTTTGTTGCAAAAATGAGCTTGCCGGTAATCAATCTCTCGTCGTCATAACTCTTACATGCAAATTCCAAAACATTGCCCAAGCCTAAAATGCGTGCAACCGGCGCACGGAGGTTATGGGCGGTGATAAAAGCAAACTGTTCCAGCTGCTGATTATATCCCACCAAATCTTTAGTCCTGTCCTTTATCTCTTCCTCTAGAGATTCGTTACGAAGTATAATTTCATTATTCTGCTTTTCGATAACTTGTCGTGCGGATTGAAGTTGCTCATTTTGAGATGCTAGTTCTTCTCGTTGATTAAAAAGCTCATTGTTCTGAGTCTGAATTTCTTCGTCACGATGAATGAGTACCTCATTTGTATGTTCAAGTTCCTCAGTCCTTTTTGCGACAAGGCTTTCAAGTTTTTTATTTTGCTGTTTGATCGCGTGTACTCTTACTTTATAATAACCAATAGCTAAACCTACCATTAAAAGACCCACCATCGTTCTGAACCACGACGTCTTCCAGAAGGGAGGTAAAATATGAATGATCAAAGAAGCCCCCTTCTCATTCCAAAGGCCATCGTTGTTGCTTGCCTTAACTCGGAATGTATACGTTCCTGCATCCAGGTTAGTGAATGTAGCTGAACGCTGATTTTCCACATAATTCCAATCACTTTCAAAGCCCTCCAATTTAAAGGCATACTTATTTTTGTTGCTTGATGAAAAGTTAAGAGCTGCAAATTCCAAACTAAAAACATTGTACTTGTATGGCAGATATATCTCCTGAGTCTCACCAATATGACTTTTAAGCAATGAGTCCCTTTCCCCTATTGTTACGGATTTATTAAAAATCTTGAAATCAGTGATATAAACAGGCGGGACATACGGATTCTGCTGGATACTATCAGGATCAAATACATTTACGCCTTTACCTCCGAAAAAAAATAATCCGTCTTTGCTTTTGAAACAGGCATTGGGTTTAAATTCGTTGCCATACAATCCATCACTTACATTATAATTCTGAATTGTTTTGTTGTCGGGATTGAATTTGGAGATTCCTTCGGTGGTGCTCAACCAGAGATTCCCTTTGCTGTCTTCTAATATGCCATTGACAATATTATTAGGCAATCCGTCTTTAGTAGTAAAGCGTTTAATGAATTTTTTACCGATGATCATTTCCAGCCCTGCTGTTGTTGCAACCCAGAGCCTCTTTTTTTTATCTTCCAAAATACAATTTACGATTTCGCTAGTTTTGATTTCTTTCTTATTTGTTCTTGAATCGAAACGGATGATTTTTTTGTTCTTTATATCAAATAAATCGAGTTCTTCGATGGTGCCCAACCATACGTTGCCGTTACTATCTTCATAAATACTTCTGATATAGTTGTTTGCTCCATTCTCCTTCTCTTTATAGCTCTCAAAACTTCCGTTTTTTTCATCTGTCAAAATATTTAACCCTTTATAACTGCCTACCAATAATTCCTTTGTTTTGGAATATTCCCAAATGGAATATACATTAGGATCAGAAAGACTCTTTAAGTTTTTCTCATTGGGTAAATAACTAACAAAACGATCCGTTTTTTCATCGTATCTATTTAGACCACCTGCCCATGTCCCAAACCATATTCGATTTTGGCTATCCTCATAGATAGACAATATTGGATTACTGCTGAGGCTGCCTTTTTGATTAGGCTCATGTTTGTAATATTTCACTCTGTTCCTATCCTTAAGTACAATACCTCCTTCAGTACCAATCCAGAGCCTTTCTTTATGATCTTGATAAATAGCGTTTACTATATCATTTTCGAGGACGATATCGAGTTGAGAAAATTTGTTTTGCAATTTGTCTATTACGCACAATCCCTTTGAAAAAGTACCTGTCCAGATTCGGTTCTGATGATCACAATAAACAGACCACACGGAATTATCACTCAGTGAATACGGATCATTTTTGTCAAATAAAAAATTGGTGAACTGATTGGTGGTAGTGTCCATCCTGCTTAGTCCTCCGTTTTCTGTTGTCAGCAATAAATGACCATTAGCCCAAGCCATTTGTCTAATCGGATTAAAAAGAAGACTTCCAGGATTGGAAGGATTTGCCGTGAAATTGGTAAATTCTTCGTTTTTAATTTCAAATTTACTTAGTCCCTCACTTGACGCAATCCAGAGGTTACCTTTGGTATCCTTAAGAATTTGGTGAATATCAAAACAGACTGCGCTTTTTGAATTTTCAGGGTCATGCAGATATCGTTTAACAGTATTGGCCTTTTTGTTCCATTTTAAAAATCCTCCCCGTCTTACCCCTATCCAAAATTCATCTTCTGATTCTCTTAGAAGCGATTCAATTGGTTCTTTAGATGGGAATAGAATAAAACTTTTCCATTTCCCAGTGCTCCGATCCAGCTGTGCTACAAAAGCATCAAGATATCTGCTGCCTGTTATCCAGAGATTATTATTATCATCTTCAGTAATTTGAAGGATATGGGCATTCGTAGAAAACTCACTGATCCTGTAAAATCGATCCAGTTTATTGTCATAATATTGTAAGCCACCACTGCGTGTGCTTACCCAAATTTTTTTTTGGCTGTCCTCAAAAACGCAGTTAATTGCATTTGTTAATAAGCTGCAGGTGTCATCTGGATTATTTCGGTAAACTTTGAAGTTATATCCATCAAACTTATTCAATCCGTCTTGCGTACCGAACCAAAGAAATCCCTTTGAATCCTGAAGGATACAAGTAACATTGGAATTGGAAAGCCCAGAACCCACTTCAATTCTCGAGAATTTTACCTTCTCGACTGTGGACTGCGCTGACGTAATCCTACAAGAAAATAAAATAAGCGAGCACACCAATTGAAACTGTTGGAACTTCATAGATTCCGGGTTTCTTGTTTGTTAATTATAGATCACACTTTCGGATTCACTAATGAACATACTACATTTCCCTATTTACTTTCTACTATAATTGTACCTTTGTCCTTTTCGAAGAACTCCACCCAAAGGATAGACCCCAAGCCGTTCCCTTCTCATCTAAGATGCCGTATTTAAAAGCAGATATATTTTAAATATAGCGGAAATTTTGGTGCCAGAAATGTATCAAGCCACCCAATCGCATAACTACGTTCTACACCGCTTAATTACAACCGCGACATACTTGCCGTTAAGCGGACAATCTCAAATTCAGTGGTGGCTGGAGATTCCGAGTAACGTGACCACCAATTTCCGGATGAAAGTGACCACCTGATTTCGGGGCAAAGTGACCACCGTTTTCCGGGGCAAATTGACC
>NZ_FQWQ01000009.1 GCF_900129725.1 Chryseolinea serpens | reverse complement strand
GTGGAAATTCCGAGCAAGCTGACCACCAATTTCCGAGGCAAAGTGACCACCCAAAGTTAACTGGTAAATTGAGGTTTGATCAGTATCGGTTTTTCGGTTAATAATGGCCGGAGTTTTAGTTTTGGTTTTCAGTTAAATCTTCCGTTAAGATAGTTCTTTTCTTTCTCATGGATTCTCCCTTGAGTTCAAGTCGGTGAGCGTCATGGATGATGCGATCCAGAATAGCATCGGCTATCGTTTGTTCACCAATGACCTCGTGCCAGTTATTTACCGGAACCTGCGAGGTAAAGATGGTGGAGCGCTTCCCGTGCCGGTCTTCAATGATCTCCATCAGGATTGTCCTGCTTTGCTGGTCTAATGGCTGGATGCCAAAGTCATCGATAATAAGCAGTTCCTGCTTTTCCATCTTGGTGACTTCCTTCAGATATGTACCGTCTGCTTTGCCCATTTTCAATCGTGCAAATAACTTGGAGGTATGCTCATACAACACTTTGTAACCCAATGAACAAGCCTGGTGGCCGAGCGCGGAAGCAATATAACTCTTGCCGATGCCTGTACTGCCGGTGATCAATATGTTCTCCTTTTTATCAATAAACTCGCAGTCTGCCAATCGCAGAATATGGTTCTTGTTGAGATCTCTGGCAGTATCGAAGTTGATTTGCTCGACGGCGGCTTTGTAACGGAATCGGGCATTCTTTACGTTACGATTGAGTTTTCTATTGTAACGCTCATCCCATTCGGAGTCGACGAGCATAGATAGTAGCTCATCGGCGGTCGACTTGTCTGCGCTTCCAGATTCCAGGCTTGTACGGAAGGCTCGCACCATACCGTGCAACTTCATTGTTTTCATTTTTTCCATTGTCTGTTCATTCATGGTGTTGTGGGATTAAAGTTTAACATTGGTTATTGATAGTAGTTTTTACCGCGTATGTTTTCATGCTTGGGCATGGGCAGCTGTCGATCTTCTTCCAGGTCAACGAGATCAAGTCCGCGAGTAAGGATATCATCGATGGCTCGGAAGCCGTATAGCCCATAGGCATGGGCACGCTGACAGGCTTTGATCAATCGCTGATGACCAACACGTTTACCGAAAGACAATATCCCTTGGCAGGATTTATAGGCTTGCTCCGGGTGAGGCTTTTTGTTGAGAACCTGAGCGATATAATACTCGACATCGTTGCCGATACTGCGGGCCTGACTTAAGAAGTAATCCGGGTTCCACTCAGCCAGCACCTGGTGTTGGGTGGCCATATGAGTGGGGTCAGTGGTATAATTATGCGCGCTGCGGACGCGCTCGTGCACAGCAATGCGTTCATATTTATAGAAGATCTCGACCTTGGATTTGCTGTATAGCATACGCACTTTTTTGCTGATATAGCCATACGGTACACTGTAGTAATGCTTGTCGACACTCAGGCATACATGCCCGTTCTTCATCACTGTCGCTACCGAGGAGGAACGTAGCTCAAAACGTTTTTCTGGCAAGGGCTGCAGGGCAGCACGCTCCATCTCATCGAACTGCTCCTGGCGCGAGTAATTCCGTCCTTTAAAGGCAGTTCGATTATGGACTGCCAGCAATGCGCTGATCCGCGTATTGAGTTCTTCCAATGAGGTGGCCAGTTTATCGGGCAGTGAAGCAAAAATGCGTATATAGGTAATCTTGACAGCTCCTTCAACCAATGCCTTGTCTTTAGGCTTGTAGGCACGGGCCGGAAGAACAGCCATACCGTAGTATTCAGCGAAGGCTTCAAAGTTCTCGTTGAGCTTAGGCTCATAACGATTACTCTTAATTACGGCCGACTTAAGATTATCCGGAACAATAGCATTCGGTGCACCTCCGAAGTAATGCAGCGCGTTTTCACAGCAACTGATAAAATCCTCTACACGCTGGCTCTCTACCGCTTCCACATAGGTAAGTTGACTGGCCCCAAGTATAGAAACAAACACCTCCATTGTCTTCACTTCACCACTGTCGGGGTCGACCACTTGTAACTTCTCGCCGGTATAATCAACAAACATCTTGTCTCCGGGCTTGTGGGCCATGTGCATGCTGGGATGCACACGCTTCTTCCAGAGGTTATAATGATGATAGAAGGAAGTCCTGCTAAAGCCCTCAGGATATTGGCCATGGTATTCATCCCACAAGCGTAGCAAGGTGACACCACGTTGTCGTAAGCGCTTCTCCTGCTGCTTTAAAAACTCGTGAAGGGGCACAAGACGATCGTCTACTATGGCCTCTGGCTCCTTACAGAACAGTTCATCCAACTCCTTATCGGGCAGCTGATTAATCTGTTCCCAGGTCGTCTTAAGTCCGGAAAATACCCGGATATACTTTTTAACAGTATTACGGGACAGGCTGGTGGTTGCGCTGATCTGAAGCTTGCTCTGTCCCTGACAATGCAGTTTAATTACTTGTCGGAGTTTACTCATATGGATCGGGTTATTGGCCATGTGCAGGTTGATTTTTGTCAGGCTCAAGTAGCCCATTCAATCAACCTTCGGTCAACCGATCTCGATACATTTTTAGCTCAATTTAGGTGGTCAATTTGCCCCGGAAAACGGTGGTCACTTTGCCCCGAAATCAGGTGGTCACTTTCATCCGGAAATTGGTGGTCACGTTACTCGGAATCTCCA